>NZ_SEON01000003.1 GCF_004152845.1 Sphingobium fuliginis
AACTCCCGCAGCCGCTCCCACTGATCATCCCGCAGCACTTCGCCTTCCACGCCAGCCTCCAAAAGCCAGCCTTGAATCACAAATCCAAACCGTCGTGAATCCCTAAAATGTCACTACTGCCTAGAGCATCGTGCGGAAAAGCCTGTCCTGCATCTGTCGAAGGGTGGGAACCGGTTTCTGCCTGAAAGGATGCGGCATCAGAAATCTGGAGCGCGCGACCGGCGTCCGACCTGACGCGGCGCGCTCCAGCCGATTCGGTCAATGCGCGGCCAGCATCCACAGCGCCATGGCGACCATCATGACATTCTCCGTCAGGGAGACGAAACCGAGCGGCACGTTGCCGCTGCCGCCGACGCAGGCGCATTTGAGTTCGCGCTTTTCGAGATAGACGGCCTTGAAAACCGAAACCGCACCGATCCCGCCGATGAAGAGCGCCACGGGGATCGACAGCCATTCGAGCGCACCCGCCAGCATCAGCACGCCTGCACCGAGTTCAAGGAAGGGATAGACATATCCATAGGGGACAAGACGGCGGGCGAGCAGGTCGTAGTTCAGGAACATGGTCGCAAAGCGGTCCACATCCTGCAATTTCAGCATGGCGAGCAGCATCATGGAGATCGCGATGAAGCGCTCCGCCGTCATGATGCCGATGAGCGGCATCTCCGTCAGCCAGTTGGTCGCCAAGGCAAGCAGGGCCGCGACCGCGAAGACGGCAAGGACCGGCCTGTAGCTTTTCGCCTGCGGATCGGCGACCGTCAGGCCGAAAAGGCGGCGAAGATCGTCATGGCCGCCGATCCTTTGCCCGTCGATGAAGATCTGCGGCGTCGTTCCGACATTGTGCGCGGCCTTGAAGGCGTCGGTTTCGTCGCGGCTGGTAAGCCAGTGATCCTCGACCTCATAACCCTTGCGCTTCAGCAGCCATCTGGCCTTGAGTCCGAAGGGGCAGATGTGGCCAGGCATCACCATGCGGTAAAGGACGGCTTTGCCGGGAACTGGGGTGGAGGCGGCCACTGTGGTCATCGCATCGCTTTCTCTTGAGAGGTTCGCTTCGCACCCCATATGGGGTCCGTACCACGGTCCGGAGTCAAGCATGACGATGACGATTTCCGGTCTGGCGCGCGCGGGCGGCGTCGGCGTCGAGACCATACGCTTCTATCAGCGGCGCGGCCTGCTGGATACGCCCGACCGGCCGGAAGGCGCCGGTCTTGCGGGCGGCGTGCGGCGCTATGGCGAGGAGGATGCACGGCGTCTGAGGTTCATCCGTTCGGCGCAGGCGGCCGGATTCACGCTGGACCAGATCGGGGAGTTGCTGCGGCTGGATGCGGGACAGGACCGCGCGCGGGCGCGTGAACTGGCGGCGGAGCGGCTGGCGGCGCTGGACCTGAAGATCGCGGAGCTGGAGACTGCACGGGACAGCCTGCGGCGACTTGCCAGCGCATGCCATGCCTCGCAGGAAGGCCCTTGCCCGATCATCTCCGCCTTTGAGGAGTAGGGGGACCTCAGAAGCCGGCCATCAGCCCGTCGATCGCGCCCTGCAGGATGTAACTCGCGGCGAGCTTGTCCACCAGTTCACCTCGCCGCGCGCGGCTGGCATCCGCCTCCAGCAGCGTCCGCGTCACCGCCTGCGTCGACCAGCGCTCGTCCCACAGCAGGATCGGCAGGCCGAGGTCGGCGATGTTCCGGGCGAAGGCGCGGCTTGCCTGGCTGCGCGGGGATTCGCTGCCGTCCAGGTTGAGCGGCAGGCCGATCACCACGCCCTTCACCAATTGCTGTTCCATGAACGCCGCCAGCGCGACCTTGTCCTTGGTGAACTTGCCGCGGCTGACGGTATGGGCCGGGCTGGCGATCGACCATCCCGCATCGCACAGCGCAAGGCCGATCGTCTTGGTGCCCACGTCCAGCCCGATCAGGCGGCCGCCATGGGGCAGGGCTTCGCGGAAAACCGCGCGGTCGGCGGTAAGAATGGACATGTCTATTTCTTCAGAAAGGCGGCCAGCCGCTGTTTCGCATCCTCGCGCACATCGGCCCAGAACAGCGCATAGTCATAGACGTGATAATTATTGCCCGGCAAGGTGAAGGGCCCCATGTCCACCGGCTCGCCGATCATCAGCACGCCGCTGGTGTCGCAGCGGGCGGGGACGATGCCGGGAACCAGCCGGGTCGGCTTGTCGGCATCCCGCGCGTCCAGCGTGCCGCGATTGGCGCTGGCGGGCGCGGCCCCGTTGAAGGCGCCGGTGATGGGATTGGTGCAGAGCATGTGCGTGCCCTTGTGCGGCCTGCCGGTGAAGCTCGGCTTGCGTTCGAAATTTTCGATCACCGCTGACGGATCGGCCGGTTCGGCATAGCTTTGCCAGCTCACGATGCAATGCGACTGCTGCCGCCGCGCGCAGGCGGGAAGTCCAAGCGCGGGCAGGTCGGCCTCTACCGAAATCGGCCAGCCCACGGCATAGACGGCGGCGATGCGGTCGGCGACCGGCTTGCCGGCGACCTGCTCCCGCAACAGTTTGAGCAGATGGAGCGACCCCTGGCTATGGGCCGCGAGGATCAGCGGACCTTCGGGATTGGCTTTCAGGAATGCGGCAAAGGCTTGCGCAACATCGCGATAGGCTGCGGCGAGGGATTGCTCGCCAGCCGGCTTGTCGGTCAGGAACGCCCCGTAATTGGCCTGGCGGTAGCGAGGCGCCCAGACGGAACCCGCCGCGTTGAAGGCGCTCGCCTGATTCTGCACGAAGCGCCGCGCGGTGGCGAGGGATTCCTGGTCATCCAGCCGCATGTTCCAATGCGCGTCGCCCAGCGTGGTGATGTAGGAGGTCGGGTGAATGAAGAAGACCGTCGCCTTTTCCGCCGACGGCGCGTCCTTCACGCCTTCGGGAGTCCACAGGGCGGGGTTGTCCTTCACGATGTCGGGCCGGGCGATCCACATCTTCGGATCGTCATAGGCGTTGGCGGGGAGCGGTTCGATTTGCGCGAAGGCTTCCCGAGGGACCATGACCGCGCGGATCATCTGCATCCCCCAGATGCGATAGGCCAGCAATGCCGCGATCACCAGCACGATCAGGCCGGTTACGACATAGAGGAACTTGCGGGCCAAGGATTGCTCTCCCTAGTGATGGACTGTTTCTGTCTGGCGTAAGCCGCGAGCGTGCGCAAGGTCTCGGAGGATCGGGACTTGAAGCGGGCGTGGCCGGGTGGTAGCGGCGGGGCCATGTCGATAGACCTTCAGACCGTGAAAAAGATCGCCAGCCTTTCGCGCATTTCGGTGACCGACGCCGAAGCGGAGGCGATGGTGCCCGAACTCAACAACATCCTGGGCTGGGTGGAGCAATTGGGCGAGGTGGACGTGACCGGCGTGGAGCCGATGACCGCTGTCATCCCCAATCATCTGCGCCTGCGCGACGATGTCGTCACCGACGGCAATGTTCGCGACAAGGTGCTGGCCAATGCGCCGCAGGCCGAACATGGCTTCTTCGCGGTTCCCAAAGTTATCGAATGAGTGGGAATCTTTCACCCGTTCGGGCTGAGCTTGTCGAAGCCCAGTCCTTTCTTGAAGAGAAGTGCGGCCCTTCGACAGGCTCAGGGCGAACGGAAATTTGGGTATGACCAACCTTACTGATCTGACGGTCGCGGAAATCCGCGACGGCTTCCGCGCGGGCGACTTTTCGGCGCGCGAAGTGGCGGCGGCGTTCAATGCCAATGTCGCCGCCGCCAAGGCGCTGAACGCCTTCATCGTGGAAACGCCGGAAAAGGCGCTGGAAGCCGCCGACGCCGCCGACAGGGCGAGGGCTGCGGGCGAGGCGTTGAAGCCGCTTTCGGGCGTGCCGATCGGCATGAAGGATCTGTTCTGCACCGAAGGCGTGCAGACGACCGCCGCGAGCCACATGCTCGAAGGCTTCAAGCCCACCTATGAATCCACGGTTTCGAAGAAGCTGTGGGACGCGGGCGCGGGCATGCTGGGCAAGCTCAACCTCGACCAGTTCGCCATGGGCTCTTCGAACGAGACCAGCTATTACGGCAATGTGATCTCGCCCTGGCGGCGGGGCGGCGGCGACAATGCCGCGCTGGCGCCCGGCGGTTCCTCGGGCGGTTCTTCGGCGGCGATTTCGGCGCGGCTCTGCCCGGCGGCGACCGGCACCGATACGGGCGGCTCGATCCGCCAGCCTGCTGCCTTCACCGGCATTTCCGGCATCAAGCCGACCTATGGCCGCTGCTCCCGCTGGGGCATCGTCGCCTTCGCTTCTTCGCTGGATCAGGCCGGGCCGATGGCGCGGACGGTGCGCGACAATGCGATCCTGCTGGAAAGCATGGCGGGCTTCGATCCCAAGGATTCGACGTCGCTCGATCTGGCCGTGCCGCAGTGGGAAGCCAGCCTGTCGAGCGACCTTCGGGGCAAGAAGGTCGGCATTCCCAGGGAGTATCGCCCCGATGGCCTGAACGCCGAAATTGCGGCGCTGTGGGACCGCGGCATCGAATGGCTGAAGGATGCGGGCGCCGAGGTTGTCGAAGTGTCGCTGCCGCATACGAAGTACGCGCTGCCGACCTATTATATCATCGCGCCGGCGGAGGCGTCATCGAACCTCGCCCGCTATGACGGCGTGCGTTACGGCCAGCGCGACCTGCCCGATGGGGCGGGCCTCCAGGATATGTATGCCGCGACCCGCGCCGCCGGTTTCGGGCCGGAGGTCAAGCGCCGCATCATGATCGGCACCTATGTGCTGTCGGCGGGCTTCTACGACGCCTATTATACGCAGGCGCAGAAGGTTCGGGCGCTGATCGCCCGCGATTTCGACCAGGCCTTCGAGAAATGCGACCTGCTGCTGACGCCGACCGCGCCGAGCGCCTCCTTCGCGCTGGGCGAGAAGCAGGCCGATCCGCTGGCCATGTATCTGAACGACGTCTTCACCGTGCCGGCTTCGCTGGCGGGACTGCCGGCGATAGCGGTGCCGGGCGGGCTGGACGCGCAAGGTCTGCCGCTGGGTCTCCAGATCATCGGCAAGGCGCTGGACGAGCAGACCGTGCTGAACGCGGGCCTCGCGATCGAGGAACGCGCGGGCTTTGCGGCGCGGCCGGAGAAATGGTGGTAAAGCAAACACCGTTCGCCCTGTTGAAAGGAGCCGCTTGTCTCCTTGCAATGTCGAAGGGCCTCACTTCTCTTCAAGAAAGGACTGGGCTTCGACAGGCTCAGCCCGAACGGAAAAAGAAACATGAGTGAATATCGCATCCAGGGCGCAACCGGCGAGTGGGAGGTCGTGATCGGCCTGGAAGTCCATGCGCAGGTGACGAGCCAGGCGAAGCTCTTTTCCGGCGCGGCCACCGCTTTCGGCGCGGAGCCGAACACGCAGGTGAGCCTGGTCGACGCGGCCATGCCCGGCATGCTGCCCGTGCCCAACCGCGAGTGCATCCGCCAGGCGGTGCGCACCGGCATGGCGATCAAGGCGCAGATCAACAAATGGTCGCGTTTCGACCGGAAGAACTATTTCTACGCGGACCTGCCGCAGGGCTACCAGATCAGCCAGCTCTACCATCCGCTGGTGGGCGAGGGCGCGATCGAGATCAGCCTGGACGAGAAGAACCCCGATGCGCAGGTCAAGACGATCGGCATCGAGCGCATCCATGTCGAGCAGGACGCAGGCAAGCTGATGCACGACCAGCATCCGACGCGGTCCTATGTCGACCTGAACCGTTCGGGCGTGGCGCTGATGGAAATCGTGTCGAAGCCGGACATGCGCTCGCCTGCGGAGGCTGGCGCCTATCTGTCGAAGCTGCGGACGATCCTGCGCTATGTGGGGTCCTGCGACGGCAATATGGATCAGGGCTCGATGCGCGCGGACGTCAACGTCTCGGTCCGCAAGCCGGGCGAGCCGTTCGGCACTCGCACCGAAACGAAGAATGTCAATTCCGTCCGCTTCGTCATGGCCGTGGTGGAACATGAGGCCAGCCGTCAGGTGGACGTGCTGGAGGCCGGCGGCAAGGTGGTGCAGGAAACCCGGCTCTACGACCCGGACAAGAATGAAACGCGCTCCATGCGGTCGAAGGAAGACGCGCATGACTATCGCTATTTCCCCGATCCCGACCTGCTGCCGCTGGAACTGGACGACGCCTTCCTGGAGGAATGCCGCCAGTCGCTGCCTGAATTGCCTGACGCCAAGCGCCAGCGCTATGAGCAGGCGCTTGGCCTTTCCGCCTATAATGCCGCGACGCTGACTGCCGACGCCGACACGGCGCGCTGGTTCGAGGCGCTGCTGGCCGAAGGCGCGCGCATCCAGAAGAAGAGCGAGGGCGAAGTCGCAAAGGCGTCCGCCAACTGGCTGCTGTCGGAGCTTTACGGCGCGCTCAACCGCCTGGGCAAGACGCTGGAGGAAAGCCCCGTCAGCCCCGAAGAGGGCGCGGAACTGCTGGCCCTCATTGCCGACGGCACGATCAGCGGCACCATCGCCAAGCAGGTGTTCGAGATCATGCTCGAAACCGGCGACAGCGCGCCCAGGATCGTTGAGGAAAAGGGGCTGAAGCAGACCAGCGACACCGGCGCCATCGAGGCCGCGGTCGCCAAGGTGCTGGCCGACAATGCGGACAAGGTCGAACAGTATAAGGCGGGCAAGGAGGCGCTGTTCGGCTTCTTCGTCGGTCAGACGATGAAGGCCATGCAGGGCAAGGCCAATCCGCAGGTGGTGAATGAGTTGATCAGGAAGGCGCTGGCCTGATTGGTCCATTATGAACGATGTCTGTTCCAGCAGACATCGTTCGATCTGTACCTAAGATGTTCTCTTTGCTAAGCCCTTGAGCAACAGCCGCCATGAGTCGGGGGACTTGGCTGTGTGCAGGGGGAACATTCATGCGATTTGCGTTCGGCCACGCCATTTTGTGCCTTTTGCTCGGCTGCCTGTCGCCGGCCGTCATGGCGCAGGAAAAGTCCGCCGTACGGCAGGGCTTCCTGCTCGATCCGAATTCGACCAAAATCCTGTTGTTCAGGCCCAGGGTGACCGTTGGGAGCCAGTCGACCGCGGGCATGTTCGAACCCAATGCCGACTGGACGCAACAGGCGCGGGACAATCTGGATCTGGCCCTGGCGGAAGCGCAGCAGCGTCTGGGCAATGAGATTGTCGGTTCGGCCGATCCTGTGGGACAGCAGGCCGAAAGCTTGGCCGAATATCAGTCGCTCTTCGGCATCGTCGCGCAATCGGTGATCGAATTTCAGTTCTTCCCCGGCAATCGATTGCCAACGAAGAAGCGCGAAGGCGCGGCGTTCGACTGGACGCTGGGGCCCGGCGTATCCGCGCTCGCCGCCCGCTCGGGCGCGCGCTATGGGCTGTTCATCTTTACGGAGGACCAGTTCGGATCGACCGGACGGAAGATTTTCCAGCTGTTCGCGGCCATGGGCGGCGTCGGCATCACCTCCGGCCAGCATAAGGGCTTTGCAGGTCTGGTGGACCTTGCGAGCGGGGACCTGCTCTGGCTCAATGCGGACCTGCAGATGGGCGGCGATGTCCGGACCATGGAGGGCGCCCGCCGCCGCGTAACGCAGTTGCTGGAGGATTTCCCCGGCAGCACCCCCAGCCTTGCCGCTGCCGCCCAATGACGGGCGCGTTGCTGAGGGCAATGGCGCTGCTGGCCTTGACTCTGCCGGTGGCGGCGGCGGCGGCCCGCGGGCCCGCCGATCTCCCGCCCTACGGCCAGGCCTATCAGCCGCAAGGGACGGACGAGCGTGGCCTGTGGATGCTGGCCGATGAGGATGAGCGGGAACTGCGCGACTCCAAATTCCTCATCGACGATCCGGCCCTGCAGGCCTATGTGGCTGGCGTCCTGTGCCGGGCTGTGGGTCAGGACCGATGTCGGGGCGTGCGCATCTATCTGGTCCGGGTCGCATCCTTCAACGCCAATATGGCCCCCAACGGCACGATGCAGGTCTGGAGCGGGCTCCTGCTGCGGGTTCGAAGCGAGGCGGAACTGGCGGCGGTACTTGGCCATGAGTTCGCTCATTTCGAGCTGCGACACAGCCTTTCAGGCTTCCGGAGGCAACGTTCAGCGACCGACATCGCCGCCTGGGCGGCCTTTCTGGGTCAATATGGCGCGACCGTGCAGCAGGCGGCGGTCGGCTCATTCTTCCAGTTCAACCGCGATCAGGAAAAACAGGCCGACCTGCTCTCGCTCAAATATGCGATCCAGTCCCCTTATTCGGCGCAGGCGGCGGCGCATGTCTGGCAGCGGCTCATGGATGAGGCGGATGCGACCGCGCTGGGGCGCAAACAGCGCAGCCAACGCTATGATCGTGTCGCCTTCTTCTCCACCCATCCGACCAATCTCGATCGCGCGACCTATCTCGCGGCGCTGTCCGCCGATGTCGCGGCCAAGCCGGAGGGCGCGGAAAGCTATTCGGCGGCGCTTGCCAAATGGCTGCCGGATTTTCTGTCCGACCAGATGAAGCTCAACGATTTCGGCGGTACGGAATATCTGTTGTCGTCGCTGGCGGGGGAGCATTGGACCGCGCCCCTGCTGTTCGCGCGGGCCGAACTGTACCGCCAGCGCGGCAATCCGCGCGATCTGGCGGCGGCGGCCGATTTCTACCGATCGGCGCTCGCGGCGGACCCCGGCCTGGCGGAGGGCTGGCGCGGATTGGGTCTGTGCCTGATGCGCAACCGTCAGCGGACCGAAGGCGCGGATGCGCTCAAGAATTACATCCGGCTGCGTCCCCAGGCGGCCGATATTCCCATGCTCCAGACGATGACCGGCGAATAGGATTTCTCATGGCGAAACGAATTTCATCTTTTCTGGCCGTGATCTGCACGGTTCTGGCGGCGCAGCCGCTGATGGCCGGCAATGCCCTGATGCCGGCGGGGACGTCCGTTGCCGTGGCCAAATCGACCCTGACCGTCACGCCGGACCGGGAGTGGAACCGCCTGTCCGCCCGTCCGGGCCGCAATTCGGAGACATGGACGCTGGACGGTGACGATCTGAACGGCGTCAATTTCTACAGTATCGAAACCGGGCGGACCTTGTTTCGGGAGGTGAGCAGGAAGACCAGGCCGCTGCCGCGCTTTTCCTCGACCATGTTGCTGACCGATATTCCTGCGCTGCTGGAAAATAGTTATCGCATCGCGCTTGGGACGACGCTCTTTTCGATGACCGCCATCGAGCCTGCGACATTTCTGGGCGAAAAGGGCGTGCGCTTTTCCTACAGTTTCCGAAAGCAGATGGAGGATGTGTCGCGCAGCGGCGAAGCGGTGGGCGCCATCGTCAAGGGCAGGCTGTACCTGGTGACGTTCGATGCGCCGGCCATTCTCTATTTCGATCGGGACGTTCCAGCCTTTCGACAGATATGGTCCTCGGCCCGCCTCGAAACCCCTCCCGCTCTTGCGCGGCGCTGACGGGGGATAGCGAAAAGGGGCGCTGCCGGGGGAAGGCAGCGCCCCTTCCTTTACAGCCATGACACCGTTGGGAACCGGCTCATGTCATGGCGGATCGGCGGGCCGGGAGGGTCTGTGGGGTGTGGCCCGCCAATTCACTGCTAGGACGTCACAGGATGAAGTTAACCGTCGCCCGGAGGGAGAGGGCGACATGATTTTGTTGTTCCTCCGCCCCGAATTCGCCGCCGACGCGGAAAGTTTCGGTGCCGCCGATCAGCCGGGCGCGGCCGGTCCACCCGCTGGTGCGCTTGTCCGAGACCAGGGTGAAGTCCTCGCCACCGGCGAAATGGGCGGTGGTGTCGCCCAGTGATCCGCCGATGATCTGGCGCCGTCCACCCTCCAGCTCGAACCGCATCCAGCCATCCTCCCGATTGAGGCTGCCGAAATCGTAACCGACGGTGACATTGCCGCTGGCGGTCAATTCGTCGCTGGTGCGGCCGTCGACGATCAGGTCAAAGGCAGCGCCGCCGCCCGTCTCGCCATAGCCGTCTTCCTTCAGGCGGTAATAATCGATGCTTGCCGCCGGACGCAGGGTGAAGCGGTTGAAGCGCATCTCATAGGAGCCACCCGCCGTTGCGGAGTAAAGCTTGCCCGACCAGTCGCCATCCGCCGTGCGCACGACATCGCCGGATTCGAAATGGCGGCTGCCCCGGAAATCCACATGGGCCGCCGACAAGCGGGCATAGGTCTGGAGCGGGCCGAAATCGCCCCGCCAGTGCGCCGCCAGTTCGAACTGGTCGGAATCCACCGCATTGTCGGTGCTGCCCGAAGAGTCGCTGCCATGGATATAGGCGAAGGATGCGCCCAGGGCGCCGATCCCAGTCAGATATTCGGCGCCGAAGCTCGCCCCCCAGCCGTTGATGTCGTAGGATGCGGTGTCGCCCACGCTCTTGGAACTGCCGAACGCCACCTGTTGCAGCCAGAAGCCCAGACGCCCGTCAGCCGTGCGGTAGATGCCGCCCGGATCGCCAAGGATGCGGGCGGTCGCGCGCGAACCGGCGGTCACCGCCTCGAACGTGCCGCCGGCATGGTCGGGCAGCATCTGTTGCAGATTGGCCTTCAGCGTGTCGCCGTCGGTGATGGCAAGATAGCTGCCCGCAACGGCGCTGTCCTTGTCCAGCGCGTTGAAGATCGCGTCATAGGCTCGCGCCTGCGACCCGGTAAGGCCGAGTTCGGATACGGTCTTGGCCGCGATCGACAGCGTCACTTCCCCCGTCGCGGCGTTGCTGGCGATGGCGCCCTTGAACATATAGGGGATCAGCGTCGTGCTGGAGAGGGCGGGCGTGCCGCTCAACGATCCGGCGCGGACGATGACATAATCGCCCTCCGAACCGGCCACGCTGGTCAGGGTCGCCTTGACCTGCGATCCGCTGGCGAAGCTTGCGGCCCCCGCGACATTGTAGAGCGTGTTGGTGCCATTGGCCGTGTCGACCGTCACGCCGATGACGGAGGACCCGCCCACTGACAGCGAGGCGAGCGCGACCGTGCCCTTGTTGCCGGCGTTGAGGGTGCCGCCATTCATCACGACGGCGGTATTGCCGGCATTGCTGATCGCGCCGTTGAGAGTGGCGGTGCCGGAAAGGGTCAGCGTCGAGGCGCCGCCGCCGAAATCCACGCCGCCATTGATCTGCGCGCTTTCCGCCAGGCCAAGGCTGGAACCGTTCCCGCCCAGCGCCACATTACCCGTCAGGGTGGAGGAGCCGGACAGCGCCAGGCGGTTGCTGCCGCCGCCCAGGTCGACATTGCCCGCAATGCTGCCGGCGGAGATCGTCACGACGTCATTGCCCGATCCCAGCCGCACGTCGCCCGTGATCTTCGGCGCGCTTGCCGTGGCGGAGGCAAGCGACTGGGTCAGGGCGACGCCGTTGCCATTGGCGGTCATATCGATGGCGACGTTCGATCCGCTCTTGCCTCCAGTCGCAGAGATGGTGCCGGTGTTGGACAGGGACGACACCGTGCCGGAAGAATCGAGGATGGCGATGGCAGCGCCATCCTTGCTGCTGAGCGCCGTGGCGGAAATGGCGCCGCTGTTCACGATGGCGCGGCCCGTCGCGCCTGCGTCGATCACCAGCGCGCGTGCCGACGTGCCGGCGATGCTGGAGCCGGTCGCGCTCACCGCCCCGCCGATCTGGAGGGTGTCGGCCGTGGCGCCGCTGCCCAAACGAATGGCCGTCGCATTACTGTCATAGGATGTGGCGCCGACCGATCCCGACACCAGCAGGCCCTTGGTCAGGGTGACATTGCCGCCCAGCCCGCCAATGGCGAGGCCGCTGGCGCTGACGCCGTCATAGACGCCATATCCGGCAATCGATCCCTTGACGATCAGGCCATAGCCCGAACTGTCCGCAGCCACCGGACCGATGGTCGTGGCCGCCGTGGCCGAACCGATCCGCACGGCAGCGGCGGAGCCATAGGTGATGATCGCGGCGGACCCTTCGCTGGCGTCGGTCAGCCCGTCATTGTCGACATCCGGCTTGGTGCTGTCCAGCGTCGGTGGAATGTCGAAGATGACGCCGCCCGTGACATTGCCGGCGATCGTCACGGCCGATCCGCCCTGGAGCAGATCGTCCGCATCCAGCTTGGAAGCGTCGCTCGGACGCGAAGTATAACGATAACCGGTGCTGGTGATCGTGCCCTGGATCTTGACCGCTCCGGTCACGTCCCCTTGCAGGGCAAGGCCGGTGCTGTTGGCGCCCGTGACGGCTGTCGTTCCGCGGATGGTGACATTGCCGGTGACCGCATTGGCCAGCACGCCATAGCCATTGTCGCCCACTACGCTGGTGGAGCCGCTGGTCGACAGATTGCCGGTCAGCGACGCGTCGATGCGGATGCCGGCGGACTGATTGCCTTCGATGGTGATGGTGCCGCTGCTGTCGATATTGCCCATATGCGCCGCGCCCGGCTGGACCCAGATGCCATTGCGGTTCGAACCCTTGGCGAAGGGGCCGTCCAGGTCGCCGTCCTTGTCGTCGTCGGTGGGGGTATAGTCCTCGTCCAGCGTGATCGTGCCGCTATGGGTGATGTTGCCGCTGGTGCCCGCCGCCGCGCGAATGCCGGTCGCGCCGTCCGCGCCGGAAATCTTGAGCGTGCCGGCATTGCTGACCTTGTTGTTGCTGTCCTGGGTGATGGCGGTGCCGCCGGTCAGCGTGATCGATCCAGCGGAACTGACCGTGACGTCATCCGCGGCGCCATTGGCGACGGTGGAGGTGCGGACGGCGGTGGTGGTGGAAGAACCGATGGTGGTTTCCGCCGCCGCATCGGCCACCGTCAGGGCGGCCAGAACGGGAGCGATGGCCGTGCAGGCCAGTAGATTGCGCATGATGTCTCCTCTGCGTGCCGCGCCTCTTTCCGATGAGCGCGCATGCGGCGAAGACGGCGCGGGAACGCCTGTCCCGTCAGTTAAAAATAATGCGATGCAGGATCAGAAGGCGAAATCCAGGCCAAGCCGGACAGTGCGCGGACGCAGCGGCGTCACATAATCCCCGCTAAGGTCGAAGGGCGTGCCCAGCGAGAAGCGGTTGCCGCTGCTGTCGAGCAGGTTGGTGAGGGAGAGCGACCATTGCACCGTCCCATGGGTCAGCGCCGCGCTGAGCGCCGTGTCCACATAGTCGCCCTGTTCCCGGCCCAATATCGGCCCCACGCCCAGGCGCGACTTGCCGACATAGCGGGCCGATCCGCTGAGTTGGAGCCGCATGTCCCCTCCCATCGGCGCGCGATAGTCGAAGCCGACGCGGCCGCCCCAATTGGCGACATTGGGCAGGCTCAAGGACTGCCCCTCATAGGAGAGCAAGCGCAGGAATTGCGCCGGGCGGCTGAGGCGGCTGTCATTGTAGATGATGCTGCCGTCCAGCGTCAGCCGCGACGCGGGGCGGACGGCGACGCGCCCCTCCACCGTATAGATGCGCCCGTCCCCGATATTGGCGGTGGTGGGAATGCCGATCCGGTCGGTGACGTCGGCCTGGATGTCCCGCCATCTGGTATAGGCGACATTGCCCGTGACCGCGACCGGATCGATGCCCGGAATGCCCCTGCGGAAGCCCAGTTCCACCGTGGAGGCGCGGTCGTTGCGGAACCGCTGGATATGCTGGTCGTCGACAGCCAGCCCGCCGGGACGGAAACCCTGCTGGAACCGGGCATAGACGGTCGTCCCGGGCAAGGCGTCGGTCAGCAGGGAGAAGGAGGGGAGGAAGATCGTCTCGCTCCGGTTCGCCTGCGCCTCCGCGCGTGCGATGGCGGCAAGGGACAAGAGGGCGATGGGGTCCAGCACCTCGCCGGTCAGGCGGCTGTTGGTCAGTCGGCCGCCCACCGTGGCGATCAGGCCGCGCATGGGTTCGAACGACGCTTCGCCGAAGAGCGTCGCCTCGCGGATGCGGTTGTGCACGCCGGTCGAGGTCGCGGCCATGCCCCGCCCGTACATCGGCACGCCGGGAATGACCTGCGGCTGCATCAGGGCCGTTCCATAGGAGGTCAGCGAACGCTGAATATCCGACGTGCTTTCCAGATAGGATGCGCCCAATATCCAGCCCAGGCCATTGTCCAGGTCGCGGACGATGCGGTTTTCGGTCGAGAAGATGTCGACCTTGTTCCTTTGCCGGAACAGGGCGGCGGGCGCGTCCGCCCCGGCCATCTCATAAGGCGTCGCATCATAGCTTTCCGTCAATATGTTGCGCACGAAGCCGGTGGAGGAGACGAAGCGCAGATCGTCCCATTGCCGCTCCACCCGCAGATTGGCGAGCGCATAGTCGGACGAATAGGGCTGGGCGACGGCGGAAGCGCGCTTGAGGTCGCCTATCGCCTTCGCGGCATATTGCGCATCGTCGCCCTCGATCCGCTGGAAGACCCCGGTGAGGTCGATGGTCCAGTTCTCGTCCGGCGCGAAACGGAGCGCGGCGCGGCCGCCATAGGTGCGGATGCGGTTGACGTCATGCCTGTCGCGCAGGACATCGTCGATATAGCCGCCGTCCTGCACGCCATAGCCGACGATGCGCAGCGCGATCTTCTCCGTCACGACCGGCAGGTTGATCGTCGCGGCCAGGTCGCCGCCCGGATCGCCATGCTGCGTCGCGCTGAGCCCGGCGGAGACCTGCCCGCCGGCGCGCACCAGGTTGGGCGCATTGGGGATCATGCGCACGATGCCGCCCAGCGATCCCGCGCCATATAGCGTGCCTTGCGGCCCTTCCAGCACCTCCACGCCCTGCATGTCGTAGAGCCGGAGGTCCGGGTCCGGCGCGGCGTAGTTGAGGCGCATGTCGCCCAGATATTGTCCCGTCGTCGCCTGGGTCGGTCCGGCAACGCCGGAGTCCGCGATGGCGCGGATGAACAGCTTGTTGCGGCCCGTGCCCGCATGGGTGGAGCTGAGGCTCGCCACGCGGAAGATCAGGCTGGCGGTGCCGCCGGCCGCCTCCCCGGCGGTGAAGGCGTCGTCGCCCACCACATCGACCATCCCGGCATAGCGGGGAAGCGGGGTGTCGCGCTTGGATGCGGTGACGATGATCTCGGCCGGTTCGGGCGCGGCTTGCGGAGCGGGTTGGGCGATGCGGGCGCGGGGCTGCTCGCGCACCACCGCCGGCGTCCGGACGATCCGCCAGGTGGTCGCGTCGATACGCCGGATGCTGGCGCCGCTGCCCTTGACCAGCCGCTTGAGCGCGGCTTCCACCGACAGGCGTCCCTCCACGGCGGGAGTGGCCACGCCCGCCAGCGACTGGTCCGACATGCCGATGCTGGCCCCGGTCTGGCGGCCGAGCGCTATCACCGCCTCGCCCAGCCGTCCGGGGGCGATGCTGATCTGCTGTCTTTCCGCCGCTTGCCCAGGCGAAGCGGCCATCATGGCGAGGGCGGTGACGAACAGGACGTCAGCGTGGCGGGCCATCCCCCTCCCTCAACAGCCAGCCGTCGCCCTGCCTGACGGCGCTGAGGCCCATCAGCGGCGCTGCCTGGCCAAAGAAGCGCGCCGGGTCGCGGTGCAGGCGGATCGTTCCGGTGAAGCGCATCGTCCCCGCGCCGGGGGTGGCGGTGAGCCGGACGCCCAGTGAGCGGGCGATGTCGGCGCTGATCTGCGTCACCGGGGCGTTCGCATAGGTGAGGCGGCCCTGACGCCAGCTTGCGACGGCGTCGGTGGCGACGTCCATGACGCGCAGGCCGTTCTCATCCTCCATCAGCGCGCGGCCGGCGGGCAGGGCGATGGCTTCCGCCTTCGGATTGTAGATGACCTCGCCCTCCGACACGCCGATGCGGGTCGCATTGCCGGCGCGGACGATGTTGAAGACGGTGCCCGCATCCTCGAACAGCGCGTCGCCCACGGTGACGCGGAAGGGATTGGCGGCGTCATGCCGGACGGTGAAGGCGGCCTCGCCGCTGTCGAGCGCCGCGAAGCGCGCGTCATGCCGGTCGAAGCGCATGGTCGTGCCGCCGTTCAGTTCGACGCGGGTGCCCTCGTCCAGCGCGACGGTGCGGGTTTCGCCGGGCCTGGTCGTGACGGTGTAGATGTCGCTGCGGTTCCACATACCGACCGATATGGCCGCCACCAGCGCCGCCGCCACCGCCCCGCCGCCGATCAGCGATCGGGACCAGCGCCAGCCGCGCTCGCCCGCATCATTGGCCGGAGCGGCCATGGTCACGGGCTCCGTTGGAACGATCTCTGCCAGATCGGCATCCGCCGCCATCAATGCATCATAGGCGGGCGCATGCACGGGATCGGCCTCCAGCCATGCGGTGAAGGCTTCCCAATCGGCAAATTCGGGATCGCGCGTGCGGATGACCCATCCGAGCGCCTCCTCGTTCATCATGGCTTCAGCCCTGTTCATGTCAGCCCCTCATCTGAGCCAGACGCCGCCGCCTTCCTCATTCCGTATCCATTTTCTGCTTGAGGGCGATCATGGCGCGATAGGCCTTTTGCAGATCCTTCTCCACGGTGGTGAGGCTGACGCCCAGTTCCTCCGCGATCAGCCTTTGCCCGACGCCCTCCAGGCGGAAGCGCCGGAACACCAGCTCGACGCGCGGCCCCAGGGATTGCAGCACGGCGCGCGCCTCCTCCAGCCGTTCGTTCAGGATCAGCCGTTCGTCCACGGCGATGTCCTCCGACGGGTCGGCCATCACGCCGCCCGCACCCTCCGCCCAATCCTGCTCGCGCCGTTCGCGGCGGGTGGCGGAACGATAGCGGTCCAGCATCAGGTTGTTCGCCATGCGGTAGAGATAGGGCAGGGGATCGGCAATCGGCCCCAGATCCTTCTCCTCCAGCTTCATCCACATGTCCTGCAACAGATCCTCGGACTCGTCGCCCGCGCCGCGCGCGCGCAGGAACCGCAGCAGGGCGGGCCGGTTGTTCAGGAAGATGGCGGATAGGCCGGTAGCCATGAAGAGCTTGCGTCCAGTGGGATCAGGCGGTTGCCATAATGGGCCGATGAAGGCGTTGCAACGGGCAAGCGGCCCATGGGATATTGCCATTTACCTCCGGCCATGCCTGATCGGGAGCATTTCCGGATTGACCGTTTGAGGTCGGCGGCTCGGAAAATGCGGCATCGAAAGACAAGAGCATTTTCCCTCATGGTGAAATTGCTCTAGGGGCAGCGGGCAGGCCGGCAGGAGGATCGATGCAGCTTATCGGGCAGGTGGATGTGGAGGCGGCGCGGGCATCCGGCATGGATGCCGGGAAATTGCAGGCGCAGGCCGCCTTCGTTCATGAACGCTATGTCGTCCCGGGCAAGCTGCCCCATATGCAATGGCTCCTTTCGCGTGACGAACGACCCATCGTCTCGGTCCGCAGCGGTGCCGCACGCGCGACCGGCGAGCCGCTTGGGGATAACGCCCTTTACCGCATCGCCTCCATGACCAAGCCGGTGACCTCGGTCGCCTTCATGATGCTGGTGGAGCAGGGGCTGGTGGCGCTGGACGATCCGGTGACGAAGATATTGCCGGAATTCGCCGATCTCGCCGTCGGGGCCGATGGGGCGGATCGGATGCGCCGCCCGATGCTGATGATCGACCTGCTGCGGCACACATCGGGCCTCACTTATGGTTTGCAGCGGCAGACGGCCATCGACGCGCGTTACCGTGAACTCGGCCTCGACGAGTTCCAGCAGAAACGCAGTTCCGACGAATTCATCGCCGCGCTGGCCGCGCTGCCGCTGGAATTCTCGCCGGGTGAGCGGTGGAATTATTCGGTGTCCACCGATGTGCTGGGCGTCGTGGTGGAGCGGCTGAGCGGCCTCGACCTGGAGCGATTTTTCCGCGAGCGCATCTTCGATCCGCTGGGCATGCCGGACACATTCTTCGAATTGCCGGAGGATCGCGCCGGGCGGATGACGGACGCCTGGCAATGGGCGCAGGACGGCACGCTGTCGCTCTACGACCGGGGCGAACGCAGCGGGTGGCGCCGGCCGCTCAAGCTGCGTTCGGGGGGCGGGGGCCTCATCTCCTGCACGGCGGATTATCATCGCTTCGCCCGCATGTTGCTGCGCGGCGGCGAACTGGACGGCGTGCGGCTGCTGAAGCCGGAAACGGTCGCGGCGATGCATGCCAATCATCTGCCGGGCGGGGGCGATCTCGCCAGCCTGTCCTCCTCCATGTTCAGCGAGGCGGATTATGCGGGCGTGGGCTTCGGCCTCGGCTTCGCGACCGATCTCAGGACGCAGGAATATTATTGGGGCGGCGTGTTCTCGACATTCTTCTTCATCGATCCGGTGGAGCGGCTGATCGGCATTTTCATGACCCAGCATTTTCCCTCAAGCATCCATCCGGTCCGTCGCGAGTTGAGGCAGGGTGTTCGCCATGCCATCATCGAGAGCCGCGCCGATTAATTGCTGCGCTGCAAAATTTGCTGTTGGCGAGCCTCGGGACGGCGTGCCATCATCGCGCCCGGACTCGAAGGCGAAAAGGGGCACGTTTATGAACCTGAAAGGCCAACCCACCCTCCCGAAGCCCGCTCCCCGGCAGGTCGATCCGGAGGTCCTTGCCCATGAGATCGTAGAGCGGCTGACCTACCGGATCGGCAAGAACGCCACCGCCGCGAAGCCGCACGACTGGCTGCATGCGGTGATCCTCGCCATTCGCGACCGGGTGATCGATGCATGGATCGCCTCGACGGAGAAAACCTATGAGGAGCAGGGACGGCGGGTCTATTATCTGAGCCTGGAGTTCCTGATCGGGCGGTTGATGCGCGACGCGGCGTCCAACATGGAGATGCTGGACGACATGCAGGCGGCATTGAGTTCGCTGGGCGTCGACATCGACATCATCGCCGCGCTGGAGCCGGATGCCGCGCTGGGCAATGGCGGCCTGGGGCGGCTGGCGGCCTGCTTCATGGAGAGCATGGCGACGGTGGACGTGCCCGCCTATGGCTATGGCATACGCTATGTGAACGGCATGTTCCGGCAGGAGATTTCGGACGGCTGGCAGGTGGAATTGCCTGAAACCTGGCTGACCCACGGCAATCCCTGGGAATTCGAACGGCGCGAGGCGAGCTACGAGATCGGCTTTGGCGGCCGGGTCGACCCGTCGGAAAATGAGGACGCCAGCCCGCACCAGATGCGCTGGCGGCCGGCCGAGCGCGTCATCGCCACGCCTTATGACACCCCCATTGCGGGTTGGCGCGGGAAGCGCGTCAATACGCTGCGCCTGTGGGAAGCGCAGCCGATCGACCCGATCCTGCTCGACCGCTTCAATGCGGGCGACCATCTGGGCGCGCTGACGGAGAGCAATCGGGCGGAGGCGCTCACGCGCGTCCTTTACCCCGCCGACAGTTCGCCCGCGGGGCAGGAATTGCGGCTGCGGCAGGAATATTTCTTCTCCTCCGCGTCGCTGCAGGACGTCGTCCGGCGGCATATCCAATATTTCGGCGACATCCGCACCCTGCCGGAAAAGGCGGCGATCCAGCTCAACGACACCCATCCGGCCGTCGCCGTGGCGGAGTTGATGCGGATACTCCTCGACAATCACGGCGTCGATTTTGACGAGGCGTGGGACATCACCCGCCGGACGTTCAGCTACACCAATCACACGCTGCTGCCCGAAGCGCTGGAAAGCTGGCCCGTGCCGCTGTTCGAACGGCTGCTGCCCCGGCATATGCAGATCGTCTATGCGGTGAACAGCCGCCTGTTGGGGGAGGCGCGGCGATCCGGCCAGTTCGACGACCGGGCCATCGGCACCATCTCCCTGATCGACGAGGGGGGAGAGCGGCGGGTGCGCATGGGCAATCTGGCCTTTGCCGGATCGCACAGCGTCAACGGCGTGTCGGCGCTGCACACCGAATTGATGAAGGAAACGGTGTTCGCCGACTTCCACCGGCTCTACCCGGCGCGGATCAACAACAAGACCAATGGCGTCACCTTCCGCCGCTGGCTGATGCAGTGCAATCACGGGCTGTTCGAGTTGATCAGGGAAGCGATCGGGGACCGCTTCATGGACGATCCCGAAGCGCTGCGGGAACTGGATCGTTTCGCCGACGACAGTGCGTTCCAGCAAAAATTCCTGGCCGTCAAACGCGCCAACAAGGTCGCTCTGGCCGATCTGCTGCGCCAGCGGGTCAACGCCCGGATCGATCCTTCGGCCCTGTTCGACATCCAGATCAAGCGCATCCACGAATATAAGCGGCAGTTGCTCAACATCATCGAGGCGGTGTCGCTCTACGACCAGATAAGGTCGCATCCGGAAAAGGATTGGGTGCCCCGCGTCAAGCTGTTCGGCGGCAAGGCGGCGCCCAGCTATCACAATGCCAAGCTGATCATCAAGCTGGCGGGCGACGTGGCGCGGGCGGTCAATCACGACCCGGCGGTGCAGGGCCTGCTGAAGGTGCAGTTCGTGCCCAATTACAATGTGTCGCTGGCGGAAATGATGATCCCGGCCGCCGACCTGTCCGAACAGATTTCGACCGCTGGCATGGAAGCGTCGGGCACCGGCAACATGAAGTTCGCGGTCAACGGCGCGCTCACCATCGGCACGCTCGACGGCGCCAATGTGGAGATGCGCGACCATGTGGGGGAGGAGAATATCGTGATCTTCGGCCTCACCGCCGCCCAGGTGAACGAACGGCGCGCCCATGGCTACGACCCGCGCGAGGTGATCGGCCAGAGCCGCGAGCTGGGCCAGGCGCTGGATGCGATCGCGAGCGGCGTCTTTTCCCCCGACGATCCGGGACGGTACAGGGATCTGGTGCAGGGCATCTACGATCATGACTGGTTCATGGTCGCGGCCGATTTCGACAGCTATTCGGCCGCGCAGCGCAGGGTTGACGGGATATGGCAGGACCAGACGCTGTGGGCGCGCAAGGCGATCCACAATGTCGCGCGCATGGGCTGGTTTTCGTCCGACCGCACGATCAGGGAATATGCGACGGACATCTGGAAGGTGCCGGTTTGACGCGAGGCCGGAACTAGCGTGGGCTTGACCCCGGAACAGATCGCCCGCCTGCTGGAGGGGCGGGAGGACGATCCGTTCGCGACGCTTGGCGTCCATCCGGCGGAAAAGGGCTTCACCGCCTGCGTCTTCCTGCCCGATGCGGTGAGGGTCGATGCCTATAGGCTGGACGGCAAGGCCGCAGGCGCGCTGGACCGGGTCCATCCGGCAGGGCTGTTCTTCGGCAAGGTTGCCCTGCGCAAGCGCCAGCCCCTGCGCTATCGGGCGACCTATGCCGATGGCGGCGAATATACGCTGATCGATCCCTACAGCTTCGGCCCGGTGCTGGGGCCGATGGACGATTATTATTTTGCCGAAGGGTCTCATGCCCGGCTGTTCGACAAGATGGGCGCGCACCTCATCACCCATGAAGGGGTGGGGGGCACGCATTTCGCGGTCTGGGCGCCCAATGCGCAGCGGGTGTCGGTGGTGGGCGACTTCAACCGCTGGGACGGACGCCGGGCGCCGATGCGGCGGCGGCAGGATGCGGGAATATGGGAAATCTTCCTGCCCGAAGTGGGGGTGGGCAGCGCCTATAAATATGAGATTGTCGGGCCTGACGGGACGGTCCTGCCGCTGAAGGCCGATCCCTTCGCCTTCCGCTCCGAACTGCGGCCCGCCACGGCCTCCATCGTGGCGGCGGTGCCCGACCATGACTGGGGCGATGAGCGCCACCGCGACTATTGGCAAAGGGCCGATCCGCGCCGCGAACCCATTTCCGTCTATGAGGTGCACGCCGGTTCATGGCAGCGCGACGATGATGGAAATTTCCTGAGTTGGGATGACCTTGCCCACCGGCTGATCCCCTATGTGGTCGGCATGGGCTTCACCCATATCGAATTCCTGCCGATCAGCGAATTTCCCTATGATCCTAGCTGGGGCTATCAGACCACGGGCCTTTACGCGCCGACCGCGCGCTTTGGCGATCCGGAAGGCTTTGCCCGCTTCGTCGACGGCGCGCACCGGGCGGGAGTGGGCGTGATCCTCGACTGGGTGCCCGCCCATTTCCCGACCGACGCCCACGGGCTGGCCCATTTCGACGGCACCGCCCTTTATGAACATGCCGATCCGCGCAAGGGCTTCCATCCCGACTGGAACACGGCGATCTACAATTTCGGCCGGCGGGAGGTGGCGCAATATCTGGTCAACAACGCCCTCTTCTGGGCGGAGCGCTACCATGTCGACGGGCTTCGCGTCGATGCCGTCGCCTCGATGCTCTACCTCGATTACAGCCGCAAGGAAGGGGAGTGGATTCCCAACAGCCAGGGCGGGCGGGAAAATGTGGAGGCGGTCGATTTCCTGCGGCAGATGAACAAGGCGCTCTACGGCACCCATGCCGGCGTCATGACCATTGCCGAGGAGTCGACGAGCTGGCCGAAAGTGTCCCACCCCGTCCATGAAGGGGGCCTGGGCTTCGGTTTCAAATGGAATATGGGCTTCATGCACGACACGCTGCGTTATCTGGCGCGCGATCCGGTGCACCGCGCCCATCATCATGACGACATCACCTTCGGCCTGCTCTACGCCTTTACGGAGAATTTCGTGCTGGCGCTCAGCCATGACGAGGTGGTGCATGGCAAGGCGTCCCTGCTGCACAAGATGCCGGGCGACGACTGGCAGAAATTCGCGACCCTGCGCGCCTATTACGCCATGATGTGGGGCTATCCGGGCAAGAAGCTGCTGTTCATGGGGCAGGAATTCGCGCAGCGGGCCGAATGGAGCGAGGCGCGGGCGCTCGACAGGCACCTGCTCGATCACGCGCCGCATCGGGGCGTGCAGTTGCTGGTGAGCGACCTCAACCGCCTCTATCGTTCTCGCCCGGCGCTGCATGCCCGCGATTGCGAGCCGGAGGGTTTCGAATGGGTGCTGGTCGACGCGGCGGCGGATTCGGTCTTCGCCTGGGTCCGTCGCGCGCCCGGCGTATCGCCCATCGTCGTCATCAGCCATTTCACGCCGACCTTGCGCCACGGCTACAGGATGCGCCTGCCCTCCGGCGGCCGCTGGCGCGAGATCATCAACAGCGATGCGGCGGATTATGGCGGCAGCGGCGCGGGAAATATGGGAATTGTCGTCGCGGATGAGGAAGGATGGGCCAATGTCACCATTCCGCCGCTTGGAACGTTGATGCTGGAACTGGACTATTGAAACCGACGGGCGGAAACCGAGCGCTCGCGAGCATGAAGGAGAAGAGGGCGATGCAGCCAAGACACCAGCCGATCGCCCGTGACGCCATGGCCTATGTTCTGGCCGGCGGCAGGGGCAGTCGCCTGGCCGAGTTGACCGACCGGCGCGCCAAGCCCGCGGTGCATTTCGGGGGCAAGGCGCGGATCATCGACTTCGCCCTTTCCAACGCGCTCAACAGCGGCATCAGGCGCATCGGCGTCGCGACGCAATATAAGGCGCATTCGCTGATCCGGCATCTGCAGCGCGGCTGGAACTTCTTCCGGACGGAGCGTAACGAGAGCTTCGACATCCTGCCCGCCAGCCAGCGCGTGTCGGAAAGCCAATGGTATGAGGGCACGGCCGATGCGGTGTTCCAGAATATCGACATCATCGAAAGCTATGCGCCGGAATATATGGTCATCCTGGCGGGCGACCATGTGTACAAGATGGACTATGAGCTGATGCTCCAGCAGCATGTCGACAGCGGCGCGGACGTCACCGTCGGCTGCATGGAGGTGCCGGTGAAGGAAGCCAGCGGCTTCGGCGTCATGCATGTGGACGAGCAGGACGTGATCACCGCCTTTGTCGAGAAGCCGAAGAACCCGCCGCACATTCCCGGCAGCCCGGGCATGGCGCTGGCGTCCATGGGCATCTATGTCTTCCGCACCGCCCTTTTGATCGAGGAACTGCGGCGCGATGCGGACGATCCGGACAGCAAGCGCGATTTCGGGGGCGACATCATCCCGCACATCGTCAAGCATGGCAAAGCCGTCGCTCACCGCTTCTCCAGCAGTTGCGTCCGCGCAGAGAGCGAACCTGTGCCCTATTGGCGCGACGTCGGCACCATCGACGCCTATTGGCAGGCCAATATCGACCTGACCGACGTGGTGCCCTCGCTCGACCTCTACGACCGGAGCTGGCCGCTCTGGACCTATTCCGAAGTCACCCCGCCGGCGAAATTCGTGCACAATGAGGAGGGACGGCGCGGTTCCGCCACATCCTCCCTGATCGCGGGCGGGTGCATCGTGTCGGGATCGTCGCTCCACCGCAGCCTGTTGTTCACCGGGGTGCGCACGCACAGCTTCTCGTCCGTGACGGAAAGCGTCATCATGCCCGACTGCGTGATCGGGCGCGGTGCGCGGCTGCACAAATGCGTGCTGGATTCAGGCGTGATCATCCCGCCCGGCCTGATCGTCGGAGAACATCCGGAGCATGACGCGCAGCGTTTCCGACGGACCGAAAGCGGCGTGACGCTGATCACCCAATATATGATCGAGCGGCTGGCGGACTGAAACTTGGGCGGGGGAATGGCGATGCGGGTGCTTTCGGTCACGTCCGAAATCTATCCGCTGGTGAAGACCGGGGGGCTGGCCGATGTGGCGGGTGCCTTGCCGGGCGCGCTGGCGGGGCATGGCATTGGGGTCAGGACGCTGGTGCCGGGCTATCCGGCGGTTCTTTCGCGCCTGGGCAAGGCGAAGCTGCTGCGCCGTTATGACGCGCTGTTCGGCGCGCCGGCGGCGGTGCTGGCGGCGAAGCTGGGCGACCTCGACCTGCTGGTGCTGGATGCCCCGGACTTCTTCGCGCGGGAAGGCGGCCCCTATGGCGATGCGGGCGGCGGCGAATGGCCCGATAACTGGAAACGCTTCGCCGCCCTGTCGCGTGCCGGGGCGGACATGGCGGCCGAAGGGGTGAAGGGCTGGCGGCCCGACCTGGTCCATGCGCATGACTGGCAGGCGGCGATGACCGCCGCCTATATGCGCTTCGGGCCGGCTCACGCCGTGCCCAGGGTGGTGACGATCCACAACCTTGCCTTCCAGGGACGTTTCGGCGCGGATGTCTTTCCCCAGCTCGGCCTGCCGCCCGAAGCCTGGGGCGTGGACGGGGTCGAATATTATGGCGGCACGGGCTATCTGAAGGCAGGGCTTGTCTCGGCCGATGCCATCACCACCGTCAGCCCCACCTATGCCGACGAAATCCGCTCCCCGATGCATGGCATGGGGCTGGACGGCCTGATCAACGGCCGGTCCGACAGGCTGCACGGCATATTGAACGGCGTCGATACCGCCATATGGGACCCCGCCGCCGATCCCCTGATCGCCAAACCCTTCAGCGCGCGGGCGCTGGGCGGGCGCGGCGCCAGCCGCCGCGTCCTCGAAACGCAGTTCGGCCTCGACCGCGACGACGCGCCGATCTTCATCATCGTCAGCCGCCTCACCTGGCAGAAGGGCATGGACATGGTGATGGACGCCATCGACCATCTGGTGGGGCTGGGCGGCAAGCTTGCCCTTCTGGGGTCGGGCGACCATCCGCTGGAGGGCGCGTTCCTGGCGGCGGCGGACCGGCATCGCGGGCGGGTGGGCGCTCGGATCGGCTATGACGAGCCGCTGTCGCACCTGATGCAGGCGGGGGCCGACGCCATATTGATCCCTTCCCGCTTCGAACCTTGCGGCCTGACCCAGCTTTACGGCCTTCGCTATGGCTGCGTGCCGGTGGTGGCGCGGGTCGGCGGGCTGGCGGACACGGTGATCGACGCCAATGAGGCTGCCGTCGGCGCGGGCGTGGCGACCGGCATCGTCTTCCCGCCGTCCGATCCGCTGGCGCTGCATGGAGCGATTGCGCGCACCATCCGGCTTCATGCGCATCGGCCGACATGGCAGGCGATGCAGCGCGCCGGCATGCGCGCCGATTTCTCCTGGACCCACAGCGCGGCGCGCTATGCGGAACTGTTCCGCGCACTGGTCCGGACCACCGCATGAGCCCGCAGCCGCTGGGTCCGGGCATGCACGGCCGCGGAACCCGTTTCCGGGTCCATGCGCCCGACGCGGACCGGCTCTGGCTGTGCCTGTTCGATGCCCGGGATCGCGAAACGCGCCTGACCATGGCAAGGGAGGGCGAGGACATCTGGTCCGTCAATGCGCCCGGCGTGGGGGAGGGCGCCCGCTATGGCCTGCGCGCCGACGGTCCCTTTGATCCGGATGCGGGGCTGTGGTTCGATCCGGACAAGCTGCTGCTCGATCCCTATGCGCCTGCCATCGACCGGCCGTTCGCCTATGATCCGATGCTGGCCGCACCGCGCGGCAAAGGCAGCGACACGGCAGGCTTGATGCCCAAGGGGGTGGTGTCCGCGCCGTTTCCCTTGGTGCCCCCGGAACCGCCGATCTTCCGGTCCGGCGGGCTGATCTATGAGGTGCAGGTCCGCGGCTTCACCATGCTGCATCCCGACATTCCGGAGGCGCAGCGCGGCACCATCGCGGCCCTTGGGCACCCCGCCGTGATCGAACATCTGCGCCGCCTGCACGTCTCCGCCATCGAACTGATGCCGATCAACGCCTGGATCGACGAACGGCATCTGGCGCCGCTGGGACTGCGCAATGCCTGGGGTTATAATCCGGTCAGCTATTTCGCGCTCGATCCCCGGCTGGCGCCGGGCGGCATGGCGGAACTGCGTGGCGCGGTGGATGCGCTGCATGCGGCCGGGATCGGCGTGATCCTCGACATGGTCTATAATCATGACGGGGAAAGCGACCGCGAGGGCCCGACCCTGTCGCTCCGCGGCCTGGATGCGCGCAGCTATTTCCGGCATGAACCCGATGGCCGCCTGATCAACGATACGGGCACGGGCAACAGCATCGACTGCAACCATCCCGTCGCGCAGCGGCTGATCCTGGCGTCGCTGCGCCATTTCGTCGGCTTAGCGGGAGTCGACGGCTTCCGCTTCGACCTCGCTCCCGCGCTGGGGCGCCTGCCGACGGGTTTCGACAGCGAGGCGCCATTGCTGAGGGCCATGCGCGACGATCCGCTGCTGTCCGACCGCATCCTGATCGCGGAACCGTGGGACATCGGCCCCGGCGGTTATCAGCTCGGCCGTTTCGGGGCGCGCTGGCTGGAATGGAACGACCGCTATCGCGACGATATGCGCCGCTTCTGGCGCGGGGATCGCGGTATGACCGGCGCGCTCGCGACCCGCATCGCGGGATCGTCCGACATTTTCCATGCCGATCCGGCAACGCGCACCGTCAATTTTCTGGCCGCCCATGACGGCTTCACGCTGGCGGATGTGACCGCCTATGACCATCGCCACAACGAAGCCAATGGCGAGCAGAACCGCGACGGCCATGGCGAAAATTTCAGCTGGAACAACGGCATCGAGGGCGCGACCGCCGATCAGGCCATTCGGGCAGCGCGGCGGCGCGACATCAAGGCGCTGCTCGGCACGCTATTCTGTTCGCGCGGCGCGATCATGCTCACCGCAGGCGACGAGTTCGGCCGGACGCAGCAGGGCAACAACAACGCCTATGCGCAGGATAATGCAATCGGCTGGGTCGACTGGCAGGGCCGCGACCGGGACATAGAGGCGCATGCGTTCGCGCTTGCCGACATGCGGGCGTCGACGCCGGACTTCAGCGACGCGGGCTGGCTCTCGGAAACGGATGTCGAGTGGCTCGACGAGCGGGGACAGCCGATGACCGTCGCGCAATGGGAAGATCCGGATCGCCGCTGCCTGGCCATGCGCTTCCGGCGATCGGGCTTCACCGTCTTCATCAATGGCGGCGACTGGCCGCATGACTTCGGCGGGGTGCACATTCCCGCCCGAACGGTCCTACCCATCCCGGCTGAATAGGAAGGCGGTCGATTTGGCGAGGCCGTTGGAGATCGTCGCCAACGCCCGCGAGGCCCCCGGCACCTGCCGCTCGCCCGCACGGTCCGTGACCTGCGCGACCGCCTCGGCAAGCTGGGTCATGCCGTGCAGCCGCCCTTCGCCCAGCGCTCCGCCGCCCGTATTGATCGGCAGGCGCCCGTCCGGATCGCCATGCCCCTCGCGCAGGAAGGCCAGTCCTTCGCCGTCGCGGCAGAAGCCCATGCCCTCCAGCCAGGTCAGCACCAGCACGCTGAAACCGTCATAAAGCTGCGCATTGTCCACATCCGCCGGGGACAGGCCGGTCGCCTCCCACAGCCGGCGCGCCACATCCTTCGCGCCGTCCCACATATCCTCAAGGTTCATCGGCGTGCCTCCCGCGCCCTGATGGGCGGAGGCCGCGAAGCCGGTGAGCAAGGCAGGCGGCCGGCGCAAATGCCGCGCCCGTTGGGTGGAGGTCAGGATCATCGCGCAGCAGCCATCGACCGGAATGTCGCAATCGAGGATGGATATGGGATCGGCGATCATCCGGGCGGCGAGATAATCCTCCATCGTGATCGTCTTGCCTCGCCAATAGGCATTGGGGTTGCGTTGCGCATTGGCGCGGTTCCGGGCGATATAAGGCGCGAAATCCGCCCGGTCATAACCATGAAGCGCAAAATAGCGGCGCAGCGCCACGGCGGCCCAGGCCGGCGGCATGCTGAAGCCATAGGGCGCCAGATACTGGTCGCCTCCCACCGCATGGGCCGATTCGAAATTCACATAGCGCCCGTCGGGCACATGCAGCGCGCGATAGACCAGCACATGGTCGCAAAGCCCGCCTGATATGGCGAGCGCGCCGTCGATGACGCTCTGCGTCACCATGCCGTTGGTGGAGCCGATCCACCGGATGGCCGGAGCGACCCCCAGCAATCCCGCCAGATACCAGGGCGTCACGACGTCGATCCCTTCGTCCACGCCCTTGCGCCCGCCATAGCGCGGCATGGCGGGGGATGTGGCGATGCCGTCCAGATCGCCGCGCCGCAATCCGGCATCGGCCAGCGCGGCGTCGCACGCCTCCAGCGTCAGCGCGGCCAGGCTCCGGTCCGACCGGCGTTCCAGCCTGCTATAGCCCAGCCCGGCGACGGCCACCTCGTCCCGATGGTCCCACATGGTCAGCGCGCCGGGCCGAACTGCACCAGCGTGCAGTCCTTGGTCACATCCTCGAACCGCGCTTCGAGGGGGAGGCCGATGCGCAGCGCATCGGCGGCGATGTCCACAAGGTTGCCGCTCATCAACAGGCGCGCCTGCTCCTCCAGTTCGACCACCGCCAGGATGACGGGCAGCCGGTCGCGAAAGCCGGGCGAGGGCGGGTCGTGCAGCACGGTCCAGCTATGCAGCGTCGCGCGTCCCGATAGCGGCGTGAAGCCCAAACCGGCGCCGCCGCAGTTCCGGCAGGCGACCTCCGGCGGATAGGCCATCCAGCCGCAGGCGTCGCATTTCTGCATATGCAGCTCGTGCCGCCGCGCCGCAGCCCAGAAGGGTTCCGAAAGCGGATCGGGAAGGGGAAGCGGCCGTTGCGGGCAGGCGGCTTGCGGCATCGGTTTCATGAGCCCCCGAAATGCGGCGGCCGTTTCTCCCGCGCAGCCGCCAAGCCTTCCCAATGGTCCTGCGTCGTCGCCATCAGCGGCTGCATGGCGAATTCCAGTTCCAGATATTGATCCAGCGACAGGCCCGGCGCGGCCTCGAACTGCCGCTTCGCCATGCCGATCGCCAGCGTAGGCCCCTCGGCCAGGGATGCCCCCAGTTCCAGCGCACGCGCCATCAGCGCTTCGCTTTCCACCAGTTCCAGCACCAGCCCCAGCCGCAAAGCCTCCTGCGCGTCGACCATGCGGGCGGAATAGACGATTTCCTTGGCGCGCATCGGCCCGACCAACCGGCTGAGCTGCCACACGGCGCCTGCGTCCGGCACATATCCGATCCGCGCAAAGCTCTGGCAGAAGCGCGCTTGCGGCGTGGCGATGACGATGTCGCAGGCCAGCGCCAGGCTCCAGCCGGCGCCTACGCAGGCGCCGTCCACCGCCGCGATCACCGGCTTGCGGATGCCGGCGACCGCCTTCACCATCCGGTGCAGCCAGCGCATCCGGCGCAGGAAGGCGGCCGTGCCCTGATGGCCCATGTCGCCGGTATCCGCGCCGGAGCAATATTGCCCGTTCGCGCCCGTCAGGATGACGGCGCGGACATCCTCATCCTCCGCCAGATCGTCGAAGGCGCGCCAGATTTCCTCCCGCATGGCCATGGTGAAGGCGTTCGCCCGTCCGGGCTGATCGAGCGTCACGATGCCGACGCGGCCCTGGCTTGCGATCCGGACGGTCATGACGGGGCGCTGCGGCGCACGTCCTTCTCCTAAATATGATCTTTGGTGCAATATTAAATGGGGAAATTCCGTCCTGTCAATCGCTGAGTCGCGTTGACAACGGCACAATATTGCACGATGGTGCAATAAAAGGCGGCATTTGGGCGCCCCGACGGAGGATGGGAGATCGATGAGGAAGGCAGGTTTTACGGTCATGGCGGCGGGCGCCGCGCTGCTCGCGCTCTCCACGGGGGTGGTTTCCCGCTCGGCGGAGAGCGCGTCTCCGGCCGGGGCCAACTGGTCCAGCTTCGGCGGCGACGACAAGGAACAGCATTACAGCCCGCTCGCGCAGATCCGGGAGCAGAATGTCGGAAAGCTCGGCCTTGCCTGGTCCTATGATGTCGACAGTTTCGACAGCTATACCCAGCCTCTGGCCGTCAATGGCGTCATCTATTTCGCGGTAGGACTCAGCGTCGTTCACGCGGTCGATGCGCGAACCGGCAAGCTGCTATGGCAATATGATCCCGACGTCGCCAGTCAACCGGAAGCCAAATGGCGGATGCGCGCGGGATGGGGCACGCGGGGCATCGCCTATAAGGACGGCACCGTCTTCACCGCCACCCGCGAAGGCCGCCTGATCGCGATAGACGCCGGGACGGGCAAGCCGCGCTGGTCGGTCAAGACGCTGGACGAGGCGGAGGGCGGCTATATCACCGGCCCGCCATGGGTCGCCGGCGACAAGGTGGTGATCGGCTTCGGGGGCGCGGACTACAGTCCGACGCGTGGCTATGTCACCGCCTATGACATCAAGACCGGCAAGAAAGCCTGGCGCTGGTATGTCGTGCCCGGCGATCCGGCCAAGGGTTTCGAGAACAAGGCGATGGAGGCAGCCGCCAAGACCTGGAGTGGCGAATGGTGGAAATGGGGCGGGGGCGGCTCCGTCTGGCACGCCATGGCCTATGACGCAAAATATGACCGCATCTATATCGGCACCGGCAACGGCTTTCCGTGGAACATCAAGATCCGCAGCCCCGGCGGCGGCGACAATCTCTACCTCTCCTCCATCGTCGCGCTGGACGTGAAGACCGGCGAATATGTCTGGCACTATCAGGTCAATCCTGAAAACAGCCATGACTGGAACGACGCCATGGACATCGAACTGGCCGATGTCATGATCGGCGGCCGGATGCGGTCCGTGCTGCTGCACGCGCCGAAGAACGGCTTCTTCTATGCCATCGACCGCGAAACCGGCAAGTTCATCCAGGCGGGCGAGTTCGCCAGGCAGAATTGGGCCAAGCGCATCGATCCCGTGACGGGGCGGCCGGAGATCAACCCGGAGGCGCAATATCCCGACGGCAAGCCGTTCATGATGTACCCCTTCCCCAATGGCGCGCACGGCATACAGGCCATGTCGTTCAGCCCGAAGACGGGCTACAGCTATATCCCGGTGATGGAGGGCGGCCGGGTCTTCGTCGATCCGGCCAATGTGAAGGGCTGGACGTACAAGCCCGGCATGATGGTGAATACCGGCCTGGGGGCTCCGCCCGCCAACCTCGTCCCGCCCGCCGCGACGAGCAAGCTGGTCGCCTATGACGTCGCCAACAACAGGATCGCCTGGTCCGTGCCCCAGCCGGGCGTGTTCAACGGCGGCACGCTGGCGACGGCGGGCAATCTGGTGTTCCAGGGCACCAATGACGGCATGTTCAACGCCTTTTCCGCGACGACGGGGCGCAAGCTCTGGTCCTGGCCGGCGCAGAACGGCATACTTTCCGCGCCGATCAGCTATTCGGTCGGCGGCCGGCAATATGTCAGCGTCATCACCGGCTTCCGCAGCAGCTTCGCCAATTCGCCCAATTGGGATTATCGCCAGCAGCAGCGGCGATTGCTGACCTTCACCATCGGCGGGGCCCGGAAGCTGCCCAGGGTCGATCCCGTGGACGAACCGATCCAGGACGATCCAGCCTTCGTGGTGGACGCCGACAAGGCGAAAGTGGGGGCGGGCATCTACAACAGCAGCTGCATCATCTGCCATGGCTCGGGCATGGTCGCGGGCGGCGCGGCGCCGGACCTGCGCAAGTCGGGCGTGCCGCTGGACGCTGAAACCTTCAGGTCGGTGGTGCATGACGGTGCCCTGATGTCGCGGGGCATGGGGTCCTTCGCGCAGTTGAGCGACGCGGAACTGGAGGGGCTACGGCACTATATCCGTCAGCGCGCGCGCGAAACCGCGCCCAAGGGCAAGTGACGCGGATGCAGGCCCCACCCGCTTTACGGGCGCATGGCAGCCCCGCTTCGCCTTCGGGCGGGGCGGGGTTCATGCGTCATGAAGACGATGAATTTGCACCATCATCCAATCCCGCTATGATCCCGGCACTTGGGATGAGTGTTGGGCAATGAAGGCGAGCGATCTTGGCGAGTAAAGCGAACGAAGAATTGAAGGAAGGCGGAGAGCGGCCGCAGACCTATTCCAGTCCGGCGATTATCGAGCGCCGCCGCCGGATTTTGGAGGAAACCCGGAAGGTTATCGCTGAACAGGGCATTGCCGCGCTCAGCATGAATGAGATCGGCCAGCGCGCCGGCGTTGCCAAGCGAACCCTCTACAACGCCTTCCAGACTCGCGAACGGATGATCGCGTCGGCGATTCAGGAATATTTCGACGAATATGTGAGCCGCATCGCCTATTCCAGCGAACCCGGCACGATGCAGCACAATCTGGAGCGCATGATCTCCGTCGTGCAGCGGAACCGGAAGATCCGCAATTATATCAAGGCGATCATGGCGCTCTATTTCAGTTCCGATGTCGACCATGACATCTGGGCGGCGATGCATTCGCCCGCGGTCCACCATAACCGCCAGTGGATCGAGGTGCTGGAGGCGAAGAAGCAGCTCCAGCCCTGGGTCGAGGTCGACAAGCTGGTCGAGGATCTGGTGCGATTCGAATATGCGACGATCAACGACTGGGCGCAGGGGCGGATTCCCGACGACCAGATCATCGTGCGGCTGGTCGGAAGCTATCTGACATCCTTGCTGGGCGCGCTGAAGGGCGCGGCCCGCAAGGATGTGGAGGCGCTGATCAAGGACATATCCGACCGCGGCATGGACGCCCTGCCGATGCCCCAGCGTCCCAAGGTGGCGGCATGAATTTGCACATGGATGCAAATTTACTTGAAGAGTCGCGCGCTGTCGGCTAGTCAGTTCCTGCCCCTGGCGAAAGGGCGGGAATGGAGAGCGAGAGAGATGAACGCGGTGAGCGAAACCCCCGAATTGCTGCTCTTGTCTGAGGATCAGGGGATCGCGCATATCGTCCTCAACCGGCCCCGCGCGAAGAACACCGTGTCCTTCGCCATGTGGGAGCAGTTTTCCGCCGCGCTCGACGCGCTTGAGAATGCGACGCCCGCGCGTTTGCTCATCATCAGCGGGGCGGAGGATTATTTCAGCAATGGCGGCGACGTGAAGCTGCCGCCCGCAAGGGGGGAAGGCGCGCTGGCGCTGGCGGCGCGGCTGGAAATGGGACAGCGGATCATCGGCCGCTTGCGAGCGCTGCCCATTCCAACGGTCGCGGCGGTGGAGGGCGGCGCGTTCGGCGTGTCGTGGAGCCTCGCCATGGCCTGCGACATGATCTTCGCGGCGGACAATGCCCGTTTCGGCGCGCCCTTCCTGGAATTCGGCCTCGTTCCCGATGGCGGCGCGGCCTGGTTCCTGACCAGGCAACTGGGCCGGGCCCGGGCGGCGGAGATCGTCTTTTCGGGGCGGACGCTGGATGCGGCGGAGGCGCTGTCGCTCGGCCTCGTCAGCCGCGTGGTGAAGCCGGGCAGCGCGGTGGAGGAGGCTCTGGCGCTCGGCCGGACGATCGGTGACGGCAATCGCCATGCCGTCGAACTGACCAAGCGGCTGCTCCAGCAGGCGGAAAGCGGCGATCTGGCGACGGCCCACGCGCTGGAACTGGCCTATTGCCACATCTGCCAGGCGGGCGAGGAAGTGCCCCGCGCCCGCGAACGCTTCAAGGCGCGCGCCGCCGCGAAAGCCGCCGCCAGGGCCGCGGAATAACGGAGGGTCCGACCCATGCAGTTCGACATGCGCGCCCTTCCGATGGTCACGCGGTACAAGATCGTCAATTCGACCATCACGCCGCGCCCGATCGCCTGGATCACCAGCCAATCCGCCGAAGGCATCGTGAATGCCGCACCCTACAGCTTCTTCAACTGCGTAGGCACCGAGCCGCCGCTGGTTGCGCTGGGGCTGCTGAAGGAACCGGTGTCCCGGGGGCTGAAGAACACCGCGTCCAACATCATCGCGACGGGCGAGTTCGTCGTGAACCTCGTCTGCGAGGCGGACGCCGAAAGGATGAACCTCTGCAGCGTCGACGCGCCCGCCGACGTCAGCGAGATCGACTATGCCGGCATCCAGACCGCGCCGTCGGAGCTGGTCGCGCCGCCGCGCATCGCCACCAGCCCGGTCAGCTTCGAATGCCGCAAGGTCGCCGCGATGGACATCGGCGCGATGCAGACGGTGGTCATCGGCGAAATCCTGATGGCCCATATCCGCGACGAGTTCATCACCGACCGGGAACGGGTCTATTTCGACACGCCCGCGATGAAGCTGATCGGCCGGACCCATGGCAGCGGCTGGTATGTCCGCAATGGCGACAGTTTCCAGATGGACCGGCCCCGCTACGACCCGTCGCGCATGGCGAAGGACAGGGCGGCGGAATGAATTTGAACCCATGGTGCAAAATTACTTGCGCTTGGGGCCGAACTGGTGTTTTCTGCATCAAAGATCATTTTTCGATCCGTCGGACGATGTGAAGCCATAAGATAATTCCGCAAAAAAAGGCAGCGGGCCGCGCCCGCCATAGGAGTGATGAGATGCCCGGTCCCCTGGATCATCTGACCGTCATTGAACTGGCGGACCAAATGCCTGTCGCCATTGCCGCCATGCTGCTGGCGGACCATGGCGCCGACGTTTTGAAGGTGGAGCCGAAAGGCGGCGCCTTCTTCGCCCACGACCTCAGCCGCAAGGCCTGGGACCGGTCGAAGCGCAGCGTCGAACTGGATGTGCGGGAAGCCGGCGGCCTCCAGGCGTTGCGCGGCCTGCTGCAAGGCGCGGACATCTTCATCCACGCGCTGGAAGAGAAGGATGCGGCCGCCCTCGGCCTCGACAGTGAAAGCCTGGGACGCGATTTCCCCGAACTGGTGGTCTGCGCGCTCACCGCTTATGGTTCGGACACGCCCTTTGCCGATCGGCCCCATGGCGAATCCCTCGCTGCCGCGCTGCTCGGGACGATGATCGACCGCTCCAGCAGCTTCCGCCCCGGCCCGGTCTATCTCGGCCATCCGGCGCTGCATTATGGGCAGGCCTTCCTCGGCGTGATCGGCGCGCTGTCGGCCATCCGCGCCCGCCGCCATATCGGCAAGGGGCAGCAGGTGGAGGCATCCCTGCTCGACGCCATGCTGGCCCAGTCACCGATGAACAACTGGTGGCAGGAAGAGGGGATCAGCTACATCAAGGCGGGCGATTCCGGCGCGGTGGACCGTTTCGGCAAGACCCGGCTGGTGACGGGCATGTTCGAATGTGCGGACGGCCTTTATCTCCAGATGCATACCGGCGGGCAGGGCGGCTTCAAGGCGGCGATGGACGTGCTGGGCTTTGGCGACCGTATCCAGACCGTGACCGCGCCGGAAATGTCGGTGCCGCTGACCGACGAGGAATATCATATCGCCCGCGTCGAGATTTTCGACGCCTTCAAGACCCGGCCGCGCGCCGAATGGATCACCATGTTCCAGGCGGCGGACGTGGCGGCGCTGCCGGTGCTGGAGCCCGCCGAAGTGCTGCTGGACGAACAGGTGGAGTTTGTCGGCCAGCGCATATCGATGCCGGACAAGGATTTCGGCACCATCTACCAGGCTGCGCCCGCCGTGCGCATGGCCAATGCCCCCGCCGCCGCGCCCCGTCCCGCGCCGGAAGTGGGCGCGGACAATGAAGCGCTGACGGACCTGATCGCCCGCCGCCGCACCGCGCTCGCCGCCGACGGCAAGCCGCTCGACCGGCCGCTGGAAAGCATCAAGGTGGTCGACTTCTCCTCCTTCTTCGCGGTCGGCTATGGCGGTCGTCTGCTGTCCGACCTTGGCGCCGACGTCATCAAGGTGGAGACCCCCGGCGGCGACCAGATGCGCCCGCTGCCCGACTGTTTCGACGCCGCCCAACGCGGCAAGCGCGACATCGTGCTCAACCTCAAACATCCCGAAGCGCTCGAAGCGGCATTGAAGCTGGTGGCGACGGCCGATGTCGTCACGCACAACCTTCGCCCCGGCAAGGCGGACAAGCTCGGCATCGGCTATGAGGCGCTGTCGAAGCTCAACCCGCGCCTGCTCTACGTCTATCTGCCCGGCTACGGCTCCCGGGGGCCGAAGTCGCTGCTCAAGAGCTTTGCGCCGCTGGTGTCGGGCTGGACCGGCCTGCTCTATGAGGGCGGCGGCGAAGGCAATCCGCCGACCCGCGCCGTGTTCGGCAATGAGGATTATAATAACGGTTTCCTCGGCGCGGCGGGCATTTTGATGGGCCTTGAACATCGCGCCGTCACCGGCCGGGGCGATTATATGGAAATCCCGCAGCTTCATTCCAGCCTGTGGACCACGTCCGAACATTTCCTCGATGCCGACAGGAAGGTCGTCTACGGCTTCCGGCTGGACAAGGAACAGGCGGGCTTCAACGCGCTCGACCGGATTTACCGGACCGCTGACGGCTGGCTCTGCATCTCCTGCCGTTCGGACGAACGTTTCGCCGCGCTCGCCAAGGCCGTGGGGCAGGAGCAATGGCTTGCCGATCCCCGCTTCGCCACGCCCCGCGACCGGTCCGCCAACGACGCGGCGCTGCTGGACGCGCTGAAGCCCTTTTTCGCGGACAAGAGCAGCGCAGACGCCCACGCCCTGCTGGAAGCGGCCGGCGCGCCGAGCGAGATCGCCCGCGAAACGAGCTGGGTCCGGGAGGCACTCTGGCAGGAGTGGGCGACGGCCAGCAACCGCGTGATCGAGAATTTCGACTCCATGTATGGCCATGTCCGCCAGTTCGGCAGCTTCATGCATTTCAGCCGCACGCCGGGCCTTGCCAAAGGCTCCGCCCCGCGCCTCGGCGAACATACGCGGCAGATATTGGGCGAGATCGGCTATTCGGATGCCGAGATCGACGCGCTGATCGACAGCGGCAGGGCGATGCAGGCTGCGGATGTGAAGGGCCGCATCCAGTCCCGCGTCTCCGCCGCCTGACACGATAAAGAGAGGAATCGCCAAGGTGCAACTCAACCTTCGCTACGACATGAACCGCCCGGATTTCGGCGCGCCGCATCCGCTGCTGTACCGCACCGCGATCGAGCAGGCGCAATGGGCCGACGGGCTTGGCTTCACCCAGGTCTTCCTGGCCGAACATCATGGCGCGGAGGGCGGCTATTGCCCGTCCTCCATGATCCAGGCCGCTTCGATCCTTGGCGCTACACAGAATATCGTCGCGCATCTTTCCGCCCTGGTGGTGACGATGCACGATCCGCTGCGCCTGGCCGAAGACCTCGCCGTGCTCGACAATATCGCGCCGGGCCGCATCTGGCTCACGGCGGGCATGGGCTATCGCCCGCATGAATTCGAGATGTTCGACCGCGACATCGGCAAGCGGCTCGCCATCATGAATGAGGCGATGGCGACGCTGAAGAACGCCTGGACCGGCGAGCCCTTCGAATTTCGCGGCCGCACCGTCCGCGTGACGCCCGCGCCCGCCACGCCGGGCGGCCCGAAAATCTACATGGGCGGCTCGACCGACAAGTCCGCCATCCGTGCGGCCAAGGGCGGCTATCAATATTTCCCCGGCCATCCGGACCTCTTCACGCTCTACAAGGAGGAGCGGGCAAAGGCCGGCTTCGGACCGCCGGAGGAGCTGCGCAAGCCCGCCGCCAGCTTCCTCTACGTCTCGGACGATCCGGACCGCGACTGGCCGCTGGTGGCGCCGCATGTCGCCTATGCGACCAACACCTATGCGCAGTGGGCGCAGGAACGCGGCACCGGCCAGACCCGCTACAGCGCGGCCGAAACGATCGAAGGGCTGAAGGCCATGCCCAATATCAAGCTGCTGACGCCGGACGAATGTTTCGCTTATCTCAAGGATCTGGGACGCGGCACGGCGGTCACGTTCCACGCGCTGCTGGGCGGGCTGGACCCCGAAGTCTCCTGGCGCAGCCTGCGCCTGTTCGAGAAGGAAGTGCTGCCCCGGCTCAAGGCGGAGCCGGGCCTGCTGGAAATTCCGGGAGAATGAGCATGGAGCAGAACCGTCGCGGCACGCTGGCCGCCATGCTGGCCGTTCCTTTCGGACTGGCCGCGGTGGGTCAGGCTTCGGCCGCACCCGCAAAAGGGAAAGACAAGCCGATGAGCATGGCCGAGCGTCTGGATGTGATCGAATCCAGGCATGCGATCACTGAATTGCTCCATGCCTATGCCCGATCCAACGACCGGGCGGACGAGGCCTTGCTGCGCTCGCTCTTCTGGCCGGAATCGACGCATAAACATGGGAAGTTCGAAGGCAAATCCTCCGATTTCGTGGGTTTCGCCTTCAAGATCATCTCGGGGCTCAAATATGCCTGCCACCATATCTCGAACGTCTCGGTCGAGGTGAAGGGGGATAAGGCCTTCTCCGAATGCTATTATTTCGCGCAGCATCGCCGCGACCGGAAGGATGGCATGGGCGAGGAGGATGTCTTCTTCCAGGGCCGCTATCTCGACGATCTGGAACGGCGCAACGGTGTGTGGAAGATCATCCGCCGCCGCGGCCTGTCGGATTACACCTCGCCCGCTTTCCCGTCGGAAATCCCCTATGCGCAATGGCCGGCGGGGCAGCATAGCGAGAAATATCCGAGCGACGATTATTACAAGATGCGCCAACAGTTCCTGGGGAACTGACCGATGCGGGCGCTGCTGTGCGAACATCATGGGCCGCCGGAAGAACTGCATTTCGCGGATGTGCCCGTTCCGGAACCGAAGGCGGGCGAAATCCGCTTCCGGGTGAAGGCCGCCAGCGTCAATTTCCCCGACGCGCTGATGATCCAGAACCTGTACCAGAGGCAGCCCCCTTTGCCCTTCATTCCGGGCAGCGAGGCGGCGGGCATCATCGATGCATTGGGGGAGGGCGTCACCGGCTTTCGCATCGGGGACAGGGTGGCGACCATCCCCTTCGAAGGCGCCTTCGCTGAATTTGCGATAGCGCCTGCTTTCCGTACCGCCATGATCCCGGAGGGGATGGGGTTCGACGTGGCGGCGGGCTTCACCATGGTCTATGCGACGGCGCTCCACGGCTTGCGCCAGCGCGGCCGGTTGCAGCCGGGCGAGACGCTGCTGGTGCTGGGCGCTGCGGGCGGCGTCGGCCTCGCGGCGGTCGAGGTCGGCAAGCGGATGGGCGCGCATGTGATCGCCGCCGCCTCGACGGAGGAGAAGCTCGCCCTTGCCCGCGCCCATGGCGCTGACGAGACGGTTAACTATGCGCAGGACGATCTCAAGCAGGCGGTGAAGGCCCTGACGGGCGAACGCGGCGTCGATGTGATCTTCGATCCGGTCGGCGGCGCGCTGGCGGAACCCGCCTTTCGCACCATGGGCTGGGACGGGCGCTATCTGGTCGTGGGCTTCGCGGCGGGGACGATCCCGGCAATCCCGCTCAACCTGCCGCTGGTGAAGACGGCGGCCATCATCGGCGTGACCTGGGGAGTGCACAGTCGCGTCGAACCGGACATCCATGCGGAAAATATGGCGCAGCTCTATCGCTGGTATGAGGAGGGCGGCCTGCGCCCCGAAGTCAGCAAGCGCTTCTCCTTCGAGGAAAGCTGTGAGGCGATCCGCTGGATGATGGACCGGAAGGTGCAGGGCAAGATCGTGATCGAGCTGGCGAGCTAAGCTTCCCGACAGAGCGACGTGCTCCTGCCTTTGCGGAAGTATGTCGCTTTAAGCCGCAGGCCAGTTCGCCAACGGCAGGCCCGCAATATCCGTCCGCGCCTTCACCACCACGCCGCTTGCCCGCGAGACGACGTAAAGGTCGCGCAAATCCGCTCCGCCCCAGCAAAGATTGGTCGGGCTGGAGAGCATTCTGCCTTCGGGATCATGGACAATATCCACCTTCCGCCCATCCGGCGTGATCGCAACGATCCGATTGGCGAAGGGCAGCGTCACCCAAAGATTGCCCGCCGCATCGAAAGCGATGCCGTCGCAATAACCCAGATCCGCGCGCTCAGCCGCCGCCATAGCGCGAATGTCCTTCGCCTGATGGTCCGCGATCACGACACCCAATTGCGGCCCATAATCCTGCGGATCGATGAGCGATCCGTCCGCCTGCCGCCGCCAGCGCCTTATGCGCCCTTCAGCGGTCAGCGATGCATAAACAAAGCGCTCCTCACGATCGAGGCAGAGACCGTTCACCCCCCGCAGAGCGCGCGCGACGATGGCGGCCTTGCCATCGGGCGCGACCCTGTAGATGAAGCCGGCGGGCGTGGTCGTGCCGATATTGCCGATAGGCCCCCAACTGCTGTGCGTGCAGTAAATGTCGCCATTGCGCGCCGTCGCCGGACCGTTGGAGGCGACCAACTGCCGCCCCTCCAGTTCCGACACCAGCGTCTCGACCGTTCCCGTCGCGACATCGATCCGCTGCAATGGCCCCGGCCCCTTGTTGAGCAGGCCCATATTGGCGACGATGACGCGGCCCTCCCGGTCGACCGCCACGCCATTGGGCGCGAGAGCCTGACCGATCTGCCGCAATGCGCCATCCCGCTCCAGCACGCCGATGGCGCCACCGCCATTGGAGATGAACAGGCGGCCATCGGGGCTGCTCGCTATGCCTTCGGGAGCATCGAGGCCATCTCGGACGAGGGTGAAATCGGTGAGGGTGAAGGGCTTTGGCGGTGTGGCGCGTCCTATCCCAGCGGATGGCGCGCAACTGGCGAGAGTGATGCTTGCCCCGCCCAATAGAATTTCCCGCCGTGTCAGAGAGAGTTTGGATAATTTATCACCACCTCTCCCCGTTCGGGCTGAGCCTGTCGAAGCCCCTTTCTTTCGTGAAGAGAAGTGAAGCCCTTCGACAAGCTCAGGGCGAACGGGGGAGAGGTCGGAGAATCGTTTCGTCATTCCTTCATCACCCCCACAGGCGCAAAGCCGGCGATCTTGTGATCCCCCGCCTGCACGGGCTGGAACCTCAACCGCATCCCGCAGCGCGGTTCCACGCCTTCAGCGCCAACCAGCAGCCCCGGCACCCGCACGCCCGGCGCATCGTCCGGCTCGAACATAACGACGGTGAAGGGCACCTCCGCCTTATGATCCCCGGGCAGCAGGCTGCGGATCACGGTGGTGAAGGTGTAAGCGCTGCCCTCCGGCGAAACCGGCCGCCATTCCAGCACGGCGTCGGGCTTTCCGGGAATGACCTCGGGCGGATACCATATCCATTCCCCCGTCCCGGCGTCGGCGGTGATGCGCAGTTCGCCCGCTTCCAGCCCGTCATAATAGCCCTGGAACAGCGGATCTTCGATCTTGGGGGGATAAATAGGAATGCCCATGGATCAGCTCCGCGCCAATATGGTGGTGGAATGATTGTTGCCGCCAAGCCCTGCGACGGCGCAGAGCTTCGCGTCCGGCACCTGCCGTTCGCCCTCTTGCCCGCGCAACTGCCGAACGGCCTCGATCAGCAGGTTCATGCCCGGCACATAGCCGCCCGACATGTGCCCGCCGCTGGTGTTGATCGGCATCCGCCCGCCCGGCATCCCATGTCCCGCCGCATAGAAGCGCGGCCCTTCGCCCCGCTCGCACAGGCCCAGCATCTCCGTCTGCACCAACGCGGAGATGGTGAAGCCGTCATAAATCTGCGCGAGGTCCAGATCCTTGGGATCGCAGCCCGCCATGGCATAGGCGAGCTTCGCGGAAACCTCGCCGGGAAAGTCGTAGGTGCAGGGCGTCTGGGTGAACAGCACCCCCTGCGGCCAGTTGTTGAAGCCCAGCCCCAGCCCCTGCACGCTCACAACCGGATGCGGCATATCCCGCGCTTCCTCAATGGCGCTCACCACATAGGCGCCGCCGCCATCGGTGGTGAGGCAGCAATCCGCCGCCCGCAAAGGCGTCGAGATCATGGGCGACTGGCGATAGGCTTCGAGGTCCATCGGATCGCGCCGCTGCGCGCCCGGCGTCAGCACCGCCCAGGCGCGATAGGTCATGGGGATGGATGCCTGCTCCTCCTCCGTCATGCCATATTCATGGGCATAGCGGTTAGCCATGGTCGCGAAATAGGTGGGCTGGCCGAAGAAGCCGACCGGCATTTCGATCCCCGCCTTTTGCGGTTCGCGCGCATGGAAGCCATAGACGCCGCCCGGCTTGGTCGACTGGATCGCATAGGGCACCAGCACATGCCGGGCCAGACCCGCCTCGATCGCCATCTGCGCCAGTTGCAGCGCCTGCCCCGACGTCGCCGTGCCGCCCACGCTGTCGGTGGTGGCGCAGAAACGCTTCTCCCCTGCGCCGATGGCAAAGGCGACCTCGTCCGACCCATGCCCCGCATATTTGTTGGAGATATAGCCGTCTATGTCCTTGGGCGTCAGGCCCGCATCGGCAATCGCCGCCAGACTGGCGCGGGTCATCATCTTCATGACGCCCTCCTCGCCCTTGCGCAGGAAGGGGGTTTCACCGACTCCGGTGATGGCGATGCGGTCTCCTCTGATCATGCGTCCTTGAACCCCTTGCCCTCAGCCACCAGCCGCTCGATCAACGGGGAGGAGCTGAACGCCTCGCCATGCGCGGCCTCCAGCGCCTTCAGTTTTTCGAGAACGACCGGCAGACCCTGCAAATCAGCCCAGAACATCGGCCCGCCACGATATTTCGGCCAGCCATAACCCGTGATCCAGACAATATCGATGTCCGACGCCCGCGATGCGATGCCTTCGTCCAGAATCCGCGCCCCCTCATTCACCATGGCGAACAGGATGCGGTCGTGGATTTCCTCGTCGCTCACCGCGCGCCGGGCAATGCCCTGTTTTGCGGCGAAGTCCTCGATGACCTGCATGGCGACGGTGGAGGGCGTTTGCCTGCGGTTCTCGTCATAATCATAATAGCCGCCCTTCGTCTTCTGCCCATGGCGGCCCATCTCGTTGAGGATTTCCCGCACATTGGCGGAACTGGTCGCCTCGCGGTTCCAGCCGACATCCAGCCCCACCAGATCGCGCATCTGGAAATGCCCCATGGCAAAGCCGAAGTCATACAGCACCTTGTCCACCGCCCAGGGTGTCGCGCCCTCCAGCACCAGTCGGTCCGCCTGTGCATTCCGCGCCGCAAGGATGCGGTTCCCGACAAAGCCGAAGCCATTGCCCACCAGCACGCCGATCTTGCCGATGGTCTTGGCGAGCTTCATCGCGGTCACGATGATCTCGGGCCTGGTGTCCTTGGTGCGCACCACCTCCAGCAGCTTCATCACATTGGCGGGCGAGAAGAAGTGCAGCCCGACCACGCTTTCCGGCCGGGACGTAGCGGCGGCGATGTCGTCAATGTCGAGATAGCTGGTGTTGGTAGCCAGGATCGCGCCGGGCCTGGCGATCCTGTCGAGCTTGCCGAAAACCTCCCGCTTCACGTCGAGATTTTCGAACACCGCCTCGATGATCAGGTCGCAGTCGGCCAAATCCTCCATCGCCACCGATCCGGTCAGCAGGCCCATGCGGGTTTCGACATCCTCGGGCTTCATCCTGCCCTTCTTCGCGGTGGTTTCATAATTGCCGCGAATGATCTTGAGGCCGCGGTCGAGCGTTTCCTGCTTCGCCTCGACGATGGTCACGGGGATGCCGACATTGGCGAAGTTCATCGCAATGCCGCCGCCCATGGTGCCCGCGCCGATCACCCCCACCTTGGCGATGGGCAGGGTCGGCGTGTCGGCGGCAAGCCCCACGATCTTGGCCGCCTGCCGCTCCGCGAAAAAGACATGGCGCTGGGCGGCGGACTGGCTGTCGGCCTGAAGCTCATTGAACAGTTCGCGCTCATAGGCCATGCCTTCGTCAAAGGGCTTCTCCAGCGCGGCCTCGATGCAGCGGATGATATGCTCCGGCGCCTTGAAGCCCCGGAATTTCTTCGCATTGGCCTTGCGGAAGTCCGCGAAGATTTCCGGCTTGCCGCGCGCTTCGTCCAGTTTCTCGCTACGGTCCCGGACCTTGAGCAGCGGGCGCCCCTCGTCCAGAAGGCGCTGGGCGAAGCCGATGGCGTCAGCGCGCAGATTGCCTTCCGCCGCCAGTTCATCGACCAGCCCCATCTCCTTCGCGGCCCTCGCGCCGACCGGCGCGCCGGACGTGATGAGGTCGAGCGCCTTTTCCACCCCGACAATGCGCGGCAGACGCTGCGTGCCGCCAGCACCGGGCAGCAGGCCCAGATTGACCTCCGGCAACCCGCATTTGGCCGAAGGCACGGCGATGCGATAATGCGCCACCAGCGCCAGCTCCAGCCCGCCGCCCAGCGCCGTGCCATGGATCGCGGCGATCACCGGTTTGGTCGCATTCTCCACGATCAGTTGCAGGTTGCGCAGCGAGGGTTCGACCTGCGGCTTGCCGAATTCGGTGATGTCCGCCCCGGCGAAGAAGGTGCGCCCCTCGCAGATCAGCACCATGGCGCCCACGCCGTTATCCCCGATGGCTGTCTGCACCGCGCCCGCGACGCCCTGCCGCACGGCGTTGGAGAGCGCGTTCACCGGCGGCGAATTGACCGTGATGACCGCGATGGGACCGTCCACCTCATAGGTGACGACGTCATTGACCTTCATTCAAGCCTCTATGTGTCTGGGCGCCCGGCTTGCCTGCGGCTTGCGCAGCCAGCACTTCACGAGCGCGTTGGCGGAAATAATGTTGAAGACCTTCGATCTCTGCGTCGGTCAGTTCTTCGAAGCGCGGCATGCCCCGCTCGCGCAAAATGCCCTTGTGCAGCACCTGCTCGAAACTGGCCTTGTCGACCGGCACGCCCGATTGCAGCAGGTCAGGGGCTGCGCCGCCCGACACGGCATTGGCGCCGTGGCAGATGGAACAACGCTGACCGAACACGCCCGCGCCGATGGCGGCCTTGGCAGGATCGACGGCGAAATCCGGCATGTCGATCACCGGCGTTTCCACGGGCTGGACGGGCGGCAGGCTGGCCTTGCCATCGAGCGAGAAGGTGAGGACGCGCCATTGCTGCGTGCGATAATTCCATTCCCGCCCCATGCCGGTGGCGCTGGGGAAGCGGGAACCGGCGATCACCGTCACATATTGCCGCCCACGCGCTCTGTAGGTGATCGGCTGCGCCATCACCGCCGTCTGCGCGTCGAAGGACCAGAGCGGCCTGCCGCTGTTCGCCGCATAGGCCATGAACCTGCCAGCCGCATTGCCCTGGAACAGCAGATTGCCCGCCGTGGTCGCCGTGCCGCCGCCGCCTCTGATGCCGGGCATGGGCACGCGCCATGCCTCGCTCTGCGTCACCGGATTCCAGGCCAGCAGGAAGCTGGTCGCGGGCCGGTCCGGCGCCACGCCCGCAGGCGGCGCGCCCGTGCCGACGCTGATGCGCTGGCCGTCCAGATGCTTCCAGCCCTGCAACGGCTCGGCCGGATCGATATAGACCCGCCCCTGATCCATGGTCGGGATGTAGACCAGCCCCGTCCCCGGATTGAACGACATCGCCTCGATATTATGCGCGCCGAAGGGGGAGGGGTAGACGATCGCCGCCTTGCCGCCCGGATAGCGCGCCGCCGGATTCTCGACGGGCCGCCCGCTCTTGACGTCGATGCCGCTGGCCCAATTGACCGGCACGATATTGCGGGCGGAGATCAGCTTCCCCGTCTCCCGGTCGATCACATAGAAGAAGCCGTTTTTCGGCGCGTGCATTAGCACGTCGCGCTCTTTCCCGCCGATCTTGAGCCGGGCCAGCTCGATGTCCATCGCGCTGTTGAAGTCCCATGTCTCGCCGGGATTGGTCTGATAGTGCCAGACATATTCGCCGGTATCCGCGTCCAGCGCGACGATGGAGCAGAGGAAGAGATTATCCCCGCCACCCGGCGAGCGGATCTTCTGATTCCACGGAGAACCATTGCCGACCCCGATATAGATGCGGTTATATTTGGGGTCGTAGGCCATGGCGTTCCATGCCGTCCCGCCACCGCCATATTTCCACCACTGGCCGGTCCACGTCCGGGCAGCCATCGCCATCGCCTTGTTCTCGAACCCCAGCTTGGGATCGCCCGGCACGGTATGGAAGCGCCAGAGCTGCTTCCCCGTCTTCTGGTCATAGGCGGTCACATAGCCCCGGATCGGCGCGAAGTCCGCGCCGCCATGGCCGATGATGACCTTCCCCTTGAACACCCAGGGCGCGCCGGTGACGTAGCGCTCGTCATCCTTGCCGATGGTCTGCGCGGTCCAGACGGGATGGCCGGATCGGGCGTTGATCGCGATCAGCCGCCCGTCGATGGTCCCGGTGAAGACCATGCCATTATCATAGGCGATGCCGCGAATGCCCCAGGCGGCGCGCATCTTCTGCCCGGCGACCTTCCAGCTTTGCGGGTCGTAGGTCCACAGTTCCCGCCCGGTCGAGGCATCCAGCGCATGGATGACGCTATAGCCCGAGGCGTAATAGAGGATGCCGTTCACCGCGATGGGCGCGGAAAGGCTCGACCCGCCGCCGCTGATGTCATGATACCAGGCGAGCTTCAGCTTGCCGACATTGCCGTCGTTGATCTCGGTAAGCGGACTATAGTGGTTCTCATCGATCCCACCATAGCCCGGCCAATCGCTCCCATCACGCCTCGCCTCACCCGAAGGCGCGCAGGCGGCGAGCAACAGCAGCAGGGGCAGAACACAACGCATGAAACTCACCCTCCGATGGTGCGATCAGAAGGCCAGAAGCGCTGGCGCAGCGCCTTCTTGTTGACCTTGCCCATGATGGTGCGGCCGATGTCGTCGACCATCTCATAGCCGCGCGGGCATTTATACCCGGCCAGATTCGCCCGGCAGAAGGCGTTGAGTTCCTCAGCCGTAGGCGGATCGCCCGCGTCCTTGGGAATGACCAGCGCCCGCGCTTCCTCGCCCATTTCGGCATTGGGCGCGGCCACCACGGCGACGTCCGCGACCTTGGGATGGCGCAGCAGCACATGCTCGGATTCAGCGGGGTAAATATTCACCCCACCGCTCACGATCATGTCGGACACCCGGTCGGTGATGAAGAGATAGCCCTCCTCATCGACATAGCCCATCTCACCCAGCGTGAAGACGCCCGGCGCGATATGCGCAGCGGCGGTCTTCTCCGGATCGCCGCGATAGACGATGCCGTAACCGCTCGTGTCGCGGAAATAGACCTGACCGACCTCATTGGGACCGAGTATCCGCCCATCCTCGCCATAAATAACCGTCTCGAACGGCGCGAGCGCCCTGCCGACGGAGCCCGGCCGCTCCAGCCATTCCTGCGAGGTGATGAAGGTGGTCGACCCTGCCTCGGTCCCGCCATAGGCCTCCACCAGCACCGGCCCGAACCAGTCGATCATCGCCTGCTTCACCGCACGTGGACAGGCCGCCCCGGTATGGGCAAGCCGCTGGATGCTCGACACGTCATATTTCGCCCGCACCTCTTCCGGCAATGCCAGCATCCGCTGGAAATGGGTCGGCACCATCACGGAGCCTTTGACCTTATATTTCTCGATCAGCGCCAGCGTCCTTTCCGCATCGAAATGCTCGACGGTGATAAGGCTCATCCCGCCGAAGACATTGCGCGCCATGCCCAGCGGCCCGGTATGATAAAGCGGCCCCACGGCAATGCCCGGCGAGGGCGTGATCTTCGGCCGGATCGCTTCGGCCAGGGCCTTCACGGTCGCGACGCGAGGGAAATATTGCGGCGGCGTCTCGGTCGCCTTGGGCCGTCCGGTCGTGCCGGAAGTATAGTGGAGATGCGGCAGCGGCGGCACATCATGGTCCGGCTCTTGCGCCGAAGCCGCCGCCAGCCACTCCTCCCAATGGATGACGCCTTCCCGATCCGGGCAGCGCCAGCCGATCACGGTCCCGACGCCCGCTTCCCCCGCGGCGGCAAGTCCCGCCTCCATCGTCTCCGGCCCGACGAGCAGCGCCACCGCGCCGCTGTCCTTCAAAATATAGGCCGCCTCCGAAGGCGTCAGGTGAAAGCTCACCGGCACGCTCGAAATGCCCGCTTCCAGGCAGGCGACATAGGCGATCACCGTCTCCGCGCTATTGGGCGCGAACACCGCCACGCGCCGTTCGGTGAGGTCCAGCCCGTTCAGCGCATTGGCCGCCCGGTTGAGCCGTTCGTCCAACTGGTGCCAGTCATAGGTCACCCGCTCGTCGGCAAGAGCAAGCTGGTCGCGGCGCGCGGGATCGACCCCGCCGATGGTCAAAGACATCAGACGTCCTTTCGGGAAGCAATGGCCGGCGCGAGGTATCTCAGCGCCATGCGGAAGGAGATGAGGGCAAGGATGGAACTGACCGTGACCACGACCGCCAGCGACCGGCCCAGCGCGCCCTCGTCATGGAACACATATTGGGTCAGCGCTGCGACGATGGCGGGCCCCGCGCCTTGGCCCAATATGGTGAAGACGAACAGGAAGGACGCCAGCATCCGCGACCGGATCGTCGCTGGCGCGATCAGCCCCATGACCGAGGAAACATAGACCATGAAAGGCACGGTGATGAACTGCGCCACGCAATAGCAGGCGAGGAAGACATAGGGGTTCGTCGCGAAGAACATGTAGGCGATCACCGGCAGGAAACCCAGGATCAGCCAGCCGTAGAAGCGCAGATGCGCGTCCTTCATGCCCCGCGCGAACAGCTTGTCCACGATCCACCCGTTCACCACCAGCGACACGGCGGACACGATGTTCATCAGGCTCAGCGCAAAGCCATATTGCACCGGCTTCCACCCGAAATGCCGCTCGATATAGGCGGGAACCCAGTTGGTCATGGAATAGCCGCACATGGCGAGGGCGGACGTGCCCACCAGCATCAGCGCCAGCAGCTTCCAGTTCTGCGTGACGAAGGCTTTGATCAGTCCCTTCTGCTCCCCGTTCGCGGCGGTACCGGGCGTACGGCGGCGGCCCGGATCGGGGAAGGTGAACAGCAGCAGGGCGAGCAATATGCCCGGCACGCCGACCATCATCATGACCAACTGCCAGGGCTGGGCAGGGCCATGGAAGGGAATATGGATGCCGCTATGCGCCGTCGCAAAGGCGATGGCGACGCCGCCCAGCGCAAAGGCCGTGGCCGATCCCACCTTGCCCGCCGTCTGGAAGGTCGACGTCGCCCGCGTCAGCAGGTGCGAAGGAAAGGCGTCGGCAATCAGCGAATAGGCGGCGGGCAGCAATGCCGCCTCCCCGATCCCGACGAAGATGCGCCCGATCAGCAGCGCCTCATAGCTTTGCGCAAAGCCGCAGGCCGTGGTCGCGACCCCCCATATCACCACGCCGCCGAAGATGATCCAGCGCCGGGAAAACCGATCCGAAGCCCAACCCAAGGGTAGGCCGAAAATCGCATAGAAGATCGCGAAGGAGGTCGAGGTGATCATGCTGATCTGCACATCGGACAGCAGCAGATGCGCCTTGATCGGCGTCACCAGCATCGACACGATCAGCCGGTCGACCCAGCTCAGCACATAGAGCCCGAACAGAACCGCCACCATCCACCAGGCGCTGCCAAGGCCCGGATTGGTCCGGCTGTCATTCTGGTTCCGGGCGCTCATCAGCATGATCCTCGCCTTTCCGCTCAAAATCTTCAGCGCACCGGCAGTTCGTTCAGTTCAGCGATCTTGAGCTTGCCAAGCTGCGCCATATGCACCTCGTCCGGACCGTCCGCGAAGCGCAGGTAGCGTGCATTCATGAAGGCGGCGGCGGGCGGGAAATCGCTCGACATGCCGATGCCGCCGAACACCTGCATCGCGCGATCCGCCACCGTCTGGGTCATGCGCGGCGCGACGATCTTGATGGCGGCGATCAGGTCCTTGGCGACCTTGTTGCCATAGCGGTCCATCGCATCGGCGGCCTTCAGCGTCAGCAACCGCGCCTGCTCGATCTCGCAGAAGGAGAGGGCGATGTCCTGCCGGATGCTGCCCTGATCGGCCAGCTTCCGCCCGAAGGCGACGCGGTTCTCCACCCGTCGCGCCATATATTCCAGCGCCCGCTGCGCCTGCCCGATCAGGCGCATGCAGTGATGGATGCGCCCCGGCCCCAGGCGACCCTGCGCGATCTCGAACCCGCGCCCTTCGCCCAGGATCAGATTGGCCTTGGGCACGCGCACATCCTTGAAGACCATCTCCGCATGGCCGCCGGGCGAATGAACCGCATTCATGACGTCGAGCGGACGGACGATCTCGATGCCGGGCGTGCCGGCGGGAATCAGAATCTGCGAATGCTGCCTGTGGCGCGGCCCGTCATTGGGCGTCTTGCCCAGCAGGATGAATATCTTCGTATGGGGATCGAGCGCCCCCGAAATCCACCATTTGCGGCCATTGATGACATAATCGTCGCCGTCCGCGATGACGGTGGTGGCGACATTGGTGGCGTCCGAAGAAGCCACCTCCGGCTCCGTCATCACATAGGAGGAGCGGATCGTGCCATCCAGCAGCGGCTTCAGCCACTTCTCCTGCTGCTCCGGCGTGCCATAGCGCGCCAACACCTCCATATTGCCCGTGTCCGGCGCGGAGCAGTTGAAATATTCCGAAGACCCGATCACCCGGCCCATGATCTCGGCCAGCGGCGCATATTCCAGATTGGTGAGGCCGGGACTCCATTCGCCATATTCATGCGGCAGGAACAGGTTCCACAGGCCCGCTTCCTTCGCCTTCGCCTTGATCTCCTCCGTCCCCGGCCAGCGCTTCCACAGGTTCGCGGGGTCATGGTGGAAATGGTCGCGCTCCTTCTCGATCGGATAGACATGGGCGTCCATGAAATCGATGAGCCGCTCCCGCAGCGCCTTCACCTTGTCGGAATATTCGAAATCCATCGCTCGATCCTTCTCGGATAAATTCAGCTAAGGGTGAGGCCGCCGTCCACGACCAGCGTCTGCCCGCAAATGTAACCGGCAAGGGGGGAGGCGAGGAAAAGCGCCACTCCCGCCATTTCCTCCACCGATCCAAAGCGGCCCATGGGTATCCGGGCCAGGGCGCGCTCCCGCCGCTCGTCATTGTCCATCGTCACCTTGGTCATCTTGGTGTCGACCAGGCTGGGCGCGATGCCGTTGACGCGGATGCCGTCGCCCGCCCAGGCAATCGCCAGCGCCCGCGCCAGATTGACCGCGCCCGCCTTCGACGCCGCATAGGCCGGATTGCCGAACGTCGCCTTGAACGCGCCGATGGAGCTGACGACGATGATCGTCCCTTTGGCGGCGGCCAGCGCCTCCCGGCAGAGGTTGGAAATATGCAGGATGGAGTCGAGATTGACCGCCATCACCTTGTTCCAGCCCTCGGCCTGGAATTCCTGCCGCCGGTAGAGGACCGTGCCCTGCGAATGGATCAGCACGTCCAGCCTGTCGAAAGGCACCGGCGTCGCCGCAATCGCCGCCGCATCGCTGACGTCGACCTGCGTATAGCCGACGCCTTCAAGGTCCGACCCTTCCTCGCCCGCATAGTCCGCCGCGCTCGCCCGCGTGCCCCAGACATGGACCTGCGCGCCCCGCTGGCGGAAGGCCTGCGCCATGCCGTTGCCGATGCCGCTCGATCCGCCGACCACCAGCACCGTCTTCCCGGTGAAGTCGAGTTCGTTGGTCAAAGGAAATTCCCTCTCATGCATGTCAGCGGATCAGCGCCTCAGCGCGTTCGAACAGATGGATGGCGCGGCTATGCAGCCTGTCGCCGGTCTCGCGCGGCGCCTTCCCGGCGCAGGCGCGGGCATGGGTGCCCTCCAGCAATATGCCGAGCTTGTAGCAGGCCAGCACATGATACCAGTCGACCGCAGACAGATCGCGCGCCGACCCTTCGGCATAGCGCGTCACCAGTTCCCCGGCGCTCGGAAAACCGTCCCACGGCCTGACCGATACGGTGCTTTCCGACTTCCCGTCCGGCCAAGTGGCCAGCACCCAACCCAGGTCCAGCAGCGGATCGCCAATGGTCGCCAGTTCCCAGTCGATGATCGCCGCCAGTTCCGGCCCATCCTTGCGATACATCACATTGGCCAGATGATAGTCGCCATGCATGATGCCGGGCGTGAACCGGTCCGGCCTATGCCGCTCCAGCCAGTCCCCGACCGCGCCGACCGAAGGCAGCGCTTGCGGCCCCGTCCACCCGTCAAACTCGCCATAGCCCGCAAGTTGCGACCGCCAGCGATCCACCTGCCGCCCGAGGAAATTCTCCGGCTTTCCGAAATCGCTCAATCCCAGCGCCTGATGATCCTGCGCGCCCAGCGCCGCGATGCCGTCCACCAGCGCCAGCCCCATGGCATGGCGCATCGCGGGCGAACCGGCATGCGGTTCCGGCAATTGCCCGACCGGATTGAAACCGTCCACCGGCTCCATCAGGTAAAAGGCGACGCCCATCACGCTCTCATCGCCGCAATCCGCGATCAGCCCCGGATGCGGCACGTTCGTCCCGGCCAAAGCGCGCAGCAGCCGCGCCTCCCGCCGCATCGTCTCATTGCTGTTCGGGCGGGGATGCGCAGGGGGGCGGCGGAACACATAGTCGCGCCCGTCGCGGCTGAAGCGCAGCAGGATATTCTGCGTCCCTCCCGCGAGCGGCGTCACGTCCGTCAGCGGGCCGGAGCCAAGTCCCCGGTCCGTCATCCACGCCGTCAGCGACTCGATGTCGACCGTAGGTCCCGATGCTGATTCCACGGACGATTTCACTAGGGCATCCCTCGCTTTTCTCGACTGTTCGACCGTCGATTAGATCAATTGGATAATGCACTTGACGAACGCTCTTGGCAATGAGAAAAATGCACACATGGTCAGACTTCAACTCGCCAGGGCCGATGATGCCGCTCGCAGCGCCGCTGCCGGGCAGATCAAGAAAGTCGCGTTGCGCCTGTTCGCGGAACGGGGCGTCGACGGCGTCACCGTGCGGGAGATCGCAGCGGCGGCGGGGCAGAAGAATCACGGCGCGGTCGGCTATTATTTCGGGTCGAAGGAAGCCTTGGTCCGCGCCATCGTCATGGACGGCGCGGTGGCGCTGGATCGCGAACGCAATGCCGCGCTGGACTTGCTGGAGGAGCAGGGCGGCCCCCGCACCATCCGGCAGGTGGTGAACATCCTGATAGAGCCGGTGCTGGGCCTGTCGGACGATCATTATGTCCAGTTCATCGTGATCTTCGCCATGACGCACAGGGACATGATGCTGGACGCGATCGATCCGGCGTGGAACCGCGCCTATGGCCGCTGTCTCGACCATCTGCGCCGACTGATGCCCCATCTGCCGCCCGCGCTTCAGAACCAGCGCTTCGTCTTCATGGGCGCCTATATCAGCGCCGTGCTTTCCGCGCGGCAGCGCGCCCTGGCCGACCGCAGCCGCGCGCATCCCATGTGGGGCAGCGAATCCAGCCTCGAACATTTCATGCAGTCGCTGGTCGCCCTGCTGGACGCGCCGGCCGACCTTCCGAAGGACATGCTGGCACGGATCGGTGGAGCAGGGGCCGCGATCCCGGAGCCGCCGGGGCCGGTCGGCTGAGAAGGGCGCAAGGACAAGATGATGGAGAGGATGATGACAGGCAGGGACGGGATGAGCGGACAGGCGGCGGCATTGCTGGACATGCCCTTGGCCGACCTGCTCGCCGCCGCCTCCGCGCTGCGCGATGAGGGCCATGGCCGGGTGCAGAGCTGGTCGCGCAAGGTTTTCATTCCGCTGACCCAGCTTTGCCGCAATCTTTGCCATTATTGCACCTTCTCCCAGCCGCCCCGGCCCGGCGAGAACGTCTATATGACCCGCGAGCAAGTGCTGGCCGTCGCCCGCGCGGGCAGGGCGGCGGGCTGCACCGAGGCGCTGTTCACGCTGGGCGACAAGCCGGAGTTGCGCTTCGCCGCGGCGGGGGAGGAACTGGTGCGGCTGGGGCATGCGAGCACCATTTCCTATCTCATCGAAATGGCCGCGCTGGTGCGGGATGAAACCGGCCTGCTCCCGCATATCAATGCCGGGGTGATGACCCGCGAGGAAATGGCTGCGCTCCGCCGCGTATCCGTGTCGCAAGGCCTGATGCTGGAGTCCGTTTCCGACCGCCTCTGCCGGAAAGGCGGCGCGCATTATCGCTCGCCCGACAAGGAACCGGCGGCGCGGCTGGAGACGATCCGCTTGGCGGGCGAACTGCACATTCCCTTCACCACCGGCATATTGATCGGCATCGGTGAAACCCGCGCGGAGCGGATCGAAGCGCTGGAAGCGATCCGCGACCTGCACCAGCGCTACGGCCATATCCAGGAAGTCATCGTCCAGAATTTCCGCGCCAAGGAACGCACGGTGATGGCCCATGCGCCCGAACCGGACATGGACGAACTGCTCTGGACCATCGCCGCCGCCCGCCTGATCCTGGGGCCGCAGATGAACATCCAGGCGCCGCCGAACCTGTCGGCCGCCGATTTCCCGCGCCTGCTGTCGGCGGGGATCAACGATTGGGGCGGGGTCTCGCCGGTCACGCCCGACCATGTGAACCCCGAAGCGCCCTGGCCGGAAGTCGAACGCCTACGCATGGCGACCGAAGGGGAGGGGCGGATGCTCGTCGCCCGCCTGCCGGTCTATCCCGCCTATGCGCAGGACAATGCGCGCTGGCAGGACAAGGCGATGGTGCGCCACATCCTCGCCCATGCCGATGCGGAGGGCTTCGCTCGCGAGGACAGATGGTCCCCCGGCATAGCGCTGGAGCCCCGCATCACGCGTCCCTCGACCCTGCCGGTCGATCCCAGGATCGCCGCCATCGTCGACCGCGCCATGGCGGGCGCCCTGCTGGATGAAGAGGAGATCGCGACCCTCTTCTCCGCCCGCGAAACCGACCTTGAACATATTTGCGACAGCGCCGATGCCTTGCGCGAACAGGTGATGGGCGACGCCATCACCTATGTCGTGAACCGCAACATCAACTATACCAATATCTGCCTTTATAAATGCAGCTTCTGCGCCTTCTCCAAGGGCGACAAGGCGGAGCAACTGCGCGGCAAGCCCTATGATCTCGATCTTGAGGAAGTCCTCCGCCGCACCCGGGAGGCATGGGATCGCGGCGGCACGGAAGTCTGCCTGCAAGGCGGCATCCACCCCCATTATACCGGCGAGACCTATCTGGGCCTCGCCAAAGCCGTCCGCGCCGCCGTGCCGGAGATGCACATCCACGCCTTCTCGCCGCTGGAGGTATCGCAAGGCGCGGCGACATTGGGCCTGACGGTCGAACAATTCCTCACCCGCTTGAAGGAGGCGGGTCTCGACACGCTCCCCGGCACGGCGGCGGAGATATTGGACGATGAGGTCCGCGCCATCATCTGCCCCGACAAGCTCGACACCGATCAATGGCTGGACGTCATCGAAACCGCGCACAAAGTCGGTTTTCGCACCACCGCCACCATCATGTTCGGCCATGTCGACACGCCCCGCCACTGGGCGCGCCATCTGATCCGCATCCGCGACCTGCAACGCCGCACCGGCGGCTTCACCGAATTCGTGCCGCTGCCCTTCGTCCATATGGAAGCGCCCATGGGCCTGCGTGGCGAGGCGCGCCACGGCCCGACCTTCCGCGAAGTCCGGCTGATGCACGCCGTCGCCCGCCTCGCGCTGCACCCGCATATCCGCTCGATCCAGACAAGCTGGGTCAAGCTGGGCGAGGAGGGGGTGAAGGCCTGTCTCACTTCCGGCGCGAATGACCTTGGCGGCACGCTGATGAACGAGAGCATCTCCCGCGCAGCAGGAACGCAGCATGGCCAGGAAATGCCCCCCGCCGCAATGGAGGCGCTGATCCGCTCGCTCGGCCGCACCCCGCGCCAGCGCAGCACCGCCTATGGCGCGGTCGCGCAGCCTATTCACGACCGCGGCATGGATGCCGCGGAACTCACGCCCATGATCCTCACGCCTCCGCGCAGGCGTCAAAAAGAACAGGAGAGTTTAGCCTATGCAGAATGAAGCTCTGGCGAGCATCGCCGTCCTCGGCGGCACCGGCAAGGAAGGCGGCGGCCTCGCCCTCCGCTGGGCGCATAAGGGCCATAAAGTGATCATCGGCAGCCGCACCGCCGAACGCGCGCAGGAAGCCGCCGCCCAGATGAACGAAGTTCTGGGCGAGGGCGCCATCACCGGCGCCGCCAACCCGGACGCCGCCGCGCAGGCCGACATCGTCGTCCTCGCGGTTCCCTATGCTGCGCAGCAATCGACGGTGAAGGACGTCGAACCGGCGCTGGCGGGCAAGATATTGATCGACGTGACCGTACCTCTGGTCCCGCCCAAAGTCAGCCGCGTGCAACTGCCCGAAGGCGGCTCCGCCGTCGAAGCCGTGCAGAAAATGCTGGGCGAGGGGGTCCGCGTCGTCTCCGCCTTCCAGAATATCAGCGCCCATCACCTGACCAGGCTGGACGAGGAAATCGAATGCGACGTCCTGGTCTGCGCCGACGACAGCGAAGCCGCCGACACGGTGGTCGCGCTGGCGCAGGAAATCGGCCTGCGCGCCTGGAATGCAGGCCCGCTGTGCAATTCGGTCGTGGCGGAGGGGCTGACCTCCGTCCTGATCGCCCTCAACCGCAAATATAAAGTCCCCGGCTCCGGCATCCGCATCACCGGCGTCTAAACAGGAGAAGATTGATGGCAGAAGCCTATATCGCCGCCGTCGCCCGCAGCGCCGGCGGCAAGCGGGGCGGCCGCCTCGCCGCCGTCCACCCCGCCGATCTCGCGGGCAAAGTCCTTGCAGGCCTTGTCGAACGATCCGGCATCGATCCCTCCGCCGTAGAAGATGTCATCATGGGCTGCGCCTGCCCCGGCGGCGAGCAGGGCGCGAATATAGCCCGCAACGCTGTCCTTGCGTCAGGCCTGCCCGAATCCGTCCCCGGCACCCATGTCGACCGCCAATGCGGTTCCTCGCAACAGGCGCTGCACTTCGCCGCCGCGACGGTGATGTCCGGCGTGCAGGATGTGGTGATCGCCGCCGGCGTCGAAAGCATGACCCGCGTGCCCATGGGCCTGCCCTGGACGCTGCCCGCCAAGCACGGCTTCGGCTCCTATCGCAGCCCCGGCATCGAGGCGCGCTACCCGAACCAGCCCTTCAGCCAGTTCGGCGGCGCGGAGATGCTGGCGAAGAAATATGGCCTGACCCGCGATGTGCTGGACGCCTATTCGCTCGAAAGCCATCGCCGCGCCGCCGCCGCGACGCAGGCGGGCAAGTTCGATGCAGAGATCATTCCCCTCGAAGTCGTCACCCCGGAAGGCGAAACGGTCGTCCACAAGGTCGACGAAGGCATACGCTTCGACGCCAGCCTGGACAGGATCGCCAGCGTCAAGCTGCTGGCCGAAGGCGGCGTAATCTCCGCCGCCAGCGCCAGCCAGATCTGCGACGGCGCCGCCGCGCTGCTCGTGGTCAACGAAGCGGGCCTGAAGGCGCACGGCCTGACCCCGCTGGCCCGCGTGCACCAGATGACGGTGCTCGGCCACGATCCCGTCATCATGCTGGAAGCGCCTATTCCCGCGACCGAAAAGGCGCTTGCCCGGGCGGGGATGAAGCTTTCCGACATCGATCTTTATGAGGTCAACGAAGCCTTCGCCCCGGTGCCGCTCGCCTGGACGCAAGTGCTGGACGCCAATCCCGCCCGGCTCAATGTCCATGGCGGCGCGATCGCGCTTGGCCATCCGCTGGGCGGATCGGGCGCCAAGCTGATGGCGACGCTGGTCAGCGCTCTCCACGACCGGCGCGCCCGCTATGGGCTGCAAACCATGTGCGAAGCAGGCGGCATGGCCAATGTGACCATAGTGGAAAGGCTCTGACGAGACGGAACGACGGAGTGCGGGCGCCCTCCCGCACCCAAAATGCTGAACCGCGAGAGAAAGGCCCCGCATGGCGATAATCGCCAATGCGGTGAACCGAGGCTGTGCGTCGAAACGCTCCGGGAACCAGACGCACGGTTAAGCCGTTCATCTTCCAGAAAGAAATGGAGAGGGCAGATGGACGACGCTCTGAAGCCTGATGCCATGTTCGGCATTTTGTTCGGCCTGTTGGTTTCAATCGAAATATGGTGCTTCGCCGCGCTCGTGATCAAGGCGGTCGAGTGAGGCCGGATTGAAGCGGCGATCCCCACTAAGGTGGTGGTGAGCCCTGCTGGATTCGAACCAGCGACCTACTGATTAAAAGTTAGCTGGTCAGGTCTAGGACTTCTGCGGGGTTCGCGCAACCTGTATGGCGTAAAGCCGCGAATGCTTATCCCTCCGTTTCCTTGATGTTCTCTCTCGTTCCCGCTAATGTGCTTACTGAGAGAAGGGCTAGTAAGCACATGGCGACAGGCACGATCAACAAGGCCACTGTGGATGCCACGCATCCCGGCGCAACCGACAAGATGCTATGGGACGACAAGATCAAGGGCTACGGGCTGAAGGTCACGCCAGCCGGTGCCAAGATTTACCTGTTCCAGTATCGGATCGGGGGCAGGGGGGCGAAGACGCGCCGCTACACCATCGGTAAGCACGGCGCGCTCACCCCGGAAAAAGCGCGGCGAGAGGCCGACAGGCTCCATATCCTGATCCGGCAGGGAATCGATCCGCAGGCGGAGAAGCAGGACCGCCAGCGCAAGGCCGTCGATCTCGCCTTCTCCGATTATGCCGACAGGTTTGTTGAGGAGTGCTTGAAGGTCCGCTGGAAGCGGTCCCACAAAGACGGCGAGAGCCTGCTGCGCCTTTATGCAAAGCCGGTCCTCGGGTCAAAGCCGCTGCCGGACATCACCCGCGCCGATATTCGCGCAGTCCTTGCGCCTGCCCGAAGGAAGCTGGCGACGTGCCGCAACCTGTTCGCCGTTCTGCGGCGCCTTTTCCGCTGGGCGGTCAGCGAAGGCGATCTTCATTCATCTCCGCTCGATGGGGTTGAGGCTCCAGCCCTTCCGCAAAAGCGCGACCGCTTTCTGTCGGATGACGAATTGCGGCTTGTCTGGCTTGGGACCGAGAAGATGGAATTTCCCTTCGCTTCTTTGTTCCGGTTGCTGATAATTACCGGGCAACGGGTCGAAGAGGTCGCCGGGCTGGAATGGTCGGAACTGGATCGATCGGCGGCTATGTGGTCGCTGCCCGCCGAACGGGCCAAAAATGGCGAGGCGTCACAGGTGCCTTTGTCCGACCTCGCAATGGTAGAACTGGATTCGCTGTCGAAAGGCAAGAAGGGCAAGTGGCCACGGTCAGGGCTGGTTTTCACCACCACCGGGGAAACTCCTGTCAGCGGGTTCTCTCGCGCCAAGAGGCGCGTGGATAGGGAAGCCGGGGCGCTAGGCGCGAAGGAAGAGGAGCCTATCAAGATCGCGCCATGGCGGCTTCATGATCTGCGCCGGACATTGGCGACAGGGATGCAGCGGCTTGGGGTCCGGTTCGAAGTGACCGAAGCAATCCTGAACCATGTCAGCGGCGCGAAGTCCGGCGTTGCCGGCGTGTACCAGCGTCATGATTGGGGTCCGGAAAAGCGATCCGCGCTCGATGCGTGGGCGGCGCATATTGCCAAGCTCCTGACCCCCACTGATAAGACCAATGTTGTTCCGCTCGCGGCTGCGCGGGCGTGACAGATGGCGCGGCTAGGTTTGGCCGCCGAAAAGCTGGCTCCGCACCAGCCTGCCGCGCCGTCAACGCCAATGCGGATCGCCAGCGGAGGCGAGATGAATAAGTGGAAGAACTATCGGCTGCATCATCAGGTGCCGCCCGGCTACAAATCGATACCAGAGGTGTTTGAAATTCTGGGTCGCGTCATCTTTGATGCGGATCGATGGGGAGGGCATTGGGAGCAATGGACCAGCACTGAAGCTGCGGGCATTGCATCCCTATCGCCAGCGGAGGCTGGACGGCACAATGATGTGCTCTACTGGATGCACCGGCTCGCGGCTGCGGGCATTCTCCGGTTTTATATGCAAGACCCTAATGGCGAGCCGCGACCGGTTAAAAGAGAAAGGTGGAACTGCCCTGCCGATGTGGCGCGGGACCGGATTTATGCATGTGCTATGAACTCCATGGGCGGATACTTGATGCAGCGGCCGACGAGTCCGAAAGACCTGGCGGTCTATAATCAACGCTTTGATATTCCGATCTTCGTTGAAGATGAGAGCCTTATGCATGCTGCGCAAGGCATCCGAATTGAACCCCATCGGGAGGGTAGGTCGCAGGATAGTGACGTGACGCTGCACGTGGCCGACAGCTTTATGGACCGCCTCAAAAGGCAAATATCTGTGACCGTGGAAAACGCCGATGGGTCATTGACGTCACTTAAGTCGGATCGTTCCGGTGGGGCAGGCCGTCCCTCATCCATGCACATCGTTCTGGCGCTCTTCGCGAACCGCTGCGCGTCAGGCGAAGTGGATTTATCTAGCGTCAAAGCTGAGGCTTCGGCCCTGCATCAACTCTTCAAGGGCGACCCAAGCAATGCCGGACTTCGGGCGCCGGGAGTGGGAACGATAGAGAACAATATTCGAGAAGGTTATCGCCACCACAAAGAAGGCGTTGTGTCCACGGAATAGCCACGAAAATCACCATGAAATGAAATGGCGACGGCAATTTCATGCCGTCTATTTCGTGGGTTAGCTGTCCCTGAATGTCCCTCCATTCCCCTCGCATTCCCGCGAGGGCTGGAGGTTAAAATGCAGAGCCAGAATAAACTTCTCACGGAATCTGATCTCGCGGACCGCTGGGGCATTGCTCGAAAAACTCTCGCCAATCAGCGTTGTCGCGGTGATGGCCCGCCGTTCATCAAGCTAGGCCGTCTGGTGCGCTATGACCCTGCCCAGGCCGATGCGTGGGCCGCTAAGCGCCAGTACAATTCGACCAGCGAGGTTGCCGCCTGAATGCCGCTCGTTACGGCACGGTGCGCCGATAGCACCCCAAAACGAAAGGGCCGCCCCGGCAAGAACGGCCCCCTCAAAAACACTCTCAACAGCACAGACAAGGATAAGGGTTCAGACTGGCGGGCGCAACTGCTGATGCAGCGCCACCACGTTTTGCCCAGCGTTGGCGACCTGATCCTGTCCCTCCATTTCGGGGAGGGACGTCATGCCTAATCCCCAAATGGTCACGCCCGAAGCGGCGGAAATGCTGTCGATCATGCTGCATGAGATTGTCCTTCCGGATGGTTGGGATGTGTCGGGCTTCTGGCTCGAATCCGCCCAGCAACTCGCGCAGTTTCTTGCCGACCATCGCGGCAAGATTGGCCTTGAGGATGCTGCCATGCTGGCCGGGATCGGCGGCATGCTCGTCGTCATGGCAAAGCGCGAGCGGGAAGCATCTGCCGCCGCTGGCGCATTCCTTCGCGGTGAAGGAGGCGCTGGCAATGCCTGACCATATCGTCATCAGCAAGGCCGCGATCGGTGGCCGCTTCATCGTCAGCTTTGAGCCGCGCTCGGTCTCATGGCCCAGCCTTGAATTTCGCCAGCACGACGAAGCTAAGCGCTGCGCCGATGCCCGGCACGCTGCCCATGGCTGGCCCATCATCGACCAGACAGCGGAAGGGGGCGAGGCATGATGGCCCCCTTCATCGACCATAGCGCCGCGGCCCTGGCGCTTCTCAACCGTGGCGAGCGCCTGACGCGGAAGGCTGGTTCCTTCCTCGGTCAACTCGCCGTCGATCCCACGCCCATGACCCCGGCGCAGGCTGAATGGCTTGCCAAGCTGCTCGACCGGGCCGGGCTTCCTCCTGTCGAGGGAGATGAAAATGTCTGATCTTTTCGACCGTGAATTCCATGCGAGCCGTGCAGGCGGCTATTCCTCTCCCGGCCATGTCTATCCGAACAATGCTGGCTTCAAGGGAACGGCGGAAACAGGCCGGGAAGCCGCCGAAGCGATCAATGGGAGGCTGGGCGGCCTTCAGCGTCGAGTGTTCGATGCGGTGAAGGGCCGTGGCACTAATGGGCTGACCCCGGAAGAGGCGGCGGATTTGCTTGCCGAAAGTCGCGTGTCCGTCCAGCCTCGCTTTTCGGAACTGAAGGCCAAGGGCCTGATTGCAGATAGCGGCAAGCGCCGGATGAATCCCTCCAGCCGCAAGAGGGCGGTGGTCTGGGTGATCCGGGAACTGGCTCCGAAGATGGAGGCGGACCATGGGTGATGTCGTCGCCTTCGTCCGTCCCGATGCAGCGCAAGAGCCTGCGGCGGGCGGAACCATTCATATCTGGATGGGGGACCCCCAGCATTTCGAGATCGGGCACGAAAGCCGCTCCGGGAATAGCTGGGGATTTTTCTCAACCTTCAACAGCGCGGAGGCGGCCATAGGTGCCGCCCACCGGCTGAACCGCGAGGAATTGGACGGGAAAGCAGAGGTTTATATCCCTGATGCTATCCTGGCCCATATGGCGGGAGGCGTCGGGCGATGAGGGAATTTTCCTACTCGGCTACTCCTGCCTATCGTGCGGGGCCGATGAAACAACAAACGGTCGTGGCTGGTCACTATTCCAGATATGGCGCCAAGTGGGGACGCGCCGAACTGCCCCCGATAGACTTCGATCGGCTGCGCGGGGCCAATCCCTTGGCGGCCGTGGCCGGGGCAGCGGTTAAACTGGTGCGGGCGGGCAATCTGCTGAAAGGCGCGTGCCCGTTTCATGAGGACAATTCGCCCTCGTTCACGGTCTATCCGGACCAGCGGTATCACTGCTTCGGCTGCGGCGCGCATGGCGATGTGGTGGATTTTGTCATGGCCCTGCATCGTGTCGGCTATGGCGAAGCGCTTTCCCTGCTCGATGGCGGTCAGCTTCCGAAAGTCCCGGTTCGCGAGCCTTCGGGCGATGATCGCGAGAGGCAGCAGCGGATAGACGAGGCGGCCGCGATCTGGGCCAATTCCGGTCCTCTGTCGGGCACCCCTGCGGAGACCTATCTGCGCCGCCGTGCCATCACCATTCCGCTGCCCGACTGCCTCCGCTTTGCGCGGCTCCGGTTCAGGAATGCATGTCGCCCCTGCCTCGTGGCGCTGGTGCAGTCGCCTAACGGCGATCCTCAGGCCGTTCATCGTATCTTTCTCACCGAATCCGGGGGGAAGGCTGATCTGCCAGGCGGGAAGGTAAAATTCAGTCTGGGCGTGCTGGCCGGGGGCGCGATCCGCCTTAGCCCTGTCGCTCCGGAGATGGGGCTGTGCGCGAGCGTGGAGGATGGCTTGAGCCTGATCGAACTGACCGCGCTTCCTGTCTGGGCGGTGACGGGCGATCCATCCATGGACAAGCTGTTCTTGCCCGATGCGGTGCGTTCAGTCGTGATCGGGCACGATGCCGACCAATCCGGCCGGGACGCTGCCGAGAGGACGGCGCAGCGCCATCTGGCTCGCGGACTGCGCGTCCGGACTCTGGCGCCGCTCGACGGCTTCAAGGATTTTAACGCGGAACTGATGGAGGCGCGAAAATGAGCGCATCTCCTGCGGCGCGGCTCGATCGCGCAAACGAAGTCAGCCTGTCCCCGGCTCCTGTCGCTGAACTGCTGCCGCTTGCAGACCTGAACATCTGGGCGGTGACGCAGGCCACGCCAAAGCCGTTCATCATGCCGGGTTTCATCCCTTCTGGAGAATTGACCCTCCTGACCGGCGCGGGCGGCGCGAACAAATCCACCTTCGGCCACCAGCTTGCCACATGCTGCGCTGCTGGCGTTCCTATGCTGGGCCGGGAGGTTCAGCAATGCAGCGCGCTCTATATCACATGCGAAGATGATGAGGGGCGGCTCCATTGGGTGCAGGAGGGCATTTGCAGGGCGCTGGGGCTGCATCTGTCCGACCTGACGGGGAAACTGCACCTGTCGAGCCTCCGGGGCCGCCTAGGCAATGTTCTGGGCGCATTTGATGACCGGGGCGTCCTTCATCCGCTGGATACCTTCCTGTCGCTGAAAGCTACCCTGATGAAGACGGGGGCGCGGTTGCTGGTTCTCGACAATGCTGCCCACCTTTTCGGCGGGAACGAGAATGACCGACAACAGGTGACGCAGTTCGTCAATCTGCTCTATTCGCTGTGCCTTGATCTGGGCGTCACGGTCATCCTTGTAGCGCACAGCAACAAGGCTGGGGACAGTTATTCCGGCTCCACGGCGTGGCTGAACGCGGTTCGCTCGCAAATCTTCATTGGCAGGTCGGAAGACAGCCACGATCCCGACGAGCGCGTGGCCACGCTCGGCAAGGCGAACTATGCGCGCCAGGGCGAGGAATTGCGGTTCCGCTGGCACGACTTCGCGCTGATCCGCGACGACGATCTGCCCGAAGACAAGCGCGCTGATCTCGCGTCCGCTGCGCAGGCGGCAGAGGAGAATGACCGCTTCATGAAGTGCCTTGAGAAATGCACGACGGATCGCCGCAATGTGTCCCACGTCAACGGCTCGAACTATGCGCCGTCCATTTTCGCGAAGATGATCGAAGGGCGCGGGCTGGGTCTTAAGGCGTTCGAAAGGGCGCTGGAACGGCTGCTGCATCTGGGCACGATCAAGCTCGATCAGCAGCTTTGGCAGGACGATCATCGCAAGTGGAAGAGGGGTATCGCGGCTGCGGCAACCCCTGCGGCGACCCCCCGCGCAACCCCCTGCGGCGACCTGCGGCAACCCCCCTCGCAAGTCATTGAAAATACTGCGGCGACCTACTGCGGCATCCCCCCCCCTATATATAATATATCGGGCGCGGCCTCTGAGGCCGCCGCGCCCACCGACATGAAGGAGGAATCGAGCATCCGGACAGTCGATTTTTCGAGTTGGGAAAGGCGGGGAGATTGATCCATGGGCAGGACGTTTGCCGCGCTGGCGCATATCGAAACCGATCTGCGGGAATGGGCGGAACGCATGCGCGTGGCGGAGGAGGACGCGGCGAGGCTCCCGGACGATGAAAGGCGCAAGCTGTTCCGGGAACATCGCGAGCGGCAACAGGCCGCGGCGGATGCGGGGCGCTATTATCGGGAGGGGCGTCCATCCTATCTCATCGGCCTGACTTGTGGCGCTCGGACGCGATCAGGAAAGCCCTGCGGCATGACGGCGCTGCATGCGAACGGGCGGTGCATCTGGCATGGCGGCATGTCCACCGGACCCCGCACCCCGGAAGGCCGCGCAAGGGCGCTCGAAAACCTCAAGCTGGGGCGTCTAAAGCGCGGGAAGTCATAGGGCGAATAAAGTAGGAATTTTTAGAGTCCATACGGGGGCCAATTTCCGGACGCCGAAAAGGAATTTCCGGACACCATAAAAGGCGGATCGGCGGGCGCTGATTTTGCGACACCATGGCGCAAATTCCTGCCGGTGATCCAACTCCCACCATTGGTGGTAAAGCCCGTCCCACGATGCGACAGGCTTTCCGTATGGCCTTTTACTGCGGTAGCGTCACCGCGCTCTGCATGATGCTGGTGGCGGCGCTGAACATGGCGTCGACGGCGACGACGCCAAGGATGCCCAGCGTAAGGGCGAAGATGATAAGGCTGTACCGCATGGGGCGATTATCCTGTCGGCGTGACCTGAGCGGAAATTGACAATTCGAATCAGTGAGTTCGGATTGAATCGCTCAGTCGATGAACGGGAAACGCCCCGATCCTTTCGAACCGGGGCATTGGGTGGCGACTAAAGGGCGTCTTCCAATTCGCGCCCGTCATGTTCGCAGCCGCCCGGATCGCTTATGGGGCATCCGGGCCCATTGGCCTTGTGGCGGACCCAATCGTCTTCCATTCCTTCCTGCTCAAGATCGGGATCGCCATCCATTTCGTCCATGCGATCGATCATCCGTTGAACCAGCCGCCCGAGCTCTGGACGGGATAGGCTCGGAATGACCGTCAGCAGGGCCGCCAGCGTCGGGACGGGTTGGACGGCGCGCCGATCACGGCGGCGGCGCCATGTGCGATTCCGGCGCGGCTGGTAGGGTCTGGCGCGTGGTGCTTTGCTCGCCATGGTCAGCCCTCCCTTTCCATGAAGGCCCGGATGCGGGCGACCGTGCGGGAGGATGGATCGCGGCCCCTGCGAAGATCGCTCACCAATCGCCTGTCACCTACAGCACCCTTGCCGAATGCCGTCGCTGACATGCCGGTGCGCTTCAAGACTCGCTCAATCTCCATCAGGATCGGGGGCGCATAATTGGATGACTCACGAACAGGCCGCGCCGCGGGAAGGCGACTTTTGGGAACCGTCACGCGGCGCGGTGTGGGTCCATCGGTTTGCTGAACCTCGGACTGAGGGGTTGCGACGGTTGCCAGCGTGGGCACGGACGAAATTCGTTCGCGCTTCTCCTGCAATCGGCTGTTGATCCATTCAATATCGGGATCGGGTTGGATGGCTGGCCGTGCATGCGCCAGGGCGGAATAGTTCTGCCGGTAGATCAGCATGGCGCACCTCCAGTAGCCTTCGCGATAGCGGCGCGAGCATTCTCCATGGCCTCGCGTTGGCACTTCGCGCCGTGATCGGTGCGAGGCTGGCACATGGCGAGCGCTTCCTGCGCGTCCTTGAGTGCCTTCAGCAGTTCGGGAGCGGCGTCGCTCAGGCGCGCTTCGTTGGAGGAGGCCGCAGCCCCCTGATTGTTGTTCGCGATGTGCATGGCTCAAGCCCCCTTTGGCATGAGGCGGAGGATGTCCTCCCGGATTGCGTCTGCGATGTCGTCGCACCAAAGGGCGATCTCGTCATCAGCGAACGTCTCATCCAGCTTCCAGCGCAGCGCTGCCAGATCGGGCGCTGGCATCCGCAACAGTTCGACGCGAGCGTCGTATTCCGCATCCGCATATGCTTCGGCCTGATCGGTGATGGCGCCAAAGTTATGCGCGCTGCGCCACGCCAAGCAGCGCTCCCGCATCGGCCCCTCGCCTGACAAAGCAAAGCTTCCAAACTCTGCTTTCATGGCCTCATAGAGGGGAAAAACATGGGAGCGGTCATATTCCGCCCCCGCTATCTTCGCGGCGGTGAATTGCTGCATCACGGCATCCCATGTGCCCCGGTTAGCAGTCGGAATGCAGACCAGCCCGGTAGCGGCGCTGGCGGCAACAGGTGTCGCAATTATGGACGGTGCGATAATCAGAGCGCGCATGACTTCGCGCCGCGAAGTTGATACTTCGTGCATAGCTTCAATCCCTCTTCGTCAGGGGTTGGGGTCAGGCCGGGGCGGTTGTTGGTAGCTTCCGTCTCGGCTGCTTCGTTACGTAACGAGGTTAACGCAGGCGGTCAAGAGTTGTTACGTAACGAATTGTGTGTTAGCGCCTCTCCGTTACGTGACGGAGGTTTTATGGTTCTGAGCAATGCCGAGCGCCAAGCGGCTTATCGCAAACGGCTGAAAGAGGCCGCATCCAGCACATATGAATTTGAGCTAATGCAAAAGCAGATCGAACAGCTTACCAAGGCGGTAAACGAGGTCCGCGCCCATGTGGGACTGAGCGAAATTCAGCTGCCCAAGTCAGCTTACAAACCAAAGGCTGGCGTGTAGTTGGAAAGCGCGTTGCTCTCACGGGTAGCTTTTTGAGTATCCGAACACCAGATATTGACGAACAAGAGTCAAAGCCGCAGGTGCATTCGCACTGTCCATCGGAGTTTCGGATTGTGAATGAGAGAGCCAGCGATCCCCAGTACACTGCTCCTCCGATAATCGAAGCGGTCATCGAATTTCGGTTCGCAAACGGATTGCCCGATGCTGATCTTTCGAAGATCGGAAAGCGCCTGAAACGATCCTACGCCAATCAATTGGACGGCCAGAATGTGGAGTTTCAGTTCAACATTGAAGCCCAGCACGCGGATTTTTCAACTAAGCCAACCATCCGGCTATCGTCCGAAGATCAAGCAGACATAGCTGTTATTCAACAGCAAACGCTTACCTGGTCTCGCCTGGCTCCTTACCTTGGATGGGATAGTTTTATTGAGCGAGTTCGATCCGATGCTGAAGAGGTGCACAAGATCGTTGGGCCGTTTAGGTTAGATCGGATTGGTGTCCGTTATATAAACCGCATCGATGTTCCGTTGAACAAAGATGGCGGCGCTCCCTACGGAGAGTATTTGGCAATTAACATCGATATTCCCGAAAGCATCCAATCTGTCAAAAATTATGCTTGGCGATTTGAGTATCAGGTACCTGACAGTGATCTTCTTGCAATCTTACAGTCCGCTATTGTTTCTCCTGAGGTTCCGAACACGGGGGCATTTATCTTGGATGTTGACGTTGTCGCATCCCAAAACATTCCCTTGCGCATTGATGAGATTTTCATCAAATTAGAGGAAATGAGACGCGCGAAGAACAGATTTTTTGAGATGTCCATTCGCGATGAAGCTCGAAGGATGTTCGACAAGTGAATATGGAACAAAGCTTGTTCAGCGACTTTCGGCAGCGAGAAGTTCTGGTTTCCTCTTCCAGTATGGCGCAATCGGGCCTGACGCTTGACAACATTTTGTCTGGCCATCGAGGAACGCTTAAAACGGCAGCGACTCATGCCCAGAACAAGGAGTTATCGCTGGAGGCCCGCGTTTTTGAGGCGCTGGCGGCAGCCAAGATATGGACGTCGCGAGTGGCGATGCATCTGAATGACGATGCGCGCCGCCGCTATTTCAAGCAACTGGATCGGCTCCACGACACTGACGAGTGGGCCGGTGAAGAATTTCCTGTGGCCCTGGATTCCTACAAGGGCTTTATCCGGTTCATGCTTCTGACGAAAAGCGATTCGAAGCCGGGACTAGCTCTTTCTGCCAAAGGCAACCTTGTAGCTGTTTGGCAGAGCGGGGAGGATCGGCTGACGATTGAGTTTCATCCGGAGGGCAGCGCCGATTGGCTTGTTAGCCGAAAGTTGGAGGGCTTGTGGGAGCGAGCTGCCGGAAATTCGACCATTGCTCGTATTCCCGAGGTTATAGCTCCATACAATCCGAAGGTATGGCTTGAGCAAAAACTATAGTCCGGATGCCGTTTCAGATGATGACCATCTGATGCGGCTGGCCCCCTATTCCAAACAGCTCCGCGATGCCGAGACCAACGAATTTCTCGGTATTCTTGATATCGCGTTCCAAATCCGACCCGAAGACAAGGGCGGTCTATCGTGCACTTGGGTCGAGCACTACGGTGAAAAATCTCATGCGACATTATCCGTCGCTGCTCGCGCCTATCGAGATTCCCTCCCATCCAAGAAGATTGGTAATACTGCGTATTTCGCTATGGGGACTGCTGGGCAGGTTCGGTCCAAATCTGCGGAGTATGGGAAACAGATTCGGATAGTCCATGCGCCAGACGGCCCCAACACCGGACACGTAGAACTGCACCAGTTCAGCGATGAGGATCGACGCCTGCTCGACGCACTGGCGAGAGAGGTTTTTACTGAACACATCGCCGTCACAGAACTGGATATGCGGCCCTGAGGATTATTGCCCTTATAAGGACTTCAACGGCAATCCCTCACCCGGTAGCTGATCGTTGCCCCGGCGTTCAACATAAACCGCGAAGCAAGTAGCAAGAAAGCGATCAGCGCGATTCCCGGGCGGCGTCACTGGCGCGAGTCTAGCCCTAAGATCAATCGGAGTGCCCGCGAAACGTTCTTATTGGTGATTAGCCAAGGGAAGACGGCCACCGCTGCCACGCCTGCGATATTGGCGGTCGAGGCTAGATAAGCAGCATCGAACAGGGCCGCCGCGCCCGTCATCGGTATAGCGGCGACAAGGAAAGCAGCGCCGCCCAGCGCCACCAGCAGTGCGAGGGAAGCAATGCCTGCCTTCCACCTTTCAACCGCCTCTGCAACCTTTCCCGCATTCGCCTCGATGCCGCCTGAAAATTTGCCCATGGTTCATTCCTCCCGGCCGAATTTCCCATGACTGCCGCAAGCTGACAAGCCCGGCAGCGGCGCTGTCCCGATCTGGCGCATGGGCGACATTTGGGCCTGCATGGCTACCGCCACGACTCGGCAGAAACCCCGATTTTCTTTGCTCCTGTATAACATGAGTGGTATTATAATACCCGTAAAGGAGCATGCTCTATGCGGGATCAGGTCCACACATCGCTTACCGCCTTCCGGATCAATCCGGCCTTGCTTGCCGCCGCCTCTGCAAAGGCGAAGCGGCAGGGGGTCAGCCTGTCCGAACTGCTGCGCCATGCTGTGCGCAAGGAAGTGAGGGACGCGGCATGATGGAACACTTCGAAGCCAATGCCGCCCTGGGCATGGAGGCGGTCCAACTGACGGCGGCGGCGGCGCGTGGAGACATCGATGCGCAGCGGAAACTTCGCGATTATGCGCTGGAAAGCATGGCCGAGAAGGTGGCGGCAAATGCCTTAGCCTATGCGCATGGTCATGCCGTGGAGGCGATGATCTGGGCGCGTCTTGCCGCTAGCCATGGAGAGGAAGAGGACGCGATCCAGCTAACCGCCGCGCTGGCCTATCTGTCCGAATTTTGGGGGATGGACGGCGAAGGACAGGAATATGGCAATTTCCTGCTGGGGGAGGTCGTCACAATTCTGGACGGCCTAGCGTCTCGCGGCAATGAAGATGCTGCGATCAGCCTCAATGCAGTTTCCGAGATGCTGAACCCTCGCATTTCCAACATGGCGAAGAAGATCAAGGAGACTGTTGATGCTGGGTTCTAACGGCATTCCCATGGGCATTTTTGGCGCGCCGCAGATGAGGCAGCGTGTCAGTGGGGGTTATGGGATCGGCGCAGAGGAGCCGGGGCCGAAGGTTCCTTATGGCCTGCTCGCCAATCCCGCTTACTGGACTCCCGGAATCGGTGACGGCCAGCCCGGCGCAATGTCCGCCCCTTCGCCTGCTGATGGTCAGCGGGGGCCTGTATCGCTGATGCCGCTCGACATGCCGCTGCAAAAGCCCGTCCTTCCAGAAAACCGACCGAGACCGGAATTTGTGCCCATGACGCCGCTGCCTGGCGTTAAGCCCAAGCAGCCTGCTTTCTTTGGCGAGGGTGGTACGGGCCGGAATATCATTGGCGCAATCGCTGATGCGATGCTCCAGATGAACGGAGCGCGCCCGATCTTCGCCCCAGCCATGGAGCGGAAGCAACAGATGGCCTATCAGCAGAGGCAGCAGCAGGCGGAATGGAACCGGCAGGACGCGCAGCGGCAGCAGGATCACCAGTGGGCGGTTGAGGACAGGGACTGGAAGGCGAAGCAGCCTCGCTATTTCGCATCGGGCCGGGATCAGGTGGAATATGATCCTGCCACCGATGTTGCGAGGGTCATCTATGACGGCCCTGCCGACTTTGAGGAATATGCCGCCACGCTGGGACTCGAACCGGGAACCGACGAATACAACGAGGCTGTGCAGGATTATCAATTGCGGGGTAATGGCCCGACCGCTCTTGCCGGTCGTAGGGAAATGGAAAATCTCCGCCAGGGCAACCGCGTCTCCATGGAGGGGATCAGGCAGACCAACCGCGCCGCGCTGCGGGGCATGCCGACCTATTCCAATCTCCATCCTCGGCCCGCTGGCGGTTCGGGTGGAGGGAACCGTGGTGGGCCGCCGCGTTCGACCGGGCAAGTCTATGCGCCGATCTTCGCGAAGGTGGCGCGTGGTGAACCCCTGACAGCGGGCGAGCAGCAAATTTTCAACCTCTATGGCCGTGGCGGTCGTGGAACTGGCGGCAAGTCCGCAGGATCCTCGTCCGGTGGCGGCAATCCTGTTGCGACCGACGCCAAGGGCAATAAGGTCCAGTGGGACGGCAAAGCGTGGAGGCCGGTAGGCTGATGGCTGGCGCACCTCCGCCGCCTCCCGGCTTCCGGATCATCGACCAGCCAGAACCGGCTGCGCCCAGCTTTGGCGCTGGTGTGCCCCCTCCGCCTCCGGGGTTCAATCTGGTGCCCACAGGCGAAGCCCATGACGGCGACACGTTCCGGCTCAACAGTGGGCAGAATGGCCGGCTGTTCGGCGCGGATGCTTTTGAGCTGGATCAGCAGGGCATGCAGGGCGGACAGCTTGTCCCGCTCGGCCAGCAGTCCCGCGCTGCGCTGATCCCCTATCTTCGCCCTGATGCGACCGTGACGCCGACAGGCTCCAGCACCTATGGGCGCCCGGTGGTTTCGCTGTCTGCTGGTGGCGCTGATGCTGGGCGGGGATTGCTGGATCAAGGCTTGGCGCTCGCTACGCCGCAATATTTGAAGGGCAGTCCGCTCCTTACGGACTACATGGAGGCCGAGCGTGGCGCACGCCTCAACCATCGCGGGGCCTTCGCTGGCCAGTTTCAGAATCCCGCCGATTATCGGAAGGGGAAACCTGATCCTTGGGCGCAGCCGGAATGGCAGGACGCGCCGACGCCCGGAAGCCGCGCCGTGTTCTTCGATGATCCCACGCCCTTTCAAGGCCTGCGCCCGGAGATCGCGGAGGGCTATCAGAAGATTTGGACGGACCCCAAATCCACGCCTGATGATCTGCTTGCCTATGCCAAGGCGAACGGCTTCATCATCGACCCTGAGACGACGCGCAAATCCTATGCGGAGCGTGCGAAGCGCGGCGCCGATCCGACCATCCGCTATGCAGCGGAGCCTCCCCGCCTGCTGACCAATCAGGGCGATGGCGCGATAGGTGCTGGTGTCCGTGGCCTGTCGGACCCCATCAACATGCTTGATGAGATGGGCGGCGTAGTGGACTCGCTCGGCCTGACGCCGGGGCGCGAAAATGTCTGGGACAGCGATCGACGCTTCGCGGATATCCTGCACAACAACATTGACCAGAACCGCAGCATCCTTGCCTATGACGACGCGAACCATCCCTATGCGCGCTTCGGCGGCCAACTTGCGAGCGGCCTTGTGCTGCCGGGTGCATCGGTGGAAGGCGTCGGCCTTGCTGCTGCCCGGCAAGCTCTGAGGGCGGGCGGATCGCGGTTCGCGGCGAAGGAAGCTGCACAGGCGGCGGCTCGTTTGAGGCTGGCGCAGGCTGGGGCTATCGAAGGTGGATTCGCTGGGTTCGGCTCCGGCGAGGGCGGCGTGATCGACCGTCTGCCATCTGCTGGCGTCGGCGCTCTGACAGGTGGCGCCCTTGGCTATGGGACAGGGGCGCTTGCGCAAGAGGTTGGCCCTGTCGCGCAGCGCGTCATTGCCCAGCTTCGGGGACAGAGCGCGGCGGATGCAGCAGCAAGCCAGCGGCCTCGCATCAACGTGCCGGAGATGCCTCCGCTGTCGGCCCAACCGACAGTGGCGGGCATGACGGCGGAGGGTGTTCCGCCCATGCCTTCTATCACCTCGCCGCGCCTTGTCGACCGCATCGACGTGAACGCAGGGCCGCGTCCATTGCTTGATCCCGCAACCGAGATGCAGCGCCGCGCTATGGCGGAGCGGGTGAACCCTGCTGACCTTCTGCCGCTGCCCTCCAATGTCGTTGCCAGCCAGGAAGAGGCCGCATCGATCGGTGCCGGGCTATATCCCACCATCAAGGCGCCTAATGAAGCATCGGCGCTGGAAAGCCGCATGTTGCCGCGTGGCGACGATCCGGGGCGGATGTTGCCGAAGCGCGGCCCTGCCGATCTTGTCACCTTCCTGCGCAGCCAAGGCGGCGTGATCGATCAGGGCGGCGAACTGCGGGCCTTGGGGATCACGGACAACGCCGGGCGCGATCTGGACTTTTCACGCGGGGAACAGCGCTTCGGCAGGCTGGTGGACAATGAGAACGGCATGCCGCTCGATCAGGCGGCGGACCTTGCATGGCGTTCGGGCTATTTCCCCGACCATGCGGAGCGCCCAACCATCGGGGAATTTCTCGATGCGGTCGACAACACGAACCGGGGCGTCAATCGGTCTTTCCGTCCTGATGATCTGGCGGAGGTCGACGCCTTCAACGCTGCCCGCGATCAGCGGTTTGCGGTCGAACGGGCGAGGGATCGGGGGACGCCCCTTGCGGAGGATCGCGGCCAGCCCGTCAGCATGGACGATCTGGAGGCGAACCAGCCGCCGCTGTCGGCCTATGAGGAATGGGGCGATCAGGCTCCGGACTTCGCGGGCAACATCCGCCTGTCGAAGCTGGACAGCCCACAATCCATCCAGCGGGCGTTGAGCCAGGTCGATCGCATGACGGGTGGATTCGACGCCGCCCGCCGCGGTCGCATCACTCAGGCTGAGACGCAGAGCCTTGCCGATGAATTGGGCATGACGCCCGACCAGTTGCTATCGCGGCGCAAGGGGCAGGCATTCAACGCGGAGGAGGCATTGGCCGCCCGTCAAATCCTCGCCAAGTCGGGCAACGAACTCGTGAACATGGCGCGGCGAATCCAGCGGATGGACGATCCCGGCGAAGAGGCGCTATCTGCCTTCCGGCAAGCGCTGGTCCGTCACGTTGCCATTCAGGAGCAGATTGCCGGGGCGACGGCGGAAGCGGGTCGCACGCTCGCGCAGTTCCGCATGGTGGCCGATGGCCGCAACGTGCGCGGCAATGTCCTCAACGCCCTGTCGGAAGGTGGCGGGGGCAAGGATCGTCTAAAGGATGCCGCCGACCTGATCCTTGAAGGCGACAAGACCGATCCGGGTTCAGTGAACCGCGCCGCTCGCGATGCGCTCAAGCCGGGATGGGGCGACAAGTTCAAGGAACTGTGGATCAACTCGCTTCTGTCGGGGCCGCAAACGCATGTGGTCAATGCCGTGTCCAACACCATGACGGCGCTTGCGCAGATTCCGGAGCATGCCATTGCCGCGTCCTTCGGCGGCGTCCGCAATCTGGCGGCGCGGGGCAAGGTTGCTGACCGTGTGCTGTTCTCCGAATTGGGGGCGCGATCGGTCGGGCTGATCCAGGGCGTGAAGGATGGATTGCGACAGGCGGCGCGTACCCTGCGGACGGGCGAGGCGTCGGACTTCGCGGGGAAGGTCGATACCGTGCATCAGGACGCCATCAGCGGCGTGAAAGGCAAGATCATCCGCACGCCCACGCGGCTCCTGTCCTCGGCGGACGAGCTATATAAGGCGATGGCGCGGCGGATGGAATTGAACGGGCTTGCCGTCCGGAAGGCCGCGGCGGAAGGGTTGCGGGGTGACGCGGGCAAGCGCCGAGCTGCTGAACTGGTCGCGAATCCTACCGATGAAATGCTGGAGCAGGCATTCGATTATGGCCGCTATCTGACCTTCCAGCGCCCGCTGGGTAAGGTGGGCAGGGCCGCCACGATGTTGAGCAATTCCAGCCCGGTCATGAAGATGGTTCTGCCGTTCGTGCGGACGCCTACCAATCTCCTGAAATTCTCGCTGGAGCGCTCACCCGCTGCGCCGCTGCTGTCGGAATGGCGGCGCGACTTCCGCGCAGGCGGGGCGAAGCGCGATCTTGCTGTTGCCCGCGCCATGGTAGGATCGGGTGTCGGCGCGCTGGTGATGGAACTGGCTTCGCAGGGGCTTGTGACCGGCAACGGCCCAGCCGACGAAAAGGCCCGCGCCCTGATGCTTGCAGATGGCTGGCAACCCTACTCCATCAAGATCGGGGACGAATATCTGAGCTATCAGCGCCTCGATCCCTTCGCCTCCACCCTCGGCGTGGCGGCGGGAATGGTCGAGCTGCAGGATCACATGACCGAGAAGCAGCGCGAGGACGTGGCCCTGCTGGTGACGGCCTCTGTCATGCAGAATCTTTCCAGCAAGACTTGGCTTTCCGGGCTGGGCGATCTGGTGGACGCGGTGAACGATCCGGGCCGCTATGCCAATAGCTGGATGAAGCGCACGGCGGGTTCGCTGGCCGTGCCAGCCGGCGTCGCACAGTTGGCGCGGACGGCTGATCCGACGCTCCGGGAGGCGGACACGATCCTTGATGCTGTGCGCCGCCGCGTGCCTGGCATGTCGCAGTCCCTGCCGGTGCAGCGGGACGTGTGGGGCCGTCCTGTCACCAGCGAAGGCGGGGTTGGTCCTGATATCGTGTCGCCCGTCTGGCTTTCGACGCGCCAAGGCGATCCGGTCAACAATGCCCTGCTGAATGCCGATGTCACTGTGCCGTCCTTCGTCCGCAAGGACATGACGCCAGAAGAATATGGGCGGTTCCGGGAGATGGCTGGCGCGACCAGCTACAATGACATTGCCGGGCTGATCGGTTCGCCGGATTGGACGGCGATGCCGGGTGACGATCAGCAGGAGGCTGTGAACAAGATCGTCAAGGCGGCCCGGAAGCTGGCGAAGGAGAATATGGGCGTCGGTGCGGGATCTATTCCGCCACCCCCTCCGGGCTTCTCGATCCCTCCGCCGCCACCTGGATTCACGATCCAATGAGTCCAGTTCAATTGGACACCCAGAGGGCAAGGCAAATGACAGGATTTGAAAAGACAGGGCACTGGTCGGACTGCGCAGTAAATAGCGGACCCGCGCTGCCGATTGGGGAATGCGACTGCGGCGGGTTAGACCTGACAGCGTATCAGCGCTATGTTGCTGTCACCTCGCTTGTACCCGATCCTCGGAGCCTCGCTGTGTTCATCAAGAATGGCGTACTGCCAAGTCCGATCGAGGCGGAATAGCCGCCACGCGCTGGGATTGTTGCTGCGACTTCCTCCGCGAACTTGCCAAGCCCTCATGATCGGGTTGCCGTCTTCGCTTGTTCCAACGGTGTGAACCTCAACGACCCTTGTATACCCGCCATATGTAATAGCGAGCCGCTTGCCATTGTTCAGCGCCTCGCATGCTACATGCCACCACATATCAGTCCCCCGAATCGCCCCGCCATTACGGCAGAGGAACAACCGGGAGTCGAGTCAGCCATGCGATGGGGCGCCCTGCGCTGCGTTCAAGCTAATTCCGCTAGCGAAAGGACTCCACAAACCAGGAGTGAACGGGCACGACCATTCGATGACCCGAATCGGAATTTGGCAAAATATTCTGGCCGAAAACTGGCACGCGACGAACGCAGCGCTAGGCCTCGCTAAGTTTAAGCAGGTGGTGCCAGCTATACTTCTTTTCCTCATATATGTTGTTCTGATTTGGACGCAGATCAGCCCGGAAGAGGCTGTGATGGAAATGAACCTACGGTCACTCGCTATCTGGGCCGTAATCGCCCTTTACCCACTATATTTCATGCTACGCCTCTTCATCACCCTGCCGGAGAGAGAGGTGAGGCTACAGACGCGCATCGCTCGCTTCAGGGAACGCCTTACGCCAAAGCTGCGCGTTGAGGCGGCACATGACGGCAAACCGTCGCGGTTTAATGTCGGCAACACAGTGATGATGGCGAGTGGCGATTTTCAGAGCAACGTGAGGGGCTACGACGATCTCATTTGCCTTAATGTATTCAATGATTCCGAACGCTCCACCGACATTTGTGATGCATATATCATTGAAATGCAGGGCGATAACGGAAACTTTGTTACGGACCCTATTCGTCTTTGGTGGAGAGGAATTGGAGAAAAGGATGGAGACTGGGCGACAATTCCATCCCACACTGTGAGAACGCTTAAGATGTTCAAGAATACACAGCGTGATTTTTACTTCGCATCAGAGAATCTTCCGATTGAGTATGTGCACTTCTTCGCAAATGGAAAAATATTCACAGGAAGTATCGCGCTACAGGACCGATACTATTCTTCATTAATATTGCGATTTGAATTAGATTTATCGGCCGAACCCTATCTAAAAATCTTGGGAATTAAAGAAGCGATGCCACTCTCACCTAAAGACATCGAGGCTGAAAAGCCGGACTAGAAATTCTACGTCGAGATTATGCGGAGTGGGCTGCGCCTGTTTGAAGTCGGGTATAGAGATTGATGCGCCATCCTGCCGGGCCGAGCGCTACGTCAGGTAAACAGGGGCGCCACGAATGCGCGCAAACCTATCGCGCCTAGCGACCTTCCTTTATTCTACCCAGATGATGACCCGCGATCAGGAGCTATGGGGCATGGCGTCGATGGTCCTGCGCCAGCATGGCGAGTGCGCGCCGGTCGTGGTGGCGGAGAGGATCGGTCAGCTTGCCAGCGAAGGGAAGGGCGAGGGGGTGGCGCTGTGGAAAGAGGTTGCGATTCGGCTGGATCGCCTCATGCGCTCGGAAGGCGCTTCACAATGACCCGGAAAGATGGGGTCGTGATTACCGGGTGATTACTGGAGGCATTTTCAGGCTTAAATTTGACCGTCTGAAAAAGTGCCAAAAACCACGCAAAACTGCGGTGGTGAGCCCTGCTGGATTCGAACCAGCGACCTACTGATTAAAAGTCAGTTGCTCTACCGACTGAGCTAAGGGCCCTCATGTCCTGAGGTCCGCACGCACTAGAGGCGGCGATGCGGCTGGTCAACCTCCAGAAACCGCTTTTCGCAGGCGGAAACGCAAATGGCGGATCGAAAGTCGGGACACGGGGTCGCGCCAGCCCGGCGCAATGGCAAGCAGCGGCGTCAGTACGAAGTCCCGCTCGCGAAAAGCCGGGTGCGGAATGCGCAGCGAGCGGCTGTTCCAGCGACCCCCGGACCACAGGATGATGTCGATGTCCAGCCGCCTCGGCCCCCAGCGCCTGAACCGCTGGCGGCCCAGAGCGCGCTCTATCGCCTGCAAGCCGGAAAGCATCTCTTCGGGCGGCAGGGAACTCTCCATCAGCACCGCGCTATTGACGAAGATGCGCCGCGACGGCCCGATAGGCCGGGTCTGCATGACGGGAGCGACGCTGAGAACCGGGCCCAGTTCCGCGATCATGCGAACCGCGCCGCTCAACAGGCATGCCGGGGTCATCCGCGCCGACAGCGGCCGGTTCGATCCCAGGGCAAGGGCGTAAACATGACGGGTGCTTGTCTTGACCATCGGACAGCGCCTATCCCGTCGCCATGACGCTGCAAAGTCCTATCCCGCACAGCGAAGCGCCGCATGATTGTCCGCTCTGCCCGCGTCTGGCCGCTTTTCGTAAGCAGAATCGCGCGGAACATCCCGGCTGGTGGAATGCGCCGGTTCCGGTTTTCGGTGATCAGCTGGGCCGAATCGCGATCGTCGGCCTTGCGCCGGGCAAGACGGGCGCGAACCGCACGGGCCGGCCCTTCACCGGGGATTATGCGGGCGATCTGCTGTTCGCCACGCTCGCCAAATTCGGCCTGACCCAGGGCGTCTATGAGGCGCGGCCCGACGACGGGCTCATGCTGCGCAACGTCATCATCCTCAACGCGGTCAAATGCCTGCCGCCGCAGAACAAGCCGCTGCCGGAGGAGATCCACAATTGCCGCGCCTTCCTGAAACCTGCAGTCGCAGCCTTGCCCCATGCGCAGGTCTTCGTCGCGCTGGGCCAGATCGCGCATCAGTCGGCGGTGAAGGTGCTGGGCGGCAAGCTTCCCAAGGCGCGCTTCGCCCATCTGGCGGAGCATCGCATGCCCAGCGGCCAGATGGTCATCGATAGCTATCACTGCTCGCGCTACAATCAGAACACCGGCCGGCTCACCGCCGGGATGTTCGAAGCGGTGTTCGAGAGGGCGGTGGAACTGGCGACGCTTTAGCCGGCTCACAGGCTGGTCGCGTCTGCAGCTTTCGGACTGAACACCAGCCTGAAGCGCGCTGCGCCAAATCGCAGGTCGCGCGCTCTAGATGTCCTGCGCGATCCGTGCATAAAGCTCCGGCCGCCGGTCGCGGAAGAAGCCCATGCCCGCCCGGTGCATCCTCGCCTGATCCAAATCCAGCGTCGCCACCAGCGCGCCATTGTCCTTGCCGTCGGCCTCCGCGGCGAAATCGCCCCACTCATCGGTGATGAAGCTGTGGCCGTAGAATTTCTGGCCGTCCTCCTCGCCGATGCGGTTGGCGGCGATCACGGGCATGCAGTTGCTGACGGCATGGCCGATCATCGCCCGGCGCCACATGCGGCTGGTGTCGAGGTCCGCGTCATAGGGCTCGGACCCGATGGCGGTCGGATAGAAGAGCATCTCCGCGCCCATCAGCGCCATCACCCGCGCCGTTTCCGGATACCATTGGTCCCAGCATATGCCGACGCCGATGGTGCCATATTTCGTCTTCCACACCTTGAACCCGCTATTGCCGGGGCGGAAATAATATTTCTCCTCATATCCCGGCCCATCGGGAATGTGGCTCTTGCGATAGACGCCCATGATCTCGCCCTCATCGTCGATCATGGCGAGCGAGTTGTAATGATGATGGCCGTCGCGCTCGAAGAAGCTGGTCGGGATATAGACGCCCTCGGCCTTCGCCACCTTGCGCATTTCCTGCACGGCGGGATGCTCGTCCAGGGGCAGGGCGTTGGCGAAGAGCTCCTCCTCCTCGACCTTGCAGAAATAGGGGCCCTCGAACAGCTCGGGCGGCAGGACGATCTTCGCGCCGCGCGCCGCCGCCTTCACCACATGGCCGGCGACCATTTCGATATTGTCCGCCCGATCGTCGGAAAAGGCGAGCTGGAGCGCGGCGACGGTAACTTTGGTCATCGATAACACCCTAAAGACGAATGCCCATGCGGGCGGCAATGGCGACGGTGAGGAGATAGAGCAGGATCGTGACCGCGCAACCCGCGATCAGCGCCGGCGCGAAGGAAACCCCACGGCGCAACAATATGGGGATCAGCAGGAACATGGGCAGGGAGGGGATGACATAATAGAATGTCGCCTCCGCGTGGCGCGCCATGTTCTCCGCATCCGGCCTGTCGTTCCACAGCCAGATCATTCCCAGCACCGAAATCAGCGGCAATGACGCGATCAGCGCGCCCAGCCCCGGATACCGCCGCGACACCACCGACACGATGGCAATGATGATCCCGGAGATCAGCGCCCGGAACGCCAGCATCGCGCTCATTCAGGCGGACGGCATCTGCTGGCTGCAACAATGGAAGCTGCCGCCGCCAGACAGGATCGCGTCGCTGCGCAGCCCGACGATCTCCCGGCCGGGGAAGAATGGCTTGAGCGCATCCAGAGCCGCCTGATCATTGGGCTGGCCATAGACGGGCACGATGACAGCGGCATTCCCGATGGCGAAATTCATGTAGCTCGCCGGAATGACCTCTCCATCCACGACCACGTGGCCGGGGGAGGGGATGGACGCGACCTCGACCCCGAACGCCCTGGCCCGCTCCCGTGCGTCGGCATAGACGGCCGCATTGGGATCATCGTCCGTGCTCGCCTCCGGCAGCGCCAGAACGCCCGGCGCCACGAAGCGGGCCAGATTGTCGACATGCCCGTCCGTATGATCGTTGAGCAGGCCATCGCCCAGCCACAACATGTCGGAAAGCCCCAGCGATCCCGCCAGCAATGTTTCGATCTTCCCCCGGTCCAGTTCGGGGTTGCGATTGGGATTGAGCAGGCATTGCTCCGTCGTCACGAACAGGCCGGTGCCGTCGGTGTCGACCGCTCCCCCTTCGAACACCCAGTTCTGGGTCGATGTCGGCAGTCCCGTCGTCGCCGCCAGCCGCGCACCTATGTCCTCGTCGCCCGGCATCCGATATTTGCCGCCCCAGCCGTTGAAGCCGAAATCCACCAGCGCCCTTTCCCTGCCCCGCATCACCGCGAGCGGCGCCGTATCGCGCAGCCAGACATCGCCCAGCTTCTGCACGAGGATGGTGACTCCCGGCGCAACCAGCGCCCGGGCGACGTCCGCATCGCCCTCGCTGGCGCAGACCAGCCGCACTTCCTCGCCCTTGCCGCCGGCATGCAGCGCGCTCGCGAACTGCGCGATCTGCCGCCGCGCATCTTCGAACGCGCCGGGCCACTCCTCGGCAGCGGTCGGAAAGCCGATCCATGTCCATTCGTGCGGCGCCCATTCGGCGGGCATACGGAAAGTCATGGGCTTGGCTCCTGATCGAGTGGTGTCCTCAGCGCCCTCTACAGGATCGGGTTGCGCATTCCAGAGGCATTATGACGGTGGACCGATTTGGGTGGATTGTGGAGATTCCCCCTCCCGCAGGCGGGAGGGGGCTAGGGGGTGGGCTGGCGCGACATCTGCGCTGTTTTGCAACGGCTAAGCTGGAAGCTCGCTACGCTCGCGCCCACCCCTAACCCCTCCCGTTTACGGGAGGGGAAGGTTCTGAATTGGCCAATTTCAACCGAAGCACTATAGGCGGTGGATTAAAGTCAAAGTCGAGCGCCAAACTAGAAATAATACACCGGCTAGAAAAATCATGCAGCCCGCGAGCATCAAGCGTGCAGTGATCAGGCCGGGACCATCGCTCACCCCTACTGCCAAGATGGAATAGTAAGCGGTGACGCCGCCCCCCGCGAATAATAGAAGACCGCACATCAACGACACCGTTGGGAACCGGTCTATCAGGCTCGAAACTTTTATCATCGGTAAACTGTGTTGGCTTTTGAGCTATAGGGCAAGCCGTTTGAGCGGCGAGTTTGGTCGCCTCCACCCCAAGACGATCGAACGGGACACCTCACGCGGTGCGTGTCCAATCGGCAACAATTGATTCCAAAAGCATCCTATTTCTTGATGAAGGCAATTCGGGTCTGTCCTATTCCGCGCCGCCCGGCCTATCTCCGCACCGCTCTTTGAAACGTCCTGCCAATCGCTTCGCGACGCCTACGCGCGCGCAGGCACGCGCGCGCATATGGTGTGAACTTCGGCGCAGGATTTTGCCCGAAATGGCGGAAACCCGTCATTTCATCGCCCGGCTCCTGTCGCGGATCGCCCGGAACTCGTCGCCCGGCATCCAATTCGGCCAGTCGGTCGTGTTCGCCAGCGCCCGCCCCACATCATAATAGAGCTTCAGGTCCACCTTCACTCCACTCCAGTCCCATTTGGGATCATATTCATCCTTGGGGCCGTGATAGCGATGCTCTTCATAGTCCTTGGCCGCCTTTGCCCCCGCGGCGGGCCCGCCCTTCACCAGATTCTGCCCCCCTTCGAAATAGAGCATCGGCACGCCATGCTTGGCGAAGCTGAAATGGTCTGAGCGGTAGTAAAAGCCTTTCTCCGGCGTCGGCTCCAGGCTGGCGACCCGCTTCTGCGCCGCCAGCGCGCGGTCGAGATAGGCGTCAAGCTGCGACTTGCCCTTGCCGATCACCACGACATTCTTCGCAGGGCCCGCCATGCTGAGTGCGTCCATGTTGACGCCGCCCACGGTCCGGCTGAGCGGAAAGACGGGATGGTTGCCATAATAGGCCGATCCCAGCAGGCCCGATTCCTCCGCCGTCACCGCGAGAAAGACCTGGCTGCGATCCGTCGCCCCAGCTTTCACATTCGCCTCCGCCAGCGCGACCAGCGCCGCCGTTCCCGTGGCATTGTCGATCGCGCCGTTGCAGATGTCGTCGCCGTCTGGGGCCGCCTCGCAATGGCCCAGATGGTCCCAATGCGCGGCATAGAGCACATATTCGTCAGGCCGCGTCCTGCCGGGAAGGAGGGCGACGACATTTTTCGAACTATGCTTGCGAATGGCGTTGTCGAAGGAGACGCTGGCCTTCACGCCCTTCAGCGGGACCGCCTTGAACCCGCGCTTCTTCGCCGCCGCCGTCAGCGCGTCGAGATTGAGGCCCGCACTTGCCACCAGCGCCGCGGCCTTGTCCTTCTGCATCCAGCCGATGGCCGCCGACTGGTCCGCATTACCATTGGCGCTGTCCGCGACATGTTGCGCGCCGGTCCAGCTCGACTGCACGACGTTCCAGCCATAGGCGGCCGGCACCGTGTCGTGCACGATGATCGCCGCCGCCGCGCCCTGCCGCGCCGCTTCCTCGAACTTGTAGGTCCAGCGGCCATAATAGGTCATTGCCCGCCCATTGAACGGGCCACGGAGCGTGGGCGTCTGGTAATCCGGATCGTTCACCAGGATGAGGACCGTCTTGCCCTTCACATCGACGCCGGCATAGTCGTTCCACTTTTTCTCCGGCGCGTGGATGCCATAGCCGACAAAGACGACCGGACTGTCCTTCACCTCGATATGCGGCTGGCCGGTGCGGTAGGTGGCGATCACCATCTCAGGGCCGTAACTGGCCGAAACCGCCGTCTTGCCGCCGGTGAAGCGGAGCGGCGACACATTCTTCGCGTCGATCTCGACCAGTGGCACGTCCTGGAACCAGCTTCCCTTGTTGCCGGGCTTCAGCCCCAGCGCCTCGAAACGCTGCACCAGATAGGCAAGGGTCTTCTCCTCCCCCGCCGTCCCGGGCGCGCGTCCTTCATAGGCGTCCGAGGAAATCTCCTTCACGACCTCCTTCATCGTATCGATCGAAGGACCGCCGTCGGTCGAAGCGGCGATCGCCGCGCCGCCGCTGGCGAGGGCGATGAGAGAGGTCAGGAAAAGCACGCGCATGGCAAGGCCTTTGAAAAGACTGCGAATGCTCCGTTGATGCCAGTTGGCCGGGCGTCAAACAAGCCGAGCGGACAAACAAAAAAGGCGGCCCCGAAGGACCGCCTTCCTGAATGTCTCGCCGGAAGCGAAACCGGATCAGCGCGAATAGAATTCGACGACCAGATTGGGTTCCATCTTCACCGGATAGGGCACTTCGTCCAGCGTCGGCACGCGGACATAGGTGACCTTGGCAGCGCCGTCCGCGACGACATAGTCGGGAATGTCGCGCTCGGGCAGGCCCTGAGCCTCCAGGACGAGCGCCATTTCCTGCGCCTTCTTGCCCAGCGTGATCTCATCGCCCGGCTTCACCAGACGCGACGCGATGTTGCACTTCACGCCGTTCACATAGATGTGGCCATGCGACACGAGCTGACGGGCCGACCAGATGGTCGGAGCGAACTTGGCGCGATAGACGACGGCGTCAAGGCGGCGCTCCAGCAGGCCGATCAGGTTCTGGCCGGTGTCGCCCTTCAGACGGGCGGCTTCGATATAGGCCTTCTTGAACTGCTTTTCGGTGACGTCGCCATAATAGCCCTTCAGCTTCTGCTTGGCGCGGAGCTGAATGCCATAGTCAGACATCTTGCCCTTGCGGCGCTGGCCATGCTGGCCGGGGCCATATTCACGCTTGTTGACCGGGCTCTTCGGGCGGCCCCAGATGTTCTCGCCCATGCGGCGGTCGAGTTTGTACTTGGCGCTTGAACGCTTCGACATGATATATTCCTAAGACAATTGCTTATAACGTTGTCCCCGGTATCGCCTGCGATCCATATTTCAGGGGCAGGGCCACCGCTTCACCGGGATGCGGAGCCAATCGCGAAGCGGCGCCTATGACGAAGGGCGCGGGGCATGTCAACCCTCGACAGGCCGGTGTTCCCGGCTTAGGTGAGCGGGCCATGAACCCCGAAAGCTACACGACCATGGCCGAAGTCCGCGCAGGCGTGGACGAACTCGACCGCCAGCTTGTCGCCATCCTCGCCCAGCGTTTCGCCCATATGCGCGCCGCCGCCCGCATCAAGCCGGAGCGTGGCGCGGTCCGTGACGAAACGCGCAAGGCGGAAGTCATTGCAAATGCACGCGCCGAAGCGGAACGGCTGGGCCTGCCCGGGGAAGCGATCGCGAAGCTGTGGGATCAGTTGGTCGAAGCCTCGATCGCGTATGAGATGACTGAGTTCGATCGACGAAACGCTTGATGTGACCTGCGCCTGCCTTGGCAGGAACGGGCTGCGCCCAGCCTTCAGCGCGACCGTGGATTGCCCAATGCGGACAACACTCCGCGCAAAGTCCGCACCTCCAGATGGTTCCAGCCCGGCTTGGTCAGCAGGTTCCGCAAGGTCCGCTTGGTTGCGGGCGCTCGGTCCGGCGGGAAGAAATAGCCTGCGCCTTCCAGCAGATTCTCGAACTGCGCGATCATTCCTTCCAGTTCCGACTGCGGCGCCGGTTCGCCCAGATCGACCACCGTCGGCTGCTCCAGGGAGGCCTGCTTCGACCATTCATAGGCGCACAGGATCACCGCCTGCGCCAGATTGAGCGATCCGAATTCCGGATTGATCGGCACCGTCAGGATTTTCCGCGCCAGCGCCACATCCTCTGTCTCCAGTCCCGACCGCTCAGGCCCGAACACATAGGCGGAGCGCCCGGCAGCAGCGTGGACCTCCCGCGCCGCCTCTTCGGGCGTCACCACCGGCTTGGTCACGCCGCGCTTGCGCACGGTCGTCGCATAGACATGCGCGCAATCGGCCACGGCGTCGGCCAGCGTCTCGAACACCTCCGCCTTGTCCAGCACCACATCGGCGCCGGCCGCTGACGGCCCCGCATCCGGATTGGGCCAGCCGTCGCGCGGGCTGACAAGCCGCATCTCGACCAACCCGAAATTCAGCATCGCCCGCGCCGCCTTGCCGATATTCTCGCCCAATTGCGGGCGGACGAGGACGATAACGGGGGTGAGGGGCGTAATTTTTTCCATGTTACCGTTCGTCCTGGGTAGGGGCTGAGCTTGTCGAAGCCCCGTATCGAAGGACTTGCGCGCGAGCAGACTGATCATGTCCCAGTCGCCAGCGATCAGCGCTTCCTTTTTCTTCCGCGACCAGCCTTTGACCTGCTGCTCAGCGGACAGTGCTTCTTCGCGAGTTCCGAAATCCTGTTGCCAGACCAGAGACACTGGCCGTCGGTTTTGCGTATATCCTGCAATTTCGCCAGCTTGATGCTGAGCGATGCGGCTTTCCAGATTATCCGCGTGCCCCAGATAATAGCTGCCGTCCGAACAACGCAGCATATAGGCGTGGAATGTCATGGCAAGGTCCTTCGATACGCCATTTCGACAGGCTCAATGGCTACTCAGGACGAACGGAGGTTGAGGGAGGCATGAGAGCCCTCAATCACTCCCGACCTCCTTCACCGTGGAGGCGAAATCCTCGAAATCCCGAGCATCGGTGAAGTCCTTGTACACGCTGGCGAAGCGGATATAGGCAACGCTGTCGAGGCGTTTCAGCCCTTCCATCACCATTTCCCCAATCGCCCGCGCTGGAACTTCGCCGTCGCCTGACGTCTCCAACTGCCGCTGGATGCCGGAGATCAGCTTCTCCAGCCGACTGGGATCGATCGGCCGCTTCCGGCAGGCGATGCCGATGGAGCGCGCCAGCTTGTCCCGGTCGAAGGCTTCCTTGCGCCCCTCGCTCTTCACCACCCAGATGTCGCGGAGCTGTATCCGTTCGAAGGTGGTGAAGCGCGCGCCGCAGGCTTCGCACTGACGCCGGCGGCGGATGGCTGCGCCATCCTCCGTCGGGCGGCTGTCCTTCACCTGGCTGTCGTCATGGGCGCAGAAGGGGCAACGCAAGGGCGCTTACCCTTCGTAGATCGGGAAACGGGCGCAGAGGGCGGAGACGCGGTCGCGCACATTGGCTTCCACGGCTGCGTCGCCATGCTCGCCATGATCGCGCAGCCCCTCCAGAACATCCGCGATCATGTCGCCAATGGCCTCGAACTCCGCAACGCCGAACCCGCGCGTCGTTCCCGCAGGGGAACCAACCCGAATACCGCTGGTCTTGGTCGGCGGCAGCGGATCGCCCGGCACGCCATTCTTGTTGCAGGTGATGAAGCTGCGTTCCAGCGCCTCGTCCGCATCCTTGCCCGAAATGCCGTAGGGGCGCAGGTCGATCAGGGCGAGATGCGTGTCGGTGCCGCCGGAAACCACCGCGAGGCCGCGCTGCTCCAGCTTCGAAGCCAGCGCCTTTGCATTGGTGACGATCGCCTGCGCATAAGTCCTGAATTCAGGACGCAGCGCCTCGCCGAAGGCAACCGCCTTCGCCGCGATCACATGCATCAGCGGCCCGCCCTGAAGGCCGGGGAACACCGCCGAATTGATCTTCTTCGCAATGGCCTCGTCATCGGTCAGGATCATGCCGCCACGCGGACCGCGCAGGGTCTTGTGCGTGGTGGTGGTCACGACATGGGCATGGCCAAAGGGCGTCGGATGCGCCCCGCCAGCCACCAGCCCGGCAAAATGCGCCATGTCCACCATCAGCAGCGCGCCGACCTTGTCCGCGATCGCGCGGAAGCGGGCGAAGTCGAGGTGGCGGGGATAGGCCGAACCGCCCGCGATGATCAGCGTGGGCTTTGCTTCGATCGCCTGCGCCTCCAGCGCGTCATAATCGATGAGGTGCGTATCCTCGCGCACGCCATATTGCACGGCATTATACCATTTGCCCGACAGCGCGGGCTTCGCGCCATGGGTCAGGTGACCGCCGGCGTCGAGCGACAGGCCCATGATGGTGTCGCCCGGCTTGGTCAGCGCCAGCATCACCGCGCCGTTCGCCTGCGCGCCCGAATGGGGCTGCACATTGACGAAGCCGCAGTTGAAGATTTCCTTCGCGCGGTCGATGGCCAGCTGCTCGACCTCGTCCGACGGGGCGCAGCCCTGATAATAGCGCTTGCCGGGATAGCCTTCGGCATATTTGTTGGTGAAGACCGAACCCTGCGCCTCCAGCACCGCCTTGGATACGATATTTTCCGAAGCGATCAGCTCGATCTGGTTCTGCTCGCGCTTCAATTCCCTGGTGACGCCCGCGAACACCGCCGGATCGGCATCGGCCAGGCTGCGCGTGAAATAGCCTTCGGAGCGGATGTCCGACAGGTCGGGCTGGGTGAGGGTAGCGGTGCTCATAGGGCAGGCTCCTTAAAGCGCGGGATGGGAGAGCTTTTCAACGCGGCCGGCATGGCGGCCACCGCCGAAATCGGTGGAAAGGAAGGCGGAGACGCAGGCCTTGGCCATGTCGACGCCGGTCAGGCGCGCGCCCATGGCGAGGACATTGGTATCATTATGCTCGCGGCTGAGCGCGGCCGACAACGGCTCCGACACCAGAGCGCAGCGGCAGGCGGGGTTGCGGTTCACGGCGATGGAAATGCCGATGCCCGATCCGCAGAGCGCAATGCCGCGTTCGGCGGCGCCGGACGCCACCGCCTTCGCCAGCTTGTAACCGAAATCGGGATAATCCACGCGGTCGGCAGTCGCTGGACCCAGATCGTCGACCTCATGCCCTTCGCCGCGCAGCCAGTCGGCAAGTTCCGCCTTCAGATCGATGGCGGCATGGTCGGAAGCGATGGCGATTTTCACGATAAGGTTGTCCACTCACGCAAAAGGTGATTCGTTCCCGCGCCTCATAGGGGCAGCGCCGCGATATTGCCACAGTCCACCGGCCGACCTATGGCCTGCTTCATGGCTGGCACGATTTTATCCATATTGATGCTCGCAGGCATGGCGCTGACCGGCGGCGGCGCCTACGCCATCGTGAAGAAGGGCGACCGCAAACGGGGCATGCTGATGATCCTCGCCGGACTGGTGATGTTCGGCAATGTCGCCATCTCCGCGATTCCCGGGCCGGACCTGCCGGTGCTGGAAAACGCCCGCTAGGCGCGAAAGGCCATCGCCGTCAGCAGGTCGGTCTGTGTAACCAGTCCGCATAGCCGCCGATCGTCATCGACCACGATCGCCTCGCGTCGGGCACCGCTGGTCAATGGCCGCAGCAGAGCCGCCACCGGCGTGTCCGCATGCACGATATAGGGCTCGGATGCGATGTCCTGCACCCGCCCGCCCTCTCTCACCAGATCCAGCGGGCCCACCACGCCCTGAACCCGGCCGGCATCGTCCAGCACGGGAAGCGACAGCAGCCGCCGCTCGTGCAGCAATTGCCGCGCCGCGACCACCGGCTGGCCCGCCCGCACGGTGACGACATCGCGCGACATGATCTCGCCGCACGTCAGCCTGCCATGCGCCCGCTCGGCCGCCCGCATTTCCGCATCGTGCAGCACCGCCTGCAAGTCGGCCGCATTCACGTCCAGCCTGTCGCCATAGGCGTTCAGCGCTTCCTCCACGTCCTGTTCGGACGGCGTGCGCAGGATCGGCGCGGGGTCGCTGGTGCCATGGGTGGTCGCCGCCTTGGCTGCGACATGGGGATAGCTGTGCCCGGCCAGCCGGTGGAAGAGGATTGCGACGGTCACGAGCAGCGCCGTGTTCACGCCGACAGGCACGATCGCGAACATATAGCTCGGCGCGCCATGCGTCGCGCCCAATACGGCGGAGAGGGCGACGGCGCCTCCGGGCGGGTGGAGGCAGCGCAGCAGCGACATGGCGCCGATCGCGCAGCCTACCGCCAGCGCGGCGGCGATGGTGGGATCGGGGATCAGCCGGACCACCATGACTCCGACCAGTGCCGATATGATATTGCCGCCCAATACCGGCCAGGGCTGGGCCAGTGGACTGGCGGGCACGGCAAAAAGCAACACCGCCGATGCGCCCATGGGTGCGACCAGCAGTGGATGGGCGATCCCGTTTCCCAGCATCAGTCCGCAGAGCAGCCCGGTAACGGCGATGCCGCCAATGGCGCCGCTCGCCGCCTTCAGCCGGTCCAGGAAGCCGGGACCGGCGGGAGCGGGGACGAAGGCGCTGTAATAGCGGCTCCAGATCAGGCGGACGTCGTTCTTCGGATCGGTCATGGGGCGCTGCCGCTAAAGCCCGCATGTCGACGGGCCAAGCGCAAAATTCCTCAGCCGCCTCAACCGCAGCTTCCATTCCCTTGCGGGAGACCATGTACGATGGGCCAAAAGAAAAGGGGCCGCCGCAGCAGCCCCTCCACCTCGAACAGCGGCAATCGCCTTATCGGATCGGAGAATCCGGCGACAGGCGCATGTCGAGATAATTGTCGACCGACTTCATGAGCTGGTCCAGTTCATGCTCGAAAAAATGGTTCGCGCCACGGATTTCGTCATGGTGGATGGTGATGCCCTTCTGCGTGCGCAGCTTGTCCACCAGCTTCTGCACGGCGCTTGCCGTCACGACCTCGTCCGCCGTCCCCTGCACGATGATGCCGGAGGAGGGGCAGGGCGCCAGGAAGGAGAAGTCATACATGTTAGCCGGCGGCGCTACCGAGATGAAGCCCCGGATTTCCGGACGGCGCATCAAAAGCTGCATGCCGATCCACGCACCGAAGGAGAAGCCGGCGATCCAGGTCGTCTGCGCCTCCGGATGGAAGCTCTGCACCCAGTCGAGCGCGGCGGCGGCATCCGACAGTTCGCCAATGCCGTTGTCGAACGTGCCCTGGCTGCGCCCGACGCCCCGGAAGTTGAAGCGCAAGGTGGCGAAGCCGCGCCGCACGAAGGTCTTGTAGAGCGCCTGGGTGATGCGGTCGTTCATCGTGCCGCCGCCCTGCGGGTGCGGATGCAGGATCATCGCGACGGGTGCGCGGGGGCGGGGCGGCGGGCTGAAGCGGCCTTCGAGGCGACCTTCGGGTCCGGGGAAAATAACGTCGGGCATGGCACCTGTTATGGTTCTGGGCGGCCCAACCCGAAACCGGGCGAGCCGCGAATGGAGAGGGCGCAGCAGCCAGTGCTGGCGCTGCGCGACAGACCGCCTATATAGAAGTCGCCACCATTTCCGCAATCAATGAGTCTTCCCAAATCCGTGGCTTCCGACCGTCTCTATCTGGATCACGCCGCCACCACGCCGATCCTGCCCCAGGCAAGGGCAGCGATGGTCGAGGCGATGGAGAACTGGTCCAACCCGTCCAGCCCCCATGGCGACGGCCGCGCCGCCCGCGCCCTGCTGGAGGATGCCCGGCGGCGCATCGGCGCGGCGCTGGGATGGGGCGGGCAGATCATCTTCACCTCCGGCGCGAGCGAAGCCATCGCCATCGCGCTGGGCCGCGCCAGCTTTGACCGCATCCTGACCTCTCCCGTCGAACATGATTCGGTCCTGCGCGTCACGCCCCAGGCCGAGCGGCTTCAGGTGGACGCAAATGGCCTTCTCCCTGGTCCTTCCCGCCGTTGCGAGGAGGAGGGGCATGAGACCATCCTTGCCATCCAGCATGTCAACAACGAAACCGGGGTCATCCAGCCTCTCGACGCGATAGACCGCAAGGGCGCCGTCCTTTTCGCGGACTGCGCCCAGAGTGCAGGCAAACTCCCCCTCCCGGATGCCGACATGATCGCGATCAGCGCGCATAAATTCGGCGGTCCTCCGGGCACGGGCGCGCTTCTGATCAAGGATCTTGCGCTGATCCGCCCGAGCGGCGGCCAGGAGCAGGGCTATCGCCCCGGCACCGAAAACCTGCCCGCCATCCTCGCCATGGCGGCGGCGCTCGACGCGCGCACGGACTGGCTTTCCAAAGCCGCGATCCTTCGCGCGCGGCTCGACGCCGCCATCGAAGCGGCCGGCGGAGAGATCGTCGCCCGCAATGCCCCGCGCATCCCGACCATCGCCAGCTATCGCATGCCCGGCCTTTCCGCCCGCGCCCAGCTTATCCAGTTCGACCTCGCCGGCATTTCCGTTTCGGCCGGCAGCGCCTGTTCTTCGGGTTCGCTCAAGACCAGCCATGTCCTCCATGCCATGGGCTGGGACGATGCGCGGGCGGGCGAAGTCGTCCGGGTCAGCTTCGGCCCGGATACGAGCGAGAAGGATCTGGATCGCTTCGCCGCAGCCTGGACCCGGATGGCGGGGCGGGCCCGGTGACGATCTATCTCGATTATCAGGCGACGACGCCTCTTGCGCCCGAAGCCTTCGATGCGATGGTCTCCCTGCTCCGCGACCAGTTCGCCAATCCGCACAGCGCCCACAGGCTGGGCCGCGCCGCCACCGCGCAGGTCGATCTTGCCCGCGCGGAAATCCTGAAGCTGCTGCCCGATGGCGGCCGCCTGATCTTCACCTCCGGCGCGACCGAGGCGCTCAACATGGCGATCCAGGGCGCTCCGCCGGGCGGCATCGTCACCATCGCCACCGAACATGCCGCCGTCCTCGACACGGTCGACGCACTGCGCCGGGCGGGCCGGGACGTCACGATCCTGCCGGTCGGTCCCGACGGGATCGTCGACCTTGAGGAAGCCGCCAGGGCGATCCGTCCCGGCACGGCGCTCGTCGCGGCCATGCTGGTCAATAACGAGATCGGCGTCATCCAGCCTGTTGCGGAGCTGGCCGATCTTGCGCACAGCGCAGGCGCGCTGTTCCTCTGCGACGCCGTGCAGGGCTATGGCCGCGTGCCCATCGCGCCCCGCTGCGACATGATCGCGATCAGCGCCCACAAGATCCATGGGCCGAAAGGCATCGGGGCGCTCTGGCTGCGCGAGGACGTGACTCTCACGCCGATAATCCACGGCGGCGGCCAGGAGGGCGGCCTGCGTTCGGGCACCCTTTCGCCGGCCCTGTGCGCGGGTTTCGGGGCCGCCGCCCGGCTGATGCGCGAACGGGCGGAAAGCGACCGCCTGCATGTGGAAGCGCTCTGGAGCGCCGCCCATGGCCTCTTCTCCCAATGGACGGTCAACGGCAGCGAGGATTTGCGCTATCATGGCAATCTGAACCTCCGAAGGGCAGGAGTCGACGGCGCGCGGTTGTTGTCGGAATGCCGCGATGTCGCTTTTTCGCTCGGCAGCGCTTGCGCAAGTGGGTCCGGGCGGCCTAGCCATGTGCTGCGCGCACTCGGCCTTTCAGACGCGGACGCGCGCGGATCGGTGCGGATCGGCTTCGGCCGGTACACGACACTGGCCGAATTGGGGGATGCGGCGGAGGCAATGAACAGGGCAGCCCAAATATGGGCGCCATGAAGCGTCGTGCGAAAGAGCGGAAAACCGTTTTTCGCATCATGCGGCAACAGAGAGCGGGGAACGCATATCATGACCAGGGTCGTCTTCATCAGCGCCGATGGAGAGCATAAGCAGGAGGTCGAAGCGCCGACGGGCGCCGTGTTGCTGGAGGTCGCGCAGGCAGCGGGCCAGCCGCTCGAGGGAACCTGCGAGGGGCAGATGGCCTGCTCCACCTGCCATGTCATCGTCGATGCCGCCGACTTCCCGAAGCTGAAGCGGGCGAGCGAGGATGAGGAGGACATGCTGGACCTTGCCGCCGCCGCGACCCGAACCAGCCGCCTGTCCTGCCAGATCGTGCTGGACGAAAAGCTGGACAGCCTGACGGTCCGCATTCCGGGCGAATCCTATAATATGCAGGGGATGTAGGCTTGTCGAAGCGCCTGATCCTTGCGGCCCTGCTGCTCGCCGCGCCGGCTTTCGCGCAGCAGGAGGCGCCGCGACCTTCGCTCCTGCCGCCAGCGCCCCGCTACATGGTGAGCGAATCCGCTTTGGCATCCGTGCGCAATCCCAAGGAGATAGAGAGCGCGACCGGCGGCCGGCTGGGCGTCGCGCTGGTCGACAGCAAGGGCGCTTTAATGCTGGGCTTCAACCGGGACGAGCGCTTCGCCATGTGTTCGACCTTCAAGGCCCCGCTCGCCGCCGCCGTGCTGACCGGCGCGGAAGGCGGCAAGTTCGGGTTGGAGGGGCAGATCAGCTTCACCAAGTCCGATCTCCTGGACTATGCCCCGGTCGTCAGGAAGAATGTGAAGCGCGGCCGCATGTCGATGGAGGAACTGGCGGCGGCAGCCGTGGAGGTCAGCGACAACAGCGCCGCCAACCTGCTGCTGCCGATGGTCGGCGGGCCGGAGGGCCTGACCCGCTTCATCCGCGCCCATGGCGACATGGTGACGCGGCTCGACCGCAATGAGCCCTCGCTCAACGAGAATGTCGAGGGCGACGAGCGCGACACCACCAGCCCCGCCGCCATGGCCGGACTGATGGGCCGCCTGATCTTCCGCGACCTCGCGCCGGAAAGCGCCGAAAAGCTGCGCGGCTGGCTCAATGCCAGCACAACCGGCGCCAACCGGATCAAGGCGGGCCTGCCCAAGGGCTGGACATCGGGCAGCAAGACCGGAAGCTGCGGCACCGCCTATAATGACGTGGCGCTTGTAAAGGCCCCGTCAGGCGAGGAATATATCCTCGCCATCTATCTCGACCGCCCGACCATCGACGCCAGGGCCGCCGAAGCCGCCATAGCCGAAACCGCCCGCGCGGCGCTGGATTTCGTCGGGAAGGCGCAGAAGACGGGGCTGGAATAACGCCGCGACCTTGCAAGGAATACGGCGCTCTTCTGGCGATCCCTTTCCTTGGCCCCTTGCCATAACCGCCACCTTTCGCCATATGCCGCGCCGGGAGTCGGGCGGACGTAGTCGTCGCGAACCTGGTCAGGTCCTGACGGAAGCAGCCACAGTGATTTCGCTGCGGGTCGTTCCGGCTCCCACCTCCAAACAGCATCCGTTCGGACCGGGCCTGACGGCGTCCACTTCTTCTTTCGATGTTGGAACGATGAAGGCTGCCCTTCGGGTCGCCAAGCCCCGTACGAACGGCTAGAAGATTCGCATGTCCGATTCCCCCCAGCCCTATCGCGTGCTCGCGCGCAAATATCGCCCGCGCAATTTCCGGGAACTGATCGGGCAGGACGCGATGGTCCAGACGCTGGGCAATGCGATCCGCCGGGGACGCCTGGCCCATGCCTTCCTGATGACCGGCGTGCGCGGCGTGGGGAAAACCTCCACCGCGCGCCTCATCGCCAAGGCGCTGAACTGCATCGGCCCGGACGGGCAGGGCGGTCCCACCATCGATCCCTGCGGCGTCTGCGAACCCTGCATGGCCATTGCCGAGGGACGCCATATCGACGTGGTCGAAATGGACGCCGCCAGCCATACCGGCGTCGACGATGTGCGGGAAATCATAGAGGCGGTGCGCTACGCCGCCGTTTCGGCCCGCTACAAGATCTATATCATCGACGAAGTTCACATGCTGTCCAAGAACGCCTTCAACGCGCTTCTGAAGACGCTGGAGGAGCCGCCGGCGCATGTGAAATTCCTCTTCGCCACGACGGAAGTGAACAAGGTGCCGGTGACGGTGCTGTCGCGCTGCCAGCGCTTCGACCTGCGCCGCATCCCCGCCGAACTGCTCGCCGCCCATTTCGCCCATGTTGTGGAGGCGGAATCGGTCGCGGCCGAACCCGATGCGCTGGCGCTGATCGCCCAGGCGGCCGAGGGTTCGGCGCGCGACGGCCTGTCCATCTTGGACCAGGCCATAGCGCATGCGGAAATGGGCGAAGGCGCCCCGCTCGTCACCGCCATGCAGGTTCGCGACATGCTGGGCCTCTCCGACAGGGGCGCCACACGCCGCCTGCTGGGCCTGCTGCTCGAAGGCGACACCGGCGCGCTGCTTGGCGCGGTGCGCGATCAATATGCGCTTGGCGTGGAGCCGCTCTCGCTGATGCGTGGCCTGCTGGAACTGGTCCATGCGGTGACGCTAGTGAAGGCGGGCCGCGACATCGCCAATCCCGGCCAGTCGGCGGAGGAGCGCGAGGCTCTGGCGGATTGGGCCTTGCAACTCGGCTTCGCGCCGCTGCACCGGCTATGGCAATTGCTGCTGAAGGGCCATGAAGAGGTTGCCAGCGCGGCATTGCCGATCGAAAGCTGCGAAATGGCGCTGCTGCGCGTGATGCACGCCGCGACCATGCCCGACCCCGGCGAGATCGCCCGCCTGCTGCGCGAAGGCGCGCCTGCGGCCGCCGCTCCGGGGCAGGCGCCCGCCGCCATACCCTCCGGATCACCTGCCGCGAAACTTCCGGCCAGCTTCGAAGAGCTGATCGAAGCCTTCTGGCAGCGCGGGAAGGGGCAACTTGCGCAGGAAATGCATGATTGCATCGGCCTTGTCCGCTATGCCGCGCCGGAGCTGGACTATGCCCCGACGTCTTCCCTGTCGTCCGATTTCCTTGCCCGCCTGAACCCGGCGCTGCGCGAGGTGACCGGCACGGCCTGGCGCGTCAGCGCCGTCGACGGTCCTGCCGCGCCGACCCTGCTGGAACAGGAAATGCGCAAGGCGGCGGATGCCCGTGCGGAAATCATGGAAACCCCGGTGGTCAAGGCGGCGTTGGCTGCTTTCCCCGATGCCGAGCTTGGCGACGAGCTCGAACAATGGAGTGCAGAGCGATGAAGGATCTGAACGAAATATTGGGCATGGCGAGCCGCGTGCAGGAGGAACTGCAACGCGCCCAGGAAAATCTCGACAAGCTGGAGGTGGAGGGCAGCGCAGGCGGCGGACTGGTCAAGGTCCGCGCCTCGGCCAAGGGGCGCATATTGGGTGTCGCCATCGACGACAGCCTGCTCGCCGTGTCGGAAAAGCAGATGCTGGAGGACCTTATCACCGCCGCGTTCAACGATGCGCGCAAGAAGGCGGATGAAGTGTCCAGCGCCGAAATGGGCAAGATGACCGCCGGCCTGCCGCTGCCGCCCGGCTTCAAGCTGCCTTTCTGATCGTGAGCGTGCCGGGGATCAGCCTTTATTCATCATTGCGATCCCATAACGCATGATTGAACCATGCGGCGACCATCCCCATAAAGGCGATGAACCGCATGACTGGGTGGAATGTCACCCCGGAGAGTGAATGACTACGCAATATCCCCTGCTTCCTCTGCGCGACATCGTCGTCTTCCCGCAGATGATCGTGCCGCTGTTCGTGGGCCGCGACAAGAGCGTGGCCGCGCTCGAATCGGCGATGGAAGGCGACAAGGAAATCTTCCTCGTGTCGCAGCTCGACCCGGCGGAGGATGATCCGGGCCAGGATTCGCTCTACGACACCGGCGTCATCGCCGTGGTGCTGCAATTGCTGAAGCTGCCCGACGGCACCGTTCGCGTGCTGGTGGAGGGCAAGCAGCGCGCCCGGCTGGACGGCATCGGACAGGCCGACGGCCATATGGTCGCGGATGTGACGGCGGTCGAGGAAATCGACGCCGAAGGGCCGGAGGCCGCCGCGCTGATGCGTTCGGTGGCGGAGCAGTTCGAAAATTACGCCAAGCTCAACAAGAAGCTGCCGGCGGAAACCCCCGTGCAGTTGCGCGAGATCGAGGATGCGGGGCGTCTGGCCGATGCCGTCGCCGCCAACATCAACGTCAAGGTCGCCGACAAGCAGTCGCTGCTGGTCGAAGCCGACCCGGTCAAGCGCCTCGAAATGGTCTTCGCCTTCATGGAGGGCGAATTGGGCGTGCTCCAGGTGGAGAAGAAGATTCGCGGCCGCGTGAAGCGGCAGATGGAGAAGACCCAGCGCGAATATTATCTCAATGAGCAGTTGAAGGCGATCCAGCGCGAACTGGGCAATGGCGATGGCGAAGAAGGCGACGAACTCGCTGAACTCACCGAGAAGATCGCGAAGGCCAAGCTGAGCAAGGAAGCCCGCGCCAAGGCGACGGCGGAGCTGAAGAAGCTCAAGGGCATGCAGCCCATGTCCGCCGAAGCCACGGTGGTGCGCAACTATCTCGACGTGCTGCTGGGCCTGCCCTGGGGCAAGAAGGGCAAGGTCAAGACCGACCTCAAAAAGGCGCAGGCGATCCTCGATGAGGATCATTTCGCGCTGGAGAAGGTCAAGGACCGGATCATCGAATATCTCGCGGTGCAGGCGCGCACCAACAAGCTGAAGGGCCCCATCCTGTGCCTCGTCGGCCCTCCGGGCGTCGGCAAGACCTCGCTCGGCCGTTCGATCGCCAAGGCGACCGGGCGGGAGTTCGTGCGCCAGTCGCTGGGCGGCGTGCGCGACGAAGCGGAAATCCGTGGGCACCGCCGCACCTATATCGGTTCGTTGCCGGGCAAGATCGTGACCAACCTCAAGAAGGCCGGGACGATGAACCCGCTCTTCCTGCTGGACGAAATCGACAAGCTGGGACAGGATTTTCGCGGCGACCCAGCCTCCGCGCTGCTGGAGGTGCTGGACCCCGAACAGAACAGCAAGTTCCAGGATCATTATCTGGAGATCGACGTCGACCTTTCAGACGTCATGTTCGTGACCACCGCCAACTCCCTGAATCTGCCGCAACCTTTGCTCGACCGCATGGAGATCATCCGGCTCGAAGGCTATACGGAGGATGAAAAGGTCGAGATCGCCCAGCGGCATCTGCTGCCCAAGCAGATCGACGCCCACGGCCTCAAGGAAGGCGAACTCGACGTCACGGAGGAGGCGGTTCGCGATCTGATCCGCTACTACACCCGCGAAGCCGGCGTCCGCACGCTGGAGCGCGAAGTGGCGCGCCTCGCCCGCAAGGCGCTGCGCAAGATCCTCGAAGGCGCCTATGACAAGGTGACGATCACGCCGGACAATCTGGCCGACTATGCCGGCGTGCGTAAATTCCGCCACGGCGTGGGTGAGGAAGAGCATCAGATCGGCGCGGTGACGGGCTTGGCGTGGACCGAGGTGGGCGGCGAACTGCTGACCATCGAAGCGGTGACCGTGCCCGGCAAGGGCGCGATCAAGACCACCGGCAAGCTGGGCGAGGTCATGAACGAGTCGGTCCAGGCCGCCTTCTCCTATGTGAAGGCGCGCTCGCCCGGCTATGGGATCAAGCCCAGCATTTTTACCCGCAAGGATATCCACATCCACCTTCCCGAAGGCGCGGTGCCCAAGGATGGCCCCTCGGCAGGCATAGGCATGGTGACGACCATCGTGTCGACCCTGACCGGCATTCCGGTGCACAAGGATGTGGCGATGACCGGTGAAGTCACGCTGCGGGGCCGCGTCCTTCCTATCGGCGGCCTCAAGGAAAAGCTGCTCGCAGCGTTGCGGGGCGGCATCAAGACGGTGTTGATCCCCGCGGAAAACGAGAAGGATCTGGCGGAGATTCCGGCCAATATCAAGGAAGGGCTGGAGATCGTTCCCGTGTCCCATGTCGATGAGGTGCTGGCCCGCGCACTGATGAGCAAGCCGGAAGCGATCGCGTGGACCGAGGAGGATGACCTTGCCGCCCAGCCGAACCCGGCGCAGGGGCGGGACGGGGAAGCGTCCATTCGTCACTGAGCTGACTAAGGAAAGCGGCGTCGCACGGCTATTCAGCAAGCTTTTACCATAAAATCTTGCTTGACCGGCCGCCGACGCCGCTTTCCCTTTGACAAGGCCCGAAAGCTGGGCCTTATTGCGCCGCCTACGCCGCGATTCCTAAACTATCCAAACAGCTAGAAGGGGGTTCCCAAGGCATGAACAAGCAGGATCTTATCAGCGCAGTCGCTGAAAGCAGCGGCCTTTCCAAGAGCGACGCCAGCAAGGCCGTCGAGGGTGTTTTCGACGCCATCACCGGAGCCCTGAAGAAGGGGGATGAAGTTCGTCTGGTCGGTTTCGGCACTTTCTCCGTTTCGCAGCGCAAGGCCTCGACCGGCCGCAACCCGCGCACGGGCGAGACGATGACGATCAAGGCTTCGGCTCAGCCCAAGTTCAAGGCCGGCAAGGGCCTGAAGGACTCGGTCAACTAAGGATTTTCAAGGGGCGCTCCCCGGCGGAGCGCCTCGGTCCGTTTTCGAGCCGGCATCGCGGTTGGCGGAATTTTTATCGGAGAGAGACTGCCGGATTTGAGCGCGGCAGCAGGGAGCGGGGCTCTCATGCGCGCTGATCTTCCCGGGCATGAAAAGGGGTGGGAGCATCACGCTTCTCACCCCTTTTCTTTTTATTTCGGCATTGCGGCTTTTTCCGCATCAGGCCGCTTGACGGCGCGGGAAGGGCCGCATATGTGGCCCTTCTCTCAAGGGGCACAGCCCCTGTGGCGATCGTAGCTCAGTTGGTTAGAGCGCCGGTTTGTGGTACCGGAGGTCGCGGGTTCGGATCCCGTCGATCGCCCCATTTTCCTTCTTCGCTGGATGAATTTGCGTGAGGGGCGCCCGGTCGCCTTCGTCCCTGGTTCACGCTCAGCCAGTCGAAACTGCTCTCCTTCTTTCCCGCGACGGCTCTTCATCATTCAGGGCTTCGCACGAGGGCCACCGCCCTCTATAGCCGCCTTCATGGACGAAGCACGTGACCGGGGACTGACCCTCAATCCCAAATATGACAAGGACGGCCTGATCACGGCCGTCGTGACCGATGTGGACAGCGGGGAACTGCTGATGGTCGCGCATATGAATGCGGAGGCGCTTCAGCTTACCCGCGATACCGGCCTTGCGCATTTCTGGTCGCGCAGCCGCCAGTCACTTTGGAAGAAGGGCGAGACGTCCGGCCATATGTTGCAGGTGCGCGATCTTCGCATCGATTGCGACCAGGACGCTGTCTGGGTGAAGGCCCTACCCGCAGGTCCCACCTGTCACACCGGCGCGCGCTCCTGCTTCTTCCGCCGCATCGGCCCGGAAGGCCTGACAGCTGTCGATGCGGCCGACTAGCCTTGCCGCATTGCTGTTGCTCGCGGCGTGCCAGCGTGAGGCTGCGCCCGCACAGGGGCCGCGCGAAACCGGCATACAGACCAGTTCCGGCCTCGAACGTGCAGCGATCGAAACCGGCGTGATCGCTGATGCGGCCAAGGTGCCTGCCATCGGCCTCTACCAGCGCAATCATGAAGCCGGTCGCGATGCGCTTTGCGTAGTCCCGGCCAAAAATGGCGACTATCGCTTCGGCCTGGAGGCGACCTTCGGGGAGGATCAGAGCTGTGCAGGCAGGGGCTCCGCGCGGCCAGCGGGCGACAAGCTGATCCTCAGCTTCTCCCATAGCGATCATTGCATTGTGGTGGCCCAATATGACGGCGATCAACTATCGCTGCCGGGCGTTGTCGACATGAACTGCGCGAGTGTCTGCAAGGGAAGGGGCTCCCTCGAAGGCGTCAGCTTCCCCCGCGTGGCGAGCGACGCCGCATCGGCTTTCCAGGCCCGCGACAGTGGTGGCGGGCTGCTATGCGAGTCGGACTAGACGCTTCGGACCCTGTCATGCTCCGGCGAACGGCGGAACGCGGGATGTTGAAGGACTTACTCGCAGGCTACCGCCGCCAAGCGCAATGACCTTTGGCGCAGGTTCAAGGCCAGCAGGAAGACCGCCAAGCCCCCCAAGGCTAATCCCGCGCCGATCCACCCGGTCGATGTCAGGCCGTAGCCGGCCGAGATCGCGAGCCCGCCAAGCCATGGTCCCAGCGCATTGGCGACATTGAAGGCGCCGTTATGCGCCGCCGCCGCCAGCGTCTGCGCATCGCCCGCCACGTCCATCAGCCGGGTCTGCAACACGCTACCCAGGCCCCCGCCGCAGCCGATCAGGAAGATCACCAGCGACAGGCTCCAGATATTGCCAGCCATCAGCGGGAACAACGCCAGCGACGCCGCGCTCCACAGCAGCACGCCGATAGCGGTCCGATTCGGCGCCCGATCCGCCGCCGATGCCGCAACCAGATTGCCGATCGTCAGGCCTATGCCGAAGATCGCCAGCACCACCGGCACCAACTCCTCGGACACATGGGTCACGGAAATCATCGTCGAGGCGACATAGGTGTAAACCGCGAACAGGCCGCCGAAGCCAATAGCGCCGGTCAGCAGCGTCAGCAGCACCTGCGGTTCGCGCAACGCGCCCAGTTCGCGCATCGGGCTGGCTTCCGGATCGCCGGCGTCGCGCGGCGCATAGATCGCCACCAGCGTCACCGTGATCACCGCCAGCAACGCCACGATGCCAAAGCCCCAGCGCCACCCCAGCGCCTGCCCCGTCCAGTTCGCCACCGGCACGCCGACGACGGTGGCGACCGTCAGGCCCGTCATCACCTGCGCCACCGCCAGCGCGCGCCGGTCATTCGGCACCAGGGACGCCGCCACCAGCGCCGCGACGCCGAAATAGGCGCCATGGGGCAGACCGCTCAGGAAGCGGAACAACAGCATGGTCGTATAGTCGGGCGACAGGGCGCTGAGCGCATTGCCTATCGCGAACCATGCCATCAGCCCGATCAGCAGCTTCCGCCGGGGCAGCCGCGCGCCCAGCACGGCGATCAGCGGTGCGCCCACCACCACGCCCAACGCATAGGCGCTGATGGCATGGCCCGCCATGGGTTCGCTGATACGCAGATCGCCCGCGAAAAAGGGCAGCAGGCTCATCGCCGCGAATTCGGTCGTGCCGATGGCGAAGGCGCCCATGGAGAGCGCGAGAATGACGAGAGCGGGGTGAACCGCGCGGCTGGCCTGCGCCATCGGTTGCTCCATGTTGCGATGCGATAGGAATGCCGTCCGCACATGATAGAGTTGCGGATTGAAATCAAGTTATGATCACATGACTTTATTGCAATTACGCCAATAAGTTGCGCAACTCACATGGCCTGTCGGGCCTGGCTGGTGTCCAGCATCCTGCCATTGGTGATGACGACCAGGTCGCCCACCTTGGCCACGCCGAACAGCTTTCTCGCGAACGGCTTTGGCACGCCGATGCAGCCATGGGTGGCATTGCCCCACTGGACGTCGCTGCCGTGGATCGCCACGCCGTCGCTGGTCAGGCGCAGCGTGTAGGGCATGGGCGCGTTGTTGTAAGTCCGCGAATAATGATCGGCGTCCTTTTCCGTGATCGGGAACGCGCCAAGCGGACTGGGCTTGTCGTCCGCGCCATAGAGGATGACCGCCGATCCGATCTCATAACCGGCGCGGAATACCGACAATGTCTGCGCCTTGAGGTCAACGGTGATGATGACCCGTCCGGTCGCCGGCGCGCCGCTTTCGTCCCAGACATAATCGCCATGGCGGAAGGGGCCTTCGATGGGGAGCACCCGCCTGACCATCAGGGCGTGCGGATCGACCGCGAGGGGCTGGGCGCGGGTGCGCTCGACCGGTGGGGATGACCTGGCCGGCTCCGGCGCTTCACTCCTTTGAGCGCTTGTCCTGTCCTGCGGAGGGAGATCGCGCCCGCGGCCGAACGACAGGCCCAGCAACAGCATCACCGCCGCCGCACCGCCGCCGATCGCCAGCTTCACCCGCGTCGAAACCCGTCCCGCCATGAACCGTCCGTTACCCCAGATCGTCGTCATCCGCGCGGAGGCGGGGATGACGACCAGTAGCAGCCCAAGCCATTGCAGAAAAAGGTTAAGGCTTCAGCCTTCCCGTTCCACCTCCGCCGCGGCTATGGCGGTAAGGTTCAGGATGCCGCGCGCCGTCACGCCGGGCGTCAGCACATGGATCGGCTGCGCCAGACCGACCAGCATCGGCCCGACCGTGGGCGAACTGGAGGAAGCCGACAACGCCGTCAGCGTGATGTTCGCCGCGTCGAGATTGGGCATGACCAGCAGGTTGGCCGGCCCCTCGAACCGCGAATCCGGGATCAGCCGCTCGCGCAATCCCTGGCTGAGCGCTGCATCGGCATGCATCTCGCCATCGACCATCAGTTCCGGCGCGGCCTTCTTCACCAGCTTGAGCGCCTCCCGCATCTTGCGGGCGCTGGGGGAATGGGACGCGCCGAAATTGGAATGCGACAGCAGCGCCACGCGCGGCGTCAGCCCGAAATGCTTGAGTTCAGTCGCGCCGAGCAGCGCCATTTCCGCAATCTGGTCGGGCGTGGGATCGGGCACCATATGGGTGTCGGTGATGAACAGCGCGCCCGCGTCCAGGATAAGGCCGGAAAGCGCATAGACCCGGCTGTTGCCCGGGGTGCGGTCGATGATGCGCAGCACATGCTCGACCTCGCCCCAATATTCGCTGTTGCCGCCCACCAGCGCCGCATCGACCCGTCCGGTGCGCAGCAGCATGGCCGCGGTGACGCTGGGCCGGCGGTAGACATGGCGCACGACCTCTGCCGAGGAAACGCCGCGCCGCGCGGCGACGGCGCGATACGCCTCGACCAGTTCGCCCATCAGCAGATGGTCCGTTTCGGGATCGACCACCTCGACATCGCGATCCAGCGCGAAGCTGAGGCCGAGGTCGGGCAGTTTCTGGTTCAATATGCGCCGGCGCGCCACGATGATCGGGCGGACGATGCCTTCGTCCAGCGCATCCTGAATGGCGCGCAGCACGCGCTCATCCTCGCCCTCGCCATAGGCGATGCGCCGCTGCGTTCCCCGCGCTGCCTCGAACACCGGCAGCATCAACTGGGCCGACCGCGTATTCTGCTGCGTGAGCTGTCGCTTATAGGCTTCCAGGTCGAGCTGCCGCTTGGCGACGCCGCTGTCCATGGCCGCCTTGGCCACGGCGCAGGCGATCTCCGCGATCAGGCGCGGGTCGAAGGGGGTGGGGATGATATAGTCCGGCCCGAACACCAGCTTGCGCCCGCCATAGGCCTGGGCGACGCTGTCATGGGCCGGCATGCGGGCGAGATTGGCGATGGCGTCGGCGGCGGCGACCTTCATCGCCTCGTTGATCTCGGTCGCCCGCGCATCCAGCGCGCCCCGGAAGATATAGGGGAAGCACAGGACGTTGTTGACCTGATTGGGATAGTCCGACCGCCCAGTGGCGATGATCGCGTCGGGCCGCGCCTCCCGCGCCACTTCGGGGCGGATTTCCGGCTCCGGATTGGCGAGCGCGAAGATCAGCGGATTGGGGGCCATCAGCGGCAGCCATTCGGGCTTCAGCACGCCGGGCGCGGAAAGGCCCAGGAACAGGTTCGCCCCCGGCAGCACGTCGGGCAGGGTCCGCGCATTGGTGGTGCGGGCATAGCGGGCCATGTTCGGCAACATGCCCTCGCGCTCCGAATGGATGACGCCGTCCTTGTCGGTCAGCGTGACATTTTCTTGTCGGAGGCCCATCGACACCAGCAGGTCGACGCAGGCCAGCGCCGCCGCGCCCGCGCCGGAGGTGACGAGCTTGGCATCCGCCAGCGTCTTGCCCTGCAACACCAGTGCATTGCGCACCGCCGCCGCTACCACGATGGCGGTGCCATGCTGGTCGTCGTGGAAGACCGGAATGTTCATCCGCTTCTTCAACTCCGCCTCTATGGCGAAGCATTCCGGCGCCTTGATGTCCTCCAGATTGATGCCGCCGAAGGTCGGTTCCAGCAGGGCGACGGCGTCTACGAATTTCTCGGGATCGGTGGTGTCGACTTCGATGTCGAATACGTCGATGTCTGCGAATTTCTTGAAGAGGACGGCCTTGCCCTCCATCACCGGCTTGGAGGCCAGCGCACCGATGGAGCCCAGGCCCAGCACTGCCGTTCCGTTGGAGATCACCGCGACCAGATTGCCCCGCGCGGTATAGTCCATCGCCTTTTCGGGATCTGCGGCAATGTCGACGCAGGGCGCGGCGACGCCGGGCGAATAGGCCAGCGCCAGGTCGCGCTGGTTGACCATGCGCTTGGTCGGTTCGATCCTCAGCTTTCCGGGTTGCGGATAGCGGTGATAGTCTAGGGCGGCGCGCCGGGTGTTTTCGTCCATGAAATGGCCCTTAAAGCCGCTTTTCCGCGCGGGCAATGCCCGACCGCTCCCATGGCGGGCTGGGGGCATATAGTCCGACAAGAAAATCAATGAAGGCGGTGATGGCGAGTGGCGGATTATTCTGTGGCAGATGAACGGCATAGAGGCCGACATCCGCCGATCCCTCATGATCCGGCATGATCTGCCGAATATCGCCCCGCTCCAGGGCGTCGCTCACGTCCCAGAGCGAGCGCAGGGCGACGCCCACCCCGGAAAGCGCCAGTTCCCGGACCATTTCGCTGCTATTGGTGCGGACATGGCTGTCGCCCTCGATCAGGACCGGGCCCCTGGGTCCGAGCAGGCGCCAGGGCAATTGTCCCTCCGCCGCCAGCAGGCGGTGCTTGCGAAGATCGGCGGCGGTCTGCGGCATGCCGAAGCGCGTCAGATAATCGGGGGCAGCGCATAGCACGCGCCGGTTGGTCGCCAGCCGATGAGCGGCAAGGCCCTGGCCTGGATCGGCCGTGATGCGGATGGCCAGGTCCGCGCGGGTCGCCAGCAGGTCGGCATAGTCGTCCGACAAATCTATCTGCATCCGGACCTTGGGGTGCGCCTCCAGAAACCGGCCCAGATAGGGTGCGACGTGCATGCGCCCGAAGGATGTCGGCGCGGATACCCGTAGCGTCCCTGTCGCCTCCGCCGAAGCGCCGGAGACGCGCCGCTCCGCCGCGTCCAGCGCGGCCATGATCGCGCGCAGGTCTTCATGCAGCCGTTCGCCGGCCGGAGTCAGCGCCAGCCGCCGCGTCGTCCGGTGGATCAGCCGGGTGCCCAGCCGATCCTCCAGCCGGACCAGCCGCTTCGACACCATGGCGGGCGAGACATGCAATCTTCGTCCCGCCGCCGCCATGCCGCCTTCGTCGACGATCGTCGCGAAAAGATCATAATCCGGGTCCATCATTTGTTTCACCAGAGGAAAATCTGAATTCGAATAATATCATCTACCGCGCATAATGCACCCCGTCTATGGTCCCGTTCAAAGGAGACCATCCATGACCAGCATGACCGATCGCGCGGGCCTCAAGGTCGCGCAGCAACTCGCCACCTTCATCGAGGAGCGCGCGCTTCCCGGCACGGGCATCGATGCCGGTGCTTTCTGGCGTGGCGCCGCCGGGATCTTCGCGCAATTCGCGCCGGAAAATGCGGCGCTGCTGGCCAAGCGCGACGCGATTCAGGCGCAGATCGACGGCTGGCATCGGGAAAGGGCGGGCCAGCCTGTTGACGCTGCCGCCTATCAGGCATTCCTGCGCGACATCGGCTATCTCGTCCCCGAACCTGCGCCGTTTCAGATCGGCAGCGAAAATGTCGATGAGGAAATAGGGCGCCTCGCCGGACCGCAGCTGGTCGTTCCCATCCTCAACGCCCGTTTCCTGCTGAACGCCGCCAATGCGCGCTGGGGCAGCCTCTACGACGCGCTCTACGGCACCGACGCGATTCCCGGCGCGGCGGCCGGCAAGGGCTATGACGCGCAGCGCGGCGCGCAGGTCATCGCCTGGGCGAAGGCCTTCCTGGACGAAGCGATACCGCTCGCCAACGGCTCCTGGGCCAAGCTCGCCAGCGACGACATCCAGCTTGCCGATCACGGCCAATATCTCGGACGGAGCGAGAAGGGCCGACTCTTCCGCCATAATGGCCTGCACATCGAAGTCGTCTTCGATCGCGCGCACCCCATCGGCAAGGACGATCCGGCGGGCATAGCCGACGTCATCCTCGAATCCGCGCTCACCACCATCTGCGATCTCGAGGACTCCGTCGCCGCCGTCGACGCGGAGGACAAGGTCGCCGCCTATTCCAATTGGCTCGGCCTGATGCAGGGCGACCTCACCGACACGTTCGAGAAGAACGGCGCCATGATGACCCGCGCCCTCAACCCCGACCGCGGCTATACCGCGCCCGACGGCAGCACCTTCACCCTGCCGGGCCGCAGCCTGCTGTTCGTCCGCAATGTCGGCCATCTGATGACCACGCCCGCCGTCCTGCTCGCCAACGGGCAGGAAGCGCCCGAAGGCATTCTCGACGGCATCGTCACCACGCTGATCGCCCTGCATGATCTGAAGCGTGAAGGCGGCAACAGCCGCACCGGCAGCGTCTATATCGTCAAGCCGAAGATGCACGGCCCCGAAGAAGTCGGCTTCACCAACCGCCTGTTCGACGCCATCGAAGACCTTCTGGGCCTCAACCGCCACACCCTGAAGGTCGGCGTCATGGATGAGGAGCGCCGCACCTCCGCCAATCTGGCCGCCTGCATCGAGGCGGTGAGGAACCGCATCGTCTTCATCAACACCGGCTTCCTGGACCGCACCGGGGACGAGATGCACACATCGATGCGCGCCGGCCCGATGATCCGCAAGGGCGAGATGAAGACCAGCGACTGGATCACGGCTTACGAGGACCGCAACGTCCAGATCGGCCTCGCCTGCGGCCTGTCGGGCCGCGCCCAGATCGGCAAGGGCATGTGGGCCGCGCCGGATCGCATGGCCGACATGCTGGACCAGAAGGTCGGCCATCCCAGGAGCGGCGCCAACACGGCCTGGGTTCCGTCCCCCACGGCGGCGACGCTGCACGCGACTCATTATCACCGCATCGACGTCTTCGCCCGCCAGGCGGAACGCAAGGCCGAAGCCATCGCACCCCTCGACAAGCTGCTGGCCATTCCGGTCGCGCAGCCGGGCCGCAACTGGTCGGAAGAGGAAATCGCCCAGGAACTGGACAATAACGCGCAAGGCATCCTTGGCTATGTCGTCCGCTGGATCGATCAGGGCGTCGGCTGCTCCAAGGTTCCCGACATTCATGACATCGGCCTGATGGAAGACCGCGCCACGCTGCGCATCTCCTCGCAGCATATGGCGAACTGGCTGCTTCACGGCGTCTGCACGAAGGAGCAGGTCGACGCCGCCTTCACCCGCATGGCCGCCAAGGTCGATGCCCAGAATGCGGGCGACCCGCTCTACCGGCCGATGAGCGGCAACCCGGACAGCCTTGCCTGGCAGGCGGCCCGCGCCCTGGTCTTCGAGGGCGTGGCGCAGCCCAACGGCTATACCGAACCGCTGCTCCACAAATATCGGGCACTGGCCAAGGCGACGGCTTGAGGCTGTGGGATTGAGGCGGATGGCTCATCGTGCCGCCTGTCCTGCCAGCAGCACATAGCCCTTTTCAGAATTTCCTGCCCAGCTATGTTGGGCAGGAGCCGGCGGCGTTCTATCAAGTCATTTTCATCCAACCCTGCCTGGTGGGACGCCGATCTGCTCATGGACTTGCCCGCGATCATTGCTGACATCGTCGCTCATGCTGCGAGCCGGGAAGATCGCGGCACGGTCGCCAGCTATATTCCGGAACTGGCCAAGGTCGATCCCGGCCAGTTCGGCATCGCTGTCGCGACCGCCGATGGCCGGTTGATCGAGGGAGGGGACTGCGCCACCGGCTTTTCGATCCAGTCCATCTCCAAGGTGTTCGCCCTGACGCTCGCGCTCGGCAAGATAGGCGATCAGCTTTGGCAGCGGGTAGGGCGGGAACCGTCCGGCAACGCCTTCAATTCCATCGTTCAGCTGGAGCAGGAACAGGGCATACCGCGAAATCCCTTCATCAACGCGGGCGCCGTCGTCGTCGCGGACGTCAATCTGGGCGGTCATCAACCCCGCGTCGCGATTGGAGAAATGCTGCGCTTCGTCCGCTATCTGGCGGGCGACGACGGCATCGCCATCAATGAAACCGTCGCGGCGTCGGAAACGGCGACCGGCTTTCGCAATATGGCGCTGGCCAATTACATGCGCGCCTTCGGCAATATCCATCATCCGGTCGATCTGGTGCTTGGCACCTATTTTCACCAATGCGCGATCGAGATGAGTTGCCGTCAACTCGCACTTGCGGGCCGCTATTTGATGCTCGATGGCCGGCATCCCGAGGGCGGACGGGTCGTCTCGTCCAGCCGGGCCAAGCGGATCAACGCCTTGATGTTGACCTGCGGCCATTATGACGCTTCGGGCGATTTCGCCTTCCGCGTCGGCATTCCGGGCAAGTCGGGGGTAGGCGGCGGCATATTGGCGATCGTGCCGGGTCGCGCGTCCATTGCCGTCTGGTCGCCTGGCCTGAACGAAAATGGCAATAGCCAGCTTGGCACGCTGGCGCTTGAAGAACTGGCCCATCGCACCGGCTGGTCGGTTTTCAGCCCACCGCAAGGTCCGTCCTAAGGCACCTCATCGGCCCGCAGCCGCCGCAGCTTGGGCGCGGTTTCGAGCTGCGCGGCATCCTTGATGCCCATGCGCAAATCCTCCCGCGTCTGGTGGATGGAGGCGATCACCGGTCCCATCGCCACGCCCAGGTCGACCAGCGCGGTCTCCGCCAGTTGGAGCGAACTTTCGAGCGTCTCCGGAACCGCATCGCTGGCCCCGGCGCGATAGAGCTGGGCCGCATGATCGGTGTCCCGTGCGCGCGCGATAATCGGCAGATCGGGCACCCATCCCCGCACACGCTTCGTCACCCGAACCGACAGGACAGGATCGTCCATCGTCAGGATCAGGGCCCGTGCATGGCCGAGACGAAGCTTGTCGAGCATTTCGGTGCGGGACACGTCGCCGAACAATATGGGATACCCTCCGCGCCGAGCTTCCGCAACGACGTCCGGGTCGGATTCCACGACGATGAAACGCTGCTTGTGCAGGTTGAGCAGGTCGCAGATCATGCGCCCCACGCGCCCGAAGCCGATTACGACGGCGGCCGCCTCGGCATGGTCTTCGTTGATTTCCGGCGCCTCTTCGCCCAGCGCCATTTCCAGCCGCCGCGCAATGTCATGTCCCAGCCGTGCGAGCAGCGGCGTGATGGTAAGGCCGATAGCGGTCACGATCTGCCAGAAGGCTGCGGTGGAAGGAAGGATCAACTGGGCCGCAGCGGCAGCGGACAATACGATCAATGTGGTTTCCGAAGGGCTGGACATCAGCACGCCGACTTCCAGCGCCACGCCCTTCCTCGCGCCCGACAGGTAGAGCAGGGCCGCGGTGACGATGGTCTTGGCAAGGACCACGCCCACCATCGCCAAAATGAGCGTAGGCCAGTTAGCCAGGATGACGCGCACGTCAAGGCCCATGCCGACGGTGATGAGGAAGACCCCTAGCGCCAGTCCCTTGAACGGCGCGGTCATGACCTCGACCTCGCCATGATAATCGGTTTCCGCGATCAGCAGCCCGGCAAGGAGCGCGCCGACGATCGGAGACAGGCCGGCGATCGAGGTCGCCATGCTGGATATGATGACGACCAGCAGGCTGGCGGCCAGGAACACCTCCGGGCTCTTGGTGCGGGCGGCCTGGCTGAAGATATGCGGCAGGCAGAGGCGGCCAAGGACCAGCATGATGGCGATGGTGATCCCGCTCTTGATCAGCGTGTCGGCCAGTTCGCCCCACGGGCCGTCCGGACTGGCAGCGACCGAGGGAGCAAGCGCGCCCAGCATGAAGATGATGGGGACGAGGGCCAGATCCTCGAAAAGCAGCATGGAAAAGGCCGCGCGGCCGACGGCGCTTTGCGTGCCCACCATCGGCAGCACCACGGCCGTGGACGACAGCGCCAGCGCGAGGCCCAGGCCGAAAGCGCCTGCCGGTGGCTGGCCCAGCAAGTAAAGGCCAAGTGCAATCAGCGTACCGCCGCCGATCAATTCTGCCGCGCCGACGCCGAATACTTGTGTCCGCATGGTCCAGAGACGACGAAAACTGAGTTCGAGTCCGATGGAAAAAAGCAGCAGGATGACGCCCAGTTCGGCAAAAGGCTCTATCGCCGCCCTGTTGGAAATGGTGACATGATAGAGCCAGGGATATTGGCCCACCAAAGCGCCCAATCCCGACGGCCCCACCGCCAGCCCGACGAGGATGAAGCCGATGACCGGGCTGATCCGCAGCCGCGCGAAGCCGGGGATGACGAGCCCCGCGGCCCCCAGGATGACGAGGGAATCGCTGAAGCTCTGTGGGTTGATCGCGCCGGCCATGACCGATCATCGCCACAAATGCAGCGGATATCCAGCGATAAGCACTGGAAACCGGAAAAGATGCCGTGAAAGGCTGTGGTGCGGACGGCGGGACTTGAACCCGCATTCCCAGGGGGAGGCGGATTTTAAGTCCGCTGCGTCTACCGATTTCGCCACGTCCGCTTGAGGCCGTTACCCCCTGAAGGCTAACGACGCACAGGTCAAGGATGTGGTTGGATCAGTGGGCAGCTTTGCCATTCAGCCGTTCCCGCATTTCCTTTCCGGGTTTGAAATAGGGAACCCGCTTGGCGTCCACCGGCACCTGTTCACCGGTGCGCGGATTGCGGCCGGTACGCGCGTCGCGCGCCCGTGTCGTAAAGGCGCCGAAGCCCCGAAGTTCCACTCGCCCGCCGCTGGAGAGGCGGTCGACTATTTCCTTGAAGAAAAGATCGACGATCCTTTCCACTTCCTGGAGGTTGAGGTTTGGATTTTCCTCAGCCAATTTCTGAATCAGTTCCGAGCGTATCATTGGTCCTCCAGACTCCCCCTTCTGGTTCCCTGTTTATTTATAATGAATCCTCATGGCTGTGACAATCAGCCAATATCGGTATGTCATTCTCATTTTGGGAATAGAAAAAGCCCGCCGGAGTTAAGTTCCGGCGGGCCATATTACTTAAGTTAGATACCGAAGGAGGGCTTAGCCCTCGCTCTTGGCCTTGAGTGCTTCGCCCAGGATGTCGCCCAGCGAGGCGCCGCTGTCGGACGAACCATATTGCGCCACAGCCTGCTTCTCTTCAGCGATCTGAAGGGCCTTGACAGAGAAGGTCGGCTTCTTGGCGCGGTCGAAACCGGTGACCATGGCGTCGAACTTCTGGCCGATCTGGAAGCGTTCCGGACGCTGTTCGTCGCGGTCGCGGCCAAGGTCGCTGCGCTTGATGAAGCCGGTGGCGCCATCTTCGCCGGCCTGGACTTCCAGGCCGCCGTCGCGGACTTCCAGAACCGTGACGGTGACCGTCTGGTTCTTGTTGAGGCCAGCGGCAGCGGCGGTGGTGCCGCCAGCGGCCGGGCCGCCACGCTCAAGCTGCTTCATGCCAAGGCTGATGCGCTCCTTCTCGACGTCGATGTCGAGAACGACGGCCTGAACCGTCTCGCCCTTGCGGTGCAGGGCCAGCGCGTCCTCGCCCGAAATGCCCCATGCGATGTCCGACATGTGGACCATGCCGTCCACGTCGCCGTCCAGGCCGATGAACAGGCCGAACTCGGTGGCATTCTTGACTTCGCCCTCGACGGTCGAACCGATCGGGTGACGTTCGGCGAAGCTGTCCCAGGGGTTGTTCTGGGCCTGCTTGAGGCCGAGCGAGATGCGGCGCTTTTCCGGATCGACTTCCAGGACGATGACGTCGACTTCCTGGCTGGTCGAAACGATCTTGCCGGGGTGGACGTTCTTTTTCGTCCAGGACATTTCCGAAACGTGGACCAGACCTTCGATGCCCGGCTCCAGCTCGACGAACGCACCATATTCGGTGATGTTCGTGACGCGGCCCGACAGCTTCGCACCGACCGGATATTTGGCGGCGGCGCCTTCCCACGGATCGCTTTCCAGCTGCTTCATGCCAAGGCTGATGCGCTGGGTGTCGCGGTTGATGCGGATGATCTGGACGCGGACGGTGTCGCCGATGTTGATCATCTCGTTCGGGTGGTTGATGCGCTTGTAGCTGAGGTCGGTGACGTGCAGCAGGCCGTCGATGCCGCCCAGGTCAACGAACGCACCATAGTCGGTGATGTTCTTGACGACGCCCTCGATGATCTGGCCTTCGGCCAGCGTCTGGATGAGGCCCGAGCGCTGTTCGGCGCGGGTTTCTTCCAGGATGGCGCGGCGCGACACGACGATGTTGCCGCGGCGGCGATCCATCTTCAGGATCTGGAAGGGCTGCGGGATGTCCATCAGCGGGGTGACGTCGCGAACCGGACGAATATCGACCTGGCTGCCGGGCAGGAACGCAACGGCGCCGTCCAGGTCGACGGTGAAGCCGCCCTTGACGCGGCCGAAGATGACGCCTTCGACGCGGGCGTTCTCGGTGAACTCGGCTTCCAGCTTGTCCCAGGCGGCTTCGCGGCGGGCGCGGTCGCGCGACAGCATGGCTTCGCCATGGGCGTTTTCGACGCGGTCGACATAGACTTCGACTTCGTCACCGACCTTCAGGTCGGCCTTCTGGCCCGGCGCGGCGAATTCGCGCAGCGGCACGCGGCCTTCCGACTTCAGGCCGACGTCGATCAGCGCCATGTCGTTTTCGATGCCGGTAACGGTGCCCTTGACGACGCGGCCTTCGAAGCCGCCATCCTCGCCACCGAGAGAATCATTGAGAAGCGCGGCGAAATCGTCGCGCGAGGGGAATGCCGTAGAGGCCATAGGTAAGTCCTTCACTCGTCATTGCTGGCCTACCGGTTGTGTCCGGTGGTCTTTCAGGCCAAAGCGCCCGCAGGGCCGGATACCCATGCGAACATCCGTTCGGCCATGTCGAGTCGACGCCCTGTGGACAAGCGAAAAGGGCGCCTGGGAATCCCCGGCACCCGGCATCGCGTCAGGCCTGTTGCCGACGTTCCAACTGGGCGTCCACCAGTGCAATGGCCTGCTGGACGGCGGCGTCTATAGTCAAATTGCTGGTGTCGAGCAAGTCCGCTCCATCGGCCATGCGCAACGGCGCATGATCGCGGCTCATGTCGCGGGTGTCGCGGGCCTGGATGTCCGCGATCAGGCTGTCCATGTCGGGATGGCCGCCATGGTCGAGCGCGTCCTGATAGCGGCGCTGGGCGCGGACATGGACGCTGGCGGTGACGAAGATCTTGGCGTCGGCATCGGGGGCGATAACGGTGGCGATGTCGCGCCCGTCCAGGATCGCGCCGCCGGGTTGGGTGGCGAAGTCGCGCTGGCGCCTGACGAGGGCCTGCCGGACGCTTTGGTGGATCGATACGCGGGAGGCGAGCGAGCCGACGGCTTCGCTGCGCAGCGCGGGATCTTTCAGCATGGCGTCGTCGAAGTCGCAGGCGGCGAGCGCATCGGCTTCATGGTCCGGGTCGCCGCTGGCCTTGAGCACGGCAAGGCCCACGGCGCGATAGAGCAGGCCGGTATCGAGCACGGGCAGGCCGTAATGCCGGCCCAGCGCCCTGGCGATGGTGCCCTTGCCCGATGCGGCGGGGCCGTCGACGGCGATGATCATGATGCTTTGCCTTTCCGCAGCGCCTTGGCGAGGCCGATCAGGGCGATGAAGGCCCATATGACTTCCAGCGCCATCGACGCGACGTTGAAATGAACCGTCAGCGAGTAGATCAGCAGCACCGCGCCGACCAGGTTAAGCAGGTTGAAGAGGGTGAAGCTCAGCACCTTCGCCATGTTGCTATAGGCATAGGCAATGACCATCAGGCCGCTGCCGATCAGTCCCAGGATATTGGCAAGGTCGAACGTCATGCAAGTGCGCCGAGCGATTGCAGCAAAGCGGTGAAACCCGGGAAGCTGGTCGCGACGGGGCGCATGTCGTCGATGGTGACGCCATTGCTGGACACGAGGCCTGCGACCGCGAAGCTCATGGCGATGCGGTGGTCCAGCTTCGTCGCGACGGGGCCGCCGCCGGGGAGGGGCGCGCCACCGCTGCCCTCTATGACGATGCCGTCCTCCAGTTCCTCGACCTGCACGCCGATGGCGCGCAAGCCTGCCGCCATGGTGGCGATGCGGTCCGATTCCTTGACGCGCAATTCTTCCAGGCCGCGGAAGATGCTGCGCCCTTGCGCCAAGGCGGCGGCGATGAAGGCGACGGGATATTCGTCGATCATCGACGGGGCGCGGGCCGGATCGGGCTCGACGCCCCTCAGCGTCGAGGCCGTGATGACGAGATCGCCCACCGGCTCGCCGCCGACTTCGCGCGGGTTTTCGATGAGGATGTCGCCGCCCATCTCGCGCAGCAGATCGACCAGCCCGGCGCGCGTCGCGTTGAGGCCGACATTGGCGATGGTCACGTTCGATCCCGGAACCAGCAGGGCTGCAACCATCGGGAAAGCGGCGGAGGAGGGGTCGCCGGGAACGATGATCGATTGCGGGTGGAGTTCGGCTTCGCCCTTGAGCGTGATGATGCGGGTGCCGTCGGCTTCGACCTCCACGTTGAGGTCCGCGCCGAAGCCCTTGAGCATGCGTTCGCTGTGGTCGCGGGTGGGGATCGGTTCGACCACGCGGGTGATGCCGGGAGTGTTGAGGCCGGCGAGCAGGATGGCCGACTTGACCTGCGCCGATGCCACGGGAAGGCGATAGTCCAGCGGCACGGCCGGGCAGGCGCCGCGCATGGTAAGGGGCAGGCGGTCTCCGGGACTGGTGGTGAAGCTGGCGCCCATGCGCGACAGCGGATCGGTGACGCGGGCCATGGGGCGCTTGCTGAGGGAGGCGTCGCCCACGAAGGTGGCGGTGATGGCGTGGCTTGCGACCAGTCCCATCAGCAGGCGGGTGGAGGTGCCGCTATTGCCCATGTCGAGCGCGCTTTCCGGCTGGAGCAGGCCGCCGACGCCCACCCCATGGATGTGCCAGATGCCGTCCGCATCCCTGCGGATGTCCGCGCCCATCGCCCGCATGGCGGCGGCGGTGGCGAGGACGTCCTCACCCTCCAGCAGCCCTTCGACCCGACTCTCGCCCACGGCCAGCGCGGAGAGCATCAGCGAGCGGTGCGAAATGCTCTTGTCGCCCGGCACGGCGATCGAGCCGGAAAGGGCCGGGGCGGCGGTGAAGGTCATGGACATGGGCTGGTCGGAAGAAGCGGTCACGGGTCAATCCGTCTGCAAAACTTGAAAAAATGCGCCCGGCTTTTGACAGCGCGGTTTCGCTATGGCAAGGCGCCGTCTCTTCGCGGGCGACCCTGTCGTGCCGCGTAATTTCTGTTTTGAGCACTCGCAAGAGAAGGACAAGGCCGGACATGGTCAAGGCTGAATGGGGCACGAAGCGTACCTGCCCGAAATGCGCCACGCGCTTCTACGACCTGGGCAAGGATGACCCGGTCACCTGCATCAACTGCGGCACGGCCTGGGAACCGGAACCGGTGCTGAAGTCGAAGCAGCCGCTGCCCTATGAGGAAGCGCCCAAGAAGGTCATCGAAACCGCCGATGGCGAGATCGAGACGGCGGACGACGATCTGGACCTGGATCTGGACGTGGATGATGACGGCGATTCGCCGGACAATGACGTCGATCTGGGCGGCGACGACGATCTGGGCGTCGACGCCGGCGGGGACGATGGCGACGACGACAATTAATTGAATTTTGTGCTTGCCAAGGAGTTCGCCGCCACCTAATGGCAGCGGCCTCCGAGGCGCCGCCCCAACGGCGCCGACACTGGAAAACGGGGCCTTAGCTCAGCTGGGAGAGCGCCTGCATGGCATGCAGGAGGTCAGCGGTTCGATCCCGCTAGGCTCCACCAGTTTTTCGGGAAAAGAAAATGTCCGGGGGACATTTTCCCGAAAAACTCCCGAGCGCAAGCGAGGAGTGTGGCGAGGTTGCAAGTGACCTCGATTAACACTCCAAAGCCACGCAAGGAGTGTTCTATATTTGGCCGACGGCTTTATGCCGGACATGGCCTGATCCATTGGGATGCGGTATGATGCCGCGCAACGATGGGGCCTTAGCTCAGCTGGGAGAGCGCCTGCATGGCATGCAGGAGGTCAGCGGTTCGATCCCGCTAGGCTCCACCAACTTTCCCCTATCATCTGAAGTAGCTCGCCATGGGCCAGCTTCTCGATCCGATCAGGATTGTAGGCTGATGTTTTGCGGCTGATTTCTGCCGCTTTCCGCCGAAGTTCATAGTGTATGCGCGCGTGCGCCCGCGCACGCATATGCGTAGGAACCCAATATATCAGACGTTTCAAAGACGGAGCCTGGTAGGCTGGCCGGGGCGGGATAGGACAGGTGGAATGGCCGCCTGTGGGGAAAATAGGATGCTTTTTGCGTATGTTGTTGCCGTTGGGTTACTATGGCTGATCCTCAGTTGCTAGTTTAAGTGCAGAATCTGACCGGTGAAAGAAGCGTCTGGAATCGACCGTTTCTTGCTGCTCGCACCTCCGTGCAAGCGATCCGAAACCAGACATTGCTGCGGCGTAGGTCAGTGCTTTACATGGTGCGATGAAGCAAGCGGCGCACCTCGAGAACCTTACTCTCGCCAAAGACGGGGCACAGCACATTCCCGCTGCTGTATTGCCGCTGCTTCCAGACATATGTGCGGCGTTGCGTGAACTTCCTCATGAGCAGGCAGGCGTTCGTATCCACGGCATCCAAGGCCTCCGGCCTTTTCTGGCTGCAAATGGCGCAATAGGCTCCGTTGCAGCAGAATTTCTTGGATCGCGATGCCGCCCCGTTCGTGCAATCCTGTTTGACAAAACCGCTGCAACGGACTGGTCGTTGGGATGGCATCAGGACCGCACAATCTGCGTGAAGCGGCGGATCGATGTCGAGGGTTATGGGCCATGGACGATCAAAGGCGGAATGCAGCATGTCGCGCCGCCGTTTGAACTGCTGGCCCGGATGTTGACCCTTCGGGTTCATCTGGACGACGTGCCCGCTCAAAATTCGCCGCTGTTGATTGCTCCAGGCTCTCATGTCGGTGGGCGCGTACCGGTCGAACAATATGATGATGTTGTTGCTCAATCCGGCATTTACACCTGCCTCGCCAAGACTGGCGACGTGTGGGTGTATTCAACTCCCATCCTACACGCCTCGGAGGCGGCGAGCGTCATGGGCCACCGTCGAGTCTTGCAGATCGATTATTCGGCAGATGAGCTTGCGGGCGGGCTGGAGTGGCTGGGCGTGTAATAGCGGCAAGCGACCATTGCCGGTCGTTCGTATCGGATGAAACCGCGACCAAAACCTGCCCGACTTTGGCTACTCCCAAGAGAAGATGGTACGCAATTTGCAGTTGGATGGCGACTGACCTTCCTCAAATAGTTCTACCCGATCAATTGCATCCAATTGAGGACGGGTGAACGATTTTGGCGATGTGAAATAGGCAGCGCCGTGTTCGCCATTCCAGATTGCTATTTGGTAAAGGCCTTCCGCTCGCTTTTGTGCAAATCGTGCAGGACTGTTGGAAGAGTGGGCCTTAACAATCCGACCCTTCGGACGACTGGCCCATCCTACTCCATGCACTTCGAGGGTCCCGAAAGCACCTTCCCAGCGGAAGCTGCCTCCGTGTATCCCGCCTTCCAAAGTCGTGACCTTCTCACCATCTCGCAGGTCGATAATCGGTGAATAGCCGCAAAACCGTCCTGGCCCCACAATGCTGCTGGCGTTCGCTGAACCAGTGACTGATGCCAACAATCCCATCATTGCTGCGATTATTGTTCTCGCGCCGGCCTCTTTGGTAAATCCGGATGTCCGGTATAACGCTTTACCATCCGATAGCGGAAGGTCCCTGAATCCACCCATCTTTATCATTCCCATACAAAACGGTACCTGCCACCGCTATTTCATCCGGTATCTACGTATTGGACGGCGGTCTTGAGAAAAGGCTCGATTGACGGCTAGGCAGGCTGGACGAAGCTGTCCATCACCCGCTTCCGACCCGCCGTTTCGAAATCGATCTCCAGCTTGTTGCCTTCGATCTCCGCCACCGTGCCGTAGCCGAATTTCTGGTGGAAGACGCGCAGGCCGACGCTCATGTCATCCCGCCCCTTGTTGCCGAGCGAGACCGCTGATGCGCGCGCCTCCACGATCCTTGCGGGTTCGCGGGTGAACTGTCCGCTCTGTTGGGCGCGCTGCCACCCGGGGCCGCGACCGGTGCCGCGCTGGACATTGGCGAAGGGATCGGCCCGCTCCGACCAGTTGGCGCGCCAGAGCGAGGCGCCGCCGGACATGCTGCTTTCCTCCTCCACATGTTCGGGAGGCAATTCCCCGACGAAGCGCGAAGGGATGGAGCTGGTCCACTGGCCATAGATGCGGCGGTTGGCGGCGTGCAGGATGACGCAGGACTTCCTCGCCCGCGTGATCGCGACATAGGCGAGGCGGCGTTCCTCCTCCAGGCTGTTGAGGCCGCCTTCGTCGAGCGCGCGCTGGGAGGGGAAGATGCCTTCTTCCCACCCCGCGAGGAAGACCGTGTCGAACTCCAGCCCCTTGGCGGCGTGGATGGTCATGATCGTGACCTTGCGCTCGTCCTGTTGCGCCTCATTGTCCATGACGAGGCTTACATGCTCCAGGAATGCGCCCAGCGTCTCATATTCCTCCATGGCGCGGGTCAGTTCGTTGAGGTTCTCCAGCCTTCCCGCGCTTTCGGCGGTGCGTTCGGCCTGGAGCATGGCGGTGTAGCCGCTTTCGTCCAATATCTGTCGGGCCAGTTCGGCATGGGGAAGTTGCACCGCGCGGTCCCGCCAGCGGGCGAGATCGCCGATGAAGGCGCCAAGGCTGCGGCGGGCCTGCGGCGTCATCTCGTCCGTGTCGAGGATTCGCGCGGCGGCGAGGGCAAGCGGAACGCCCTCCGCCCGGGCAAGCCGATGCAGCTTTTCCACGGCCTTGTCGCCCAGGCCGCGCTTGGGGACGTTGACGATCCGTTCGAACGCCAGGTCATCGGCGGGCTGATTGACCAGGCGAAGATAGGCGAGCGCGTCCCGGATCTCGGCGCGTTCATAGAAGCGGAAGCCGCCCACGATGCGATAGGGCAGGCCGATCTGGATGAAGCGGTCTTCGAACTCGCGCGTCTGGTGCTGGGCCCGGACGAGGATGGCGACCCCCTCCAGCGATTGGCCGCTGCGTTCGATCGATTCGATCTCGTCGCCCACGCGCCGCGCTTCCTCCGGCCCGTCCCAGACGCCGATGATGCGGACCTTCTCGCCCACGTCGATGTCGGTCCAGAGCGTCTTGCCCAGGCGATTGCCATTTTCCGCGATCACTCCTGACGCAGCGCCCAATATATGGGGTGTCGAGCGATAATTCTGTTCCAGCCGGACGATCTTCGCGCCGGGAAAATCCTTTTCGAACCGCAGGATATTGGCGACTTCCGCCCCCCGCCATGAATAGATAGACTGGTCGTCGTCTCCCACACAGCAGATGTTCTTGCGCTGCTGGGCGAGCAGGCGCAGCCACAGATACTGGCTGCTGTTGGTGTCCTGATATTCGTCCACCATGATATAGCGGAAGCGCTGCTGATAGCTTTCCAGCACGTCCCGATGGCGTTTCAGAATCGTCAGAACATGCAGCAGCAAGTCCCCGAAATCGCAGGCATTCACGTCCCGAAGACGCGCCTGATAGGCGGCGTAGAGCTTCTGCCCCTTTCCGTTGGCATAGCCCTCGCTCTCGCCGGCGCCGATTTCCTCCGGCGTCAGCCCCTTGTTCTTCCACTGGTCGATGAGGCCGGCGAGCTGGCGTGCGGGCCAGCGCTTCTCGTCGATTCCCTCCGCCTGGATGAGCTGCTTCATCAGGCGAAGCTGATCGTCCGTGTCGAGGATGGTGAAATTGGATTGCAGCCCCACCAGTTCGGCATGGCGGCGCAGCATCTTCGCGGCGATGGCGTGGAAGGTGCCCAGCCAGGGCATGCCTTCGACGGCGGGGCCGATCATCCGACCGACGCGTTCCCGCATTTCGCGCGCCGCCTTGTTGGTGAAGGTGACTGCGAGGATTTCCGAAGGATAGGCCCGACGGGTGGCGATCAGATGGGCGAGGCGAGCGGTGAGCGCTGCCGTCTTGCCCGTGCCGGCGCCTGCAAGCACCAGCACCGGCCCCTCGGTCGTGAGCACGGCCTCCCGCTGGGGTTCGTTCAGCCCCTGGAGATAGGGGGGATCGTCGGGGGAGGGAGCGGGCAGAGTCATGCGCTATCAACTAGGATGCCGGGCGGGAAGCGGCAAGGGCGGGCGGCCCTTGCACCGTTGCTCCTTCTATGAGAACAAAAGGCGAATCATGCAAGGAGTAAAGGCCATGTTCTCGGGGCGGTGCCAATGCGGGGCGATCCATTACGAAGCGCAGGGCGAGCCGGCCTATAGCGCGCTGTGCCATTGTTCGGATTGCCGGAAAAGCGCGGGCGCGCCGATGGTGGGCTGGGCCCTGTTCCCTGAAGAACAGGTGACGGTGACGGGTCGGCCGGTGGCATACCGGTCCTCCGACAATGTGACGCGGGAATTTTGCGGAACCTGCGGTACGGGCCTTTTCTACCGCAATGCCGCCGTTTTCCCCGGCATGATCGACATCCAGACCGGAACGCTGGACGACCAGTCGAACCTGCCGCCAGCCATCCACGTCCAATTTGCCGAGGCTGCGCCATGGATGGAGGGCGCGCATCAACTGCCCAAGTTCCAGCGCTACCCCGAGGCCTGAGGCCGACGGGCAGGATCGTCTGGCGGCGCATCCGCAACGGCTCGTCGCCCGGGCCGGAACGCAGGCATCGCGCATCCGGTTCTTTGTTCAGCCCAAACGGTAGAACGGGGCGAGAACAAAGGAAAGGATGATCCCGATGAAATCGATCCTGTTGGCAGGTGCGGCCATATTGGCCTTCGGCACCGGCGTTACCGGCATTGCGATCGCGCAGGACATGCCGGCTTCGGCGCAGCCGCCCGCCGCCGATACGCCGCCTCCGCCCGACCAGGGCGCGACGCCTGCGACGCCGGCGACCCCCGCCGAACCGGGAGCGACGCCAGCCAGCCCGGCCACTCCGGCGACGCCCGCGACACCGCCCCCAGCCGCCGATCCCAATGCGGGGCAGCCGACCGGAGCCGTGCCGCCGGACACGGGCATGCAACCGGCTCCTGCCGGCGTTCCGCGTGATCCCTCCGCTCCTGTCGGAACCTCAGCCAATCCCGCGACCGTGGGTGGCAATATGACGCCGCCGCCGACCGAGCAGAAGGATTATCCGCTGTGCAGCAGGACCGTGCAGGATAGCTGCATCAACCGGAGCGAAGCGCCCAAGTCCATGCGCAAGCGGCGTTGATGCTTGCCAGGCCGGGCATGGCGGCGATCATGGTCGCCATGCCCGGTCCGGTCGCGCCGCCGGTCAGGCTGTGCCGGTCGAGCACCGTCAGCAAGGTCGCCGGGGCTGGTCCCGATATTCCGGTCGCAGCCTGGGTGCAATGCGCAGCCGCGGAGATGGCCCATGGTCATGTCCGTCGCGCCATCACTTTGCCCAATCCCCGCCGCACTATTCGGCGCGCTCCGTTGCGCGCAGCAGCGTCAGTCGGGCCTTTCCAACGTCACGGGTCGTCTCCACGGTAAAGCCCTTTACGGCCACATCCTCGCGCCGGTCGGTTTCGATGCTGATCCAGCTTGCGGGGCCGGTCCAGCCCAGGCGGCTCAGCTTGTCCAGCGCCACCATGCCAGCGCCGCTCTGATAGGGCGGATCCATGAAGATGAGGTCGAGCGGCTCGCTTGCCGGACCCAGCGACAGGACGCTGCTCTGGCGGATGTCGGGGCGGATGCCCAGCTTGTCGCCATTGGCCCGGATCGCGTCCAGCGCCGCGCGGTCCTGTTCCACGAAGATGCAGCTTGCCGCGCCGCGCGAGAGCGCTTCGAACCCCAGAGCGCCCGAGCCCGCGAAGAAATCGCCGACGCTCAGCCCCTCGAAGGAGCCGATCCGGCTCAGCAGCATGGAAAACAGGGTTTCCCGGGTGCGGTCCGCCGTAGGGCGTGTTGCGTCGCCCTTGGGGGCGGTAAGGGGGCGACCCCGCCATTGGCCTGCAATTATTCTCATGGGCTGGCTCGTTCCAGAAAAGAAGGGCCCCTCGACAGGCTCAGGGCGAACGGAGGGGGTCAGGGTTTCCCAAGGCTCTTGCGGAAGACGACCAGATCGTGCTGCCGCACTTCCTCGACCGCGCCGGATGCCAGCTCGCCCAGATGGAAGGGGCCGTAGCTGGTGCGGATCAACCGGTTCACCTGAAGCCCCAGATGTTCGAGCACGCGGCGGACTTCGCGGTTCTTGCCTTCGGTCAGCGTCATTTCGATCCACTGGTTGCGGCCGGTGCGGCGTTCCAGATTGGCCTCGATCCGGCCATAGCGTATGCCGTCTATCTCCAGCCCGTCGAACAGGTCCTCCAGCTGGTTCTGACTGACTTCACCGAAGGCGCGGGCGCGGTAGGTGCGCGGGACGCCGGTGGAGGGCAGCTCCATCTGCCGCTTGAACTCCCCATCGGTGGTGAGCAGCAGCAGGCCTTCGGTCGTCATGTCGAGCCGGCCGATCGGCATGACGCGCGGCAGGTCGGCGGGCAGCTTGTCATAAATGGTCGGACGGCCGCGGGGGTCGCGTTCGGTCGTCAGGAAACCCGCCGGTTTGTGGAAGAGGAACAGGCGCGCAGGTGCCGGTGCGGCGACCGGATTCCCGTCGACCGCGACGCCGTGCAGCGAAGTGAGGAGGGTGGCGGGGGTCGAAACCGCTTCGCCGTCGAGCGTGATCCGTCCCTCCTCGATCATCCGCTCGATCTCCCGCCGGGAGGCGACGCCTGCGCGGGCGAGCAATTTGGCGATGCGTTGCGGTTCGTTCTTGCCGCTGGCGGCGGCGGCAGCGCGGGCAGGATGGGGATTGGCGGGCTTTGCGGGCGCCGTCCTAGCCTTCTTGACGGGCGGGCGGGCCGGGCGTGATGCCGGCGCCGGTTTGGCGCCCGTCGGACGCCTGGGACCACCGGAGCCCGGCCGACGGGGCGGCCCAGATTTTTTCGGCGGTTCCACGGAAGAGTTCCTTTTCAAAACAGGGTGGCCTTCCCATATCCGGAAGGCCGGGAAATTGACGAATGGTGCTGTCCTTGCGCCCATGCGCCGGGACGACGGGAAACCCCTTCGGGGCCTTGCACGTTGGTCGGGTGAATGGCGCAAATGGGGCGGATCGGCAAATGTTTTTCGGGCTGGTAAAAGGGGAAGCCGAAGCGCGGGGGCGGCGCAAGGCCATACGCAGCGTGCTGGTGGTCGAGGATGAGCCGCTGGTCGCCTTCGACAATGAGCATGTGCTGGAAATGGCCGGCTATCGCGTGGCCGCTACCGTCGACGAATATGCCCATGCAGTCACCATCATGCAGGAGGAAAGCGTCGATCTGGTGATCGCGGACGTGACCCTGCATGGGGAGAAGACCGGCATCGATCTTGCGCGCTTTGCGGCGGGCAGAGGCGTGGCGGTATTGTTCGTGACGGGGGCCTGCCCTGTCGACGCGCGGGAAATGGCCCTGGGATGCCTGGCCAAGCCCTATGCGCCGCGCGATCTGCTGGCGGCGATCGATGTCGTGGATGCCCTGCTTCGGGGAAAGGCATTGCCCCGTTTTCCCGACGGTCTTCACCTGTTCGAGGACGCCGCCTGATCCGGGCCCGATATAAGATTGCCGGACGGCTTGCCTCCACCGCATTTGCCCATATGGTGGCCGGATAATCATTCCCGGGGGGCGCACCAATTTATGACCGACATCGCGAAGGGCTCGGCCAACTGGCTGGATGCGGTGAAGCCCTATGTGCAGAAGGCGCCTTTGGGGGCATTTTTTCTCGGCATATCGTCGGGCTTTCCCTATGCGATGATCGGTGCCACGCTGACCACCCGGCTGGCGCAGGACGGCATCGACAAGAAGGCCGTGACGGCCTTCACCCTTGCCTTCCTGGTCTATAATCTCAAATGGCTGTGGGCCTGGGTCGTCGACGGCGTTCGGTTGCCGGTCATCGGCCGGCTGGGGCAGCGGGTGAGCTGGCTGCTGGTCGCGGGGGTGTTCGTGATGGCGGCGGTCGCCAATCTGGCGCTGGTCGATCCCACCACCGGCCTTTTGCAGACGGCCTATGCGGCGATCCTGGTCGGCGTCGCGGGCGCCACTTTCGACATCGTGATCGACGCCTACCGGATCGAGACATTGCGGCCGGAGCAATTGGGCGTCGGGTCGGGCATGTCGCAATATGGCTGGCGCATCGGATCGGTCGCGGCGGGTGCGCTGGCGCTGGTGCTGGCGGCCCGGATCGGCTGGCATGGCGCCTATCTGGCCTGCGCCATATTCGCGCTTCCCGCGATGCTGACCGGGCTGGTGCTGGGCGAGCCGGAGCGGCACCGCGAACCCACGGCGCGGCGGGGTCTGGGCGAAGTCTGGGACTCGATCGCGGGGCCGCTGGTGGAATTCTTCCGCCGGCGCGGCGCCTGGCTGGTGCTGCTGTTCATCCTGCTGCACAAGATCGGGGATACGCTGGCCAACCTCACCTTCCGCCTGCTGTTCGACGACATGGGCTACACCAATGACGAAATCGCCATCTACGACGTCGGGATCGGCTTCTGGGCCTATCTGATCGGAATTTTCGTCGGCGGCGTGCTGTATGCGCGCATGGGAATGAAGCGGTCGGTGCTGGTCAGCCTGTTGCTGATGGGCGTCTCCAACTTCAGCTTCGCGCTGCTGGCGGCGCTGGGCAAGAGCAACTGGGGCATGGCCGGCGCGATCGGCTTCGAAAATTTCGCGAGCGGCATCGGCGGGGTGACGGTGGTCGCCTATTTCTCCGCGCTCTGCGACCTGCGCTTCACCGCCGCGCAATATGCGCTGATTTCGGCGGCTGCGAGCATCGTCGGACGGTTCCTGACGGGAACGACGGCGGGCGCGATGATCGAACGGTTCGGCTATGTCGATTTCTACCTGCTGACCACGGCGCTGGCGGTGCCGGGCATCGTCCTGTTCTGGCTGATGATGCGCGCAGGATTGATCGACGCCAGTGTCGGGAGCGCGGCAGCCCCTCAGCCCCCGGCGTAAAGGTCAAGTGGCCGACCGAGGTCGCGATGCGCCTGGGCGACCGCTTGCAGGCAGGTGAGCGCGCCCAAGGCATGGTCATTGCCCAGTAGCGCGGCGACATCGTCATAAGCCGAGCGGGGCCTGCGCAGCGCGCTGCCGATCGCCTGAATCATCAGCGCCTCGTCGCTCGTCATGCGCGAACAACAGCAGGGTGCGATCAATATCCTGCGGCTGGATGTCCGCGCCAGTTCCAGCATCATCGCCCGCATCAGCACGAGCGGGCGGCGATAGCTGCGGCCGAAGGCGCCCAGCATCGCATTGGCGGCATGGGCATCGTTGACCCCCGCCGTCGCCATGCGGCGCATCACATAGAGGAACAGGCGGGTGCCGTAGCCGCCGGGAAGCGGACGGGGCTGATCGAGGGAGGGGGACTCTCCATGGGCCATACGTTCGTACCTTCTGCCTTGTCGTCGGAAGGCAAGAGTACGCTATTGCGAGTCAATCGCAAGTAAATTCAGTCGGGATATTGACCGTTAAGTCGCAAAATTTCCCCGGCCAAATAGAGCGAGCCGGAAATCAGCAGCTTGGGTTCACGGCCCGGCTGAGCGGCGACGGCGGCAATGGCGTCTTCGGGGCCCGCATGCGCGGTGCAGGCAATGCCCCACCGATCGGCGACGGCGGCGAAGCGTTCGGGCGGATGATGATCGTGACCTGGCACCGGCAGGGCGTGGATATGCGCGATCCGGCCGGCAAAGGGATGGAGATAGGCGTCCAGTTCCTTGTTCGACAGCATGCCGATCATCAGTTCGAGCTTATGCCCCTCAAGCCGCTCGCTGCTGAAAAAGGCGCTGATCGCCTCGCCCGCGCCGGCATTGTGGCCGCCGTCCAGCCAGGCCTCGGTCCCTTTGGGAAGAGGCGCGAGCAAGGGACCATGGTCCAGCCTTTGCAGGCGGGCCGGCCAATGCGCCCAGAGCGGAGCGGCCTTCAACGCGGCTTCGCTGACGGGCACGACATTCTGGTGCCGCAGCATGGCGAAGGCGAGGGCGGCATTATGGATCTGGTGTGCGCCGGGCAGGCGCGGCAAGGGCGTGTCGAGCCGCCCCTGATCGTCGCGATAGTGGAGGCGGTCCCGGTAGGCCGCCGCATCCCAGCTCTCGCCCATGGCGAACCAATGGGTCCGGTTGCGGGCGGCGGCCTCCAGCATCACGGGGAAAAGCGCGTCGGCATAGCGCTGCGTCACCAGCGGCGCCCCGGGCTTGGCGATGCCGGCCTTTTCGGCGGCGATTTCCCTGAGCGTGGTGCCGAGGAAGCTTTGATGGTCGAGACCAAGCTGCGCGATACCGCAGATCACGGGTTTTTCGATGATGTTGGTGGCGTCAAGGCGGCCGCCAAGGCCCACTTCCACGATGCAGGCGTCGGCTGGATGTTCGGAAAAGGCAAGGAAAGCGGCGGCTGTGGTGACTTCGAAGAAGCTGGCGCCGATCCCTTCCGCAACGTCGAGCACGCGCGAGAGGTAATGAGCCAGCGCCTCGTCGGAGATCAGCTTGCCGCTGATGCGGATGCGCTCGTTGAAGCGGACCAGATGAGGAGAGGTGAAGACATGGACCGTCTTCCCGTCCGCCTCCAGCGCGGCGCGCAGGAAGGCGCAGGTCGAGCCCTTGCCATTGGTGCCCGCAACGTGGAAGACGGGGGGCAGGGCGCGATGGGGGTTGCCGATGCGGTCAAGCAGGCGGGCGATGCGGTCCAAACCCAATATGTCGGCGCCCGGCGACAGCGTTGCGAGGCGGTCGAGCTGGGCCTGGACGGCGGGATCGTCGGAGACGGCGTGGTCGGCCATCGGCGCTGGTCTCCCCGATAACCTCAGGCCGCGGCGCGAGGGGCGAGGTAGCCGATCACCCGGGCCAGCGTGTCGCGCAGTTCGCTGCGATGGACGACCATGTCCAGCATGCCGTGCTCCAGCAGATATTCCGCGCGTTGGAAGCCGTCGGGCAGCTTTTCGCGGATCGTGCTTTCGATGACGCGCTGGCCCGCAAATCCGATGAGCGCATTGGGCTCCGCGATCTGGATGTCGCCCAGCATGGCGTAGCTGGCCGTGACGCCGCCGGTCGTCGGATCGGTCAGCACCACGATATAGGGCAGGCCCGCCGCGTGAAGCTTCTGGATGGCCACGGTGGAGCGCGGCATCTGCATGAGGGAAAGTATGCCCTCCTGCATGCGCGCGCCGCCCGCTGCGGTGAAGATCACATAGGGGCATTTATGGGCAATGGCTTCGTTGACGCCCTGGATGAAGGCGGCGCCGACGCCCATGCCCATGGAACCGCCCATATAGGCGAAATTCTGCACGCCCATGACAAGCGGCACGTCATCGATGGCGCCCCGCGCGTTGATCAGCGCGTCCTGGTCGCCCGTCGCGGCGCGTGCGGCCCTGATGCGGTCCGGATAGCGCTTGGAATCACGGAATTTCAGCGGGTCTTCCTGCACCTGCGGGGTCGGCAGCAGGATGAAACCGGCATCGAGTATCTGTTCGAACCGCTCCGCAGGTCCGATGCGGCCATGATGGTCGCAGCGCGGGCAGACGGAAAGATTGTCCTCCCACTCCTTGATGAAGATCATCTCGGCGCAGGAGGGGCATTTGTGCCACAGCGTTTCGGCGGTGGTTTCCTTCTTCGCCATGAAGGGCAGGGCGTTGCGGACGCGGTTGATCCAGCTCATGCGGCGGTCTCCCGGAAATGAGGGCTGTTGGCGTTCAGCGCGCCGCGAAGGGCAGCGACGAACTCCTTGACGAAGGGGGCGGCGGCGTCGCCGTGCGAGCCGATGATGTCGACGATGGCGGACCCCACCACCACGCCGTCGGCCACGCGGCCAATGGCGGCAGCCTGTTCGGCGGAACGCACGCCGAATCCCACCGCGATGGGAAGGTCGGTGGCGGTCTTCAGCCGGGCCACCGCCTGTTCGACGGCAGCCTGGGCGGCCTGCTGCTTGCCGGTGATGCCTGCGACGGCGACATGATAGAGGAAGCCGCTGGCGCCGTTCAGCACGGCCGGCAGGCGGGCCGCGTCGGTCGTCGGCGTGGCGAGGCGGATCAGGTGGATGCCGGCGGCGCGCAGGGCGGGACCGATTTCGGCGTCTTCCTCCGGCGGCACGTCGACGCAGACCACGCCGTCGACGCCTGCGGCGCTGCACTGGTCGGCGAACCATTGCGGGCCGCGCACGAGCATCGGATTGGCATAGCCCATCAGGACCAGCGGGGTTTCAGGGTGCCTGGCGCGGAAGGCGCTGGCGAGGGCGAAAATATCCTTCGTCTTCGTTCCGGAGCCGAGGCTGCGCAGGTTCGCCAGTTCGATGGCGGGGCCGTCCGCCATCGGATCGGTGAAGGGCATGCCGAGTTCGATGATGTCGGCGCCGCCCTCGACCAGTGCATCGAGGATCGCGGGGGTGTCGGCCACGCTGGGGTCGCCCGCCGTCACGAAGGTGACGAGCGCGGCGCGGCCCTGCGATTTGCAGGCGGCAAAGCGGGCGGAGAGGCGGTCAACGGTCATATCGAATTCCCAAACCCGACACGCAACGCGCTCCCGCGAAGGCGGCAGCCCGGTCCACGGGTCGCGTGAACAGGTGACGGTTGAACGGGGTTGCTGCCTTCGCAGGAGCAAGACATATGGCGGGCGAGGTCATATCTCCACCCCCAGGGCGCTCGCCACGGTGAAGATGTCCTTGTCGCCGCGGCCGGACAGGTTGACGACGATGATCCGGTCGGCGTCGAGCGTAGGCGCGACCTTTTCCGCGATGGCGATCGCATGGGCGGATTCGAGCGCGGGGATGATGCCTTCCAGCGCGGAGAGCTTCTGGAAGCTGGCGAGCGCTTCGTCGTCTGTGATGGGCATATATTCGACACGGCCGATTTCATGCAGCCAGCTATGTTCAGGCCCAATGCCGGGATAGTCGAGACCGGCGGAGATGCTGTGCGCTTCGGTGATCTGCCCGTCTTCGTCCTGGAGCAGATAGGTGCGGTTGCCGTGCAATATGCCCGACTTGCCGCCGGCCAGGCTCGCCGCATGCTTGCCGGCCAGGCCTTCGCCCGCCGCTTCGACGCCGATCATCCTGACCTCCGCATCGTCGAGGAAGGGATGGAACAGGCCGATGGCGTTGGAACCGCCGCCGACCGGCGCGATCAGCATGTCGGGCAGTCGGCCTTCCAGTTCCAGTATCTGCTCGCGCGCTTCCCGGCCGATGACGGACTGGAAGTCGCGCACCAGCTCCGGATAGGGGTGCGGCCCGGCCGCCGTGCCGATGATGTAGAAAGTGTCGTGCACGTTCGACACCCAATGGCGCAGCGCATCGTTCATCGCGTCCTTCAGCGTCTGCGATCCCGAAACCACGGGGATAACCTCCGCGCCCAGCAGCTTCATGCGGAAGACGTTGGGCTTCTGCCGCTCCACATCCTTCGCGCCCATGAAGATCTTGCATTCCATGCCGAACAGGGCGGCGACGGTCGCCGTGGCGACACCGTGCTGGCCCGCGCCGGTTTCGGCAATGACCTTCTTCTTGCCCATGCGCCGGGCGAGCAGCGCCTGGCCGATGCAATTGTTGATCTTGTGCGCGCCGGTGTGGTTCAGTTCCTCGCGCTTCAGATAGATTTTCGCGCCCTTGCCCGGTGCGGCTTCGGCGCGCAGCGCTTCGGTCAGGCGCCCGGCATAGTAAAGCGGGTTCGGGCGGCCGACATAGCTGCGCAGCAATTCGGTGAATTCGGCGTCGAACGCCGGGTCCTGCCTGGCGTCCCTGTAGACCTTCTCCAGCTCCAGAATGAGCGGCATGAGGGTTTCGGCCACATAACGGCCGCCAAAGGAACCGAAATGGCCGGAGGCGTCGGGCTGTGAACGCAGGCTGTTGGGCAGGGTAATGCTGTCGGTCATCGCTTCTATCTCTTCAGTCATGGGGTTGGATCACCTGGGCAAGTGATCAACGCCATCGAAGGCCGATGCGTTCTAAAAGGATGCTCTGCGTCAACATGCCGACGCCGCATTGCAGAAGGCCATGATCTTGTCCACACTCTTGATGCCGGGCGCGCTTTCGACGCCGGACGAAACATCGACCAGCGGCGCGCCCGTGATGCGGACGGCTTCGGCCACATTGTCGATGCCAAGGCCGCCGGAAAGACCCCAGGGCAACGACAGGGAAGCGCCGCGCAGCAGCGTCCAGTCGAAGCGCAGGCCCATTCCGCCGGGGAGAGCCGCGCCTTCAGGCGTCTTGGCGTCGAACAGGATGAAATCGGCAGCGCCCGCATAGGCGCCCGCGGCGTCGATGTCGGCGCGGGTCTTCACCGGAATGGCTTTCCAGACGGGAATGCCGAAGCGCTGACGAATGGCCGCCACGCGTTCGGGAATTTCCTTCCCATGTAGCTGAAGGGCGGTGAGGGCGCCCGTGGCGCTGAGATCGGCCAGTGTCTCGTCGGTTGGATCGACCAGCACGGCGACGCGCCCGACATGGGACGGGACGGGCGCTGCCAGGGCGCGCAATCGGTCCGCTTCTACATGACGGGGGCTTTTGGGGAAATGTACGAATCCCAGATGGGTGGCGCCCGCGCGCATGGCGGCGCCGACCGTGTCAGGCGTCGAAAGACCGCAGATCTTGATGGCGAGTCGGGACATGGGGGCGCTTTAGCGGGTGCGGCAGGGCGTGAGAACCGCTTTCATCCCGCCACCTGTTCGCTCCGGGAAGCCACAAGGGCGGGGGAAGCAGCCGCGAGGTCCATATCGTGCAACGCCAGCCATTGGTCCGCATGGTCGATGCATGCCTTGCCCAGATAGGCGTCGATGGCGTCGAGCAGTTCCGCCTCCTCCATGGCCTTGGGGTCGAGCGGCGGGTGCCAGTCGAGATGGAAGTGCGCGCCCTTCGTCCGGGCGAGGGTGAAGGGCAGGAAGCGGGCATTGCTGCGCCGAGCGAGACGCAGGGCGATGGAAAGATTGCCCGACGGTTCGAGGTCGCGGCCGAAACGGGGAAACCAGACCTGCCGGTCGCGCCTTTCGTCCACGAGGATATAGAGCATCGGGCGCTCCTTTTCAGAAAGGTGCCGCAGGATGGCGCGGGCCGCGCCGCTGCTGCCTGTGATCGCTTCCCCCATATAGCTTTCCCGCGCCCGCTTCAGCATCGCGGCCTGCGCCGCATTGTCCGGCGGATCGTAGACGCCCAGGCCGGGGCGGTCGGTCGACGCCTTGAGATGAGCGGCGAGCAGGTCCCAATTGCCGATATGGGTCGTCAGGAAAATCATCGGCCGTGGCGAAGCCAGCGCTTCTCGATAGGCTGCCTCGTCAGCAATGGTCACGTGCCGGTCGTTCACCAGCCGGTCGACATTGGCGAGTTCGGCCATGGTGCGGCCCAGATTGAACCAGCGGCGGGTGAGCATCCTCTCCTGGGTTGCCTGGTCCAGTTCGGGGCGCAGGACGGCAAGGTTCCTGCGGGCTCGTTCATCCCGCAATTTCATGGACCTGCGCGCGACATTGGCCGACAGCCAGCCTCCCAGCCAGGAGGCGAGGGATGCCGGAAGGATACGGAGGAGGGTGAAGAGAAAGGGGTTGGAGAGCATCGCGCCTGCCGTCATACAGCAGCGGTCGGGGCGGTAAAGGGCTTGGATTTGCGATGAGTTGGGCCTTGGGGCTTTGGGTGATCCTGCAGGGGCTGAGCGTGATCGGCGTGCTCAACTATTGGCGGCATCTGCCGACGGACCGGCAGGAGGAGGCGCCGGAGGGCGTCGCCATGCTGCTGTCGGTGCGGGACGATTGGGATGGGAGCCCCGGTCTCATCGCGCGGCTTAAGGCGCAGACGGCCCGGTTCCGGCTGGTGGTCGCCACCTCCGGCGCATGCGCGGCGGCGGAGGCGATGGCTGCGCGCGAGGGGGATTGGGTGCAGCTCGTTCGTGCCGGCGTCGCCGGGGACGAGGGGCAGAAGGTTCACAAGCTGCGCGCGGCCCTGCGCTCCCTGCGGGAGGCTGATCGCTATCTGGTTTTCGTGGATGCGGACATCATGCCGCCGCCGCGGCTGGTGGGCCGGCTGCTCTTTCCCCTGGTGCGGGGAAAGGCCGACATCGTCACGGGATACCGGCTGTTGTTGCCGGAAGCGGGCGTGGCGGCTGCGCTGGTGGGCGCGGTTGAAATGCAACTGGCGACTCTGCCCAGAGCCGCGAGCGCGACCATGCCCTGGGGCGGGGCCATGGCGCTGACGCGGGAGACGGCGGAGCGGCTGGAACTGGATGCCGCGCTGGCGGGGCGGCTGTCCGACGACATGGCGATCGGGCTGGCCGGATGGCGGGCGAAGCTGCGGTTGCGGCCGGTGCGCGATCTGCTGGTCGCCAGTCCGCTGGCGCGGCAAGGGGCGCTGGCTTTTGCCGTGCGGCAGTATCGCCATGTCCTGACCAACAGTCCGGGCATGTGGCGGATCGCCTGCGCCGTGGCGGGCGTGCAGGCGCTGGGCTGGGTCTGGGCGGTGGGATGGGGCGGCTGGAGCGCCGTGGCGGTGGGTTATGCAGCGGCTCTCGGCCGGGCGCTGGCGCGGCGGCGGATCGTCGCGGGCGTGCTGGAACCCGGCGAGGCGCGGACGGCGCGGCGGTCGCTCCGTTGGGACGTGCTGGCGCCATTTGCCGTGTGCTGGGCGCATTGGGGAATTCAGTTGGCGGCGGCCTGCTCCAACCGGATCAGATGGGGCGGCTATGATTATTGGATGAGGAATGGAAAGGTCGCGCGGATGGAGAAGGTGGGATGAGGGCGATGCCGGTCCGCCTTCTGCTGCTCTGCGCCGCTGCGCTGGCGATCCCCGGCCTGAAAGCGCAAACGGCGCCTCAGGAAACGGCGTCTCAGGAAACAGCCGGGCGGGCCGAACCGGCCGTGGCGCTGGCTGGGCGGGTGACCGATGCAGCCGGTATTTTCAGTGTCGGGCAGGAGGAAGCGCTGTCCCGGAAGCTCGAAAAGCTGGAGCGATCGACCAGGCACCAGATGGTTGTCGCCACCGTGGCGTCCCTTGACGGGGCGGAGATCGGATCGTTCACCACCGATCTGGCGAATCAGTGGGGCATCGGGCGCAAGGGCCATGACGATGGCGTGGTCCTGCTGGTCGCCCCGAACGAGCAACTGGTCCGCATAGCCGTGGGCTTCGGGCTGGAAAGCGTGTTGACGGACGCCTATTGCCAGGGCGTCATCGACAAAAAGATGATCCCCCATTTCCGAAAGGGCGATCTTTACGGCGGCGTGAACGCCGGTGTCGACGCGTTGATCGAGCGGCTGGATTGAGCGCCCTCCATTCCGCCAGGGACAGCCGCTCTGTTCCCGTATTTCTCCTCTCTTTCCTGGCCAGTGGCTATTCCGTCGCTTGCGAATTGGCTCTAGGCGATCGCCCTTAATGGCTTTCGACGCCGGAAACGCCTATCCAGCAAAGAAAAATCGGGCGCACGATGAGCGAGCGAAAGGCGTCATCGATGCAATGCGCGACACAACGTTGGGAGTGGCTGGACTGTGCCAAGGGAATTGGCATCGTCACTGTCGTGGTGGGCCATGCGGTCACGGGGCGGCTGCATGACTGGATCTACCTGTTCCACATGCCGCTGTTCTTCATCCTGTCGGGCATAGCCTATCATTCCGAACCGTCCGCGCAGTTGATCTACAAGCGCGTCTTTTCCCTGTTGCTGCCTTATGGCTGCTTCCTCACATTGCTGACGGGCATGCAGGACGCCGGCATGATGCTGGATGGGAAAAGCTGGTCCGCGATCTTCCATTCCGACCTGCTGCTGGCCCGGCGCATGCTGTTCGGCGGGCGGCAGCTTACCGGCTGGTTCGGAACGGCCTGGTTCATCACCGTCCTTTTCGGGGCGCAGGTCGCCTTCAACGCCATGGCCCGGCGCATGGGGGAGGGGTGCGGGGTGCGGTTGATCCCGCTGCTCCTGCTGATGCTGGTCATCGCCTATCCGCTGGGCGGCTATTCGCTGGCGTGGAATATGGCGGTGCTGCCCATGGCGATATTCTTCCTCGGCATCGGCAGCCTTTGGGCATCGACCTTCCTGCTGGGAGGCGAGCCGGTGTTCGAAGGTCCGGTGCACCTGCTGATCGCCATCGTGACGCTGTTGCTGACGCCCTTCATCCTGCCGATGGACATGAAGTTCGGCCATTATGGCTCGGCCCTGACCAGCGTCGCAGGGGCGATCGGATGGTCGCACATGATCGTGTGGCTGAGCCGGTGGCTGGCATCGGGGCCGCTGACGCCGCTTGGCATCGGCCGCAAATTCGCCCTGCTGGGACGGGCGTCCCTCGTGATCCTCTTCATGCACAGGATGGTGCTGATCGAGACGCAGCCATGGTGGCCCGCCTCCGTGCGCATCGTGGTGGCGCTGGCGGTCCCGGTCCTGTTCTATCTGCTGCTCGAAAGAAGCTCGCCAATCATTCGGCTGGGCCTGCTGGGACTGCGCCGGCCGGTCCCGCCACCGGCATGGGTGCGCAGGATCGACGGACTATCGCATCATCCTGCCATGGCTGTCAGGGCGCAGGGGGTCATGACGGCGCCGCGGCCTGCCGCGCGGGCGCGCCGCGCCAGAGGCCGGTGATCAGAAACCCGCCGGAAAGAGATGCCTGCCCTGCTCGTCCAGGCGCAGGACCACCTTGCCTGCAACAGCGCTGAGCGGCAGGTCGCCATAGAGGTGCGGGAAGAGGGCGCCGCCGCGCGACTCTTCCCATTTCAGCGCGTCCCCGAAAGGCGCCAGGTCGACCATCAGCATCACCAGATGGTCCTGCCCCGCAAAATGCCTGGCGGCGGTTTCGGCGGCCTGTTCGCGGGTCGACATGTGGATATAGCCATCCGCAAGATCGACCGGCGCGCCCTTGAACACGCCGTCCGCCTTCAACTGGTCATACTGATCGCCGGTCAGGATCTTGTAGGCGAAGAGGTCTGTCACTCTTCGGCCAGGTCCGGATCGGCTTCGGGGCTGACGTCCGGGCTGACTTCCAGGCCGGCGGGGGTGCTCACCTCCGTCTCCTCGTCGCTTTCCTCGATCTTCGCCGCGCTGACGACATGCTCGTCGTCGGACACGTTGAAGAGGCGCACGCCCGCCGAGCTGCGACCGATGACGCGGAGGGATTCAAGGCCCATGCGGATCAGCTTGGCCTGGTCGGTGACGAGCATCAGATGGTCGCCGTGCCGCGCCGGGAAGCTGGCGACGACAGGGCCGTTGCGGCCGATATTGTCGATATTGGTGATGCCCTGCCCACCGCGTCCGGTGCGGCGATAGTCATAGGCCGAGGACAGCTTGCCATAGCCGTTCGCGCAGACGGTGAGGATGAACTGTTCCTTGGCCGCCAGTTCGGCAAAGCGTTCCGCGCTCATCTGCGGCGAGCCTTCCTTCTCCGCCTTCCAGGGGGCGAAGCGGAGATAGTCGTCGCGTTCTTCCTGATCCTTGATGCCGGCGCGATGAAGGATGGAGAGCGAGATGACCTCATCGTCCTTCTTCAGCGTCATGCCGCGCACGCCGGTGGAGGTGCGGCTCTGGAATTCGCGCACGTCCGTCGCCTGGAAACGGATCGCCTTGCCCTGGCGGGTGGCGAGCAGCACGTCATCCTCTTCGGTGAGCAGCGCCACGCCGATCAGGCGGTCGCTGCTTTCATCGTCGAAGCGCATCGCGATCTTGCCATTCGACGGGATGTTGGCGAAGGCGTCCATGCTGTTGCGGCGCACCGTACCGTTCGCGGTGGCGAACATGACGTGCAGATCCTTCCAGCTCTCCTCATCCTCGGGCAGCGGCAGCACGGTCTGGATCGTCTCGCCGGGGCCGAGCGGCAGCAGGTTCACCATCGGCCGCCCGCGCGTCGCCGGGCCGCCTTCGGGCAGGCGCCAGACCTTGAGGCGATAGACCTTGCCCGCCGTCGAGAAGAACAGGACCGGCGTATGGGTGGAGGTCACGAACAATTCGGTGATCGCGTCCTCATCCTTGGTCGCCATGCCGGAACGGCCCTTGCCGCCGCGCGCCTGGGCGCGGAAACTCTCCAGCGGGGTGCGCTTGATATAGCCCTGCACGGTGACGGTGACGACCATTTCCTCCCGCTCGATCAGGTCTTCGTCGTCTATGCCGTCGGCGGCGGCGGTGATCTCCGACAGGCGCGGGGTGGCGAAGTCGCGCTCGATCGCCTCGAACTCCTCGCGCATCACGGCGTAGAGCTTCACGCGGTCGCCGAGAATGGCGAGATATTCGGCAATGGCGGCGGCGAGTTCCGCCAGTTCATTGCCGATCTCATCCCGGCCGAGCGCGGTCAGGCGATGCAGGCGCAGGTCAAGGATCGCGCGGACCTGCGTGTCCGACAGGCGGTAGCTGTCGCCGCTGACTTCCGTTTCGATCGCTTCGACCAGCCGCAGATAGGGCGCGATCTCCGCCACCGGCCAGTCGCGAGCGAGCAGGGTTTCGCGGGCTTCGGCAGGGCTGGCCGAGCCCCGGATGATGCGGACGACTTCGTCGAGGTTCGTGACCGCGATGACGAGGCCCAGCAAGATATGCGCGCGGTCACGGGCCTTGTTGAGTTCATATTTGGTGCGGCGGGTGATGACCTCTTCGCGGAAGCGGACAAACGCCTCTATGATGTCGCGGATGTTGAGCAGTTCCGGGCGGCCGCCGCGAATGGCGAGCATGTTGGCCGGAAAGCTCGACTGGGCGGGGGTGTTGCGCCAGAGCTGGTTCAGCACGACTTCGGGCGTGGCGTCGCGCTTCAGGTCCATGACGATCCGCACGCCTTCGCGGCTCGATTCGTCGCGAATGTCGCTGATCCCCTCGATCCGCTTGTCCTTGGCGGCTTCGGCGATCTTTTCGACCAGGCCGTTCTTGCCGACCTGATAGGGAATGGCGGTAAGGACGATGGAACGGCGGTCGCCGCGCCCTTCCTCGATTTCGTGCCGGGCGCGCATCATGATCGAGCCGCGGCCGGTATGATAGGCGCTGCGGGCGCCGGACTGGCCGAGGATGAGCGGCGCGGTCGGGAAGTCGGGGCCGGGGACGATCTGGATCAGTTCGTCCACGGTGATGCCGGTGTTGTCGATATAGGCCAGGCAGGCGCGGATCACTTCGCCAAGGTTATGCGGCGGGATGTTGGTCGCCATGCCGACCGCGATGCCGCCCGCGCCGTTGACCAGCAGGTTGGGGAAGCGCGCGGGCAGGACCTGCGGCTCGCTTTCCGAAGCGTCGTAGTTCGGCTGGAAATCGACGGTGTCCTTGTCGAGATCGTCCAGCAGGGCGTTCGTCACCTTGGCGAGCCGCGCTTCGGTATAGCGCATGGCCGCCGGCGGGTCGGGGTCCATGGAGCCGAAGTTTCCCTGCCCGTCGATCAGCGGCACGCGCATCGACCAGTCCTGGGTCATGCGCGCCAATGCGTCGTAGATCGCCGTGTCGCCATGGGGGTGATATTTACCGATCACGTCGCCGACGATGCGGGCCGACTTGCGATAGGGCTTGTTGTAGGTGAAGCCCGATTCATGGGCGGAAAAGAGAATGCGGCGATGCACCGGCTTCAGGCCGTCGCGCACGTCCGGCAGGGCGCGGGCGACGATCACCGACATGGCATAGTCGAGATAGCTCGCCTTCATCTCCTCCACGATGGAGATGGGGCTGATGTCCGAAGGGTCGGCGAGGGCAGTCTCGTCGGTCAATGCGATTCTCTTTTTGGATGGATATGGTTCGTTGCTGCTGCACTAGCGGAGCGAAACAATATTGTCACCCCTCGCGCGCACGCGCGCACGCGACGGGAATGAGCGGTATGGACCATGAGCCGCGCGATCGGCGCGCCAGATTGTTTCGCGCGATCCGTTCCTTGGGGCTGACAGGCGGTTAACTGGTGCATATAGGTCGTTCAAACGTTATTCACGCGCCGACCCCTAATCGGCGTAAACAAAGGCCGCCTGTCCCCCGGGCGCAGAGGAGAAGATGAACATGCGTTTTGTTACCCCCGTGGCGCTCGCGCTGACTCTCGCGCTGGCTGGCGGCGCCGTTTCGGTTCCGGCATTCGCGGCCAAGAAGGAAGAAAAGAAGGGCGGCGCGCCCAAGCTGAACGTCTCGCCCGACGTGGTCAAGGCGCTGCAGACCGCGCAGCAAGCCGCCGAGAAGCAGGATTTCGCAGCGGCCAAGGCCGCGCTGGCCGACGCCGACAGCAAGGCCAAGTCGAACGACGACAAATATCAGATCGGCGCCATCAAGCTGAACACCTCCATCGCCGGCAAGGATGCGGCGATGCAGAGCGAGGCGCTGACCCAGATGCTGGACAGCGGCCTCACCCCGCCGGAACAGGCCGGCCAGTTCAACGCCGTCGCCGCCGACCAGGCGCTGCAGGCGAAGAATTACGATCTTGCCATCACCCGCGCCCAGGCCGCGGCGCAGGCCGGTTACAAGCCCGAAGCGGTGAATGTGACGCTGGCGCAGGCCTATTTCGGCAAGGCCGGCACCGCCAACGCTTCGGTCGAGCCGCAGCGTGGCCTGAACCAGCAGGGTCTGGCCGCGCTCAAGGCCGCGGCGGACGCCACCAGGGCCTCGGGCGGCCAGGTGCCGGCGCAATGGTACCAGATCGGCGTCAGCCGCGCGGCGACGGCGAAGCTGCCTGAAGTCACCGAATGGGCCAAGATGGCCTATCAGGCTGCGCCCAGCGGCGAAAATCTGCGCACGCTGATCCGTCTGTTCCAGCAGGCCAATCCCAATATCTCAAACCGCGAGAATCTGGACGTGCTGCGCCTGATGGCGACCTCCGGCGGCCTGGTCGTGGCGCAGGATTATCTGGAATATGCCGAAATGGCGTCGAAGACCGGCATCTATGGCGAAGTGAAGTCCGCGATCGACGCGGGCCGCGGCAAGGGCGTGCTGAACGCCAGCCAGGGCGGTGACCTGTACCAGCCTGCCGTGTCCAAGATCGCGGGCGACAAGGGCTCGCTGGGCACGGCCGAGGCCGATGCGCGCAAGGCGGCTAATGGCAAGATCGCGGCGGCCACGGCCGACGCCTATCTGGGCTATGGCGACTATGCCAAGGCGGCGGCGATGTTCGAACTCGCCAAGCAGAAGGGCGGCGTCGACGCGGACGAGATCAACACCCGCATGGGCATCGCCAAGGCGCTGGGCGGCGACAATGCTTCGGCCAAGGCGGCTTTCCAGTCGGTGCAGGCCGGTTCGCGCAAGCAGATCGCCGATCTGTGGCTGACCTATCTGGCCACCAAGGCCTGATCTTTGCCTGATGGAGGCGCGCTGCCCGGTCCGGGCGGTGCGCCTTTTTCATCTTCGAACATGATGACGGTCTGGCTGGAGCCAGGCGACAAGGGGGATGGCTGACATGGCCATGATGAGACATTCGAATCTGACCTGCGGGCTGCTGGCCGGCGCCGCCCTGATGGCGGCCGCGCCCGCCGTTGCGAAGAAGCCGGCCGTCGGCCCCGCGATCCAGATGTCGGACAGTTTCCGCGCCGCGACGCAGGCGGCGGACAGCGCGATCAAGGCCGGGGATGTCTCGACCGCGCAGGCCCAGATTTCGGGCCTGATGCCGGTCAGCGATTTCGAGGCCTATGTGGCGGCTGGCCTGCGGTTCCAGCTGGCGGTGCTGAAGGTCGACCGGCAGGCGCAGCGGGTGGCATTGAACGACATGTTCAAGACCTCCTCGGTGCCCAAGGGCGATATGCCGCGCCTGCGCTATATCGCGGGCTATCTGTCCTATATCGTCGGCAATTACGACGATGCGACGGCGCAGCTCGATTACGCCCGGACGCTCGGTTACGATCCGATCGACGCCACCATGCTGCGCGCGGACATCGCCATCCGGCGCAACAAGCCCAAGGATGCGCGAGGCTTCGTGCAGGAGGCGCTGGCGCGGCAGCGGACGGCCGGGCAGCCGATACCGGCCGCCTGGTACGACCGGGCGATCTCCATGGCCTATCAGGCAGGGGACTGGACGGAGTTGGGGGCGTTGTATCGGGAGCGCCTTGCCCATTATGATTCGGCAGGGGAATGGCGGTCCGCTCTCGCCAATTACCTGACGGCGCCCGGCATGGATGCGCAGGTGCAGCTCGACCTCTATCGCCTGCAGGCGGCCAATGGCGCCATGGCGAGCGAGCGCGACTACCAGGCCTATGCGCAACTGGCCGACAAGACGGGCTATAGCGCGGAGACCAAGGCGATCATCGAGGCCGGTCGCTCGGCTGGCAAGCTGACGCCGACACAGGCGGCGACGGCGCAATTGCTGAAGAGCGCAACGCCCAAGGCTGCGAAGGAAATCGCGGGCCTGCCCGCCGCGGCGAAGAAGGCTTCGGCGGCAAAGGACGGGTCGGCAGCCATGGCCGTGGGCGACACCTATTTCTCGCTCGGCCAGTTCCCGCAGGCGGTCGAGCAATATCGCCTTGCCCTGAGCAAGGGAGGCGTCGATGCCGGCAGGGCCAATGCACGGCTTGGCGTGGCGCTGGCGCGGTCGGGCGATCTGGCCGGGGCGAAGGCCGCACTGGGACAGGTGACGACGGGCAACTGGGCGAATGTCGCTGGCTTCTGGTCCGTCTGGGTGGATCAGCAGAGCAGGAAGACGGCCTCCATGCCGACGGTGGCGCCTGCGAGCTGAGGGAGAAGCCGGGCTGCTTATTGGCCGGAATTGGCCAATCCAAGACATTCCCCTCCCGTAAACGGGAGGGGTTAGGGGTGGGCGCGAGCGTAGCGAGCTTCTGACTTAGCCGTTGCAAAACAGCGCAGATGCCGCGCCAGCCCACCCCCTAGCCCCCTCCCGCCTGCGGGAGGGGGAATGTCCGTAATCCACCCCTGATCGTTACCCTTCAAACGGGCAGCGGCACGCCCGGCAGGTTCTTGGATGTCCTTATGGTGAGCGAGGTCTTCACGCTGACCACATTCGGGGCGGGCGTCAGTTTCGACGTCAGGAATTGCTGGAAGCTTTGCAGGTCCTTCGCCACCACCTTCAGGATGAAGTCGATTTCGCCGTTCAGCATATAGCATTCGCGCACCTCGGGCAGGGTGGCGATGTGGTCCTCAAATGCCTTCAGGTCGGCTTCGGCCTGACTCTTCAGGCTGACCATCGCGAAGACCGTGATGGTGTAGCCCAGCATCGATGGGTTGACCACGGCATGGTAGGAACTGATGGCCCCGCTTTCCTCAAGGGCGCGGACGCGGCGCAGGCACGGGGGAGCCGTCAGGCCCACCTTGCGGGCCAGCTCCACATTGGTCATCCTGCCGTCACCCTGCAATTCGCCAAGGATCTGGAGGTCGATGTCGTCAATATTGGGGCCGGCCATTATTCCGCTTATTTCCTTGCCAGTTAATAAGGCGTTACCATAATAATATTTCAGGACAATGCAATTGTCCCACTATGCGACGTTCGCATAAGAACCCGTCCGCGGCCCTTCCCCTTTGCGGCGCGAAGCATTATTCCTGTGTAACGATCTCTCCGGCGGAAAGTTTTTCAGCGCTGCGCCGGGGCTGGAATTTGGGGAATTCGGGTGCGCTTCAACGATCTCATGCAGACGGTTCTCGCCGCGGAAGGACGCAGCGGCATCGGGGCCGTCACGCTTTGGCGGCAATGCGTGGATCTGCTGGCGCAAAACGACCGGCACGACCGATCGATCATGTCCGATGCGGAGCGGGCGGCGCTGCTGGAACGGTTGACCGGACTGCTGCCGAAACTGTCGGAAACGCAGCGGATCGCGACGGTCGTGGAGTTGGGCGGTCGGTTGCGGTCGCCCACGCTGGTCGAATTCTTCGCCAATGACCGCCCGGCGATTGTCGCCGCCGCCATGTCCCGTGCGCGCCTTTCCGACGCGGCCTGGGTCGAGATGTTGCCGCGCCTGACGCCGACGGCGCGTGGCGTGCTGCGGTCGCGGCGCGACCTTGGCCCGGCGACGCTGCAGGGGCTGGAGGCGTTCGGTGCGACCGACCTGGTGCTGACCAGCGATGTCGCGGTCGAGCAGGAAGACATGCTGCTGACCGAGGCGATGATCGTTCCCGCCGATCCGAAAATCGACCGGCCGCAGGCCGAGCCGGTCGAGGAGGCGGAGGAGGATCGCAGCCAGATCCGCAATCTGGTTGACCGGATCGCACGCTTCACCAGCGCCCGGCGAGCAGGCGACGCGGACGAAGCGCCGCAGCGCCCCGCCATCACCGGACCCCGCGCCTTCGCCTTCGAAACGGATGCGTCCGGAACGATCGTCTGGATCGACCAGGGACCGCGGGCGGCGCTGATCGGCCTCGCGCTCAACGAGACGGCGCTGGAAGGCGGCAGCGGCCCGGATGGCCATGTCGCGGGCGCCTTCATGCGGCGCAGCGGTTTTCAGAACGGCCGCTATACGATCGTCGGCGGCACGATGGCGGGCGAGTGGCGGCTGTCGGCCACACCCTTTTTCGATCCGCGCTCCGGCCGCTTCCAGGGCTATCGCGGGCAGGCCCGGCGGCCCTATCTCCACGAAGTCGCCGCCGAACCCCGCGCCGAGCCTGTGTCCATCGCCGGCCTGTCCGCCGATTCGATCCGGCAACTGGTGCATGAACTCCGCACGCCGCTGAATGCGATATTGGGCTTTGCCGAGATCATCGAACAGGAACTGTTCGGTCCTGCAGGTCCCGAATATCGCGATATGGCGGGCAAGATCGCCGTGGATGCGCGGCATCTGCTGACGGCCTTCGACGATCTGGACCTTGCAGCGCGCGTGTCGCGGGGCGAGGGCGGGAACGAGGCGCCGCGCGCCATCGACCCCGCGCTGCTGGTGACGCAGGTTTCGGCGCGCTTCCGCGAGCAGGGGGACAGCGCGCAGATCGACATCGCCATGGCGCGGGGCCTGCCGATGGTGCAGATCGATCCGGTGCAGGGCGAGCGCATGATCCAGCATCTGCTGCGTACGCTCATATCCGTTGCACCGGCCGGGGAAGCGCTGACCGGCGCCTGCTGGTATCAGCCGGACGGGGCGGAAGGGCGCGTCATACTGGCCATCGACCGGCCATCGACGCTGGCGGGGATGGAAGAGGACCGGCTGCTCGATCCAGGCTATATGCCGGACGGCAATTGGGCGGACGGCCCGCTGCTGGGCCTTGGCTTTTCCCTGCGCCTGATCCGCAGCCTGGCGACGGGGTGCGGCGGGGCGCTGGACGTCGAACCCGGCCGTTTCCTGCTCGCCGTGCCGGCCATGGCGGAGACGGAGGATGCCGTCGGCAGCGCCTGACCTGCGCCGAGGGAAACCCTATCGCAACCAAATCCGGGTAGCGGTGGCGGGATGACGACGCTTTTCCATGACGGCAACCTGCTCCGCGCGCCGGCGGCGGAGGACAGGGTCACGCTCGATCCGGACTTCGGCACGCGCTTCATGCTGTTCGTGGATACGGAGGAGGAGTTCGACTGGAACGCCCCCTTCCGCCGGACGGGGCATGGCGTGACGGCGCTCGACGGAATGGCGCGTGGCCAGGCCTATTTCTCGGCGGCCGGGGTGAAACCCGTCTATGTGACCGACTATCCCGTGGTCGACAGCGACGCAGCGGCGGAACTGATGGGACGCTGGCTGGCCGATGGCGCGGCCGACATCGGCGCGCATCTGCATCCCTGGGTCAATCCGCCGCATGTCGAGGAGGTGACGGCCGCCAACAGCTATGTCGGCTTTCTGCCGGAGGCGGTGGAGCGGGCGAAGCTGGAAGCGCTATGCCAGCGGATTGCGGAACGTTTCGGCGCTCGCCCCATCGCCTACCGGGCCGGCCGCTACGGTGTCGGGCCCAATAGCGCCCGCCTGCTGGAGGAGGCGGGCTTCCGGCTGGACAGTTCGGTCCGCAGCCGCTTCGATTATGGCGGGCAATATGGTCCGGACTTCCGGGGCTTGCCGCAATATCCCTATTGGGCGGGACCCGGACGGCGCCTGGTGGAGCTGCCGCTGTCCACGGCCTTTGCCGGTCTGCTGCGCGGCGGTGGCGAGCGTCTGTACCGCGTGGCGCAACTCATGGGACCGATGGCTGGCGCATTGGCGCGCACCGGGATGTTGAGCCGCATACCGCTGACGCCCGAAGGGATCGACGCGCAGGAGGCGATCGCCGCAATCGACGCCCTGTTGGGGGAGGGCGTGCCGGTGCTGAATTTCAGCTTCCACTCCCCGACGCTGGAGCCCGGGCATACGCCCTATGTTCGCGACGAGGCGGACAGGACCGCCTTCTATGGCTGGTGGGACGCAGTGCTTGATCATCTGGACAGGCGAAATGTTCGCCCCGCGACGCTGGATGCGTTCCTTAACGCAGTCCAGCCGCGAGGACAGGCTTGCCAAGCGGCCTGATGCTGCCTATCCGGGCAACAAGGTGGGGCCTGTAGCTCAATGGTTAGAGCTGGCCGCTCATAACGGCTAGGTTGCGGGTTCGAGTCCTGCCGGGCCCACCAATTTCTTCACACCGTCGATCTGCTTGGCCAGACATATCTTGCGCAAGCGTGCAGGGTTCATGACGCCTGCCGCCCGATCTGGAAAAGCGCAGGGCGGTTATAATTTGTGCAACGCAAAAATTTCGCTTGCGACTCGGATGAATCGGTGACAGCTTCCCTCCCGTCGAAGCAGGGGCGCTTCGGCACATAGGTTGGGCCTGCCGATGACGGTCAGGGTTCAGCTTCGGTTGATGAAAAGACCGACATGGCAATGACGCCGCCTGGACACGGTCCGATGACCTTCGTTCCGGCGGCTTTTTTATTGGGTTTTCGCTGGCGGCATGGATGCTGCCGGGCGGCTTTCGGCATCGATTTTCGTGCGCTGGATCGCTTCCGGCGATGGCTGGTTGCGCGCTGCTTCCGGCGGTCACGGGCAACAAGGAAAGGACATCAGGGAATGGCAGAGGGGGATAATCAGCATGGCGTCAGCCGGCGCGGGCTGCTGAAGAGGAGCGGAACGGCGGCGCTGCTCGCTGCGGTGCAGCAGGCATTTCCATCGGGGGCGTTCGCAGCCGGGGCAGGACCGGAAGTCACGGGCGCCAAGCTGGGCTTCATCGCGCTGACCGATGCGGCGCCGCTGATCATCGCCAGGGAACTGGGCTTCTTCGCCAAATATGGCATGCCCGACGTGCAGGTGGCGAAGCAGGCGAGCTGGGGCGCGACCCGCGACAATCTGGTGCTGGGAAGCGCGGGCGGCGGCATCGACGGGGCGCATATCCTGACGCCCATGCCCTATCTGCTGACGCTGGGCGCGATCGGCAAGGCGACGCCGATGAGCATCCTCGCCCGCCTTAATGTCAACGGCCAGGCGATCTCCGTATCCAAGGAATATCTGGGGGCCAGGGCGGACCTCAACGCCGGAAAGATGAAAGGCGTGATCGCCCAGCGCAAGGCGGCCGGCAAGAAGATCTCCATGGCGATGACTTTCCCCGGCGGCACGCATGACATGTGGCTGCGCTATTGGCTGGCGGCCGGCGGGATCGATCCGGACAAGGATGTCGAACTGATCACCGTGCCGCCGCCGCAGATGGTGGCGAACATGAAGGCCGACACGATGGACGCCTTCTGCGTGGGCGAGCCGTGGAACGACCAGCTCGTCGCGCAGCAACTGGGCTACACCGCCGTTTCGACCGGCCAGATGTGGATGAACCACCCCGAAAAGAGCTTCGCCATGCGGTCCGACTGGGTGACGAAATATCCCAGGGCGGCGCTGGCGATCACGGCGGCGATCATCGAGGCGCAGCGATGGGCGGACAATCCCGGCAATATCGCGCGACTGGCCGGGACGATTGCGGGGCGCGACTATCTGAAGTGCCCGATCACCGACATTGCCGACCGCCTGCAGGGCAATTTCACCATGGGCGACGGACGGAAATTCCCGAACGCGGCGTTCAGGATGAAGTTTTTCGCGGGTTACGCCTCCTTCCCCTACAAGAGCCACGATCTCTGGTTCCTCACGGAGAACCAGCGCTGGGGCAAGCTGCCCATGACGTTGGATAGCAAGGGCGTGATCGCGAAGGTCAACCGGTCCGACATCTGGCGCAAGGCCGCCGCGATGCTGGGCGGCAAGGGCCCGGCCAGCGACAGCCGCGGCGTCGAGAAATTCTTCGACGGCAAGACCTTCGATCCCGCCAACCCCAAGGCCTATCTCGCCAGCCTGGCGATCAAGCGCGTATGATGAAGGAGATCAGCATGGCATCGCCATCGCCCGGCAGGATGAGTGGGCCGTCGGCTTCGACCGGCGGGTCCAGCACCGAATTGGGTGTCATCCTGCCCTATCCCGAGCAAGCCATCGCCCGCCGCAGTTTCGAGCCGGTGGCAGCGCCCGAGCATCCGCTGATCCGCGCAGCGCGATCCGGGGCGGCCAGCATGCTGCCGACCATGGTGATGATCGCGGGGCTGCTGGCCTTCTGGCAGTTGCTCTGCGGATCGCCGAGCGCGACGTTCCCCAGTCCGCTCGCCGTCTGGCAGGAAAGCCATGACGTCATCATGCATCCGTTCAAGGGCGTGGAGATCGGCCTTACCCATTTCAGCATCCAGGACGGCGGCGACGTCGGCATTGCCGGCCATGTGCTGACCAGCCTCAGCCGCGTGCTGATCGGCTACAGCATCGCGGCGGTCATCGGCGTGGCGCTGGGCATCCTGATCGGGCAGAGCGTCTTCGCCTTCCGCGCGCTCGACCCGCTGTTCCAGGTGCTGCGCACCGTGCCGCCGCTGGCATGGCTGCCGATCAGCCTCGCCATCTTCCAGCAGGCGCAGCCCTCCGCCATCTTCCTGATCTTCATCACCGCGATCTGGCCGATCATATTGAACACGGCGGCAGGGGTGCAGACCATTCCGGCCGCCTATCGCAACGTCGCCAAGGTGCTGGCGCTCAATCCGATCGAATATTTCGTGCGCATCATGCTGCCCGCCACCGTGCCGCACATGTTCACCGGTCTTCGCATCGGCGTCGGCATGAGCTGGCTGGCCATCGTCGCGGCCGAGATGGTGCAGGGCGGCACCGGCGTCGGCTTCTTCATCTGGGACAGCTACAACAGTTCGCTGCTGACCGACACCATCGTCGCGCTGATCTGGATCGGCATGGTGGGCTTCGCGCTGGACCGCATCGTCGCCTTTGCAGGCCGCATCATCGGCCGCGCAGGCTGACAGGGGAGGGCATTTTCATGAAACAGCGCAGCTATCTCGCGCTTGAGGGCGTCACCGTCGAATTTCCGACCAGGGCAGGGCGCTTCTGCGCGCTCGACGGGATCGATCTGGAGGTTGAAAAGGGCCAGTTCGTGGCGCTGATCGGCCATTCCGGCTGCGGCAAGTCGACGCTGCTCAATGCGGTCGCCGGGCTGGTCGAGCCGACGCGGGGAGCGATCTTCCTCGACGGCGAACTGGTCGACGCGCCGGGGCCGGATCGGGCGGTCGTCTTTCAGGACCATAGCCTGCTGCCCTGGCTGACGGTCGAGGAGAATGTGCGTCTGGCCGTCGACAAGACGGCGGGCGGCAGGAACAGGGTCGAACGCAGGGATTGGGTCATGCACAATCTGGAACTGGTCCAGATGGCCCATGCCGCGGGCAGGCGGCCCGGCGAACTGTCGGGCGGCATGAAGCAGCGCGTCGGCATCGCCCGCGCCATCGCCATGAACCCACGCGTCCTGCTGATGGACGAACCTTTCGGCGCGCTCGACGCGCTGACACGGGCGGCGCTTCAGGACGTGGTCATGGATTTGCAGGCGCGGCTGAACAACACCGTGCTGATGATCACCCATGATGTCGACGAAGCGGTGCTGCTGGCTGACCGGGTCGTCATGATGACCAACGGCCCGGCGGCGCGGATCGGGGAGGACCTTGCCGTGGCGCTGGCCCGTCCCCGGAACCGGCTGGAGGCTGTCGACACGGCCCAATATGCCGAAGCGCGTTCCGCCGTCATCCACTTCCTGCACGAGCGCTACCGCAATCCGGCGACGCTTGCCGCCTGAAATCCGGTTTGGAGAGGACGCCCTGAACAGGCCCGGAAAGGCCATCGGGAGCAAATGAAGGGGGATTTATGAAGAAGGTTTCTTTCCTGTTTTCGGCGTCGGCCCCAATAATGGGACTGTCCGCGATCGCGGGGCCGGCGCTGGCGCAGGATGTCGTTTTCAAGCCGATCGTGGAGGCCCGCCTGCGGTACGAAACGGTCGATCAGGCGGGCCCGGCGCCGCTCAGCACCAGCCGCGATGCCCATTCCGTGACGATGCGGCTGCGCGCGGGCGGGGAGGTTTCGAAGGGTCCCTGGGCCTTCCTGGCCGAAGCCGAAGGCACGCTGGCGATCGATGAGGACTATAATAGCGGCGTCAACGGAAAGACGCTCTATCCCATCGTAGCCGATCCGGAGACAGTCGAGGCCAACCGGGTGCAGATCCAGTACCGCACAAAGCCGCTGGTCGTGACCATGGGCCGTCAGCGGATCAACCTGGACGACCAGCGCTTCGTCGGCTCCGTCGCCTGGCGGCAGAATGAGCAGACCTTCGATGCCGTGCGCATCGAATATATGGGGATCAAGAACCTGAAGGTCGACCTCAGCTACGCGATAGCGGCGCGGACGATCTGGGGCATGGACGGCGGCAAGTTCGGTTCGGCCAACCGGCCGACGGACATCAAGGGCGACGATGTCTTCGCCAACATCTCCTACAAGACCAAGCTCGGGACTCTGACCGGCTTCGCCTATCTGGTGGACGAGGATGAGGCGGTGGCCGCGCTGAGGCGCAACAGCAGCCAGACCTATGGCCTGCGCTTCACCGGTGCGCAGCCGCTGGCGAAGAAGGTGAAGCTCAGCTACCTCGCCAGCTATGCGCGGCAGAGCGACCATGCGACCAATCCTGTCGATTATTCGGCGGATTTCGTCACGGCGGAACTGGGGCTGGACATTGCCGCCTTCAAGTTGACGGCGGGCTATGAATTGCTGGGGTCGGATGCGGGCGCGACCGGCATCGCGGGCGGTTTCGCCTTCCAGACGCCCTTTGCCACGCTGCACAAGTTCAACGGCTGGGCCGACAAGTTCCTGACCACGCCCGGCACCGGCATTCAGGATTATTATGCCGGCGTCGCCTATACCGTGCCTAAGGTGGGCAAGGCCGGACCGCTGGTCGCTTCCTTCATCTACCACCGGTTCAGCAGCGACCGGCTGTCGATCCATTATGGCGACGAATATGATGCGCAGGTGACGCTGAAGCTGAACAAGCATCTGAGCGCGCTCGTCAAATATGCGGATTATGATCGCAAGGGGATCGCCAGCTACACCGGCGATGCCGATACCAGGAAGTTCTGGGCGCAGATCGACTACGCGCTCTGACATTTGCCTGCGGCTCCAGGGCCGCCGTGGCGGGCCATCGCTGCCGGATCAAGGGACCGGCGGCGGTGGCCTTCACCTGTTGCCAACGCCTGTTGCCACCGCCCGCTGCCGGGCTGCTCCGGGCCGCATGGGCAAGGGCGCGGCATCGGCGGAACCTCCTGGCTTCCCTGCTCGTTGAGCCTGCGAAAGCAATAGCAGGCGATGGAGGATCGACAGGATGGGCAAGGGCATTTTGCTGTGGTTGCTGGGCGTGCCCATTCCCATCATCATTATCCTGTGGCTGCTGTTCCGCTGAACAGGCCGTCGCTCAGCCTGCCGGAAGAGCCCGGTATCCAGGGTAATGGTCGGGGAGACAGGATTCGAACCTGCGACATCCTGCTCCCAAAGCAGGCGCGCTACCAGACTGCGCTACTCCCCGGCGCTCGCGGGCCTTAGCGGCGAAGCAGGCCGCACGTCAATCGCGCTTTTGGCCCCAATCCCGCCCGCATAGAAAAAGGGCGGATCGTACCAAGACGATCCGCCCTTTCGAAAATCTCGCTGGAGCGAAGATTATTCGGCGTTCGCGGCGTTGCCGGCGACGTTCGCAGCGTTGGCGGCGTTGTCGGCAGCGTTCGCGGCGTTGTCGGCAGCGTTGGTGGCGTTTTCGACAACGTTCTCAACAACAGCGTTCGAAGCGTTCGCGGTCTCGTTGGCCGGCTTCTCACCGCAAGCGGCGAGGGCCATCAGGCCGGCCGAAGCGAAAACAACAGCGATCTTCTTCATTGTGTACGGCTCCCATAGCATTTTGCCGCGTCGTCACACCAAAATCGTGACTTACGCGAGCGACCCGCATTAACGTGTGCGCTGCACAAATCAATGCTTTTCTGCGTCGGTGAAGCGACAGAATCACGCGACAGGGTGTTGTCTACAATAAAAGTTCAGTTAACGCCTAGCGATTCCGGCGCATTTGCGATTTCGAAAAGTGCAACTGCCCAGGCGGCGACATTCTGGCGAAGCTGCGTGGGATCGATCTTGTCCAGCGTGTCGTCCGGCGTGTGATGAATGTCGAAATACCGGGTGCCGTCCTGCTGGAGATCGATCACCGGAACGCCGGCCTTCACCAGCGGTTCGATGTCGGAACCTCCGCCCGCGGGCAATCGGCTGGCCCCGATGCCGAGCGGCGCCAGCCCGGCCACGACCCGGCGGGCAAGCGCATCATGGCCTTGCGGCAGCTTGAAATCCGCCCGCCAGACGCGATCTGCCCCGAAGTCCGATTCCATCGCCATGGCATGTGCTTCCTTGCCATGGGCGTCGTAATAGGCGCGGCCGCCATTGCCGCCCACTTCCTCCGCACCGGCCATCAGCACGCGGATGGTGCGGCGGAGCGGCCCGGCCTTGGCCGCCTGAAGCGCCGCAGCGGCCACGATGCCGCAGCCTGCGCCATCGTCTATCGCCCCCGTGCCCTGATCCCAGCTATCGAGATGGCATGCGGCGACGACCACGCCCGCCTTGGGATCGCTGCCGGGGATTTCGGCCAGGACATTGCCCGAGGGCTGGTCCTTCAGCATCTTCGAACTGAGCGTGAGGTGAAGCCGCACCGGCTGCCCGCGGGAGACAATCCGGACAAGCTGTTCGGCATCGGGCACGCTGAGCGCGGCGGCGGGAATGGGTTTCACGCCATCCGCCCACATCTGAACGCCTGTATGGGGCTGGCGATGATTGTCGGTGCCGATCGAGCGGATCAGGATGGCTATGGCGCCCTTTTTAGAGGCGATGCTGGGACCCTGGCGGCGGGTCGCGCCGAAATAGCCATAGGAACTGCCGTCCTGCGTCGCGTGCATGGCATGGCTGACAAAGGCGATCCTGCCCTTCAGGCTGCCTTCGGGCGCGGCCTCCAGATCGGCCAGCGTGGGGAAATAGACGACCTCTCCCTCGATCCCTTTGTCTGGGGTGGAGGCGCTGTTGCCGAGGGCGGCGAGAACCAGGGTCTGCGGGAAGGGGGCGATCACGCGGGCCTCGTCATGGCCACGCAGCCATACGGGCATGGTGTAGGGTTCGGCCCGGACGTTGGAGAAGCCAAGGCCCTTGAGCTTCGCCACGGCCCAATCGCGGGCCCGTGCTTCCTGTGGGGTGCCGGCGGGGCGGGGTCCGACCTCGGTGGTCAGGCCTTCGGTGAAGTCCATCGCGACCTCGTCCGTCAGGGCCGACGCGCGAATCGCCTCCAGCCCGGCCGGCGCCGCGGCAAGAGGAAGGACAGGGGTGGATATGCTGCCGAGGAAAAGGGCGGCAAGCGTGCCCGATCGGATTTTCTGCATGGATCAAGGCTTAGCGGGACATCCCCCATTTGCCAACGCGTTCCGCCTCCGCTAACCCGGCGCCAATTTCCAACGATTGTCCTTTCGGAGCTGCTTCAAGCCATGTCCGCCTCCTCCCAATACGCCTTCGTCATGAAGAGCATGACCAAGAGCTTTCCCGGCGCCGCCAAGCCGGTGCTCAACCAGATCAACCTGCAATTCTATCGCGGCGCGAAGATCGGCATCGTCGGCCCCAACGGCGCGGGCAAGTCGACCCTGATGAAGATCATGGCCGGCATCGACACGGATTTCAGCGGCGAGGCATGGCCGGGCGAGAATATCTCGGTCGGCTACCTGCCGCAGGAGCCTCAGCTCGACCCGAACAAGACGGTCTTGGAAAACGTCAAGGACGGCGCGCGGGAGATCGCGGACAAGCTGGACCGCTTCAACGAGATCAGCATGATCATGGCCGATCCGCCGGAGGACGTCGATTTCGACGCGCTGATGGAGGAAATGGGCACGTTGCAGGAGCAGATTGACGCCGTGGACGGCTGGACGCTCGACAACCAGCTTGAGATCGCGATGGAAGCGCTGCGCTGCCCGCCTTCGGACTGGCCGGTCGACAGCCTGTCGGGCGGTGAGAAGCGCCGCATCGCGCTCACCCGCCTGCTGATCCAGAAGCCGGACATCCTGCTGCTAGACGAACCGACCAACCATCTGGATGCCGAGAGCGTCGAATGGCTGGAAAACCACCTGAAGGAATATGCGGGCGCGGTGCTGATGATCACCCACGACCGCTACTTCCTCGACAATGTGGTGGGCTGGATTCTCGAACTCGATCGCGGGAAATATTTCCCCTACGAGGGCAACTACTCCACCTATCTGGAGAAGAAGTCCAAGCGTCTGGAGCAGGAAGACCGCGAGGCGACCGGGCGTCAGAAGGCGATCAACGACGAGCTGGAATGGATCAGGGCCGGCACGAAGGGCCGCCAGACCAAGTCCAAGGCGCGCATCAAGAAGTTCGAGGAACTGGTCGCCAGCCAGGAGAACCGTACCCCCGGCAAGGCGCAGATCGTCATCCAGGTGCCCGAGCGTCTGGGCGGCAAGGTGATCGAGGCGAAGAATATCTCAAAGGCCTATGGCGACAAGCTGCTGTTCGAGAATCTCTCATTCATGCTGCCGCCGGGCGGCATCGTCGGCGTGATCGGGCCGAACGGCGCGGGCAAGTCGACCCTTTTCAAGATCATCACCGGGCAGGAGCAGCCTGATTCGGGTGAGATCGACATCGGTTCGACGGTCCGCCTCGGCTATGTCGACCAGAGCCGCGACCATCTCGACCCGTCGAAGAATGTGTGGGAAGAGGTTTCCGACGGCCTCGATTATGTGAAGGTCAACGGCCACGACATGTCGACGCGCGCCTATGTGGGCGCCTTCAACTTCAAGGGGCAGGACCAGCAGAAAAATGTCGGCAAGCTGTCCGGCGGTGAGCGCAACCGCGTGCACATCGCCAAGATGCTGAAGAAGGGCGGCAACGTGCTGCTGCTCGACGAACCGACCAACGACCTCGACGTCGAAACGTTGGCGGCGCTGGAAGAGGCGATCGAGAATTTCGCGGGATGCGCGGTGGTCATCAGCCACGACCGCTTCTTCCTCGACCGTCTGGCGACTCACATTCTGGCGTTCGAAGGCGACAGTCATGTCGAATGGTTCGAGGGCAATTTCGAAATGTATGAGGAGGACAAGCGGCGCCGTCTGGGCGATGCGGCGGATCGTCCGACGCGGCTTGCCTACAAGAAGCTGACGCGCTGAGCCCGGCGATGCAGCGCGAAAATGCCCAAGGGATTGCAATCATTGCAACGATGGGCATGTTTTTCGCACTTGCAAAATGACGTGCTGCACTGCACATAGGAGGGGCCTTTCAGGCATCCTCTCCTAAAACTTTCAGGCCGGTCCTTCGGGATCGGCCTTTTTTTTGGTGTAAAGCGCCTTGTTGGCGCCTGCTCACCCATGTGGGCGATCTTCCGACACCGCCGCGATCCCTTCCGCGATGTTCCCCGACAATGATTTCACCGCAAAGCATGATTCTTTCCATCTCGGTGCTTCACCCTGCATCTGACTTGGGTTAGTCCCCTCAGAACCAAGGACGGGGGCAGACATTCGGCGATGAGGGCGAAGCAGGTTTAATGGCGTTGACCCCTCTTGCTGCCGTGATACTGGGCGTCGTCCTGGCCCTCTGGCTCGGTGCGGCGGTCTGGGCGCTGTCGAGCGGCCAGCGCCGGCGCCGCGAAGGCATGCAGGCGCAGGGAAAGCTCGACCGGCTGTCGGTCCTGCTCGCCTCCGCGCCGGCCGCGCCCATCGTCATTCATCCCGACGGGCGGCTGGAGGCGGCAGACCGCCTCGCCAAATGGCTGGGCAAGGATCGGGTGCCGACTTTCGTGTCCGAACTGACCGCGCCCGACGGCGGCCTGGAACCCGATGATGCCGCCGCGCTGGCTCGGGAGATCGAGGCGGCCCAGCGCGCGGGGCGCAGCTTCGCGCTGCCGGTGCGGGGCGTCGATTCGTCTCGCCTGCTGCTGGTTCGCGGCGCGCCCGCAGGGCCGGTGCTGGCCGAAAGCGGCGGCGTTGTCCTCTGGATATTCGACGCGACCGACAGCCAGTCGGAAATCCAGACCCTGAAGGGCAGGGTGGAACAGCTTCGGGAAGCGCTGGAAGCGCTGGCATGCCTGGTGGAAGCGGCGCCCTTTCCCATGTGGCACCGCACGGCGGACATGCGGCTCAGCCTGGTCAACACGGCCTATGTCCGTGCTGTGGACGGAGAGAACGCTCGAGAGGTCATCGCCAACGGCACCGAACTGGTCGAGACGGTCGGCGGATTGACGCCGCAGGCGGCCGCCGCGCAGACCCTTGCCGACGGCGCGCCGGTGGAGCGCATGGTTCCCGCGACCATCGACGGCGAGAGGCGGACCATGCGCGTGGTCGATGTTCCCCTCGGCGGGGCAGGCGTCGCCGGTTTCGCCATGGACCAGAATGAGCTGGAACAGGCGCGCGTCGAACATCGGCGGCTGGAGGCGGCGCAGCGCGACCTGCTGGATCGCCTGTCCGCCGGCGTGGCGCGTTTCGGGTCGGACCGGGCGCTGCGCTTCTGGAACCAGCCCTTCATGAGCCTGTTCGGGCTGGATCAGGAGCGGCTGGCCGACAATCCGCCGTTCGAGCGGGTTCTGGACCAGATGCGTGAAGCACGCAGATTGCCCGAGAACAGGGATTTTCCGGCGTGGCGCGCGGAACGGCGCGACTGGTTCCTCTCGCCCGACCCGCGGGAGGAAAATTGGCTGCTGGCCGACGGCACCCATTTGCGCGTCTATGCGCAGCCGCTGCCCGACGGCGGGTTGCTGCTGATCTTCGAGGACCGGACGGAGCAGGTCCAGTTGTCCAGCGCCCGCGACACCCTGCTCCGCGTCCGTACCGCGACCTTCGACAATCTGTTCGAATCGATCGGCGTCTTTTCCTCGGACGGACGCCTGCACCTTTGGAACAGCCGTTTCCGGTCGATCTGGGACGTGCCGGAGGATTTGCTGGCCAGGCATCCCCGGATCGACGAACTGATGCGCGCCGTCCAGTCGCGCCTCGCCAAGCCGCAGCAGGCGAACCTCGTCCGCGAACTGGTGCGCGCCGCCACGGTGGAGCGCAAGCAGCGCGTCGGCCATGTCGGCTTTGCGGACGGACGCATCTTCGAATTCGCGGCGATCCCGCTGCCCGACGGCAATGCGCTGTTCACCATGCTCGACGTCACTGACAGCCGCCGCGTGGAACAGGTGCTGCGCGACCGCAACGACGCGCTGGAGCAGGCCGACAAGGTGAAGACCGCCTTCGTCACCAATATGAGCTACGAACTGCGCACGCCGCTCACCACCATCGCCGGTTTCGCGGAGATGATGAGCGCGGGCTATGCGGGCGAACTGAGCACTTCCGCCCGGGAATATGTCGACGGCATCCTGCAAAGCACCAACCGCCTTTCCATGCTGATCGACAATGTGCTGGACCTGACGCAGGGCGAGGCGGGGATGCTGCCCATCGAAAAGGCAGATGTCGATCTGGCGGCGGAAGCGCGGGACGCCGTGGCGCGGATCAAGGCGGACGCGACGGGCAAGGGGATCGACCTTGCCATGTCGCTCCAATCGAGCCTTGGCACGGTGCAGGGCGACAAGCGGCGGATCGGTCAGGCGCTGGATCATCTGCTGGAAAATGCCGTGCGCTATTGCAACCGGGGCGGCCGGGTGCTGCTGCACGGCGATGGGACGAGCGACTTCGCCCGCCTCGTCGTATCGGACAATGGCCCGGGCATCAGCGCCAGGCGACAGGCGACGATCTTCGACGCGTCTTCCCGGACCGAGCAGGCGCGCAACGGCAGCAAGGCAGGCATCGGCCTGCCACTCGCCAGACAATTGGCGCAGGCGCATGGCGGGACGCTGGAACTGGTGTCGGAGCCGGGGCAGGGGACCATGGTCGTGATCGAGCTGCCCCGTGGCTGAGGATGAGATCGTGCTGGCCGGGGAGGCAGACATGCTGGCATTCGGGCATCGGCTGGCCGCGCTGGCCCGCATCGGCGACGTCATTGCGCTGGAAGGCGGGCTGGGCGCGGGCAAGACGACGCTTGCCCGTGGGATATTGGAAGGACTGGGGCTTGAGGAGGAAGCGCCAAGCCCCAGCTTCGCCATCGTCCAGCCCTATGACATTCCCGATGTGAAGCTGCCCGTCGCCCATGTCGATCTCTACCGGCTCGACGGGCCTGAAGAGGCTGGGGAACTGGCGCTCGACGACTATCTGACGGACAGCCTGCTGATCGTCGAATGGCCCGACCGGATGGGCGAGGGCGCATGGCCCGATGCCCTGCGCTTCCACATCGCGATGGAACCCGACGGCGCTCGGCGCTTGACAGCGGACGTGCCGGACGCTTGGACGGAGCGATGGTCACAGATATGATCCCGCCCGCCGCCGCTCCCGCCTTTCTCGCGCAGGCGGGGTGGGGGCAGGCCGCCATCGTGCCGCTCGCCGGCGATGCATCCTTCCGGCGTTATTTCCGGGTGATCGACGGGCCTCGCCGCGCCGTGCTGATGGACGCGCCCCCGCCGCATGAGGACCCGAGGCCCTTTATCGCCATTGCTGAGCATCTGACGGAGAATGGCTTTGCCGCGCCCCGGATATTGGCGCGCGACCTGGAGGAAGGGCTGGTCCTGATCGAGGATTTCGGCGATCTGCGCGTCAAGGAGCATGTCGAGGAGCAGCCCGAAGCCGAACGGGATGTCTATCGCCGCGCCGTGGACCTGCTGGCGGCGCTGCATCGCCTGCCGGCGGCCGACGTGCCGCCCTATGACCGCGCCGTCTATCAGCGGGAAGCGGGATTGCTGACCGAATGGTATTGTCCCGCCATTGGCCTGCCGGTGGATGAGGCGGGCTATGTCGCGGCATGGGACGCCGTGCTGCCGATGGTCGAGCGGTCGTCCAGCCCGGTCGTCACGGTGCTGCGCGATTATCATGCGGAAAATATCATGCTGATCGACCGGGCGGCGTCGCATGGCCTGGGCCTGCTCGACTTCCAGGATGCGCTGGCGGGGCATCCGGCCTATGACCTCGTCTCGCTGCTGCAGGATGCGCGCCGGGACGTGCCGCCCGCGCTGGAGGCGGCGATGCTCGACCATTATCGCGCCATCGCCCATCCCCCGGCTGACTTCGACGCCGCCTATGCCGTGCTGGGCGCGCAGCGCAACGCGAAGATCATCGGCATCTTCACCCGCCTGTGGAAGCGCGACGGAAAGCCGCGTTACCTCTCCTATCTGCCCCGCATGTGGGACTTGCTGGAACGCGACCTCGCCCACCCGGCGCTGGGGCCCGTGGCGGCATGGTTCGCGGCCAATATCCCTGCCGGGAAGCGGCACCACGCGCTAGAGGATTACGCCCCGGCATGATCGACACCGCGATGCTGATGGCGGCTGGACTGGGCAAGCGCATGCGGCCGTTGACGGCCACCCGCCCCAAGCCGCTGGTCAAGGTGGCCGGCAAGCCGCTGATGGACCATGCGCTGGACCGGCTGGCGGCTGGCGGCATCCGGAAGGTGGTCGTCAATGTCCACTATCTGGCGGATACGGTCGAGGCGCATCTGGCCGCGCATAATGAAGGCATGCAGATCGCGATTTCGGACGAACGCAGGAAGCTGCTGGAAACGGGCGGCGGGCTGATCCACGCCAGGGAGCAGTTGGGCGACGCGCCCTTCTTCTGCGCCAATAGCGACAATCTGTGGATCGATGGCCCGCAGGAAACGCTGGGGATGATGCGCAGGATCTGGAACCCGGACCGGATGGACGCGCTGCTGCTGCTGGTGCCGCTCGCACGCGCCCATTGCCACCGGGGGCCGGGCGATTTTCACATGGACGCGAACGGACGGCTGACACGGCGCAAGACCGCCCATGTCGCGCCGTTCGTCTTCACCGGCGTCCAGATCATGTCGCCCGCGCTGCTGGTCGATCCGCCGTCGGATGTCTTTTCCACCAATGTCTTCTGGAACCGGGCGATAGAAACGGGTCGTCTCTACGGCGTCTCGCATCAGGGGCTTTGGTTCGATGTCGGCACGCCGCAGGCCATTCCGGTCGTGGAGTCGATGTTGGCCCATGGGTGAACGCACCCGCCCGGCGCTGTTCAACATACCCGCGCACCGCGCCTTTTCCGACGCGCTGGTAACGGGCATCCTCGCCCGGCATGGCGATGATCCGATGCGGCTGGCGCAGGGCATGATCCTGCTGCCCAACAACCGCGCCATCCGGTCGGTCAGCGATGCCTTCGTCCGCAAGTCGGGCGGTGGCCTGCTGTTGCCGCGCCTCGTCGCGCTGGGCGATCCCGATCTGGGCGAACAGGTGGGCGGCGCGCTCGATCCGTTGGGGGAGGATGACCCCATAGCGCCCGCCATCGCGCCGATGCGCCGCCAGATGATCCTGGCGCGCATGGTGCAACAGGCATCGGCGCACCCCGTCGATGCGGGCCAGGCGTTGAAGCTCGCCCAGGCGCTGGGCGCGGTCCTCGACCAGATGCAGGTGGAGCGCGTTCCCATGCGCGCGCTGGCGGAACTCAGCCTGTCGGACGATCTGTCGCAGCATTGGCAGACCTCGCTAAGGCTGTTCGGCCTGTTGCTGGCGCAATGGCCGCAGGAGCTGGCGCGGCTGGGGTGCATCGACCTCGCGGACCGCCGCAATCGCCTGCTGGACCGCATGACGGCGCGCTGGACCAAGGCGCCGCCGGAGGGTTTCGTCATCGCGGCGGGCATGTCCACCACGGCGCCGGCAGTGGCCATGCTGCTCCGGCGGATCGCGATGCTGCCGCAGGGGGCGGTGGTCTTTGCCGGTCTGGATCAGGAGATGGACGGCGATGCCTGGGATGCCATCGGCCCCTTCGATGCCGACCCTCTGACCGGCCGCGCACCTGCGGGGCATGAGACCCATCCCCAATATGCCCTGAAACGCCTGCTCGACCGGATGAGCGTCACGCGCGACGATGTGGCGCTCTGGCGCTGGGGCAGCGAGCATGACGCCCGCGCCGTCCGGGGGCGCAACATCTCCAACGCCATGCTGCCGCCGCGCCTGACGAGCCGCTGGCGCGACCTCAGGACCGCAGACCGTTCGCTCGCCGGGGTGGAGGCGCTGGAAGTCGCGACGCCGGGCGAAGAGGCGCAGGCGATCGCCATCGCCCTGCGCGAAGCGGTCGAGACGCCGGGCCGCACCGCCGCGCTGGTGACGCCTGACCGGCAATTGGCGACCCGCGTGTCCGCGCACCTGCGCCGCTGGGGCATGGAGGCGGACGATTCGGCGGGTCAGCCGCTGTCGCGCCTGCCGCCCGGAACGCTGCTGATCGCCATGGCCGAGGCGCTGGCGGAGCGCTTTGCCCCCGTCGCGCTGCTGACCCTGCTCAAGCATCCGCTCGTCATGCGGGGGGAAGGGCGGCTTGCCTGGCTGGAGGGCGTGCGCGGGCTCGACCTGTTGCTGCGCGGACCAAGGCCGCGGGCGGGCATCCATGGGATCGACCTGTTGCTGGCCGAACGGGAGGGCGAAGACCGGCAAAGCGCCTTGCGCGCCCGCACGCGGCAGTGGTGGGGCGAAGCCCGCGCGCTGCTGGAACCGCTGGAGCAGGCCTTCATGGCTGCGCCGGACCTTGCCGGGCAGTTGGCGGCCATCCGGGAACATGCCGGCCGTCTCTCCCATGATGCGGTCTGGGCCGGGCATCAGGGTCATGCCGCCGCAGACCTTTTCGCGGAGATGGAGGAGGCGGCGAGCGAAGGGCCGCGTCAGGCCGACATACGCGCGCTGCCTGCCCTGTTCGACCATCTTCTGGGCGGCCTTTCGGTTCGCCCGCCGCAGGGCGGCCACCCCCGGATCAGCATTCTCGGCCTGATCGAAGCCCGGCTGGTGCAGACCGACCTCATGATATTGGGCGGCCTCAACGAGGGCACATGGCCGGGCCTGCCCGCGCCCGATCCATGGCTCGCCCCGCGCATCCGGCGGGAGATCGGGCTGCCCGGCCTGGAAAGCCGCATCGGCCTTGCCGCCCATGATTTCGCCAGCGCCCTTGGCGCGCCGCAGGTGCTGATCACGCGCGCCCGGCGCGGGGCTGGCGGTCCGGCGGTCGCCTCCCGCTTCTGGCTGCGGCTGAAGGCTATGGCGGGGCCGCAATGGAAGAGCGCCGACCGCTATGCCGCTCTGGCGCAGGCGATCGACCATGCGGAGGAGCACAGGCCCGCCCGACGCCCCGCGCCGGCGCCGCCTTCGTCAGTGCGTCCGAAGGTCATTCCGGTCACTGACGTCGACCGGCTGAAGGCCGATCCCTACGCCTTCTATGCCAAGCGCATCCTGCGACTGGCGCGGCTCGAGCCGGTGGACGCCGATGCCGGACCCGCCTGGCGCGGCACGGCCGTGCATGAGATCCTCCAGCGATGGGCGGAGGAGGGCGACGGCGATCTGGCCGATCTGGAAGCGCGTGCGCGGGCGATGTTCGACCGGCCGGACGTCCATCCCTTGCTCAAGGCGCTCTGGCAACCGCGCCTTATCGAAGCGATACGATGGATCGCGGCGGAGGTGGCGAGCGATCTTGCCGCCGGGCGGAAGATCCTTTCGGTGGAAACGGAAGGCCGGGCGGAGATTGCCGGGGTGACGCTGACCGGGAAGGCCGACCGCATCGACCTGCTGCCGGACGGGAGGCTGGGCATAGTCGACTACAAGACCGGCAAGCCGCCCAGCGCGCGGCAGGTGAAGGCGGGCTATGCGCTGCAACTCGGCCTGCTGGGCCTGATCGCGGAGCATGGCGGCTTCCCCGGCACCGATTCCGCACCCGTGGCGGGCAGTTTCGAATATTGGTCGCTCGCGAAGAAGGGCGACGCATTCGGCTATCGCGAAAGCCCCGTCGACCCGCTGGGCAAGCGGGATAAGATCGTCACCGCCGACTTCACCTCCCAGGTTCATGCGCAGTTCGAGGAAATCGCCGCCGCCTGGCTCAACGGATCGGCGCCCTTCGATGCGCAGGTGAACCCGGAAGTCGCCAATTATGGCGATTATGACCAGCTCATGCGGCTGGAGGAATGGTATGGCCGGGACGATGGCTAGAAAGCACAACGCTCTGCAACCGCTGGCGGGCGCGCAGGCGCAGGCCGCCGCGCCCGATGCGCATGTGTGGCTGTCCGCATCGGCGGGCACGGGCAAGACCCATGTGCTGACCGCCCGCGTCTTCCGCCTGCTGCTTCAGGGGGTGCGGCCGGAAAATATCCTCTGCCTCACCTTCACCAAGGCGGGTGCGGCGGAAATGGCGGATCGCGTGCACGATCGACTCGCCGCCTGGGTGCTGATGGACGAGGCCGACCTTTTCCACGATCTGGATGCGCTGGGCGAGGAGTCCGGACCGGAAGCCCGCGACCGCGCCCGCCGCCTTTTTGCCGAGGTGCTGGAATCAACCGGCGGCGGGCTGCGCATCCAGACGATCCACGGCTTCTGCCAGCAGTTGCTGACGGCCTTCCCTTTGGAGGCCGGCCTGCCCCCCGGTTTCCGTCCGCTCGACCAGCGCGAGCAGGCGACGCTGGCGCGGCAGACGCTGGCCGACATGGTGGTGGTCGCGCAGGAGCAGGGGGACGAGGCCCTGATGGAGGCGTTGCAGGCGCTGAGCCTGCGCCTGGGGGAGGGCGGGGCCGAGAATTTCCTGCTGCGCTGCGCGGCCCGGCTGGACGCGCTGGACGCCTTGCCGGAGGACATCGCGCCCTGGCTGCTGCGGGAACTGGACCTGCCAGAAGGCGACATCGACGCGCATATTGCCGAACGATGCGCGGACGAGCTGTTCGATATGCGCACGCTCATCTGGATCGCGCAGGCCAATGCGGACTGGGGCACTGGACGGGCGCTGGAACGCTGCGACAGGATCGCGCGCTGGCGGGCTCTCGATCCAGCGGGGCGGGCCGCTGCGCTGGCCGATCTCCACGCGGTCTGGGCAAAGGCGGACGGCGAGCCGATCTCGACCGCCCGGGGCTGGGCGCCTTCGGTGGACGGCTATGGCGATGCGATTGCGCGGATGCACGAATGCTGTTCCGGGCTGCTGGGCCTTCGGACCCGCGCAGCCTATGCCGCCCTGCTCGCCAGGGCTTTGCATGCCGGCCGCGTCTATGCGCGGGCCTATGCGGAAGCCAAGCGCCTTGCAGGAGCCGTGGATTTCGACGACCTGATCGCCAATACGGCGCAACTTCTGTCCCAGCCGGGCATTGCCGACTGGATTCGCTACAAGCTCGACCAGCAAATCGACCATATATTGGTGGACGAGGCGCAGGATACCAATGTCAGCCAATGGCAGATCGTCGGCGCGCTGGCGGCGGAGTTCTTCGCGGGCGAGGGCGCCAAGGGCGACAGGGTGCGCACCATCTTCACGGTGGGCGACTTCAAGCAGGCGATCTTCGGATTTCAGGGGACGAGCCCCGAAGCCTTCCGCGCCGCGCAGATCGTCTTCCAACGCCATGCGGAGGACGCAAGCCATATATTCCACGACCTCTCGCTTCAGCACAGCTTCCGCTCGACGCCGGCCGTGCTGGATGTGGTCGACCGCACCATAGCGACCCTGCGTGCCGAACGCTTCGGCCTGGAGCCGGGCGAAGTCCGGCACATCAGCGCCAACCGCTTTCCGGGAGAAGTGCTGCTCTGGAAACCCGTCATCGCCGGCCTGTCCGACGATGCGGAGGGGGAGGAGGATTGGGCCGCCGATCAGGAGCGGGTGCTGGCCCAGAGCATCGCGCGCCAGATCAGGCAGTGGATCGATGACGGGCTGATGCTGGAGAGCCGGGGCCGCCCCGTGACGGCGGGCGACATCATGATCCTGGTCCGCCGCCGGTCCGAACTGGCGCGGCTGATCGTCGCGCGCCTCTATGAGGAGAAGGTGGCTGTGGCGGGCATCGACCGCCTGCGCCTGAACGCGCCGCTCGCCGTGCGCGACCTGCTCGCGGCACTGCGTTTCGCCGTGCAGCCGGAGGATGACCTGAACCTGGCAGCGCTGCTGGTGTCGCCGCTGATCGGCTGGACGCAGGATGAACTGATGACCCGCCTCATCGGCCGCCGCTTGGGGTTGTGGCAGCATCTGACAGCGACGTTGGACGACGCACTGCTGCACCCCTTGCGGCAGTTGCTGGCGCAGGCGGACTTCACCACCCCCTATCGTTATCTGGAGGCGATATTGTCCGGCCCGATGGATGGCCGCCGCCGCCTGATCGAGCGTCTGGGGTCGGAAGCGGCCGATCCGATAGAGGAATTGCTGAACGCCGCGCTCGCCTTCGAGAATGACGATCATCCCTCGCTCCAGCGCTTCATCGACTGGTTCGACAGGGGCGAGGTGGAGATCGTGCGCGATGCCGCCGCGCAGGGCGACTCGCTCCGCCTGCTGACGGTGCACGGGGCGAAGGGACTGCAGGCGCCCATCGTCATCCTGGCCGACGCATGCCTCGATCCGGACGCAGGCAATCGCGCCGATTCGCTGGAGTGGAACGGCTTGCCGATCATCGCGCCGCGCAAGGGGGAGAGGCAGGGGGCAATCGGCCAGGTGGCCGAGGAGGCCAGCGCCGTCGAGCGCGCCGAACATTGGCGCCTGCTCTATGTCGCCCTCACCCGGGCGGAGGAAAGGCTGGTCGTCGCCGGCTCGCTCGGTCCCCGCGCCAGGGGCGAGGTCAAGCCCGAAAGCTGGTATGCCGCCGTTGAAGCGGCGCTCATTTCGCTGGACGCGGAATGGGAGGCCGATCCGCTCTGGGGCGCGCGGCGGAGCTGGCGCGGAAGCGAAATCCTGCCCGCCAGACCCCTGGAGACGGCTGTTGCGGAAAACCGGACGGCGCATGACGAACCGGATTGGCTCCGCCGCCGCGCCCCTGCCGAGGCGCGCCCTCCGCGTCCTCTGGCGCCCTCCGCTGCGGTGGAGGACGATGTGCCCTATCCGCCGCCGACCCCCGCGATGCGGGACGCGGCCGAACGCGGGCGCTGGCTGCACCGGCTGTTCGAAAGGCTGGCCGATGTGCCGCCGGATGCCCGCCGCTCCCGCGCCGACAACTGGCTGGCGCAACAGGGCCTTGGCGATCCGGCGCGGCGGCATGACGTCATGGAACAGGCATTGCGAGTGATCGAAGACCCGCGATTTGCCCCGCTGTTCGGCCCCGATGCGCTGGCCGAAGCGCCCATCGCCGCCGTGGTGGGCGAGGCGGTGATCGCCGGCACGGTCGACCGGCTGCGCATCGGTGACGATGTGGTGCAACTGGTTGATTTCAAGACCGGCCGCATATCGCCGCTGGTGGTGGAGGAGGTGCCATTGGCCCATGTGCGGCAGATGGCCGCCTATGCAGCCGCGCTCCAGGTGATCTTTCCGGGCCGCAGGATAGAGGCCGGCCTGCTCTACACATCCGCGCCGAGGCTGATCACCCTGCCGCCGGAACTGTTGGAGCGGCACAAGCCCGGCTTTCCGCCCGCGCAGGAGAATTTGCCGCTTCCGACCGTTGAGGCGGATGCGTCGCCATCCTAAATATCCGGCAACCGAAGGAGATACCCAAAATGGCTACCAAGGCAGTCACCGACCTCAGCTTCCAGCAGGACGTCATCAACGCGGACAAGCCCGTGCTCGTCGATTTCTGGGCGGAATGGTGCGGTCCGTGCAAGATGATCGGCCCCGCGCTGGAAGAGATTTCGGACGAGCTGGCTGACAAGGTCACCATCGCGAAGATCAATATCGATGAGAATCCCGATGCGCCCGGCCGCTATGGCGTGCGCGGCATTCCGACGATGATCCTCTTCAAAAATGGTGAAGCCGCCGCCACCAAGGTCGGCGCCGCGCCCAAGAGCGCGCTCAAGGGCTGGATCGAAAGCGTTCTTTGATAGCCTTCCCGCAAGGTGCCCCTGCAAAGGCAGGGGCATTTTGCCTCAAGTCAGCGGGATCATGACCGTCCCGGCATAGGCGGGTCTTTCGCGCAGCCTGTCATACCAGTCCCGCACATGGGGCACGTCCGGCCGTTCCATGTCCAGCGTGAAGAAGCTGTGCGCATAGACGCCCATCGGCACGTCCGCGACGCCGAAGCTTTCGCCCGACAGCCAGCGCTGCCCAGCCAGGGCGCGGTCGAGGATCAGCATCGCCTCTCCCGATTGCCGCGCCGACTCAGCCACTGCCTCCATGTCGCGATCTTCCACTTTCCTGCGGACGAGGTTCAGGAAGGCGCCTCGCTGCGCATCGGCAAAGCTGAACTGCCAGTCCATCCATTTGTCGCCCTGGGCCCGTATCGCCGGATCGGTGGGCCACATGCCTTCCGGGGCATGGCGTGCCGCCAGATAGCGCAGGATCGCATTGGATTCCCACAGCACCATGTCGCCGTCCTGGATCGTCGGGACCAGCCGGTTGGGGTTCATCGCGACATAGGCGTCGCTCATCCCGAACTGGCCGCCGACATCGTGCCGGACATAGGGCAGGCCGATTTCACCGGCGAACCAGGCGACCTTCTTCACATTATGCGAGTTCAGGCGTCCCCAGATCGTCAGCATGCCCATCCTTCCCTTCTTCAGCGGAACAACCGGTCCGCCGCCAGATCCCAGAGGCGCGGGGATGAAGCCCCCAGCAGCCCGCGCCGCAAATCGCCCACGACATAAGGCGATCCGTCCAGCCGCTGGCACAGGCCGCCCGCTTCGTTCACGAACAGCGTTCCCGCCGCATGATCCCAGGGCAGGGTGCGGGCAAAGACCGACAGGTCATTCTGTCCCAGCACCAGGCGCGGATATTGCTCGGCGGCGCAGCGGGGAATATCCACCAGCCGGAAAATGGCCTCCGACCGGCGTCTGACGTCGGCGCGCTCCTCCTCCGTCATGAAATAGACGGCAAGCGCCGCGATCGGCAGCGGTTCGCCGCTCTCCCGCGCATAGACCTGCTCCCCGTCGATATGGCTGCCGGCGCCCAATATGGCGTGGCACAGGCGTCCGGTCAGTGGGTCCAATATCCACCCGGCCAGGATCGTTCCTGCGTCCGCCAGCGCGACCATGATGCCGAAGGGCGGCCTTCCGGCGGCGAAATTCCCGGTCCCGTCGATCGGGTCGATGATCCAGTTCAGCCCTTCGCCGGCACGGTCCAATATGGCGGGGTCGGCGGCGCAGGCTTCCTCCCCGATGATGCCGGCTTCCGGCAGGATCGCCGCCAATCCTTCCGCCAGCCGGATTTCGCTTTCCCTGTCCGCGATGGTGACGAAATCGTCGGCCGCCTTCTCGCTGATCTCATGACTGGCGAGGTTGCGGTAGCGCGGCATGACAACGTCCCGCCCCACCTGGCGCATCAGCGCTACGACCGGTTCATGCAATTCCGTCGGCATCAGGGCCGTCCTTTTCTCAACTGCGATAATCCGCGTTGATCGAAATATAGCCATGGGTCAGGTCGCAGGTCCAAACCGTCGCCCGGCCGTCGCCCAGCCCCAGATCGACGCCGATCGCTATGTCCTGCCCCTTGAGATGCGCGGCCACCGGCGCCTCGTCATAGCCCTCGACCGCCAGACCGCCCGACGCCACCTGGGTCGCGCCGAAACGGATGGAAAGCCTGTCGCGATCCGCAGGCTCTCCCGCCTTGCCGATCGCCATGACCACGCGGCCCCAATTGGCGTCCTCGCCCGCAATGGCGGTCTTCACCAGCGGCGAGTTGGCGATGGAAAGGGCGATGCGATGCGCGCTGGCGTCGCTTTCCGCGCCCTCGACGGCGATCTCGACGAATTTCGTCGCGCCTTCCCCGTCGCGCACCACCAGATGCGCAAGCTGGCGGCAGAGATCGTCCAAGGCCGCCGCGAAGGCGTCCGCCCCGGCATCCTCCATGGAGGCGAGCGGCGCATTGCCCGCCTTGCCGGTGGCGAAGGCCAGCACCGTATCGCTGGTGGAGGTGTCGCTGTCGACGGTGATGCAGGAAAAGCTCGTCCGGTTGGCGGCGGACAGCATCTGCTGCAACAGCTTGGGATCGATGGCCGCGTCGGTGAAGATATAGCCCAGCATCGTCGCCATGTCCGGCGCGATCATGCCGGACCCCTTGATGATCCCGACAAGCTCGACCCGCGTGCCGCCGATCATGGCGGAGGCGCGGGCGCCCTTGGCATAGGTGTCGGTCGTGCCGATGGTGGTCGCCGCATCCTCCCAGCCGCAGGGCGCGGCGGCAAAGGCGGCTTCCAGCCCCGCCTCTGCCTTGTCCACCGGCAGCGGAACGCCGATCACCCCTGTGGAGGAGATGAAGACGTCCGACGGCTGGCAGTCCAGATGGTTCGCGACCTTGGCGGCAATCGCCTCCACCGCCGCGCGGCCCCGGTGCCCGGTGAAGGCATTGGCATTGCCGGCATTCACCACCAGAGCCCGTGCGGAACCGAGCGGAATGGCGTCCCGGCACCATTCGACTTCCGGGGAAGGGCATTTGCTCTGCGTCGTGACGCCCGCGACCGCCGTGCCTTCGCTCAGTTCCACATAGGTGAGGTCGCAGCGATCCCAATTCTTGTATCGCGCGCGCGATACGCGAGCCGTGACGCCTGCAACGGGCGGAAGGTCGGGGAAAGCGGCGGGGGCGAGGGGGGAGCGTTCAGTCATGCCCGTCGCTTAGCGCAATATGCCCGCCCGTCAACGGCGAGATGGGCGGATATAGAGCTTTCCGACGCCGTCCGGCATGGCCAGCATCCGGTAGGCGCGCCGCTTCGCATAGGCGATCAGGCTGTCGTCGGGCCGCAGCGGCAGTTTGCGAGTCCCCATTTCATATCCGACCAGGATCGCCTCGGGCGGATCGCGGTCCAGATCGGCCAGGGTCGCCGGTATCATGGCATGGATGCGCCGGGCTTCCGCGCCCTCCATCGTCCATCCCGTCCGGTACACGAAGGGGCCCGGCGCGAACCGCCGGTCGATGTTGAGCCCGCTGTCGACCAGTTGCTGGGGCGAAAGGGTGACGATCTCGTCGTCGCCGGTCAGCCTGCGCACCTGCGCGCCGGCCCAGCGCGCATGGTCGCTCGCCGCCAATATCGGCGATCCATGACCCGCCATGGCGATGACATGGCGGGTCGCCGGCAGCAGCCCCGGCACGGCGGACAGGCAGAGCGATGCGATCAGGACCGGACGGGCGCGACGGGGCCAGGCCCGTGCGTCGTCCAGCATGAAGCCGAGCGCCAGGCCCAGCGGCGGCAGCAACGGCATCACATATTGAAGCTGGGACGGCGTCGGCAGCGCGGCCCCGATCAGTCCGCCGCCGATCATCCAACAGGCAAGGCGCCTTTCGGGCGGACCGGCCCGGCCGCGACTTGCCCATCCATGGGCGATGATGGCTGCCAGGCTGAGCAGCGCCGGCCCCCGCCAAAGATATTTGGCGAGATCCCCGAACTTCTCGCCCCATGACAGTTCGTCGCCCGCGCCATTGGCTGCATACCAGGCAAAGGGGCCGCTTGCCGCAAAGGTGACGACTCCATAGAAAAAGGCGGCCGGCGCAAGGGCGCAGGCGACGAGCATGGGCGCAAGCCCCGCCAGCGCGCCAAGGGCCAGCCAGGCGGCATGGCGCGGACGGGCCAGCAATGCAAAGCCGCCGATCGCCGCCCCCAATGGGATGAAATTGAGCTTGGCGGCGACGGCCAGCCCGAAGAACAGCCCCGCTCCGAACCAATGGCGTCGCCCACCGGCTTGCAGCGCAATCACCGAAAGAAGCATCGCCAATGTGGCCAGCATGGTGGGCAGCATGTCGTTGCGGGTCACGCTCGCGGTGAATTGAAAGGCGGCGGTCGCGGCGATGAAGGCAGTCGCAAGGGCCGCGCTGGCGCGCGATATGCCCGCGCGCCGTTGCGCGAAATGGAGCAGCAGCAGCGTGATCAGGGCGCAGGCTGCCGTGGCAAGCCGCATGGCGACCAGCATCCTGCCCGGGAAACCGAGGGCCAGGGGCGCGAACAGCCAGGCATGAAGCGGCGGTTGCAGGTACAGGAAGTCGCGATAGATCAGCAGGTGCGAGCTGAACCATGCGCCTGCTATATATTGGCTCTCGTCATGATCGAACGGCGTCGCAAGCGCCGTGATCCCGAACCACAGTAAAGCCGCGGCCGTCGCCGCCACAGGCAAGGTCGCGCCGCGCGGTTCCACGCGGGCAGGGCTAGGGATCATCGTCAAATCGCTCTCATTCCTCAGGCTTCGGCACCGGCGCCGTCACTGGACGCCGCGATCCGCCCATATCCTGCTTCCGCCCATGTCCGGCACGGAAAAATCCGCTTGATCGCTCATTATTACGCCCTCGCGACATACCCGCTCTGATTGACTAACGCCCGTGCGCGCCCTAAATCGCCGCGCATGTCCGCGTGCATCGCCCCAAAGGCGTGCGCGTCCCCTTTTGTCAGGAACTTGCATGTTCGGCGCACTCGCCAAGTCTATTTTCGGCTCCTCCAACGACCGCTACGTGAAGTCGCTGGGCAAGACCGTCGAACAGATCGCCTCTTTCGAACCCACCATCTCGGCCATGACGGACGAGGAACTGACGGCGCAGACCCTGCGGTTCCGGGAACGGCTGGCGCAGGGCGAGACGCTGGACGACCTGCTGCCCGAAGCTTTCGCCACGGTGCGCGAGGCCGCCAGGCGGACGCTGGGCCAGCGCCATTATGACGTGCAGATGGTGGGCGGCATCGTGCTTCATCGCGGCGAGATCGCGGAAATGCGCACGGGTGAGGGCAAGACGCTGGTCGCGACGCTCGCCACCTATCTGAACGCGCTGGAGGGCAAGGGCGTCCACGTCGTCACGGTGAACGACTATCTGGCCAGCCGCGACTGCGAATGGATGGGGCAGGTCTATCGCTTCCTGGGCCTTACCACGGGCGTCATCGTGCCGAACCTGTCGGAAGACCAGCGGCGCGAGGCCTATAACGCCGACATCACCTATGCGACGAACAACGAACTCGGCTTCGACTATCTGCGCGACAACATGAAATATGACCGCGCATCGATGGTGCAGCGGCCGTTCAACTTCGCCATCGTCGACGAGGTGGACTCGATCCTGATCGACGAAGCGCGCACGCCGCTGATCATCTCCGGCCCCACCGACGACAAGTCGGAACTCTATGTCGCCGTCGACGCCATCGTGAAGCGGCTGGACGACAGCGACTATGAGAAGGACGAGAAGCAGCGCACCGTCACCCTGACGGAGGACGGCACCGAGAAGATCGAGCGCATGCTGGAGGAGGCCGGGCTGCTGCAAGGCGCCAACCTCTATGATTTCGAGAACACCGCCGTCGTCCATCACGTCAACCAGGCGCTGCGCGCGAACGTCATGTTCCGCCGCGACATCGATTACATCGTCAAGGACGGCAAGGTCATCATCATCGATGAATTCACCGGCCGCATGATGGACGGCCGCCGCTGGTCGGACGGCCTGCACCAGGCGGTGGAAGCCAAGGAAGGCGTGAATATCGAGCCGGAGAACCAGACGCTCGCCTCCATCACCTTCCAGAATTATTTCCGCATGTACCCCAAGCTGGGCGGCATGACGGGCACGGCCGCGACCGAAGCGACCGAATTCTACGAAATCTACAAGATGAACGTCGTCACCATCCCGACCAACCGGCCGGTGCAGCGTGTCGATGAGGAAGACAGCTTCTACAAGAATCTGGAGGACAAGTTCCGCGGCATCGCCAAGACCATCAAGGTCCATGCGGAGCAGGGCCAGCCGGTCCTCGTCGGCACCGTGTCGATCGAAAAGTCGGAAATGCTGTCCGAATTCCTGACGCAGGAGGGGGTGAAGCACGCCGTCCTCAATGCCCGCTTCCATGAGAGCGAAGCGCATATCGTGGCGCAGGCGGGCCGCAAGGGCGCCGTCACCATCGCCACCAACATGGCGGGGCGCGGCACCGACATCAAGCTGGGCGGCAACCTGGAATTCCGCGTCGAGGACGAGCTACGGGACATGCCGGAAGGCCCGGAACGCGAAGCCGCCATCGCCCGCATCGACGCTGAGATCGAGGCGGAGAAGCAGGAAGTGCTCGCCGCCGGCGGCCTGTTCGTGCTGGGTACGGAACGCCATGAAAGCCGCCGCATCGACAATCAGCTTCGCGGCCGCTCAGGCCGTCAGGGCGACCCCGGCCTGTCGCGCTTTTATCTGAGCCTCGACGACGACCTGATGCGCATCTTCGGCCCAGACACGATGTTCGCGAAGATGATCCGCTCCAACCTGGAGGATGGGGAGGCGCTGCCGCCCTCGAAATGGCTCAGCAAGGCGATCGAGACCGCGCAGAAGAAGGTCGAGGCGCGCAACTACGACATCCGCAAGCAGGTCGTCGAATATGACGACGTCATGAACGACCAGCGCAAGGTCATTTACGAGCAGCGCAGCGACATCATGGACGCGGAGACGGTGGACGATGTCGTCACCGACATGCGGCATGAGACGGTCAACGATCTGGTCGGCGCGTCCTGCCCGCCGGGCACCTACCCCGAACAGTGGGACATGGAGCGGCTGAAGGCCCGCACGGCCGAAGTGCTGAACCTGGAACCCGATTTCGACGGCTGGCTGGCTGAGGACCATGTCGATCCGGAAATGATCGAGGAACGGCTGAGGGCCCTGGCCGACGAGGCAGTGGCCGACAAGGTCAAGGAACTCGATCCAGAAAACTGGCACATGATCGAGAAGTCGATCCTGCTCCAGAGCCTCGACCATCACTGGAAGGAGCATCTGTCGACCCTCGACGCGCTCCGCCAGGTCGTCCATCTGCGCGCTTATGCGCAAAAGACTCCGATCAACGAATATAAGCAGGAAGCCTTTGCCCTGTTCGAACGCATGCTGGGCAATATCCGCGAGGATGTGACCGGCTCCATCGCGCGCGTCCAGTTCCGCATGGAGGAGCCGCTGCCGGAATTCGACCTGCCGGTGCTGCCCGACTTCATCACCACCCATATCGACCCCTTTTCGGGCGAGGATAATAGCGGCGACATCGACGGCGGGCAGATCAGCGGAATCACGACCACCCTGCCGCGTCCGCCGGTAGGCGGACAGGGCGGGGAGTTCGCCAATCTGGACATCAGCCGCAATGCGCCATGCCCCTGCGGCTCGGGCCAGAAATACAAGCATTGCCACGGCGCGCTCAGCTAGGCTGTGTGGGCATTCAGCCCATGGCGGGCGGCAAATGGCGGCTTTCTGCTTGGAAGAATGCGACAACAGGAAGCCCGGAGCGGCGCGACCGGCGCCCGATTTGACGCAGCGCGCTCCGGAACAAGCCCGTCGTTTCAACAATGGGCATGCTGAACCGGCTTCAGCAGGACGAAGGGAATAACGCTGGGGCAATCGCGCGATATGGCTGAATGCCGATACAGCCTAATCGCCGGCCCCGTCCCCATGCAGTTTCGCCCATAATTGGGCTGTACCCGCTTCCTGCGCCTTGTTCACATATTGCGCGGCGATCAGCCAACCCTTGATCGGTCGCAACGGAAGCACTGTCGTCAGGATCAGCACCGGGACGCCGACGGCCAGATGCACCCAAAGGCCCGGCCGCGCCAAAATCTCCAGCATGATGATGAAGACCACGCCCGGAACGCAGGCGAATAGCTGCACGAATACGGCCGGCCCGTCCGCCGGATCGGCAAAATCATAATTCAGCCCGCAAATCTCGCAATGATCGCGCACCGTAAGGAAGCCGCGGAAGATATGTCCCTCGCCGCATCGGGGACAACGGCCGAAGGGGCCGGTCTCCATTGGAGAAAGCCGCTTCCAGCGACCTTCCATTTCCGCCGCCGGTTGCATCGTTGATATCCTGTCCGTGTCGCTCATCGTCATGCCATTCTGCCTGTCGCAGAAATGTCGTCATATCCTGCGGATTTTCAATTGGGCTTTTTGCCCCAGGGCAGCCTGCCCCCGCTCACCGAATTGACGCTACGGAAAGCGACACTCTACCTTTGGGTAGATTGCCAAGAACATCTGCACCTGCTAATCCGGGGAGGATTTGGATGCCCGACAGCAAACAAATCGCGCTCCCGGCTTTCCCTTGCCCGGGAGCGCTTTTTTATTTGCAATTCATTGCGACGACAAAAGTTCCCGCAGCCTGATGGCCGATAGACCACGGATAATGAGCATGAAGCCGATCAGGGCTCCCGCTCCATCGCATCATGAAGGACCTGATCGGGACAGGACATGGCAAGCGCCCTGACCTTGTAGCGCAGCGCAAGTTCGCGATGGACCGCAACCTCCTGCGACGAAGCGCGGCGCCTTTCGGCAGCATCGGCTTTCGCGGCTTCTTCTCTTGCGCGCCGGAACATGTAGCGCGCATCGCTATCGGCAGACATCGTCACCTCCGATGATTGTCGACCGCTTCTAGCATGAAGAAAACCGCCGCGCTTTAACGGGGATCAAATTGGATGGCGGACAGGGTGGGATTCGAACCCACGGTGAGCGTGAACCCACGGCGGTTTTCAAGACCGCTGCCTTAAACCACTCGGCCACCTGTCCGTCGCCACGCTTCCGGGAGCGATTTCCAGCCGATCGAACCGGTCGCTGGTCGGGAAATCGCGGAAAACAGCGCAACGATCCGATTCAGTCAGATCGAAACCCGCTCTAGCGAACCCGGCGGCCTTGCCAAGCGTAAAAATGGCGGGAAGGCGGTTTCATCGCCCGAATGGCGCCGTGCGCCATTAAGGGGATTCACGCCACGCCATCCCTGTGCAACAAAAGGGCTTAAGGAGATTCTTCAATGCGTTCGTCGATCATGTCGCTGTTGCTGGGGCTCGCCGCCGTCATGGCGGGCGGTCTGACGGCGGACAGCGTCAACGCGCAGGAGGATGTCGCCTTTCGCGCCTATCTGGAATCGCTCCGCCCGAAGGCGCGGACCATGGGCATCCGGGATACGACGCTGGACAGCGTTTTCCCGGGCCTGACCCCCAATCCCCGCGTGGTTCAGCTCGACCAGAACCAGCCTGGCGGCGGCGCCTACGCCCCCATTCCCAATTTCGAGCCATATCGCCGCCAGCATGTCGACGCGGCGCGCATCGGCCGGGGCCGCACCGCCTATCTCGCCAACCGCGCCCGGCTCGCCCGGATCGAGGCGGAGACCGGCGTGCCGGAGGAGGTCATGGTCGCCATTTACGGCCATGAGACAAATTACGGCGCCTATACCGGCGATTTCGACCTGATCCGCTCACTCGCGACCCTTTCCTATGAGGGGCGCCGCCGGACATTGTTCGAACCGGAACTGCTGGCGACGCTCAAGATGCTGGACAATGGCGTGCCGCGCAGCCGCCTGGTGGGCAGTTGGGCGGGCGCGACCGGTTATCCCCAGTTCCTGCCCAGCGTCTATTTGCGGTTGGGCAAGGACGGCGACGGCGACGGACGGGTCGACATCTGGAACAGCGAAGCCGATGCGCTCGCCTCCATCGCCAATTATTTCGTCCATGCCGGATGGCGGCGCGGCCAGCCGTGGGGCATTGCGGTGTCCGTGCCCGCCGGCCTCGACCGCTCCGGCCTTGCCGCCCGCACCAGCCCCGCCCGCTGCCCGCGCGTGTTCAACCGCCACAGCCGCTGGCTCAGCATGGCCGAATGGCGGCGCATGGGGATCGTGCCCAGCGGGGGCGGCTGGCCCGCCGACCGGGTGATGGCGACGCTGCTGGAACCCGATGGGCCGGGCAAGACGGCTTATCTGCTCACCAGCAACTACCGGGCGATCCTCGACTATAATTGTTCGAATTTCTACGCATTGTCGGTCGGCCTGCTCGCCGACGCGGTGAAGCAATAGAGCGCTTTGCTATTGGTCCTGCCATGGCTAATGAATGCGCTAGGCACTCGAAGAATCCACCAGTCCGAAGGCAATCCTGCATGAAGAAGTCCATCGCCGCCCTCCTGTTCGTCGGGTTGCTCTCCACGCCGCTGACCGCCGCCGCGCCCCCCTATAGCAGCGAAGCGCCGATCGCCTATATGAAGGACCTGTCGTCAGGCGCGGTGCTCTATAACAAGGGTGGCGACACGCGGATGCCGCCTGCCTCCATGGCGAAGATGATGACGGCCCATGTCGCCTTCCGCCTGATCCAGAAGGGCGACCTGAAGCTCGACCAGAAATTCACCGTCCGCCCGGAAACCTGGCAGCAATGGCATGGCCCGCAGGCCGGTTCGACCATGTTCCTGTCGCCGGGCGAGCAGGTGTCGGTGGAAAATCTGCTGCACGGCATCGTCACCCTTTCCGGCAATGATGCCTGCGTCGTGCTGGCGGAGGGCATCGCCGGGACCGAGCAGGCCTTCGTCGCGCTGATGAATCAGGAGGCGAAGCGTCTGGGCCTCAAGAACAGCAATTTCGGCACCAGCAATGGCTGGCCGGACGAAGGCGTCACCTATGTCACCGCCGCCGACCTGGCGACGCTGGCCGAAGCGACGATCGAGGAAACGCCCAACCTCTACAAGAAATTTTACGCCACGCGCAGCTTCACCTGGGGCAAGACGATGGGCGGCGCGGACATCGAGCAGGGCAACCGCAATCCCATATTGGGCAAGGTGGCCGGGGCCGACGGGCTCAAGACCGGGCATACCCAGGAAGCGGGTTTCGGCTTCACCGGATCGGCCGAGCAGGAGGGGCGTCGTCTGGTCATGGTCGTCGCGGGCCTGACCAGCTTCAATCAGCGGATTGCTGAATCCGTGCGCTTCATGGATTGGGGCTTCCGCGCATGGAAGGCGCAGCCGCTGTTCAGGAAGGGTCAGACCGTCGAGACCGCCGAAGTGCAGCTGGGCAGCGCGACCAGCGTGCCGCTGGTGGCGCCGCAGGACATGGCCGTGACCCTGCCTCGCGCCGCATCGTCCAACATCTCGGTCAAGGTCGCCTATACCGGCCCGATCAAGGCGCCCATCGCCAAGGGGCAGAGGATCGCGCAACTGATCGTTTCCACCCCCGATACCCCGCCGCAGATCCTGCCGCTGGTCGCCGGCGAGGATGTCTCCGAAGCCGGCATTTTCGGCCGCCTGTGGAACGGGCTGAAGTCGTTCTTCGGGTGACAGACGCCCGGACGACAGGGGGGCGCTTCATCTCTCTGGAAGGCGGGGAGGGCGCGGGCAAGTCGACCCAGTTGAGCGCGCTTGCCGCGGTCCTGCGCGCGCGCGGCCTGGAAGTGGTGGAAACCCGCGAACCCGGCGGCAGCGAAGGGGCGGAGGCCATTCGCGCCCTCCTGCTGACCGGCGGCGCTGACCGCTGGAGCCCTCGCGCCGAAGCGCTGCTGTTCGCCGCGGCCCGTGCCGATCATGTCGAAAAGACGATCCGCCCGGCGCTGGAGCGCGGCGCATGGGTGCTTTCCGACCGCTTCCTGGACAGCAGCCGGGCCTATCAGGGCATGGGTTCGCTGACCGACGCGGACATATTGGCGCTTCACCGGATCGGCAGCGACGGTTTCCTGCCCGACCGGACGCTCTTCCTCACCCTGGCGGAGGAGGAGGCGAGCGCTCGCGCCCAATCCCGCGATGGGGATGCTGCGGACAGGATCGGTGGGCGTGACAGGGACTTTCACCGGGCCGTCTCGACGGCCTTCCATCGGTTCGCGCAGCAGGAACCGGCGCGCTTCCTGACCGTCGATGCCTCTGGCGAAGCCGAAGCCGTGACGGCAAGGCTGCTGCATGCCTTGCAGGACCTGCTGCCATGACGCCGCTGCTCGGCCATGACGGGCAGGCCCGCACCCTGATCGGCGCGGCGCGAAGCGGCCGCCTGCACCATGGCTGGATATTGGCCGGCCCACGCGGCATCGGCAAGGCAAGCTTCGCCCGCGCCATGGCGCTGCGCCTGCTGGCGGAGGCAGCGGGCCCGGCCATCGCGGCCGACGGGCTGGACGTGCCGCACGACCACCCGATCCGCCGTCTGTTCGAGGCCGACGCCCACCCCGACTATGCGGAGCTTTTCTGCCTGGAAAGGGAAAGCGGCACAGCGCGCAACATCACGGTCGATCAGGTCCGGGGCCTGCAGCGCCTGATCCAGTCGGCTCCCTCCATGTCCTCGCGGCGGATCGTCGTCATCGATAGCGCCGACGATCTGGAGCGCGGCGCGGCCAATGCGCTGCTCAAGAATCTGGAAGAGCCGCCAGCCGACATGCTGTTCCTGCTGGTCAGCCATGCGCCCGGCCGCCTGCTGCCGACCATCCGCTCCCGCTGCCGCACCCTGCGCTTCGACAGCTTGGGCGAGGATGCCATGCGGAGCATCCTGCACAAGGCGGACGCAGGCCTGTCTTCGGACGAACTGACGGCGCTGGTCCGCGCAGGCGAGGGGTCTCCGGGCAAGGCATTGCGCTATGCCGGCCTCAACATAGCGGACATCGAGCATTCGCTGGCGGCGATCGCCGCCGACGGCGACCCCGGCAATCGCCATCGGCTGATCCTGGCCAAGATGCTTTCATCAAAGAGCGCACGGCCCCGTTATGAGGCCTTTCTGGAGCGTGCCCCGGCCTTCATCGCGGCGGCGGCGCGCCAGCGGCAGGGGGACGATCTCGGCAAGGCGCTGGACCATTGGGAAGCCGCCCGTCAGCTTGCAGGCGGAGCCATCATCCTGTCGCTCGAACCGGGGGCGGTGGTTTTCGAACTGGCGGGGCATGTTGCGGCCCTTGCCCGCTGAAAAGCGGCTTTGCGCAAGGGCTAACACCCGCTAGGGAGGGCCCATGTCCAAGCCCTATACCATCACGACCGCCATCAGCTACCCCAATGGCCGCCCGCATATCGGCCACGCCTATGAAGTGATCGCCACCGATGCGATCGCCCGTTTCCAGCGGATGATGGGCCGCGACGTCTTCTTCCAGACCGGCACGGACGAACATGGCCTTAAAATGGCCCAGACCGCCCGCGGCCGGAACATGGAGCCACGCGCGCTTGCTGATGAAATGTCCGGATATTTCAAGGCGATGAACGACGGTCTGAATATCAGCTATGATCGTTTCATCCGCACCAGCGAGCCGGATCACCATCGCGCCAGCCAGGCCATATGGCAGGCGATGGAGGCCAATGGCGACCTCTATCTCGGCCGGTATGAAGGCTGGTATTCGGTGCGCGACGAAGCCTTTTACGACGAAAAGGAACTGACCGAAGGGGAGGGCGGGCAGAAGCTCTCGCCCCAGGGCACGCCGGTGGAATGGACGGTGGAGGAAAGCTGGTTCTTCCGCCTGTCCGCCTATCAGCAGAAGCTGCTGGACCTCTACGCCAGCCAGCCTGACTTCATCCAGCCCGACAGCCGCCGCAATGAGATCATGCGCTTCGTCGAGGGGGGACTGTCCGACCTCAGCGTGTCACGCACCAGCTTCGACTGGGGCGTGAAGGTGCCGGGCAGCGACGGCCATGTCATGTATGTGTGGGTGGACGCGCTCACCAATTACATCACCGGCTGCGGCTATCCCGACGATGCCGAACGCATGGCCCGTTACTGGTCCGAAGGGGGCGACATCACGCATATCATCGGCAAGGATATCGTGCGTTTTCATACCGTTTACTGGCCGGCCTTCCTGATGAGCGCGAGGCTGCCTTTGCCCAAGCAGGTGTTCGGCCACGGCTTCCTCCTCAACCGGGGGGAGAAGATGTCGAAGTCGCTCGGCAATGTGGCCGATCCGATGGAACTGGCGGAGCGCTTCGGCGTGGACCAGCTTCGCTATTTCCTGCTGTCGGAAGTCACCTTCGGCAATGACGGCAGCTACAGCGCGGAGGCGATCGTCGCCCGTTCGAACAGCGACCTCGCCAATAGTTTCGGCAATCTCGCCCAGCGGACACTGAGCTTCATCGCGAAAAATCTCGAAGGCCGTCTGCCTTGGGGCGGTAGTTCTGAAACGCGCGAAGATATCGAACTGCTTTCAACCGTTCGCAGGGAGATCGTTTCGCTGGAGAGCGAATTTGCAAGTCTTGCTCCTTCGGACGGTATTCAATCTTGGATGCGCGCGGTCTTTGCTTGCAACGCCTACATAGATGCGCAAGCGCCTTGGTCGTTGCGCAAGACTGATCCTGCACGCATGGAAGCAGTTCTAGCTGTCCTCTATGTAGCTATAGGAGAACTTGCTGTAGCCATTTTGCCAGTTATCCCGACGAGTGCGAACGCGCTACTTGATCAGTTGGGTATCCCGCCGAATATCCGCAACTATCAGGGTCTCCGCTCTCAGTGGTATCAGGCGCTCGTGGAACAAAGCTTTACGCTCACGCCGCCGAAGCCGCTTTTCCCGCGGCTCGAACTGCCCGTCGAAGAGGCATAGGCCATGTTCATCGACAGCCATTGCCACTTGAATTACAAAGGGTTGATCGAGGATCAGCAGAATGTGCTCGAACGGGCGCGTGGCGCCGGCATCGGCCTGATGCTCAACATCGCCACGCGCGAAAGCGAGTGGGACGATGTGCTGGACACCGCGTTGCGCGAACCCGATGTCTGGGCGACCGTCGGCATTCATCCCCATGAGGCGGACGAGCATCCGCATGTCGATACGGCGAAGCTCGTCGGACGCGCTTCCCACCCGCGCATCGTCGGCATAGGCGAGACCGGCCTCGATTATTATTACGACCATAGCGACCGCGAGCGGCAGCAACGCAGCTTCCGCGCCCACATCGCCGCTTCCCGCGAAACCGGCCTGCCGCTGATCGTCCACACCCGCGATGCGGAGGAGGACACGCTCGCGATCATGCGCGATGAAATGGGGAAGGGCGCCTATGGCGGGGTCATCCACTGTTTCACCGCCAGCGGCGCCTTTGCCGATGCGGCGATGGAACTGGGTTTCCTTATCAGCATTTCAGGTATCGTGACCTTCAGGAACGCCAGGGATTTGCAGGAAACGGCCGCCCGCCTGCCGCTCGAAAGCCTGCTGATCGAGACCGACTCCCCGTTCCTCGCGCCGGTTCCCCATCGCGGCAAGCCCTGCGAACCGGCGTTCGTGGCGGACACTGCCCGTTTCCTGGCGAATTTGCGGGGCGAGAGTGTCGAGCAGCTGGCCGAGGCGACCTCAGCCAATTTCCGCAAGCTGTTCAGCAAGGCGGCATGAGCCTCAAGCTCACCATCCTGGGCAGCGGCACCTCTTCGGGCGTTCCCCGGATCGGCAATGACTGGGGCGCATGCGACCCGCAGGAGCCGAAGAACCGCCGCACCCGGGCATCGATCCTGATCGAAAGCCCCACGACCCGGCTGCTGATCGACACATCACCGGATATGCGCGCCCAGTTGCTGGCGGCCGATGTCGTGCAGATCGACGCCATATTGTGGACGCATGACCATGCCGACCACAGCCACGGCCTGGACGATGTCCGTCAGCTTTACCATCATCGCGGCACGCCCGTGCCCGGCTATGCGCGCCCCCAGACGCTCCGCCTGCTCCGGGAACGCTTCGGCTATGCCTTCGAAGGGCGTCACGGTTATCATCCGACGATCGAACCCCATGCGCTGCCGGATGGCCTGCGCATCGGGGACATCGGCATCGCCTGCACGGATCAGCCCCATGGCGAGATATTCTCCACCGGCTTCCGCTTCACACATGATGGTCATTCCATTGGCTATGCGACTGATTTCCACGACATAACGGTCGACATGCTGGCGCTGTACGATGGGCTGGACATCTGGGTTGTCGATGCCCTGCGGGAAAAGCCGCATCCGACCCACGCGCATCTGGCGCTTACCCTGGATGCCGTGCAGGCCGTAAGGCCCCGCCGTGCCATATTGATCCATATGGACCAGAGCATGGATTATGCGACGCTCCGCCGGACACTCCCCGAAGGCGTCGAACCGGGCTATGACGGACTGGTGGCCGAACTGGGCGCGACATAGGGGGCGGGGCAGGGATGGATGGCGATCAGGCAATGTCCAGTCTCTGGTATGTGCTGGCGCTTGTCCTGGTCGGATCGGCCTTGATTGCCCGGCGCGCCCCGATGGGCGGGCTCATGCGCATGGCCATGCTCTGGATCGTCATCTTCGCCGTCCTCCTCGGGCTGTTCAAGGCTGGCGATAAGTTTGGTCTGTTTTCCAGCCGCATATATGGGGCAGGGGACGAATCCCCTTCATTGTCGACCAATGCCGCGCCGGCTGCCTTGCCGTCCGCGCATGTGGAGGGGCAGGCCTTGCGAATCCCGGTCGCGCCCGACGGCCATTATTGGGTGGAGGGAATGGTCAACGGGAACCCGACGCGCTTTCTGATCGACAGCGGCGCCAGCGTCACCGCCCTGTCGGTGGAGGCGGCCCGCAGTTCCGGCCTGAACTTCGACCTGAACGCGCCCGGCGTCAGCATGATGACCGTCAACGGCAAGATCGACGCCAAGCGCTCGACCATCGCCACGCTGGTGGTCGGCCCGATCCGGGCCAGCGATCTCGACATCGTCGTTTCCCCGGCTTTCGGAGAGGTCAATGTGATCGGCATGAACATGCTGTCGCGCCTGAAAAGCTGGTCCGTGCAAAATGGAGAGATGGTGCTGACCCCATGACGTCATCGACCGCGGCACCCGATCAGCGTCAGCGCCTGAAGGCCATTATCGGCGGCTCCACCGGCAATCTGGTCGAATGGTATGACTGGTACGCCTATTCCGCCTTCACCCTCTATTTCGCCCAGCATTTCTTCCCGAGCGAGGACCGCACGGCGCAATTGCTGAGTGCCGCGGGCATTTTCGCCGTGGGCTTTCTGATGCGACCCATCGGCGCCTGGCTGATGGGCGTCTATGCCGATCGCCATGGCCGGAAAAGCGGCCTGACGCTGTCCGTGGCCCTGATGTGCGCCGGCTCCTTGCTGATCGCCGTCACGCCCTCCTATGATAGCGTCGGCGTCGCCGCGCCCTTGTTGTTGGTGCTTGCGCGCCTGATGCAGGGACTGTCGATCGGCGGCGAATATGGCGCCAGCGCGACCTATCTGTCCGAAATGGCGGGGCGCAACCGCCGCGGCTTTTTCTCCAGCTTCCAATATGTGACCCTGATCGCGGGGCAACTTGTCGCCATCTGCGTCCTGCTGGCGCTCCAGGCCATGCTGACCGAGGCCGAATTGGATGCCTGGGGCTGGCGCATTCCGTTCCTGATCGGCGGAGCGCTGGCGACCATCGTCTTCTGGCTGCGGCGCGGCCTGGCCGAAACCCAGAGCTTTGCCGTGGCCAAGGCGGAGGGCGCCCCCAAATCCGGATTCATGGAACTCGTGACCCGGCATCCGCGCGAGACGCTGACGGTGATGCTGCTGACGGCAGGCGGCACGATCGCCTTTTACGCCTATTCCATCTACATGCAGAAATTCCTGGTCAACACCAGCGGGCTCAGCCGGGAAACAGCATCGCAAATCAATGGCATAACGCTTTTTCTTTTCATGCTGCTTCAGCCTGTCGCGGGGGCGCTTTCCGACCGCATCGGGCGCAAGCCGCTGATGATCGGCTTCGGCCTGCTCGGCGTCCTGTGCACCTATCCCATCTTCGCGACGCTGGCCGTCACCAAGGACCCGTGGGCGGCGGGGCTGCTCGTAATGGCCGGCCTGGTGATCGTGACCGGCTACACTTCGATAAACGCGGTGGTGAAGGCGGAATTGTTTCCCGCCCATATCCGCGCATTGGGAGTGGCTTTGCCTTATGCGCTGGCCAACACCTTGTTCGGCGGCACCGCGGAATTCGTCGCGCTCTGGTTCAAGCAGATCGGCACAGAACAGGCATTCTACATCTATGTGACGGTGATGATCGGCATCTCCCTGATCGTCTATATCCGCATGCCCGATACGCGGCAGCATAGCCGGATAGTGGAAGATTGAGGATGCAAGGATCATCACATATTTAACATAATCTTTATTATCGAACTAAGATATTCATTGCCGAAAGCTGGCCTTGGCCCATCCGGCACCCTATCATCCTTTCAATCCCACCCACTTGATCCAGAGTCCTGCATGTCATCCAACAGCAAGGCGAGTCCCGCCGACATCATGCCGCTCGCCAAAGTCATGGCACGGCTGCGCGATCCTGACACCGGTTGCCCCTGGGATGTCGAACAGGACTTCGCCAGCATCGCGCCCTATACGATCGAGGAAGCCTATGAAGTCGCCGACGCCATAGAGCGCGACGATATGGCCGCCCTGCGGGACGAACTTGGCGATCTGCTGCTGCAGGTCGCCTTCCATAGCCGCATGGCGGAGCAGGCCGGCCATTTCACATTGCAGGAGGTCATCGACGGCATCACGGAAAAAATGATCCGCCGTCATCCCCACGTCTTTGGCGAAGGAACCGGGCGCACGGATGGCCATGCCCAATGGGAAGCCATCAAGGCCGCCGAGCGCGCCGAGAAGGAACCCGATCCAAGCGCGCTGGCAGGTGTCGCCATTGCGCTGCCTGCCCTGCTCCGCGCCGAAAAGCTTCAGAAACGCGCAGCCCGCACGGGGTTCGACTGGCCCGACATCGGCGGCGTCATCGACAAGATCGAAGAAGAATTGGACGAGGTGCAGGCGGCGACTACCCAGGCCGAACGGGAGGAGGAAGTGGGCGACCTTCTCTTTGCGGTGGTCAACCTCGCCCGTCATCTGAAAGTCGATCCGGAAGTCGCCCTGCGCGCCGCCAATGGCAAGTTCGACAAGCGTTTCCGCATCATGGAGGGACTGGCCGGCGAGGATTTCCCCACGCTCCCGCTCGATGAGAAGGAAGGCCTGTGGCAACAGGCGAAGCGGCAGTTGCGACAGGCCTGATAGGCGAGATGGTCCTGGACAGGCCGGAACCCGGTTCCAGCATTTCGTCCAGTAAGGTTAATTTCCCCGGCGCTTGAGGAACCGCGCCAGCGCGGAATCGGACAGCCGGACATCCACCAGCATATCCTCGCCCTCCGCCCTGCTGCCGATCACCTCGCCATGTTCGTGCAGCCATGCCATCGCCGCACCGTCCGCCAGCGGCACATGCAAGTGATGGACCTGCGCCCCGGCGGTCAACCGGGTGCTGATCGCGCGCTGGAGGTCATCGACTCCTTCGCCGGTCAGGGCGGACAGGATCACCACATCGTTCCGCCGCGCCGCCGTCTCCCGCGCCAGCGTCGCCGCATCCTCGTCCAGCAGGTCCAGCTTGTTCCACGCTTCGATGATCGGCGGCGGTTCATCGCCCTCGTCCGCTTCCAGAGCCCCTTCCCCCGCGACGCCAAGCTCGCCCAGCACGTCCATGACGTCGTCGCGCTGGGCGTCGCTGTCGGGATGCGCTATGTCGCGGACGTGGACGATCAGATCGGCCGACAGCACTTCCTCCAACGTCGCGCGGAACGCCGCGATCAACTGCGTCGGCAGGTCCGAAACGAACCCGACGGTGTCGGAAAGAATGGCCTTGTCCAGTCCCGGCAAGGCGATCTGCCGCATCGTGGGATCGAGCGTCGCGAACAGCAAATCCTCCGCCATGACGTCAGCCCCGGTCAGCCGGTTGAACAGCGTGGACTTGCCCGCATTGGTATAGCCCACCAGCGCGATCACCGGCCAGGGTGCCCGCTGCCGCCGCGCCCGGTGCAGGCCGCGCGTCTTCGTCACCTGATCCAGCTCCCGCCTGATCTTCGCCATCCGGTCGCGGATCATCCGCCGGTCAGCCTCGATCTGCGTTTCGCCGGGACCGCCCAGGAAACCGAAGCCGCCGCGCTGCCGCTCAAGGTGGGTCCAGCTTCGCACCAGCCGCCCAGCCTGGTAATCCAGATGCGCCAGTTCGACCTGCAGGCGCCCCTCATTGGTCGCGGCGCGCTCACCGAATATCTCCAGGATCAGGCCGGTCCGGTCGATGACCTTGGTTTCGGTCGCCTTTTCCAGATTGCTCTGCTGCACGGGGCTGAGCGCATTGTCGACGATGACCAGTTCCGCCTCTTCGGCCCGCGCCAGCGTCGCGATCTGGTCCACCTGACCGCTGCCGAACAGGGTTGCGGGCTTGCGGTCGCGCACGCGGAAGGCCTGCGCCGCGCGCACGTCGATGCCGATGGCAAGGGCAAGGCCCCTCGCCTCCTCCAGCCGCGCATCGCTGTCGCGACGTTCCGGACCATGGACATCGGCGCGCACGACAATGGCGCGCGCGCCGCGCGACACCTCGTCATCGGAATCTCGGTTGAAGACAGCCATGGTGGCTTAACGCTTCCGGCCCCCGCCGGCTTCATCGGAAACCGGGCGGGGACAAGAAAAAGCGTTCAATCCTCGCCCTCACCCTCGCCGGTGAGGTCCAGCGCGTGCAGCGGCTGCACGGTGGAAATCGCATGCTTGTAGACAAGCTGGACCATGCCGTCCCGCTCCAGCAGCATGCAGAAGAGGTCGAAGGCGGCGATTTCGCCCTGCAACATGACGCCGTTCACCAGGAACATCGTCACCGGGCTGCCGGACTTGCGCACCGCGCTCAGGAAGATTTCCTGGAGCAGCTTCGACTTGCCATTGCCGTCGCTGGCCTTCCGCAATTCGGTCAGATCCATGGATTGCGCGGGCATGACGGTCGAAATCGCATGCTTGTACACCAGCTGCGACTGTCCGTCCCGCCGCAGCAGCACGGAAAAATTGTCGAACCAGGTGATGATGCCCTGCAGCTTCACACCCTTGACCAGGAACATGGTCACGGGCGTCTTGCTCTTGCGCAGGCTGTTCAGGAAGATGTCTTGAAGGTTGTTCACTTTGTCGGCCATGGTCTTCACCAGTCCTTTATTGGCGGGACGTTACCCGCTCTCGCACCCTTAAGCAGAGTGTCTTGCCCGCCCCCGCCTGTCGGAAGCGAGGCAAGCCTACCGCAATTGCGAAGGGCCGTCCATGCCCTGTTTGGCTGAAGATCGTTCAGTTTACCTCAACCATCCTTGCCATCCGTAATTCCCAGCAGCTTCAACTTCCGGTGCAGGGCCGAACGCTCCATGCCGATGAAGGTGGCGGTACGGGAAATATTGCCCGAAAAGCGGCGGATCTGGATGCGCAGATATTCCCGCTCAAAGCTTTCCCGCGCCTCGCGGAGCGGCGCGCCCATGATCGCTGACTGCCCCATCCCCTCCGAACCGCCGTTGCTCGTCAGTTCGGCCGGCAGCATGTCCAACTCGATCCGCCCGATCCGCTCGCCCGGCGCCAGGATCATCGTCCGCTCGATGACGTTGCGAAGCTGACGGACGTTGCCCGGCCATTCATTGGCCTGCAAGGCGGCCATAGCGTCACTGGCGATCTCCGGCGGCGGCACCCGGCGCTCCGCCGCGAAACGGGCGAGATAATGTTCGACCAGCGGTGGAATGTCATCCCGGCGCTCGGCCAGCGGCGGGATGATGAGGGGCACGACGTTGAGCCGGTAGAATAGGTCCTCGCGGAAACGCCGCTCCTCGATCTCCGTCGCCAGGTTGAGCGCGGTCGAGGAAATGACGCGGACATCCACCTTTACCTGCCGCTGCCCGCCGACGCGGGTGAAGCTCTGATCCGTCAGCACGCGCAGGATCTTCGCCTGCGTCGTAAGCGGCATGTCCGCGATTTCGTCGAGATAGAGCGTGCCGCCATGCGCCTGCTCCAGATAGCCGGGACGCACCAGCCCGCTCGGGTCCTCGACGCCGAACAGCTCTTCCTCGACACGATCCGGGTCCATCCGCGCGGCGGCGACGATGATGAAGGGCGCGTCCGCCCGCCCGCTCCAGCTATGCAGCATGCGCGCGGCGACTTCCTTGCCGACGCCCGCCGGCCCGGAAATCAGCACCCGGCTGCCCGTCCCCGCCACCTTCTTGATCGTGGCGCGGACGGCATTGATCGCCGCCGAAGTGCCGGTCAGTTCGTCATCCTGCCCGAAACGGGCGCGCAGCACCTGATTTTCGCGCCGCAGCCGCTCCGTCTCGGTCGCCCTGGAAACCAGATGCAGCAGCCGGTCCGCCTCGAACGGCTTTTCGATGAAGTCCGCCGCTCCCTTCCGGATGGCGGCCACGGCGGTATCGATATTGCCATGGCCGGAGATCATGAGCACCGGAATGGTCGCATCCCGCCGCTTGATCTCGTCCAGCAGTTCCAGCCCGTCCAGCTTCGATCCCTGCAACCACACGTCCAGCAACACCAGCGAAGGCCGCCGGGCGTCCAGCGCCTCGATCGCGCTGTCGCTGTTGGCGGCGGTGCGGGTGGTGAAGCCCTCATCCTCCAGGACGCCCGCGACCAGATCGCGAATGTCCTCCTCATCGTCGACTATCAGAATATCAAGCGCCATTGGCTGTCACTTTTCCAGTCGTTTTTCCATGGGGCAAGGCGATGACCTGCCCCTCTTCCAATTTCTCGAGCGCCGCCACCGGGAAGCGCAACGTCACGCGCGCCCCCCCGCCATCGGCGTCGTCGAAGCGGATTTCGCCCATATGCTCCTCGACAATCTTCTTCACGATGGCGAGGCCCAGGCCCGTGCCCTTGGTCCGGGTGGTCATATAAGGCTCCAATATGCGTTCCCGTTCCGGCGGCAGGCCGATGCCATTGTCCTGCACCGCGATCAGCAGGTTGCCGCCGTCATGCTCCACCGTCATGGACACCTGCCCGCGCCAATGGTCGCCTTCCGCGGCGGGCTTGGGCTCGATCGCCTCGACGGCGTTCTTGACGATGTTGGTGAGTGCCTGACCCAATTGCCGGCGGTCGCAGACCATTTCCGCATCGCCATCCATCGAATGATATTCGAAGCGAATATCGGGATGGGCGACTTCGTGCAGGAACAGCGCGTGGCGGGCGATGTCGTCGATCCGCTCGCGCCGGAACACCGGCTTGGGCATGCGCGCGAAGGAGGAGAATTCGTCGACGATCCGCCGCAGGTCGCCCACCTGCCGCACGATGGTGCCCGTCAGGCGCGTAAAGGTGGCCTTGTCGCTCGTCACCTCCTCGGCATAGCGGCGTTGCAGCCGCTCGGCGGCAAGCTGGATCGGGGTCAGCGGGTTCTTGATCTCATGCGCGATCCGCCGCGCCACGTCGGACCATGCCGCCCGCCGCTGGTCGGAAAGCTGCTGCGTGATGTCGTCGAAGGTCAGGATGTGGCGCGACGCATCCTCCGAAACCTTGACCGCCAGCGTCCGCACGTCGCCATGGGCGCGGATCTGGACGATGCCCGCATCCTCCTCCGAAGCGATCAGCGCCGCCAGTTCGGGCGACACTTCAGTCAGCGGACAGCCCACCGGATCGTCCCCCTCCCGCACCAATATGGCGGCCGCCGAACTGTTGAGCAGCAGGATGATGCCGTCGCGGTCCACCGACAGCACGCCGGCCGACACGCCCGACAGGATCGCCTCGATGAAGGCGCGGCGTTCATCGAGCTGGCTGTTCGCCGCGACCAGCGCGCCGGTCTGCGCTTCCAGCCTCTGCGTCATCCGGTTGAACGCGGCGGCCAATGTGCCGATCTCATCCCGCGCCTGGGGGCTGGTCACGCGGGCCGACAGGTCGCCCGCCGTGATCCGCCGGGCAGCCATGACCAGTTCGTTCACGGGCCGCACCATCCAGTCGGCGACCTTCAGCGCGATATAGACCGCCACGCCCACCAGCAGCAGCGATCCCACGAACAGCAATATGTTGAAGCGCAACTGCAAGGCGCGGGACTGTGCGGCGAAAATGTCGTAATCCGACAACACCTTCTGCGCCCGCTCGACATTGCTGAACGCCGTCGAACCGGAATCGCGGGTGGCGTAGAGATAGATTTTCGCGTTGGGATAGAGCAGCGTCACCGCCTCGATCTGGTTGGGCTTGGCGGCGACCACCACATCCTCGCCGGCTTCCAGCCGCTTCACCACGTCGGGCGTCAGCATCTCCGACGCCGGCCGGCTTTCCGGATCGACCGTCGCCGCCGTGCGCGCCACGCCGTCCTTGCCGATCTCGATGATCGCGGAACGGTTCAGCTTCCGCGTGACGACCTGATAGATATAACCTTCGGCAAAGCGCGGGCTGGAGACTTTCGACTGGCTCAGATAATCGCGCAGGTCGCTCGCCATGGTGACGGTTTCGTCACGCACGTCGCGCAGGTTCTGCTCATAATAGCCCCGCGCCAGGTCGCTCGCATTTTGCAGCATGCCCCGCGCGCTGTCGGAAAACCAGAACTGCACGCCATATTGGAACAGCAGGGAGGCGAAGATCACCACCAGCAGCATGGGCACGCTGGCGACGATGGAGAATATCGCCACCAGACGGACGTGCAACTGCCCGTCGCTCCCTATGGCGGACTGGGCCGCGCGCCGCTTCGCCACCCGCCGTCCCAGCAGCACCAGCAGCGCAATCGCCGGCACCAGATTGGCGACCAGCAGCAACGCCACGATGGGCGGGGTCAGCAATGTGTAGGATTGCCCCTGTCCCGTCAGCAGGAAATAGGTGATGCCCGCCATGCCCAGGAACAGGACAAGCGTCACCGCCTCCACCACCGCGGCAAGGCGGCGGCGCAGGAAAAGGGGGAAATGCCTTTTCCATGCCCGGCCCCGCGCCGGCAGAGTCACTGCGCCTTCCATAGTGGCTTGGTTACAACATTAATGTGCCCGATCAAACACAGTAATTGATGGGCATGGCGCTTCCGGTCGAAAAGAGCGGTCGGTTCGTCGCCGCCGCCCGGAACGGTCGATCCGAACGCATCGGCTTGGCCGATCTTCCCCGCCGAATATTCTAATCGCCGATCCGAAGCTGCAAGGGATCGAGCCCATAGTCGGTCAGCTTCTTGCGCAGCGTGTTGCGGTTGATGCCCAACAGTCCCGCGGCGCGTATCTGGTTTCCGTCGACGCTGGCCAGCGTCTCCTGGAACAGGATCGGCTCCACCACCGCCAGCAGGTCGTCATGCAGGCTGCGGTTCGGCTGGGTCAGGCCGATGCCCAGTTGCCGCTTCGCCCATTCCCGCACCGCCTGGCCCAGCAGGTCGCCGGGGGCGGCATAATCGGCGGGCACGGCTTCCAGCGGCAGGCTGTTGCGCAGCATGTCGGCGGTGATCATGTTCTCACGGCTCAGAACCGCCAGCCGCTGCATCAGATTCTGCAGTTCGCGCACATTGCCGGGCCAGTGATAGGCCATCAGCAATTGCGCCGCATCGTCGGACAGCGACTTGCGCGGCAGCCCCTCCTGCGCCGCGCGGTCCAGGAAATGCCGGGCGAGCAGGATCACGTCCTCCCGCCGCTCACGCAGCGCCGGAAGCGCGATGGGGACCACGTTCAACCGGTAATAGAGGTCCTGCCGGAAGCGGTTCTCCTCGATCAGCCTGGGCAGATCCTTGTTGGTGGCCGCGATGATGCGGACATTCACCTTGACCGATTTGGAGCCGCCGACGGTCGTGACCTCTCCGGACTGAAGGACGCGCAGCAGCCGCGTCTGCGCTTCCATCGGCATGTCCCCGATCTCGTCCAGGAACAGCGTGCCGCCCTGCGCCTGCTCGAACTTGCCTGCGGTGCGGGCATGGGCGCCGGTGAAGGCCCCTTTTTCATAACCGAACAGTTCCGCCTCGATCAGTTCGCGGGGGATGGCGGCCATGTTGATCGGCACGAACGGCTTGGTCCGCCTCTGCCCCAGGCTATGGATCGCCTCTGCCACCAGTTCCTTGCCGGTCCCGGATTCGCCCAGCACCAATATGCTGAGGTCGTTCGACAGGACCCGGGCGATGGTCCGATACACCTCCTGCATCGCCGGGGAACGACCCACCAGCGGCAATCCGTCATGCGGCAGGCCGGCATCGGCCGCTTCCTCGTCCGCCCCCTTCCCCGATCCCAGCGCATCCGACACGGCCCGCGTCAGCTCATTGAGATCGAAGGGCTTGGGCAGATATTCGAACGCGCCTTTTTCGGTGGCGCGGATCGCCGTATTCAATGTGTTCTGCGCCGACAGGATGATGATGCTGAGCGCCGGGCGCCGTTCCAGAATCTCCGCGACCCCATCCAGCCCGTCGCCGTCCGGCAGCATGACGTCGGTGATCAGGACGTCCGGCGAAAAGCTTTCCAGCAGGGCGCTCCGCTCCCGGATCGATGCAGCCGTCTTGACCCTGTATCCCTGCCGCCGCAGCGCTTCCCCCACGACCACGCAGATCGCCGGATCGTCGTCCACCACCAAAATCGAGCCCGTCACCGCCATCATCTCGCCGCCATCAACCCGTTCCCATCGGCAGCAGGATGCGGAAGGTCGATTCCCCTGCCTCATGATCGCGCGAATATTGCACGAACCCGTTCATGTCGCGCACCAGCTTGTCCACCAGCGCCAGCCCCAGCCCCGTTCCGTCCCGCCTGCCGGTGATGAAGGGATTGAACAGGTGATCCAATATATGCTCCGGCACGCCCGGCCCATTGTCGACCACCAGGATTTCGATGGGCAGCACCGCGCTGCCCTTCCCCTTGCCGACCACTACGGAAACGCCATGGCGAAACGCCGTCTCCACCCTTATCCGGGGCTTCCTGCTGTGCTCCAGCGCCTCGGCGGCATTTTTGAGCAGGTTGATCATCACCTGCACCAGCGCATCCTCGTTGATATTGGCGAATGGCAGGGATGGATCATAACTCTTTACGATCCTTATATCCTTTGCGAATCCGGCGGCGGCGATATTCGCCGCCCGGTCGATCAGCGGATAGATGTTGCCGCTGCGGCACTCCAGGGTCCGGTCCGTCGTGAAGTCCTGCATCCGGTCGATCAGCGCGGCGATTCTGTCCACCTCATTGCAGATGAGTTGCGTCAGCGCGGCGTCCCGTCCGTCATTGCCCGATTCCAGCAACTGGGCCGCGCCCCTGATGCCCGACAGCGGATTCTTGATCTCATGCGCCAGGATCGCCGCCGCGCCGATGGCCGATCGCGCGCCGCCCGCCGTACCGCGATGGCCGATCTTGCGCGCCTGGCTCTGGGTGTGGATCGATACGACGCGCCAGCCTTCATGATCGACGATGGGCGCGATCATCAGGTCGACCTCCATTTCCGCCGTGCGCCCCGCATGCACGCGGATGTCATAGGCGGCGATCGGCTTGTTGCTGTGCCAGATGTCGAAGCGCGCGCCCATTTCCGCCATGCGGATGGTCCGCGCTATGTCGCTGCCGACAATGGCCGATCGCGCCATGTTGAGCAGCGTTTCGGCGCGGACATTGGCATCGGCGATGCTGTTGTCCGGCCGCACCACCAGGGTCGCGACCGGCAACGCCGTCATCAGTTCGGAAAGCGAAGGCCCATCCTGTTGCGGTCGAAGCGACGGGATGGTCGTCATGGCCGCCGTCATGCCGCCTTGCGCGTCTCGACCGGCCCCTCGTCGGCGATCAGCGGTTCGTAGAAGCGCGCCAGCATGTCCAGCACGACATCGCCGTCCGGCTCCTGGTTCACCGCATTGCGGAACTCGGCCGAACCCGGCAGCCCCTTGGTGTACCAGCCGATATGCTTGCGGGCCATGTTGACGCCGGTATGATTGTCATAATGCTCCAGCATCGCGCGATAATGTTCCGTAATCACGCGATATTGTTCCTCCAGCGCAGGATCGGCCAGCCGTTCCCCCGTGCGGAACCAGTGCATCACCTGCCCGATCAGCCAGGGCCGCCCATAGGCGCCCCGCCCGATCATCACGCCGTCGGCGCCGCTCTGCTTCAGCGCCGTCTCGGCATCGTCGATGGAGCAGATGTCGCCGTTGACGATGACGGGCAGCGACACCGCATCCTTCACGCTGCGCACGAAGGCCCAGTCGGCCGACCCCTTGTACATCTGGCAGCGCGTGCGGCCATGAACGGTGATCAGCTTCGCGCCCAGATCCTCCGCGATCCGGGCCAGTTCGGGCGCGTTCAGGCTGGCATGATCCCAACCCATGCGCATCTTGACCGTGACGGGCACATCGACGGCCTTCACCGTCGCTTCGATCAGCGAAGCGGCCAGCGGCAGGTCGCGCATCAACGCGCTGCCCGCATCGCCATTCACGACCTTTTTAACCGGGCAGCCCATGTTGATGTCGATGATCGCCGCGCCGCGATCCGCGTTCAGCTTGGCAGCCTCCGCCATTTCCGTGGGCGAACAGCCGGCCAACTGCATCGATACAGGCTCCTCCAGCGGATGCCAGGCCGCCTTCTGCAGCGACTGGCGCGTCTCGCGAATCATCGCCGCCGTGGCGATCATCTCGGTCACGTTGAGGCCGGAGCCATAGCGGCGGACCAGTGTCCGGAACGGCATGTCCGTCACGCCCGTCATCGGCGCCAGCACGACCGGCATGTCAATCGTCACCGGACCTATGGAAATCGGGGAAAGCCTCTGCATCATTCCAACACTGCCTAAAAAACAGGCAGCCCTTAGCGGAAATCCGCATCATCGGCAAGCGAGGCGGGGCTGGCGGTTGGCCCGGCACTGCGATACAGGCGCGGCCATGACAGACAGAACCGTCGCTTTGCTGGTCGCAGCAGGTCAGGGCAGCCGCGCGGGCGGCGACATTCCCAAGCAATTCCGGCGCATCGGCGGCAAGCCGGTCCTCGCCCACGCCGTCGACGCGCTGGCCGGACATCCCGCCATCGGTTCTGTTGTCCTGGTCGTCGGCGCGGGGCAGGAGGAGGATGCACGCGCCGCACTGGAAAGCTGCACCGTCTCCGCCATCGTTCAAGGCGCCGACAGCCGCCGCGGGTCCGTCCGCGCCGGTCTTGAGCATATAGCGTCCGCTGGCGGCGCGGCGCGCATATTGGTGCACGACGCTGCCCGTCCCTTTCTCCCCGCGACGGTGATTGACCGGCTGCTCGCCGCGCTGGAGGGTGCGCCCGGCGCCATTCCCGCCTTACCGGTCGCAGACACATTGGTCAGAAGCGAACATGACAAGAGCGACCATGACAAGGCCGGGGACGTCGTCGACCGCGATGGCCTGTTCCGGGTCCAGACGCCGCAGGCCTTCCGCTTCGATGCCCTGCTGGCCGCGCACAGAAGCTGGGACGGCAATCGGGAAGCAACCGACGATGCCCAGATATTGCGGCATTCGGGCCATGACGTCACACTGGTCGCTGGCGATGAAAGGCTGGAAAAATTGACCTATGCCGAGGATTTCCTCCGCGCCGAAGCTCGGCTGGGCGCTGCCCGCAGCGTCCGGACCGGCATGGGTTATGACGTCCACCGGCTAGCCCCCGATGAGGAGCTCTGGCTCTGCGGGGTCCGCGTTCCGCACGACCGGGGCCTCGCTGGGCACAGCGACGCGGACGTGGCGATCCACGCGCTGGTGGATGCGCTGCTGGGCGCACTGGCGGAGGGCGACATCGGCAGCCATTTCCCGCCCTCCGACCAGCAATGGCGGGGAGTCGCCTCCTCCCGTTTCCTGGAATATGCGGCGGAGCGCGTCGCAAAACGGGACGGCTTTATCGAGCATGTCGACCTGACGCTGATCTGCGAGGCGCCGAAAATCGGTCCGCACAGGGACGCCATGCGCGCCCGGATCGCGGAAATCCTGCACCTTCCTCCCGACCGGGTCAGCATAAAGGCGACCACCACCGAACGGCTGGGCTTCGCCGGTCGGCGGGAGGGTATTGCCGCACAGGCTGTTGCCACGCTCTCCCTCCCCGCGCTAATCTGATCGCCATGCCCGATAGCATCCTTCCCGCGTCGCTTGTCGAACTGGCCGAGCGCGTCGTCGCCGCCAACCGTCGCGCCGGCCGCACCATCGCCGTGGCGGAAAGCTGCACCGGCGGCCTTGTCTCCGCCGCACTGACCGAAATCGCCGGATCGTCCGAAGTGTTCGAAGCTGGTTTCGTCACCTATTCCAATGACATGAAGAGCGAGCTTCTCAAAGTATCGCAGGATGTCATCGAAACCTTCGGCGCGGTTTCCATCGCCACCGCCTGGGCCATGGCGCAGGGCGCGCTGAACAAGAGCCACGCCAATGTCGCCGTCGCCATCACCGGCATAGCCGGCCCCGGCGGCGGATCGGAGCAGAAACCTGTCGGCACCGTCGTCTTCGCCCGCGCCGAACGCGGCGCCAGCCCCGACAAGATCGTGGCCGACATGCATTATTTCGGGGATACGGGCCGGGGCGGCGTCCGCCTTCAGGCGGCGCTGTGCGCGCTCGAACTGCTGCTGCCCGACTCGCCCGCGCCATAAAGCTCCGCCGCGCGGGTTTCGAACGCGCCGATCATCTTGCGCAGCGCCTTGTCGAACACCTGGCCGGCCAGCATCTCGAACAGCTTGCTCTTGAATTCGAACTCGACCTCGAAATCCACCAGAACGCCGCCCTTGCCGTCGTCGCGAAAGCTCCATTCATTGTGGAGATGCTTCAAGGGCCCATCCAGATAATCGACCCGCACATGATCCGGCCTATGCTTGTGCACGCGGGACGTGAAGCTCTCCTTGATCCCCTTGAACCCGACGATCATGTCCGCGACCATTTCCGAATCGCTATCGGACCGCACCCGGATCGCGCTGACCCAGGGCAGGAATTCGGGATAGGCCTCCACATTCGCCACCAGGTCGAACATCTGTTCGGGCGTATAGGGAAGCGGCCTCGTTTCGTTATGCTTTGGCATCGGCTTATTGGCCGGCCTTCGCCAGTTGCGCCTCGCGGGCCGCGCGCATTTCCGCGAAATCCTTGCCCGCATGATAGCTCGAGCGGGTCAGCGGGCTCGACGCCACCTGCAGGAAGCCCTTGGCCCGCGCAATCGCCGCATAGGCGTTGAACGCCGCCGGAGTGACGAACTCCATCACCTTGGCGTGCTTGGGCGTCGGCTGGAGATATTGCCCCATGGTCAGGAAGTCGATGTCGGCGGAGCGCATGTCGTCCATCACCTGATGGACCTCCAGCCGCTCCTCCCCCAGACCCAGCATGATGCCCGACTTGGTGAAGATCGACGGATCGAGCTTCTTCACCGTCTCCAGCAGCCGCAGCGACGCATAATAGCGCGCGCCCGGGCGAATGGTCGGATAGAGGCGCGGCACCGTCTCCAGATTATGGTTATAGACGTCCGGTCGCGCCGCGACGATCATCTCGACGGCGCGTTCATGCTTGTTGCGGAAGTCCGGCGTCAGGATTTCGATGGTCGTGTCCGGGGTCGTGCGGCGCAGCGCCTCGATCACCTTCACGAACTGCGACGCGCCGCCATCGGGCAGGTCGTCGCGGTCGACGGAGGTGATGACGATATGCTCCAGCCCCATTTCCGCGCAGGCATCGGCCAGATTCTGCGGCTCGTTGGGATCGACCTTGCGCGGCATGCCGGTCTTGACGTTGCAGAAGGCGCAGGCCCGCGTACAGACATCGCCCAGGATCATCACGGTCGCATGCTTCTTGGTCCAGCACTCCCCGATGTTCGGGCAGGCCGCCTCCTCGCACACCGTCGCCAGCCCCTTGGTCCGCATCAGCTTGCGCGTCTCGTGATAGCCGGGGCTGGTCGGCGCCTTCACGCGAATCCAGTCGGGCTTGCGGGCGCGCTCGGGACGAGTGGCGGGCGCGGGGATCGGGACGATGTCGGTCATGCGCCCCAGATAGCGATGCGAGAGCGCTCTTGCCAGCCCCATCATTGTTCGGCACAGACCGGCGCATGACCGATTTCGCTGATATGCTCGCCGGCTATCGCCGCTTCCGCAACACCGGTTGGACCCAGCAGCGGGAGCGATGGGATGAACTGAGCGAGGGGCAGAGCCCCCGCGTCATGGTCATCGCCTGTTCCGACAGCCGAGTCGATCCCGCACAGATATTCGACACCAGCCCCGGCGAGATCTTCGTGGTCCGCAATGTCGCGGCGCTGGTGCCCCCCTTTGAAACCAATCCCGGCCGCCACGGCGTCTCCGCGGCGCTGGAATTCGCGGTCCAGGTGCTCAAGGTGGGCGAGATCGTCGTCATGGGCCATGGCAAATGCGGCGGCTGCAAGGCGGCGCTCAGCCATTCGCTGAAAGACGCGCCTCCCGGCGAGGGCGGCTTCATCCACAACTGGATCGAACTGCTGGACGAAGCGCGGGAAAAGGTGGTCCAACGCTTTGGCGCGGATGACGGCCGCGACGCCGAACGCGCCATGGAGCAGGAAGGCGTCAAGGTCAGCCTGGCCAATCTGCGCACCTTCCCCTGCGTCCGCACTAAGGAACGGAGCGGCGAGATCAGGCTGATCGGCGCCTTCTTCGCCATTGCCGACGGCCAGCTCCACCTGCTGGACGAGGCGAGCGGCCAGTTCAGCCCGGCGGCGCTGGAAGCCTGATGACCGCGCCGATCCCCAGCGGCAATATCGCCCTGCTGATCGATGCCGACAATGTCTCCGCCGACCATTTCGACCCGGTGCTGACGGTCCTGGCGGAACTGGGCACCGTCAATATCCGGCGCGCCTATGGCAATTGGAGCAAGCCCGCGCTCAAGGGATGGGCGCGGCAGGCCGTGACGCAGGCCATCGAAACGCAGCAGCAGTTCGACCTCACCCGGGGCAAGAACGCCACCGACATGAAGATGACGATCGACGCCATGGACCTGATGGCGTCGGGCCGGGTCACCGGCTTCGGCCTGATGTCGAGCGACAGCGATTTCACGCCGCTCGTCACCCGCATCCGGCAGGAAGGCCTGCCGGTCTATGGCTTCGGAACGGACAAGACGCCGCAGGCCTTCCGCAGCGCCTGCACCCGCTTCATCGACGTCGGGGCGCTCGCCAGCGCAAGAACGGCGCCCGCCGAACTGGAGGAGTCGGCGGCGGAACCCGCCTCCCCCGACGCGCCCGAAGTCGCGCCCGATCTCGTCAAGCTGTTGATCGACGCCTATAATGCCGTCAAACGCGACGATCAGGGCTTCGCCCGCCTCAGCGAAGTGGGCCAGCTCGCCGGGAACCGCTCCAGTTTCGACACGCGCAACTATGGGTTCAAGCGGCTGTCCGACCTTGTCCGCTCGATCAATAATTTCAAGGTGGAGAGCCGCGACGGCCAGACCTGGATCAAGCGGGTGCACTGATGACCATCCTCGCCCGCCACCTGACGATCCTCGGCCGGGTGCAGGGCGTGTTCTACCGCAACTGGGCCGTCGAAACGGCCCGGGGTCTCAACCTGACAGGCTGGGTACGCAACCGCATGGACGGCAGCGTGGAGGCGCTGGTGGAAGGACCGCGGGATGCGGTGGAGCGGTTCGTCCTGCTGGCGCGACAAGGCCCGCCCGCCGCGCAGGTCGCGCGGATAGAGGCCAAGGATGTCGCGGTCGGGGGACATGAATCATTTCAGAAGCGGCCGACCGCCTGACTTCGCCGGGCGGGCGGACGGGCGGAAAGGAAAATCGCGTCCTTGGGCCGAGGCGAGCGGCCCCGTCCGCTTTTCCGGCCCGCCTGTCTCAGCGGGCAACCCCATCGGCCGATATTCCCATGAACGACGAAAAGCCCCGCTTGTGCGTTGGAGCGCTTCCCACTAAATCGCCCGCATGACATCGACCAACGACATTCGCCGCTCCTTCCTCGACTATTTCGGGGCCAACGGCCACACCATCGTTCCGTCCGCGCCTCTCGTGCCGCACAACGACCCGACGCTGATGTTCGTCAATGCGGGCATGGTGCCGTTCAAGAATGTCTTCACCGGCCTTGAATCCCGCCCCTACACCAAGGCGACGAGCAGCCAGAAGTCGGTCCGCGCCGGCGGCAAGCATAACGACCTCGACAATGTCGGCTATACCGCGCGCCACCATACCTTCTTCGAAATGCTGGGCAATTTCAGCTTCGGTGATTATTTCAAGGAACAGGCGATTACCCATGCCTGGACCCTGCTGACGAAGGAATGGGGCCTTTCGCCCGAAAAGCTGACGGCGACGGTCTATCACACCGACGACGAAGCCTTCGACCTGTGGAAGAAGATCGCCGGCCTGCCGGAGGAGCGGATCATCCGCATCCCCACCAAGGATAATTTCTGGGCCATGGGCGACAGCGGCCCCTGCGGCCCCTGCTCGGAAATCTTCTACGACCATGGCGACCATATCTGGGGCGGTCCTCCCGGAAGCCCGGAGGAAGATGGCGACCGTTTCGTCGAGATCTGGAACCTCGTCTTCATGCAATATGAGCAGGAAGCGAACGAGATCGTCTCCGAACTTCCCAAGCCCAGCATCGACACCGGCATGGGTCTGGAACGCATCGCGGCGGTCCTGCAAGGCGTCCACGACAATTACGACACCGATACCTTCAAGGCGCTGATAGAGGAATCGGGCGCACTGACGAAAACCGCCACCGATGGCGAGTATAAGGCCAGCCACCGCGTCATCGCGGATCATCTCCGCTCCACCAGCTTCCTGATCGCGGACGGCGTGCTGCCCGCCAATGAAGGCCGCGGCTATGTGCTGCGCCGCATCATGCGCCGCGCCATGCGCCACGCCCATATCATCGGCGCCAAGGAGCCGTTGATGCACCGTCTGGTCGGCAGCCTCGTCTCCGAAATGGGCGGCGCCTATCAGGAACTGGTCCGCGCCCAGCCGCTGATCGAGGAAACCCTCCTGCGCGAGGAAACCCGGTTCCGCCAGACGCTGGAAAAGGGACTGAAGCTGCTCGACGAAGCGACCGGCGACTTGTCGGAAGGCGGCACGCTGCCTGGGGAGACCGCGTTCAAGCTCTACGACACCTATGGCTTCCCCTATGACCTGACCGAAGACGCGCTTCGCTCGCGCGGCCTCAGCGTCGACCGCGAAGGCTTCGACAAGGCGATGGCCGAACAGAAGGCCGCCGCCCGCGCCGCGTGGAAGGGCTCAGGCGAAAAGGCCTCGGACGAAATCTGGTTCGACATTGCCGAAAAGGCCGGCAATACCGAGTTCATCGGCTATAGCTCGACCGAGGGCGAGGGCGAGGTGCTGGCGATCGTCAAGGACGGTGTGAACTTCGACAGCGCGAGCGCTGGCGAGACGGTCACGATCATCACCAACCAGACGCCGTTCTACGGCGAAAGCGGCGGCCAGATGGGCGATGCGGGCACGATCAGCGCGCAGTCCGGCCTGGTCGCGGATGTCGAGGACACCGCGAAGCCGCTGGGCCGCCTCCATGCGCACCGGGCGAAGGTCGGCGCGGGCAGCGTCAAGCTGGGCGACACGGTTCACCTCAGCGTCGACGTCGGCCGCCGCGACCGCATCCGCGCCAATCACAGCGCCACCCATTTGCTTCATGCCGCGCTCCGTAACCAGCTCGGCGCCCACGTCACGCAGAAGGGCAGCCTCGTCGCACCCGATCGTCTGCGCTTCGACTTCTCCCATCCCGAGGCGCTGACCCACAGCCAGATCGCCGCCATCGAAGCCGATGTGAACGAACAGATCCGCCACAATGAAGCGGTGACGACGCGCCTGATGACGCCGGACGACGCCATCGCCGCCGGCGCCATGGCCCTGTTCGGTGAGAAATATGGGGACGAGGTCCGCGTCCTCTCCATGGGCAAGGGCGATGCGAACAGCTATTCGGTCGAATTGTGCGGCGGCACCCATGTCCGCGCAACCGGCGACATCGCGATCTTCAAGATCATCTCGGAAAGCGCCGTTTCGTCTGGCGTCCGCCGCATCGAAGCGCTGACCGGCGAAGCTGCGCGCCTCTGGCTCTCCGACCGCGAAGACCGGCTGCGCCAGTCCGCCGCCGCACTCAAGACGACGCCGGAGGAAGTCCCTGCCCGCATCGCCGCGCTGGTCGAACAGAGCCGCAAGCTGGAACGCGAGCTCGCCGAAGCGAAGAAGGCGCTGGCGCTGGGCGGCGGGGGTTCCGCACAGGCGGCGGGTCCGGAGAAGGTGGGCTCGGTCAACTTCATCGGTCAGGTGATCGAGGGGCTCGATCCCAAGGAACTGCGCGGATTGGTCGATCAGAACAAGGCAACGCTCGGCAGCGGCGTCTCCGCCGTCCTGGCGGTGGTCGATGGCCGCGCCAGCATTGCCGTCGGCGTCACCGACGACCTTGTGAACACGATCAGCGCCGTGGATCTGGTCCGCGCAGGCGTCGAAGCCTTGGGCGGCAAGGGCGGCGGAGGCCGTCCCGACATGGCCCAGGGCGGCGGTCCGGAAGGCGACAAAGCGCAGGCGGCGATCGAAGCGGTCAGGGCAGCCCTCGCCAGCGGGCCTGCATAACCGCGCGGCCGGCCCGATATTCGACCGCAGGCCATGCACCGCGGGGTGAGCGGCGCCCTCCTTCTACCCGGAAGGACGGAGTCGCTCTCCCACCCGTTCAGCTTGCGCCTGTCGAAGCCCCGCTTCTTTCTCGAAGAGAAGCGCTCCACGGCAAGCCCAAAGAGACGGATATTGGGTGATCCGGTCCAGACCCGACAGCAACAGGGCTGAGTGCCTGGCTCTCTGCAAGAAGGAATGGAACTGCACGACCGGCTCACGGCAACCTGACCCGGCACAAAAGCACGTACCGCCCAAGCCCAAAAAAAAGGGGAGGCTCGATGCCTCCCCTTCCCATCCCGCTCAGTAGCGGTAATGATCCGGCTTGAATGGCCCTTCCTGGGTCACACCGATATAGGCGGCCTGCTTGGGCGTCAGCTTCGACAGCTTCACGCCCAGCTTCTCCAGGTGGAGCGCCGCCACCTTCTCGTCCAGATGCTTGGGCAGCACATAGACGTCGTTCTTATACTCATCCGACTTGGTCCAAAGCTCGATCTGCGCCAGCACCTGGTTGGTGAAGGACGATGACATGACAAAGCTCGGATGGCCGGTGGCGCAGCCCAGGTTCACCAGCCGGCCCTTCGCCAGCACGATGATCTTCTTGCCGTCGGGGAACTCGACCTCGTCGACCTGCGGCTTGATCTCGGTCCACTTCATGTTGTTGAGGCCCGCGATCTGGATCTCGCTGTCGAAATGGCCGATATTGCACACGATCGCCATGTTCTTCATGGCGCGCATATGGTCGACGGTGATGACGTCCTCATTGCCGGTCGCGGTGACGAAGATGTCGGCGCGGGTGGCCGCCTCTTCCATGGTGACGACTTCATAGCCCTCCATTGCCGCCTGCAACGCGCAGATCGGATCGATCTCCGTCACCAGCACGCGCGCACCGCCATTGCGGAGCGAAGCGGCCGAACCCTTGCCCACGTCACCGAAGCCGGCGACCACGGCGACCTTGCCGGCCAGCATGACGTCGGTGGCGCGACGGATGGCGTCGACCAACGATTCCTTGCAGCCATAGAGATTGTCGAACTTCGACTTGGTGACGCTGTCGTTGACGTTGATCGCCGGGAAGGGCAGCTTGCCCTTCTTCGCCAGTTCATAAAGGCGGTGGACGCCGGTCGTGGTCTCTTCCGACACGCCCTTGATGGCCTTGACCGTCTCGGTCAGATAGCCCGGACGCTCGGCCAGGAAGCGCTTCAGCGTCGCGACGAAGATTTCCTCTTCCTCGTTGCCGGGGGTGAACAGTTCTTCCCCGGCCTCGACGCGGGCGCCCCACAGCGCGAACATGGTGGCGTCGCCGCCATCGTCCAGGATCATGTTGCAGACCGTATCGCCCCAGTCGAAGATGCGGATGACATAGTCCCAATATTCCTCCAGCGTCTCGCCCTTGACGGCGAACACCGGGATGCCCCGCGCGGCGATGGCGGCGGCGGCATGATCCTGGGTCGAGAAGATGTTGCACGACGCCCAGCGGATTTCGGCGCCCAGTTCCGCCAGCGTCTCGATCAGCACGGCGGTCTGGATCGTCATGTGCAGCGACCCGGTGATGCGCGCGCCCTTCAGCGGCTTGGCGGCGCCGAATTCGGCGCGCAGGGCCATCAGGCCCGGCATTTCGGTTTCCGCGATTTCGATTTCCTTGCGGCCGAAAGCGGCAAGGCCGATGTCGCGGATCACATAATCCTGCGCCTGGGTGGCGGGTGCGGTGGCCACGAGCCTGTCTCCATATCGTTAAGATTGAGGCCGCCGCCCGATTGAACGAACGGCGACGATGGGCTGGGCTTTACCAATCGCCGCCATCCAAGGCAACTCAATATAAAGTTTTCTTTATGTCTTATTCGGCAGGACCGCGCACCGCGACCTTCACCGGCGCGCCGGATGAGGTCGTCCGTTTTCCGCACCTTCTCCGCCACCGCCGTGACGATGTCGCACCGCGCGCCGGACAGATGCGGGCTGATCGCCGCCGCATCGGCCAGTTCCAACAAGGCCGACCGGCTGGGCGGCAGGGCGTTGGCGGCGTCCGTGATCGACTGGAGGTCGCGGCAGCCCAGCCCGTCCGCGCCCGCGCCATAGACATTGGCGAGGCCCGTGACGTAATTGTCATAAGCCCCCAGCGCGCCAACCGCCCCGGCGGCCGAGCGGAAATGCTCGCGCAGCTCGTCATTCACCTGCGTCAGCGTCTCGCGCTTTTCCCGGATGAAGCGGTTATAGCTGGCAAGGAAGTCATGTCCCGTCGCCCGGCACCGCAGCGCAGATACCATCAGCATCATCTCGAAATCCCGGATTTGCGCTGCTTCCACGGCGGTCTGCTTCCAGCAGGTCGCCGCCGTGGCCGGCGCAAGCGGCATCGTCGCGGCAAGCGCCGCTGCGATCAATATCCTCATGAGTTGAACCCCCGTCCAATTGCCCGAGGATCAGGGTGCGCTCATCCGGTTGCCGGACTCTCAACGGCGAAGGTTAGCCGGATTTTACCGTAAAGGGTTCAGTTACGCCAAGGCAACAAGCCCCCAATGCAGCCATGCTTACGGTGACGTTCCGAAAGGCCGGTCAGGCCGATCCCGCGCCGCTGACCAGATGGGAGGCATCGACTCCGGCCGCGGCATAGGCGGCCGACCATTTCCGCGCCGCCGGCACGTCGAACAGAAGCTCAGGGGTGCAGTCGGTCGGAAACCAGCTTTCCCCGTTCATTTCCTCATCCAGTTGCCCCGCGCCCCACCCGGCATAGCCAAGCGCGACCAGATAGCGACTCGGCCCCTTCCCTTCCGCAATCGCCTTCAGTATCTCCAGCGAGCCGGACAGGCCCCATCCTTCGCCCACGGCGACCATGTCATGACCGCTCCAGTCCAGGGAATGCAGGACGAAGCCGCGCCGGGGTTCGACCGGCCCGCCGCGCAGCACGGGAGAATCCGGAACGTCGCCGGGTTCGATGTCGAAGCTCTCCAGCAGGTCGTGCAGGCTGACCCCGTCGATCTCATCGCTGACCGCGATCCCCAACGATCCATTCTCGTCATGCACGCACATGGCGATGACGGAATGATCGAACCGCATGTCCTCCATTCCCGGCAGGGCAAGCAGGAACTGTCCGGCATAGGAGCGTGCTGTGGTCATGGCGCGACTATACGCCCCTTGTCGCCTTTGCCAATGGCGGGCCGTCGCTTGGGCGGGGCAGCGCGCCATATTCCATGGCTCCCCCTTGACAGACAGGGCGGCAGGGCCAACGTGCCGCGAACCCCAACAAGGCCAGGAGGCAGACGATGACCATTTCGAAGGGCGAACGCATCCCCAGCACCACTTTCGTCAAGATGACCGAAAACGGTCCCGAGCAGGTTGCTTCGGACGATTTCTTCGCGGGCCGCACCGTCGCGCTCTTCTCCGTGCCGGGGGCCTTCACCCCCACCTGCTCCGCGCGCCATCTGCCCGGCTTCGTCGATAAGGCGGAGGAACTGAAGGGCAAGGGCGTGGATGAAATCGCCTGCACCGCGGTCAACGACGCCTTCGTCATGGGCGCCTGGGGCAAGTCCGCCAGCGCCGACGGCAAGGTGACGATGCTGGCCGACGGCAATGGCGACTTCGCGCAGGCCGTCGGCCTTACCATGGACGGCAGCAAGTTCGGCATGGGCACGCGCGGGCAGCGCTTCTCCATGATCGTCAAGGACGGCGTCGTTACGGAGCTGAATGTCGAAGCGCCGGGTGATTTCAAGGTGTCGTCAGCCGAATATCTGCTCGACCAGATCTGATTTCCGGGGGATGTGCGCCCGCTATCCGGGCGCGCATCTTCCTTCGGTCATATAAGTGCGTTACCAAGGCTCGATGACAAGAAGCATCGGAAGTGCGATCGTCGCTGAACTCGACGACATCTATCGGAACTCCATCGAAAATCTTCGCGAGGCGATGCGCGCCTACGCTCGCGACGGCAGCGTACCGCCACCGGAAGCCAGGACGGACCGGCGTTTCTGCTATCCGGAATTGCGGATCACCCATCATGGCGAGTCGGACGCGCCGCCCCCCGGCCGCTCCTTCGCCCGGCTGTCCAAGCCCGGACGCTATGTGACCACCGTCACCCGCCCCGCCATGTTCGGTGACTATCTGGCCGAACAGGTCGACCTTCTCGTCCGCGACTATGGCGTGATGGTGGAAACCGGCATCAGCGACCAGCCCATTCCCTTCCCCTATGTTCTGGACGGGCTGGACATGAGCGCGCTCGATGGCACCCCGCCGACCGAACTGGCCCGCCACTTCCCGGCCACCGAACTGGCGGAAATCGGGGACGAGATCGCGGACGGCCTGTTCATGCAGGATGCGGAGGGCGAAAGGCCGCTCGCGCTGTTCGACGGGCTTCGCACCGATTTTTCACTGGCCCGCCTGAAGCATTATACCGGCACCCCGGCAGAGCATGTGCAGCGCTACATCCTGTTCACCAATTATCACCGCTATGTCGACGAGTTCGTGGCATGGGCCTGCGCCGAATTGCAGCGGGAGGGCAGTCGCTACACCGCGCTGTCAGGGGCCGGTGGGGTCTATGTAACGCCGGAAACCGCCGACCCGGCGCAGATGATCGCGGACAGCGCCTGGCGCAAGCATCAGATGCCCGCCTATCACCTGATCGCTCCGGACCGCAGTGGCATCACGCTGGTCAACATCGGGGTCGGGCCCTCCAACGCCAAGACGATCTGCGATCATCTGGCCGTCGTGCGGCCGGAAGCCTGGCTGATGATCGGCCATTGCGGCGGCCTGCGCCCGAGCCAGCGGATAGGCGACTATGTGCTGGCCCACGCCTATCTGCGCGACGATCATGTTCTGGATGAAATGCTGCCGCCCGAAATCCCGGTTCCCGCCATCGCGGAAGTACAGGTGGCGCTGGCGAAGGCGGCGGAGGCCGTGCTGGGCGGCGACGATCGGGAGGATTTCAAGCGCCGCCTGCGCACGGGCACGGTCGTGACGACCGACGACCGCAACTGGGAACTGCGCTATTCCAGTTCGGCGCTGCGGTTCAGCCTGTCGCGCGCCGTCGGCATCGACATGGAGTCGGCCACTATCGCGGCGCAGGGCTATCGCTTCCGCGTGCCCTATGGAACGCTGCTCTGCGTTTCGGACAAGCCGATCCATGGCGAACTGAAATTGCCGGGACAGGCCAATCGCTTCTATGAGGAAGCCATTGCGGGGCACCTGCGCGTGGGTCTTATGACCTGCGAACTGCTGCGGCAGGAGGGGCCGAAGCTCCACAGCCGCAAACTGCGCGCCTTCAACGAGCCGCCGTTCCGCTGAAGCTTGCCATGCTCCTGCATGGGCAGGAGCATGCGCATGGCTCAATCCGTCAGGAAATCCACCATCGCCTGCCCCAGCTCCTTCCGCGTCACCGCATTCATGTGGTTCCCCGGAACTTCGACATAGCGGCCGTGGGGCAGCAGTTCCGCCAGTTCCTGCGCGACGCCATTGTCCCGGTCATCGGCTCCGCAAATCACCTCTATGGGCTGCTGGAACCCGGCGATGACCTCCCTGGGCGTATCGACGAAGGTGTTGAGGATGTGCAGCATCGCGACCGGATCGCCCTTGGTGGTCTTCAGAAAGGCTTCCGTCATCCATTCCGACGTCCCCCGCTCGAACGTGCCGAGGTTGGTGAGGACATTGCGATAATAGCCGCCATTGTCGAGCGTCTGGACCAGACCGCGCAGCCCCATGCCGGCCAGGATCACCCTGCGCGGCGTCGCGCCCCGCGCCAGCATCCGCACCGTCGTCCGCGCTCCCAGCGAATAGCCGCCCAGATCATACTCGGTCAGCCCAAGCTGCTCGACCAGCGCAAGCCCGTCCTCGGTCAGCGCGTCGGGCGGATAAGCGGCGGCATCATGGGGCTTGCCGCTTTCGCCATGCCCCCGAAGGTCGGGCAGGATGAGGCGGAATCCCGCCTCCACCAGCTTCGCGGCATGGCCGTAACGTATCCAGTTGGTGTATGCATTGGAGAAATAGCCATGGATCAGAACCAGATCGCGGCCCTCCCCCACCACATGCACGGCAAGGGGAAGCCCGCCCAACCCCTTGATCTCCAGCTTCTCGATGGGCAGGTCGGACGTGGGGCCGGACATGAGCGAGCTACTCCTTGGATGAATGCGCGTGCGGCGATATGGCCTTGCCCTCTCCTTGTCGAGTAGAGAGAAGCCAGACAAGTGCGAGGACGCTTCCGATCTGCGCGGCCGCCATGTCCTTTTGCGGGTCCCACATGTCGCCCTGCTGGCCATTATACCAGTCCGCCGTCTGGCCGGCGGCCACCACGCTCAGCAGCCATTCGAAAATCTCGTAGACAGCGCCCACGAACCCAACGGAGACAAAGGCGAAAACAAGGCTCCAGCCCGTCCGCATGACGCCATGACGCCGCGCCGCTTCCGCGAAGGGCGCGGTCAGGAGGGCGCCGAAGGCGAAATGCACCAGCCGGTCATAGCCGTTGCGCGCCAAGCCGAAAGTGCCGGAAATATCATGGCCGCTGATCGCCCGCGCCCAGATGTCATAAGGTACATAGGAATAGATGTACCGCCCGCCCAGCGTATGCAGCAGCAGGAACAGCAGGACGCACGCCACCGATCCGTTAGACAGCGGCCATCGGCGCAACAGCCAGGGCGAGACAAGGATGAGCAGCGCCGTCGGCCCATGCTGGAGCGGCGCCAGTTCGGGATAGGGCTGATCGACATTCGCGGCGACAATGGCCGCGACCAGCAGAACGATCATCCGGCGCTGCGCGGCTGGAACGGCTTTCCAGACAGCAGCGCCGGAGATCATGGGAAGGGCCTCAGCCCTTCTTCAGGTGACGGCGGCCCAGCAGTTCCGCGATCTGCACCGCGTTCAGAGCCGCGCCCTTGCGCAGATTGTCGCTGACGCACCAGAGGTTCAGGCCATTGTCGATGGTCGAATCCTCACGCACGCGGCTGATGAAGGTGGCATAGTCGCCCACGCACTCGACGGGGGTGACGTAACCGCCGTCCTCGCGCTTGTCGACCAGCATCACGCCGGGCGCTTCACGCAGGATATTCTGGGCCTGCTCCGCCGAAATCTCATTCTCGAACTCGAGATTGATCGCCTCGGAATGCCCGACGAACACCGGCACGCGCACGCAGGTCGCCGTGACCTTCACCTTGGGATCGAGAATCTTCTTGGTTTCCGCGACCATCTTCCACTCTTCCTTGGTCGAGCCGTCGTCCAGGAAGACGTCGATATGCGGGATCACGTTGAAGGCGATCTGCTTGGTGAACTTCTTCGGTTCGGCCGGATCGCCGACGAAGATGTTGCGCGACTGCTCGAACAGCTCGTCCATGCCCGCCTTGCCCGCGCCGGAAACCGACTGGTAGGTGGCGACGACGACGCGCTTGATCGTCGCGGCATCGTGCAAGGGCTTGAGCGCCACGACCATCTGCGCGGTCGAGCAGTTGGGGTTCGCGATGATGTTCTTCTTCTTGTATCCGTCAATCGCATCCGGATTCACTTCCGGCACGATCAGCGGCACGTCCGGGTCCATGCGGTAGAGCGACGAATTGTCGATCACGACGCAGCCCGCCGCCGCCGCCTTGGGCGCATATTCCGCCGTCGGGCCGGAGCCTGCGGCAAACAGGGCGATGTCCCAGCCGGTGAAGTCGAAATGCTCGATATTCTTGCATTTGAGCGTCTTGCCGGTGTCACCGAAATCGATTTCGGTGCCCTGCGACCGGGGCGAGGCGACCGCCGCGATCTCGTCAATAGGGAACTCGCGCTCGGCGAGAATGGTCAGCATCTCGCGGCCCACATTACCGGTGGCACCAACGACGACGACCTTGTAGCCCATGACTTAACACTCCACTCCATGCAAAATTGCGGAGTGGGCGCCATAGCGGCATTGCGCCGTTTGTCCAGTGACAAGCCGTTTATTGCGTCAAAGCTTGGCTTGCATGGCGGACCTTGCCCTGCCCCCTTCCCTTAAGCCCTCCCTCCGTTCGGGCTGAGCCTGTCGAAGCCCTTCACTTTCTTCTCAGAGAAAGCCCTTCGACAGGCTTGGAGCGAACGAAGGACAGGGTTCAGAATTATCGAGATTGAGGCCCCGTCCCATGCCGCGCCAGGAAATCCTCGATGGTCCGCCACAGATGCACGCTGATCCCCGGCCCGCCGACGCGATGGGTCTGTCCCGGATAGACCATCATCTCGAACGGCACGGCGGCGCCCTGCATCTTCGCCACCAGCGCCGTCGAATTGTCGAACACCACATTGTCGTCCGACATGCCGTGGATCAGTAGCAGCGGGTCCCTGATCTTCACCGCCTCATCCACCGCGCCGGAACCGGGATAGGCGCTGGGCTTCTCCTGCGGCTGGCCCAGATAGCGCTCGGTATAATGGGTGTCGTATAGTTCCCATTTCGTGACCGGCGCGCCCGCCACCGCCGCAGAGAACACCCCCGGCGCCTTCTCCAGCAGCTTGAGCGACATATAGCCGCCATAGGACCAACCATAGGTCGCGATCCGCTTGGGATCGACATAGGGCTGGGTCTTGAGCCAGTTCACGCCCGCAAGCTGATCCTCCACCTCGACCGTACCCATGGCGTGGTAGATCTGGTCCTCGAACGCCTTGCCGCGATCGGGCGTGCCCCGATTGTCGACGGCAAAGACGATCCAGCCCCTGTCCACCAGATATTGGTAGATGGGCGATCCCCATGAATTGGTGACCTGCCGTCCGGCGCCGGGCCCGCCATAATGGAGCATGAAGACCGGATAGCGCTTCCCTGCCTCCAGCGGCGGCGTCATGATCCGGGTGTAGAGCGTCGAGCCGTCCGCCGCCTTGATCGTGCCGAACCGGGTCTTCACATGGCTGGCCCAATAGGGCGCATAGGGGTGGCTGCCCCGAACCGCATTCTCCGACAGCCAGTTCAACTGCTTGCCCCCGCTATCGGCCAGATAGACCTGCCTGGGCTGGTCGCTATTGCTGCGCGCGACCACGATGCGGCTCGCCGCGCCGTCCATCACGGCGTCGTTCCACCAGCCCGCCGAGGTCAGCTGCCGCAGCGGCCCCGCCTTGGCGATCGGCGCGGCATAAAGCTGCTGCTCCAGCGGCGTTTCCCTGTTGCCGGTGAAATAGACAAGGCCCTTGCCCTCATCCACGCTCACCACATCGCGCACTTCCCATTCACCGCTGGTGAGCGGCGTCCGCCGGCCGCCCCGCACATGGTAGAGATGTCCATGGCCGGTCTTTTCCGACCACCAGAGGAAGCTGCCATCCTTGAGCGGCGTGAAATTGTTGCTGAGGTTGATCCAGCTCTTCGCCCTTTCGGTCAGGATCACCCGCGCCTTGCCGGTCGCCGGATCGACGGCCAGCAGGTCGAGCGTCTTCTGGTCCCGGCTCTCGCGCTGGACGTAAAGTGTTCTGCCATCCTTGGACCAGTCGACGCGGGCGAGATAAACATCCTTCTCCGTGCCGAGATCGACCTTGACGGGCTCCCCGCCCTCCGGCTTCATCACATACAGCTCGATCAGCGCATTGGGCGTTCCGGCCGCCGGATAGCGCTGCTCATAGACCTTGGTGCCCTCGCCCCCGATGGCCGTGCGCGTGACGATGCCGACCGGGCTTTCGTCCACGCGCGCAACCGCGATCAGCCTGTCGTCGGGCGACCACCAATAGCCGGTGCGCCGGTCCATTTCCTCCTGCGCGACGAACTCCGCCACGCCCCAGCTCACCGTGTCGCTGGCGCCCTGGGTCAACTGCTTCTCCGCGCCGCCCATCGGCTGAACGAAGAAATTGCCGCCGCGCACGAAGGACACATAGCCGCCCCTGGGGCTGACCACGCCGTTCAACTCGCCATCGGGCGTGTCGGTGAGACGCGTGACCTTCCCGTCCAGCGCGGCCAGATAAAGATCGCCGTCGACCGGCACGAGGATGGACTTGCCGTCCGGCGCCCAGTCATAGCTGACGATGCCGGTGCTGCCCGCGACGGAACGATCCCGCTCCCGCTGCATCTTCTCCGCCTCGGAAAGCGCCGCGCCGCTGCCTGTCTTCTTCGAATCGACCAGCATCCGCTCCGCGCCCGTGGACGTATCCACCGCCCAAAGGTCGAGCCGTTCCTTCTCGTCCGTCCGTGGCTTCAGCAGCGTCACCAGCTTGCCGTCGGGCGACAGCTTCAATGCCCTTGGTTGCGGGCCGGAGAGGTCCGGACTGGCGAACACCCGCTCCAGGGTCAGCTTTTCCTGCGCCTGGGCGGACATCACGGAAAGCAACAGCGCGCCGACAGCCGCGCCGCTTTTCAGATATGGCGACATTTTCATCCCTTGCCTCGCGGCGAAACCTCCGCATCACATGGCGCAGAGAATTAGCGCCAAGCAGATGAAAAGATCAATGTTGGGAAATAATATTTCTCCGCCATGATCGCCCGGATCATGGTGGGCGCGACAGGGATTGAACCTGTGACCCCACCCGTGTGAAGGGTGTGCTCTACCGCTGAGCTACGCGCCCCCTGTAAGGAGGAGGCGGCCATTGGCATCCACCGCGCCGCCTGTCAAGCATATCGAACAAGCTATTTTCCGAAAATGGACTTATCCGCTTCATCCGCGTTATAGTCGATACGCTTTCAGAAGGAGTGCATATTCATGCGTCAAACCGTCGCCCTGGTCATTGCTGGGCTGCTTCTCACCTCTTTGGCCGCCTGCAACACCGTGAAGGGTGCGGGCCGGGACATCGAATCCGTCGGCCGCGCCGGGGAAAAAGCCATCAACTGATCCGGCGGGATCGCCGGTTACTGGAGGATGCGGCCCGCAACGGCCGCATCCTTCTCCAGGCGGACGCCGTCGCATTCCGGCTCGCCACAATCGCAGGCGGCGATCGTATAGCGCACGCCGCACATCACCAGTACGTCCTGATCGAAGGAATAGTTCGATATTCCCGCACGTTCGACCTTTTCCTGCGCTCTGGCCTTGAGGGTCATGATCCTGCCTCTCTGCAACATGCCCGAATGATTGTTGCTGCGTTGCACAATGTCAATTGCGCCAGATTGGTTCCTGAACGAATTGAAATAAATCTGTCCAGAAAATGACACGATCCGGCGCTTATGCAGCGGATGCTTGCGCGCCGTCACCATCGCTCCCATATGCCGGCCATGAACGACCAACGCTCCCATTCCATGCCGGTCTGGCATGGCACGACCATCATGTCGGTACGCAAGAACGGGAAGGTGATCGTGGCCGGCGACGGCCAGGTCTCCATGGGCCAGACGGTGATGAAGCCCAACGCCCGCAAGGTCCGCCGTCTCCACGACGGATCGGTCATCGGCGGCTTCGCCGGCGCCACGGCGGACGCCTTCACCCTGTTCGAACGGCTGGAGGCCAAGCTGGAGCGCCATAACGGCCAGTTGATGCGCGCCGCCGTGGAACTCGCCAAGGACTGGCGGACCGACAAATATCTTCGCAACCTGGAAGCGATGATGATCGTCGCGGACAGGGAAGTGACGCTGATCCTGACCGGCAATGGCGACGTGCTGGAACCGGTTGGCGGCGTCGCGGCCATCGGTTCGGGCGGCAATTTCGCCCTCGCCGCGGCGCGGGCGCTGGTGGAATATGAGGAAGATGCCGAAACCCTGGCCCGCAAGGCGATGAAGGTGGCGGCGGACATCTGCGTCTACACCAACGACCAGCTCGTGGTCGAAGAGCTGGAATCTGTAGCTTGAACCCCGTTCGGGCTGAGCCTGTCGAAGCCCCCTCCTTTCTTCAGAAGCAACGCCCTTTGACATTTGAATGGGCCAGGCGGCTCATGAAAACAGGGCGAACGGATTTTTAGAGATCCCATGAACGACAATCTGACACCCAAAGCCATCGTCTCCGCCCTCGACGCCCACATCATCGGCCAGGCCGACGCCAAGCGCGCCGTAGCCGTCGCCCTGCGCAACCGCTGGCGCCGTCAACGCCTCTCCGCCGACCTGCGCGACGAGGTGACGCCGAAGAACATCCTGATGATCGGCCCCACCGGCTGCGGCAAGACGGAGATCAGCCGCCGTCTCGCCAAGCTGGCCGACGCGCCCTTCGTCAAGGTGGAAGCGACCAAATTCACCGAAGTCGGCTATGTCGGCCGCGACGTGGAGCAGATCGTCCGCGATCTGGTCGAGGAAGCCGTCCGCCTGGAACGCGACCGCCGCCGCGAAGCCGTGCGCGAAGCCGCATCCGAAGCCGCCATGGCCCGCCTGCTCGACGCCCTCACCGGCAAGGAAGCGAGCGAGGCGACCCGCCTCTCCTTCCGCCAGCGGATCGAGAACAACCAGATGAACGATGTCGAGGTTGAGGTGGAAGTCACCGACAGCCCCTCCATGCCGATGGAAATCCCCGGCATGGGCGGCCAGATCGGCATGATCAACCTCAGCGACATGATGTCCAAGGCCTTCGGTCAACAGCAGAAGAAGCGCCGCAAGCTGCGCGTCGCGGAAGCCTGGGACAAGCTGGTCGAGGAGGAGCAGGACAAGAGGCTGGACCAGGACGACGTCGCCCGCGTCGCCATCTCCAGCGCGGAGCAGAACGGCATCGTCTTCCTCGACGAGATCGACAAGATCGCGGTGAGCGACGTGCGCGGCGGCTCCGTCAGCCGCGAAGGCGTGCAGCGCGACCTGCTGCCGCTGATCGAGGGCACGACGGTCTCGACCAAATATGGCCCGCTCAAGACGGACCATATATTGTTCATCGCATCGGGCGCTTTTCATGTGGCGAAGCCCAGCGACCTGCTGCCGGAATTGCAGGGCCGCCTGCCGATCCGCGTCGAACTGAAGGCGCTGACCGAGGATGATTTCGTGTCGATCCTCTCCGACACCAAGGCGAGCCTTGTTGCGCAATATCGCGCGCTGCTGGCGACCGAGGGCGTGACCATCGACCTGACGCCCGACGGCATCCGCGCCGTCGCGAAGATCGCGGCGGAGGTGAACAGCGAGGTCGAGAATATCGGCGCCCGCCGCCTCCAGACGGTTATGGAAAAGCTGCTGGAGGATGTGAGCTTCGACGCGGAAGACCGCCAGGGCGAAACGCTGGTGGTCGATGCGGCCTATGTGGAGAAGCAGTTGAGCGCAGTGGCGCGCAACACCGACCTCAGCAAATATGTGCTGTAATTGCCCTTATAGCTCCCCTTCCGCTTGCGGGAGGGGTCGGGGAAGAGATTGTGAGGAGAGTGCTGTGACATGCCCTCCCCTGCGCTGTATCGGCATTCAGCTATTTCGAACGATAGGCATTAGCCCTCATTCCAAATCGTCATGCTGAACTTGTTTCAGCATCCATTTCTCCCCACAGGAGAACGGCGCCTGGAGGCACGATGGATGCTGAAACAAGTTCAGCATGACGTCAATTATGTTGGAAACCTCCCATATCGAACTGAATGTCGATACAGCCCAACCCTTCAAACGAGTTACGTGCCTTGTTTGAACGTAAACGGGAGGGAATTTTAGAGGCTCAGTAAGAACGCCCCACCAACACCCGCTCCACCGCCTTCTCGCCGGTGAACACGCACAGCCCATCAGCCGCTTCCGCATCCGTCGGCACATTGCGCAACGTCAGCTTCTCACCCTTCAACCACTCGATCACCTTGTCGAGCGCAGCCCCAGTCGGCTTGGCCCACTGCACCAGCGCCCAGCCCGGCTTCTTGCTAGCCCCGAAATAAGCCTTCAGCCCATCCAGCGACGTCACCGACCTGTCGATATTCCCCAGCAGCCGCGCCTGCGCATCCGCAAACAAAGCCTGCTGAATATCCTCCAGCATCCCCGTAGCCGCGCCAAGGAAGTCCGCCTTCGCCACAATCCGGCTATCGAGCTTCCCGTCCTCACGATAAAGCCGATCACGCCGGATTATGGACACATTGCCCCCGGCCACGTCGCGCCCGCCGACTTCGATCACGACCGGCGCCCCCTTCTTGACCCAGCCCCAGCGCTTGTTCGCCGCCTTGGCCGGCCGCCGGTCCAGCAAGGCGCGCACCGGCTCCCGGAACACATCCTGCCTGTTCAGCTCCGCCACCAGCTCGCCGCAATAATCCAGGATTGCCGCATCCTCATCCGTATCGCGCAGCATCGGCACGACGACCACCTGATAAGGCGCGACCCGCGGCGGCACGCGCAGCCCGTCATCATCGCCATGCACCATGATCAGCCCGCCGATCATCCGCGTCGACACGCCCCAACTGGTCGTCTGCGCCAGTTCCTGCTGCCCCTCGGCATTCTGGAACTTGATATTCTGCGCCTGCGAGAAGGTGGTCCCCAGGAAATGCGACGTGCCTGCCTGCAACGCCTTCCCATCCTGCATCATCGCCTCGATGGAATAGGTCGCGACGGCCCCCGGAAAGCGCTCATTCTCGGGCTTCTCACCCGCGATCACCGGCAGCGCCACGCATTCCTCGGCAAAGCCGCGATAGACTTCCAGCATCTTGAGCGTCTCTTCCATCGCCTCATCGACGCTGGCGTGAGCGGTATGCCCCTCCTGCCAGAGAAATTCCGCCGTGCGCAGGAACATCCGCGTGCGCATTTCCCAACGCACGACATTCGCCCACTGGTTGATCAGCACCGGCAGGTCGCGCCAGCTCTGCACCCAGCGAGAGAAGGCCGCGCCGATCACCGTCTCCGACGTCGGACGAACCACCAACGGCTCCTCCAGCTTCGCTTCGGGATCGGGGATCATCTTCCCGTCCTTCTGGATCAGCCGGTGATGCGTGACGACCGCCATTTCCTTGGCAAAGCCGTCGACATGCTCCGCCTCCTTCTCGAAATAGGAAAGCGGAATGAACAGCGGGAAATAGCAATTCTCATGGCCGGTCGCCTTGATGCGCTCGTCCAGCAATTTCTGCATCCGTTCCCAGATGCCGTAACCCCATGGCCGGATGACCATGCACCCGCGCACACCGCTTTCCTCGGCCATGTCGGCTTCGGAAATGACGGCCTGATACCAGGCGGCGAAATCCTGTTCGCGGGTAACGGAAAGGGCGTGCTTCACGGGATCGACCTTAAAATTCGAGTGGATGGCGCGCCATAGGCCAAGCGCGCCGCCCCTGTCGACCCCAAAGGGCCGTCGCCCCAATGAGCAACCAGCCCAAGTAAAGGGCGAACATCGACAATATCGTCATCCCAGCGAAAGCTGGGATCTCGTAAGGCCAGGCTGTGTCGTACCGCCTGAGATCCCAGCTTACGCTGGGATGACGGAAATCAGGAAAGCTTGTCGATCTTCGCGTTGAGCGCGGCAAGCTGGGCCTTGAGTTCCGCGATCTCATCGTCCTTCGCCTCTTCGGCAGCGGACGGCGTGGGCGAAGATGTCGGCGCCGCCATTCCAGGCATGCCTGGCATCCCCGTGCCAAAGGCGCTCGCCGCCGCCTCGAACATCTGCATGTTGCGCTTGGCGATCTCGGCCAGCGGGCCGCCGCCGAAGGCGCCCTTCATGGCTTCCTGGAACTGCTGCTGGTTCTTGCGAAAGGCGTCCATCGACGCTTCCAGATATTGCGGCACCATGGACTGCATGGAATCGCCGTACATGGCGATCAACTGACGCAGGAAGTTGACGGGCAGCATGTTCTTGCCCCGCTGCTCCTCCTCCATGATGATTTGGGTCAGGACATTATGCGTGATGTCCTCTCCGGTCTTCGCATCGACGACGACGAACTCGCGCCCCTCACGAGTCATCTGCGACAAAAGATCCAGCGTGATGTAGCTCGACGTTTCTGTGTTATAGAGCCGCCTGTTAGCGTACTTCTTGATGACGACCGGTTCGGATTCGTTCGCGGTCTTAGATTTGGCCATGGATACCTCTCCCACACCTGCATTTTCCGCATTAGCACAAGGGAATGCCGCGCCGCAACATGGGCCGCGGCCCCTGCCCCTTTTTCTCAATATTTTATGGCGCGAGACGGAGGATGATCCCGAACTGCGCAAACGGGCGTTCCAGGGTTTGCGGAAATATCAGGAGGCTATTCGCCCCGCCCCGCCCCCCGCCGTTCCCGTCGTGGCTCGCGAAGGCAGCGCCAGGCTGCTTCGATATGGGACGGAAAACGGCCGTCATCCCGTGGTTTTCGTGCCTTCGCTGATCAACCCGCCGCAAGTGCTGGACCTGTCCGGCAGCCGGTCCATGCTGCGCCACATGCGTGCAGCAGGACATGACGCCTATCTGGTCGACTGGGGCACGCCCGCGGCGGACGACGGCGCGCTGGGGCTGGACCGGCATGTGATGGACCGTCTGTTGCCGATGCTGGCCGCCCTTCCCCGGCCACCCATATTGGTGGGATATTGCCTCGGCGGAAATCTGGCCATCGGCGCTGCGGCGCTGCAACCCGCAAGGGCGTTGGCGACGATTGCCGCGCCCTGGAACTTCGACGGGTTCCCTGCGGCAGACCGGGAACAGATCGGCGCGCTCTGGCGCAGTTCCAGGCCCATGTGCCAACGGTTGGACTATGTCCCGATGGAGGTGCTGCAATCGGGCTTCTGGGCGATGGACCCCGCCCGGACGATTCGCAAATATGCGGCCTTTGTCGGCATGGAGCCGGGTTCGGACGAAGAGCATGCCTTTCTGGCGGTGGAGGATTGGGCCAATGGCGGCCCACCGCTCAGCTATGCTGCGGGGCGTGACCTTTTCGAGCAATTCTATGCCGCAAATGCGAGCGGACGGGGGGAATGGCATATCGACGGACGGACGGTCGATCCCCGCCGGCTGACTTGTCCAACGCTTTCAATCCGTTCCGCAACTGACCGCATCGTTCCCGCCGCCGCCGCCCCGGAAATGGGCGAGAACACGACCTTGAGCCTTGGCCATGTCGGCATGATCGTGAGCGGCAACGGACGGGCGATGCTGTGGGAGCCTTTGTCCCAATGGCTTTCCAGTCATGGCGGATGATGATATGTGCGCCTGCGAAAACAATCACCCCGGAACTGAGGATCAAGGCTTTGTCAGACATCGTCATCACCGCTGCCAAGCGTACCGCCGTCGGCAGCTTCATGGGCGCCTTCGGGTCGACCCCCGCGCATGAGCTGGGCCGCACCGCCATCGTCGCCGCTCTCGCCCAGGCCGGCGTCGCGCCGGAGGAAGTGGACGAAGTCATATTGGGTCAGGTCCTGACCGCGGCGCAGGGCCAGAACCCCGCCCGTCAGGCCGCCGTCAACGCCGGCATTCCGGTGGAGCGCACCGCCATCGGCCTCAACCAGCTTTGCGGCTCTGGCCTGCGCGCGGTCGCTCTGGCGGCTCAGGCGATCCGCGCGGGCGACGCCCGCATCATGGTCGCGGGCGGTCAGGAAAGCATGTCGATGGCGCCCCATGCGCAATATCTGCGCGGCGGCGCGAAGATGGGGCCGATTTCCTTCATCGACACGATGACGCATGACGGCCTGACCGACGCCTTCAACAATTATCACATGGGCATCACGGCGGAAAATCTGGCCGAGAAGTACCAGATCAGCCGCGAGGCGCAGGATGAATTCGCCGTCGGCAGCCAGAACAAGGCCGAAGCCGCCCGCGCATCGGGCCGCTTCAAGGATGAGATCGTTCCCGTGACGATCAAGGGCCGCAAGGGCGACACCGTCGTCGACGCCGACGAATATATCCGCGCCGGCGCCACGCTGGAGGCGATGCAGGGCCTGCGTCCGGCCTTCAAGAAGGACGGCACCGTCACCGCCGCCAATGCTAGCGGCATCAACGACGGCGCCGCCGCCCTCGTGCTGATGAGCGCCGATGAGGCCGCCAGGCGCAACGCGACCGTGCTGGCGCGCATCGCCGGCTTCGCCACCTGCGGCGTCGATCCCTCGATCATGGGCATCGGCCCGGCTCCGGCGAGCCGTCAGGCGCTGGCCAAGGCGGGCTGGTCGCTGGCCGATCTGGACCTGATCGAAGCCAATGAAGCCTTCGCCGCGCAGGCGCTGGCGGTCGGTCAGGAACTGGGCTGGGACCCGGAGAAGGTCAATGTGAACGGCGGCGCGATCGCCATCGGCCATCCGATCGGCGCTTCGGGCGCCCGCGTCCTCACCACCCTGCTCTACGAGATGCAGAAGCGCGACGCCAGGAAGGGCCTCGCGACCCTCTGCATCGGCGGCGGCATGGGCGTCGCCATGTGCGTCGAGCGCTAAGCCGGCGGTAAAGCAACGAAAAGGCCGCCGACCCAATCCGGATCGGCGGCCTTCTGCAATCAGCGCCAGATGCGGTCGAAACGCGCGCCCAGCCCTGTCAGCAACTCATATTGCGACAGTCCGGAAACCGCCGCCGCCTCCGCCAGCGCATAGTCGACGCCCAGCCAATCCCCCTCCGCGACCTCGGGCAGACCCGACACGTCGACGGCGGTCAAATCCATTGAGACCCTTCCCACCACCGGCAGATGCCTGTCCCCGACAGTCATGGACCCCCGCCCGGAAAAGCCGCGCAAATAGCCGTCCGCATAGCCCAGATTCACCACGGCGATCTCCATGTCCGCCGCTGCGCGATGGGTCGCATTATAACCGATGGTGTCGCCCGCCCGGACGCGGCGGCGTTGCAGCACCTGCGCCTCCGGAAAGACGACCTGCCCGATCCGCCCCGCCGCTTCCGTGCGCGGCACGCCGCCGTAAAGCGCGATCCCCGGCCGCGTCATGTCGAAGGCATAGGCAGCGCCCAGGCAAATCCCAGCGCTGTTCGACAGGCTGTAACGCGCCGCCCTGACTGCGCCCCGCAGCGCCGAAAACCGTTCCAACTGCACCTGGCTCAGCGGCACATCCTCATCGGCGGAAGCCAGATGGCTGAGCAATGTCGCCACCTCCAGCCCCGCGACCTGCGCCGAAACATCGCCCCGCCAATCCAGCCCCAGGCGGTTCATGCCGGTATCGACCATGACGTCGCAAAGCCCGCCGCCCGCCTCCTTCCAGCGCGCAATCTGCCCTTCCGTGCACAGCACCGGCCTTGCGCGGGAGGCGAGCGCCACCGCCATGTCCTCCTCCCGCACGCCATGCAGCACGGAAAGCGACACGCCCTCGCCGATCAAAGGTTCCAGCGCCATCGCCTCGGCCCAGTTGGACACGAAGAAGTCCCGGCATCCCGCAGCCAGCAAGCGCCGCATCACTTCCCCGCTGCCCAGCCCATAGCCATTGGCCTTGATCGCCGCCCCGCATGCCGCCGCGCCGCCCTGCCGCTTCAACCAGCGCCAGTTGGCGAGCAAAGCGCCTCCATCCAGACGCAGGCGCAAAGGTGCGGAAAAATCAGCCATCGCCTGTCCGATAGCGCTCCGCGACGCAAGCGTCGAGGGATCAGGCATCCATCGCGGCCCCGCGCGTCTCCGGCAGGGCGACCATGCAGGTCAGCAGCGCAACCGCCACCACCGCGATGGTGTACCACAGCCCCGCATAGGGATCGCCCGTCCGCGCCACGATATATTGGCTGACCAGCGGCAGGAATCCGCCGAAATAACCGGTCCCGATATGATAGGGGATCGACAGCGAGCTATAGCGTATCCGCGCCGGAAAATATTCCGACAGCAGCGCCGCAACGGGACCATAGGTCGCCCCCGACAGCGTCCAGAGCAGCAGCAGCGCCATGAACAGCAACAAGGCGCGCGGCCAGTCCGGCGTGACGGGGGCCGATTCATATCCGGCCGCATGCAGCGCCGCATCCAGCCCTTCCGCGCTCAGATCCGCGACCGCCACGGAACCGACGCTGACCGAAGGCGTCGCCGCCTCCCGCTTTTCATAGGCGATGCCGCGCTTGGAAAAATGGTCGAGCAGCTTGCCGCAGACGGTCGGCTGCACCTTGGCGAAGGGATCGAAGCTGCAATCGGGGCCGCTGACGATCACCGGCGCGCGCTCCGCCGCCCGGTAGAGGGCCGGGTTCGCCACGCTCCCCATGAATTGATAGAGCGGCATGAGCAGCAACAACACCAGCGCATAGCCGATGACGATGGGCTTCTTCCGCCCCACCCGGTCGGACAGCCAGCCGAAGAAGATGAAGGCCGCCACGCCCGCAAAGGCGCTGCCGCCTACCAGCAACTGCGCCATGCCCGGCGCGACATGCAGGCCGTTCTGCAGGAAATAGAGCGCCTGGAACATCACCGTATAAGCGATGACGGTGAAGCCCGCCGCGATGCCGATCATCGCCACCAGCATCCGCCGCCTGTTGCCGGGATAGGTGAACGCCTCCTTCAGCGGGTTGCGCGATTGCTCGCCCGCCGCCTTCATCGCCGCGAAGATCGGGCTTTCGCGCAGCATCAGCCGCATCCAGAGCGAAATCGCCAGCAACGCCAGCGAGAAGATGAAGGGCAGGCGCCAGCCCCAATCGTCCCACACCGCCTTGCCGACGACCCATTGCGTGCCGACCACGACGATCAGCGACAGGATGAAGCCGCCGATCACCCCCGCCTGGATGAAGCTGGTGAAGAAACCCCTCCGCCCCGGCGGCGCATGTTCCGCGACATAGATCGCCGCCCCGCCATATTCCCCGCCCAGCGCCAGTCCCTGCGCGATCCGCAGCAGGATCAGGATGACCGGCGCGGCGATGCCGATGCTCGCGGCGGACGGGGTCAGCCCGACGCCCGCCGTCGCCGCTCCCATCAGCACGATGGTCGCCAGAAAGGTATATTTGCGCCCCAGCCTGTCGCCCAGATAGCCGAACAACGCCGCGCCGAGCGGCCTGAACCCGAAACCGATGGCGAAGCCTGCCAGCGAATAGAGGAGTTCCACGGTCGGATTGTCCGTCGGGAAGAATGTACGCCCGATGATCGGGGCGAGGACGCCGTAGATGTAGAAGTCATACCATTCGAACAATGTGCCGAGCGCCGAAGCGGTGATGACCAGCCGGTCACGCTTCGCATCCATCACATAGTCGGTGCCGACCGCACTTCCACCCATTCCGCCCCCGCTTGCCTGACTGATTGTTCGCCTACGTTCTAATGAAGTGCCGAACTCCGGCAAGCGCGACGTGCGAATGGACGCGATATGCGTGGGAAGCGGACACCCGCTTTATCCCTCTCCCTTAAGGGAGAGGGCTGCGCAGACTTGGCAGCTTGCTGCCTTAGTCGTAGCTGGGTGAGGGGGTTGCGATCCACAGGGGATCGCGCGGGCCGCAGGCCCGCTCCTCCTTCATCCAGATCAGCCCCTTCAAAACAGCCGCGCCCCATTCGGCACCGCCCGATCCGGCGCAAACAGCACCACGGCCCCGGCCTCATCGGCAAAGCCAAGCGTCAGCACCTCGGACAGGAACTTCCCGATCTGCCGCGGCGGAAAATTGACGACGGCCGCAACCTGTCGGCCCGGCAGGTCCTCCACCGCATAATGTTCCGTGATCTGCGCGCTCGATCTCTTCTTGCCGATGCCCTGACCGAAATCGATCACCAGCTTATAGGCTGGCTTGCGCGCCTCCGGATATGGCTCCGCCGAAAGGATCGTGCCGACGCGAATGTCGACCTTCAGAAAATCGTCGAAACCGATGATGTCGGCGGCGGCCGAAGCGGAATCATGATACAGATGCATGGCGGCATGCTAGAGAGTTTTCCAAGCAGATGGAATCATCTGCTGAATCGGAAAACGCGAGAGCGATTTCCAGGCGATCGGAACCGACCGCCGGTCAAGAATCACGGAAAAACAAGGAATCTGGAACGGCGATCCGATTCAATTCCAAAGCAGCCCGCTCAAGAACCGGTCCCATGGCAAGGTCGGGAAGGCCGTTCCCCGACCTCGCCCCAGGCAAGCGCTTATTCCAGTTCCAGAATGATCGCGTCGACCGGCAGGCTTTCCCCTTGCGCGGCGGACACGCTCTTCACCACGCCCGCCTTCTGCGCGCGCAGGATATTCTCCATCTTCATCGCCTCGATCACGGCCAGCGGCTGGCCGATCTCGACCTTGTCGCCTTCCTTCACATTCAGCGCCACCAGCAGGCCCGGCATCGGGCAGATCAGGAAGCGCGACAGGTCTGGCGGAATCTTCTCGATCATATGCCTGGCATGCACCGCCGCATGGGCGGGCAGGATGCGCAGCTTGTGGCTGGCGCCATGGGCGGTCAGCACGAAGCCCGAACGCACCGGCGCGATCTTCACCGCCAGTTGCTCCTCACCGAACTCCGCCTCGATCAGCCGGTCGCCGGGCGTATATTCCAGCGCCAGTTCGATGGCTTCGCCATCCACCGTGACGTCATCGCCATTGATCACGACATCATGGACCGCATCGCCGATCTTCACCTGCCAGTCGGTCGGCGGAGCGAGGCGCTTGCCAAGCTGCCCGTCGATGCGGCGCGCCCGGTCCGCCTGCGCCATGGCTGCAAAGGCGCCGATGGCCGACAGACGCTTCAGCAGCGTCTCCGAAGCCGGCGCGCCGGTAAAGCCCTCCGGATATTCCTCCGCGATGAAGCCGGTGGTGATGTTGCCCGAACGGAAGCGCTCATGCTGCATCAGCGCGGAGACGAAATCGATATTATGCCCCGGCCCCTCGATCTCGAACTGGTCGAGCGCCGCGATCTGCTTGTCTATGGCTTCCAGCCGGGTCGGCGCCCAGGTGATCAGCTTGGCGATCATCGGGTCGTAGAACATGCTGACCTCGCCGCCCTCGACCACGCCGTCATCGACACGCACCAGCGCCCCCGTTTCATCAGCGCCGGTTTCGGGCGGATTGTAGCGGATCAGGCGGCCCGTGGAGGGCAGGAAGCCACGATAGGGGTCCTCGGCATAGACGCGGTTCTCGATTGCCCAGCCGTTGATCTTCACATCTTCCTGGGCGAAGCCCAGTTCCTCGCCATTGGCAACGCGGATCATCTGCTCGACCAGATCGAGGCCAGTGATCTCTTCCGTAACCGGATGCTCCACCTGCAAACGGGTGTTCATCTCCAGGAAGTAGAAACCGTCGCCCGTCTTGTCCGCGCCCGACACGATCAACTCGACCGTGCCCGCGCTGAAATAGCCGACCGCCCGCGCCAGGGCGACGCACTGCTCGCCCATCTTCCTGCGCATTTCGGGAGATACGAAGGGCGACGGCGCTTCCTCCACCACCTTCTGGTGGCGGCGCTGGATCGAACATTCGCGCTCATTGAGATAGACGATGTTGCCGTGCTGATCGCCCAATATCTGGATTTCGATATGGCGCGGGCTTTCGATGAACTTCTCGATGAACACGCGGTCATCGCCGAAGCTGTTCAGCCCCTCGCGCTTGGTCGCCTCGAAGCCTTCGCGAACGTCCTGCTCGGAATAGGCAAGGCGCATCCCCTTGCCGCCGCCGCCGGCCGATGCCTTCATCATCACCGGATAGCCGATCTCGTTCGAGATGCGGACGGCATGTTCGGTATCCTCGATCACGCCGACATAGCCGGGGACCACATTGACGCCCGCCGCCTTGGCGAGCTTCTTCGATTCGATCTTGTCGCCCATGGCGGCGATTGCGTTGGCGGGAGGACCGACGAAGACGATGCCCGCTTCGTCCAGCGCCTTGCGGAAGCTCTCCCGCTCGGAGAGAAAGCCGTAGCCGGGGTGAACCGCGTCGGCGCCGGTCGCCCTGCACGCCTCGATGATCTTGTCGGCCAGCAGATAGGACTGGGCGGCAGGCGGCGGGCCCAGATGCACGGCCTCGTCCGCCATCAGCACATGGGGGCTGCGCGCATCCGCGTCGGAATAGACCGCAACGGTCTTGATGCCCATCTTCCGCGCGGTGCGGATGACGCGGCACGCAATTTCGCTACGGTTCGCGATCAGGATCTTGGTGATTGCCATTATCTATCCTTGCCCCAGTCCTTATTCAGTTCCTCTCACCCCGTTCGGGCTGAGCTTGTCGAAGCCCCCTCCTTCCCTTTCGAAGAGAAGTGCAGCCCTTCGACAAGCTCAGGGCGAACGGAGGTGGTGGTTGATGCTAATCGCCGTGCATGAAGGCGCCCGACGAGAACAAACCCCAGAAGATCACGGCCAGCACAACGACTATCACCGTCATCATTTTCGGCCGAATTTCACTCAGCCGCCTCCAGATGCCCATGCGGCTGAGCCATCATCGGCGTCAGCCCGAGCTTCCCGAGCAACGCGCTATCCTTGTCGTCCCCGGCATTGGCCGCGGTCAGCAGTTTGTCGCCGGTGAAGATGCTGTTCGCCCCCGCCATGAAGCAGAGCGCCTGACAAGCCTCGCTCATGCTCTCGCGCCCGGCGGAAAGCCGCACCATCGACCGCGGCATGACGATCCGCGCCACGGCGACCGTGCGGACGAACTCCACCTCATCGATCTTCGCGAGCGGCGTGTCCTTCAGCATATCGCCCAGCACCGTGCCCTCGACCGGCACCAGCGCATTGATCGGCACGCTTTCGGGATGCGGCATGGTGGCGAGCGCATGCAGGAAGCCGATGCGATCCGATCGCGTCTCCCCCATGCCGACGATTCCGCCGCAGCACACATTGATGCCCGCGTCCCGGACATTTTCCAGCGTCTCGATCCGGTCCGCGAAGGTCCGGGTGGTGATGACGTTGGCGTAATTTTCCGGCGAGGTGTCGATATTGTGGTTGTAATAATCCAGCCCCGCATCGGCCAACTGCTTGGCCTGACCAGCCGACAGCATGCCCAGCGTCATGCAGGTTTCCATGCCCATCTGGCGAACGCCCTTCACCATTTCGATGAGCTTGGGCATGTCCCGTTCCTTGGGATTGCGCCACGCCGCGCCCATGCAGAAACGGCCCGAACCATGGTCCTTCGCCTGCGCCGCCGCCTGAAGCACCGCCTGCACGTCCATCAGCTTGGTGGCCTTGAGGCCGCTTTCCGCGTCGGTCGACTGGCTGCAATAGCCGCAATCCTCCGGACAACCGCCCGTCTTGATCGACAGCAGGGTCGAAAGCTGCACCTCATTGCGCGGGAAGTTCGCACGATGGATCGACTGCGCCTCGAACATCAGGTCGTTGAAGGGCAGGTCGAACAGCGCGGCGATTTCGTCGCGGGTCCAGTCAGTGCGAGGCGTCTTAGTCATTATGCGGCTTCCTCCAGCCCCGCCGGGGGCATGTTGTGGCCGAGGAGGCGCAGCACATCGGCGGCGCATTCCACGACGTTGGAGCCCGGTCCATAAATCCCTTGGACGCCTGCGTCACGGAGGAAGTCGTAATCCTGCGGCGGAATGACCCCACCCGCCACCACCTTGACGTCGTTGCGCCCCTGTTCCCGAAGCTGCCTGATGAGTTCGGGAATAAGCGTCTTGTGCCCGGCGGCCAGCGACGAGGCGCCGACCACGTCCGCGCCGCTGTCGAGCGCCAGCACCACCGTTTCCTCCGGCGTCTGGAACAGCGGGCCCGACACGATGTCGAAACCCATGTCCCCGAACGCGGACGCGATCACGTTGGCGCCCCGGTCGTGGCCGTCCTGCCCCATCTTGGCGATAAGGATCTTCGGCTTGCGACCGAGGCGCCGCTCGACGGCCTGCACCCCGTCAAGAACCTGTTGCCAGCGGGCATCCCGCGAATAGGGCTTGGAATAGACGCCCTTCACCGGCGTCGGCACCGTGCCGTATCGGTTGAAGCTGTCCTCCATGGCGGAGGAGATTTCGCCCAGCGTGGCGCGGGCACGCGCCGCTTCGACCGCATGGGCGAGAAGGTTGTTCTCGATCGACTGCTCGCCCGCTGCCGCCCGGCGCAGCGCATCCAGCGCGGCCTGACAGGCGGCCTCGTCACGCTCCGCCTTCACCTTGTTGATGCGGGCGATCTGCGCTTCACGGACCTTGCTGTTGTCGACTTCCAGCGTCTCGAGCAGGTCCTCGTTCGCCAGACGATATTTGTTCACGCCGACGATCACGTCCTCGCCCCGGTCGACCCGCGCCTGACGGGCGGCGGCGGCGGTCTCGATCATCGCCTTGGGCCAGCCGGCGGCCACCGCCTTGGCCATGCCGCCTTCGGCCTCGACGCGGTCGATGATCTCCTGCGCGGCGTCGACCAGTTGCTGGGTCAGCGCCTCGATATAATAGCTGCCGCCCAGCGGATCGACGACATTGCACATGCCCGTCTCTTCCTGGATGACGATCTGCGTGTTGCGCGCGATACGGGCCGAAAAATCGGTTGGGAGCGCGATTGCCTCGTCCAGCGCGTTGGTGTGCAGCGACTGCGTGCCGCCCAGCATCGCCGCCATCGCCTCGATGGTGGTGCGCATGACATTGTTATAGGGGTCCTGCTCGGTCAGCGACACGCCCGACGTCTGGCAATGGGTGCGCAGCATCTTGGAGCGTTCGTCCTTCGCGCCGAGCTTCGTCATCACCCGATGCCAGAGCACGCGGGCAGCGCGCAGCTTGGCGATCTCCATGAAGAAGTTCATGCCGATGGCGAAGAAGAAGCTCAGCCGCCCCGCGAACTTGTCGATGTCCAGGCCCGACGCCACGCCATAGCGCACATATTCCGCGCCGTCCGCGATGGTGAAGGCCAGTTCCTGCACCTGCGTCGCCCCGGCTTCCTGCATATGATAGCCGGAGATGGAGATGCTGTTGAACCTGGGCATCTCCCGGCTGGTATAGCCGAAAATGTCGCTGATGATCCGCATCGAGGGTTCGGGCGGGTAGATATAGGTGTTGCGGACCATGAACTCCTTCAGAATGTCGTTCTGGATGGTCCCGTCGAGCAGCCTGCGCTCAACCCCCTGCTCCTCGCCCGCGACGATGAAGAAGGCGAGGATCGGGATCACCGCGCCGTTCATGGTCATGGAAACCGACATCTGGTCGAGCGGAATGCCGTCGAACAGGATCTTCATGTCCTCGATGGTGTCGATGGCGACGCCCGCCTTGCCGACGTCACCCACGACACGCGGATGGTCGCTGTCATAGCCGCGATGGGTGGCCAAGTCGAAAGCGACGCTCAGCCCCTTCTGTCCCGCCGCCAGATTGCGGCGATAGAAGGCGTTGGATTCCTCCGCGGTCGAAAAGCCCGCATATTGCCGGATGGTCCAGGGACGCCCCGCATACATGGACGCGCGCACGCCCCGCGTGAACGGCGCGAAGCCGGGCAGGCCCGGATCGCCAACTTTATCCGGGGTGACATCCTCCGCCGTGTAGAGCGGCTTGACCGTGATCCCTTCCGGGGTTTCCCAGTTCAGGTCCTTGCCCTTCACCTCCTTGGCGGCGGCGGCGGCCCACTGGTCCAGCGTCGGCTTCTCTGTCATATCAATGCGCGCCTTCCTTGGGCGTTTCCATGATTTCGGTCAGCACCCCATTCATGTCCCTGGGATGGACGAAGAAGATCAGCGTCCCATGCGCCCCGATGCGGGGCTCGCCCAGCACCTTCTTGCCCAGCCCCTCGAACCACGCCTTGGCTTCATGAATGTCGGGCACTTCATAGCACATATGATGCTGCCCGCCCGCCGGGTTCTTGGCGATGAAGCCGTGAATGGGCGAGTTTTCGCCCAAGGGTTCGATCAGCTCGATCTGCGTGCCGGCGGTGCCGTTCTCGCCCGGCGTATCCACGAAGCAGACCTTCACCCCCTGCGCCGGAAGGTCGAACGGCTCATGCGCGATGGTCGCGCCCATGACGTCGCGATAATAGGCAATCGATGCTTCCAGCGAGGGCGTCGCCACGCCGATATGATTGAGACGGCCGAGTTTCATAACGTCATTCCCAACTTCGTCATTCCCGCGACGGCGGGAATCCATCTCCCGCCCTCTCCCCGGATATGATGTCCGGAGAGGGTTCCCCGCCCGCGCGGGGATGACGGATTCACCTTAGAGCGGAATATTGTCGTGCTTCTTCCAGGGGTTCTCCAAAGCCTTGTTCCGCAGCTTGCGCAGCCCCAGGGCGATCCGCTTCCGGGTCGAATGCGGCTGGATCACCTCGTCGATGAAGCCCTTGCCCGCTGCCACGAAGGGGTTGGCGAAGCGGTCCTCATATTCCTTGGTCTTTTCCGCGATCTCTTCGGGCGTCTTGCCGCGGAAGATGATCTCCACCGCGCCCTTGGCCCCCATCACCGCGATTTCGGCGGTGGGCCAGGCATAGTTGAGGTCGCCCCGCAGATGCTTGGAGGACATGACGTCATAGGCCCCGCCATAGGCCTTGCGCGTGATCACGGTGATCTTCGGCACGGTCGCCTCCGCATAGGCGAACAGCAGCTTCGCGCCATGCTTGATGATGCCCGAATGCTCCTGCGCCGTCCCGGGAAGGAAGCCGGGCACGTCGACGAAGGTCACGATCGGAATCTCGAACGCATCGCAGAAGCGCACGAAGCGCCCGGCCTTCTTGGACGAGTTGATGTCCAGCACCCCGGCAAGCACCATCGGCTGGTTCGCGATGACGCCCACCGTCTTGCCCTCGACCCGGCCGAAGCCGCAGATGATGTTGCCCGCATGGGCGGGCTGCACCTCGAAGAAGTCGCCCTCGTCCACCACCTTGCGGATCAGCTCATGCATGTCATAGGGCTGGTTCGCATTGGCGGGGACCAAAGTGTCCAGGCTGTCCTCGATCCGGTCCCACGGATCGGCGCTCGGCCGCTCCGGCACCGGCTCCTTGTTGGACGCCGGCAGGAAGTCCACGAAATCGCGCACCGCCAGCAGCGCCTCGATGTCGTTCTCGAACGCAAGGTCGGCCACGCCCGATTTGGTGGTATGCGTCACCGCCCCGCCCAGTTCCTCCTGCGTCACGACCTCGTTGGTGACGGTCTTCACCACGTCCGGGCCGGTCACGAACATGAAGCTCGAATCCTTCACCATGAAGATGAAGTCGGTCATCGCCGGCGAATAGACCGCGCCGCCCGCGCACGGCCCCATGATCACGCTGATCTGCGGCACCACGCCCGACGCCAGCACATTGCGCTGGAAAATCTCGGCATAGCCCGCCAGCGAAGCCACGCCTTCCTGGATGCGCGCGCCGCCCGAGTCATTGAGGCCGATCACGGGAGCGCCCACCTTCAGCGCCATGTCCATGATCTTGCAGATCTTCATCGCGTGCCGTTCCGACACCGCGCCGCCATAGACGGTGAAGTCCTGGCTGAAGACATAGACCAGCCGGCCGTTGATGGTGCCCGATCCGGTGACGACGCCGTCGCCGGGGATATGCTGCCCGTCCATGCCGAAGTCGATGCAGTTGTGCTCGACATACATGTCCAGCTCCTCGAAGCTGTCCTCGTCCAGCAGCACGTCCAGCCGCTCCCGCGCGGTCAGCTTGCCCTTGGCATGCTGCGCGTCGATGCGGCGCTGTCCGCCGCCCAGACGCGCGGCCTCCCGCTTGGCTTCGAGCTGTTCGATGATGGCGAGCTTCGACATATCAGGCTTTTCTCCGGCTTGTCGCGGACGTCTATGTCCGCCCCTTCCCAATCTTTCCGCATTTTCGCAAATGCAATTTTGCCAATTTGCAAATCGCGATTTTGCAAATTATGGACGATCCATGGCTCGTGGCAATCGAATCTTCGCAGGACCGCGCCTGCGCCAACTCCGTCTCGACCATCGCATGGACCAGGCGACCATGGCCCAGGCCCTTGGCATATCGGTATCCTATCTCAGCCAGCTTGAGAATGACGACCGCCCCCTGACGGCCAAGGTCAAGGCGGCCGTCGCCAGCGCCTTTCCCACCGACTGGGCCAGCTTCGACAGCCGGGAGGAGGAACAGCTTCTGGGCGCCTTCACCTTCGCCCTCGCCCATCCCGAACTGCCCGGCGTGCCGATGGAGCCGGAACGGATCGAGAAGCTGCACCTGCATTTCCCCGAATTCGCGGCGCGCTATGTCGACCTCTACAATGCCCATATGCGCGCCAATGAACGCATCAACATGATCGAGGAGGCCATTGCCAACGATCATGCGGTGCAGGCCCGCCTGCCCTGGGAAGCGGCGCGCGACTGGTTCCACGAAGCGGGCAATTACGTCCATGTCCTTGACTGCCTGGCGGAGGACATGGCCGCCAGCTTCACCGCCGGCCAGACGCTGGACGAAGGCATGCTGGTGGAGGCGCTGGCCCGCCGCCACGGCATCGAAACGCTGATCGCGGAAACGCCGGATTCCGCGCTCCGCTCCTATACCAGCAGCGAAAAGCGCCTGTTCGTGAACGCGGCCCTGCCCACCGAAAGCCGCAAATTCATGCTCGCCCACCAGTTGATGATGCTGGAGGGGCAGGCCGTGATCGCGGACGTGGTCAACAGGGCGGCGCTGCCCGTGCCCGGCGCGGACCGGCTGCTCGCCATCGGCCTCGCCAATTATGCGGCGGGGGCGCTGCTGATGCCCTATGCCCCCTTCCGCGAAGCCGCCCGCGAAGTCCGCCATGACATAGACCGTCTCGCGCGCCGCTTCGGCGTCAGCTTCGAACAGGCCTGCCACCGCCTCTCGACGCTGCAAAGGCCCGGCCTGCGCGGCATCCCCTTCTTCTTCTGCCGCGTCGACATGGCGGGCAACATCACCAAGCGCCACAGCGCCACCCGCCTGCAATTCGCCCGCTTCGGCGGCGCCTGCCCCTTATGGAACGTCCATGAAGCGGTCGCGGTCCCCGACCGGATCAACGTGCAACTGGGCGAAACGCCCGACGGCGTCCGCTATGTGTCCATGGCGAAGGGTCTGGTTAAACCCTCCGGCAGCTACAGCCGCACGCCGCGCCGCTTCGCCGTCGTGCTGGGCTGCGAAATCGCGCATGCCGCCAATTTCGTCTATGCCGACGGCCTGCAACTGGAGGTGGAGGGCGCGGCAACCCCGATCGGCATCACCTGCCGCCTCTGCCCCCGCCAGAGCTGCGACCAACGCGCCTTCCCGCCCGCGGACCGCCCGATCCGCGTCGATCCCGACAATCGCCAGATCGTGCCCTATTGGATCGGCTAAGGCACACCGCTTTCCTCGCTGCGCCCAGACCGCTGGGCTAATCCGGCAATTCCAGCTCCTCCTCCAGAAAATCGAGAAAAGCCCGCACCCGCGCCGCCAGCCGGTCCTGCGCGGAATAGAGCGCGTGAATATCCTCGCCCTCCCCCGTGCTGAAATCGCCCAGCACCTCGACCAGCCGCCCTTCCCGCACGTCGGCGGCGACGTGAAAGCGCCCGTGCCGCGCTATGCCGCCGCCCGCGATCGCCATCTGCCGCACGACCTCGCCCGAATTGCCGAAGAAACGCCCCTGCACCGGACGCTGCACCGTCCGCCCGCCGATCCGGAAGGCCCAGCTGTCCACCGATCGACGAAAGCTGAACTGCAGGCAGTCATGCCCGTCCAGATCGTCCGGCCTGAGCGGCATGCCCCGCGCAGCCAGATAGGCGGGACTGGCGACCAGCACCATGCGGCTGCGCCCCAGCTTCTTGGCGCGCAGCCGCGTATCGCGCAGCGGCCCGATCCGGATGGCGATGTCGGCCCTCTCCTCCACCAGGTCCACCACCGCATCGGATAACGCCAGATCGACCGTCACGGCCGGATGCCGGGCCAGAAAGCGGGGCAGGATCGGCAACAGGCAGTGGATGCCGAAGGATACGGAGGCATTCACCCGCAACAGCCCTCGCGGTCCCTGCTCCTCCTGCCCCAGCCTGCTTTCGACATCGGTCATTTCCGCCATCAGCGCCGACATCCGGTCGCGATAGGCGGCCCCTTCCATCGTCAGCGCCAGCGACCGCGTGGTCCGCCGCAGCAGGGTTACGCCCAGCCGCTGCTCCAGCCGGGCGATGCTGCGGCTGACGGCGGACGGCGTCAGCCGCAAGGCCCTGGCGGCGGAGGCAAGGCTGCCCTCCTGCGCCACCGCCAGAAACGTCTCTATATCCCCAAAGCGGTTGTCCATGCATCGCTCATGATCTGAAATCACTTCTATAGTGACGACGATCATTCTAATCATCAATGATCCCTTCTCCTATTTCTGCGTTCACTCACGCAGAACAGGAGTTGCCCCATGGATCTGAAACTCAACGGCAGGACCGCGCTCGTCACCGGATCGACCGCCGGGATCGGCTTTGCCATCGCCAGGCGCCTTGCCGAAGAAGGTGTGGAGGTCGTGATCACCGGCCGCAATCAGGCCAAGCTCGACGATGCGGCCGCGCAGCTTGCCCAGTCAGGCAGGGTCCGCCCGATCCTGGCCGATCCCGCGACGGCGCAGGGCGCGGCCACGCTCATCGAAGCCGCTCCGGACGTCGACATCCTCGTCAACAATCTCGGCATCTACGAAGCGAAGCCCTTCACCGAAATCTCCGACGAGGACTGGCATCATTTCTTCGAGGTCAACGTCGTCAGCGGCGCCCGCCTCGCCCGTCATTATTTCCCGCGCATGATCGCGAAGAACTGGGGCCGCATCATCTTCATCGCCAGCGAAAGCGCGCTGGTGATCCCCGGCGAGATGATCCACTACGGCATGACCAAGACCGCCCAGCTCGCCATCGCCCGCGGACTGGCCGAACAGACGCGCGGCACCGGCGTGACGGTGAATTCGGTGTTGCCCGGCCCCACCCGTTCGGAGGGGATCGTCGACTTCATCCAGTCGGTGGTCGAAAACAAGGACGCGCCGGAGGCCGAACGCGAGGCGGAATTCTTCCGGACGCTGCGCCCGCTCTCCCTCGTCCGCCGGCTGATCGAGGCGGACGAGATCGGGTCGATGGTCGCCTATCTCGCCAGCCCGCTCGCCGCCGTCACCAATGGCGCGGCGATCCGGGCGGAGGGCGGGATCGTCCCCACCATAGCCTGATAGGGGCGCCCGATATGGGCGCCCGATCCATATCCTGCTTGCGGGAACTGGCCCTGTCGCTCGTCTGTCTCTCCGGATAGGAAGGACGGATGAGCGACACGGACATTCTCATGGACACGCCCCTCCGGCACGAACTGGCGGAAGCCGGCTATGCCCGCCTGTCCGGGGCAGACCTGTTCGAACGGCTCCCCTCCGCCGGCTGGAACGCGCTCGCGCGAAGCTGGGACGATCTCGGCCCCGACCTCTATATGGCGGACGGAGGGCGCTATCGCCGCCGCCGCCACGCGACCTTCGCCTGCGAACAGGGCGTCTTCACGCGCCAACCGCACCAGCCGCATTTCCAGAGCCGCGACTATAATCCCCTGAATGGCGATGTGCAGCGCTGGTTCGATCCCGTCGAGCAAGGCACCATCGACAATAGCGCGATGCAGGCGATCTTCGCCTTCTGCGCGCGCAGCTTCCCCCTGGCCGGACGGCAGCATGTCGAACTCCACCAGTTCCGCATAGAGGCCCGCACCGGGGAACTGGGCCGCCCCACGCCGGAAGGCATGCACCGCGACGGCGTGGACTGGGTCTTCGTCATGCTGGTCGAACGCCGCAACGTCCGCGAAGGCGTCACCCGCATCGGCACGCCGGAGGGCGGCGCATTGGGCGAATTCACCCTTGCCCGCCCCGGCGACGCGGTGCTGATCGACGACCACCGCATCATGCACGGCGTCACCGAAATCCATGCGGTCGACCCGGCGCAACCCGCCTGGCGCGACGCTCTCGTCCTCACCTTCGCGGCCGGCGCCTGATCCTTATTTCAACAGCACCAGCTCCTCGGCCATGCTGGGATGGAGGGCGACGGTGTCGTCGAACTCCTGCTTGGTGAGGCCGGCCTTCACCGCAATCGCGGCCGCCTGAAGGATTTCCGGCGCATCCGGCCCGATCATGTGCAGCCCGACCACGCGATTGGTCGTCGCGTCCACCACCATCTTGTAGAGCGCCCGCTCGTCCCGCCCGGCCAGCACATTCTTCATCGGCCGGAAGTCGGAGGTATAGACCTTCACCGTCCCATATTTGTTCTTCGCCTGCGCCTCGGTCAGCCCCACGCCCGCCAGCGGCGGATGGCTGAACACGGCGGAGGGCACGCAATCATAATCGACCGTGCGCGGATTGTCCCCGAACACCGTATCCGCAAAGGCGTGCCCCTCGCGGATCGCGACCGGGGTGAGCTGCATCCGGTCGGTGACGTCGCCCACCGCATAGATGCTCTCGCAGCTCGTGCGGCTATATTCATCGACCTTGATCGCGCCCTTGTCGCTCAGTTCGACCCCGGCATTCTCCAGCCCCAGCCCATCGACATGCGGCTTGCGCCCGGTCGCGAAGACCAGCAGGTCGCAGGCGATCGGATCGCCGCTCCTGAACCGGACGCACAGCGTGCCGTCCTCATTCTTCTCGATCTTCTCCATCTCGGCGTTGAAGCGGAAATTGATCCCCTTCATCGTCGAAATCTGGAGCAGCCGGTCGCGGATCTGCTCATCATAGCCGCGCAGCAGGGTGTTGGACCGGTTGACGATCGTCACATGGCTGCCGAACTGGTGGAAGATGCCCGCAAATTCATTGGCGATATAGCCGCCGCCGACAATCACGATCCGCTTCGGGCATTCCTCCAGGTGAAACAGTTCATTGGACGTCACGCCATGCTCCGCCCCCTCGATGTCGGGAACGATGGGCCAGGCGCCGGTCGAAACCAGGATATATCTGGCCGTGACCTCGCGCCCGCTGGCCAGCTTCACGCCATGCGGCCCGGTGATCGTCGCCCGCTCGGGGATCAGTTCGACCTCATGGCTGTCCAGCGTGTTCTTGTAGAGGCCCTCCAGCCGGTCGACATCGGCCAGCACATTGTCGCGCAGCGTCGTCCATTCGAAGCCGCAATCGGGCACATTCCAGCCGAAGCGCCGCGCATCCTTCAGATCCTCGGCAAAATGCGCGCCATAGATGAGCAGCTTCTTGGGCACGCAGCCGCGAATGACGCAGGTGCCGCCGACCCGATATTCCTCGGCCACCGCCACCTTCGCGCCATGCGCCGCCGCCACGCGCGAAGCCCGCACGCCACCGGATCCCGCCCCGATGACGAAAAGGTCGAAGTCGTAATTGCTCATCCATCCCTCCGCTAGATTGCGCCCGCATATGGAGCGTCCCCAGCGGAGTTACAAACCAGAATCTTCTTTCTCCCCTCCCGCAGGCGGGAGGGGCCGGGGGTGGGCGCGAGCAAAGCGCGCCTCCCAACGCCACCCCCCTCCCACAAACGGGAGGGATTCATTCGTCAAACCCCGCCCAAAGCCAGATCGATCAAAGCCATGGTCGAAGGATCGAACCCCTTCGGCCCCTCCGCCTCGATGGACCTGGCGATTTCCTTGCCCAGCTCGACACCGAACTGATCGAACGGATTGATCCCCATCAGCACCGCATTGGCAAAGGTCCGATGCTCGTAGAAAGCGATCAGCGCCCCCAGAACCTCCGGCGTCACATCGTCCAGCAATATGGTGGTCGAAGGCCGGTTCCCCGGATAGGCCCGCGCCGGATCGGCCTCATTATCCTTGCCCCGCAGCAAAGCCGCGCCCTGCGCGAAGCAGTTCACCAGCAAGGCCCGATGATGCGCCGGATCGAGCGCATGGCCCGGCTCGATGGAGGCGATGAACTCCACCGGCGTCAGGATCGTCCCCTGATGCAGCAGCTGGAACACGGCATGCTGCGCGTCCGTGCCGACGCCGCCCCAGGTGATCGCCGCCGTCGGTCCATCGACGGGCTTGCCGTCGCGCGTCACGCTCTTGCCGTTGCTCTCCATCTCCAGTTGCTGGAGATAGGAGGGCAGCAGCCGCAGCCTTTCGTCATAGGCGAACAGCGCCCGCGTCTGGCATCCCAGCACCCGCGCATAATATTGGTCGACAAAGGCGGCGATCAGCGGCGCGTTCTGCCTGGGGTCGCTCAGCCGGAAATGCCGGTCCATCGCCGCCGCGCCTTCCAGCAGGCTCTCGAACGCATCCCATCCCAGCGCCAGCGCCGCCGGAAACCCGATGGAGGACCAGAGCGAATAACGCCCGCCTACGCTCTCCGCGAAGGGCAGCACCCGCGTCTCATCCACGCCCCACTCGATCGCCTTGTCGGGCGATGCGGTCAGCGCGATCACCCGGCCATAGGGGTCTTCCACCCCCGCCTCGACCATCCAGTTGATCGCGCTCGCCGCGTTCAGCATGGTCTCCGTGGTGGTGAAGGTCTTCGAAGCCACGGCGATCAAAGTCGCCTCCGGATCGAAGCGGGAAATCGCCCGCTCCAGCGCCGTGCCGTCGACATTGGACACGATGGCGACGTCATAGCGCGCTCCGTCGCCGCCCAATGCATCGACGATCAGGTCGGGCCCCAGCGCCGACCCGCCAATGCCGATATGCAGGATATGCCGGATCGGCCCCAGCGCCTCGCCCTCTATGGCGTCGATCAACGCCCGCATCCGCGCATGGAACATCTTGGCCCGCGCCACGCTGTCGGCATTGCCCTCGCCCCGCTCGGCGGGATGCTCGGCGGCGCGGCCCTCGGTGTTGTTCACCGCCTCGCCCGCGAACAGGGCGTCCCGCTGCGCGGCAAAGCCCTTTTCCTCGGTCAGCGCCAGAAATCCCTCGAACAGCTCGTCGGTCAGATGCGTTTTCGACCAGTCGAAGCGCACGGGCCCCTGACGCAGGGTGAACTTGCTCAGCCGGTCGGGATCGGTGGTGAAGATGGACTTGAGATCGGCCTGGGGAAGAGCCGCGAGCGCTGCCAGTGCAGGGCTGGACATTGGGACATATCCTCTTGTTTTGCCGTTGATCGATACCGACGCTGCACCTGTCGATTCTTGCCCATCCTAGCCAAGTCGTTCCGCTATTGCACCGTTCGAGGGGAAAAATCGGGCTGCGGGGCAGCATGAAGTGACAACCCGTTGGTCTCTAGCCCGCTTGACGGCGGCTTTACTAACCCGCAAAAGCCGCGACGGCCTGTTTTCAGGGCGAATTGAAGGAAAAGACGACCAAGCATGAGCGCAAAATCCGAAACGCGGGATTTCCTCTGGTTTCTCGCAAAGCTGGCGGTGTTCGTCTTCGTCCTTCGCAGCTTCATCGTGTCGCCCTTCAACATCCCGTCGGAATCGATGCAGCCGCGCCTGCTGATCGGGGATTATCTGCTGGTGGCGAAATGGCCCTATGGCTATTCGCGCTATTCGCTGCCCTTCGGCATACCGCTGATCCCCGGCCGCATCTTCGCCTCGACGCCGCAGCGCGGCGACGTGGTGGTGTTCAAGGCGCCGCCGAACCAGAAGAACGACTATATCAAGCGCGTCATCGGCCTGCCCGGCGACATGATCTCCGTGCGCGGGGGCACCGTCTATCTGAACGGTCAGGCCATTCCGAAGCAGAAGGTGGCCGACCTCGTCATACCCGTGACGCCCAATATGGAGGATGCGGCGGCGAAGGAAGGCAGTCCATCCCCCTGCTACCGCCCGAAGTTCGAGGAGGCCGTGCCCGGCGGCCGCCAGTGCCGCTACCCCCAATATCGGGAGACGCTGCCGGGCGGCAAAAGCTACAATGTCCTCGACCTGGTGCCGGACGGCGCGGCCGACGACCGCGACACGGTGGTGGTGCCCGAAGGCCATCTCTTCATGATGGGCGACAATCGCGACCGCAGCGCCGACAGCCGCTTCCCGGCGGTCGACGGCGGCGGCATCGGCCTTGTTCCTGAGGAAAATCTGGTCGGCAAGGCGATGATCTCCGTCTTCTCGACCGACGGCAGCGCCAACTGGCTGCTGCCCTGGACATGGGTGTCCGCCGCGCGCTGGAGCCGCATCGGGGAAGGCTTTTGACGAAACCCGACACCGAAGGCTGGCTGAGCGCCCTGATCGGCCGCGCGCCGAAGGACCCGGCCGCCTTCAACCAGGCGCTAACCCATGGCAGCGCCCATGCGGTGAATTATGAACGGCTGGAATTCCTGGGCGACCGCATCCTCGGCCTGCTGATCGCGGAGTGGCTCTACGACCGCTTTTCGGGCGAACCCGAAGGCAAGCTTTCCCGCCGCTTCAACGCGCTGGTTTCCGGCGAGACCTGCGCCGAAGTCGCCCGCAGCGCCGGAGTTCCGGCTCATCTGGTGCTCGGCAAGCAGGCCCGCGACGACGGCGCCGCCGACAGCGACAATGTGCTGGGCGACGTCATGGAGGCGCTGATCGGCGCGCTCTATCTGGAGGGCGGCCTGGAGGAGGCCCGCACCCTCGTCCGCCGTCTCTGGGCCGACCGCGTCGACACCCAGTCCAGCGCGCCCAAACACCCCAAGTCCGCGCTCCAGGAATGGGCGGCGGCCAACAAGCGCAAACCGCCGGAATATGCGATGACCGACCGCTCCGGCCCCCACCACGCCCTGAAATTCACGGTAACGGTCAGCATCAAGGGCGCAGGCGAAGCGAGTGCCACCGGCGGCTCCAAACAGGAAGCCGAAACCGCGGCGGCAAAGGCATTGCTGGACCAACTCACCGCTTAACCGCCCCGCGCCCGCAACTGGCACACAACCCCACCCCGTTCGCCCTGAGCCTGTCGAAGGGCTTTTCTTTCTTCTGGAACGACATTGCCCTTCTGGACCTACATGCTCCACTGCGCCGACCGCAGCTTCTACACAGGCCACACTGACAATCTCGAAACTCGCATCGCCCAACATGAGGCAGGCGCAATCCCCGGCCACACCCAAAACCGCCGCCCTATAAAACTGGTCTGGTCGCAGGAGTTCGGAACCCGTATGGAGGCGCTTGAAGCAGAGCGCCAAATCAAAGGCTGGAGCCGGGCCAAGAAACTCGCTCTCATTCGCGAGGATTGGACACTCATCTCTACCTTGGCGCGCTCGAACCAAGAAAAGGAAAGCCCTTCGACAAGCTCAGGGCGAACGGAGTGATTTTTTGAGCCTAAATCCTGAATCCCAACGCTGCGGCGTCATCGCCATAGTCGGCGCCCCGAACGCAGGCAAATCCACGCTGGTCAACGCGCTGGTAGGCCAGAAGGTGGCGATCACCAGCCCCAAGGCGCAGACCACCCGCACCCGCGTCATGGGCGTGGCGATCGAGGGTGACGCGCAGATGGTGCTGGTCGACACCCCCGGCATCTTCGCCCCCAAGCGCCGCCTTGACCGCGCCATGGTGCAGGCCGCATGGGGCGGCGCGCAAGGGGCCGACCTGATCGCGCTGATCGTCGACGGCAAGGCGGGCCTCGGCGCCAAGATGGAACCGATCATCAGCGCCCTCGCCGCCCGGCCGGAGAGGAAATGGCTGATCCTCAACAAGGTCGACATCGCCATCAAGGAAAAGCTGCTGGTCCACACCCAGCGGCTCTACGAACAGCTCGACATAGCGGAGACCTTCTTCGTCAGCGCGGCGACCGGCGACGGCCTTCCCGAACTCAAGACCGCCTTCGCCAGGGCCATGCCCGAAGGCCCCTGGCACTTCCCGGAGGATCAGGTCTCCGACGCCACCGACCGCATGCTGGCGGCGGAGATCACGCGCGAACAGCTCTATCACCAGCTCCACGCCGAACTCCCCTATGCCGCCGCCGTCGACACGGAAAAATATAGCGAGCGCGAGGACGGATCGGTCGAAATCCACCAGCAGATCCTCGTCGGCCGCTCCAGCCAGCGCGCCATCGTGCTGGGCAAGGGCGGCCAGCGCCTCAAGGAAATCGGCTCAAAGGCCCGCGCCGAACTGGCCAGCCTGCTTGGGGTCAAGGTCCATCTCTACCTCCACGTCAAGGTGAAGGAAGATTGGGAAGACGACCGCTTCATCTACCGCGACATCGGCCTGGATTGGGTGGAGTAAGCCAACCCGCTTATCAATCATCGTCATTCCCGCGCAGGCGGGAATCCATCGCCTGACCTTGCGCCAGGCACAATTTATGGGAGATGGATTCCCGCCTGCGCGGGAATGACGAGCATAATTACTCCGCCGCCACCTTCTTCTTGGCAGACGCCTTCTTCGCGGCAGGCTTCTTCGCCGCACCCTTTTTCGCCGGCGCCTTCTTCCCCTTCTTCGCAGGCGCCGCCGCAGCCCGCGCATCGATCAGTTGCGCAGCCTCCTCCAGCGTCAGGGCATCCTGCTCGATGGTCTTGGGCAGCGTCGCATTGGTCGTGCCGTCGGTCACATAGGGACCATAGCGCCCCGCCATCAGCTTGATCTCGGCCTCAGTGCGCGGATGCTTGCCCAGCACCTTCAGCGGCTCCCGCGACGAAGCGCCACGCCCGCCCTTGTTCGCCGCATCGGCCAGCTTGGCCACGGCGCTGTTCATCCCCACCTCGAAAATCTCCGCGGTGGAGGACAGCCGCCCATATTTGCCGTCATGCAGCAGATAGGGCCCGAACCGCCCAATATTCGCCACGATGGGCTTCCCCGTTTCAGGATGCAGCCCGATCTCGCGCGGCAGGCTCAGCAGCTTCACCGCCCAGTCCAGCGTCAACTCGCCATCGGGCAGATCCTTGGGAATGGAGCCGCGCTTCGCCTCCTTGCCCTCGCCCATCTCGATATAGGGCCCGAACCGCCCGGATTTCCGGACGATGTCCTGCCCGGTCTCGGGATGCTGGCCCAGCACCTCCGGTCCCTTGTCCTCGCCATCCTTGTCACCGCCCGGCTGCCCGAACTTGCGCGTATATTTGCACTCCGGATAGTTGGAGCAGGCGATGAACGCGCCGAACCGCCCGCCGCGCAGCGACAATTGCCCATCGCCGCACATCGGGCAGGCACGCGGATTGGACCCGTCCGCCTTGGGCGGGAACAGCATCGGCTCCAGGAATTTGTCCATCTCGGCCGTGATGTCGGAAGGCTTCTGCTCCATCACCTCGGCGGTCTTGGGCTTGAAGTCGCGCCAGAACGCTTCCAGCACCGCCTGCCACTGGGCCCGCCCGCCGGAAATATCGTCCAGCTCCTCCTCCAGCCCCGCCGTGAAGTCGTAGGACACATACCGCTCGAAGAAACGCTCCAGAAAGGCCGTCACCAGCCGCCCGCTCTCCTCCGCGAAGAAGCGGTTCTTCTCGATCCGCACATAGTCGCGGTCCTTCAGCACCTGCAAAGTCGAGGCATAGGTGGAAGGCCGCCCGATCCCCAGTTCCTCCAGCTTCTTGACCAGCGACGCTTCCGAATAGCGCGGCGGCGGCTGGGTGAAATGCTGCTCCGCCGTCACTCTCTTCTTGGCGGGAGCGTCGCCCACGCCCAAGCGCGGCAACAGCCTCGAATCATCGTCTTCCGCATCGTCGCGCCCTTCCTCATAGAGCGCCAGGAACCCCGGAAAGATCACCACCTGTCCCGTGGCGCGCAGCCCATGCTGCCCGGTCGCATCGACCAGATCGACGGTCGTCCGCTCCAGCCGCGCCGAAGCCATCTGGCTCGCCAGCGCCCGCTTGAAGATCAGGTCGTACAGCCGCGCATGGTCGCCCGACCCCACCTTGTCGCGCGAAAACTCGGTCGGACGAATGGCCTCATGCGCTTCCTGCGCATTCTTGGCCTTGGTCTGGTACTGGCGCGGCTTTTCGGGCAGATAGCCGCCGTCATAGCGCTCCGCGATCGCCTTTCGCGCGGCGGAGATGGCGCTGCCGTCCATCTGCACGCCGTCGGTCCGCATATAGGTGATCGCGCCATCCTCATAAAGCTGCTGCGCGATCCGCATCGTATGGCTGGCGGAGAAGCCGAGCTTGCGCGCCGCCTCCTGCTGAAGCGTCGAGGTCGTGAATGGCGGCGGAGGATTGCGCGAAACCGGCTTGGTCTCGACCTTCTCGACGGTGAAGCGCCCGGCCTCCACGTCCGCCTTCGCGGCCATGGCGTCGCCTTCCCTGCCGATGGTCAGCCGCTCGATCTTCTCGCCGCGCCAGCGCACCAGCCGCGCGACGAACCCCTGTCCGCCCTGCTCCATCTCGGCCGCGACCGACCAATATTCCTGCGGCACGAAGCTTTCGATCTCGCGCTCCCGGTCCACGACCAGCCGCAACGCCACGGACTGCACCCGCCCCGCCGACTTGGCGCCGGGCAGCTTGCGCCACAGCACCGGCGACAGGGTGAAGCCCACCAGATAATCCAGCGCCCGCCGCGCCCGATAGGCGTCGATCAGATCCTCGTCCAGCGCGCGCGGCTGGGCCATCGCCTCGGTCACCGCCTGCTTGGTGATCGCGTTGAAGGTCACGCGGTCCACCTTCTGCGGCAGCGCCTTCTTCGCCCGCAGCACCTCCTGCACATGCCAGCTTATCGCCTCCCCCTCGCGATCGGGGTCGGTCGCCAGGATCAGCCGGGTCGCCTTCTTGGCTTCGTCGGCTATGGCCTTGAGCTGCTTGCCCTTGTCGCCATAATTTTCCCAACTCATGGCAAAGCCGTTGTCGGGGTCCACCGACCCGTCCTTGGGCGGCAGGTCGCGGATATGCCCATAGCTGGCCAGCACATGGAAATCGCCGCCCAGATATTTTTCGATGGTCTTCGCCTTGGCCGGCGATTCAACGATGACAAGCTGCATTCATGCCCCGGTTCAAATTGTCTCTCACGTACACGCGCGAGTCTGAAAGCTGTTTCCGCTCCCCGTCAAGCCGCAGCGATGCAGGCCGCATTCCGCACGGTCAGGACGCCCCGTCACGACAGGCTGACCTTCCCACCCGCATGCCGCTCCAGCCGGGCGGCGAGTTCCAGTTCCAGCAGCACGGTCTGCACCACGGCGGGGCCAAGGCCCGACAGCCTTATCAGTTCATCCACCGGCACGGGCGCCGGTCCCAGCAGCGCGACGACCGACGCCCGCTCCCGCTCGGCCACGTCGCCGGACGGCGGCTCGCCCGCGAAGTGGCCGCCGGGCTGCCGAACCATGCGCGGGTCGATGGCGCCGATCGCCTCGATCACGTCGGCGGCGCTCTGGACCAGCACCGCGCCCTCCCGGATCAACTGGTTGCACCCCTGGGCGCGGGGATCGAGCGGAGAGCCGGGCACCGCCATCACCTCCCGTCCCGCCTCCCCCGCCAGCCGCGCCGTGATCAGCGAACCGGACCGGGGCGCGGCTTCCACGACGACGGTCCCCCGCGCCAGCCCGGCGATGATCCTGTTGCGCGCCGGGAACTGCCGGGCCAGCGGCTGCGTGCCCGGCGGATGCTCCGTGACCAGCAGCCCTTCCTCGGCCAGCCGCTCCTGCAATTCCGCATTTTCGGGCGGGAAGGCGATGTCGATGCCGCAGGCGATGACGGCGATGGTGCCGCTCTCCAGCGCGCCCTGATGCGCGGCCGTATCGATCCCCCGCGCCAGCCCCGACACCACGACCGCCCCATGCTGTCCCAGATCCTGCGCCAGCATCCGGGCGAAGCGGCACGCCGCGGCGGAGGCGTTGCGCGCCCCCACCATCGCCACGCAATCCCGCGCCGCCAGCGATACGTCCCCGCGCACGATCAGGGCCGGCGGCGCGCCCTCCATCTGCTCCAGCAGAAAGGGGTAATCGGCATCGCCCATGATCAGGTAGCGGGCGCCAGCCGCCCGGCTGCGCGCGATCTCCTGCTCGACGATCTTCGCGTCCACGATGCTGGCCTTGCCGCCGCCGCGCGCCGCCAGATCGGGCACCGCGCGCAAGGCCTCGCCCGCCGTGCCGAAACGCGCCATCAACTGGCGGAAGGTGACAGGGCCGATGCGCGGCGAACGGATCAGGCGCAGGCGGTTGAACCGCTCCTGCTCGCTCATTCCCCGGCCGCCGCCTTTTTCGAAGCGCCCACCTTCGGTTCGGTTCCCCTGGCGAGCCGCGCGATATTCTCCCGGTGCCGCCACAGCACGATCAATGCGAGCGCCAGCGCGACGGGGACCAGCTCGATTCGGCCGAAGCACCACATGGCGACAGGCGCGCTGACCGCCGCGGACATGCCGCCGACCGACGACCATCTGGTCCCGAACAGCGCCCCCAGCCACACGGCCGCGAAGACGATCCCCGCCGGCCAGTACAGCGCCGTCACCACGCCCATCATGGTCGCCACGCCCTTGCCCCCGGCAAAGCGCAGCCAGACCGGATAGCAATGTCCGATAAAGGCCATGGCCCCGGCCATCGGCCCGCCACCATCGACCAGCGCCGCGCCGACCAGCACCGCCGCCGCGCCCTTCAGCAGATCGAGCAGCAGCGTCGCCGCCGCCAGCCCCTTTCGCCCCGTCCGCAGCACATTGGTCGCGCCGATATTCCCCGACCCGATCTTGCGCAGGTCGCCCGCCCCGGTGAGGCGCGTCAGCAGCAGCCCGAATGGGATGGAACCCAGCAGATAACCGATCAGCAGGACGAATGCGGGAAGTAGCCAGGGAGGAGTCATGATCTCGCCAAATTGGTTGCGGCGCGACCATAGCGTTCCCGGCGAACCGGGCAATGGCGAAGGTGACGAAATATGGGTCGGAATATCGGGGATGGGGGTTCCCGCCATCAAGCCCTTCCTCTCAAGGGGAGGGCTCTTGAGGGAAGTTGACAGGCCCGCCCCATGCCGCGACATGTCTGCCCGATGACAGTCGCACCCCATGCCCCCCTTCTTTTCTTCGATTCCGGCGTCGGCGGGCTTTCCATCCTTGGCCCGGCACGAAGCGCCCTGCCCAACGCGCCGGTCGTCTATGCCGCGGACAGCGCGGGCTTCCCCTATGGCACCAAGAGCGAGGCGGAGATCGCCGCCCGCGTGCCCGCCCTGCTCGGGCGGCTGGTGGAGCGCTACCGCCCGCGCCTCGCCGTCATCGCCTGCAACACCGCCTCCACCATCGCCCTGCCGGCGGTCCGCGCCGCGCTCGACATCCCCGTTGTCGGCACGGTACCGGCAATCAAGCCTGCCGCCCTGCTCTCGCAAAGCCGGGTATTCGGCGTGCTCGGCACCGACGCCACGGTGCGCCAGCCCTATGTCGACAGGCTCGCGGCCGAACATGGCGCCGACTGCACGGTCCTGCGCCATGGGTCGGCCGCGCTCGTCCAGCTTGCCGAGGCGAAACTGCGCGGCGAACCGCTCGATCCCGCCATTGCGCGGGACGCGCTGGCCGGCCTGTTCGACCAGCCGGGCGGCGATCGGATGGACATAGTGGTCCTCGCCTGCACGCATTTTCCGCTGGTGGAGGCCGAACTGGCCGCCGCTTCGCCCCGTCCGCTCAGATTCGTGCACGGCGGTGAAGGAATTGCGCGCCGCATCGCCTATCTCACCCAGGGGCAGCCATGGCCGTCCGAACCGCAGCCCGGAACCGCGGTCTTCACTCGCCTGGACGAGAGCGTGGAGCCACTCCGCCCAGCGCTGGAAGGCTATGGCTTGCAACGGATCGAAGGACTTTGAAGGGGTGGACCTTTGGTCCAATCGCAAGTCCTTCTATCAGTGTGATAGGTAATTCTCCCTAAGGCTGCGAGCGTTTATCACTGGTAATAGGCCAAAACAGCGGATAAATGCCCCTCAAAGAGGGGATGCGGGAATAGGGACAGGGCGTTCAAGTGAACTACAAGCACATCTTCACGCAGGCGATCGACCGGCTCCATAGCGAAGGCCGCTATCGCGTGTTCATCGACATCCTGCGCAACAAGGGCGCCTTCCCCAACGCCCGCTGCTTCCACGGTCATAACGGGCCCAAGCCCATCACCGTCTGGTGCTCCAACGACTATCTCGCCATGGGCCAGCATCCCAAGGTCGTCGCCGCGATGGAAGAGGCGCTGCACGATGTCGGCGCGGGCTCGGGCGGCACCCGCAATATCGGCGGCAACACCCATTATCATGTCGATCTGGAGGCCGAACTGGCCGACCTGCACGGCAAGGAAGGCGCGCTGCTCTTCACCTCGGGCTATGTCTCGAACGAAGCGACGCTCTCGACCCTCGCCAAGATCCTGCCCGGCTGCATCATCTTCTCCGACGAGCTGAACCATGCCTCGATGATCGCGGGCATCCGCAATTCGGGCTGCGAGAAGCGCGTCTTCCGCCACAATGACGTCGATCATCTGCGCGAACTGCTGGCCGCCGAAGACCCGGAAGCGCCCAAGCTGATCGCCTTCGAAAGCGTCTATTCGATGGACGGCGACATCGCCCCCATCGCCGCGATCTGCGACCTGGCCGACGAATATAATGCCCTCACCTATCTGGACGAGGTTCATGCAGTCGGCATGTACGGCGCGCGCGGCGGCGGCATTTCCGAACGGGACGAGGTGGCCGATCGCGTGACCATCATCGAAGGCACGCTGGGCAAGGCGTTCGGCGTGATGGGCGGCTATATCGCCGCCGACCAGATGATCGTCGACGTGATCCGCAGCTATGCGCCCGGCTTCATCTTCACCACCTCCCTGTCCCCCGTGCTGGTCGCCGGCGTGCTGGCCAGCGTCCGTCACCTCAAGCAGTCGAGCGAGGAACGGGAGGGCCAGCAGGCGTCCGCCGCGACCCTGAAGCGCCTGATGGCGGAAGCCGGCCTGCCGGTGATGCCGTCGGTGACGCACATCGTCCCCCTGATGGTGGGCGACCCGGTGAAGGCCAAGCGGATCAGCGACATATTGCTGGCGGAATATGGCGCCTATGTGCAGCCCATCAACTATCCCACCGTCCCGCGCGGCACGGAACGCCTGCGCTTCACGCCCGGACCGGCGCATACCGAAGAAATGATGCGCGAACTGGTCGATGCTCTGGTGGAAATCTGGGACCGGCTCGAACTGGAATTCAAGAAAGCGGCCTGACCGGCGCCTGCGCGAATTCCGCTGGAGGCGCTGTCCTCATTCCCCCTCCCACAGGCGGGGGGCTGGGATGGATCGGCGCAAATCAGCGGCAATTTCCAGCGGTCAGGCCGGAATTCGCAACCCCGATCCGGGAACCGGCCAAAAACTCACAGCCGGATCAACCCACCCCTGACTGCATAGCCCCGATACAGGCTCCGGCTATGCGCAAAGCCCCCCATGTCCGCCGCCACCCTGCCGATCGCCTGCCTGAATTCCGCCCGCGGCGACACATGAAAGCGCGCCAGCCACCCGAACAGCGCCCGCTTCCACAAGCCCGGCAGACCATCCTGCTGCCCGAAGTCGACAATCTCCAGCTTGCCGCCATGCGCGACGCAACCCGCCGCCTGCCCCAGAGCCGCTTCCCAGTCCGGGATCATGGACAGCGCATAGCTGATGAACACCCGCTCGAACCGTTCGCGCCCGAACAGCGCCCCTGCATCGAACGCACAGGCATCCCCCTGCGCCAGCACGACGCGATCCGCCAGGCCCGCCTTCGCCACGGCTTTGCGCGCCGTCCCCAGCATCGCCTCGGAAATATCGACGCCATAGAGCCGCGCCTCCGGCCAGGCCTTGCCCACGGCGATCAGATTGCGTCCCGTGCCGCAGCCGATCTCCAGCACCGCCCCACCGCGCGGCGGCGCCAGATCGGCAATAAGCCCATCCCGCCCCAGCAGGTAGAATTTCCGCGACAGGTCGTAAATGTGCCGCTGATGCCGATAGACGCTGTCCATCAGCCCGCCATGCCCGCCCGTCATCACGCGCTCCCCAGCACATAGAGGTGGACGCCGCCATAAATGGCCGAGCGGTCCCGCGCCGTATATTCCCGCGATTCCTCCGCCCGATAGTCCCAGCGCGACAGCAGCGTATCGTCGACCCGCCCCGGCAGGATGCTCGGTTCGCCCGCCGTCCGGAACAGCACCCGCGCACCCCGTTTCGCCGTTCGCGTGATCTGGGCCCAGAGCGCGTTCAACTGCGCATCGTCCATCCAGTCTTGCGCGTCGAGCAGGATGTAGCGATCGACGGACCCCGCCTCCTGCGACGCCAGGAAGTCGGTGAAGTTCACATGCCGGACATCCACCCGCCCGGCGCGTTCCACCACGGCCGCATGGTTCGCGGCCTGCAAATAGGGCGGCAATGGCCCCTCGCCGCCGGCATAACCGCGCCCGAAAGCCTGCACCGCGAAATAATTGTCCTTGAGGTCGAAGCCGCAGGCCAGCTTTTCCAGCCGCGCCTTCAGCACGCCGTCCATCCGCGCGTCCCCGGCCAGCGCCTCATATTGCGCGGGCGGGATGCCCAGGCCGAAGAGCGAAGCCGGCTGGCTCGTCAGCCACCGCATGAAGGCGCTGTCGAACACCGGCGCCAGCTCCGTTTCGAAGATCGCCCGCTGCTCCTCCCGCGATTTCGCATCCAGCATCCGCCGCGGATCGACGCCATGCAACCGCGCCAGCAGATGCGCCGCGCCGATGAAGCGCCCCAGCAGCCCATGCCTGTAAATCCCCCGCGCAAAGCCGCCGATCCGCCGCCGCCCGATGAAGTCCCGCCCCTCCCAATAGCGCCGCGTGGCGTCGTCCAGCACCGGCGCCACGAAGGTGCGATAGGCCGCCACATTCTCCCTGCAATCCGCCCTGGCGAAGAAGCGATGGAAGGCCCGATGGTCCGGCAATGCCTGTGCCGCCGCCAGCTTCAGCCGGTTGAGCGCGATATGCGCGGTGTTGAGGTCGACCGCCGTGATCTTCGCCGGATCGGCCGTCAGATAGCTCAGCACATTGCACCCGCCCGAAGCGATGGTGACGACATGGCTGTCCGGCCCGATCGCCAGCGCTTCCATGTCGACCTCCGGATCTTCCCAGATCTGCGCATAGACAAGGCCCCGGAACGCAAAGGTGAAGGCCCGTTCCAGCAGGCCCTGTTTCGACAGATGCCGATGCCGGTGCACCGCGCGGGTAACATTCTGGTGAGCCGTAGATGCCATGTGCCGCGCCTCCTCGCTGCCGGTCGTCCGGCGGCGCATAGGGCAACGGCATGTCGTACCCATGACGATCGGGTTACGGCAATATGAAGGCCCTTGCGGAACCAAGCGGCGCATTCCACCTTCTTCCACAGCAATGCCTCACTGGATCGAACCCCACCCCACCGGCATCTATGTCCGCCCGGCCGATGCCTGGATCGATCCCTCCGTCCCGCGGGAACGCGCGCTCGTCACCCATGGCCATGCCGATCATGCGCGCGGCGGCCACGGCCATGTCTGGGCGACGGAGGAAACGCTGGCGATCATGGCCCTGCGCTACGGCACCGCGTCGGGCACGGCGGTGCCCTATGGCGAAGAAATCCGCATGAACGGAGTCACGATCAGCTATGTGCCCGCCGGCCATGTCCTCGGTTCCGCCCAGATCCTGCTGTCCCACGCCGGCGAGCGCGTGGTCGTCACCGGCGACTACAAGCGCCGCCCCGATCCCACCTGCAAAGCCTTCGAACCCGTCCCCTGCGACATCTTCGTCACCGAAGCCACATTCGGCCTGCCGGTCTTCCGCCATCCCGACACGGGCAGCGAGGTCGACCGCCTGCTCGCCGCCCTGCACGCCCATCCCGACCGCTGCGTCCTGGTCGGCGCCTACGCCCTGGGCAAGGCGCAGCGCCTGATCTGCGAACTGCGCGCCCGGGGCCATCACGACCCCATCCACATCCATGGCGCGCTGGAGAGGATGTGCGCGCTCTACGAACAATTCGGCGTCGCCCTGGGAGAGCTGCGCCCGGCGACCGGCCTCCCCGCCGGGGACATGCGCGGCCGCATCGTCGTCTCGCCCCCATCCGCCCTCAACGACCGCTGGAGCCGCCGCCTGCCCGACCCGATCACCGCCATGGCGTCGGGCTGGATGCGCGTCCGCCAGCGCGCCCGCCAGCGCAATGTCGAACTTCCGCTCATCATTTCCGACCATGCCGACTGGGACGAGCTGACCGACACCATCCGCGAGGTGGCCCCGTCGGAAACCTGGATCACCCACGGGCGGGAGGAAGCCCTGCTCCACTGGTGCATGACCCACCAGATGCGCGCCCGCGCCCTTGCCCTGGTGGGCCGCGAAGACGAGGATGAAGGCTGATGCGCGCCTTCTCCCGGCTTCTCGACGGCCTCGTCTACACCCGCTCCCGCAACGGCAAGCTGGACCTTATCGCCAGCTACATGCGCAGCGCCCCCGACCCGGACCGGGGCTGGGCGCTCGCCGCCCTCACCGGCAATCTCGACCTGAAAGCGGTCAAGGCTTCCACCATAGCGGAAATGACCCGCGCCCGCGTCGATCCGGTCCTTTTCGAAATGAGCCGGGACTATGTGGGCGACCTCGCCGAAACCGTGGCCCTCCTCTGGCCCAAGGCGGAGGACCAGCCGCCGGAGGTGGACGACGGCTCCCTCACCCTATCCGCCATAGTCGACCGCCTCCACGCCACCAGCCGCGCCGCCGCCCCGACGACCCTGGCCAGGATGATGGACCATCTCGACGCCTCCGGCCGCTTCGCCCTGCTGAAGCTCGCGACCGGCGGCCTGCGCGTCGGCATCTCCGCCCGGCTCGCCAAGACCGGCTTCGCCCAGGCCTTCGGGCTCGACGTCGACGATGTCGAGGAATGCTGGCACGCACTGGCCCCACCCTATGCCGACCTGTTCGCCTGGGCGGAGGGCAGGTCGGACCGCCCGGATCCCGCCGGCACGCCCTTCTTCCGCCCCTTCATGCTCGCTCATCCGCTGGAGGCCGAAAGCGTCGACCTTTCCGACTATGCCGCCGAATGGAAATGGGACGGCATCCGCATCCAGATCGTCGGCACGGGCGCGCAGACCCGCCTCTACAGCCGCGCCGGAGACGACATCACCGGCAGCTTCCCCGACATAGCCGAAGCCTTCCGCCATCATGCGGTGCTGGACGGAGAACTGCTCGTGAAAGGGGAGTTTCAGGGCGGAGAGGCTGCCAGCTTCAACGCCCTCCAGCAACGCCTCGGCCGCAAGGCGGTGACGGCGAAGATGATGGACGATTATCCCGCCTTCGTCCGCCTCTACGACATATTGCTCGACGCGGAGGAGGACCTTCGGCCGCTCCCCTGGGAACAGCGCCGCCTCCGCCTCGAAGCCACCGTGCCCCAGCTGGACCCGCACCGCTTCGACATCTCGGCCCTCATCGAAGCACCCGATTTCGACAGCCTGGCGGAAATACGCGCCGGCGCCCGCGACGCCGCGATCGAGGGCGTGATGCTCAAGCGCCGCGACAGCCCCTATGTCGCGGGGCGCAAGGCCGCGCTCTGGTATAAATGGAAACGCGATCCGCTGACCGCCGACTGCGTGATGATGTACGCGCAGCGGGGCCATGGCAAACGCTCCTCCTTCTATTCCGACTATACCTTCGGCTGCTGGACGGCGGATGGCGAACTGCTGCCCGTCGGCAAAGCCTATAGCGGCTTCACCGACGAGGAGCTGAAATGGCTCGACCGCTTCGTGCGGACCAACACGGTCAACCGCTTCGGCCCGGTGCGGGAGGTGGAAAAGTCGCTGGTGCTGGAGGTCGCCTTCGACAGCATCCACGAAAGCAAGCGGCATAAATCGGGGCTGGCCATGCGCTTCCCCCGGATCGCGCGCATTCGGAAGGACAAGCCTGCGCATGAGGCGGATACGGTGGAGGGATTAAGACGGTTGGTGAACTGACGCGCGCCTCGCCTGAACCTGAAGAGGACGGGCCTATGGCGGAAAATCACCCGATTCCCCCAATTCCCTTCCAGTCCCAATGCCTCTAGGCTCTCCAAAAAAGGAGATTCCAATGCCCTACACCGGAAGCTGCCATTGCGGCGCCGTCACCTTCACCGTAGCCGCCGATGCGCCCGGCGAGGCGATGACCTGCAACTGCTCCCACTGCCGCCGCAAGGGCTTCATGCTGACCTTCGTCCCCGCGGACCAGTTCACCCTCGACAGCGGCGCGGACAAGCTGAGCGACTATCAATTCTACAGGCACAGGATCACGCACCAGTTCTGCACCGACTGCGGCACGCAGGCCTTCGCACAGGGCCAGGGCCCCGATGGCTCGGCCATGCAGGCCATCAATCTGCGCTGCGTTCCCTCCGTCGATCTCGACGCGCTCAGGATCAGCAAGGTGGATGGGGCGAGTTTCTAGGACCGGTCGATATTCAGCCCATGGCGTGCGGGAGGGGGGCTGCCCGGGCTCCCTCTCGACAGACTGACTTTGCGCTGTAACGCCAACTCCCTATATGGGCGCTTTCGCGCGGATCGCGCGGCACAGCTATGGAGCAGTTGAATTGAGCAAGGTTCTGGTCATTGGTGCGGGTGGCGTCGGGTCTGTCGCGGTTCACAAAATGGCGATGAACTCTGACATTTTCAGCCATATCACACTCGCCAGCCGCCGCATCGTCTCCTGCGAGAAGGTGGCCGAATCGGTGAAGGCCCGTACCGGCGTCACCATCGACGTGGCGCAGGTCGACGCCGACAATGTCGCCGAAACCGTCGCCCTCATCGAAAGGGTGCAGCCCAAACTGGTCGTGAACCTTGCCCTGCCCTATCAGGACCTGGCGATCATGGACGCCTGCCTCGCGACCAAAACCGACTATCTCGACACCGCCAATTACGAACCGCGCGACACGGCGAAGTTCGAATATAGCTGGCAGTGGGCCTATCAGGAGCGCTTCAAGGAAGCCGGCATCATGGCGCTGCTGGGCTCGGGCTTCGACCCCGGCGTCACCAGCGTCTTCGCCAGCTATATCAGGAAGCATCTGCTCGACCGGATCGACACGCTCGACATACTCGACTGCAATGGCGGCGACCATGGCCAGCATTTCGCCACCAACTTCAACCCGGAAATCAACATCCGCGAAGTCACCGCGCCCTCGCGCCACTGGGAAGGCGGCAAGTGGGTGGAGGGCCCGGCGCTGAAACACAAGCAGGTCTTCGACTTCGACCAGGTGGGGCAGAAGAACATGTACCTCATGTATCATGAGGAACTGGAATCGCTCGCCAAATTCTACCCCGAAATCAAGCGCATCCGTTTCTGGATGACCTTTGGCGACGCTTATCTCAAGCATCTGGAAGTGCTCCAGAATGTCGGCATGACCCGCATCGATCCCGTGATGTACAATGGGCAGGAAATCATCCCGCTCCAGTTCCTGAAGGCCGTGCTGCCCGAACCGTCCAGCCTGGGTTCGACCACCAGGGGCAAGACCAATATCGGCGACATCGCCACCGGCCTCAAGGATGGAAGCCAGAAGACGGTCTATGTCTATAATGTCTGCGACCATGAGGACGCCTATGCCGAAACCGGCAACCAGGCGGTCAGCTACACCACCGGCGTCCCCGCGATGATCGGCGCGGCGCTGATGCTGACCGGCGCATGGCGGGGTGAAGGCGTGTTCAACATCGAACAGTTCGATCCCGATCCCTTCATGGACATGCTGAACCGGCACGGCCTGCCCTGGCAGGTGAAGGAACTGCCCGCGCCGCTGGATTTCTAAACTGGATTTCTAAAAAAGCTTCGTTCCTGACGCCGTTCGGGCTGAGCCTGTCGAAGCCCCTTACTTTTCTTCAAAGTAAGCCGCACCTCAACAGGCTCAGGGCGGCGTGGATGAACCGATGGAAACCAAAGCCGGCGATCCCGCCGCCTTCGCCCATTTCGACCTGCGCCGCGTCCCTTCGCCCGCCTTCGTGGTGGACGAGGCCGCGGTGCGCCGCAACCTGTCGGTCCTGCGCGACATCCGCGACCGCGCGGGGATCAGGGTGCTGGGTGCGCTCAAGGCCTTCTCCATGTGGTCGCTTGGGGGCGTGATCGGCGAATATCTCGACGGCGTCTGCGCCTCGGGCATATATGAAGCGCGCCTCGGCCGGGAAGAATATCGCGGCGAAGTCGCCACCTATTGCGCCGCCTACAAGCCTGAAGATCTGGCCGAAATCCTCAGGATTTCGGACCATGTCATCTTCAACAGCCCCGGCCAGATCGCCCGCCTGCGCCCGGTCATCGACGATGCCCGGATGAACGGTGTGAACTTCGACATCGGCCTGCGCCTCAACCCCCTCCATGCGGAGGGGGAGGTGCCCAAATATGACCCGTCCCAACCGCACAGCCGCCTCGGCTTTCCCATCGACCAGCTGCGCCCCGAACATCTGGAGGGCGTCGACGGCCTCCACATCCACAATCTGTGCGAACAGGATTTCCTGCCGCTTCAGCGTACCTGGGCCGCCATCGAATCCCGCGTCATGCCCCATGTCGGCCGCCTCAAATGGCTGAACTTCGGCGGCGGACATCATGTCACGCGCGCGGATTACCAGATCGACGACCTGATCGCCTTCCTCCAGGCGATAAAGGCGCAAACCGGCCTCGAACTCTATATCGAGCCGGGCGAGGCGATGGCGCTGGACGCGGGCATATTGGTCGGCGAAATCCTCGACGTGATCGACAACGGCATGCCCGTGGCAATCACCGACATCTCCGCCACCTGCCACATGCCCGACGTGATCGAGGCGCCCTACCGCCCGGCCATGCTGCATGAGGAAGCGGACGGCCCCGTCACCCGACTCGGTGGTCCATCCTGCCTCGCCGGGGACATCATAGGGGACTATCGAGTCCCGGGCGGCGCGACTCCGGGGCGGCGGATCGCCTTCCTCGACCAGGCCCATTATTCGATGGTAAAGACCAACACATTCAACGGCGTGCCGCTGCCGGCCATCTGGCTGTGGAACTCGGAAACCGACGAACTCAAGCAAATCCGCGAGTTTTCCTACCAGGATTTCAAGTCCCGTCTCTCCTGACGCACATTTCATAGCCGGTCGCGCAACAAAATTTACGCATGCGCTTTACAGGGGGACCCCTGCCGCATATATCGCCCTTCCGCTGCCCCATGGGACTTCCACCGCAAGGCAGCTTCTTTGCCAACGACTACCCTGGAGGTCCCTTGAGTTGCACAAGCATCATAGCGCGCTGGGGGTAGCGACCGCCCTCAAACCGGCAGCACCGGTAACGCTGATCCGTCCCCAGGCTGCGGCCCGGGCCGCCCGATTCTTCTCTGAGAAGTTTCCGGGGCGCTCGCTCTATGCAGTCAAGGCGAATCCGTCTCCCGATCTGATCCGCACCCTCTTCGCTTCCGGCATCACGCATTTCGACGTGGCGTCCATTGCGGAGGTGCGCCTGGTGGCGGAGACGCTGCAGGGCGAAGGCAAGCTTTGCTTCATGCACCCGGTCAAGGCCGAGGAAGCGATTGCAGAGGCCTATCACATCCATGGCGTGCGCACCTTCTCGCTCGACACGCTGGACGAGCTGGCGAAGATCATGCGCGCCACGAATGATGCGACCGATCTTGAACTGTGCGTGCGCCTGCGCGTTTCCTCCGAACATTCGGAACTCAGCCTTGCGTCCAAATTCGGCGCGGAACTGGGCGAGACCCGCGAACTGCTGATGGCGACCCGCCAGGCGGCCGATGCGCTGGGCATCTGCTTCCATGTCGGCAGCCAGGCGATGAGCCCGCAGGCCTATAGCGACGCCATCGAACGCGTGCGCGCCGCCATTGTCGACGCGGCTGTCACGGTCGACATCATCGATGTCGGCGGCGGCTTCCCGTCCATCTATCCCGGCATGGAGCCGGTCGCGCTCGAAAATTATTTCGACGCGATCCACCGCGGTTTCGAGAGCCTGCCGATCAGCTATTCGGCCGAACTATGGTGCGAGCCCGGCCGCGCCCTTTCCGCCGAATACAGTTCGGTCGTCGTGCGCGTCGAACGCCGCCGCGGCACGGAACTCTATATCAACGACGGCGCCTATGGCGCGCTGTTCGACGCGGCGCATATCGGCTGGCGCTTCCCTGTGGCCCTGCTGCGCGAGGAAGAGAGCGAGGCGGAACTGACCGGCTTCTCCTTCTATGGCCCCACCTGCGACGACATGGACCATATGGTCGGCCCCTTCATGCTGCCGGACGACGTGCAGGCGGGCGACTATATCGAAATCGGGATGCTCGGCGCCTATGGCGCTGCGATGCGCACCGGCTTCAACGGCTTCACATCCGAAGCCGTGGTGGAGGTGGAGGATGAGCCGATGGCTAGCCTCTATGTCGATGCGATTCCGGTCCGCCGTCGCGCAACTGTCATCAAGCTGGGGTAGAGGCTTGGGCCTCCCCCTTGAGGAGAGGATGCAAGGCCCCTCGCCGCACTCCCCCGCGGCGAGGGGCTAATCTTTCAGCGCCGGAAGATGCCGACCAGTTCCACATGGGTGGACCAGCGGAACTGCCCCACCGGCCGAACCCGCTCCAGCCGATAGCCGCCGGCGATCAGATGCGCGGCATCCCGCGCGAAACTGGCAGGGTTGCACGAAATATAGGCGATCACCGGCACCCGCGATGCGGCGAGCTGCATCGCCTGCTCGCGCGCCCCTGCGCGCGGCGGATCGATGACAATCCCCGCGAACCGGTCAATCTCCGCAGGCGTCAGCGGTCGCCTGAACAGATCGCGATGATCCGCCACCATGCGCCGCCGCGCCCTATTCGCCGCCGATTGGAGGGAGAGGACAAGATCACGCGCCGCCTCCGCCGCATAGACGGGCCGCTCATCCCCCAAAGCCAGGGCGAATGTGCCAAGCCCGCAAAAGAGATCCGCAACGGCGCCCTCCGCCGGCATGGCGGCCTGCGCTTCCCGCGCCAGCGCGGCTTCGCCATCGGGGGTCGCCTGAAGAAATGCGAAGGGCGGAAAGGCAACCGGCACGCCGCCGAAGCGGACCGTGACCGGCTCCGGTTCCCACCGCGTCTGCGGACCCTCCCCTTCATCGATGGTCAGGCGAGCCAGCCCATGGTCCTGCGCAAAAGTTAGAAGCGCCTCGTCGGCGGCAAGCCCCTCGATCCGCACGCCCTCCAGCAAAAGGTCGACGCCCTGATCGGTCAGCGACATGCGGACATGCGCAGCGCGCTTCTCGGGCAGGATGACCGCGCACAGGCTCCTCAGCGGCGCCACCAGCGCGAACAGCCGGGGATCGAGGATCTCGCACATCGCGAGGTCGACCAGCATATGGCTGCCCGATTCGGCAAAGCCGATGACGACCTTCCGCCCCTGCCTGCTCGCGCGCAGCGATGCACGGCGACGGACCTTCGGCGGCGAGATATGCGGCGGCAGAAGCATGCCGGGTTCCACGCCCTGCCCTGCCAGGGCTCCTGCAACGCGCGCCGTCACGAACTCCGCGTAGCTCGCATCGTCGATATGCTGCAACTCGCATCCGCCGCAGGTCGGAAAGTGAACGCATGGCGCGTCGACATGATGCGGCCCCTGCAATATGCCGCCGTCCGCCGCAATCCTGTCTCCAGGCGCGGTCAACGGAACATGGCGGCCAAGGGCGGTCACGCCATCGCCCTTCGCGGCGATGCGGACGATGATGTCGGTATCAGGGTCGGTCACAGGCGGGAGGCGATAGCCGCTGGCAGCTCCGCAAGCAAATCGTCCGCGATGAACGCCGCGCCCGCCCGCCTCGCCGCCTCTCCATGCAGCCACAGCGCTTCACATGCCGCCTGGAATCCGTCCCCCGTGACAGCGAGCCGAGCAGCGACCAGCCCCGCCAGAACATCGCCCGTCCCCGCCGTCGACAGCCAGGATGAACCCGGCGGCGAAAGGACAGCGCGCCCATCCGGCGAGGCGACAATGCTGTCGCTTCCCTTGTAGATCAGCGTCGCGCGCGTCCGCTTCGCCGCCTCCAGCGCCCGTTCCACCTTGCTGCCCGGCAGATTTCCGAACAGGCGGACAAATTCGCCTTCATGGGGCGTCAGGACCGAGCCCTGCGGAATGGCGTCCACCCCCTCTTCTCCCAGCAAGACCAGCGCATCGGCGTCCAGAACGAGCGGATGCCCGGCGGCAAGTACGGCTTTCAACCGATCCGAAGCCTCGCTCCCACGTCCCAGTCCCGGCCCTACCAATATGGCCCTGAACCGATCGTCGTTCAGCGAACGCGCTACATCCCCCGCCTTATCGGCCTGCTGCGTAACGATGGCGCCCGGCCCCAAGTGCACCGAACCCTGCACCAGATGCCGAACCATGCCCGATCCCGCGCGTGCCGCGGCCTGGCTGGCGAGCAGTCCGGCGCCTGCCATTTCGCCGCCCACCACGGCAACCAACCCCCGGCTATATTTATGCGCCTCGGGGGCCGGCGGATGCAATTGCGGCGGCGCCAGCCGGTGAATCTTCGCGCCGGACGCATCAATGCCGATGTCGGCACAAACCAGCCGCCGCCAGCATCCTGCGGCCGGTTGCAACATATGCGCCGGCTTTAGCGCACCTAGGGCAATGCAGACGCCCATGTCAGGCACATCGGAAAGCAGTTCGCCCCTATCCGTCTGCACGCCGCTCGGCAGGTCCACGGCATAGCTGAAGCTCGCCTGTTCGGTAAGGGCGCGCAGCTTCGCCGCGATCGCCCCGTCCAGCCCACGAGAGAGGCCGGTCCCGAACAGCGCGTCCACGATCTGCGTCGCCGGCGCCGCGTCCAGGAAAGCTTCGACGGGGCCACCCCATGCCTCCCGCGCCTTCATGCTAGAATCCGTTCGGCTTTCGCCAAGGGCGGCGACGCGCACCGGCACGCCTCGCGCCCGAAGGAGCCGCGCGATCACGAAGCCGTCGCCGCCATTATTGCCGGGACCGCAGAGGACCAGCAAATCACGCTTTCCACCTGCCCGCCAGATGATCTCCGCAGCGGCGGCCCCCGCGCGCTCCATCAGCATATATTCGGGGATGCCGGCTGCGATCACGGCCTGCTCCGCCCGCCGCATCTCGGCCGCCGTCAGGATCGCATGCATCCGCATCATTTCTTCCCTTCGGAGAAGCGGGCCGGAAGGCGATAGCGGTCCTGCCCGACGCTCAACGCGATTGCCCCCTTGCCGGCGACCTGAATACCGGCCTGTTCCGCCCCGTCCGCCGGCGCGATTCCGCGTCCGTCATGGACTATCCGGAAGCGCCGGAAGCCGCCGTCCGCATGGCGCACCGTCAGCATCTTCCCATCCCGCTCGACCGCACAATCCTCGCTCCACTCCGCGCCCGGTCCGATTGCGCAGAAAATTATTTCCCGCCCTTTCCCCGCAAGTTCGCCGGACTCCGGGCGAGGGCTGCATCCGGCCAGCGCCAGACACAGAAGCGCATCTTGCATCAACGAGCGGGATTTCATCATTCCTGCCCGCTGCCCGTCATGCGAGCCGGCTGCGGCATTCGAGAACCACCGGAGCCAATATTGCGGCAAATCGCCTTTGCCCTTCCGCATCGCCGACCAGATCCTGCCGCATCTCTATGCCCAGATAGGGAATGCCGTTCCTCTCCGCATGACGGTTCATCGTGGCGTTCAGCACCTTGCCCGAATAGGGCAGTTGGTCACCCACCTTGAGCCCCGCCGCCTCCAACATGGGAATGGCGATCCGCGCGGCCCTGTCATCCTGGTTGTAGAGCACGCCGATGTCCCAGGGCCGCTTCTGATCGGGATCGCTGGCGAGGCGCGGCGTGAAGCTGTGGACGGACAGGATGAACGGCGAAGCCATGCCGTCCAGCAGCCGCGCGACATGATGATGATAGGGGTGGTGGAACCGCATCATCCGGTCGGCGAGGTCGGCATGGCGGTTTCCCGCAATGGCATGGCCATCGCTCATGACGGGCAGCAGGCCGGGTGCATCCTCTTCCCGGTTGAGGTCGATGACGAGGCGCGAAACGCCGCCGAGCACCGCCGTGCAGCCCAGTTGCCGCGCCAGCAGCGTGCTGACCTCCGCCACGCCGATGTCTATGGCGATATGATCGCTCAGCAAGGCGGCATCGATCCCAAGATCAATGTCCGCCGGAACATGCGCCGAGGCATGATCGGCAATGATCAGGATGTTGAGGTCGCCTCCATCGATCTGTGTGAAAGCCTCGCTCATGCCGCCCTGATCCTCGTTTCCGCGACCCACCATCCGTTCCAACCAGCGCGCAAGGCTGCCGCCGCCTCCGCCATCTGCCGATCCGTATCGAAGAGGGCGAAGCAGGTCGCGCCCGACCCGGACATGCGGACAAGGCGCGATCCGGCGCAGGCTCCCAGCGCCGCCAGTACATCCGCGACGACCGGCGCTGCCGCCATGGCGGCCTGCTCCAGGTCGTTGCGCCCCTCGCTGATCAACTGTTCCAGCCCCTCTGCCGCAAGCGGACCCCGGTCTAGTCGATCCCAAAGTCCGAAGACTTCCGCGGTCGACAGGGCGACGCCGGGATTGACGAGCAGGATCGGCATGGCGGTAAGGCCTTCGACAGCCTGGGGCTGCAATAGCTCGCCGCGTCCACGCACCATTTGCGGGATGCTGCCGATGCAGGCGGGAACGTCCGATCCCAATGACAGGGCGATGCGCTCCAGAGCCTGCGGAGCCATCGGCGCATTCCAGAGCCTGGTCAGCAAACGCAGCGCAGCCGCGGCATCGGCGGAACCGCCGCCAATGCCCGAGGCGACAGGCAATATCTTGGTCAGCCTCAGATCGGCGCCGGGACTTCCCCCCAGATGGGCCTGCAACGCGCGGGCGGCCTTCACCACCAGATTGTCCGGGCCGCCATCCAGCAAGGGGCCGAACGGGCCATCCATCTCCAGCCTGATTTCTCCGTCCGCGCGGATGCGGCCCGTCAGCCGGTCGCCCAACTCGGCGAAGACGAACAGGCTCTCCAGCGCATGATAGCCGTCTGCCCGCTTGCCCCGGACATGGAGCGCCAGATTGATCTTGGCAAAGGCGGTTTCGACCAGTTCGCCCGCGTCCACGGGGCGGGCGGCGACATCCTCCGCTTCAACGTGCGGCATATTCCGGCTTCATCCCCTCTTTCGTCTTGGCGGCCAGTCGCTGCGCCGTCTCTCCCTCAGCAAAGACGGCCGCGGCGCGCCAGGCATAGCGCGCCTCATATCGTCGTCCGGCTGCCCAGAGCGCATCGCCCAGATGTTCGTTGACGGTCGCGTCTGAGGGTGCGCCCGCCGCTGCCCGCTCCAATATCGGCACGGCGGCATCGATGTCGCCGGTCACGAACTGCGCCCAGCCCAGGGAGTCGGTGATCGATGCATCCTGCGGCTTCAGCGCGCTCGCCTTCTTCAGCAATTCCAGCGCCGCATCCATGTTCTGCCGCCGCTCGATCTGCGCATAGCCCAGATAATTGAGTATGGCGGGTTCGTTCGGCGCCAGCCTGGCCGCCCTCTCCAGCACCGCCCTCGCCTCGTCCCATTGCGCGCCCTGTTCCAACGCGCTGCCTTCGAACAGCAGCAGCGCCCAGGGAACAGCATCGTCCGAATAGCCTGCCTGCGCCGCGCGGAAGGCCGATGCGGCCGCCCGGTAATCCTTTTCCTGCATCAGCAACTGACCCAGCCGGACATGGCGTTCGGGCTCCGCATTGGGGACGGCTGCGAGCGCATGGGCAAGGGTGATCGCCTCCGGCCGCTGGCCCGCCGCCGCCAATGCCTCGACCAGTTCGGCCTGCCCCAGCGCGCCGTACCAGCCGGCGCCGGGGACCTTGCGGGCTTCCTCGACCGCATAGGCCGCATAGCCGCCCCGGCTCAGCAAATCGGCGGCGACGATGCGGGGCGCGGCCCCGGCAGGATCGGCAAAGGCGGCGATGCGCGCAAGCCTGATCCCCAGCGACCCCGTGCTGCCGTCCGAGGATATGTCGGCTGCCAGCCGGGTAAGCAGCCGGGCGAACCCCTGCCCCGCCGTCAGGGCCTTGCCATGGAACGAAAGCGCCTTGCCCCTGGCAATATCCTCGCGGGCCTGCGCGAAATTGGCGTGGGTTTCGGGCAGAAGCGCCAGCGCATCCGCCCTGGCGCCCCGCGCCGCCAATTGTCCGGCGAAGAGCAGCCGCAGTTCGTCCGCCTCCGCGGTCCGCAATGCAAGCGCCTGGTTGATCGATGGCCGGGCAGTCTGAAGGTCGCCGTTACGCAGCGCCTGCAGCGCCAGATGTTCGTCCAGATAACGTTTCGCGAGGGAGGCGAAACGATCCGTGGGATCGATGACGGGCGCCGCATAGCGCCCCTCCCCCACCGATATCCAGCTGCGCATGATCGGCGCCAGAAAGGCGAAATTGCCTTCCGCCACCATGCGGTCGACGATCAGCCTTGCACCTGCCCAATCCTTCCGGTTCAGCGCATCCGCGATCTGGAGCAGAGTGCCGTCGCGCGGCAGGATTCCGTCGCTTTCCAGTACGGCGGCGGAGCGCAGCGCCAGCCCCATATCGCCGCTGATCACCGCCTGGAAATAGGATCGGCGTGCAACCTCCAGACTGGCGGGATCGCCCGCCAGCGCTTGCCGGTAGCTGGTCAGCGCAAGGCCGGGAGCGCCGTCGTCATCGGCCAGGCGCCCCCGCATATAGGCATGCAATGCGCTGCCGGGGTCCACCGATGCGCCCGCCGCGGCGGGCAGCACCAGCATGATTGCAGCAAATGCCTGTTGAGGTAGGCGCCTACATGTTCGGATAGTTCGGTCCTCCACCGCCCTCGGGCACCACCCAGTTGATGTTCTGGGTCGGGTCCTTGATGTCGCACGTCTTGCAGTGGACGCAGTTCTGCGCATTGATCTGGAAGCGGGGTTCGCCTTCTTCCAGCCCGACCACTTCATAGACGCCCGCCGGACAATAGCGTTGCGCCGGCTCGTCATAAAGGGGCAGGTTGTAGGAAATCGGGATGGACGGGTCCTTGAGCTGGAGATGGACCGGCTGATCCTCCTCATGATTGGTGTTGCTGAGGAACACCGACGACAGCCGGTCGAAGCTGATCACGCCATCGGGCTTGGGATAGTCGATCTTCCTCGACACGTCCTTGCGCCACAGCTTCTCCGCATCGGGCTTGTGCTTCATCGTGAAGGGCAGGCCGATCTTCAGCGTGCGCATCCACATGTCGATGCCCGCCAGCACCGTGCCGATGGTGTTGCCGAACTTCGACAGCAGCGGCTCGGCATTCTTGACCAGTTGCAGTTCGGTCGCGATCCAGCTCGACCGCAGATTGGCCTCATAATCGTCCAGCACATCGCTCGACCGTTCGGCCCGGATCGCAGCGAAGGCCGCTTCCGCCGCCAGCATGCCCGACTTCATCGCGGTATGCGTACCCTTGATGCGGGGCACGTTGACGAAGCCCGCCGAGCAACCGATCAACGCGCCGCCCGGGAAGGCGAGCTTGGGGATCGACTGCCAGCCGCCCTCGTTGATCGCCCGCGCGCCATAGGAGACGCGACGGCCGCCCTCCAGATATTTGCGGATTTCCGGATGCTGCTTCCAGCGCTGGAATTCCTCGAACGGGTAGAGATAGGGGTTGCGATAGCCCAGCCCCACGACGAAGCCCAGCGCCACCTGCCCATTGGCCTGGTGGTAGAGGAAGCCGCCGCCATAGGCGTCGGTCAGCGGCCAGCCCTGGGTATGGATGACGAGGCCGGGCTTGTGCTTGGCGGGATCGATGTCCCACAATTCCTTCATGCCCAGGCCATAGACCTGCGGCTCGCTGTCGGCATCTAGCGCGAACTGGCGCTTCAATATCTTGGTGAGATGGCCCCGCGCGCCCTCCGCAAAGAAGGTGTAGCGCGCATGCAGTTCCAGCCCAGGTTGATAGTCAGGCTTGCGATTGCCCTCCCGGTCGATACCCATGTCGCCGGTCGCGACGCCCTTCACCGACCCGTCCTCATTGTAGAGGATTTCCGCCGCCGCGAAGCCGGGGAAGATTTCGACGCCCAGCCCCTCGGCTTGTTCGGCCAGCCAGCGGCAGAGATTGCCCAGCGATCCGGTATAGGTGCCCTTGTTGTGCATCCAGCCCGGCGTCATGATGTGCGGCATGCTCATCTTGCCGCCCTTGCTGAGGAACCAGTGCTGATTGTCCGTCACCGGCACTTCGGCCATCGGGCAGCCCATGTCGCGCCATTCGGGGAACAACTCATCCAGCGCCTTGGGATCGACCACCGCGCCCGACAGGATATGGGCGCCGATTTCCGAGCCCTTTTCCAGCACGCAAACCGACAATTCCTGCCCAGCCTCGTTCGCGAGTTGCTTCAGCCTGATGGCCGAAGACAGCCCCGCCGGTCCCCCGCCGACGATGACGATGTCATAGGGCATCGAATCCCGTTCGCTCATATTCCCTCCATTTCGTCGACGCCGCCGGTTTTCCTTCCTGATCCGGTCGCCGCGCTACCCAAACGTTTTGCCACTGAGCGCGATGAAGAAACTTGACCACGGCGTCAACCTCTGGCCCAAGACAATCGATGCGGGGATTATTGCAGGAAAATCTGGCGGAGACCGCCAATGCCTATATGGCGTGGTGGAGGCTGGCCGGCGTGGATTGCGCCATCGGGGAGGAACCGACCAACTGGTTGCGCCCCGTTCAGGAGCCGCCGCGAAAGCGGATCGCCGCGTCCGACGATGCTCCCGCCCAGGCGAAGCCCCAGTCTTTCGACTCCTTCCTGACTTGGCTTGCGGAGGACGCCGCCCAGCCGGAGCGGCGCTGGCCGGGCGCCGCGCTGATGCCCGCAGGGCCCGTCAACGCACCTCTCATGGTCATCACCGACATGCCCGATCCCGCAGACATCGGGGCAGGAGCCCTGCTCAGCGAGCGTGCGGGTCAATTGTTCGATGCCATGTTGCGGACGATCGGCCTCAAGCGGCAGGACATCCATCTGGGGTCGCTCTTCCTGTCGCGTCCGCCGGGCGCGATGGTGGAGGCGTCGGACCTGGCGGCCGCCGCAGCGCGCATGCGCACACATGTGATGCTTGCCTCCCCCCGAAGATTATTGTTGTTGGGCGACCGGACGATCCGCACCCTTCTGCCAACGCCGGAGACAGGTTTACGGAATTTTAACCATGATGGCGGCACCTTACCCGCCTTCGCCACATTTCACCCGCGTTTGCTGCTTGGCCAACCCGCAGCAAAGGCAGAATGTTGGCGTGTGCTGCAAGGTCTGATCGAGGAAATGACTGAGTGATTCGCGCAACCACCCTTTCATCATGCCTGGCAGCGCTGGCTTTCGCCGCGACGGCCATGCCGGCAAACGCCGACACGGCGGTTACTGTTCCCGCGATTGCCAGGGAATTGCCCTCATCGCCTCTCCAGCTGAGCGAGGCCGACAAGGGCCGGTACAGCGCCATTTACGCCGCCTTGCGGGACCAGAAATGGATGGATGCGAAGGCGATGATCGGCGCGCTGGACGCACAGGACGCTTTCCGCCCGGTCGCCCTGGCCGAACTCTACCTCGCAAGGAATTCCCCCAGGGTCGAGCTGTTCGAACTGCTCGACCTCATCAACAAGGCGCCATGGCTGGACAAGGCCGATCAGCTTTCCCGGCTGGCGCAGAAGCGTGGCGCCACGATCCTGCCCGCCCTGCCCCAGGTGCAGAAGATGGTCTGGCTGGGTGGCGCGCCCCGCCGCGAATATGTGTCGGCGGTGAAGACCGATGCGCTGGCTCAGGCACTGGTCGGTCAAATCCAGCCCTTCATCAAGAATGACGATCCGGCCGGCGCCGAAGCCCTGCTTTCCACCGGTGAGGCGGGGCTGACGCCGGAGGGCCTGACCGAAGTGCGGCAGCGCATCGCCTGGGCCTATTATATCGAAAGCGACGACGCCAACGCCCGGCGCATGGCGGCGAAGGCCCTTGAAGGCCGCAGCGGCGGCGATTGGGCTGTTCAGGCCTATTGGACCACCGGCCTTGCGGCCTGGCGCCAGAATGACTGCCGGGCCGCTGCGCCTGCTTTCGGCAATGTCGCGACGCTGGCCGGCAATAGCGACATGCGCGCAGCAGGCGCCTATTGGGCGGCGCGCGCCTATATGGTGTGCGGAGAACCGGAGCGGGTCGAAGCCCTGCTGAAGACCGCTGCGCGCTCGGAAGAGAGCTTCTACGGCCTGCTCGCCCGCGAAACGCTGGCCGTGCCCTTGGGCGGCGCGCCTGCCGCACCTCGCTTCGGCGCTACGGAATGGCAGCAGCTCAAGGACAGCCCTAATGTGCGGGCGGCCGTCACCCTGTCAGCCATTGGTGAAACGGCACGAGCGGACCAGATCCTGCGCTATCAGGCGAAGATCGGCGGGACCGGCCAATATGATGCGCTGATCCGGCTGGCGGGCGCGCTGAGCCTGCCGGAAACCCAGCTCTGGCTCGCTCATAACGGTCCTGCGGGCAAGCAGCCGGGCAGTTTCGCGCGCTTCCCCGCGCCCGATTGGCGGCCGGATGGTGGATGGCGGGTCGACCCGGCGCTGATCTATGCCCATGCGCTCCAGGAATCCGGTTTCCGCCGGGATGTCGTGAGCAGCGCAGGCGCGCGCGGACTGATGCAGGTGCTGCCCAGCACGGGCAGCCTGATGGGGCTTTCCGCGTCCGATCAACTGTTCGTGCCGTCGACCAATATGGAATATGGCCAGCGCTACCTCGAAAATCTGCGCGACATGGGCGCGACCGGCGGGCTGCTGCCCAAGGTGATGGCCGCCTATAATGCCGGGCCGATGCCCGTCGAGCGTTGGAACAGCGAAGTGAAGGACAATGGCGACCCGCTGCTGTTCATCGAATCCCTGCCCTATTACGAAACGCGCGCCTATGTGAACATCGTGATGCGCAACTATTGGATGTATCAGATCCAGGCGAAGGGCAGTGCGGAATCGCTGGCCGGCATGGCGCAGGGACTTTGGCCGACCTTTCCGGGAACGAAGGGCACGCGCCTGGTGCGCCTGGCTCCCAGGAAGCCGATGGCCAGCGCAAGCATCGCCGCCAGTATTGCCGGCGGTTCCGACTGATGCCGATCGACGAAGGCCGGCCCTTCCTGCCGGTTCGGATTGCATTGCTGACAGTGTCGGACAGCCGCACGGCCGCCGACGACAGGTCGGGCGACATTCTGGCGGATCGCATTGCCGCCGCCGGCCATGTCCTGGCCGACCGTCATATCGAGCGGGACGAACGCTCGGCCATCGTCGCGCGTCTGCATGGCTGGATCGACGATCCGCAGATCGACTGCATCATCACGACAGGCGGAACGGGAGTCACGGGCCGCGACGTCACCCCGGAGGCTTTGGCGCAGGTGCAGGACAAGGAAATTCCGGGCTTTGGAGAGTTGTTCCGCTGGCTCAGCTATCAAAGCATCGGCACGTCCACCATCCAGTCGCGGGCGACCGCCTGCGTCGCACGGGGCACCTATATCTTCGCGCTGCCTGGATCGACGGGCGCGGTGAAGGATGCCTGGGACGGCATCCTCGTCAGCCAACTCGACAATCGTTTCCGGCCCTGCAATTTCGTGGAACTCATGCCGCGCCTGACCGAACGCTGAGACATCGCCACAATTTGCGGCCTCATTTGGTCGGCGCAGGGTTTTCCTTGAAGAATTTGCTGGCCTCACCCAGCATGACCGTCCACCAGTCGATCACATCCGCGAAATTCTTCTGGTTAAGCCCGCCGACGGTCGTCACGTCATAGGCGACCGCCAGCGATCCGTCGTCCCAGACGGACATCTGCGCGAACCTCTTGTCCTTGTTCCATTTATTGGCAAGCTCCGGCGTATTGCCGCCGTCATCCTCAAAGCTCACCTGAAATTGCAGCGACCCGCAATGCCGCGTCTGCTCGCATTCATAGAAGAAGATCGAGTAATCATAGCCGCTCGCCGCGCTTTCGATCTTCGGATTGCCGGTCTGCTTGCTCTTGCCCAACAGCGCCTTGTATCCGGCGGCCTGAAGCGCCTGCACCACGGTTTGCGGATCGCTCGCGCATATCAGGCCCGCACCGCAGGCCCCAGCGTCGGCAGCCAGGCCGGGCGTTGCCAAAGCCGCCATCCACAAACCTGCCACGGCGATGATCTTCCGCATGATGTCCCCCTTTTCGAATGGGCTTCAGATGAACCGGCGGATACGGCCTTGTCAATATGTTCCCTTTATGTTCTAATTCCGAGATGGCGGTTGAGAAAGGCAGAGGTGCGACGGTAAACGGCGAAAGCCGGCGTTTCAACATGCCCGAACGAACGTCCGACGGCGATTGGCTGGATGCCCTGGCCGACATTGACGGCGTCCCGCCGCGGCGGCGTACGGAGGTGACGGTAGAAAGCCCTCGAACCATCATCAGCCGCAACAACTCTCCCGACATTGCCTTCAGCCAGTCGATCAACGCCTATCGGGGCTGCGAACATGGCTGCATCTATTGCTTCGCCCGTCCGACCCATGCCTATCACGACCTGTCGCCCGGCCTGGATTTCGAAACCCGGCTGTTTGCCAAGCCCGACGCGGCAACGTTGCTTCGCAAGGAGCTTTCCAAGAAATCCCATCAGGTCAACCCGATCGCGATGGGCACCAATACCGATCCCTATCAGCCGATCGAACGGGACTGGAGGATCACCAGACAATGCCTTGAAATATTGTGGGAATGCCGTCATCCGGTCTATATCACGACCAAATCCGACCGGATATTGCGCGACATCGACCTGCTGACCTGCATGGCGCGGGAAAGGCTGGTCGCGGTGATGATTTCGGTGACCTCGCTGAATCCCGCCACGGCCAGAACGCTGGAACCGCGCGCGCCGCATCCGCTTCGCCGGGTGGAGGCGATCCGGCGGTTGGCGGATGCGGGCATACCGGTCGTCGCCAGCATATCGCCCATAGTTCCCGCTATCACCGATCATGAGATAGAGGATATTGTCGCTCGCGTCGCATCGGCTGGCGCACGGGACGCCAGCTATATTCCCGTCCGCCTGCCCCATGAAGTCGCCCCGCTGTTCCGCGCCTGGCTGGAAGAACATTATCCCGACCGCGCGGCCAAGGTGATGGCAATCATCCATGACATAAGGGGCGGTCGCGACAATGACGCGAATTTCGGCAGCCGGATGCGCGGGCAGGGAGTATGGGCCGACCTGATCCGCACGCGCTTTCAAAAGGCACGTAAACGGGCGGGCTTCACTGGAGAACGGGTGACTCTGCGCACCGATCTGTTCCGAAGGCCGGAGGGTGACCAGATGAGCCTATTCTAGGGGTTCAGGCTCCAGATCGAGCTTCGGAACTGGGGTTCCTGCACATGGCGACGGTGAGGGCAAGCTGTCCTCGACCGGAGGAAGCTCAACCAGCCACCAAGCGCAAGCCCGAACGCCGATTGCGTGCGCGATAGCCGTCCGCTTTGGCTTCCATCCGTTCGAACGACCCAATGCGCAGGCCGGCAATCGTCGCGATGCTGTCGACCTGGTCCGCACCGATCAGATAATCGTCGCCCAGGAACAGCCGCGCCGCCTTGCCTCCCCCCACGGGCGCACGCAGGAAGACTTCGCTCCGTCCTCCCTTCGCGCGCGCCAGAAGCTGCGCCAACGTCCCGATTGCGGCTGCATCGCTCACATCGACCACCAGTTCCATGCGGGAACTATTGGCCAATTGGCGGAAAGGTTCCACCCCGCGGACCGTCACCCGCGGCGTTTCTTCGCCCGGCAAGCGGTCCAGTTCAACCATCAGCAACGCGCAATCGCCTTCGCGCGCCATATCCTCGATAGCCTTGCAGGCATCCTCATCGAAGCAGCTTGCCTGAAACTGACCGCTGCTGTCGGAGAATGTTGCGGCGGCATAGCGCGCACCGCGCTTGGTTTCACGCCAGCGCACATCCTCAACCATGGCCGCCATCACGCCGGTGGCACGTCCGCCCTCCGCCACCGGTTCGGCGCAAATCGCGCCATAGCTTTTCGCGCCGCGCGCCTCTGCCAGATGGCGGTAGCGGTCCACCGGATGCGCGGAGAAATAGAAGCCGAAGGCATCCTTTTCCTGCGCCATGCGGTCCGCCGTCGACCAGGTCTGGTGCGGCGGGATGCGGACATCCGCATGCGGCGTTTCGACATCTCCGAACAGACCGCCCTGACCGCTTTCCCTTGCCTCCGCAGCGCTGGAGGCGACGCTGAGGATCGTTTCCGCCGCTGCATGGACGCCGGCCCGGTCGGCATGCACGCCGTCGAAGGCGCCAGCCGCCGCCAGGCTTTCCAATTGCCGCCGGTTGAGCAGACGCGGCTCGATCCGGTCGGCAAAATCGTCCAGCGACTTGAACGGGCCGCCAACCTCCCGCTCGGCCACAAGCTGTTCCATCGCCTTCTCGCCCACGCCTTTCAGCCCGCCCAGCGCATAGCGCACGGCAAAGCCCAGGCGCGGGTCGTCGCCTTCATATTGGACCGGCTCGACCGAAAAATCCGCCAGGCTGCGGTTGATGTCCGGCGCCAGGCAGCTCAGCCCCATGCGCCGCATGTCGTCCACGAACACGGTCAGCTTGTCCGTCAGGTGGATGTCGAAGGCCATGGACGCGGCATAGAATTCCGCCGGATAATGCGCCTTCAGCCAGGCGGTCTGATAGGCAAGCAGAGCATAGGCGGCGGCGTGCGACTTGTTGAAGCCATAGCCCGCGAACTTGTCGATCAAGTCGAACAGATCGTTCGCCTTGCCCGCCGCGATGCCGCTGTTCGCGCACCCCTCGACGAAGCGGGCGCGTTGCGCATCCATCTCCGCCTTGATCTTCTTGCCCATGGCGCGGCGCAGAAGGTCGGCATCGCCCAGCGAATAGCCCGCCAATATCTGCGCGGCCTGCATCACCTGTTCCTGATAGACGAAGATGCCATAGGTCTCTTCCAGGATCGGTTTCAGCAATATATGTGGATATTCAATCTCTTCCTGACCGTTCTTGCGACGGCCGAACATCGGGATGTTATCCATCGGCCCAGGGCGGTAGAGCGACACCAGCGCGATGATGTCCCCGAAATTGGTTGGACGCACGGCGGCCAGCGTCTTGCGCATGCCCTCCGATTCCAACTGGAACACGCCGACCGTATCGCCCCGCTGGAGCAGTTCATAGACCGCCGGATCGTCCCAGCCGAGCGAATTGAGGTCGACCTCCACCCCCCGGCCCGCAAGCAGTTGCACCGCCTTCTGCAAGACGGACAGCGTCTTGAGGCCAAGGAAGTCGAACTTCACCAGCCCCGCGCCCTCGACATATTTCATGTCGAACTGCGTCACCGGCATGTCGGAGCGCGGATCGCGATAGAGCGGCACCAGTTGCGACAGCGGCCTGTCGCCGATCACCACGCCCGCCGCATGGGTGGAGCTGTGGCGCGGAAAGCCCTCCAGCTTCATCGCATAGTCGATCAGTCGCCTGACCTGCGCGTCATTGTCATATTCCGCCCTGAACTCCGCCACGCCGTTCAGCGAGCGTTCCAGCGTCCAGGGATCGGTCGGATGGTTGGGCACCAGCTTGGCCAGGCGGTCGACCTGCCCATAGCTCATCTGCAGGACGCGGCCCGTGTCCTTCAGAACGGCGCGCGCCTTCAGCTTTCCGAAGGTGATGATCTGCGCGACATGGTCCGTGCCATATTTCTGCTGGACGTAGCGGATCACCTCGCCTCGCCGGGTTTCACAGAAGTCGATGTCGAAGTCCGGCATGGAGACGCGTTCCGGGTTCAGGAAGCGCTCGAACAGCAATCCCAGTTGCAGCGGGTCCAGATCGGTGATCGTCAGCGCCCAGGCGACGACCGATCCAGCGCCCGAACCACGTCCCGGCCCCACCGGAATGTCATGATCCTTCGCCCATTTGATGAAGTCGGCCACGATCAGGAAGTAGCCCGGAAATCCCATCTGGATGATGATGTCGGCTTCGAACCGCAGCCGGTCGAAATAGGGCTTTCGCGCTTCCTCGTCGGTGATGCCGGCCTTGGCCAGCCGGGCTTCCAGCCCTGCCGTCGCCTGCTCGCGCAGCATCTTCGCCTCGCCCTCTATGTCGCCGGCCAGGCTGGGGAGGATGGGCTTGCGCTTGGGGGCGGCAATGGCGCAGCGCTGGGCGACCACCAGCGTATTGGCGAGCGCTTCGGGCAAATCCTCGAACAGCCGCCTCATCTCCGCCGCCGGTTTCATCCAGGCGTCCGGCGAACTGGTGCGACGGTCGGGCGTCTCGACATAGGCGCTGTCGGCAATGCAGAGCATCACGTCATGCGCTTCGTGGAAATGCGGCTCGGCAAAGCAGGTCGGGTTGGTCGCCACCAGAGGCAGGTCGCGGGCATAGGCAAGGTCGAGCAGTTCCGGTTCCGCCTTCCCTTCGATGGGGTCGAAACGGCGGCAGATTTCGATATAGAGCCTTCCGGGAAACAGCGCTTCCAGCCGACTGGCATAGGCCAGCGCAGCAGCAGGCTGATCCTCGGCGAAGAGCCGCGCCAGCGCGCCTTCCCCTCCGGCGGTCAAGGCGATCAGGCCATCGGTCCGCCCCTCCAGCATGTTTAGGCTGATATGCGGCACCTCTTCGACGGGCCGGTCGAGATGCGCCATGGATACCAGCGCACAGAGATTGTCATAGCCGACCGCATCCTGCGCATAGAGGGCGATCCAGTCGTGCACGGGCGCCGCATTGGCCGGGCGGTCGGGGCGCGAAATGCCGATCATCGCGCCGATGATCGGCTGCACCCCCTCCCCCTTGCAGGCGTCGGAAAAGGCCATGGAGCCATACAGGCCGTTACGGTCGGTGATGGCCGCGGCGGGAAAGCCCAGAGCCCTGGCCTGCTTCGCGATCTTCTTGGGGTCGATCGCCCCCTCCAGCATGGTGAAGGATGAAAAGACGCGAAGGGGGACGAAACCGGCATGAGGCATGACCTCATCTAGGCATTCCCACCGATTCGGCGCCAGCCCCCGGACGCAGAAAGTCGTGGGTAAAATTGCACCGTCACTGGCCGATGGTTAACACATCTCCAACTATTGAGTTCTAGCCTGAGCGGATCATGCGTCTATCCACCATCACCAACTATGCCTATGGCGCCACCGTGGCCCTTACCCTCGCTTCGGGGGCGGTCATGCTGATGGCCTCCAGCGCGGAAGAAAAGGAGCGGGCCGCCGTCGAGCAGCGGGCCGTGTTCGACCAGATGACCGCCACGCTGGAGGAAGACACCTATCGGCTGACCGAGCAGGCGCGCGCCTATGTGATTACGGGCGATCCGTCGCATATCATCGCCTATCGGCGGGAGAAGGCGGCGCTCCGCTCTGTCGAGCAGCGTATCCTGCATCTGCGCGACCGGGGGGCAAGCATCAGCGAACTGGCGGCGTTGCGGCAGGGGTTGCACTGGGCCGACGCGCTGACCGATGAGCAGGAAGCCGCCATCAACGCCGCCGAAAAGGGAGACCGGGAGACCGCGCGCACCATAGTCTTCGGGGACGAATATGGCCGGGAACTCGATCGCGTCGCCGCCCAGATCGGCAAGTTCCAGTATATGCTGGATCAGCGGGCGGAAAACACCGTCCAGCAGGCGACCGAAGCGGCCCGGCAGTGGCGCATCATGTCGGAAATCATGCTGGGTGCTACCGCCCTGCTGTTCCTGTGCGTGCTCTACTTCATCCTGAAGCAGCGCATATTGCGTCCGGTTGTGAGGCTGAGCGATGTTGTGACGCGCCTTGCCGCGCAGGACTACGCCGCTGTGCCGCCCGACTTTCCCCAGGTGGACGAGATTGGCGACATGGCGCAGGCCATCCGCATTTTCCGGGAAAACGGCCTGGAAAGGCAAAGGCTGGAGCAGGAACGCGATGCGGACCGGATCACGCGCGACCAGCTTTCCCGCATGACGCAACGCCTGCAGGGATGCGACAGCACCAGCGATCTGGTCGAGGTCGTCCGGCGTTTCGCGCCTGAGATCGCGCCGGGTTTTGCCGGGCGGCTCTACATTCACGACACGCGCCGCAACATGATGGTGCAGGCCTGCGACTGGCTGTCGCCCCGGCAGTCGGGCGGCGATTTTACGCCCGCCACCTGTTGGGCGCTGCGGCGGGGGCAGATTCACAAGCCGGCCGGCGATCTGGTCGACATTCCCTGCGAGCATCTGACGGGAAATGCGCAGGTCCGCACCATCTGCATACCGCTGACGGCGCAGGGGGAGAGCATCGGCCTGCTCTATGTCGAGCAGCCCGAGGATCGTACCGCCGACCAGATCGGCCGCACCGAGAAATATCTGGAGATGCTGGCGGAAAATATCGGCCTGGCTCTTGCCAATCTGCGGCTGCGCGATGCGTTGCGGCAGATGGCCATGGCCGATCCGCTGACCGGGCTGGCCAATCGTCGCCGCTTCGATGCGGTGTTCAACGAACAGGTGGCCCATGCCGAAAGCGCCCTGACGCCGCTGGCCTGCCTGATGGTCGACATCGATCATTTCAAGCGGTTCAACGACGCCCATGGCCATGATGCGGGCGATGCCGTGCTGCGCGCCGTGGGCGGCGTGCTGGACGAAGCGTTGCGGGAAAAGGATTGCGCTTTCCGTCTGGGCGGGGAGGAGTTCGTGCTGTTGATGCCCGGCTTCGCGCAGGATCAGGCCATCGACCGCGCCATTCAGGTGCAGCAGAAATTGCAGGAACTGCGAGTCGAGCATCGGGGCGAAGAACTGGGGCCGATCACAGCCTCCTTCGGCCTTGCCGTCTTCCCCGACCATGGCAGGGCGGAAACACTGGTCCGGACGGCGGACGCCGCGCTGCTTCGGGCGAAGAATCAGGGAAGGAACCAGATCGTCATCGCGACGGTCCGGGATGCGGCGTCACATTCCGCCTGAACTTTCCTCCAGCAGTCCTTCATGAAGGCGGACAACCCGGTCCATCTTCTCCGCCAGTCTTTCATTATGCGTCGCCACCAGCGCGGCGGAACCTTCCTCGCGCACCAGCCGCAGGAATTCGGCCAGCACGACGTCGGCGGTCCGCTCGTCCAGATTGCCGGTGGGCTCGTCCGCAAGGACCAGCGCAGGCCGGTTGGCGAGCGCCCGCGCCACGGCCACGCGCTGCTGCTCGCCGCCGGAAAGCTGGCTGGGCCGATGTTCCAGCCGATGGCCAAGCCCCAATGACCCGAGCAGGGATTCGGCGCGAGCGCGGGCCGTTGCCATCTCCTCATCGCGGATCACCTGCGGCAGGATGACATTCTCCACCGCATTGAAGTCGGGAAGCAGATGGTGGAATTGATAGACGAAGCCCAGCGCATCCCTGCGAAGCCGCGTCCGTCCGTCATTGTCGAGCTTCGCCGCTTCCTCGCCCGCGATGCGGATCGATCCGTCGAAGCCGCCCTCCAACAGTCCTACCGCCTGGAGCAGCGTCGATTTCCCCGATCCCGACGGACCGAGCAACGCCACGATTTCTCCCGGCGCCACCGACAACTCGACACCGCGCAACACCTCTATGGTGACGCCGCCCTGGGTGAAGCTGCGCTTGAGGCCTGCGACCTTCAATATCTCATTCATAACGCAGCACCTGCACAGGATCGGTATTGGCGGCCTTGAACGCGGGATAGAGCGTCGCCAGGAAGCTGAAGATCAACGCCATCAGGCAGATGATGGCGATCTCCACCGGATCGGGCTTGGCCGGTAATTCGGTGAGGAAGCGGATCGACGGGTCCCAGAGATTCTGCCCCGTCATGAACTGGATCGCGTTCACCACGCTCTGACGGAAGAACAGGAAGGTGAAGCCCAGCACCATGCCCGCCGCCATGCCCAGCGCGCCGATCGTCACGCCCACGGTCATGAATATCTTCACCAGCCCGGCCCGGCTCGCACCCATGGTCCGCAGGATGGCGATGTCGCGCGTCTTCGCGCGCACCAGCATGATGAGCGAGGAGAGGATGTTGAAAACCGCCACCAGCACGATGATCGACAGCACGACGAACATGGCGACGCGCTCGACCGCCAGCGCCTCGAACAGCGAGGCATTCATCTGCCGCCAGTCGGTGACGATCGCGCGGCCCGCGACCTTGCCGGCCAAGGGTTCCAATATGGCGGCCACCTGGTCGGCGTTGACGGTCTCCACCTCGATCATGCTGACGACATCGCCCAACAGCAGCAATGTCTGGGCGTCCTCCACCGGCATGACGACGAAGGCCTTGTCATAATCGTAGATGCCGACCTCGAAAATGGCGGCCACTTGATAGGATACCTGCCGCGGCACCGTGCCGAAGGGCGTCGAACGGCCCGCGGGATTGATGATGGTAAGGCTGTCGCCCAACTGGATTCCCAGATTTTCCGCCAGCCGCGACCCTATCGCCACCTTGCCGCCATTGGGGGTCAGCGCGCTCAGGCTGCCGGCCACGACCTTCGCCTTCAGCGTTGCATTGTTGCGGATGTCGTTCACCGTCATGCCGCGCACCAGCACCGCTTCCACCCGCCCCTGAAAGCTGCCCAGCAGGGGCTGCTCGATCAATGGCGTGGCGCTGGTCACGCCGGGCGTCGCCTTCGCCTCCCTCAACACCGCCTTCCAGTCCGGCAGGCGTCCGCCATAGCCCTGGACGACGGCATGACCGTTAAGGCCCACGATCTTGTCGAACAGTTCGGCGCGAAAGCCGTTCATCACGCTCATCACGATGATCAGCGCCGCCACCCCCAGCATCACGGCGGCCAGGCTGATGCCGGCAACCAGGAATATGAACCCCTCCCCCTTGCCGGGCAGCAGGTAACGCTTGGCAATCATGCGTTCGTATCGGGATAGAATCATGACGGCGCGAATGGCCTCTCGATTGGACAGGCAGCCCGTCTAGCATGCTATCGAACGACGGCAAGCATTGCCGGATTGTTGCACCGGAGCCACAGCCTCGCGGGGAAAATCACAAGGCTGGGAAATAGCCCGTGACAGCGGCCTGCTCTATACATAGCACAGGCGACGAAGCACAGGTAAATGGCCGTGGTTCAGGGATACTGCATCCCGCTTCGAGCTTAGGGGGCTGAGAAGCGGTCGAGGCAGGCCAAGGGGGAGACGAGCAATCGTCCATTAGTACCCGGGTCGTGGAAACACGGCCCGGGTACTTTTCTTTTCGGGCTTGAACGACCAGCCATTGGGCCGCCTCCGGGCATGTGAACAAGGCTGCGCATGGCGCCCGCCACGCATCCAAAATCCCGTCGCCAGACCACTTGAAACGCTTTTCCATCGAACCATATCAAAGCCGTCCAGCCGCCATATGGGGTTGGGCATGGTACCGCCGGATGCCTTGTTCTGGGTCCGGCATGTTCATTTTGCTCTTTGGGAGATTATGACAATGCGTGGTTTTGACCTTACCCCCTATCGCCGCTCGACCGTGGGCTTCGATCGTCTCTTCGACCTGATCGAGAACAACGCCCGGTTGCAGCAAGGCGACAATTATCCCCCGTTCAACATCGAACGGATTTCCGAAGATCGCTATCGCGTCACGCTGGCCGTCGCGGGCTTCCGGACGGACGAGATCGACATCACTGCCCAGCAGAACCTGCTCCAGGTCACCGGGCGCAAGGAAGAATCGCAGGGCGGCGACCGCTCTCGCTTCCTGCATGTCGGCATCGCCAACCGCAGCTTCGAACGCCGCTTCGAACTCGCCGATTTCGTGCGGGTCGAAAAGGCCGACCTGGCCGATGGTCTGCTGACGATCGAACTGGTGCGTGAGGTTCCGGAGGCGATGAAGCCGAAGAAGATCGCGATCAACGGCGGTCAGCTCGTCGAGATCAATGCCGATCGCGACGCGGCCTGATCCGCTTGGATGGAAGATGGGGCGCGGCGGTCCTGCCGCGCCCTTTTATATGGATCAGATCTCGACCTGGCTGCCCAGTTCGACCACGCGATTGGTCGGCAGCCGGAAGAATTCCATTGCACTTTCCGCATTGCGCAGCATCCAGGCGAAAATCTTCTCGCGCCACAGCGGCATCCCCGGCTTGGCCGACGGCAGCAGCGTCTGCCGGGCAAGGAAGAAGCTGGTGTCCATCATCCTGAACGCCTGACCGCAGCCAGTCACATTCTTGAGCGCGGCGGGGACGTCCGGTTCCTGCATGAAGCCATATTGCAGCACCAGCCGGAAGAATCCGCGGCCCAGATCCTCCAGCTTGAAGCGCCCGTCATCTTCTACAACCGGCACATCCTTGATCTTGACGGTCAAGAGGATGACGCGCTCATGCAACACCTTGTTGTGCTTGAGATTATGCAGCAGCGCATGGGGAACGCCATCGGGCGTGGAGGTCATGAAAACCGCCGTACCGGGCACCCGAACCGCGCTGTTCGCGGCGGACGCGACGAAGACGGGAATCGGCATGGCCGCTTCGCGCAGCCGGTCCTGAACCAGACGGCGCCCGCGCGACCAGGTGGTGAGCAGGGTGAAGATCACGAAGCCGATCAGCAGCGGGAACCAGCCGCCATCGGGCACCTTGGTGAAATTGGCGGCCAGATAGGCGCCGTCCACCAGGAACAGCACCGACAGCAGCGGCGCCGAATAATACCAGCGCCATTTCCATAGCCGGTAGAGCAGCACCGTCAGCAACACATTGTCGATGAACATCGCGCCCGTGACGGCGATGCCATAGGCGGCCGTGAGGTTCGACGAGGTCTGGAACACCAGCACCAACAGGATCACCATGACCATCAGCCCCCAGTTGATGAGGGGGATGTAGATCTGGCCGGCCGTCGACGCGCTGGTATGCGCAATCCGCAGGCGCGGCATGAAGCCGAGCTGGATTGCCTGCTGCGTGACGGAAAAAGCGCCGGAGATCACCGCCTGGCTGGCGATGATCGCGGCCAGCGTGGCCAGCCCGACCAGCGGCAATTGCGCCCATTGCGGCGCCAGATAATAAAAGGGGCTGTGAAGGGCGGCCGCGCCCTCCCGGAACAGCAGCGCGCCCTGCCCCATATAGTTCATCATCAAGGCGGGCAGGACGAAGGTCAGCCAGGACACGCGGATCGGACTGCGTCCGAAATGCCCCATATCGGCGTAGAGCGCTTCCGCGCCGGTCACGGCCAGCACGACCGCGCCCAGGGCGAGGAATGCCGGCAGCGGATCGGTGACGAAGAACATGACCGCCCAATAGGGATTGAAGGCGTGGAGGATGCCCGGCGTCTTGACGATGCTGATGATGCCCAGAACCGCGATGGTCAGGAAATAGAACAGCATGATCGGGCCGAACAGCGATGCGACCCGGTTGGTCCCCAGTCCCTGTATCCAGAACAGGCCGAGCAGGATGACGATCGCGGCCGGCAGGATCAGCGGCGCAAGGCTGCTGTTGTAGACCGCCAGTCCCTCGACCGCCGACAGCACCGACACGGCGGGCGTGATCATCGAGTCGCCGTAGAAAAGGGACGTCGCGAACACGCCGAGCAGGACGATGCCGCGCGACCATCGCTGCGTCCTGGTCTGGCCGTTGATCAGGGCGAGCAGGGCGAGACTGCCTCCCTCCCCCTTGTTGTCCGCACGCATGATGACGGTGACATATTTCAGCGTCACGACCAGCATCATCGACCAGAACATCAGGCTGATGACGCCCAATATATGATCCGGATCGAGGTCCAGATGATGATGTCCGGCGAATGTTTCGCGGAAGGCATAAAGCGGGCTGGTGCCGATGTCCCCGAAGACGATGCCGATCGCACCGACGACCAGCTTCAGCGTGGCCTTCTGTCCGGCATGACCGTGATCATGGGCGCTCTCGTCATCGACGCGCACGGCGCCGTTGGTGATCTCGTCAGCCATGAAGAAAATGCCGAATTGTCATGATCTTTGGACACCCGAACGGGGAAGCGGCCCGTCTTGTCATTCCATAAGCCCCCGCAAACCGCCGCGCCCTATCACGGCTCCCGGGTGGTGGCAATGATGCCGCTGCGGCTTCGACCGTCTATCGGCCTTCGGACCCGAGCATGGCATCGATACGCGCGATATTGCCTTCGAGTTCCTTCTTGACCTCGCTGCCTTCGGGGGCGCTGGCGGCCAGCGGGCCCCAAAGGGCGCGTGCTTCCTTGAGTTGCCCCGCCCGGGCGAGGGCCAGTCCGTAGAAATAGCGGGGCGCCGGACCTTCGGGATCGATCGCCATCGACCGGCGATAGGCGAAATCGGCGGCGGGAGACAGCACTCCGCCTGCATGCGCGACCAGCGCATTGCCGAAGCCCAGCCACAAATTGGGATCGTCCGGAGTCTCGCGAAGTCCGGACAAAAGGACGTTCGCCGCTTCCTTCGTCTTCCCCTGTCGGCCAAGGCCGTCCGAAAGCATCAGCCATTGGCCCGCCTTGCCATAGCGCTCGGCAAGGCCCCGGCGTTGCTCGGCCAGCTTCTCGTCGAACGCGGCGCCGCCCCTGTCGGCCGCCTGCCGGGGCGAGCCAGCCAGTCCGGGACGGCCCTGCCACGCATAGCCGGCCAAACCCAGCAACAGCGCAGCGGCCGTGATTTCCCAGGCCGACCTCGGCACCCGCCCGACAAGGACGAGCGCCACGCTCACCAGGACCAGCTGGGCGCCGGCAATGATCCAGCCGGTCATGCCCGCCTCCCCCGCTTGATCCGACCGCGCAGCAGCAGCAGCCCCAATCCCAGCAGGATCAGGGGCGCGGCCCAGAGCGGCCAGAGGATCGGATCGGCTGTCGGCTCATAGCTGACCCAGTCGCCATAGCGCTCGATCAGCCAGGCGCGGATATGCTCGGGCTCTTCCCCCGCCATGATGCGTTCGCGAATCTGGGAGCGCATGTCGCCGGCCATGCTGGCATTGCTGTCGGCAATCGACTGACTCTGGCAGGTGAGGCAGCGGATCGTCTCCATCAGCGTCCGCGCCTTCTTCTCCAGGGCCGGGTCTTCGATCTGGCGGTCGGCATAGGGCGCCGGCGGCAGCGCGGACTGCGCGAAGACCGGCACGCTCAGCATCAGCGCCAGCAGGGCGACCAGCATCCTCATTGCGCATTCCTCAGCCGGTCCAGGATCATCGGCACATCATCCTGACGGATGTCGCCGACATGCTGATAGGCGATGCGGCCCCTTCCATCGATGATGAAGCTTTCGGGCACGCCCGACGAACCCATGGCGATCTGCACCTCGCTCCGCGCATCCAGGCCGATGCGGGAATAGGGATTGCCATAGCGCTTGAGGAAGGCGTCGACATCGGGCCGGGCATCGCGGATGGCGATGGCGTCGATCTCCACGCCCGCCTGCCTGAGCGCCAGCAACTGCGGCGCCTCGGCCGCGCAGGGCACGCACCAGCTCGCGAAGATATTGAGCAGGCGCGGCTTGCCGGTCGCGAGTTCCGAACTTGCCAGCGGCGGCCGGTCGCTCGCGGCGGCAGGCAGGACAAAGGCAGGCAGCGCCTTGCCCACCAGTTTCGAATTGATGATCCGGTCGTCCGGACGCAGCAGCCCGCTGGCAAACAGCCCGAAAAAACCAAGGAACAGCGCCAGCGGCAGCCAGATCAGCAGCTTCCTCATGCGCCGGCCTCCACGGCCCTGCGCGCCCGCCATTTGAGCAGCCATCCGCGCCGTTCCCGCCCGACCAGCGCCAGTGCGCCGCCCACAGCGATCAGGAAACCGCCCAGCCAGATCAGCGTCACGAAAGGCTTCCACCAGATGCGGAGCTGCCAGCGGCCTTCATCCGCCTCCTGCCCCAGCACGACATAGAGCTGGCCATTCCAGCGGGTCAGCAGAGCGGCCTCCGTCGTCGTCGTGGGCGGCGAGGCGAAGAAGCGGGACTGCGGGTGGATCAGGACCGGCTCCCCACCGCCCCGGCTGGCTTCCATATCCGCCTGGAGCGCGGTCCAGTTATCGCCCGCTATCGGCAGAATCTGCTTGAACCGGATCGTCCAGCCCGCCGTCTCCACAGTATCGCCGGGGCGGGCGGCCACCAGCTTTTCCACCGTGAAGGCCGAATCGCAGGCCATGCCCGCCAGGCTGACCGCGCAGCCCAGATGCGCGATCACCATGCCCCAGGTGAAAAGCGGCGTGCGACGCAGATTGCGCTTCCAGAGCGGCGCGACACTCCCCACAGCGACGGCCAGGGCGATCACCAGGCCGAGGAAAGGCAATATGCCGATCCGTCCCCAGGCGAATGCCGATAAGGCGAGGAAAACCAATCCCGCCATTATCAGCGGGACGGCTATGCGCCGGCTCACCTCCCGCATCCGGTCGCGCCGCCAGCGGGTCAGCGGCCCAAGGACCATGACGATCATCAAGGCAAGTGCGACAGGCCCGGCGATGCGGTCGAAATAGGGCGCGCCGACCGACACCTTATGGCCGAAGGCCTCGGTCAGCAGCGGATAAAGCGTGCCGATCAGCACCAGCCCCAATATGACCGACAGCAGCAGATTGTTGACGACCAGCATGGTTTCCCGGCTGACCAGCTCGAACGGCGCGCCCTCGCGGACCGCGCCCACGCGCCAGCCGAACAGCGCCAGCGCCCCGCCGATATAGATGCCGAGCAACGCCAGGATGAAGGTTCCGCGCTCCGGATCGACGGCAAAGGCATGGACGCTGGTCAGGATGCCCGACCGGACGAGGAAAGTGCCGACCATCGACATGGAGAAGGCGACGACCGCCAGCATCACCGTCCAGGCGCGCAGGGCGTCGCGGGTGGCCAGCACGGTCACGCTATGCAGCAGCGCCGTCGCCGCCAGCCACGGCATGAGCGAGGCGTTCTCCACCGGGTCCCAGAACCACCAGCCGCCCCAGCCCAGCTCATAATAGGCCCAATAGCTGCCCGCCGTGATGCCGAGCGTCAGCAATATCCACGCCCCCAATACCCAGGGCCGCATGGCGCGCGCAAAGGCTGCGTCGACCTGCCGGGTCAAAAGCGCCCCCACGGCAAAGGAAAAGGCGACGGACAGGCCGACATAGCCGAGATAGAGGGTCGGCGGATGGAAGGCGAGCCCAGGGTCCTGCAGCAGCGGATTGAGACCCTGCCCGTCCGGGGCCGGCGGGTCGATCCGCGCGAAGGGATTGGAGGCGAAAAGCAGGAAAGCGTAAAAACCAAGGCTGATCGCCGCCTGTCCGCCCAGCGTCGCCATATGGGTTTCACGCCGCAAGGCCCGCTCGAATAAGGCGACGGCCGATCCGGCGACGCCCATCACCGTCACCCAAAGCAGCATCGACCCTTCATGATTGCCCCAGGTTCCAGCGAATTTGTAGAGCCACGGCTTCATCGAATGGCTGTTGGTGGCGACGAGCAGGACCGACATGTCGGATCGCAGGAACAGCATGATCAGCAAGGCGAAGGCCGTCGCGGTCAGCACCCCCTGCGCGACCGCCACCGGACGGACGGCGCCCAGCAGCTCGCTCTTGCCGCCCGCCAGGCCGACAGCGGCCAGCGCCAATTGGAGCAGCGCCAAGGACGCGGCGAGCCATAATGCGGCAAGGCCGGCCTCAGCGATCATGCTGCCGCTTTCCTCCCGAATGCTTCATGGCCATGAACCAGATGCCGGGCCTGCTCCGCCCCTTCGAGTTGCGGAGCGCGGGGCCTGATGGATACTGAACCAACCCCAGCATGACCTTGCCAATGAAGCTGGCTCTCGCTCACCTTTCGGCCTTCATCTTGTGGGTTTTTTCATCATAGCTCATGCCTTCCAGTTCACGCGGCATGTAGCGTTCGTCGTGCTTGGCCAACAGGTTGGTGGCCTGGAATGTGCCGCCCGCATCGAAAGCACCTTCTGCCACCACACCTGAACCTTCGCGGAAAAGGTCGGGCGTGATGCCCTTGAAGCTCGCCGGAACGGTCGCCTTGCCGTCGGTGACGTCGAAATGGATGGTGACGCCGTCGCTGGCGCGCTTCAGGCTGCCCTTGACCACCATGCCGCCCAGCCGGATCGCCTTGCCCGGCTCGACGCCCTTGGTCTTAACGTCATTGGGCGCGTAGAAATAAGCCGCCTCGTCCTTCAGCGCGGAAGCGGCCAGCAATCCCGCGCCGATCAGCGCGAGCAGGGCCACCACGGCCAGGATCAGCCTTTGATGCTTTGCCTTCATGCCCTGTCCGCCGATACCCTGTCCGCCGACGCCCTGCGTTCAGCGTTGCGCATCGCGCGCCAACTGAACAGGCTGATGAGGCCGGTGCCCGACAAGGTCAGCGCATAGGCGCCGATGACGAAAGCCCACTGGTTCATATCCTCACCCCCGCGCCAGCCTTTGCATGCGCGCTTCGATCTTGTTCTGCGCCAATATGGCGCGCATGCGCATCAGCACGATCGCGGCGAAAAGCAAGGTAAATCCGGCGAGGGTGAAGCCGAGCGGCCAAAGCAGCGCGGTATCGATGCTGGACCCGCGCAGCGTGATGCTGGGCCCCTGATGCAGGCTGTTCCACCAGACGACGGAGCGGTTGATGATCGGGATGTTGATCGCGCCCACCAGCCCGAAAATGGCTGTCACCGGGCTCACCCCGCCGCTGCCCTGCCGCGCGCTGGCATTGGCGAGCGCGATGTAGCCGAGATAGAGGAAGAACAGCACCAGCATGGAGGTCATGCGTCCGTCCCATTCCCACCATGTACCCCAGGTCGGCCGGCCCCAGATCGATCCGGTGACAAGGCAGATCGCCGTGAAGAAAGCGCCCGGCATGGCGATGGCCCGGCCCGCGACGGCCGCGAGCGGATGGCGCCAGACGAGCTGCATGAGGGCAGCGACGGCGATCCCGGTCCATCCGCCCATGCCCAGCCACGCGGCCGGCACATGGATGTATAGGATGCGCACCGTATCCCCCTGAAGATAGTCCGCCGGGGTCACGAACAGGCCGCAGCCGGCGCCGGCCAGCAGCAGGATCAGCCCCGGCCAGAACAGCCAGGCGGTCAACGGCCGGGCAATTTTGAGGAAGCGTGCAGGATTGGCGAAACGATGCATGAGAAGAGGCTATTAGCCTCCCCAATGGCTCAAGGCCAGTAGGCCTTTTTCCCAATTTCATCGCTGGAAAATAGCGGCCGGTAGGTATTGCATCCCTTTTTTGTGACAGGCAGGCGACAAATCGTCCTCAACGCACTATATGCGCGCGAAAGCCGTCCCGATGAGGGCGCACAGGATCGGCAGTGGACCATCAAAAACCCATGTTTACGACCAACCCGTTCGACGACGACAAATTGCGTGAGGAATGCGGCATTTTCGGCGTCTTCAACGCTGAAACCGCCTCCGCCATGGTGGCACTTGGCCTTCACGCGCTCCAGCATCGCGGCCAGGAAGCCGCGGGCATCACCAGTTGGGACGGCCATGATTTCCACACCCATCGGGCGATGGGGCATGTGGCCGGGAATTTCGACCGCGACGAAGTGATTCGGGGCCTTCCCGGCACCGCCGCCTGCGGCCATGTCCGCTATTCCACCACCGGCGAGACATCGCTCCGCAATGTCCAGCCGCTTTATGCGGAACTGAGTTCGGGCGGTTTCGCCGTCGCGCATAACGGCAACATCTCCAACGCCATGAAGCTGCGGCGGGAACTGATCCGCCGCGGTTCCATCTTCCAGTCGACGTCGGACACGGAAGTCATCATCCATCTGGTCGCCACGTCCACCTATCGCACGCTGCTCGACAAGTTCATCGATGCGCTGAAGCAGGTCGAGGGCGCGTATTCGCTGATCGTCATGACGCCCGAAGGCATGGTCGCCTGCCGCGACCCGCTGGGCATCCGGCCGCTGGTCATGGGCAAGCTGGGCGATTCGATCATCTTCGCTTCGGAAACCGTCGCCTTCGACGTGGTGGGCGCGGAGCATGTCCGCTCCATCGAACCGGGCGAACTGGTCATCGTCACCCATGACGGCGAGGTGCGCAGCCACCGTCCCTTCGGCGACACCCATGCCCGGCCCTGCATCTTCGAACATGTCTATTTCAGCCGTCCCGATTCGGTCGTGGACGGCTCCAGCGTCTATTCGGTCCGCAAGGCGATCGGCGCGCAACTGGCCATCGAAAATCCGGTCGAGGCGGACTTCGTCATCCCCGTGCCCGACAGCGGCGTTCCGGCAGCAATCGGCTATGCCCAGCAATCGGGCATTCCCTTCGAGCTGGGCATCATCCGCTCGCACTATATCGGGCGCACCTTCATCCAGCCGGGCGACAAGGTCCGCCATCTGGGCGTGAAGCTGAAGCATAACGCCAATCGCGCCCTGATCGAGGGCAAGCGGATCGTCCTGATCGACGATTCGATCGTGCGCGGCACCACTTCGCTCAAGATCGTGCAGATGATGCGCGAGGCAGGCGCCAAGGAAGTGCACATGCGCATCGCCAGTCCGCCGACCAAGCATAGCTGCTTCTATGGCGTCGACACGCCAGAACGGACCAAGCTGCTGGCGCACCGTCTGGACATTGGCGGGATGCAGGACTTCATTCATGCCGACAGCCTGTCCTTCATCTCGATCGACGGCCTGTACAAGGCCTTGGGCGAGGCGAAGCGCGCCGACATACGGCCGCAATATTGCGACGCCTGCTTCACCGGCGACTATCCCACCACTCTGACCGACCAGGACGAAGCCGTGGTTCAGAACCAGCTCGAACTGCTGGCCGAACGAGTGGTCTGAACGCCTTTCCTACCGCTGGACGGACAGCCCGACGCTATGCGGCCTCGGGCTTGTTCCTTCCTGACCCCATGAGGGATATTCATGTCGATCCAACCCCTTTCCAGCCAACCCCTTTCCGGTAAGCTCGCCCTCGTCACCGGAGCGAGCCGCGGCATCGGCGCCGCCACGGCGGAAGCGCTCGCCGCCGCCGGCGCCCATGTCATCCTGACCGCCCGCACCACGGGCGGGCTGGAAGAGGTGGAGGATCGCATTCACGAGGGCGGCGGCAATGCGACCATCGCGCCGCTGGACCTCATCGACGGCGAAAGCATCGGACGATTGGCGCATGCCATTTCGGGTCGCTGGCAGGCGCTGGACATATTGGTCCTGAACGCGGCGACGCTGGGCAGCCTGGCTTCGGTTCCAGCCATCGACGCCAAGGAATTCGCCCGGTTGCTGACGCTCAACGTCGCCGCGCCCCAGGCGCTGATCGCGGCGTTCGACGGCATGCTGCGGGCGAGCGGCGATGCGCGCGTGGTGGCGATCACCTCTTCGGTCAGCGCGACGCCGCGCGCTTATTGGGGCGCCTATGGCGCTTCGAAGGCGGCGCTCGAAACCCTGGTCGGCGCCTATGGCGAGGAAGTGAAGAACATCTCCGCCATCCGAACCCATATCGTCGATCCGGGCGCCACCCGTACAGCGATGCGGGCGCGGGCCTTTCCGGGTGAAGACCCGGCGACGCTCAAGGAACCGGCTGCCGTGGGCCAGGCGATTCTCGATCTGGTGATTGCGGACACGCCCGACGGATACCGGACGCGTATCGATTAGAGGCTGAGCCTTGGGGATGACTGGACTGGCCGGTTGCGGGCATGGCACTTCCCCTATCCACCCGCCAAGGCCGCTAGAGCAGATTCCGATCCGATTGCATCGGCTCGACTGCTCTAAATTTTTGTTTTGTCGCGTTTTCCGAGTCAGCAGATGATTCCATCTGCTTGGAAAACGCTCTAGCCGAACCGAATTCCTCCCGCCCTAAGCCGGCTTCACCAGCGTGACCTGCGCGACATCGATGGTGCCGCCGCGAAAGCCGCCTTCGCAATACATCAGATAATAGCGCCATAGATCGACGAAATGCTGGTCGAAACCGGCCGGCAACCATCCCCTGTCGACCGCCCGGTCGAAGCGTTCGCGCCACCGCCGCAGCGTTTCGGCATAGTGCAGACCGAAGCGGCGTACATCACGCCACTCCAAACCGTTTGCTTCGGCCAAGGCCCGGAAACGGCTTTCCGAAATCAGCATGCCACCGGGGAAGATATAGGTCTGGATGAAATCCGCGCCCCGGGCGTAGCCTTCGAAGATCGCATCATCGATCAATATATATTGTATGGCTGCCCGCCCACCGGGCCTGAGCAGACGCTCGATCGCCCCGACATAGGCCGGCCAGTAACGTTGCCCGACTGCCTCCACCATTTCCACGCTGGCAATGGCGTCATATTGCCCCTGCGCGTCGCGATAGTCGCGCAATATGATGTTCGCTCCCGACCCCAGGCGGTCACGTGCGAAATGCGCCTGTTCCACAGACAGGGTCAGCCCGTCATAACGGATCGGGCAACGCGCCATCGCCTGTTCGGCCAAGCCGCCCCAGCCGCAGCCGATTTCCAGCAGCGAATCGCCATCGCCGATGTCGAGCCGGTCGAGAATGGCGTCGACCTTCCGCTGCTGCGCCCGCTCCAGGCTTTCGATCCGGTCGTCCGGGTCGCGGAACAGGCCGCTGGAATAATGCATGCCCTTGTCGAGCCATGGCTGGTAGAAATCATTCCCCAGATCATAATGATAGGCGATGTTGCGCCGCGAACCCTTGCGGCTGTTGCGGCGCGCCCAATGGAACGCGCGCCCGATCCAGCGTGCCGGCCCATGCGGCCGGGCGACATTGCCCAGGTTGGCGGCATTGGCCATGAACAGGGCGAAGAGCGGAACCGGATCGGGACTGGTCCACTCTCCACGCGCCCAGGCCCTGTACCAGCCGGCCGATCCCCCGGCGATCAGGCGAATCAGCGCCCGCCAGCGCAGCAGATGAACCTCGCATTCCGGTCCCGCTGCGCGGCCGCCGAGCAGGCGCCGGCTGCCGTCCGGCAGAATGGCGAGCAAAGAACCCTGTTCGAGCCCAAGGTCGATGCGGTCGAGCAATTTGTGGAACTGCCGGGCGGCGAGACGATCCGGCCAGCCATGGCTCCGGCGCTCCAGCGGTCGCCTGACCGGCACTGCGGCCCGGCCACGACGGGGTTCAATGGCGTTCATGCTTCCACTCTGCCCGATGGTTTAACGCGTCGCAATCATGGCCTGATCCCGCGCCATGCGGCGAGAGCCCGTTCACGCCCCTCCCGATGACCGATGCACTTGGCCGGATAATCGGACGAACGCGCGTCATGCGCTTCGGGGTCGTGAATGATGTCATCGTTCAGATGCGCCAGTTCCGGCACCCAGGCCCTGATATAGTCTGCGGCGTCGAACTTTCCCGACTGGGTCAGGGGCGCCATGATCCGCGAGAAGATATTGGCATCGACGCCGCTGCCTGCAACCCATTGCCAGTTGACGCTATTATTGGCGTAGCTCGCATCGACCAGCGTATCCCAGAACCAGCGCGCCCCATGCCGCCAGTCGATCAGCAGATGCTTGATCAGGAAGCTGGCCGCGATCATGCGCACCCGATTATGCATCCAGCCCGTCGTCCAGAGCTGCCGCATGCCGGCATCGACAATGGGATAGCCCGTGCGCCCTGTCTTCCACGCCTTGAAATCGGCACCAGCCTCGCGAAGATCGCGCCAGGGCATCGCGTCGAAGGCTGGCCGCGCATTTTCCGATCCATAGGCGGGCATGGCCCATATCTGCGTATGGGCATAGTCGCGCCAGATCAGTTCCTTGAGGAAGGTCGTCGCATCGCCGGGCGCTCCGGCAACCCGGCGCCAGACATAGGCGGGGGAGACCTCCCCGAAATGGAGGTGCGGCGACAGGCGAGAGCTCCCCTCCTGCGAGGGCAGGTTCCTGGCCCTGTCATAATCCGCCACCTGGTCGAGAAAGGCGGCGACATTGGCCCGCGCCCCCGCTTCCCCAGGAGTCCAGTCGCGTGAAAAGGCCCTGGCCCAATCCGGCTTGGTCGGCAAAAGGCCCCATCGGTCCAGCGAATCGCTTTTCGGCCAACGTCCTGGCGCATCGATGCGCGAAGGCGCGCGAACCGGTTCGGCCGGCGGCATATGCTCCATCACGGCGCGGGCGAAGGGGGTATAGATCCGATAGCTGTTTCCTTCGCCCGTCCGCACCGCGCCGGGCGGCAGCAGCAATGCGCCGTCATGCAGGCACAGCTCCAGCCTTTTGACGAGCGACTTCTCCGCATTGCGCCACCAGGGTTCGTAATGATGCAGGGCATGCACGCGCCGGGCGCCCGTTTCCTCAGCGATCTGGACGATCTGATCGATGCAGTTTCCCTGCCTCAGGATCAGGCGCGATCCCTTCTCCCGAAGATTTTCGTCCAGGCTCTTCAGGCTATGGTGCAGCCACCAGCGCGACGCTCCGCCCATCTTCCATTGGCGCGGCGCCTGATCGTCCAGCACATAGACGGGAATCACCGGCCCTTCCTGCACGGCGGCTGCCAGTGCGGCCTGATCGGCAAGGCGCAGGTCCTGACGAAACCAGAGAATTACGGGGTCTGACATGCGATCGGGCATGCCATGGGCCGCCCGATGTTCCAAGCCCCCGCCCATTTGAAGCGATGCACAGCACAAATCGCCGCGTCAGGATTTTTCCGGCATGGACGCGCCGCCCCGCCCCGCTTATTCTGCACTGCACAAAGCGACGGGCGGGCTGGAGCCTCCGGATGGCTTGTCGGGATTAACGACCAGGGACTATGATGGCTTCGATGCCGAATGATTCAGAACTCGCCTACCGGCCATGCGTCGGTGTCATGCTCGTCAACATGGATGGCAAGGTTTTCGTCGGTCAGCGGATCGATAATGCGGTGGAAGCCTGGCAAATGCCACAGGGGGGCATCGACGACGGCGAAGATATGAAGGCGGCCGCCCTTCGGGAGCTGAACGAGGAGACCGGCATCGTTCGCGAGCATGTGGAGATCATCGCCAAGGCGCGCGAAGAGCATTTCTACGACCTGCCGCCGGAACTGATCGGCAAGCTGTGGGGCGGCAAATATCGCGGCCAGCGGCAATATTGGTTCCTTGCGCGTTTCCTGGGGTCGGATGAGGACATCGACATCCAGACGGCGCATCCTGAATTCCGCGAATGGAAATGGACGGAGCCGGAGAGCCTGCCTGACCTGATCGTGCCGTTCAAGCGCAAGCTGTATCGGGATATTCTCCAGGAATTCAGGGATTTGATCTGAAAACAAGGGTTAAAATCCGCCGCCATGCCGGTATGAGAAGGCGCATGCGTTACTGGCTGGCCGTTCTGCCCCTCTTCCTCTCCACCCCGGCGCTCGCCGATTACCCCGTGCTCCTGCCGCCATCGGTGCGGGAAATGCTGGAGGCGGCCATCGCCAACGGCAATGAGACCGAGATCGCGACCGTCGCGAAGATCGCCAAGCAGACCAATCCCGGTTCCGCCGACGAGATTCAGCGCATGGTCAACAGTTGGAAGGAACGGACCAGGGCGACGCAGGAAACCGTGATCCGCGAGGCGCGCTTCACGGAATTGTGGACGGGCAAGATCGAAGCGGGCGGCTTCCGCTCCACCGGTTCCACCAGCGAAATCGGCATCAGCGCCAGCGCAGCGGTCAAGCGCACCGGTATCCAATGGTCGCACAAGCTGGCCGCCAGCGTCGATTACCGGCGCGCCAACGGCGTGACCTCGCGCGAACGCTATACCGCCAGCTATGAGCCGCGCTATGAATTCGATCCACGGGGCTTCGCCTATGGATTGACGCAGTTCGAGCGGGATACGTCGATCGGCTATGACGCGCGCTACACCGCCTCGGCCGGCATCGGCTACAAGCTGATCGTCAGCGATCCGGTCGACCTCTCGCTGGATGCCGGTCCTTCGATCCGCCATGCCAAATATGTGACCGGAGAGCGGGAGACCAAATTGGGCGCCCGTGCCTCCATGGACTTCGCCTGGCGCCTGACCCCTGCGCTGACCTTCAGGCAGACAGCCTCCGGCTATGCCGAAAGCGACGTCTATACGCTGAATTCGCTGACCTCGCTGGTGACGAAAGTGGGAACACGCTGGTCGGCCGCCTTTTCCTACAATGTGCAATATGAATCGGAGACGCTGCTTTCGGCGCGGGATTCGGACACGATGAGTCGCCTGACCCTCACCTATGATTTCTAGGCGGTCGCCGACTTTCAGGACCAGGGGTGGAGGCGCGCCCTCCGCTCTGATAGGGTCGTCAGGATGAGAGGCATTTCGTCGTTCGAACGGAGCGTCATGGAAAGCGCCGCCGACGCGCCCATGCTCGCCCAGACTGAAAAATGGGCGGCGGTGAACAGCGGGTCGCGCAATCTTCCCGGCCTTGCGGCCATGGCGGCCATGCTTGCCGATGCCTTCGCCGGCCTGCCGGGCGCGATGTCCCTTGTCGATCCAGAGCCGGTTGAAACCGTGCGCCCCGACGGTCGTCTGGCGATGGTCGCGCATGGCAGCCACCTGCGCCTCTCGGTCAGGCCGGAGGCTCCGGTGCAAATCCTGCTCACCGGGCACATGGATACGGTCTTCCCCGCCGACCATGGCTTTCAGGCGCTGCGGTGGGTCGATCCGTCGACGCTGAACGGACCGGGCGTCGCGGACATGAAGGGCGGGATCGCTGTCATGCTCGCCGCCTTGCGCGCGGTGGAAACCGCACCGGATGCAAGGCGGCTGGGCTATGACGTCATCATCAACAGCGATGAGGAGGTCGGCAGCCCTTCCTCGGCGGCGCTGTTGCGGCAGGTCGCGACGGGCAAGATCGCGGCCTTCACCTATGAACCGGCCCTGCCCGACGGCACACTGGCCGGGGCGCGCGCCGGCAGCGGCAACTTCGCCATCGTCGTCACCGGACGAAGCGCGCATGCCGGGCGCAATCCGCAGGATGGCCGCAACGCATTGCTGGCGGCCGCCGACCTGGCGTTGCGGCTGAAGGCGGCGAGCGGCGGCGGCTTTTCCTGCAATCCCGCGCGGATCGAGGGCGGCAGTCCCAATAATGTCGTGCCGGACCATGCGGTTCTGCACGTCAATTTCCGGCCGAAGACGCCTGCCGACGAGCAGGCCGCGGACGAACTGCTGAAGGACGCCATGGCGCGGATCGCCCTGGAGCATGAGGTGACGCTTCACCGGCATGGCGGCTTCGGCCGGCCGCCCAAGCCGATGGATGGGCGGGCGGAAGCCTTGTTCGGGCTCGTCCGGCAATGCGGCGCGGACCTGGGCCTTTCCATCGCCTGGCGGGATACCGGCGGGGTGTGCGACGGCAATAATATCGCGGCCTGCGGCGTGCCCGTGGTCGACACCATGGGCGTGCGGGGCGGCAATATCCACAGCGATTCGGAATATCTGATCGTCGACAGCCTGGCCGAACGGGCGCAACTATCGGCCCTGGCGCTGCTCCGCATCGCCCAGGGGCATTTCACCGGGGGGATGAAGGCGTGAGTTTTTTCATGCGCACGGCGCGCGCCGACGATTTGCAGACCCTTTATGAAATGGCGAAGCTGACCGGGGGCGGGTTCACCAACCTGCCGCCGGACCGGAAGTCGCTTGCCGCCAAGCTGGAGCGGACGGGACAGGCGCTGGCCCGGCAAGGCGAAGGGGTCGAGGACGAACTGATCGTCATGGTGCTGGAAAACAGCCAGACGGGTCAGGTCCGCGGCACCTGCCAGATATTCAGCAAGGTCGGGCAAAGCTGGCCCTTCTATTCCTATCGGCTGGGCGTTCTCACCCAACATAGCCGGGAGCTTTCGCGCACCTTCAGGGCGGAGATGCTTTCGCTCGTCACCGATCTGGAAGGGTCGACGGAAGTGGGCGGCCTGTTCCTTCACCCCCGCGAGCGCGCGGAGGGGCTGGGTCTGCTGCTGGCGCGCAGCCGCTATCTCTATATCCGCAACCATCGCGCCCGCTTCGGAGAGCGGATCATCGCGGAACTGCGGGGCGTGATCGACGAGGCGGGCGGTTCCCCCTTCTGGGACGGCCTCGCGGGGCGCTTCTTCGGCATGAGCTTTCAGGAGGCGGACGAGTTCAACGCGGTGAACGGCAACCAGTTCATCGCCGACCTGATGCCAAAGACGCCGATCTACACCGCCATGCTGACCGACACCGCGCGCGGCGTCATCGGCATGCCCCACCCCAATGGCCGCGCGGCCATGCGCATGCTGGAGACGGAGGGCTTCACCAATCCCGGCTATGTCGACATATTCGACGGCGGACCGACGATGGTGGGGCAAATCAATTCGCTGCGCACCATCGCCCATGCCTCCGACGCGGTGCTGGGCGCGGTGCACGAAAAGGGCGGAGACAAGATGCTGGTGACCACCGGACGGCTCGCGGATTTCCGCTGCACCTATGCCTTGGTGACGGAACGGGAGGATGGCGGCATATCGCTCGACCGGGCTTCCGCGGAACTGCTGGGGGTGGAACCGGGACAGACATTCACCATGGCGGAACGGGCATGACGGCAAGGGAGATCAATTTCGACGGCCTGGTGGGTCCCAGCCACAATTATGCGGGCCTCAGCCTGGGCAACCTTGCCTCCGCGCGCAACGCGGGCGCCATCTCCTATCCCCGCGCGGCGGCGCTTCAGGGGATAGAGAAGATGCGGTCCAACCTTCGCCTCGGGCTGCCGCAGGGGCTGTTCCTGCCCCAGTGGCGGCCGGATGGCGCCTGGCTGTCAGCCCTCGGGACCGATGTCGGCAATGCGGAGGCGCATATCCGCGCCGCCGCCATGTCGGCCTCCTCCATGTGGGCCGCCAATGCCGCGACCGTTTCGCCGGCCGCCGATACGGCCGATGGGCGCACGCACCTGACCGTCGCCAATCTCGTCACCATGCCGCATCGCAGCCATGAATGGCCGCAGACGCTCGCCCAGTTGCGCCTTGCCTTTTCCGACCGGAACGCCTTCGCCGTGCATGGCCCTGTCCCCGCCCCCTTCGGCGACGAGGGCGCGGCCAATCACATGCGCCTGTGCGACAGCCATGGCGAGGCAGGCGTCGAGGTGTTCGTCTATGGCCAGTCCGGCGGCCCCTTTCCCGCCCGCCAGCATGTCGAGGCGAGCAAGGCCGTCGCCCGGCTGCACCGGCTCGATCCGGATCGGACGCTGTTCGTCATGCAGTCGGAGGAAGCGATCGCGGCGGGCGCCTTCCACAATGACGTGGTCGCCGTCGCCAACGAACGCGTGCTCTTCACGCATGAACATGCCTTTGCGGACAAGGAGCGCTTCTACGCCGCTCTCCGCGCCAGGCTGCCGTCGGTGGAGATCGTGGAGGTTCCCGCCAGCGCCATCAGCCTGTCAGACGCGATCCGCAGCTATATCTTCAATGCGCAGCTCGTCACCTTGCCCACGGGCGACCCTTCGAATTCGCCCGGGACAGGCATGGCGCTGATCCTGCCGACGGAGGCGCGGGATATGCCCGCCATCTGGAACTGGCTGGAGGAGATGGTCGCGGGCAACGGCCCCATTCGCAAGCTCGTGCCTGTCGACGTGCGCCAGTCCATGGCCAATGGCGGCGGTCCTGCCTGCCTGCGCCTGCGCGTGGTGGCCGATCCTGCCAATATCGATCCCCGCTTCCTGGTGGACGAGGCGAAGCTGGACGGCATTGCCGACATCGTCCGCAACTATTGGCCAGAAGCCATAGCGCCAGAGGATCTGGCCGATACCCGGCTGATCGCCCGCATCGAACAATCATGGTTAACGGTTGTTGACCATTTGCAACTTTCAGGCGATCTAATCCCCTGACGGCGGGCAAGCCGAGTGGGACCGGATGGAACGGATCAAGCGCCTCTTCACGATCAAGACCAAGTTCGAGGCGTTTCTGGTGATTTACGCCCTGGCCCTTGGCGCGACCGAGCGCGGCTTCGTCTACATGCAGCAATATCCCGGCACCGGGGGGCATTTGCTGGCGCTGGCCTGCACCGGCAGCGTCTTCATGGCCGGCGGCATGATCCTGGACGCCGTGGAGATGCGGCACAGCGCCATTTAACTTGTATCTGCCGCCCGCTCCATGCAGGAGCGGCGTCATGGCTGCGATCATGCTTCAGGGAACGGGTTCGGACGTCGGCAAATCCTTGCTGGTGGCGGGCCTTTGCCGCGCGCTGGTGCGGCGCGGATACAGCGTCCGGCCCTTCAAGCCGCAGAACATGTCCAACAATGCCGCCGTCACCGCCGATGGCGGAGAAATCGGGCGGGCGCAGGCTCTTCAGGCCATGGCGGCAGGAATCGAGCCGCATACGGACATGAACCCGGTGCTGCTGAAGCCGCAGGCCGACCGCACGTCCCAGCTTGTCGTCCATGGCCAGGTGCGCGGCAAGCTGGGCAGCGAAAATTTCCGGTCCGCGCGCGGCGAATTGCTGGAGGCCGTACTGACCAGCTACCGCCGCTTGCAGGCGCAATGCGACATTGTCGTGGTGGAGGGCGCCGGATCGCCCGCAGAGGTGAACCTGCGCGCCGGCGACATCGCCAATATGGGCTTTGCGCGGGCCGCGAATGTGCCGGTGATCCTGGTGGGCGACATCGATCGCGGCGGCGTGATTGCGGCCGTCGCCGGAACAAGGGCAGTCATCGATCCCGCCGATGCGGCGATGATCCGTGGATTCCTGATCAACAAGTTCCGGGGCGACCCCGCGCTGTTCGAGGATGGTTATCGCCATATCGAGCAGTTGACCGGCTGGAAGGGCTTTGGCGTCATCCCCTGGCTCGGCCAGGCCAGCCGCTTACCCAGCGAGGATGCCGTGGTGCTCGAACGCCGGCAGGGCGTCGGCCACGAAAAGCTGCTGATCGCCTGCCCCATCCTGCCCCGGATCGCCAATTTCGACGATCTGGACCCCCTGAAACTGGAGCCGGGCGTCGAAGTCATGATGGTGCCGCCGGGCCAGCCCATTCCGGCGGAGGCCGCGCTCATCATCCTGCCGGGTTCCAAGGCGACGATCGCCGACCTGCAGGCGGTCCGCGATCAGGGATGGGACATCGACATTCTCGCCCATCGCCGGCGCGGGCGGCCGATATTGGGGATATGCGGCGGTTACCAGATGCTGGGCCGCAGGATAGACGATCCGGACGGGATCGAGGGGCCGCCCGGCGGCATCGAGGGGCTTGGCCTGCTGGACGTGGAAACCCGGCTGACGCAGGTCAAGACATTGGAAAGAACCGGCGGAACCGCAATGGGCCAGGCCTTTTCCGGCTATGAGATGCATGTCGGACGGACGGACGGCGCCGATTGCGCGCGCCCGTTCGCCATGCTGGAGGGCGGTCGTCCCGATGGCGCATCGAGCGGAGACGGCACGGTGATGGGCACCTATGTCCACGGCCTGTTCGCCAGCACCGCGCTGCGCGCCGCCTTTCTGTCCCGCCTGGGGCATGAAGCCGCATCGGAGGATTATCAGGCTTCGGTGCATGAAGCGCTGGACCAGATCGCAATGCAGTTGGAAGAGCATGTCGATGTGCAGGCGCTGATCCGGATCGCCACCGCCTGACCCGGTTGGAGCCTTGCCGGCGGGCCGGGCCATTACGGCACGCATGCGCACCTATGCTATTGGTTATATTTACCGAAAATCAGCAGGATAGTATAAGCAAAGCATAGGACATAGCGCCGACAGCATGGCGCGACATGGGGGCGAGGCGGAACTTATGTTGCGTGACCTTCATAAACCATCCGCTCCGATGAAGGCTGCCCTGTCATCGTGCAGGCGCCACTTTCTTTCTTCCTTGATATTCAGCGCATTGATGAACGTCCTTTATATCGGACCCGTTCTCTACATGCTGCAAATCTATGACCGGGTCGTGACGGGACAGGGCAGACTTACCCTGTTCTTCCTGACAATCATCATCATCTTCGTGATCGGCACGCTCGCGCTGCTGGAGCAGGTGCGCTCCCGCCTGCTGGTGCGGGCCAGCATCCGCTTCGACCGGCAGCTTTCGGGGCTGCTGCTCGATACGACGCTCAGTGGACGCGGCTCGACGGGCGAGGCGATGAACCGACAGGCCCTTCGGGAGTTCGACACGCTCCGCCAGACGCTGACCGGGCCGACGATCCTGTCGATCTTCGATTTTCCCTGGAGCCCCATCTATGTCGTCGTCTGCTTCCTGATCCATCCGGCCATTGCGGCCATGGCGATGGCCGGCGGCGGCGCGCTCCTCTTCATCGCGCTTTGCAATGAAAGGCGGACAAATGCGCCGCTGAAGCAGGCCAATGACGCCGCCAACAAGGCCTATGTCAGCCAGGAACAGACGATCGCGGGCGCGGAGGTGATCCGCGCGCTCGGCATGCGGAACGCGCTGGTTCGGCGGCACCTGCTCGAACGCCGGGCGATGCTGAACCTCCAGGCCCATGCCAGCTTCGCGGGCGGGCATTATGTCGCCATCAGCAAGTTCATCCGCCTCGCCCTGCAATCGCTGGCGCTGGGCCTGGGCGCGTGGCTGGCGATCAACGACCAGATTTCGGCGGGCGCGATCTTCGCTTCCTCCTTTCTGGTCGGAAGGGCGCTGGCGCCGATCGACCAATTGCTGGGCGCGTGGCGCAGCGTCGTCCATGCGCGGGCGAGCTATGCGACGCTCAACGATCTGCTGGCCGCGAGGGATGCCGACATCGCCCTCACCCGGTTGCCTGCGCCGAACGGCCATATCGCGGTCGAACATCTGACCTGTTTCAACCCAGGCCAGGAAAGACCTGTGCTGGCCGACATCAGCTTCACGGTGGAGCCGGGGGAGGTCATCGCCATTGTCGGACCCAGCGGCGCGGGCAAATCGACCCTGCTGAGCATGCTGTCCGGCGCGGCGCGGCCGCTGCGCGGATCGATCCGCTATGACGGCGCGGACATCCAGGACTGGGAATCGGAACGACTGGCGAGCTTCGTCGGCTATCTGCCGCAGGACACGTCCCTGTTCGCCGGGACGATCAAGGAGAATATCGCCCGCTTCGGCAATTTCCTGTCGGACGATGAGGAAGCGATAGACAATGCCGCCATCGAAGCCGCCCGGCTGAGCGGCGCGCATGACATGATCCAGCATCTGCCGGGCGGCTATAATCTGACGCTCGGTTGGGGCGGACGCGGCCTTTCCGCCGGGCAGGCGCAGCGCGTCGGTCTTGCGCGGGCGCTCTACGGTGCGCCGCCGCTGGTCTTTCTGGACGAACCCAATGCGCATCTCGACGCTGAGGGAGAGGTGCGGCTGGTCGCGACGCTGGCCGACCTCAAGAAGAGGAATGCCTCCGTCATCATCGTCGCCCATCGCATGGGGATATTGGGCGTGGTCGACAAGATCATGGTGATGCGCGACGGAAGGGTCGAGGCCTTTGGCGCACGCGACGACGTGCTGGGCCGTTTGAAGGCGATCCGGTCGGAAGAACGTCCCGCTCCCCAGACGGCGGAGGGGTAAGGCGCCATGGGAACTATTCAGATCAGGGATGCGGCCGGCGCCGTCGAGCTTTACTATCCCGCCGGAAGCGGCGCGGAGATCATCGACGACCGGCCTGAGCGCGACATGCGCGCCGGCATGATCATCGCGGCGCTGTTCTTCGTCCTGTTTCTCGGCTGGGCGGCCTTTGCGCGGCTCGATGCGGCCGCCTATGCGCCAGGGCGGCTCACCGTGTCAGGCCAGCGGCAATCGGTGCAGCATCGCGACGGCGGCGTGGTGGGCGCGATCTTCGTGAAGGAAGGCCAGCATGTCAGCCAAGGCCAGCCGCTGATGGAACTGGCCTCCGCCGAGGTGCGGGCGCAGGCGCGCATCTTCGGCGCGCAATATATCGAGTTGAAGGCGCAGCGGGCAAGGCTGATTGCCGAGCAGCTTGGCGCAAGCCATGTCCTGTGGCCTGCCGAATTTGCGATGCTGAAGGGGCGGGAGAAGGCGGATGCGGAGGAGGCGATCCGCCTTCAGCTGACCCAGTTCAACGCGCGTAGCTCCGTACTGGCGGCGCAGACCGGCGTGCTGCGCCAGCAGGCCAGTCAGGTGCAGCAGACGGCGCGCGGCTATCGTTCGCAACTGGCGGCCTCTTCAGAGCAGGCCCGCCTGATCGGAGAGGAACTGGAGAGCCTGCGCGGCGTGGCGGAAAAGGGGTTTGTGTCCCAATCCCGGATCAGGGCCCTGGAACGCGCAAGGGCCGATCTTCAGGGACAGGAGGGGCAATTTTCCGCCAGCATCGCCCGGTCCGGGGCGGAAGCGGGGGAAAACCGGCTGAAGGCGCTCGAAGCGGAAAAGGCCTATAAGGAACGCGCCTCATCGGAATTGCGCGACGTCGAATTCTCGCTCAACGAAGTGCTGCCCAAATATCGCGCCGCCAGGGATCAGCTTGCCCGGCTGCAAATCCGCGCACCCGCCACCGGCACCATCGTCGGCCTCAACGTCTTCACTGTCGGCGGCGTCATTTCCGCCGGCCAGAAGCTGATGGACATCGTTCCCGACCGGGCGGGTCTCGTCATAGAGGCGCGGATTTCGCCCGAAGACATTGACGACCTGAAAGTGGGGCAGCAGGCGCAGATCAAGTTCAGCAGCCTGCATGAACGCGACCTGCCGATCATGGACGGCCGGATCACGCGGCTTTCGGCCGACAGCTTCCAGGATGAAAAGGCGGGGGTCTCCTTCTACACCGCAGAGGTGATGGTGCCGCCGAAGGAACTGGACAGGATCAGGAGCGTGCGGGGGAAGGATTTCAGCCTGAAGGCAGGGATGCCGGTGCAGGTCCTGGTGCCGCTGCGGCGGCGGACTGCGCTCCAATATGCGCTGGAACCGCTGACCCAGTCGCTCTGGCTGTCCTTCCGGGAGCATTGAGCCAGACGGTCATTGCAGTTCGGAAAAGCGGACCCGCGCGCCCAGCGCCTCGTAGATGTGCCGATATTCCGCGATGATGGCGCTGCGGTCATAATCCCGCACGACACGCTCGCACAGCGCTTCGCCCATCGCCCGGCGCAAGGAAGGCGAGCGCAGCAGGTGCAGGATCGCCGCCGCCGTGCCCTCCGGGTTGACCAGTTCGGTGACGATGCCGCCCGGCCGGTCGATCCCAGGCGCCCGCCCCTCGATCATTTCCCGGCAACTGCCGACATCTGGCGCGACCACCGGCACCCCGCACGCGCCCCCTTCCAATATGACGAGCGGCTGGGCTTCCGACAGGCTGGTGAGGACGATCAGGTCGATCCGGGGCAGCCATTCCGCGACATTGACCCGCCCGGCAAATTGCACCGCATTGCCGATGCCCAGTTCAGCGACCAGCGCCTCGCAATCCGCGGCATAGTCCGCATCCTCATCGAGCGGCCCCAATATGGCGAAGCGGACTTCGGGCATGTCCGTCAGGACCAGCGCCGCCGCCCTGATGAAGGTCTTGACGTCCTTGATCGGCACCACCCGGCCGATCAGCGTCACCAGCGGCCGGGCGGGATCGCAGGCGCGCTCCATCGACGCGAAGCGCTCCGCATCGATGCCGTTGGGAATGACGCGCAGCCGTTCCTGCCGGGCGCCCAGGCGGCGCTGCGTCTGGTTGTTGGCCCCGTACAGCGCGATGATCGGGTCGCAGGCGTCGTAGCAGGCGCGGGTATAGGTCTGGAAGACCGCCAGCCACAGGTCGCGCAGATCATGCCCTTCCCGGTCGAGCGTCAGCCCGGTTTCGATCTGGTCCCCGATCCAGTCGGCCATCATGATCTCTATCTGCCGTTCCAGCATGTAGATTCCATGTTCGGTGATGAAGGCGGGATGGCCGGTCTCATAAGCGGCCCGTGCAGCCAGCAGGCCCGCAAAGCCGGTGGATATGGTGTGATAGACACGCGCTTTCGGCAAGGGCGCGAGCAGCATCTTGAGCAGCCCGCCCAGCAGCACCCGCATCGCCCAGAAGAAATGATGGAAGGAGGCCGAGCGGAAAGCCGTGTCGTAATAATGGGTGAAGAGGTCGAATATCTCCGGATTGGAGAGGAGATCGCCTGCGCCGGGGCACGGCTTCAATCCTTCCAGCGCCTGCCGCAGACGGATCAGTTCATCCCTGCCGCCCGTCGACAGGAAGGCGAGCAGCAGGCGGCCGATCCGCTTCATCTGCGACGCCGGATAGCGGCGCGGCAGGCAGGGTTCGATCAGCAGCGGGATTTCCACCACCTCCACGACATTGGGCGGCGGCGCCATGCGCCAGGGCTGCGCGCCATTGCCCGCCTTGATGGCGACGAGCGAAAATCGCAGGTCGGGCATGCTGAGGATCAGGTCCTGCAACCAGCTGGAAACGCCCCCGACCACAAACGGATAAGCGCCTTCGACGATCAGGCATATGTCGCTGTCCTGCCCGTCGGACATCATGACGCCGGCTCCACGTCCCCCCTGCGCGTGGGCCGGGCCTTGCCTGCCGGATGCCGTTCCAGCGCGCGCCTTATCCGGGCGCGCGCCGCCTGCAATGACCGGCGCCTTATGTCACCGCTCTTCAGCAAGCCGGCAATCTCATCCAGCTTCCTGTTCGCGTCCTGACAGAGCCGAAGCCTCTGCCCCTGCGGCAGCAACTGGTTGAAGCAGCCATGATCGGCCAGCAGCATGGCAAGGGCATAGCGATCGTCCAGATGCTGGGCGGGGGCGATCCTCGCCTGCAATTCGCTGCGTTGCTGCGCCAGATTATAGCTGACCTGCGCGGCCGCAGCGGCGGCGAGCGCCCGGATGGTCTGGTCCTCGTCCGACAGGGCCATGACGATGAGGGGGGACAATCGCGGCTCGAAAGAGATCACGGCGGTTTCCAGGGCCCGGTAGCGGGCCTGCAGATTTCCGTAGCGGAGCATGGTGGCCAGTGAACCGATCTCGTCGCTTTCGGGATAACGCACACGATCGTCGAGTATCCGGCCAAGCCGCTCTACCGGCGACAGGTCGTTGACGTCCCGCCGCTTGCCCGTTCGGACGTCCCGATAGGCGATCTGCCTTTTCCGCCTCGACGGCCGGACCAGCGGCGCCAGAATCAGGCAGACCAGCATCCCGGCAGGCCCAATGGCGGCACCGATCGGCAGGGCGAAACGCTGGCGCACGCCCAGCCCATCCAGCCCTTTCATCATGACCAGCAGCGCGGCGCAGGAGAGCGCCAGATGGATGGGCGCGAACCAGAGGATGCTCCCCTCTCCCACCGCCAAACCGGTGAACAGCAGGAACAGATCGGCAGCCGAAAACAGGATGAGCAGGGCGATCAAGCCACTTTTCCTTCCGGGACCAGCCATTTCGGCGCAAAGGCCTGTTCGCGGCCGAACAGCGCCGGGCATTTGCCGAGCAGGTCCGCAACCTGTAGCAGTTGCGCCACATAGGCCTCCGTGATCCTGATCCCGGCGGCGCTGTGGACGAGAATGATGGCCGCCAATCCTTCCTCCGCCCCCGCGACCGGCACGGCCAGAAGACCCCATTCCGACAGCAGCGGCCGGTCGGCGGCACGATCGGCCCGCAACGGCCTGGGCGTCGCCAGCATCGCCTGCGCCATCGGCGAGCGCGAAAGGTCCGGGGCCTGCCCCTGGGCCGTCTTGCCGCCGAAGCGCGCCGTCACCTGGGCGCCGCGCACATCGTAGAAGGTGAAATCCTCCGTCTGCGCGGCGAGCGCGATCAGGCGGGCGACCGCGTCGGCCTGGCTTTCCGGATCGGGTTTGGAAAGGTCGAGGCCGGCAGCCATGGCCTGTACGATCGTGCGCTGCCCGGTGGCGATCCGGACCTGCAGCTTGCGGTTGGTGTCGGTGAGACGGGCGATGATTTCCGCCAGCTTCTTCCAGTTGCGATCCATCGCCTGATGCTGCCGTTCCTGATCGGCAATGCGGTTCCTGCGGCTGGCGGTCACCTCGCCCGTCACCAGGGCCGTCACCATCCACAGCATGGGCTGGATGGAGAGGCGCAGCTGCTGTTCGATATGATCCGTCGCGCCCGACCATGGGTTCGACCAGCGGAACCAGATGGCGGAGGCGATTGCGGCGGCGGCCAGCCCCGATCCGGTGCCATAGGTCGTCGCCATGACCAGCACCGGCAGCCAATAGGGATTGGGGTTGATGTCGCAAAAGGCATTGCCGCTCATCAATCCCTGGTCGATCGCCATCAGCGTAGCGAACAGGATCAGCATTTCCGCGCATTGCAGCAGGATGGGCCGCTTCTTCAGCATCAATGCCTCCCAAGAAAGCGAGTGAGCGCCACGCGCAGATAGAGTTGGCGTCCCGAAATGCCCGGCCGGCTGATCGAACTGATCCCGCCGCTCGCCTGAAGGCGCCAGCCCTCGCTCAGCCGCCCGGTCGCGCTGACGTTCGCGGTGGGGCCGTCGGTCTTGCCCTTGCGGTCGAAGGTCCAGCCTGCCGCGCCGCTGAGCTGCCAACCTGTCCAGGACATGCCGGACAGCAGTTGGAAGCTGTGATTTTCCCGGTCGCTGAGAGGGATATAGGCAAGGCCATTGGGCCGCAGCGCCCTGCGGCCGACATATTCCGCATCCAGCCGGTAGCTGACCGCCAGCGATGGCGATCCGCGGCGGAGCAGATAATCGAGGCCGCCCGCCACGGTGATGCTGCGCGTCCGAACACCGGTGCCGGTCAATCCATAGCCATTCCAGCCGCCATCCGCCTGCACCGCCAGTTCCGGCGTCAGGCGGATCGTCCCCCCGATCCCCGCGCGGCTGATATGACCGCCGAAGGTCGATTGCTCAGGCGTGGCGAGATCCGGCAGGCGGTAGGCGAGGACCAGCCTTCCCTGCTTTTCGGGAGGACCGGCGAACAGCCGAAGGCCGGCGCCCGCCACCTTTTGGTCCAACTGGGCACTGCCCTGAAACTCGATGCGGGAAACCGCGCCGAGATCGACGGTCGCGAACAGGTCCCCGATGGCGGAGCGGGACGTGCGGTTGGCAAGAATGCCGTTGGCGCCATGGACGGTGTCCGCTTCGGAGCGGAACCAGCGGACGCCAGCGCCGAGCGAGAGGCGGTTGTTGAACGGCACCAGCGCATTGAGGCCCGCCTCCGCCTGCCAGAAGACCTTGCCGCCGCGCGCCGTCACGGCCCCGGCGACATTGCCGCCCGATTCGGCCAATGTCTGCCGGGCAAAGGGATCGTCCGCGGCGAGATTGCGATAACGGGCCGCGCCAAGGGCCAGCGCGCCCTCCGCAACCTCCATGTCGCCCAGCAGGCGCTGGATTCGCTTGTCGCCGGGATATGCCGCCGCCAGCGGAGCAAGCCGCCGCCGCGCCAGATCGGGATAGCCGGCGGCGGCATCGGCTTGCGCCCGGGCGATGGCGAGTTCGACGCCCAGATCCGACGTTTGCGGTTCGCCTGCGATGGGGGGGGCAGGCGCCGGCTCTCCATCGGGCAGGAAACGGACGTGCAGCCCATGCTTGTCCGCCACCGCCTCCAGCTTCCGCCCCTCGGCGGCGCGCAGAACCAGACTCTCGTCATTCCAGCGCAAATCCGCCAGGTCCGCCCCGGCGGCGGCGGCAAAGTCCTTGAGGACGGCATCGGCAATCGGCCGGTCGAACCGGACGACCAGCTCATAGCCGCTGTCTTCCAGTTCGAGATGCACGTCCCCGCTCCATTGCAGGTCCACCGTCCTGACTTCCGATGCCGTCACATCCGTGTCGGGCGGCAATGCCGCGACCATGAGCGGCGGCGGCCCCATCAGCAGCAAGGCGGCGGCCAGTGGCGTCATGGCCGCAACACCTTGCGCGCACGTCCCGGATCACCCGAGGCGATAAGCAAGCGGGCCAGCATGATGTCGAGCTTGCGGTCTGCCGGAGTGGCCCGGCGCAGTGCCTCGACCATGGCCGTCGCCTCCGACATCCGGCCCAGCCGGGTCAGCAGTTCCGCCCGCTCCACCGAAAGCGGCGAGGTGAGCGCCAGCGATCTTTCGATCCAGGGACGGGCCCCGGCTTCGCCCTTCAGCTTCTTCTGCGCATCGGCCATCAGGCTCAGCGCTGCCCGGTCGTCGGGACGTTCGCGAAGATAGAAATTCAACTGGTCGGCGGTAGCCCGCGCATCCCCCCTGTTCCAGCCGTCCCAGGCAAGGCGAAGGTGATCCGACGGCTCGGCGGCGCTATTGGCGACGCGGGCGTTCGCAAGCGCCAGATCATAATAGGCCGCTCTATCGGGCGGAACCTGCGCGCCGGCTGCCGCCTTCAACTGCAGGGCGGAAAGGGTGCGGCCGTCCAGCAGCCGGTCGAGCGCCCGCGCCGCCGCCGCCCTGTCGCGCGCCGCATTGGCCAGTGCGATGCGCTGGACCAGCATGTCGCTGCTGTCGGCGGCGTCAGTCGCTTCCAGAAACGCCAGCGCGTCCGCAGGCCTTGCCCGCTCGACATAGGCCTGCGCCCATTTCGGATCGGCCAATGCCCGCGCCTTCAACCAGGCAAGGTCCTGCGCGACAGGGCGCGGCCCCATGAGGTACAGCATGCGCGCGTCGGACGGGTCATCGCTTTTAACCGTCGATTGCTGCCGAAGCAGCGCGATAGCGTCCGACCGGAAACCCCTTTCCAGCAGGCGTTGCGCGATGGCGGGGCGGTCGGCGCCTGTCTCGGCCGCCCGACCCAGCAGCCATTGCCGTATTGCATCCCTGTTTCCGGACCCCATGATGATGCTTTCCCGCACAGCATCGCGCCCCGTCGGCAGCATGGCGGCATAGCGAAGCGCCGAACGGATGTCGCCGGACCGCTGCGCCAGCGTCATGGCAAGCCAGGGGTTCCGGTCGCGCCAGCCCGGCGTCCCGGACCGGTCGATCCGAGCAATGAGGTCATAGCGCCCCGCCCCACTCGCCCAGGACGCCAGATCGAGCGACTGTGCCGGGTCGAGCGGCGCTATGGCGCCATGCTCCGCGGCCAGGATCAGCAGATCGGGCTGGCCGAGCGCATAGCTGGCCTCGACCAGATCCTTGGCCGGAGCCGTTCCGGGATTCATGGCCGCCGCCCGAACCATGTCGGCGGCACCCTGCGCGTCGCCGGCCTTGCGACGCAGGTCGAGGCGGAGGCGCCAATGGGCGGGGGCGGCGTGATCCGGACGGCCCTCCAGAAAGGCAAGCGCGACCTCCGGACGGCCGCCCGCCATGATGTCATAGGTCAGCCTTGCGCTCGGAACCGGCGCGCCCTTCCCCGCCAGCGCATCCGCAAGCTGCCCCAGAACCTTAGCGTCGGCCGTCGTCACGGAAGCGTTCAACAACCGTTGAAGGTCCGGAGGAGAAAGCCTTTTCCCTTGCGCGAAGCGCTGCATCAGCATGGCCGCATCGGGTGGAGGCAAGGGGATGGCGACCGGCGGCGGCGCGAATGTCGCTCGCCGGATCGCATCGGCAATCTGCCAGTGGCTGGGCATCAACAGCACCGCAGCGGCGAGCAGCAACCCACCCCCCGCGATCGGTCCGATGACCGCCATGTTCGGGTGGCGCAGCGCTTCGATCTTCATGACAGGGGCTCCGGTATGAGCCGGTCGAGAGCCAGGGTGGACACATAGGGCTGGAATCCGGCGGCGCGCTCCCGCGCATAGAGGCTGGCGATGGTGGCCTTGTCGCGCGGGTCCCAATAGTCGAGCGTGGCAAGCCCCAGACGGGGATTGATCCGCCGGGCCGCGAAAAGATGGTCCGCCTGCCATTGCCAGTCGTCGGCGGAGGTCATCTCATAGCGCCCCTCCGCGAAGTTCCAGCGCGAAGCCATGGCTTCCGCCAGCACGAGGTCGATCTGACCCGCGACCTGCGGCAGCAGGGCATAGCCCCGGTTTATCATGATCGCCATGTCCGGAAAGCGCGTGCGAATGGCCTGCACCAGCCGCGCGGCGCCGGCCACCATGCCCTTGTTGCGGTCGGCATCCTGCCGCTCCAATGCCTCCGCATTGTCGAGCGTGTCCATGAAGATGCCGTCATAGCCCTTGCGCAATATGGCGGGGATCAGGCGATCGACCACAAGGGCGGTCCAGGCCGGATCGCGCAGGTCGACAAGCCGCGCCTGCGGCCAGTTCGGATTGGCCTGCCGCAGCGCGCCCGCCTTTTCCAGTTCTGCGGCGAAGGGACGACCGTCATGGACCTCCCCCAGGCTGATATAGCCCAGCAGGCGGCTGCCGGGGCCACGCAGCGGGGCAAGCGGGCGGGCGAAGTCGGGTTCCAGCACCAGAAGGCCGAAGCGGCGGGCGATGGCGGGATCGGTCGCTTCGCCATAATCCACCCCCCAGGCGTTGGCCCCGCCGATTTCGGGCAGGGCGCGGGCCGAAAGGCCGAACACCATGAGGGACAGCGCCAGCAGATCGCGGCGGCGGAAGGGAAGAACGCTCATGGCCAGAACCTCGCCCACAGGCCGCTATTGCCCGCCACCGCCGGATTATTGCCGACGAAGAGCAGATAGGTGAGCTTGCCCGTCGCCTCCGCCACCAGCGCGACGGCGAGCGAGGCTGCCGTCACCGCGCCCGCCAGATAGCCGAAGCCGAAGCCCGCGAAGCCGCTGTCGCGAAACAGCAGCGTGCCCGCCGCGCTCGCCAGCAGGAAGCTGCCCCAGACCGCCACAATCCGGCCGGCAAGGTCATAATAGGACAGGATGATGCTCATCTGGATCGCGACGAGGTGGAAGACGACGCCCACCGCCGTCAGCCGAAAGCCGAATATGCCGCGCGCGTTCATGTCGAGCAGGCGGATGATCTCCGGCGCGAGAACCCAGCAGAAGCCGGCCAGGATCGCCTGCTCGACCATCAGCAGGCGCAAGTCCAGCCGGATCGTCATGCCGACCTTCTGCCGCGCCTTTTCGATCCGGCGCCGGTTGGCCGTGCCCATGCAATGGCTCATCAGCGCCGCAAAGGCCCGGTCGAACCGCGTCTCCGTCGTGACGAGGATCAGCGTCAGGCCGGGAATCATCGTGAGCAGGCCGAGGAAGCTGGCCTGATCGTTGACCGGATTGACCCGCAGGGCGCCAACGGCCTGAACGCTGCCCGGCGCCCACCAGAGCAGCCATTTGTCGATCCAGATCGCCAGCGCGTTGGTCAACCCCGCCGCGCCCAGCGCCAGGACGCCGGGCGTCCTGCCGATCCAGCCCGGCCGCCATTCGGGACTGTTGGGAAAATCATCCCGGATCGCGGCGATCAGCAGCGCCAGCGTCACGATCAGACCCGCCGCGATCGCCGCAAGAACAGCGGCGGGCGCGGTCGGCCGGACCAGCGCCAGGCACAGGGCCACCATCGCGATCCCGCAAAGATAGGCCAGGAATATCGGCCGGTGCCGCCATGTCGCGTGCAGGAAGGGACTGGCGATCCAGATTTGCGAGAACAGCGTCAGGATCGCGGTGGCCAGCAGGAACAGGTCCGGCCGCATCCCGCCGGCAAGGCCGAACAGCAGGCCCCCCGCGATCAGCGACGCCAGCGTCGCCCAGACCAGCGCCGCCAGCAGGATGGCGGGGATCGCGTCGCGTTCCCCCAGGTAGAAGCGATCGGACGCCATGCGGGTCGCGATCATCGCCAATGGCGCGGTGATCACCGTCGAAACGCCGAAGGCATAGACCAGGCTGGTCTGGATGATCGCATGGTCGGCCGCAACCATGGTGGACCGCGTCCAGCCCTGTAGCAGGAAGACCGCGAGCGCGGTCATCAGCCACGGGCCGGAACTGACCACGGCCCCGTGGAAGGCGGCATTGGCGATCCCGCCCAAGCCGTCCTCCCGGGCTATCCGGTCCAGTCTGAAGCCGATGCCAGCCATTCCCCCGGCCCCGTCGCTAAAGCAGGAAGTCACTCGCGGTCAGGTTGTGCACCCCGATCAGCCTGATCGCGAAATCCACCGTCGCCGGATTATTGTCGACATTCGCCTCGACAAAGCTGTCCGTACCGTTGGAATAGACATGAAGCTGGCCCGGCCCGGAAAAGGCCGCATTGCCGATGAAGCTGAAGGCCTGGTTTCCCGACAGCGCCGGCATGGCGTCGATTGCGGACAGGTCGATCCGGTCGATCCCCTGCTGGAAATCCATGATCCGGTCCATGATCGCGGGCGTGCTGTTGCCTGTGGCGTTATAGATGAACAGGTCGGCATCGGCGCCGCCGGTCAATATGTCCGCGCCCGCCCCTCCTGTGATGCGGTCGGCGCCTGCCCCTCCATCGATGATGTCGTTGCCGCCCGCGCCGTTCAGCGTGTCGGACCCGCCATTGCCGATCAGCGTGTCGTTGCCGCCGGCGCCCCTCAGCGTGTCTTCCTCTCCCTGACCGATGAGTGTCGATCCACCGCTTGCCGCCGTCAGCGACAGGCCGGACACATTGTTGACGACGACCGTCAGGTTCTGGAAATCCTGCGCGCCCAGGCTGTCCGTGGCCAGCACCTGCACCTGATAGCGATTGTCCAGGTTGGAATCTGCGGGCGCCTCGAAATCCGGAGCGCTCTTGAAGGTCAGGACGCCGGTCTGAGGATCGATGGAAAAGAGCGCGCCATCAACGGCTGACCCCAGCGAATAGGTGATTGTCTGGCCCAGATTGACGTCCGTCGCCACGACCTTCGTCACGGCCGTACCATTTTCGGCCATTCGGATGGTTGCGGAAGCCCCCCCGCCATTCGAGATGATGATCGGCGCGGCGTTGAGGATGGTGACGGTGACGGCGATGGCCTGGTCGTCATAGAATGTTCCGTCGGACGCGCGGACGATGACGTCATAGACATTGTCCTTGCCCGTGTCCGTCGGCAGCAGATAATTGGGCGTGTTGACGAAGTTGAGCTGCCCTGTCGAAGCGTTGATCGTGAATTTGCTCGCATCCACGCCGCCCGCAATGGAATAGGCCAGCGTCGTGTTGGCATCCGGATCGACCGCCGTCACCTTCATCACCGGCCGCGTGCCGGTGGAGACGGAAACGGCAGCCGTATCGCCGCCGCCGCCGGAAGTGATCACCGGCGCATGCTCGTTCGCATTGGTGACGGTGACGTTGATGGCCTGATCGTCGAACAGCGCTCCGTCGGACACCCTTACCGTCAGGCTATAGACATTGTTCGCGTTCGCATCGCCGGGCAGGTCGTAATTGGGCGGGCTGAGGAAGGCGAGCGCGCCGGTCGATGCATCGATAGAGAAAAGCGCGCGATCGGGTCCGCCGACGATAGAATAGGCGAGAACCGTAGCCGCATCGGGATCGGTCGCGGTCACGCTGGTCACGGCGGTTGTGTTTTCGGCGACGGAAATAGCCGCGGACGCGCCGCCGCCGTTGGAGGTTATGACCGGCGCCTCGTTCACATTGGTGATCGTGACTGCGATCGCCTGATCATCGTACAGCGTGCCGTCGGACGCACGCACCACGACGTCATAGACATTGTTCGTCCCGGCGTCGGTAGCCGCCTCGAAATTCGGCGCGGTGAGGAAAGCCAAGGCGCCCGTCGCGCTGTCGATCTTGAATTTCGCGGCGTCCGCTCCGCCGGAGATGGAATAGCCGATCACCGTTCCGACATCCGCGTCGGTCGCGACAACGGTCGTCACCGCGGTGCCGTTCTCTGCCATGGAAAGCGCCGCTGTCGGACCGCCGCCACCGGAGACGATCACCGGCGGATTCTTATATTCCAGCGTGACATTGTGCAGGCCATAGCCGCCCAGATCGACCGTCACGATCTCCCCGACCCGGCTATAGCCCAAGGCTCCGGTGACGACGATCCCGTCCGTGCCCGGATTGGCGATGTCGATGACGACCTTCCCCTCCCCCTGAACGGAAAAGGCAAGATTGTGACCGTCGCCGGCGACGCTCAGCAGCACGGCCCGCATCGGCAGGTCGGTGATGTGCGTCACATCGTCCGCCGCTGCTCCCAGATTGATCCTGAAGGTTCCGCCGCTCTGGGGAAGGAAGACGCTGTCGCTGTCATAGGCGTACCAGCCGGCCACATTCTGGATGACCAGAGCGCCTTGGCGGTCGACGTCCAGCGACAGATTGCCGACATTGGCGCCGCCGACGCTGGCGGTGATGCTGTTGCCCGCCACCGTGGTCGTGATCGTCGCATTCCTGACCGCCGTCATGCGCGCGGCCAGATCGTCCAGGGTGACGAACTCCATGTTCGCCGCCACCGCATGCTGCAACCAGCTCGTGAACATCGAAATATCATAGGGACTGTCCACCGTCGGGCTGCCCGACAGGAAATCCGCAGCGCCATAATCATGCCAGGGCCAGACGATCACCGGCGTCTGCGCATTGGCGACCAGCTTGTCGAACTCCCCGATCCAGGCGGCTGTCGCCTCCGCCACGGTCTTCTTCTGAAATTCGATGAGTGTGTAGTCGAAGGAGGTGTTGGGCGCGAAATAGATCTGGTTCTGATTGTCCGGCGTCAGATAGCCGAAGGCATTGGGATAGCCCGCCCCCTGCGCCGCATAGCCGCCGGTCAAATAGTCCGACACATATTTCATGATCTCCTGCGAGGTCGGCAGCAGTTCCGGCGCGCCCGGCACGGCCGCGCCCGTGATCTGGAACGGCTGGTTCAGATAGGCGCCGATCTGCTGGTTGAGGATCGTGATGCTGTTCTGGAATTCGGTCTGGATCTGCTGCGCGCTGAGCAGGTTGGTGTTTTCCGGATGCGTCAGGCTGTGCGTGCCGATCTCATTGCCAAGGTCCAGCAGCGCCTTGTAATAAGGCAGGGACACCGCCCAGTCGGTACCGGTGCCGTTCGTGCCGTCGCCGACGTTCAGATAAAAGCTGCCGACGAAATTATAATCCGCCTTCCACTGCGTCAGGATGGGCAACAGCTTGTCGTAGATGCCGGGCGTGCTGCCCGCGGGATTGACGTCTTCCAGTTCCTGGCTCTGGTCCATGTCGACGCGGGCCGCGACGATGCCGGAATCTCGCGACAGGTGCAGGCCGACCGACAGGCCGGTGCCGTTCGCCGCATAGGAGATCGCCTGCTGCAGCATATTGGCGTCGGCCATGATGCCTTCGCTGGAGAACAGAATGTTGCGCGCCGCCCCGGTCTGCGTCGCCAGCGCGGCCGAATAGACGGAGCCGCCATCGATGGTCTCGGTCGCGATCTGGTGGCCCGTGCCGCTGACGCTGGTAAAGGCGTTCCAGCCGACGCCGGTGTAGCTGTTCACCTGCTGGCCATTGGCATAATGGTCGAGGACGAGGCCCGTCGCGTCGGTCGCGTTCACCACCACATTGCCGGTGCCCCCGGTGACGCGGGTTGCGTCGAACAGCAGCTTCATCTGCGCATAGGGATCGCCGGGCAGCGGATCGCCGCCGATCGTACCGCCCTGCACATGGGGCTGGTTCGTCATGAACTCGCCCGCCGTGACCAGGCCGATGCCCAGTTGTTTGCTCGCCATTTCCAGCGTGTGGGAAATCGCCTCCACCTTGTCGACGGGCACGTTGCGGAAGGACGGGAACACCAGCGCATCGTAATGGGACAGCTTGGCAAGGTCGGTCAGGTCCGCTTCCGTCAATATGTCGAAGGGGATGCCGGCCTGGATCGCCTGCGCCTGAACCGACATGAAAAGCTGCGAATAGGCTGTGGGGCTGAAATAGGCGTCGGCTGTCGTCTCGGAAAAGACGATGCCGATCCGCATGTCAGGCGCCTGGGTTGCGATCGTCTGGTTGAAGACCGTGAACGGCGCCGACAGATAATTGGACGGCATGAAGCTGTTCGACAGGTTGTTGATGTCGTAATAGGTGTACATCGCCGCCGGATTGCCCACCGCCGAAGTGGGGAGGCGGAATTCGACCGTGGTCCGGTCAGCCGACCAGGCCGTCTGCAGCCCGGACAGCACCAGCGTCTCCCCCGCTGCGCCGGTGTAGAGGTTCACCGTGCCGTCCGCCGCGAAGTTCACATTATATTCGGCGCCGCCGGCAAAGCCGAAAATCTGATAGCCCGTGGCGGTCCTGCCGTCCGTGTTCAGCCAGACGGTGGTGTCCGCGCCTATGGCGACCGGGGCCGTCAGGGCGAAGACGAAGGCGTCATTGTCCAGGGTCGCATAAACCTGATAGCCGGGGGCGCTGTTGTCGTCGATCCGGTCGGTTGCGAGCCAGTCATTCAGAGAGCCGTCGATGGTGACGCTGTGGCCATAGGTCATGGCAAACCCCCAAACTTATGGATGCCGAAATCATTTCATAAGTTTGCGACCGAATATCTTTTGGTTTTTCCAAGTAAAAACCAGTCACGTCCTGCATATTGGGCCATGAAGCACAACGCTTTTGCCCGACACCGAAGACAAAGGATGCCGTTCCGGGACATGCCCAGCCATTATCCATGTCGATGAGGCTGTATCAGGGTATAGAAGTCATCTTCTCATGCCCGTAGCAGTTCCCATGACCGGGATTCCGCCCAAGGCTACAGTCACACCGCGCATCTATCTGGGGCGACTCGGTTTTTGAAGTTTTTACCCATGGTTAATTTGCGGTTAGGCATGTTCCAATGTCAACTTCAATGAACAGAATCTCCCGAAAAATCCAAAATAACGGCAAATATGCCGACAATTAACGATGTCATTTCGTTAAGTATAGCTGACGGTTTATATCCATAGCCATATCCCTACCTTCTTTATTTTACTTTATACCGCTTCCGCTTCGACCACCTGTCCCGCCGGAGGCCGTTCATCAGATCGGGATCGATGTTCCGCGAGAAGGGACTGGGATTGTGCTTGGGGCGTGCGAAAAACTATCGTCGATCGGCCTTCTTGCCGTCGCAACGCTGATGCTGGCTGCATGTGGAGGCGGAGATGAAGGTTCGCCAACCCCCGCACCCACGCCGACCCCGGTCCCGACACCATCACCCTCCCCCAGCCCTTCCCCCACCCCCACTCCGGCACCCGCGACGCTTTCCAGTTGGGACTGGATATTGCAGAGCCAGGGCCTACCCCCGGCGCCGCCTCCCGTTGCCTATCTCGACGTCGACGGGTTCGACACGGCCGCATCCTATGTGGCGCTGGCCAAATCCCGTGGAACCAGGACGATCTGCTATCTCGATGTCGGATCGGCGGAGAGCAACCGGCCCGACTATGCCAGCCTCTCGGCCATATCCGGACTATTGGGCAACAGCTATCCCGGCTTTGCGGGCGAACGTTATATCGACATTCGCCGCTACCCCGAATTCATCCAGATCATGGACGACCGGCTGCGCATGTGCCGGGACAAGGGTTTCGACTATGTCGAATTCGACGTGATGGATGCGTTCGAGGATGGAGCCGCGACGACGGGGTTCAACCTGACCGAACAGGACATGATCGCCTATGTGACCGCCCTGTCCGCCCGGGCGCGCGGCTATGGACTGAAACCGGTGCAGAAGAACGCCAGCGGTTCGTCCGCGGCGCTGGTGCCGCTGTTCGATGCCATATTGTTCGAAGGATGCGTGCTGGGCGATTTCTGTGCCGACAGCGCGCCCTATGTTACGGCGGGCAAGCCGGCGTTCAATGCCGAATATCCGGAGGAATGGCCCGCCGGAACCTTCGACCGCGCCAGAACATGCAGCGTGTCCGCCAGCGCCACCGTCTCCACGATCATCACCGTCGTGGACCTGGACAGGCCCGCACCGGACCGCTGCGTTCCTTGAAACGGGCTTCGCAGGAATGTGAAGGGAATGGCGCACCCGGAACGATTCGAACGTCCGACCCTCAGATTCGTAGTCTGATGCTCTATCCAGCTGAGCTACGGGTGCGTTGTGGAGGGGCAGATAGAAGGGGGCGGGCAGTCTGGCAACCCCTAAACTGGACAATCTTGAATTTAAAAGATGCCGTGCGACCGAGCCTGAGGACAAGCGGCTTCACGCCCGTGCAAGCAAGGGAAAACGGAATTTGGGGAAATGGCGCACCCGGAACGATTCGAACGTCCGACCCTCAGATTCGTAGTCTGATGCTCTATCCAGCTGAGCTACGGGTGCGTTGGAGTGGCGCAGATAGAAGCGGCCAGACATTTGGGCAAGCCCTTTTTGCACTTTTTTGGCGGACTGCCTGATCGAAGGCGCCGTACCGCAACCTTGTCCCGCTCCGGTCGTTCGAGAGGCAGGAAAGGATGCTGAGATGACCTTCACTCCCAACGAAATCGCGCTGCTGGTGATCGCGCTGCTGATCGGGCTGCTTCTGGGCCTCATCATGAGCGGACGCGGCAAATATAAGCGCTACTGGCGTGATGAGCAGCTTGCCCACGCCCAGGCGGTCAAGGACCGCGACGCCCGCCTGACGGCGGCGCAGGAGCGGATTGCCGAACTGGAACGTCAGTCGGTTCCTCCACGCTCCGCCACCCTTGGGACCGCCGAAAGCACGCATGAACGGGATGATTTCAGCCGCATCCGGGGCATCACCCCTCAGGACGAGATCGCGCTCAATCAGGCGGGCTATCATCGCTACGATCAGATCGCGGCGATCAGCAGCGAGCAGGAGGCAGCGCTTGAAACGCGCCTCGGCCTGCGAAGCGGCGTGATTTCCCGGGAGGAATGGCGGAAACAGGCCCGCCTGCTGGATGCGCGTCAGGATCATGAACATGCGCGGCTCTACGACCAGCGCGCCACGCCTGTCTGAAAAGGAAGGGGGCGGGATAATCTCCCGCCCCCTTCCTGTCATTTCCGGTTCGCCAGCGCCGCCTGAGCCGCCGCCAGTCGCGCGATCGGCACGCGATAGGGCGAGGCCGACACATAATCGAGGCCGGTCTTCTCGCAGAAGGCGATGGAGGCCGGGTCGCCGCCATGTTCCCCGCAAATGCCGAGCTTGATGCCCTCGCGGGTCGCTCGACCGCGTTCGGCGGCCAGTTCGATCAGTTCGCCAACGCCTTCCACGTCGATGCTGACGAACGGGTCGCGGGCGAAGATGCCCTTGTCCACATATTGCGTCAGGAAGCGCCCGGCATCGTCGCGGCTGATGCCGATGGTGGTCTGCGTCAGGTCGTTGGTGCCGAAGGAGAAGAATTCGCCCACTTCCGCGATCTCGCCCGCCTTCAGCGCGGCGCGCGGCAGTTCGATCATCGTGCCGACCAGATAGTCGACGCTGGCGCCCTGCTCCTCGAAAACCTGCTTGGCCACGCTGTCGACGATCGCCTTCATCAGTTCCAGCTCTTTCTTCGTCGCAACGAGCGGGATCATGATTTCGGGGATCGGCGCCTCGCCGCTGCGCTGCTTGATGATCAGCGCGGCTTCGAAGATGGCGCGGGCCTGCATCTCGTAGATTTCAGGATAGGTGACGCCCAGACGGCAACCGCGATGGCCGAGCATCGGGTTGAATTCGTGCAGTTCGGCAGCGCGGCGCTTCAATGCTTCCACGCCGACGCCCGCAGCCTTGGCCACTTCCTCGAACTCCGCTTCGCCATGCGGCAGGAATTCGTGCAGCGGCGGATCGAGCAGGCGAATGGTGACGGGCAGGCCCGCCATCACCATGAAGATCTGCGCGAAGTCGTCGCGCTGTTCCGGCAGCAGCTTGTCGAGCGCGATGCGGCGGCCCTTTTCCGTGTCCGCGAGGATCATCTCGCGCACGGCGGTGATGCGGGCCGCGTCGAAGAACATATGCTCGGTACGGCAGAGGCCCACGCCTTCAGCGCCGAAATCGCGGGCGGTCTGGCAATCCAGCGGCGTTTCGGCATTGGCCCGGACCTTGAGGCGGCGGACCTTGTCGGCCCAGCCCATCAGCGTGCCGAAGTCCCCCGCCAGTTCCGGCTGCACGGTCGGCACTTCGCCCGCCATCACCTCGCCGGTCGAACCGTCGATGGTGAGGATGTCGCCTTCCTTGAGCGTGCGGCCTTCGATGCGCAGCGTCTTGGCGGCGTTGTCGATCGACAGGCTGCCCGCGCCGGAAACGCAGGGACGGCCCATGCCGCGCGCCACCACGGCCGCGTGGCTGGTCATGCCGCCGCGCGCGGTCAGGATGCCCTTGGCCGCATGCATGCCGTGAATGTCCTCGGGAGAGGTTTCCACGCGAACGAGGATCACCGAATCGCCCAGTTCGTTGCGGCGCTCCGCAGTGTCGGCGTCGAACACGATGGCGCCCGAAGCCGCGCCCGGAGAGGCGGGCAGGCCCTTGGTCAGCACGTCGCGCGGCGCCTTGGGATCGAGCGTCGGATGCAGAAGCTGGTCGAGCGCGGCGGGATCGACGCGGGCGACGGCTTCTTCCTCGGTGATCAGGCCCTCATTCGCCATGTCGACCGCGATCTTGAGCGCGGCCTTGGCGGTGCGCTTGCCCGAACGGGTCTGGAGCATCCAGAGCTTGCCCTGCTGCACCGTGAACTCGATGTCCTGCATGTCGCGATAATGGGTTTCGAGGATCTGGAACACCCGCGCCAGTTCGGCATAGGTTTCCGGCATCGCCTCTTCCATCGACAGCGGCTTGGCCCCTGCCCGCTCGCGCGCCTGCCTGGTAAGGTATTGCGGCGTGCGAATGCCCGCAACCACATCCTCGCCCTGCGCATTGATCAGATATTCGCCATAATAGGCATTCTCGCCGGTCGCCGGGTCGCGGGTGAAAGCGACGCCGGTGGCGGAAGTATCGCCCATATTGCCGAACACCATTGCCTGCACGTTGACGGCCGTGCCCCAATCATGGGGAATCGAGTTCAGGCGGCGATAGACCTTGGCGCGGTCAGCCTGCCAGCTGCCGAAGACGGCGCTGATCGCGCCCCAGAGCTGGTCGTTCACATCCTGCGGGAAGGGCTTGTTCCAAAGTTTTGAAACAAGGCCCTTATATTCGGTGACGAGCGCCTTCCAGTCGTCGGCGGTCATTTCCGTGTCGAGCGTGTAGCCCTGGTCTTCCTTGGCGACTTCCAGCGCTTCCTCGAACGCGCCATGGTCGAGTTCCAGCACCACGTCCGAATACATCTGGATGAAACGGCGATAGCTGTCCCAGGCGAAACGTTCGTCGCCGGAAGCGGCAGCCAGACCCAGCACGGTTTCGTCGTTGAGGCCGAGGTTCAAGACCGTGTCCATCATGCCGGGCATCGAGATACGCGCGCCGGAACGAACGGAAACCAGCAGCGGGTCGGCCTTGTCACCGAACTTCTTGCCGGTGATGCCCTCGATATGGGCGATGCCGTTGGCGACTTCCGCTTTCAGGCTTTCAGGATAGACCCCGCCGTCCTGATAATAGCGGGTGCACATCTCCGTGGTGATGGTGAAGCCCGGGGGCACCGGCAGGCCGATCGCAGCCATGCCGTCCAGATTCGCACCCTTGCCGCCGAGAAGATTCTTGTCCCCTTTGCCGCCATCATCGACGCCGCCGCCGAAACGATAAACATAACGGGTTGCGGTCGTGCTCATGCTGGCCTCTTCCATTGTCAACATAATCGCGGCTCTCCTGCACTGATTGCCGTGTATTTGTGCGATGCAACAAAACTTAAACAACAGGCGGGCGACAAACGCACCCGCTTTTACGACGATTGCTCTCCGATTCCACTGATTTTCCCGCTTGTGCGGGTATGTTTTGGTATTAGCCCGTAATTTTCGAGAAGTCGGCCACCGCGTGGACGGCGTTCCGCACCCGCGCAAGCAGCGCGAGGCGAGCGGAACGTTTCGCCGGATCGGCATCGTTGACGGTGACGGTTTCGAAAAAGGCGTCGATCGGCGCCCGCAATGTTGCAAGTGCTGCCATGGCCCCTTCGAAATCTTCCGCCGCCAGAGAGGCGTCAGCGCGAGGCTCCGCGGCGTCCAGCGCGGCGATCAGGTCCGCCTCCGCCTGTTCGGGGGCATGGGAGAGTTCGACCTGCCCGGCTGTTTCGGCGCCTTCCTTCTTGAGGATGTTTGCCGCGCGCTTGTAGCCGGCGAGGAGGTTGGCGCCATCGTCGGTGGCGATGAAGGACTGGAGCGCCTTCACGCGGGCGAGCAGGCGGACCAGATCGTCTTCCCCGCCCAGCGCGAATATGGCGTCGATCAGGTCATGGCGGACGCCGGCTTCACGCTGCTGGACCTTCAGACGGTCCGCGAAGAAGTCGAGCAATTCACCCTCCGCCACGGACAGACGCAAATTATTGGCGGTGACGATCTGGATGACGCCCAGCGCTGCCCTGCGGAGGGCGAAAGGATCGCGCGAGCCGGTAGGCTTCTCATCGATGCCGAAGAAGGAGCGGAGCGTATCCAGTTTGTCGGCCAGCGATAGCGCCACGGTCAGCGGCGCGGTCGGGACCTCATCTCCCTGCCCGACCGGCTTGTAATGATCGCGGATGGCATCCGCCACGCCATCGGGCAGGCCTTCAGCCCGGGCATAGTAGCCGCCCATGATGCCTTGAAGCTCGGGGAACTCGCCTACCATTTCGGTGACGAGGTCGGCCTTGGCGAGACGGGCAGCCTGTTCGGCCAAGTCCGCCAGCGCCTTTTTCCCCTCGTCATTCCCATAGCGGGAATCCATCGCCGATGTTGCGTCCGGGTGAGAGATCTGGGGATGGGGTCCTGCCTTCGCAGGGGCGACGATGCCTTCTTCCACCAACCGGCGCGCCAGCTTTGCGACACGCTCCACCTTATCGGCCACGGTGCCGAGCTTTTCGTGGAAGGTGATGCGTTCCAGCTTCTTTGCGTGATCCTCCAGCTTCGTCCTGCGATCCTGCTCCCAGAAGAAGCGGGCATCCGACAGGCGGGCGGCGAGAACCTTGCGGTTGCCCGCCACGATCGCCGCGCCGCCATCCTTCGCCTCGATATTGGCGGTGCAGATGAAGGCGGGGGCCAGCTTGCCGTTCGCGTCGCGCAGGACGAAATATTTCTGGTTGATGCGCAGGGTTAGCTGAATGACTTCAGGCGGCACCTCAAGGAAGGCCGGGTCGAAATCGCCCAAGAGCGGGACCGGCCACTCTGTCAGCCCCGCATTCTCCGCGATGAGGCCCTTGTCCTCGATCACCGCGTAGCCGCGGGCTGCCGCGGCTTCGGCAGCCTTTGCCTCGATGATCGACTGGCGTTCCTGGTGGCTGGCGATCACATGGCATGCGCGCAGCTTTTCGGCATAGTCATGCGCGCCGCCGATGGTGATCTCGCCGGGATGGTGGAAGCGGTGCCCCAGCGTTGCGTAACCGCTGCGGATGCCTTCGATTTCGATGTCGACCAGGTCTTCGCCCAGGATCGCGACGATGCCTTGCAGCGGGCGAACCCAGCGCAGGCTTTCCGTGGTCTGCGATGCGGCGCCCCAGCGCATCGACTTGGGCCAGGGGAAGCTGCGGATAATGGCAGGGACGGCTTCGGCCAGAACCTCGGCAGTGGCGCGGCCGGGCTTGTTCACCGTGGCGAACCAGACGCCGTCACGTTCCTCAAGCTGATCCTGGGTCAGGCCGGTCTTGCGAAGGAAGCCCTCCAGCGCCTGCGCGGGCGCCGAAGTGCGGGGCCCCTTGAATTCTTCGCTGACAGCGGCGGTTTCCAGCGGCAGGTTGCGGGCTATCAGGGCCAGGCGGCGGGGGGTGACGAAGCTGTCGATGCTTTCGGGCTGCAGGCCGGACCTTGCCAGTTCCTCGGTGAAGAGGCGGGCAAGGTCTTCCGATGCCTTGATCTGCATGCGCGCGGGGATTTCCTCGCAGCGCAGTTCGAGGAGGAAATCAGTCATTATGCGACCCACCGGTTCTTCGCCATCCATGCTTCGCAGCTTCCCTTAGCAAGATCGCGAACGCGGCCGATGTAACTGGCGCGCTCCTGCACTGAGATCACGCCCCGCGCTTGCAACAGGTTGAAGATGTGTGAAGCTTTGATGGCCTGTTCATAAGCGGGGATCGGTAATTCCGCTACAAGGCAGTTTTCGCATTCCGCGACAGCCTTTCGGAAAGCATCGAAAAGGCTGTCGGTATTGGCCACTTCAAAGTTCCAAACCGACATCTGTCGTTCGTTTTCCAAAAAGACGTCGCCATAGGTGACACCGGCATCGTTGAACGCCAGATCGTAAATGCTGTCTTTACCCTGAATATAAAGGGCGAGGCGTTCCAACCCATAAGTCAGTTCGCCTGAGACCGGCTTGCAGTCGAAACCACCCATTTGCTGGAAATAGGTAAACTGGCTGATCTCCATGCCGTCGCACCAAACTTCCCAACCCAATCCCCATGCGCCCAGCGTCGGACTTTCCCAATCATCCTCGACGAAGCGTATGTCGTGAACCAGCGGATCGATGCCGATCGCCGCCAAGCTGCCCAAGTACAGTTCCTGTAAATTGGCAGGACTGGGCTTCATGATAACCTGATATTGATAATAATGCTGAAGCCTGTTGGGGTTTTGGCCATAGCGACCATCGGTCGGCCGCCTGCTCGGTTGTACGAAGGCGGCGTTCCAATTGTCCGGACCAAGCGCGCGCAAGGTCGTCGCAGTATGAAATGTCCCGGCGCCCATTTCCATGTCATAGGGCTGCAGGATCACGCAGCCCTGCCGTCCCCAATAGGCATGCAGGGTCAGGATCAGGTCCTGAAAGGAAAGCGCTTTACTTGTCGCCACCGGTGGTCCCCAGAAATCATGGCTTTAAGAAAATGACGGATCGATTGCGGCGCGCCTTGGCGCAGCGAGGGCGCAGGGTCAAGGGAAAGAGGGCGGGCTTAACCGTAAATCCGCTTGCTCTGGCGGCCGGTGGCCCGCATGGAAGGGAAAACCCTTAAGGAAACGGACCCGCAATTCAGATGAGATGGCCCTCTTTCCGCTGGCTGGCCCCCGCCATAATGCTGCTTGGCGGATGCGCGCTGGAACAGCCCGCCGCCGCCCGCGGTGCGGCGACGCGCTCCGCCTATGTGACGCCGGCCCTGTGGGAGGTGAAGGACGCCGACACCACCATCTATCTGTTCGGCACCGTCCATGTGATGAAGCCGGGGGTCGACTGGTTCAAGGGCTGGGTCAGATCGGCCTTCGATCAGTCGGACGAGCTGGTGCTGGAGATCGTCGAGCCGGAAGATCCCAATGGGCTGGCGTCCACCATGGCGGGCGCGGCGCTTGCGCGGGACGGCGTGAAGCTGTCGGACCGCCTGGGCGCGGACGACCGCGCCAAATATCAGGCGGCGATGAGCACGAACGGGCTTCCCTGGCAGGCCTTCGAGATGTTCAATCCCTGGATGGCGGGCATGGCGCTGTCGGTGAAGCCCCTGGAAGCGCTGGGCTACAAGTCGGACCTGGGCGCGGAGAAGGTGCTGACGGCGGCGGCCAGGGCTTCGGGCAAGAAGGTCGGCGCGCTGGAGACGGTGGAGCAGCAGCTCGGCTATTTCGCCGGCCTGCCGATGGAGCAGCAGGTGAACTTCCTGACCGCGACCATAGAGGGCCTGCCGGACATGGACCGGGAGTTCGCCAGCTTGGTCGCGCACTGGCAGGGCGGGGAGCCGGACAAGCTGGCGGCGGAGATGAACGAATCGCTGGAGGCGACGCCGGAACTGGCCCAGGTGCTGCTGATCCAGCGCAACGCCAACTGGGCGAAATGGATCAAGCGGCGGCTCAACCAGCCGGGCACGCTGTTCATTGCCGTCGGCGCCGGGCATCTGGCGGGCAAGGGCAGCGTGCAGGACCAGTTGGCGGCGCTGGGCATCGCGTCGGCACGGGTGAAACAATAGGATGATCGGCCTTCTGGCGCGCTGGCTGGGGCTGGCCGTCCTATGCCTGATTGCCGCTTGCGGGGAGAATCCCCCTGCCCCACCGCCCGGTGGAGGGCCCGCGCTTTGGCGGGTGGAGGGCAAGGGCGTCGACGGCTGGCTGTTCGGCACCATCCATATATTGCCGGACGGCGTGGAATGGCGGACCGGGCCGATCAAGGAGGCGATCGGACGAGCGGACAGGCTGGTGCTGGAATCGGCCGGGATACAGGATCAGGCGGGCACTTTGGCGCAGTTCGAGAGGATGGGGCGCAGTCCGGGGCTGCCCCTGCTGGAGACGCGCGTTCCGGCGGGAGACAAGGCGGCGCTGGAGGAGATCGTCGAGAATGGCGGCACCAATACGCAAACTCTCTCCGCTTATAAGGATTGGGCGGCGGCGATGCTGCTTTCGGCGGCGGCGCAACAGGCCCTGCATGTCAGCCAGGATCATGGCGTCGAACCCGCGCTGATCGCGACATTCGGAAAGGCGGGCAAGCCCATAAGCGGGCTGGAGACTGTGGAGCGGCAGTTTCGGGCCTTCGATACGCTCCCCCCGGATGCGCAGCGGCGGCTGCTGGTCGATACGGTGCGCGAGGCGAAGGAGATGCGGCGGCTTTACGACCATATCCTCAACGCCTGGATCAGGGGCGATCTCGCCACCCTTGCGCGGGACGGCAGGTTGGGCGAGACGCCCGATCCGGTGGTGGAACAGGCGGTGCTGGTGGACCGGAACCGTGACTGGGTGAAGTCGGTGGAGACGCTCGAGGGGCGGCCCTTCATCGCGGTGGGCGCGGGACATCTGGCGGGCAAGGACAATCTGGTCGACCTGCTTCGGGCCGGTGGATACAGGGTGACGCGGATGCAGTAGCACCCATCCCGCTTCCCGGCCCTTGCTTTCCAGCGCCTTTCTGCTATTGGGCCGCGGTCCCGACATGGTCATCCCTGGAGGCGTGGCGGGCACCTACATCAATTTGCTTTTGGAGACACGCAATGAGCGAGCAGCTTACGCTGTCGGCAGAGGCACGCGATCGGGCAGGCAAGGGAGCCTCCCGCGCTCTCCGCCGTGAGGGCCGCGTACCCGCCGTCATCTATGGTAACAATGAAGAACCGCAGTCGATCCACGTCGAGGAAAAGCTTCTCAACAAGCTGCTCGGCACCGGCCATTTCTTCAATTCGGTCGTCTTCGTCGAAGTGGGCGGCAAGAAGGTCCGCACCCTCGCCAAGGATGTGGCTTTCCACCCCGTGACCGACCGTCCGCTGCACGCCGATTTCCTGCGCGTTTCGGAACATGCCACCGTCCACGTCAACGTGCCGGTTGTCTTCAGCAATGAAGACGCTTCGCCCGGCCTGAAGAAGGGCGGCGTGCTCAACATCGTCGCGCACGAGATCGAACTGATCGTCGATGCGGCCGAGATTCCGGACGATGTCGTCGTCGACCTGACCGGCCTGGATGTCGGTGAGTCGATCCACATTGGCGCCGTGAAGCTGCCCAAGGGCGCCAAGGCCGCCCATGACGAAACCGACTTCACCGTCGCGACCATCGTTGCCCCCTCGGCTCTGAAGAGCGCCGAAGGCGACAATGAGACGCCGGCTCAGGGCGAATAAGCCCCTAGTCTGGCTGGCCGTTTATCGGTTCGCTCAACCCCCGTTCGGGCTGAGCTTGTCGAAGCCCCGTTCTTTTCGAAGAAGTGAGGCCGTTCGACAGGTTCAGGACGAACGGGGGTTTGTCTTATCGGGAGTATCGACGCGATGCAGATCTGGGTGGGCCTGGGCAATCCCGGAACCCAATATGCGATGAACCGGCATAATGTCGGTTTCATGGCGGTCGACCTGATCGCGGACATGCATCGCTTCTCTCCGCCGAAGAAGCAGTTCCAGGGCTGGGTGCAGGAAGGACGCATCGGTCCTGAGAAGATCGTCCTGCTGAAACCGGCAACCTTCATGAACGAGAGCGGACGCTCGGTTGGGGAAGCCATGCGCTTCTACAAACTGACGCCGCAGGATGTGACGGTCTTTCACGACGAACTGGACCTTGCGCCCATGAAGGTCAAGGTGAAGCGCGGCGGCGGCAATGCGGGACATAACGGCCTGCGTTCGACCGATGCGCATATAGGGGCGGAGTTTCGCCGGGTGAGGATCGGCATCGGCCATCCGGGGCACAAGGACCGGGTGCACGGCTATGTGCTGGGCAATTATCACAAGAGCGAGATGGACGCGCTGGCCGACATGCTGGGCGCGATCGGAGCGGAAGCGGAGTGGCTCGCCAAGGGAGAGGATGCGCGGTTCATGAATGAGGTGGCGCTGCGGCTGGCGGACTGAGACGGGCGAATTGCGCGTCCGTCCGCCCTGCCCTCACGGTGAAATGGCCAGGGTGGATTGCGGACTGTCGCAGTCCCACGCCATAGAGTAGGCCTGACTTTCCACTGACCAAGGGGATCCGGGTGATACAGACCTTCGCGACGCAGCCTTTCGACGACCAGAAGCCGGGCACGTCCGGCCTGCGCAAGAAGGTGCGGGTCTTCCAGCAGCCCCATTATGCCGAAAATTTCGTCCAGTCGGTCTTCGACAGCCTTGAAGGGTTCGAGGACCAGACGCTGGTGGTCGGCGGCGATGGCCGCTACCTCAATCGGGAGGTTATCCAGACCGTTTTGAAGATGGCGGCGGCCAATGGTTTCGGCCGTGTTCTGGTGGGGCGGGGCGGAATTCTCTCCACTCCGGCGGCCTCGCATCTGATCCGGTCGTCGGGGGCCTTTGGCGGACTGGTTCTGTCCGCCAGCCACAATCCGGGCGGGCCGGACGAGGATTTCGGGATCAAATATAATGTCTCGAACGGCGGCCCGGCGCCGGAGAAGGTGACCGACGCCATTCATGCGCGGACCCTGGCCATCGACAGCTATCGCTTTTTCGAGGCGAACGATGTCGACATCGACACGCTGGGCAGCACGACCCTGGGCGACATGACCGTCGAGGTGGTCGATCCGGTCGCGGGCTATGCCGAACTGATGGAGAAGCTGTTCGACTTTACCGCGATCCGGGCGATGATCGCGGACGGCTTCAGCCTTTCCTTCGATTCGATGAGCGCGGTGACGGGCCCCTATGCCGTCGAGATTTTCGAAAAGCGGCTGGGCGCGCCTGCGGGAACCGTGCGCAACGCCACCCCGCTGACCGACTTCGGCCATCATCATCCCGATCCCAATCTGGTTCACGCCAGGGAGCTGTACGACCGGATGATGGCGCCGGACGCGCCGGATTTCGGCGCCGCTTCGGATGGCGATGGCGACCGCAACCTGATCATCGGGCGACATTGTTACGTCACCCCTTCGGATTCGCTCGCCGTGCTGGCGGCCAATGCGCATCTGGCGCCGGGCTATGCGGCGGGCCTCAAGGGCATTGCGCGCTCGATGCCGACCAGCGGCGCGGCCGATCGCGTCGCGGAAAAGCTGGGCATTCCACTCTATGAAACGCCGACGGGATGGAAATTCTTCGGCAATCTGCTGGATGCCGGCATGGCAACCATCTGCGGGGAGGAAAGCGCCGGCACCGGGTCCGACCATGTGCGGGAAAAGGACGGCATCTGGGCGGTGCTGCTGTGGCTCAACATCCTGGCCGTCCGGCGGCAAAGCGTGGCGCAGATCATGGCCGAACATTGGGCGACCTATGGCCGCAACTATTATGCGCGGCATGATTATGAAGCGATTGCCAAGGACAGGGCCGATGCGCTGATGGCGGCGTTGCGGGACCGACTGGAGGCGCTGCCGAGCACGACAAACAGCGGCGGCACGGTGCAGAGCGCCGACGATTTCGCCTATAGCGATCCGACCGACCAATCCGTCAGCCGCAACCAGGGCGTGCGCGTGCTGTTCGAGGATGGTTCACGGGTGGTGTTCCGGCTTTCGGGGACGGGTACGGAGGGCGCGACCCTGCGCGTCTATATCGAGCGCTATGTGGGCGCGGATGGCGATCTGGCGCTGGAGACGAGCGAGGCGCTCGCACCGCTGGTGAAGGCGGCGCAGGAAATTGCGGACATTTCGGGCTTTACCGGGATGGAACGGCCGAGCGTGATTACCTGAGGACAGTCGCCAAAGCTTACCATGGGGAAATGGACCGGAAATGAGGGCACGCTAAAGGGCGGGCAATCGACCGACGCTCTTCGTGCTTCTGCGAAGGCAGTAGCCCAGTCCGGCCATTTGGAAGACGAATAAACGTCTGAACTGGGCTCCTGCCTCCACAGGAGCAGCATCATCAAGAGCGGCGCTTTTGTTTGCGAGGACGTGATGCGTCGCCTGTTGCCTGCCCTCTCCTGCGCGCTGATCGCCATGGCCGCCCCTGCCCAGGCCCGGACGGCGGAAGATGAGCAATTCTGGCTGAACCTCACCGCCATGGGCCCGATCTCCGGCGATCTCGTCTATTTCGCGGAGATTCAGCCACGCTTCGGGGATGGCGTTTCAGGGGTCGACCAGACCATCCTGCGCGGTGGCCTGGGCTGGAAACTGTCCCCCAGCGTGACCGTCTATCAGGGCTATGCCCATGTCGTGCTGCCGGTCGACAATGGGCGCGACGTGAATGAGGAGCGAAGCTTCCAGCAGGTCAACTGGACCATCGGCAAGCCCTGGGGCGGCGAGCTTTCGTCGCGGACCCGGCTGGAGCAGCGCTGGCGTTCCGACGGCGACGACATGGGCTGGCGACTGCGGGAGATGCTGCGCTACGAAAAGCCGCTGGGCAGCAAGGCGGTGAGCGCTCTCGTCTATGGCGAGGGCTTCGTGGCGCTCAACAGCACCGACTGGGGCGCGAAGGGCGGGTTCGATCAGTTGCGCAGCTTCATCGGGGCCGAGATCGCGCTGGGCGGCGCATCGACGGCCGAGATCGGCTATCTCAACCAGTGGATCGACCGGCGCGGCGGCAATGCGCGCGTGAACCATGTCGCTTCCGTCACGCTCTTCTTCCGTCATTGAGGCCGCACGGACTCTGGCCAAGCCGCCGGGAAAGCGCTATCGGCGCGGCCATCGGATTTGACGTGAAGGCAGTATCATGGGTTTTCGTTGCGGTATCGTCGGGCTTCCCAATGTGGGCAAGTCCACCCTGTTCAATGCGCTGACGGAGACGCAGGCGGCGCAGGCGGCGAACTATCCCTTCTGCACGATCGAGCCCAATGTCGGGCAGGTCGCCGTGCCCGACCAGCGCCTGCAGACGATCGCGAAGATCGGCGGTTCGGCCAAGATCATCGAGACGCAGCTTGCCTTCGTCGACATTGCAGGGCTGGTGCGCGGCGCGTCCAAGGGCGAAGGCCTGGGCAACCAGTTCCTGGCGAACATCCGCGAGGTGGACGCCATCGTCCATGTGCTGCGCTGCTTCGAGGATGACGACATCACCCATGTCGAGGGCAAGGTGGACCCCATTGCCGACGCCGAGACGGTCGAGACCGAGTTGATGCTGGCGGACCTCGAATCCCTTGAAAAGCGCGTGCCGAACTTCGCCAAGAAGGCGGCGCAGGGCGACAAGGAGGCGAAGGCCGCGGCGTCCGTGCTGGGCAAGGCGCTGGACCTGCTGCGCGAGGGCAAGCCGGCGCGGCTGACCCGGCCGGGCGACGATGAGGAGGAACGCATCTTCCGCCAGGCGCAACTGCTGACGGCCAAGCCTGTGCTCTACGTCTGCAATGTCGAGGAAGAAAGCGCGGCACAAGGCAACGCCCATTCGGCCCGCGTGTTCGAAAAGGCGGCGGCGGAAGGTGCGAAGGCAGTGATCGTCTCAGCCGCGATCGAAGCCGAACTCATCACCATGCCGGTCGAGGAGCGGGCTGAATATCTGGAGGCTCTGGGGCTGGAGGAAGCCGGCCTCGCCCGCATCATCCGCGCCGGTTATGAACTGCTTGGCCTCATCACCTTCTTCACCGTTGGACCGAAGGAGGCGCGCGCCTGGACAGTGGCCAAGGGATCGAAGGCGCCCCAGGCGGCAGGGGCGATCCATACCGATTTCGAAAAGGGCTTCATCCGGGCGGAAACCATGGCCTATGCGGATTACGTCCAGTATAATGGCGAGGCCGGGGCCAAGGAAGCGGGCAAGTGGCGTTCCGAAGGCAAGGAATATGTGACGCAGGATGGCGACATCATGCTGTTCCGGTTCAACGTCTGAGGGCCGATGCTGCGTCCGGGACAGATGGCTGCGCGACGCAAGGCGGCCTTTCCCCCCAGCGTAGACGAAGCGACGCGGCTGCTGATCCTGGGCAGCCTGCCGGGTGACGTATCGATCAGGCAGGGCGAATATTATGCGCATCGGGGCAACGCCTTCTGGGCGCTGATGGGCGATGTGCTGGGCGAGGATCTGCGCGGCCAGCCCTATGCGATGCGGTTGAAGCGGCTGAAGGCAAGGGCAGTGGGCCTTTGGGACGTGATCGAAAGCGCCGATCGGGAGGGCAGCCTGGACAGCGCGATCCGGGGCGCGGAGTTGCGCGACCTGTCGGCCTTCGTGGATCGGCTTCCCGCGCTGGAGGCTGTGGCCTTCAACGGCAAGACCGCCGCGCTGCATGGGCGGCGCCAGATCGGGGCGCGGCCGGGACTGGCTCTGATCGACCTCCCCTCCTCCAGCGGCGCTTTCGCCAGCATGTCGCGGGAGGCGAAGCGGAACGCCTGGATGGCGATGATGCCCTATGTGAGCGGGGCATAGGGCGCTCGTCACTTTACCGTCATGGTCCTTCTGCTAAGGCAGGGGCATGTTTTTCCGCCGCTTTTCCTTCGCCGGCCTTCTCCTTCTTCAGGTGCTCGGCGGCTGCGCGCGACCGGACGAGCGGCCGGTGTCCAGTTCCGCACCGGCCGAGCGGCGCGAACCGGTCACGATATTGATATCCATCGACGGCTTCCGCCCGGATTATCTGAAACGAGGCGTGACGCCGCATTTATCCGCGCTGGCCGCGAGCGGGGTCGAGGCAGCGATGCGCCCCTCCTTCCCCACCAAGACCTTCCCCAATCATTGGGCCATAGTGACCGGCCAGCGTCCCGACCGCAGCGGCATCGTCGCCAACAGGATGGAGGATACGGCGCGCCCCGGTGAGACCTTCACCATGGCGACCGACGATCCCTTCTGGTGGAACGGGGCCGAGCCGATCTGGGTGACGGCGGAGAAGGCCGGCGTACGGACGGGGACATTGTTCTGGCCCGGGTCCAACGTGGCCTGGGGCGGGACGGAAGCGGCGGAGTGGCCGCACAGGATCAGCGGCGGCACCCGGCCGGGCGACTGGGCACAGTTCAACCAGGAGATTTCGGGGACGCAGCGGGTGAACGGCGTGCTGGACCTGTTGCGGCGGCCGGCGGCGATCCGCCCGCGCTTCCTGACGCTCTATTTCGATGCGGTGGACACGGCGGGCCATGCAGCCGGACCGGAAGCGGCCGAGACGACGCAGGCGGCGGCGGAGATCGATGGCGAGATCGGCATGCTGGTCGACGGGTTGGAGGCCATGGGCCAGCCGGCCAATCTCGTGATCCTGTCCGACCATGGCATGGCGCAGAAATCGAGCGAGCGGGTGGTCGCGCTGGACAAGGTGGCGGACCCGGCTGACTACCGCATCGTCGAAAGCGGACCTTATGCCAGCCTGGCTGCGCAACCGGGGCATGAAGCGGCGCTGGAGACGGACCTGCTGAAGCCCCATGCGCATATGCAATGCTGGCGGAAAAGCGCGATCCCAGCGCGTTTCCATTATGGCGCGCATCCGCGCATCCCGCCTTATTTCTGCCTTGCCGAAACCGGCTGGATGATACAGCCGAGCGGTCCCGTCAAACCGTTCGTCGGCGGCGATCATGGCTGGGACAATCAGGCGCCGGAAATGCAGGCCCTGTTCATCGCCAATGGCCCGGCTTTCGACAGAGGGTTCACGCCACCTTCGGGTTTCGACAATGTCGACATCTATCCGCTGCTCGCAACGCTGCTGGGAATCGCGCCCCGCCCGGGCGACGGCAATTCCGCCACATTGGCAGGTCTTGTCAGGCATTGACGTTCGCGTAAACGGAAACTACTCCTTCACCCGTTGCGGAAGGAAACGGGTATGAGCGAGATCGTCTATTTCGAAGATGTGCAGGTAGGTGACAGGAACGAATTCGGTCCGCTCACCATCAGCCGGGAGGAGATCGTCGCCTTTGCCAGCGAATTCGACCCTCAGCCCTTCCATCTGTCCGACGAGGCCGCGGCGGGCACGCATTTCGGCAGCCTGGCCTCCAGCGGGTGGCATACCACGGCTCTGTCGATGAAGATGATGGTGGCGGAATGGCAGCGCAATCCGGGCATTCAGGCCGCCAGCCTGGGTGCGATGGGCGTGGATGAACTGCGCTGGTTGCAGCCGGTTCGTCCGGGCGACACGCTGCGCGGCGTTTCCGAGGTGATAGAGGTCAAGGCGTCGCGCAGCCGCCCCGAAATGGGGATCGTGAAGACCCACATCACGCTCTTCAACCAACGCGACGAACCGGTGCTGTCGATGAAGCCCATCGCCATGTTCCGGACGCGCCCGGCTTGAGTCAACGGGGCTGGTTGGCGCGGGCGTCGGCGGCCATGATGCGGATCGAAGGCTTTAAGGCGCTGGCGATCTGGATGGTGTGAAGGCCCGGCGACAGGTCGAACCACAGGATCTTGCGGATGCCGGAACAGGACGGCCCATGCTCATGGGCGACGGAGGTCAGCGCGGTCGTGCCGGTGGCGGCGTCCACCCAGGCGCCTTCCGACAGAGCGATGCCGATGCGCGCCGTATCCTTCACGGCCAGGGTGAAGAGGCCCGCATGGCTTTTCGGAAGGGACTTGCCGGGCGGGACGATGAACTGAACCTGCGGACCGGGTCGCAACTCTGCGACGACAGGCTTGCCCAGGATGATGCGCGGCGCGGTGGATGCCGTCGCGCCCGCGGTCACGGTGCCGCTCTGGGTCCAGCTTGTCCAGGGTTCGGGCAGGGATGGCGCACCGGCGCAGGGATCAGCCGCGGCTTGGGCGTGTAGCGGGGCGAGGGCAAGAAGGAGGAGAAGCCGCTTCATCGGTGCTTCCTTCACAGGCGATGGGATGGCGTCCGGACCGGATTTATCGCGCGCACGCATTGCGCTGAATGGTCGATCCCCGTCATCCTATTTCCTCCCGAACAGCTTTTCTATGTCGCCATGGCCCAGCTTCACCCAGGTCGGGCGGCCATGATTGCATTGGCCGCTGCGGGGGGTGATCTCCATCTCGCGGAGCAGGGCGTTCATCTCCGTGACGCTCAGCACCCGCCCGGCGCGGACGGAGCCATGACACGCCATGGTGGCAGCTACCAGATCCAGCCGTTCCTTCAGGGAGAGCGCACTGTCATAGGCGGCGAGATCGTCGGCCAGATCGGACACCAGTCCCTGCACATCTCCCTGCCCCAGCATCGCGGGCGTTGCGCGCACCAGCATGGCGGCGGGACCGAAGCGCTCCAGTTCCAGCCCGAATTCCTTCAGTTCCTCGATCCGCGCCTCCAGCCGGTCGCAGGCGGGCTCGTCCAGTTCGACCACTTCGGGCAGCAACAGCGTTTGGGCGGCGACGCCCTGCCCTTCCATGGCGCGGCGCATGCGTTCGAGGGTCAGCCGTTCGTGCGCGGCATGCTGGTCGACGATGACCAGCCCATCCTCTGCTTCCGCGACGATATAGGTGCGGGCGACCTGCCCACGGGCGACGCCCAGCGGGAAGCTGGTTCCTTCAGGCGCGGGTGCGGCGGCAGGTTCGGCGCGGGCCTGCGGCGGGGGCGTCAGGAAGCCGGGACGGCGCTCGGCCACAGAATAGGCCGGAACGGACGCGCCGGCGGCTTCGAATATCGGCATGGCGCCGATCGGCGTGGGGGAAACCGGTTCGGGCTTCCACGCCGAAAGGCCGGCGGGGTCGGCATGCTGGACAGCGCGGAAACCCTCCGCATCCAGCGCGCGGCGCAGACCGGAGACGATCATGCCCCGGATCAGCGCCGGATCGCGAAAGCGGACCTCCGTCTTGGCGGGATGGACGTTGACATCCACCTCCAGCGGCGGAACGTCAAGGAACAGCGCCACCACCGGATGCCGATCCCGCGCCAGCATGTCGGCATAGGCGCCCCTCACCGCCCCGACCAGCAGCCGGTCGCGCACCGGACGGCCGTTCACGAACAGGAACTGATGATCGCCCACCCCCCGATTATAGGTCGGCAGCGAGGCCACGCCAGACAGGCGCACCCCCTCTCTTTCCAGCGCCACGATGACATGATTGTCGGCCAGCGCCCGGTCGGTGAGCGCGGCGACGCGATCCTCCCGCGCCTCCCCCGCCTGCACGCCCAGCACGCGCCGACCGTCATGCTCCATGCTGAAGGCCACGGACGGATGCGCCATGGCAAGGCGACGGATGACATCGAGGCAGGCGGCATATTCCGCCTTGGCGGAGCGCAGGAACTTGCGACGGGCGGGGACGCGGGCGAAAAGCTGTTCGACCGTGACGCGCGTGCCGGGGGGCAGCGCGGCGGGGCCTTCGCTCACCACCACGCCATTGTCGACTGTTCGGTTCCAACCGTCCTGCCCCTGCGGCCGGCTGTCGATGGAAAGACGCGCGACGCTGGCGATGGAGGGCAGCGCTTCGCCCCGGAAACCCAGCGTCGCGACATTTTCGATGGCGTCGTCGGGCAGTTTGGACGTGGCGTGGCGTTCCAGCGCCAGCGCCATATCATCCCGGGTCATGCCGCAGCCGTCGTCGCTCACCTCCATCCGGTCGAGCCCGCCATTGGAGATGCGGATGGCGATCCGGAGAGATCCGGCATCCAGCGCATTTTCCACGATTTCCTTGAGCGCGCTGGCGGGCCTTTCGACCACTTCGCCCGCGGCGATGCGATTGACCAGATGTTCGGGCAGACGGCGTATTGACATTGATTAGTGACTAGCCCAAGCGAGCGCTTTCCGCGAGACACAAGCCTTATAAAAATTGACATCCAGGGGGCGGGTGGAACGTGGGGCGAACTTTCCGACTGTCCCGGTTCGCTTCGCCGGGGCATGCGGGCTGAACAGGAACAGGCATGTCGATCTTCTCGCGTCTCTTCAAACTCTCCTCCCAGGACATGGCCATCGACCTCGGCACGGCCAACACCGTGGTCTATGTGCGGGGGCGCGGCATCGTGCTCAACGAACCGTCCGTGGTGGCGGTCGAGACGCTGAACGGCGTGAAGCGGGTGAAGGCGGTCGGCGACGACGCCAAGCTGATGATGGGCAAGACCCCCGATTCGATCGAGGCGATCCGTCCGCTGCGGGACGGCGTGATCGCGGACATCGACGTGGCGGAGCAGATGATCAAGCATTTCATCACCAAGGTGCACGGCGGCAAGTCGCGGCCGTGGCGCTTCCCGGAGATCGTGATCTGCGTGCCTTCGGGTTCGACCAGCGTCGAGCGCCGCGCGATTCGCGATGCGGCGAGCAATGCCGGCGCATCCCAGGTCTTCCTGATCGAGGAACCCATGGCGGCCGCCATCGGCGCCGACATGCCGGTGACGGAGCCCATCGGTTCGATGGTGGTCGACATCGGCGGCGGCACGACCGAGGTCGCGGTGCTGTCGCTGCGCGGTCTGGCCTACACCACTTCGGTTCGCGTCGGCGGCGACAAGATGGACGAGGCGATCGTCTCCTTCGTGCGCCGTCATCATAATCTGCTCATCGGTGAAGCGACCGCCGAGCGGATCAAGAAGCAGTTCGGCGTCGCCCAACCGCCCGAAGACGGCGTGGGCGAGACGATCCATATCAAGGGCCGCGACCTGGTGAACGGGGTTCCCAAGGAAATCTCGATCAACCAGGGCCAGATTGCCGACGCGCTGGCGGAGCCGATCAGCACCATTGTCGAGGGCGTGCGCATCGCGCTGGAGAATACCGCGCCGGAACTGGCGGCGGACATTGTCGACCAGGGCATCGTTCTGACCGGCGGCGGCGCGCTGCTCAAGGGGCTGGACGACGAGCTGCGCGACGAGACCGGCCTGCCCGTCACCATCGCTGAAGATCCGTTGACCTGCGTTGCGATCGGCACCGGCCGCGCAATGGAGGATCCGATCTTCCGGGGCGTGCTGCAAACCGCTTAAGGGGACAAGATGGCGCGGCCACCCAGCCGACGCCCCGGGCATAACCGGAAGGCGCAATATAGCCTCTTCGCCAGCTATGTCGTGGCGATGACGGGCGCCGCCGTGGGCCTGCTTCTGGTGGTCGTCGCCATTTTCGATCCCACCGGCTTCGCCGCGATCCGCATCGCGACGGCGGAGATTACGCGCCCCGCGTCGGTGACGCTCAAGAATATGGTGAGCGGCGTCGCCTCCATCGACGAAGTGCTGGCGAGCTACTGGCGTGCCGGTTCCCAGAACGTCGCGCTGCGGCGGCAGGTGGAGGCCGACCGCAACCGCATCATAGAGGCGAAGGCGGTGGCGCAGGAAAATCTGCGCCTCAAGAAGCTGCTGAAGCTGGTCGAGGATGACGGCAGCGAATTGCTGACCGCGCGGCTGATCGCGTCCTCCTCCACCAGCACGCGTCGGCTGGCGCGACTGAACGCGGGACGCTGGCAGGGCGTGCGCCCGGGCATGCCGGTGCGCGCGCCGGAAGGGCTGATCGGGCGCATCCATACCACCACGCCCAACACGGCCGAAGTGCTGCTGCTGACCGACACCAGCAATATCGTGCCGGTGCGGCGGGCCAATGACAGCGTACCCGCGATTTCGACGGGACTTGGCGACGGCACGCTGGAGGTCCGCGCGCTGGCGGCCGGGCGTAATCCGTTCAAGCCGGGCGACCTGCTCGTCACCTCCGGCGTCGGCGGGGTCTATCAACCCAATATTCCCGTGGCGGTGATCGTGCGCATCGCGGGCGAGATCGCCTATGGCGTGCCGCTCGCCAACCCCTCCAGAGTGGATGCGGTTGTGGTGGAGCGCTCCTTCGAGGAGGCTGTGACCCGGCCGGAGGGCAATGGCCCGCCGGCTCCTGTCGAACCGGGCGCCGCGCAGAATTCGGTCACGCCATGATCGATCCCCATTTGCAGCATGTGCCGCGCCTTGGCCGTCATCCTTCGCGATTTCGGCTGGCGGGAACCCCGGTCATCACGGTGATGCTGGGATCTCTGGTGACGACGCTGCCGGTGATCGCGCAATCGCCGGTCATGCCGCCCTTCGGCCTGTTGCTGCTTCTGTCCTGGCGGCTGCTGCGCCCCGAATTATGGCGCACCTGGATCGGCGTGCCGCTCGGCCTGTTCGACGACATCGCCAGCGGCCAACCCATCGGATCGGCCATGTGCCTGTGGACCGTCACGCTGATCGGCATAGACGCCATCGAACATCGCATGGTCTGGCGCAGCTATCGGCAGGACTGGTTAATCGCCTCCTTCGCGATTATCTTCTGCATCGCCGGCGGCGTTTTCTTCGCGCGGATCACCGGCGGAGGAGACATCAAGCTGCTGTTGGTCGCGCCGCAAATTCTCTGGACGGTCCTGCTCTTTCCCTTTGTCGTCCGGCAATGCGCCCGGATCGACCGTTGGCGCGTGATGGCATGAAGCTGCCCCTGCTCAAGAAGAAGACCGTCACCGAAGCCTCCCTGTCCTTCACCTTCACGCGCCGGGCGATGGTGGTGGGGGGCCTGCAAGGGGCGATCGGGGCGCTGCTGGTCGGGCGCATGGGCTGGATCAGCGTCGCCGAGAATGAGAAATATAATCTGCTGTCGGAAAGCAATCGCGTCAACCTGACGCTGATTCCGCCGCGGCGCGGGTGGATCATCGACCGCAACGGACGGCCGCTGGCGAACAATCGCACGGACTTCCGCGTCGACCTGATCCCGGAGCGGGCGACGGACGCGGAGAACACCATCCGCAGCCTCGCCCATCTGCTGGCGCTCAGCGATGACGAAGTGGATCGGATCAAGGAGGAACTGGACAAGTCGGCAGGTTTCCGCCCGGTGCAGGTGGCGGAAAAGTTGACCTACGATCAGTTCGCGGCGGTCAGCGTCCGGCTGCCCGACCTGCCGGGCGTGGCCCCGAGCCAGGGCTTTTCCCGCAATTATCCGGCAGGTGCGACCGTCGGGCACCTGCTCGGCTATGTCGGCGCAGCTTCGGCCAAGGACTATGAGGAGCGCAAGGACCCGCTGCTGATCACGCCCGGCTTCAAGGTCGGCAAGGATGGGCTGGAGCGGTCTTTCGACAAGGAACTGACGGGCAAGCCCGGCGCGAAACGGGTGGAGGTGACGGCGCGGGGCAAGATCGTGCGGGAACTCACCACCCGGCCCGACACGCCGGGCAACGCGATCAAGCTGACCATCGACGCGGGCCTCCAGGAATATGCCGGGCGGCGGCTGGCGACGCAGAGCGGGTCGGTGGTGGTGATCGACTGCCATAATGGCGACGTGTTGGCCATGGCGTCCATGCCTAGTTTCGATCCGAACAGCTTTTCCGATGGCATCAGCCATCTGGAATGGGACATGCTGTCGAAGGACGACCATGTCCCGTTGCGCAACAAGACGTTGCAGGGGCTGTACCCGCCGGGATCGACGGTGAAGCCGATGGTGGCGCTCGCGCTGCTGGAGGCGGGAGTTTCACCCATGGAGACGGTGAACTGCGCGGGTGCGATCCGGGTCGGCAACACGCTGTTCCACTGCCATAAACGGCGGGGCCATGGCGGGCTCAACATGCGGGGCGCCATCGCCCAAAGCTGCGACATCTACTTCTACCAGATGGCGCAGCGGATCGGCATGGACCGGATCGCCAGCATGGCGCGGCGCGTGGGCATGGGGCAGAAATTCGCCCTTCCCTTCCCCAGCCAGAGTTTCGGCACCGTTCCCGATCCGGCGTGGAAGCTCAAGAAATACAACCAGAAATGGCAGGTCTACGACACGGTCAACGCGACCATCGGCCAGGGCTATATGCTCATCAACCCGTTGCAGATGGCTGTAATGGCGGCGCGGCTGGCGACGGGCCGGCAGTTGATGCCCAACTTCATCTTCGGCGCGCAGCGGCCCACGCCTGCGTCCGTGGGGGTGAATGAGGAGCATCTGGTGACCATCCGCGACGCGATGAGCGCGGTGGTGAACGGCGGCGGCACGGGCGGCGCGGCCCGCATCCCGCTGCCCGGCGTGATGATGGCCGGCAAGACCGGCACGGCGCAGGTCCGCCGTATCACCATGGCCGAACGCGGGGGCGGCGTGCGCAGCAACGCATCGCTGCCGTTCAAGCTGCGCGACCATGCGCTGTTCCAGGGCTTCGCGCCGTTCGACAATCCCCGCTATGCCATTGCCTGCATCATCGAGCATGGCGGCCACGTCAACCGCATCGAGGACGCGCCCATGATCGCGGCGGACACCATGACTTTCCTGTTCGACCAGGCGAAGGCGATCGAGAAGCTGGAGACCATCGAAAAGGACTGGGGCGGTCCGCCGGCCGAACGGCTGGCGCGGCAGATGGCGGCCTACAGGCTGGCGAAGGCGATCGAGAAGGGCGAGGCGCCTCTTCCCGAAGCGGCCAATGCGATGAACGCATCCGCCGGCAATGGCGCGACCGCGACCGCCGCCCCGCCTCCGGCACCGGCTGCCGAAGCGGACGACGCCCCGCCCCCGGCGGACAGCGCGCCATGAGCATCGTTCCCGAACCCCTGACCGAATTCCCCTGGCGCGTGCTGGGCATATTGCTCGCCATCGCCGGGTTCGGGACCTTGGTGCTCTACAGCGCCGCCGGCGGCAGCATCACCCCCTGGGCGATCAACCAGGGCGTTCGCTTCGTAATCTTTTCGGGCATGGCGCTGGTGCTGAGCCGGATACCGCTGGAGACCTTCGCGCGCCTTGCCTTCCCGGCCTATGGCGTCGTGCTGACCGCTCTGTTCCTGGTCGAACTGATCGGCGGGGTGGCGGGTGGCAGCCAGCGATGGATCAACCTGGGCTTCATGCAGTTGCAGCCTTCCGAGTTCATGAAGCCGGTGATCGTGCTGGCGGTCGCGCGCTTCTACGCGCTGCTTCCGGTGGGGGAGATCAGGCGCTGGAACGCGATCTGGCCGGCGCTGGTGCTGATCGGCATTCCCTGGGCGCTGGTGCTGGTGCAGCCCGACCTCGGCACCGCGACCATGATCGCCGCGGGCGGGGTGACGGTGATGTTCCTCGCCGGTCTGCCGCTGCGGCTGTTCGTGGGATCGGGACTGACGCTGGCCGCCATCGTGCCCATCGCCTTCAGCTTCCTGCACGATTATCAGAAGAACCGCGTCCTCATCTTCCTGGACCCGGAAAGCGATCCGCTGGGCGCCGGCTATCATATCAGCCAATCGAAGATCGCCATCGGGTCCGGAGGCATTTTCGGCAAGGGATTCCTCAAGGGGACGCAGAGCCATCTGGACTATCTGCCGGAGGGGCATACCGATTTCGTCTTCGCCACCATGGCGGAGGAATGGGGGCTGATGGGCGGCGTGCTGCTGATCGGGGCCTTCATGCTGCTGTTCCGCTGGGGCATCGGCGTGTCTCTCCGCGCGCAGGACAAATATGCGCGGCTGGTGGCGGCGGGGCTGACCACGACGATCTTCTTCTATGTCGCGATCAACCTGATGATGGTCATGGGACTGGCGCCGGTGGTCGGCATTCCCCTGCCCTTCATGTCCTATGGCGGGTCGTCCATGCTGACGGTCATGCTGTGCGTCGGAATCATCATGGCCATTGAGCGTTCGGGCCGGCGGCGCAGCAGGCCGGGAAACTGGGGATGAAACAGGCCTGAGCGCAAAAATTTGCCGGCAGACGCGATTTCCTGTTTGCAAAGTCCGATGCGGCTGCTAACAGCCCGCCCACGCCAAAGCGACGGCCCATCCGGGACTAGCCGAAAGCGGATGTGGACGCATAGCTCAGTTGGTAGAGCAGCTGACTCTTAATCAGCGGGTCCTAGGTTCGAGCCCTAGTGCGTCCACCAAATTCCTGGCGATCGAGGCGCAAGCCGAAAGCGGGCGTGGACGCATAGCTCAGTTGGTAGAGCAGCTGACTCTTAATCAGCGGGTCCTAGGTTCGAGCCCTAGTGCGTCCACCAAAAAACTGCGTCCACCAGATCCTCCCCACCCTTGATGCATCGCCGCACGGCTTCTCCCGTCGCCCTCAAGGTCAGACCGGCAGGGCGGTGGTGAACTTCGTCATGGACAGGGCGAAGTGCGACGCAGCACCGGCGACCGAGGGATGCCCCAAAAGGGTCATCATCAGGAAGCGATTATAGTCCGCGACATCCGCGACCACGATGCGCATCAGATAGTCCCATTCCCCCGACATCGAAAAGCATTCGACGATTTCCGGGCGACCCTCGACAAACTGCTCGAAGGCGCGGCGGGCCTCCTGCGCGTGGCTTCGCATGCGGATGTTGCAAAGGACGTTGACGCCCCGCCCGACCCTTTCCGGATCGACCAGCCTGACCGTCCCGGCGAGGACGCCCGCAGCCTCCAGCGCCTTGATCCGACGCCAGCAGGAAGCGCTGGAAGCCCCGACCCGCTCCGCCAGCTCGGCATGGCTGAGCGTCGCATCCTCCTGCAGGGCTGCGATGATCTTTCGGTCGACGGCATCGATCTGTCGGTCCTGTTTCATGAGGAGCAGGATAATCGCCGCATCCCTTTCATCCAAGGGTCCAGTTGAACGATCCGACGCGGATGATTTTGCCGAAACGAAAAGCCTGAATCCGCTTTCCTTTTCGGCCAGCCGGGCTATTCTGTCGACAGGTCGCATCAGGGATGGTTGGGACTGCGGACATGATCGACCTTTCTCCCCAACCACAGGACAAGGGCAGCGGCGCAAAAGCCGCTCCTGCCGCGCCTCAGCATGATCCTGTGCAGACGAACAGCCGGGAGGATGGAAATCCCGCTTCATGGTGGCATGTTCCGCAAGAGCAGATGGAGGGCGCGATCCAGCGCCTGTCGCGCTGGGCAGGCCCCTTCGCGCTGCTCGCCACGCTGTTTTTGCTGGGGTGGTGGATAATAGGCTGATCCTGCTGGTGATTCGGATCGGGCGGCGTTCTGCGCGCCCCGGAAGCGCCGCATGGCAACGCTCGCCATTTCAGGTCGTCGCAAATCTGGGGCAGAGCATCTTCCAGGACAAACGGATCATCGGAAAAGCGGGTCCGCGCACCCCAAGCCCGATTGTCAGTCCACGGCATTTATGCCCTGCTGCTGCGCAACATAAATCAAAACGCTGCGGATGTCTGATGGTTAACACACTGCCGCGCGGCGGTGCCCGGCTTGACGTCAAGACATAAAAAGGGTTGCAGATGTCGAAAATTGATCTGGCGATCGAAGGTGTTCCCAGTCGCCAGCCCGCTACGGCCTCAGGGCAGCGGAATGCGCGGCTTTGGCTGTGCCTGCTCCTGCTGGTTGCCGATATGGCCGCGCTTGCCACGGGCTTCGCCTTCGGGCTGCGCGCCGCCGGCCTGCAATGGCTGGCGGACGGGCAGTGGCAGCCGCTGGCGGGCGGCATGATCGTTTACGCGGTCCTGGCTTTCCATAACCAGGCCTATAATCCCCATTGCCTGATGCGCATGACGCAGTCCTGCCGCAGCGCCACCATGGCTTTCGCAGGAACATTGCTGATCTTCCTGCTGGTTGTCTTTTCGCTGAAGGCGACAGGACAATTGTCGCGGCTTGGCATTTCGGCCGGTATCTTGTGTAGCGGCACCTTGCTCGTCCTACAGCGGCTGATGATCGTGCATATGGTGCGCCGCAACTTTGCCGACGGCCTGTTCGCCCAGCTCCTGATCATCGATGACGGCGCCATTCCCGACGACGTCAGCGGCATGGTGATCGTCGATGCGGCGGCCATCGGGCTGAAGGCCGATCTGGACGATCCCTATATGCTGCATCGCCTGGGCACCCTGCTCCGCGACTATGATCGCGCGGTGATCTCCTGCCCAGCCGAACGCAAGGCGGATTGGGCCCAGATGCTGAAAGGCGGCAACATATTGGGCGAGATCATCGTGCCCGAACTGGACCCGATGGCGCCGCTGGCGGTCCAGTCTTACCGCGGCACGCCCACGCTGGTGGTGTCGCGCGGGCCGTTGAACCTCGCCAACCGAGCCAAGAAGCGCCTGCTGGACATCGCTTTGACCGTACCGGTGCTGATCCTTCTCGCGCCGCTGATGGCGGTGGTGGCGATCCTCATCAAGCTGGACTCCCCGGGCCCCGTCTTCTTCAAGCAGGAACGGATCGGACGCGGCAACATGCTGTTCCATATCCTGAAATTCCGCAGCATGAAGGTGGAGCAGTGCGACAGCGCGGGCGCGACTTCGACGCAGCGGGACGACAATCGCATCACGCGCGTCGGCGCATTCATCCGCAAGACCAGCATCGATGAACTGCCGCAGCTCATCAACGTATTGCTGGGAGAGATGAGCCTGGTCGGCCCCCGCCCCCACGCCCTGGGATCGACGGCGGAGGAACAGCTATTCTGGCAGGTGGACCGGCAATATTGGCACCGCCATGCACTGAAGCCGGGGATCACCGGCCTGGCGCAGATCCGCGGCTTCCGGGGTGCGACGGAAACGCGCCGCGACATATTGAACCGGGTCGAGGCGGATCTGGAATATCTGCATGGCTGGAGCCTGACCCGCGACATTGCGATCCTGTTCGGAACGCTGAACGTGCTGGTCCACAAGAACGCTTATTAGCGCCCGCCGAATGCCAAATCTGGAGCGCGAATCGGCGGAGCGGCCAAGACGCGGGAAAGCGAAAAAGGTTCCGCCGAGAAAATGATATTTGCGACGAAATGTTGCTGAAAACGCTTCGTCGCAAAAGATCTTATCCCAGATTAAGAATTGAGCGCCGTCGCATGGTCATATGCGACGAATCGATGTCAGTAGGCCTTCCTTCCCAACTATTTGTTAACCGCAAAATCGGATATTAACGCCATCACCAATCGGGCGGCGGGAACATCGACGTGGCGGAAGAATTTGCAGCAGTTGCGACGGCACCCTCTTTGATCGAAACGGCGGAGGTGCGCCGTGAGCTTCCCGCTCGCATCGACGGCATGACGTTTGCCGATCACGCCGAAAGCGGCGTACAGCTCCTGTCGCGTTGGGCCGGCATCGTGGCCTTTGTCGGCGCGGTCGCGGCCATCGCCTGGCTGATCTTCTGACCGGACTCGCAAGGCTCAAGCTTTCTCCCAGATTAACAGCTGCAGGGTGCGCCGGGACTGGTCCCGCCGCGCCCTGTTTGCGATGAACCGAGCCGTTGTTTTGACGCGACAAGCTGCTTTTCGGGCAGTGGTTTTACGTAGAAATACTTCTAGCATGCCCTGATTGCTGCAATGCAATAAGGGTCGATTGGTTTTGAACAAATATAATAATCCGCGATTGCGGGGCCGCATTTCTGCGCCCTGCGATCGACAGACTTCATGGTCGCGCACCTGTTTTGCGGCAGCGCTAAGTGGTGCCGCAATGGTCGCGGCCATGCCGACAGTTTCGCAGGCGCAGGATAATGACGGTACGACTGAGCCAAAGCGCATCAACAATGCCATGGAGCAGAAGCGGATCAGGGATTACGGTCTTCATCTGACGGCCGGCCTCGATCTACTCTATGACGACAACGTCTATCGCGTGGACGACCGCGTCGAAAACCCCACCGACGACCTGATCGTCACGCCCTCTCTGGAGGCGACCTATGGCATGCCGGTGGGCCGTCACGACATCCTGCTGCGGGGGAAGATCGGCTATGACCGTTTCATTTCCGAAGGACAGCGGAGCAAGTTGCGTCTGGATACGGAGGCGAAGGCCAATATCCGCTTCGGCGCGACCTGCCTGATCACCCCCCGCGCCTCCTATCGCCAACAGCGCGCTGATTATGGCGACATCAATTCCGCGACCGAAAACCTCCAGAAGTTCGCCACGGTCGGCGCGGATTTCACCTGCGAGCGCCCGGGGCTGTTCCCTGTGGCGAGCTATGAGCATGACAGGACGCGCAATGCCGACCAGTTCGACTATGCCGACCAGACCAGCGATATGTTCATGGGCGGGATCGGCTATGCCATGCCCAGCCTGGGCACGCTGACCGTTTATTATGAGCGGGTGAACAGCAAACGCGACACGCTGGGCATAGAGAACCGCATCAACAGCTACGGGCTGCGGTTCCAGCGCGCGGTGACGCCGATCACGCAGATCGACGCGGATGTCCGTTGGCTCGACGTCAGCAGCGACAGCGCGGCGGTGGGCGGCTATGACGGGCTGGGCTGGAAAGTCAGCCTGTCGACGCAAGCCATTCCGCGCCTGAAGCTGACGGCCATGACAGAGCGCGCCATCGTTAACGACAGCCTGATCGCCAGTGGTTTCGCCATCGATACCAGCTACCGCATCCAGGGCGAATTTTCGATCTCCGAACTGACGTCCGCCGGCCTTTATGCGGAATGGGACCGCAGAAAGTTCCGTCAGGATGCGGCGCTTCGTCCCTATTCGATAACGGCCGACCGCAATCGTCGCTTTGGCGGGCTGTTGACCAGGAAACTTTCGGATCGTTTCGATCTTACGCTGGATGCCCAGCATTACACCCGCAGAACGGACACCAGCGTCTCCAACTATAGCGGCACGCAAGTAACGTTGGGCGCTGCCCTGCATTTCTAGACCCTCAATATATTGGGAGCATGAGCTGTGAAAGCCGATACTCTCCTGAAATCCATCTCGACCCTGCTCATCATTGCAGGTCCGATGGCCGCGACTGCCCAGACCGCCGCCGGAAACGCGGCGGCGACTGCAACTGCCGCGCAGGCGGCAAGCGCAGGCTATCAGCTCGGTCCGAATGACGAGCTGAAAATCTCCGTCTTCGGACAGCCCGACCTGTCGACGACCACGCGCATCAAGGAGGACGGCACCGTCCTGCTTGCGCTGGTCGGGCCGGTTTCCGCCAAGGGGAAGACGACCTCGCAACTGGCGCAGGACATTGCGGCCGGCTATGCCAGCGGCGGCTATCTGACCAAGCCGTCCGTCAGCGTGGAGGTCAGCAATTATGTCAGCCGGTTCGTCACCGTGCTCGGCAATGTGCCGGAAGCGGGCAATTATCCGCTCGACCGGGATTATACGGTGGCGTCGATGCTCGCCAAGGCCGGCGGTTCGACCAAGGACGGCGCCAATGCCGTCATCCTGACGCCTGCGGACGGCAGCGGGCCAGTACGCATTTCGCTGGCCGATATGGGCGCGGGCGCGATGCGGCCGCTGAAGGCGGGCGACACGCTGTTCGTGCCGCCCGCGGAAAAAGTCTATGTCTACGGCCAGGTCCAGCAGCCCGGCGCCTTCTCCTATGTGCCGGGGCAAAGCTTCCGGCAGGCATTGGCGTTGGCGGGCGGACCGACGCTGGCGGGTTCGACCAAAAGGATAAAAGTCCGGCGGGAGGGGAAGGAAATACAGGCCAAGCTGGACGATCCGGTCAAGCCTGAAGACGTCCTCATCATCCGGGAGAAGCTGTTTTGACGACACTCGATCAAGGCTTCGCGCACTCACGCTCCAGCCAGAAATCCGGTATTTTCGACAGGTTTCTGTCCCTTACGCGCAGCGGCGAAAAGCGCAACGAGCGCGTCATACCCGACGACGTGCCGTTGCATCTGGACGTGCCCGCCCTGCCCGGCTTCCGGCATGACGCGCCGGAAGCGCAGCCGGAGGAAGCGGCGCACCGGCCGCTCTCCATGAGCGCCATGGCCGCGCCGATCAAACCCATCAGCCTGCGCCGCGACAGCATCTATGCGGCGTTCAACACCGCCATGCCGGTGACCGACCGCCATGGACTGGCAGGGCGCAACAGCGAACTGGAAAAGCTGGTCGAGGCGATCGTCGTGCAACGCAAGCATGCCGTGATCTTCGGCACGCGCGGATCGGGCAAGACCTCGCTCGCCCGCGTGTTCGGGGATCTGGCGGACGAGGCGGGATGCGTCGCGCTTTATGCATCCGCCAATGGCGAAGCGGATTTCGACTCCCTCTTCCGTCCCTTCCTGACCGAATTGCCGATGAGCAGCGCGGGACAGGAACGGGCGCGCAAGATGATGAGCGAGCCGCTGGACGTGTCCCGCCTCTCCGCCCTGCTGGTGGAGGAAGTGCGGGAGCGTTCCATCCTCATCATCGACGAATATGACCGGGTGCAGTCGGAAACGGCCAAGCAGGACGTCGCGACGCTGCTGAAGCTGCTGACCGACATCCACTCGCCGGTACAGGTCGTGCTGGTCGGCATCGCCAGCGACATTGACGGGCTGATTGCCGCCCACCCCTCGCTGCGCCGCCATCTGGTGCCGCAGCGGGTCGCGCCGATCCCCAAGCCGGAGCTGGAGCGGCTGCTGCTGTCCTGCGCCTCCAACGCCCGGCTTTCCATCGACGAGGATGCGCTCGACGCATTGTCGAGCGCGGCCATGGGATCGCCCTATCATGCGCGGCTGTTCGGCATGTCGGCCGCGCTGGTGACGGAATCGGCCGCGCGCGACCGGATGCTGCTGTCCGATGTCGAGCAGGGGCTGCTCTCCGCGCTGGAGGATTGGCAGGAAATGAGCGGCCAGACCCATGCGCTGTTCCGCCGCATCCTGTGGGAAGCGGGTTCCACGCGGCGGATGATCGCTCTTGCCGCCGTCGTCGCCTCCCAAATGTCCGCCATCAGCTATGAGCGGCTCGTGAAGCTCGGCCATGAGGTGCTGGGTGGCGGGTCGGTGAACGAAGGCCAGGCACGCGACGCGATGATGCGGCTGCAGCCCGCGCTGGTGGCGACGCCCAATGGCGAGCTCTGGATGTTCGAGGATACGCTGGCGCCGCAATTTCTGCTGCTGATGGCGAAGCAGCCGGTGCAGAGCGCACCGCCTGTGCAATCGCCCGCGGAGGAGATGCGCGCGCTGCTCAAGGGAGTGGACGGGCTATGACCATGAACCCGATGGATTTGCTGGCCGCGCTTCAGGCGCGCTGGCGCACGGCGGCGATGATCGGGGGCATATTGTTCCTGCTCGTCGCGATCACCGCTTTTCTGCAACCGCGGCAATATATGGGCACGGCGTCGCTGCTGCTCGACCTTTCGCAGACCGATCCGACCGACACCAATACGGCGCAGGGGCCCAAGCCCGACACGGATTCCATCCTGGGCACGCAGACGGACATCATCCGCAGCGGCAAGGTGATGAACGCCGTGGCAAGGGAAGCGGGCTTCGTCAATGCGATGCCGACGGACATGCCCGCCGATGCACGGGTGCAGGCGGCAGCCGCCACGGTCGCGAAGAACATGACCATCACCACCGGCCGGCAGAGCAACGTGCTCCAGATCCAGTATCTGGACGCCGATCCGCAGGTCGCCGCAAAGGTCGCCAACCTGATCGCCCGGATCTACATGCGCGAACAGGTGGAACTGCGCGCCTCCCCGGCGCGCGGATCGGCCAAATGGTTCGACGAGCAGACGGAGGAAGTGCGCCGTCGCTATGAGATCGCGCAAAAGAAGCTGTCGGACTTCCAGCGGGCGCACGACATCATCGGCATCAACCGCATGGACCTTGAGGCGGAGAAGCTGAAGAACCTGTCCTATCAGCTTACCCAGGCGCAGGCGGAAGCGGCGGCCGCACGGTCCAAGGCCGGTGCGGGCAGCGTTTCCGACATCGAAGGATCGCTGATCGTCCAGAATTTGCAGGAACAGGTGGCGGCGCAGTCCGCCAGGGTATCCGAACTGCAAAAGACCCTGGGCCCCAATCATCCGACCATGGCGGCGGCGGCCGCCCAACTGTCCGAACTCCAGTCCAAGCTGGCGGCGGCGCGCGCCAGCCAGGCCGGCGCGGTCAGCGCCAACAGCGTGGCGGCCAGCCGGCGGGAGGGCGACCTCAAGTCCAACATGGCGGGGCAGGAGGATCGCATGATCCGCATGTCGGACGTTCAGGATCAGCTCATGGTCCTCCAGCGCGACGTGGATGCCGCGCGGCAGACCTATGACACGGTGCGGCAGCGCTTCAACGAGGCGGTGCTGAAGAGCCAGATATCCCAACCCAATGCCAGTCCGCTGGATGAGGCCACCGTGCCCCTGCTGCCTGCCAAGCCCAATATCATGCTGTGGCTGATCGGCGGGATCGCGCTTGGCCTGGTCGGCGGCGTGGCTGCCGTCATCCTGATGGAGATCGTCCATCCCCGCGTTCGTTCCGCGGCCGGCGTCGCCCGCGCCACCGAGGTCGATGTCATCACCGAACTGGTGCCGGTCCCTGCGCGCCAGGCCAAGTTCTTCAAGCAACAGGAGGCCGCATGAGACTGCGTTCCACGGCGGGCGCCCCGCATCAACTGGCCTCGGGCGGCAGGGCAGGCGGCGGCGCCGCGCTGCGTCCCCGCGCCCGCGACAGCCATAATTTCGCCCGACTGGCGGTGGAGCACGGTTTCCTGGCCGAAGCCGATGTGCACAAGGTCGAGGCGCATGCCCGATCCCAAGGGCTGGCGCTGCATGACGCGGCGGTTGACCTGGGGCTGCTGAACCCGGAGGATGCGGGCATGCTCGCGGCCTTGCAGGGCGGCTTCGCCCTGCTGCCGGAGGGCGACCAGCGGGTCGATCCGCTGGTGGTCGCGGCCTTCGACCCCGCCAATGCCTATGCCGCCAAGGTGCGGACGATCCGCGCCAAGATGCGCGCCGCGGCCAAGGAGGGCGATCCCGCTGCCCTGCGGCTGGCGGTGCTGGCCATAGAGGCAGGCGACGAGGCTGCGATCATGGCGGCGAACCTTGCCGTCGTGCTGGCCCAGATGGACGGGCAGACGATGTTGATCGACGTCGACATGGGCCGGCCTTCGCTCGACCGGCTGTTCCGCATCGCGAACAAGGCAGGACTGGCCGAACAATTAATGGGCAGCGCCGCGCTGCTGCCCGCGGCCAGGACGGCGGTGGAGGGCCTGTGGCTGATGACCGCCGGTCGCGCATCCGGCAGCGCGGCGAGCCTCGTGACGCGCGGCCCGCTGGCGGAAACGGCCAATGGCTGGGGCCTGCGCGACACGTCGATGCTGTTCTACCTTGCGGAGCGGAAGGGCGACCAGACGCCCTATGGCAGCATATTGGCGGGCTTCGACGCCGTCGTGATCGTCGCGCGGCGCGGCGATACCGCCATTGCCGACATGCGCCGGGTCATCGACGATCTGGACCGGCATGGCGTACCGATCGCCGGGACGGTGATTGCATGAGCGCCGAACAAGCGCTGGCGCGTCCCCAGCCCCTTCCTTCTCCCGGAATCGGTCCGGGCATAGGGAATGAAGCCCCCGTCGCGCATGTCGGCGGCCTGCCCGTATCCACCCTGTCGCTGGATGCGCTGATCGCGAAGATGCTGGTGGAAGCGCCCCTGCGCCGTAGCCTGGAACAGCAGCCGTCGCTGGTGTTCGACGCCAACGGCCAGGGCCTGTCGATGAACGCCACCGATCCGGACTTCCGCGCCAATCTGGCGCAGGCGGACCTGATCCATGCCGACGGACAGATCATCGTCGCGGCCTCCCGCTGGTTCGGCGGACCGCAGATCGCGGACCGCTCCAGCACGACGGACATGTTCATCGACAGCCTGAAACCGGCGGCGGAGGCTCAGGTCAGCTATTATCTGCTCGGCGGCGAGGAGAAGGTGAACGCCGCCTGCGCGAAGGAGATCCTTGCGCTGGCGCCGGGTCTTCAGCTCGCCGGACGGCGCAACGGCTTCTGGAAGCCGGAGGAAGAGGATGCGGTGATCGACGCGATCAATGCCGCCGCGCCCGACGTCCTCTGGGTCGGCACCGGCAAGCCGCGCGAGCAGGCCTTTTGCGTGCGCAATCGCGACCGGATCAAGGCCGGCTGGATCGTCACCTGCGGCGGCCTGTTCAACTATATCACCGGCGACTATCCGCGCGCGCCGCTCTGGATGCAGAAGTCCGGTTTCGAATGGCTGCACCGCATGGCGACGCGGCCCAAAGAACTGGCCTGGCGCTACATCACCACCAATCCGCACGCCCTCTGGCTGATCTGGAAACATCGCCATGGCTGAAGCCCAGGTGGCTGAAAATCTTCCGACGGGCCGCGTCCGGCGCCTTGGCAGCCTGTTCGGCCGCTTCGGGCTGGCGAGCCTGTCGTCGGCGATCGTCTCGGTCAGCCATCTGCTGGTCCAGCTCTTTTCCATCCACCATCTGGAAACGGCGGCCATCGGCACGCTGGCATTCCTGCTGGTGATCATCCAGTTCGGCTATGGCCTGTCCAATGCGCTGGTGTCGACGCCCTACACCATCGCGGTGAACCAGGGAGACGATGCCGATGCCCGGAGCTTCGACTTCTTCTTCCCGGTCAACCTGATGCTGGCGGCCAGCCAGGGACTGATCTGCGCCGCCATCGCCTGGGCAACCGCCTCTCCCGCCGCCGCCCTGCTGTTCGGGATGGCGGGCATGCTGTCGCTGATCCGCTGGTTCGGGCGCTCCAATGCCTATGCGCATCATGCTCCGGCAAGGGCTGCACGATCGGACCTCGCCTATGCAGGGACGATCCTCGCCGGACTGCTGATCGCGATGCGGACCGGCGCGGACATGCCCGCCATCGGCGGCATGCTGGTGGCGGCCAGCCTGGTCGGACTGCTCCCCTTCGGTCTCGCCTATCTGCGGCGGCACTTCGCCATGGCGCCCGCCCGCGCGATGGGCGCCTATCGCCCGGTGTGGAAGGAGCAGTCGGCCTGGACGCTGGTCGGCGTGCTGTCGACGGAGGCGACCTCCAATTCGCACAGCTATATCGTGACGCTGCTCGCCGGGCCGACCGCCTTCGCGCCGATCGCCGTGGGGATGCTGTTCTTCCGCCCGGTCAATGTCTGCATCACCGCCCTCACACAGTTGGAGCGGCCCCGCATGACCCGGGCCGTGGCGCGCGGCGATCATGACGCGGCGATCAGGTCGGAACGGGTCTTCATGGCCGCGCTGGTCATGCTGTGGCTGGCGACCTGCGCCGTGGCGGCGATTGCCCTCTATGCCTTTCCAGGCCTGATCCTGAAGCCCACGCTGGACCACCGGCTGGTGATGGTCGCGGTGGGCCTGTGCGCCCTCCTCTCCCTCGTCCAGTGCGTGCAGACGCCGATGAGCGTGATGACCCAGGCGCGCAAGGCCTTCCGCCCACTCGCCGCGCAGAGCATGCGCAGCTGCGGCGTCGGGCTGGTCGCCGTGACGCTGCTGGTGCTGGGCACCGCGCCCGTCTTCTCCATCGGCGGGGTCGTGCTGTCGCAGCTCGTCATGATGCTCGGCATCTGGCAACTCGACCGCAAATGGCGGCGCGATCAGCGGGGAGCCGCCTGACCATGGCGACAAGCTGGCATCGCGGCGGTGTCGCCGCCATCCCCGCACAGACGGGCGGCGGCCAGAGCATGCGCATGATCTGGATCACCCAGATCTTCTATTTCGTCTTCCTGATGATGGTCTTCATCGGCCAGCAACCCTTCGCCTCCCGCACGCAGGACGAGCTGGTGGCGATGGCGCAGGAAAATGACGGGTCGGACCTGTTCAAGCAGATGCTGTTCATCGGCTTCGCCCTGCTGCTGACCGGCGTGCAGATCATCCGCAAGCATCCGCTGCAATATAGATTCACCTTCTGGCCGCTGGCGATCATGCTGGTCTGGTTCTTCATTTCCTGCACCTGGGGCGTGGACCCGTTCGTGTCCTTCAAGCGGGCGATGCAGCAGCTCATCGTGATCTACATCACCTTCTGCGCGCTGTCCCTGATAGGGCCGCAGCGGCTGTTCGACGCGCTGCGCGCGGCGCTGATCGTCTCGCTGATCATCTGCTGGGTGTCGCTGCCGCTGACACCCGCCGCCGTCCATCCACCGACCGAAAGCGACAAGGCGCTGATCGGCGCATGGCGCGGTTTCTTCTTCCACAAGAATATCGCCGGGGCCGTCATGGCGTTGACCTTCATCGTCTGCGGCAATGCATGGATCGACCGGCGCAAATGGTATTATGCGCTGTTCGCGGTCATGGCGTTCGTCTTCGTGATCGGGACTAAGAGCAAGACTTCGCTCGCGCTGTGCGTCGGCATGCTGGCGATCAGCAACATCTATCGGGCGCTGAGCGACAACACGCAGAAGCGCGCGATATTGCTGCTGATGCTGGGTTTCGGCATGGTGGGCTTCCTGGCGCTCTACATCGCCTATCAACCGACCATCGAGCGGCTGTTCGCCGATCCGACCAGCTTCACCGGGCGGGTATCGATCTGGCGGGTGGTGTTCGATTATCTGGCCGATCATCCCTATCTGGGCGCGGGCTTCGGCGGCTTCTGGCAGGTGGGCGTAAACAGCCCCGCGCATGACTATCTGAACCAGCAATTCCAGATGCTGACCGCCCATTCGCATGACGGCTATCTGGAAATCTGGGTGACGACCGGGCCGCTGGGCCTCATCATGCTGCTGGTCAGCTTCCTTGCCTTGCCCGCCTATTGGTTCCTGACCGGCTCGACCAGGGAGAACCAGGCGCTGATGGTGCCCGCCTTCGCCATCTGGGTGTTCGTCATGTACCAGAACCTGCTCGAAACCAGCTTTTTCGACAAGGATCGCCAGGTCTGGGTGATCTTCCTCGCGGCCATCGCGGCCGCCCACGCCACTTTCAAGGCCAAGCCGCGCCCGCAATGGACCCGGCGCCACCATCTCCAGCAGGAGAGCGTCCATGGCTAATATCATCGTCTGCATCGCCACCTGCAACCGGCCACAGGGATTGCGCCGGACCCTGGAATCTCTCGCTGCGCAACAAACGCGGCACCATCTGGAAGTGCTGGTGGCCGACAATGACGCGGCCCATCAGGAAGGGCTCGCCGTGGTCGAGCAGCTCGCTTCCCAAGGCTATCGCTGGCCGATCGAAGCCCTGCTGGTTGCGGAACGCGGCATTCCGCTGGTGCGCAACGCGCTCGTCGCCGCCGCGCTGGCGCGGCCCGGCGCGACCCATGTCGCCATGCTGGACGATGACGAGGCAGCCTCCCCCGGGTGGATCGACGCCATGGCCGATACGGCGCAGCGCTGGGAGGCGGACGTGGTCGGCGGCGCCGTGCTGCGGGAGATGGACAGCGCCATCGCTCCCTGGGCGGCGCGCCATCCCCTGCTCGCCCCCAAGCAACGCGGGCAGTCCGGCCCGGTCGCGCTGGTGGACAGCACCGCCAATGTGCTGATCGCCGCCACGGCCCTGCGCGCCATGGGGGAGCGCCCCTTTGACGAGCGCATGGCGCTGACCGGCGGGTCGGACAAGCAACTGTTCACCCGCATGCAGCGCGCCGGCTTCCGCTTCGCCTGGTCGGAGGAGGCGGTCGTGACCGAACTCATCCCCGCCAGCCGCGTCACCGCCCGATGGCTGCTGATGCGCGGCTATCGCGTCGGTATGACCGACATGATGGTGGAGCGTTTCCACAGGGGCCGGCTGCGCGCCCTGTTGGGCGAAGCGCCGCGCATCGTCGCGGGATTCCTCGTCGGATCGCTGGGCGCTGTCGCGACGTTCGACCGGGGCAAGCGGGTCGAACGGCTCGGCAAGCTTTATCGCGCGGCCGGCAAGATCGCCGGGCTCGCCGGATTCCACTATGAAGAATATCGAAAGGTGCATGGCGCATGAGCGATGCCGCGCTGGGCAAGCAACCCTTTTTCTCCGTCGTCATCCCGCTCTACAACCGGGCGGAAATCGTCGGCGACACCATCCGGTCCGTGCTGGCGCAGGACTGGCAGGATTTCGAGATCGTCGTGATCGACGACGGTTCGCGGGACAATCCCGGCCCCGTGATCGACGCGATAGGCGATCCGCGCGTCCGCTATATCCGGCAGGATAACGCCGGCGGCGGCGCGGCGCGCAATGCCGGCATCATGGCGGCCGACGGGCGCTATATCGCCTTTCTGGACTCCGACGACCTGTTCCTTCCCGGCAAGCTTTCCATCATGGCGAAGGCGCTGGCGGGAGATGACGGGCGAACGGTGCTCTATTCCCGCATGAAGGTGGACCGGGGCGTCGACCGCTACTGGATCAGGCCCGACCGCGGCATTCGCGAGGGCGAGGATGTCGGGGAATATCTGTTCTGCGCCAATCAGTTCATGCAGACCAGCACCATGGTCGTGCCGACCGGCATGGCGCAGCATGTGCTGTTCGACCCGGCTTTGAAGAAGGGACAGGATCTCGACTTCTGCGTCCGGCTCCAGGGCGCGGGGGCCCGGTTCCGGATGATCGACCAGCCGCTGACCATCTGGCTCGACGCGACGGAGGCGGGCCGGACATCCTATGTGAAGGGCTATGAAACCTCGCTCGACTGGCTCGACCGCTGCGGCCACATGCTCACCAACCGGGCGCGGCGGGGCTATCGCGCAACCGTGCTGGCCTATCATATGGCGCCGATCAGGCCGGTGGTGGCGATCAAGGATCTGGCGGTGGGCATGGTGGCGGGCGGCGTTCCTCCCCGCGTGATCGCCCGGCAGGTGCTGCGATCCTATCTGCCCAAGCCGCTCTACCGATCGCTGGTCAACGGCTTCGTCCTGCGCTTCGGCAAGGCCGAGGCCGCCACAAGTGGAGCCGGTTCGTGATGACCGCCTGGCAACCTCCGTCCAGCCTGAAGGCTGCCACCGCCGCGCCGCTGTTTTCCGTGGTGATCCCCACCTATCAGCGGCGCGACGCGGCGGTGGCCGCCGTCATGTCCGCCCTTGAACAGACGGTCGCGATCATCGAGGTGATCGTGGTCGTGGACGGATCGACGGACGGGACGGAAGTTGCCCTGGGCGCGATCAACGATCCGCGTCTCAAGGTCATCGTGCAGGAAAATCGCGGTGCGGCGGCCGCGAGGAACAAGGGCATCGACCATGCCCGCGGACGCTATATCGCCTTTCTCGACTGCGACGACCGGTTCCTGCCGCACCATCTTGCCGACCTGCTGCCCCTGTTGCAGGAGAGCGAGGATGTCGTCGCCTATGGCCAGGTGCTGGCCGACCGTGGCGAAGGACGCAATTTCCTCAAGCCGCCGCGCGCCATCGCCCATGGCGAAACCATGGACCGCTATCTGATGTGCGATCGCGGCTTCATCCAGACCAGCAGCATGGCCCTCAGCCGGACGCTGGCGGAGAAGGTGCGCTATCGCGAGGATGTGAAATTCGGCGACGATACCGACTTCGCCCTGCGCCTGTCGCTGGCCGGGGCGCGCTTCCTGATGACGGAACGGCCCGGCACCATATGGGCCGACCGCGATGCCGACGACCGGCTTTCGCAGGTGCGCGGCAGCATCGGCAGCCTGACCTGGCTGCGGGACCTGCGCCCCCATATCAGCCCGCGCGCCTTTTCCGCCTATATGGGCTGGCACGCCGCGAAAAGCATCTGGCCGACCAGCAGGCGGCAGGCGATGCGCTACTATCTGGGGGCCGTCTGCCGGGGCGCCTTCGGTCCCCGCCTGGCGGCGACCGTGCTGTTGCAGATCGTGATGCCCGACCCGGTCTATCGCCGCATTTCCGACCGCTGGATCGACCTGTCCCACATGCTCGCCGGCAAGGGGCAGAGGCTGTGAGGCGGCGTGAATTCCTGGCGGGCGCGGCGGCGCTTTCCGCCTGCTCCCCCATCCAGCCGAGCGCCGCACAGGTCGGCGGCACGGCAGGGCTTTCAGCCCATGCCCGCAAGTCGGGCCGCTATTTCGGCGCGGCGATCAAGTCGCGCCAGTTGCGCGAAGACCCCGATTTCACCGCCGCCGTCGCCCGGGAGTGCGACATGGTGGTCCAGGAATATGAACTGAAGCGCGGCACGACCGAGCCGAAACCCGGCAAATATGATTTCAGCGGCGCCGACCAGATCATCGCCTTCGCACAGCAGCATGGCATGCGCGCGAGGGGGCATGCGCTGGTCTGGTACGCCGCGCAACCGCCTTGGCTGGAACCGGCGTTGAAGGCCGCCGGCCGTGCCGAACGCGAAACGCTGATGACCAGCTATATCGACACCGCCATGCGCCGTTACGCAGGCAAAATCCGCGAATGGGACGTCGTCAACGAAGCCATCGAGCCCAATGACGGCCGCGCCGACGGCATGCGCGCCAAAAGCATGTGGATGGATGCGCTGGGCGAGGATTATATCGACATCGCCTTCCACCACGCGCGGGAAGTCGATCCCCGGCCCATGCGGTTCCTGACCGATTTCGGGATAGAACATGACTCCCCCCGCTGCGAGCGCCGCCGCACTGCTCTGCTGAAGCTGCTCGACCGGTTGATGGCGCGCAACGTGCCGGTGGACGCGGTCGGCATACAAGGGCATCTGAAGCCCTATAGGGAAGGTTTCAACCAGGCCCTGTTCGCGCGCTTTCTGGAGCAGCTCAGCGGCTATGGGCTGGCCCTCTCCATCACGGAATTCGACGTCGCGGACCGGGGTGGGCCACCCAATCCGGACAAGCGGGACAAGGAGGTCGCCTCCGTCGCCAAGGCCTTTCTGGACGTGGCGCTGGACAATCCGGCGATGCGTTCGGTGCTCTGCTGGGGGCTGTCGGACCGCTATAGCTGGCTGTCCAGTTTCAAGGATTACAAGTGGCCCGACGGCCAGTTGTCGCGCGGCCTGCCTCTGGACGGCGGGATGCGCCGCAAGCCGCTGTGGGACGCCATAGCCGCCGCCTTCGACGCGGCCCCCGCCATGAGGAGCGCAGGCGCATGAGAATTTCCTCGCTGACCGGCCTTCGCGGCGTGGCGGCGGTGTCGGTGCTGCTGTACCACATCCCGCATAATCCGGCGTTCGAGGCGTTTCGCCTGCCGCTTTTTTCCCGCGCCTATCTGGCGGTCGACCTGTTCTTCATCCTGAGCGGCTTCGTCATCTCCTTCGGCTATCACGACCGGGTGGTGAACCATCTGGGGTGGGCGAGCTATGTCGACTTCCTCGTCAACCGCATGGCGCGCGTATGGCCGCTGCACCTGATCGTGACGCTGGTGTTCATGGCGCGCATCGTCCTGAACATCTCCGGCAGCCAGGCGATCGCGCTCGATGCGCCGAACATCCTCACCAACCTGCTGATGGTGCAGAGCTGGGGTTGGGGAACGGAGCCGATCGCGGGCAACAGCTGGTCCGTCAGCACGGAGGTCGCGGCCTATCTCATCTACCCGCTGATCGCCATCATCGCCTTCTCGCGATGGGCATGGGTGCAGGGGTTGCTGTGCGTCGGAATATTGGGCCTGGTGGCGCTGTCGGGCCGGGGTTCCAGCGGTCCGCTGGACGTCAATGACAGCGACAGCGTGCTGACGCTGCTGCGCTGCCTCGCCGGTTTCTCGCTGGGCGTTCTCAGCTATCGCTGCGCAGAGAAGGCGTGGTGCCGGCGGCTCATCGACCGGACGGGCGCATTCGCCATGATCTGCGGGCTCATCGCGCTCGCGCTGCTGCTGCCTGGAAAGGCCGATCTGCTGGTGGTCTGCCTGATGCCGGCGCTGGTGCTGAGCTGCTATTATAACGGCGCGGCGGCGCGGGCGGTGATGGCCAATCCGGTCAGCTTCCATCTGGGCCTGATCAGCTATTCCATCTATCTCTGGCATCCGCTGGTGCGCGACGTGTTCGCCCGCGGCATGGGCGTGGCGCACAGGCATGGAATCACCGGCTTCGACGGACTGATCGTCCTCGCCATGCTGGTGGCGACCTGGCTGCTCTGCTGGGCGAGCTATGCGCTGGTGGAGGTGCGCGGGCACCGCTTCATCAAATGGCTCCAGCGCGGCGGACGGAGCCGCAAGCCCGTGGTCGAGGCGGCCGCCTGATGCCCGCGGTCTGGATCGCCATTCCCACCTTCCGCCGGCCCGAACAGCTCCGCCACCTGTTGGAGGCCCTGCCCGGCGTAACCGACCGCCATGATGTGATGGTGCTGGTGGCGGACAATGATCCGGTCCGGCAGGAGGGAGCAGCCGTGGTCCGGTCCCTGCTGGCGGAGGGATATGGCCTGCCCGTGACGCTGCTGACGGTGACGCAGCCGGGGCTCTGCGCAGTTCGCAATGCCATCGCCGCCGCCGCTCTGGACGACCCGGCGATGCGTTTCCTGGCGATGATCGACGATGATGAGTGGCCGCAACCCGGCTGGCTGGACGCGCTGCTGATCTGTCAGGCGCAGGTGGGCGCGGATGTCGTTGCCGGGCCGGTGGGCAGTTGCTTCGTGGGGCAGCCGCCGCGATGGGCGCGCGAAACGCTGGTCTTCCGCGCGGAGGAACGCCCATGGGGGGCGACCGGCATGCTCTGGGCAAGCAACAACCTGCTGGTCGGCCGGCGCGCCTTTGCAATGATCGGCGCGCCCTTCTTCGATCCGCGCTTCAACCGCAGCGGCGGAGAGGATCTGGATTTCCTGGCCCGGCTGCATGAGGCAGGCGCCCGCTTCGGCTGGTCGCCCGATGCACGGGTCAGCGAATGGGTGCCGGCGGAGCGGGCGCGCCTTTCATGGGTGCTGAAACGCATGTGGCGCATCGGCTGCACTGAAACCATGGCGCGGCGCAAGGCCCTGCCCGGCCGCATCGGCGGCGCGAAGCTGCTGGCCCGGTCGATTGCGATATTGGGACTGCGGACCGCGGGACTGGCGGCCCTGTTGCTGCCCGGCGCGCGTCGGGTGGACATCGCCGGACAGTGGGTCAAGAGCTGGGCGCGCCTCTATGCCCTGGCAGGAGGCGCGCGCAGCTATTACGGGGCGAGCCATTATGGCGCGCTGTAGATTTTGAAGCTCTTGACGACCATGTCGCCCGACCCGTCATCATAAGCGCCATCGGTCTTCACCGCGACGTCCATGATGGGATAGAAGCGGAAGCCCCGGAAGGGATTGACCGACTGATAGGTTTCCACCCCATCCACGAACCAGGTGATGTAATCGCGCTGGATGTCCACGGCGAAACGATGGAAACCCTGGGAATAGCCGCTGAGGCCATAGGCCTGCTGCGTCTGGATCGTGACGCCCCGCTGATCGTAACGGGTGCCGTTGGCCCCGATATGCAGGGTATGGGCGACATGGCGGTCGAAATCCCAATAGCTTTGATAGCCGAACCCTTCATAAATATCGATCTCGGGCGGCCAGCCGCTGGTCGACACCAGCCAGAAGGCAGGCCATGACCCGCGCCGGCTGGGCATTTTGGCTTCCCATTCATATTGGCCATAGCCGATCTGCGTCGCCAGGAAATTGCGCCCGTCGAGCACCGACGACCCATAATACCATGTCTGGCCGCCATAGCTGATCGGCGTCTTCAGCTTTTGCGTATGCAGGACTAGTCCGTTCGTCCCCCAATAGACCGGCCCTTCGATGCCGGGGAAAATGCTGGAATCGAGATAGAGGCCGGTTTCCCCATTGGCGATCTGCGTCCGGCCATGGGCAAGCGAAGTCGCCCAGCGGTCCCAACCGCCATCGGGGGACCGCCTATGCGTGTCCTTGAGCAGTTCGAACTGAAGCGTGCCGGTCGCCGCGAAGCTTCGCGGCTCGCGAAACATACCCGTCGCCCTAGCGGTTGCGATGGCCGTGCTGCTGGCCATGATCGTCGCGGTCGATTGACCCTGAAGGCCGCCCCAGGGCGCCTCCCGCAGCTTGACCTGGAACTGCTGGCCTTCCGTGGCGCCGATGATCGGCACCGCGACGGTCTGCACCAGCGGATCGCCGGGGCGGAAGATCACCACCGTGTCGACCGTCTGGTAATTATAGCCCGACAGTGCGCGATAGGTGCCCGATCCGTTGACCGTGATGATCCGCGCGATCACCGTATTGGGCGTCGGCCGATCCAGCGTCACCGGCACATAGGCCACGCTGCTGCCCGGACGAAAGCTCGCATTGCCCAGCGACAGCGTCGCCTTTGCCGGCAGCTTCGTCCCATTGGCGAAGTCGAAATCGGAAAAATCAGAGACAATGTTCATCGTCGTGGAACCGCTGATCGTCGACGACGTTATCGTTGTGGAGTTCGTGGCGGAAAGAAGCTGCGAACTGGTACTGGTTGCAGTCGACGTCATATTCGATGTCGACCCCCCAGTCATGATCGTAGCGGCTCCCGCTGCGAAAATACAAAGCATTCCGGCTCCAAAAATGGAGCCAGTCATTTTGACAGGCATGGTTGCGACCCCCGCAGTTAACCCCAATAGGGTCCCCCAAGAAGGTTAACAAAAACTTCGGGTCAACGACGACTCGTCGTATCCTTTCGGAATTTGCGACGAGTTGTTGGTGGACATGCTGAAAACTGGCTGAACCTGGCCATGTTTTCAGAATCGATATGACCCGGGATTTCCACGCCGGAAATGAAAAGCGCTCCCGACACAAGGCCGGGAGCGCGCCTGTTCCAGCCCTTACCGCGAGGGAAGGGATTTCGGTCGCGGCTTATTCCGCCGCCTGAACCAACTCTTCTATCTCGGGCGTGGCGCCGCGGCCGACGCTGACATAGGCGAAGCCGGCCGCCTCGGCATCGGCCGGACGATAGATGTTGCGCAGGTCGACCAGACCGTCGCCGCTCATGATGCCCTTGAGGCGCGGCAGATCGAGCGCCCGCAGCGCATCCCATTCCGTGACGATGACGACCGCCGCAGCCCCCTGCGCCGCGACATAGGGATTATCGCAGAATTCGACATTCGCCATCATCGTACGGGCGGCATCCATCCCCTCCGGATCATAGGCCCGCACCTGCGCGCCTCCGTCCTGCAGGGCCTGGATGATGGCGATCGACGGTGCATCGCGCATGTCGTCGGTATTGGGCTTGAAGGTCAAGCCCAGCACGGCGATGGTCTTGCCGCGCACCGACCCGTTGCAGACCGCGACCACCTTCCGCGCCATGGCCCGCTTGCGGCTTTCGTTGATCGCCACGGTCGTTTCGATCAGGCGGATCGGCGCGCCGGCGTCTTCGGCCGTCTTGACCAGCGCCAGCGTATCCTTCGGGAAGCAGGAGCCGCCATAGCCCGGCCCGGCATGAAGGAATTTCGAACCGATCCGGTTATCGAGACCGATGCCGCGCGCCACCTGCTGGACGTCCGCGCCGACATTCTCGCACAGTTCGGCAATTTCGTTGATATAGGTGATCTTCATCGCCAGGAAGGCGTTGGCGGCATATTTGATGAGTTCGCTTGTCCGGCGGCCGGTGAACTGGATCGGCGCCTGGTTGAGGTAGAGGGGGCGATAGACCTCCTCCATCACGGGGCGGGCGCGCTCATCCTCTATGCCGACGACGATGCGGTCAGGGCGCTTGAAATCCTGGATCGCCGCACCCTCGCGGAGGAATTCGGGGTTGGAGGCGACGGCGAACTGCGCATCGGGATTGGTTTCGCGGACAATGCGGTCGACCTCGTCCCCCGTACCGACCGGAACGGTGGACTTGGTGACGATGACGGTGAACCCGCTCAGGTTGGAAGCGATCTCCTGCGCGGCGGCATAGACATAGCTCAGGTCCGCATGCCCATCGCCTCGCCGCGCGGGGGTGCCGACGGCGATGAACACCACATCGGCCTGGCTAACCGATCCGGCAAGATCGGTGGTGAATGTCAGGCGACCCGCCTTCACATTGCGCGCGATCAGATCGGCAAGGCCCGGCTCGTAGATCGGAACGCCGCCGCCCTGCAACAACTCGATCTTGCGCGCGTCCTTGTCCACGCAGATGACATCATGGCCGAAATCCGCGAGACACGCGCCGGATACCAGGCCGACATAGCCCGAGCCGGTCATAACGATCCGCATCACTATTCTCCTTCTTCAAACGGCTTTCGACCGACGGCCAACCGATCATGAAAGGACGCAGGAATCCATTCCGGGAAACCCCGGATGCACGGACCCTCATCCCTCATCATGGGTTGGGCGCCAGGCGACCGAGCCCGATGCCCAATTGGCCGGAACCAGCCGGCGATTGACGCAGCGCAGCATACCGTCCTGCGCGGGCTGGATGCAACGCAGCCTGCCGCTCTTCGCACACATATGGGCGCGGATCAGGCGCTTAGCCCATGGAAAAGGGCGGGAGCATCGCTGCTCCCGCCCCTCGCCCTCGCCCTGAGGAACCGGTCAGAATTTGACGCGCACGCCGGCCGTGAAGGCGCGGCCGACAATATCGTACACCGCGATATTGGTCGGCGGGTTGACGCCCGGCACGGTGCCGGGAATCAGCGGCGGCTTCTTGTCGAACAGGTTGTTGACCGTCGCGAAGAATTCGAAATTGCCGCCATCGCCATGCGGAATGGTGTAGCGCATCGTCAGGTCGGTGTACCAGACCGGCTTCACCTTGGGATTGACGAACTGGATCGGCGTCGCGCCGCCCGGAATATCGAGCCGCATCTTGCCGATATATTGTTCGCCAATGGTGAGGCCGAAGGGGCCATTGGTATAGTCCACCGTCAGGTTGCCGCGCCAGCGCGGAAAACCCTGCGGGTTGCTGGTGACGACGCTGACGCCCGCATAATGGGCGATCGGCGCGCCCGCATATTGCTGGGCATCGAACTTGTCGAGATAGTTGAGGTAGAGCCGCAGGCCCAGCCCGCCATTGCCGACCGCCGTGCGATAGGTGAAGTCGAAATCGATGCCCGCCGTCTTCAGGAAGGCGATGTTCGCAGGGGTCAGACGAATCAGCGACGGGAAGCTGGTCGGGCTGGCGCGCTCGATCAGATTGCATTCCGCAACGCCCGATCCGCCGGCATTGAGGCAGTTGGTCAGGATCTGCTGCGCCGACAGGGAGTCGATCAGCTTGTCGACCTTGATGTTGTAATAGTCGATCGAGGCCGAGAAACCGCGCAGGAAGCTGGGCGAGAACACCGCGCCGAAGGTGTAGGTGTCCGCCACTTCCGGCTTCAGATTGGGATTGCCCGACGTCACCGTGTTGGCATTGACGTTCTGGCCGCTGCCATAGCTCCCGTCCGCACTCCTGACGTCATTGACGATGCCGATGCCGCTCTGCGCGCCGGCATAAAGTTCGAACAGATTGGGCGCGCGGATGTCATGCGAATAGGTGCCGCGCAGCAGCAGGTCGTCCACTGGCTTCCAGGTGCCGCCCACCTTCCAGGTCTTGACCGTGCCGGAGGTGGAGTAATCGGTCACACGGATCGCGCCGTTCACGCTCAATTCGCGGAAGAAGGGCGTGTCCTTCAGGATCGGCACCGCAAGTTCGGCATAGGCTTCCTTGACGTTCAGCTTGCCCGCCGCCGATCCGACATTGGTCAGCCAATAGAAGAGCGTGTTGATCGAGCCGGTGGGATAGGGAACCGTCGCCGATTCCGCCCGAGGGACGCCGCGCAAGCCGGCGAAATAGGCTTCCCGCTCCGCATCCGTGTCCAGCAGCGACGGATCGGCATTGCTGGTTAGGCGCAGGGACTGGCGCCGATATTCCACGCCCACCGCGATGTCGACCGGGCCTGCCGGCAGTTCGAACAGGCTGCCGCTGATATTGGCGGCGATCGCATCCTGCTTGAAGCGCGCCCGATAGCTGGAGGTGCCGGTCGCATAGGCGTAGCCCTCCGGCGTCGATTTCGACGGATCGCCATGCATCACGTCGATCGGCTTGCACCCGGCATATTGGCTGGCATAGGTCGGGTTCAGCAGCACGCGGCAGGTGACCTGCCCGGTCGAGGGATCGCGCACGGCGTCGAGCGCGGCATAGAGCTTCTGGTTGTCGTACAGCCCCACATTGTCCATCGAATGCTTCGAATCGCCGTGGCTGTAGGTCACCTGCCAGTTGAAGTCGTCGAACTTGCCCGCAAGGCCGGTCGTCGCCGTCCAATAATCGGTCTTTTCATAGGCGATCGGCTTGGGCTGGCCTGCATCCTGCTGACCGACGACATAATAATCGTTCGCGCCTGTCAGCGCGCCGTCGAGCGCAGTGGAGAGATAGGGATTGCCCTTGTAGATGCGCGCCGATTGCGTCGCCGGAATCAGCGAATTGCCCTGTGTGAAATAATGATATTTGCTGCGGGCGTAGAGCCCCTGGACGAAGAAATTGATGTCGTCCGTCAGGTCGTAGCTGACCCGGCCGAAACCGTTATAGTTGGTGAGCGGCGAGATCGCATTGGTGTCGTCGGGAATCTTGTAGCCGTCGCCGCCCTGCTGGAAGCCGGTGGTACCGACGACGGTCCCCAGGTTGAACGGGCGGGTGGAGCCGTCATTGTTGATGACCCGTCCGACGAACGGATTGCCGGCCACGCTGGACCCCACGATACGGCCGTTGGCGGCCAGGGCGGAGATGCGGATGTCCGGCGCAACCACATAGGGATTGGCAACCGTGCCCGGCGCCGCCGTGCAGGTGCGCGACTGGCCGTTGGCGGAAAGAGCGCAGGTGGATGTCACGCTGCCGACGAAATTATAGCCCTGCGTCGCGAAGTCGCGGTCCTGCCGCAACATGCCGTCGCTGTTGGAATATTCCGCGCTCAGCAGGACATGGCCGCGGCCGCCGGCGAAATCCGCGCCGAATGCGCCGCCCAGCCGCTGGTTGCCGTTATTGCCGCGCTGGTCCACGCCTGCCTGGGCCACGCCCTTGAAGCCCGTGAACTTCTTGTCGAGGATGAAGTTGACGACACCCGCGACCGCATCGGAACCCCATTGGGCCGAAGCGCCCCCCGTCACCACGTCGACACGCTGCATCAGCAGTTGCGGCAGGACGTTGGTATCGATGGTGCCGACATATTCGGTGGGCGAAACCCGCATCCCGTCGAACAGGATCAGCGTACGCAACGGCCCCTTCGGATTGTTGCTGGGCGTGCCGAGGCCGCGCAGGTTCAGAACATTGCCGTGGATCGGCAGGTTGGAGAAATTATTCGCCGACTTGGATGGGCTCAGCGAATTGTTGAACTGGGGCAGCTTGTTGAGCGCGTCGGCCACGCCCGAGGGCGTCGTCTTGGCCAGTTCCTCCGTCGATGCGACCGTCACCGGAGTCGGCGCGGTATAACCGTCGCGCACGATGCGCGACCCCGTCACGACGATGTCGGCATTGCTCGCCGGCGCCGCGGCCTGGGGCACGGCATCTTCCTGCGCGGGCGCCGCCGCGGCCATTTCCTGCGCCCAGGCGGGCACTGCCATTGCGATGATGCTGGCGCCGACGGCCAGCGACGATATGAACAGCCTGTCCTTCGTCATCTTTCCTTTTCCTCTCCCTGCACGATCTTTGTCCGGCAACGTCACCGGGCGCGATCATTATTATCCCCGTGTGCACTTTTATAGTTATCCCAGCCAACGCCGATGTCAATAAATTTTGCACCAGTGGGAAAAGTTAATTGCAGATATTCCACACTCCCTTCACCGGAATCCCCCGGCATAATTTCCCCGCGCCGCCCCGGCGGTCCGCTGTTTCCGCGCACATGCCACGAACATATATTGACCCACTGTGCAGAAATGTGCGTTATAATGGCTGGAGCGGCAGTGCGCCGGCAGACCGTGCCGGGCGCTACAGGGCCGAGAGATAGGGAGAGTGGCCTTGCCGCATGATCGTCAGTCAGACAGCGCCATTTGCGACGGGGCAGCGCAACCATGACGCAGATTTCCGCGACGATGGCGTCATCGTCAGGATCAGGCGGCGCGCACGGAGATGTCGAAGCCAACATCGCCTCACCTCTCCCCGAACAGGCCGCCTATCCTTCGCCCCTGATGGGCTGGCTGACCGTGGCGATCCTGTTCCTGCTGTACATATTATCACTGACCGACCGAAACATCATGGCCCTCATGGTCGGGCCGATCAAAAAGGACCTGGGCCTGTCGGACCTCCAGATCAGCCTGTTGCAAGGACCGGCCTTCGCCATTCTCTTCTGTCTGTGCGCGATTCCGCTGGGCATGGCGCTGGACCGCTTCAGCCGCCGAGTCGTCCTTTATCTGTCGGTGACGGTGTGGAGTATCGCGGCGGCGAGTTGCGGCCTTGCCGGCAGCTTCGCGGCGCTCGCCATGGCACGGGCAGGCGTCGGCGCGGGCGAGTCGGGCTTCGGCACCGGCAGCTATTCGGTGGTCGGGGACAGCTTCCCGCCGCACAAGGTTTCGCTCGCCATGTCCGTCTTCATCATGGGCGGGGTGATGGGCGCGGGCATCGTGTTCCTGTTCGGCGGCCCGATCGTCGCCGCCGCGATGAAGGCCGGCCCCGCCGATTGGCCGGTCTTCGGGTTGCTGCAACCCTGGCAACAGGTGTTCATCATGACCGGCGCGCCCGGCATAGCGCTCGCCTTCCTGGTCTTCGCCTTTCGCGAACCGCCCCGGCGCAGGGCGATCAGCGCGGGCGCGGGCTATGGCGAGGCATGGGCCTTCATGCGCGAATATATGCCGCTCTATCTGGCGACCTTTGTCGGCTTCGGCCTGGCCTATGCCGCCACCATCGGTTTCCAGCTGTGGACGCCGGTCTATCTTGCGCGGGTTCATGGCTGGGAACCGGGACGGATCGGGCCGGTCATCGGCCTCGCCCAGATCGGGGCGGCGGCGATGATCCCGCTGCATGGCTGGACAGTCGACCGGCTCTATCGCCGGGGGAAGCGCGACGCCCATCTGTTCTGGTGCCTGCTGACGGTGCTGGCCTCGGCGCCCTTCGGCATCGCCGCCTTTCTGGTCAGCAGCCCCTGGACGACCGTCGCCTGCTACTGGTGCTTCATGGCGCTGATCCTCTCCACCTCCAGCATGGGGCCTGCCACGGTGCAGGTGGTGACGCCGCAATATCTGCGCGGGCGCGTGTCGGCGCTCTATGTGCTGGCGTCCGGCCTGATCGCCATGGCGGGCGGGCCTGCCTTCATCGGCCTTGTCACCGACAAGCTGCTGGGCGACGAGATGAAGGTCGGCCTGTCGCTCGTCATCAGCGTGTTCTGCGTGCTGCTGCCCGCCGCGCTTCTTTTCGCCTTCGGTCGCGCCTCGATGCGGCGCGCCCATGAAGCCATTGCTTGAGGATGATCCGATGATAGAGACACGCCGCCCCACCTTCATCGACGGCAAGCCCAAAAAGCTGCTGATCGACGGCAGGCCTGTCGACGCCCTGTCCGGCGAGACGTTCCAGAGTTTCAGCCCATCGACCGGCGAACTGGTGGCCGAACTGGCGCTGGCGGGCGCGGAAGATGTGGACCGCGCCGTCCGCGCCGCCCGCGCCGCCTTTGAAGGGCCATGGAGCCGTTTCAAACCGGCCGAGCGGCAGGCTGTGCTGTTGAAGCTGGCCGATCTGGTGGATGCGGAGTTCGACGATCTCGCTTTGCTCGACTGCATCGAAATGGGCCGCCCGATCACGGCTGCTCGTGGATTGCGGGGCATGCTGCAACGTTCGCTGCGTCATTTTGCGGGGGCCGCAACGGCGATCCATGGGGAGACGTTGTCCAACAGCTTCCCGGTGGACCTGCTGTCCTACACGCTGCGCGAGCCGGTGGGCGTGGTGGGTGCGATCATCCCATGGAACGGCCCGCTGTTCAGCGCGGCGTGGAAGGTCGGGCCTGTACTCGCGACCGGCTGCGCCATCGTCCTGAAACCCGCAGAAGATGCATCGCTCAGCCCGCTCCGCTTCGGGGAACTGTGCCTGGAGGCGGGTGTGCCGCCGGGCGTCGTCAATGTCGTGACCGGCGCGGGCGAAACCGGAGGCGCCCTGTCCGCGCATCCCGATGTGGACAAGATCGCCTTCACCGGCTCCTGCGAGACCGGCCAGAGGATCATCGCCGCTTCCGCCGGGACCGTGAAAAAGGTGACGATGGAACTGGGCGGCAAGTCGCCCAACATCATCTTCGCCGATGCCGATCTCGACATGGCTACGCCAGCAGCGGCGATGGGGGTATTCAACAATTCGGGTCAGGTCTGTGCGGCCGGCACGCGACTGTTCGTGGAACGTCCTGTCTATGAGGACATGGTCCAGCGCATCGCCGCCTTCGCGAAGGCTCTGAAGATCGGCCCCAGCCTCGACACCGACACCCAGATCGGTCCGCTGGTGTCGGCCAGGCAATATGCCCGCGTCTCCTCCTATCTCGAACTGGGGCCGATGGAAGGCGCGCGGCTCGTGACGGGCGGCGAGCGCGTGACGGGCGGCGCCTTCGACAAGGGCCATTGGGTCGCGCCCACCATCTTTGCCGATGTGAAGGATGAGATGCGGATCGCGCGGGAGGAGATTTTCGGCCCTGTCTCCTGCATCATGCCGTTCGACGATTTCGACGAGGTGATCGCTCGCGCCAATGCGACGCGCTTCGGCCTGGCGGGCGGCGTGTGGACGAAGGACATCGGCAAGGCCATGACGGCGGTGAAGCGCATCCGGGCGGGGTCGATCTGGGTCAACCATTATTTCGCGATGGACCCGTCCGTCCCCTTTGGCGGCTACAAGATGAGCGGTTTCGGACGGGAGGGCGGCGCCGAACATATCGACGCCTATTTGCAGACCAAGGGCGTGTGGATCAGGACATAAGCTGGAGCCCCTTCCCGCTCCCGCGAAGGCATTGGAGCGAGATGGGGGGCTCGCGGCAGCCCAGTCCTGTCGCCGGAACCGCCCCCTGCCTCAGCAGGAGCGCCCCCTTCCCTGCCTCCGGTTCACTTGCCGATTTCCAGCGCCCTTTCCGGGCAGGATTTCGCACCCTTCCAGGCAAGCTTCTCATCCGCCTCCGCCACGTCGATGTCGCCGGGCTTGATATAGCCCTCATCGTCCAGCTCGAAGATATTCGGCGCCATGGCCCAGCAACGCGCATGGCCCTGGCATTTGTCATTGTGCACGATGATTTTCATGGAAAGTCCCTCCTCAGGACCAGTCGAGGACCAGATTTTCGATGCCGAACACATGCCCGCCGAAAGTGACCGGCGCCGTGCCTTGCTTGATGCGGAAGGGCGGAATGCGCTTCAGCCATTCCTCCAGCCCGACCACGATCTCCCGCCGGGCGAGATGCGATCCCAGGCAGCGGTGCGGGCCATAGGCGAAGGCGGTGTGGCGATTATCCTCCCGCGCAAGGTCGATCCTTTCGGGATGCGGGAATTCCAGCGGGTCGCGATTGGCGATCATCGTCGCGCAGGACACATAGTCGCCCCGGCGGATCGGCGCGCCTTCGAAATCGATGTCCCGGGTCGCCACGCGGATCATCTGCACGGTGGGATAGGCGCGCAGCAGTTCCTCCGCCGCCAGCACGATCCGTGACGGATCGCTGCGCAGCAATTGCTGGTCGTCCATATGCCGCGCCAGATAGTTGAGGTCGAAGCCTATGGCGGCCGCCACCGTATCCAGCCCTGCGATGAACAGCAGCACGCCGGTACCGCGAATTTCCATGTCGGTCAGCGGCCGGTCATCGATCTTCGACTGCACCAGGAAGGACATGAAGTCATCGACCGGCCGCCTGCGCCGTTCGGCGGACAATTCGTCGATGAAGCCGATGATGGTCCGCGCGGCGGCGGGACGCTGGACATTGTCGCCATGCAGCAGTGCGTTCGCCCAGCGGACGAATTCATCCAGCCGATCGTCGGACAGCCCAAGGAAGCGCAGGAAGATGTTCACCGCGAAGGGAAAGGCGAAATCCTCCATGACATGGCAACTGGTGCCCGCCGCCGCGATCCTGTCGATCAGGAAGATCGCCCGTTCCCGCACGGCGCTTTCAAGCGCCATCACCCGCTTGGGCGAGAGCAGCGGGTTGAGCAGCGAGCGGAACTTGCCATGGTCCGGGGGGTCCAGTTCCAGCGGGATCATCGGCCAGCTTTCCCCCAGGGCGGAGGCGAAGATGCTGCGATGGCTGGAGAAGGTTTCCGGGTCCTGCAACACCTTCCGCTGATCCTGCGCGCGGGTGATGACCCATGTGCCGCGCCCGTCGCGGGTGTTGACCGGCGAATAGAAGATGCGCGGACCCTGATGCACGACGGCGGCGGCCGCCTGCGGATCGCCATTGGGCGTCGGCTGCATGCCGGGCGAGGAAAACAGGCTGAAATCGCCGACCATATCGGGCGGAACATGCGCCGGAATGGGTCGGGCCGCGAAGGTCTCCATATGCGCGCTCTCCTATGTACGAGCCGCCCGCCGCCGAATCGCAAGGCTGCGGCTGATCTTATCAATTTTGCATTTGAGTATAGTTTATGACCTGTGGCAAAGCTGTCAACCATCACGGTCATGATCAATGAAGATGCGACTAATTTTACCCACCTGTGCAATTTATACCTAGCCAGCGGTGCAGAATTGGCATAAGGATTCGGTCATGGAGGCGGGATGCTCCATCGGAAGGCCGCGTGGCTTTTGCGGGAAACAGGGACAGGGTGCATGGCCGAGTGGGATGGAATGGAAGCGCAGTCGTTCCGGCAGGAAGCGCGCGCATGGCTGCGGGCGAATTTCCCGCCTTCGCTGACCAATGCTCCATCCATTCACTTCGTCAGCGACCGGCATGCGGCGGAATCCAATGCCGACTGGCGCCTGTGGCGCGAACGCATGGCGGAAAAGCGGTGGGGCGTGCCCACCTGGGAACCGCGCTATGGAGGCGCCGGCCTTAGCGAGGCGCAGGCCAAGATCATCGGGCAGGAACTGGCTGCGATCGGCGGTTTCAATCCGATCCGCAGCTACGGCACGATGATGCTGGGCCCGACGCTGCTGGAATATGGCAGCGAGGAACAGAAGCTGGAGCATCTGCCCTTCATCGCCACCAATGAACGGCGCTGGTGCCAGGGATTTTCGGAACCGGGCGCAGGGTCCGACCTTGCTTCGCTCCAGACCAAATGCATCGACATGGGCGATCATTGGCTGGTCAACGGGCAGAAGATCTGGACATCGGGCGCCGACCAGGCCGACTGGTGCTTCGCCCTCGTCCGCACCGACACCAGCCGAAAGCAGGGCGGCATCAGCTTCCTGCTGATCGACATGAAATCCGAGGGGATCGAAACCCGCCCTATCGTCCTCATCAGCGGATCGACCCATTTCTGCGAAGTCTTCTTCAACGATGTGAAAGTGCCCAAGGGCAATCTGGTTGGCGAAGTCAATCAGGGCTGGGCTATCGCCAAGCGCCTGCTCCAGTTCGAACGCAACAGCCTGTCGGATGTGAAGGCGGAGATTACGCCGCTGGCGCCGCTAGCTCATGAATATTGCGGCACGGACAGCATGGGACGGATCGACAATCCCGACCTCAGGGTGCGCATGGTCCGCAACGCCATGCGGCACGAAGCCTATCTGGCGACGGTTGCGCGCCTGACGCGGGAGGCGAAAAGCGGCGGTCCCAGCAATGGGGTCTCGGCTCTAAAGAATCTCTGGTCCGGTATCATCCAGGAAAGGGCGGAACTTCTGGTCGAACTGATGGGCGCGAACGGACTCGGCTGGTCGGGCGAACATTATACCGACGCGGAACGGGAAGCGACGCGCGCCTGGCTGCATAGCAAGGCCTTCTCGATCTACGGCGGCAGTTATGAAGTCCAGAACAACATCACGGCGAAGCGCACGCTGGATCTGCCGGCCTGACAAAAGAGACGAATAAGGATGGGATCGGGAGGATGCTGAACGAAGAACAGCAGATGCTGAGGGACATGGCGGCGGAATGGGTGCGTGATCGCCTGCCCGTGACGGCGCTGCGGTCGCTCTATGGCCATGATGGTGGCGGCCGGCCGGATGCGGAGGGTTTCGATCCGGCGGCCTGGACGGAAATGGCCCAGATGGGCTGGACGGGCATTTTGGTGCCGGAGGCGCAGGGCGGCTCCGATTTCGGCTGTCGCAGCATGGGACTGGTGCTGGAAGAACTGGGTCGGACATTAGGCGCTTCGCCGCTGCTGAGTTCGGCGCTGGTGGCGGCATCGGCGCTGCGGCTGGGCGGGACGGAGGCGCAACAGGCGCGCTGGCTGCCGGGCATTGCCGACGGATCGGCCATAGGCACGCTCGCGGCGGAGGAAGGGTCGCAGCATGAGCGCGAGAAGATCGCGCTCGCCGCCATGGCGGTGGGCGACGGGTGGGTGCTGAACGGCATCAAGCGGCCCGTGCAGGATGGCATGGCGGCGACCTTCGCCATCGTCGCGGCGCGCACCCATGGCCTCCCTGGCGACAGGGACGGGATCACCCTGTTCCTGGTGGAAAGCGATACGCCCGGCCTCTCGCGGGAAGCGCTGGACCAGATCGACGCGCGGCGGCCCGCTCTCTTCAGCTTCGACAATGTGACGGTGAGCGCTGACGCCGTATTGGGCGAAGTGGGCAAGGGTATCGACCTGCTCGACAGTTTGTTCGACCGGGCGGCCATCGGCCTAGCGGCGGAAATGCTGGGCAATGCGTCCCAGGCCTTCGACACCACGCTCGATTATCTCAAGACGCGGGTGCAGTTCGGCGCAGTCATCGGCTCCTTCCAGGCCTTGCAGCATCGCGCGGCGGAGATGTTCGGGGAACTGCAGCTCGCCCGATCGGCTGTGGAGGCGGCGCTGGACGCCATGGACGCGAACGATCCCGCCCTCCCCGCCCTCGCCTCCCTGGCCAAGGCGACCGTTGGGGAAACGCTGCACGGTATTTCATCCCAGATGGTCCAGCTTCACGGCGGCATCGGCATGACCCATGAGCATGATGCGGGACTTTATCTGAAGCGGGCGCGGGTGGCGGCGCAATGCTATGGCTCGACCGCCTGGCATCGCGAGCGCTGGGCGCGGCTCAACGGCTATTGAGGCGACCGGCATGCAATCGCGTGAAATCCACCTGAAGCGCCGCCCGATCGGCACGCCGGTCGCGGAAGACTTCGCCATGGTCACGGTCGACGCACCGCCGCCCGGTCCGGGCGAAGTGCAGGTCCGCAACCTGTGGATGGCGGTCGATCCCGCCATGCGCGGGCGGATGAGCGACGCCAAGAGCTATGTCCCGCCCTTCGCGCTCGATGCGCCGATGGAGGGGCCGGCGATCGGAGAGGTCATCGCTTCCAATGATCCGGTCTTCGCGCCGGGCGATCTCGTCTTCTCCCGCCTTGGATGGCGGGAGGTTTTCAACGCCCCTGCCAGTGCGCTTCAGCAGCGGGACAGGAGCGCCCTCCCCACCCAGGCCTGGCTCTGTTTCGCCGGGATGCCGGGCCTGACGGCCTATGCCGGGCTGATGCGGATCGCACGGCTGCAACCTGACGAGGTCGTATTCGTCTCGGCAGCGTCCGGTGCGGTCGGCTCGATAGCCTGCCAGATCGCCCGCAACACCGGATGCAAGGTAATCGGATCGGCGGGCGGCCCGGAAAAGACCGCCTTCCTGCGCGATGTGCTGAAGGTCGACGCCGCCATCGATTACAAGGCGGAGCCGAACCTCACCAAAGCGCTCGCCCGTGAGGTCAAGGCGATCGGCGCGACGGGCATCGACGTTTATTTCGAAAATGTCGGCGGCGATCATTTGCAGGCCGCGCTGTCGCTGGCTCATAATTTCGCCCGTTTCGCGGTGTGCGGGATGATCTCCCAATATAACGTCACCGATGCGCCGACCGTACCGCGCAACCTGACCATGATCATGACCAAGCGCATCCGCATGGAAGGCTTCATCGCACTCGACCATATGGACCTTGAGAGCGAGATGGTGGAGCGGATGACGGCCTGGAACGCCGCGGGGCAAATGGCTTCGGCGGAAACGGTCTATGAAGGGATCGACAAGGCGCTGGATGCCTTTTGGGGTCTGTTCACCGGCGCGAATATCGGTCGGACCCTTGTCGGATTCCTGGGGTGAAACTGCATGTATGATTTGCTGAAAGGCCTGCGCGTCGTCGAAGGCGCCGCCTTCATAGCTGGGCCATCCTGTGGCCTGCACCTCGCTCAGATGGGCGCGGAAGTGATCCGCTTCGACGCCATTGGCGGCGGTCCGGACTACCGCCGCTGGCCGGTCGCGGCCAGTGGGGACAGCCTCTATTGGGAGGGGCTGAACAAGGGCAAGAAATCCATCGCCATCGACCTTGGCCGTCCCGAAGGCCGCGAACTGGCCGTGGCGCTGGCGACGGCGCCGGGCGACAATGCCGGGCTGTTCCTCACCAACTATCCGGTGAAGGGTTTCCTCAGCCACGAAGCGCTGGCGGCGAGGCGCGCCGACATCATCACCGTCCGGGTGATGGGCTGGGCTGACGGATCGCCAGCGGTCGACTATACGATCAACGCGGCGGTCGGCGTGCCGCAGATGACGGGGCCGGCCGATGACGAACGGCCCGTCAACCATGTGCTGCCGGCGTGGGATTTGCTGGGCGGAGCCTATGCCGCCTTCGCGCTGACGTCGGCCCTCCTCCGCCGCAGGACCAGCGGCCAGGGCGCGGAAATCCGCGTTCCCCTGTCCGATCTGGCGGCGTCCAGCCTGTCGCATCTGGGTTCGGTGGCGGAAGTGCTGTCCGCCGGAGACCGCCCCCGCATGGGCAATGACCTGTTCGGCGCCTTCGGACGCGATTTCATCACGGCTGACGGCAAGCGGCTGATCGTCGTCGCCATCACGCCGCGCCAGTGGAGCGGCCTGCTCAAGACGCTGGACCTCAGCGATGCGGTGGCCGCCATCGAAACGGAACTTGGGACCAGCTTCGCCAGGGATGAAGGCGCCCGCTTCACCCACCGCGCCCGCCTCTTCCCGCTGTTCGAGGTTGCCTTCGCAGGCCGCACGGCCGAAGCGCTGAAACCCGCCTTCGACGCGGGCGGCGTCACCTGGGGCGAATATCAGACGCTGCATCGGGCGGTGACGACCGACGCGCGCCTGTTCACCGCCAATCCGCTGTTCGAAACACTGACCCATCCGAGCGGCCTCAGCTATCCGACATCCGGTCCGGCCGGCACGCTGGCGAACGAAGCGCGCGGTCCCGTCGCCATCGCGCCGAAACTGGGGCAACATACCGACGAAGTGCTCGCCACCGTACTGGGCCTGGACAGCGGCGCGATCGGACGGCTGCATGATGAAGGGCTGGTGGCATGACCGTGACCGAAGCCGACATCGCCCATTGGCGCAGCTGGATCGGCAAGACAGAAAGCCGCACTGAAATTCTGGATAGTCAGGCGCTCACCCGCTTTGCAGCCGCCATAGGCGAACCGCTGAACGTCGGGGAAATCCAGCCGTCCCTCGCCCATTGGGCCTTCTTCCTGCCCGTCGCCGCAGCGGACCGGATCGGTCCCGACGGCCACCCCAGACGCGGAGGCTTCCTGCCCCCGGTCAGCCTGCCCCGCCGCATGTTCGCGGCATCGGACATGGCATTCGGTCCCTCTCTGCTGCTCGACAGGGAGGCGACCCGCATCTCCACCGTGCGCGATGTCGCGCATAAATCGGGACGCAGCGGCGAGCTGATCCTGCTGACCGTGGACCATCGCATCGTCCAGGGGGGCGATGAATGCGTGCGCGAGACCCAGACCATCGTCTATCGCGATGCAGGCGGCGCGACTCCCGCCATCGTTCCGGCCCCATTCCCCTCGGAGGAGAAGGACGCTGTCTGGACGCCGTCCACGGTCGATCTGTTCCGCTTTTCCGCCGTGACCTTCAACAGCCATCGCATCCATTACGACCTGCCCTATGCTTGCGCGGACGAAGGTTATCCGGGGCTGGTGATCCACGGTCCCTTCACCGCCGCCAAGCTGTTCGGCCAAGCCCGCAACGGAGGGCGCATGCCCAGCCGCTTCTCCTTCCGCGCCGTCGCCCCGGTCTTTTGCGGCCAGAGCGTGCTGCTGCGCGAGGATGAGGGCGGTCGCTTCCGCGCCATTCGCTGCGACGGCATGGACGCCATGGTGGCGGACGTCGCTTATTGAAGTTCTGAGAGAGGAGTTTTTCGAGATGGACGCCGAGACGTTCGACCTGTTCCGCACCACCGTCCAGCGCTTCGTCGCGGAAAAGCTGATCCCCGCCGAAGATGCGGTCGAGGAGGCCGACGCCGTCCCCGAAAGCATCATCCAGCAGATGCGCGACATGGGCCTGTTCGGCCTTTCCGTGCCGGAGGAATTTGGCGGCCTTGGCTGCACCATGGCGGAGGAAGCGGCGATCATCCGGGAGATCACCCGCGCCTCGGTCGTGTTCCGCTCCGTCATCGGCACCACGGTCGGCATCGGCAGCCAGGGCATCGTCATGGACGGCACCGAGGAGCAGAAGCGCGAATGGCTGCCCAAATTCGCGACCGGCGAAGCCATCGCCAGCTTCGGCCTGACAGAGCCGGAGGCGGGTTCCGACGCGGGTTCGCTGCGCACGGTCGCGATCAGGGACGGCGACAATTACCGCATCAGCGGCACCAAGCGCTACATCACCAATGCCCCCCGCGCGAGCGTCTTCACGCTGATGGCGCGCACGGAGCCCGATGTGAAGGGCGCGGCGGGCATCTCCGCCTTCATCCTGCCCGCCAGCACGCCCGGCATCAGCTTCGGCAAGCCCGAAAAGAAAATGGGGCAGAAGGGGTCGATCACCACGGACGTCATCCTGGACGATGTGGTCGTGCCAGCGAGCGCCATCATCGGCGGCGTTCCCGGGCGCGGCTTCAAGACCGCGATGAAGGTGCTGGATCGCGGACGCATCCATATCGCGGCCGTCTCGCTCGGCATGTGCCAGCGGCTGATCGACATGGCGCTCTCCTATGCGCTGGAGCGCAAGCAGTTCGGCCAGCGCATCGCCGACTTCCAGCTTGTCCAGGGCATGCTGGCCGACATGAAGGTCGACATGCTGACCACCGAAGCGCTGATGCAGTCGGTCGCGGCGCAGTTCGACGCGGGCGAGCCCGTCAGCCTGGAATGCGCCGCGCTCAAATATCATGCATCTGAAGCTGTGGGCCGGATCGCGGACCGCGCCGTGCAAATCTATGGCGGCGCCGGCTATATGGCCGAATATAAGGTGGAGCGCTTCTATCGCGATGTCCGTCTGCTGCGCATCTATGAAGGCACCAGCCAGATCCAGCAGACCATCATCGCCAGGCAGATGATCCGCCAGGCCGAATCCGCCCGCTGATTTTTCATCCGAAGGACTTATCCCCATGCGCAGAGCCGCCATCGTCGCCCCCATCCGCACCGCCGTCGGCAAATATGGCGGGTCGCTCAAGTCGATGACGGCGGGCGATCTGGGCGCCATCATCATCAAGGCGCTGGTGGATCGCACCAGGATCGACCCCGAGCGGATCGACGACGTGGTGTTCAGCCAGGGCTATGGCAATGGCGAGGCGCCCTGCATCGGCCGCTGGTCGGCGCTGGCGGCGGGGCTGCCCGAATCCATTCCCGGCGTGCAGCTCGACCGGCGCTGCGGCTCCGGACTTCAGGCGGTGATCGACGCCGCCATGCGTATCCAGACCGGCGCCGCGGACATGGTGATCGCGGGCGGCGTGGAAAGCATGTCGAACGTCGAATATTATTCGATCGATCATCGCTGGGGCGCCCGGTCCGGCTCGACCCAGTTCCACGACCGCCTGACGCGGGGCCGGGTGATGTCCCAGCCGATCGAACGCTATGGCATCATCAGCGGCATGATCGAGACGGCGAACAATCTCGCCAGGGATTATGACATCTCGCGGGAAGCCTGCGACGAATATGCCGCGATGAGCCACCAGCGCGCCGCCGCCGCATGGGAAGCGGGCAAGTTCGACGACGAACTGGTTCCCGTCCCAGTGCCGCAGCGCAAGGGCGAGCCCCTGATGTTCGTGAAGGATGAGGGCATCCGCGCCGACGCCACGCCGGAATCGCTGGCCCTGCTGAAGCCCATCGAGAAGGACGGCGTCGTCACCGCCGGCAATGCCAGCCAGCAGAATGACGCGGCGGCGGCCTGCCTCGTGGTGGCGGAAGACAAGCTCAGCGAACTCGGCCTGGCGCCCATGGGCTATCTGCATAGCTGGTCGGCGGCGGGCTGCGACCCCTCGCGCATGGGCATCGGGCCGGTTCCGGCGGTCGAACGGCTGTTCGCACGCACCGGCCTCGGGTGGAAAGACATCGATCTGGTCGAACTCAACGAAGCCTTCGCGCCACAGGTGCTCGCCTGCCTCAAGGGCTGGAACTGGGACGACCGGGACAAGCTGAACGTCAATGGCTCGGGCATTTCGCTGGGCCATCCCATCGGGGCTACGGGCGGACGGATTCTCGCCAATCTGCTGCGGGAATTGCAGCGACGCGATGGACGCTATGGACTGGAGACGATGTGCATTGGCGGCGGCCAGGGTCTGGCCGCCATATTCGAGCGAGCCTGACAAAGGAGCATGGCCGCCCAAGGGGGAGCGTCAATGTCCGCTCCCCATCCGAAGCACCTATGGGGCGCGGCTCAAATTCCCCCGGCCACCACCGGCCAGCCGCCCTGCTCCAACCCGGCGCTCAAGTCCGCCACGCACCGATCCAGCCCTTCCGCGTCGACTGAGCGGATCACGAAATTAGCGCCCGTCCTCCCCTCGCGGAAGAAGGGATAGCTGCCGATCTGGCAACCCTCATGCGCCCGTTCCGTCGCGCCGAGAAGGTCGGCGATCTCGCTTTCCGCCACCCAGCAACCGATGGTGGCGGACAGCACCGGCAGCCCCCCCTCCAGCTTCCCCGTCAGGCTATCCAGCATCCCGGCGGTGATATGCGGCACGCCGGCCATGATGAAGATATTGCCATGCCGAATGCCCGGAGCGCCCGACATGCGATTTTCGATCAGGCTTGATCCGGCAGGTGCGCGGGCCATGCGCAGACGCGCCTCGGTCAAGCCTCCGCGCGTTTCATAATAGGCCGACAGCATCGCCTGCGCCTCGGGGTGGATTTCAACGTCGACGCCCAGCGCCGCGGCGATGGCGTCCACGGTAATATCGTCGTGGGTCGGCCCGATGCCGCCGGTCGTGAACAGATAATCGTTGCGTGCGCGAAGCGCATTCACCGCTTCCACGATCGCGTCGCTGTCATCGGCGACCACCCGCACTTCGCGCAGGCGGATGCCCTGCACATTCAGCCATGTCGCAATCTGCGACACATTCTTGTCCTGGGTCCTGCCCGAGAGAATCTCGTCGCCGATCACGATCAGCGCTGCGGTCCATATGCGGGTCGGGTCGGCCATAGGCTGGCCATAGCTTCTGCCGCGCGCCCTGCCTAGCCGCCCTCTCGCATTATGCGGCATCCCCGCCTATAATCACGTCCATGACCGAATATATGACGATGACGGCGGACGCGCCGATTTCCCGCTCGACCGCGATCAAGCTCTATGACGCGGCCGGTTTCGAAGGCATGCGCAAGGCCGGGCGGCTGGCCGCGGAGATACTGGACGCGCTGGTGCCCCACGTCGTGCCGGGCGTCACGACCGGAGAGCTGGACGACATCGTCCGCCGCATGACGCTGGACGGCGGCGGCGTGCCCGCGACTTTGGGCTATCGCGGCTACACCCATAGCTGTTGCATCTCGCTCAACAATGTCATCTGCCACGGCATTCCCGGCGATCAGAAGCTGAAGGAAGGCGACATATTGAATATCGATGTGACGCCGCTGGTCGATGGCTGGCACGGCGACAGCAGCCGTATGTATATTTGCGGCGAAGCCCCGATCAAGGCGCGGCGCCTGGTCGAAGTCACCTATGAATGCCTGATGCTGGGTATTGAGCAGGCTAAGCCCGGCAATATGCTGGGCGACATCGGCCATGCCATCCAGCGCCATGCGGAAAAGCACCGCTATGGCGTCGTGCGCGATTTCTGCGGCCACGGCCTGGGCCGCGTGTTCCATGACAGCCCGGAGGTGGTCCATGTCGGCCGCCCCGGCACCGGCCCGGAACTCAAGCCCGGCATGTTCTTCACCATCGAACCGATGATCAATATCGGCAAGCCGGGCGTGAAGATGCTGGAGGATGGCTGGACGGCGGTCACGCGCGACCGTACCCTGTCCGCGCAGTTCGAACACAGCATCGGCATCACTGAAACCGGTTGCGAGATATTCACCAGGAGCCCTGCGGGTCTCGACGCGCCGCCCTATCAGCGTTGATCATATCAGCCATGCCTAAAAAATGGGCAGCACATCATGATATTGCCCGAAATCCGGGCAATATGGACAAAAGTTGCTGCATCGCAGAAAGCAGTTTCCAGCGATTCGCTATTTGGCACGGTAATTGATTAGGAAGAGAGGCGGCTCTTGCCTTCGGGGGGCATGACGGTCGTCGCTCGATCAGGACGAAGGGCGGGATCATACCCGCCACTTGGCGCGCGTTTGAGTTGGGATATCTAGAGATGAAGAAGATCGAAGCGATCATCAAACCGTTCAAGCTCGACGAAGTGAAGGAAGCGCTGCACGAAGTAGGCGTGTCGGGCATCACCGTCACCGAAGCCAAGGGTTTCGGCCGCCAGAAGGGCCATACGGAACTTTATCGCGGCGCCGAATATGTGGTGGATTTCCTGCCCAAGGTGAAGCTGGAGGTCGTGGTGGACGATTCGCTCGCCGAACGGGTGGTGGAAGCGATCTCTGCCGCGGCGCAGACCGGCCGCATTGGCGACGGCAAGATCTTCATTTCCAATATCGAGGGTGCGGTGCGCATCCGCACCGGCGAGCGCGACAGCGACGCCATCTGATTTTCACCAAACTTCTCGCCGGCTTCAGCGGTCTGGCGGCTGACCACATCAACTTACCCCTTCGGGGGGGTATCATGAAAGAAGGGCAAGGTTCACATGGCTAACACGCCTAAAGACATCCTGAAGATGATCGAGGAAAAGGAGATCGAATGGGTCGATGTCCGTTTCACCGATCCCAAGGGCAAGTGGCAGCACCTGACCATGGTGTCTTCGGTGCTGGGCGAGGATGAACTGACCCAGGGCCTGATGTTCGACGGTTCGTCGATCGAAGGCTGGAAGGCGATCAACGAGTCGGACATGATCCTGAAGCCCGACCTGGACGCCGTCTATGTCGATCCGTTCAGCGCCACGCCGATGCTCATCATCTTCTGCGACATCGTGGAACCCGACACCGGCGAACTCTACAGCCGCGACCCGCGTTCGACCGCGAAGCGCGCCGAAGCCTTCGTCAAGTCGGCCGGTTTCGGCGACACCGTCTATGTCGGCCCGGAAGCCGAATTCTTCATGTTCGACGATGTCCGCTTCAACTCGGACTATAATGAATCCTTCTTCAAGATCGACGATGTCGAGTTGCCGACGAACACCGGCAAGGAATATGAAGGCGGCAACCTTGCCCACCGTCCGCGCGCCAAGGGCGGCTATTTCCCCGTCGCGCCGGTCGATCCCTGCACCGACATCCGCGCCGAGATGGTGTCGACCATGCTGGAAATGGGCCTGCCCTGCGACAAGCACCACCATGAAGTGGCCGCTGCCCAGCACGAACTCGGCCTGACCTTCGGTACGCTGGTCCAGACCGCCGACCGCATGCAGATTTACAAATATGTCGTGCAGATGGTCGCCCAGGCCTATGGCAAGACGGCGACCTTCATGCCGAAGCCGATCGCGCAGGACAACGGTTCCGGCATGCACACCCACATGTCGATCTGGGAAGGCGGCAAGCCGCTCTTCGCGGGCGAAGGCTATGCCGGTCTTTCGGAAACCTGCCTCTACTTCATCGGCGGCGTCATCAAGCACGCCAAGGCCCTGAATGCCTTCACCAACCCGACCACCAACAGCTACAAGCGTCTGGTGCCCGGCTTCGAAGCCCCGGTTCTGCTGGCCTATTCGGCCCGCAACCGCTCGGCCTCCTGCCGTATTCCCTACGGCGCGGGCGCCAAGGCGAAGCGCGTCGAATTCCGCTTCCCCGACGCGATGGCCAACCCCTATCTGTGCTATTCGGCGCTGCTGATGGCCGGCCTTGACGGCATCGAGAACAAGATTCATCCCGGCGCCGCGATGGACAAGAACCTGTACGACCTGCCGCCGGAAGAACTGAGCCAGGTGCCGACCGTTTGCGGTTCGCTGCGTGAAGCGCTGAACTCGCTGGCCGCCGACTACGACTTCCTGCTGAAGGGCGACGTGTTCACCAAGGACCAGATCGAGGCCTATCTCGAACTGAAGTGGCCCGAAGTGTACCGCTGGGAAATGGCTCCCTCGCCGGTGGAATTCGACATGTACTACAGCGCCTGATCCATTCGGGACTGTTGAAAAAGGGGCTCGGTCGCACAGGCGACCGGGCCCTTTTCATTTGGGATGTGGACGGAATCAGAACGCCATTATCCGATCCAACCGGGCCATGCTCCTCCGAAGGCCGACGCACAGCTCAAACGGTGTTCAAGCGCCGGACAGGGCCCTCATGAGCCACTTGCCTCATTCCGCTGCCTTTGCAGAAGCATGATGCGCTTGATGGCGACAATTAGCGAATTCAGCTTCAGCCCAGATCCGCCCATTGCCCGCCCGCCGCAAAACTCCGACAATCGATCCCATGTCGATCATCGAATCGCTGGGCCTGTCCCATCCCATCATCCAGGCGCCGATGGCCGGTGTCTCTACGCCCGCCATGGCGGCAGCCGTCTCCAATGCAGGAGCGCTTGGCTCCATTGCCGTGGGCGCCACCGACGCGGCGGGTGCCCGCGCCATGATAGAAGCCGTCCGCGCCCAGACCAGCGGTCCCTTCAACGTCAACCTTTTCACCCATCGGCCCGCGCGCAGCGACCCCGTCAGGGAAGGGGCCTGGCTCGCTGCACTGACGCCACTGTTCCAGGCCTATGATGCCCAGCCTCCGACCGGCCTGCGCGAAATCTACCGCAGCTTCGTGGAGGACGACGCAATGCTCGCCACCTTGGTCGAACTTGCGCCGCCGGTCGTCAGCTTCCATTTCGGATTGCCCGATCCAACCAGCATCGCAGCGCTCAAGCGAGCCGGATGCCTCCTCCTCGCAACCGCCACCAGTCCGGCCGAAGCGCGGGCTGCGCGGGAAGCAGGAATCGACGCCATAGTCGCACAGGGATATGAGGCAGGAGGCCATCGAGGCGCCTTTAATCCCGAAGCGCCTGACGACCAGCTCGGCACCTTCGCCCTCACTCGCCTGCTTGCAGTCCAATGCGACCTGCCCGTGATCGCAGCGGGCGGCATCATGGACGGGCAAGGCATTCGTGCCGCACTCGCCCTCGGCGCGGTCGCAGCACAACTGGGCACAACCTTCATCGCCTGCACGGAAAGCAGCGCCGACGCAGCCTATCGCGCCGCCCTCACGAGCCCCGCTGCCCATCACACCGCGATGACCCGCGCCATTTCAGGTCGCCTGGCCCGCTGCCTTGCCAATCGCTTCACCGCCTGGGGCGCCGAGGCAGCATTGCAGCCGCCCGCCTACCCCATCGCCTATGATGCGGGCAAAGCGCTGAACGCCGCGGCAAAAGCCAAGGGCGAAGGCGGCTTTGGCGCGCAATGGGCCGGCCAGGGTGCACCGCTGGCTCGCGCCCTGCCCGCCGCCGAGCTGATCAGCCTTCTGGCGAGGGAAATGCAGGAAAGCGCTTAGCGCGCGTCGGGAATGGACGCCCCGAACAGCAGGATCGGCTCGCCAGCAGGCGACAGCGCAATCTCCCCGCCGACGCTCGTCACCAGGGTGCGCACCATCCAAGCCGCCGACGTGCGCGAAGCCAGCCCCTCCGGCGGCAAAGTCCCCGCCAGCGCGGCCCGCAGGTCGGGATCAAGCACCAGTTTCGGCCCTTCCGCCCGCACGACGATCTCCGTCACGCCCGGCCGCTTTTCCGCCCCGATGTCGAGCTGGCCGCCCCGCACGAGCGCATCGCCCGCGATCAGCGCCAGGTTCAGCAACACCTTCACCGGCAGCTTTTCCAGCATGTCGTCCTCGACCAGCCAGCCGATCTTCACCCGGCCCGAAGCCGCGAACATACCCTCGATCGCGACCCGCGCCTCATGCGTCGGCACGGCATCGCCAAAGCCGCCCGCCGAACCGAAGGCCAGGCGGAAGAATTTCAGCTTGTTCGCAGAGGTCTTCGCGCTGTCCGCCAGCAGGTCCAGACAACGCTGCCGCATTTCCGGGTCCGTTTCGTCCGCCATCAGCTCGAGCCCGTTGTTGAGCGCGCCGACCGGGCTCAAAAGGTCATGACAAAGGCGCGAGCAGAGCAGGCTGGCAAAATCGATGCTGTCGATCGGATTGGTCATGAAGGTTCGCTGCCGCCGGAGAAATGAACAGGAAGGAATGAACGGCTAATGCGCTGCCCTGCATCGCGATGCAACCCTCACTCACATGATGTCGAGCAAAGCCTCGACAAATTGCACCTGTCCGTCTCTCCCCGCCTTGGCAAGCCACAGGCGGGCCGCGCCGCCCCCGACGATCAGCCAGAGGCTGCCGTCGGGCGTCGCGCAGGCCGCGTCGGTTTCGGATGGCACCGCCTGACCGCCCGGATGCGAATGATAATGGCCGACGATCGCCGCCCCGCCCGCCCGCGCCGCGCGATGGGCGGCGATCAGTTCGACCGGGTCCAGTTCGAAATGCCGCGCCGGATCGCCGGCGACATTGGCGGCGGGCCGAACCGCCTCGATCCGGCCCGTCTTCCCCAGCAGCAGCCCGCAGACCTCATGCCTGTGCGCCGCCGCTTCGGACATGATTTGTTCCAGTAGCCCTCTTGAAATCCCAACCCTCATTCCTACATTCCTACCCAATGGGTTCGGGGGTTTCCATCATTGAAGCGACAATCGGTGAGGCGCAGGCTGGCATGCGGCTAGACAAGGCGCTTGCCGAGCTGGTTCCCGATCTTTCGCGCGAGCGGCTGAAGGCGCTGATCGTCGAGGGCCAAGTGACGGAAGACCCGGGCAAGGGGGGTGCGCGATCTCCCAATCCTTCCATGAAGGTCGCCGCGGGACAGGCTTTCGCCATCGCCCTTCCGCCACCCGTCGAAGCCGAGGCCGTGGCGCAGGACATCCCGCTGGTCGTGGTGTATGAAGACGCAGACCTGATCGTCATCGACAAGCCGGCGGGCCTGGTCGTCCACCCGGCGGCGGGCAATCTGGACGGCACGCTTGTCAACGCGCTGCTCCATCATTGCCAGGGCCAGCTTTCCGGCATCGGCGGGGTGGCGCGGCCAGGCATCGTCCATCGCATCGACAAGGATACTTCGGGGCTGTTGGTCGTTGCCAAATCCGACCGCGCGCATGAAGGGCTCGCGCAGCAGTTCAAGGCACATTCGATCGATCGGCTCTACGCCGCGATCGTCTATGGCGTGCCGCAGCCGGCGACGGGCACCATCGACACATGGATCGGCCGGTCCGACGCCGATCGAAAGAAGATGGCGGTTCATCGGGAAGGGCGCGGCAAACATGCCGTGACGCATTACCGGACGATGGAAAGGCTGCGCAGCGCGGCCATGGTTGAATGCAGGCTGGAAACCGGACGAACCCATCAGGTCCGCGTCCATATGGCGCATCTGGGACACCCCTTGATCGGCGACCCGGTTTACGGTAGAGAGAGAAAAGGTTTCAAATCGATACTGGAAACGCTGGGTTTCGAAAGGCAGGCATTGCACGCGAAAAGGCTGGGGTTCATACATCCGTTAACGGGTGAGGCGCTCAGCTTCGACAGCAAACTCCCTGTCGATATGCAGGAACTGTTAAGCGAGCTTCACGTATAGTTTTGGACAAGTTTGCGACGGCGCCTTGGACGCCTCTTCTGGGTCCCGCCGCGCATGAAAGGGAAAGGTGACGACATGGCTGATAAAAGCAATGTCCCCGCGGTTCCGGCGCTGGGCGGTGAAGCCAGCCTCAACCGCTATCTGTCGGAAATCCGCAAATTTCCGATTCTGACGCCCGAGCAGGAATATATGCTCGCGAAGCGCTATGCCGAGCATGCGGATTCCGAGGCCGCTGCCCAGCTCGTGACCTCGCATCTGCGTCTCGTGGCGAAGATCGCCATGGGCTATCGCGGCTATGGCCTGCCGGTCAGCGAGCTGATCAGCGAAGGCAATATCGGCTTGATGCAGGGCGTGAAGAAGTTCGAGCCGGATCGCGGCTTCCGTCTGGCGACCTATGCCATGTGGTGGATTCGCGCATCAATCCAGGAATTCATCCTGCGGTCCTGGAGCCTCGTGAAGATGGGCACCACCGCTGCGCAGAAGAAGCTGTTCTTCAACCTGCGCCGGATGAAGAACAATATCGAAGCGTTCGAAGATGGAGACCTACACCCCGACGACGTCAGGAAGATCGCGACCGATCTGGGCGTTACGGAGGAGGATGTCATCTCCATGAACCGCCGCATGGCGATGGGCGGCGACACGTCGCTCAACGTGCCGATGCGCGAGGATGGCGAGGGCCAATGGCAGGATTGGTTGGCTGACACCGATCCGCTCCAGGACGAACGCGTCGCCGACCGGCAGGAGAGCGAACTGCGCCACGACATGCTGGTGGAGGCGATGGACGACCTCAACGATCGGGAGAAGCATATCCTGGCCGAACGGCGCCTGGCGGAGGAACCCAAGACGCTCGAGGAACTCTCGCAGGTCTATGGCGTCAGCCGCGAGCGCGTCCGCCAGATCGAGGTCCGCGCTTTCGAGAAGCTGCAAAAGGCGATGATGCGGATTGCAGGCGACAAGCTGGGCAAAATCTCCCGCCTCGCCGCTGTCTGACCGGATGGCAAAACGCAAAGGAGCCCCGGAGTGAAATCCGGGGCTTTTTTTCGCTTACCCACTCAATAATCATTCGTGATCCGCGCGAAACCGGGATCTCAGGCAGCAAAAGTGCACCTGGCGTCATGAGCCCGGCTTTCGTCGGCACGAAGAGTGGCCTTCTCCCATCTTGAACCGCCCGGCATCCGCGCTACCACGGCAGTATGAACGCCAAGTCCGCTTTCCCTCGCCGCCGCTCCCGCTGGATCGGGATCATCCTCAAGATCATCGGTGGTTTCCTTGCCCTCTCTCTGTTGATGGTGGTGATTTATCGCTTCGTGCCGCCGCCCGTGACATGGACGATGTTGCTGGACCACAACGGCATCACCAAGGATTGGATGAGCCTGGACAAGATGGACCCGGACATGGCGCGCGCCGCCATCGCTGCGGAGGATAGCCGCTTTTGCAGCCATCATGGCTTCGACGCCGTCGCCATCGCTCAGGCCATGCGGCACAATGCGAGCGGCGGCCGCATCCGCGGCGGATCGACCATCAGCCAGCAGACCGCAAAGAATGTTTTCCTGTTCCAGGGCGGCGGTTTCGTCCGCAAGGGGCTGGAGGCCTGGTTCACGCTCCTGATCGAAGCGATCTGGGGCAAGCGCCGGATCATGGAGGTGTATCTGAATGTCGCGGAAACCGGCATCGGCACTTATGGCGCGCAGGCTGGCGCGATCCGCTATTTCCACCACGGCGCCCAGCGACTGACCCGTGCAGAGGCCGCCCGCATCGCCGCAGTCCTGCCTCTTCCCAAGAAGCGCGAAGCCATCGACCCCCATGGCTTCACCCGCCGCTATGGCAACAGCATCACCGCCCGCATCGGTATTGTCCAGCGCGACGGGCTGGATAGCTGCCTGAAATGAAAAGGGCGCGGATCTCTCCGCGCCCTTTCTTCCATAAGGTACCAAACCTTAGAAGCTGACGACCAGCGATCCCACGAAGGTCCGCGGCGCGCCAATCTGCGCGAAGGTGATGCTCGTATTCGACAGGGTGCCATCGAAACCGCCCACATAGAGCTTGTCGAACACATTGGTCACGTTCAACTGAACCGCGACGCCGGGCGCACCGAATTTCTCCAACGAATAGCGCGCGTCGAGATCGACGAGCGTATAGCCGGGCGCCTTGGCACCATAGACCTGCGCTCCGTTCTGGAATACCGGCAGGTTCTGGTCGTTCACATAACGTGAGCCGGTGCGCTTCGCCTGAACACCCAGACGAACTCCTTCGATCTCGCCCTGAATGCGGCCGCCAAGCGTATAGATGGGAGCACCCGATTCACGCTTCCCCGAGGTTTGCGCCTGGGTGGTCGCCGTCAGTTCGACATCATCCTTGATCTTCGACTTTAGGTAGGAACCGAAGACATAGAACATCAGCTCCGGCATCGGCTGATATGTAATGCTGCCATCTATGCCATATTTATCGACACGACCCAGGTTGCGATAGATGGTGGTGTCCAGATCGCGATCATAAGCCGATGCGAGGCGATCCTTATAGATCGTGTACCAACCCGACAGCTGCGCCTGTAGCGTAGCCGTCCGATAACGAATGCCAAGGTCGAAATTGTCCGTTGTTTCAGGCGAAGGATTGGCGTTGGGATTTGCCGGATCGTAATAGAAGGACTGATAGAGGTTGTCGGTCCCCGGGACCTGGAGGCCCTTTGAATAGTTGCCGAAAATGTCCAGCGCCTGGTTGGCGTTGAAAACGAAACCAGCGTTCGGCAGCAGTTTGTCATATTTGAAGATGCGCTGCTGCGGTCCCTGCACTGTTGGGTTCGCAACCGCATAGGCAGCCTCGATCGACGATCCCGGCTCGAAACAGCGAAGGTTGCCCGACGCACTCTGAGTGAAGCAGTAGTTGTTAAGGTCGCGCTTGAAGAAAGGCGCCCGCAACCCGACATTGACAGTGAAGGCATTGAATTTGCCGCGATATTCACCCGAAACCTGATGCAGGATGGCATAGGACAAGCGATTGCGCTTCTCCACCGCCGCACCGTTTACGTCCTTGATCGGATGATTGACGGGAAAAGGTTCGGCGCCGAAGCCGATCGTCTGAAGATAGCCCGCTTCGCCGGTCTGCCGATGCCGGCCACGATCATAGCTGTAGGCCACGCGCAACGTGTTGTTGTCATCCAGATCGTAGCGCAGCGAAGCGATCAACCCATAGCGATGGGTCTGCGTCTGGCTGGGCGAATGAACACGAACGGTGTCGCGCATATCACCATCGCCATTCAGGTCGCGCCCGAAATAATATTGGGTTGAGCTCGACGAACCCTGAATGAAGCCGACCGCGCCTGCAATGCCCGAGCTTGCCGGGGTAAGACCTTCAGAAGCGATGCTGGTACCGCCGCCGTTCGCCTTTGTATATTGGTAGCTGGGATCGACGGTAAGGATCAGTCCGTCCGCCAACGTAAAGCGTGAATTGATGCGGATGTTGCCTGTATTGGACGGGTTGTATCGATACTCATAATCGGAACCACAGGAACTGGCGGTATCGACTGCACCAGTAACTCCGGCCGGAATGGTACAACGAGCGGTTTCGTAAAAGCTTTCATCCTTCGTGATTGGAAAACGGTTGGCGCTCGCGCTGCCAGCCACTCGCCCGCCGTCTACCCGCAAGGGAACTGAGCCAAAAAAATTGTTCCGATTTTCATTATAGTGCCCGGCGAGGGAGATGAAGTCGCCATTGCTGCCGATCGGCTGGTAAATTTTGGCGTTATATTGCTGCTTGTCGATTTCACCTATACCGCCGTAGATGGCATTGTTTGTCGCACGGCTGGCAGAAACGAATGCACGAGTGCCCCACGGCGTGAGATTGCCCGTCTGAACCATGCCAAACAGACGAAAGAAGCTGAAATCCCCAACGGAAGCGACCATCTTCGCGCCAAAATCTTCGCTTGGCGTGATCGAACGGTAATTTACCGTTGAACCGCTGGCAGCAGCCGTTGGGCTGTCCACATCGGTAGAACCTAAGTTCACGTTCACTTGGTCGATGATTTCAGGATCGAGCTGCTGGTTCGAATAGATCGAGTAACCGCCCGTGTCGTTGAGGGGAAGACCGTCGAAGGTTTGGGAAATACGGCTGTCGTCGAAGCCGCGGATTGTCATGGTGCCGCCAGCAGAACCAAAGGGATCGTTATTCTGGAAGCTAACGCCCGGAAGCTGGTTGATCACCTCGTTGATCGACTGGCCGGGTGTCTGGGCTTGGATGAACTCAGCGCCGAGCACGGCCTTGGCCTTGCTGGTATCAGGTACGATTACGCCGCCTAGGCCCTTGTCAACACTAGCGCCAGTCACAACGATTTCATTTTCAAAGTCGATCGACCCCGTCGACTGCGCAAACGCGGCAATGGGCGCAGCCACGGCGACAAGCGCAGCGCTACACATAAGAAGCTGTTTCATCTGATTTTTGTCCCTTTGAAAGTTTGGCGCGTCGCGCCTGCTTTATTTTGCTCTGTGGAGCTGGCGCCGCCTGTGGCGGCCGATGGCGACGGCCCTGTGATGCTCTGATTGCAATTTTACTACAATATAACAGCATTCACGTGACGGCCGCGCATGCAGCATGGACAATGCTTACAAGGGACGTTGCAAGATGATATCAAGCTATTGATTTATATAGACTTATCGAGCTCTCGAAGCAGCTATTTGACAGTGGTGCAATTTTGCAACGCAGCAAGAATTTTTACCGAGCCAATATTAAGACGCGAAAAAGGCCAGCGAAACTCGCTGGCCTCTCCCTGATTTAAGCTGTTGCAGCGCGCGAAAGTCAGGCCGCGTCTTCGGCCCGCTTGTCCTTTTCGCTGAACACGCGAATCGGCTCCTTGCTGCCGGCGACCACATCCTTGTCGACCACCACTTCTCCCACGCCCTCCATCGAAGGCAGGTCGAACATGGTGTCGAGCAGGATGGCCTCCAGGATCGAGCGAAGCCCGCGCGCGCCCGTCTTCCGCTCGATGGCCTTCTTGGCAATGGCGGTCAGGGCATCGTCGGTGAAGCTGAGTTCGACATTCTCCATGTCGAACAGCTTGGCATATTGCTTCACCAGTGCGTTCTTCGGCTCAACCAGGATCTTGACCAGCGCAGCCACGTCCAGATCTTCCAGCGTCGCTATCACCGGCAGACGGCCGACGAACTCAGGAATGAGCCCGAATTTCAGCAGATCCTCCGGCTCGCTCTGGCGCAGCAGTTCGCCGGTCTTTCGCTCCTCGGGCGCGGCGACATGAGCACCGAAGCCGATCGACTTGGCCTCCAGACGGTCGCCGATGATCTTTTCCAGGCCTGCGAACGCGCCACCGCAGATGAAAAGGATGTTGGTCGTATCGACCTGGAGGAACTCCTGCTGCGGATGCTTGCGCCCGCCCTGCGGCGGAACCGAAGCCGTCGTACCTTCCATCAGCTTCAGAAGCGCCTGCTGCACGCCCTCACCCGACACGTCGCGCGTGATCGACGGATTTTCGGCCTTGCGGCTGATCTTGTCGATCTCGTCGATATAGACGATGCCGCGCTGCGCCTTCTCGACATTATAGTCCGACGCCTGGAGCAGCTTGAGGATGATGTTCTCCACATCCTCGCCCACATAACCCGCCTCGGTCAGCGTGGTCGCGTCGGCCATGGTGAAGGGCACGTCGAACGTCTTGGCCAGCGTCTGCGCCAGCAGCGTCTTGCCGCAGCCGGTCGGACCGACCAGCAGGATGTTGGACTTGGCCAGTTCCACCTCGCCCGGCTTGGTGCCGTGGTTGAGGCGCTTGTAATGGTTGTGGACGGCAACCGACAGGACGCGCTTCGCCCGGTTCTGGCCGATCACATAATCGTCCAGCACATCGCAGATTTCCTGCGGGGTCGGCACGCCGCCATCCTTCTTGCCGACGAGACCGCCCTTGGTCTCCTCCCGGATGATGTCGTTGCACAGTTCCACGCACTCGTCGCAGATGAACACGGTCGGCCCCGCGATCAGCTTACGCACCTCATGCTGCGACTTGCCGCAGAAGGAGCAGTAAAGCGTGCTTTTAGAATCGGAGCCCGTAAGCTTAGTCATTCGCCAATCTCTCTTCCCTCTTTTGAGGCGAACAGCCGCCCCATGCCGAGGGATATTCTGGTCCTAGGATCATCCTAGACCGCGACGCGCCCGTTTCACAAGGGGAGAAAAGGGCGCGTGCGGTAAACATAGGTTTTAGCCCTCGGGGGTTTCCGCCATGGCCGGCCGGCGGTCGAACACTTCGTCGACCAGACCGAAGGCCTTGGCTTCCTCCGCCTCCAGGAAGGTATCGCGGTCCATGGCACGCTCCACTTCCTCCAGCGAACGCCCGGTATATTGGACGTAGAGGTTGTTGAGGCGGCTGCGGATGCGCAGGATTTCCTTGGCCTGGATTTCGATGTCCGACGCCATGCCCTGCGCGCCGCCCGATGGCTGGTGCACCATGATGCGCGCGTTGCTGAGCGCGATGCGCTTGCCCGGCTCGCCCGCCGCGAGCAGGAAGCTGCCCATGGAGGCCGCCTGGCCGATGCACACGGTGCCCACCTGTGGACGGATATATTTCATCGTATCGTGGATCGCCATGCCGGACGTCACCACCCCGCCGGGCGAGTTGATGTACATCCAGATGTCCTTCTTCGGATTTTCCGACTCAAGGAACAGCAACTGGGCGACGATCAGCGAGGCCATATGATCCTCGACCTGGCCGGTGACGAAGATGATCCGCTCCCGCAGCAGGCGCGAATAGATGTCGAAGCTGCGCTCGCCCCGGTTCGACTGTTCGATGACGATAGGGACCAGAGCGGCCATGGGATCGGACATGATATCGGTCATTTTGCTCTTTCAGGGTGTGTTGCTTTTGCCCGTTCTCTACATCGGCACAAAAAGCGGACTGTTCAAGGGGTCGCGTGAAACGCGGTCTGTTTGCCCGGCCGAACGGGGCGCAATCAGTCGCGCCGGGCGAAGTCGGATGGCGCCTTGAAGGCGAGATAGGCAAGCCGGCGAACCTCCCGCCGCCCGCGCACCACGGTGTCCAATATAAGGCCGCACATGCCCGAAAGCGTGGCGAGGATCATGAGGCCCGTCACCAATATGGCGGTCGGAAAGCGCGGCACAAGCCCCGTTTTCATATAGGTGAGGATCAGCGGCGCCGCCAGGACCAGTCCCGTCAATGCCAGCAGGGCAGCGATGATGCCGAAGAAGAGGATCGGCCGTTCGATGCGATAAAGGGTGATGATCGTCCGCAGGATGCGCCAGCCGTCGCGATAGGTGCTGAGCTTGCTGACCGATCCTTCCGGCCGCGCGCCATAGGCGGTGACCACCTCCGACACGGGCATGGCGAGTTCCAGCGCGTGGACGCTGATCTCCGTCTCGATCTCGAACCCGGCGGAAAGGACGGGGAAGCTCTTGACGAACCGTCGGGAGAAGACACGGTATCCGGAGAGTATGTCCGTGAAGCTGCGTCCGAACAGCCGCTTGAGCAGGCTGGTCAGCGCCCAATTGCCGAAGCGATGCCCGCGCCGATAGGCCTCCTCAATCTCGCTCCGCCTTGCGCCCACGACCATGTCGAGATTGTCTTCCAGCATTGCCGCCACCATCTTTGGAGCGGCCGCAGCCTCATAGGTCGCATCGCCATCCGCCATGATGTAGATGTCGGCATCCACGTCCGCGAACATGCGGCGCACCACATGACCCTTGCCCTGCTGCGCCACGCGGCGGACGATTGCCCCAGCCCCAGCTGCCAGTTCGCGGCTGCCGTCCGTGCTGTTGTTGTCGAACACGTAAATTTCGGCGGAGGGGAGCGCCCGGCGGAAATCCCCCACCGTCCGAACGATCGCGCCGGCCTCATTATAGCAGGGCAGGATGACGGCGATCCTCGGCGTGGCAACGCCCTCCCCGCTTTCCACTGCCGGAAATTCCTTCATCGACCTGAAACCTTTTTAGCGCCGCCGCATCACCTCGGAAACACGGCATGTTCCTGCGAAGGCAGGACCCAAATTCAAACGGCGGGACTGGAATCCTGCCTTGGCAGGAGTTCGACTCCCCCGATCCTGCCCCCTCTCGACATGAACGGACCTCATTAACATTTCGTCTGCCATGCCGCGCCCGAAATGAAAAGCGCCCGGGCTTCCTTGCGAAGCCGGGCGCTTGTCCAGTCAGACCGAAAAGGCCTTATTCAGCCTTGGCGGCAGCCTTCTTGGCCGGAGCTTTCTTGGCCTTGGGCTTCTCCTCGGCAGCGGCTTCCTCAGCCACGGCCTCATCCTTCTTGGCGGCGGCCTTCTTGGCCGGAGCCTTCTTGGCTGGGGCCTCTTCGGCGGAAGCCTCGGCCGGAGCCGCTTCCTCGGCCTCGGCAGCCTTCTTCTTCGGCGCAGCCTTCTTCGCCTTGGGCTTTTCGTCATGATCATGGTCATGATCATGGCCACAGCCCGGACCATGGACGTGCGGCTTCAGATCGCCGTCCTCAGCCTCGATCGCGGCTTCCAGCTCTTCCCGGCTGACGGCCCGGTCGGTGATCTCCGCCTTCTCGAACAGGAAGTCCACCACCTTGTCCTCATAGAGCGGCGCACGGAGCTGCGCGGCCGCCATCGGGTCCTGACGCACATATTGCACGAAGCGCTCGCGGTCCTGCGGGCTGTACTGCTGGGCTGCCTGCATGATCAGGCGGTTCATTTCCTGATCGCTGACGACAACGCCATTGGCCTGGCCGATTTCCGAAAGCAGCAGGCCCAGGCGGACGCGGCGCACGGCGATGGCGCGATAGTCTTCCTTCTCCGCTTCCATCTCCTTGAGGGCCGCTTCGGGGTCTTCCTCATGGCTGGCTTCGTGCTGGAGCTGCGCCCAGATCTGGTTGAACTCGGCCTCGACCATGCTCGGCGGCACGTCGAAATCGTGGGCAGCGGCGAGCTGGTCGAGCAGCTTGCGCTTCATATGGGTGCGGGTCAGGCCATTATGTTCCTGCTCGATCTGGCCCTTCAGCAGTTCCTTGAGCTTGTCCAGACCCTCCAGGCCCAGCGACTTGGCGAAATCATCGTCCAGCTTGGGCTTGTCGGCATTCAGGATCGCCTTGACGGTGATGTCGAAGGTCGCTTCCTTGCCGGCGAGGTGCGCCGCGCCATAATCTTCCGGGAAGGTCACGGTGATGGTCTTCTCGTCACCCTTCTTGACGCCGGCAAGCTGCTCCTCGAAGCCCGGGATGAACTGGCCCGAGCCGATCTTGAGCTTCACGTCCTCGGCCGAACCGCCCTCAAAGGCCTCGCCGTCGATCTTGCCGACGAAATCGATGGTCAGCGTATCGCCGTCCTTCGCCTTGTGGCTGGCGGCATGCTCTTCCAGCGCGCCCTGCTGGGTCGCGATGCGGCCGGCGGCTTCATCCACCTGCGCATCAGCCACCTCGACGGTCAGACGCTCCAGCTTCAGCCCTTCGATGCTCGGCGCCGCGATCTCGGGCAGCACTTCCAGCTCGACCTTCACCTCGGCGTCCTTGCCGAATTCGAAGGCCTCGTCCAGCTCGACCGAAGGCTGCATCGCGGGGCGCAGCTTCTGGTCAGCGATCAGCTTCTGGATGCTGTCCTGGATCGAGCTGTTGAGCGCATCGCGCTGCAGCGATTCGCCATGCATCTTCTTGACGAGGTTGGCGGGCACCTTGCCGGGGCGGAAGCCGGGCATGCGGACCTGCGGCGCGATGGCGGCCACTTCCTTTTCCACGCGGGCGTCGATGTCCTTCGACGTGATGGTCACGGTGTAGGCGCGCTTCAGGCCCTCGTTCAACGTCTCGACAGTCTGCATCTCTTCTCTCAAACGCTTTCTAAAGCTGAATTTCGTTGGCGCCTGCGCATCCTATAGAGTCTGGCGCACTGGTGCGGGCGAAGGGACTCGAACCCCCACATCTTGCGATACCAGAACCTAAATCTGGCGCGTCTACCAATTTCGCCACGCCCGCATCGGTCGCCGGTCGGCGCGGCATAGAGAAAAGCGACCCATGAAGCAAGGCCCAGAGGTCCAGCCTGTGGATAACCGGTGGATAAGTCCGAACGGAACCCATCCGCCCGGCCGGGCGTAACCCCTCATATCAAGGAGAGACAGCCATGGCCACCCACCCCGACCCGGCGCCCGACGGCGTGCCGCCCCCCGACAGGATCGACCCTCAATCGCCGCCGGAAACCCCTGCACCCCTCACGCCCGACGAAACCCCCGCCGGCGAGCCGCCGGAAATCGTGCCCAATGGTCCCGATTTCGACCAGCCGGACAGCGCGCCGCCCGAACTCCCTCCCGTCTGATCGACATTTTGGTCACAGACCGTGGGTTTTCCACAGAAACGGGAAATAATGCCTGCGCAATCGCTGGACAGGCCCCTGCATCCATGATTGAACTATGACAAACAGATGAATTCGGGAGAGGCGCGGCTGACAGCAAGGGGGTCATCGTGCACAGGGTTCGCGCTAAGCTGGAATGGTTCAAGACAGTGATCCTACCACAGGAAGCTGCTCTCAGAGGGCGCCTCCGGAGGATCCTGCCTGCCAATCAGGAACTGGAAGACATGGTCGCGGAGGTACTCGCCCGCGCCTATGCCACTGAAAATTGGGAAAATGTGACGACCGGTCGGGCTTATCTCTTCACCATAGCCCGCAATCTGGTGATCGACACCGCACGCCGTAACAAGGTGGTGAGTTTCGAAACCATTGCCGACCTGGAACTGCTGCAGGGCGAAAATAATGTGGAGGCTCAGCTTCACGCCCGCGAGGCCCTGCGACAGGTCGAGACGATCGTCGATTCGCTTCCGACACAATGCCGCCGGGTCTTCATTCTCCGCCGTATCCATGAAAAATCCATGCTGGAAATAGCGGAGGAAATGTCCCTGTCCGTTTCTACAGTTGAAAAACATCTGGCCAAAGCGATCGCAATAGTTATGCGGGCCTGGGCGGAACGTGAGGAAACGGATTTCGAACGTGCAGGCGTCGGGACCAGATTCGGGCTACGAAAGCAGGGACAAGATCGAGGCGGAAGCCGCGCGCCTGCTGGCAAGGCTTAATGGCGATCCTCGTCCCGAGGTCGAAGCGGAAATCTGTCGCTGGGTCGAAGCCGATCCCCGTCATGCCGTAGCGTTCGCGCGGGCCGAAGCCGCTTGGGAAGCGGCCGAACGGCTGAAGAGCGCGGCCGCCGAAGTCAACCTGCCCCCGCTGGAAGCCATCGTCAGCGAGGAGCAGCAGCGCCGCCTGTCGCGCAACATCATGATCGCCGCCGCCGTCGCGGTGATGCTGTTCATCGTCGCTGCCATCGTCACGGTCCGCACCTTCAGCGGCGTCGACCATTATGAAACGCGGATCGGCCAGATCAGCGACATCGCGCTGGACGACGGCTCGACCCTGCATCTCAACAGCGACAGCGCCGCCGAGGTCCGCTTCACCGATCATGGCCGCAAGGTCCGCATCCTGAAGGGCGAAGCCTCTTTCGACGTCGCCCACGACCGCTCCCGCCCCTTCGACGTAGAGGCCCGCTCCGCCGTCATCCGCGCCGTCGGCACCGCCTTCAACGTGCGGTTGCGCCCTTCATTGGTCGAACTGACCGTCACGCAGGGCACCGTCACGGTGCATTCCGGCAACGATCTGGCCCAGCAGATCAGCGCCGGCAGCGGCGCCGTCATCCAGCCGCGCAGCGTGTCGCTCACCCATCTCGACTCGCGCCTCATCGGCCAGCGGACCGCCTGGCGCGAACAGATGGTGGAACTGGACGGAGAGACCATCGAACAGGCCGCGAGCGAGTTCAACCGCTACCGTGCGGCGCCGATCCTGATCGGGGACACCCGGGTCTCATCGCTCCGCATCGGCGGCCGCTTCCGTATCACCGACAGCAAGGAATTCCTCTCCGCCCTGCAACTCAGCCTGCCCATCCGGGTGGTCGCCGGACAGGACGGCTCGGTCATGCTGCTCTATCAGGATGAACCGGAGCCAGCGGACAACGCCGCCGGCGAATAGGAGCGGGAAGCAAAACACTCCCCCTCATCCCCAGGCATTATCGCCATGGTCCCCGACCTCTCACCCCGTCATCCGGGCGAACGCCGGGATCTCAGGCGAGATGGCACGAACGGACCGTAGAAGAATCCGCTTTCGGTCCGATGGCCATGCGAAACGGCCCGTTCCGGACTACCCCAATAATTCGCGCACCAATTCCGGCACCAGGATACTCGCCGCCCCAATACGGCTTTCCTCGAAATAGAAGCTGCCCGCCGATGGCTCCAGATTCAACTCCAGCGTCCGGGCGCCCACATGGCGCGCGGTCTGCACGAATCCCGCCGCCGGATACACCGCCCCGGAAGTGCCCACCGAAACGAACAGGTCGGACCGCCGCAAGGCATCGTCGATCAGATTCATCCGATAGGGCATCTCCCCGAAGAAAACGATGTCGGGGCGCAGGGCCGGACGCCCGCACCCGTCGCAGGCCGAGCCGGGGGGCAGAGCCGGCGTCCATGGCACCGCCTTGCCGCAAGCCGCACAGAGCGCCGACCGCAACTCGCCATGCATGTGAACCAGCCGCTTCGCCCCGGCCCGCTCGTGCAGATCGTCCACATTCTGCGTGACGATCAGCAGCTCGCCCGGCCATGCCGCATCCAGCGCCGCCAGCGCCTCATGCGCGGCATTGGGCTTCACCTCATCCAGCCTGGCCCGCCGCTCGTCATAGAAGCGATGCACCAGCGCGGCATTCCGCGCCAGAGCTTCGGGCGTGCACACATCCTCGACCCGATGCCCCTCCCACAGGCCATCGGGCCCGCGAAAGGTGGCAAGGCCGCTTTCCGCCGAAATTCCCGCACCGGTCAGGATCACGATATTGCGAATGTCGTCCATCTCTTCTTCCGGCGCCATGGTTGCATGTCATGGCTATGCCGCATTCGGGATCATCCGGACATCGTTTTTGCAGAACGGATCATTGGCTTGGCCCAACCAGCCATTTATCGTCCATTTCCGTACCGCGGGGATGACAAGCCCGGCCCGTTCTGGCATCGGCCATCCGACCTTCCAGGGAATGAGGCTGATGACAAGGATCGGGATTTTCGGAGCGGCTGGCCGCATGGGACGCGCCATCGCGCAGGTCGCTCAGGAGGCTGGGCTGGAAATCGCCGGAGGCACCGACCGCGGTGGCGCGGGAGAGCTTGCCCCCGGCATCGCCATCACTGCCGATCCGCTTGCCCTGGCCGAGCAAAGCGACGTGCTGATCGACTTTTCCGTGCCCGCCGCCCTGTCGGCCCATCTGGACGCCTGCATTGCGGCAAAGAAGCCGATCCTCATCGGCACCACCGGACTGGAATCCGCGCACCATGCGCTGATCGACGAAGCGTCAAGGCAAGTCCCGATCCTCCAGACCGGCAATACCTCTCTGGGCGTCAACCTGCTGGCGGCGCTGGTGGAACAGGCTGCGGCGCGCCTCAACGACGATTGGGACATAGAGATCGTCGAAATGCACCATCGTCATAAGGTCGATGCGCCTTCCGGCACTGCGCTGTTGCTGGGCGAAGCCGCCGCGCGCGGGCGCGGTATCGCTCTTGCCGACCATAGCGAACGCGGGCGCGACGGCATCACCGGCGCACGGGCCAGGGGTGCGATCGGCTTTGCGGCATTGCGCGGCGGATCGGTGGCGGGCGACCATCAGGTGATCCTCGCGGCCGAGGGCGAGCGAATCGAAATCGGCCATCGCGCCGAAAACCGCGTCATCTTCGCGCGGGGCGCGGTGAAGGGGGCCCAATGGCTGATCGGCCAACCCGTCGGCCGCTACGACATGAAGGGCGTGCTGGGCCTGTAAACGCCGATGAAGAAGGACCAGATCTTCGATTTCTTCAGCCGCCTCGCTGAAGCCAATCCGGCGCCCCGAACGGAGCTGGAATATGGCAATGTCTATCAGTTGCTGGTCGCGGTGGTGCTTTCCGCGCAGGCGACGGACGTGGGCGTCAACAAGGCGACCCGCGCGCTCTTCCGCGATGTCCACACGCCACAGCAGATGGTGGAACTGGGCGAAGAAGGCCTGAAACAGCATATCAAGACCATCGGCCTCTTCAACGCCAAGGCGAAGAACGTCATCGCCCTGTCCGAAATCCTCCTGCGCGATTTCGGCGGAGAGGTGCCGCAGGATCGCGATGTCCTGACCACCCTGCCCGGCGTCGGGCGAAAGACCGCCAATGTCGTGGTCAACACCGCGTTCGGGCAGGAAACGTTCGCGGTCGACACCCACATCTTCCGTGTCGGCAACCGTACCGGCCTAGCGCCGGGCAAGACGCCGCTTGCCGTCGAACTGAAGCTCGAGAAAAACGTTCCCGGCCCCTTCCGCCGCGATGCCCATCACTGGCTGATCCTGCATGGCCGCTATGTCTGCAAGGCGCGCAAGCCCGAATGCTGGCGCTGCATCGTGGCCGACCTCTGCCGCTTCAAGCCCAAGACTCCCGCGCCCGGCACCAGCCCCTGATTATTGCGCGGTTCAGCCGCCGCGCGGTAGAAGGATCGACAGGACGGATGACAGGCTCCCGCGACGTCATCCGGACAGTCAACAGGAGAGACGATATGTCTGCCCCCCTTATCCGCCAATTCGCCCTGTCCGCGGCACTCGCCTGCACGGCTGCCCCCGCCCTCGCCGGGAAGGCTCCGGACAATCTGGTCCCCGCCGGCAAGCCGGTCGATTGCGTTCAACTGAATGCGATCCGCTCCACCGAGGTCCGCGACGACAGGACCATCGATTTCATCATGAACGGTAACAAGGTCTATCGGAATATCCTGCCGATGAGTTGCCCCAGCCTGGGTTTCGAGCGGCGCTTCCTCTACAAGACCAGCCTGTCCCAGCTCTGCTCGGTGGACATCATCACGGTGCTCTATCAGACTGGCGGATTGCAGCGTGGACCGAGCTGCGGCCTCGGGAAATTCCAGCCGATGCAGAAAATGGCGAAATAACTTTGGCCTGAGGCGATTTTGATGCTGGCGCGAGCGATTGGGCTTTGCTAAGCGGCCCTTCGCACCAGCGACACGCACCCATAGCTCAGCTGGATAGAGCGTTGCCCTCCGAAGGCAAAGGCCAGAGGTTCGAATCCTCTTGGGTGCGCCATTTTCGAATGGATGTCAGAGAAATTTTCTCTCCAGACCAAGCAGATAGCTTTTGGCCTTCAAGCCGCCTGCAAAGCCCGTCAGTGCGCCGTTGGCGCCCACTACCCGGTGGCAGGGCGCAATGATGGAAATCGGGTTGCGCCCATTGGCGGCACCCACTGCGCGGCAAGCGGACGGTCTCCCGATCTGACGGGCAATATCGGCATAGCTGCGCGTTTGTCCAAAGGGGATGGTCAGCAGCGCGGTCCAGACGCTTTTCTGAAAATCCGTGCCGTTGAAATGCAGCGGCAGGTCGAACGTCTCCCGCTGCCCGGCGAAATATTCATTCAGTTGCCGTCCCGCTTCCTCCAGCACCGGATGATCGCCCCTTTCGGTCCGCTGCCCCATGGGCACCCGCCGGGGATCGTCATCCTGCCACAGGACCGCCGCCAGCCCCGCCTCGCACGCGACCAGCGTCAGTTCACCGACGGGCGATGCCAGCGTCCGATATGCATAAGTCATGCCCTGTCCTTTCAACCCTTTGCCGACGCCAGCATGGGGCATGACATGCATGGCCGCCTTCCCGCCGCTTGCGGTCAAAGATCATTTCAGGCCGCCACCCATCGCGCGATACAGTTCGACCATGTTCGCGGCGCGCGCCAGCCGTGTCGCCAGCAGGCTCTGTTCGGCATTATAGAGCGTCCGCTGCGCATCCAGCGTGGTCAGGAAGGGATCGACGCCGGCGCGGAACCGCGCTTCCGACAGGCGATAGCTTACCCGCGCCGCATCCCGCAGGGATGTCTGCGCCTCCATTTGCTCCGTCATCGTGCCGCGCCGGGCAAGCGCATCGGCGACTTCGCGGAAACCCGCCTGCACGCTCTTCTCATAGGTGGCGACCATCGCGTCATAGGTGGCCCGCGCATAGCGCAGATTGCCCCTGTTCCGGCCGAAATCGAAGATCGGCAGGCTGGCGGACGGCACCACCGACCATGTGTCGCTGCCCGACTTGAACAGATTGGACAGGCCAAGGCTCAACGTCCCGAACGCCGCAGTCAGGGAGATATTCGGGAAGAAGGCCGCTCGCGCCGCGCCGATATTGGCATTGGCCGCCAGCAACTGATGTTCGGCCGCCATGATGTCCGGGCGTCGCAGCAAAGCCGTGGAAGGCAGGTCGGCCGGCAGGTTGGAGAGGGTGACGTCGCCATCCGGCATCGCCGCCGGCAAGTCCTCCGCCGCCACCGTCATACCGGTAAGCAGGTTCAGCGCATTCTGGTCCTGCGCCACCAGGGTCGTCGCCTCGGCAATGTCGGACCGCGCCCGGTCATGGCTGGTCTGCGCCTGCCGCACTTCCAGTTCCGACGCGATCCCCTTGGCGAAGCGGGCCTTGGTGAGGTCCAGCGTCTGGCCGAAGGCTTTTTCCAGATCGCGCGCAATCCTCAACCGCTCCTGATCCGCCGCCATGGCGAGCCAGGCGTTAGCGACCTCTGCGACCAGCGCGGTCTGCGCCGCATTCCGGTTCTCGACCGATGCGAAATATTGTTCCTGCGCCGCCCTGCTGAGGTTGCGCACCCGGCCGAACAGGTCGATTTCCCAGGCCGACACGCCCACGGACGCCGAATAGATGTCCATCCGGCCCGTCCCGACCTGCGAGAAGGGCGTGTCCTGATAGGTGGCGCTGCCGCTGGCGTTCACAGTGGGAAATATGTCCGCCCGCCGCACGCGATATTGCGCCCGCGCCTGCTCGACATTGGCAAGGGCGACACGCAGGTCGCGATTATTGGCCAGCGACGTCTCGATCACCCGCGCCAGGCGGGGATCGACGAAGAAATCCTTCCAGGCCGTATCCGCCGGAACGATCGCCGGCCCTTGCCCAGCCGGATAGGCCGGCCCCTGCGGGCTCCCCCCCGGCACCGGCAAGGCAGGGCGCACATATTTGGGCGCCATGTCGCAGGCCGCGAGCGTCAGCGCCAGAGCAGCCGCCGAGAACGGCTTCATCTTGTTCATTATCCTCATGCCTCCTGCGGACCCAGCCGGGCGCCGCCCTCATGCCCGCCTTGATCCTTGCCATGATGTTCGCGGAACAGCCGCTTCACGACGGTGAAGAAGACCGGCACGAAGAAGATGGCGAGCACCGTCGCGGACAGCATGCCGCCGACCACGGCCCAGCCTATGGCGTTCTGGCCGCCTGCGCCCGCGCCCTTCGCCACCGCCAGCGGCAGCACGCCGAAGACGAAGGCGAAGCTGGTCATCAGGATCGGCCGCAGGCGCAGCTTGCCCGCCTCCAACGCCGCCCGCGCAGGTGGCAGCCCCTCGCGCATCTTCTCCTCGGCGAATTCGACGATCAGGATGGCGTTCTTGGCCGACACGCCGATGGTCGTGATCAGGCCGACCTGAAGGTAGATGTCGTTGTTGAGGCCGACCAGCATCGCGGCGACCACCGCGCCGAACACGCCCAGCGGCACCACCAGCATCACGGCGATGGGCACGGACCAGCTTTCATAAAGCGCGGCGAGGCACAGGAACACGATCAGCATCGACAACGCATAAAGCGCCGGCGCCTGCCCGCCGGAGGTCTTCTCCTCATAGGAAATGCCGTTCCATTCATAACCGACGCCTGCCGGCAGCTTGGCCGCCATTTCCTCCATCGCCTTCATCGCCTCGCCGGTCGAAACGCCCGGCGCGGGCGCACCCATGATCTGCATCGACGGCACGCCGTTGAACCGCTCCAGCTTCGCCGGGCCATGGGTCCATTCGGTCGTCGCAAAGGAAGAGATCGGCGCCATCGCGCCGCCGCTTCCCCGCACATGCAGCACGCCGATCGAATCCGGCGTGGTCCGGAACGGCGCATCGGCCTGCACATAGACGCGCTTCACCCGGTCGCGGTCGATGAAGTCGTTGACGTAGCTGCTGCCCATCGCCGTGCTGATCGTATCGTTGACGTCGGACTGGGCGATGCCCAGCGCGCCCGCTGCCGCCTGATCGACGTTGAGCTTGAGCTGCGGCGTATCCTCCAGCCCGTTGGGGCGCACCTGCGCCAGCCGCTTGTCGGCCATGGCCATGCCCAGCAACTGGTTGCGCGCCTCCAGCATCCTGTCATGGCCCAGCCCGGCGCGGTCCACGAGCTGAAAGTCGAAGCCGGTGGCATTGCCCAGTTCCTGCACGGCGGGCGGCACGAAGGCGATCGCCATGCCTGCGGAAATCCGCTGGAACGCGCCATTGGCGCGCAAAGCGATGGCGGACACCTTGTTGTCGGCGCCCTCGCGCTGCGACCAGTCCTTCATCCTGACAAAGGCGAGGCCGACATTCTGGCCCTGGCCCACGAAACCGAAGCCGGAGATGGTGAAGACGGCGGCAACATTCCGCTTCTCGTCCGTCATATAGTGATCGCGCACCTTCGCCAGCGTCCGTTCGGTCTCCTCCAGCGTCGACCCGGTCGGGAGCGACACCTGGTTGATGATGATGCCCTGATCTTCATCGGGCAGGAAACCGCCAGGCAGGCGCAGGAAGACCAGCGCCATCCCCGCGACGATCAATGCATAGACCAGCATCGTGCGGCCCCAGCGCCGCTCGACCTTCTCCACGGTCGCGCCGTATCGCACGACATTGCGGTCGAAGGTCCGGTTGAACCAGTCGAAGAAGCGGCCGAAGCGCGACCCCAGCGGGCCGGTCCAGACATGGCTGTGCCCCCGGGGACGCAGGATCGTCGCGCAGAGCGCGGGCGTCAGGATCAACGCGACCAGCACCGACAACACCATGGCGGACACGATGGTGATGGAGAACTGGCGGAAGATCACGCCCGTCGACCCGCCGAAGAACGCCATGGGCAGGAACACCGCCGACAGCACCAGGCCGATGCCGATCAACGCGCCGCTGATCTCGTCCATCGACTTCTTCGCGGCTTCCTTTGGGCTAAGCCCTTCTTCCTGTATGATGCGCTCGACATTCTCGACCACGACGATGGCGTCGTCGACCAGCAGGCCGATCGCCAGCACCATGCCGAACAGCGTCAGCGTGTTGATGGTGAATCCCGCCGCATAGAGGATCGCCAGCGATCCCAACAGCACCACCGGCACCGCAATGGTGGGGATCAGCGTGGCGCGCCAGTTCTGAAGGAACAGGAACATCACCACGAAGACGAGCAGCGTCGCTTCGAACAGCGTGTGGATGACCTGCTCCACCGACAGTTTCACGAAGGTCGAATTGTCTACCGGGAAGTCGTATTTGACCCAGCTCGGGAAGGTTTTCGACAGTTCGTTGACCCGGTTCTTCACGCCTTCCACCGTATCGAGCGCATTGGCGCCCGGCGCCAGCCTTACGCCGAAGCCGGCGGCCGGATGGCCATTGAACCTCGCGCCGAAGCTGTAGCTTTCCGCACCCAACTCGACCCTGGCGACATCCGCCAGATAGACGACCGATCCGTTGCTGTTGCTGCGCAGCCGGATCTGCCGGAACTCTTCGGGGGTCCTGAGGCGCGACTGCGCCGTCACGGTTGCGTTCAGCGCCTGGCCGCGGGGCGACGGCGTGCCGCCGATCTGGCCTGCGGAAACCTGCGCATTCTGGGCGCGTATGGCGGATTTGACGTCGCCGGTGGTGACGCCCAGATTGGCCATCTTATAGGGATCGAGCCAGATGCGCATCGCATATTGCGCGCCCAGCAACTGGGTATCCCCCACGCCGTCGACGCGGCTGATCGGATCCTGCAGGGCGGAAGCGACGAAATCGCCCGCATCCTGCTGATCATGAATGCCGTCATCGGCATAGACGGCCATGATCATCAGGAAGGTCGAGGTGGATTTGGTGACGCGCAGCCCCTGTTGCTGCACTTCCTGCGGCAACAGGGGGGTGGCCTGGGCCAGCTTGTTCTGAACCTGGACCTGCGCGATGTCGGCATCCGTTCCCTGCTCGAAGGTCAGGGTGATGGTGAGGTTGCCCGCCGAATCGCTGCTGGACGAGAAGTAGCGGAGATTGTCGATGCCCTTGAGCTGCTGCTCTATGATCTGCGTCGTCGTGCTTTCCAGCGTTTCCGCATTCGCGCCCGGATAGGTGGTGGCGATCGTCACCGCGGGCGGCGCGATCTCCGGAAACTGCGCCACGGCCAGCGAGCGCAGGGCCAGAATGCCGGCCAGCATGATGACGATGGCGATGACCCATGCGAAGATGGGCCTGTCGATGAAATAGCGGGCCATGACTTAGTTCGCCCCGCCGGCATTCGCCTGCCTGCCCGCCGTCACCTGCTGCGGCGCGCCCGGCTTCACGACCGTTCCGGGCCGCAGGTTCACCAGGCCCTCCACGACCAGCCTGTCTCCCGCCTTCAGCCCCTTGGTGACGATCCACTTGTCGCCAATGGCCCGGTCCGTTTCGACCTGACGCAGTTCGACCTTGTTGTCCGCACCCACCACCATGGCGGTGGCCCGGCCCCGCGCATCACGGGTGATGCCCTGCTGCGGCGCAAGGATCGCCTGGCTGCGTTGGCCCTCGACCAGCCTGGCCCGCACATACATGCCGGGCAGCAACAGGCCGTCCGGATTGGCGAAGGTCGCACGCAGCGTCACCGCGCCCGAACTGGGATCCACCGTCACCTCGGAAAATTGCAGACGCCCCTCGATCGGATAGACGCTGCCATTGGGCAGCAGCAACTGGACCCGCGCGCCGTTAGCGGCACTTACGCCGCCTGCCTTCATCGCCTGTTTGAGGTCGATGATCTGCGCGGCCGACTGGGTCACGTCGACATAGACGACGTCGGTCCGCTGGATCGTCGCCAGCGGGTCGGCCTGTCCTGCCTGCACCAACGCGCCCGGCGTGAACAGGGAACGGCCGATCCGCCCGGAAATGGGGGCCCTTATGCGGGTGAAATCCTGGTTCACCTGCGCGGCCTGCACCGCCGCCCGCTGCGCGGCGACATCGGCGCGCGCCTGCTGCGCCGAGGCGGCGGCATTGTCGGCCTCCTGCCGGCTGACGGCGTTGATGCCGACCAGTTCCTTGTAACGCTGCGCCTGCAGTCCCGTCGCCCGGATCGATGCCTGCGCCCGAGAGAGCGCGCCCTGCGCCTGCCCCAGGGCGGCGCGATAGGGCGCATCCTCGATCTCGTAGAGCAATTGGCCCGCACGCACCACGGCGCCTTCGGTGAACAGCCGGCGGCGGATGACGCCGCTGATCTGGGGCCGGACCTCTGCCGTTTCCACTGCGGCGATGCGGCCGGGAAGCTCGGTCGTCAACGGAGCGTTTTCCACCGTCAATTTCACCACACCGACCGCGGGCGGCGGCGGCGCAGGCTGCTGCTGCTGGCCACAGGCGCCCAGCGCAAGGGCCGACGCGCAGGCGAACAGTCCGACAAAAATCCCCTTTTGCATCGGTCGATGCTCCGTTTCCACTGGTGGCTTCAATTGGAATGAACGTTCATTCCGCTTGCGCGGCAGGTAGGAACATGCCACAATTTGTTCAAGAGTAAAAAAGACGGGACGAAGATTTTTGGCTGCATTGCAACATGAACGGAATGCCAGGGACCGCATATTGGATGCGGCCCGCGATCTGTTCGCCGCCAACGGTTTTCATCAGAGCGCGATGGCCGAACTGGCTGCCGCGGCGCATGTGTCCGTCGGCCAGATCTACCGGCTGTTCAAGGGCAAGGAAGACATTATCGAAGCGATCGTGAATAGCGATACGCGCGAACGCGAAGCGACGATCCTGAGCTTGCAGAACCGTCTCGAGGCAGGGGAGATCAGCATAGAGCGGACCTTCGAACTGCTGCTGCTGGAGGTGATGGACAACCCGCACGAGGCCCTGTCCTTCGATATTCTGGCCGAGGGATTCCGCAACGCGCGGGTCGCGGGCACGATTGCCGACATGTGCAACGGCCTGCGGAAATCCCTGGGGGATTTCGCCTGCGTCGCAAACCCCGGATTGTCAGGCGAAGCGCTGAAAAGCGCCGAAGAAATGATCCTGGCCTGTTTGTTCGGGTTGGGCCATCGCAGCCTGTCGGCACCGACCATCAGCGCTGAGCGTACCGCCAAATGCGCGGCCTTCATGATCGTCGCCGCGCTTCGCGCCATGGACTGAAGGCGCGGGCTTCGGTCCGGCTCGGCTTCCGGTCAGTCTGCCGCGTTGCAGCAGAAATGCCTGAAATCAGCCGCAACTTTCGGCCGCCGGAAACATTCCTGCCCCCAAATCGTTCCCCCGGGAGGCAAGAAATGGGTATCAACATGTCGTTCGACCGCAGCTATTTCGAGGCGCGGCTGGACCGCAATCGCAGGCTGGCCGCCCGCTCCCGCAATCCGGAAATCCGCGCGATCCACATGGAATATGTGCGGCTCTACAGCCAATTGCTGGAACAGACGGAGCGCGTCCCGGCCTGAGCCGCCGGTCCGCCTATTTGGCGGCGACGCCATCGGGCAGCACCACCGCAGACCAGCTCTTGCCGAGCACCAGATATTTGGCCGCCAGCGCCCGAATATCGGTTGGCGTGACGGTCAGCATGTCCTGCGCCATGGTCTGCATCGCCTGTACATAGCGCGGGTCGTGGGTAGCGCCCTCCATCTGGTTCATCCAGAAGGCATTGCCTGTCCCTGCCCGCATCAGCAATTGCCGCATCGGCGCGACGGCGCGCTGCAATTCGTCCTCGCTCACTAGATTTTTGACGAGGTCCGCCGCCGTGTCCTTCACCACGCCGTAGAAATAACGGACGCGATCCGGGCGCACCTGGCTCGTCACCAATATGTAACCGCCGCTTTCATAGGAAAATGGCCAGTTGTTCTGGACGCTGGGCGAATAAGCCGCGCCTTCGGTCGAACGCAGCTTGTCGAACAGCCGATCGTTGAAAATCTGCGTCAGGATCTCAAGCTGCCGCGCTTCCTTCGTCAGTGCGAACCCGCCTGCCGTGGGCCATGCCATGACCGCCGCCGCTTGCTCCTTGTCGCCCTTGTGCCGCAGGATCACCGGGCTTTCGACATGGGCGGGAAAGCGCATCAGCTTGTTGGCGGCGGGAACCGGGACATCCGCCCGCTGCGGCAGCGCACCGAAGGTCGCCGCCACGGCTGCAATGGCATCGTCCGCCTTCACCTGTCCGAAAATCTGTATCTCGACGGGCCCGGATGCCAGCAGCGGTTCCCATGTGGCGCGAAAGGCTTGCGGAGTCAGCGCGTCGATCTCCGCCCGCGAAGGCGTGCGGAACCGCACATCCCTGTCGTGCAGCAACCAGTTGAGGTCCCGCGCCAGCACGGAATCCGGCGCCCGCTCCATCGCGTCATAGGCGACCCCTGCCCCCGTCTTCACGCGCGCGATCGGCGCGGGGTCCCATCCCGGCGCAAACAGCTTGGTCGCGAACAGCAGCAATTGGTCCTTATAATCCGCCGGACGCGTTACGGCCTGCATTTCAAAGGCGTCGTCGTCGATGGCGAAATCCATCCCCATGCGGCGGCCATTGGTCAGGTCATCGAGTTCCCGCTGGCCCAGCTTCCCTATTCCACTCGCCACCAGCGCATAATCCGCCGCCCAGCCCGGCACGGGCCGGGTCGGGGAAAAGGCCTGCTGGCCATGACCGAAGCGGACGTTGATCCGCACCTTCTCCGTTTCCGCATCATTGGCGAACAGGGTCAGCTTGACGCCGTTGGAGAAGACAATGCTTTCCATCCCCGGCAGGCCGATGGGCGTACGCGAAACGACCTTCCCCGGCGCGCCGAGCTTCGGCAGGTCGGCCATGGTCACAACCTTGTCCGCCAGCCGCGCGTTGGTCGCCGCCTTGACCGGCGCGGCGACAGCGGCGGCCAGCTTCGCGTCGACGCCGGGCTGGACCTTGCCAGTGATCAGGTGCGCGCGGAAGACGCCGGCGGAGAAGAGCCGCCGGGTCGAATCCAATATCTTCTGCGGCGTCATGCCCGTCTTGCCGGAGCGGAAGATGTCCAGCGCCGCCTGCGGGCTGACCGTGGTTTCGCGAATGTCGACCGCGCTCACCAGGTCGCTCGCCTGCTTGGCGCCCGCCTCCGTATCGGCATTCTCGACCTGAATCGCGAGTGCGGTGTCCATCTGCGCATATTCGCGGTCGATCTCTATCTGGCTTGGCGGCGCGGCCTTGGCATCCTCTATGATTGCGCGCACGTCGCCCAACGCCTTTTCCCAATTCTCGCCCGTGGGCACGATGGTGACGAAGGTGCCATCGGCGGACCGGCTGACATCCTGCTGATCCACGCTTGCCTGCAGGAAGCTGCCGCCGCTGCGCGCAGCCTGTTCCAGACGGCGGCTGATGATCTGCAGGGCCAGCATGTCGGTCAGCTTGTCCTGATTGTAGACGATGGTGTCGGCATGCGGCTTCCACGGGCGCAGCCAGGCCATGGTAAGGCCGGTGGGCGCGCCGGGCTCCACCGTCACCCTGGTGGCAGGGGCCCTGGGGTCGGGCTCCCCGAAATCGGGTAGCGGCGCGCCCTTTCCGGGGACGGTCCAGGAGCCGAAATTATCCTTGATCAATTGCTCGGCCATGGCCGGGTCGATGTCGCCCGCAATCGAGATCACGGCATTTTCCGGGCGGTACCAGCGCTGGTGAAAAGCTTCCATCTTCGCCGCCGTGACGGCATTCAACGTTGCCACCGTGCCGATGGGGCTATGATCGGCCAGCGGCTGGCCAGCGAAGAAATGCCGTCTGGTCGCATCGGAAATCCGCATCTGCGGCCCGTCGCTCTCCCGCTTTTCCGCAAGGACCACGGCCCGCTCGGCATTCACGGCGCTCTCGACGATATTGGGGTCGGCCATCATGCCGGCGAGTATCTTCATGCTTTCGCCCAGGCTGGCCTGCGTCGCCTGCGGCAGGTCGAGCGCATAGGTGGTCCCGGTCGGCGTCGTCTGCGCATTGCTGTCGCTGCCGAAGGTGACGCCCAGCCGCTGCCAGATGCGCTTGGATTCCCCGTCGGGCACATGGCGGGAGCCGCGGAAGGTCAGATGCTCCATGAAATGGGCATATCCCAGCTCATCGGACTGCTCCATCAGCGAGCCGGCGTCGATCCGCAGCCGGACCGACACCTGACCCGGCGGCACGCCATTGCGGCGGACGGCATAGCGCACGCCATTGGACAGGGTGCCGAAGCGCCAGGCCGGATCGATCGGAACATCGCTGTTCTCGTAGAGCCATGGCCTGACCTGCGCCTTGGTAGAGCCCGGCGCCGTGGACGTGGCAGTCGGGTCCGTCTTCGCCCACAGAGGCGCGGGCGTTCCCGAAAGCAGCAGGGCAAGGACGGACAGCGAAGCGGCGGAACGCCGGAAGGAAAAGCTCATGGCCGCGCAGCCTAAAGAGATTTTCCTGAATGGCCACTGACAAAGAGGAAGGAACCTCATCTTCCCGCGAAGACGGGAATCCGGTCAAACGGCAGGACTGGGCTCCTGCCTTCGCAGGAGCCCATCATATCCAGGATTACCGCCCGCCGGTCTTCTGCACCGCGCCCTTATGCGCGCCGACATTGCTGCCGCCGCGACGGCGCCGGAAATTCTTCTTTGCCGGCTTCGCAGCTTCGCCATCCGGCCGATGCGCCCGTTCGGTATTGCCGCGCTGCTGCTTCTGCTGGTCCTGATAGCGGCGTTGCCCGTCGGCGCGCCGCGTCTTCTGCTCCGGGGTCTGCTCCCGACCCTTGCGCTGCGGCGCGGCCTTGGGAAGATTGCGCACCACCTCGACGAAATTCTCCGGCAGCGGGACGACGTCCAGCTTCACCTTGGTCGTCCGCTCGATGGCCTTCAGATAAGGCCGCTCGTCGTCCGCCACGAAGCTGATCGCAACGCCCTCCGCCCCTGCCCGCGCCGTGCGGCCGATGCGGTGGACATATTGTTCCGGCACATTGGGCAGTTCGAAATTGATGACATGGCTGACGCCCGACACGTCGATGCCGCGCGCGGCGATGTCGGTCGCCACCAGCAGCTTCACATGGCCATGGCGGAAGGCCTGGAGCGCGGTGGTCCGCTGCGCCTGGCTCTTGTTGCCATGGATCGCCACGGCCTGGATGCCCGCGCCCTCCAGAAAGCGCACGACCCGGTCGGCGCCATGCTTGGTCCGGGTGAAGATCAGCGCGCGGTCGATGTCTTCCTTCTGGATCGTCAGGTTGAGCAGCGCCTGCTTCTCCATCTGGTTGACGAAGGTCGCCTGCTGCCGGACCCGCTCCGCCGTGGTCGACTGCGGCGCGACGCTCACCTTGACCGGATCGTGCAGGAACTGGCTGGCCAGCGCCTCGATCTCGCCCGGCATGGTGGCGGAGAAGAAGAGGTTCTGCCGCTCCTTCGGCAGCAGCTTGGCGATGCGCTTCAACGGGTGGATGAAGCCCATGTCCATCATCTGGTCGGCTTCGTCGAGGACGAATATCTCGGTGTCCTTGATGGTGAAGGCGCGCTGGTCGATCAGGTCGAGCAGACGGCCCGGCGTCGCCACGACGATGTCGACGCCGCGCCCCAGCGCCCGGATCTGCCGGTTGATCGGCACGCCGCCGAACACCACCTCCACGGACAGCTTCAGGAAGCGGCCATAGTCGCGGAAGCTCTGCGCGATCTGCGCGGCGAGTTCGCGCGTCGGCGACAGCACCAGCATGCGGCAGCCCTGGAGCGGCGTCGGCTTGGGATTGCGGGCGAAATGGTCAAGGCTGGGCAGCGCGAAGGCAGCGGTCTTGCCGGTGCCGGTCTGCGCGATGCCGCACAGGTCCTTGCCCTTCAGCAGCACGGGAATGGCCTGCGCCTGGATCGGCGTCGGCGAGGCATATTTCTTGGCGGCCAGCGCCTTCAGGATCGGCTCGGCAAGGCCAAGGTCGGTAAATTGCATGGATGATAACTCACGAATGGGCCCCGGCGTCTTCCGGCAGGGCCGGGACGCAAGGCGGGTTACGAAACGACCCGCGTGAAAAGGGAAGCCTCAAAGCTTGGCGCAGACTTTCATTGGCCGGCCCCGATGCCCGTTCGGGCCGAAGCGATCACGCTGCCAATCGCTGGAAGGGGCGTGAAGCCCGCTGCTGCGTTGCAGCGCATATGGCGGGAATGGCGGGAAAAAGCAAGTGGCGGCGTTCGCCTCCCCCTACAACGTCACCTCCACATGCTTGCTCCGCATCTCTTCGCGCACGTCTCCGCCGAACATTTGCCGAAACATGCCGCCAAGCGACATGTCGGCACGCCAGATTTCCGCGCGGCCAAGATCGAAACGGAGCATCGTCAGATGCGGGTCCTGCCGTCCGCCGGGATACCAGCTCGCCACATCATGGGTCCAGTACCGGTCGATCACCGCCGGGTCCGTCTCCTCGACCAGGGTGCCGTCGATGCAGGCGAACAGGAAATGTCCCTTGCCTGCGAACTGGGCCATGGCCGGTCCGCCCCTGGCCAGCCGGTTCTCCCGCGTCGTATAGAACCAGAAGCAATGGTTCGCGCCGGGATCGAGCTGCGCCGTCATGGGCATACTGTGATCGGGCGACCCTCTCAACCCGACCATCAGGAACGGGCTTTGCGACAATTCCGTCCAGAAGCGATGGCGGATGTCGGCCTCATTGCTCATCTTCTCTCTCCCTTCGATCTCAGGCGGGACTCAATCGACGGCGCCAAGCGATTTGCGGGAGTCAATTTAGCACGAAAGCTTGATCTTGCGCAGTCTTCTCTCCACATAGCGCGCATGTTGATCGAGACCGAAGCGACGCCCAATCCGGCAACCGTCAAGTTCATTCCCGGCCGCGTGGTCATGGGCATGGGCACCCGCGATTTCGCCACACCGGAAGAAGCGGAGGCTTCGCCGCTGGCCGATGCGCTGTTCGGCCTGGGCGACGTGACGGGGGTCTTTTTCGGCGGGGACTTCATTTCCGTCACCATCGCGCCCGGCGCACAGTGGAGCGATGTGAAGCCGGACATCCTTTCGATCCTGCTCGAACATTTTTCCGCCAACATGCCGCTGTTCGCGCCCGGCTCGGCAGGCGAAATCTTTGTTCCCGAGGAGGAGGAATTTGCGGACGATCCGGAAGATGAGGAGATCATCGCCCAGATTCGCGAGCTGATCGACACCCGTGTCCGGCCGGCCGTGGCCAATGACGGCGGCGACATCATCTATCGCGGCTTCGACAAGGGAACCGTCTATCTGCGCATGCAGGGCGCCTGTTCCGGCTGCCCCTCCTCCACGGCGACGCTGAAGAACGGGATCGAACAACTGCTCAAACATTATGTGCCCGAAGTGACGGAGGTCCGCGCCGTCTGAGCGGCGAAACAGTTGGCCGGGAACAATTGGCAAACCCGTGCCGATCGATTAACCGCAGAGCCGGGCATCGCATCGGGCGAGCGGTCAACAGGGGTTTTCTTTGCGCATATTGGTCATCGACACCGCGACACAGGCGCTGTCCGTGGCGCTGCTCGATGACGGAGCGCCCCTGGGCCATTTTCATGAAATCGTCGGGCGTGGCCATGCCGAAGCGCTGCTGCCCGCCATCGCTGCCCTGCCCGACGGCGGCCGGGCCGATGCGATCGCCGTCGATGTCGGCCCCGGCAGCTTCACCGGCGTGCGCATCGGGATCGCCGCCGCGCGGGCGCTGGCGCTGGCCTGGAACATTCCGCTGCATGGCTATGGCGCGCTCGCCATGATCGCGGCCAGGGCGGCGGCAGGGGATCATAAGGACGAGACCCTGGCCGTCACCATTACCGGCGGTCATGGCGAGTTGTTCTGGCAGGCCTTCTCCACTGACGGGCTTGCGCCCCTCGGCCCGCCCGCCTCCACGCCGATTGCCGAACTGGCGAAGCAATTGACGCAGCCCACGCTCTACGGCACCGGCGCCGAAGCGCTGGTGACGGCGCGCGGCCATGGCACAGCGGTGAGCCTGTATCCCGATGCCGCGGACTATCCGCTGGTCGCCGGGCTCCCGCCGCTCCCCCCCTCCCCCCTTTATTGCCGTGGCGCGGATGCGCGTCCGATGGCGGAACGGGCAGCGTCATGACGCCGGGCCTGACGCTCCAGACCTATGAGGATGGCGAACGCAACGCGATGAGCGATGCCATGGACGTCATGGTGCGCGCCTTCGACCCGGCCTTTGGCGAAGCATGGACATTGCCGCAGCTCGCCGGGGTGATGACCATGCCGGGAACCTGGCTCACCATCGCCCGGATCGACGCCGCGCCGGTCGGCTTCGCGCTGGTCCGTTCCGTGCTTGACGAATGCGAATTGCTGCTGTTGGCCGTCAGCCCGCTCTGGCGCGGGAGGGGCATTGGCGAGGACCTGCTGCTCGACAGCCTCAGGACGGCGCGCAAGCGGGGCATTACGTCGATGAATCTGGAAGTTCGTGCGTCGAATACGGCAATAAGGCTATATGAAAAAGCCGGGTTCGAATATGTACACCGCCGTCCCGGTTACTATCGCGGCAACGATGGACAACTTCACGACGCGCTAAGCTTTCGTATCGACATGCTTAGATGATTTAAATCCGCCCTTGCAAAACAGAAACCATCGGTATAGCTGACCCATACCGCTCCTGAAATGATTTTCCTCGGGCGGGTCGCGCAACCAATAGCCTTCGCAGGGAAAAGAAATGGAAACTGAATCAGCGCAGAGCGAACTGCTCATTACTTTGACGTCGGATATTGTCGCGGCCCATGTCTCGAACAACAGCGTTGCCGTCTCTGACGTATCTACCCTGATCCAGAATGTGCACGCCGCGCTTTCCGGTCTGGCCACTCCCGCCGCCGCGCCGGAGGTGAAGCCCGAACCCGCCGTCTCGGTCCGCTCGTCGATCAAGCCCGACTACATCATCTGCCTGGAAGACGGCAAGAAGCTGAAGATGCTGAAGCGCCACCTGATGACTCATTATCAGATGACGCCCGAAGATTATCGCGCCAAATGGGGCCTGCCGGCCGATTATCCGATGGTCGCGCCCAACTATGCCGAACAGCGCCGCAGCCTGGCCAAGAAGATCGGCCTCGGCACCAAGCGCCGTCGCGTCCGCGCTCCCAAATAACAGCGCAAACCGCAGGCAAACGCCCATGCAAGGGGTGCGCGTATCGCGCGCCCCTTTTATACTAGGACGAAAGCCGCTAGGCTCTTTTCCGAACTTACGCACATTCCAGCCAAGTGAGCCTGCATGAACCGCAAGATCGACGTCGAAGCCCTTTGCCATGAAAAGGGCCTGCGCATCACCGAACAGCGCCGCGTCATCGCCCAGGTGCTGAGCGACGCCACGGATCACCCGGATGTGGAGGAACTGCACAGGCGCTCCGCTGCCATCGATCCGGGCATTTCCATCGCCACCGTGTACCGCACGGTCCGCCTCTTCGAGGAGGCGGGCATATTGGATCGTCACGATTTCGGTGACGGCCGCGCCCGATATGAGGCGGCGCCCGAATCCCATCACGACCATCTGATCGATGTCGAGACGGGCAATGTCATCGAATTCGTCGATCCCGAACTGGAGCAGCTTCAGAAGCAGATCGCGGAAAAGCTTGGCTTCCGCCTGGTCGACCACCGGATGGAACTTTACGGCGTCGCGCTCGACCGCAAGAGCTGAGACAGCTTGGCCGCACTTCGACGCTTCATGCGCCTGACGGCTTTGGCCGCCAGCCTGCTGCTCTGCCTCATCCCGCATCTGCTCTGGCGCGCGGCCCGGCGCCGGTCGCCCTGGCCGCCGCGTTTTCTGGCGCTGGCGGCGCGTTCCGTCGGCGCCCGGGTGCGGATCGACGGCCATCCCTTTCAAGGGGACAGCTTCATCATCGCCAATCATGTCAGTTGGGTGGACATATTGGCGCTGGGCGGTGCGACGGGTGCGGCCTTCGTCGCGCATGACGGCATCGCGCGCTGGCCCGTCATCGGCTGGCTGGCCGCGCAGAACAATACGCTCTTCGTCGCCCGCGAGCGCCGCGGCGCGCTCTCTTCGCAACTCGACGCCTTGCGCGCCGCGCTGGCGGGGCATCAGCCGGTGGCGCTTTTCCCGGAGGGCACCACCAGCGACGGCACCGGCCTCCTGCCGTTCAAGCCATCCCTGCTCTCGGTCCTGCTGCCTCCTCCGCGCTCGGTGCGGATTCAGCCTGTCCATATCGACTATGGTCCGGCCACCGCCGAAATCAGCTGGCACAGTGACGAGCCGGCGGGTGCGAACGTCAGGAGGTTGCTGGAACGCAAGGGCAGGCTGGAGGTCACCCTGCGCTTTCTGGAACCGTTCGATCCGGCAATCTGCCCTGATCGCAAGGCCTTGGCCGCGACGGCCCGCGAAAGAATAGCCGCGAGCATCGTCGCGCACCTGCCGCCTTTTACTTGCGGCGCACCCCTTGTATAGCTGGACCGCATGAATCGGTACGACGCCCAAAAGACTCCAGCGACCTTCCACGTCAAATCCTTCGGCTGCCAGATGAACGTCTATGATGGCGAGCGCATGGCCGAAATGCTGGGCGAGCGCGGCATGACCGCCGCGGCCGACGGCGCCGAGGCGGATCTGGTCATCCTCAACACCTGCCACATCCGCGAAAAGGCGGTGGACAAGGTCTATTCCGACATCGGCCGCATGACCCGCGAGGACGGCAGCCGCCCGATGATCGCGGTCGCCGGCTGCGTGGCTCAGGCGGAGGGCGGCGAAATCCAGCGGCGCGCCCGCAATGTCGACATCGTCGTCGGCCCACAGGCCTATCACCGCCTGCCCGACCTGATCGACAAGGCGGGCCGTGGCGAACAGGCCGTCGACACGGACATGCCGCTGGCGTCGAAGTTCGGCGCGCTTCCCGCGCGCACGAAGCAGGCGCGCCCCACCGCCTTCCTGACGATCATGGAAGGCTGCGACAAATTCTGCACCTATTGCGTGGTCCCCTATACACGCGGCGCGGAAATCAGCCGCAGTTGGTCCGCGATCCTGGACGAGGCGAAGGCGCTGGTCGACGGCGGCGTGCGGGAGATCACCCTGCTCGGCCAGAACGTCAATGCCTGGACCGGCGAGGACGACAGGGGCCGGACGCAGGGCATGGACGGGCTGGTCCGCGAACTGGCGAAGATCGACGCCCTCAAGCGCATCCGCTACACCACCAGCCATCCCAACGACATGAGCGACGGGCTGATCGCGGCCCATGGCGACGAACCCAAGCTGATGCCCTTCCTCCACCTGCCGGTGCAGTCGGGGAACGACCGCGTGCTGAAGGCGATGAACCGAAGCCATGACGCCGACAGCTATCTGCGCATCATCGAACGCGTGCGCGAAGCCCGACCGGACATCGCGCTCTCCGGCGACTTCATCGTGGGCTTCCCCGGTGAGACCGACGCCGAGTTCGAGGATACGCTGAAGATCGTGGAGCAGGTCCGCTACGCCCAATGCTACAGCTTCAAATATAGTTCGCGCCCCGGCACGCCCGCCGCCGACATGGACGGACAGATCCCCGCGGAGGTCATGGACGAACGGCTCGCCCGCCTGCAGGCGCTGATCAACCGCCATCAGGTGGAATTCAACGCGGCCACCGTCGGCCGCCGCACCGGCATCCTGCTGGAGCGCAAGGGCCGCCATCCCGGCCAGCTCATCGGCAAGACGCCCTGGCTTCAGTCCGTCCACGTCACCGCGCCGGAACTTTCCATCGGGGACATGGTAGAAGTCGATATCATCAGCGCCGGCCCGAACAGTCTGGCCGGACAACCCAGCAGGAGGAAGGCCGCTTGAACCTAATCACAGTCGTTCCCGTGGCAACGGGAACCCATCTCCAGCCCTGTCCACCAGGCTCAAACGACAGGAGATGGATACTCGCCCGCGCGAGTGTGACTGACGAACAGGGAGGCTGCTGAATGTCCAAGAAACCCAATCATAACCACCGCACCGAGGTCGCAGAACGCGCCCGGCTGGAAGTCACTTTCGACCGTCCGCACCTGCTGGGCGCGCTGTTCGGCCAATATGACCAGAATCTGGTGGCCATCGAAAACCGCCTGGGCGTCTATATCGCGGCGCGCGGCAACAAGCTCCAGATCGAGGGAGACGCCGAGGCGGCCGCCCGCGCGCGCGATGTCATGACAGGCCTCTACAACCGTATCGTCGCCGGCCAGGAAATCGATGCCGGCGCGGTGGAGGCGGTGATCGCCATGTCCGCGGAGCCCACGCTGGACGGCATCATCCGCCATGACGTGGCCGAACCGCCCAAGGTCATGATCCGCACGCGCAAGAAGACCATCGTCCCGCGTTCCGCAACGCAGGTGACCTATATGGCGGCGCTCACCCGCAACGACATCATCTTCGCGCTGGGCCCGGCGGGCACCGGCAAGACCTACCTCGCCGTCGCGCAGGCCGTGAGCCAGCTCATCACCGGCAGCGTCGACCGCCTGATCCTCTCCCGCCCCGCCGTGGAAGCGGGCGAGCGCCTTGGCTTCCTGCCCGGCGACATGAAGGAGAAGGTCGACCCCTATCTCCGCCCGATCTACGACGCGCTCTACGACACGCTCCCCGCAGAGCAGGTCGAACGCCGCATCGCGTCGGGGGAGATCGAGATCGCCCCCCTCGCCTTCATGCGCGGCCGCACCCTGTCCAACGCGTTCATCGTGCTGGACGAAGCGCAGAACACCACCGTCGCCCAGATGAAGATGTTCCTGACCCGCTTCGGTGAAGGCAGCCGCATGGTCATCTGTGGCGACCCGCGTCAGGTGGATCTGCCGCAACCGGGCATTTCCGGTCTGGCGGACGCCGTCGCGCGGCTGGAGGGGGTGGAGGGCATCTCCGTCGTGCCCTTCGGCATCAGCGACGTGGTGCGTCACCCGGTCGTGGGCCGCATCGTCCAGGCTTATGAGGGCCCGGATGCCTGAGATGCACGCCCGGCACCCGGTCGTTTCGAGCCCTTCGACCGCCTGCCAAGGCAGGCGTCCGGGACAGCCCAGGGTCGAGGAACGACATTTCGACCTTCACCATGTCTCGACTACCCCCGGCGCGAACGGAAACCGTCATAATGATTGAAGTCGCCGTTCTCCACGAACAGGGCTGGCCCGATACCGACTGGGAATTACTGGCCCAGCGGGCCGTCGTCGCGGCCATCATGCACAGCCCCTATGCCGCGTTCGCCGCGGACGAAGCCTTGTACGAGGTCGCGGTCAAACTCACCACCGACGAGGAGGTCCACCAGCTCAACCGCGCCTATCGGGACAAGGACAGGCCGACCAACGTCCTGTCCTTCCCGATGGTGCAGTCGGACTTGCTGGAAACCACCGCCAACACCGACGATGGCGAGGTGCTGTTGGGCGACATCGTACTGGCGGAAGGGGTCTGCGCCAGCGAGGCCGCGGAAAAGGGCATCTCCATAGCCGATCATGCCACGCATCTGATCGTCCATGGGACTTTTCATTTGCTGGGATATGATCATATGGAGGACGCCGAGGCCGAAGCGATGGAAGCGCTGGAGACGCAGTCGCTGATCAGCCTGGGCATTTCCGATCCCTATGGGGATCGATAATATTTTGTGGCATCGCTTTTAGCGGAAAGCCGGCGCCCACCGTCAAACGGGTTCAGGACAGGCTTTCTCGGGCGATGCCGTGAACAGGGAAACGGGAACTACGATGGCGGAAGGCAGTCCCAAGGACGGCAACGGTTCGAAGGAATCGGACAGTAGCAGCCATGAGGGCGGTTTATGGAGCGGCCTGAAATCGCTGCTCTTCGGAGATGAGGAAAGCCACAGCCTTCGGCGCGAGCTGGAGGATGCGCTCGACGAATATGATGAGGAGGAGCAGGAGGAAGGCGCGGCGCCCCCTGCCAAGGGCGACCTGTCTGCCATCGAACGCCAGATGGTCCGCAACCTGCTGCACTTTTCCGAACATACGGTCGATGACGTGGCGGTCCCTCGCGCGGACATCATCGCCATAGAGGAAAAGGCCAGCTTTGCCGATCTGGCCGCCCTGTTCGCGGAGGCGGGACACAGCCGCATCCCCGTCTATCGCGAAAATCTGGACACTATCGTCGGCATGATCCACATCCGCGACGCCTTCGCCATATTAGCGGGCAAGGCGCCGGCGCCCGATACGCTGGAACCGCTGATCCGCCAGCCGCTCTATGTTCCCGAAAGCATGGGGGCGCTGGACCTGCTCGCGGAAATGCGCGCCAAGCGCACCCATCTCGCCATCGTGCTCGACGAATATTCGGGTACGGAAGGGCTGCTCACCTTCGAGGATCTGGTCGAGGAAATCGTCGGAGAGGTGGAGGACGAGCATGACGAGGAACCGGAAGCGATGCTGGTTCCGCTGGATGGCGGCCTTTGGGAAGCCGACGCCCGCGCCGAACTGGAGGATGTGGCGAAGGAAATCGACGAAAAGCTGGCGGACATAGAGGAAGATGTCGACACGCTGGGCGGCCTGGCCTTCGTGATCGCGGGCCGCGTTCCCGAGCCCGGCGAGATCGTCGAACATGCGCAAAGCGGCTGGAAACTGGAAATCCTGGACAGCGACGGACGCCGCGTCAGCCGTCTGCGCCTTCACCCTCCGGCGGAACGGGAAATCGAGGAAGAGGGCTGATTTTGCTTTGAGCTGGGTTGAAGCGTAGGAATCTGACCTGAGCAGGTGATGCGAAGGTCTCAGGATGGCCCGCTATAGCCCAGCCACCGCTGCTTCATCCTCCAGCAGCCACTCCAGTGCCGGCTCAGCCCATGGAAATATCCGCAGATAGGATTGGGTCATCACCCGGCGCACCTGCATGCTTGCAATGGCGCTGGGGGTGACGATGGCGATCCGCCTCGCCTTGGGAAAATCGCCGAGATGGCGACCGAAGGATGCGACCGCATCCTGTGTCTGGACAGCGCTGTCGGTCATGTCCATGCGCAGCAGATAGCCCGGCTGGAACCCCTGCTCAACGAACTGGCGCTTCAATATGCGCGCATATTCCGCAATCGCCCCATCGGTGAAGATGCCGCGCCATCGGATGTCGAGCAGGTTCAGATCATGCCGGAAATCAATGATATACATGGGGTTCTCCGCTAGGCTCAGGACCCGTTACTGGAGGGGTCGAGGCATCGAAATGCGCGCCGCGAAGGCTCATTGCCTTTGTCAGCGCATTTCGGTTCGAGATGGAAGCCATTTCGGCGTCCCGCAGAAATTTGACCAAAATGACCCCAGTGCTGCGTCGGCAAGGCTGGAAATATCAACATATTCCTGCGACTTGCCTTCTGGCCCTGAGCCATTTTGCCTCAAACCTCGAACCAGCCAGCATTGGGTCCCGAGCCTGACGACACTGGCGCGGAAATATTACGGAAGACTTACGCGATCCCCACCCGATATGTTGATGCAGATCAGAAATAGGCGCGAAATATTAAGAGCTTGCCGCTAGGTCATCATGCCCAGACAGGGGGCGATCGATGCGACAGGAAAGACGGACATCCGGCCGGGCGAATCCGCCGACGGCGGGCCATATGCCATGGACCAGCCTGGAAAAGCGGCTCTACGCCCTGATCTGCATCGCAACCCTCTTCTTTGCCTGCGTCACGCCGCCCTTTCAGGCTCCCGACGAGAATCAGCATTTTATGAAGGCGCTCCTCCTTTCCGAAGGCGGCATGCTGACCAAGCAGCAGGGCGCGATGATCGGCGCGGAGCTTCCCCGCGCCGCCATCGACCTGCACGACGCCCATTTCCCGACGCGCGCATCACCCGATGCCCGCCTGTTCCGGCCGTCCATGCTGATGACCGCGTGGGATGCCGGGAAATCCCGTGCCGATGAGCGGCGCTTTGCCGATTTCCCCAATGTGGCGAACTATGCGCCCACCCTCTATTTGCCCGGAGCGGCCGGTCTGGCGATCGGCAAGAGCCTGGGCCTGCCGCATCTGGGAGCTTTCTACAGTGGCCGGATCGTCAACGCCCTGTTCGCACTGGCCATGCTGGCCGCGGCGCTCGGCCTTGTTCCGTTCGGCCGCAATGCCCTGCTCGCCACGGCGCTGCTGCCGACCTTCTGCTATCAAAATGCTTCGCTCTCCCCCGATGCGGTCATCAACGGCACGGGCTTTCTCGGCCTTGCCTTGGCGCTGCGGGTCGGCTTCATGGGGTGGACGGCGAAACGCGGCCTGGCGCTCTACCTGATCGCTCCCGTGCTGGCGCTTGCCAAGGGCGTCTATCTGCCGTTGATGGCGGCCGGATTGCGCTGGCCGGAAAGCCGCCGCGATCTTCGACCCCTGCCGCTCCTTGCCGCAATGGTCATCGGCGCTTTCGCCTTTCTTCTGTGGATGAAGCTCTCCGGCGGCACCCAGGCGCTCTACCATATCGTGTCGCGCAAGACGGGCGAGACGGTCATGACCGCGCCTCTCGGTCAGCAATTGGCGGTTATCCTGCACGATCCGCTTGCCTATCTCCATATCCTTGTCACCAGCGTCACCGAACGCACGCCGGTCTATGCGCTCCAGATCGTCGGCCGTTTCGGCTGGAATGCGATTTTGCTGCCTCTTCTCGCCTATCCGCTGGCGCTGGCAATGCTCGGCGCGGCGATTGGCAGCGGATCGGCCATGCGCGTCTCATGGGGGCAAAGGCTCTGGTGGCTCGCCATCGCGGCCGGGGTGGCGCTGCTGATCGAAACCGCCATGTATCTGACGGGCACGCCGCTTGGCGCCGACTATATCCAGGGGACGCAGGGTCGCTATTTCCTGCCCGTTCTGCCACTCGCATTGCTCGCCCTTATGCCGGCGGCCCCGCTGCGCGGCGCCCGGCCCTTGTTCGCCGGATCGGCCCTGCTGCTACTCGCCATTGCCGCCGCCACGGTTTTCGACAGCTTCTGGGTTCATGGCTTCGTCACCGCCGACGGCATGCCCCCGCACCATGACCCTATCCGCCGACTCTTCCTGCCCTCTCCGCGCTGGTAGCCAGGCACCGCACAGCGCCAGCCAGCCCAGTCCTTCGATCCAACCCGCCAGCACGTCGCTCGGCCAATGCACGCCCAGCCAGACCCGGCTGATCCCGATCAGCGCAATCGCCAGTCCCATGGCGACATAGGCGGAGCGCCCCCCGCCCAGCATGGCCAGTGCCCCGAAGAAGACCATGTTTCCCGCCGCATGGCCGCTTGGAAAACTATAGCTGTTCACCAGGTCAAGATGCGGCAACAGATCGGGCCGGGGCGCGGCAAATATCTGCTTGAGCGCCAGGTTGAGCAATGTCCCGCCGAACGCCACCCAGAACAGCCAGAGGGCACGCGCACGCGCCATCCGCCAAAGCGCGACGAAGCAGGCGCCCAGCAGAGCGAAGCGCCCGGCCGTACCGCCCACGGCCGACGCCAGTTGCATGATCCAGGTGACGATGGTTCCGGCGCCGCTGTCCCGCGCGCGCCCCGCCATTCCCATCAACCCGGCATTCAGCCCATCCAGCCATCCCTGCCGCTGGACCAGCGCAATCCCCAGGACGCAAAAAAGCGCGAGGACAAACGCCCCCGCGCCTTTAGCCACGGCTTTGCGCCGATCAGATATGGAGTGCGCGCCCATAAGCGGCGAGCACGCTTTCATGCATCGATTCCGAGATGGTCGGATGCGGGAAGACGGTGTGCATCAGTTCCGCCTCGGTCGTCTCCAGCGTCTTGCCGATGGTATAGCCCTGGATCATCTCGGTCACTTCCGCACCGACCATATGCGCGCCAAGCAACTCGCCGGTCTTGGCATCGAACACCGTCTTGGTGAAGCCTTCCGCCTCGCCCAGCGCGATGGCCTTGCCATTGCCGATGAAGGGGAACATGCCGACCTTCACCTCATAGCCGGCTTCCTTCGCCTTGGCTTCAGTCAGGCCAACGGAGGCGATCTGCGGATGGCAATAGGTGCAGCCCGGAATATTGCGCGGGTCCATGGCATGGGGATGCTTGCCGGCAATGGCTTCCGCCGCGATCACGCCCTCATGGCTCGCCTTGTGCGCCAGCCACGGCGGGGCAGTGATGTCACCGATCGCCCAGAGGCCGTCGACATTGGTGCGGCACATCGCGTCGGTCTTCAGGAAACCGCGCTCGTCCATGGCGACGCCCAGTTCCTTGAGGCCGATATTCTCCGTATTGGGGACGATGCCGATGGCGACGATCATGTGGCTGAATTCGGCGACGCTCTCCTTGCCCGCCTTGTCCTTCAGCTTCGCCTTGACGCCATTGGCGCCGACCTGGATGTCGCTGACGCCGGCACCGGTCAGGATGGTCATGCCCTGCTTCTTCAGCGCCTTTTCGAGAAAGGCGGAAACATCCGCATCCTCGACCGGCACGATGCGGTCCATCATCTCGACCACGGTCACGTCGGCGCCCATGTCATTGTAGAAGCTGGCGAACTCGATGCCGATCGCGCCCGATCCGATGACCAGCAGCTTGCCCGGCATTTCCGGCGGGGTCATGGCGTGGCGATAGGTCCAGACGCGCTTGCCGTCGGCCGGGCTGCCCGGCAGGTCGCGCGCCCGCGCACCGGTGGCGACGATGATGTTCTTCGCCGTCAGTTCCTCCGTCTTGCCGTCCCTGGTGACGCTGAGCCTGCCCTTCCCGGTCAGCTTGCCCTCGCCCATATGAACGGCGATCTTGTTCTTCTTCATCAGGTGCGTGACGCCCTGGTTCAGTTGCTTGGCGACGCCGCGCGAACGCTTCACCACCGCCGCGATGTCGGCGCTGATCTTATCGGCCGCCAGTCCATAGTCCCCGGCATGCTGCATATAATGGTAGATTTCCGCGGAACGCAGCAACGCCTTGGTCGGAATGCAGCCCCAGTTGAGGCAGATGCCGCCCAGATTCTCCCGCTCGACAATGGCGGTCTTCAGGCCCAGTTGGGCGGCGCGGATCGCGGCCACATAGCCGCCGGGGCCGGAGCCCAGAACGATGAGGTCGTAATTCTCAGCCATATCGGTCTCTCTAGTCTTGGTCCGCCAAGGGCGGCACGGAACGGGGCTGGCGATCCTCACCGATCGCCACGAATGTGAAGGTCGCGCGGGTGACGCGATAGCTGCGGTCGTCGTGCCGGGCACGGCGCCATGCTTCCACGTCGATCTTCATGGACGTGCGCCCGACCGATTTCAGCGTCGCAAACACCGACACCTCATCGCCCACAACGACCGGGCGCAGGAAAGTCATGCCCTCCACCGCGATGGTCACGGCACGGCCATGGCTGTGTCTGGCGGCGACGGAACCCGCCGCGGAATCCATCAGGCTCATCAACCAGCCGCCGAAAATATCCCCATAGGGATTGGTGTCGGCGGGCATCGCGATGACGCGCACCGCCGGGTGGTCTGCCGGCGGCTGCTCGTCCATCCGGCTCATCAGGCCAGCAGGCCGATCGGATTTTCGACCAGCTCCCTGAAGACCTGCATCAAGCGGGCGCCGTCGGCGCCGTCAATGGCGCGATGGTCGAAGCTGCCGGTGGCCGACATGACCGTCGCGATCTGGAGGGCGTCGTCGATGACATAGGGCCGCTTCTCGCCCGCGCCGATGGCCATGATCATGCCCTGCGGCGGGTTGATGACGGCCTCGAACTGCTTGATGCCGAACATGCCCATGTTGGAGAGCGAGGCCGTGCCGCCCTGATACTCCTCCGGCTTCAGCTTGCCGTCCTTGGCGCGGCTGGCGAGATCCTTCATCGCGGTCGAGATGGCGGCGACGCCCTTGCTGTCCGCTTCGGTCACGATCGGCGTGATGAGCCCGCCGGGAATCGACACGGCGACCGAAATGTCGGCGCGCTGGAATTTCAGCATCTGGTCGCCGGCGAACTGCACATTGCATTCCGGCACCTGGACCAGCGCGACGCCCAGCGCCTTGATCAGCAGGTCATTCACCGACAGCTTGACGCCTCGCGAACCAAGGCCGGCATTGAGTTCTCCGCGCAGCTTCAACAGCTTGTCGAGCCGAACGTCCACGGTCAGGTAGATATGGGGCACCTGCTGCTTGGATTCGGTCAGGCGGCGCGCGATCGTCTTGCGCATGCCGCTGAGCTTGATGACCTCATGCGGGATGCCGAAGTCCTGCGCCGCAGCCGGAGCGGCGGCGGGTGCGGCCGCAGGCGCGGAGGCAGGCGCCGGAGCAGCGGCCTTGGCGGCCGGCGCAGCACCGTCGAGGTCCGCTTTCACGATGCGGCCATTGGGGCCGGAACCGGTGACGGCGGCAAGATCGAGCCCCTTGGCCTCGGCCAGACGGCGAGCGAGCGGGCTGGCCTTCACCCTGCCATCGGTCCCCTGGGCCGGCGCGGGATCAGCCTTGGCGGCAGGTGCGGGCGCTTTGGCGGGAACGGGGTCGGCCTTGGGCGCAGGACTCTCTGCACTCTCTGCGGGAGCAGCCGCCTTGGGCGCGGCATTTCCAGCAGCGGCCTGCGATACATCCTCGCCCTCCTCCGCGATGATGGCGATGACCGTGCCCACCTTCACGCCCTCCGCCCCTTCGGCCACCAGTATCTTGGCCACTATGCCTTCATCGACGGCTTCGAATTCCATCGTCGCCTTGTCGGTCTCGATCTCTGCGAGCAGGTCGCCGGAGGAGACGGCATCGCCCTCCTTCACCAGCCACTTTGCCAGCGTCCCTTCTTCCATGGTCGGGGAAAGGGCCGGCATCTGGATCGTCTTGCTCATGGGTGGAAGGCCTCTCATCTTTATCGGGCATGGGGCAATGAAGTTCGTTTCGGCGCTTTGGCCGGAACGGTCAAGGCCAAGCCTTGCGCACCCGCCGATAATCGGCCACATTTCACCACTCTGGTTCACGGCTAACCATATGGGTTCAGCCGGCGCCTGTGACGATGAAGACCAAAAGGTCGTTACCCTGTAAGGACGCGGCAGATGCGGACATATCTGGTTGTCGTGGACGAATCGCCGGAGGCGGAGACGGCGCTTCGTTTCGCTGCGCGGCGCGCCGCCAAGACGGCGGGCGCGATCCGCATCCTGGCCCTCATCCCTCCCGCCGAGTTCGTCCAATGGGGCGGCGTGCAGGCGACGATGGAGGATGAAGCCCTGCAACGGGCCGAAGCGCTGGTGACGAGCGCGGCGGGCACGCTGACCGACGAGTCCGGCATCCGCCCCAGCATCACCGTCCGGCAGGGCGATCCGGTGACGGTCGTGCGCCACACGCTGGAGGAGATGGACGATGTCGCGGCATTGGTGCTGGGGGCCGCCGCCAGCGGGCACCCCGGCGTCCTCGTCTCGCACTTCGCGGGCGCCGACGCGGGCAAGCTGCCCTGCCCTATCATGGTCATCCCCGGCGGCCTGGATGCCGAGGCCATCGACCGGTTGAGCTAGCGCTTTTCCAAGCAGATGAAATCAGCTGCTGACTCGGAAAGCGCGACAAAACAAAGACCTAGAGCAGTCGAGCCGATGCAATCGGATCGGAATCTGCTCTAGGGGCATCCTGCGCGGAAAGGAATCCGGTTCGAACGGCAGGACCGGGCCCCTGCCTACACAGGAGCAAGGTTTGTAGCCGGACCCGGACGCCTTGCGCCTTATTTCTTGAGGCGATAGCCCGTCCGGAACATCCAGCCGATGATGGCAAGGCAAAGCGCCAGCATGGCCGCAACGAACAGCAGGCTGAACTCGATGCCCACATCGCCCCGCCCGAAGAAGGTCCAGCGGAAACCGGAGATCAGATAGACGATCGGGTTGAACAGCGTGATCGTCCGCCACGGCTCCGCCAGCATGTGGATCGAATAGAAGGCGCCGCCCAGAAAGGTCATCGGCATGATCAGCAGTAGCGGGATCACCTGCAACTGCTCGAAACTCTGCGCCCATATCCCCAATATGAAGCCGAACAGGCAGAAGCTGACCGCGATCAGCACCATGAAGGCGACCATCGCGAGCGGATGGGCGACCCGGATGTCCACGAACAGATGCGCGGTCACGAAGATGATGGTGCCGACGATCAGGGATTTGGTCGCCGCCGCGCCGACATAGGCGATGATCGTCTCCACCGCCGATACCGGCGCCGACAGCAGTTCATAGATGGTGCCGGTGAATTTGGGCATATAGATGCCGAAGCTGGCGTTGAAGATGCTTTCGGTGAACATCGACATCATGATCAGGCCGGGCACGATGAAGGCCGCATAGGGTATCCCGTCGATCTGCGTCATGCGCGAACCGATCGCGCCGCCGAACACCACGAAATAGAGCGAGGTGGTGATCACCGGCACCAGCAGCCCGGTCAGCAGCGTGCGGCGGAAGCGATGCAGTTCGAACTTATAGATCGCCCATATGGCCCGATAATTGAACCCGCTCATGCCGCCTTCTCCCGATGGACCAGGGAGACGAAAATATCCTCCAGGCTGCTCTGCTCGGTATTGAGGTCCTTATAGCCGATGCCAAGATCGCCCAGCTTGCGCAGCAGCGACGATACGCCGGTCCGTTCCGCCTGGGTGTCGAACACATATTCGATCTCATGGCCGTCCGCCTTCAGCGCGACCTGCCATTCGCCAAGCTCCGGCGGCACGGCGGACAGCGGTTCCGCCAGCACGATGGTCAGCGTCTTCTTGCCGAGCTTCTTCATGAGGGCGGTCTTTTCCTCCACCAGCACCAGTTCGCCCCTGTTGATGACGCCGACCCGGTCGGCCATTTCCTCCGCTTCCTCGATATAATGGGTGGTGAGGATGATGGTGACGCCGGTCTGGCGCAGTTCCCCGATCAGCTTCCACATGTCCCGGCGCAGTTCGACGTCCACCCCGGCGGTCGGCTCGTCCAGGAACAGCACCCGCGGTTCGTGCGACAGCGCCTTGGCGATCATCACACGGCGCTTCATGCCACCCGACAGCTCCAATATCTTGCTGTGGCGCTTGTCCCAGAGCGACAGGTCGCGCAGGATCTTCTCGATATAGGCGTCGTTGCGCGGCTTGCCGAACAATCCGCGAGAGAAGGTGACCGTGTCGATCACCCTTTCGAACGCATCGGTATGCAGTTCCTGCGGCACCAGGCCGATGGCGGAACGCGATCCGCGATAGTCGCGGACGATGTCATGCCCGGCGACGGTGACGCTGCCGCCCGTCGGCCGGACATTGCCGCAAATGATGGAGATCATGGTGGTCTTGCCGGCGCCATTCGGCCCAAGCAGCGCGAATATCTCGCCCTCCTCGATCTCCAGGTCGACGCCCCTGAGCGCCTGGAAACCCGAAGCATAGCTTTTGGTCAGGCCCGAAACGGTGATGATGGACGCCATGCGCGGCAGTGCCCCCTTTTTTCTGAAGCGCAAAGATAGGGTGCCGCCCGCGCGGCGCAACCGCAGTCTATTCGCCCTTGCGGAAAAAGCGGAAGACCGTGGCGGGCGGGAAGTTGCGGACGGTCTGGCCAGCCCTGACGACCTCCAGGCCGAGCGCGTCGAGAATCTCCCGGCTCACGGGCGGACGCATGGAATAAGTGAACTGGATGAAGGCGCCGCCCGGCCGCAGCATGCGGAAGCTTTCGGAAAGAATGTCGGCATGCATCTGCCGATCCATCGCCAGCAGGGGCAAGCCGCTGATGACCGTCTGATATTCCCCGGCCTCTCCGGCGGTTGCGGTGGAAACGATCTGCGCCGGAGTCTCCAGCACCGAAACATGGGGAAAATGACGCCGCAGCCCGCGCGCAAAGGCTGGGTTGATCTCCACCACCTCCAGCTTGTCCGGGGGAAGGCCGGTGCCCAGGATCGCTCGCGTGAAGACGCCCGTGCCGCCGCCCAGTTCGATTACCCGGCCATCCTCCGGATCGATATGCGCGACCATCAACCGCGCGAGATAACGGCTGCTGGGCACCACGGATGCGGTCTGGCGCGGTTTCTTCACCCAGGCGGCCAGGAAATCCAGATATTCGGTCGCCCGGGTACGAAACTCGCTGTTGGGCAGGGCCATCGCCCGGCTGCGCTTGGACTTATGCTGCATGAGCGAACTGCGACCATTTCACTGTCATGCCGACTCCCTTAGCGGCCCCGACGGGCCGCGTCGATATGGCCTAGAGGCGATTTCCCGTCGTCTGGTCGACCTCGGCGGCGCTTTTCAGGGTTTCGATACGCTCCTGCAACCATAGCGCCACGGCCGCGATGCGGGGCAGCTTCTTAAGGTCGCCATGCGTCACCAGCCAGAAACTGCGCATGATCTCCACCTCGCCGGCCATCACCGGCACCAGCGAAGGATCGCCGCCCGCGATGAAATCAGGCAGCACGCCGATCCCCGCCCCTTCCGCGATCATGCGATGCTGCATATTGATGCTGGTGGCGCGCAGACTGGCTTCCAGCCCCGCCTCCACCTCGTCCAGATAGTCGAGTTCGGGCGAGAAGATGAATTCCGGCACATAGCCGATCAGCACATGATCGCGCAGGTCAGCGGTGCCTTCGGGCACGCCCGCCTCCGCCAGATAGTGGGGCGCGGCATAAAGGTGCAGCCGGTAATCGCCCATCCGGCGAACCGACAGCCGCCCCCGCTGCGGCCGGGCCAGCATGACCGCCATGTCGGCCTCCCTCTTGGACGGATTGAGGAAACCGGATGCGGTGATGAGGTCCAGCCTGATGGCGGGATGGCGCCTGGCGAAGTCGGCAAGCCCCGGCGCCAGCACCCAGGTGCCAAAACCCTCGGCCACCGAAAGGCGCACCTGGCCGTTCAGATGATGCTCCCGCCCGGTGGCCTCCTCCATCGCGGCGAGCGCTGCGCTCTCGATGCTTTCGGCATGGCTCAGCAACGCCTGGCCATGGGCGGTCAGCGTGCGCTCCCCCGCCCCCACTTCGAACAGTTCGGGCCCCAGCGCCTTCTCCAGCCGGGCAAGCCGCCGCGCTATGGTCGTCGCATCGATCCCCAGGGCTCGCGCGGCGGGCGCGATCTTTCGCGTGCGCGCCACCGCCAGAAAGACCCTGAGATCGTCCCAATCGAACATTCATCACTCGCCAAATCTGCAAAATCGCTGCAATGCTATGCAGAACTGCGTTGTTGCGTGCAATTCCGCATCGTATCTAGAAGCAACCCAAAGCGAACGTCAGGAGAGTTTGTGAGCCAGTTCGATCTCACCGAGGACCAGTTGGCCATTCAGGAGATGGCGCGCCGGTTCACCGCCGATGCGATCACCCCTTTTGCGGCGGAGTGGGACGAAAAGCATATCTTCCCCCGCGACACCATCCGCGCCGCGGCGGAACTGGGCTTCGGCGGCATCTATGTGTCGGAGGAATCGGGCGGCATCGGCCTTGGGCGGCTGGAGGCGGCGCTGGTCATGGAGGCGATGGCCTATGGCTGTCCGTCGACCAGCGCGTTCATCTCGATCCACAATATGGCCGCCTGGATGATCGACCGGTTCGGATCGCAGGCCGTGAAGGACAAATATCTGCCCTCCATGGTGCCGATGGAGCGGATCGGCAGCTATTGCCTGACCGAAGCGGGATCGGGGTCCGACGCGGCGGCGCTCAAGACGCGGGCGATCAGGCAAGGCGATCATTATGTCGTCACCGGCTCCAAGCAGTTCATCTCCGGCGGCGGGGAGAATGAAATCTATGTCGTCATGGTCCGTACCGGCGACGACGGGCCGAAGGGCATATCCTGCCTCGTCATCGAGAAGGACATGCCCGGCGTCAGCTTCGGCGCGCAGGAACGCAAGCTCGGCTGGCATTCGCAGCCGACGGCTCAGGTCAATTTCGACGGCGTGCAGGTTCCGGTCGAGAATCTGGTCGGCGGCGAAGGCGAAGGCTTTCGCATCGCGATGATGGGGCTGGACGGCGGGCGGCTCAACATCGGCGCCTGCTCGCTGGGCGGAGCGCAGCGCTGCATCGACGAAGCGCTCACTTACACCAAGGATCGCAAGCAGTTCGGGCAGAGCATCGCGGATTTCCAGAACACGCAGTTCACGCTGGCGGATATGGAGACAGAGCTTCAGGCCGCCCGTACGCTGCTCTATGCGGCGGCGGTCAAGGTGACGGAGAATGCGCCGGACAAGACGCGCTTCGCCGCCATGGCCAAGCGGCTGGCGACCGACACCGGATCGTCGGTGGTCGACCGGGCGCTGCAACTGCATGGCGGCTATGGCTATCTGATGGACTATCCGATCGAGCGCTTCTGGCGCGATCTGCGCGTGCATTCGATCCTGGAAGGCACCAATCAGGTGATGCGCATGATCATCGCCCGCGACATGCTGCGGCCCTAAGCCCGAGAGAGAATGCGCAGGAGATTTTATGACCGATCAGGTGCTGATTTCCGTCGACAATGGCGTGGGGCGGATAAGGCTGAACCGGCCCAAGGCGATCCATGCGCTGACCACCGAAATGTGCGGCGCGATCATTGATGCGCTGCTGGCCTGGCGGGAGGATGAGAGCGTCGTTGCGGTGATGCTGGATCATGCCGAAGGGCGCGGTTTCTGCGCGGGCGGGGACATCGCCATGATCGCCGACAGCGCCAGGGGCGACTGTTCGGAGGCCGAGCAATTCTTCTTCACCGAATATCGGATGAACCATCTGCTGTTCGTCTATGAAAAGCCGATTATTGCCTTCATCGATGGCATCGTCATGGGCGGGGGCGTGGGGATTTCCGATCCGGCGCGCTATCGCGTGGCGACAGAGCGGACCACCTATGCCATGCCGGAGACGGGCATTGGGCTGTTTCCCGATGTGGGCGGCGGCTGGTTCCTGCCGCGCATGCCGGGGCGAACCGGAGCATGGCTGGCAACGACGGGCGCGCGGATCAAGGGCGCGGATTGCGCCGCCATCGGCATCGCAACCCATTATATGGCGTCGGACAAGCTGGATGCCGTCAAGGCGCGGATCATTGCCGATCCCGACGGATTGGCGGAAATACTGGACGAAATGGCCGATGCGCCGCCGCCATCGGCCTGGCAAGCGCATCGGGAGGAGATCGACCGGCTGTTCGCTTCGGACCGCTTCGAGGATATTCTGGCTGCATTGGAAGCCGACGGATCGGACTGGGCGCGCGAGCAACTGGCGACGCTCGCCACCAAATCGCCGCAGACGATCAAGGTGGCGCTGCGCCAGATGGTCGAGGGCGCTGCCTTCACCGATTTTGCCGACAATATGCGCAACGAATATCGCATCGGCCATCATGTCATCCGCCGTCCCGATTTCGTGGAGGGCGTGCGCGCGGTGATCTTCGACAAGGACAATGCGCCGCGATGGAATCCCGCGCGGCCGGAGGATGTGACGGACGAGCTGGTGGACAGCCTGTTCGCGCCCTTGCCGCCGGAAAGGGAATGGACGCCGCTGCCCGAACTGCGCGGCTGAACATGCTTTGTTTTCCGTGATTTCCAAGCCGTCAGATGGCCTATCTGACATGAAATCGCTCTAGAGGAGTGCCTGAAATGAGCCAGACCATCGCCTTCATCGGCCTGGGCAATATGGGCGGTGGGATGGCCGCAAATCTGCTGAAGAACGGCTTTGCCGTGCGGGCCTTCGACCTTTCGGAAGAGGCGCTGGCCAAGGCGGCCGAAGCGGGCGCCGTGCGCTGCGCCAGCGCGGCGGAGGCGGTCTCAGGCGCCGATGCGGTGGTCACGATGCTGCCAGCGGGAAAGCATGTGGAAGCCGTCTATACAGGCGAGGTCTTCGGAGCGGCCAAGGCGGATGCGCTGTTCCTCGACTGTTCGACCATTGACGTCGCGACGGCGCGCCGGGTGGAGGAAGCCGCTGCGGGCAAGGGCTTCGAGATGGTCGATGCACCCGTTTCAGGCGGCATCGCGGCGGCCAATGGCGGTACGCTGACCTTCATGGTCGGCGGCTCGGACCAGGCTTTCGGCCGGGCCAGGCCGATCCTGTCGGCCATGGGCAAGGCGGTGATCCATGCCGGCGGCGCGGGCAATGGTCAGGCCGCCAAGATCTGCAACAACATGCTGCTGGGCGCGACCATGGTGGCGACCTGCGAGACCTTCGCCATGGCGAAGAAGCTGGGCCTCGACCCGCAGACCTTCTACGATATTTCCAGCGTATCGTCGGGGCAAAGCTGGTCCATGACCAGCTATTGCCCGGTGCCGGGCGTCGGGCCGCAAAGCCCGTCGGACAATGGCTATCAGGGCGGTTTCGCCGTGGGGCTGATGCTGAAGGATTTGAAGCTGGCGACGGAAGCCGCCGCTTCGGTCGGAGCGAGCGTGCCGATGGGAAATGCGGCGGAGTCGCTTTACCAGCTGCTCGCCAATCAGGGTGAAGCGGGGCGCGACTTTTCGCTGATGATCGAGATGTTGGAGGGGAAGTAAGGGGTTTCCATCTCCAAGCGTCTCGTAAATGGGTGGATTGCGGACATTCCCCCTCCCGCAGGCGGGAGGGGGTTAGGGGGTGGGCTGGCGCGGCATCTGCGCTGTTTTGCAACGGCTAAGTCAGAAGCTCGCTACGCTCGCGCCCACCCCTAACCCCTCCCGTTTACGGGAGGGGAATGTCCTGAATCGGCTATCATCAGCCTCCACCCGCTTACCAATCAGCGGCCTTTCCAAACCCCCGGACGCTTGGCGACGAAGGCTTCCATGCCTTCCTTCTTGTCCTCGGTCGCGGTCAGGATCTGGAACAGGCGGCGTTCGGTCAGGATGCCCTGAGCCAGCCCGGTCTCGAAAGCCAGATTGACCATTTCCTTGTTCACCATCGCGGCCATGGGCGGCATCCCCGCTATGGTCGCGGCCGTCTTGAGCGCGTCCTCCAGCAGATCAGCCGCCGGAACGATCCGCGCGACCAGACCGGCGCTTTCCGCTTCTTCGGCGCCCATCATGCGGCCGGTCAGGCACATTTCCATCGCCTTCGCCTTGCCGACGGCGCGGGTCAGGCGTTGCGATCCGCCCATGCCCGGCGCGACGCCCAGCTTTATTTCGGGCTGGCCGAATTTCGCGGTGTCGGCGGCCAGGATGAAATCCGCCATCATCGCCAGCTCGCATCCGCCGCCCAGCGCGAAGCCGGCGACCGCCGCAATCCACGGCTTGCGGGTGGCGACGACCTTGCTCTGCCAGCCGGAGAAGAAATCCTCCAGGAAGAAGTCCGCCGAATCCTTCTCCACCATTTCCTTGATGTCGGCGCCGGCGGCAAAGGCCTTCTCGCTGCCGGTCAGGACCAGGCAACGCTGCGACGGATCGGCATCATAGGCAGCAAAGACCTCGCCCAGATCCCTCAGCACCTGGCTGTTCAGCGCATTCAACGCCTGCGGGCGGTTGAGCGTGACCAGCGTCACCGCATCGCGCTGTTCCACCAGGATCGTTTCATATGCCATTGCCGTCTCCCTTCATTGACCCATTGCGATCCGCTCTATGCAGCGCGACGGCCCTTGGCCAGCCCCGGCAAGCCGCATCTTCGCAGCCGCTATCGGCACAGATGCATGAAGTCCCGGTCATAGCTGCGCAGATGCGCGCCGCCATCGATATAGAGCGTCTGACCCGTCACCGCACTGGCGCCCGCCAGATACAGCACGGCTTCGGCAATCTGCTCCGCCTGCGGCAGACGCGCCAGCGGCATCATCGCGGACAGCCTTTCCATTTGGCCTTCGTCATAATCGGGCGTCGCGATGGTGAGTCCGGGGGCGACCGCATTGACCCTGATCTGCGGCGCCAGGGTGGATGCGGACAGCCGCGTCAGCCCCGCCAGCGCCATCTTCGACAAGGTATAGGCCAATTGGTCGCCATGCGGATGGTCGATCCGCTGATCCAGTATATTGACGATGCACCGGTCGCCTGTGCCGGCCGGAATGGTGGCAAAGGACTTGGTGAGCAAGGTGGGCGCGGCGCAATTGACCGCATAATGGCGCATCAGGTCGTCGGCATTGACGCTGTCGAGCCGATCCTGGCCGAAGATCGCCGCGCTGTTGACCAGGACATCGGGCGGACGGCCGAAACGCTCTGCGACCAGCGCCACCAGTTCCTCCGCCCCTTCCGGATCGCTGAAATCGACGGTGAAGCCGTCCCATTCGGTCCCATTCTCCTCCAGCGTCAGCGCCAGATGGGAATCGAGCCGGGTATCGTGGCTGCCATGGATCGCCAGCGAATAGCCTGCCCGCGCGAAGGCAGCGGCGATGATGCCGCCCAGCCGCCGATGACCGCCCGTCACCAGCGCCAGCCGCTTTTGCGCCAGCGGCCGTGCGCCCGCCTGTTCGGCGCGCTTCCCAGTGCCCCCGAGGGGCCGATAGGCGGGAGCTTCCTCTTCGCTCACGATCCGATCAGCTTCAGCACTTCTTCACGGCTCTTCTCATCGTCGCGGAAGACGCCGAGCATGCGGCTGGTCTTCATGACGACATTGGGCGTGCGCACGCCACGGCCCGTCATGCAGCCATGGGTCGCCTCGACCACGACCGCGACGCCCTGGGGCTTCAGATGTTCCCAGATGCAGTTGGCGACTTCCGAAGTCAGCCGTTCCTGCACCTGAAGCCGGTGGGCGAAGGCGTGCAGCACGCGCGCCAGCTTCGATATGCCGACGACATATTGGCCGGGCAGATAGGCGATGTGCGCGACGCCCACGATGGGCGCCATATGGTGCTCGCAGTGCGACTGGAACGGTATGTCCTTCAACAGCACGATGTCGTCATAGCCGCCGACTTCATGGAAGATGCGCGAAAGATGATAGGCCGGATCGTCGTCATAGCCGCGGCAATATTCCTTCCACGCCCGCGCCACGCGCTGGGGCGTTTCCACCAGCCCTTCCCGTTCCGGATCGTCGCCCGACCAGCGGATCAGCGTACGGATCGCGTCGGCCACGTCCGCCGGAACCGGAATCTTGATCGACTCGCCCGCAGTTTCGGCATCGGGATCATATTCCATGGACGGCACCACTCCTTTGTTGCTTCCGGGCATATGGCGACTGATTTACAGGAACGCCAGCCCCTTCGCCCTGCTGGACAGGACATGCTGGCGGTGGCACATGCAGGGGAAACCGGGTCAACCGGGTCGCCTCAAATCATCACAGCGGAACCATGCGGACCGAACAGATCGCCGCCGTCCTCCTTGCAGCGGGCACATCCTCACGATTCGGGGAAGAAGACAAGCTGATGGCCGATTGGCGGGGCAAGCCCGTCGCGGTGCATGCGCTGGAAACCATCGCCTCCATGATCTTTGCGGAACTGGTTGCGGTGGTGCGTCCTGTCGGCCAGGCGCCGGTCCTGCATCGCCGGCTGGAACGGCGCGGCTATTCGATCCTGGTCAACGATCGTCCGGAAGACGGCATATCGGGCAGCATCATCCGCGCCGTGGAGCATGTCATGCCGATGCGGAAATGCCGCGGCATATTGATCTGCCTGGCCGACATGCCCGACGTGCCGCAGACGCATTACAACCGCATCTGCATGGCGGCGGAGGACATCCGCTCCGTCGTCGCCAGCACCGACGGATTTTCCTCTTCGCCGCCCGCCTTCATCGGGCGGAAGCATTTCCCCGAACTGCTGGCGCTGCGGGGAGACCAGGGGGCGCGGGCGCTGCTCAGCCATGGCGTGCAGATCGAAACCATGGGCGCCAGCCTGCGCGACATCGACACGCCAGAGGATCTTGCCGAACGGCGGCCCGAATAGCGCATCAGCTCGACCGGGTGGGATCGGTCATGGGATCGCCCATCTCGCGCGGGTCGGCCGAGCGGCCCAGCGGCAGAGAACCCGTCTGCCGCTCCAGCATGCGATGCACGACCGGCGGATTGGGGCCGCTGTGCAGCGCGTGGATGGCTTCGCTGTTCGCCATGTCGGCAACGGTCCGGCGGCTGTTGTGGCGGACATAGTCCAGCCAGGTCGACACATGATAGCGCTCCACCCACAATTCCGGATCGCCCAGATCGCGCAGCAGCGACCAGCCATGGGCGCCGTCGCGGCGACGGATGCGGCGGCGTTCGCTCATCGCCGCCAGGAAGGGGACGACAGATCCGGCGGCTATGCGATATTCTATGGTGACGACCACCGGGCCGCTGCGGGGCTCGATCGGAACGGCGGTCTGCGGCTCGCGCCACAGGTTCTGGAGGTCGAGATTCTCCTCGCCCGTCTGCGCCAGCGGACGCGCATAGCCGATCAGGGCCGAGGCGAACTGGACGGCTGCCGCGCCATAGAGGGCGATGACGACGCCATGATCCTCCGCCATGGTGCCGAACAGCCATGCACCCCCGGCCATGCCGCCGAAGGCGACCATCTGATACAGGGCAACGGCCCGCGCCACGACCCAGCGAGGCGCCGACATCTGGACCGAAACGTTGAAGGTCGAGAGGGCGATCACCCAGCCCGCGCCCGCCATCAGCAGCCCCAGCAACGCAACGACCAGCCAGTCGCTGACCGCCATCAGCACCGTCCCGGCCGCAAGCGCCATGGCGGCTGAGCGCACGATGGTCTCGACCGAAAAGCGGCGGCGCAATTGCCCCGTCGACAGCGCCCCCAGCACCGCGCCGATGCCGAAGGCGCCGCTGAGCGCGCCGAATGTCAGCGCGCCGCCGCCCAGCAGGTCGCGCGCCACCAGCGGCATCATCGCTGAAACGGCGCTTGCCCCGATGCCGAATGCCGCGCTTCGGAGCAGCACGACCTGGATGTTGGGCGACATGGCGACGTAACGAACCCCAGCGCGCATCGCGAGGCCTATGCGTTCGCGCGGGAGGAGTTGAGGCGGCCGTTCGGGACGCCAGCGGGCAAGCACGGCGACCAGCCCCACATAGCTGATGGCGTTGACCAGAAAGGCCGTCGCCGCACCGGCGGCCGCGACGATGACGCCGCCCAGCGCCGGGCCGATGCTGCGCGCCATGTTGAAGCCCATGGAATTGAGCGAGACGGCATGGGGCAAGGCGGCGCGCGGCACCATGTCCCCGACCGACGCCTGCCAGGCCGGCCCGTTGATCGCGGTGGCGCAGCCGACCAGGAAGGTGAAGCCCAGCAGGGCCCAGGGCGTCACCCAACCCATCCAGGCGAACAGCGCCAGCAGGGCGGAGACGATGAGCATGAACAGCTGGCAGATCAGCATGACCACCCGCCTGTCGCTATTGTCCGCCACCGCGCCTGCCCAGAGCGACAGCAGCATGATCGGCAGGGTCGTCGCCGCCGGAACCAGCGCGATCATCTGGGGCGAGGCGGAGAGCGAGGTCATCATCCACTGCGCGCCGACGGACTGGATCAGCCCGCCGAAGTTGGAGGCGAGGCTGGCCCACCAGATCGCGCGGAAGATCGGGATCGACAAGGGCGACGGCGCTTGGGAGGGGTCCGACTCTGACACGCTTTCCATGAAGCGGAATAAGGCGGGCGGGTCAAATCCGCGAATCATTAAAAGAATTGAAAAGGGTTGAAACGTCCGCCGGAGGACGAGGCGGGGCCCCTTTGGCGGGATGACGTTACGGTCGGGCGGGCTGACGATTGAGGCTTGCACTTTACGTAAACGTAAATACATTCGCAGCGAACATCCGGCGCCCAGCGGAGAGGAATGGAAAGCAATGGAAGCCTTTATTTACGATGCCGTCAGGACGCCCCGGGGCCGGGGCAAGGCCGACGGGTCACTGCACGAAATCACCCCGATCCAGCTGGCGACGCAGATGCTGCAGGCGGTGCGGGACCGGACGGAGATCGACACCGCCGATGTCGATGACGTCATACTGGGCTGCGTCAGCCCGGTGGGCGAACAGGGCGCGGACATCGCCCGCGTGGCGGTGCTGAACGCCGATTACGCCCAGACCGTGCCCGGCGTGCAGATCAACCGTTTCTGCGCTTCGGGGCTGGAGGCCGTGAACATGGCCGCCGCCAAGGTCTATTCCGGCGAAGCGGGCCTTGCCATCGGCGGCGGCGTCGAGTCGATGAGCCGCGTGCCCATGGCTTCGGACGGCGGCGCGTGGGCGATGGACCCGGCGGTCGCCTACAAGACCTATTTCGCGCCGCAGGGCATCGGCGCCGATGTGATCGCGACCAAGTTCGGGATCAGCCGCGACGATGTCGACGCTTATGCCGTCGAAAGCCAGCGGCGCGCCAAGGCCGCCTGGGACGAGAAGCGCTTCGCCAAATCCATCGTGCCGGTGAAGGACGTCATCGGATCGGTCGTCCTGGACCATGACGAGCATATGCGGCCCGACGCGACGATGCAGTCGCTCGCCAGCCTGAAGCCGAGCTTCGCCGCGCTGGGCGAGGAGATGCCGGGCTTCGACGCCATTGCCCTGCTCCGCTATCCCGAACTGGAGAAGGTCAACCATGTCCACCATGCCGGCAACAGCAGCGGCATCGTCGACGGCGCCGCCGCGGTGCTGGTCGGCAACAGGGAGATGGGCGAGAAATATGGGTTGAAGCCCCGCGCCCGGATCAAGGCGATGGCGTCCATCGGGTCGGAGCCGCTGATCATGTTGACAGGGCCTGAGTTCGTGGCGGGCAAGCTGCTCAATCGGGCGGGGATGAGCAAGGCCGACATCGACCTGTGGGAACTGAACGAGGCCTTTGCCAGCGTCGTCCTGCGCTACATGCAGGCGATGGACCTCGACCATGGGCAGATCAACGTCAATGGCGGCGCGATCGCCATGGGCCATCCGCTGGGCGCGACCGGGGCGATGGTGCTGGGCACGGCGCTGGACGAGCTGGAACGGACCGGCAAGGGCACCGCGCTCATCAACCTGTGCGTCGGCGCGGGCATGGGCACGGGCATCATCATCGAGCGCGTTTGAACAGTGGACCCGTTCGTCCTGAGTAGCCATTGAGCCCGTCGAAATGGCGTATCGAAGGATCAATGCTTCGATACGGGTCTTCGACAAGCTCAGCCCCTACTCAGCACGAACGGAGGTAGGAAAGGTTGCCCAAAATGCAGACCATCAATTTCGACATCGACGCCGACGGCATCGCCACCCTCACCATTGATGTTCCCGATCAGTCGATGAACGTCATCGGCCCGGATTTCCTGGCCGATCTGGACGCGGCGATCACGCGCATTTCCTCCGAGGAGGCGATCAAGGGCGCGGTCATCGCGTCGGGCAAGAGCAGCGGCTTCATGGCGGGCATGGACCTCAAATATTTCGGGTCGATGCTGGTCAGCGAGAATGGGAAACGCCCCTCCCCCGCCGCGATCTTCGACAAGGTTTTCGTGCTGAACCAGTTGTTCCGGCGGCTGGAGACCTGCGGCAAGCCGGTCGCCTGCGCCATCGAGGGCACCTGCGTCGGCGGCGGGTTCGAACTGGCGCTGGCCTGTCATCGCCGGATCGTCGGGGACAGCCCGAAGACGCAGTTGGGCCTGCCCGAAATCCTGATCGGCCTGTTCCCCGGCGGCGGCGGGTCGCAGCGCCTGCCGCGCATCATGGGGGTGCAGGCGTCGCTGATGTATATGTTGCAGGGCAAGCTGTTCCGTCCCGCCGACGCGGCGATGATGAAGGTGGTCGATCAGGTCGTGCCGCAGGGCACGGCGGTCGAAGCCGCGCGCGAATGGGTGAAGGCCAATCCCAACGCCTTCGTGCAGCCCTGGGACGTCAAGGGCTTCAAATTCCCCGGCGGCGCGGGCGGCTTCAATCCGGCCTTCGTCCAGACCATGGCGGGCGCCCTGCCGATGACGCTCAAGCAGTCCCAGCGCAACATGAACGCGCCGATCGCGCTGCTTTCGGCGGTCTATGAGGGGGCTTTCCTGCCCATCGACCGGGCGATCCGGGTGGAGAGCAAATATTTCGCCAAGGTCGCGGCCGACCCGCAGGCGGCGAACATGATCCGCAGCCTGTTCGTCAACAAGCAGGCGGCCGAGCGCGGCGCAAGGCGGCCCAAGGACCAGCCCAAGGCGCCGACGAAGAAGCTGGCCATGCTGGGCGCGGGCATGATGGGCGCAGGGATAGCCACCGTGGCCGCGCAGGCGGGGATCGAGGTGGTGCTGTTCGACCGCGATCAGGCCTATGCCGAAAAGGGCAAGGCGCATGTCGAGGAGGTGCTGAAGAAGCGGCTGGGCCGGGGCATGACGCCGGAGAAGATGGCGGAGACGCTGGCCCGCGTGACGCCGACGACGGATTATGCCGCGCTGGCCGGAGCGGACTTCGTGATCGAGGCGGTGTTCGAGGATGTCGCGATCAAGGCCGAAGTGACCAAGAAGGTCGAGGAGGTGCTGGGCGCGGATACGATCTTCGGGTCGAACACCTCCACTTTGCCGATCACCAAGCTGGCGAAGGCGTGGAGCAAGCCGGAGAATTTCATCGGCATCCACTTCTTCTCGCCGGTCGAGAAGATGCCGCTGGTGGAGATCATCCTGGGCAAGGAAACCGGGCCGGCCGCCATCGCCAAGGCGCTGGATTTCGTGGCCCAGATCAGGAAGACGCCGATCGTCGTCAATGACTCGCGCGGCTTCTATACCTCGCGCTGCTTCGGCACCTATGTGCAGGAGGGCGTGGAGATGGTCGCGGAGGGGATCAATCCCGCGCTGATCGAAAATGCCGGGCGGCAACTGGGCATGCCGGTGGGGCCGCTGGCGGTGGGCGACGAGGTTTCCATCGAGCTGGGCCACAAGATCGTCGTCGCCGCGCAGAAGGAGCTGGGCGACGCCTATGTCGCGCAGCCGTCCGACGCGGTGATGGCGCGGATGGTCGAACTGGGGCGGCTGGGGCGGAAAAGCGCCAAGGGCTGGTATGACTATCCCGAGGGCGGGAAGAAGCATCTCTGGGCCGGTCTGGAGGAGATGTTCCCGCGCGCCGCCGTGCAGCCCGATGTCGAGGAAGTGAAGGAGCGGCTGCTCTACCGCCAGTTGATCGAATGCGCGCGCTGCTTCGAGGAAGGCGTGCTGGAGACGCCGGAGGATGGCGACATCGGGGCGATATTCGGCTGGGGCTTCGCGCCCTATACCGGCGGACCGTTCAGCCATATGGACACGGTCGGCATCGGCCATGTCGTCGCGGTGCTGGAGCGGCTGGCGGCGACGCATGGCGATCGCTTCGCGCCCACGGTCCAGTTGCAGGACATGGCGGCAAGCGGCGCGACTTTCTATCGCCCCGTTTCGTCCCGCGCCGCGGCATGAATGGGGTGGGAATCGTCACGAAGCTGATCTAGTCCTGACAGGCAAAGGGCTGTAACCTTCTCATTCGTCATGCTGGACTTGTTTCAGCATCCGTTTCGCCCTCGGCAAGACCTGAGTCCGGAGGCGCGATGGATGCTGAAACAGGTTCAGCATGACGGGGGAGAATGGCGGCGGCCCTGATCTATCGGGAGACCTTCATCTTATGAGCGAAAAGCCGACGGTTCTGGTCACGGGCGGGGCCGGCTATATTGGCAGCCATGCCGTATTGGCGTTGCACGACGCGGGCTATGGCGTCGTGGTGATCGACAATCTGGTGACGGGGTTCCGTTGGGCGGTGCCGGACGATGTGGCGTTCGTCGAGGGCGATATTTCCGATCAGCCGCTGGTGCAGAAGGCCCTGCGCGATCATGGCGTGAAGGCGGTGATGCACTTTGCCGGATCGGTGGTGGTGCCGGAATCGGTCGAGAACCCGCTCAAATATTATCATAACAACAGCGCCAAGACCCGCGACCTGATCGAGAGCGTCGTCACGGTCGGCGTGCCGCATTTCATCTTCTCCTCGACGGCGGCGACCTACGGCATTCCGGAGGAAAGCCCGGTCAGGGAGACGACGCCGCAGCGGCCGATCAATCCCTATGGCATGTCGAAGCTGATGACCGAATATATGCTGCGCGACGTCAGCGCGGCGCATGCGATGAACTTCTGCGCGCTGCGCTATTTCAACGTGGCGGGCGCCGATCCGGCCGGGCGGACGGGGCAGTCGACGGCGGGGGCGACGCATCTGATCAAGGTCGCGGTCGAGGCGGCCCTGGGCAAGCGGAGCCATGTTTCGGTGTTCGGGACCGATTTCGACACGCCGGACGGGACCGGGGTGCGCGACTATATCCATGTCACCGATCTGGCGGCGGCGCATGTGCTGGCGCTGGAGGCGCTGATGGCCAGGCCGGAGCAGAATTATCTGCTCAACTGCGGCTATGGCCGGGGCTTTTCCGTGCTGGAGGTGCTGGACGCGGTCGACCGGGTGACGAACCTGAAGATCGACCGGCGGATGGAGGGGCGGCGCGCGGGCGATCCGGATGCGCTCATTTCCGACAATCGGGCGATCATGGGGGAATTCCCATGGAAGCCGCTTTATGCCGATCTGGATCAGATCGTCACCCATGCCCTCGCCTGGGAGCGCAAGCTGACCGAGATACAGCAAAGGGGGAATGGAGGGGAATGAGCGCGGAGTCGGTCCGGGCCTTCTTCTCCGCCCATGCGCCGGATGTCGCCATCATCGACCAGGGGGTGAGCACCGCCACGGTCAATGAGGCGGCGGAGGCCCTGGGCGTGGTTCCGGCGCGGATCGCCAAGACGCTGTCGTTGCGGGTCGGGAACGAGGTCGCGCTGGTGGTGGCGCGGGGCGATGCGCGGCTGAACAACGGGAAGGCGAAGGCGGCGCTGGGCGCCAGGCCGCGCATGCTGGGGCTGGAGGAGGTGGAGGGACTGACCGGGCATCCGGTGGGGGGCGTATGTCCCTTTGGGCTGACCTCTCCCCTGCCCGTTTATTGCGATATTTCGCTGCGGGATTTCGAGACGGTGTTTCCGGCGGCGGGATCGCGGACGACTTCGGTGGAGTTGACGCCGGAGCGGCTGGCCGAGCTGACCGCCGCGCGATGGATCGACATCTGCACGATCCCTGAAGACAATCTGGCCGAAGAGAATTGAACGACATGCCTACCGAACATCTTTTCGTCGATGGCGCGCTGGCGGCGGCGGACATGGCGCGGCGGATCGCCACGGTGCTGGGGGATGCCATCGCGGCGCGGGGGGTGGCGACGATCGCGCTGTCGGGCGGGCGGTCGCCAAGGCCCGTGCTGGAGGCTTTGTCGGGGATGGCGCTCGACTGGAGCAAGGTGATCGTGACGCTGGTCGACGAGCGCTGGGTGGCGCCGGACCATGCGGACAGCAATGAGCGGCTGGTGCGCGAGACTTTGTTGCAGGGGAAGGCCGGGGCGGCGCGGTTCGTGCCGATGAAGAATGAGGCGGCGGACGCCTATGCCGGGCAGGCAGAGTGCGAGGCGGCGTTCGCGGCCCTGCCCTGGCCGCTCGACATCGTGCTGTTGGGGATGGGGGAGGATGGGCATACCGCTTCGCTGTTTCCGGGGGCGAAGGAACTGGCGGAGGGGCTTTCCACCCATGCCCTGACGATCGCGGTCACGCCGCCCGCTGCGCCGCATCAGCGCATGTCGATGAGCGCCCGGGCGATCCTTGCGAGCCGGCATATCTTCCTCCAGATCGGCGGGGCGGCGAAGAAGGCGGTCTATGACCGGGCCTTGGCGGGGGGGCCGGTGGAGGAACTGCCCGTCCGGGTGGCGCTGTGCCAGCATGCGGTTTCGGTGGAGGTTTGGATTTCGGAATAGGTTCAGTCGCGCGGCTTGTGCCTGGAGATGAGATAGCGCCAGACGCCGACGAGATTGATCAGGAGCAGCGCGATATTCTGGAAGCCTATGCCTTCGCTGTCTTCCGACAGAAAACCCCAGCCGATCAGGGCGATGGAGGATGTCACGAAGAGGACGAAAGCCCAGCCCGTGATGCGGCGGCCGAGATTGAGGGAGACGATGAAAGCGGCGATGGTGGCGGCGCCTGCGCCATAATATTGCAGCGCGTCGAGCATGGTTTCGTTCATCCATCGCCAACGCGGCAATTGTGACAAGGTTGCGGCGCGGGTAAGAGGCGACGCATGGTTGCCAATATCGATCCTTTTCACGCCATCGCCATCAGCCGGGAAGCCCACAGGCTGGAGGCCGAGGGGCGATCCATCCTGCATATGGAATTCGGGCAACCGTCCACGGGGGCGCCCTCTGCTGCGATTATGGAAGCGCATGCCGTGCTGGATCGCGACCCCATGGGCTATTGGGAAAGTCCGGCGCTGAAGGAGCGGATCGCGCTCCATTATCGGGAGCGCTATGGCGTGGCCGTGGAAGCGGAGCAGATATTGCTCACCTGCGGCGCTTCGCCGGGGCTGGTGCTGGCGCTGACCAGCCTGTTCGCGCCCGGAGCGCGGGTGGCGACGGCGCGGCCGGGCTATGTCGCCTATCGCAATACGTTGAAGGCGCTCTATCTGGAGCCGCTGGAGGTCGATTGCGGGCCGGCGGAGCGTTACCAGATCGGCGCGGCGGCGCTGAAGGCCCTGGAACCCGCGCCGGATGGGGCGATCATCGCCAGCCCGGCCAATCCCACAGGGACCATCATTCCCACCGAGGAGATGGCGCGCATCGCGGAGGTTTGCCGGGTGCGGGGCATTCGCATCGTCTCCGACGAGATTTACCACGGGCTCAGCTATGGCGAACCGGCGCGGTCGATGCTGGAATTCGCGCCGGACGCCATCGTCGTGAACAGCTTCTCCAAATATTTTTCCATGGCCGGGTGGCGGCTGGGCTGGGTGGTGTTTCCGCCCGGCCTGATCGAAACCGCTCGGGCGCGGATGGGCAATCTGTTCCTGACGCCGCCTTCCCTGGCGCAGCATGCGGGGTTGAAGGCGTTCGACTGCATCGATGAGCTGGAGGGGCATGTCGCCACCTATCGGCGCAACCGGGAGTTGCTGCTGGCCGCCCTGCCCGCGCTGGGGTTGAAGGAGATCGCGCCGCCGGACGGGGCCTTCTACATCTATGCGGATGTGGGGCATCTGACCAATGACAGCCTGTCCTTCTGTCAGAGGCTGCTCCGCGAAACGGGTGTGGCGACGGCGCCGGGGATCGATTTCGATCCGGTCGACGGGCACCGGCATATCCGCTTCAGTTTCGCGGTTTCCACCGATCGGGTGGAGGATGCCATCGCCCGGATGATCCCCTGGTTCAACGCGCAGGGCGGCGGGGCAAGGGATTGATCCATTCCGGCTGGATCGGCAAATTCCTCTGGTATCTTAAATATTTGCGGTTAATCGCTGGGGTGCGACCCGAAGCTTTTACCCTGTAAAAGCTCGCCTGCCCGGCAGCCATGCTGCCGGGCTTTTTAGTGCATGGCCATGTCTGGAAAGAGGGCATCGAACCCGGCGGGGTTCGCAAGGGCGAACCGAACGGCTGCCCGAGCTTATGCGAGGATAGCCAAGGCCGCGGATGCGGCCGCCCGGCGCTTGAGGCAAAATAAGCTTGAGGCAAAATAAGATGGTGCGGGCGGTCGGAATCGAACCGACACTCCTTTCGGAACCGGATTTTGAGTCCGGCGCGTCTACCAGTTTCACCACGCCCGCATGCCCTTCAGCCGCGTTCCGGACGGAGGATGATTCCATCTTCCGCCAAAAACGCCAGGGTGGAGCGCCAATGGCAAAATCGGCGGCCAGCGTCCAGCCAAAAATCGACGCTTTCATCCTCTCGCGGTTGCGGGATGGGCCCCACAGGGATAGCCTGCTTGCGTAACGAGTGCCGCTGGGTATAAGGGCGGCTTCGTGCAGACCTGATAACACTAACGGAAAAGGGACAACCTTTGACCGAACCGTCTGCCACGTTCCTGTTGTTCGGCGCCACCGGCGACCTGGCGCACAGGATGATCTTTCCCTCACTCTACAATCTGCTGGCCGATGGCCTGCTGCCGGAGGATTTCCTGATCATCGCGTCAGGGCGTTCCGAATTCACCGACGAGCAGTTTCGCGCGGACATCGACAAGGCGCTGCGGAAATTCCTGGCCGCAGACCGTTATGACGCGGACATCGCGGAGCGGCTGCGCGACATCATCGTCTATCAGCCGGTGGAGGCGGGCAACGCCGCCCAGTTCAGGGCGCTGGCGGAACGGCTGGACGGGCGACTCGACAAGGGCGTGTCCGTCTATCTCTCCACGCCCCCTTCCCTCTTCGCGCCGACCGCCCAGGGGCTGGCCGAGGCGGGGCTGATCACGCCGAAGACGCGAATCGCGATGGAAAAGCCGATCGGCAAGGATCTGGCCTCTTCCAAAGAGGTCAATGACGGCATCGGCGCGCTGTTCGCGGAGGAGCAGATTTTCCGCGTCGACCATTATCTGGGCAAGGAAACGGTCCAGAACCTGCTCGCCCTGCGCTTCGGCAATGTGATGTTCGAACCGCTGTGGAACGCCACCGCCATCGATCATGTGCAGATCACCGTGGCCGAGACGGTGGGCCTGGAAGGCCGGGTTTCCTATTATGACGGCGTCGGCGCGCTGCGCGACATGGTGCAGAACCACGTCCTCCAGATCCTGTCGATCATCGCCATGGAGCCGCCCGCGCGGATGGACCCGACCGCCGTGCGCGACGAGAAGGTGAAGGCGCTCCGTTCGCTGCGCCCGATGACGGCCGAGACGGTGAAGACGCATAGCGTGCGCGGGCAATATACGCCCGGCGCGGTCGGCGGGCAGATCGTCACCGGCTATGCCGACGAACTGGGCAGGCCGTCCGACACCGAGACCTTCGTGGCGCTGAAGGCCCATATCGACAACTGGCGCTGGCAGGGCGTGCCCTTCTACCTGCGCACCGGCAAGCGCATGCCGACGCGCCAGTCGGAAATCCTGATCCAGTTCAAGCCGGTGCGCCATTCGATCTTCGGACGCAATGGCGGGTCGGGTCTGGAGCCGAATACGCTCATCATCCGGTTGCAGCCGGAGGAATATATCCGCCTGCTCATCATGAGCAAAAGGCCGGGGCTGGAGCGCGAGGTGCATCTGGAGGAGGTGACGCTGGACGTGTCGCTGACCGCCGCCTTCGCCGGGCAGCGCCGCCGGATCGCCTATGAACGGCTGATCCTGGACCTGCTGGCGGGCGACGCCACCCTGTTCGTGCGCCGGGACGAGGTCGAGGCGCAATGGACCTGGATCGATTCGATCATCGACGGGTGGAAGGAGGCCGGGGTGAAGCCATCCTCCTATTCTTCCGGGAACTGGGGGCCATCCTCAGCCATTGCCCTTATCGAACGAGACGGAGCGAGCTGGAATGACTGACCTTCATCCGGTGATCGAAAAGGTCACCGAACGCATCGTGAAGCGCAGCGCGGCTTCGCGCCTCAAATATCTGAGCCTGATCGAGCGCGGGCGGGACGCGGGCACCAACCGCGCCCAGCTTTCATGCGGGAACCTGGCCCATGGCTTTGCCGCGAGCGGCGAAGACAAGGCTGTCATCCGCACCGGCGCGGCAATGAATTTCGGCATCGTCACCGCCTATAACGACATGCTGTCGGCGCATCAGCCCTATGGCCGCTATCCCGAGCAGATCAAGCTGGCGGCGCGGGAGGTGGGCTGCACCGCTCAGGTCGCGGGCGGCGTTCCGGCGATGTGCGACGGCGTGACCCAGGGGCAGGCGGGCATGGACCTGTCGCTCTTTTCCCGCGACACCATCGCGCTGGGCACCGCCATCGCCCTGTCCCACGCCATGTTCGAGGGCGCGCTGCTGCTGGGCATCTGCGACAAGATCGTGCCGGGGCTGCTGATCGGGGCGCTGCGTTTCGGGCATCTGCCGACCATATTGATCCCCGCCGGGCCGATGCCGTCCGGCCTCGCCAACAAGGAAAAGGTGCGCATCCGCCAGCTCTATGCCGAAGGCAAGGTCGGCCGGGAGGAACTGCTGGAGTCCGAAAGCGCCAGCTATCACGGCGCAGGGACCTGCACCTTCTATGGCACGGCCAATTCGAACCAGATGATGATGGAGATGATGGGGCTCCACATGCCCGCCGCCTCCTTCGTGCATCCGGGCACGAGGCTTCGGCAGGAACTGACGCGGGCGGCGGTGCATCAATTGTCGCGCATCGGCTGGGACAGGGACGGACAACCCAATGACGATTATCGGCCGCTGGGGCATTGCGTGGATGAAAAGGCGATCGTCAACGCCATCATCGGCCTGATGGCGACCGGCGGATCGACCAACCATGCGATCCATCTGCCGGCCATCGCCCGGGCGGCGGGGATCGTCGTCGACTGGACCGATTTCGCGGAAATTTCCGATGTCGTGCCGCTGCTGGCGCGGGTCTATCCCAATGGATCGGGCGATGTGAACAATTTCCATGCGGCAGGCGGCATCAGCTATGTGATCCGCGAACTGCTCGGCAACGGGCTGCTGCATGGCGACATCCTCACCGTCGCGCGGCAGGGACTGGCCGATTATGGCAAGGAACCGGTGCTGGAGAATGACGCGCTGGCCTGGAAGGATGTGCCCGAATCGCGGGACCTGTCGATCCTCCGGCCGGTGTCCGACGCCTTCAATCCCGACGGCGGGATGCGATTGCTGGCCGGCAATCTTGGCCGCTGCGTCATGAAGGTGAGCGCGGTCGACCGGGAGCGCTGGACCATCGAAGCGCCCGCGGCGGTCTTCCACGATCAGGACGATGTGCTGCGCGCCTTCAAGGCCGGCGAACTGGAGCGCGATGTCGTGGTCGTGGTGCGGTTCCAGGGACCAAGGGCGAACGGCATGCCCGAACTGCACAAGCTGACCCCGGCGCTGGGCGTGTTGCAGGATCGCGGCTTCCGCGTCGCGCTGGTGACGGACGGGCGCATGTCCGGCGCATCGGGCAAGGTGCCCGCGGCGATCCACCTGTCGCCGGAAGCGTTGGGAGGCGGCCCCATCGCCAAGCTGCGCGACGGCGACATGGTGCGGGTCTGCGCGGAGACGGGCCTGATCGAAGCGCTGGTCGACGCGGCGGAATGGGACGGCCGCGACACGCCCGCGCCGCCCCCCGCCCCCTATGATACGGGCCGCGAGCTGTTCGCGCTGTTCCGCCATCATAGCGATCTGGCGGAAAGCGGCGCATCGCCCATTCTGGCGGCCATGGAAACCGAAGTTTAGAACCGAAACATTCCCGTCCGCCCAAGATTTTCGGAGGAGCGCTTTTCCTGAGGAAGAGTGAAGGACTTCGACAGGCTCGGCCCGGACGGGAGGAGAGTAGCATGACCGAGATCATCGCAGCCGACATTGGCGGCACAAACGCCCGCTTCGCCCGTGCCAGACTGAATGCGCGCAATGTGCCCACGCTGGGCAAGGTGCGCAAATATAAGGTGGCCGATTATCCGACCCTCCAGGCCTGCTGGGCGGCCTTCGTCAAGGATGAGGGCGGCCATCTGCCCACATCCGCCTCCATCGCCTTTGCCACCGCGATCGGGCGCGAAGTCATCAAGCTCACCAACAGCGCATGGGTCATCCGGCCCGATACGCTGGACGAGGAACTGGGCCTCAGGCATCTGCGGCTGGTCAATGATTTCGAGGCGGTCGCCCATGCCGTGGCGCGCCTGCCGAAGGAGAATCTGCCGCTGCTGTTCGGGGAGGACAGGCCCTTTCCGCGCGACGGCGGGGTGACGATATTGGGACCGGGCACCGGGCTGGGCGTGGCGATGATCGCCTTCGACGATGGCGAGCCGCATGTGATCGCGACGGAGGGGGGGCATCTGGACTTCGCGCCGCTGGACCCGCTGGAAGAGAAAATCCTCGCCTATCTGCGCGACAAATTCCTGCGCGTGTCGACCGAGCGCATCGTATCGGGACCGGGGCTCAACAACATCTACAAGGCGATGGCGACCATCGGCCATGATCGGGTCGTGCTGATGGAGGATGCCGAGCTTTGGCAGGCCGCCATCGACGGGACCGACGAATTTGCGCGCAGGGCGCTGGCGCGGTTCTGCATGTCCTACGGTTCGGTCGCGGGCGACCTGGCGCTGGCGCAGGGACCGCATACGGTGGTGCTGGCGGGCGGCCTGACCCAGCGGATGAAGGACATATTGCCGCAATGCGGTTTCCACCAGCGCTTCACCGCCAAGGGACGGTTCGAAAGCCTGATGAAGTCGGTGCCGATCCGGCTGGCCCTGCATGACGAAATCGGGCTGTACGGCGCCGCCGCGGCCTTTCGGGAGAAGAAATGATGGCGTTGAGCGTTGAACAGGTGATGGAACTGGCCCCGGTGATCCCGGTACTGGTGGTGGACCGGGTCGAGGATGCGCTGCCGATCGCGCGGGCGCTGGTGAAGGGCGGGCTTCCTGCATTGGAAGTGACGCTTCGGACGCCGGCGGCGCTGGACGTGATCAGGGAGATGGCGAAGGTCGAGGGCGCCGTCGTCGGAGCGGGCACGGTGCTGAACCCGGCGCAACTGGACGCCGCGATGGAGGCGGGGGCGCGCTTCATCGTCAGCCCCGGCCTGACCGAGCCGCTGGGCAGGGCCGCGATCGCCGCGGGCATTCCCTTCCTGCCGGGCACGGCGACGGCGGGCGACATCATGCGCGGGCTGGACATGGGGCTGTCGCACTTCAAATTCTTCCCGGCGGAGACTTCGGGCGGGCTGCCCGCGCTGAAGGCCCTGGCCGCGCCGCTGCACATGGCGCGCTTCTGCCCGACCGGCGGGATCACGGCGGAAAGCGCGCCCAGATGGCTGGCGGAACCCGTCGTCAAATGCGTCGGCGGAAGCTGGGTCGTGCCCAAGGGGCCGGTCGATCCGGCGAAGATAGAGGCGCTTGCACGGGAAGCCGCCGCGCTGCCACGCTGAACTTGCCTCCCGGCGCGGCTCATCCTAGATGCGAAGCATGAATCCGCGTCGGCTGCTTCCTTCCCTGGCCCTGTTCCTGTCCGGTTGCGCCAGCACCTTTCAGGGCTATCCGTCCCTCGCCAAGCGGGCGATCGAGGACGCCCCCATCGCGGAGGCGGCGCCCGCGCCCTCCCCCGTCGCGCCCGAACCGGAGCTGGTCCAGAATGTCGACCGGCTGACGGCGCAGGCTCAGGCGGGCGGCACGGCATTCGACAAGGCCTGGCCGGCGGCGGACAGGGCGACGCGGGCAGCATCCGGCGCGGCGGTCTCCAGCGAGGCCTGGGTGGCGGCGCAGACGGCGCTCAGCGCATTGGAATCGGCGCGCAACGACAGCGTATCGGCGCTGGCGAGCCTGGACGTGCTCTTTGTCGAGCGCAGCAACGCGGCGGCCGAGGGGAAGGCCAGCGGCGGGATCGAGGCGATCGATGCGGCGCGGGCTTCCGCGCTGGCGATTGTCGATGGGCAGAACGACCGGCTGGACGTGCTCAAGGGGCGTCTGGCGCAGCCCTGATCCGCCTGCAGCCCTGCCGATTCAATCGGGCGAAAGCGCCGCCTTCACCGCGCCCTTGTGCGCCTTTCCATTATGGACATAATGGTCGACGCCCTCCCGCATGTCGATCAGCACTTCGTCCGACAGGTCGCGCATATATTTGGCGGGGCGGCCGGCCCAAAGCTGCCTGTGAGGCACCGTCTTCCCCGGAGAAAGCAGGGCCCCGGCCGCGAGCATGGCGTCGCTTTCCACCGTCCCGCCGCTCATGACGATGGCGCCCAGCCCCACGAAGGCGCGGTCCTTCAATATGCAGCCATGGACCATCGCAAGATGTCCGATCAGCACGTCTTCCCCGATGATCGTGGGCCAGCCTTCGGACGGGCGACCGTCGATATGGTCGCCGGGGCTGTCGCAATGCACGATCGAGCCGTCCTGGATATTGGTGCGGGCGCCGATATGGATGAAGTTCACGTCCGCCCGGATCACGCAATTATACCAGATGCTGACGTCCGGGCCGATCTCCACATCCCCGATGATGCGGCATCCCGGCGCGATGAAGGCGCTGGGGTGGATCTTCGGCGTCTTGCCGTTGAAGGGGATGATGGAGACTTCGGGATGATCGGTCATGTTCAGGCTCCCAGCAGCCGCGCCGCATGGAGCGCATGATAGGTGAGGACGCCCGAGCAGCCTGCCCGCTTGAACGCCAGCAGCGTTTCCAGCACCAGCGCGTCGCGCTCCCCCGCCCCCGCGGCGGCGGCGGCCTCCAGCATCGCATATTCGCCCGACACCTGATAGGCGAAGACGGGCACTTCGAACCGGTCCTTCACCCGGGCGATGATGTCGAGATAGGGCAGGCCCGGCTTCACCATCACGCTGTCGGCGCCTTCGGCAATGTCCAGCGCGACTTCGCGCAGCGCTTCCTCGCTGTTGGCGGGGTCCATCTGATAGGTCTTCTTGTTGCCCTTCAGCAGCCCGCTCGATCCGACCGCATCGCGGAACGGGCCGTAGAAGGCGCTCGCATATTTGGCGGCATAGGCCATGATCTGCACATTGGCATGGCCTTCCTGCTCCAGCGCCTCGCGGATGGCGCCGACGCGGCCATCCATCATGTCGCTGGGGGCGATGATGTCCGCGCCCGCCGCCGCCTGGTTCAGGGACTGGCCGATCAGCACGTCGATGGTCGCGTCGTTGACGACATAGCCCGCCTCGTCCAGCAGGCCGTCCTGGCCGTGCGCCGTATAGGGATCGAGCGCCACGTCGGTCAGGATGCCGATGTCGGGCACCGCATCCTTGATGGCGCGGATGGCGCGGCACATCAGGTTATCGGGATTGAGCGCCTCAGCACCGTCATCGCTGCGGCGGTCGGCCTGCGTATTGGGGAAAAGCGCGAGGCAGGGAATGCCCGCCGCCTGCGCTTCCCTCGCACGCTCCACCATCAGGTCCACCGACCAGCGCGACACGCCGGGAAGGGAGCCGATCGGTTCCTCCACTTGCCTGCCCTCCGTGACGAACAGCGGCCAGATGAAGTCGCTGGGCGTGAGGCGGGTTTCGGCGTGCAACGCCCGGCTCCAGGCCGAGGCGCGGGTGCGGCGCAGACGAAGCGCCGGATAGGAGGCATGGGTCATGGCCGGGGGTTTAGGCCCCTGCCCTCGCCGGATCAAGCAGGAGGGGACGCTATTTGGCGAAGCGGCGGAAGAAGCTGTCCTCGTTCCAGGCCGGGCGCTGCGGCGCATTGGCGACGCGCAGCGTGACGGCGGCGACATAGTCGTTGAGCTTCACCGATTCGGCCGGCATCACCGGCTGGTTCGCGTCGTCCCTGGGCGAATGGTAGATGTTGGCGCGCCAGGCCCTTTCGACCGTCGCCTCCGGCGTGCCCGCCTTGAAGCCATATTTGAAGAACAGCGCGGGGATGCCCGCCCGGATGAAGCTGTACTGGTCCGACCGGATGAAGACGTTGCGGTCCGGGAAGGGATCGGGCGTGATCGGCAGGTTCATCGCCGCGCTCACCGCTTCAGCATCCTTGCCAAGGCTGCTCTGGTCATAGCCGATCGGCGTCACGCTGGTCAGCGGGAAGATCGGCAGGGCCATGTCGAAATTGAGGTCGGCCACCATCGCCCTTTGCGGCACGGTCGGACGGCGCGCGAAATAGCTGGACCCGAGCAGCCCCTTCTCCTCCGCCGTGACGATGGCGAAGAGGATCGACCGCCGGGGCTTCACCTTCCCGTTGCGCAGGGTCCGGGCGATTTCCAGCAGGCTCGCCACGCCCGATGCATTATCGAGCGCCCCATTGTAGATCGCGTCCCCGTCGATCGGCGTGCCCACCCCATAGCCGTCGAGATGCGCGGACAGGACGACATATTCCCTGCTGAGCTGCGGGTCCGTCCCGGGCATGAGCGCGATGATGTTGGGCGAGGTCAAATCGGCGCGCCTCGCCGCCACCTTCGCGTCCAGCCGCTGGGCGAGCGGGAAGGACGGCACCGGGCCGGAACTGTCGGCGGCGGCGGCGATCTGCGCGAAATCATGGCCCGATCCGGCAAAGAGCAGCGCGGATTTGGCCGGGTCGAACTGGGCGTTGAGGAAGGGGGTCGCCGTATCCCGCAGGGCGGGGTCGCGGAAGAACAGGGCCGGCTGGCTGGCCAGCGCCATGCGCCGGTCCCACGGAATTTCAACCTGTTTCGGCGTCACGAGCTGGATCAGTCCAAGCGCGCCCTGCTTCGCCAGCCACGCCGCCCGCTCCGATCGGGCATGGGACTTCAGCGCGCCGGAGAGGGTCGCCGGTCCGCCCGAGACGACCACCACGATCCTGCCCTTGAGGTCCAGCCCGGCGAAATCGTCATGCCCCGCCTCCGGCAGGTGCAGGCCGTAGCCGGCGAAGACCAGCGGGGCGCCGACGGTTTCCGGAGCGGGGCCGCCGCCCCCTGAGAAGATGATGTCGGCGGGCGCCGCCAGCGCGGCATGGCCGCCCGGCCCCGTCAGCGAAGCGCTGCTCTGCTGCGACAGGATCACCTGCTCGACGAAGGCGACGGGCTGTTTATAGCCGTCGGTCCCGGCCGGCTTCAGCCCAAGCGCCCGAAGCTGTCCGATCACATAATCAGCCGCCCTGTCATAGCCCGGCTTGCCCGTTCCCCGCCCTTCATAGCCATCGTCGGCAAGGGTGCGGACATGCTTCCACCAGGCTTCGCCCCGGTCGTCGGGCGCAGCCGGGGCCGCGATGCTGATCGAAGCCAGGAGGAGTCCGGAAATCCATTTGCGCATCAGCCACATGCCCCTTTTGAAAACCTGACGATCTTGCCTGATCCGGTGCGACGAACAAGGGGGCTTGGAACCGCTACGGCCCATCCCTATCAGGATCGGCAAAAGACTGGGAGATCGTCATGCCGCTGCCCCGTTCGCTCGCCCTGCCGGTCGCCATCATGCTATGGGCCGCCCCGGCGGCGGCGGCGACGCGCGGGTTCACCATCACCAGTTTCGACGCCATTCGCGTGGATGCGCCGGTGGAGGTGACGATCACCACCGGCGCGGGTGCTTCGGCGCGGGCGGATGGCGATCAGGCGGTGCTGGACCGGCTGAAGGTGGACGTATCCGGCCGCCTGCTTGCGGTGACGGTGGAGCGGGCGCGGCCCGGCGAGAAATCGGGCGGGCGGGCGGTGCTGCGGCTGTCGACCGGCGACCTCAGCCGCGTGGTGCTGACCGGCGGCGGATCGGTGTCGGTCAGCCGGATGAAGGGTCTGCGCGGTGAGATCGTGCTGGGCGGCAATGGCGATGTCAGCGTGGCGGCGGTGGATCTGGACCAGCTGAGCCTGGGAGTGGCCGGAGCCGGACGGGCGAACCTGTCCGGCCGGGCGGGCGTCGCGACCATCCGCGTCACCGGCCCCGGAGCGGTGATGGCGGAAGGCCTGCGGGTGCGGCAGGCCGCGGTGGCGAATGACGGTCCGGGAAATGTGGCGGTGACGGCAGAGGTTTCGGCCCGGGTTTCCGCATCCGGATCGGGCGATGTGACGGTGGCGGGGAAGGCCGCCTGCAGCGTCGACAATCGGGGGACGGGGCGGATCAGTTGCGGTGGGGAAGCCTATTAGGCGATGTGGATGAGTTCGGGATGCCGGGGGGTGGCCAGTGTAAGACCATCCTTCTCCCTTGAGGGAGAAGGATGGGAAGCCCTGGCGGCGGAGGAACCTAAGGCTGATCTGGATGAGGGGGAGCGGGCCTGCGGTCCGCGCGATCCGTTGGATCGCACCCCCTCATCCAGCTACGACTAGGCAGCAAGCTGCCAAGTCTGCGCAGCCCTCTCCCTCAAGGGAGAGGGATGAAGCGAGTGTACGCTTCCCGCCCAAATCAACTGGTCCGGGGAGTCCCGAATTTGTCCGCGCTGCCCAATGCATCGGCTGCGTGGCGGGAAACGATCAGGGTTAGGCAAGTCTTTACTTCGCATGCGTTACGACGGCCCGGATATGGACTGCCGGATTAACTGATGCCTCGCCTCCTTGCCATTCTCCTTCTTTTCCTGTCGGTGGCCCCGCAACCCGCGGCGGCGCAGGTGGCCGTGGCCGACAGCGGCGATACGGCATGGATGATGCTGTGCGGTCTGCTGGTGTTGCTGGCGGCGCTGCCGGGACTCGCGCTGCGTCATGCCGGTCTGGTCCATGTGCGCAACGCCCTGTCGATCGGCGTGCAGGGGCTGGTGGTGGCCGCCGGGGTTTCGCTGCTCTGGGCCCTTGTCGGCTACAGCCTGGCCTATGCGCCGGGGAGCGGGTGGCTGGGCGGCCGGGCGCATCTGTTGCTGGCCGATCTGGGCGCGCTGCGTGACGGGCTGACCGTGCCGGAATCCACCTTCGTGCTGTTCCAGATGGCCCTTGCGATCCTTGCCGCCGGCCTGCTGCCGGGCGCTGTGGCGGAAAGGGTGCGCCTGGGGTGGATGGCGGTGTTTGCGTTGCTCTGGCTGCTGCTGGTCTATGCGCCGGTCGTCCATTGGGTCTGGGGCGGCGGATGGCTCGCCAATCTGGGCGTCATGGATTTCGCGGGCGCGCTGGTCGTTCATTTGAGCGCGGGATTTTCCGCGCTCGCGCTGGTGCTGGTCGTGGGCAGGCGGCGCAGCGTTTCTGCCGGACATGCGCCGGTGCTGGGCGTATCAGGCGGGCTGCTGCTGTGGATCGGCTGGGCAGGCATAGTGGGCGGATGGTCCTTCGGCGCGACGGACAATGCCACGACCGCCATTCTGAACGGCCATTTCGCCGCCTGCGCAGGCCTCTTCGGATGGATGCTGGTGGAACGGATCGACAAGGGGCATGTCACCGCCAATGGGCTGGTTTCGGGCGCATTGGCCGGACTGGTGGCGATCTCCGCCTCCGGCGCTCTGGTGGGGCCGGGCGGCGCGATGGCCATCGGGCTGATCGCCGCCGTCATCTGCCGACTGGCAAAGGGATTATTGGGCGACCGCATCGACGACGCGGCGGATATTTTCGTGATCCACGGACTGGGCGGGCTGACGGGCGCGCTGTTGCTGCTTCCCTTCGTGCTGCCCGCGCTGGGCGGCGTCGGCTTCGCGGCGGGGATCAGCCTTGCCGGCGCCTTCTTGGCGCAGTGCATCGGCATCGCGGCGGTGGCGCTCTGGGCGATGGCGGGAGCGGCGATCATCGCGCTGATGCTGTCGGTCGTGACGCCCGCCCGGATCGGCGCGCGGGAAGAAGCGGAGGGGCTGGACATCGCCCGCCATGGACAGCAGGGCTGGGATTTCCGCTAGGCATGGGCGTCGCGGTCGGCATATTCGCGCATCAGGAGGAACGGCGGATCGGGCGTTGCCTTTCATCGCTGCCGCTAGACCGGGCCGACACCGTCTTCCATGTGCTGGTGAACGGATCGACCGATGCCACGGCAGGACGGGCGCGCGAAGCGGCCGGAGGACGGACGAATGTCATCGTCCACGATCTGGCCGCCGGGGGCAAGGCGCGCACCTGGAACCATTTCGTCCACCGCCTGCTGACCGGCGGAGAAGATGCCGTGATCTTCATGGATGGCGATGCGGAGATCCTTGCCGGGTCGATCGATGCGCTGGTATCGGACCTCGCGGCGCGGCCGGAGGCGAACGCGGCGGCGGGGATGCCGATGAACGGGCGGTCCGCGGACGCCTATCGCCGGTCCCTGCGGGAGGAACGGGGATTGTTCGGCGATCTCTACGCCCTGTCGGGGCGCTTCGTGGGAGATATCCGGCTCAGGGGCTTGCGGCTGCCCGAGGACCTGATCGGAGACGACGGTTTGGTGGCGGCATGGGCGCATACCGACCTGGGGCGCGATGCCGACTGGCGGCGGGAGCGGGTCCTGGCCTGCGAGGATGCCGGCTTTCGCTGTGAGGCGGTCAGCCTGTTGCGGCCCACCACCCTGCGCATGCAATATCGGCGGATGATCAATTATTCGGTGCGCTTTTTCCAGAACCGGATCATTTCCGACATCATGGGCCGGGATGGCGTGGACGGGCTGCCGGTGCGGATGGATGCGGTTTATGGGGAATGGTTGCCGCGCTTTGCGCCGCGCGCGCTGCCCGTGGGATGGTTCGACCGGAAGGCGTTGGCGCGCATGCGGGATTTTGCGCGGGGGAAGTAGAGCGTCGCTCCGAGCTTGGCTTAACGTGCTCCTGTGGGCACGTCGGGGACAGAAAAGGGCCGGAGAGGACACCCCCCTCCGGCCCCTTTTCGAAGATGGCGGATGCCCCCTTAACGGTCGCGGGCCGCCAGTTCCTTGTTGATGTAGAGCGCCACCATCGTCGCCACCGCACCCGACAGCAGGTAGATGCCCGAGGCGGCCAGGCCGAATTTCACGGACAGCAACAGGGCCACCAGCGGCGCGAAGCCGGCGCCGACCAGCCAGGCCAGGTCCGACGTCAGGGCCGACCCGGTATAGCGCGCCTCGGTCGCGAAATTCGACGCGACGACGCCGGACGACTGGCCGAAAGCCAGCCCCAGCAGCATGAAGCCCAGGATCATGAAGGCGACCTCTCCCAGATCGCCGCCGTTCAGCAGCAGCGGCGCCATGATGCTGAAGATCGCGATGCCGAGCGCCGACCATGCCAACAGGGAGCGGCGGCCGATCTGGTCCGCGATGAAGCCGGAAACGACGATGGCCAGCAGGCCCACGGACGCGCCGATCATCTCGATGATCAGGAAGCGTTCCAGCGGCTGGTTGGTGAACAGCGCGACCCAGCTCAGCGGGAACACGGTGACCATGTGGAACAGCGCGAAGCTCGCCAGCGGAGCGAAGGCGCCGATGATGATGTTGCGCCCTTCCGCCTTGACCGTCGGCAGGATTTCGGACGGCTGAAGGTCCTTCTGCTCGAACAGGCGTTCGAATTCATGCGTCACCACGATGCGCAGCCGGGCGAACAGCGCGACGACGTTGATCGCGAAGGCCACGAAGAAGGGATAGCGCCAGCCCCAGTCGAGGAAGTCCGCACGCGACAGCGTCAGCAGGAAGAAGGCGAACAGCCCGCTCGCCACCAGCAGGGCCAGCGGCGCGCCGAGTTGCGGCACCATGGCGTACCAGCCGCGCTGATGCTGCGGCGCGTTGAGCGACAGCAGCGACGCCAGCCCGTCCCATGTGCCGCCCAGCGCGATGCCCTGCGCCGCGCGCAAGATGATCAGGACTAACGCAGCATAATGGCCAATCGTCGCATAACCGGGCATGAAGGCGATGGACGCGGTCGAGCCGCCGAGCAGGAACAGCGCGACGGTCAGCTTCGTTCCGCGCCCGTAGCGGCGATCGATGGCCATGAAGATCAGCGAACCGATGGGCCGCGTGATGAAGGCGACGGCGAAGACCGCGAAGGAATAGAGCGTGCCGGTCAGGGCATCCACATAGGGGAACACAAGGCTCGGGAACACGATGACCGAGGCGATGGCGTAAACGAAGAAATCGAAGAATTCGGAGGTGCGACCAATGATCACACCAATGGAAATATCACCCGGCGCGATCTTGTGGTCCCGCGCATTGATCAGGCGCGCATCATCCTCCAGCGATCGGGAGGTGAAGGTCATGGCCTGTGAACTCATAGGCATCCGCTCCTTGGCTAAGCCACCGGAACCCTCTTCTGTTCTGCCGGCGGCCACGGATAGGCAACATAGCAGAAAACCCGCAGAGTCTAAGCAGTATCCCACCGCTGAAGCATTTTTTGCATCTGCGCACAATGGGACAAATTGCCCACTGTTCGACTCCCTGCGGAAGCGGTAGGCGGCCCCCATGCCACACCCCATCCCCCTCGACCGGACCCGGATTTTCCGCTGGTCCGCTCCGATTCTGGCGCTGCCGCTGACGGCCTGCGACTGGGTCGTGATGAACCCGTCGGGCGATATTGCGGTGCAGCAGCGCGACCTGATCCTGATCTCGACCGCGCTGATGCTCCTCATCGTCGTTCCCGTCATGGCGCTCGTCGTCTTCTTCGCCTGGCGCTACCGCGCGGCGAACAAGGCCGCGGACAAGGATTATGACCCGGACTGGGACCATTCCACCAAGCTGGAACTGCTGATCTGGTCCGCGCCGCTGCTGATCATCATCTGCCTTGGCGCGCTGACCTGGGTCAGCACGCACAAGCTCGATCCCTATCGGCCGCTCGACCGCATCGACGCCAGGACGGCGATCGATCCCAGGGTGAAGCCGCTGACGGTCGAGGTCGTGGCGCTCGACTGGAAATGGCTGTTCATCTATCCCGAACTGGGCATCGCGACGGTCAACGAGCTGGCGCTACCGGTCAATGTGCCGGTGCGGTTCGACATCACCGCCTCTACCGTGATGAACAGCTTCTACGTGCCTGAACTCGCCGGCCAGATCTATGCCATGCCCGGCATGAAGACCCAGTTGCACGCCGTCGCCAACCGGCCGGTGGCGGGCACCGGCATTTCCGCCAACTATTCGGGCGCGGGCTTCACCCACATGCGCTTCGCCTACCGGGCGCTGGACAGGGCCGGGTTCGATGCCTGGGCAGCCGGGGTGAAGGCCAGCCGCGCCCATCTCGATCGCGACGTCTATCTGACCCTGGCCAAGCCCAGCGAAAAGGCGCCGGTCGCCTATTTCTCCGCCGTCGACCCCAAGCTGTTCGATGCCGTGGTCAATCTGTGCCCCCGGCCCGGCCAGCGCTGCATGGGCGAGCTGATGCACGTCAACATGATGGGCGGCGCGGGCAAGGAATCGGCGCGCGACACCAAAGGTCTGCGCTACGACTTCCCCGACAGCCATGTGATCGAACAGTCGGACCGGAACAGGGGGCAGGAGACTGCTCCCGACGCACCGGCCGCGGACGGCGCGAAGGGCGCCGCGCAGGCGCCGGGCGATCACTCTTCCCACAGCGGCGCTGACGCGCACGCGCAGCATCGGTAAGGCCCATGACTGGCACAATGACAACCGCACAGATGATCTTCGGTCGTCTGACATGGGACAGCTTCCCATGGCATGAGCCCATCGTCGTCGCGACCTTCGTCGCGGTGGTGCTGGGCGGCGCCGCCCTTGTCGCGGCGCTCACCTGGTTCCGGCTCTGGGGCTATCTCTGGAAGGAATGGTTCACCAGCGTCGATCACAAGAAGATCGGCATCATGTACATGGTGCTGGGCCTCATCATGTTCCTGCGCGGATTTGCCGACGCGATCATGATGCGCATCCAGCAGGCCTGGGCCTTCAACGGTTCCGAAGGCTATCTGAACGCCCATCATTATGACCAGGTGTTCACCGCGCACGGGGTCATCATGATCTTCTTCGTGGCGATGCCGTTCATCACCGGCCTGATGAACTACATCGTGCCGCTCCAGATCGGGGCGCGCGACGTCAGCTTTCCCTTCCTCAACAATTTCTCCTTCTGGATGACGACAGGCGGCGCCGTGCTGGTCATGATGTCGCTGTTCCTGGGCGAGTTCGCGCAGACCGGCTGGCTTGCCTATCCGCCGCTGTCAGGGCTTGCCTACAGTCCCGCGACAGGCGTCGATTATTATATCTGGGCGTTGCAGGTGGCGGGCGTCGGCACGACATTGTCCGGCATCAACCTGATCGCGACCATCGTGAAGATGCGCGCGCCGGGCATGTCGCTCATGAAGATGCCGGTGTTCACCTGGACCTCGCTCTGCGCGAACGTCCTGATCGTCGCCTCCTTCCCGATCCTGACCGCCACGCTCGTCCTGCTGTCGCTCGACCGCTATGCCGGCACCGCCTTCTTCACCAATGATTTCGGCGGCAATCCGATGATGTACGTCAACCTCATCTGGATCTGGGGCCATCCGGAGGTCTATATCCTCATCCTGCCGCTGTTCGGCGTCTTCTCCGAAGTGGTCTCCACCTTCTGCGGCAAGCGCCTGTTCGGCTACACCTCCATGGTCTATGCGACCTGCACCATCATGGTGCTGTCCTACCTGGTGTGGCTGCACCACTTCTTCACCATGGGTTCGGGCGCCAGCGTCAACAGCTTCTTCGGCATCACGACGATGATCATCTCGATCCCGACGGGCGCCAAGCTGTTCAACTGGCTGTTCACCATGTATCGCGGCAAGATCCGTTTCGAGCTGCCGATGATGTGGGCCGTCGCCTTCATGCTGACCTTCACGGTGGGAGGCATGACCGGCGTGCTGCTGGCGGTTCCGCCCGCGGACTTCGTGCTGCACAACTCGCTGTTCCTGATCGCCCATTTCCATAATGTGATCATCGGCGGCGTGCTGTTCGGCCTGTTCGCGGCGATCAACTACTGGTGGCCCAAGGCCTTCGGCTTCAGGCTGAACGTCTTTTGGGGCAAGGTCAGCTTCTGGTGCTGGAACATCGGCTTCTGGCTGGCTTTCGGTCCGCTCTACGTGCTCGGCCTGATGGGCGTCACGCGCCGCCTGCGGGTGCTGGACGATCCGTCGCTGCAACCCTGGTTCGTCATCGCGGCGATCGGCGCCGCCATCATCGCCATCGGCATCGGCGCCATGCTGATCCAGTTCGCGGTGTCCATCTGGAAGCGCGACGAGCTTCGCGATCCGACCGGCGACCCCTGGGACGGCCGTACCCTGGAATGGGCGACCAGCTCGCCCCCGCCGGAGTATAATTTCGCCTTCACCCCCGTGGTGTACGATGGCGACACCTGGGCGGACATGAAGAAGAACGGCTATCAGCGTCCGCTGAGCGGCTACAGGCCGATCCACATGCCGAGCAGCACGGGCGCGGGCGTGATCCTGGCCGGGCTGGCGACGCTGTGCGGCTTTGCGCTCATCTGGTACATCTGGTGGCTTGCGGGGCTGAGCTTCATCGGCATCGTCGCCGTCGCCATCGGCCACACCTTCAACTACAAGCGCGACTTCTACATCCCTGCGGAGGATGTGACGCGCACCGAGGAAGAGCGCACGCAAATCCTCGCGGCGGGAGTCTGACACGCATGAGCAGCGCAACTGCACATAGGGAACCCCGGGCCTATCACCTGCCCGAGGAGCCGCACCTCCACGAAGGCCACAGCACCATGCTGGGCTTCTGGATGTATCTGATGAGCGACTGCCTCATCTTCGCCATCCTCTTCGCCACCTATGCGGTGCTGGGCGGCAGCTATGCCGGCGGGCCGGGGCCAAAGGACCTGTTCGACCTGCCCCTCGTCGCGCTCAACACCGCGATGCTGCTCTTCTCCTCGATCACCTATGGCTTCGCCATGCTGGCGATGGAGAAGAACAGGGTCAGCGCCACGCAGGGCTGGCTGGTCGTCACGCTGCTGTTCGGCGGGGCGTTCCTGTTCATCGAACTCTACGAATTCGCGCACCTCATCCATGAGGGCGCGGGTCCGTGGCGTTCGGCGTTCCTGTCCTCCTTCTTCACGCTGGTCGGAACGCACGGGCTGCACGTCACCTTCGGTTCGATCTGGCTGGTCACGCTGATGGTGCAGGTCGCGAAGAAGGGCCTGATCCCTGCCAACAAGCGGCGGCTGATGTGCCTGTCGATGTTCTGGCACTTCCTGGACGTCATCTGGATCGGCGTCTTCACCTTTGTCTATCTGATGGGAGTGCTCCGGTGAGCGATGCCGTCCATCCGCACGGTGGCCACGACCACCATCATGACGATCATCATGACGCCCATTCGCACGGCAGCTTCGGCAGCTACATGATCGGTTTCGGCCTGTCGGTGATCCTGACGGCCATTCCCTTCTGGCTGGTGATGAGCGGCGCGCTGAACGACCCGCAACTGACGGGCATCGTCATCATGGGCTTCGCCGCGGTCCAGGTCGTCGTCCACATGATCTACTTCCTGCACATGAACACCCGCGTCGAAGGCGGCTGGTCGTTCATGGCGATGATGTTGACGGTGGTGCTGGTCGTCATCGTCCTGTCCGGTTCCCTGTGGGTCATGTATCATCTGAACGCGAATATGATGCCGCACGCGCAGATGGAGATGGACATGGGTCCGACCCAGGAAATGCGCGTCATGCACAATATGAGCGAGATGCCGTGACAACGGGCCAAGACGGGGAGCGCTCCCGGCGCTCCCCGGCCTTTCCGATCGGCCTGACGCTGATCGCCCTCTTCTTTTTTGCCGGATTTTGCGCACTGGGCGCCTGGCAGGTCCAGCGCCTCGCCTGGAAGCGCGACCTGATCGCCCGCGTCGATGCGCGAATCCATGCCGCCCCCGTCCCCGCTCCCCGCATGGCCGCAAAGGCCGACGAATATCGGCGCGTCAGGATTTCGGGGCGTTTCCTCCATGACAAGGCCGCGCTGGTGCAGGCCGTCACGGTGCGCGGCGCCGGTTTCTGGGTGCTGACGCCGCTCGTCACCGATCGGGGCTTCACGGTCATCGTCAATCGCGGCTTCGTGCCGCCCAACAGGCGACGGGACTATATGCGTCCTCCGGGCGAAGCGCGGATTTCGGGACTGCTGCGGCTCAGCGAACCGGGCGGCGGGTTCCTGCGCTCCAACGATCCGGCAGGCGACCGCTGGTTCTCCCGCGATGTGGCCGCCATCGCAGCAGCGCGCGGGATCGGGCGGCCGGTGGCCGATTATTTCATCGACGCCGATGCGGCGGCCGATCCCGGCGCCTTGCCTGTCGGCGGCCTCACCATCGTCGCCTTTCCGAACAATCATCTGCAATATGCGATCACATGGTTCGCACTGGCGGCAATGGTCGCGGGCGCGTACATATTCGTGATGCGCCAGGAGCGGAAAGACCGCCGGGGATGAACCGGAACCTGCCGATCAGCACCCTCTGGCAACCCAGCCAGTGGCCTGCCGACGCCGCGGGCCGCAAGAATCTGGCGCTGCTGGTGCAGTTGCGCTGGCTGGCGATCGCGGGGCAGCTCATCACTATCCTCGCCGTGCATTTCATCATGGGCATCCGCCTGCCCATCGCCCCGATGCTGCTGATCGCGGGCATGGCGATATTGATGAACGGCCTCAGCTTCGGCGCGCTGCGCAAGCGGACCGACGTGTCCCATGCCGAACTGTTCCTGTCGCTGCTGTTCGACGTGCTGCTGCTGACGGCGCAGCTCTATCTTTCAGGGGGGGCGACCAATCCCTTCATCTCGCTCTATCTGGTGCAGGTGGCGCTGGGGGCGGTGCTGCTCGACCGGTGGAGCATCTGGGGCATCGTCTTCGTCTCTGCGCTCTGTGCGGGGCTGCTGGCGCTGCATTACCGGCCGCTGGACCTGAACGGCGCGCTGGAAGGCCATTTGTTCGACCTGCATATCGTCGGCACATGGATATGCCTTACCATGATCGCCGTGCTGCTGGTGCTGTTCGTGCTGCCGGTGACGCGCAACCTCCAGGCGCGGGACGCCTATCTCGCCCGGTTGCGTCAGCAGGCGGCGGAGGAGGAGCATATCGTCCGCATGGGCCTGTTGGCGTCGGGCGCGGCGCATGAACTGGGCACCCCCCTCTCCCAGCTTGCGGTGGTGCTGGGCGACTGGCGGCACATGCCGGAGATCACGGCCCACCCCCCGCTGGTCGAGGAAGTGGCGGAGATGCAGGCGGCGGTCCAGCGCTGCAAGGAGATCGTCACCGGCATCCTCCTGTCCTCCGGCGAGGCGCGGGGCGAGGCGCCGGAAGTGACCAATGTGCGCGATTTCATAGAGGGCATCGCCATGGAGTGGCGCAGGGCGAATCCCGGCATGCCGCTGCGCTGCGATTTCGGGCCGCATGACTATCCCCGCATCGTGGCCGATCCGGTGATCCGGCAGGCGATCGGCAATCTGCTCGACAATGCGCGGGAGGCGGGCGCGACCTATATCGACCTGCTGGCGGGGCGCGACAGCAGTTCGCTCAACATCGCGGTGCGCGACAATGGCAGCGGCTTTTCGGAGGCGATGCTGGAGGATTTCGGCAAGCCCTATCGATCGAGCAAGGGCAAGGAAGGCCATGGCCTGGGCCTGTTCCTTGTGGTCAATGTGGTGCGCAAGCTGGGCGGCAGCGTCAGCGCGAGCAACGGCGCGGACGGCGGGGCGCTGATCCTGCTGCGGCTGCCGCTGGGCACGGTGGCGCTGGAAGAGGAGACGGCCCGATGACTGAGCGCCTGCTGGTGATTGTCGAGGATGACGAGGCGTTCGCCAGAACGCTCAAGCGCTCCTTCGAACGGCGCGGCTATACGGTGCTGGCGGCCGACAGCCATGCGGCGCTGGAAACGGTGCTGGCGGGCAGCAGGCCCGGCTTCGCCGTGGTCGACCTGAAGCTGGGCGCGGAATCCGGCCTCGTCTGCGTGCAGACATTGCATGCCCATGATCCGGCGATGGTGATCGTCGTCCTGACCGGCTTCGCCAGCATCGCGACGGCGGTGGAGGCGATCAAGCTCGGCGCGTCCAACTATCTCGCCAAGCCGTCCAACACCGACGACATAGAGGCGGCCTTCGCGCGTTCCGCCGGCGACCCTTCCACCCCCCTCGCGCCCCGCCCGACGTCGATCAAGACGCTGGAATGGGAACATATCCATGAAGTGCTGAAGGACAGCGACTTCAATATCTCCGAAGCGGCACGGCGATTGGGCATGCACCGGCGCACGCTGGCAAGGAAGCTGGCGAAGCGGCAGGTGGGTTGAAGAGGATATGGGGTGGATGGCGGTCGGCGCGGCCGTTGGCGACAGGAGTTGATGCCCGCCATTGACCGGTTCGCGATTCGCCGGTCGCCACTGGCCGGTTCGCGGCTGGCCCATCAGGAACGCGCCCGGGGCGAACTCGACATAGCCGTCATGATGTCAGGAATCTGGAGCGGGTGAAGGGAATCGAACCCTCGTCGTAAGCTTGGGAAGCTTCTGCTCTGCCATTGAGCTACACCCGCCGGGGTGAAACGCGGCTTAGCCTTTGATCCCAATGCCGTCAACGAGGTCGCAGCGGAGAATTTCAGAGGTCGGCATAGGGCGCATCGCCATCGCGGGCCGGTATCGCGCCCCGGCGGCCGATATTCCAGCCGGCCAGGCGATGACCCGCAAGCGCCGCCTCGCGCGCCGAACGACCGGCGAGGCGGGCATGGAGATAGCCGCCGTTGAACGCATCGCCAGCGCCGCTCGAATCGACGACGGAGAGCCTGGCGGGCGGCGCGACGATCTGCCCATCCACCAGACAGCCGTCGGCGCCCAGTTTCACCACGATCTCGCGGCCTTCGCCAGCGCCCCAGCGGCGGGCCGCATCCTCGACATCGTCCGCCTCGCCCATTTCGACCTCATCGGCCAAAGTGGGCAGACCCATGTCGCTGAGCGCGATGGCACGGTCGCGCCAGTGGCGCGCGGTCGCGGCATCGGGCCAGAGCCGGGCGCGGTAATTGCCGTCGAACGCCACCTTGCCCCCCTTTGCGCGAACCGCCGCGCACAGGGCGAACAGCTTTTCGCGCGCTTCCTCGGACAATATCGCAAGCGTGATCAGGGAAAAATAGAGCAGTTCCGATCCAGCCGCTTCTTCCACCATGGCGGCGCTTTCCGGCAGGTCGAACATGCGCCTGGCGGCCGCCTCTCCCCGCCAATAGTGGAAGCTGCGTTCGCCCTGCGCATCGGTCTCTATCGCGTAAAGGCCCGGCAGCTTTCCCTCGGCGGAGAGCAGCAGCGACGTGTCGACGCCCTCTGCTTCCCAGGCTGCGCGCAGTTCAGCGCTCATCGGATCGGCGCCGATCGCGCTCGCAAAGCGCACATGGTCGCCACAACGGGCGAGATGGATCGCCGTGTTGATGACGTCGCCGCCATAGCGCAGGTTCCAGCCCCCACCCGATCCAACCTGGCCCGATCCAACCTGGCCCGAACCGAACCCGTCCGACGCGCGGCTCAGTTCCAGCATCGCTTCGCCCACGACGGTGATTCCTGCTGTCTTGCCCATATGCGTTCCGTCTTCTTGGCCATCCTTGCCGAAGGCGCCTCCTTGGCGCGGAGGGCACGGCGAAGTCAATGCCGCGCCCGGCCCGGCACGCCGGACAATCGCTTTCGCAAGCGGAACGTCCGGAACGCATGCGCGTTGTGGACGACGAACATGTCAATTCGACGGGAACCCCTCATGAGCACGGCGGCACCGGAAGGATCTGGAAACCGCTTCGAGCTGCTGGTCCAGAACGTCACCGACTATGCCATCTACATGCTCTCCGCCAACGGCATCGTCGTCAGTTGGAATGCCGGCGCGCGGCGCTTCAAGGGCTATGAGGCCGATGAGATCATCGGTGAGCATTTCTCCCGCTTCTACACGCCGGAGGATCAGGCGGCCGGCCTGCCCGCGCTTGCGCTGGACACCGCCGAAAATGCCGGCCGGTTCGAGGCGGAGGGATGGCGCGTGCGCAAGGACGGCTCCCGCTTCTGGGCGCATGTGGTCATCGATCCCATCCGCGAACCCGGCGGCCAGCTTATCGGCTTCGCCAAGGTCACCCGCGACCTGACCGAACGCCGCGCGGCGGAGGAGGAATTGCGCCGCAGCGAGGAACGGTTCCGCCTGCTGGTGCAGGGCGTGACCGACTATGCCATCTACATGCTGGACCCCATTGGGACGATCACGAGCTGGAATCCGGGGGCCGAACGCTTCAAGGGCTATACGACCGAAGAGATATTGGGCCAGAATTTCGCGCGCTTCTATTCGGAAGAGGACCGCATGGCCGGCCTGCCATCCCGGGCGCTGGACACGGCAGCGCGCGAAGGCCGGTTCGAGGCGGAGGGATGGCGCATCCGCAAGGACGGCTCCCGCTTCTGGGCGCATGTCATCATCGATACGATCCGCAGCGCCGCCGGCGAATTGATCGGCTTCGCCAAGATAACGCGCGACCTCACCGAACGGCGGGAGACGCAACTGGCGCTCGAAGAAGCGCGGGAGGCGGTGTTCCAGGCGCAGAAGATGGAGGCCATCGGCAAGCTGACGGGCGGTGTCGCCCATGATTTCAACAATCTGCTGGCCGTGATCGTCGGTAGTCTGGACCTGGCGCGGCAGCGGCTGGCGACCGGGGCGGACGTGTCCCGCTATATCGACAACGCGATGACGGCGGCGGAACGCGGGGCGACGCTGACGCAGCGCATGCTGGCCTTTGCGCGCAAGCAGGAACTGAAGTTGCGGAGCGTCGATTGCGTGGCGCTGGTGCGGGACATGGCCGACCTCCTGAAGACGACGCTGGGCAGCGGGATCGCCATCGAAACCCGCTTTCCCCTGCATCTGAGCGCCGCCCATGCCGATCCGGCCCAGCTTGAACTGGCGCTGCTCAATCTGGCGGTGAACGCCAGGGACGCCATGGCCGGCGACGGACGGATCATCATAGAAGGGGTGGAGGCCACTCTGCCCAAGGCGCAACGCCCCGGACTGGAGGGCGGCCCCTATGTGCGCCTGTCCGTCATCGATGAGGGCGAGGGCATGGACGCAGCGACGCTGGAGCGGGCGCGCGAACCCTTCTTCACGACAAAGGGCGTCGGCAAGGGCACGGGCCTTGGCCTGTCGATGGTGCACGGCTTTGCCGAACAATGCGGCGGTTCCCTGACCATCGTCAGCGAACCGGGCCAGGGAACCACGGTGTCGCTGTGGCTGCCGATGGCGCCCGCCGAACCGGCGGAGGTGGCCGTGGCCGACATTCCCGATGCCCTTGCCCTGGCGCTGACGGAGCCGCTGGTGATCCTGGCCGTCGACGATGACGATCTGGTGCTGACCAACACCGCGGGCATGCTGGAGGAACTGGGGCACACGGTATTCCAGGCGACGTCGGGACCGGATGCGCTGCGCATATTGGAACAGGGCAGCGTCGACCTGGTGATCAGCGACTATGCCATGCCGGGCATGACCGGCACGCAGCTGGCCGACGAGATCGAGCAAAGGCTGCCCGGCCTGCCGGTGGTCATCATCACGGGTTTTGCCGAACTGCCGCCGAACATGACGCAACGGCCCCGACTGGACAAGCCGTTCAAGCAGGCGGAACTGGCGCGCATCGTGACCGCAGTGGCGCAGGACCACCAGAAGCTCGTCAGGCTGGCCGCCCATCCGGACGATCTGTAGAGCGGCGATCTTTACCAAAGCTTGACGAAACAGGCGTAAAACAGGGATTTTCCTGTTCTCGCCCCTTGCATGCGCCGGGGAGTTCGCCAAAGAGACATGAACCTTGTCCCTCCCCTGTCCACCCGCTCGCAGGATCGCATGAACACGCAAGCCGCGCCGACTTCCCATTTCTACACGTCGCTGCGGATGCGCCTGCACTATCTGGACTGGGGCAACAGCGCCGCGCCGACGCTGGTTCTGGTGCATGGCGGCTTCGACCATTCGCGGAGCTGGGACTGGACGGCACGGGCGCTGGCGAAGGATTATCACGTCGTCGCGCCCGACCTGCGCGGCCATGGCGACAGCGCCTGGTCGGCCGAGGGTTCCTACATGATGGCGAACTATGTCTACGACCTGGCGCAGTTGATCGAGCAACTGGGCCGGGAGCCGGTGATATTGGTCGGCCATTCGCTGGGCGGATCGATCGCGCTGCGCTATGCCGGGCTGTTCCCGGAAAAGGTCGCCAGGATCGTCGCCATAGAGGGACTGGGCCTGTCGCCGGGCCGGATCGAGGAACAGTCGCAAAAGGCCGAGCCCGACCTATGGCTGCAATGGATCGAGAAGCGGCGGAACCGGGCGCGTCAGGCACGGCGGCATTATCCGACCCTGGAGGCAGCCGTCGCGCGCATGCGGGAACGCAACGACCATCTGTCGGTCGAACAGGCGATGCACCTCACCATCCACGGCGTCAATCGCAACGAGGATGGCAGCTATCGCTGGAAATTCGATCCCTATCTTCACGATGCGGCGCCCCAGGCCTGGTCGGACATGGACCTGCCGCAATTCTGGAAGCGGATCACATGCCCGACGCTGCTGTGCCTTGGGCTGGATAGCTGGGCGTCCAATCCGGTGAAGGATGGGCGCGCCGCGCATTTCCGGGATGCCCGGCTGGTCGAATTCGCGGATGCCGGTCATTGGCTGCACCATGACCAGTTCGACCGCTTCATCGCGGAACTGCGCGCCTTCCTGTGACCCGGCCATTCGGAATTTCAACCCTCACCCCGGCGAAAGCCGGGATGAGGGTATGAAGGGCGCCGCCTGGAGCCAATCGACATTCAGAAGATGACGAGCCGAGCCGAAGGCCACCGAAGGTAAAATGGTGGTTTTCCGTGACCCGGAGCGCAGCCTACTCAAAGTAGGTGAGCACTGGAAGCTCGGAAAAGCGTCATTTGCAGGCCGTCAGGGCTGAATGTCGATTGGCTCTAGAGCAGATTCCGATCCGATTGCATCGGCTCGACTGCTCTAAGTTTTTGTTTTGTCGCGTTTTCCGAGTCAGCAGATGATTCCATCTGCTTGGAAAACGCTCTAGGCCGTAGTGACATTTTAGGGATTCACGACGGTTTGGATTTGTGATTCAAGGCTGGCTTTTGGAGGCTGGCGTGGAAGGCGAAGTGCTGCGGGATGATCAGTGGGAGCGGCTGCGGGAGTTCGTTCCGGGC
>NZ_SEON01000004.1 GCF_004152845.1 Sphingobium fuliginis
CCACCCGATCCCTTCCCGAACTCGGACGTGAAACCAGTCTGCGCCGATGGTACTGTGGCTCAAGCCCCGGAAGAGTAGGGCGTCGCCAGGCATTATAGCTCGCGCTTCACATTAACCCATTCGCAATCTCCTGCGCCCAGGCGCAATGCCCCCCCAAGCGCAGACCCGCAGGCCGCCCTGGCAAACCACCAGCCCAAATCATACCTCAAACCCTGGGCAAATCACCCATGGCGCTGGACCAACGTGCTGAAAGCTCTACCGGCTGCCAAAGACGCGCGCCCATCATTGTCAGGGCCGCACCCGCGCTTGCGCTCAGAAACAGCAGCGCGGCCAGCGCAAATTCCGGCATGGTCATGTCCGCTGCCGGATTCTCCATGACCAGCCTGCGCAGCAGCCCGCCTTCCGGCCAGGTGGAGATCAACAGGATCAGGCCCGCCAGCCTCAACCCGCTCCTGGCCACCAGATGTTCATGCCAGTCCGACATTTTCCGCATTCTCCTTCCCGGAGAATGTTCAATTGCGCATTCCCGCATAGCTTATCGAGAGCGAGAACCGATCGTCCGCGTTGAAATTTCATAGGATTCGGGGGAGTTTTCCGGCATTCCTATGCGAATCCTATGCCGATCGCATAAAGCCCCACTGGAAATATAATGCGGCTTCGTGCGATGGGCGGCCCGGCAACAGCGAGTGACGGTACGGATGACGGATCGAGCGGGCGAGGGGGTGGGCCATAGCCATCCGCAGGGGAAGTTGTCGCTTCTGGCATTGGGTGCGCTGGGCGTGGTGTTCGGGGATATCGGCACCTCGCCGCTCTATGCCCTGAAGGAGAGCTTCGTCGGCCATCATCCGCTGGCGGTCGATCCTGCCCATATCTATGGCGTCTTGTCGCTGGTCTTCTGGACCATGACGCTCATCGTCACGGTCAAATATGTGTTCATCATCATGCGCGCCGACAATCATGGCGAAGGCGGCAGCATGGCGTTGCTCGCCCTGATCTCCCGCAAGCTGGGGGAGAGCCGATGGACGCCGACCATCGCCATATTGGGCGTTCTGGCGGCAGCGCTATTCTATGGCGACGCCATCATAACCCCTGCCGTATCCGTGCTCTCGGCCGTGGAAGGGCTGGAGACGGTGAATGACGGATTCGCGCCCTTCGTCCTTCCCATCGCCATCGTCATCCTGATCGGGCTGTTCCTGATCCAGAAACATGGCACCGCCCGGGTGGGCGCGCTGTTCGGGCCCATCATGGCGGTTTATTTCCTGGTGCTGGCGGCGCTCGGCATCCTCAACATCGTGCGCCATCCGGGGATTGTCGCCATCGTCAACCCCATGTGGGCCATCCATTTCTTCGCGCTCGATGCGAAGCTGGCCTTCCTGGCGCTGGGTTCGGTCGTACTGGCGGTGACGGGGGCGGAGGCGCTCTATGCCGATATGGGCCATTTCGGGCGCAAGGCGATCAGCATAGCCTGGCTCTACGCCGCCTTTCCCTGCCTGCTGCTCAATTATATGGGCCAGGGCGCTCTGCTGCTGGACCTGCCTGAGGCGGCGGAGAACCCCTTCTTCCTGCTCGCGCCGGAATGGGCGCGGCTTCCGCTGGTCATATTGGCCACGCTCGCCACGGTGATCGCCAGCCAGGCGGTGATTTCCGGCGCTTTTTCCGTGACGCAGCAGGCGGTGCAACTCGGCTTCCTGCCGCGCCTCAAGATCGCGCATACCAGCGCTTCGGCGGCGGGGCAGATCTATGTGCCGCTGGTCAACTGGGCGCTGCTGTTCCTGGTCGTGCTGCTGGTTCTGGGCTTCCAGTCGTCGAGCAACCTGGCCGCCGCCTATGGGATTGCCGTCACGGGGACCATGGTCATCACCACCTGCATGATGGCGGTACTGACCTTCAGCGTATGGCGCTGGAACCGGCTGCTCGCCGCTGGCGTGACGGGGCTGTTCCTCACCGTGGACGGCGTCTATTTCCTGTCCAACGCGACGAAGATTCCCGATGGCGGCTGGTTCCCGTTGCTGGTGGCGGCGGTGGTGTTCATCATCCTGACGACCTGGTCGACGGGGCGGAAGATCATGAACTTCTATCTGCTGGAAGGAGCGATGGAGGTCGAACTGTTCATCCAGTCCGTCTCCGGCTCCCTGAAGCGGGTGCCGGGCACGGCGATCTTCCTCAATTCCCGTGTGGAGGGCGTGCCGCCGGCGCTGCTGCACAATGTGAAGCATAACAAGATATTGCACGAGCGGGTGATCATCCTGACCGTGCGGACCGAGGGCGTGCCCCACCTGCCGCTCACCGGCCGTTCCGAAGTGACGGACCTGGGGGCAGGCTTCTACCGCGTGGTGCTGCGCCACGGCTTCATGGAGGAAATCGACATTCCCGCCGCGATGAAAGCGGTCCAGGGCTGCGGCGGCCCCATCAATGTCAGCCAGACCAGCTATTTCCTCAGCCGCCAGACTTTGATCCCGTCGGAAAAGCCCGGCATGGCGATCTGGCGGGAAAAGCTGTTCGCCTGGATGATGCGCAATGCCGTGACGCCCATGGATTTCTTCAAGCTGCCGACGAACCGGGTGGTGGAACTGGGGTCGCAGGTCGAAATCTGATTCCCCTTCATTTTTCAACTTCACCCCGTCATTCCCGAAGGCGGGAACCCATCCCCCGGACGTGCCGCCAGGGGCTTCTTATGGAGGGTGGATTCCCGCTCCGTGGCGATGACGGTTAGAGGGAGCAGGGGGCTCAAGCCCCATCCGCTTCCTTCAACCGGTAGCCGATCCCCAGTTCGTTCGCGATGATGCGCGGCCGCTGCGGGTCGTCTTCCAACTTCTGCCGCAGGGTCCGCACCAGCACGCGCAGATATTCGACATGATGCGCATGCTCGTTGGGCCAGACCTGCGCCATGATCTGCTGATGGGTGATCACCCGCCCCGGATATTTCGCCAGTTGCGCCAGCACGCCATATTCCTTCGGCGTCAGATGCACTTCCTGTCCGCCCCTTGTCACGATCCGCGCCATCAGGTCGATCGCCACATCCCCTGCGCGGACCATCGAAACGCCGCCATCCTTGGTCATGCGGTTGCGCAGCGCCACGCGCACGCGGGCAAGCATCTCGTCGGTATCGAAGGGCTTGGTCAGATAATCGTCCGCGCCCAGGTCCAGTGCGGCGACCTTCTGCTCGGTCGCGTCGCGGGCCGATATGACGATCAGGCTGGCGTCCGAATCCCGTTTGATGAGCGGCACCAGCTCCAGCCCGTCGCGGTCGGGCAGGCCTAGGTCGAGCAGGCAGATGTCGGGTCGCTCCTCCCGCAACTTGTCCAGCGCCTCGCGCGCATTGGCGGCCTCCACCGTCGCATGGTCGGCGCGGGTCAGCGCCGCGTGGATCAGGCGACGGATTTGCGGTTCGTCATCGATGATCAGCACCTTGTGGCGACCGGATGAACGGGTGGTCATGGCATGTCCTCGTCAGCAAGCGGAGACAGGATCGAGGCCTGCGGAAAGCGCAGGGTGAAGCAGGCGCCGGGCGGATTGGCCCGGTTGGCGGCCGATACGCCCAGCCCCATCGCCTCGGCAAAGCCCTTGACGATGGCAAGGCCAAGGCCGGTGCCATGCTTCGCCCGGTCCGACCCCTCCATGCGGGTGAAGGTGTCGAAGACGCGCGCCTCGCTTCCCGGCGGGATGCCCGGTCCCTGATCGATCACCGACAGGGTGATCGCGCCGGGCAGCCGCTGGCCCTGGATGGTCACGGGCGTATCCGGATCGGCATAGCGCCCCGCATTGTCGAGCAGGTTGATGAGGATATGGTGCAGCAGCGTCGGATCGACCCGCACCAGCGGAATATCGGGCAATATGTCGACCTTCACCTCATGCCGGCCAAGCGACTGGCGCGTATCGTGGACGGCGCCCGCCACCGCGTCAAACAGGTCCACGGGCTCCAGCTTCAGCGGCAGGGCGCCCGCCTCCACCCGCGCCATGTCCAGCAGATTGGCGACGAAGCGGGTCAGCCGCAACGCCTCCGCCTCCACCGTGTCGGCAAGGTCGCAGGGGTGCTGGCGCTTCAGTTCATGCGCGGCGGAGATGATGGTGGTGAGCGGCGTGCGCAGGTCGTGCCCGACCGAGGAGAGCAGGGCGGAACGCAGCCGGTCGCGCTCGCGGATCTGGCGGGCGTCCAGCATCTCCTCCTCCAGCGCCATGCGGTCGAAGGCGATGGACGCCTGGTCGAGCAGGCTCATGAGCAGCGGCAACTGGTCGGACCGCAACGGCTCCCCCGCATCCTCCCGCGCCAGTCCCAGCACGCCCAGCACGCCGCGCGTCGTGCGCAGCGGGTGGAACAGCCAGTCCGACGCCGTCAATGTGGAGGAACCGCGCCCGGCGGGCTGCTCATTGTCCATCGCCCATTGGGCGGCGGCCTTCTCTATCTGCTCCAGCCGGTCCTCCGGCGGCACGGCGGCGCGCAGTTGCGGACCGTCGGGCGATGGGAGGAGGAGGACGGTGCGCACGTCGAACATTCGCCCCACTTCGGCGCAGATGGCATGCATCAGCTCGTCCTGGCTGGACGCCGCGGTCAGTTGCCGGGAAAATCCCGCCAGCGCCGCATTCTGCCGGGCGCTGCCATGGGCCAGGTCCGCCTGGGCGCGGACGCGGGCGGCGAACTGGCTGGTGACGATGGCGACGCCCAGCAGGACGAGGATGGAGATGACATTTTCCGGATTGCTGACGGTCAGCGTGCCGGTGGGCGGCAGGAAGAAGAAATTATAGGCGAGGCTGGAAAGCAGACCCGCGAACAGCCCGGCGCGCAGGCCGAAGCTGGCGGCGGCGAACATCACCGGCACCAGATAGAGCAGGGCGATATTGCCGAGCGCGATGGTCTGGACCAGCAGCCGCCCTATGGCGGTCATCAGCGCGATCATCGCCGTGGACCAGAGATAGTCGGCGGGCTTGCCCCATGGCCCCATGCGGGCCGTCCGGCGGGGCGGCGCGAACCGGTCGCCCGGCAGGACGTGGATGGCGACGTCTTCCATGGCGCGGACCAGACGGTCGACCACCGACCCGTGCCGCAGTTCGAACCACCAGCTTCGGCTCGCCTTGCCGATCACGATCTGGGTGGCGCGGGCGTCCGCCGCATATTGGCGGAGCCCCGCCACGACGCTGGGGGCGGGGATGGTCGCGGTCGTTCCGCCCAGGCGCGATGCGAGCGCCATGGTGTCGGCCAGATGGCCGCGCTCCTCCGCCGTGAAGGCCAGGCTGCGCTGCGTTTCGATATGCACGGCGGTCCAGGGCGCCTTCAGCGCGTCGGCCAGCCGCTTGGCGGCGCGGACCAGCCCCTGCGCGCTCGGCAGTTCGCCGATGGCGACGACGACCCGCTCGCCCGCCGCGAAGCTGCCCGCCAGCGCATGGGCGCGCACATAGTCCAGCATCTGCGCGTCCACCGCCTGCGCGGCGCGGCGCAACGCCATCTCGCGCAGCGCGGTCAGATTGGACTTGGAGAAGAAATGGTTGAGCGCCCGGCTGGCCTCCGCCGGGATATAGACCTTGCCCTCCTTCAACCGATCGATCAGCTCGTCGGGCGGAATGTCGACCACCTCGATCTCCGCCGTTTCGAGGATGGAATCCGGCACCGTCTCGCGCACCCGGACGCGGGTGAAGGAGGCGACGACGTCGTTCAGGCTTTCGACATGCTGGATATTCACGGTCGAATAGACGTCGATCCCGGCGTCGAGCAGCTCCTCCACATCCTGATAGCGTTTCGGATGGCGGCTGCCCGGCGCGTTGCTGTGGGCGAGTTCGTCCACCAGCACCAGCCCGGGGCGGCGGGCGAGGATCGCGTCCAGATCCATCTCGCCCAGGCCATGGCCCTGATGATCGACTGCGCGCCGGGAAATGACCTCATGGCCGTGGAGCAGCGCCTCCGTCTCCCGCCGGCCATGGGTCTCGACCACGCCCACCACCACGTCGACGCCGGCCTTCAGGCGCTGCATGCCGTCGATCAGCATCTCATAGGTCTTGCCGACGCCCGGCGCCGCGCCGAGGAATATCTTCAGACGCCCGCGGCCTTCCCGCGCCGCCTGACGCAGATAGGCTTCTGGATCGCGGCGTTCCGGTTCGCTCATCCCGCCTGATTAGCGCCGATGCCATCCAGCCGTCGATTGATTTCGAGGACATTGACCCGCGCTTCCCCCAGAAAGCCCAGAAGCGGTCGCTCTATGCTCCGGTCGACCAGCGCGCGAACCTGGCCCGGCTCCAGACCGCGCGCCTTCGCCACCCGCCCGACCTGAAAAAAGGCCGCATCGGGGCTGATATGGGGGTCCAGCCCCGATGCGGAGGTTGTCACCAGATCGGACGGAACGGGACGACCGGGCGAGTGCAGGGCCTGAATGTCGCGGGCGACGCGGTCGGCCAGCGCCTTGCTGGCGGGCCCCAGGTTGGAACCGGAGGAGGCGAGCCCGTCATAGCCCTTGCCCGCCGCTGACGGACGGGAATGGAAATAGCGGTCGCTAGCGAAATTCTGGCCGATGAGCGTGGAGCCCACCGGCCTGCCGCTCTGCCCGATCAGGCTGCCATTGGCCTGGAACGGGAAAAGCGCCTGTCCGATGCCGGTCAGCGCCAGCGGATAGGCGATGCCCAGCAGCAGCGCGAAGAGCAGCGTCATCGCGAGCGCGGGTCGGAGGGAGGTTTTAAGGTCGGTGAACATTCTGCTATCCTTTCCGCCGTTCGTCACGCCAGACCCAGTCCATTCACGGCAAGGTCGATCAGCTTGATGCCCGCGAACGGCGCGACCAGCCCGCCCAGCCCATAGATGGCGAGGTTCCGCGCCAGCAGAGGCCCGGCGCCGATGGGCCGGTAGGTCACGCCCCTCAGGGCCAGCGGCACCAGGCAGGGAATGATCAGCGCGTTGAAGATGATCGCGGACAGGATCGCGCTTTCCGGGCTGGCAAGGCCCATGATGTTCAGCACCCCCAGCCCCGGATAGAGCGCCACGAACATGGCGGGGATGATCGCGAAATATTTGGCGACGTCGTTGGCGACGGAAAAGGTGGTCAGCGCGCCCCGCGTCATCAGCAATTGCTTGCCCAGGCCCACCACCTCGATCAGCTTGGTCGGATCGCTGTCGAGGTCGACCATATTGCCCGCCTCCCGCGCGGCCTGTGTGCCGGTGTTCATGGCGACGCCGACATCCGCCTGCGCCAGCGCCGGGGCGTCATTGGTGCCGTCGCCGCACATCGCGACCAGCCGGCCGCCCTCCTGCTCCTTGCGGATCAGGGCCAGCTTGTCCTCCGGCGTGGCCTGGGCGAGGAAGTCGTCCACCCCCGCCTCCGCCGCGATGGAGGCGGCGGTAAGGGGATTGTCGCCGGTGATCATCACCGTGCGGATGCCCATCTGCCGCAGTTCCCCGAAGCGTTCGCGAATGCCCGCCTTGACGATGTCCTTGAGGAAGATCGCGCCAAGCAGCCTCCCATCCTTCGCCACTGCCAGAGGCGTGCCGCCCGCGCGGCCGATCTCGTCGGTGATGCGGCGCAGTTCCTGGGTCGCGGCTTCCCTGTCTAGGGCGGGATTGGCCCGCAGGATGCTGTCCACCGCCCCCTTGTGGATGGTCGAACCGCCCAGCGTCACGCCGGAAATGCGGGTCTGTGCCGTGAAGGGAACGACCACCGCGCCTTCGGGCAGCGCATCCGCGCTCTGCCCGAACTTCTCCCGCGCCAGCAGGACGATGGAGCGGCCCTCCGGCGTTTCGTCGGCCAGGCTGGCGAGCAGCGCCGCTTCCGCCAACTCGGCCGGGGACGTTCCGCCGACGGGGCGGAACTCGGTCGCCTGACGGTCGCCGACGGTGATGGTGCCGGTCTTGTCGAGCAGCAGCGTGTCTATGTCCCCCGCCGCTTCCACCGCTCTGCCCGATTTGGCCAGCACGTTGAAGCGCACCAGCCGGTCCATGCCCGCTATGCCGATGGCGGAGAGGAGGGCGGCGATGGTCGTGGGAATCAGCGTGATCAGCAAGGCGGCGAGGATCGCCACCGGCACGGCGCCCCCGGCATAGCTGGCAAAGCCCGGAATCGTGCCCACGGCGATCAGGAAGATGATGGTCAGGCCGACCAGCAGCAGCGTCAGCGCAATCTCATTGGGCGTCTTCTGCCGTTCGGCGCCCTCCACCAGCGCGATCATGCGGTCCAGAAAGCCCTGTCCCGGATTGACCGTCACCCGCACCCGAATCCGGTCGGAAATGACGCGCGTGCCCGCCGTCACCGCGCTGCGGTCGCCGCCCGCCTCCCGGATCACCGGCGCGGATTCGCCGGTGATGGCGGCCTCATTGACCGAAGCGACGCCGGCGACCACCTCTCCGTCGGATGGGATGAGGTCGCCGGTTTCGACCAGCACGACATCGCCCATCCTGAGCGCGCTTGCCGGGACGGTCTCGACCGCGTCGCCCTTCAGCCGCCTGGCCGTCAGTTCCGCCTTGGTCGCGCGCAGCGAAGCGGCCTGCGCCTTGCCCCGCCCTTCGGCCAGCGCCTCGGCAAAGGTGCCGAACAGAACCGTCAGCCACAGCCAGGCCACCAGTTGCAGCTTGAAGCCAGGGGCAAGATGGTCCTGCCCCACGGCCAGCAACAGCGTCAGCAGCACCGCCACGGCGGCGGTCGTGAACATCACCGGGTTGCGGATCAGGTCCCTGGGGTTCAGCTTGCGGAAAGCGTCGCCCATCGCGGGCAGGATGAGGTCGGCGGTGAAGAGCGATCGGGTTTCGGACCGGGGCATGGGCTTGTGATCCTTAGAAGAGCTGGCCACGGACCATCGCGAGATGATCGGCCATGGGGCCAAGGGCAAGGCCGGGCAGGAAGGTGAGGCCGCCGACGATCAGCACGATGCCGACCAGCAGCCCGGTCCACAGCGGCCCCGTGGTGGGGAAGCTGCCCGCGGTTTCCGGCGTGTATTTCTTCGCCGCCAGTCCGCCGGCTATGGCCAGCATGGGTATGATGATGAAGAAGCGGCCGATCCACATCGCCACGCCCAGCAGGCCGTTGTAGAAGGGGGTGTTGGCGGTCAGTCCGGCAAAGGCCGATCCGTTGTTGGCGACCGCGCTGGTGAAGGCGTAGAGGATCTCGCTGAACCCGTGCGGACCCTTGTTGAGCGGGCCGGCAAGGCCCGCCGGCAACACGCTCGCAATCGCGGTGAAGCCCAGTATCGCCATCGGCAGCACGGCGATGGCGAGGACGGCGAGCTTCACCTCCCGGCTCTCGATCTTCTTGCCGACATATTCCGGCGTGCGGCCGACCATCAGCCCCGCCACGAACACGGCGAGGATGGCGAACAGCAGGAAGCCGTATATGCCCGCGCCGACGCCGCCGACCACCACTTCGCCCAATTGCATGTTGAACAGGGGGACGAGGCCGCCGATGGCGGTGAAGCTGTCATGCATGGCGTTGACCGCGCCGCAGCTCGCCGCCGTGGTGATGACGGAGAAGAGGGCGGAGGCGGCGATGCCGAAACGCACCTCCTTCCCCTCCATGTTGCCGCCGGGAACGCCCAGATGATGGAGGACCGGATTGCCGGCGGCCTCCTGCCAACAGGTGATCGCGACGCCGGCAAGGAACAGGACCATCATCGCGGCGAGGATGGCCCATCCCTGCCGCACATTGCCCACCGCCTTGCCGAAGCTGTGGGTGAGGCCGACGCCGATGGCGAAGATCGACAGCATCTGCACGAAATTGGTGAGCGCCGTCGGATTTTCGAACGGATGGGCGCTGTTCGCGTTGAAGAAGCCGCCGCCGTTGGTGCCCAGCATCTTGATCGCCTCCTGACCCGCGACCGGTCCCAGGGCGAGCGTCTGCTTCGCGCCTTCCAGCGTCGTGACCTCGACCGGTCCCGCCAGCGTCTGCGGCACGCCGCTCGCCATGTAGAAGATCGCGAGGAGGACGCAGAGCGGCAGCAGCAGATAGAGCGTCACCCGCACCATATCGGCCCAGAAATTGCCGATGGTCGCGCTGCTGCGCCGGGCAAATCCCCGGAACAGCGCAAAAGCGAGCGCAATGCCCGTCGCCGCGGAAAGGAAATTATGGATGGTGAGCGCCAGCATCTGGCTGAGGTTCGACATGGTCGATTCCCCGGCATAGCTCTGCCAGTTGGTGTTCGAGGTGAAGCTGATCGCGCTGTTGAAGGCGAGATGCCCGCTCACCGCGCCCAGATGCTGCGGGTTGAGCGGCAGCACCGCCTGCATCCGCAGCAGCGTATAGGTGAGGAGCAGCAGCGCCGTGTTGAAGACCAGCATATGCACCGCATAGCGGCGCCAGCCCTGTTCCTCCCGCGGATCGATGCCGGAAAGGCGGTAGAAGCCGCGCTCCACGGGGCCGAGCAGGCCGTGAAGCGGCGTGCGGCGTCCTTCGTAAAGCGCGAACAGCCAGAGGCCGACCGGCTTCACGAGGATCAGCAACAGGCCGACAAAGGCCGCGATCAGCAGCCATCCCTGAAAGGTCATGGAACGCGCCTTCCTAAAAGCGTTCGGGCCGCGCCAGCACGGCGACCAGATAGAGGAGGAGGCCGATGGCGGTGAACGCGGCGAGCCAGAGGTCGATGGTCATGGCGCCCGCCCTCACGCCCGCCCGCACAGCGCGGCATAGCCGAGGCTGGCGGCCAGAAGGATCAGGATCAGGCCGATCCAGAGCATGTCTTGCATAAGGCAACTCCCGCAGCCGAAGCTGTCGCGCGGGGTGCGGGACGGGCCGTCGTCTGCCGCCGCTCAATTAGGACAGGGCGGCGTTTGAAATCGAGAGAGGGGAAAAGGGCAGGGCATAGAAATTGCGTATGAAAATGATGCGCGGCGCGGGTTCCGGCCATCATGGCCGCAGGACACGCCCGGCCGGGTCACGGATGGGCGAGGACGGCGCCGTCTTTGCAGATGAAGGGGAACGGGATCATATCCGGTTCGATTGGCGACGATGGCTGACAGTCGCGCCTGTCGCGCATAGACTGGGGCCGGTCACGGGCTGAACGGAATTTCGATGGTTTACACCGACATCGCCAACCGCACCTATAATCATAATTGGCGGCTGGACCCCATCGTCCGCAGCCTGCTGGACACGGATTTCTACAAGCTGCTGATGCTCCAGATGATCCGCCACCTCTACCCGGAAGTGCAGGCGACCTTCAAGCTGATCAACCGCACGCAATCCGTGCGTCTGGCCGAGGTCATCGACGAGGGCGAATTGCGCGCGCAGCTCGACCATGCCCGGTCCGTGCGCTTCGGGAAGAAGGAACTGATCTGGCTGGCGGGCAACAGCTTTTATGGCGAGCGGCAGATGTTCAGCCCGGATTTCATCGCGTGGCTGGCCGATTTCCGTCTGCCCGACTATGACCTGCGCAAGGTCGACGGCCAATATGAACTGTGTTTCCACGGCCCCTGGACCCACAGCAGCATGTGGGAAATCCCGGCGCTGGCGATCATCAACGAATTGCGATCCCGCGCGGCGATGAAGGGACGGGGGCGGTTCGAACTGGACGTGCTCTACGCCCGCGCCAAGGCAAAGCTGTGGGAGAAGGTGGAGCGGCTGGCGCAACTGCCCGATCTCGTCATATCCGACTTCGGCACGCGGCGGCGGCACGGCTTCCTCTGGCAGCGCTGGTGCGTGGAGGCGCTGAAGGAACGGCTGGGCCGCCGGTTCATCGGATCGTCCAACGTGCTGCTGGCGATGGACGCCGATCTGGAGGCCATCGGCACCAACGCCCATGAGCTGCCGATGGTGCTGGCCGCCCTGGCCGAGGGGGATGAGGGGCTGGCCGCCGTCCCCTATCGCGTGCTGGAGGATTGGCGCAATCATTATGCCGGCAACCTGCTGGTCGTGCTGCCCGATGCCTTCGGCACGGCGGCGTTCCTGCGCCATGCGCCGGACTGGGTGGCGGACTGGACGGGCTTCCGCCCCGACAGCGCGCCGCCGATCGAGGCGGGTGAACGGATCATCCGCTGGTGGCGGGAAAAGGGACGCGATCCGCGGTCGAAGCTGCTGATCTTCTCCGACGGCATGGATGTCGACAGCATCGAGGCGACCTACCGGCATTTTGCCGGGCGGGTGCGGATGAGCTTTGGTTGGGGCACCAACCTCACCAATGATTTCAGGGGTTGCGCGCCCTTTGCCACGACCGGGCTCGATCCGATCTCGCTGGTGTGCAAGGTGGTGGAGGCCAATGGCCGCCCGGCGGTCAAGCTGTCCGACAACCCCGCCAAGGCGACAGGCGAGCCGGAGGAGATCGCCCGATATTTGCAGGTTTTCGGGGGAGAGGGACGTCTGGAGAAGGAAGTGGAGGTCTAAGGGCGGCAGGGGCCAGGCTGCCGCGATTGATCCTTTCCCCCCACCCGGACGTTCCACGAAGACAGGAGCCATGACGACCCGATGACCGATACGCGCGCTCGCATCAACGCCATCGGGTGCGCCGTCCCCGCGCTGGACATGCATGCACCCTTCATTCGCTGGGCGACCGGCCAACTGGACGATCCGCGCGAGCGCCGGCTGTTCCAGCGCATGGCGGAGCGGTCCGGCATCGGGCATCGCTGGTGCGTGCTGCCGCCGACCGCCGAGGGCGGATCGCCGGTCGATCCCGGCGGCTTCTACGCGGGCGAAATGCCGCCGACCTCGCTGCGCATGCGCTGCTATGCCGATCATGCGCCCCGCCTGGCGATGGAGGCGATCGCGCGGTTGAGGGCGCAGGTGCCGCTCGACCGGATCAGCCATCTGGTGGTGGCGAGCTGCACCGGCTTCGTCGCCCCCGGCATCGACCAGATCATCGCCGAACGGCTGGGGCTGGAGGGGGTCGAGCGCACATTGGTCGGCTTCATGGGCTGCTATGCGGCGGTCGCGGCATTGCGGACGGCGCGGCACATCGTCCGGTCGGAACCCGATGCGCGGGTGCTGGTGGTGACGGTCGAACTGTCTTCCCTGCATTTCCAGCCGGAACGGCAGATCGAGCGGCTGCTGATGATGCTCCAGTTCGCGGACGGCGCCGCCGCCGCCCTGGTGACGGGGGAGGGCGCCGGCGTCGCGATCGACCGGCCCTTCTCGCTCAACCTCGCGGATTCGGCGGAACTGATCCGCTGGGACATAGGGGATAGCGGCTTCGTCATGCACCTGTCCGGAGAGGTGCCGGGGCGCATCCAGACGGCGCTGGGCGATCCCTCGGTGCGCCGCCGCCTGTGGGGAAGCGACGATATGGCCGGGATAGACCGATGGGCGGTGCACGCAGGCGGCCGGTCGATCCTGGACGCGGTGGAGCAGGGACTGGACCTTGGCCGCGATGCCCTGGCGCCGTCGCGGAGCGTGCTGGCGCGGTTCGGCAACATGTCCTCCTCCACCCTGATGTTCATCCTGCACGACATGCTGGCGGACGCGGGGCGGGGGGTGGCGCTGGCCTTCGGACCGGGACTGGCGGCCGAAGGGTTCCGTTTCGAAGGGCTGGCATGACGGCGCGCCTGCCCGCTCTGGTCGTCGGTGGCGGACCGGCGGGCGCGGCGGCGGCGATCGCCCTGGCTCGGGCGGGGGCGCAGGTGCATCTCCTCGACCGCCGGAGCGGCCCGCATGATGGCGTGTGCGGCGGCTTCCTCGGCTGGGATGCGCTGGCGGCACTGGGCGATCTGGGTGTCGACGCGGTCGCGCTGGGCGCGCGGCCGATACGGCGGTTGCGGCTGGTGGCGGACGGCCGGCATCTGGAACTGCCGCTGCCCCATGTCGCGGCGGGGCTGTCGCGGCGGACGCTGGACGAAGCGCTGATGGCGCGCGCGGCGCGGGCGGGAGCCGTCGTTCAGCGGGGCCGGGCGGTGCGCGCCGCCGACCCGGCAGCGCGTTCGATCCGGTTCGACGATGGCGGGCAGTTGGCCGGCGACGCGCTGTTCCTGGCGACGGGCAAGCATGAATTGCGCGGGCTGGCCCGCGATCTCACCGGCCGTCGGGAACCGCCCTGCGTCGGGTTCCGCGCGACCCTGCCCGGCAGCGCGGACCTGACGGGCGTGATCGAGATGCACCTGTTCGACGGCGGCTATGCCGGCCTGCTGTTGCAGGAGGATGGCACCGCCAATCTCTGCCTTTCCGTTGCGCGGGACCGGCTGTCGGATGGCGTGCCCGCGCTGATGCAGGCGATCATGGCGGAGGCGCCTCATCTGGCCCGCCGCATGGCTGGAAAAATGCCGCCCTCTTTTGAGGCGATTGCCGGCGTGCCCTATGGCTGGCGCGCGGCGGCGAGCGTTCCGGGACTCTTCCGCATCGGGGATCAGGGCGCGGTGATCGCTTCCCTGGCCGGCGACGGCATCGCCATCGCGCTCCACAGCGGGACCAGCGCCGCGCAGGCCTATCTGCGGGGCGGACCGCAGGCGGCGATGGGCTGGCAGGACCAGTGGCGCCGCCGCAGCCGGCGGCCGCTGGCGATTGCCGAAGCCTTGCGCCACGGGGCGGCGGGACCATGGGGACGCGGGCTGCTGATGCGGCTGCTGGGCCTGATGCCGGGGCTCGGCGTTCAGGCCGCGCTGCTCACCCGCATATCCGCTCCACGCACAGGCGGAAGGAAAAGCGCCTCACGATCCGCACATCGTCCAGGCTGATGCCCGCCTGGGGCAACAGCTCCGCCCAGTCGCCGGGGCGGAAGGACCGGGCAATGGACAGCCGGCCATCCTCCCGCACGATGCGGTGGACGCGTAGCAGGCGGGCGAGCAGCGGAAAGCCCCAATGGGCAAATCCATGCCGGTGCAGGTCGCAGATCAGCCAGCCCATCCGCGCCTCCGCCTCCATATGGCGCAGGAAGGTCATCAGTTGCGCATCCGTCATATGGTGCGTCACCTGGCTGGAGATGATGAAGTCGAACCGCTCCGGCTGGTCCAGATAGTCGCCGGCCCGATAGTCGATGGCAAGTTCGGGCGGAGTCGCGTGGCGGGCCGCGGAAAGGCTCTTTTCATTGAGGTCGACGCCGATCAGCTCGGCCTCTATCCCGCGCTTCCGGGCCCAGCGGGCGACCGCGCGCAGGACGTCGCCGTCTCCGAAACCGACATCGAGCAGGCGGAAATGCCGGGTCGAACCGACGGCGCGGTTGAGGAAGGCGATGGTGGGCCAGGCAGTGAAGGTCCAGCGGTTCACGCGGGCGAGGTCGTGCAGCACCCGCTCATAGACGGCGGGGTCCAGGTCCGGCGCGTCCATCTGCTCTTCCTGCCGCGAACGGATCGAAAGGTCGGCCATATGCCCTCTCTTCTTCTCCTGCATCATAGCATATCTTCATGGGCATGGAGGTGCATGCCATGGGATATTTCACCGCGCTCCTGATCATGGCGGCGGCGGCCTCGCCGCCGTCCGTCGAGGGCCGTTGGCTGACCGAGGACCGGAAGGGCGTGGTGCAGATCGCGCCGTGCGGCGGGCAGATGTGCGGTCGGATCGCGCAAGTGCTGGACAAGGGACCGGGCGTGCCGGCGACCGATGTCAACAATCCCGACCCCAAGTTGCGCGGGCAGCCGATATTGGGCCTGCTCACCCTTTGGGGTTTCCGCCGCGATGGCGCGATCTGGAAGGGCGGCCGCGCCTACGACCCGAAATCGGGGCGAAGCTACCGCGCGACATTGGGATTGAACGCGGACGGATCGCTCAGGCTGACGGGATGCGTGCTGTTCCTGTGCCAGTCGCAGCGCTGGACCCGGCTGCGCTAGAGCACGCTGCGCTAAATCGGACGCAGGTCGCCATGGGCTGAATCCCCTCACACCCCAGGACCGGCGCTGTCCTTCTCCCACAGGAAGATGCCGTAGCGCATCGCGCCGGTGCGCAGCGCCAGGATCAGGCGCGGCAGGCTGAGGATGAAGTCGCGGTTCCGGGTCCGGGGACTGAGCGCAAGGCTCCGCAGGGCAGGGTCGCGGATCATGGCCACCGCCAGCCGGCGCAGGCAGATCGTCCAGGTGCGGCGGACGCGGACGCTGGCATCCTCATGGTCGCGCAGCGCGAACCCCGCTTGGGCGGCCAGCGCCTCATAATCCGCCCGGCTGCCCATGCCGGGAAGCCGCCCCTCCCGGCAAATGGGTCGCAGCAGGTGGCGGACTTCCCATGGCCGCGCGCCTTCGCCCTCCAGCCAGGCGCAGACGACCAGCCGCCCGCCGGGCCGCAGCACCCGTGCCGCTTCCGTGAAGAAGCGGGCCTTGTCGACCATATGTTCGGAACTTTCGATCGCATAGGCGCCGTCGAAACCCGCATCGGGCAGATCATTGTGCAGCCAGTCCCGGCGCAGGCAGGTGAAGCGGGACGGCGCACGCGCGTCTGCCACCTTCTCCTGCGCGGAGGAGAGGGTGAGGCCCGTGACATGGACGTCGTGCCGGGCGACGATCCGGGCGGCGGTGGCGCCATAGCCGCATCCTATGTCGCACAGCCTCTGTCCCGGTTCCGGCGCAAGCCGCGCCTCCACCTCCTCGACGAGCGCTTCGGCCGCTTCGGCGGGGCTCTCGCTCCCCGTCCGCCAATAGCCATGATGCACATGCTCGCCCCAGATCCGCCGGTAGGCGAGGTCCAGTTCGTCATAATGAACGGCGACGCCCGCCGCGGTAGAGGGCATATCCGGCACGATCATGCCGCCTATATCCCTTGCCCGGCGGGCAGGCGCAACGAATTTTCAGGGCAGGGCCCCCGCCTTCATCCCGCCGCCGCGAGCAGCCTGGCGCTGAGCGCCGGCCATTCGGTCATGTCCCAACCCTCCGGCGTTTCGCGGGTCATGATCTGGTCCGCGCCGAAGCAGTTGGAAAGGTCTATGTCCTCCGCCTTCACGAAGCTGCGGTCGGAAAGCGAATAGAAGGGCCGCACCACCGGCAGCGTCAGGTCGTCGGCATTCTGCTCGACCACGATCGCCAGCCGGTGCGAGCGCAGGCGGACCAGCGATCCGATGGGATAGATGCCGACCGCGCGCTGGAACGCCTGGAAGATTTCGGGGTCGTAGAGCGTCTGCGCCTCGTCCAGCATCAGCAGCGCGCGGGATGGGTCCTCGCCATGACGGTGGATGCGGTTGGACGTCATCGCGTCATAGGTGTCGCAGATCGCCGCCATGCGGGCGAACCGTCCGATCTCCTCGCCCTTCAGCCCATGGGGATAGCCGCTGCCGTCCAACCGCTCATGGTGATGGAGGCAGACGTCCAGCACGGCGTCCGGCATTTCGCCGCCCAGCGCCAGGAATTCATGCGCCAGCGTGGTGTGGCTCTTCACCACCTCCCATTCCTCCGGCGTCAGCGGACTGTCCTTGTCCCAGGTTTCCTGCGGCACATGACCCATGCCGACGTCCATCAGCAATCCGGCAAGCCCGGCCTGCTGCACCTCTTCCGGAGAGAGGCGGAGCTGCTGCGCCAGGCTGATCATCAGCGCGCAGACCGACAGGGCGTGCAGATAGAGATATTCGCTGGTGTTCTTGAGCCGCGTCACTGCCATGAAGGCGTGGGGGTTGCGCTGGATGGAGCTGGAGATCTCATCGATCATCGTTTCCAGCCTGTTGAGCTTGATCGCATTGCCCAGTCGGGAATCGTCGAAGATCTTCTGCATCGCGCGCACCGACTTGCGGGCGAGGCGGTTGGCATGAACCATCTCCGCCTTGGCCGGCAGCCTGTCCTTCGACAGCGGGTCGAACGGACGGCTGACGGGCGGCGGCGCCCCGCGCCGGGCAATGGTGGCGCCCGCGCGGCCGAACGGACGGTCACGCTGGTCGGCAGCCGGCGCGCGGGGCGGGGCGGGCGCTTCGCTGGGCTTCAGGTCAGCGCCGCGAGAGGTGTCGATCTGCACCCATTCGACCTTGCTCGCCTTCAACGTTTCCAGTTGTTCGGCATCCTCCAGCAGCATCCTGCTCTTCCAGAAGGGGTGGGCGAACCACGACCCTTCCATCTTGTGGAGGAACATGCCCAATTCGACATGCTCGGTACGAATTCTCTTCAACATGATGATGCGCGGCCCCGACTTGAAAGTCCCTCCTGTCCGATCCGAAGCGCGCGTTCCCGTCCCTGCCGGACTCCTCCCCCGGAGCATGTCGCGCTTCCATCGGACAATATGGACTTTTAGAGCATCGTGCGGAAAAGCCTGTCCTGAGCCCTGTCGAAGGACGGGAACCGGTTTTCTGCCTAAAACGATGCGACAACAGAAACTTGAAGCGCGCGGCCTGTGCCCGATACAAGGCAACGCGCTCCAGCGCGGCATTTCGCTCCCAAAGCCTTGCGGAAAGGTTAAATTTCCTATTGCCAGCCGAGGCCGAGCGCCTTTTGCAGGGCGATATAGTCCGCCGTCATCGCCGCCGTCCCCTGGGTCAGCGCCTGAGCCGCCGACAGGCTCTGCCGCTCCGCGTCGAGAAGCTGGATGCGGGTGGCCGTTCCCGCCTCGAAACGCTGGCGCATCAGCGCGGCGGCGCGCTCAGCCGAGGCCTTCGACCGGGCGGCGCTGGCGACGCTCAGCCGCCGCGCGCCAAAGCGGGAAAGCGCGTCCTCGCCGTCGCGCAGGGCATTGAGCACCGCCTGCCGATATTGCGCGGCCGCCTCGTCCCGGACGCCTTCGGCCTGTCCGACCCGGGCGGCGTTGCGGCCGAAATCGAGGAAGCTCCAGCTCAGGCGCGGCATGGCGATCGCCGCCAGCGTGTCGAGGTCGACCAGATCGCCCGGATCGGTGCCGCCGATGCCGATCAGGCCCATGAAGCTGAGGCTGGGAAAACGCGCGGCCTCCGCCACGCCGATCCTGGCGGTGGCGGCGGCGAACTGGCGCTCCGCCGCCCTGATGTCGGGACGGCGCCTGAGCAGCGCGGCGGGATCGCCGACCGCGACCTGCGCGGGAGGCAGCGGCACGGGCGCGGGCGCGGCCAGCATGGCGTCGAGCGCGCCGGGCGCTTCCCCGGCCAGGGTGGCCAGCGCGTTCAGATAGGCGTCGCGCTCCGCACTCAGCGGGAGCAGCGCGGCGTCGCTCTGCTCCAGCTGGTTGCGCTGCTGTTCCACCTCCAGCGCGGAGGCGGTTCCCCCGGCGTGGCGCTGTTCCGTCAGGCGCAGCATCTCGCGCTGCCGGGCCGTGGCCTGCTGCGCCAGCGCGATACGCTGCTGCCGGTCGCGCAGATTGACATAGGCCTGGGCGATTTCGGCGGTCAGGCTGACCTGCGCGTCCGCGACATTGGCCTGCGCCGCCTCGACCTGGGCCCGTGCCGCCTCCACTCCCCGCCGCCGGCCACCCCACAGATCGACCTCCCAACTCGCGTCGAAGCCCAGATTGTAGAAATTGAGCGACTGGCTGTCGCCGCCATCGGAACTGTCTTCCTCCGAATTGCCGAGGTCGACGCCGGGCACGGTGGCATGGACGTAAAGGGCGGAGGCGTTGACATTGGGAAGGGCATTGGCGCGCTCCGTCCGCAGCGAGGCGCGGGCCTGCCGCACCCTTGCCTCCGCCACGGCCACGCCGGGATTGGCGGCCAGCGCCCGGCTTTCCAGCGCGTCCAGCACCGGGTCGCCCAGCGCCGTCCACCAGGCCGCGGCGGCAGGCGCCTGCGGGCCGGCGTCGGCGGGCGCCCTGACGAACTGCGCCGCCGGGCTGACCGGCCTGGCCGCTTCCGGCCCTTGATAATCCGGCCCGGCGGTGCAGGCGGCGAGCGCCAGCAGCGGGAGGATGGCCGGAGGAAGGACGGTCTGGGGGAAGCGCATGGAACCAGCCTCAATGCATCGCGACCGCTTGCCCCTTGGGCAAGGGACGCAGGAACAGCACCAGCGGCAATACGGCGATGATGCCGACCGCCAGCATCGTGAAGATGTCGTTATAGGTCATCACCAGCGCTTCCCGCTGGATCGTGCCTGCCAGCGATCGAAGCGCGGCGTCCTGCCCGCCCAGCGAATGGGCGAGGCCGCCGATATAATCCTGCACCTGCCCGCTATTGGCGCTCAGGCTTTCCTCCATGCGGCGGCTGTGCAGCCAGCTTCGCTGGTCCTGGATGGTGGCGATGCCCGCCAGCGCCAGCGATCCGCCCAGATTGCGGACGGCGTTGAACAGCCCGGCGGCATCGCCCGCATCCTCGCGCGGGACCGATGCGATGGCCGCCTGGTTGAGGAACAGGAAACCGAATACGCTGCCCACGCCGCGCAGCAATTGCGACTCGACGAAATCATGGCCTACCGCCTGATTGGTCAACACCGTGTCGACCCAGCAGCTCGTCGCCATGATGAGCAGCCCGGCGCCCACCGCGATGCGGATGTCGAGGTGCCGGATCAGCAGGGGGGTGAGCGGCATCAGCATCAGGCTCGGAATGCCGGACAGCAGGACGATGCGGCCCGATTGCAGCGCGTCATAGCCGGCGATCGCCGCCAGGAACTGCGGAATGACGAAGGCGGTGCCGTAAAGCATCATGCCGATCACCAGCCCCATCAGCGCAACGGCCCCGAATTGCCTGTCGAGCAGCAGCTTCAGCCGGATGACGGGCCTTTTCGCGAAATATTGCCCGGCGAACAGCAGGATGAAGCCGATGCCGGAGACGACCGACATCAGGACGATCTCGCTGCTCTGGAACCATTGTTCCCGCTGCCCCTCCTCCAGCACGATGGTAAGGCCGCCCAGGCCCAGCGCCATGCCCGCGATGCCCAGCCAGTCGGCCTGCCGGAATTCGCTGAGGCGCGGCTTTTGATGCGGCATCGTCACCAGCAGCAGGGTGATCAGCACGATGCCCACGGGCAGGTTCAGGAAGAAGGCATAGTGCCAGCTTATATTCTCCGTCAGCCATCCGCCGACCAGCGGGCCGAGCACCGGCCCAAGAATGGCGGTGACGCCGAACAGCGCATTGCCGATCGGCTGCTGCGAACGGGGAAGGCGCGTGGCGATGATGGTCATCGCCGTGGGGATCAGCGCGCCGCCGGTAAAGCCCTGGCCGACGCGGCCGATGACCATGGTGGTAAGGTCGCCGGCCACGCCGCACAGCATCGAAAAGCCGGTGAACAGAAAGGCGGCGGCGAGCAGCAGGGTGCGCAGCCCCAGCAGCCGTTCCAGCCAGGCTGCCAGCGGAATGACGATGATCTCCGCGACCAGATAGGATGTCGCGATCCAGGTGCCCTCCGTGCCGCTGGCGCCGATCTCGCCCTGTATCGTGGGCAGCGCGGAATTGACGATGGAAATGTCCAGCGTCGCCATCATCGCGCCCAGGCTTCCGGCGATGACGGCCAGCCACGCGGCGGTGTCGGCGCGTTCGGGAAGGGGCGGCGCGGCCGAAGCGGCGGTGGCGTTCATCGGTCGATCCGGGCGTTATGCCGCTCCTGCTCCCGGCGGATCTGCGCGGCGGCGTTCCGGGCCGAACGGGTGTCGACGGACACTTCGACGGACATGCCGGGGACCAGCAGCTTCCGGGTTTCGGGGCCGGCGCTGACGGCGATGCGCACCGGGATGCGCTGGACGATCTTGGTGAAATTGCCGGTGGCGTTCTGCGGCGGCAGGACCGAAAACTGGGCGCCGGTGCCGGGCGCGATGCTGGCGACCCGTCCAGGCAGCTCGATCCCGGGCAGCGCATCCACCGCGATCGTCACCGACTGGCCGACGCGCATCAGGCCCAGTTGCGTTTCCTTGAAATTCGCCTCGACATAGAGGCTGGCCTTTGGAACCAGCGTCATCAGCCGGCTGGCGGCCTGAACGAACTGGCCCTGCCTGACGCTCCTGTCACCGATCCGCCCGTCGACGGCCGCCCGCAATATCGTCGCCTCCACATTGGTGCTGGCGGCCGAAAGCTGCGCGCGCGCGGCCTCGCCCTGCGCTTCCGCCTGCCGCACCTGCGTCTGCAGGGTGGCGATCCGCTTCTGCGCGCTGGTCAGCGTCGCCCTGGCCGCCGCGGCCCTCGCCCGCGCCTGGGTCGCCTGGTTCTGAAGCTCCGACAGGCGCTCGCGGGTCTCCGCACCGCTGGCCGCCAGCGGGCGATAGCGCTCCACCTCGCGCGCGGCGAAGGCGGCATTGGCGTTGGCGGCGCTCAGATCGGCCTCGGCCTGCGCGACGGCGGCGCGTTGCTCCGCAATCTGGGCGACGACCCCGGCCGCATTGGCCTTGGCCACGTCGATCTGCGCCACGGACTGGGCCGCCTGCGCCCGGTAATCGCGCGGATCGATCTGAACCAGCGGCTGGCCGGCCTTCACATCCTGGTTCTCATCGACGAAGACGCGGTCGACATAGCCGGACACCTTGGGCGCGACGGTGATCGAATCGGCCTGGATATAGGCGTCGTTGGTCGATTCCTGATATTTGCCGAAGGTTTCGAAGCGGATGAACCACAGCACGCCGCCGCCGATCAGCGCCAGCGCCACGAGCAGCAGGATCAGGCGTGCGCGTGGGCTTCTGAGCGCGGAGGGGCGGCTCTGGCCCGAGTCGTCGCCATGGGGGGGAGAAGAAGCCACTGTCTCAGAACTCATCGATGGAACCCGCAGATCGCAATACCGTCCCCTATGCTCGCGCTTGCACCATAGCGCAATACCATTTATTGAGGTTCCTCATGAATGGCGCCGACGAACAGCTACTGACCGACCTGTTTCGGGTCATCACATTGATCCGCAGATCGTTCGACCGCGCGATGACGGAACAGGGCGCATCGCTCGCCCAGACCAAGATATTGATGTGCATAAAGGCGCAGCTGGGAACGGCGCGCGCCGCCGACATTGCCGAGATCATGAATCTCGCGCCGCGCACGGTGACGGAGGCGCTGGACGGGCTGGAGCGCGAGGGCCTGATCCAGCGGGTGCCGGACAGGGACGATCGGCGGGTGAAGCGGCTGGCCATCACTCCGGCCGGAGAGGCGGCGGTCGCCGTGACGGAGCCTCTCCGCCTGCAACTGGGGGGAAAGCTTTTGAAGGCGCTGAACCCTTCGGAACGGCGGCATTTCCATGCTGCGCTGCAAAAATTATTGCAGGGACTGGACGACGCCTGACCTTTTGATTCGCGCGATATTCTCTGTTATCATCGCCCCGCTCGACCGGCATAAGCCCGGCGGCAAGGGAGAGTGCGATGGAGCGTATGCATTACAGCATGTGCCAATGCAGCGTCGGGTTGCTGAGCCTGTGCAGCGCGTCGGCCCTGGCGTTGACCGGCACGCTTTATATCCTCCTCCACTGACGGCCAGCGGGCAATCGTCCGGAACGACGCGCCGCGGGGTCGAATGCGGCGCGCGCCCTGAATATCAATCCTTTTCCACCTGGCCCACGTCCCGCACCGCGCCGCGCGCCGCATTGGTGGTGAGCGCCGCATAGGCCCGCAGGGCGGGCGACACATGGCGCTTGCGGCCGAACGGCTTCCACGCCTTCGCGCCGCGCGCCTCCATTTCCGCCTTGCGGGCGGCGATGACGGCGTCGTCCAGGTCCAGCCTGATCACGCGATTGGGAATGTCGATGAGGATGGGGTCGCCGGTCGCGATCAGCGCGATCAGCCCGCCTTCGGCCGCTTCGGGCGACACATGGCCGATGGAAAGGCCCGAAGTGCCGCCGGAAAAGCGCCCGTCGGTGATCAGGGCGCAGGCCTTGCCCAGCCCCTTCGACTTCAGATAGCTGGTCGGGTAGAGCATTTCCTGCATGCCCGGCCCGCCCTTGGGCCCTTCATAGCGGATGACGACGACATCGCCCGCCTTCACTTCATTGCCCAGGATGCCGGCGACCGCAGCGTCCTGGCTTTCATAGACCCGTGCCGTGCCGTGGAAGGTCAGGATGGATTCGTCCACCCCGGCCGTCTTCACGATGCAGCCTTCGGGGGCGATATTGCCGAACAGCACGGCCAGCCCGCCATCCTTGGAAAAGGGATGCGCCGCGCTGCGGATGACGCCGGTCTCGCGGTCGGTGTCCAGTTCCTCCCAACGGGCGTTCTGGCTGAACGCCTGGGTGGTGCGGACGCCGCCGGGCGCGGCGCGGAAGAAGTTGCGGACCTCCTCGCTATTGGTGCGGCCGATGTCCCAGCGGTTGAGCGCGTCGCCCAGCGTCGGCGCATGGACGGTCGGCAGGCTGGCGTCGACCAGCCCGGCGCGCTCCAGTTCGCCCAGGATCGCCATGATGCCGCCCGCGCGATGGACATCCTCCATATGCACGTCATTCTTGGCTGGCGCGACCTTGCAGAGGCAGGGAACGCGCCGTGACAGCCGGTCGATGTCGGCCATGGTGAAATCCACCCCGCCCTCATAGGCGGCGGCGAGCAGGTGAAGCACCGTGTTGGTCGACCCGCCCATGGCGATGTCCAGGCTCATCGCGTTCTCGAACGCGGCGAAGGTGGCGATGTTGCGGGGCAGGGCCGATGCGTCGTCCTGTTCGTACCAGCGCTTGGCGAGGTCGACGATGGTGCGGCCCGCCTCCAGGAACAGCTTTTCGCGGTCGGCATGGGTGGCCAGCGTCGACCCGTTGCCCGGCAGCGACAGCCCCAGCGCTTCGGTCAGGCAGTTCATCGAATTGGCGGTGAACATGCCGGAGCAGGAACCGCAGGTCGGGCAGGCGGACCGCTCGATGACCTTCACTTCCTCGTCGGTATAGCTGTCGTCCGCCGCGACGACCATGGCGTCGACCAGGTCCAGCGCGACGGTCTTGCCGCGCAGCTCGGTCTTGCCGGCCTCCATCGGACCGCCCGAAACGAAGATGGTCGGGATGTTGAGGCGCATCGCGGCCATCAGCATGCCCGGCGTGATCTTGTCGCAGTTGGAAATGCACACCAGCGCGTCGGCGGTATGGGCGTTCACCATATATTCGACGCTGTCCGCGATCAGGTCGCGGCTGGGCAGCGAATAGAGCATGCCGTCATGGCCCATGGCGATGCCATCATCGACCGCGATGGTGTTGAATTCCTTGGCGACGCCGCCCGCCGCCTCGATCTCCCTCGCGACAAGCTGGCCCAGATCTTTGAGGTGCACATGCCCCGGCACGAACTGGGTGAAGCTGTTGGCGATAGCGATGATGGGCTTGCCGAAATCCTCGTCCCTCATGCCGGTGGCGCGCCAAAGGCCGCGGGCGCCCGCCATGTTGCGGCCATGGGTGCTGGTGCGTGAACGATAATGCGGCATGGGTCTGTCCTCGGTTCCTGTCCGGCCGCCTTACGCCTTCGCGGACAGGTTGTGAAATATATTGCAGCCGCGCTATAAGGTCGCAGGATGACTGACTGACATGGACCTTCGCCAGCTCAACCATTTCCTCGCCGTGGCGGAGGAACTGCATTTCGGCCGCGCCGCCGAACGGCTGGGCATGACCCAGCCGCCGCTCAGCCAGTCGATCATGGCGCTGGAGCGGGAACTGGGCGCGCCTCTCTTCACCCGGACCAAGCGGCAGGTGGCGCTCACCCCCTTTGGACGGCAATGGCTGGAGCATGTCCGGCCCGCCGTGGGGGCCGTGGCCGACCTCGCTGCCGTGGCGCGGCGCCTGCAGGCCGGGACGGTCGGGCGGATTGTCCTCTCCTTCGTCAGTTCGGCGGACTACAGCATCCTGCCCACGTTGGTGCGGCGCTATGCCCATGCTTTCCCCAGGGTGGACATGACGCTGGTGGAAGCGACCAGCGACGTGCAGGTGGAGGCGCTGGTGGAAGGGCGGACCGACGCCGGGCTGCTGATCCCGCCCGCATCCGGCCTGCCCGCGGCCATCGATTATCGCCCGTTGCTGCGCGAGCCGCTGGTGGCCGCCGTGCCGGAGAATTGGGTGAAGGACGGCCGCCTGCTGGTGGAGGACGGCAGGCTGGCCGGGGAGGGCTGGCTCGACCAGCCGCTGCTGCTCTTCCCGCGTCACGTCGCGCCCACCTTCCACGATCTTGTCATCGACCATTATCGGGCCCAGGGGCGGGAGCCGCACGTGCGCCAGCGGGCGATCCAGATGCAGACGATCATCAGCCTCGTCTCCGCCGACATGGGATTGGCGTTGGTCCCCGCCTCGCTACGCAACCTCGCGCGCACGGGCGTGCGCTATCTGCCGCTGGCCGGCCTTGCCCCCATGCTGGAAACCGGCCTGGCGTGGCGCCGGTCGGACGAGGCGCCGACGCTGCGCGCCCTGCTGGGCATCGCCCTCGACATGGCCGGGGGCTGATCGCCTTATCGGACGACCGCGCGCGTATAGAGGTGCCAGGTGGCATAGCCCAGCACGGGCAGCACCACCGCCAGCCCCACCAGCGCGGGCAGGGCGCCCAGCACCAGCAGCGCGACCACGATCAGGCCCCAGGCCGCGACCGTCACCGGATTATGCCATGCCACGCGGCAGGATGTGCGCACCGCGACGCCCCAACTGACCGGCTTGTCCACCGCCATGGGGAAGGAGACGACGCTGACCGCCAGCGTCAGCAGCGCGAAGCCGAAGCCGACCAGATTGCCGAGCACGATCATCTGCCAGCCCTGCGACGTGCCGAATATGGCCGACAGGAAAGCGCCCACGGAGGATGTCGAGCCGGGCACATTTTCCAGCGTCGCATGATAGATGAACCAGGCCGTCGCCATCCACGCCATGAACAGCAGCGCCAGCACGCAGGTCAGGTCGAACAGGGCGGACCCGCCCGGCTTGCGGATCACGTCCAGGAAATGGCGCCAGCGCGCGTCCAGCCCGGCCTCCCGCCGCCGCGCCAGTTCGTAGAAACCGCTGGCGAAGGCCGGCCCCAGCAGGATCGCGCCCGCCACCAGCGGAAAGATCAGCGGCAGGATCGACATCCGGCTGGCCGACATGATCGCGAGCGCGACGATGATCGGATAGATGAAGCCGATGAACACCAGATCGCCCCTTTTGGCGAGGAAATCGTCCCACCCCTGACGCAGGGCGACGCGCAGGTCGTCGAACGTGATGGTGCGGATGGAAATATCTTGCCCGGCGGACGCCGCCTGGGACGGGTGAGCCATTGCCATGGTTCGCTCTCCTGACCGAAAGCCATGAAGCTCCTGTTCTTATATGTCCTCTGTCGGGACATGCGCGCTTTTCCGGGGCGAGCATCTCTCGGCATGAGGGAGCGCCTCATGGCCAATGGCGGCATCCTACACCCGGAACAGGGCGCCCGCCAGCCCTTTGATGCCCCCCGCGGCTTCGCCTGTCGCGCCACTGCTGGATGATGCGCCTCCGGCATGTTTCTCAGTTATTGTGAATGTTATTTCGTTCAGCGATTTTTCGACGGTCCGCTTCTACGATCCGCTTCTGCGAACAGAACGACAGACCTGCGTCACGCGGGCAATCGGGAGGGATGACATGCGCGTTGCGTCGACCAGACTTGCCCTGCTTTCAGGTATCGCCTTCGCCGCCATGGCTCCGCCGGGTCCATCCTTCGCGCAGCAGCAAGGTGCGGCGGCCCCGGCGGATGGCGCTTCGGAACCGCCGGACGCCGCCCCGGCCGGCTCCCCGATCCCGGCCCCATCCTCGCCTCCCGCGCCGTCCGATCCACCGGTGGAGGCCGACATCGTCGTTTCCGGTTCGCGCATCGTGCGGGACGGCTTCAACGCCCCCACGCCCATTTCCGTGATCGGTGCGGAGCAGGTGCAGAACCGCGCCGCGATCAGCATCGGCTCGGTGCTGCAGGAGGCGCCCGCCTTCCGCCCCAGCCAGAACCCGTCGGCGGCGCGCACCTTCACCAATAGCGGCTATTATGCCGACCTGCGCGGGCTGGACGCCAACCGCACCCTCGTCCTGGTCGACGGCCATCGCTTCGTGCCGACGTCCAATGTCGGCACCGTCGACCTCAGCCTCATCCCCACCTTCCTGGTCGAACGCGCCGAGGTGGTGACCGGCGGCGCGTCCGCCGCATGGGGCTCCGACGCCGTGGCCGGCGTCGTCAACATCATCCTCGACCACAAGCTGACCGGGCTTCGCGGCGAAGCGCAGGCCGGCATCTCGGAGGAAGGCGACGGCTATAACATGAAGGTCGCTCTCGGCGGCGGGACAAGCTTTGCCGACGGCGCGGGCCATATCATCCTGGGCGCGGAATATTCCTATGACGAGGGGGTGGGCGACAATTACACGCGCGACTGGGGGCGGGAGGAATGGTGGTTCGTCACCAATCCCAATTTCGCCACCAACGGCCAGCCCGCGCGCATCTGGACGAAGAACGTCCACTACGCCTCCCAGACGCCCGGCGGCCTGATCGCCACCGGACCGTTGCGCGGCACCGCCTTCGCGCCGGACGGCACCCCCTTCCAGTTCAACTTCGGGGAAGTATGGGGCGACGACCAGATCGGCGGCGACGGGTACGGCATCGGTTCCTGGACCGGCGTCAACATCAGGCAGCCGCATGAGCGCGTCGTCGCCATGGGCCGGGTCAGCTTCGAAAGCGGCGACACCAGCTTCTTCGCGGAGGGCAACTACGCCCATGTCGACTGGACCGTGCCCAGCATCGGCACGCGCAATTTCGGCACTCAGTCGCCCAGCACCAGCGCCTTTTCCCCCATCGTCGTCAGCGCCGACAATCCCTTCATCCCGGCGGCGACGCGGGCGGCGATCGACAATTACAATGCGACGCGGCCGGCCGGCGCGCCGGCGCTCACCAGCTTCCAGCTCGGCCGGTTCGGGACCGAGAATTTCCAGCAGATCGTCAGCAAGGCGAATGAGACCGCCCGCGGCCTGATCGGCGCCGAAGGCTCCTTCGGCGGCATCAAATGGGACGTCTATGCGCAATATGGCCAGAACCGGTTCATCCGCGGCGTCATCGGCCAGCGGATCGAGGCGAACTGGCGCCGCGCCATCGATGTGGTGAACGTGACGCAGAACGGCGTTTCCATCCCCGTCTGCCGCGACCTGCTCAGCCCCAACGCCGCCATCCGCAACGCGGCGGCGGGCTGCGTGCCCTATAATATCTTCGGCACCGGCACGGCCAGCGACGCGGCCAAGGCTTATGTGACCGGCCTCTCGCTCCAGCATCAGAAGACGACCCAGACGGTCGTCGCCGGCAATCTCCAGGCGGAACCCTTCTCGACCTGGGCGGGCCCCGTGTCCATCGCGACCGGCATCGAATATCGCCGGGAGACATTGCTCTCCATCCCCAGCCCGCTGGAGGCGGCCCGCGCCTTTTCCAGCGCCAACTCCGCCTTCGTGGACGGATCGTTCGACGTGAAGGAAGGCTATGTGGAGCTGCTCGTTCCGCTGGCGGCGGACAGGCCATTCTTCCGCCATCTGGATGTCAACGCCGCCGCCCGCTACGCCGATTATAGCGGCGCGGGCAGCGTGTGGACCTGGAAGGCGGGCGTGAACTGGTCGATCACCGATGAATTCCGCGTCCGCGCCACCCGCTCGCGCGATGTCCGCGCCCCCAATCTCACCGAAATGTTCACGCCGGAAAGGAATCAGAACGCGCGCATCATCGACCCGGTCACCAATACGGCCTATACGGTGCGCACCTTCTCCGTCGGCAACAGGAACCTGGAACCCGAAGTCGCCAATTCGCTGACGGCGGGGTTCGTCTATCAGCCGCAATGGGCATCGGGCCTGCAATTGTCGGTCGACTATTATGACATCGACATAGACGGCGTCATCAACACCTCCGTCGCGCAGGTCGTCCTCGACTCCTGCGTCGCGGGCGACGCCAGCCGCTGCGCCTTCATCACCCGCCCCGTCGCCAACGGTCCGATCACGGAGATGGTGACGCCCTATCTGAACCTCAACCGGTTCCAGACCAGCGGCGTCGACATCGAACTGTCCTATCGCATGCCCCTCGGCGCGGGCAATCTCAGCACGCGGCTGCTCGCCACCTATGTCTGGGACTACAGGCTGACGGACACGACCGGGGCCATCGATCGTTCCGGACAGAATGGAACGCCCGTCAATGGCGGCACGGTCGGCATGGTGGACCTGACGATGAACGCGACCATCGCCTATGACACCGACGATTTCGGCGTGAACCTCCAGGCGCGCTACATCAACGACGGCAAGATCGACACCGCCGCCGTGCCGGGGACGGCGACCAGCCTCAACATCAACAGGATTCCCAGCCGCATCTACTTCAATCTGGGCGGAAAGCTTGTCCTGACCCGCAGCGAGGACAACGACAGGAAGGTGGAACTGTTCGGGACGATCGACAATCTGCTCGACACCGATCCGCCATTCCCTTCCTTCGACGGGACCTATTATGACCTGGTGGGTCGTGCCTATCGGCTCGGCGTGCGCTTCCGCTATTGACGCCCTTGGGGGAGAATGACGATGCGCGGTAACAAGGCGGCTCTGGCCGCAGCCATGGCGGCCCTGGCGTTTTGCGGATGCGCCGCCGCACCGTCGGCGGCGGTCAATGCCCCAACGGCTCCGGCCGAACCGCTTTCCGTCTTCGGCCATCGATCCGTGCTGGAGTTCGGGCCGGCTCTGCTGGCGGCGAAGAATGCGCCGCCCGGAACCGTCGTCACCGCCAGCGGCGGGGTTCCCAACCTCTGGGCGGCGCCCGACCCCGCGCTCGCCGCTTCGGTCGGCGGGCATGCGGAGGGCGCGCCGCCGCCGCCCAATCCCGGCATGGCCGATCTCGCCGGCAATGCCGAAACGCAGACGCTGCGCATGTCGCTGAAGCATCCCGACGTCCGCATCGTCGTCACCACGACGGAAGGCCTGTACCGCATCGTCGCCCGGCGCTCCTCCGGCATCGCCTCCGTCGCGGACCTGAAGGGAAAGCGGATCGCGGTGTTCGTCAACACCTCCGCCGCCTTCTACCTCCACAGGCTGCTGAAGGGCGCGGGGCTGGGCGAGGCGGACGTCACCATCGTTCCCCTGACCGCCAGGGCCGGTGCGGACGCGGTGATCAAGGGCGCTGTCGACGCGCTGTCGACCTGGGAACCCGAAGCGGAACGCGCGGCTCTCGCGCTGGGGGACAATGGCCTCAGCATCCAGCCCAAGGGCGCCTATCGCGAAATATACAGCCTGAACGCCAGGGCCGGGACGCTCCGCGATCCGGCGAAGCGGAAACAGGTCGTCGCCTTCCTGCGCGAACTGCTGGCCGGCTGCCGCAAGGCGGAGGAAGATCCCGGCGAAATGCAGGCCATGCTGGCGGAACGGACCGGCCAGAATCTCGAACTCATTCGCCAGTCATGGCATCATCACCGCTTTCCCTGCGCGCTTCCCGACGACCTGCTGGACGTGATGGTGGAGGAGGAGCAGTGGCTCGCGAAGATCGATGGCCGCCCGCCGCGCGACCGCGCAACGCTTTCCCGGCTGATCGACCCCAGCCTGTTGCGGGAGGCGCGGGCGCGCTGAGCGGCAGCGCCCGCGTTCCGCCCTCAGGACGCCGGTTCGGCGTCCAGCCGGACCACCCCCGCCACGCCGTCGCGCGCCAGGGGATAGCGGCTCAGCACCAGCGGATCATGGCCGGGAATGATGTGGTTTTCCGAACTCGCCAGTTCCCGCATCCTGTCGAAGCCGAACAGCATGTCGGTCATGCTGTCGAAGGAGGGGAAGGGCCGCGCCTGCTCGAAATTGGCGTAGAGATGCGCGGCGTCGGAACCGAGCACCACCCAGCCGCGCCGGGTCTTCACCCGCACCACCTGCAATCCGCGCGTATGCCCGCCGACCCGGTGCAGGGTCAGGCCCGGCGCCAGTTCGCTGTCGCCATCGTGGAATTGCAGGCGGCCGTCGAACAGCCGCCCGATCATCGCCTGCACGTCGCCGGGCTCATAGGCGTGGCGCAACGGCTCGTGGCACATGCAGCGGCCGGTGCAATAGGCCATTTCCGCATCCTGCACATGGTACCGCGCCTGCGGGAACATCGCATGATTGCCCGCATGATCGAAATGCATGTGGGAAATGATGACGTCGCTGACCGCGGCGGCGTCGATGCCGATGGTCTTCAGCCCTTCGTTGACGGGCCGCACCAACTGCCGGTTGCGCTTGATCCCCATGGCCGCGTCGAAACCGGTGTCGAGTATATAGGTGCCGTGGTCGCCCACCATCGCCCAGACGAAATAGTCGAGCGGCATCGGCCGGTCGTGCGGATCGCCGCCGACGAAATTGGCCGATGCGGTGCGATCGTGATGGCCGTACTGGACGGCATAGACCTGATAGCAATCCTCCAACGACTTCCCTCCCAAATCTCGCGTCAGGCGTTCAGCCGATCTCGACGCCGGCCCATTGCTCCACGACCCGCGCCATCATCGTGAAGTCGGCATCCGCGCCGAACTGCGCCGCCGTGATGTCCAGCATCGTCTTGGCCAGATTGCCCAGCATCATGGGTACGCCCAATGCCTGCGCTTCGTCCAGGCAAAGGCGGACGTCCTTCAGCGACAGGCCGGTCGCGAAGCCGAAGTCGAATGTGCGCGGGACGACGGCGCGGGGAAACTTGTCCCGGGTGGCGCTGTTCTGCCCGCTCGACATGTTGAGCACGTCCAGCATCACATGCGGGTCCAGCCCCGCCTTGACCCCCATCGCCATCCCCTCCGACGTCGCGGCCAGCGCCACCACCGACATGATGTTGTTGATGAGCTTCATCGTCTGCGCCTGACCGGGCTGCATGCCGACCGGGATCACCTTGCCGAAATGGGAAAGCAGGGGCGCGACCTCCTCCTGCACGGCTGCCGGCGCGGCCAGCATCAGCGTCAGCTTGCCCGCCAGCGCCCCGGCGCGCCCGCCGCTGACCGGCGCGTCGGCGAACGACCTGCCATGCTGCGCCAGCAGGCCCGCCGCCTCGGCAGAGGCGCGCGAACCGATGGTCGACAGGTCGACCACGATCCCGACCCTCGTCCCCGCCAGCTCGGCCGCCACTTGCCGGACGATCTGGGGGGAAGGAAGGCTGGTGAACACCATGTCGGCCCGGTTGCCGACCTCCTCCACGCTGTCGCCGGCCAGGCCGCCCGCCGCCGCGAAAGCCGCCCGCGCCGAAGGATTGACGTCATAGGCGATCACCGCATGGCCGTTTTCCAGCAGCCGGGGCGCCATGGCGCTTCCCATGCTGCCAAGGCCGATAAATCCCACATTCCGGCTCTGCGTCATCGACTGCTCCTCAAACATCGCCCTGCCGCTGGCATCAGCGGGCCATCCATCCGCCCTCGATCGGCAATATGGCCCCATTCATATCCGTTCCGGCGGGGCCGCACAGCAGCAGCAGCACCTCCGCGACGCTGTCGACATCGACGAACCGGCCGCTGGGCTGCTTCCCGTCCAGGAAGCGCGTCTCCGCCTCCGGCCGCGTCAGCCCTTCCTCGATCATCATCCGCTCCAGCCGGTCGGACCAGAGGGGCGTCAGCACCGACCCGGGCATCAATGCATGGCAGGTGATCGGACTGCCCGCCGTCTCCAGCGCGGTGGCGCGCGTCAGTCCCTGGATCGCGGTCTTGGTCGTCACATAGTCCACCCGGTTGACGGTGCCCCGATAGCCATAGACCGACGTCATGTTGAACACCCGTCCATATTGCGCCTCCCTCATCTTCGGCAGGACCATCTGCGTCGCAAGGAAGGCGGCGGTCACGTTGACGGCCAGCGCCTCGGTCCATTTGTCGATGGGGAAATCCTCGATCCGCGCGAAATGCCGGACGACGGCGTTGTTGATCAGGATATGGACCGGACCCAGCGTCCGCTCGGTATGGTCGACAAGGTCCCGCACGGCCGACGCCTGGCGCAGGTCGGCGCGGCAATAGACGGCGCGCACGCCATAATCCCGCTCGATCGCCTCGCCCAGGCAGGCGGCTTCCTCCGGATCTTCCAGCCCGTGCAGCATGACGTTCGCGCCGGCCGACGCCAGCTTGCGCGCCATGGCCTGGCCCAGCCCCCCGACCGATCCCGTGACCAGCGCATTGCGGCCGGCGAGTCTTCCTGCGTCATTCATGGTCCGTCACCGTCAGTTCGGTAAAGCGCGACACGTCTTCGCACCGGTCCAGCGCCAGTGCGGCGTCGACAAGGCGCCGGGCCTGCGCTGCGGTCAGCGTTCCCGCCACATTCTCGTTGAACTTCGCCACGATCTCATCGGTGGTCATCGGATTTTCCGACGATCCGCGATTATGTTCCTCGATCTCCTCAAGGACGGTGCCGTCGGTCAGTTCCACGGAAATCACCCCCTTGAACTGCTCCGGGCCGGGGAGGGACCCGTCGACCCGATATTCGACCCGCCGCGCCAGGGAGAGAATGGCCTCGTCGCGTAGATATTCCGGCTGATAGGCGTCCTTCCCCAGCCTGCCCCGCACCAGCGCCTCCGCCAGCGTATATTGCAGGCTGACCCGCCCGTGCGAATCGGTCAGCGGATGCAGCTTCTCGCCCTGCGGCTCGCACACGATGCCGACGATATAGGGCGCGACATCGCACCTTATGGCGCGGATGCGCTCTGCCGACAGGCCGTGACGCTCGCGCAGCCGCAGCAGCGCGCTGACATAGGGATGGATGACATGGGCGGCGGGAAAGGGCTTGAAGGAGGCGTTCCGGCTTTCCCATTCCTCGCCCAGCGCATCGGTCAGCCGGCGCCAGTCGGGTGTCACGGCCTCGTCCTGAAGATGCGACGCATAGAGGCCGAAGCGCCCCTCCAGCACCTCGGCGGGACCGGTGACGCCGGCCTCAGCCAGTGTCGCCGCGGCGATCCCGCTCTGCGCGGCCCAGCCGGGGTGCAGGAATTTGGACTGGGTGCCGTCCACCCAGCATTGGATCAGCCCCGCGGCGAAGCTGCCGGTGATCCCGGCGGCGCGGATCATCGCATCCTCCTCCAGCGCCAGCATCTTTCCCGCAAGCCAGCTCACGCCGAACGGCGCGAACAGGCCGGAGGGGTGGAATCCCCGTTTGTGGAACTGACCCGGCGCCAGGCTGCCGACGCGGCAACTGATCTCGTTGCCGATGGCTATGGCCAGGATCGCGTCGCGCCCGCCGCAGCGCAGGCGGTCGCCCAGCGCCAGCGCCGCCGCGACGGCCGGGCTGCTCATGTGCACGATCGATTCATTATGGGTGTCGTCATATTCCAGCGCCTGCGACAGCGCGCCGTTGGCGAAGGCCGCGCCCGACACGCTCGACCGCGCCGCCCCGCCCCAGATGCGGGCCTCCGTTCCGGGATGCAGGCCGGCGGTGGCGCTGCGCACCGACATGCCGAACGGGCGCTGGCTGCCCGCGATGGAAAGCCCCACCACGTCGATGACGCGCAGCATGGTCGCGGTCACAACATCGTCGGGCAGATCATCGAACCGCATTTGCCTAACCCAGGCCGACAGTTTTTGCGAAGCGGCTATCACCCCTCGGACCCCTCCAGATCGTTATTGAAGATACCGGTATCACGATTGGGATACGCCGCGAACCCGCATGGCACAAGTCCCAATTTTCCTGGGCGGCAGGTTCGGCCCGGTTTTCGGTCGGGCGGGGCCAGGCGCGCAACGGCCCTCCGCGCTACGCCTGTCCCGCGCTCCAGGGCATTCTCAGCGTCGCAGATTCCAGTTGGTCACGGCTTCATCGTCGATCTCCGCACCGCTGACGGCCGCCACTCTCGCGAGCATCATATAGGTGCAGGTGATGAAGAGGATCTCGAACAGGGTGGGCAGGCCGAAATATTCCTGCATGGCCGCCAGACTCCTGTCCGAAGGGGAAACGTCCGACACCAGCTCGCTGACGAAATCGCACAGGCATTGCTCCTCCGCCGCGAAGACGCTGAAGTCGCCGCTTTCCAGCCCCTGCCTCTCCCGCTCCGTCAGGCCCAGCGCGGCGGCAATGCTTTCATGATGATAGATCTCATAGTCGGAACGCGACAGATAGGCGACGCGCAGGATGATCAGCTCGCGCTGGCGTGGCGTGATGCTGATGTCGAAGATGGCGGCGCGGCCCAGTGCGCGCTGCGGCGCCCAGAAGGGGTCGGGAGCATGCATGGCCATGCGCGATATGTTCAGCACGCGACCGAACGCCCCGGACAGCACTTCGCGCTTCGTTTCCGACAGGCCGGCGGGGTCTGGATAAGGAATGCGTGTCACGAAATCTCCTGTTTCCGGGTCCTGCCGGCGCTTGCGGACAGGGCAGCCAAGAACGGCACGGCATTTAGCGGATTTCGCGCAATTCCAGCACATCGGGAAAGCATTGGCTATCCAATAACATTATGCTGAAGCGACGGCATATGGCATTCTTCGCGAACTTTGGCCCTAGCTAAACCGAACCATCCTATGGTACCGGTATCTCATAAAGATTCAATGAGGATGGTGAAAAGGATCGGGAGCGGCCGCCTTCCCAATGGCTGCGCAACGCCTTTCCAGCGCCGCTTCAAGCGCCAATCATGATCGAGAAGGGTGTTTCCATGTCCGACAATCTCTTTACGCTGCTGGGGCGCAAGGCATTGGTCGTGGGATGCGACAGCGGCATAGGATTGGCCTGCGCCCGCGCCATCGCGGCAGCCGGCGCCAGCCTGGTCATGTCCGGGCTGGAAAAGGAGAGGGGGGAGGCATTGGCCCGTGAAATCGCGTCGGACAGCGGGCAATCCGTTCATTATCGCGCCGTGGACGTCCGCGATGAGGCAAGCGTCGAAGCCCTGGTGGCAGCCGCGACCGGGATCATGGATGGCCTGGACATCGCGATGAACAACGCCGGCATCCCCGGCCCGGCGGCGGCCATTCAGGATCTGGCGGCGCGCGATTTCGACAATCTGTTCGCGATCAACGTGCGCGGCGCCTGGCTGAGCATGAAATATGAGATTCCGGCTATGCTGGCGGCGGGGCAGGGGGGCTCCATCATCAACCTCGCCTCGACCGCCGCGCTCTCCGGCCTCGCCTATGTCGGCGCCTATTCCGCCAGCAAACATGCCGTCGCAGGGCTGACCAAGTCCGCCGCCATAGAGCTTGCCCCCCACAATATCCGGGTGAACGCGATCGCGCCCGGGCCGGTCCAGACCGACCTGCTGCACAATATGCGCGCCGGCCGCAGCCAGGTGAGCGACGTGCGGCCCGCATCCGTGCCGATGGGCCGCGTCGCGCAGCCGGAGGAGATGGCCGGCACGGTGGTCTGGCTGGCTTCGCAGGCGGCATCCTTCGTCACCGGATCGATCATATCCGTCGACGGAGGCGTGATCGCCGCCTGAACGACCATGAATTTACGATAGCAAAGACCATAAGCGCCCCGGAAAGGGCGAATAAGCGGAGGTGACGGAGATGGCGCCGGAGGCAATCAGATGAGCGGTGGAGCCCCGATCGATGCGGTGCGCACGGGTTCCGGCCCGGAAGCGGCGGTGGGCGCAGCGCTCGACAGCATCACCACCGCCCGGCTGCGGATCGTCCCGCCGCTGCTGCTGGGTTTCGTCATGCTGTTCGATTCCTGGGACAGCATCGCCATCGCCTATGTCATGCCCTCGCTCACCCGCGAATGGGGCCTGACGCCGGTCGCCGCGGGCAGCCTGATCTCGGCCGGCTATGCCGGGCAGTTCGTCGGGGCGATCCTGCTGGGGTCGCTGGCCGAACGCTTCGGCCGTATGCCGGTATTCCTGGTCTCCGTCGTCTGGATGGGATTGCTGGCGATCTTCTGTGCGCTGACGCCGGGCTATGGCGCGCTGTTCGCCCTGCGCATCGTCCAGGGCGTGGCGATCGGCGGCGCGCTGCCGGTGTCGATCACCTATATCAACGAAATCGCGCCCTCCGCCACGCGCGGCCGCTATTTCGGCATATTCCAGTTCATCACCATGGCGGGCTATGCCGCCGCATCTTTTTCCAGCACGGTCGTCATCCCTCATCTCGGATGGCGCTGGCTGTTCGCCTTCGGGGCGATTCCCCTGCTGATCCTGCCGGTGGTGATGCTGCTGCTGCCGGAATCGCCGCGCTGGCTGGTGCGCAGCGGCCGGGCGGACGACGCGGCGAAGGCGCTGCGCAAGTTCGGCTATGCCGCCGCCGATCCACAGGCGCTCCGTTCGTCCGAACCGTCCGCCGGGCCAGCGCCCCGCCTGCCCGCGACCATATTGTTCGCGCCCGAATTCCGCCGCCGCACGACCGTCGTCATGCTGCTCTGGTTCTTCACCTCCTTCGCCAGTTTCGGGCTGACGACCTGGCTGCCGTCCATCTATGTGTCGGTCTTCCATATCCCGGTGGCGACGGCGTTGCGCTATTCCGCGACGGCCAGCCTGCTGTTCCTGGTCCTCGCGCCGACCATCGCGCTGGTGATCGACAGCGTGGGCCGCCGTCCGCTGGCGATCGGCGGATCGCTGATCGCGACCGTCGCGCTGCTGACGCTGGGCTTCACCCTGCCGAAGGACGTGGCGATCCTGGTGCCGCTGGTGATCGCGGGTCAGCTCTCGATCTTCACCGGCTCCATCGTCCTCTGGCCCTATACGGCGGAAACCTATCCCACCCATGTCCGCGCCGTCGCGCTGGGGCTCAGCAGTTCGCTGGCGCGCGGCGCATCCACCCTGACGCCGGTCGTGGTGGGCGCGATCCTGGCCAGCGGCGCGTCGGTCGCCATCGTCTTCGGCATATTCGGCCTCTGCGCCGCCGGGGCGCTGATCCTGTGGGTCACGGCCACGCGGGAAACCGCCCGGATGCGGCTGGACGCGATCTGATGGCGGCCACCCTGCAAGCCGGGCTGGACCCCGACGCCCGCGCTGTGCTCGACCTCATGGAGGCGAGCGGCCGGCCGCCGCTCCATCTTCTGAGCGTTGAAGAGGCGCGGGCGGCGATCCGCATGTCGCTGGAAACGCTGGGAAAGCCGCCGCCGCCCGTCCGGGAGGCGGATCTTTGGGCGGACGGGCCGCGCGGCCCCGTTCCCCTCAGGCTCTACCGGCCCATGCAAGTGCCGGACGATGCGCCTCTGCCCGCCATGCTCTATTTTCACGGCGGCGGCTGGATGACCGGCGACCTCGCCTATGGCGCATGGTTCTGCGCCTCGCTGGCGGAGCGGGCCGGGATCGCCATGCTGTCGGTGGACTACCGGCTGGCTCCGGAACATCCCTTTCCCGCGGGGCTGGAGGATTGCATGGCCGCGCTCCGCCATGCCCGTCGCGATGCTGCGGCGCTGGGCATCGACGCAGGACGGATCGCCGTCGGGGGCGACTCGGCGGGCGGCAATCTCGCGGCCGCCTGCGCGCTATGGGCACGCGATGAAGGCCTGCCGCTCAGCGCGCAGATATTGATCTACCCCGTCACCGATCTGGTGGAGGAGCATGAGTCCTACCGCCGCAATGCCGATGGTTTCGGCCTGACCGCGGACATGATGCGGTGGTTCCGCACGGCCTATCGCAACGGAGCGGACCCCGCCGATTGGCGCATGTCGCCGCTGCGCGCGCCCCGGCTGGAGGGTGTCGCGCCGGCATGGGTGCTGACCTGCGGTTTCGATCCCCTGTGCGGCGAGGGCGACGCCTATGCGGATCGGCTGGCGGCGGCCGGCGTGCCGGTGAAGCATATCCGCCATGCCGACCAGATCCACGGCTTTTTGATGTGGCCGAAAATGATGCGCGCATCCGACCGGGCCTTGTCCGGCATGGCGCGGGAATTGCGCGCCAGGCTGTTCGCCTGAGCCAGCAGGAGAGCTTGAATATGGCAGAAGACCCGATTTTCGACACCCATGCGCATCTGATCGCGGATGACGATGTCGCCTATCCGCCGTCGCCCATGCGCGGCACGACCCATGTCACGCAGATGAACTACACGGCCACCGCCGAATGGCTGATCGACCGGATGGACCGCAATGGCGTCGGCAAGGCATGCATTGTCCAGCGCGGCCATGTCTATGGTTATGACAACAGCTATATCATCGATTCGGGCAGGAAATATTCCGACCGTTTCGTGCCGGTGGTGATATTGGACGCGCAGGACCCCGAAACGCCCGCCAAATACCGGGACATGGTGTTGAACCACGGCGTGCGCGGCCTGCGCTTCGCCCAGACGCATTTCGAATTCTTCGATACCGCCTGGATGAATTCGCCCAATGCCATGGAATGCTGGCGGACGGCGGCCGAACTGGGAACGCCGGTGGCGATCATCTTCTTCCGCAGGCATTTGTCCTGGGGGTTGCCGGCCCTGAAGTTCATCGCGGAATATCTGCCGTCGCTGAAGATCATCGTCGATCATATCGGCACGCCGCACACCCTCTCCAACCCGGAAAAGGCGCGCTATGTCGCGGCGGGTCTGGACAGCAGCATGCCGCCGCCGCCGGATTTCGGCATTGCCGATACCATCTCGATCTTCGAAGGGCTGCCCAATATCAGCTTCAAGTTCACGGAGATCAACATGGAGCGGCTGGCCGACCAGAAGGCGGAACCGGCCGCGTTCATCCGGCGGCTGGCGGATGTCTTCGGCGCGGACCGGCTGATGTGGGGCTCCGATCTGGGCCAGAGCGAATGGCCCTATGAGGAAAAGGCGGCGGCGGCGCGAAGGGCGGCGGCCCAACTCGGCCCCGACGAACGCCGCGCCTTCCTCTATGAAACGGCGGAGAGGCTTTATGAGCGCTGAGGTCCAGATGAGCGCCGAGGTCCGGGTCGACACGCACGCCCATATCTGGGGGCCCGCCATGCCCTTCTGGAGCAGGGCGTGGAAAAGGCCCGACTATGCCTATACGGTGGAAACCTATCTCGACACGCTGGACGCCAGCGGCGTCGATTTCGCGGTAATCGCGGCGGCCAGCCTGTTCGGAACCTATAATGACTATGTCATCCGCGCCCTGCGGCAGCACAGGCGCCTGCGCGGAACCGTGATCGTCGATCCGGAAATCGGGATGTACGATCTGGAGGGCATGCGCCGCGACGGGGTGGTGGGGGTGCGGTTGCAGCTTTTCCACACCGACCTGCCGGATTTCGCTGCCGACGGCTATAATCGCCTGTTCCACCGGCTGCGCGACATGGACATGCATGTCCATGTGAATGTCGAGGCGCACCGTCTGCCATCGGTGCTGGACGGCCTCAGGCCCAGCGGGGTCAAGGTGGTGATCGACCATTTCGGCTGGCCGGATGCGGGAAAGGGGCTGGACTGCCCCGGCTTCCAGGCGGCGGTCCGGGCCTGTCAGGACGGCATGGCCTGGGTGAAGCTGTCCGGCGGCTTCCGCCGGCCCGATCAGGACATAGCCCGTATGTTCGCGCAGGCCTATGTCGAGCGGGTCGGGACGGAACGGCTGTTCTGGGGCAGCGACGCGCCGTTCGTGGGGGCGGAAGGGACGGTGACGCATCGGCAGACGCTGGACCAGCTTGGCTATTGGCTGCCCGACGCGGCGGTGCGCGCCGCGATCCATCGCAGCGCCCATGATTTCTACTTCGCCTGACCGGAGCGGGTGGAGGGAAGCTTGAAGACGCCGCTGCCGCGTGCGACAGCACCATCGGGCCCCAGCAGCACGCCGTCGCAGAAGGCGAGGGACCGGGTCGCGCGCAGCAGGCGGACGCGGGATTCCAGCCAGTCCCCCGGTTGCGCCCCCCGCATGAAGTCGACGGACAGCGATATGGTCGGCGCGTGGGACACGGCACAGCCCGCCTGCGCGTTTTGGCCCAGGCAGACGTCGAGAATGGATGACAGCCAACCGCCATGGGCGAACCCGGAATAGCTGCAATTATGCGGCGCGACCCGGAAACCCAGCCGGACGGCTTCCTCCGCCGCGGGTTCGAAGGGGTCCGCGATATAGAAGGGACCGTTCAGATGCTGGAAGGGATCGACGTCGGCGCCTTCCTTGACGCGCCAGCCGGGCGGGGCGGATTGTTCGATAGGGCTCATGGGGGTCTCCATTGTCGCTTGCCGCAAGCGTGAGATACCGGTACCAATTTCTCTAGGGACAGGATGATGGAAAGGCAAATGATATGAAGAAGGGAAAGGTCATCATAAGCTGCGCGCTGACAGGGAGCATGCATACGCCGACCATGTCGCCGTTCCTGCCGGTCGCGCCGGAAAAGATCGCCGAGGAGGGCATCGCGGCCCACCGGGCGGGCGCGGCGATATTGCACCTGCACGCCCGCGATCCGGAAAATGGCCGTCCGACGCCGTCTGCCGAGGTCTTCATGCAGTTCCTGCCGCAACTTCACGCGGAAACCGACGCTGTGATCAACATCAGCACCGGCGGCGGACCCGGCATGACGTTAGAGGAAAGGCTGCGCGCGGCGGTTCAGGTCAGTCCCGAACTCTGTTCGCTCAACATGGGCTGCATGAACATCAACCTGTCGGAACTGGCGAGCCGCCACGACTTCAAATATGACTGGGAAAAGCCCTTTCTGGAGGCGACGGAAGATCTGGTCGCCAAGAACACCTTCCGCGACATACGCCACATCATCGAGACATTGGGTCCGGGCGGCACCCGGTTCGAGATGGAATGCTACGAGATCGGCCATCTCCACAATATCGCCTTCTTCGCGGACAAGGGACTGCTGAAGCCGCCTTTCCTGATCCAGTCGGTGCTGGGCGTGACCGGCGGCATGAGCGCCGACGCCGACAGCGTCTATTTCATGCGCCAGACCGCCGACCGGCTGTTCGGCGGCGATTATATCTGGTCGCTGTTCGGCGCTGGACGGCACCAGATGGGCGTGTGCACCATGGGCGCGCTGATGGGATCGAGCGTTCGCGTGGGACTGGAGGACAGCCTGTTCATCTCCCGGGGGCAACTGGCGAACAGCAATGCCGACCAGGTGCTCAAGATCCGCCGGATATTGGACGAGCTGGGCCTGGAAGTCGCAACCGCGGAGGAGGCGCGCCAGATGCTGGGGCTGAAGGGCCGGGCCAATATCAACCTCTGATCCGCCATTCGCCCTGATCTGGGTAATGGTCCAAGAACCGTCATGCTGAACCTGTTTCAGCATGACGCAGGATTCGATCGGGAAAGATGATTATGCGGGCCCTGAGCCTAAATCGTCTCCAGCTTCCGCCGCGCCGTTTCCGTGGTGGCGAAGATCCAGAGCAGCGCCGCCCCGAAGGCAAAGGCCGCAAATGCGCTGTAGACCAGTGAAATGGCGGCCCCGGTGCTCAATATCACGCCGACGAACAGCGGCGTCAGCATGGACGCGGCGCGCGCCATCGAACTGGAAACGCCCATGCCCACCGCGCGCAGATGCGTGGGGAAGCTCTCTGCCGTATAGGGCCACTGGATGAAGGAACTGAGCGCGCTGCCCAGCGTGCCGACCACCACCAGCGCCACCAGCGGTCCGGTCTCGAAGCGGAAGAGGGCAAGCGACAGCAAGGCCAGCCCCGCCGCCAGGCAGCCGCCGATCGCATAGGGCCGCCGCCCCACCCGATCCATGGTCGCACCGATGAACGGCGTCGCGAGCAGGAACAATATGGGCGTCGCCGCCGCATAGCGCAGGGCGTCCGCCAGCGCTATGCCGTAAACCGTCACGAAGATCGACGGCGCCCAGGTGGTCAGCCCGAAATTGGTGAAGGCGACCGTGAACCAGATGCTCATCAGGATGATCGTCGATGCGCGCTGTTGCGGCGCGAACAGAGCGGAAATCGGTATCCTCGCCGGCTCCCGAAGGCGCGGCGCGGCCTGCCGCAGGTCGCCGTCCGACAGGTCGATCCTGCCCCCCAGCTTCGCCAGCGCGCCCGGAACCTGCCCGGCGCGGCCGGTGCGGGCCAGCCAGCGCGGCGATTCCGGCAGGGTCAGCATCACCACCGGCAGCAGCAGCAGCGGAATGCCGCCCAGCCCGATCAGCCAGCGCCATCCCAGTTCCGGTATGATGACCGTGCTGGACAGGGATGCCGCCGCATAGCCGCTCATGCACAGCCACTGGAAGATCATGAAGTAGCGGCCGCGGGTCATCGTCGGCGCGAGTTCGTTGATATAGGTGATCGATACCGGCAATGCCCCGCCGATCGCCAGTCCCTGGACGAAGCGGATCGCCAGCAGCGCCTCCGGCCCCGGCGCCACCGTGCAGGCGATCGCCAGCGTCGCCATCGCCAGGACCGATCCGACGAACACCGGCATGCGCCCGAACCGTTCGGCAAGCGATCCCAGGGCTATGGCGCCCAGGAACTGGCCGATATATCCCGAGGAGATGAGCGCCCCCATCATCGCGGGATGCAGCCCCCATTCGCGCGACAGCGACGGCATGACATAGGCGATGGCGATGCTGTCCCAGGAATCGAACAGCATGATGAAGCCCATCAGCAAGGGCGCCAATATGCCGACGCGAAAGGTGCGGAGATTGTCGAGCGCCTCCCCCACGCGCAGTTCCAGCGGACTGGCGGCCGTCCTGTCGGCATGAGCAGCGGTCAGGCTGTCCATCTTGCGATCCTCTCCCTTTACGATCGGAAACGAAGCGGTTTCCCGCCCTTGCTTGTTGAAGCGTCTTAGCCTTCCGGAAAGCCGGGCGCAATGATACCGGTCTCAACATTCCAAGCATGCAGGCGCGCGGCTTTGTCGCGATGGTCGCGGAAGCGCGGCGGAAGAAGCGCCGCCGTCCCTGTTCCGGCCCCGAATTTCCGTCCATTCAGGCTGATGGAGCGCGGATTCCCCACCCGCAAGCGCGCCGGAACGACGCAACGCCCGCAGCTTAGCCGGTTCAGCAAAAAATCTCGTCCTATGCTATATCCACAAATTATGCTCCGATCATGGGGCCCGAACATGCGGCATAGTGAAGAGGCGCTTTTCCTTGCCTGAACAGGCAGCCAGGGCCCGAAATCATGGCTGCTGTCCTGCGCCAGACCCGCCGGCATCGCAAATTTCCGATCCGGCGCCATTTGACAGCGCCCTGTCTCTGAGATACCGGTAACACATATTCCGCCACCGTTGAGACGTCGCCTGGCAGGAAAAATAAGAGGAGGAGGGGTGAAATGAACTTGCAGGGTGCATTGCTTTGCCGCAGCTCGGCCTTCGCGCTGACATGCGCGACCATTGCGGCGCTGTCGCCGGCCATGGCGCAGGACAATCCTCCGCAGGCGCAGTCGGACGCCGCCGCAGGCGTCAGCGATGCGGACATCGTCGTCACCGGTTCGCGCGTCGGCCGCAAGGGCTATGACGCGCCGACGCCGGTCAATGTCGTGGGGGAAGAAAGGCTTCAGCAACTGGCGATCGACAATGTGGCGGATGCGCTGAACCAGATTCCGTCCTTCCGCCCCATCAATACGCCGGCTTCGACCTTTTTCCGCGTGTCCGGCAATATCGGCGCCCGCACGCTCGACCTGCGCGGGCTGGGCGCCACGCGGACGCTGACGCTGGTGGATGGCCGCCGCTTCGTGCCCAGCGCGGATGACGGCACGGTCGACATCAACGGCGTCCCGTCCATGCTGATCCAGCGGACCGAAGTGGTGACCGGCGGCGCATCGGCGGCCTATGGCGCGAACGCCGTGTCGGGCGTCGTGAACCTGATCCTCGATACGAAGCTCAACGGCTTCAAGGCGAATGCCAGCTATGGCATCAGCCAGCGGGGCGACGCCTCCAGCCTGTTCGTCGGCGCGGCGGGCGGCACGGATTTCGCGGGCGGGCGCGGGCATGTCGTCGCGGCGATCGAATATGCAAGGGAAGGCGGCATCGGCCCGTGCGAGGAACGGAGCTGGTGCACGCGCTACACCAATTATGTGCCCAATCCCGGCTATAACACCGCCACCCGGACCAGCACCAACGGCCTTCCGGCCACGCTGGTCCTTCAGGGCACGTCCTTCGTCTATAATGAGAACGGCATCGTCGTCGGCGCGCGCAAGCCCAATGGCACGGGCGGCACGATCACCCTGGGTCAGCAGGTGCTGAACACCGGCGCCACCTCCCTGCCCAATGCGTTGCGCGGCAAGCAGTTCGATTCCAACGGCAATCTGGTCCCCTATCAGTTCGGCAATTATCTGAGCGGCATATTGCAGCAGCTCGACGACCCGACGCAGCCCTATGCGCTGGGCCTCAGTCCGCTGCCGCTGATGGTGCCGACCAAGCATGTGTCGGGGACGGTGCATGCCGATTATGAACTGACGGATTCCATCACGGCTTCGGTCGAATTCATGTATTCGAAGGTCACGGGCGGTCCGACCGCGCGTTCCGCGCCGCTCGACGCAGGTGTCGCGATCAATATCAACAATCCCTATGTGTCCGATGCGACCCGCGCGACCATCCTCGCCGCCGATCCGGCGATCACCCATCTGGTCATCAATTCCTCAAGCTGGGCGCTGGGCAGCCTGTCCAAGGCGACGAGCAAGGTGGATACCTATCGCGGCGCCTTCGCTCTCAAGGGACAATTGTCCGACCAGTGGGATTGGGACGCCTATTACACCTATGGCCGCGTCGACAGCCGGGTCGGCGCCGACAACAACCGCCTGGCCGAATGGAACAACGCGCTGGACGTGGTGTCCGCGCCCGCCGGCCTTCCGGGCATAGCGGCGGGCACGCCGATCTGCCGGTCCACCATCGCCAACCCGGCCAATGGCTGCATACCGATCAACCTGTTCGGCTTCGGCAATATCAGCCAGGCGGCCATCGACCGCTATATCGTGCCCGAATGGCAGACCCGCCGGTTCGAACAGCACGCCGCCGCCGTCAATCTGCGCGGCTCGCTCTTCTCCACCTGGGCCGGCGACGTGAAACTCGCGCTGGGCGGCGAATGGCGCCGCGACACGGCGGAGGGAGAGGTCGATCCGAATACGGCCGCGGGACGGTTCATCGCCGCCAACGGCTCGGCGCTTCCCTTCACGAAGACCAGCGTGGTCGAAGGCTATCTGGAAGTCGCCGTCCCGCTGCTCAAGGACTCTCCGCTGGGGCGGTCGCTCGATGTCGACGGGGCGATCCGCCAGACGCATTACGATCCCTTCGGCGACGCCACCACCTGGAAGCTGGGCGCGGTCTACCGCCCCATCGACGACATCACCTTCCGCGTGACGCGCTCGCGCGACATCCGGGCGCCATCCGCCCGCGAATCCAGCCCCAACGCAACGACGATCCAGCTCCCGCTGCCCGATCCGTTCGTGGGCGGCACGACCAGCCAGTTCGTGGTGACGGGCGGCAATCCGGGACTGAACCTGGAAAAGGGCGACACCTTCACCGCCGGCGTGGTGCTGAGGCCGTCCTTCATCCGCAACTTCAACCTGTCGATCGACTATTATGACATCAAGGTGGAAGGCGCGATCGACTCCCTGACCGGCACCGCGATCGCCAATGCCTGCAAGCAGAAGAACCTGCTCTGCAACCTGATCCAGTTCAATCCGAACGGGTCGATCAACACCGTCTTCTCCAATTTCCAGAACCTCAGCAAGCTGCATGCGGAGGGTCTGGAACTCGTCTCCGACTTCCAGGTGCCGGCTCTGGGCGGGAACTTCAATTTCCAGGTCAACGGCAATTATGTGATCGACCTGTCGACCATCGACGCGACCGGGGTGAAGACCCAGCTCGACAACTGGACCGGCAATGCCGGATCGGTGACGAACATCCAGGGCGTGCCGCGCTGGAAACTGGACGGGGTGATCACCTATTCGCGGCCGACCTGGTCCATGACCTTCCACGGGCGCTACATTCCCCGCGCCCTGCTGGACCCGACCAAGATCGGGCCGGAACAGGACGGCTATGACATCAACGATCCCAACAGCATCAGCGAGAACCATATTTCCTCGCGCTTCTATCTCGACATGACGGGAACGCTGAAGGTCAACGAGTCCTTCGAGATTTTCGGCACGGTGAACAATGTCTTCGACAAGGACCAGCCGGAGGAACTGCGGCTGATCGGCAATCCGTTGCATTTCGATCCGATCGGGCGTTTCTTCAAGATCGGGGTGCGGACGCGGTGGTGACGATATGGGGCGGGTACTGGAGGTAATCGATGTACGACAAGACCGACCTTCGTTCGACACTGGCTGGCTCGCCCGCCGGGGCCGCGCCGGTGGACCGGCTTTACGACGCGGAATATGGCCTGTTCTACCGCGATCCGCCGGTGGAGGAGGATGCCCGCGGCAAAAGCTGGTATGTGCGGGGGCAGAATTTCGTCATCGCCTATAGCGAGGCGCTGCCCGGCGCGGTCTTCGAACGGACCGGGCAGGCGGACGAATATATGGTCCTGCTGCCCGATGAAGACACCCCCGCCATTGCCGCCGCGGGGGACCGGACCGAACGGAGCGGGGGATATGCGCTGTTCGTCATGCCGCCGGGGGACAGCCGGCTGGTGCTGGAGAAGGGCGGGCGCGTCGTCCGCATCTTCTCCGCCCAGTCGCCCGATCTGGTGGCGAAATGCCCCAATGCGGACGCCTATGCGGATCGGCATGCGAACATCCCGCCCTTCCGGCCATGGCCGGAACCGCCCGACGGGTACAGGGTCCGCCACTATTCGCTCGACGTGCCGGTCGAAGGCGGCCGGTTCGGCCGCATCTGGCGTTGCACCACGATCATGCTCAACATCCCCAACAGGCAGAAGGGACCGCGCGATCTCACCAGGGTGTCGCCGCACCATCATGACGATTTCGAACAATGTTCGCTCGCGCTGGAGGGGGAATGGCGGCACCATATGCGCTGGCCCTGGGCCGTGGACATGAACAAATGGCATGACGATGTCCATGCCGCGGTGGACTCGCCATCGGTGACGGTGATCCCGGCGCAGGTGATCCACACCTCCACCTGGCATTCCGACGTCAATCAACTGGTCGACATCTTCGCGCCGCCGCGCCTCGACTTCTCGCTGAAGCCCGGATGGGTGCTGAACGAGAGCGACTATCCGATGCCGGCGCAATAGGAGGGATGTTTTGGATCGCAAACCAAGCTTGATCGATCGGCTGAAGGCGAAGGACGCATTCCTTGTCGGCACCTGGGCGAAAATTCCCTCGCTGGAGACGGTCGAACTGATCGGCCATGCCGGTTTCGACTTCGCCGTGGTGGACATGGAACATGCGCCGCACAGCTTCCAGTCGGCTTATCAGGCCATCGCCACGGCGCAGGCGGTCGGGCTCTACGCGATGGCCCGCCTGCCGGACCGCAGCGGCGGCGCGGTCCAGAGGCTGCTCGACGCGGGCATAGACGGGCTGCTGGTCCCCCGGGTGGAGACGCCGGAGATCGCGGCGGATGTGACGGCGGCCATGGCCTTCCCGCCACTGGGGTCGCGGGGCATGGGCTATACCTCGCGGGCGGCCCGCTGGGGGCTGGACAGCGCGGCCGACTATCTGGAGCGGGGGCGCAACCATGTCATGCGCGGCGTGCAGATCGAGGATATGGGCGCATTGGAGCAGATCGAGGGCATATTGGCCGCCCCCGCGCTCAATGCCGTGTTCATCGGCTTCGGGGATCTGGCGCTGAGTTCGGGCCTGCCCGGATCGCACCCGACCCTGCGCGGGCTGGAGGCGAAGGTGCTGGCGGCCGCCAGGGCGAAGGGCGTGCCCTGCGGCACCGCCGTGCAGACGCCGGAGGAAGCGGTGCGCTGCCGCGAGGCAGGCTATTCCTTCGTCATGATCAGCGCCGACACGACCCTGTTCGCGCATGCGGCGCGCAGATTGATGGACGACACGAGAAATGCGTTGGGGCGCTGAAAGCAAAGAGGCGAACATGGTTTCACTATTGGACGAAAATGTCGCGGATCAGGCGTTGGAGGATCGGATTTCCAGCCTGCTGGTCGGCGCGGTCGACATGCATTGCCATAGCGGCCCGTCGGTCATGCCCCGGTCGCTCGACCATATGGAGGCGTTGCAGGATGCGGCGGACGCGGGCTTCCGCGCCATGCTGATCAAGGATCATTATTATTCCGCCACGCCGATCACCGAACTGCTCAACCGGACGCACGGCCATTTGAAGGTGCAGTTGTTTTCGGGCGTGCCGCTCAACAACACCACCGGCGGCTTCAACAAATATGCCGTCGATCACGGCATCGCCCTCGGCGCCCGGCTGGTGTGGATGCCGACCTTCGCCTCGAAGAACCATGTCGAGGCGGACCAGAAGCGGAAAAAGGGCTTCCCCCACACCAGCAAGCCGCTGCTGCCGCCCGATCCGCTGACGCCGCTCGACGCCAACGGCGCGCTGAAGGACGAGGTGAAGGAGATACTCGACATCATCGCGGAACATGACGTGATCCTGTCCGGCGGCCACCTCCATATCTCCGAAATCTTCCCGGTGTTCGAGGAAGCGCGGAAGCGCGGCGTCAAGCGGCTGCTGGTGAACCATCCCACCTTCATCATCGGCGCCTCGCTGGACGACATCAGGCAGTTGGTGACGATGGGCGCCTATATCGAACATTCGCTGTGCATGTTCATCCAGATGATCGGCCGCGAACAGGCGATGTTCCCGCCGGAGGAGCTGGACGCGCTGATCAGGGCGGGGACGGTCGACCGCACCATATTGGCGTCCGACCTGGGGCAGGTGGGCAACGACCGCCCGGTCGACGGCTTCCGGGGCGTGATCCGCAATTGCATCGGCCTTGGCTATTCGGACGAGGACATCCGCAAGATGATCTCGACCAACGCGCTGCGGCTGCTGGGCCTGGAGGATTGAAGGGGACTGACGGCCTGCGCGGCGCGGGGGACCGCGCACGCCGTCAGATTATCATGGCACGCCCCGCCAAGTTACGGTAACGAGCTTCCATCTGCGGAGTGCATCCCTCCGCATGAAACGATGCGAAACGAGGAGCCACTTGCCGGTATCGAAGAAAGCCAATGGGACGATCCGGATGCGCGACGTCGCGGAGCGCGCGCAGGTCTCCCGCATGACGGTGTCGCGCGCGCTGAACAGCCCGGAATCCGTCAATGAAACGCTGCGCAATCGCGTGCTGGAGGCGGTGCAGGAACTGGGCTATGTCCACAACCATCTGGCGCGCAGCCTGTCGTCGCGCCGCTCCAACGTCATCGGCCTCGTCCTGCCCAGCCTGGAAAACTCCATCTTTTCCCAGACGGTGAAGGGCATATCGGACGTGCTTCGTCCGCTCGGCTATCATCTGATGGTGGCGGAAAGCTCCGACGATCCGGAGGATGAGGAGCAGGTGATCGCTGCCTTCCTGGCGCAGCGCGTGGGCGGGCTGATCCTGCATTCGACCAACCATTCGCCCACGGCGGTCAGGATGCTGAAGGCGTCGGACACGCCGGTGGTGGAAAATGGCGATTTCCCGGTCGATCCGGTCGACATGGTGGTCAGCTATTCCAACCGCGCCGCCGCCAAGGCGATGACGCTGCACCTGGCGCGGCTCGGCTACAGGCGGATCGTCTTCGCCGGGCTGGCCGCCAATCCCCGCGCCGCCGAACGCCAGCGCGGCTTTCAGGACGCCCTGGCGGAGATCGGGCAGAAATCCGACCGCAAGCATGTGGTCGCCGTCTCCCGCGGTTTCGGCGGCGGGACGGAGGCCATTTCCTATATCGATGCGAATGTGCCGGACGCCGACGCGCTGTTCTGCGCGGGCGACGTGCTGGCCGTCGGCGCGCTGCTGGAATGCGACAGGCGGGGATGGGCGGTGCCCGGCCGGCTCGCCATCGCCAGCTTCGACGATCTCGACCTGATGCGCCACGTCAGCCCGGCGATCACCTCGCTGCGCCTACCCCGATATGAGATCGGCCGGCGCAGCGCGCAGATGATCCTCGACCGGATCGAGGAACGCACCATGCCGGTGACGACCATCGACCTGGGCTTCGAAATCGTCCAGCGCGCCAGTTCCTAGAGGGTTTTCCAAGCAGCCGGATCGGATCTGCTCCAGAGCGCGCGCTCCGGTTTTCCGTTGCCCCATCCTTTCAGGCAGAAAACCGGCCCCATCCTTCGACAGGCCCAGGACAGGCTTTTCTGCCCGATGCTCCAAGGAGCGGACCGCTGACCTTTCACCGGGGCGGGCTGAATTCCCGCGCCTCACTCCGCCGCCTGATCCACTTCCGCAAAGGCTTCCCGCGCGATCCGCGTCGAATCCAGCCCCGCAGGCACGCCGCAATAAATGGCCACCTGAAGCAATGCTTCGCGTATCTCATCGCGGGACAGGCCGTTGGTCAGCGCCGCCTTCACATGCAGTTTCAGCTCATGGGGCCGGTTGAGCGCGCTGATCATGCCGATGTTGAGCAGGCTGCGGTCGCGCCTGGACAATCCCTCCCGGCACCATATCCTGCCCCAGCAATATTCGGTCGACAATTGCTGCATGGGACGGCTGAAATCGTCGGCATTGGCGAAGGACCGTTCGACATAGTCGGCCCCCAGCACTTCCTTGCGCAACGCCAGTCCGCGCTCATAATCTTCCGTTGCCATGATGATCTCCTCTGCCGATGGTTTGAACCGCTATTCGGGCTTGCCGAAAGACTATGCGGATGCGATACCGGTAACAACCATAAAAATCACGACATAAGCCCTATTTTTCAGGAAGGATCGAAGATGCGGCTGGATGGGAGGATTGCCGTTGTGACCGGCGCGGCGCGCGGCATTGGACGGGCGATTGCACGGGGGCTGGCCGAAGCGGGCGCCCATGTCGTGCTGACCGACGTGCAGGAGGGGGAAGCCGCCGAAGCGGCGCGGGCCATCGCCGGCGCAGGCGGCCAGGCCACCGCCTTCGGTCTGGACGTTTCCGATGCCGCTGCATGCGAAACGCTGGCGGCGCGGCTGGAGCGGGATGTCGGCCCGGTCTCCATATTGGTGAACAATGCCGGGGTGATCTTCCCCGGCCGCATCGATGAGCCGGGCGCGCGGGAAAAATGGGACCGCACGCTGGCGATCAATGTCGGCGGCCCGTTCAACATGTGCCGGGCCTTCCATCCGCAGCTTCGCGCCACCCGGGGGTCGGTGATCAACCTCGCCTCCATCCGCTCCTTCGTCGCCGCGCCCAATGCGGCGGCCTATGCCGCGTCCAAGGGCGCGGTGATGCAATTGACCCGGGCGCTGGCAGTCGAATGGGGCGGGGAGGGGATCAGGGTCAACGCCATCGCCCCCGGCTTCATCGAAACCACGCTGGTTCCGGACCGGGAAAAGACGGCCGACCGCGAAGCCGCCATCCTCGCAAGGACGCCGCTGCGCCGCCAGGGACAGCCGGACGAGATCGCAGGAACGGCGGTCTATCTCGCCTCGGACGCGGCGCGCTATGTTTCGGGGGCGATCATCCCGGTGGACGGCGCTTATCTGGCCGGGTGAGAAGAGGCCATCCGACCAGATCGCAGCCGCGATGTCGGCTCTTCCCCTCCCCTTCAGGGGAGGGGACTGAGGGTGGGGGCGTGCCCCAAAGGAAAACCAAGCCTTTAGAGGCACGCCCCCACCCGAACCGCCCGGTTCCTATCCCCGAATAGCCAGAATCTGATCGTCATAGGTCGCCGGATCGATCGTCACGTCGATCAGCGCCGGACGCCCGCTCGCCAGCGCATCGGCGAAGGCTCCGGCCAGTCCGCCTTCCTCATCGACCCGGCGGGCGTGCCAGCCGAAACCGGCGGCCACCTGCGCAAAATCGGTGTGGGAAAAATCCACCCCCGCCGGAGCCAGTTGCCGCCGCCGCTGCTTGGCCCCGATCAATGTCAGGCAGGAGTCGTTGAACAGGACGACGACAGGCTTTGCGCCGCTCTGCACGGCGGTGCCCAGTTCGCCCAGGCACATCATCGCGCCGCCGTCCCCCGTGAAGGCCACGGTGGTGCGGCCCGGATCGGCCAGGCTGGCGGCGATGGCCGCAGGAATGGCGAAGCCCATGGTCGAAAGCCCTCGCGAGATCAGGGACTGGTTGGGTTCGTCGCACCGCCACATATGCAGCACCGGCAGCATATGCGCGCCCGCGTCGATGGTGATGCGGCTGTCCGCCGGCACCGCCTGACGCGCCGCGCGGACCAGCGCCGCCGGGGAAATGCCGCTGCCGCCGAAAATCTGCGCCGCCGCCCATAATGCTTCCTTGCGCCGCGCCAGCTCTCCCGGCTCCCACCCGCTGCTGTCCGTCGCATCGTGCAGGGCGGCGATGGAAGCGGCTATGTCGCCCACCACGGATGCGGTCGGCGCGAACAGCGGATGCTCATAGGCGTGGTTGGTGAGTTCGACCGTCGGAACAGCGCCATAGCGCCAGGGCTGCGGCGGTCCCTCGACCGGATCGAAGCCGTAGAGGATGATGAGGTCGGCCGACCTGATCAACGGCTGTTCGGGCACGCCATTGGCGTAGAGGCCCAGCCCGAGCGGCGCATTTTCCGACACCACCCCCTTCGCCTTGTAGGTGGTGAGGACGGGACAGCCGGTCGCCGCGACAAAGGCGCGCAAGGCGGCGGTTCCATCCGGAGACCGCGCCTGAAGCCCCGCCAGCAGGATGGGACGGCGGGCCGCGGCGACCAGCCTCTTCGCCTCCGCCAGCGCGGATGGGCCCGGCGCGGGAAGGCGGGCTGCGGGAAGGCGGGTCGCGGAAAGGGGGGCGGGCGCCGCTTCGGCCCGGCGGCGGATGAAGGAACCGGCGACCTCCAGATAGGCCGGGCCCGGCGGATTGCCCATGGCGGCGTCGATCAGCCGGTCGACCTCCGCCATGGGATCGCCGTTCCGCAGATTGGAGGAAGCGCGCAGCATCGGCGCCAATATCGCCGTCTGGTCGATCCGCTGATGGCTGATATAGGCCTGGTCGTCTTCATAGCCGTCCGCGATCAGCAGCATCGCGGCACGATCCAGATCGGAATAGGCGACGCCATTGGCGGCGGCGGCAAGGCCCGGCCCCCGCGTCGTCATCGCCACGCCGGGCGCTCCGGTGATTTCGGCGGTGACGCAGGCCATCATCGCCGCCGACGTCTCCGTCCGCGTCAGGATGAAGCGCATGCCCTGCTTCTCCGCCGCGGCGATGAAGTCCAGATTGCACTCGCCCCCCGGCACGCCGAAGATGAAGCGCACGCCCTTTTCCGCGAGGCGGGCGACAATGGCCTCGCTTACCGTTCCAACGGTCATTCTGTCTTCCTTCCGGGCGCATGCCCTGCCAGATCGGCTTTATCAGATCGGCTGTTCCAAAGTGGGGGCGCTGTCCTCCAGCGTCACCCGGCGCATGTCGCGCGGATATTTCTTGTCGTCATAGCGCGTGCCGCGATGCATGGTGCAGCGATTGTCCCAGATGACGAGGTCCCCGACCGCCCATTGATGCGCATAGACGAACGGGCGCTGGGTCGCGAATTCGGTGAGTTCCCGGATCAGCGCCATGGCTTCGGGACGGGGCCAGCCCTCGATGGCGCCGATATGGGCGGAGAGGTAGAGGGCAAGCCGCCCGGATTCCCTGTGCAGCCGCACCAGCCGTTGCGGCACCGGCGTGCACCGTTCGACCTCCTCCGGGCTGAATGCGTCGAAACCCATCTGCTCGCGGGAATAGATCAGCGAATGACAGGCGATCAGGTCCTTTGCAATGGCCTTGAGTTCGTCCGGCAGATGGTCCCATGCGACGCGGGTGTCGATATATTCGGTGGCGCCGCCGACCGGCGGGATGACGCGGGCCTGGAGCATCGACCAATAGGCCGGCGTCGGCTTGAAGCTGCTGTCGCTGTGCCACAGCAGATTGCCCAGATTATACATGCGCCGCCGGTCGTCCGCGCCCCAAATCCGGCCGTCCGGGCCCAGATTGGAGATGTCGTTGATCTTCATATTGGCGATGCGGCGTCGTTCCTGGTCAACCAGCGTCGGCGTCTCCTCGATGGTGCCGAACTGTTCGGCGAAGGCGGCCTGTTCGTCGTCGCTCATCATCTGGTTGGGGAAGACGACCACGCCATAACGGTCCATCGCGCCCTTGACCGCCGCCTTCTGCTCCTCCGTCAGCGGCCGGCGCAGGTCGATCCCCTCCGCCCGCGCGGCGAAATGGGGATGGACCGGCGTGCATGTCAGCATATCGTTCCTGTCCAACATGGTCGAATGACTGGACATCATCTTCTCCTGTCAATTGCGCGGGGCCTTGGCCCCGAAAGCGATTTGGTACCGGTCACAAACCTGTCTCTCACAAATGCGGCCCCGGTTCAAGCAAGAGACAGGCAGAGATATTTCAGCTCCAGATAATCATCCAGCCCGTAACGCGACCCCTCCCGGCCGATGCCCGATTGCTTGACGCCGCCAAAGGGCGCCACTTCGGTCGAAATGAGGCCGGTGTTGATGCCGACAATGCCGGATTCGATGCCTTCCGCCGCGCGCCAGATGCGGTTGACGTCGCGCGCGTAGAAATAGGCGGCCAGTCCGAATTCGCTGTCATTGGCAAGGGCGATGGCTTCGGCGTCGTCATCGAACTTCACCAGTGGCGCCAGGGGGCCGAAGGTCTCCTCCTCCAGCACCTGCATGCCCGGCTTCACGTCGCGCAGGATCGTCGGGGTGAAGAAGCGCGGGCCGTCGGGGGCGGGACCGCCGCCCAGCACGATCCGCGCGCCCTTCGCCACGGCATCGTCAACGTGCCGCTGGACCTTCGCGACGGCCCGTTCGTCGATCAGGGGACCGATGTCCACGCCGGTGCGGGTCCCTTCGCCGACCCGCAGTTTCGCGGTGGCGGTGGCCAGCTTCCCGGCAAAGGCGTCATAGACGCCCGCCTGGACATAGAAGCGGTTGGCGCAGACGCAGGTCTGGCCTGCATTGCGATATTTGGACTGGATCGCGCCCGTGACGGCCGCATCCAGATCGGCGTCGTCGAAGACGATGAAGGGCGCGTTGCCGCCCAGTTCCAGGCTGAGTTTCTTGATGCTGCGGGACGCCAGCTCCATCAGCAGCCGCCCGACCGCCGTCGATCCGGTGAAGCTGATCTTGCGGACCACGGGATTGCCCGTCATTTCGGCCCCGATCTCCCGCGCGTCGCCGGTCACGACGTTGAGAAGCCCCCGGGGCACGCCCGCCTCGTCAGCGATCTGCGCTATCGCCAATGCGGTGAAGGGCGTGAGTTCCGAAGGCTTGAGCACCACCCCGCACCCAGCCGCAAGCGCCGGGGCCAGTTTGCGCGCGACCATGGCGGCGGGGAAGTTCCAGGGGGTGATCGCGGCCACGACGCCCACCGGGTGCTTCAGCACCATGATGCGCCTGTCCGGCATGGGACCGGGAATGATGTCGCCATAGGCGCGCTTCGCTTCCTCCCCGAACCATTGGAAGAAGGACGCGGCATAGGCGATCTCGCCCTTCGCCTCCGCCAGCGGCTTGCCCTGTTCCTCGGTCAGCAGGGCGGCAAGATCGTCGGCGCGCTCCAGCATCAGGGCGGCGATGCGTTGCAGGATCGCGGCCCTTTCGCCGGCCGGGCGCGCCGCCCAGGCGGGCATGGCCATGGCCGCCGCTTCTATCGCCCGCCGGCTCTCCTCCCGCCCCAGCGCCGGAACGCGGCCGATGATCCCGCCCGTCGCCGGATTGTCGACCGCGATCCACTCCCCATTGCCGACCCATTCACCCGCGATGAAACATTGTTCGCGCTTCACTGACCGTCCTTCGCCCGCATTCCGCCCGCACCCGCACTCGTCGCATCAATCCTTCAGGCTGCCGGGACTCCATTTCTCATACCACGCACGCGGCGGCACGGTGGTCGGCGTGTCGCTCTTGAACAGGTTGACGAATTCCCGCGTGCGGAAACGCCAGCGGCCATCCTCGCACAGCAGCAGATGGTCGATCTGCTCCGCGATCTGGATCGGCGCGTGGGAGGGCAGCACCGGCGTCCCGTCCCCGGCGAACAGCATCATGACATTGTTCGTGCGCGCCAATCCGGGCTCGATCAGCTCGGCGCGGAAATTCGCGATGACATGGCGGTTGACGCGCGGCCCCCGGCTCTGCCGCCAGACGTAGAACTGATGGATCGCCTCGCGCCCCTTCAGGTTGAAGAAGGTGGCGTCCTCCAGATAATAGTCGCGGGTGTCCAGACCGCCATTGACGTCCACCTCATACCAATAGTCCGTCGCATTGGCGAGCAGGAGCTGGGTCAGCATGATCTTTTCTTCGGATGTCATCGCCAATTCCGTCGTCCTGTCCCTGCCGGCGCTATTGTCGCAGCGGGGGATGCCTTCCCGCCGCTCTCTCACAAGAACATAGAATAGGGCATGACGCCCTGTCCGATCACCTTTGGTTATACTCGCGCCAGAATACTTATTTTTTCCGCCGATGGGATTTTGCCACCGAAGATGGCAGGTTGAGGGGCCGCCGTGCGCGGGGCGGAAGAGGAGCAGAAGGTGAAGAGCGGACAGCATGACCGGGCGCTGGAACACTGGCTCGACGGATTTCAGGCCGCGCTGGCTGCCCGCGACACCGGCGCCGTCCTTGCTCTTTTCGCGCCCGACGAATGCTATTGGCGCGATCTGGTCGCCTTCACCTGGAACATCGCGACGATGGAGGGGCGCGAGGCCATCGGTAAAATGCTGGACGCGCAGGCCGATCCCGTCCTCCCCTTCACCGCGCGCCCGGAAGGCGGCGCCGCCGAAAGGGACGGGCTGATCGAAGGCTGGTTCGATTTCGAGACCGGCGCGGGCCGGGGCAAGGGCCATGTCCGGCTGAAGGACGGCCGGTGCTTCACCCTGCTCACCGCCCTGCAGGAACTCAAGGGCTTTGAGGAGCCGGGCGGGCGTCGCCGGCCGGAGGGCGTCGTCCATCGCGCCATCAAGGACCGGGAAACCTGGTCGGAGGCGCGGGCCGCGACCGCCCGGACGCTGGGGACGGAGGTGCAGCCCTATTGCCTGGTCGTCGGCGGCAGCCAGGGCGGGCTGGCGCTGGGCGCGCGGCTGAAGCGGCTCGGCGTCCCGACCCTCATCGTCGACGCGCTGGAAAAGCCGGGCGATGCCTGGCGCAGCCGCTACAAGTCGCTCTACCTGCACGATCCGGTCTGGATCGACCATCTGCCCTATATCCCGTTCCCGGACCATTGGCCGGTCTATACCGCCAAGGACAAGATGGGCGACTGGCTGGAAATGTATGCCCGGGTGCTGGAACTGGACTTCTGGGGCTCCACCCGCTGCACCAGGGCGCATTATGACGAAGCCGCGAAACGCTGGACGGTGACGGTCGACCGGGCGGGGCGGGAAATGGTCCTGCGCCCGGCGCAGCTGGTGCTGGCCACCGGATTGTCGGGCATCGCCAACATGCCCGTCTTCCCCGGCGCGGACAGCTTTCGCGGGGTGCAGTGCCATAGCAGCCAATATGCGGATGGCGCGGCCTTTGCCGGCAAGGCCTGCGTGGTCGTGGGTTCCAACAACTCCGCGCACGACATTTGCGTCGACCTCTGGTCGAACGACGCGAAGGTCACGATGATCCAGCGGTCGCCCACCACCGTCATCAAGGCGAGCGCGCTGCGCCGCATTTCCGAAGAAGGCCCCTATTCGGAGAAGGGGATCGCGGCAGGGATCGATACCGACCGGGCCGACCTGATCACCGCATCCACGCCCTTCCGCCTGAAGGAAGCGATGGACCGCCATAATTGCGACCGCATACGCCGGGAGGACGCGGCCTTCTACGAACGGCTGGCGGCATCCGGCTTCCAGTTCGATTTCGGGGAGGACGGGACGGCCATAGCGGGCAAATATATGCGCCGCGCCTCGGGCTATTATATCGATGTCGGCGGCTCCGACCTGATCTGCGACGGAGAGGTCAGGGTGCGGAGCGGCGTCGGCGTCGCCTCCATCGCCCCCGGCGGCCTGGTGCTGACCGACGGCAGCGAGGTGGCGGCCGACGCGATCATCTACGCGACCGGCTACGGCCCGATGGACGGCTGGGCCGAGATGCTGATCTCCCGGGAGGTCGCTGAAAAGGTGGGCCGCTGCTGGGGCCTGGGATCGGGCACCGCCATGGACCCCGGTCCCTGGGAGGGGGAGCTTCGCAACATGTGGAAGCCGACCCGGCAGGAGGGGCTGTGGTTCCATGGCGGCAATCTGGCCCAGTCGCGCTTCCACTCGCTGCATCTCGCCCTTCAGATCAAGGCGCGGATGGAGGGGATCGATACCCCCGTCCACCAGCCCGAAGCCGTGATGCGGGCGCCCCTCTGCCTCCCGGAAGACGGCCTCATGGCATCGCAGGGGGCATGAGCGGCGGCTGCACGGCCGCTCCATCCGCAGATCGTTCCAGCCGGGGCAATTACCGCGTCGTCGCGCTGATCGTCGCCAGCACCATGATCATGGAGCAGATCGACGCGACCGTGCTGACCACCGCGCTGCCCACCATCGCGCGGGACTTCCGGGAACCGGTCAATGCCCTCGGTCTGGTCCTGACCGCCTATCTGCTGGCGGTGGCGGCCTTCATCCCGCTGAGCGGCCGGCTGGCCGACCGGTTCGGCGCGCGGTCGGTATTGCGGGCGGCGATACTGGTCTTCATGGCGGGCTCGCTGCTCTGCGCCTTTTCGACATCGGCAGCCCAGATGGGCATGGCCCGCTTCGTGCAGGGCGCGGGCGGGGCGATGATGACCCCGGTGGGGCGGATCGCCCTGCTGCGCGTCACGCGCAGGCAGGATCTGGTTTCAGCGACCGCCTGGCTGGTCACGCCTGCGCTGCTGGGCCCGATGCTGGGGCCGCCCATAGGCGGGCTGATCGTCACCCATCTGGACTGGCGCTGGATATTCTACGTCAACCTGCCGGTCGGGCTGGCGGGGATCGCCGCCATCTCCCTCCATATCGACAATGGCCGCGCCGATGCGCCCGGACGGGCAGACATTCCGGGCTTCCTGATCTGCGCCGCCGGCCTCGGTACCCTGCTGCTCGGGTGCGAAAGCGCGAGCCAGCCGGGGCGGCTGGGGCAGGCCTTGCTGCTGCTCGCCGTCGCGGGCGTGATGGCCGGAACCTATGTCCGCCATGCGGCGCGCCGGCCCGATCCGCTGCTGGACCTCACCGTGCTGCGCGACCGGTCCTTCCGCCTGTCGCTGATCGGCGGATCGCTGACCCGCATCACCCAGGGCGCGCAGCCCTTCCTGCTGCCGCTGATGTTCCAGGTGGGATTCGGCTTCAGCGCGGCGGTGAGCGGGGCGATCATGCTCGCCACGGCGGTGGGATCGCTGGTGTCGAAGGCCATCGTTTCCCCGGTGCTGCGCCGTCTGGGCTTCCGGCGCAGCCTGATCGTGAACGGCCTGCTGTCCTCGCTCTGCTACGGGCTGGCGGCGGCGTTCCGGGCGGACTGGCCGGTGCCGCTGACGATGGCGGTCCTGACGCTGGCGGGCTTTTTCATGTCCTTTCAGTTCTCGGTCTACAACACGGTGGCTTATGAAGGCGTGGAGGCGGCGCGGATCAGCCGTGCGTCCAGCCTCTATTCCACATTCCAGCAATTGCTGCTGTCGCTGGGCATCTGCACCGCCTCCGTCGCGATCCAGGCGAGCATGGCCGTCCGCGGATCGGCCACGCCCCACCGGGAGGATTTTGCCGCCGCACTGGTCGCCGTGGCCCTGATCTCGCTGTCGGCTTTCTTCGTGAACCGGCGCTTCGCCCCGGATGCCGGATCGGCCATGAGCGGCCATGTGCCGCGTGCGGAGCAGGACAGACCGAAATGAACGCCTATTGGCCAATCCAAGACATTCCCCTCCCGCAGGCGGGAGGGGTTAGGGGTGGGCGCGAGCGCAGCGAGCTTCCAGCTTAGCCGTTGAAAATTCACGCTGATGTCGCGCCAGCCCACCCCCTAACCCCCTCCCGCCTGCGGGAGGGGGAATGTCCGCTTTCCACCAAAAATCAGTCATCCAGCCTCTTCGGAACGCAGCCAATCCACCTAATAGAACCGGGCCGGATCGGAGGGCGTCCAGGCGGGCGGATGCAGCGCCAATATGTCGGTCATGACCTCCACGATGACAGGCGCATCCTCCTTGATGGCGGATCGCAGCGCGGGGCCCAACTCGCCCGGCCGCTCGACCCGACAGGATTTGCAGCCGAACGCGCGCGCGGCGGCGGCATAGTCGACCGGGGAGAAGCGCCAGTGATGATCATGGTCGGCATTGTCGGCCCAGACCGGCTTTTCCTGGCTGAGGCCGTTATTGTTGGAGACGATCGTGACGGTGTTGATGCCGTAACGCCGCGCCGTCTCCATTTCACTCATATGGTACAGGAACCCGCCATCGCCGGTGAAGCACAGGACGGGCCGGTCGGGCTGCGCGCATTTGGCGCCGAGCGAGGCGGGATAGGACCAGCCGAGCGATCCGGCGGCGCGCAGCAGGCCCTGCCCGCGCCGGTCGAGATAGATGTGGCGCGCCGCCCAGGCGGCGGCATGGCCGGTGTCGACCACCAGAAGCGCGCCTTCCGGCAGTTCTTCCGACAGGATGCGGCACAGGCGTTCGGGACGGATCGGCAGGGCGTCCGACATTTCGGCCGGCGCCGCCGCCTGCGTCCAGTCCGCGCGCAATTCTTCCACATGCCGCAGCCAGTCCCGCCGTACCGGCATGTCCGTCAGCGCAGCGGAAAATTGTTCCAATATGGTTTTCGGATCGCCGCAAAGCGCGGCCTGCAACGGATAGTTGCGGCCCAGTTCGCGGGCGTCCACGTCGATCTGGATCGCGGCGATGCCGGGTTGGGGCACCTTCCAGCCGGTGGTCGTCATGCTGCCCGCCATGGTCCCCACGAAAAGGACCAGATCGGCCTCGCTCACCGCCCGGTTGGCGGCTTCCCGCGAATAGATGCCGCAGACGCCGAGCGAGAGCGGATCGCTTTCCCGCAACACCGCCTTGGCGTCGAGCGAGGTGGCGAGGGGCAGCCCGTGCCGCCGCACAAAGGCCGCCAGCGCTTCCTGCGCGCCGCTCGCGCGGATGCCCGATCCAGCGATGACGACGGGACGCATGGCATGGCGCAGCAGGTCGGCGGCGCGGCGGATGTCGGCGGCGGGCGCGGCATGGCGGACCGCCGGGCATGAAGCGAAGGCCGGATCGGGCAGGGGCGCAGGGTCCATCGGATCGTTCAGCACTGCGCCGGTGAAGCCCGCCAGTTCCAGATGGACCGGGCCGGGCGCGCCGCCGGTCGCCACCCGCATGGCCTGGCCCAGCATGTCGGGCAGGCGCGAGACCAGGTCGATGCGCGACGTCATCTTGGTCAGCCCGGCGAAAATGGGCTGCTGGTCGACCTCCTGATATTGGTTGCGGTCGCGGGTGGCGGCGGTGCTGCCGCCGGTCAGCGCCAGCACCGGGGATCGCGCCATCAACGCGTCCAGCAATCCGGCGGCCAGATTGGCCGCGCCGATCTGCTGCGCCCCGCACAGGCCGATCCGGCCCGAAGCCCGCGCATAGCCGTCCGCCATATAGGCGGCCGCCTTCTCGCCATGGGCGACGACGGGCAGGACCCCGGCAGCCTGCATCGCCTTGACCGCCCCGGGCAGCAGCAACGGGACATGGAAGAAATGAGTCGCGCCGCAGGCCGCAAGCGCGTCGGCCAGATACCGGTCCCCGCTATACACCGGCTCGGGCGATCCTGCGGGCCAGCACCCGCGCTGGCGAACCGTCGCCTCCGGCGATGGGCAGGGCGCCGAACAGGAACTCGACCCGATCCCCGGCGAAGGCGGCGTGCCCGGTCAAATGCTCGCAGATCAATATGCCGTTGGCGAGCAGCGTGCGGTGGACCGGCCAGTCGAAACCGGGTTGCCGAAGATGATAGACAAGGTCGGGCGTCGCGAAGTCGCAGGCCAGCATCTTGATGCGCCTTTCCAGCAGCCATGTCGCGGCTTCGGGGCTGAAGCTCGGATGCCGTTCATAGTCCGGCGTGCCGAAGCGGGCGGCCCAGCCGGTGTCCACCGCCAATATGTCGCCCGCCTGCAGGAGCGGGCGGCATTGCTCAAGCTCCGCGACGGAGATGATCTGGTCCGGCCCTTTTTCGATGCGCCAGACGACGCCTTCGCCGCTCAGCCGCTCCGGCGGGATCGACGCCATGTCGGGCGCGTCCTCGAAATAATGCAGCGGCGCGTCGACATGCGTCCCGGCATGCGCGACCATGTGGATGTCGGTGACGTTGAACGGGTCCTGGGGCAGCGAACGCAGCTTGCCGAAGCTGGGCCTCGGAAAGATCGACGCGCAGGGCATGTCCGGGCCGACATCATGGGTCAGGTCGACCCAGGGACCGGCGGGCTGGACCGGCCTGCTTGCCGGCAGGTCCAGCCAGCCTATCCAGCCATCCGGCGCCTTGGGGCATTGATCGCACATCGGCTCATCCTCTTCTGCCGTTCAGGTCTGCACCTGGAACGGGTCCCGCTCGCTTTCGGACAGGTTGATCATCACATTCTTCGTGGTCAGGAATTCCTTCAACCCCTCTTCGCCGCGCTCGCGGCCGAAGCCGCTGTCCTTCACCCCGCCAAAGGGCGTCTGCACGGCCACGGCGCGATAGGTGTTGACCCACACCATGCCGGTGCGGAGCGCGGCGGAAACGCGGTGCATGCGGTTCAGGCTCTGCGTCCAGATGCCCGACGCCAGGCCGAAGCTCTGGTCGTTGGCGATGGCGATCGCCTCCTCCTCCGTATCGAAGGGGATGATGGAGAGCACGGGCCCGAAAATCTCCTCCTGCGCCACGCGCATGCGGTTGTCGACGTCCGCGAAGATGGTGGGCTTGACGAACAGCCCGTCGCGCAGAATGCCGTCGCGCGCCGCTTCGCCCCCGGTGATCAGCCGCGCGCCGTCCGCCTTCGCGGACTCGATGAACGACAGGATGCGGTCGAACTGCGGCCGGTTGGCCGCCGTGCCCATCTCCGTCGCGGGATCGAGCGGATCGCCCAGCCGGATATTCGCCGCCCGGCGCGCCAGTTCTTCCACCACGCCGTCATGGACCGACCGCTGGACCAGCAGGCGCGACCCGGCGATGCAGGTCTGCCCCGTCGCCGCGAAAATGCCCGCCAGCGCGCCCACGGTCGCCTTGCCCAGGTCCGCATCCTCGAAGATGATGTTGGGCGATTTCCCGCCCAGTTCGAGGATCACGGGCGTCAGGTTGCGCCCGGCGGCGGCGGCGATTTCCCGCCCGCCATGGCTGCTGCCGGTAAAGCTGATCTTGTCCAGCCCGCCGCCTTCCACCAGCGCCCTTCCGGTACGCGCGTCCCCCGTGACGACGTTGAACACGCCCTTGGGGAATCCCGCCTCCTCCACCAGCCGCGCGAATTCCAGCGTGGTGACGGACGCATGCTCGGACGGCTTCACCACCACCGCATTGCCCGCCGCCAGAGCCGCCGGCACCTTGTTCGCCAGCAGCGCGATGGGGGAATTCCATGCCGTGATGACGCCGATCACCCCCAGCGGCTCCATCGTCGCATAGTCGAAGATGTCGGACCGGTCGACGGGAATGACCTTGCCGAATATCTTGTCGGCATAGCCCGCGAAGAAGCGGAAGACCCGCGCGCAGAAGCGCATCTGCGATCGGGTTTCGCGTATCACCTTGCCATTGTCGGTGGACTCCAGCCTGGCCAGCCGGTCGGCGTCGCGGTCGATCAGGTCGGCCAGGCGGTGCATCAGCCGGGCGCGCTCCACCCCCGGCACCCCGCGCCAGCGCCGTTCGAAGGCCTCCCGGGCGGCGGCGACGGCGGCGGCGACGTCGGACGGACCGGCTTGCGAGATTGTCGCCCAGACATTCTGGTCGAACGGATTGACGGTGGGAAAGCGCTCGTTCATTTCCGGCGGCACCCACTGCCCGCCGATGAAAAGGTCGTAATCCTGCCGCTCAGCCAATGTCATCCTCCCGCCTTTGGCACAGTCCTAGCCCGCCGACGCTATGCCCTCCAATATGTTTCCGGTGAGCGAGAATAACGGAAGCTTATGGTGCCCCCCGGTTCCACCATAAGCAGCGCTTCTCCTGAATGCCGTTTGGATATTGGCCTTCGATCCCCTCGATCCGGATGATTTCGCATCGGAAATGCGCGCAGGACAGCGGAGCATGGGAGAGGTGGAATGGCAATCCGGAAATTGATGAAGCTTTTGGGCTGCGCCGTCGCGATGACCGGCGCCATGGCCGTGCAGGCTTCGACCCTGAAGGACATATGCGGCGAATGCCGGTTCGAAAAGCTCGTCACCTGCGGCCAGTTTCTGGAAGGGATCAATTTCGACGGCAATGGCGACATCTGGGCCGTCAGCCTGTTCAACGGCGCAATCGTCAAGGTCGTCGGCGGCCAATGCGTCACCCAGCTCAGCACGGGGGGCAATCCCAACGGCGCGCGCTTCCATAAGGACGGGCGGTTGTTCATCACGGACAATGCGCGCGGCATCCTGACCTATGATCCGCGGTCCCGGTCGCTCACAGTCTTCGCGGACAGGGTGGAAGGCAAATCCTTTGTCGCCAACGACCTCGTCTTCGACGAACAGGGCGGCATCTATGTGACGCTGGCGGACAATTCCAATTATCTCGACCGGGTGGGGCGCGTCGCCTATTTCGCGCCCGGCACCCGTTCGGCCAGGATATTGGCGGACAGGCTGCCCTATCCCAATGGCGTCGCGCTTACGCCCGACGGCAAGTTCGTCAATATCGGCCTCTACGGCGCGAAGGCGATCATGACCATGCCGTCGGTCGCCAATGCGCAGAGCAAGCGCGGCCCCTATATTCTGGCGCATACCGATGGCGGGATCGGGCCGGACGGCATGACCATGGACGCGGACGGGCGGCTCTATTGGGCGGAATTCCTGGCCGGGGCGGTGGGCGTGGCCGATATGGACGGCTTCACGCTCGGCTATATGAAGTTGCCGAAGGAAGCCGGCCGCTGGACGACGAACCTCACCATCCATGACGGCTATCTTTACGTGACGGAGGCGGAAAAGGGCGAGATCTGGCGCACGCCGGTGACGGTGAAGCCCCAGTCCTGACCGGCGCCGACAGTTTCGGCATGCGATAACGATATGCTGCTCCTCCGCGATTATATTGTATTGCATGCTACCCGGCCATAATGTCCGGCCAACCAGAATATCGATGAGGGATGCAGCGTGAACGCAAGGGCTGGCCGGAACGAAGGGCCTTATGATTTCATCGTCGTGGGTGCGGGGTCGGCCGGATGCGCGGTTGCCAATCGTCTGTCGGAGGATGGCCGGGAACGGGTGCTGCTGATCGAGGCGGGCGGGCGCGACAGCAGCATCAGCATCCACATACCCCTGATGGTCGTGAACCTGCTGAAGGACCCCAATCACACCTGGCCCTTCATCACCGAACCGCAGGCCGCGCTCAAGAACCGCACCCAATTATGGACGCGGGGGCGGGTGCTGGGCGGCTCCAGCTCGATCAACGGCAATGTCTATGTCCGCGGCGATCCGGCGGAATTCGACAGTTGGGCGGCGCTGGGCCTGCCGGGCTGGGGCTGGTCCGACATGCTGCCCTATTTCAAGCGGATGGAAAGCTACCGCCAGGGCGATCCGGCGGTGCGCGGCCATGACGGGCCGATCGGCGTCACCAGCCTCAAGCATTTCGACGCGCTGGCCGATGCTTTCGTGGAAGCGGGCTGCCAGGCCGGGTTCGACTATGTCGAGGATTATAATGACGGCCATTATGAGGGCGCGTCCTATCTGCAATATTCGACCAGGCGCGGTTTCCGCTCCTCTTCGGCGGTCGGCTATCTGAAGCCGGCGCGGGGCCGTCCCAATCTGGACGTGATGGTCGACGCTCTGGTGACGCGGGTGATCATCGAAAACGGCGTGGCTACGGGTGTGGAGGTCCGGCGTGGCAATGAACTGACGCGCATCGACGCCCGCAAGGAAGTGATCCTGTCCGCAGGCCCGGTCCAGTCTCCCAAGCTGCTCGAGCTGTCCGGCATCGGCAATGCGTCGCTGCTGCGCGAATATGGAATAGAGGTGATCAGGGACATGCCCGCCGTGGGCGAGAATTTGCTGGACCATCCCAATACCCGCCTGACATTCGAATGCACCAGGCCGATCACCATCAACGACGCCTTGCAGCGCCCGACGGTGAAGGTGAAGGAAGGCCTGAAATTCGCGCTGTTCGGCAAGGGGCTGTTGTCGATCTGCTCGGCGGTGGCGCATATCGTGATGCGCAGCTCCCCCGATGAACCGCGCGCCGACCTGAAGCTTCAGCTTCAGCCCTTTTCCGGCAAGGATCGCTACGCGCGCAGGCCGCAGGACGGGCTGGACGCGCATTCGGGCTTTACCGTGGGCGTCATGGGCCTCAGGCCCCGCTCGCGCGGCTGGACGCATATCCAGTCGCCCGATCCCGTCGCCTATCCGAAGATCGACCCCAGATATTGCGACGATCCGCATGATGTCGGCGTGCTGCTGGCGGGGATCAAGGCGGTGCGGAACGTCGCCTCCCATCCCGCGATGCGGGCGATGATCGTGCGGGAGACGCGGCCCGGTGACGCCACCGTCACCGATGAGGAGATCATCGACTATATCCGGGAAACGACGCAGACCACCTGGCATATCGTCGGAAGCTGCAAGGCGGGGACCGATGCGGAGGCGGTGGTCGATCCGCAACTGCGGGTGCGCGGCGTCGGCAATTTGCGGGTGATCGATTCCTCCATCTTCCCGACCATTCCCTCGTCCAACACCAATGCGCCGACCATCGCGCTCGGGGAACGGGGCGCCGACATCGTGCTGGCGCAATGGCGCAACGACAGCCGGGCGGCCGCATGATGCGCATCGAGAGGATAGAACTGCACGTCACCGAACTGCCGGTCCGGCTGAAGCGCACATTCTCCAGCGGCAGCTACGACACCGGGCCTTCGGACCAGTTGCTGGGCAAGCCCGTCCTGCTCAAGATCCATGCGGAGGGCGTGACCGGCATCGCCCAGATCCGTCCGATCAGCCCCGGCCATTTCGTCGCCGATACGGTGCATAGCGTGATCGGCGCGATCAGGGACATCTACGGACCGCTGCTGATCGGCAAGCGGGTGTGCGACCTGGAATCGATCGACGGCCTGCTGACATCGCGGCTGGCGGGCAATCCGGCGGCGCGGGCGCTGGTCGACATCGCGCTGCACGATGCATTCGGCAAGGCGGTGGGCCTGCCCATCCACGCGCTGATCGGCGGGCGGGCCAATGCCGCGATCCCGCTGGAATGGTCGGTCAGCCTCTATGACGATCCCGCGCAGATGGTCGCGGACGCCCGCCGCGCCGTCGAGGAATTCGGCATCCGGGTGCTGTGCCTGAAGGCGGCGGGCAAGGGCGGCTGGCGGACGGACGTCGCCAATTTCGAACGGGTGCGGGCGGCGGTCGGGCCGGACATCATGATCGGCGTCGATCCCAATACCGGCTGGACGGCGGCGGACACGGTGTCGGCTCTCAACGCCCTGCGCCACATGGATGTGGGCTATTGCGAACAGCCGGTGGAGCGGGCCGATCTGCGCGCCATGGCCGCGATCCGGGCCAAGGCGGGCGGCGTTCCCATCATGGCCGACGAAAGCCTGTTCACGCTCCAGGACGCGGCCCACATCGCGGATGCGGCGGCGGCGGATGTATATTGCATCAAGCTCTACAAGGTCGGCGGCCTGACCCCCGCCCGCAAGATCGCGGCGCTGGGCGAGGCGCACGGCATCGGCATCAATTGCGGAGGGCTGGCGGTCGCCTCCCAACTCGAAGCGGCGGCGGCCGCGCATTTCTGCGCCTCGGTCCCGGCGGCCCGCACCTTCGGCGCGGCGGAGTTCGTCTTCGGCGTGGGCGTGCTGGGCGACGATCCCCTGATCGCGGAAGGCGCCATGGCGATAGAGAATGGCGCTGTGACGGTTCCGACGGGGCCGGGCCTGGGCCTTGCCGTCGATGAAGCGGCGCTGCAACGCATGACGCTCCAGAAGCTGGAAGTGACCGGGTAGATCGGCGCCAACCTCTGCCGATTGGGTGCAAAGCGGACACCCACTTACCCCTCTCCCTCGAGGGAGAGGGCTGCGCAGACTTGGCAGCTTGCTGCCTAGTCGTAGCCGGGTGAGGGGGTTGCGATCCAGGGGATCGCACGGCCCGCAGGCCCGCTCCCCCTCATCCAGATCAGCCTGGGCCCCTTCGTCGCCAAGGCTTCCTGTCCTTCTCCCTCAAGGGAGAAGGAAGGTCCTGAATCGGCCAATTCCCGTCGCCCGAACCCGCTTCCTATCAGCCGCTTGTCCGTTCGAATGCCTTCGTAGAGACATGGTGCGCCGGATGAATTCTAGAGCCAATCGACATTCAGCCCTGACGGCCTGCAAATGACGCTTTTCCGAGCTTCCAGTGCTCACCTACTTTGAGTAGGCTGCGCTCAGGGTCACGGAAAACCACCATTTTACCTTCGGTGGCCTTCGGCTCGGCTCGTAATCTTCTGAATGTCGATTGGCTCTAGCCCGCCACCGTCTGGAATTCATGCACCGCGCGCCTTACCCGCAAGGGCGTCAGATTCGGCGCGACCGAATGCACGAAGTCCAGCAGGAACGACCGCAAATAGGTATTCCGCCGCAGCACGATCTTGATCGTGCTCGACGGCAACAGATGCGATGCATCCCGCGCCCGAATACCGACATCGCGCTCCGGGTCATAAGTCATGGACGCCAATATCCCAATTCCCAGCCCCATCCCCACATAGGTCTTGCAGACATCGGCGTCGATGCCGCTCATCACGATCTTCGGCTCCAGTCCGGCGTCGGAAAAGGCCTTCATCACCTTCCACCGACCACTATAGCGCGTGTCGTAGGTGATGATCGGATAGCGCGCGATCTCCTCCAGCGTCAGTTCCGGCACGGCCAGGATCGGGTGGCCGACCGGCGCGACGATGCAGCGGTGCAGGTCGAAACAGTCGAGCTTCACCAGATTGGGGAAATCCCGCGTCGTTTCCGTGCCGATCGACAGGTCTGCGTCGCCCGCCTCCACCAGCGCGCAGATTTCCTCCGGGTCGCCCTGCTTCAGCACCAGCTTCACGTCGGGATAGCGGGCGACGAATTTCTCCACCACCTTGGGCAGCACATAGCGGGCCTGGGTATGCGTCGTCGCGATGGTGAAGACGCCGCGATTGCCCGAATGCATGTCCTCCTTCAGCGACTTGAGCGCGGCGACGTCCGTCGCGATGCGCTGCGCGATGGAAAAGACGACGCGGCCCGGTTCGGTCAGGTCGATGATCCGGTTGCGGGTGCGCATGAAGATCTCGAAACCCAGTTCCTGCTCCAGCAACTGGATTTGCCGGCTCACCCCGGGCTGCGAGGTGTTGAGGGCATCGGCCGCCGCCGAGAGATGATTGTTATGCCGCACGATTTCAACGACATAGCGGAGCTGTTGCAGCTTCATCCGGCCATCCTCACCATAAATTTTTGATATGGCAGAATGCTATAATATTCCGTGCGCGCATAAAGCAATCCCCTAAAAGTGGCTGGCATGACAGCGGCAGGGCAGCCTTGTGACCGGTCTCACCGGCGTACCCGCCCGCTTGCCTTGGAGGGGAGGGCGGCAGCGCTTTCCTGAATCAGGGATTGGCCTGGATCAAGAGGGACGGGAATGCCGGAACAGCAACAATCCGATTTCGACATCGTGGTCGTGGGCGGCGGCAATGCCGCGCTCTGCGCCGCGATCAGCGCCGCCAATGAGGGGAGCCGTGTCCTCCTGCTGGAACGTTCCCCGGTGGAGGAGCGGGGCGGGAACTCCGCCTATACCGACGGGCTGATGCGCACCGTCTATGACGGCGCCGACGACATCCGCGCCTATTGCCCGGATCTCACGGACGAGGAAGTCGCGGTCAGCGACTTCGGCACCTATACCGAGGAACAGTTTTTCGACGACATGGGCGAGATCACCCAATATCGCACCGATCCCGACCTGTGCGAAATCCTGGTGAAGCGCAGCCGGGAGACCATCCTGTGGATGCGCGATCAGGGCGTCCGCTTCTTCCCCAATTTCGGGCGGCAGGCCTATCGCGTGAACGGCCGCTTCAAATTCTGGGGCGGCGCCACCATCGCCGTGGCCAGCGGCGGCCCCGGCCTGGTCGATGCGCTGTACAATGCGGCGGAAAAGCGCGGCGTGGAAATCCGCTACAATGCCTGGGTCCGCGATCTGCTGCGCGACGAAAGCGGGATTTCCGGCGTCACGCTGCTCAATGGGCAGGGCGAGATCGAAACCATCCATGCGCGGGCCGTCGTGCTGGCCTGCGGCGGGTTCGAGGCGAATGCCGAATGGCGCGCCCGCTATCTGGGGCCGGGCTGGGATCTGGCGAAGGTTCGCGGTTCGCGCTTCAACACCGGCGACGGCCTGTCCATGGCTCTCGCCGCCGGCGCGCAATCCTATGGGCACTGGTCGGGTTGTCATGCCGTGTCCTGGGAACGCAACGCACAGGATTTCGGCGATCTCGCACTGACGCCACAATATCAGCGTCATTCCTATCCGCTCTGCATCATGGTCAATCGCGACGGAAAACGATTTGTCGACGAAGGCGCCGACTTCCGTAACTACACCTATGCGAAATATGGGCAGGCGGTATTGCAGCAACCCGGACAGGTGGCATGGCAAGTCTATGACTCCAAGGTCAATCATTTGCTGCGCGACGAATATCGCACGCGCCAGGTCACCAAGGTCGTCGCCCAATCCATCGAGGAGCTGGCCGACAGGATCGGAGAAATAAACAAGGATCAATTCTTGGAAACGGTCGCGGAATTCAACGCATCGGTGAAGACCGACATGCCGTTCGACCCCAATATCAAGGACGGACGCAGCGCCTCCAGCAACGGCGTCGTCCGCAGCAACTGGGCCAACAGCATCGATACCGGGCCGTTCGAAGCCTATGCGGTGACTTGCGGCGTCACCTTCACCTTCGGCGGCATCAGGGTTTCGACGGAAGGCGAGGTCATCGACACCAACGGCCACGCCATCCCCGGCCTGTTCGCGGCGGGGGAGATGGTCGGCGGCATATTCTACTTCAACTATCCCGGCGCGAGCGGCCTGACCAGCGGAGCCGTCTTCGGCCGCCTCGCGGGCGGCAGCGCCGCCGCCTACGCCAAGTCCGCATCGCGGAAGCCCGCGCTGTCCGTCGCCTGATCCCTTATCGAAGAAAGTTCCTCCATGAACGCATCCAGCAAATTCGTCGTCCCCGGCGCAACCCGCGACATCGCGGATTTCGCCGCGACCCTGCAATATCGGGACATTCCCGACGACCTGATCCTGAACGCCAAGCAGTGCATCCGCGACAGCCTGGGCTGCGCCGTGTTCGGCGCGCCGACCCCCTGGGTGCAGGCGGTGGTCCGCACCGTCGGCCTTCTCGGCCAGAAGCCCAGCGCCAGCGCCTGGGGCATGAAGGTCAAGGCCGATCCGCTCGGCGCCGCCTTCATCAACGGCACGGCGGCGCAGGGCTATGAACTGGACGATTGCCACGACCAGTCCATGTCGCATTATGGCGCGGGCGTCGTCCCCGCCGTGATCGCCTGTTCGGAGGGCGCATTCGGCGCCTTCACCGGCAAGGACATGATCCGCGCCACCGTCGCGGGCTATGAGCTGGGCACGCGCATCGGCAACACGGTCAGCCCGTCGGCCTTCCATCGCGGGTTCCATCCCTGCGGCCTTACCAGCACCTTCGGTTCGGCGGCCGCCATCGCCAAGCTGCTGGACCTCGACACCGATCGATATGTGAGCGCGCTGGGCCTGGCGGGCAGCCAGGCGGCGGGGCTGATGGCGTCGCAATTCGGCGCGATGGCCAAGCGCTTCCATTCCGGCAAGGCGTCGCAGAACGGCATCATCGCCGCGCTCTGCGCCCGCGAGGGGCTGACCGGCGTGCGCGACGTGCTGGAGGCGCCCTATGGCGGCTTCTGCTCCACTTACTCCGCCGAATATGATCTGAGCTTCGCCACCGACGGCTTGGGCACCGATTGGGAGATGCGCCGCAACGGCTTCAAGCGCTATTCCTCGCTCGCCAGCAGCCAGACCACAGTGGACGCCCTGCGCGCCATCCGGGAAAAGGCAGGCATCCGGGGCGAGGATGTGGAGAAGGTCCGCGTCGGCACGACCGAGATGGTCTTCGTCCATTGCGGCTGGCCCTATGTCCCCAATGGGGAGACGATCAGCGCGCAGATGAACCTGCCCTATACCGGCGCGGTGACGCTGCTGGAGGGCAATGCCTTCATCGACCAATATACGGACGAAAAGCTGACCGATCCGAAGATCATCGACCTCGCCAACCGGATCGAGGTCTATGTCGATCCCGAGTTGGACGCGCGCGAGAAGCACCAGATGCGCGCCGTCCGCGTCACCGTGACGATGAAGGACGGGACCGAGCATTTCCACGAGCAGACCTATCGCAGCGGCCATTGGCGCAATCCGATGTCGGACGAGGTGCTGAAGGAGAAATTCCGCGATCTCGCCAGCCGTCAACTGACCGGGCAAGCCGTGGCCGAGATCGAACGCATCATCGACAATCTGGAAAATGAGGAAGCGCCCGCCATCGCCCTTGGCGCCGCGCTGCAACAGGTCCGCTGACATGACATTATCGCAGACATTCGGTGAATTCGCCGCGCATTTCCCTTCGGCCGGGATGCCGCCCGAAGTGCGGGAGGCGGCGCGCTGGCACATGATCGACTCGATCGGCGTGTCCATCGCCGGGGCCAATCCCAAGGAGGAAAGCGGCGCGGCCTTCGGGCGTCTCGTGGCGCAATGGGCCAAGGGAAAGGGCGATGTGAAGGCCGCCTCCCTCTTCGGCTTCGACAGGCAGGCCCGCGCCGAACTGGCGGCGCTGGTCAACGGATCGCTGGCCCAGGCGCTGGAGATGGACGACAAGCATGGCTCCTCCCTGGCCCGTCCCGGATCGACCGTCGTGCCCGCCGTGCTGGCGGCGGCGGAGGCGGAGGGCCTGTCCCTCGCGGCGGCCATCGACGCGGCCGTCGTCGGCTATGAGGTGATGATCCGGCTGGGCTTCGTGGCCGGCGACCGCTTCCTGGAGCGCGGCTATCATACCAGTTCGCTGATCGGCTCCTTCGGCGTGGCGGCGGCCATCGGGCGGCTGCGCGGCGCGACGCCGGCGCAGATCGCGGACGCCATGGGCATTGCGGGCACCTTCGCCTCCGGCATTCAGGAATCGACCCGTACCGGCTCGACGTCCAAGATATTGCACGGCGGCTGGGGCGCGCATGCGGGCATGCTCGCCATCGACCTCGCCATGGCGGGGATCACCGGTCCCGACACGGTGTTCGAGGGCAAGTTCGGTTTCTTCGAGACGCATTTGACCCCGATCACCGGTCAGCTCGACTTCGCCCGCGCTGCCGAGGGGCTGGGCACGCGCTGGTACCTGCCGGAAACCGCCTACAAGCCCTATCCCTGCTGCCAGTTGCTGCACGCCTTCATCGAGGCATCGAAGCAGGTGCTGGCCGACTTTGCCCGCGATGGGGTGACGGTGGCGGAGATCGAGAGCGTGCATTGCCAGCTCGCGGAGCCGGGCCTGACGCTCGTCACCGAACCCCGCGACCGCAAGAAAGCGCCGAAGACGCCGCATGAAGGCCGGTTCAGCCTGTTCTTCGGGGTCGCGGCGGCTTTGGTCGATGGCGATGTCGGGCTGGAGACCTTCCTGTCCGAGCGGCTGGACGATGATCGCATCCTGACCCTCGCGCAGAAGATCGAGGCGTCGGTCGATCCGGAGTCCGACTATCCGGCCCATTGCCCGGCGCGACTGACCGTGCAGGCGGCGGGGCGCCGCTATTTCAAGCATGTGCCCTATCATCCCGGATCGCCGGAAGCGGCCCTCTCCCGCGCCGACGTGCTGGCGAAGTTCGAGCGCAACACGCGCTGGCATTTCGGGGATGGCGCCGTGTCGGTGGCCGAAGCCATGGGCGAAACGCCCGAGGCGGAGTCCCTGTCGGACATGCTGCGTCCTATCCGGGCGGTCGAAACGCTGCGTCAGGCGTCATGAGCGTGGAGCGGTTCGACCGGCTGTTCATCGGCGGCGAATGGGTCGCGCCCCGCGCCGCTGGCCGAATCGCGAGCATCGATCCTTCCACCGAGGATGTCTGGGCGGAGGTCGCGTCCGCCGATGCGGCCGATGTCGAGGATGCGGTCGCCGCCGCCCGCGCCGCCATGGCCGGTCCATGGGGCCGCACCGCGCCGACCGAACGCGGCGCGCTGATCGCCCGGTTCGCGGACCTGGTCCGCCGCGACGCCGCCCGGCTGGCCGAGATCGAGAGCCGCGACAATGGCAAGCCGCTGCGCGACACGCTGGGCGAGGTGCAGCGGGCGGCGGACTGGCTGACCTTCTTCGCCGGGGCAGCGGACAAGGTGAATGGGGAGCAGATACCCTATCGGCCCGACGCGCTGGCTTATACCAGGCTGGAGCCGGTCGGCGTGGTGGCGGCGATCCTGCCGTGGAATTCCCCCATCTCGCTCGCCTCATGGAAGCTGGGGCCGGGCCTCGCCGCCGGCAACGTCATGATCCTGAAGCCCGCCGAGCAGACTCCGGCCAGCCTGCTCGCTCTGGCGGCGCTGGCGGAAGAAGCGGGCTTCCCCGCCGGCGTCGTCAATGTGCTGCCGGGCGACGGCGCCGTGGGCGCGGCGCTTTCCGCCCATCCCGGCGTCGCGAAGGTCAGCTTCACCGGATCGCATGAAACCGCGATCCGCATCATGCAGGGCGCGAGCGCGAACCTGAAGCGCTGCTCCTTCGAATGCGGCGGCAAGTCTCCGTTCATCGTCTTTGCCGATGCGGATTTCGACAGGGCGCTGTCCGTCGCGACGCACAGCGCCTTCCGCTCGACCGGGCAGTCCTGCTCCACCGCATCGCGCATCTTCGTGGAGCGGCCGATCTATGAACGTTTCGCGGCCGGCCTGGCCGAGCGGGCGAAGCGGATACGTCCTGGCCCGCCCTTCGATCCCCGCACCCATATCGGGCCACAGACCTCCGCCGAACAGCGGGACAAGACTGAAGCCTATATCGGTCTGGGACATGAAAGCGGCGCGCGCCTGCTGGCGGGAGGAGGACGGCCGGAGGGCCTTTCAAGAGGCTATTTCGTCCAGCCCACCGTCTTTGCCGATGTCGACAACCGGTCGCGTCTGGCGCAGGAGGAGATATTCGGGCCGGTGACGGCGGTCATGCCGTTCGATGGCGAGGAAGAAGCCGTCTCCCTTGCCAACGACACGCGCTATGGGCTGGTCGGCGGCTTGTGGACCAGGGATGTGTCCCGCGCCCATCGCGTCGCTGCCCGCATCGAAAGCGGCCTCGTATCGGTCAACACTTTCCGCCCCGTGCACTTCATGCTGCCCTATGGCGGGTATAAGATGAGCGGGATCGGGCGCGAAAACGGGTTCGACGCAATCCGGGAGTTCACCGAGACCAAGACGGTCGTCATCGATCTGTCCCACGCGATTCCGCCTGATCCATTTGCGGATTGAGGACCCTCGAGTCCCGAGGGCAAGTCGATGGACAGTTGTCGGTCCCGGGAAATCGACATGACATAAGTTAAACCTGCCCTTCATCCCCAATTCCGCTGGAACGGAAGTCGGCCGAGCCCGTTGGATCGGAGCTGCCGGCCAGGTAGCCCAGTGGAGCTTCTTCATGAATGAGATATTCCAGCACGCGACCGCCGATCCCGGTGCGGTCGCGTCGGGACCCTGCCTGACCGTTGTCGAGCGCAGCCTGTATCGCGGCGCCCATATCTTCGGCATGCGGCCGATGGCCCGCATTCAGGTGGACCTTGGCAGGCTGGAGGCATGGCCGACCGACCGCCTGCCGCTTTTCACCGAACAGTTGCTGGCCCGCCTGCCCGGCCTCGCCAATCATGGTTGCAGCTATCGACAGGCCGGCGGTTTCGTCCGGCGGCTGCATCAGGGGACATGGCTCGGCCATGTGATCGAACATGTGGCGCTGGAACTCCAGACCATGGCGGGAAGCCCGGTGAGCCGGGGCAAGACGCGCTCCGTCAAGGGGAAGCCGGGGTTCTACAACATCCTTTTCACCTATGGCGACGAACAGGCCGGCATGGCGGCGGGCGCCTTCGCCATCGCACTGGTCGCTTCGCTGCTGCCGGAAGGTCTGGGCGAGGTGAAGGGGCTGGAGAAGCTGGGCGTTCAGATGCCCGCCGATCCGCAGGATGCCGATGCCCTGATCCGGTCCTTGCGGGAGATATTGCGCCGGAACGCGCTGGGTCCGACCACGGCCTCGCTTGTGGCGGCCGCCCGGCGCAGGGGCATCCCGGTCACGCGCCTCAATGAGCAGAGCCTGATCCAGTTCGGCTATGGCAGCAGGCAGAAGCGCATCCGCGCAAGCATCACCGGCGACACGTCGCAGATCGCCGTCGACATCGCAGGCGACAAGAGCCTGACCAAGAAGCTGCTGGACGAGGCCGGCCTGCCGGTCCCCAGGGGCGTGGTCGTGCGTTCCGAGGAAGAAGCGGTCGGCGCGGCGCGGCGGCTGCGCATGCCTCTGGTGGTGAAGCCGCTCGACGGCAATCATGGACGCGGCGTCACCACGCAGGTCCGGGACGAGGCCGCGCTTCGCGCCGCGGTGATGCGCGCCCGGCAGCATGGCCGCCGGGTCATCGTGGAGGAGCAGCTGCCCGGCGACGATCACCGCATCCTGGTGGTGGCCGGGAAGGTCGTCGCCGTGGCGCAGCGCATGCCCGCCGAAGTCGTGGGTGACGGCTTCAGCACCATCGGCCAGCTTATCGACCGGGTGAACGACGATCCGCGGCGGGGGCGGGGGCATGAAAATGCGCTGACCCGTATCGTCGCGGACGATGCGATGATCGCCCTGCTCGCCAAAGACGGCATGACGCTTGGAACGGTGCCGGGCGTTGGCAAGAGGGTTCGCCTGCGCGACACGGCGAACCTTTCCACCGGCGGAACGGCGGTGGACCGGACCGACGACATCCATCCGGACAATCGCCTGATCGCCGAGCAGGCGGCCGCCGCTGCCGGACTGGACATTTGCGGGATCGATTTCCTGTCGCCCGACATAGCCCGTTCCGTGCGGGAGACGGGCGGCGGCATCGTGGAGCTGAACGCCGCGCCGGGTTTCCGCATGCACCTCGAACCATCGAGCGGCAGGGCCCGCGACGTGGCCGGTCCTGTGATCGACGCCCTCTTTCCGCGTGGCCGCTCCAGCCGCATCCCGATCTTCTCCATCACCGGGACGAACGGCAAGTCGACCACGGTGCGCATGGTCGGGCGGATCCTCTGCCAGCATGGCCTGAACGTCGGCATGACAACCACGTCCGGCGTCTATTTCAACGGCCATCTGCTGAAGAAGGCGGACGCCAGCGGGCCGCGCAGCGCGCGCATGGTCCTGCGCAACCCCTCCGTCGATGTGGCGGTGCTGGAAACGGCGCGCGGCGGCATATTGCGGGAGGGGCTGGGCTATGACGGGGCGGATGTCGGCGCCGTGCTCAACGTCACCGCCGATCATCTGGGCCTGAAGGGCATCGATACCGTGGAAGCGCTGGCCGACGTCAAGGGCGTCGTGGTGGAGAATGTCGCCCGCAGGGGATTTTCGATCCTGAACGCCGACGATCCCATGTGCCGGCGCATCGCCCGCCATGCGCGGGGACGGATCGTCTGGTTCTCGCTCGAAGGCGGCGCGCGCATGGCGGAAATGCTGCGCCGTCACCTGCTGGCGGGCGGCCTGGCGGTCACCCGCGATCCGGACGAGACGGGCGGCACCATCGTCATCCATCGCGGCGAGGAGCGGATCGCCCTGATGCCCGCGTCGGAAATCCCGGCCACGCTGGGCGGCATAGCGGAATTCAACATCGCCAATGCCCTGGCGGCGGTGGCGATGTGCTTCGCCCATGGCGTCCCGCTGGACGCGATCCGCGAAGGGCTGCGCGCCTTCACCTCCAGCTTCGAGGAGTCGCCGGGGCGGCTCAACATGATGGAGCGGGACGGCATCCGCATCATCGTCGACTATGCCCATAATCCTGCTGGCCTGATCGCCCTGGGACAGGTGGTCGACCGGCTGCGCGGCGCCCATGGACGCGCGGTGGGGATGGTGAGCATTCCCGGCGACCGGCGCGACTGCGACATTGTCGAGATGGGGCAGATCGCGGCCGGCGTCTTCGACGAGATCATATTCCGCGAGGCGCCGGACGGACGCGGCCGGCCCCGGGGCGAGACCAATGCCTTGTTGTCCCAGGGCGCATTGAGGGCCGGCATGCCGAACGAGCGCATCCACCGGATCGTGGATGAGTTCGAGGCGGTCGAGGCCGTGCTGTGCAAGGGCCGGCCCGGCGACCTGCTGGTGATCCTGCCCACATCGGTCGAAAAGGTCTGGCGACAGGTACAGCAATTCGGGTCGCCGGCGGCGGCCGGAGAGCAGATGGTGCCGGCCCATGTCTGAATGGGCCCTGATCGTCCATGGCGGGGCGAAGACGATCGACGTCGCGCTGCACGACCGTAACCGCGAAGGGTGCCGGGCAGCCGCCGCGGCGGGCGCGATCGTGCTGCAATTTGGCGGCTGCGCCGTCGCGGCGGTCGAGGCGGCCATTCGCGTCCTTGAAAATGACAGCATCTTCAACGCGGGCTTCGGCTCCGTCCTGAACGCCGACGGCGCGGTCGAGATGGACGCGGCGATCATGAACGGCCGCGATCTTTCGGTGGGCGCTGTCGCGGGCGTCCGCCGCATCCGCAACCCGATCGTCGCCGCGCGTGCTCTGATCCCGGCCCGGCCGGTGCTGCTGGCCGGAGAGGGGGCGGAACGCTTTGCGGAGGAGCAGCAGATAGCGCTGTGCGATCCCGCCGAGATGATCGCGCCCGACCGCATGGCATCGGAATATGCCAAGGCCCATGATACCGTCGGCTGCGTCGCGATCGACATGCAGGGGCATATCGCGGCCGGGACATCGACCGGGGGTTTGCCGGGCAAGCATCCGGGCCGGATCGGGGACTCGCCGCTTCCCGGTTGCGGACTTTATGCCGATGACGGCATTGGCGGCGTGTCCCTTTCCGGTGACGGCGAAATGATCATCCGCACGACCATCGCCGCGCATGTCATGCACGCGCTGCAAGCCGGACCGCTCTGCGCCGCCGCCGAAACCGGCCTTGCGCAGCTCGACCGCGTGGGCGGGGAAGGGGGCGCGATCCTGATCGACCGCCACGGGCGTTTCGGCGTCGCGCATAACAGCGACCATTTCGCGGTCGCGATCCACGGCAGCCGTCTTGCCGAGCCGCATGGCGCTGTCCACCGACAGGAACTGGAGGGTCTGCTTGATGGCTGAGGAAGGAGGCCCGCTGATCATCATCGGCGGGCGCGAAGACAAGGAAGGCGAAAAGCGCATCCTTAAGGAAGTGGCCGAGCGGGTGAAGGATGGGAAACTGGTGATCGCCACGGTGGCGAGCCACCAGCCCGACGGCTATTTCGAATCCTACCGGAAGGCCTTTGGCGATCTGGGCCTTGACGATCTGGTGGAACTTTACGTGCATGAACGGGGCGAAACGCTGGAATCCAGCGCGGCGACCCTGTTCGAAAATGCCAAGGGCATTTTCTTCACCGGCGGGGATCAACTGCGCATTTCCAGCCAGATCGGCGACACGCCGGTGGAGAAGATGGTCCGGCAGATTCATCTGGAAGGCGGCGTGGTGGCGGGAACGTCCGCCGGCGCATCGGTGATGAGCGAGACCATGCTGGTCAAGGGCAGTAGCCAGGAATCGCACCGCATCGGCGACCTGCACATGGCCCCCGGCCTGGGTCTGATCCGCGATGTCATCATCGACCAGCATTTCGCGGAGCGCGGACGCATCGGCCGCCTGATGGGAGCGGTGGCGCAAAATCCGCGCGTGCTGGGCATCGGCATCGATGAGGATACCGCCATCCTGGTCCAGGGGCACCGTTTCTGCGTGATCGGTTCCGGGGCGGTCTATATCGTCGACGGCTCAGGCGTCACCCACTCCAATATTGCCGAAGCGAGTCCGGAGCGCACCCTGTCCATGCATGACGTCCGCCTGCATGTCCTGAGCCAGGGCGACTGCTTCGACCTCAAGCGGCGCTGCCCCGAAGCGCCAGGTTCCAATCAGGCAGGGGTTCGGCATGCATGATCTCTCTGCCTTCCGGAAGGCTGAAATTCCCCCTCCCGCCATGCTGGCGCGCAAGCCGGAAGATGCGGCCATGGAGGAAGAAGCGCTGCGCGAACTCCTGCTGCTTCTGAAGAAGCGGCGCTATGCCTTTGTAACGCCGACGCCTCTTTCCCATTCGCGCATATTGGCGCGCGACGCCGCCCGTCCGGCGCGTGACCTGCGCGATGTGTTCGGGTGGAACCGGCCCTTCTCTCCCGACCTTCTCGATCGCTCCGTAATGGAGTGCCTGAAGCGGGCGGAAATGGTCGAGCACCGGGCGGACGGGATGATGAGGAGCCGCGTGCGGGTCTCCTCGCTGGATGATGATCTGTTCCTTCATTCCAGCTACCCCACGGTGGATCGCGATGCCGTGTTCTTCGGCCCGGACAGTTACCGGTTCGCGCGCTTGATCCGTCAGGGGCTTGCGATGCGCCCGGCGCGGCGAGGGGCGCGGATCGCGGATATGGGCGCCGGTACCGGAGTCGGCGCCATCGTCGCTGCCCGCTCATGCCCCCAGGCCTGCATTGTCATGACCGACGTCAACGCATCCGCCCTGCGTTTCGCGCGGATCAATGCGGGCGTGGCCGGGTTCGGCGCCGGCTATGTGCTGGCCGACACGCTGGACCCGGTGGCGGGCGATTTCGACCTGATCGTGGCGAATCCGCCCTATATCAGGGATCGGCAAGGCCGCGCCTATCGCGACGGCGGGGACGGGCATGGCGCAGCCGTGGCCTGGAGGATGGCCGAAAGCGCCTTGTCCCGGCTGAAGCGGGAGGGTCGCCTGCTGCTCTACACCGGCAGCGCCATCGTCGGCGGGGCGGACGCCCTGCGCGCAAGGCTGTCGGCGCTGGCGGAAAGCCGGGATTGCACTCTGTGCTATAGCGAAATCGACCCGGACATATTCGGGGAAGAGTTGGAAGGCCCGGCCTATCGCGATGTCGAACGCATCGCGCTGGTCGCCGCTATCTTCACGAGGCGCCACTGACGCGCCCCGCAACTGGCCATTTCCCCACATTCCGAATTCGTCCACGCGGCCTAACCCATGGCAAGGAAAATCGGCTTTCGGAACCAGGATCAGGAACGGGAGTCCCGTTCTCGCGCTTATCGGTGAACAGGCTGACAGGAGCGATCATGAACAAGAGCCGCGGGGGCACGCGAACGCCCTGCACCCATATCGTCATCACGGGCGCGTCGAGCGGCATAGGCCAGGCCACGGCGCAGGCGTTCGCAGCCCGGGGAGGAAAGCTGGTCCTCGCGGCACGGGATGGCGAGGCGCTGGAAGCCGTGGCGGAGACGTGCCGCAGGGCCGGGGCGGAGGTGTTGGTCGTACCGCTCGACGTGGCGGATGCGGATGCAGTGCGTCAGCTCGCCCGGTCGGCGCGCGATTTTTGCGGGTCGATCGACCTCTGGTTCAGCAATGTCGGCGTCGGAGCCGTCGGCAAGTTCGTGGACGTCCCGATCGAGGTGCACGAACGGACGATCCGTTCCAACCTCATCGGCCATATGAACGACGCCCATGCGGTGCTGCCGATCTTCATGGCCCAGCGGCACGGCATTTTCGTCAACATGATCTCGCTAGGCGGATTGACCGGCACGCCCTATGCCGCCGCCTATGGGGCGAGCAAATTCGGCCTGCGCGGTTTTTCGGAAGCATTGCGCGCGGAAATGACCGAATGGCCGGACATCCATATTTGCGACGTCTATCCGGCCTTCGTCGATACGCCCGCGCTACGCCACGCCGGCAATTATACCGGCAAGGCGCTGACCGCCCCGCCGCCCATACTCGATCCAAGGAGGGTGGCGGCCGCCGTGGTGCGCCTGGCGGACCGGCCCCGCGACAGCCTGCTGCTGGGGACGCCGACCTGGGCCGTGCGGTTCGCCCATCCATTGGCGCCCTCGCTGCTCAGCCGGATCGGGAATCTGGCGTTCGGGCGCTATTTTGCCTCTGCGGAACGCGCGCCGGTCACGCGCGGCAATCTGTTCGATCCGCCACGGGACAGCGGCGGTATCGACGGCGGGTTCCGCAAACCCGCGACGAAACGGCGGAAGGCAGCCCTGGCCACCGGCGCGGGTGTGGCGGCCGGGGTTCTGCTACTCGGCCTGCTGACGCCGCGCCGGCAGCCCGGGCGTTAGCGGAATGACGAAGCCCCTGGATTGCCTGGTGGTGGGCGCAGGCCCCGCCGGCCTTACGGCGGCCATCTATCTGGCCCGCTTCCATTTGAGGATCAGGATCGCGGACGCGGGCAACAGCCGCGCTGCGCTGATCCCGCATACCCGCAATCATGCAGGCTATCCCGGCGGCATATCGGGCCGGGAGCTGCTCGCGCTCATGCGCCGGCAGGCGGCGGAATTCGGAGGTGAGGTGACGGAAGGGCTGGTGACGGGACTGGAAAAGGACGGCGATATTTTCCTGGCGCATATCGGGACCGAGACATGGCAGGCGCGCAGCGTCCTGCTGGCGACCGGCGTGGTGAACAATGCGCCGCCCATATCGCCCGATGTGCACGATGCCGCGCTTCGGCAGGGGCTGTTGCGCTATTGTCCGATCTGCGACGGCTACGAAGTCACCGACCGGCGTATCGCCGTCATCGGAACGGGCACGCGCGGGACGAACGAAGCGATGTTCCTGCGCACCTATTCCCCCGACATCAGCTTGATTTCACCTGAGGGCGATCATGAACTGTCCGCCGACCAGCGGGTAAGACTGGAGGAGGCGGGCATCGCCCTGGTGAACGGTCCTTGCGAACCGCTGCGCATCGACGGCGAAAGCATATCGGTGCCGACGCCGAATGGGGCGCAAGCCTATGACACGGTTTATCCGGCGCTTGGATCGATCATCCGGTCGGAACTGGCGATGATGCTGGAGGCCGAAGCGACGGACGACGGCTGCCTCATCGTCGACGACCATCAGCGAACGAGCGTGCCGGGCCTTTATGCGGCCGGCGACGTGGCCAAGGGCCTGGACCAGATCAGCCACGCCATGGGGGAGGGGGGCGTCGCCGCCACGACGATCCGAAACGATCTGGCGGCGAAGATTTCGCTCTTCCGATAAGGCGCGTTATCGCCCGGACCCATTTTGTGCCGCGGAGGAACCTGAAGATCCCTGCGTTGCCGTGGGACTGTCGCTGGCGGAAACGGCGCCCCGCGTGCTGGTCTCGCCATCCGTCATGGCGCTGCCGGGGCCTTCGCCGGGAATGCCGTCGGGCACCGTGCCTGCGGTCGTGTTGCTCGGCGCGAAAGTGGAATCACCGGAATCGCCCTGATCGGAAGGTGCGCATGCGGTCAGTGCGACAATGAGAAACGCGGGAGCCATTTTCATAACATCTTCACCCCTGATGGCTGGTTTATTCTGCAACGACCCGATTTCACGGCCGTTCCGGCAAATCCGTTATCGCGTAAAACTATATTAGATCATCGTGCAGAAAAGCCGTCGCGAACCTGTCGAAGAATGGGAACCGCGCTGAATGACATGTGTGACACTTTACCGAATTCGCGCGCGGGGGATTAAGTGTCACGGCTGATTTTTCGGAAAGGAAGAGCATTCTTCGCGGCGCCGGACAGGTCACGACCATTGGCCGTTCAGATCGAGCCGCAGGAAATGGCAATGGACTGCGAAATCCCACGCGCTTGCCGGGTAAAGTGTCATCCGTGCTTTTTGTTGGAAGATCGCCGCAGAGGGGGATTCACACGGACTCAGCATGTGCTAGATTCCACATATGTTCCACCAGCCTGATCTCTTCGAGCAATCACCGTCGGCGTCCCGGCCGCCCTCGCTGCCCGTGACGTCCGCGCTTCCCGATCTTGTCGAACGCATATCGACGGTGTCGAAGCGGCCCCGCTATGCATTGCTGGTGCTGAAGCTGATCGCTCAGGAAGCGGGTTCCAACGACAGCGTGGGACCTTATGTCGGCAGCGGCAAGGGGAGGGTGCCGGTCCGTGACTGGCTTTGCCAGGCGCTGGCGCCTCTCGCGCAACGGGATTGTCGGCGTCGCGCCATGATCGATGCGGTTCACGCCGATCTGATGTCGCGTCCGGGCAATATGGCCGATCCCGAAGAGGTGGAACGGCAGCTCGAACAGGAAGTTCAGTCGCGAATATTGCGATCGGGACGGACGAATGTGAGCCGGGTCGTATCGGACCTGGTCCGCGCCGGCCTTTTGCGCCGCCACTATCAGGGGTATCGGGTCGATCATCCCAATCGCGGGGCGCAGCGCGAAGCGGTCTATACCATCACGCCAGAGGCCAAGCGCGCGCTCCAACGCCATTGAAGGGCGCCGATAATGGCGGTGCCGCTTCCCGCAGGAGCGATTTCGCGAACCGGCGCGGACTGCCCCTTGGTTTGCGCGGCGCGCCGGGTTATCCGCGCAGGATGAGCGGCGAGACCATGACGACAGGACAGGCAGGGAAGCGCTGGCAGGGCGGTCGGCTGCCGCGCGCAGAGGTCGACCGGCGCATCGACCGGCTGCTCGACATCGCGCTGGAGGAGTTCGCGTTGACGGGCTTCGGCGGCACCAGCCTGGACCGGCTGGTCGAGCGTTCGGGTGTCAGCAAGACCACCATCTATCGCCGTTTCGGCAGCAAGGAAGGGCTGTTCACCGCGCTGATCCATCGCAGCATGGAAGCGGTGCGGTCCGGTCTCTGGGCGCTGGAACTGGATGTGGCCGACCCCTTGGGAACGATAGAGCGGTTCATCGCCACCTATACGGAGGTCGCGATATGCCGCCCCATGGGGCGGACCCTGCTCCAGATCGCGGTGGCGGAACGGCGCGACTTTCCTCATCTGGGCGCGATGCTGCTTGCCAATGCCTATGAGGGCTTCCGGCCGATCAGCGATTATTTCGAACGGCTGATGACGGACGGCGTGCTGCGCCCGGGCGATCCGCAGGACGCCGCCTTCGACCTGCAAGGCCTCATCACCCAGGGATTTCGGGTGATGGTCGATGATATTGGCTTCGTCCACCGCGAAGGGCGGGCGCGGGAAATCGCCGGAAGGTTCCTCCGCGGCTGGTCCTGATGCCGTTCGGCATTCCTTCGTCCGGCGGATAGATCATATCCATGATGCATGGCCATCGTCGCTGACCGGCATCGTCGCGCCGGTCAGTAACGGCTCCGCCATCGTTCAGTCCACCAGCCGCTTCACTTCGCGGTCCCGATCGAGTGTTGGGTCGAGATAGCGCCCGACCTTATAGTCGCCGGCAATGGTCGTGCGCCGGGCGCTGCGCTTGCAGTCGAGCGGAACGCCATTGGCGGAATGCACGATCCGCCAATTGTCCCAGACGACCATGTCGTTTTCCTGCCATTTGTGGAAATAGGCATGGGCTGGATCACCCAGATGTGCCGCCAGCTCTGTCAGCAGCGCATCGCTTTCCGCCCTTTCCATGCCCAGCACATAGCGGGCATGCATGGGCGAGAGTTTCAGCACCTTCCGGCCCGTTTCCATCTGGGTGATCACCAGCGGATGGACGACAGGCGGGAAATTGTAATGCGATCCCGGCTTGACCGTCGCGCCGACGTCAAGGCGTTCTATGTCGGTGGGGAAGCCGAATTGACCGGAACAGAAATCGGGGTTGAATTCGTAAACGACCTCCAGCCCCTCGATGCGTTTCTGCATGTCCGGCGACAGCCGGTCATAGGCCTGGATCGCGTCGATGAAGCCGGTTTCCCCCATGGTGCGGGCCGGTTCCGTCATGCGCAGCACGGCGCCGCGCACGATTGTAGGCATGAAGCTCTGATCCCAATGCCAGCCCAGCCAGCCTGCGCGATCGATGCCATCCACGCGATAGAAGGGGTTGGGTCGGCCCGAGGGGTCCTGCGGATCATAGGCCAGCGTCATCATGAACTGATTGACGGGATCGTTCAGATCGGCCGTGGCTGCGGGTTCCATTTCCCCGAAGATGGTGCTGAGGCGCATCTGCGCCATGTCGTCGTTGCGGACGTCGCGGAAGAGCAGGATTCCCGCGTCGATCCATGCATCATGGATCGCCTTCCGGGTCGCGCCGTCCAGATCGCGGGTCAGGTCCGCGCCGACGATTTCCAGTCCGAAAGGTGCGTCGAGCGGGCGGCGTTCGATGGTGGTGGCGATGTTCAGCATGCGATCGGCTCCGGTTGCAGGATGAGGCGGCGCAGATCCTGCACCGCGCGATAGGCGTCGCGCACCGCTTCACCGATCCGCGCAACCTGCGCGGCGTCACCGATGCGGATCATCGGAATGTCGAGACCGGTGAGAGCGTCCGGCAATTCGCTGTCGGGCACCAGGCCATGGGCCAGCAGCAGGGCCGCGGCCGGCTGATCCGTCAGCGCGCCATCGCCGGAGAGCGTGACATGCTCGCCATCGACGGCATGCAGCGTCGTGTTGTCGAGAATGCGGATGGCAGCATTGCCATGCAGCCGCTGCAACAGAGCGCCGCGGTAAAGCACTTCGGCGTTGCGGGCGAGGAACTTGGCGTCGGAACGGGTGACAAGCAGCACATGATGCCCGTCCTGCGCCAGATATTCCGCTGTCTCCGTTCCCGTTTCACCTCCGCCATAGATGACGATCGGCCGTTCAGGGGTCGATGGCGGGACATCCGTTTCGCCCATCAGCACTTCATAGGCTGGCGCGGTCGGCAAATTGCCCCAGCTCGCAAGGTCAAGCGGCGCCAGCCGCGAACCATTGGCGAGGATCAGGACGTCTGGCTGGTCCTCTTCAATCACCTCCCGCGTCGCCTGCGTCCCGGCGCGCACGGTGATGGTGCTGCGTTCGACCCGGTTCAGCAGGAATTTATGATACCAGAACAGCTTGTCCTTTCCGGGAGGAACGGCCGAGGTGATAAGATTGCCGCCCAGACGCTGGCGCTTTTCATACAGGGTGACGGCAAAGCCGACCTGATCAAGAAGCAGGGCCGCGGCCATGCCGCCCGGGCCCGCGCCGATCACCGCCGCCTTCAGGCCATTGGCGAAACGCTCCAGTTCCGCTTCCGTCTCCTTGCCGCAACGGGGGTTTTCCGCGCAGGCGACCGACCGACTTTGCGCCAGTTCGCGAATGCACCAGTTGCAGGAGGTGCATGGCCGGATGTCGTCGACCAATCCGCGCTGCGCCTTGATCGGCCACATCGGATCGGCCAGCAGCGCGCGACCCAGCGACACGATGTCGGTGTCGCCATTGATCACTGCCTGCTCGCATTTGTCGGGCCAGCGCATCACGCCTGCGGTGATTACCGGCTTGCCGGTCGCTTCCCGGATGCGGCGGGCATAGGGCAGGCGATCCCCTTCCTCGACCGACATCGGCTCCAGGATGAGATGGGCGCTTTCCAGAAAGCCCCAGCTGATGTCGACGGCATCCACACCGGCTTCGCAAAGACGCGGCGCAATCTTCTCACTGTCCTCGATGGTGATGCCGCCTTCAACGCCGTCCACCACGGACATCCGGTACATTAGCGGCTTGTTCCCGATCTGCGCCTTCACCGCCTTGATGACTTCGGTGGGAAAGCGCAGCCGGCGCTCGAAATCGCCGCCCCATTCATCGTCACGATGGTTCATCAGCGGGGAAAGAAATTGCTGGATCAGATAGCCATGGGCGCCATGCAGCATCACGCCGTCATAGCCCGCGAGCATGGCGAGCCGCGCCGTATTCGCATAACGCCCGATGATGTGGTGGATTTCCTCATCCTCCAGCGGCCGGGGCACGGCGTTCATATAGATGCTGTTAAGAGGAATCGCGCTGGATGAGACCGGCTGGCGGCCGATCACGCTTTCCTTGGTCTGCCGCCCCGCGTGCGAAATCTGGATGACCGCCTTCGCTCCGGCCGCGTGAATGGCGGCGACCAGTCGCGCGTGACCGGCCTTGAACCGGTCATTGTCCAACCGCAATTGCGGCACGTTGGAACTGAAGCCGGTTTCCGCGTCGACGCAGGTGAATTCCGTGATGATAAGGCCGGCGCCGCCCCGCGCCCTCTCGCGGTAATAGGCGATGATCGCTTCGTTCACGCCGCCGTCGGGTTCGCCCAGATGCGTTTCCATCGGGGCCATGGCGATGCGATTCTTGAGCGTCAGATTGCCGATCCGGAACGGATCGAACAGGCGCGGATAGGCCATGCTTCCTCTCAGCTTATTATTGAAGTCGCCTCTTTCTAGCATTGCTATCTGAGCGGATAATCACCACAGTTCGAGACACATTATGCAATGATGAGAGATAATCATGGATCGGCTGACGGGTTTGGAAGTGTTCGTGGCGATCGTGGATTCGGGCAGCTTCGTCCGTGCGGCGGAGCGGCTGGCTCTTTCCCCGACCATGGTTTCCACCCATCTGGCCCGGCTGGAAGACCGGCTGGGCGCGCGGTTGATCCACCGGACGACACGCCGCTTCGCCCTCACCCCTCAGGGCCATTTGTTTCTGGAAGAAGCGCGATCCATTCTGGAAGCGGTGGAACAGGCCGAAAGCCGGATGCGGATGAGCGACATGGGCCCTAGTGGCCGCGTCGCGCTGGACGCGCCGGGCGCGATCGGCCTGCGCTTCGTCGTGCCGGCCCTGTCGCAGTTGCGCGCCCTTCATCCTCGCATCGTCCTTGACCTTAGCGTCGGGGACCGCACCATGATGTTCCGGCCCGAAGCGTTCGACCTGCTCATCCGCGTCGGCGTACCGGCGGAAGGGAAGGGGGAAGTCGTCAATCTGGGCCGTACCCGTTTCGTGCAGGTGGCTTCGCCCGATTATCTGGCGCGTCGCGGCGAACCGGTGACGCCTGACGATCTTCACGATCATGATTGCGTGCTTTACGCCACGGTCGATCGGCCGGTTGGTCAATGGCGATTCGTTCGCGGAAAGGAGCGGCGGTCGCTACGCCCAGCCAGCGTCGCCACCTTCAATCATGGCGACGCCATAGCCGCCGCAGCGGTCGCCGGAGTCGGCATAGCCCAGACGCTGGAAATGCTGGTCGCTCCGGAACTGACATCGGGTCTGCTGAAGCCGGTATTGACGGAGTGGAACCGGGAAAGCGTCGACGTCCAGCTCTTCATTCCCCAGGATCGCATGAAGCGTCAGGCCGTCCGCGCCGTGGCGGAGTTCCTGCAAAGCCGGGTCGACTGGGGCAGTTCCGCCTAGAGCCAATCGACATTCAGCCCTGATGGCCTGCAAATGACGCTTTTCCGTGCTTCCGGTGCTCACCTACTTTGAGTAGGCTGCGCGCCGGGTCACGGAAAACCACCATTTTACCTTCGGTGGCCTTCGGCTCGGCTCGTCATCTTCTGAATGTCGATTGGCTCTAGGCCGATCGGTGTCGCAGGGCCGCGACGATCAGATCGATCAGCAACAGCGCCTGGACCGATAATGTACGTCGAGCGAGGGATGCCACCACCAACTCCAGCGGCTGAGCGACTGGCAGACCATGAATAAGCGCGTATCGATCTTCGGCCAAAGCCTCCGCCGTGATCCAGACAGCGTCGCTTGCCAGTGTAACCAGGCCCGCAATCTCGAAATTGTCGCAACTGATCGTGGGCGCGTAGATCGGGCTGCCGCCTGTTCCGCCGATGATGGGATAGCCTGCGATGTCCTCCTCCCCCACCGTGCGGCCGGCAAGGGGATGGCCGCGTCGCACCAACGCGCCCAACCGCGTCCGGCCAATGCGCCTGAAGCTGAGGTCAGGCCGGTCTTCCACAAGGACATGGGCCAGGACGGCAAAGTCCAGTTCCCCTTCCTGGAGCAACGCCTGGAGTTCCCCGACATCGCCCAATTTCGTCCGCACCCTCAGGCCGCCATGATCGCGGGCGACATGGGACAGCATGGTCTCCAACAGCAATGCAGCGGCGAGGGGGCCGAAACCGCAACATACTTCCCCGGACCCGCGGTCGGAAAGCAGCGCCATATTGCGTTCAAGATTCGCCATCTGGCGGAGCAGCGGCACCGCGTCAGCCAACAGCGCTTCGCCGGCGCGCGTCGGATATACGCCGTCGCGCCCGCGGTCGAACAGGCGCAGGCCGATTTCCGCCTCGGCCGCCTGGATGCTGCGCGTTAGAGCCGATTGCGTCACGCCAAGGCGGTCTGCGGCCAGGCCGAAGTGCCGTTCCTGACTCAATGCGACGATATGGCGAAGTTTACGGATGTCCATGTGCTGAACTCATCGAAATCACACTGTCAATGAATTGGAAGCCTCCCCGAAGCCAGCCTAAATTGCCGGACAAGGAGAGAAACAATGTCCTATTATGGTCCGGTGCTTGCCGTGACGGCGATCGTCCTGGCAACGGAAATTCTCATGGGCCGCCATCGCGGCATTTATCGTCGCGACGATATATTGGTGCTCGGCCTGTGCGCCCTGCTCAATCCGCTGGTCACGCGAATATTGGCCGGGCTGTTGATCGCTGGCGCGGCCGCGCTGCTGCTGCCGCAGGGGAAGGGTGCGCTCGCCCACCTTCCCTTGCTGCCCTCCTATGTCAGCCTGTTCCTGCTGGTGGAATTCGCCTTCTACTGGGGACATCGGTGGGCGCATGAGGGGCAGCGCCGATCGGCGCTTCGCTGGTTATGGAAGATACACCGGACACATCATGCGGGGCGGTACATGAACGTGCTGGTGACACAGCGCATCAATCTGTTCTGGTCGTTCGTCGTGCCGACCGCATGGATTACGGGCTTTGCGGTCTATCTGGGGCAGGGGATCGCGGTGGGCCTCGTCATTCTCACCATCTTCTGCTGGAACCTCATCACCCACAGCCATTTTCGCTGGGATGACGCTATCCGGCGACATCCGCGTTTCGGCACCATGTTCCGCGCGATCGAGCATCTGCTGATCAGTCCGGGCATGCATCATAGCCATCATGGCTATGGCAAGGACGGCGCATCCTATCGCAACTATGCAGTCACCTTCGCTTTTCTCGACTGGATTTTCGGAACGCTGCACATTCCGCAGGGGCGGCCCTGGCGCTATGGCGTGCCCGGTGCGCAGCCCCATTGGGCGGAGGAGGTGTTCTATCCGCTGGTGCGCATGCCCGCCAAGGCGAAGGAAAGCGGAGAGGCGGATGCGGCGGAGGGGGCAGTGGCCTGAGCAGCCACCGGATGCCTCGGGTCCGAAGATATTGGCGTCGCGCCCCGCGGTGAAGCCAGAGCTTGACGGAACTAGTTTACCAAGTGCATCATATCTCCATGGATTGGCGGCTTCAAGCCGGATATAAGAACGATCGTTCTATAGGATGGTCGATCCTGTTGGTGATAGCCGGCCTGCATGGGAGAAGGATGTGATGCCCCTTGACACTGGCGATTATTTTCTGTCCGCCGCCAATCCGGTGGCCAATGTCGACCAGCGCGATCTCGAGAGGCTCGCCATGCGACTGTTCGAGCGGCCGGACGTCAGGGCGGCTCGCGCCCGTGCGGAGATCATGTGGCGGCGCGTGACGGACAGGCTCATGCCTGCCGACCAGATGGCGCTGTTCGACGACCATGTTTCCGATTATTGTTTCAAATGCACGCTGGTTGCCGCCAATACGGATGCCAATCATCCCCGCATATTGCGTGTATATAGTGAAGGCGGCCAATGGTTCGGACATAAGGTGCCCGGCGCGAAATGGGGTGGAGACAATCCCAACAACGCCTATCGCATCATTCCCGTCGCGGCAGGCGGACGCTATGAACTGACGGGGCAAAGGCAGGTCGAACCGTCCACTTACGTCACCTTCCAACTGGTCAGCAACAGCACCACGTCCGCGACGCTGGCATCGCTCGAACAACTTGCCATGGAGATTGACGAGGACGGCCGGTACAGGCTCACCCTGGATGATATGCCTGCCGGGAAACGGCGGAATCATCTCCAGATACCGGCAGGGACGCTCTATCTCTTCATCCGCGATTCCATGGGGGATTGGGAACGGCAGCAGCCCGATGCGTTGCAGGTGCGCAGGCTCGACCCGCCGACGCGACCCCCGCTGACGGAAGATGAACTGGCCGCTACAGCCATTCGCAATATCCTGTCCGATGTATTCTATGCCTATTATGCCCAGCGTCTGTTCTTCAACGGCCCACAGATGATGACGCCGCCCGAGGGAGCGGGGTCTGTGGGCGGACTGGTGACCCAGCAGGGCAGCCTGGGCCACTTCACGTTGCGCGAGGATGAAGCGGTCATCATCACGGCCAATGCGGCGGGCGCAACCTATCGCGACATCGTCCTGCATGACCTGTGGTTGCGCAGCCTGCCCAATCGCGACAGGCAGATCAGCCTGACCAATGCGCAAATGGCGCCGGATGCGGACGGACGCTTCACCTATGTCCTCTCCATGGCGGACCCGGGCGTGCATAATTGGCTGAATCCATGCGGGCTGCATGATGTGCTGGTCCTGCACCGTTGGCAGGGCTTCCCCGATCCCGATGCGGAAGCCCCGTCGATCGAAAGCCGGAAAGTGGCGTTGGCGCGGCTTGGGGAGGCTTTGCCGCCAGCGGTTGCGAAGGTGACGCCTCGGCAAAGGCAGGCACAGATCGCGCGCCGCCAGGCTGCTTATGACCGGCGCTTCGCGGTCGATTGAGCGGAAGGTCGCAGGGTCTTCACAGATCAATTCAGCCTGATCATCGCAGATGCGCTTTGAGCCGCCACTTGTTGGTGCCCAACCGCTGTAAAAACTCGATCGAGCCTTGAACCGGCTTTTCATCCGAGGCCATGGTCGGAGAGATCACAAATACGATCTATGTAGGCGCACTTGCATGCAATATGCGCCGTAGTTAGCCTTGCACCGTTCTGGCGCTGATATGCCGGATCAAGGACAGGCGGTTGAAGCCGCCGGCATCCAGACCGCGAGAACGGCGGATGTTCTGTCCGAAGGGGAGGGACGATGCGATCTGCGCGGCGCCTGGCCATATTTCCGGACATGATCCGCCTGCTTCATCATTTGCGATGCGGGCAGGTGCTTTCTTTGTCTCGGCATGATTCCGCCTGCTCCGGATCACCCGCGCCGGGTTCTCATGCATCCTTGGAACCGTTCGGGAGGCGCATTCGCATCGCTCGCTCATAGAACAAAATCATAGGGAGAGACGTCCATGAAAAAGCAGCTTCTTTTCGCCAGTGCGGCCCTGTCCGCCCTGTCCATGCCCTCTCTTGCCAGCGCGCAGGATCAGGGCGGCCGCGCCACGGCTGGAGATGCAGACATCGTCGTGACCGCCACACGGCGCGAACAGCGACTGCAGGAAGTGCCGCTTGCCGTCACCGCGCTGAGTGGAGACACGCTGCGCAGCCGGGGTATCGAAAATCTCAATGATCTGGGGCCGGGCAAGATCGCCGGTCTTACTTCCTATCCGCTCAACGGGACTGAGACCGGGGTAGCGCTCCAGATGCGCGGCTATGGGACATCGGACGCGTCCCAGGGCACGCAGGACAATGCCGTGGCCTTCTATATCGACGGCATCAACATTCCGCGAGCCCAGGGCGGCGCGCTCGACCTTATCACGCCTGAACGCATCGAGGTGCTGCGTGGGCCGCAGGGACAGTTGTTCGGCCGCAATGCGGAGGCGGGCGTTGTGCAGATCGTTTCCCGCCGGCCAAGCGGCGTGCTGGGAGGAGACTTCCGCGCCGGCATCGGCAATTTCGATGCCTATGAGCTCAAGGGGCGTCTAGATATGCCGGAAATCGCGGGATTCCGTATTCAGTTGTCGGGCATGTACCGCAAGCGGGGTGGGTATTTCCGGAACGTCAAGAGCGCTCTCCTGCAAAACATAACCCCCGTTTCAAGCCCTTATTCATCCTTTCACTGGAAGACTGGAGACTATGACAGGGACTTCCGTCAGCTCAAGACCTATGGCGGCAGGGTCGCGGTGGAACGCGATTTCGGCGATCTCAACATTTTCTATGCCTATGACAATGTCTGGGCAAAGGACGATCAGGCCTTTCCGCAAATCCTGGTGTCTCCCAATATCGGCACGATCGAGAACCCCAATGGCGGCATCACCGTGCCGCCCACAGGCCCGGCCACGATCTTCACGACCGATGGAGGACGCTATCAGCAGTTTCCGCTCGATCTCGACAAATATCCCGACAGTGCGCCCTTCGCGATTCCCTCGCTCTATTTCATCACGAAGAATCGCGGTCATGTGCTGAACCTGACCTATGGCGCCAGCGACGCGCTGACGCTGAAGTCGATCACCGGATTGCGTCGCTCCATCAACTATGGCGGGGCGGTTACGTCATTGGGAACGTCGCCCGTGCAGGCATGGGCCAGCAATTATCTGGATTCCAAGGTCTTCAGCCAGGAACTTCAGGCGATCTACACGACGTCCAGCTTCAACGTCACGGTCGGCGGCATCTATTTCTACGAAGATGTGCAGGATGAACGTGATTCCGGCTTTTCCACCAATTGTCCGGCGGGCATAGCGGGCGCGCCCTGCACGCCGGGCGGCGGCCCCAGCCGCGCCCCCTATTACAGTCCTTTCGCGCCCAATGGCGGCTTCATCCGCCAATTTTCCAAGACGAACGCCTATGCGGCCTACGGTCAGGCAAGCTGGACGCCACCCATATTGGAAGAGCGGCTGGAACTGACCGCGGGCCTGCGTTACAGCGACGACACCAAGAGGGCCCGGCGCGACATCTTCAACGGTGTGATCCTGCCGACGCAGTTGCGCAACGAGGCGAAGGAAAAGCGCGTCGATCCCGCCTTCACGGCCAAGGTCAAGCTGACCGAGGACATGAACACCTATGTCCGCTATGCCTCCGGCTTCCGGGATGGCGGCGCCAATGTTCGTTCGCAGGTGTTCACCGCCTATGGCACCGAAGTTTTGAAGTCCTGGGAAATCGGCATGAAGTCCCAATGGTTCGACAGGCGCGTGACCTTGAACATCGCGGCCTTCAAATATAAGGTCGAGGATCAGCAACAATCCATTCAGACCAGCCCGGCAACGAACCCCAGCATTTCCGACACGTTCAACGTCACCGTTCCCTACAGGGCAAAGGGGCTGGAAGTGGAACTGAGCGCCCGGATCGTGCCGGGGCTGAGCCTGGCGGCGAACTATACCTATGTCGACAGCAACAAGCGGTTGATCGGGATCGATCCGCGGACACTGACCACGTTCAAACCCAATGGGACGAGCATCCTGTCGTCGGGTCCGTGCGCGGCGGCCCCGGCCGGCAATTGTGCCGGCGCCCTGGTCGTATCGCCCGCCGATATGGCGGCCCACCCCGGCGCATCCTTCCTCCAACTGCTGGGCGTAGGCGCGGCCAAACATGCCGGCTCCGTTTCCGTGGACTTCAGCCGGCCGCTCGACCCCGGCGTCTTCAACATCCATTTCGACTGGACGCGCAGCTCGAAAATGACATGTTGCGCGCCCTACAAGCTGCTGACGGTGGTCAATTCGACCGGAACCGCTGCTTCGCCTTCGCCGCGCTATAATCCCGGCGTTTTCACCAACCGCATCAATATGCGCACGGGCATCTCCGAAATCCCGCTTGGCAACGGGGTGAAGGGCGAACTGGCCTTCTGGGTCAAGAACCTGCTGAACCATGTCGATCTGGGCCAGCTATTCCCGGCGGGCAATGCGCTCAATGCGTCGCAGCCCTATCCCCAGGCAGCGACCTATCTGCAACCGCCAAGGACGATGGGCGGCGAATTCCGCGTCCAGTTCTGATCGATCGGGGGATCGGCCATCTGCCGGTCCCCCATTCGCACGCATTATCCGCAGCTTCAGCACAATATCAGTGGCATCGCGAAATCGGAGCCGCCCACCGCGCCGGATGGGGAGGGAAGCGGATCGCCGCCGTTCCGGACGAGGGCGCGATAATGGCTCGCACTCATCCCGCTATGGTGGCGGAACGCCTGCTGGAAGGATTTGAGATCGTTATAGCCGATCAGCGTCGCGATCTGCGAAACCGGGCGATCGGTATCGCGTAGCTGCGACTGCGCGCTGCGCATCCGCACCAGCCGCAGATAGTCCCGCGGCGTCATGCCCAGCTTCGCGCGGAACCGGCGGATCAGTGTCTGCGGGCTCACCGCAAGATGCGTCGCGAGCATGCCGATATGCAGCCCGCGCGACGCCCGTTCGGAAAGCCACATCTGCGCCGCTGCGACCAGGGGATCGTCCGACAGGCCGGGCCGGTCCGATTCCATGCCCATCGCGTCCGCCAGCGTCCCTGCCATGGTCGGTGACAACAGCCTGCCGATCAGGCGGGTGAGCAGGCTCATTTCGTGCGTCATCCCGCGGGCCATCATGATCCGGTCGACTTCGGCAATGGGGTCCGTCGTGTTGACGCGGATATGCGGATAACGCCTGCGGAATTCCGCGGCTGCGCCTCGCGTCACCGGCACGGGCCCATTGCCCGTCAGCCCGGCCTCCGCCAACAATTCTATTCCCCGCCCAGTGGCGGACAGATGCGCGCCGCCTGCATATTGACTGCGGAGCCAGTCGATTACGGAATGGAGTTTGGCAAGATATTCCGGCGTCTCTTCCTCCGGACAATAGAAGTCGGGCACGTGGATATAGAGATGGGGCCTTGCCTCCAGCCCATCTTCCACTTGCAACTTCCATCCGCCCAGGACCTGAATTGGCCTTGGGCTTGGTCCCAACAATTTGGCGCGTGTGTGCATGCCGATGTCGTCTCTTGTTCGAAACTGATCGGCCACGCGCAGGCGCATCTGGCCGAACAGATCCAGGAACAAGCCGACACTGGCGAGACATGCGCCGTCAAATCCGATCACTGCAATATCGCGAGCCATACAGGATGGTAATTTACCCCCGTCATGATGTCAAAACCACACCTGACGCCAGTGCCAGGAGAGTCGCATGATGCATGCATAGAAAATAGGCCATGGACTTGGCCATTGGGAGAGTTTCGCATGATCGAGCAAATGGCCGGGCGCGCAACAGGCGCGCCGGAGACGGCATTTTCATGTCTTCCGACACGTGATGGGCCCAGGCAGGACCGGGCCTGATCCATGCCGCAACCCACTAAATTCTATCCACGCCTCAAGGGACGTTCGGCCATCGTCACGGGCGCGGGGACCCAGGGCGACGGCATCGGCACCGGCCGCGCCATCGCGATGCTGCTGGCGGGGGAGGGCGCGCATGTCGCGCTGGTCGACCGCGACAGGGAAAGCGCGGAGGAAACGCGCCGCCGCATCGATGCTGCCGGTGGACAGGCCTTCACGCTGGCCGGCGATGTCACGGTCGATGCCGACTGCCGCCATTTCGTGGAGCAGGCGGTCGCGCATACCGGGCGGCTCGACATATTGGTCAATAATGTCGGCATATCCGATCCCGTTGCATTGGACGCGGCGGACGAGAGCGGCTGGACGCGGGTCATCGACGTCAACCTCAAAAGCGCGATGCTGATGATCCGTCATGCCGTACCGGCCATGAAGGCGGCGGGCGGGGGATCGATCGTCAACATATCCTCCATCGCAGGGATACGGGCCCATGGATCGATAGCCTATGGCCCGTCGAAGGCGGCGATGGCGCAACTTGCCGCCGAAATCGCCGTCCTGCATGGCCGCGATGGCATCCGCGTCAACGCGGTTGCGCCCGGCCATATCATGACGCCCCATGCCATGCATGTGCTGCCCGAAGGTCTGCGTACATTGCGGCGGGCCATCGCGCCGCTGGGCATCGAAGGGGATGCTTGGGACATCGCCAGGGCAGTGGCTTTTCTGGCGAGCGACGATGCGCGCTTCATCACCGGCGTTCTGCTGCCCGTGGACGGTGGCGTCACGCGGATCGGCCCCATTGCCGCGCATTTCCTGGCCGAAGCGGAACTGGCGGCCGACGCGGGAACAGAAGGACCGAATCAATGAGCCAACTGGATGAAAAACAGGAATCGGGCGTCGCCTTCATCACTGGCGTCATGGGCGAACGCTTCGGCGGCGCCTTCAACGAAGCCGCGACATCGAACCGTTTCGGGTCGGATATTACCCGCATGGCGGCAGGCTGGGCCTTTCACGATGCCTGGCGGCATGAAGGCATCAACCGCAAGCAAAAGAGCATAGCCGTCATCTCCGCGCTGATCGCGTCGCGTCAATCGCTGGAGCTGAAAAACCATGTCAAGATCGGCCTGGCCAATGGCCTGACGGTGGAGGAACTGGAAGGGCTGCTGGTCCAACTGACGCTCTATGTCGGTTTCCCCTGCATCGCCTCTGCCCAGACAGCGGTGATCATGGCCATGCGCGAGGCCGGCATATCGCCCGAAGATCTGCCGACGTCGGAGGAACGCGGCCTGCTGTGACGAGGCAACCGACCGGCCCGGCGGCGAGGCGGTCACGATTTCACAACAAAAGCGAACATCAATGTTTCAGGGGAGGTTGTCATGAAAATCTCGAGTTTCTGGATGTCGTCCTGTGCCTGCCTGCTTTCAGCGGCTCCGGCAATTGCATCGGCGCAGGCGGCGCCCGAACAGGAACTCCAGCATGCGCAGGCCGCCTTCGGCAGTGACGACATCGTCGTAACGGCACGGCGGCGTGAGGAACGGTTGCAGGATGTGCCGCTCTCCGTCAGTGCGGTGTCAGGCGCTACGCTGGAGCGCGCCAATATTTCGAATGTCGCGGGCCTCAGCCGCGTGGTCCCCAGCCTTGTGTCGGTTCCCGGACAGGGCGGCAGCCGTTCGCTGCCCAATTTCGCGATCCGTGGCCTCAGCCAGCAGGAACTAACCCTGCTCGCGGACCAGTCCGTTTCCACCTATATGGGCGACATCGTGCTTGCGCGCACGCAGGGGGTCAATGGCGCGCTGTTCGACATAGGATCGGTGGAAGTGCTGCGCGGGCCGCAGGGCACGCTGTTCGGCCGCAACACGACCGGCGGCGCGATCATCATCCGTCCCAACCGGCCGACCGACAATTTCGAAGGCCGCGTCGGCGTCACCTACGGCAATCTGGACACCTTCATCGTGGAGGGCATGCTGAACGTGCCCCTGTCGCCCAATATACTGGTGCGCGTCGCCGGCCAGCGTCAGCGCGACGACGGCTTCGTCTATGACGAGATATTGGGCCGCAACGTCAACGACACCGCGCAGGAGGGTGTGCGCGCCTCCGTGCTGATGAAGAACGACAGCGGCGTCGAATCGCTGACCGTCTATAATTATTTCCACGAAGACGATGGCGGCACGGCAAGCTTTCTCGCCAAGGTCCGTTCCACCGGATCGCTGAACGGCGCCGCCGTCCGCGCGGCGCGTGGCTATCGCCCGCTGGAGCAATTGCTCGCCGAACAGCAGGCGCGGGGCCCCTATCGCATCGCCAATGGATCGAACATCTTCACCAAGGTGGAGACGCACGACATCGCCAACACCACGACCATTCCGCTCAACGACATGCTGACGGTCAAGAACATCGTCGGCTATCGTCACGTCAAGGACAACATCTTCGACGATATGGATGGAAGCATGAATTCGCTGCATCCACAGCAGCGGATAGACTGGACCGCGCAGTTTTCGGAAGAACTGCAACTGCTGGGCGAAACCGAAAACTTCAACTGGATCACCGGCCTTTATTATTTCTGGGAAAAGGGTCGCAACCAGGGTCTTTCCACGGTCGGCAGCGTCGATCCGGGCCTGGTCGAGCCGGAAGATATTTTCGGCTATCCCACCGCTGCGTTCAGCAATACCGATGTGGCGGGCCGCAACCGCAGCTTCGCCGCTTTCGCGCAGGGCACCTATCGTTTCAACGACAGCCTGAGCCTGACGGCCGGCGTTCGCTACAATCGAGACAAGCGCGAGGCGACGATCCGCAATCGCACGGCCACCGCATGCCGTTTCACCCGCGACCTCGACAATAATCCCGCGACGCCGGAAACCGCCGTGCCGCTTTCGCAGTGCGAGTTGAACGTGGGCGACAGCTTTTCCGAAGTCACCTACAATCTCAGCCTGGAATATAAGATCGCGCAGGACAAGCTGATCTACCTTGCGCACCGGCATGGCTACCGCACCGGCGGCTTCGGCGCCCGCGCCTCGACCGAGGCCGGGCTGCGCCGGACCTTCAGGCCGGAAACGGTGGACGATGTCGAATTGGGGGTGAAGGCCGACTGGCGCATGGGCGGCATGTTCCTGCGCACCAATCTGGCCGCCTATTACGCCAAATATAACGACATCCAGCGGTTGCTGACCGATCCGCTGGCCTTGCCCCCCACCACTGTCACGACCAATGCGGGCAAGGCGCGCATCTGGGGCATCGAAGCGGACATATTGTTCCGTCCGGTGTCCATGTTGGAACTGTCGGCCAACTATGCCTATACCAACGCGAAGTTCACGAAGTTCATCTATCCGGACGGCAGCGACCACAGCAACGATCCCTTCGCCCGCGCGCCGCGCAATGTCTACACGCTGGGCGCGCGGCTGCTCGCACCGCTGGACAGTTCTCAGGGCGATGCGTCCATCGGGATCAGCTATTATCATACCGACGATTATGTCGGGAACGATACGGTTGTGCCGGGCTATACGGATGCAGAGGGCTATAATCTGGTGAATCTGGACGCGAGCTGGAACCGGGTCATGGGATCGGGCTTAGACCTCGCCCTCTATGTCAACAACCTGACCAAGAAGAAATACGACTTCCTGCTCATCAACCTCGACAGCCTGGGCTACACCAGCCACACGCCCGGCCTGCCGCGGACTTATGGCGTGACCCTGCGCTATCATTTCTGAAAAAAGGGGCGGCTGCCCCGCATCCGTCCTGTTTCGCGGGACGGATGCGGGTCGGCCTGGCCCGACGTTTATGGGAAGACCGGACATGGCCGACATGATTACTTCCACCTCGCCTGATACCCCGCCAATGCGCGAGCTCAGGACCGCCAATCATCTGCTGGGCGATCGCGCGGCGCTGGATGCCGCATGGGATCGGGACGGCTACTGGTTCTTCCGCGACGTGCTGGACAGGGATGCTGTCGGCCGGTTGCGCGCCGTCTACCTGGATGTCTTGCGCGACCTGGGAGTCGTCGACCCTGCGCGCAACGACGCGGCCGTGTATAATGGCGCACCGCTCGACGATTTTCCGATCCGCAACGACGGCACGCCGGCCACCGATCCGCTGCTGGCGCGCTATCCGCGGGATCAATTCGTCGCGGAGCCCGCGATCCGCGCCTTTTTCGAGGAGCTGTTCGGGGAAGAGGTCTTCTGGGTGCCCAATACCGAATATCACGCGCTGCCGCCGGGCACGGGTCGGCCGGACTCGCGGTTCAACTTCGTCCATTGCGATGGTCCCAACAACAAGGGGCTGCCACTGAAAATCTGCTGGATGCCGCTCGCTCCAATCGATGAGGAGACGGGCGGCCTGGCTGTTGCCGAAGGGTTGCACCGTCCCCGGATGAATGATTTTCCCCGGCCGCCCCAGGGCATAGGCGACGATGTGATCCCGGCCGATGCCTGGTGCCGCGCCCTCTACCAACCCGGCGACCTGCTGGTGTTCAGCCTGGAAACGCCCCATAGCGGACTTGCCAACCGGTCCGACCGCCATTTCCGCCTGTCGATGGATATTCGCGGCATGCCGAAATCGGGCAATATCCCGACCGTCGGCACGGTCGCCGCGCTCGACGCCTGCGCCATCGCCGTGGAAACGAAGGAGGGGGAACAGCGCACCTTCCGCATCGATGAGGACAGTTTCTGCCGGATAACCCGAGGACGGCTGACGGGCATGCCGCTGGCGCTGGAGGAAATCCCGCAACTGGTGAAGATCGGTGATCCCGTTTATGTCGCATCCGACCACGGCACCGCCATGTTCATCCGTCCGCAGCACTGAAACATCCCGCGGAACAGCCGGCACGTCCCGGCGCCATAAGGCCGGTCGTACGGACTTGTGATGCATTGTCGGCGCCTGTGTGAAAGCCGTTGCCCGAACGGGATCGATCCTCTCTACCTGACTGTCGAACAGGGCAGCAGGCATGGGAGAGGTTCGTGGAGGTCATGGCAAGCGGCCTTCTGATTCCGGAAAGGCCGGTGGCGCTTTCCGATGGATCGGCGCTGGTGGTGGAATTGGGCGATGGGCGCCTCAGCGGCGAAGTCGCCGCCACGGCGTCGGGCCACATCATGCCGGACAGCTTCGCGGTGGAGGCGGGCGGGCATGTCTGCATCGTCTCCATTGGGCGAGGCGGTATCACCATCGTCGATCCCGCCATCGGCCTGCGCGGCGACATGCCGATCGATGATCGCATGGTGACGAACATCGCCTTCGGCGCCGAGAATGGCCGGGATGTCTGGATCACGGCAGCCGGAACGGGTCGGCTGCTGCGCGGCCGTTCGCCCGGGGCCGGGCCTGCCGCTCGCTTTCGTGGCATGAGGGACGAACACCGGTCATGACCCATTCGGCAAGACTTCGACCCCGATCTGACCCAGCAGCCGTGACGGCCGACGATGATGCGATAGTCGGGCGTGTCATGCCCCCGCAACTGGATGTGCTGGACGCTCGCTCCCGCATTCTCGACGCCGCGGCGCATCTGTTTCGGCGGGAGGGTTTTTCCGGCACGTCGATGGACGCCATTGCCGCGCTGGCGCGCATGTCGAAAAGGACCCTCTATGCCGGCTTTCCGGACAAGCGCGCGGTTCTCGAAGCGGTTCTGGAGCAGTTCATCGCCCGCCGTTTCGCCATGATCGAGCGGATCGGCCGCGAAGCCGCGAGCGATGAGGCGATATTGACCCGCATGGTCGGTGCCCTCAACGCGATGGCCACGGACGAGGATGCGCTCGCCATGTACCGGTTGCTGGTGGCGGAGGCGACAAATCTGCCTGCGCTGGCACTGGCGGCGAACCGGAACGGGCTGACGCAGGCGCAGGCCATGCTGCGCCAGCCTCTCCTCAATTGCGGTGTACGCGATCCGGATAGGGCCGCCTGCTTCCTCTACGACCTCGCCGTGCTGGCGCCGATGCATCGCCTGTTGGTGGGTACGGACAATCTGCACATGGACGTCGCCGCCATCGTCAGACTGGTTCTTCAGGGCGTGAAGGGAATGTGAAGCAGGGTCTTGCTCCGATCGCGGATGGCCGGGAACGGCTGTGGCCGGCACCGGGCGCGTCGGCGGCTCCCTCAGCCCTGGGCGGGATTTCTTAGGCTATGTTGCGATCTGCCGGACCATCCCATGCGAACCTTATTTTCCGCCGGGGTCAAGCGCTCCATGGACGCCGAATTCCCCGCCGGCGCTGCGATGACGGGGAAGGGCATGTCTTGCTGCAAACGCTCGTCGGGCATCTGGTCGCCTGCCTGTTATCGAAGCTGCATATGGAGGAGGCTGCATGAAAGAACCATGGTTGCCGTTGGTCCCTGAAGACGTCACCGCCTCCTGGCTGGGCGAAGCTCTGGCACCGCGCTATCCCGGAACGCGGGTCGAGAGGCTCGACGTCCACGAAATCCTTTGGGGCACGGGCACCAAGATGATGGTGACGGCGACCTATAATGACGCCGGGCGGGGCCATGGCCTGCCGCGGGCCTTGTGCATCAAGGCGGGTCTTGCCGAGCATCGGGAGCTGGTGAAATTCTGCTACCAGACGGAGGCGCGCTTTTTCGCGGAGCTGGCGCCGCGCCTGCTGCTGGGGCTGCCGCAAATCCTCTACGCCGCGGCGAATGCCGATCAGGGGATGGTGGTCATGGAGGATCTGCGACCGACCGGCGCCCATATCTGCCGCGTGCAGCAGCCGCTGACCCGCGATCAGGCCGCCGCTTTCCTGGACGACATGGCCGCGTTGCACGCGCGCTGGTGGAACAGTCCCGCGCTGGAGGACGATGGCGATCTTGGCTGGCTGATGCGCCATGATCCATTGCCGGACGAAGCCTGGGGCGATTTCGGGCGCGGTCAGCTCCAGCCCGAAACATGGGCGCATTATATGGGGCTGCCCCGGTCGCTCGGCATTCCGGCGGCTTGCCGCGACCGGGAGGGGGTTCATGCGGCGCTGCAGGAATTGCGCCTTTTCGGGGAGCAGGGTCCGCGTTGCGTCATCCATGGCGACGCGCATCTGGGCAATATGTATCTCACCCGCGAGGGGCGGCCGGGCTTCCTCGACTGGCAGACCACGCGTCGCGGCCATTGGGCGCAGGACGTGACCTATTTCTACATCTCCGCGCTCGATCCGCTGGACCGGCGGGCTTGGGAGAGGGATCTGGTCGCGGGCTATCTTGCCGCGCTGGCCCGCCATGGCGTGGCCCATCCGCCGTCCGAGGAAGAGGCATGGCGCGCCATCCGCGCGCATATCGTCTATGGCCTGTTCTACTGGATGGTGAATCCGGTCGAATGGCAGGCGGAGGAGAATAACGCCGCCACCGCGCCGCGTTTCGGCTGGGCGGCGGTCGATCATGCCGCCCCGCCGGTTGGTCCGCTTTAAACCGGATCAGGCGTTCGCACGAACCGGTTCTGGATCGAGCCGAACAGATAGTCGCGGTTCGCCTGCTCGTCGAACGCGTCCAGCGTCCAGCCGCCGGGATGGATGCTGGTGCGGATCGCTTCAGGTTCGGGGATCAGGGCCACTTCGTCGCCCTGGATGTAGAAGTCCCGCCCGCTGACATGGGAGGCGGCATCGGTGCACAGCCATACGACCAGCGCCGCGACATGGGCGGGCAGGGCGGTCATGCGCGGCTGCGCCATCGGCTTGTTCCACAGCAGCGGAATGCCAAGCCGCGCCGATTCAGCGATGGTCTCGTCGATTTCCGGCGTATGCGTGCCCGTCAGATGCGACACCGGGCGGATCAGATTGGCGCGAATGCCGAATTCCCCCAGGTCGCGCGCAATGGTGCGGGTGAAGCCCAGAAGGCCTTCCTTGGCGGCGGAATAATTGGCCATGCCCCAATGGCCGAAGCCCGATGGCGACCCCGTATTGACGATTACGCCGGACCGCTGCGCGATCATATGCGCCGCCGCGGCGCGGCAGGTGAAGAAGCTCGACGTCAGACTGACGTCCATGCAGAGATTCCAGTCCTGGTCCGTCATCCGGTCTATCCGCGCCGGGCGGACGATCCCCGCATTGTTGACCAGAATGTCGATCCGGCCGAAGGCATCGATGGCCGCCTGCACCGCCGCCTCGCCGCCCTCGCGGGTCGCCACGCTGGAATATTGGCCGATCGCCTCGCCACCCGCGTCGCGTATCTCCTGCGCGACGGTTTCAACCAGCGATGCGTCGCCGCTCTCCGTGCCATAAGGGCCGCCGCCCAGATCGTTGACGACGACCTTCGCGCCCTGCTCCGCCAGCAGCATCGCTTCGGCCCGGCCGATATTGCGGCCCGCGCCGGTCACGACGGCCACCTTGCCCTTCAGTCTCTGCATATCCTGCTCCCATCAATTGTGCCGGGAGAGTAGCCGCTGGCACCTTAAGACCCTAATCACCGACGTGATGATTGCGCCTGACATGCTTCCCGCCGATGCCCGGCTTCGCCACAAGATCAGCGCCAACGGAGCGCGTCGATGATCCTGGCCGAATGAAGGAGATGCAGGGGTGAAGGCGATCGTGATCAACCGCCATGGCGGCCCGGAGGTGTTGGAACCTGCCGATCTGCCGCCACCGCAGCCCAAGCAGGGGGAAACGCTGGTGCGCATCCTGGCCGCGGCCGCCAATCCGGCGGACGGCAAATGGCGGGCGGGCCTGTTCGAAAGCTTCGCGCCTGTCGGTTTCCCTCATGTCCTGGGCTATGACGTGGCGGGCGAAGTCATCGGCGGGGAGGGCTTTGCGCCCGGCGCCCGCGTCTTCGGCATGCTCGATCCGTTTCGCAAGGGCGGCTATGCCGAGCAGGTCGCCGTGGCCGCCGATCATCTGGCGCCGGTGCCCGATGGCCTCGATCTGCCGACCGCCGCCGCGATACCTACCGCTGGCCTGACCGGATTGCAGATGGTCGAACGCGGGTTGGACCTTCAGGCGGGCCAGAGGCTGATGCTGACGGGCGCGCTGGGCGCCGTCGGCCGTTTCGCCCTGTTTGCGGCGAAGGAGCGGGGCGTCCATGTGACCGCCGCCGTCCGCGCCGCTCATGTCGAGGCTGTGCGCGCTCTGGGTGCTGACGATGTGATCGCCCTGGGCAAGGAGGATTGGAGCGGCGCGTCCTTCGATCATGTCATCGACACTGTGGGCGGCGAAGCAGTCGGCGCGCTTTGCCGGCATCTGAAGCCCGGCGGCCGGGTGCTGACCGCCGCCACCACGCCGATCCCGAGCGACGAATTGCCGTCTGCGCCAGAATTTTTCGCGGTCGTCCCGAGCGGTCCCGACGCCGTCCGTCTGGGCGCCGCCGTCGCGCAGGGCAGGATCGCCGTGCCCATCGCCCGCATCCTGCCGCTCGATCAAGCGGCGGAAGCGCAGCGGCTGGTCGATGCGGGCGGATTGAACGGCAAGGTCATCCTGACGAACTGAAAATCCTTGCGATAGCGCAGTCTTCAGTGCCGCATCGTCAACCGGCCAGCGCAGCCAGCGCCGATGCCTTTTGCGCCAGCGCCCCGCGCATATCCTCTCCCACCGGCAGGCGCAGGGGCAGCGTTTCGCCGTCCAGCGCCGCCAATATCGCCTCCGCCACCGCTTCCGGCGGGCTGGCGGCGGTGGCGTAATAGCCGTCCAGCACCGTCTTGCCCTGCCCCGACAGAAAGCCGTAATCGGCAATGCGGAGCTGCGCCTCGCGCGTGCCATGGCTGATGAAGCGGGTGGCGATCGCGCCCGGCTCGACCAACATGGTGCGGATGCCCAGGGCTGCAACCTCCAGCGCCAGCGTTTCGGTCAAGCCTTCCAGCGCGAATTTGCTCGCGCAGTAAGCGCCGAGGCCGGGCGTGCCGTTCAGACCGCAGCCCGACGACAATTGAACGATCGTGCCCGATCCGCGCGAGCGGAAATGCGGCAGCAGCGCCTGGGTCAATGCCCAGGGACTGAAGAAATTGACCTCGAACAGCCCGCGCGCATCATCCAGATCGACCTCCTCGACCGCGCCGAACAGGCTCTGCCCGGCATTGTTGACCAATATGTCCACATGCCCGGCCGCCAGCGCTTCGCATGCAAGCCTCAAAACCTGCCTGGGATCGCTCATGTCCGCGACGATTCCCCTGGTGCGGCCTGCGCCCTCCGCTTCGAATGCGCTGATCGCTTGCGCGTCGCGGGCGGCGCCAGTGACATGGTCGCCCCGCGCCAGAGCGGCTTTCGCCAACGCCGCGCCGATGCCGCTCGAAATGCCTGTGATCAGCCAGCGCCTCATATGCCGTCTCCTCGCCCACTCGCCCACTCGCCCCCAGACGTCTCAGAAAAGCGCGAGGTCGACAATCGGAGGGGGGAGAAGCGCGTAAACAATGCATGCTTGATGCATGTCCCTATCGACATGGATGCCGTCTGCCGCTCAGCGCTCTATCCCTCGCAGGAACAATGCGACCACGCGGGTCGCCCATTGCTGCCGAAACGCCTCGTCCGTGAAGTCGTCGGTCAGGAGGAAACGCAGCCCCCCATTGGCCAGATTGATGAAGTGCTGGGCCAGTTGGGCGGGATCGTCGATCTCGTACCCCGCCTCCCGCAAATGGGTGAGATAGGCGGTTATCGGCGCCACCGTATCAGCGATATGGCCGTGCAGCCGCTTGGCTATGTCGGGGAAGCGTTCCTTCGCGGCGATGGCGAGACGGAGCAGGGCGATCCGCTCCGCCTCCGCCACTTCGCCGGTGATGCGAAGGGCGAAGTCCGTCAGCACCCCGGCGGGTTCCCGCCCCTCGGTCGCGATGCTTCGCACATCGCTGCGCATGGACGCGACGCTGTGGAGGGCGACGGCCTCGAACAGCGCGGCCTTGTTGTTGAAGCGGGCATAGATTGTCGCCTTGCTGACCCTGGCGACGGCGGCGATATGGTCCATGCTCGCGCCGGCATAGCCGTGCATCAGAAAGGCGCGCGCCGCTGCCTCGATCAGTCCGGCCTCGCGCACCGGCGCATCCGCATTGGTCGGCCTCCCCCGGCGCGGTCTTGTGATGTCTTCGCCGGGCACGCTTGCTCCATCGAAATAAAACTATACCGTTTATTTTATTAAATGCGAGTCGGTCGCGCAAGAGCGATCAGGGAGAGGGCAAGATGAAGCGGGTCATCCTTTTGCGCGGACCGCGGTCCGTCATGGCCGCATCCGCGCCCGAATGGGCCGCGGCGCAGACCTGGGCCAAGGCGGCCGAGCGGATCGTCGTGCATAAAGGGCTGAATGCTCCGGCTGAGCCCGGCGGTGTTCCGACGCCGCCGGTTTACGATGCGGTGATCGAACTTTGGTCCGACGCCGCGCTCGATGCCCACAGCATCCGCTCCGATTGGGAAGACGTGGAGGTGCGCTCCTCCGCCCAGATCGTCGGCAAGGCAGCGGCTGCGCGCTTGCCGATCGGCATCACGCCGGGCCTTTCCCAGCTTTCCTTCATCCGCGCCATCGAAGCTTTGCCACGACAGGATGTGGAACGGCACTGGAACGAACATATCCCGCTCGCCTGCGAAATCCATGTCGGCATGAACCGCTATGTGCAGGATCGTTTTTCGCCGGCGGTTCCCTGGTTCGGCATGGCCCATCTTCATTTTCCAAGCGAAGCGGCGCTGCGCGACGGGTTGTTCAGAAGCCCGGAGGACATCGCCGTGATTACGGCGGACGTGGCCGAGTTCGTCAGCGATTACGCGACCATGATCGCCATCGAGCATATCGTGAAAGCATAGGAGAGGCAGGCATGGACCTTGGACTGGCAGACAAGCGCGCGCTGGTGACGGGCAGCAGTTCCGGCATCGGCGCGGGCATAGCCCGACTATTGGCGGCGGAAGGCTGCGCCGTGATTGTGCATGGCCGCGATGCGGAAAAGGCGCGTGCCGTGGCGGATTCGATTGGCCGCGGCGTCTGCGTGGCGATTGGCGATCTTTCCACCGATGCAGGGGCGGACGCGGTGGCGAAGGCAGTCGGGGAGGTCGACATATTGGTGAACAATGCCGGCGGCGCCGTGGGCACCTCTGCCATGCATTGGACGGAGGTGGACGAAGAGGGTTGGGAGGGTACCTATCAGCTCAACGCCATTGCCGCCGCGCGGATGATCCGGCGGCTTCTGCCCGCGATGCAGGCGAAAGGATGGGGCCGCATCATCAACATCGCCAGTGCCGCGGCCACGCAGCCCATCGCCTTCGGCCCGGATTATGGCGCGGCCAAGGCGGCCATGCTGAACATGACCGTCAGCCTGGCGAAGGCACTGGGACCCTGCGGCGTCACCGCGAACAGTGTCAGCCCCGGCATGATCCTCACTCCGGCAGTCGAGGCATGGCTCGGCAATCTCAAGCGGAACATGGGCTGGGGCGACATTTCCCTGGAGGAAGCAGAAGCCCGCGCCGCTCGCGAGTTGACGCCGATCCCCGTCGGCCGCATCGGCCGGGTCGAGGAGATCGCCCATGTCGTCTGCATGATCGCGAGCCCGCATGCCGGATACATGACCGGCGCCAATGTCCGCGTGGACGGCGGTCAGGTCCAGAGCGTAAACTGAGTACCCCTGACGCCTGTTTTCATCGAATAGCCGATCTTTCTTGCCCATGCTGGCGCCGGTCGGGCGAAGGGATAGGATCGCCCCGGCTGCCGCTCGCCATGGATGACCGCCTGTTTGCGCGTGACGAACGCATGGGCCGAAAGAGAATGGAAGAAGAGGATGGACATGACCGATTTGCGTTTCGACGGCCGCGTGGCGATCATCACCGGCGCAGGCAACGGTTTGGGCAAGGATTACGCGCTGGAGCTTGCCCGGCGCGGCGCGAAGGTCGTCGTGAACGATCTGGGAGGCAGCGGATCGGGGCAGGGGCAATCGCATAATGCGGCGGACCTGGTGGTCCAGGAAATTCGCGGCAAGGGCGGGGAAGCGGTCGCCAATTACGACAGCGTGTCGACGCGACAGGGAGGTGCGGCCATTGTCCAGACCGCGCTAGATGCCTTCGGCAAGGTCGACATCTGCATCAACAATGCAGGCTTCCTGCGCAATGGCCGGTTCGAAGATCTGACCGATGAGCAGATCGACGCGATCATCGACGTGCATCTGAAAGGGGCCATCTATGTCGCCCAGCCCGCCTATCGCGCAATGCGTCGAAACGGCTACGGCCGGTTCCTTTTCACCGGTTCGGCATCCGCCATGTTCGGCCACGCCTGGCAGGCCAATTACGCAGCGGCAAAGGGCGGCCTCATGGGCCTCAGCCATATCGTCGCCATCGAGGGATCGGCCTATGGCATCACGTCGAACCTGCTGCTGCCCACCGCGCAATCCCGGCTGGCAGCGGAAATGGACGCTGGTTTCATGGAAATCCCCGCCTTTGCGGAGGCGGTGCAAGGCGCCGATTACGCCGCGAGCGAGGGCCGCATCGAAGTGGCGTTCAATACGCCGCTGGCAGTCTATCTGGTCAGCGAACAATGCACTTCCACCCACGGCATCTATTCGCAGAATAGCGGCCGTTACGCGAAGGTGCGCATCTGCGCCGCCGATGGCTGGGTTGCGCCGATGGGGCCTATGCCGCCCAGCGTGGAGGATATTGCCGCTCACTGGGGCAGCGTCACGGACGATGCCATCGTTCATGAACCTCTGACCGTCTATGATGAATTCACCGCCGTCGCCAAAGCGGCGCGCCGCCAAGGCCTGATCTGACCGGAACATGCCTCGCGGTCGCTGGCGGACCGGGCATCGGGCTAAAGCATCGGGCGGAAAAGCCTGTTCTGAGCCTGTCGAAGGGCGAGAACCGGTTTTCCGCCCGAAAGGATGCGGAAACGGAATTTGGAGCGCGCGACCCGCGTCCGATTCAGTGCAGCGCGCTCCAGACCTGGCGGTGCTACAGCCCGCCGATGAATTCGCGGTCGAACCGCTGGTGCAGGTCGCCCAGCAGCCGGGACAAGGTCTGCCGGTCGGTGGGGCTGAGTTGGCGGAAGAAGCGGACCAGCTTCGACTGCGCGGCAATGTCGACAATGGCTCGCTCGATGAGCGCGCGTCCCGGCGGCGTCAGCGCCAGGTCGAAAACCCGTCGGTCCTCCGGGTTGCGCTGGCGCTTCAGCACGCCCGCCTTTTCCAGGCGCGCGATCCTGGTCGAGATCACGGCATTGGATATATGGAGGGTGGAGGCGAGATCGGTCGCCCGGTGCGGCATGTCCTGATCGATCGCCAGCGTGCCGAGAAGGTCGAGATCAGCGAAACTATATCCCAGCTTGCCCGCGATGCCGTCCAGATCGGTCGTGACCAGATGCCCGACCGTGAACAAATGCCAGAGCGGCCCGAAATGCTCGCTCTCCATCTCGGGCATGCGCTGTGCATAGAAGGAACGGCCGGCGTTGAGTTGGTCCAGAGGCTTGCGAGGCATGTTCGCGCTGCCCTCCACCGGCATGGAGCTATCGACGGCGGCTCAGGGCCAGCACAGGTCCAGACTGAGCACACCGTTGACCATGCCCGTCGCCAGTACCGGCTTCGTTCCCGGCTTGATGCGAAAATCCGGAATGCGGCTCAGCCATTCCTGGAGGAAAATGCGAATTTCCCGCCGCGCCAGCACTGCGCCCGGACAGGCATGGGCTCCGTTTCCGAACGCCGCGTGCACCGGCTTTTCACGGCTGAAATCCACCACCAGCGGATCTGCGTTCACCCGGTCGTCCGTACCGACCCAGAGATTGGCGGGCAATATGCGGTCGCCCGCCTGGAAATATACGCCCTTATATTCGAGGTTCTCGGTGATCACGCGGGACGTATTGGCCAGACCGTGACGACGAATCATCTCCTCAATCGCATGCTTGATGAAATCCTCATCATCCAGCCGCTCGACCAACTGACGGCGATGACCTGGATTCAGGGCCAGGAAACGGGCGATGAAACCAATCATGCCGGCCACGGTGTCGAGCCCGCCGAACAACACCAGCGTTGCGTAACTGACGGCCTCCATTTCGGAAATCCGACCTTCACCGACATTGACGTTGACCAGCTTGCTCAGCAAATCCTCTCCGGGATTGTCGCGACGGGCGCGAATTTCATCTATCAGATAACCGCCCATTTCCTGCTGCGCCTGCAACCGTATTTCGGCGGTGTGGCCGCGCACCGAACGTTCCGCGATCGGCAACAGGCGATGCTTGTCGGAGATCGGCAGATCGACCAGTTCCAGGAAGACGTGGATGGGGAGGATCTTGGCGAAATCCTCGATGAATTCGCATTCGCCCCGCGGCAGCACGCGCTCTATCGCCTCCACCGCGACATCGCGCACCTTGCTCTCCAGTTCGGAGACCACGGCAGGCATCAGCGACTGCATCAGCGGGCGCCGGTATCGCGCATGTTCGGGCGGGTCCATCTCCAGCGGGATCTGGCGCGGCGTGCCTTCCGGCATCGGGGGCAGGACGATGTGCTTGTGCGAGAAATGATGATAGTCGCGCTGCATCGCGATGATGTCGTCGCTGCGGGTTGCAACCCAGTGACCGCCATTATGGGGGGTCCAGAATATATCGGGATTGGCCTGCTGGATCGCGGCATAGGCCGCCTGCACATCCTCTGCCGACCCCGGAATATCGTAGATGTTGAAATCGCGCACCAGCGCGGCCGGTACATGGTCGGGACGCGGTGCCAGCTCGCCTTCAGCCACGCTTGTCATGTCAGCGCTCATTCTCTGTTTTCCCTCTCCGAAACTGTCTTGACCCAGGGGGCAGGCGAGGCAAGGGCCGCGCCTGCGCATGGGTCAGGATTTCACAGATGCGATGGATCGCGGCTCCCGCCGGTCGCCGCCTCTCAATCCTCCGGCGCAATCGCGATGCGCAGGCCGTCCAGCTCCGCCGTGAGAGGAATCTGGCAGGACAATCGCGAATATTCGTCGCGATGTTCGGAACTGTCCAGCAGGTCGCTTTCATCCTCGCTGACCGTCGGCAACAGCCTGAAGAAGGCCGGGTCGACCTTCACATGGCAGGTCGCGCAGGAACAGCATCCTCCGCAAAGCGCCAGCATCTCGTCGATCCCGGCATCGCGGATCGCTTCCATCAAGGACAGTCCGGTTTCGGCGGCAATTTCCCTTTCCGCGCCATCGCGGGTGGTGACGATCACATTTGGCATATTGGGTCCCCTGGATGAAGATCAGTCGCCGAAGCGGACATGGAGATGCCTGGGCACGCGCATCATCGAGCCGCGTATCTCGGGCCGCGGCTTGTCGGGGTCGAAGCGCAGATTGGGCAGATGATCCAGCACCGCATGCAGCGCGCGGGTCATCTCCACCCGCGCCAGATGCTGGCCGACGCAGATATGCGGTCCGCGCGAGAAGGAGAAGTGCGCCTTGCGCTCGCGGAAGATGTCGAACTTGTCGGGATCGGGGAAGATCGCCGGGTCGCGATTGGCGGCGCCCGCCACCACGTCGAGCAGCGATCCGGCCGGAATTTCGACGCCGCCGAGCACCACATCCTGCTTCGCCATGCGAAGCTGCACGGCGACGGGGCCGTCCCAGCGCAGCGCCTCCTCGATTGCGACGGGTATGAGCTTTCGATCCTCCCGGATGGCGTCGAGCTGGTCGGGATTTTCCAGCAGCGCGGTCAGCAGCACGCTGGTCCCGCGATAGGTGGTGTCGCCCGCCGCGTTCATCAATTGCCGCAGGAAGGAGATCAGCACCAGCGGCGGCAGATAATCGCCGTCCACTTCGGTATTGGCGAGCAGGCTGACCAGATCGTCGCCCGGATTGCGCCGCCGTTCGTCCACCAGCGCGGTGAAATATTCGCCCAGCTTGCGCGATGCCTCCTGCGCCTTGTCGATGTGCATATAGTCGGTCTGGCCAATGGCCAGCCGCTGGAAGGTGCGTACGTCCGATTCCGGGAGATCGAGCTGCTGATAGATCACCTCGAAAGGATAAAGCAGGGTGAATTGTTCGATGAGGTCGGCGCGGCCGGTGCCCATGAACCTGCCCATCAATTTATGAACCACCGGATCGACAATGGTTTCACCCCATGTTTTCACATATTGGGGCAGGAATATTTTCTGGAAGATCTTCCGCCAGCGGCCATGTTCGGGATTGTCCATGACGCTGATGCTGCCCTGGCCGAAGGTTTCCCCGATGTTGAACCTGTAGCCATGGTTGGAAAAGCGGTCGGTGTCGGTCAGGACCGTCAATATCTCGTCCGAACCGACGATCGTGAACATCTTGCGATCCGGGTAAGTGGCGGATTGCAGGCCCATTTTGGGGCGGTAATCGCCTTCCAGCACCGGGGTCTGCGCCCGCCATTTCGCGATCTTCGCATAGGGATCGAGCGTGTCCCCGAAATTGATGTCGTCCGCGCTGAACGGATCGTAGCTCGGATCGTCATATTCCTGAATTCTGACGGCGGGTTCCATGGCCGGAATCTCTCCTATGAAGCATATGCTACATAAGTCGGGCCAGTCGGGCTGTCAATCGATGGGCGGCCCCACCAGCGACTGGGCGATCAGTTGCTCCAGCACGTCCAACACGGCCTCACGGCCCGGCGGATCGGGGAAGAGCGCGTCGCGCAGGATCACGCTGGCGGCGATCATGCCGAAGCCCAGACGCACGCCGATGCCAAGGTCGAAGGGCGGATCGATCCCCGCCAGCGCATAGCGTTGACGGACCTGATCGACCGATTGCTGGAAAAAGGGCGCAAGGCCGCGCAGGCCCGGCGCCGCATCCTCGCCGCCGCTTGGCGGTCCGGCCAGCAGGGCGCGGAACATCGCCTCATTGCCTTCGAACAATTCATAGACCTGCCGGGTGAAGCGGCGCGTTTCCGCCTGCCTGGGGAATGGCGCGGTGGGATCGGGATGGAGTTCGACGAAGTCGGCCATCAGCGCGTCGAACGGCGCGATCACCACTTCATTGAACAGTCCCGCCTTGTCGCCATAATAGCGGAACAGCAGGGTTTCGCTGACGTCGGCCAGACGCGCGATCTCCCGCGTGGTGGTGCCGCCATAGCCGCGCTCCGCGAACAATTGCCGCGCTGCGTCGCAGATGCGCTGGACCACATCCTCGCGCGTGCGCCGCCGCCGCCGCATGCGCCCGCCATCTTCGGCGGAGGCGGTTTCGTCTGTCAGGATTTTAGCGATTGCGCCCCTCCAAGATAATGTCGGCCGCGTTCCATGCCGACGCCATGATCGGCCCGTTGGTATTGGCCGAAACCATCATAGGCATGATCGATCCATCCATGACGCGCAAGCCGTCGACACCCTTCACGCGCAGTTTTTCGTCCAGCACCGCATCGTCGAAATCGCCCATGCGGCAGGTGCCGCAGGCGTGATAGCCCGCCTGGCCGATCTGGCGGAAGGCCGAGAGGATTTCATCGTCGGTCCGGAGCGATCGGGTCGGCTCGCGCTCCCCCGCGATCATCGGCGCGATGGCGGGACGGGACATCCAGTCGCGCAGATAGCGGTGCATCGCGACCGTGACCGCGCAATCATAGGGATCGGTCAGATAGCCCGCGCGGATCTTCGCCGGGGCCATGGGATCGGCCGCCGTGATCCGCACGGACCCTTCGCTGCGCGAGCGCAACGGATAGCCGAACAGGGTGATGCTGTGCGCTGCATCCGCGACCATATTGCCCTTGGCGTCCGGCGCCGCGACGGCAGGGGAAAGCAATATCTCTATGTCGGGCGTCTCCGATTCCGGCAGCACGGTCGCGAAGGCGCCGACATTGCCGTAGCCCGCCGCCATCGGCCCGGTGCGGGTGAGATAATAGCGCAGCACATTGCCGACCAGTTTCAGGCCGGCCAGTTCCTTGTTCTGGCTGTGCGGAACAGCAAGGTCATAGACCATGGAGAGCAGGCGGTGTTCCAGCATATGTTCGCCCACGCCCGGACTGTCCGCCACGACGGGAATGCCCAGGTCGCGCAACAGTTCGGCCGCCCCGATGCCGGAGCGCTGGAGGATTTGCGGCGACATCAGCGCGCCCGCGCTGACGATGATGTCGCGGCCGCTGGCGAAGTCCCGGGCAACGCCGTTCACATGGGCGCGGACGCCGGTTGCGCGCTGGCCGGTGAACAAGACCCTGTCGACGATCGCGCCGGTGACGATGTGCAGATTGGATCGGCCCCGCGCCCGTTTCAGAAATGTCTGGGCCGCGCTCTGCCGCTTGCCCTTCCAGATGGTGCGCGGCGTATAGCCGACGCCTGCGCGACCCGACCGGTTGAGATCGTCGACGCGGGGCACGCCCATCTGCTCGCCCGCGGCGATGAAGGCTTCGGTCAGCGGGTCGCGCATCGGTTCCACCGAGATGCGCAGCGGCCCGTCGCCCCCGCGCAGCGCGTCGCCGCCCAGCTCATGCCCCTCCATCGCGCGGAAGGCCGCGCCGATCCGGTTCCATCCCCAGCCTTTCGCGCCCAGCGCTTCCCACCCGTCATAATCTTCGGGCTGGCCGCGGAAATACATCATGCCGTTGACGGAAGAGGAGCCGCCCAGCATCTTGCCGCGTATCCAGGTTTCGGCGGGAATGCCCTCATGCTCCTCGGTCTGGAAATACCAGACATGGCGGGGGTCGGTGTAGAGCTTTGCGGCGCCCCGCGGCATGTGGATGAAGGGGTTGCGGTCCTCCGGCCCCGCCTCCAGCAGCAGCACGCTGTTCGCCGGATTTTCCGACAGGCGGTCGGCCAGCACGCATCCGGCGGAGCCGCCGCCGACGATGATATAATCATAGGTCATCGGAGCGCCGCCCGGATGGCATCGCCAATGATGGTGCGGCTGTCTTCCGCAATATCGACCGTATCGAACATGCGGTTGTGGCAGATGCCGACCGCCAGCTTCAGGTCGGGGTCGGCCCAGCCGATATTGCCGCCCATGCCCGGATGGCACAGCGCCCGCATGTTGCGAGGGGCAGATACGGGCGGATTTTCCGCGCCGCCCAGCCAGAAGCCCGACCAGGCGATCGGCACCACCATGCCGAAGAAGACGGGATCGGCGTCCTCGAAATGCGGGCGCGGCGCGGCGAAGCTGGCGACGCGTTCCTCCGACAGCAGGCGGACGCCGTTGAACTGCCCGCCATTGGCCAGCATCGCCCAGAAACGGGCGTTGCTCCGCGCGTTGAAGATGCCGCCGACCGCCGGAATGCAGGCGCGGCGCACATAGGGGCGTTCGAACGGATCGGGCATCAGGTCGACGATCAGGGGCTGCGCCTCCCGCATCATATTATTGTCCGGGGCGACATAGACGGCGGCGGCGTCCAGCCTGGCGATGCGGGGTTCGACGGCATCGGCTATGCCCATCCACAGATCGGCGGCGCCCAGCGGGTCCGCTATCTCCTCCTTGATGAACTGGCCGAAGGGGCGGCGTTTCGGATCGGTCCGGCGCACCACTTCGCCCACCATCCAGCCGAAGGTCATCGACTGGTAGGAGGAACGGCTGCCGGCGGGATAGACCCCCTCCATCTCCGCGATGCGGCGGCACATCCAGTCCCAGTTGGTCATCAGTTCGGGCGTCACGTCGGGCGGCATGCGCAGCACGCCAGACACATGGGAAAGGACGTGGCGGAGGGTGACGTCGCCCTTTCCGGCCTGGGCGAATTCGGGCCAGTAGGCGGCGACGGGCGCATCATATTCGACCAGGCCCCGTTCGGCCTGGATATGCAGGGCGGTGGCGGTCACCGCCTTCGACACGGAATAGACGTTGAACAGCGTGTCGCCGTCGACCGGCCTGCCCGTGGCGGCATCGGCAAGGCCCGCCCAGCAGTCGACAATCTGTTCCTCGCCCAGCCAGGCGCTGACCTGAATGCCGATTTCCTTGCCCTCCGCGACAAGCTGGTCCAGCACGTTCTGAACCGCGTCGTTGACCTTCGTCATCCTTCCAATCGCCTTTCCTGCTTGCCATGGCGTCGGCGCCAGTTATCAAGTATGCACTTGATAGCACGGAAAAGGACGAGGGGAAGAGCGATGGGCGAGGCGTTCGACAATATCATAATGACGCAGGATGACGGGATCGTCGAATTGCGCATCCACCATCGCGGCGGCCCGGCCAAATGGGCGCTCTGGGGCGGGTTGCACAGGGAACTGGGCATCGCCTTCGCGCAGGTCGCCGCCGATCCCGACGCGCGCGTGCTGCTGATCACCGGCACGGGCGACAGCTTCTGCGCGGAGTTCGACATGGACTGCGACATGCCGCAGATGGGCGCGGCGACGTGGGACGTGATCTTCCGCGAGGGCAGGGCGCTGCTCAACAATCTGCTGGCGATCGAGATACCGGTGCTGGCGGCCGTCAACGGACCCGCCTTCATCCATGCGGAGATCGCGCTGCTGGCCGATGTCGTGCTGGCGGCCGAAGAGACCGTCTTTGCGGACAGGCCGCACGCGCTGGCCGGCGTGGTGCCGGGCGACGGCGTGCACAGCATCTGGCCGATGCTGCTGGGGCCGAACCGCGGCCGTTATTTCCTGATGACGGGGCAGGAGATCGGCGCGGCCGAAGCCCTGTCGCTGGGCCTGGTGGGGGAGGTGCTGTCGCCCGAAGCCCTGATGCCCCGCGCGTGGGAACTGGCCCGCACGATTGCCGCGCGACCCGCCATTGCCAACCGCTATACCCGCATGCTGCTTACGCGTGAGATCAAGGGGCGGCTGGCCGCGGAACTGGATCAGGGACTGGCCATGGAGGGCATGGCGATCCTTGCGGGGATGCAGGGACAGGCGCGATGATCGCCGCACCGTGTCCATCGCCATTCAGTGCACGAAAAGAGGTGATCAGTCCCAGGCGACAGGCAGTTGGCGTTGTCCCCAATAGATCCAGCTATCGATCCGCTCGGGACTTCCCGTCAGACGCAGATCGGGCAGGCGTTCGACCAGCTTCCGCAAGCCGACCTGCGCCTCCAGGCGGGCGATGGGCGCCCCCAGGCAGAAATGAACGCCATAGCCGAAGGACAAATGCCGCTTCACCTGGTTGAGCGGCCGATCCATGATGAAGCTGTCGGGATCGGGGAAGATGTCCGGATCGCGATTGGCCCCCATCATCGAGAACATGAGCTTGCTGCGTTCGGGCAGCTCCGCGCCATGCATCTGTACCGGGCACAGGCTGGTGCGGAAATGGGAATTGATCGGCGGATCGAAGCGCAGGCTTTCCTCGATCACATTTTCCACCAGATGCGGCTCGGCCTTCAACCGCTCCCACCGTTCGGGGGCTTCCAGCAGCCGCCAGACCACATTGGTGAGCAGGCTGGTGGTCGTTTCCTGCCCTCCGGTCAATAGCGCGGTGCAGATCTGGAACAATTCCATGTCGTTGAAGCGCCTACCCTCCACGCGGCTGACGAGACCGAGCGAGATATAGTCGAACGGCAGCACCGTTCCCCAATGTTCATGGGTCGGTTCATCGATGCCCGCGTCGCGCAACAATTGCCTGCGCGCTTCGATCAGGCCCATGAAATGTGGCTGGATTTCCGCGATGAGCGTCTGTTCGGCGTTCGGATTCCTGTCGTTGAACAGCAGCGACTGCAATTCATCCGCCCAGCGCTTGTAATCGGCATGGAGCGCTTGGTCGGCTCCCAGCATGAAACACATGGTCCGGGCAGGCAGCGGGAGGCAGAAGAGATCGTGGAAATTGCCCTGCTTGTCCGCCCGACTTTCCAGTCCGGAGACCAGATCTTCCGCAATCGTCTCCACCTCCGGCAGATAATAGCGCATGCGGGCCGGCGTCATCCCCCTGCGCAGGGCGGCGATATATTCGAGGTGGAAGGGGGGATCGGTCAATATCCCGAAATCGCTGAACGCTTCCCAATCCATGGGTGCATCGCCCCATTTGAACGACCATATGGGATTGTCGGACAGGATCTTGTCGCGAATTTCCTTGTAATCGCTGGTGATGTAGAACTGATATTCCTCTCCCTTATAGTGATAAAAGGGACATTGGGCGGCAAGCGCCGAATAGGCGGGGCCAGGATTGCGGATCGTTTCCGGGTCCAAAGGATCGAAGACATGATCGACCGCAGTCTTCAGCCGCCGTTCCTTGGGCTCCTGTGTCTTCGCCCTGGTGATTTCAGTCATCCCATCCTCCGTCATGATGCCGGACGGAAGCATAAGGGGTGCTGTTCCGGGATTGAACGAAAAGTCCTTTAGGGGCCTAACTATCGGTGGAGTCCTCCGGGCGGGCATTGGTGGGACAGCGCTTAGTCCTTGTGTCGAGGATAGCGGCCCATCATCAGGTAAACGCAGCCCGCCGCCATGAAGCTGGGCAGGACGAACAGGCTGGAAGCGGCCGCAATTTGATTTAACATAAGATATATTATCGTACTTTCGTGGATTTTGGCGTTGCTTCCTTCCTTCTTCCTCCTCCTCCTCCATCGGCCGTGCAGGTATCGCTTATCTGAAATGTGGCGCGGTGCGGGACGAGACGGCTTGGCACATGGGCGGCCATAAGTCAGGCTTCCGTGCTGACAGGATGCAATGGCCGCGATGCAGGCTTTGCGATCGAACTGCTCAATCAGATCACAGGCCCGAAGGCCAAGTTGAGAGGAAGCATTCATGCCCGACTATGATCTCATCATCCGGGGGGGTAGCATATATGACGGCAGCGGCGGAGAGCCGTTCGTTGCAGATGTCGCCGTCAAGGACGGGTTGATCGCGGCGGTGGGCGATGTCCAGGGCATCGCGCGGGAAGAGATCGACGCCGCCGGCCGCATCGTCACGCCGGGTTTTGTCGACGTGCATACCCATTATGACGGGCAGATCACCTGGGAGAACAGGTTGGCCCCCTCCTCCGATCATGGTGTGACGACGGTGGTCATGGGCAATTGCGGCGTCGGCTTCGCTCCCTCCCGTCCCGAGCATCGCAGGTTGATGATCAAGCTGATGGAAGGCGTAGAGGACATTCCCGAAGTCGTCATGGCCGAAGGCGTGCCGTTCAACTGGGAAACCTTCCCCGAATATCTGGATGCGCTGGAGAAGCGCGAAAGCGACATCGATTTCGCCGCGCAATTGCCGCACAGTCCTCTGCGCGTCTATGTGATGGGCGAACGCGGCGCCAATCTGGAACCGCCGACGCAAGAGGATTTGGCGGAAATGCGCCGCCTTACTGCGGAGGCGATCCACGCCGGCGCCCTGGGCGTCACCACGTCGCGCAGCTATGCGCACCAGTTCCGCGACGGTCGCCCCGCCCCTTCGGTCAAGAGCGAGGACCAGGAAGTGCTGGCGCTGGCCGAGGGCCTGCGCGACGCCGGCAAAGGCGTGTTCCAGATGGTGCCCAGCTATGACGTGACGGCGGCCGAGCGCATGGACCTGCTGGACGACATTGCGCGGACGTCGGGCCGCCCGGTTTCCTTCACCTTCATGCAGACGCCCAAGGGCGAAGGCGACTGGCAGGAAATGGTCGCCCGGCTGGAGGCCTCCAAACATAAAGGCCTGGAAGTGCGCGGCCAGATCATTCCGCGTCCGACCGGCGCGCTGCTGGGCCTTGAACTGTCCATGCATCCCTTCTCCTTCAACCCCAGCTTCCGCGCTATCGAGCATCTGCCGCTGGAGGAGAAGGTGGAACGGATGCGCGATCCGGAGTTCCGCAAGAAGCTGATCGCGGAGGAGCCGGACGATCCGCAGGCCTTCTTCGTCTATGTCATCTCCGATCTTGACGCCATGTTCGTGCTCGGCAATCCGCCGAACTACAATCCCCGCAGCGACGAGAGCATCGGCGCCCGCGCCCGCGCCATGGGCGTCGATCCCAAGGAATTGATCTATGACGCGCTGCTCCAGCGCGACGGGCGGGAAGTGCTCTATCGTCCTCTCGGCAATTCGGAAGGCGAGAAGTTCGAAAGCTCCGGCCGCAATCTGGTGAAGAACGACAGGACCTTCCCGGCGCTGGGGGATGGCGGCGCGCATTACAGCATGATCTGCGACGCCGCCTATACCACCTACTTCCTGACCTATTGGGTGCGCGACGCCAAGGGCGACAGGAAGGTCGACCTGCCCTACGCCGTGCGCAAGCTGACCTATGAGCCGGCCCATGCCGTCGGCCTGCACGACCGCGGCCTGATCAGGCCGGGGTACAAGGCGGACCTCAACATCATCGACATGGAAAGGCTGCACCTCTACGCCCCGCATGTCGTCTATAATCTGCCGACGGGCGGCCGCCGCCTGCAACAGCGCGCGGACGGTTATGACGCGACGATCGTGAGCGGCGTGGTCACCTATCGCAACGGCCGCTCCACGGGCGCGCTGCCCGGCCGCCTCGTGCGCGGGGGCAAGGAAGCGCCGGAAACCGCGCCCGAAAAGAGCCTGCAGCCGGCCTGAAGGATCAGGGCGGGCGAAGCGGACCGCCGCCTCGCCCGCCCATGCACCGACAGCGCAGAGGGGATTGCCATGACCGAACTCACGCCCGACCTCATCGCCTTCCTTCAGGAGATGAAGGACCGCACCGCCATCCACGATTGCCTGCTGCGCTATACGCGCGGCGTCGACCGGCACGACCGCGAACTGATGCTGTCGGCCTATTGGCCCGACGCTTTCGACGATCATGGCGTTGCGGAAGGCTATGCCGCCGATTTCGTCGACTGGGCGATCGGATGGCATGGCGAATTCCAGACCAGGCATCATCACGCGATCAGCAACCACACGGTCGAGATCGACGGCGAGACGGCGCATGGGGAAACCTATTATACTTTCTGGGGCGAGAATAAGGGCGCACCGCCCCAGCTCAGCTTCGGCCGCTATGTGGACCGGTTCGAAAGGCGCAACGGCGAGTGGCGCATTGCCGACAGGGTCTGCGTCAATGAAATGACGGCGACGCTGACGGCGGCCGAAATTCCCGACGAATGGAAGGCGCGCATCTTCAGCACAGGCCCCAACCGGCGCGACAAGAGCGACATCTCCTATGTCCGGCCGCTGGTGCGCAAGGCCGCGGCGGGCTGATTTGCCCGCTCCACTTGCCGAATATATGGATATGACAGGTTCAACATCTGACCAGAGGATATTGCATGACCGCACGAACTGTCGTCGTCACCGGCGCTTTCGGGATATTGGGCGGCGCCGTCGCTTCTGCCTTCGCGGCAGCAGGAGACAGGGTAGCGCGGGTCGATTACGCCCCCGCCCCGGCGGAGACTCCGGCGGGCTGCTTCGACATGGGCGGCGTCGATCTGACCGACTTCTCCGCAACGCAGAAGCTGGTGGCGGACATCGTGGAAGCGCTGGGATCGATCGACGTGCTGGTCAATGTCGCGGGCGGCTTCATATGGGAGACGCTGGCGGATGGAGGCAGCGCGACATGGAACCGCATGTTCGCGATGAACGCCACCACCTGCGTCAACATGACCAAGGCGGCCCTGCCGGAACTGGAGAAGGCGGCGCAAGCCCGCATCGTCAACATCGGCGCGGGGGGCGCCGTCGTCGCCGCAGCGGGCATGGGCGGCTATGCCGCATCGAAAATGGCCGTGCATAAATTGACCGAGAGCCTGGCGGCCGAACTGGCGGGCAAGGACATCACGGTGAACGCGATCCTGCCTAGCATTATCGACACGCCGACCAATCGCGCCGACATGCCGGATGCCGACTTCAGCCAATGGGTGCAACCGGGCGCGATTGCCGAGGTCATCCAGTTCCTTGCCTCGCCGGCGGCACGCGCCGTCAGTGGAGCACTGATTCCGGTGACGAAGGGCGGTTGAATGTCCCCGCCCTGCCGCAAAGGAAGCGGCAAGCGGGCGCCATCGCCCGCCTGGCCGTCAAATGATTTCGAACAGCGCGGCGGCGCCCATGCCGCCGCCGATGCACATGGTGACGACGGCGTTCTTCGCGCCCAGCCGCTTGCCGGCCAGCAGGGCATGGCCGGTCATGCGCGATCCGGTCATGCCGAACGGGTGTCCGATCGAAATGGCGCCGCCGTCGACATTGACCCTGGCCCGGTCGATGCCCAGCCGGTCGATGCAGTAGAGCGCCTGGCTGGCATAAGCCTCGTTCAGTTCCCAAATGTCGATGTCGGATACCGAAAGCCCGGCCCGGTCGAGCAGCTTCGGCACGGCGAAGACCGGCCCGATGCCCATTTCGTCCGGCTCGCATCCAGCCACCTGCATGCCCTTGTAGAGACCCAGGATCGGCAGACCGCGCCGCGCCGCTTCGTCCGCGTCCATGATGACGCAGGCGCTGGAGCCGTCCGACAACTGGCTGCAATTGCCCGCCGTCACCGAACCGCCTTCGAACAAGGGCTTCAGCTTGGCGAGCCCCTCCATGTCCGTGCCGGGCCGGTTGCATTCGTCCTGCGTCAGCGTGACCTTTTCCTGACCCGTGACGGCCAGCGCCTTGTCCACGACATTCTTCGTCGTGGCCACCGGCACGATCTCCTCGTCGAACCAGCCTTTGTCCTGGGCGTTCGCGGTGCGAGACTGGCTCGTCACGGCGAATGCATCCTGCGCTTCGCGGCTGATGCCGTAGCGGCGGGCCACGATGTCGCCGGTCAGGTTCATCGCCATGTAGATTTCGGGCTTATGGTCCAGCAGCCATTCGTCCTTGCTGCGAAATAGGTTGCGATGCGGGTCGACCAGGCTGACGGTTTCCACGCCGCCGGCTACATAGACGCCCCCCTCCCCGCTGCGGATGCGCTGCGCGGCGATGGCGATGGTCTGGAGACCGGAGGAGCATTTTCGATCCAGCGTCATGCCGCACACGCTGATCGGCAGGCCCGCGCGCAACGCAGCCTGGCGCGCGACGTTGGAACCCACAGCGCCTTCGCACCGCGCCGATCCCAGCAGGACGTCATCGATCTCCCCCGGATCGATTCCGGCACGTTCCACGGCGGCGCGGATGGAGTGCGCCGCCAGCGTCGCGCCATGGATATTGTTGAGAGCGCCCCGGTGCGCCTTACCGATCGGCGTGCGCGCGGTGGCGACGATGGCCGCATCCTTCATGCTTCGAAATCTCCCGTCAGAAGCTGGGGCGCAGATAGGGGCTGATGGCGCGGCTTTCCATAAAGGCGCTTGCCTCATCACGTCTTTGATGAAGCCGCGCGCCATTCTTGACCCGGACCATGCCGGTCCACAAAGCAGGTTTGACAAGAAACAGGGAGCGCTCCCCATGACCATCATCGTCGAAAAGCAGGGTCCGGTCGCGATCGTGACGCTTGACCGCCCGCAGACCAAGAATGCGATCACCCAGGAGATGCGCGGCCAGCTATATGGCGCGTTCGAGGACATCGCGATGGATCAGGACGTGCGCGCGGTCATCCTGACCGGAGCAGGTGGCGACTTCTGTTCGGGCATGGACGTATCGGGCATGCGCAAGGGCGGCGTCACCGGATCGATGGACCGGATGTACACGCTCAACCGCATCGCGAAGGCCATATATTCGCTCAAGAAGCCGACCATTGCAGCCGTGCCGGGCATATGCGTGGGTGTGGGCTTTTCCTACGCGCTGGCCTGCGACATCGTGCTGGCGGGCGAACAGGCCCGCTTTGCCGCGATATTCCGCAACATCGCATTGGCGCCCGATGGCGGCCTTGTCTGGCACCTGCGCCAGTCGCTGGGCGTGCAGAAGGCCAAGGAACTGGTCTATTCGGGCCGCATCATCCGTGCCGACGAAGCGGTGGCCATGGGCATCGCTTATGAGAAGGTCGCCCAGGATGCATTGATGGACCGGGCGATGGAACTGGCGGAAAGCTTCGCGTCCGGCCCCAGCATCGCCATGGGCATGGCAAAGCGCCAGTTCGATCTGAGCTGGAACAACGGGTTCGAGCAATATCTGGAGCTGGAGGCCGCGATCCAGCCGCTGATGAGCCGCACCGAAGACCATGAGGAAGGGCTGGCGGCCTTCCGCGAAAAGCGCAAGCCGCTGTTCCGGGGCGAGTGACGCGGATGTTCCAGCCCGAAGCGGAATGGCGCGCGCACCTGGCCGAGGGTCGTTTCATGATCCAGCGCAGCCGGTCGACCGGCGGCCATGTTTTCTACCCCCGCGTCATGGAGCCGGGCACGGGCGCGGAGGATCTGGAATGGGTGAGCGCATCCGGCGCGGCCTCGGTGCATGCCGTCACCATCGTGCGCAAGAAGGACCCGGCCGACAGCTACAGCGTCGTTCTGGTCGACCTGGCCGAAGGACCGCGCCTCATGAGCCGCGTCGATGGCGTGCCGGTCGATGACATCCATATCGGCATGGCCGTCAGGGCCAGCATCATCCAGGAGGGGGACAAGCCTTTGCTCGTCTTCGTGCCCGCATGAGCATGGGCAATGGATTTCCGCGCGGGCGCGCCGCGATCGTGGGCGCGTCGACCTATGGCATCGGCCAATGCCCCGGCCTGTCCGCCGTGGACATGGCGGCGAAGGCCGCGCTGCTGGCGCTGGCCGATGCGGGCATTGCCCTGTCGGAAGTGGATGCGCTCTACACCTCCGCGCCCTATGAGGCGCTGGGCGGCATGGAACTGGCCGAATATCTGGGCCTGACGCCGAAGGTCACTGACTGCAACCGCACCGGAGGCTCCGCTTTCGAAGTCTATGTGCAGCAGGCGGCGCTCGCGCTGGAGGCGGGGCTGATCGACTGCGCGCTGATCGCCTATGGCTCAAACCCGGCGAGCAACCCGCCGCCCGGCGTCGGCATGACGCGCCAGAGCCCGTGGGAAGCGCCGTACAAGCCGCTCGCTCCCCTCTCCTCCTATGCGCTGGCGGCGAGCCGGCACATGCATCTCTACGGCACCACCCGCGAGCAACTGGCCGAAGTGGCGGTCGCGGCGCGGCAATGGGCGCAATTGAATCCGGAAGCGGCTGTGCGCGATCCGCTGAGCATCGAGGATGTGCTGAAGGCGCGGATGGTGTCCGATCCGCTGACCGTGCGCGATTGCTGCCTGTTCAACGACGGCGCGACCGCCGTGGTGATGGTTCGCGCCGACCGGGCGAAGGATTGCGCCAGGGCGCCGGTCCATGTGCTGGGCGCGGCCCATGCTGTCACCCATCGCGAAATCAGCTCCATGCCCGACCTCACCGTGACGGGGGCGGCGATTTCCGGTCCGCAGGCCTTCGCGCAGGCCGGGGTCAAGCCCGCCGACATGGATGTGGCGATGCTCTACGACGCGTTCACCATCACGCCCATCCTGTTCCTGGAGGATCTGGGCTTCTGCCCCAAGGGGGAAGGCGGACGCTTCGTCTCGGGCGGGCATGTCGCGCCGGGCGGCGGGTTGGCGCTCAATACCAATGGCGGCGGCCTGTCCTGCGTGCATCCGGGCATGTATGGCCTGTTCCTGCTGGTGGAAGCCACGCGTCAGCTTCGCGGCGAATGCGGCGAACGGCAGGTCAAGAATGCCCGCCTTGCCGTCGCGCATGGCAATGGCGGCGTGTTGTCGAGCGAAGCGACGGTCGTGCTGGGAACGGCCGAAACCGTATAGCAGGGCGGAATGGGCGCGCCCTGCCCTCCTTTAGGCGGGTGCGCTCAACACCAGCCGCACCAGTTTCTCGACATCGGTGAGCAGCGTCTCCATCTCCAGCGCGGGCTGCTCCTCGCCAAAGCCATGCTTGTCGAACAGCGCCACCGCATTCCACATCATCGTCCCCGCCAGCGCAATGCGGACCCGGCCCAGTTGCGGCGGCAGCCAGGCCAGCGCGGCGTGCAACCGCTCCAGCAGGGCCGCGATGCTGGGCGCGCCGGGCCGCGGGATGCGCGCATCGAACGGATCGCTGAGCAGGCCCGCCGCGCTCATGTGCATCATGAACCGGATATGGGCGTGCGGCGTCTGTTCATCGTCAAGGAGGAAATAGGGCCGCATCATGCAGCGCCAGGCGGTGAAGGCGTCAACATCCTCCAGCGAGGGACCGCTTTCCCGGATCATCCGTGCGCGCTCCGCCTCCGTATCCCGGAGCCGCATGTCGATGACGGCGCGCAGCAGTTCCTCCACGCTGCCGAAATGATAGCTGACGGCGGCGGTGTTCTTCTGCCCGGCGGCAATCGCGACAGCGCGCAGCGTCGCCACGCCGATCCCCGATTGCGCCACCAATGTCTCTGCCGCGAGGCAAAGCTGCCGGCGGGTGGTTTCGCTGCGGGAAGAGGAGGCCATGGCGATGCTTGTAGCTGGCCCGCAAAGGATGGCCAGACCTCATATTAAAGCATTTGCTTTATTTTTGTTGGAGCCTATGATGCCTCCCAGGAAATTGAGAGGATTCCCCATGATCATCAGCGCCATGCCCGGTCCCTTCGGCGCCATCGTCGAAGGCGTCGACCTTTCCGTCCCCCAGAGCGACGAGACCTTGCGCGCCTTGATCGCGGCGCTGCACGAACATCAAATTCTCGCGATACGCGGGCAGCGGCTGACCGATGCGGACTATGTCGCCTTTGGCCATCAATGGGGCGACCCGCTGATGTTCCACCTGCCGTCGCACAGGAAGGATGACTTTCCGGAGATGATCCGGATCACCAATGCCGCCGCCACGCCCGAGCGCTATCGCGACGGCGCCAAATTCTGGCATCAGGACAGCAGCTATGAAGCGGTGCCCGCCAGCGTGACCATGCTCTATGGTGTGGAAACGCCCGATGAAGGCGGCGAAACGCTGATCGCCAGCACGGTCATGGCCTATGATGCGCTGGACGAGGACATGAAGGCCAGGATCGACGGGCTCACCGGATTGCACTGCCTGGGCGGGTCCCCGGCCCTGCCGGGTGAGAAGATCCCCTTCATTCCGGAAAATACCGCACGGCACGGCATTGTTTCGCATCCGTTGGTGATGCGTCATCCGGTGTCGGGACGAAAGGCGCTCTATCTGTCCGGTTCGGCCTTCGGCGCGGAGGGGCTGGACGTTGACGAGGGGCGCGCGCTGATCGACCGGTTGCGCGCCCATTGCACGCAGCCCCGGTTCGTCACGCGCTACAAGGTCGAGGCCGGCGACATCTTCCTGTGGGACAATTTCCAGGTGCTGCACAGCGCCACGCCGATCGAATATTCCGACGAACCCGGCAAGCGGCGGCTGCTCTACCGGATCAGCACCAAGGGCACGCCCGCGCTGTGCAGGCCGGCCGATCTGGCGGCCTGACGGATCAGCCGGGGTCGAGGCGCCAGTCGATCCGCTCCGTCAGGAAGGCGAGCGCGGCCTGCACATGCGGCAGGGCGATACGATCCGGGGCGCCCATCAGCACGACAGGCAGCCGGGGCCAGTTCGCTTCCGGCAGCAGCGGGATCAGGCGACCGGCGCGGATATGGTCGCGGGCCAGCATTTCCAGCGTCTGGCCGACGCCCAGACCGGCGAGGGTTGCGGACAATATCGCCGCGCCGTCGTTGAATGTGAAGGCCGTCGGCGGTCGCACGCGGACGGTGCGGTCGCCGTGCCGCAATTGAAGCGGATTGCCGCCCGGCATTTCCACGCTGGCATAGAGTATGGCGCGATGCTGAGTCAGGTCATCGGCTTCCGACGGCTGGCCGTGCTGTGCGATATAGTCAGGCGATGCCAGGCAGATCAGCCTTGTCGTGCCGAGCGTCAGGGTCTTCCATCCCGTGGGCGGCGCTTCGCCCGCGCGGATGACCAGGTCGAAGCCGTCGACGCGAAAGAAAGTCCCTCGATCGCCTAGCGTCAGGTCGAGGATCAGCTGCGGATGGGCCCGTTGGAATTCGGCCAGTGCTGGCATGACGAACGCCTGCCCCATGGAGGCCGGGGCATCCAGCCGCACGCGTCCCGCTATGCCTGCCCCCGGCCGCACCGCCATGTCGGCCGTGGCCACGGCGTCCAGCGCAGCCTGCGCATAGGTCAGATAATGGCCCCCTTCGGCGGTCAGGTCGACGCGGCGCGTCGAGCGGTTGAACAGCCGCACGCCCAGATGTTCCTCCAGCCGCCTGACATGCAGGGTGACCATCGGCGTCGAGATGTTGAGGCGCAGCGCGGCGCGGGTGAAGGAACCGGCCTCAGCCACGGCGACGAAGGCCTCCATCGCGGTCAGTCGATCCATCTTCTGCTCCTGCCGCGGTCAGCAACGGTCCAGAGCCGCAGGCGGACCGGAATAGGGAAATGCGAGGAAGCGTTCGGCAAGGCTGTGGAAGTTCCGGATGGTCGAGCCGTGCATCCTACATCGGAATGCCGCGCGGCATAGGCTTCCTCCCCATCTCATCGGCCTTTTGATGTCTGCCGCGGCGTCCTTGCCGCATTGCATGCAACCCTGCAACAACATGAGCTGGAGAGGAGTCCTGGATGAGCGGTTTTCTGGACGAACGCGCCAATCTGGCCGGCAAAGTGGCGGCCGTCATCGGCGGCGGGGGCGGCATTGGGGCAGGCATATCGCTGGCGCTGGCCAAGGCGGGGGTGGACCTTGCGATCTGCGACATCGACGCGGCTGCGCTGGCGGGGACGGAGGAAGCGGTCAGGTCCATGGGCCGCCAGGTCACGGCCATGGTCGTCGATGCCACCGACGAAGCTGCGCTCGACGCCTTTTACGACGAGGTCGAACGCGCCTGCCCACGTCTCGACATAGTGGTGAACGTGGCGGGCGGAACGAAGCGGCAATTGCTGTCCGAAGCCAGCCGGGCCGACATCGCCCGGGACATCCATCGCAACTATGGCTATGTCGTCCAGTCGGTGCAGCGCGCCGTGCCGCTGATCAAGCGTTCCGGCGATGGCGGCAGCATCGTCAATTTCACCACCATAGAGGCGCATCGCGGCGCCGCCAGCTTTTCAGTCTATGCGGGCGCCAAGGCGGCGACGACGAACTTCACCCGTTCGATGGCGGTGGAACTGGGCAAGGACAGGATCCGCGTCAGTTGCATCGCGCCGGACACGACATTGAGCCGGGGCAATATGGCCGCCATGCCCCCCTCCTTCGCGGAGGGTTTTGCCAGGCTGCCCGCTCACGCCCAGGGCAAGGGCCTGGAAATGTACATCCCCAGGGGCGAACAGCCGCCGGTCGACGCGCTCGCCGATGCCGTGCTGTTCCTGGGTTCGGACCTGTCCACCTTCGTGTCGGGCATGACGCTGCATGTCGACGGCGGCACCATGGCGGCGGCGGGTATGCTGGACTGGCCCTTTGGCGACGGTTTCGTGCCGACGCCGCTCGCAGGCACGCTGGCGCGCCTCTACCGCGATGGAGATGAGGCATGATCCTCTATGCCGTCACCCTTTCGCCCTTCGCCGCCCGCGTGCGGCTGGCGCTGCGCGTCAAGACGCTGGACTATGCCATGCAACCTCCGCCGGGCGGCGGCACGCGGTCGCCTGAATTTCTGGCGATCAATCCGATCGGGAAATTGCCGGTGCTGGTGACGGACGACGGGCTGGCGATTGCCGAATCGGAGACCATCATCGACTATCTGGACGAGCGCTTCCCTGCTCCATCCTTATTGCCCGCCGATACGGGCGAACGGGTGAGGATGCGCAACATCATCCGCAGTTTCGAACTCTATGCCACGCCTGCCATGTCGCGTTTGTTCAAGCAGATGGACCCTGTGACCCGCGACGAGGCGACGGTCGCGGCCGAGATCGCCAATTGGCGCAACGGGCTGGCGCTCACCGACCGGTTCACGGCAGACGCCCCTTTCGCCGCGGGCGGCGCCATCAGCAAGGCGGACTGCATATTGCTGCCCAGCCTGTTGCTGTGCGAGGTGGTCGCCCAAATCTTCGGGCTCGACGATCCTCTCGCGGACTGCCCCAATCTGGCGGGCTATCGGGCGAAAGCGCGCCGGCATCCGGACATGGGCGCGATCTGGACGGAGACGGCGGACGCGCTCGCGGCCATGAGAGCGGGAAAATGATCCGCCGAAAGACGAGACGTCCCCAGAACCGCATTTCGTTCAGCACCGCATTTCGGCTTTCAGGCGAAGAGGTCGGCCGCCGCCAGCCGGTCGGCGATGAAGCGGCAAAAACGCGCCGCATCCGCACCATTGATCACGCGATGATCATAGCTGAGCGACAGAGGCAGCATCTGCCGCCACGCAATCCCGCCGTCATCCCCCGGGACCGGCACCGGCCGGGCGCGCGTGACGCCCAGAATGGCGACTTCGGGCGCGTTGACGATTGGCGTGAAGCCGGTCCCGCCAATATGCCCCAATGATGTCAGGGTGATGCAGCCGCCGGACATTTCCGCCATCGACAGGCCCTTGGTCCGCGCCTTGTCGGAAAGGGCGGCAACCTCCTCCGCGATCTGCGTCGCGGATTTGCGGTCGCAGTCCCGGATGACCGGCACCAGCAGGCCGCCCGGCGTGTCCACCGCCACGCCCACATGCACATATTTCTTGAGCGTCAGCATGCCGCTCGCCGGATCGAGCGAGGCGTTGAATTGCGGAAAGGCGGCCAGGCCGTCGGCCAGCGCCTTCACCAGCAGCGGCACGGCGGTCAGCTTCGTGCCGCCCGCCGCGTTATGCGCCTTGCGCCGTTCCTCCAATTGCGTGATGTCCGCATCGTCCTGATGGGTGACGTGCGGAATGGCGACCCAGTTGCGGCCCAGAAAGGCCGCGACGAATTTCTGGATCTTGCTGAGGGGGCGCTGCTCGACCTCTCCAAAGACTGAGAAGTCGCCCGTGGGCCAGGGGGCCAGACCTGCCAGGAGATCGCTCATATGCGCTCAGGCCCCGTTGGCTTGAGGAATGTGAAGCGCGGGCTTTCCATGTCGATGGAATCCGTCAGCCGCATGGCCGGCGCCGCCGCGAACACGCTATTCAGCAGGGCCGCGGGATCGTTCGTGTCAACCTCATAATCGGCAACGAACAGGCCGGTTTCGGTTCCGGTCATGTCCAGTTCCCTGTAGCGGGTACAGGACAGGATGCCCGGCAACCGGCACATCTCGACCGAGTGGACCTCATCATACCAGCGGTCATATTCGGCCTCGCGCCCGGCCACCGCGCGCGAGGTGACATGCAGGATGTAGCGCATCGGGCTTAGCCGATGGTCGCCAGAAGGGTGCCGACCTCATAGGTTTCCCCGATCTGGGCGATGATCCTGAGGGTGCCGCTGGCGGGGCTTTCCACTTCCTGCGTCGATTTTTCCGATTCCAGCGCATAGAGCGGCTGGCCTTCGACGGCCTGGCCGCCATCTTCCACCAGCCATTCGGCCAGCGTGCCTTCATTCATCGAAAAGCCGATCTTGGGCAGCAATACTTCAACAGCCATTGGGAACTCCCTGAGCGATATTAGGATTTGACGAGGGCCTCTGCCGCCGCGACGATGTCGGCGGTTTGCGGGGCGAAGGCGGTTTCCAGCGGTTTGGAGAAGGGAACCGGGCAGAAAGCGCCGCCCAGCCGTCGGACCGGGGCCTTGAGCCTGCCGAACAGTTCCTCGTTCAGCACAGCCGCGATCTCCGCGCCGGCGCCAAAGGGCGTCACCGCCTCATGCACGATGATGGCGCGGCCGGTCCTGGCGACCGACTTCACCACCGTTTCCCTGTCCCACGGCGCGATGGTGCGCAGGTCGATGAGTTCGGCGGAGATGCCCGCTTCCTTCAGCTTGGCGACGGCGGGCATCGCCTCCTGGATCATGCGGGCATAGGCGATGATGGTGACGTCGCTGCCCTCGCTCAGCACATTGGCCTTGCCAATGGGCACGCGATGGCCCTTTTCCGGCGCTTCGGCGGGCGACCAGTAGGTGGGCAGATTCTCGATGAACAGCACCGGATCGGGATCGTCGATGGCGCTGCGCATCAGGCCATAGGCGTCCTTCGGGCTGGAGGGCGCGACCACCTTGATCCCCGCCGTATGCGCGAACCAGGCTTCCAGATAGTCGCAATGCTGCCCGCCGCTGGCGAAACCCGTCCCGGTCATGGTGCGGATGACGATGGGCACATGGGTCTGCCCGCCCGACATGAAGCGCAGCTTCGCCGCATGGTTGACGATCATGTCCATCGCCACGGTCGTGAAGTTCATCAACATGATCTCGGCAATGGGCTTGAAGCCCACCAGACTGGCGCCGATGGCCGCGCCGATGATCGCCTGTTCGGAAATGGGCGTGGAGCGCACGCGATGCTCGCCAAAGCGCGACGACAGCCCCTTGGTGACGCCGCAGACGCCGCCTTCCTCCGGATCGGCCAGGTCTTCGCCCAGCGCGATGACATTCTCATCCTCCTCCATGGCGTCCGCGATGGCGGCGTTGATGCCCTGGAGGATATTCGCCTTGGCGGCCTTCACAATATTTGCGGGGGCCATCGGGGTCTCGGCGTTCATCAGGCCATCTCCTCCGCGAACACGTCGCGCTTCAATTCCTCCACGACGGGGAAGTCGCTTGCCAGCGCGAATTCGACCGCTTCGTCGATCTCCTTCTCGATGGCGGCTTCCATTTCGGCCAATTGCTCCTCCGTCGCGATGCCGGTTTCGATGAGCTGCGCGCGGAAGCGCGGGACGGGATCGTTCGCCATCGCATCGGCCTTGCGCGCCTTGTCCATATAGGCGTCGGCATCGCCGAAGACGTGGCCGAAGAAGCGATAGGTCATCGCCTCGATCAGCGTCGGCCCCTCTCCGGCGCGGGCGCGGGCGATCGCCTCCTGCGCCACGGCGTACATTTCGAAGGGGTCGTTGCCGTCCACCCGCACGCCCGGCATGCCATAAGCGGCGGCGCGATCCGCGACCTTGACGTTGCTGGTCTTGTCATAGGCGGTGTGCTCGCCCCATTCATTGTTCTGGCACACGAAGATCACCGGCAGCTTCCAGACGGCGGCCAGATTGAGCGATTCATGGAAGGCGCCGATATTGGCCGCGCCATCCCCGAAGGAGGCGACCGTCACGCGACCGTCGCCGCGCAGCTGCGATCCCCAGGCAAGGCCGTTGGCGATGGGCATGGTGGACCCGACGATGCCGGTCGTCACCATGATGCCCTTGGCGGGATAGGTGACGTGCATCGGACCGCCCTTCCCCTTGCAGGTGCCGGTGGTGCGGCCGGCGACCTCCGCCCACAGATCCTTGAGCGGCAGGCCCTTGGCTAGCTGGTCGTGGCTGCCGCGATAGATGGTGCAGATATAATCCTCATCCGTCAGATTGACCGAAATGGCGCTGGGGATCACTTCCTGACCGCGCGGGCTGTAATAGGGCATGACCAGCCGCCCGTTCATGATGACCTTGCGCGACCGTTCGTCATTCGCCTTGATCAGCGCCATGCGGCGGTAGATCTCTAACTGTGTCGCCGCATCGGGGGTTGCCCTGTTGCTCATTTCAGACGTCCTTTCGAAAGGCCGGATTTTCGCTATACGCCGTCCAGCATCTGCCATGTTTTGGCGGGCAGGAAAGCCCCGCCCCTGCCATATCGCAATTGTGAAGGATGAGGCGGCGTCCCTATTCCGGCCGGGGACGGCGGGCGCGAAGCTCTATCCGCCCCTTGCCGAACGGCGCGTCGCGATTGGCAAGCGCTTCCTTCAATCCCTTTTCCGCCATGTCCTTGCGGAACCGGCTGCGGCGCGGGCCGGTGCTGAGATGGGCGCGGGCATCGAGTTCGGCGGCATAGCGCAGGGATTGTTTCGCCCCCGCCAGCTCCATCTGCGCATTGACGACGCGCTTGTGCGTGGCGAGTATTTCCGCGTCGACGCTGCCGATGCGGCGCACCATCTCATCCGCCTCGAAATCCAGTTCCTCGGCCGGATAGGCTTCCAGCACCATGCCGATGCGCGCCGCGTCGATGCCGCTGATCGTGTCGCCGGTGAACAGCATGCGCTTGGTCCACTGCGGACCGCAATGATAGAACCACAGGTTCGTCGGCGGCGTGCCGTTGGCGCGGGCGGCGGGGAAGCCGATCTTCGCGTCGTCGGCGGCAAGCACGATGTCGCAGGAGAAAGCGAGGTCGGTGCCGCCCGCCAGGCAATTGCCCTGCACCTTCGCCACGATCGGCTTGTGCAGGTCCAGCATGATGGAGGTCAGCTCCTGCTGCCGCTCCAGATTCCAGATGTCGTCGTCGATGGTCCCCGCGCGGCTGCGATAGGCGGCGGGATGATAGTCCGTCGCCGCGTCGGCCGCGCCGCCATAGCTGTCCGTCAGGTCGTAGCCAGCGCAGAAATCCCTGCCCTCGCCCGAAAGCAGGATGACATTGGCGTCCCGCCGGTCGTCCGCTTCCAGCAGCGCCTGATGCAATTCCTTGAGCATCTGGCCCGACAGGGCGTTGCGCTTTTCGGGGCGGTTCAGGGTGATGCGGGCCACATTGTCGCGCACCGCGAAGCTGATGCAGTCCGTCGATTTCAGCCATTTCATGCCCATGTTCCGCTCTCCAAATCCCTATCGCGCCAGCATAGCGCGCCCCGTGCCGCGCTGGCGAGGCTGGCCCCGCCGCCTATCGGCCATGTGATCCTTGCACCCTCCCCGTCTTGCCCCGTCCGGGTGGAGGGCGCAGTCCTGCCGCTTATGCAAAATGCAAAGGCGAGGATGGCGGACGTGCCGGCGGGCTTCCACCGGCTGGACCGGATGGACGATGTGATCGGCGGCTTCGACCCGGTTTACATCCGCCGGGAAGCGGACGGCCATGTGACGCTGGGCTTTCATGTCGGACAGCAGCACTGCAACCCGCGCGGCCATTGTCATGGCGGCACCTGGGCCACGATGGCCGATGTGGTCATGGGCGTGAATGTCGGGTTCGTGACAGGACTGAGCGGGCCCACCGTTTCGATGAGCATCGACTTCCTGGGCGCGGCGGCGGAAGGCCAATGGGTGGAAGGACGGGCGGAGGTTCTGCGCTGGACGCCCAATCTTGGCTTCGCGCAATGCCGCTTCAGCGCGGACGGCGAGATAGCGCTGCGCGCCAATGCGGTCTTCCGCCGCAAATTCCCGCCCCATCGCGACTTTGAATCGCTGATCGCGCGGTCGTCGGAACAGAATGGATAAGGAGAGCATCATGGGCCGTCTGTCAGGCAAGGTCGCTGTGATCATGGGCGCGACGCGGGAAGGCAATATGGGACAGGCGATCGCCCATCGCTTCCTGGAGGAAGGCGCGCATGTCGTCGTGTCCGGTCGCGGCCAGAAAGGGCTGGACGCGTTCGCCGCCGCGACCGGAGCCACCGCCATTCCGTGCGACATCCGCAGCCGCGACCAGATCCAGTCGCTGGCGGACGCGGTGCTGGCGCGGCATGGCGCGATCGACATCGCCGTCAATGCGGCGGCCATCGGCTTCCTCGCGCCCTTCGAGGAGGAGACGGAGGAGCAGATCGATTCGATCCTCTCCGTCATCTTCAAGGGCGGGCTGTTCTTCATGCAGGTGATGGTCGGCGCGATGAAGCGGGAACGGCCGGACGGAAGGGGCGGCGCGATCGTCAACATCTCTTCCGCCGTGGCCGACATCATGTCCGACGATCATTGCAGCTATATGGGCGCCAAGGCCGCGCTCAACCAGATGACGCGCTTTGTCGCCTATGAATATGGCAGGCATGGCATCCGCGCGAACATCCTGGCGCCGGGCCTGACCATCACGCCGATGCTGGGCGGGTTCAACGTGCCCGGCATGGTGGAGGCCTATGCGAAGGAATATCCGCTGGGCCGGATCACCACGGTGGAAGACATCGCCAATGCGGCGCTGTTCATGGCCAGCGACGAATGTTTCATGACGGGCCAGACCTTCCATGTGACGGGCGGGCTGACGCTGCGCCGCAATCCCACCACGGCGGAGATCATGGCCTCCATCGCCGCCCATGACGGCGCGTCGCCGCCGATGTGAGCCTGCCATGATCCGCTTCTCGCAGCCGAACGGTTGACGGTAAATCCATCCGATCGGGCGGGCAGGGATCAGACTGGCGATGATCCGGGCCGCGTGGACCCGCGACATTGACTTGCGCCATGTGGGCGCGGGAAGCTGATGGCAAGGTCTCAGGAGAGGGCAGCAATCGTGAACCAGCCAGCCGCCGCGCTACAGCCGAAGATCACCCGCAGGAAAAAGGCAGGGCCAGAGGATTTCATCCCGAAGGAAGATTATGTCAGCCGCGATTTCGCGCGGCTGGAACAACGGCGGCTCTGGCCCCGCACCTGGCAGATGGCCTGCCGCGAGGAGGAGATTCCCCGCGTCGGGGATTATGTGACCTATGACGTGCTGGACGAATCCATCATCGTCGTGCGTGTCGCGGCGGACAGGATCGCGGCCTATCATAATGCGTGCCAGCATCGCGGCCGCCGCCTGACGGAAGGGTGCGGCCATGCCGCCCGCCTGTACTGTCGTTTTCATGGCTGGTCCTGGAAGCTGGACGGCACCATCGCCCATGTGGTCGACCGCGATAATTGGGACGGCAGCCTGAAGGACGAGGACATCGCCCTGCCGCAAGTCCGGGTTGATCGCTGGGGCGGATTCGTCTTCATCTGCATGGACGGGGATGCCGAACCGCTGCTCGACTTCCTCTCGCCCATTCCGGATGTTTTCCGCAATTATCCGTTCGAGAAGATGCGCTATCGCTGGTACAAGCGCACGGGCATCGACTGCAACTGGAAGACCGCGCTGGAAGCCTTCAACGAGGGCTATCACGTCCAGACGACCCATACCCAATTGCTGCCCGTCCACGATGACGAGGCCCTGTCCTTTGCCGAGGGACGCCATGGCAGTTACCAGCTTGCGCCGGGGCGCATTTCGCTGGGCGAGCGCTCCCCCCGGCTTGCCAGCACGCAGGTCGACTATCGCCGCAACGTCCGCGACTTCGTCCTGATGCTGGAGGAGGATCTGAAAGCCTCGATCCCGCCGCACATGGCGGAACTGGCGGACCGGCTTGTCGACGAACTGCCGGAGGACGCCTCCCTGCTCGACGTGCTGATGAAATATGGCCAGATCGCCTTCGAGGCGGCGCAGGAACGCGGCATCCCCTTCCCATCGCTGACGCCGGAGGAGATCGGGCGAGCCGGGGCGGACTGGCACCTGTTCCCGAACATGGTCTTCCTGCCCGCGCCCGATGCGATGCTCGCCTATCGCGCGCGTCCCGACCGCAATGATCCGGAACGGTGCATCTTCGAAGTCTATTCGCTGGTCCTCTATCCCGAAGGACAGGAGCCGCCGCTGGAACGGCAGGAATTCAAGGATTGGCGCGATCATGACGCCTGGGGCCTGATCCTGACGCAGGATTTCGAGAATATGACCGAAGTGCAGCGGGGCATGCGCTCCACGGGCTTCACCGGATCGCGCACCAATCCCGTGCAGGAACGGAGCGTGTCGAATTTCCACCGGGCGCTGCGCGAGTTCATCGGCGCCTGACCCCAAAAGATTCAAAAGGAGAGAATATGGCTGGCAGATTGAGCGGCAAGGTCGCGATCGTCACCGGCGGCGGCCAGGGCGTGGGTCTGGGCATCGCGCAGGTTTTCCTGCGGGAAGGCGCGAAGGTGCTGATCACCGGCCGCACGCCCGACAAGCTGGAAGCGGCGGTCGCCGGCTTGAAGGCGGAGGGCGGCGAAGCGGCGTGGATCGCGGGGACCGCCGGCGTGCGCGCCGATGCGGAGGCCGCCGTCGCCAGGGCGGTCCAACTGTTCGGCGGGCTCGACATATTGGTCAACAACGCCCAGACGTCCAAACCCGGCACCATGTTCGAGGATACGGACGACGCGCTGTTCGCGCTGACGATCGAATCCGGTCTCTATGGAACGTTCCAGCATATGCAGGCGGCTGTCCCGCATATGAAGGAAAAGGGCGGATCGATCATCAATTTCGGTTCCTATGAGGGGATTCATGGCGGCGTCGGATTCGCCGCCTATGCCGCGACCAAGGAGGCCATTCGCGGCCTGTCCCGCACCGCCGCGCGGGAACTGGGCAAATATAAAGTCCGCGTCAATGTGATCTGCCCGGCCGCTCTCAGCCCCATTGCCGAACAATGGGTGAAGGACTTCCCGGAAGAAGCGGAGAAGGTCATGAAGCTGATCGCGCTCGGCTATCTGGGCGATTGCGCAGAGGACATCGGCCCTGCCGTGCTGTTCCTGGCGAGCGAGGACAGCCGTTATGTGACGGGCCAGACGATCAATGTCGACGGCGGGCAGATGATGTTGTGAGCGGGATGCTCGACCTTTCGGGCCGCACCGCCATCGTCACCGGCGCCGCTAAGGGGCTGGGCCGCGCCTATGCGCAATGGCTCGCCGCCCATGGTTGCGCCGTGGTCGTGAGCAACCGTCCGGCGCCGGACGGCTCATCCTCGGCGCGGGCCGTCGTGGAGGAGATCGTGGCGGCAGGCGGCCGGGCGGTCGCGCATGACGGGCCTGTGCAGATGCCGCAGGCCGCCGCCGAAATGGTGCGGATCGCCGGGCGGCATTTCGGCGCGCCCGACATTTTCGTCAGCAATGCGGGTGTTCAGGCGTTCCGCGATTTCGGCACGGTGACGCTGGAGGAAATGGATGCGTTGCTCGACATCAACCTGCGCGGCGTGCTGGTGGGGCTGAAGGCCGTGTGGCCCGCCATGGTGAAAGCGGGCTATGGGCGGATCGTGCTGACCGGCTCCAGCGCCGGACTGTGGGGACAGGTCGGATCGGCCGATTATGCGGCGTCCAAGGCGGCGATGGTGGGCCTCGCCCGTTCTTTGGCGATCGATGTCCCGGCTGGCGCGGACCTGTGCGTCAATGTCGTCGCTCCCGCAGCCTATACGCCTATGTCCTCGGGCAGCATTCCGGCGGAATGGGCCGACTATGCCTCGCCCGATCATGTCGCGCCGGTCGTTGGCTGGCTATGCAGCGACAGATGTTCGACCTCGGGCGGCATCTATCATGCGGGCGCAGGCCATGTCCGCCGCGTCCAGATATTGGAAGGGCCGGTTCGCCAATTGTCGGAAGGCGACATCGACAGCGTGATGCGGGGCCTGACCGCGCAGCCCGAATGGACCAGCTCTTTTGCGTCCGGCGCGGAGATCATGCCGGAACTGGTGAAGGCGATGACAGCATGACCATCGATTTTTCCGGCCAGACGGCCATCGTGACGGGAGCAGGCGGTGGCATGGGGCGCGCCTATGCGCTGGAACTGGCGCGGCGCGGCGCCGCCGTGGTCGTCAACGACTATGGCGGCGGCGTTCTGGGCGAACAGAATGGCAGTTCCGCTCCAGCCGAAGCGGTGGTCGCGGAAATCACGGCGGCGGGTGGGCAGGCGATCGCCAATGGTCTGGCGGTCGGCACGGCGGCGAATGCGCGGGCCATCGTCCAAACGGCCCTGAGTGCCTTTGGACGGATCGATGTTCTGGTCAACAATGCCGGCACGGGCATTGCCGGACCCTTCACCGCCCATGATGACGAGGCGATCGAGCGCCATTATGCGACGAACCTGATCGGTGGCCACCATCTGATGCGCGCCGCCTGGCCGCATATGGCGGCGCAGCGCCATGGCCGCATCCTCAATGTCAGTTCCAACGGCGCGCTTGGCGTCGGCGGCAATGCCCCTTATGCTGCGGCCAAGGCGGGCATGCTGGGCTTGACGCTGGACGCCGCGATCGAGGGCAGGCCGCTGGGCATAGTGGTGAATGCCGTGATGCCGACATCCTATTCCCGGCTGATCGAGCAGATACCCGATCCCTCCACGGTCGCCTGGTTCCGCGACAACCTGCCGCCCGAGAAGGTGGCGGCGGCAATGGCCTGGTTCCTGAGCCGCGATTGCACCGAGACCGGCCGCATCCTGCTGACGGGCGGCGGTCGCCTGTCGAGCCTGATCTTCGCGGAAACAGGGGAGATTTTCGACGCGGAGATCAGCGCCGAGCGGGTCGCCCAAAGGATCGGGGAGATCGGGGACGAAAGCCTGCTCACGCCCGTGCACAATCAGGCGGAAGCAGGCGCGCGCTATTTCCGCCATCTGCCCTGGACGGCCGCCGAGACGCCCGATTTCGGCCCGGACGTGGAAAGAGGCTGAGCGAGGATCAAGCGCGCCGCCGCCCGTGCAGGGTGATGTAGATGGCGGTGCCGATGATCAGCGCCGATCCCACATAGGTGCCGGGCTGCGGCCATTCGCTGAACAGCATATATCCCAGCGCCGTGGCGAAAAGGATGCGGACATAGTCGAGCGGCCCCATCAGGCTCGCTTCTCCCAAGGTCATGCCGCGAATGTAGCAGGCTTGGGACACGACGCCGAGCACGCCCATGGCGGCCAGCAGCAGCGCATCCCCGGCGGTGGGCATGCGCCAGCTGCTCCAGGCCAGCGGTGCGGTGAAGATGAGGCCCAGCAATGTCGACCAGGTGAGAAGCGACAGGTCGCTATGATCGCGCGTCATCTGCTTCACGCTGATCACCGACCAGGAGACGAGCAGCGCGGCCAGCAGCCCCTGGGCCGCCGGCCAGCCGATCAGCGAATGGGCGGAGCCGGGCGCGATGATGATCAGCACCCCGGCAAAGCCCGCCAGCGTGGCGAAGAGCCTTTGCCGATCCAGCTTTTCGCCCAGCAGCAGGGCGGCAAGCGGCACGAGGAACAGGGTGCGGGTGAAGGACAGGGCGTTCGCTTCCGCCAGTCCCAACAAGTGAAAGCTGTTGAAGGCAAGGATGATCGACAGGCTGGTGGCCGCACAGCGCAGGATCATCAGCATCGGCCGGCGCAGCATGAAAGCGCTGCGGGGCCGCCGCAGGATGAAGGGCGCCAATGCGATCAGGCCGACGCCCTGCCGCACGAAATTCTGCGTTGCCGACGAATAGTCGTCGCCCAGCAGCTTCACCAGCGCCATGGCGATGCTGTAGGCAAAGCCGGAGGCCAGCATCCACAGCGCCCGCGCGCATTGTCGTGATACCCTTGTCCGCCACCGTTCATCCCGCCCCGTTAGACGCACTCGGAACGGGAGGATAGTTTATTCGGCAAGTATCGGTCCGGTGATTGGCGATGTGCTGATGTACCGGGATTGGATGTCGAAGCGGCTTGGCCATGCCCGCCCTCAATCATCGGCGCCGGACTCGAAGGTCCGGCGCCGGTGACGCTTCGATCAGAATTTGTAGGACAATTCCATCCCATAGGTGCGCGGTTCGCCATAGACGGAGGAGATGTAGCCGGCCTCGTTGTAGATGCCGATCACGCCCACACGATAATAGCTTTTGGTCAGGTTGTTGACGAAGGCCGCCGCGCCCAGTCCGGTACCGAAGATATTGTCCCAACCCGCGCGCAGGTTGACCAGTTCATATCCCGGTTCGGTCGCCAGCACGTCATTCTTGTCGAGATGCTGTTTGGTGCGATAGCTGACATTGGCGTTGAGGTTGATCGCGCCCGCATCGCCCGACAGGGGGATCTCATAGCTGACATTCGCGCCCATCTGATGATGGGGCGACCCGACCAGCGCGAATTCGCCCGGCTGGCGGCCTTGGCTGATCTCCACGCCGACATAGGAATAGAAGGCGCTGATGTTGAGCGGACCCGCGATGAGGCCCAGTTCCAGCTCGCCGCCATAATTTTTCTGCCGGGCGGTGTTGTCGATGATCGTGTTGACATTGCCCGCGCTGTCGATGGACGATGTCTGCTTCTGGACGTTCTTATAGTCCTGATAGAAGATGGCGAGACTGCTGGTCAGCGTGGCGCCGCCCAGCGGATGGCGCGTCTTGAGCCCCACCTCATATTCCTGCACGGTTTCCGGATCGAAGGGCTGCAATTCTTCGGTCGACGCCGCCCGCAGCGAGAAACCGCCGGAGCGGAAACCGCGCCGGGTCGAGATATAGGTCGTCAGATTCGCGTTGGGTTCATATTGCAGCGTGACGTCCCAGGTGAAGGCGTCCCATTTCTTGCTGTTGGTCTGCGGGCAGTCGGCCAGCGTCGCGGGAACGAAGGAGGTCGTGCCGGTGTCCACGCGGAACAGGCATGTGCCCAGATTGGGATAATAGGCGAAAATCCGCGCATTGCGCTTGTCGGTCGTGTAGCGGATGCCCGCCGAAACCTTGAACTGGTCGGTGAAGGCATAGGTGCCCGCCGCGAACAGCGCGAAAGTCTTCGCCTTGCCGCTGCCCGCATAGGCGTTGAGGAAAGTCGCGGCCGGAGTGTTGAGCGGCAATCCCGAGCCGGCTATCGCCAGTTCCGGGAACTGGCTGGACGTGGAACCATCCTTCCCCTTCTCGACGAAATAATAGGCGCCCAATACATAATCCAGCCGGTTCTCGATCGCCTTGCCCTGGATCTGGAATTCCTCGCTGAACTGTTCGATGCTGCGATAGCGATTGGAATTGATGAGATAGGCGGGCACGCCATCCAGGTCCATGACCTGGTCGAAGTCCAGCTTGCGATAGCCGACGATATTCTTGAAGGTGATGGTATCAAGGCTGTAGGTGGTGCGGTTCGTGACGCCCCGGTTCTTCAGCCGTTCAAAAGGCTGGGTCTGATAGGCGTCGAGCGTGCCGCCCGTTCCCGATCCCGATGCGAAGCGATAATGCGGCCGCGCCTGCTGCGCCGCGAACTGGCCGACGACGTCCGATACCGGAATGCCGAAGCCGCGCAGCGTCGCATATCCGGCGATGGCGGGCGCGGCGGGATTGGCGGCGGTGCCGACCAGCGCCGTGCCATGTTCGTTCGTCTTGATATAATCGACGATCGTATTGGATTCGAATTCAGGCGTCGGCGCGAAGCGGATCGAGGTTCGGAAGGTCTGGTAATCCTGATCGTCATAGTCGCGACCGGTCAGAACATCCCTGGTGAAGCCATCCCGCTTCCTGATCTTGCCCGCGAAACGCACGCCGAGACCTTCCGTAAGGGGCAGGTTCACCATGCCGTAAATGTCGCGCATGTCGTAATTGCCGATCTGGCCGCGCAATTCGGCATGAAAATCGTCCACCGGCTTGTTGGGTTCGATCAGCACCGCGCCGCCGGTCATGTTGCGGCCGAACAACGTGCCCTGCACGCCCTTCAGCACCTGGGTCGATTGCAGGTCGTAGAGCGCGTAGGCGAAGCCGACGCTGCGGGCCTGGACCACTTCAGCGAAATAGGTGCCGACCGGCGGATCGGTGAGCAGTTGCGATTCCTGGGTGCGCTGACCGCGAATGGCGAAGCCCAGCTCGTTCCGGCTGGTGCCCTGGTTGGTGAGGCTGAGCGAGGGCACGCGGCTTTGCAGCCCCAGCGCGTCGCTGACGCCGCTTCGCGCAAGAGAGTCGCCGCTGACGGCGGTGATCGAAATCGGCACGTCCTGCAACGCCTCCTCGCGCCGGCGGGCGGTCACGATGATGTCGGACGCCTGGGCCATGCCCGAGTCCTGCGGTGCGGCGTCCTGCGCGGCGGCTGCGGTGGCGAAGAGCGATGTGGCGGCAAGCAATGCGGACCGGAACATGGTCATCCTTCCTCTCCTGATCGTCCGGCACTGGCGCCGGTCTGGCCGCTGTTGCGGCTCTGGGGAACGATCATGTCGAAAGGATATTTTTACTCAATCGTCCCGAGCGTCGGGACGAGATTGATCGCAGTCATGATATTTGCCCGCGACCCCGTCAGCTTTCCGCGATGAAGCCATGGCCTGCGAGCGGTCCGATCCCCACGACGCCGCCATCGACCGCCAGTTCGACGCCGTTGACGAAGCGGGCCTCGTCGCTGGCGAGGAACAGCACCGCCTGCGCCACGTCCCAGGCGTCGCCCTCAATGCCGAGGGGGCTTACCTTCCGCCGCATCTCGCGCATCTCCTCGGACATGTAACGCGCTGCATGGGGCGTCATGACATGGCCGGGCGCCACGGTGTTCACGCGGATGCCGTCGCGGCCATGCAGCACGCCGATCTCGCGGGAAAGCTGCGCCATCGCCGCCTTGGACGGGCCATAGGCGATCGCCCCCATCGCCCTTATGCCCGCCAGCGAGGAGATGTTGACGATCGATCCCCCGCCGCCGCGCACCATAAGGGGAATGGCCGCCTGGCTCATCAGCATCACGCTGGTCAGATTGGTGGTCAGCGTCCGGTTCCACTGGTCCAGCGTCATGGTTTCGAGCGTGGCCGGTCCCGAAATGCCGACATTGTTGACCAATATGTCGAGCCTGCCGAATGCCGCAACGGCCGCATCGACCAGCTTTCCGCAGACGTCCGGGTCACCGACATCGCCTCCAGCCGCAACGGCGCACCCACCATCGGCTTTGATCCGTTCCACCGTTGTCTGCGCCCGCGCCGGGTCCAGATCGGCGCAAACAAGTCGTGCGCCTTCCGCTGCCATGAGCAGGGCGATGGAACGACCGATACCGACATCATCCCCTTCCGCTCCAGCGCCGGTGACGATCGCCACCTTTCCGGCAAGGCGGTCATAATGGCGGATCGGTTCGGGCATGCGGGCTCTCTCCTCGTCGGTCGCGCAGATGGACCCAAGCGCGTGATCCGTCCAGCGTGCAAGACCTGCTGTTCGCCCAGGGCGAGGCAGATTGACAGGGAGTATTTGCGCATATACCGGCTATTTTCTCTCAGTCATGGCCTTTGATTTCGCCCTTGTCGCGCTGCCCGGCGCCTATTTCAGCAGCATCGGCGCGCTCGTGGACAGCTTCCTGATCGCCCGCGACCGGGTGGAGCATGTTTTCGCCGGCGAAGACCAGATGCGCATGGAAACGAAGCTGCATATCCTCTCCGCCGACGGCGGGCCGGTCGTGCTGGGCGACGGCCGATCCTTTCCGGTCGACGGCCCCGCGAACCGGGATGAACCGATGGCTTTCATCTGGCTGCCCGCCTTCCGCGCCGGGGGGCGCGAGCCATTGGAACGCCGCCTGGCGGAGGCAGGTCCGCTGCTCGACTGGCTCCGCCGCCAATCGGCGATGGGCGCGGTGATCGGCGCCAGCGGAGCGGCTTCCACCCTGTTGATGGCGGGCGGTTTCACCGCCGATCTTGCGGTTCCGGTGGCGCGGGCGATGCAGCCGCTGACCCGCATGCTTTTCCCCCGCCAGCCGTTCGAGGAGCGGTTTGGGTTGGTGGATCACGGCCATCTGCTGATCGGCAACGGCATGGGCAACGACCTGCAACTGATCATCCGGGTGCTGGAGCGGATGATCTCCCCCGACATTGCCCGATGGCTCTCCTCGATCGTGGGGCAGGACTATGAGGAGAAGGAACTGCTGGCGCCCGACCCTTTGGTCGCCCGCGCGCAATTGTGGATCGAGCAGCGTTTCACCGGGCCGATCAACATGGCCGAACTGGCGGGGCATCTGTCGACCAGCCCGGCGACGCTCAACCGCCGCTTTCACAAGGCGCTGGGCCTGTCGCCCAAGGCCTATGTCGGGCAGCTTCGCTTTCAGGCGGCGGTGCGCATGCTCGAAAAATCCACGCGATCGGTGGACCGCATCGCGCAACTGGTCGGCTATTCGGACAGCCGACTGTTTCGGGCGATGTTCCGCCAGCATGCCGGCATGACCGCTAGCGAATGGCGGGCGAAACCGCGGCGAAAATGAAGCCTGACTGACAGGCCCCGCCCTGTTCGGGAGGGGCCTGGCCCCGATCAGCCATTGCCGCCTACGGCATGGTGGGCGGCGATCCATCCGAAAATGAAGGACGCGCCGATGCTCGCGCCCGCCGCCGGGTAGCAGCGGCCCATCACCGAAGCCGTGGAATTGCCGGTGGCGTAGAGACCCTCGATCACCGATCCGTCAGCGCGCAGGACACGGGCATTCTCGTCGGTCACGACACCGCCCGACGTGCCGACGTCGCCGGGCACGATCTCCATGACGTAGAAGGGCGGCTTGTCGATCTTGCCCAGATTGGGGTTCGGTTTGACCGTCGGATCGCCAAAGCAATTGTCATAGCCGCGCCCGCCCCGGTTGAAGTCCAGATCCTTGCCGGTCTCGCAATAACCGTTGAACTTCTCGATCTCCGCGTTCAGCCCGGCGGGATCGATGCCGGTGATGCGCGCCAGTTCCTCGATCGAATCCGCCTTCTTCATCATGCCGCTGTCCAGCCAGGACTGCGGCGTCTTGCCGGGCGGATAATAGCCCCAGGCGTAGCGCTTGCGGTGGCGGCTATCCAGGATGACATAGGCAGGCACGTCATTGCGGTACAGCCGCTGGCCATTCTCCATATAGGAGCCGCTTTCGTTCAGGATGCGGCGGCCATGGCGGTTGACGATGATGCAATGCGGCTTGGAAATGTCCGTATTATGCATGTTCGCCGGTCCGCCTTCGGGCACGACCGTGCCGGGAACCCACCAGGCCTGGTCCATCAGGTCCAGTGCGGCGCCATGTCTTTCGGCAATCTGGATCAGCTCTCCGGTGTCGCCGGGATTGGCGTTGGTCCATTCCACCGAACTGGGTTGAGGACCATATTGCTTGCGCATCTCCGCATTGCGGGAAAAACCGCCCGCATTGATCAGCACGCCATCGCGGGCGCCGATGCGCAATGTCCTGCCGCCATGCTCCGCGATGACGCCGACGATCCTGCCGTCTTCCTCGATCAGCTCGGTGACGCCATGCTCCGTGCGCATGTCGACGCCGGCCTTGTCCGCCAGCATCAGCAGACGCCCCTGCAATGCGCCACCGAAGCTGAGTATCGGTTTTCCGCGCCTGGCGACGACACGCATGCGCCATAGCAGCTTCAGCCCCTCCCACATGCCGCGGGGGGTCCGCGTGGCGAGGCCGATAATACCCGCCTTGTCCGTCGGCAGCGGCATCACCATCGGCCCGAGCCGCAGCTTGTCGAACAGCGGCCCCATCTCCCGCGCATCCAGCATCGGCGCGCCGATGGAGCGGCTGCGCGTCACGCCGCCGGGCCGGTCGTCATAATAGTCCGACCAGCCTTCGGTGTGCAGCCACTTCATGCCCTGATCTTCCAGCCATTTCAGCATGACCGGCCCGTTGCGCAGATAGGCCTCCTTGCGCTCCGGCGTGGCGCCCGGCCCGCCATCGTTGCCGACGGTCGCATCCATATAGGTGCGGGCCATCTCATGGCTGTCCTTGATGCCCTTGGCCCTGATGATGTGATTGTTGGGCACCCACAGCACGCCCCCGGACATGGCGGTGGAACCACCCAGCCTGTCGGTCTTCTCCAGGATCAGCGGCGTTTTGCCGATGGACTTCAGGTACAGCCCCGCCGCCATCGACCCGCCGCCCGAACCGATGATGACGAAGTCGGCAACCTCGTCGAACTTCGTCTCGTCCATTCAGTCCGCCTTCCCCATATAGTCATGATAGACGTGGTGGAAATTGCTGATCTCCACCTCCTGAACGGGATTGGTCCGGGCGGTCCTGAAGGCCTGCGACTTCATGCCCTTCTGCACTTCCTCCATATTCTGGAAGTCCTGCTCCAGGATGAGGCCCCAATTGAGGGCGCGCCATTGGCCGTCGCTGCCGTCGCCGCCGTCTTCCACCTCGACCTTGGGCTCGGCGCCCGGCGCGTAACGCTCCAGCACATTGACTTCGAAGATGCACTTGTCCGGGTCGTCGCCATAGGGGCGGGCGCGATAGAAGAGCACATTGGTCGCCTGTTGCAGGAAGACGAGGTTGGGGAAGATGTTCCAGTCGGTCCCCGCCTTCATCAACTGCTCCCCGCTGATCGCCGGAAAGGGACGGCCGCTCCTGGCCGATTCCTCCGCATGGAACTGGGCGAAGGCGCCGTAGAGCGCGAAGGGATCGACGCCCTCGGGCAATTCCATCAGGCGCTTGCCCGCCGCCAGCATTTCCTGCGTGGTGGTCGCCTGGAGCGTGTCCCAGATTTCCTTGTTGAACTCGTAGAAACCCTTGCGGATGTCGCCGCTCTGGTCGCTGACGCGCGGGCTGGGCAGGCCGAACAGCGCGGTCGGCGCATAGCCGAACATCGCATGTTTCCCATAGGCCTTGGAATAGGTGTAATCGTCCTGGTAGGCGAGCAGCTGGCGGTGCGTCGTCTGCACATGATAGCCCTCCATGAAGGCCTCCTGCGCGGTCTTCCAGTTGCAGGGCATGATGATGCGCTTGCGCCAGGCATAGCGCATATGCTCGATCTCGAACGGGTCGAGGATCGTCTTGGCCTCGCCCAGGAAATCCTCCAGGCTTTCGCTGTCCGGGTCCATGTTGATGAAGACCCAGCCGCCCCATTGCCCGACCTTCACCCTTTGCAGGGCAACGTCCTCGTCCGGCAGGGCATCGCCCCAGTCGTGGCGGTCGACAATCTCTGTCGGTTTGCCGTCCAGGCTCCACTGCCAGCCATGATATTTGCAGTGGAACTTGCCCATCCGGCCGCAGCCTTCCGTCAGGCGGCGGCCCCGGTGGGGGCAGACGTTGAAATAGGCGGCGATGGTCCCGTCCTTCTGGCGGACGACCGCGATCGATTCATCCGCGATGTCGTAGGTGTAGAAATCGCCGGGATTGGGAATCTCTTCGGCGCGGCAGGCGACCTGCCATATCTTGGGCCAGAGCCGTTCCTTTTCCAGCCGCACATAGTCGCGCGAAATATAGGCGTCGACCGGGATGCGATCGGCCGTCACCGCGACTTTCTGCCTCGAAACGCTGATCATTTCGTTCATTGTCCGATCCTCTCCTTGGCGGGACGCTTCAGCCTTTCAGCCTTTTGCGGGGCCCTGGGGGAAACGCATGTCGAATACGCCTTCCGCAATACGGTTGAGCAGCACTTCTATCGCGCCGCCTGCAATCATCCACCCCCGCGTGCGGCGCAGGCAATATTCGACCAGGCTGTCCTGGCTGTAGCCCGCGCCGCCCATGATCTGGATCGCCTCATTGGCGCATTCGAAACCGGCGCGGTTGCACGCGACCTTGGCAATGGCGGTCTCTTCCGGCGAAGGCAGGCCCGCGTCGGCATTGGTCGCCGCACGATACAGCAGCAACTGGGCCGCATCGAGTTTCAGCTTCATTTCCGCAAATTTCCACTGCAACCCCTGAAATTCGCACAGCGCCTTGCCGAACTGTCTGCGCGTCTTGGCATGCTCGACCGCCGCGTTGAAGGCGTAGCGGCCGAGCGCAAGGCTGCGCGCCGTGTTGCCGATGCGTTCGACGTTGAAGCCCGACATCTGCTTCTTGAAGCCGCCCGGCCCCAGCAGTACCTTGTCCTTGGGCACATAGACATTGTCGAAGAACAGCGGGTTCCATTCCTCGCCCGACAGGAAACGGATCGGCTTGCCGAAGCTGAAGCCTTCCTGGCCGCGCTCGATCAGCACCGATCCGATATTGCCGGTGCCCGGCCCATAGCGGACATAGACCAGGAACACGGTGGCATGGGTGCCGTGGGTCGTGAAGATCTTCTGCCCGGTGATGCGGTAGCCATCGCCATCCTCCACTGCCGTGGTGGTCAGCTCTGTCACGGCGGAACCGGCATTCGGCTCCGTCATGGCGACCGAAATCAGCCCCTCGCCGCGTAGCAGGGGGGCCAGATATTGTTCCTTCTGCGCGTCGGTGGCGAACTGGGCGAAAGTGCGGATCGCCCCGAAATTGCCCGCCTGCACGACATCCGCAGACCGGGGGCACACCGACGCGATCGTCTCGATCGCGATGACCGCGTCCATCAGGCTTCCGCCCAGACCGCCCTTGTCCTCCGGCACGGTGATGCCGATCAGGCCCTGTTCGGCCATCATCCTGGCCACGTCCCACGGATAATCGTCGCTATGCGCGCGCTCCAGCGCTCCGGCGGCCAGATGGCGCTGCGCGAAGGCGGCTACCGCGTCGCGGAACATGGTCTGCTCTTCATTCAGGTCGAACTGCATTCGATCGCTTCCCATAGGGCGGCTCATATGCCGCGGATAAACTGCTATCCTCGACCTAATCGGGGATGATCGCGATGCGAAGATTACCGCTGCGATCCTTCACATTTACGATGCATCGCCGCCGCCCGCCGCCCCAGCTTGACAGTTATGACCGGCAAATAGCTTGTGGGGACAGGTTTCAGACGCATTTTCAAGACAGGGCCCCTCGATCCAGCCATGACCCAGATCAATGACAAGATCTCCACCCGCATCGAAGGCGATATAGGTTTCATCGTCAGCGACAATCCGCCTGTGAACGCGCTGGGCATCGGCGTCCGGCAGGGACTGGTCGGCGCGCTGGAAGAACTGAACGCCGACCCGGGCGTGAAGGCTATCGTGCTTTATTGCGCGGGACGGACCTTCTTCGCGGGCGCCGACATCACCGAATTCGGCAAGCCGCGCCAGTCGCCCACCCTGCAGGACATCATCGCCGCGCTGGAAAGCTCAGCCAGGCCGGTGGTCGCCGCGATCCACGGCACCGCGCTGGGCGGCGGGCTGGAGACGGCGCTGGGCTGCGCCTTCCGCGTCGCGATCCCTTCCGCCCGGATGGGCCTGCCCGAAATCAACCTGGGCCTGTTCGCAGGCGGCGGCGGCACGCAGCGGCTGCCGCGCCTGATCGGTCCGGAAAAAGCGCTGGAGCATGTGCTGTCCGGCAAGCCGGTGGGCGCCAGGCAGGCATTGGAGCTGGGCATTGTCGATGCCGTGGAGGAAGGCGATCCCGCCGTCATCGGCGCCGCCTTCGCCCGCCGCGTGATCGACGAAAACATCCCTGCCGTGCCGGTGCGCGACCGCGACGAGAAGCTGGCGGCGACCCGCGCCGATCCTTCGGCCTTCGACGCGCTGGCGAAGAAGCTGACGGCGCGCAGCAAGGGCCAGGCCGCGCCGCAGGCCAATATCGATTCGATCCGCCGCTCCTTCACCATGAGCCTGGACGAAGCGCTGGCGATCGACGCCGCCGCCAATCGGGAACTGATGGCGGGCAGCCAGTCGCGCGCTCTGCGTCACCTTTTCTTTGCCGAACGGGAAGCCGCCCGCATCCCCGGCCTGCCGGAAACCGCAAAGGCGCGGCCCGTGCAGAAAGCCGCGATCATCGGCGCGGGCACCATGGGCGGCGGCATCGCCATGTGCTTTGCCGGGGCCGGGGTGCCCGTCACCGTGGTCGACACGACGCAGGAAGCGCTGGATCGTGGTCTGGAGCGGGTGAAGGGCAATTACGCCACCTCGGTCAAGCGCGGGTCCATCGGTCAGGCGCAGATGGACGAGCGCCTTGCGCTGATCGCGGGCGCCACCGACCGCGCGGCGGCGGCCGACGCGGACATCGTGATCGAGGCGGTGTTCGAGGATATGGACGTCAAGAAGGAGATTTTCACCGATCTGGAAAAGCGGGTGAAGCCCGGCACCATCCTTGCCTCCAACACCTCGGCGCTCGACGTGGATGAGATCGCGTCGGTGCTGGAGCGTCCGCAGGATTTCGTCGGCATGCATTTCTTCTCGCCCGCCAATGTCATGAAGCTGCTGGAGGTCGTGGTGGCCCGGCACAGCAGCCCCGAGGCGATCCTGACCGCGATGGCGGTGGGCAAGACGATCGGCAAGGTGCCGGTCTGGTCGGGCAATTGCGACGGCTTCATCGGCAACCGCATGGTCGCCAAGCGCTCCGCACAGGCCGAACGGCTGTTGCAGCAGGGGGCCTTCCCGCAACAAGTCGACGCCGCCCTCACCAATCTGGGCTTCCCGATGGGGCCGCTGACCACGAACGACATGTCCGGCCTGGACATCGGTTATTCGATCCGCAAGCGCCGCGGCACCCCCTTCCCTATTGCCGACGCCATCGTCGAGAGCGGGCGGCTGGGACAAAAGACGGGCGCAGGCTATTATCGCTACGAACCGGGCGACCGCACGCCCCATCCCAGTCCGGAGACGGAGGCGCTCATCATCGCGACATCGGAAAAGCTGGGCATCACCCGCCGCGACATAGCGGAGGAGGAAATGGTGCAGCGGCTGCTGTTCCCGCTGATCAACGAAGGCGCGCGCATCCTGGAAGAAGGCATCGCGCTGCGGGCGTCCGACGTCGATCTGGTGTGGATCAACGGATATGGCTGGCCCCGGCATCTGGGTGGGCCCATGTTCTATGCGGACGAAACCGGCCTGGCGACGATCGTCGCCAAGCTGCGCGAGATGGCGGCCGAAACGCCGGGCGATCCGTCGCTGCAACCCGCCGCGCTTCTGGTAGAGCTGGCGGACGGGGGCCAGAACTTCGCCGACTGGCAGAAAAGCCGCGCCGCGGCCTGAACGAGACAGAGAATATTACAGGGATTTTTCGGAGACGATTATGAGCGACAACGAGTTTCAGCGCGACATCGACTATAGCGAGTTCGACTTCTTCAAGGTCGAAATCGCCGAGGACGGCGTCACCACCGTCACGATGAACGATCCCGACAAGCTGAATGCGGTGGGACCGCATAATCATTGGCAGTTGGAGGATATCTGGCTGAAGCTGGCGCGCGACGAGCGCGTCAAGGTCATCGTGCTGACCGGCGCGGGCAAGGCCTTTTCCGCTGGCGGGGACATCAAGCTGATGGCCGAACGCGCCCAGACCGAATATGGCCTGAAATATGCGTTGCGCGTGCCGATCAACACGCTGCGCATCTGGGACCAGATATTGATGACGCCGCAGCCGATCATCGCGGCGGTCAATGGCGACGCCATCGGCCTTGGCACGTCGCTGTTCGCCTTCTGCGACATGAGCATCGTCGCGGAGGATGCGAAACTGGGCGACACCCATGTGCGCGTCGGCCTGGTGACGGGCGACGGCGGATCGGTGATGTGGCCGCTGCTGGTCGGGCCGCAAAAGGCCAAGGAATATCTGATGCGCGGCAAGCTGCTGAACGGCAGGAAGGCCGAGGAGATCGGCCTGGTCAACTATGCCTTCCCCAAGGAGCAGGTGCTGGAGGAAGCGCTGAAGATCGCGCGCGAGATCGCCGGACAGCCGATGTGGGCGGTCCGCTGGTCCAAGGCGGCGGTCAACAAGTGCATCCGCGATCAGGTGAACCTGACGGGCGAATTGTCCATCGCCTATGAAGCGATGACGATGCTGACGCAGGATTACAAGGAAGCGACGACCGCCTTCGCCAACAAGGAAAAGCCGGTCTTCAAGGGATATTGATCGCCATGGCCGCCTATCGCGACGCGGACAGCATAAGCACCGTCGCCGCGATCGGCGGCGGCGTGATCGGCAATGGCTGGGTCGCTGCCTTTCTGGGCAGCGGCCGGGCCGTGCGCCTTTACGATCCGATGCCCGGCGCGGGCGAACGCACCCGCGCCCATGTTGCGGGCGCATGGGACCAGATGGTCGAACTTGGGTTGGCCCAGGCCGACGACGACTGGTCTGTGCGCCTTTCGGTCCACGACACGGTGGCCGACGCGCTCGCAGGCGCGGATTTCGTCCAGGAAAGCACCCCCGAACGCACCGAGGTCAAGCAGGCGCTGTTCGCTGATCTCGACCGGCTGGCGCCCGCGGATGTGCTGATCGCCAGCAGCACGTCGAGCCTGCCCGTCACCGAGTTGCAGGCCGGCCTTGCGACCGCCGATCGTTTCGTGCTGGGCCATCCGTTCAATCCGGTGCACCTGATCCCGCTGGTCGAAGTGGGCGGCGGCGAATGGACCGCAGAAGAAGCGGTCGACACCGCCTTCGCCCTCTATGCCGCCATGGGCAAGCAGCCGATCCGGCTGAAGCGCGAGATATTCGGCCATATCGGCAACCGGCTGACCGCCGCCATGTTCCGGGAGGCGGTGCGGCTGGTGGCGGAGGGTTATGCCAGCGTCGGTGACATCGACAAGGCGATGAAACACAGCTTCGCGCTCAAATGGGCGATCCAGGGGCAGTTCACCACCTTCCACACATCGGGCGGCGCGGGCGGTCTGGCCGAATTCCTTCCCAAATTCGGGCCGGGCATCGTCAGGCGCTGGGAAAGCATGGCCGATCCGCCGCTGGCCGACCCGGCCTTGCAGGCGATGCTGGTCGAGCAGATGGAGGAAGCCGCTGCCGGGCGAAGCGTGGCGGAAATCGCCGCCCGGCAGGATGAGAAGCTGATGCAGATGCTGAAGCTGCTGGCGCCGGACAATGAGCAATAATAGCCGAAAGTAGACGAAAATCATCCCACCCTACCGATCCCGGCCATGATAATATGGTCCCGTCCCGGCGCCTCCAAAGGTTGGCCGGTCCGAGTGGAGAGGAAGGAAGAGATGACCGTCGATGTGATCAATCGCCCGGAAGCCGAAGACCTGCATGTGCAGGATGTCGTCGCGGCGGGCGAACTGGAAAGCTGCAACCATCTGCTGGACGACCCGGAAGCGCTCAACCGCTTCTACGAGGAGAAGGGCTATATCCTGCTGCGCGGCGTGTTCGATAGGGATACGGTGGCGCGCGCGCGGGATGAAATGCTCGCGGTCGCTGCTCAGATGGGGCTGGTCGAGCCGGGCGATCCCACTGGCAAGTGGACGGGCAAGCCTTCGGTCGGCGGCATGGAGGAAAGCGATCTCTATGCCGGGATCGCCGCCCGTCTGATCGAGGACCCGGCCAATCAGGCGGTGATGGAAAAGGTGCTGGGTGAACCGGCCTGCTCCGTCCCGATCGTGCAATATCGGACCTATCCGCCCCAGAGCAAGCTGGGCACCGTGCATCAGGACGGCTTCTACAGCCCCGGCATTCAGGATTATCGCCCGGTCTGGGTGTCGCTGACCCCCTGCACCCGCGACATGGGCGGGCTGGCGCTGGCGGTTGGCCAGAACAAGCGCGGCTATTTCCACAATGTCGGCAAGCCCAATCCCTTTCCGATCCCGCGCGACGCGATCCCGGCGGAAAGCTGGGCGACGACCGACTATATGCCGGGGGACGTGCTGGTCGTGCATCCGTGCACGCCGCATTGCGGCCTTCCCAATAATAGCGACCGGCTGCGCGTCTCCTTCGACTCGCGGGTGCAGTCCGCCGCCAACCCCAGCGCCATCGCGGCCACCGTCAAGTCCTTCACGCCCACGACCGTCACCGTGGATGCGGATCGCGTCGGGGAGATCACGCTGAATATCGACAAGGACAGCTATTTGCGCCCCATCGATCCGGGCGTGCGCGAGAGCTTCGATGGCTTCGTCACCTATATGAAGCCCGGCATGCGGCTGGTCGTGGTGCGGGATGGCGACCGCGCCGTCATGCTGCGCAAGGCGGCGGAGGGATAAGGGCAAGGCGATGAACGATGCCGTGAAGCTGTTGACGCGCATGTTCGGCTTCACGGAAGAAGGCCGGCACCGTCCCGACATCTTTCCTGTCGGAGGCGAAAGCCGGCCGTCGCCGGCGGACTATTTCCATCCCGATGTCGTGCACAGCCTGTTCGGCCCCAGCGGCACGAAGGAGACGCTGGTCGGGCGCGACGCCTTTCTCGCATTCGCGGCCTCCTGCGCGGAGGCTCTGGCGGAAAGGCGGGACGAGATCATCGCCATCACCTGCGTCGACCGGCAATGCGCCTTCGTCCACGCCCGCGCCTACCGCAAAAGCGCGGCGAATGGCGAGGACATCCATTATGAATGGGCCATGCTCTACCGCGTGGAGCAGGGCCTGATCACCTATGGCGCCGACATGCTGGATGCCCCCGCGCAGGCCTTTTGGGGGCGAGTCCGTCAGAGGCCTAATCCCAGTTCGACTTTCTAGGCGGCGTGGACAAATTCAGGACTCGCTGAACTGAGTAATTTGGGTGGAATCAGGACATTCCCCCTCCCGCAGGCGGGAGGGGGCTAGGGGGTGGGCTGGCGCGGCATCTGTGCTGTTTTGCAACGGCTAAGTCAGAAGCTCGCTACGCTCGCGCCCACCCCTAACCCCTCCCGTTTACGGGAGGGGAATGTCTTGGATTGGCCAATTTCCCGCCATTCCGAAACTCTCCACGCGGCCTAACCGCCTGGAACATGCGCCCTATGCTGACGGAAGCGCGCCGATCCCCGTCAGCGACATCAGCAACGACCCTCAGGCAGAGGCGGGATAGACGCCGCGCTTTTCCACGAGACGGGCGAGATGCCAGTCCCGGTCGCCCAACAGCGCGTCGATGGCGGTCAGCCGCTTGAAGGCATGCCCGACCTTATATTCGGCGGTGATGCCGATGGCGCCGTGCATCTGCACCGCTTCCTGCCCGATGATGCGGCCTGACTTGCCGATCTGCGCCTTTGCTGCGGAGATGTTGCGGCTCCGTTGATCGGCATCGCTGTCGAGCGACAGCGCCGCAAGGATCGCCATGCTGCGCGACAGTTCAAGCTGCATCAGCATTTCGACGGCGCGATGCTGGAGCGCCTGGAAACTGCCGATGGCGACGCCGAATTGCTGCCGGGTCTTGAGATAGTCGACGGTGACATCGAACGTCTCCGCCATGGCGCCGACCGATTCCGCCACCAGTGCAGCGGTCGCTTCCTCGAACACGCGGGCCAATATGCCCTCCCCCTGCCCCGTCGCGCCGATGAGCGCATCCTTCGGGACATTGACGCCCGACAGGGCGAGCGTGGCGACCGGCACGCCATCATAGCCGCGCTTCCCCTCGACCGTCACGCCAGCCGCCGCCGCATCCACGAGGAAGAGCGAAAGGCCCTCTCCCGTTATTGCGCTCACGATGAACGTATCGGCGCTCTGCCCATGCAGGACCGCGATCTTGCGGCCATCGAGCGTCCATCCATCGCCCGACGCAGACGCGGTCGTGCGCGCCGCCAGCGTATGGCGCGGCAGGCCCTTCTCGCCATGCGCCAGCGTCAGGATGCGCTCGCCAGCCGCAATGCCCGGAACGATGTCCCCGCGCTGCTGCGCTGACGCGCCATGGCGCAGCACGCCGCCCGCCAGCACCACGGTTGCGAAATAGGGTTCGACCATCAGGCCGCGCCCCAGCGCCTCCATGACGATCATCATCTCCACGCCGCCGCCGCCGAAGCCGCCATCTTCTTCCGCGAACGGCAGCGCGAGCAGGCCCATCTCCGCAAGACCTGCATAGGCCTCCCGGCTCCAGCCATCGGGCGTCCTGAGCGCATGTTCGCGCTTCTGGAAGTCGTAGGTTTCCGCCACGAACCGCGTGACGGTTTCCTGCAGCATCTTCTGTTCGTCGTTCAGGTCGAAATCCATGGCGCGTCAAAGTCCCAGCATGGTCTTGGCGATGATGTTCTTCTGGACCTCATTGGACCCACCGAAGATCGACACCTTGCGCATCGTGAAATAGAAAGGAGCGGCAGCGCCGATCCAGCCATCGTCCGGATCGTTCGGCGCATGATCATGATCGGGCATGGCAAGGCCCGCCGGGCCTGCCAGCTCAGCGACCAGTTCGGTCATGCGCTGCTGCATTTCCGTGCCCTTGACCTTCAGGATGGACGCCGCCGCATTGGCGCCGCCGCCATGGGCATCGGCGGCGACGACGCGCAACTGGGTCAGTTCCAGCGCCCGCAATTCCACCTCCACCTCCGCCAGCTTGTGCGCAAGGCGGCGCTGTTCTTCGTCGGTCAGGGTGCCGTCCGCGGCAAGGCGGCTCTCCAGCGCGCGCAGTTGCGAAAGCCTTTCCTTGGAAAGACCGATGCGGGCGATGCCGCTGCGTTCGCTGCCCAGCAGATGCTTGGCGACGTCCCAGCCCCGGCCTTCCTCGCCAATGACATTCTCCACCGGCACGCGCACATCGTCGAAGAAGACTTCATTGGCGTCATGCTCGCCGTCGATCGTCTCGATCGGGCGGACGGTGATGCCCGGCGTCTTCATGTCCAGCAGCAGGAAGGTGATGCCCTGCTGCTTCTTGCCGCTGCTGTCGGTGCGGAACAGGCCGAACATCCAGTCCGCATGCTGGGCCTGTGTCGTCCAGATCTTCTGCCCGTTGAGGACATAATGATCGCCGTCTCGAACCGCCGTCGTCTTGAGGCTGGCAAGGTCGGAACCGGCGCCGGGTTCGGAAAAGCCCTGGCACCACCAGATGTCGATATTGGCGGTGACCGCCAGGAACCTGTCCTTTTGCGCGGGGGTGCCGAACTTGCACAGCACCGGACCGATCATGTTGACATTGAACGGCGATCCTTCCGGGGCATGGGCCAACGCCATCTCCTCCTGAAAGATATAGCGCTGAGCCGGCGTCCAGGCCTGCCCGCCATATTCGACGGGCCAATGCGTCACGGCCCATCCCCGCGCGTTGAGGATGCGTTGCCACCGCACCGTATCCTCCTTGGTCAGATGATCGCGGTTGATCATCTTGCGCCGCAGATCCTCTGGGAGGGCTTCCTTGAGGAAGGTCCGCACCTCATCGCGGAAGGCCGTTTCCTCGGGCGTAAAATCCAATTTCATCGCGCTGTTCCCATATAAGAACCCCTTCCCCAGCAGGCATCGGGCTTCCAAGTCAACGGCGCGACCAAGGCCTTCACATGCCCGATATCATTGCGTCAGATCGAACAGCACGCGCCCGCCCCCGCCCGTCCGGGCAAGCGCAATCCCCTCCTCCGCACGGGACAGCGGAACGATGGCGCGCACCGGCAGGGACGGCGGATCGGCGGCATGGAGCGCGGCCAGTTCCGCGAACATGGCGTGCACGCCCTCAACACCCATGGCCTCCTCCGCGGGGCGAAGGCTGAAGCCCAAGATCGAGAGGCCACCCCCGGTCAGCAATTGCGAACGAACCTGGATCGGCTCGCCGGAGAGATGGCCGAACAGCAACAGCCGGCCGCCCGGCGCCAGGCAGCTTGCAAGCCGGTCGGTCGCCGCGCCCGCCACGCAATCGAGTGCGGCGCGGACAGGCCGCCCGCCCGACGCCGCCAGTGCGCGCTCCGCCAGACCGTCGCCGTCCAACAGCGCATCGGGTGTCGCGGGATGCGGCCTTCCCACGACATCGACAACCTTGACGTCCATGCGCGCGGCAAAGGTGCGAACCCAATGCGCCACGACCGATCCCGCACCATTTTGAATGATCGCATCGCCCGGAAGCACGCCAGCATGGCGCAGGAGCAGATGCGCAGTAGGAGGGTTGATGCGCAACATCGCCGCCTGCACGGGATCGAATCCGGCCGGCAGAGCTATCAGATGGCGACGGGGCAAAAGGCGCATCGCACACCAGTTGCCCCGGCCAAGCACCATCACCAGATCGCCCGGACGAAGGTCGGCAACGGCTTCGCCCACTGCCTCCACCAGCCCCGCGCCCTCGGCTCCCAGCGGTTGGTCATGCGGCAGATCAAAGGAATATCCGCCTTCAATCGCCAGAAGGTCAGCCGGATTGACAGGCGCATAGGCCATGCGCACCAGCACTTCATCATTCCGGGGCACGGACGGCGCCGGCGCCTCCGCAAGGCGGACACGCCCCTTTCCGCAGGGCAGCACCGCGCGGTTCACGCCGATACCGGCCCTGCGCTCAGGCGAAATGCCGCCGGTAGCTGGCGATCTTGATCGTCTCGGGCATTTTCACGACATTGCTGCTGTCCCGCTCCAGCCCGTCTTCCTCCTGATGCAGTTCGGCAATCCGGGCTTTGCGGCTGATCAGCAGGTCCAGCATTTCCTGTCCGCGCTCCGCAATCACGGACGGCCGGGCGATGACGCTGACGGTCAGCCGATCCATATTCCGGCCGAAAGGCAGCAATACAGCGACGCAGCCGACCCCGTCCCGATCCTGTTCGATGGCCCAGCCCTTTTCACGCAGCACGGCGAATTCGGACAGAAGCTCGGCCAGGCGGACATGCCGGGACAGGTCTGTTTCCTCCGCGTTCAGGCGGTGGACCGCGGAACGGATGCCTTCATTGCGGTAGCTCGAAAGCAGCAGCCGCCCCTGCGTGCTGTGCAGGATGGACAGCTGATCGCCCGCATGAGCATCGAGCGCATCCTCATTATTGCCGTGGATGACATGCAGATGCTGCAGCACATAGTTGGAACTGGTCGACAGCAGCACCGTTTCGCCCGTCAGCTTGGCGATCTCGTCGATTGCGGACAGCACCGGCCCGCCACGGAACAATGAAGGCTTCACCCAGGCGCCGAGCAGGGCGACCCGCGCGGTCGGACTGTAGGTCCGGCGAACGCGATTATAGTGGAGATAGCCCAGCCGCGTCAGGCAGCGGAGCAGTTCGGATGTGCTGGATTGCGGATAGTTCAGCGTGCGCGACATTTCCATGACGGTGGCGACGCGGCGATCCTGGTCGAAATATTCCAGGATCTCCAGCACTCGATGCGCGGATTTGATGGTCCGGGATGCGCTGGTGGCCATTGGCTTTCCTCTTCCTCCCGCGGATGCATGAAATTGCATCTGCTGCACGGATTTTCGTACCGCATCATGAATATAATGTCCAACGGTTTTTCGAATTGCGTTCGAATTTTCGAACGGCTATGCAATGCGAGTTGAGACCGGAAAGGTGAACAGGGGACGATGCAGCAGGCCAAATCAGAGGAAACCCGCGCCCGCGGACCGAAGGCGATCACCCGCGTGCTCGATCTGCTGGCCCTGCTGGCAGGCAAGCAGGACGGCATGAGCCTGGCCGAACTCAGCGTGGTCATGACGGTGCCCAAGAGCACATTCATCGACACGCTGCGGGGCCTGTGCGACATGCATTATCTGTCCTGTCAGGAGGGGCGATACCGACTGGGTCCGGCGGCCTATCATTTCGCCAGCCGGATCGTGCGCCATTGGTCTGCGCCGGAACTCATCCGCGCCCTGGTCAAGCAGCTCGCCTCCGAAACCCGCGAGTCGGTGGGGTTCGCCATTGCCGATTGGGAAATCGGGCAGGCCATCTACACCGAGGCGAGCAACAGCCCGCAGCCGGTGCGATATGCCATGCAGGCGGGGCTGCGTGCGCCGCTCTACGCCAGCGCTGCCGGGCGTGTCCTCATGGCCTTTGCCAGCCCCGAACAGGTGGAGGAATATCTGGCCCGCGCCCATCTCAGGAAGTTGACGGACAGCACGCGGACCGACCCCGATGTCATCCGCGCCGGCCTCGCGGCGATACGCGAACAGGGCTATTGCGCCAGCTTCGGGGAGATGTTGAGCGACACCGCGGCCCTGGCGGTGCCGGTCATGGGCCCTGACGGCGATCTGCTGGGGGCGCTCATGCTGGCGGCTCCGCTGGACCGGATGAAGCAGAATTTCGAACGGCTTCTGAATGCCACGGTGGAGGCGGGCCGCCACGCCTCAGCGGGAAGCTGACGCGCGGCGACGGGTCGGATCAGGTTCAGACCGGCAGGCCCATGAAGCGCATGCCGTTTTCATACATGACCTTGCGCACATCCGATGCCGACAGGCCCCTGCACGCTTCCTCCGCGAACAGGCGCGGTTCCGCGACGCCTTCCGCATGGGGATAGTCCGATCCCATCAGAACCCAATCGGCATTGCCGACCTGATCGATGATGGATTTCAGATCGTCCTCCGGATAGGCGACGACCGACATATGGCGAGCAAAGATGGCGCTCGGCCGGTCCTTCAACTGGCCGGCGGGCCAATGGCCGTTCTTCGCGATGCCCCGGCACTTGTCCATCTTCACCAGCATGGACGGAACCCATTCGGCGCCATTTTCGGCCGACAGCAGCCTTATATTGGGAAAGCGTTCGAAGAAGTTCCAGAAGATGAAGCTCGACAGCGTCTCGATCACCGGCCGTTCCGAATAGCCGTGCATCCACACGAAGGCGGACTGCCGGATGCGCGATTGCTGCATCCCCTCCCCCCACAGCGCCATATGATCCTTCATGTAGATGGCTTCGGAGACATGGAAGACGACGCGGATGCCGGCTTCATTGGCGATCGCCCAGAAGGGATCGTGATCGGGATGCGCGGGCGCCTTGCCGTTATAGGGGCCCATCGGCATCAGGATGAGCTTCGCGCCCTTGGCGACGACATCCTTCAGCGCCTTGCAGGCTTCCTCGACATTGTCGAGCGTCATGATGGGGCATGAGAAGATGCGGTCGTTGTAATTATACTTCCACTGGTCGTACATCCAGCCATTATAGGCGTTCAATACCGGATAGGCATAGCGCGGGTCGTCCAGGAAACTGATGGCCGTGATCATGTTGCCGACGAAGAGGATGGACGAACGCACATCCCAGGCATCGAGCAGTTTCACCCGTTCCCCCGGCTCGACCATGGCCGGGGTCTTGGGCACATGCATGTCGATCTCGGCCTTGCCTTCCTTCATGGCGCGCAGCCATTCATGCAGCTTGCCGGGCGCGGGAACGCGGCCATCCTCGAACAGATGGTCGGCGCTGATCTCCACCTTGCGCGGCCCCACATACATGGCGAAGTCGCTGTCCGGTCCTGTCTTGAACGTGACGCCATAACGTTCGGCGGCGTCTTGGGGCAGATATTTCGTCCACGCCTCATCCGTTTCCCAGAAATGCGTATCGGCATCGAAGATCGGACCGGAATAGACAGGCGAAGTTTCCGCCGCTTCGATTTGTGCAGACATGATGTTCCTTCCCCAAAACCATGACGTTATTCGATATGATCTGGACCACGCCGCCATCAAACCCGGGCGCCGAGTGTCGAAACCTGTAAGTGTCGAAATCTATATAGGCATGGCTGCATGTCGCGAATATCGGCCCGGCCCTGCCATCACATAGGCGATGGGATGCTGATGCCATCAGATGGCCGATCAGTGTGTGTTACCCTCCGATGGCGGTGGCGGCGTTATTGACGCGGGCACGCCGCCACCCATAGGCCAGACAATCAAAACGCATGGAGGCAATGGATGGCTGAGCTGGACGAGAAACAGAAATCGGGCGTCGACTTCATCAGCGGCATCATGGGCGAAGGGTTCGGCAACGCCTTTCGGGAAGCCTGCACCGCTGACCGTTTCGGCTCGCCCATTCCGCGCATGGCGGCAAGCTGGGCCTTTCACGACGCGTGGCAGCATCAGGGCCTTGCGCCCAGGGAAAAGAGCATGGCCGTCATATCGGCGCTCATCGCCATGCGACAGTCGCTGGAACTGAAGAACCACGTCAAGATCGGCATCGCCAACGGACTGACGGCGCAAGAGCTGGAGGGATTGCTGGTGCAGCTTACGCCCTATGTCGGCTTCCCCTGCATCGCCTCCGCCACCACGGCGGTCATCGAGGCCATGCGGGAAGCGGGCGTGTCCCCGGACGTGCAGACGGCGGAGGAAAAGGGGCTGTTGTGACCGGCGCGACGACCATGGCGAATCCGCATTTTTCCGACCTGCCGAAGACGCTGGAACACACATTGCCGGAAGTCATCGCGCATGTCGCGGCACGCTATGGCAGCACGCCCTTCATCATAGGCGAGGACGGAGCGCGGATCAGCTTCGCGCAATATAAGGACCGGGTGGACGGTCTTGCCCGCGCCCTGATCGCCCATGGCGTCGCCCATGGCGGCCGGGTGGCGATCTGGGCGCCCAACAGCCCGGAATGGATGATCGCGGCGGCGGCGGCGGAAAGCATCGGCGCGATCATGGTGCCGGTCAACACCCGCTTCAAGGGTGGGGAAGCGCTCTACATATTGGCGAAGACGCGCGCCAAGATCCTGTTCACCGTGACGGGATTTCTGGGCAATGACTATGCCGCCATGCTGGTTCAGGCGGGCGGCGGCGCAGGCGAAACCGGGCCGGTGCGCGACCTGCCGGGGTTGAGCCATATCGTGGCGCTGGACGGGCCTGCCTTCGCCGCCTTCCAGCGCGAACAGGCGGACGAGGCCGCGCTGGCGGCGCGAATCGCGGCCGTGACGCCGCAGACCATCGCGGACATTCTTTTCACCAGCGGCACCACCGGGCAGCCGAAGGGCGCGATGCACAATCATGGGCAGGCGCTGTGGGTGCCGGCCATCTGGAACGAATCCAACGACCTGCGGGCGGGCGACCGCATGGCCATCGTCAATCCCTTCTTCCACAGCTTCGGTTACCGGTCGGGCTGGATTTCCGCGCTGGTCGCGGGAATCACCGTCTATCCGCTGGCGACATTCGACGCGGAAGCGCTGCTGGGGCTGATCGAGCGCGAGAAGATCAGCGTGCTGATGGGACCGCCGACCATCTTCTTCTCGCTGATGGAGCATCCGCGTTTCGGCGCGTTCGACATCTCATCCCTGCGGGTCGGGCATACGGGCGCATCCAATGTTCCGGTGGAGTTGATCCGCGCCGGGCGGGAAATATTCGGGTTCGACCTGTTCCTGACCAGCTTCGGCCAGACCGAATGCACGGCGCTGGCCACAGTCAACTATCCCGACGCCAGCTTTGAAACCATTGCGAAGACCGTCGGCAAGCCGCTGCCCGGCGTCGAACTGCGCATCGTCGATGGGGACGGCAATCCGCTGCCTCCCGGAGAAAGCGGCGAACTGCTGATTCGCGGGCCAGTGGTCATGCAGGGCTATTTCGAGGAGCCGGAGCAGACCGCGGCGACGATCGACGCGGATGGCTGGCTTCATAGCGGCGATGTCGGGTGCATTGGCGAGGACGGCACGCTCCGCATTCTCGACCGCCTCAAGGATGTCGTCATCGTCGGCGGATTCAACGCCTATCCGGCGGAGATCGAGAATATCCTGCGCAAACATCCCGCCATCGCTGATGTCTGCATCATCGGCTGGCCCGACGATCGCATGGGCGAGGTCTGCGCAGCCTGCGTCATCCTTAAGGCAGGCGCGGCGCTGACGCTGGCTGAACTGACCGCCTGGAGTCGCGAGCAGATGGCGAATTACAAGGTGCCGCGCCATTTGTTCCTGGTGGATGACTTTCCGCGCACGCCCTTGGGGAAAATCCAGAAATTCCTGCTGCGCGACCAGGCGAAGGCCCAAGCCGCGGGCTGATCACAGAATGGAAGCGAGCATGACCATGAAATTCAAGGGCGACTTCTATCAGATCGGCGTCGTCGTGCGCGACATCGATGCAGGCATGGCGCATTATCGCAATCTGCTGGGCCTTGGGCCTTTCTGGCGGCTCGATACCGATTATGAAGGGCGCTATCGCGACTGGCGCGGGCGCTTCGCCAATAGGAACGCCTTCACCAAATGGGGCGACGTCTATCTGGAAATGATCGAGCCGGTGGTCGGCCAAGGGAACGCCAGGGAATGGCTGGAAACGCGCGGTGAAGGCATTTTCCATCTCGGCTATGCGGTCGACGACCTGTCGCAGCGGCCCGATGGCGTCGATTGCGTGTTCGAGAGTTGGGGCGCCAAAATGCCCAATGGCGATGCGGCGGTGATCCACCTCGATACGGTGGAGCAGCTTGGTTATTATGTGGAGCTTTCGGACCGGGCTTTGGTCGACAGGCTGAACGCCAGAATCGACAAGTTCATGAATGAACTGGCGATATGAACGCGCGCTGCGTCTCCTATTTGCCTTAGGGCAATAGGAGACGCAGATCGTGGTCGAGCGCCGCCTGCCCGAAGCGGGCGGCATAGGCGGTGTTGACGGCCTCGGTCTGGAAGCGCACCTCATTGGTGAGGAAGATGAACAGGCCCCACAGAATGGACCGCCTGTAGTCGAGCCAGGCCGATTCCCAATCCAGAACGGGACCACCCTCCCGCGCCAGCGCGTCGAGATAGATACGCAGAAGATCGCCTTCCCATGCGGCGCGGTCAGCCAGGTCGGCGGCGCAGACGATATGATAGGAGACTTCATGGTGCCAGGCGGTCTGCGCCACCTGCGCGTCGAAATAGCCGGGCGTGCCGTCCTCCAATATGTAGAGATTGCCCAGATGCGTGTCGCCATGGATCAGGCAGCGGGGCTGGGCGCGCTGAATCTCTCCTATGGTCATCAGCGCCCGTTCCATCCAGTCGCGGTCGTGCAGCCGGGTGGAGACGGCCGCGCCACGCGGCGAGGCCATATAATGCGCCCAGACATCGGGCAGGAGATAACGGCGCATATAGTCCAGCCCCCAACCGTCGAACCGGCTGGCGATGTCGGCCCAGCGGCCACCGGGCCGGAAATGGGGTGAAGCCCAGGTCGCGGCATGATAGGCGGCCATGGTCTCCATGCGGCGGGCGATCTGGTCGAACCGCTGCGGACGCAAGGCGTCGCAGAAATCGACGCCGGGGCGCTTCAGATCCTCCATGATGACGATGGACTGGTGCGAATGGGGGTCGGTGCCCGCGAAATAGGCGCGCGGCGACGGCATGGGGATGAGCGGCTGGATGTCGGCGTAGAAGCGCGTTTCATTGGCGTACATCGCCGCCATCTTCGGGCTATGCTCCTCAAAGCCGCCCTTGACGATCAGGGTTTCGCCAATCTGCCCGGCGCCCTCCCCTTCCACGGCGAGGCGAACGCGAATCTTGGTCGATGTGCCGAGAATGACATCGATCACCTGCGATTCAACAACGGATATATGAGGCAGCCGCTGGCGCAAGGCGCGGGTCAGCCACGCGCTGTCGATCTGCTGCGGCGTCAACGGCAGGGCTAGCGCATCGGCGGGATAAGCCTCACTCATCATTCTCTCCAGCGTCGTTTCCGCACAGAATGCCAGACGGCGGCGTGCAAGAAAAAGGGGACGCAGAACTCTGCGCCCCCTTGATGCTTCACGGCCCGGGCCGGATCAGAATTTGAAGCCGACTTCCACGCCATAGGTGCGCGGTTCGCCGTAGACGCTGTTCTGGAAGCCCAGCCCTTCCGCGATGAGGCCCAGCACGCCGATGCGGTAGGTCTCGTTCAGCGCGTTGTTGACGAAGGCCGCCACCGAAGCGCCCGAACCGCCGACATTGTTGAGTTCGGCGCGCAGGTTGATCAGCGAATAGGCGGGCTGCACGCCCTGTATCTCGAAGTCGTCGAGATAGATCTTGCTGCGCCAGGTATAGTTCAGGACGAAGTTGAGCTGGCCCAGATCTTCGCTGACCGGCGGCGAAATGGTTGCCGTGGCGCCGAGCTGATGCTTGGGCACCCCGCGCTGTTCGAACTCGGTCAGGCCGTTCAGCACGACCCGGCCCGCCCGGATGTCGACCTTCGTATAGGAATAGAAGGCCGCCAGCGAGAAGCTGTCGGTGCTGAAATTCGCCTCGAACTCGCCGCCGACATTGCGCTGCTTGGCGGTGTTGTCGACGATGGTGAAGACATTGCCGTCGATGAAGGTCGCGCGCTGCTTCTGCACGTCGCTGCCGTCCTGACGGAACAGGGCGGTGCTGGTGGTCAGGCGGCCCGCGCCCAGCCGGTGGTTGGTCTTCAGGCCGATTTCATATTCATCGACGAATTCGGGCAGGAACGGCCGCAGCGTGATCGCGTCGGTGGCCCGGGTCGAAAAGCCGCCCGCGCGGAAACCATGGCGATAGGACGCATAGGTGGTGACTTCCGGGCTCGGCTCATATTGCACCGTCGCGTCGTAGGTCCATTCCTTGAACGACTTGCTGTTGGTGAAGGAACATTGGCTGAGCGGAACCCGCTGAACGCCGGCAGTCGACGTATCGGTGTCGAACGAGCAGCGGCCGAAGGTGCCGTCAGCATTGGGATAGTTGGGCTGCGAAGGCGAAACGGTGATCTTGCGCTTGTCATAATTATAGCGAAGACCGCCGGACAGGCTGAGCTGATCCGTGACCTTGAAGGTGCCGGCGACGAATGCGGCCGCGGTGCGCGAATAGCCTTCGCCCGGATTGCTGGTGACGAACAGCGTCGCGTCTGTCGTCGCAGGATTGAGGCCGGCTCCCAGGATATTCAGTTGAGGCAGCGTATTGGCGAGCGAACCGTCAATGCCCTTTTCCTCGAAATAATAACCGCCGACGATGAGGTCGAGCCGGTTTTCGAACATCTTGGCCTGAAGTTGCAGTTCTTCGGAAATGTTGCGTGAACGCGCAAACTGATAAGGGGCGATCAGGAAGGCGGGAATGCCGTCATAATCCTGAACGGTATCCCGACGCTCCTTGCGATAACCGAAGATATTCTTCAGCGTCAGGCCGTCGGCCAGATCCCAGGTCGTCTTGTTGGTGATGCCCCAGTTCTTGATGCTCTCCCGCGGCAGGCCGAACACGTCGAGATTGCTGCCATTGCCCGACCCGGAATTGAGCGTGAAGCGGCGCGAGCGGAAAAGCTGCTGCGCCTCCGCGAACTGACCCGGAATATCCGCGAGTCTGGCATAGTTGTTGAGAGCCGAAGGATAGTTGATGGACGTAAGGAAAGACGCCGTGCCGTTTTCCCGCGACTTGAACCAGTCGAATATAGTCAGCGATTCGATGCCGTTGCCCGGCGAGACCAGCGCCGACACGCGGAACGTGTCGTAATTCTGGTTGTCGAGGCGCAGGCCGCTGCCGATGTCGCGCGCCCAGCCGTCGCGTTCGCGGGTCTTACCCGCGAAGCGAAGGGCGACGGAATCCCCGACCGGCACATTCACCATGCCGAACAGGTCGTGCATGTCGTAATTGCCATATTGGCCGCGCACTTCGCCGGCGAATTCGCCCAGCTTCGGATGAGCAGGCTCGACCAGCACCGCGCCGCCGGTCATGTTGCGGCCGAAGAGCGTGCCCTGGACGCCCTTCAGAACCTGAACCGATTCCAGATCGTAAAGGCTGTTGCCGAAACCATAGGGGCGCGGCTGCACTACTTCAGCGAAATAGGTGCCGACCGGCGGGTCGGTGAAAAGCTGCGTTTCCTGCGTGCGCTGGCCGCGCAGCGAGAAGGCGACGGTGTTGCGCTGGCTCTGCGCGCTCGTGATCGACAGCGAAGGGGTGCGATATTGCAGACCCTGAACGTCGGTCACGCCCGAGCGGGAAAGCTGTTCGCCCGAAATGGCGGAGACGGAAATCGGCACATCCTGGAGCGCTTCGTCGCGACGGCGCGCCGTGACCACGATGTCGCCGCTCGACACGCCTTCGGCCTGCGGCTGCGCATTATCCTGCGCGAAGGCAGGCGCGGATATGAACAGGGCCGCACAGGTCGCGGCAAGATAGCGTCGATAGGTCATTGCATCCTCTCAAGGACTGGATGGAACCGGCCAATAGGCTCTGCTCTGAAGCCGGCGAACGGATGAAAGCCAGCTAGCCTCATTTCCGGCCATGCCAAACCCTTGATTAGCGGATGTTATGCATCATCAGATACACGATCTTCTGATCGCCGGAGGAAGAGGATGAAGATTTGAGCGGATGGTTGATTCCAGGCCACAGTTCGACCGCCGGCTTTTCGCTTTCCATTCCTGGCGGTTACATGGGCATCAACATTCCGACCACAGCAAATCTCCAGATCTTCGTCGGATGCTTTTGTCCGGCCGCCCGGATATTTTCACTCAAACGCTGATCCTGCGCGACCAGGCGGCGCGCCGTGCGCGGAGTTGATCCTCGCGCTGCTGCCGGTTCGTCCGCACGATGCCGGCGGGCAAATGCGCGTCCAGCCGGTCGAAGGGCAGGATGTCGAGCCAGTGAATCGGCCCAGCGCCCTGCTGCGTTTCCGGAAGACCCTGCCAGCGGATCATCGGCAACAGGTCGCGCAATCCGTCCGTCTGCACCCAATTGGCGACGCCCGGATCGCGCGCCGAAACGACCGCGGTGATCAGCCCGTCGGCATCGCGCGCCGATTGTGCCGCGGAGAGGCCGCTCTGCAAAAGATGCGCGTCGATGGACCGGTACCACCACATCGCCAGTTGCAGGCTGCTATAGGCCGCGCCGGCGGGGTCGAAGCGGATGATCGCCGCCTGATCCTCCTCCAGACGAAGTCTTCCGATGCTGCTTGCCTGGGTGACGAGGCCGCCGACGCTGGCCGTGCGCATGGGTTGCGGCATGCTGTTGGCCCGACGTGCCGCTGACAGGCGGAAGAACCAGAAATAGAGCGGCACCTCTTCCCGCGCCCGCCGCAGCGCTTCGTCCAGCCGCCGCTCGAAGGAGAAATGCTGGGCGCCGGCCGCATCGATCCGTTCGATCTCCAGAGCCAGTGGCGTCTCTCTTTCCCAATCCATCATCGAATCGCGCACGAACAGGAATTTGACGCGTGGATTGGTCGTCATGTGGTTGCGCCGCCCATTGGCGGGCTGATCGTCTATGGTGATCGTGAAGCGACCGTCCTGCGTCACATCGATGCCGGGCAGTTCGACTGTCTGGACGGTCATCGATGTGCCCCAATTCTCGACGAGCGTGAAGGACACATGCGCCGGGCAAGCGTCGATCACCCGGCCAGCGATCCGATAACGGCCGCCATGTGCGATGCCCGCGAGGCGATAACAATTGTCGGGATTGTCGCCGCCCATCCGCGCATCGGGCACGACCGCGCCCTTCCAGCCATGGCCCGGCATGAAATTACGCACGAAGCGAGGCCGGATCGGATCGCGGGCCGCCGCCTTGAACAGGTAATTGCCCATCCACGCATCCATCGCCGCGTCGAAAAGCGGCTCGACCTCCGGCGGCACGTCGCTGCCATGACCCACGCGCCAGAGCTGCGCGCAATGGTCGCGCGCCGCCCTGGTTGCCGCATCGTCCCACATGGCGCGAACTTCCGCTTCGGCGGCGAACTGATCCGCATTGGCGATTGGATTAGTCATCAGCCCTCTCTCATGTCGGCATTCGGCATCAGGCCGAACGTCAGGCGAAGCGCCCCAGCCTGAACCGGCGCGAATAGCCCTCGAACGCCGTCTCGATCATCTCGCGGGTGAGGCCGAAAGGCTCCAGCGCATAATCGTAGCGGCCATAGCGGTTGGAGGCATTGCCGGGATCGGCCAGCCAGGCCCGCATCCGCGCTTCGAATTCCCGTGTGCAATCCAGTTGCCAATGGCCATAGGCGCGGCGGATGACGTCCACCGGATCGCGCGTCAGGTCGTGGAAATCGACATGGAAGATGCGCGGATCGTCCACCAGCGGATTTTCCATCGTTTCGGACAACGATGCGGCGATGCTTTCGACAAAGGCGGGGCCAAGAGCCTGGAAATCCATCTGCCAGTTGGTGATGCCGCCATAGAGCACGGCCGTGATCGCCATGATCGACGGATGAACCTGAACCGGGTCCCGGTGCGGCCAGATGCACAGCGCATCGGGATAGGCTTCGAACAGCGCGTCCAGAGCGAACTGGTGATAGATGCCCTTGACCACCCAATGACTGGTGGGCTGCCGCCATTGCAACTGCTGGAGGAACTGGCGATGGAAGCGGTAGGCATCGGCAATATTGCTGGCGTCGAGGATCATCGCCAGCGCAGGCAGCTTGTACAGCAGCGAAGGATAGGCGTTCTGGAAGTCGAGGGTGAAGATTTCCTCGCATTCGATCGGGCAATGTCCGCGCTTGTCCCAATAGGGGTGCAGGGTCAGCAGACCGGGCGAGCGCATCAGCATCTCGTCCAGTTCCCTGGCGGCCAGTTCGATCCGTTCCGGCGTCGCCGGCACCTCGCCCGGCGGCGGACTGGGCGAATGGCTATGCCACCAGAGCGGTGCGCGGGCGCCAATATCCTCGGCCAGCAGCGAATGGATGAGCGTGGTGCCGGTACGGCCGAAGCCGATGACGAAAATGGGTCGCTCGATCTTCTCCTCGGCAATGGCGGGAATGCGCTTGCGATCGGCGGCAAGGCGCAGGCGCGTCGATAACAGCTTGCGCAGTTGCAGTTCGACGTCGGCCTTCTGCTCCGCGCGCAGAGGGGGCTGGTCGTTCAGCCAGGCTATGAACCGCTTGACCCGTCCGACCAGCGCGGGATCGGGCGTATCGAAATGGCCGGCGATCATCTGCGAGCTACGAATGAGAGCCGAAGCGTCTATGCCGGTCGAAAGGGCAGCGACATTTCCAACCTTTTCCGACCTGCTCCGCATCATCCGCTCCTATTTAGTTTACCAAGATATGGAAACTGGATCGGATTGGTGCTGAAAAGTCAATGAACCGGCAGAACATCACATATCTGGAGGAGGAAATTCGGAACGATCGTTCTTATCGGCAGCGGCCACGACCGCTTCCGCGACCGTCAGGGATTCTATCATGGCCTGATATTGCCGATCGCTGAGCATCGTTGGCCAAAGGATGTGCGGAGCGGTGCGATCGACCGCCACCAGCCTGGTGAGCGCGGCTCGACCTGCATGGGTCAATTCGATGAACAGGCCGCGCCGATCGTCGGGATTGGGAACGCGGCGAATGAAGCCGAGCGCCTCCAGCCGGTCGACCCGCTTGGCGACGCCCGCCAGCGACATGAGGAAATAATGTTTGAGCGCGGTCGGCGCGATGCGATGGGGCGGCCCCACGCGGTACAACGCATCGAGCAGGAGCACGTCGCCCGAGGTCAGCCCCTCCCTTGCGGCGGACTGCGTCATATGCCGCTCCATGCTGCGGGCGAGGCGCAGCAGGCGCGTGGTGACGGAATAGGCGCGGACCAGCACGGGATCATAGTCGGTCGCCCAGGCTGCCAGCGCGGCCTGAAGCGGATCGGGATTGTGCCGGCCATTATCGTTCGGACCCATATCGTTCAGGTACGGAGCATCGCTGACCTGCGCCTGCGGGTCGGGCAGGATGCGAAAGGCCGAGCCGGGCGCCAGCCGCCGGTCGGTCGACCAGAGCAGCACGCCCGCCTCGATCAGTTGATCGACCAGCCGGGATGCCGAGGATTTGCTGGCATAGTCCCACAGCCGGGCAAGGCCCGCCATGGATGGAATGGTGCGATGCACCGCATAATGCGCCTCCAGCGCGGCGCGGCATGCCTCAAGGTCCCGCCGCCCTTCCCCAGTCCTGGCCCTTCCCGTCATCGCGCCACAAAGCCATAGGCCGATACGATCCGCAAGGGGCGGGCGCGATCCGCCTGCCCGGCCAAGGACCGAAATTCCCGCCCAGGCGAATTTTCCTGCTTCGGTCAAACCCGTTCCTGCCTGCGCGGGAACAGCTTGTGCCTCGGCCCTGATCGGGACAGGCTTTAGCCGAAGATGCTGTTCCCGAACCGCTCGCCATGCTGGATCAGGTCGCCATATTGCTTTTCGATGCACATCAGGCGCCGGAAATAATGGCCGATCGCATATTCATCGGTCAGGCCATAGCCGCCATGCACCTGAATGCCGTTGCGCGAGACGGTCTGCCCGGCCTCCCCGACGACGAGCCGCGCAGCGGAGAGCGCGGCGGACCGCCTCGCCTCATCCTGATCGGCATTGGCCAAGGCATGATAGAGCATGGATCGCGCCTGATGGGCCGCGACGAAATTATCGGCCATGATATGCTGGATCGCCTGGAAGGAACCGATCGCGGCACCGAATTGCTTCCGCTCCTGAACATAGGCGCCGCAGATTTTGTTCGCTGCCTCCATCGCGCCCACCGCCTGGGCCATCAGCGCGATCGAAGCGCGGTCGATCGCCTCGCGCAGTACCGCCGAGCCGCGATTGCCGCCGATCAGCAGAGCCGCGGACGGCAGCTTTACATCGGCAAGGACGATGTCGGACGCGCGGGTGCCGTCGATCAACGCATAGGACCGGGCGGAAAGGCCGGATGCATCGGCGGGCACGAGGAACAGGCCGATGCCCTCCTCTCCCTCGATGCGAGCCGAGACGATCAACTGCCCCGCGCCCGGTGCATCGAGCGCCATGATTTTAGCACCCGACAGAATATAACCGTCGCCCGAAGGACGAGCCTGTGTGCCCGTCACTTCGACATCGAGCGGATGAGCGCCATTTTCCTGATGCGCGAGCGCGACGCGCAGCGTGCCGCCCGCGATCTCCCCCAGCAATTCCAATGCGCGCGCTTCGTCCGCCGCCTGCTTGAACACATGATCGGCCAGGACGACCGTGCTGACATAGGGTTCGGTCGCCAGCGCCTTGCCAAGCGCGATGTTGAGCAGCGCAATATCCTCCATCGTGCCGTCCAGACCGCCCGCTGCCTCCGGCACCGGCAGGGCGAGCCAGCCCAGTTCCGCGAACTGCGCCCAGCGCGCCTCGTCAAAGCCCAGCGCGCTCGATCGCTGATGCCGCCAATATTCGACGTCGGCATTTTCGGACAGCAGCCGATCGGCGCTGTCCAGAAGCATCGCCTGAATGTCCGACTTCGCGAAATCCATTGTCCCTGTCTTCCCCTCAAAGGCCGAAGGCGAGCCTGGCCAGAATATTCTTTTGGATCTGCTTCGAGCCGCCATAGATGGTCGCCGCCCGGTTGATCAGCGCCACGGTGGTCCGGCCGGGCGCATAGTCGGGCCACACGTCGGTGGGCGCCGGCGGCGGGACGGGCGCGGCGTCGAAGAAGCGCAGCGACTTGGCGCCCATGGCGTCGACCTGCAACATGGTGATTTCCTGCTGGAGTTCCGAGCCCCTGATCTTCAGCACGGAGGCGGCGGCAGCCTCCGGCTCGTCCAACTCCTCATGCGCCAGCACGCGCAGCACGGACCATTCCAGCGCGAGCAGATCCGCCTCCGCCTTCGCGAAACGGGCCCGGAAGGCGGGATCGTCCGCGACGCGGCGGCCGCCCACGCTTTCGCCAAGCGCGATGTCCTTCGCGCGGGCAAGCTCACGCTTGCTCCAGTAAATGAAACTGGACGTGGTACGCTCATGCTCCAGCAGGAACTTGGCATAGGTCCAGCCCATGCCCGGTTCCCCGATCAACTGGTCGGCGGGCACTTCGACATTGTCCAGGAACACCTCGCACAGATGCGCCTCGCCATTGATCTGCGGAATCTGGCGCACGGTGATGCCCGGCGTGTCCATCTTGATGATCAGGAAACTGATGCCGCGCTGCGGCTTTACAGTCTTGTCGGTGCGGACCAGGAAAAAGCCCCAGTCCGCATGCGCGGCGCCGCTGGTCCAGATCTTCTGCCCGTTGACGATATATTTGTCGCCGACCAGTTCGGCGCTGGTGCGCAGCGAGGCGAGATCGGAGCCCGACCCCGGTTCGGAAAAGCCCTGCGCCCACATCGTCGCGCCTTCGCGGATCATGGGCAGGAACCTGTCCTTCAGATAATCGGAACCATAGGTGTAGAGCACCGGCCCCAGCATATGCGTGCCGCCCCAGTCGAATTCGGGCGCGTCGGCCTTGTACAATTCCTCATTGAAGATGAAGAGCTGCATCGGAGTCCAGCCGCAGCCGCCAAACTCCACCGGCCAGTGCGGCACGGATCGGCCATGGGCGTTGAGGATGCGCATCCATTCCAGCAAGTCGGGCACGGCGGCGTTGTTGGCGACCTTCCGACGCTGGCGCTCCTTCATGTCGGCGGGCAAGACGCTGTCGATAAAGGCGCGCACTTCCGTCCGGAAGGTTTGAAGATCGGGATCGAGGCGCAATTCCATCGGATCGGCTCCGGCTGACTATAGGGTGATACCCGATTTCCATGGCCTGCACTCCCCAGGGGTGCAAGCAGGGCGGGGAGCAGCATCATCCATGCGATGGTGCGGCGGCACGATTTGACAGTAGATAGTCGTCATGATGAAAATCATACATGCAAAATGCAGATAAAGAAGATGCGGATGCGGAACGCGGCAGTCTGATATGGATTTCGGGCGCGACCGAGGGCATCGGCCTGGGCCTGGCGCGCAACGTTCCCTATGGCGATGCGCGCATCATCAATTTGTCGCGGCGGCCGCATCCCCATCATGAGAGCATCTTCCTCGACCTGGCCGATCCCGAGAGTTGGGACAATGTCGGCGCGCATTTTGCCGATAGCCTCGCCAATTTTCGGGGTGCCCGCGCGATATTCATCCAGAACGCGCATATGAAGGGGATGACGGGCTTTGTCGGAGAGGTGCCGCCGGACGATTATGCCCGCGACATCACCGCGAATGTCGCCGCGCCGCTTCGGTTGGGAGAGATGTTCCTGCGCGCGGTCGGAGAGAGCGGTTTTGCCGGAGAGGCGGGGCTGGTCATGATGTCCTCTTCCTCCGCCCGCTCTCCCACCATCGGACAAAGCGTCTATTGCGCCGGCAAGGCCGCCCTGGAAATGTGGGTGCGGGTGGCGCGCCGGGAACTGGCGATGCGGGATAGACGCAACGTCTGGGTCACGGCGGTGCGGCCCGGCTTCGTCGACACCCCCCTCACCCGGCATGTCGCGGCGATGGCCGACGACCATTATCCGATCGCTTCGCAGATGCGCAGGCAGATGGAACAGGGCATCGGCGTCATGGACATAGACAGCGCGGCGCGCCAGATCTGGGCCGCATTGCCGACGGACCAGTCGCTGCTGCTGTTCGGTGAGCAGGTGCGGCGGGAAGCCTAGAGTTTGTCCTGCCCAGGCGGGGTGGATAATTCCAGACTCGCCGGACTGAGTGATTTGGGTGGAATCAGGACATTCCCCCTCCCGCAGGCGGGAGGGGGCTAGGGGGTGGGCTGGCGCGGCATCTGCGCTGTTTTGCAACGGCTAAGTCAGAAGCTCGCTGCGCTCGCACCCACCCCTAACCCCTCCCGTTTACGGGAGGGGAATGTCTTGGATTGGCCATTTCCCGCCATTCCGAATTGTCCACGCGGCCTAGTTTGAACCGCGTTCCTGTGCAGGAGCAAGTCGCGCTTCAATCCAAAGCATCGCTGACTGAGACAGGCGGCGGCGCCACTCCCATCAGCTTTCTGCAAGGATCAGGTCGGAACCCTTCTCCGCGATCATCATCGTCGCTGCGTTGGTGTTGCCCGACACGACGGCGGGCATGACCGAGGCGTCGACGACCCGCAGGCCTTTCACGCCATTGACCTTCAGCGTGCCGGATACGACCGCATCCGGGCCGACGCCCATGGCGCAGGTGGAGGTGTGATGATAACCGGTCGACCCGCTAGCCCGCGCAAAGGCCAGCAATTCCTCATCGCTTTGCAGCGCTGCCCCCGGCGTCAGTTCATGGTCGAAATAGGGCGCGAGCGCGGGGCTTTCCATCACGCGGCGCGCCCAACGCAGCCCGCCGACCTGAGCGCGGCAGTCCGCCTCCGCCGACAGGAAGTTGGGCTTGATCGAGGGCGCATCATGGAAGTCGCCGCTCTTCACATGGATGGAGCCCTTCGACTGCGGCCGCATCACATAACCGCCCACCGTCATCCCCGGCAGCTTTTCCATCGTCATGGCGCCGTTTTTGGCCAGCGCCTCGAAATCCACCGTGGCGGGGCTGGCGAAGAATTGCAGGTCGGGCAGATCGAGCGCCGGATCGGACTTGAGGAAGGCCGTCAGGTTCGACCCACCCAGCGCCAGCAGTCCGGTACGGCTCGCGGCGAAACGGATCATCTGCCCCACCAGCGGCAGGCCGCGCGACATGGCGTTGAAGCTGGAAGCGCCCGGCTTGAGGCGAGCGCGGACCATCGATGCATAATGGTCCTGCAAATTCTCACCGACGTTCGGGCTGTCCACCAGCGTCGTGATGCCCAGCGCCCGCAGACGTTCGCCCTGGCCGATGCCGGACAGTTCCAGCAATTGGGGCGAATTGATCGTTCCGCCCGAAAGGATGACCTCGCGGCGCGCGCGCACCTGCCGCAGCCGGCCGCCCTTCCAATATTCGACGCCGACGGCCTTCCTGCCTTCGAACAGGATGCGCGTGACGTGGGCATGGATGATGACCTGCAGATTGGGCCGCTTCATCGCCGGGTGCAGATAGGCGACCGCCGCCGATACGCGCAGGCCCTTATGGGCGTTGAGCCGGACCCGCGCGACGCCCTCCCGCGTGGTGCCGTTCAGGTCTTTGGCCACCGGGGCGCCCGCTTCCTCGAACGCCTTCGTCATGATGTCCAGCATCGGGTGCCGCATCGGCACGTCGCTGATCTTGAGCGGGCCTTCCTGCTGGTCGCGGCTGGCGCCTTCGCCCTGCTGGTTCTCGATCCGGCGGAAATAGGTTTCCGCTTCGTCCCAGCCCCAGCCGGTCAGGCCCCTTTGCCGCCAGCCGTCATAATCTTCCGGCAAGCCGCGCACCCAGAGGATGCCGTTGATGGAGGAGGAACCGCCCAGAACCTTGCCGCGCGGGAAGAAATGCTGCCGGCCGTCCGAACCCGGATCGGGATCGGTCATGTAATTCCAGTTTATGCGCGGGTCCTTCAGCATCCTGGTGAAACCGGCGGGCACATGAATGTTCATCGTGCTCATCGCCTGCGCGGGATTGAAGAGATTCTGCAACGGCCGGTCGTCGCCGCCCGCCTCCAGCAGCGCGACCTTGTGGCGGCCGTTGGCGCTCAGCCGGTTGGCGAGCACGCAGCCGGCCGATCCCGCGCCGACGATGACATAATCGGCTTCCGCCTCCACGCTGCTCTGCGCCTCGACCATGCTGCCTTTCTCCTTATCCTCAGCACCGTGCATAGCGGGGAGGGATGAAGGGTGCGCAAGCCTTATGTCGGACTTTACCGACGAACATCGCCCTTATGATGGCTTGGCGGATGCCATCGAAATCCGGGGGTCGCCAGCGCTATGACTGCATCGGGACGTAGTCTTGGCCAAGGATGAGGATAAGAATGACGGGGCTTTTCTCGCTCGCGGGACGCACGGCGATGGTCACGGGAGCCTCCCGCGGCCTGGGCAGGGCGATCGCGCTGGGGCTGGCGGACGCGGGAGCATCGCTGATCCTCGCGGCGCGGGACGGCGCGAAGCTGGAGGAAACCGCCGAAGAAATACGGGCGGCTGGCGGGCGGGCGCAAACGATCGCGTTCGACCTGGCCGATCTGGACGCGGTGCAGGCGACGACCGACAGGCTGAACGCCGAAGGCGCGGCCATCGACATATTGGTCAATAACGGCGCCATCGGCGGATGGGGACCGCTCCACGAGTCCACCCTCGCCCATTGGGAGAATATGTTCGATGTGAACGTATCGTCCATGTATCTGCTGTGCCGCGACCTGTCGAAAGGCATGGCGGCGCGCAAATGGGGGCGGATCATCAACTTCGCCTCCTACGTCTCCGACACCGGGCGGCCGAACCTGTCCGCCTATGTCGCCAGCAAACATGCGGTGCTGGGCCTGACGCGATCCATCGCGGCCGACCTGGCGCCCCATGGCGTCACCTGCAACGCCATCGCGCCCGGGTTCTTCGACACGGACATGGCAGCGCCCACCGTCGGCCATCCGGAGCGGGCGAAAATCTTCCGCAGCGCCATAGCGCTCGACCGCTTTGGCGATCCGAAGGAGATGGTCGGCCCCGTCCAGTTCCTGGCGTCCGACGCATCGGCCTATATCACGGGCCACATGCTGCCGGTCGATGGCGGCGTCGCCAATATCCTGTCGCTGCCTGTCGTGGTCGAGACCTAAGCAGCCGCCCTTTCTTTGCCGAATCCAGAAGGAAAATCGCGCATGACCGATACGCTTCTCCACCTCGCGAACCCCGAAAAGCTGTTCATCGGCGGCGACTGGTCCCCTTCTTCGGGATCGGACGGTATCGAGATCATCTCGCCCGCCACCGAGGAGAAAGTGGGCCGCGTCGCCAAGGCGACCACCGCCGACATGGACCGCGCCATCGCGGCGGCGCGCAATGCCTTCGACAACGGCCCCTGGCCCCGCATGACCGGGCCGGAGCGCGCCGTCTATCTGCGCCGCATCGCTGAGGAAATGGCCAGGCGCAACGACGATTTCGCCCGCGCCTGGTCGCTGCAGGTGGGCATGCCCTATTCGCAATCGTCGATGACGGCCCCCTTCATGGGCGGCTATTACACCTATGCCGCGGACCTTGCCGAAAAGGGGTTTGAGGAGGTGCGCCCCGCCCTGGCCGGCGGGCATGCCATCGTCGTGCGCGAGCCGGTGGGCGTCGTCGCCGCCGTGGTGCCGTGGAACGCGCCGCTGGCCACGCTCTCCTTGAAGGTCGCCTTCGCGCTGGCGGCAGGCTGCACGATCATCGCCAAGCCTTCGCCCGAAACGCCTCTGGAAGCGCTGATCCTGGCCGAATGCATCGCGGCGGCGGGCGTGCCCGACGGCGTCTTTTCCGTCCTGACGGCGGATCGCGAAGTGTCCGATTATCTGATCCGCCATGAAGGGGTGGACAAGGTCAGCTTCACCGGTTCGACCGCCGCCGGCCTGCACATCGCCTCGGTCGTCAGCGCCCGGTCGGGACGCATCACGACGGAACTGGGCGGCAAGTCCGCCGCCATCATCCTGGACGATGCCGACATCGGCAAGGTCGTGGAAGGGATCATGCCGAACCTGGTCGGGCTGTGCGGCCAGCAATGCGCCGCCTTCAGCCGCATATTAGTGCCCGCCTCATTGAAGGGCGCGGTGGAGGAAGCGCTCGCCGCCGCCATGCAATATGTGCAGGTGGGCGATCCTTTCACTGAAACGACGCAGATGGGCCCGCTCGTCACCCAGCGCCAGCATGGCCGCGTCTTCGACTATATCCAGCAGGGGAAGGCGCAGGGCGCCCGCATCGTCACTGGCGGCAACCGCCCGGCTCATCTCGACAAGGGCTGGTTCGTGGAGCCGACCCTGTTCACCGACGCCAGCAACAACATGACCATCGCCCGCGAGGAGATTTTCGGACCCGTCGGCACGATCATCGCCTATGGCAGCGAGGAAGAGGCGATCGCCATCGCCAACGACAATATCTACGGCCTGTCGGGCGGGGTGTTCACGCAGGATGTCGAGCGCGCCTACAAGGTCGCCCGCCGCATCCGTACCGGCAATTTCGGCCATAATGGCCGCGTCATCGACTACACCATTCCCTATGGCGGCTTCAAACAGTCCGGCGTGGGCCGCGAGGGCGGTGAGGAAGGGTTGCACGGCTTCACCGAGATCAAGGCCGTCTTCATGCAGGATCTGCCTGCCCATCTGAAGGGCTGACCCCTTGCACGCGCGCGTGGATGGCCCCGCCGACGCCCCCGCCCAGACCAGTCACTGGCCGGACAATTATGGTCCGGCCAGCGCCTGGTGGACCGTCTTCATCCTGATGATCTTCCAGATCGTGTCGATGATCGACCGGCAAGTCATATCGGTGCTGATCCCGGAGATGCGGGCCGACCTTGGCCTCAACGATTTCCAGATCAGCCTGGTGCAAGGCCTGTCCTTCGCCCTCTTCTACGGGCTGATGGGGCTGGTGATCGGCGGGCTGGTCGACCGTTATTCGCGGCGCGCGATCATGTTCACCGGCATCGTGGTCTGGTCGCTGGCGGCGGCGGGCACAGGGCTGGCGCGCAGCTACAGCCAGCTCTTCGCCGGCCGGCTGCTGGTGGGCGCGGGCGAGGCGGCGGTATCCCCCGCTGGGCAGTCGCTCCTTGCCTCCATCTTCCCCCGTCATCGGCTGACGACGCCGATCGCCTGCCTTTCCGTGTCCGGCGTCATCGGCATATCGCTGTCCTACGCGCTGGGCGGCAACCTGCTCGCGCTGTTCAGCGCGGAGCCGTTGAGCGGTCCGTTCGCGGGGCTTGCCCCTTGGCGGCAAGTGCTGGTGGTGACGGGCCTGCCCGGCGTGGCGGTCGCCTTCCTCGCTTTCGCCTTTCGCGAGCCGAAGCGCCGCAGCCAGCCTCCGCCCGACCGGCAGGCGGCAAGCTGGGGCGCCTTCTTCCGCCATATCGGCGCGCATCCCCGGCTGATGCTGGGGCTGATCCTGGGATCGGCGGTGATGGCCGTCGCCATTCAGGGGACGATGGTATGGACGCCGACCTATGCCCGCCGCGTGCTGGGCGTCAGCGCGGCGGAGGTGGGAACGATGATGTCGGTCGCGGTCGCGCTGGGCGGCATCGTCGGCGGGCTGTCGCTGGGCGTGCTGATCGACCATCGCTTCGCGCGCGGCACCCGCGACATGGCGCTGCGGTTGCTGTGCGGCTTCTGCATCGCGATTCCCCCGGTTCTGGCGGCGGCCTTCGCAGCCGGCAATTTCGCCCTGCTGTTCGGCGCGATCACGCTGATGATGATGACCATGGGGTCGAGCTATGGGCCGACCATGGCCGCCGTGCAGATGATCGCGCCCATCGAGATGCGCGGACGCTTCGCCGCGCTGATGGTTTTGGCGTCCAATCTGTGCGGCTATGCGCTGGGACCGATGCTGATCGGTTTCCTGACGGATTATGTCTATGGCGATCCCATGAAGCTGGGCTGGGCGATCATCACCGGCCTGCTGACCGCCGGACCGCTCGCGGCCTGGATGGTCTGGTCGGCGCGGGGCGATTTCCTGCGCCATCTGGATCGATGAAGCCAGCCATCACAACCACGGTGATGCCAAGCTTGTCCTTCCTTCGAAGGCGAGTTCGGCCCATGCTGCAACATGGCATCGGCACCAGAATCCTGACGAAAAGGCCATCATGACGACGACTATTCCCGCCCTCATGCGCAGCGCCGCCGCGCGTCACGGGGACCGCCCGGCCCTGGTTTCGCAGACTGACGGGGCGATCAGCTATCGCGAACTCGACCGCCAGGCCGATCTGGTCGCCAAGGCCCTGATCGCGGACGGCGCCCGGCCGGGCGACCGGGCCGCCATCTGGGCGCCCAATATGTGGGAATGGGTCGCCATCGCCATCGGCATCCAGCGCGCCGCGGGCGTGATGGTGCCGCTCAACACACGCCTGAAGGGCGGCGAGGTGTCGGACATCGTGCGGCGGGGACAGATTGTCCGCCTGTTTTCCATCGGCAGTTTCCTGGGCCGCTATTATCCGGCCATGCTGAAGGACGAAGCGATGCCCGGCCTGCGCCGCCGCATCGTGTTGCGCGCCGAACCGCAGGAACTGGGCGAAGGCGAAATCGGTTTCGAGGATTTCGTCGCGCTGGCCGCAAACAGCAGCGACGCGCAGCTTGCCGAGCGCGAGGCGATGGTGAAGCCCGACACGCTGGCGGACCTCATGTTCACGTCCGGCACGACGGGAGCGCCCAAGGGCGCGCTTTTCGATCATCGCCGGTCGCTGGGCGGCGGTCAGGCATGGGTCGACATCGCCCGGCAGACGGCGGACGACCGCTATGCCGCCTTCGGTCCCTTCTCGCACAACGCATCCTACAAGGCGGGCTGGGTCGCATCGCTGATCGCGGGCAGCACGCTCTATTGGCCCGAAGCCTATGATCCGGCAAGCGTGCTCGACCTGGTGGCGAAGAACCGGATCACCGTTATGCCCGCGCCGCCGACCGTGTTCCAGGAAATGCTCGCCTTTCCCAACTGGCGCGATTGGGACATTTCGAGCTGGCGCTTCATGTCGACGGGATCGACCGTCGTGCCGATCGAACTGATGAAACGGCTCCAGGCCGAAACCCCGATCCAGGAGATCAGCACCGGCTATGGCATGACCGAATGCTGCGGCTCCGCGACGCACACCCGGCCGGGCGATCCCATGGAACGCATCGCCTATACGGTCGGCACGGCGATCCCCGGCACCGAAATCCGCGTCGCCGGGCCGGATGGCCGCTCGCTGGGGGTGGGAGAGCCGGGCGAAGTGCTGATCCGCGACGACAAGCTGCTGATCGAATATCTCGACAATCCGGAGGCGACCCGCGCCACGCTCGACGCCGATGGCTGGCTGCATTCGGGCGATGTCGGCTGTCTGGATGCGGACGGGTATCTGAAGCTCACCGACCGGCTGAAGGACATGTATATCGTCGGCGGATTCAACGTCTATCCGGCGGAGATCGAGAAGCAGATGACGGGCCTGCCGGGCATCCACCAGTCCGCCATCATCGGCGTGCCCGACCAGCGGCTGGGCGAAGTGGGCCATGCCTTCATCGTCCGGGCCGCCGGTTCCTCCATCACGGCGGAGGAGGTGATCGGCTGGGCGAAGGCCAATCTCGCCAATTACAAGATTCCTCGCGGCGTCACCTTCCTCGACGCGCTGCCGATGAATTCGACGGGGAAAGTGATCAAGTTCGCGCTGAAGGAACTGTATAAAAGCGCGTGACCGGGAAGAAGGGCGTCAGCGCCGCGCGCCCCGTCATTTCTGGCGAACCGTCAGCTCAGGCCTCCGCCGGTCCCGATTTTTCGAACTGGCGGAGAAAATCGAACAGCCCGGGCGGGGTTGGCTTTTTCCCCGGATCGTACCAGGGCAGCAAGTTCTTGAGCAGTTGTGGGAAAAATACCCTGAGCTGGAAATTGTTGAGCGCCTTGATGTCGCGATCAAGCGCGGCTTGTTCGGCAGGCGTCATGCTTTTCTTGTCCTGTTCGATCAGGTAGGAAAACATGCGGTCCATGAAACCCCGCAAATGAACCATGGCATAGAGGCAGCCATAGACACGGTAGAAATAGCCGTTCCAGATCCTGCCCCACAGGCCGCGGCTGTAAATCCGGTGATAGATCTGGAAGCAGACCTCCCGATGTTCGAACTCTTCGGCCATATGCCATTTCCAGAATGCCACGGCATTGGGGTCGGCGCCTTCGATCAGCGCATCCATCCGCTCGAACCAGATGCCGCCCTGCACCGCGCCCAGCGATTCGAAGCCGTCGGCATAGGCGAGCATGAATTTGAGCGAGCGGTTCTTCAGGAAAGCGTCCAGATCGTCGGCCAGCTTCTTCTCGAACTCGGCCAGCCGGGGATAGCCTTGCGCCGCGATCACCTTGTTGAACTTCTGATGCTGGCGGTAATGCTGCGATTCCTGGCCGATGAAGGCGGCCATGTCCTCGCGCAGTTGCTCCGAACCGGCGGGCAGGCGCTCCATCGCGATGTTCAGCACCTTGATCAGCCAGGGTTCGACCGGGGCGGGAATGATCGAGGTCGCGTTCTGAAACTGGGCGAAGGCGATATTGGGTGCCCAATGCGCGCGCACCTTTGAAAAATCGATACGTGGATAGCGTATGACGATGCCCACTGGCTCCCCCTCCATCTTTCGTTGTCATCAAGGATACGCCATCGTACCACCGGCCCGTTCTCCCGTCATGACTGCCCGGGAGTCCGATCATGACTGTGATGCATCCGCCCATGGATATTCGGCCAGGGGATGGAAGCATTATGAATCGGCCGATCATTGAGGAGAGGCCCTTTGACCCCCACCCCCTTCCGCATCGACGTGCCGCAGTCTGTGCTCGATCATATCCGGCACCGGCTGGCGGACAGTCGCATCGGCTATATGCCCGACGATCCCGACCAGTGGAAATATGGCATGGATGCGCGCTATCTGGCCGAGCTGGTCGATTATTGGCGTTCGGCATATGACTGGCGCGCGGAGGAGGAGAAGCTCAACCGCTGGCCGCAGTTCATGGTCGAGATCGACGGCATCCCCATTCATTTCTATCATGTGCGGGACAGTGACACGCACAGGCCGCCGATCCTGCTGACGCATGGATGGCCGGGATCGGTGGTGGAGTTCCAGGAGGCGATCCCGCTGCTGGTGGAGGCGGGCTTTTCCGTCGTCGTGCCGTCGCTGCCCGGCTATGGCTGGTCGGGCCGGCCGCCGCGGCCGATCGGTCCCGCCCGCGTCGCCGCCTTGTGGCGCGCCTTGATGGTGAACGTGCTGGGCTATCCGCGCTTCTTCGCGCAGGGGGGCGACTGGGGATCGGCGGTGACGACGCAGTTGGGCATCAGCCACGCCGATGTCGTGGCGGCGATCCATCTCAATTTCTTCATGGCGCCGCCGCCGCATGCCGATGCCGATGCGGAACTGCTCGACTATTGGGCGCAGGTCCGCACGGTGATGGAGGCGGAAAGCGGCTATCATCACGAACAGGCCACCAAACCGCAGACCATCGGCTTGGCGCTGCATGACAATCCAGTCGGCTGGGCGGCCTGGGTGGTCGAGAAATTCTGGCGCTGGGGCGACACCAAGGGCAATATAGAGAGCCGGTTCAGCAAGGACCATCTGATCACGAACCTCATGTCCTATCTGGTCACCGACAATGTGATGTCGTCGATCTGGATGTATTACGGCCTGAACGGCGACGCGCTGGCGGCCGGGCCGGTGACAGTGCCCACCGCGCTCGCCCATTTTCCCGGCGAATTCTATCCCATGCCCAGCCGCGCCCTGGCCGAGCGGCAATATCATGTGGTCCGCATGACGAAGATGGACGCGGGCGGGCATTTCGCCGCGATGGAGGAACCCCAGGCGTTCGCCCGCGACGTCATCGCATTTTTCGAGAGCCAGATATGACGCTGGAACCGAATGGCGTGCTGCTGGCCGAGGAAGCCGGCGAAGGCATAATGTTGCTGACGATGAACCGGCCGGCGCAACGCAATGCGATCGATCCCGCGCTGCTTGACGCCATGAACGCGGCATTCGATGCTTTCGTGCAGGACGACCGCTGGCGGGTGGGCGTGTTGACGGGCGCGCCGCCGGCCTTCTGCGCCGGGCTGGACCTTAAGACCTTCTCTGCTCCTGATGCGCCGCGCCAGAGCGTGACGGCGCTGATCCAGCGCGTACCGCGCCTGGGCAAGCCCATGATCGCCGCGGTCGGCGGTGCGGCCTATACTGGCGGGCTTGAGCTGGCGCTGGGTTGCGACTTCATTCTGGCCAGCGAGAATGCCCGGTTTGCCGATACGCATGCGAAGATCGGCGCATTGTCCGGCAGCGGCATGGGGTCGCGCCTGCCCCACGCCGTGGGCGCGCGCTTCGCCCGCCAGATGATATTGAGTTGCCAGCCGGTCGATGCCGCCACGGCCTTGCGCGTGGGCCTGGCCAATGAGCTTCTGCCGGCTGAGCAATTGCTGCCCAGAGCCATCGAGATCGCCGGGGCGATCGCCGCGCACGATCCCGGCCTGATCCGCATGTCCAAGAGCGTGATCGATCGCGGAACGGAAGGCACGCTGGCCGACGCGCTGGCGATCGAGACGGAAGCGCTGCAAAAGCGCAAGGCCATGGGCGCCATGGCGTGGAGCAGCGCGACGCCCGGCTGAAAGAAAGGGGAGCGAACCTCAGGTCCGCTCCCCTTCCCTTACCCCTTATCCGATCAGATGCCCCAGAGTTGGGCCGCCGTTTCGCCCAGCACCTTGCGCGCGGCGGGCTCGCCCACCGTATCGAAGATGCGCTTCATGATGGCGTCGCTGCTGCCCATCACGCCTTCCGGATGCGGATAGTCGGTCGACCACATCACCCGGCCATCCCCGATGCGCGTGATATTCTCCATCGCGACATCGTCTTCCATGAAGGTGGTGTAGCAGTGGTTATGCCAGTACCAGCTCGGCTTCTGCGCCAGCTTGGGCCGCAATTCGGTCGCATAGTCGCGTGCGACCTTGTCGGCATTTTCCAGCGTGCCGGGCACCCAGCTCGCGCCGCCTTCGGTGAAGACGACGCGCAGGCCGGGGAAACGGTCGAACAGGCCGGAGAAAACCAGCTGTCCGAACAGCCCGGTGAAGGGCATCAGATTGGCGTTCAGGTTCGCGCCCAATGAGCCCCGGCCGCTATATTGGAGATAGGCGCCGATATGGAAGGAGACGGGAAAGCCGCTTTCCTGGATCGCTTCCCAGAACGGGTCCATATCCTTGCTGTTGTAGCGCACGCCCTTGGGACTGACGGGAATGTCGATCGCCTTGTAGCCGAGCTGCTTCAGCTTCTGGAGATAATCCTTCGTTCGTTCCGGCCACAGGAAGGTGGGCAGCAGCGCGACGGGGAACAGCCGGTCGGGCGCCGCTTCCTTCCATTCCGCGGCCCATTCATTGCAGACATCGACGCAGCGATACCAGAATTCCTTGTCCGGCATGCGGATCAGGCTGTTGAGGCGGCCATGATAGATGATGGCGGCGTCAATGCCCTCCGCGTCCATGTCCGCCAGGCGCTTGTCGACATCCCAAAAGCCCTCGCGCCCTTCGGGGAAGGTCGGCGGCAGGCCGGGGACGTCATAATTCTGCCCGTCGACTTCGAGATGGAAGCCCGTCTCGTCCTTCCAATATTTAGGCGCGCGATCTTTGTCCGCGCCCTTCAGCCGGTTTTCCCACAGCCCCGGTTCCTCGATCAGATGATCGTCGCTGGAAATGACGCGCATGCCGGCGGGCCTCTCCCACGATCGGGCCGGCATGACGCGGTCCTTGGGCCACGGGGTCGCGGTGAAACTATTCATCCTTTTCCATTCCTTCTTGGGGATCTCGTCCGACACGGGGCTGCCGTCCGCCACCCCCGTCTTGCTCGCCCTTATAGCATGGCCGAAGCAATAGGCGCCGTTATGGGCGGGTTCCGGGCGATGTCATCAGACTTCTGATGAGTTGTCGAAAGTCCATTCAAGATCATTGTTCAATGATATTGAATAGTTTTTTCGAAAATTGCCCGATTATAGGGGCAATGGGTAAGGTTTAACATGAGCGCACTGGTCCGCCGTTATGGCCCGGCCGCATGCGCGAGGAGAGAATGATGCTGAAAGAAGACGAGGTTCAGGAAAGGGCCGGGCTCAAGGTCCGCGCGCTCAGCCCCGGTTTCGGTGCGGAGATCATCGGCGTCGATCTGTCGCGCCCGCTGGACGACAACATGGCAAACGCAATCCGCGACATATGGATCGAGGCCGGACTGCTGCTGTTCCGCGATCCCGATGCCGATGACGAAGCGCAGATGCGGCTGAGCCGTCTGTTCGGGGAGATGGAGCCGGCTGCGACCGCCGATATGAACGATCCCAATAACCAGTTCATGATGACGCTGAAATATGACCCGGCGGACGACAAGCCCCGCTTCCAGACCGATTATCATTTCGGCGGGCATGACCGGGCGGGCTATATCCCGTGGCATTGGGACCAGAGCTTCATGCCGACGATCGTGCGCGGCGCGGTGCTCCGCATGGAGAAGCCGGCGACGCAGCTTGGCCGAACCGGGTTCATCGATGCGATCGAAGCCTATGAGCGGCTGTCGCCCGGAATGAAGGAGAAGATCGACGGCATGGAGGTCGTCTATCATTTCGTGACGGACTTCATGCAGTGCAAATATGGCGTCCCGGCCGATCTCCGTGCCTTGGCGCGCGACACGCCTTCTGGCGGAACGAAATATGATTTCCCGCCCGTCGTCCACCCGATGGTCATCACCCAGCGGGAGACCGGGCGCAAGGCGCTGAAGATTTCACCGCTGCAGGCGCAGTATATTCTGGGCATGGATCGGGCCGAAAGCGATTCGCTGCTCGCCGAACTGGCGGCGCATCTGACCGACGAGCGACATGCCTATTTCCACGACTGGCAGAAGAACGACATGCTGGTGTGGGATAATTGGCGGATGATTCACCATGCGGAGGGCGTGCCGTTGAACGTCCCACGCAGCGCCCGACGCACCACGATCATGGGCGACTATGCGGTGGGCCGCTATCTCGATCCCACGCTCGACCGCAACCGGGCCGTCAAGCGGATCGTGGATTGACAATCAGGGAAGCGCCTTGTCACCGCCTTCGGGCCGTGACGGGGCGCCTTTGGCCTATCGTCCCGAAAAATGCGGCGGCCGCTTTTCCATGAAAGCGGCGGTCGCCTCGCTATAATCCTCGGTCATCGTGCCCAGTATCTGCGCCCGGTTTTCTGCCTGGATCGCGGCTTCATAGCTGTTGGCATCCAGATTGGCCCACATCAGCGCCTTGGTATGGGCGACCGAATAGGGGCTGTTTGCCAGAACGGAGCGCGCATAGGCGATGGCGTCGTCGATCAACGACCGCGGATCGGACAGCGATCGCACAAGGCCGATGCGCTCGGCTTCCTCCGCCTCGATCGCGCGGCCGGTCAGCAATATGTCGAAGGCTCGCGCCGCGCCGATCATGCGCGGCAGCAGATAGGAGATGCCGCTTTCGCCGCCGGTCAGCCCGATCCGCACCGCCGCCACCAGAAATTTCGCTGCGGGGGTCGCGATCCGTACATCGGCGCTGAGCGCGATCGCCATGCCCGCACCCACAGCCGGGCCATTGACCGCCGCGATCACCAGTTTCGGCATGGACCGGATGCGTCCGCCCATGCCGGCGAACTGTTGTTGCCAGTGAAGTTTCTCGATGACGCCGCTGCTGCCCGTCTGGTTACGCTGGTTGGTCGCCGCGAGATCCTGCCCTGAACAGAAGCCTCGCCCCGCGCCGGTGACGATGACGGCCCGGCAGGCGGCGTCGGCCGCCAGTTCGTCCATCAGCCCGTTGAAGCGGGCGACCGTCTCCCGAAGCAGGGCGTTCATGCGCGCGGGCCGATTGAGCGTTACGAGCGCGATTCCCTGGCCGTCCGTCAGCCGTTCGACGACAATATCCTCGGCCATCATCCTCTCCCCAACATGGCCATGACGGTGCCGCCGCCGTCGACCCGCTGGCAAGCCATGGCCATGGTCTCTACACATATGCGTAGAAATGGGATGCGGCTGTTCCCATCGCCCGCTTTCGCGCAGGAATGGGGCATGAGCCCGCACCCGCCCCCTGACGCCGCCGGTACATCCCAATTGCATCTGATCGCGCAAGAATGGAGGCGCGCCTGGCGTCCCGGCGTTGCGGCGCTGTTCGCAGGATCGCTGGGCTATTCCCTCTATTCTGCGGTTTCCAGCCTGTTCGTGGAACCCTTGCAGCAGCAGTTCGGCTGGTCGCGCGGGGACATCGCCTTCGTCCACAGCTTCGGCCTGATCATCGCTTTCATCGCGCCGGTCATCGGCCGGATGACGGATCGTCACGGCGTCAGACCGATATTGTCGGCGGGCCTGCTGCTGACCGCCATCGGTTATGGGCTGCTCGCTTCCATGGGCGGATCGCTCGGCTATTTCTACGCGGTGCATTTCGGCTTTGCGCTCGTCGGCATGGCGACGACCGGCATCACCGTCACGCGCATCCTGAGCGGCGCGTTCGAGCGGACGCGGGGGACCGCGCTCGCCATAGGCCGGTCGGGGCTGGCGGTCGCGGGTGCGTTGATGCCGATGGCGCTATATCCGATGATCCTGCGCTTCGGATCGTCGGGCGGCTATCTGCTGCTTGCCGCCTTCATCCTGTTGATCGCGCTGCCTCTCATCTGGTTCTGGGTGCCCTCACGCACTGCGGAGCTGCGGTCCGGACGCACCGCGCTGCCCCGTGCTGACAGCGCGCTGTCGCTGCTGGCCAATGGCAAGGTCCGCATCCTCATCGCGGCGTCCGTTCTCAACTATGTGCCGGTGGTGGCGTTGCTCTCCCAGATGAAGCCGCTTGGCGTGGAAAAGGGGCTCGATGCCGTCGCCGCCGTGGGCGCGGTATCGATGATGGGCGCGGCTGCCGCCATGGGCGCATTGCTCAGCGGTGTCCTGGTCGATCGCTTCTGGGCGCCCGCAATTGCCTTCATCCTGAATTTCGCGCCTGCGGTCGGTTGCCTGCTGCTGCTCCAGCACGATGTACCGCCCGCGCTTTTCTATGGCGCGGTGCTGATGATCGGCCTTGGCCAGGGGGCGGAGATCGATATCGTCGCCTTCATGATCGCGCGCTATTTCGGGCTGCGCAGCTATGCCACCATCTACAGCCTGTCGACGCTGGGCATCGCGCTTGGCGTCGCGGTAGGCGCCAGCCTGATCGGCATGGCCTATGATCGTTTCGGCAGTTACGACATTGCCCTGCTGGCTTGTTCAAGCAGCTTCTTTCTCGCCGCCTTGTTCTACCTGATGATGGGGCGTTATCCGAAGGGCGGCCAACCGGACTAGAGCCATCGACATTCAGAAGATGACGAGCCGAAAATGGTGGTTTTCCGTGACCCGGCGCGCAGCGTACTCAAAGTACGTGAGCACCGGAAGCACGGAAAAGCGTCATTCGCAGGCCGTCAGGGCTGAATGTCGATTGGCTCTAAGCTCGCCTCAAGTCCGGAGGCGGCGCATCAGGCATTCCTGGGCGGTCGACGCGATCAGACGGCCATCGCGGTCGAAAATCCGCCCCGTCGTGAGGCCCAGGCCATCACCTGCCGACGGGCTGGACGTATGATGCAGCATCCATGCCTCGCAGCGGGCAGGGCGGTGGAACCACATCGCATGATCCATGCTGGTGATCAGGAATTCGCCGCTGTTGGTGGGCAGGAAATGCGGAATCGCCGCGGCGCCGCCCAGCCAGTAATCGCTGGCGAAGGCGAGCAGACACTGCTGCAACCGGCTGTCCTCCACAGTGGCGGCGCCGGACTGGCTGAACCAGAATGATCGCGCCGCTTCGGTCGGCCGTGCGAGGAAATAGTCTTCCGGCGCGATCGGGCGCATCTCTATCGCCAGGGCGGCGGCGAAGTTGTGCGTCACCGCCTGTTCCAACTCCGCCGCCCGTTCGCGCACGAAATGCTGGATCGGCGCGACCCGCTCGGGCGGCGGCACGACAGGCATCGCTGCGTTCTGATGGACGAATCCCTCCTCTGGCGCATGGAATTCGGCCATCATCGTGAAGATCGCCCGCCCATCCTGACAGGCGGTGATCTGACGGTTCGCGAAGCGACGGCTGTCGCGCAGGCGCGCAACCTGATAGTCGAGCCGCCGATCCGTGCGCCCGGCGGCCAGGAAATAGGCGTGGAAAGAGCTTGCGGGCAGCGCTTCCACCGTCTTCATCCCTGCCAGCAAGGCCTGGGCCAGCAATCGCCCGCCGAACACCGACCCGATGTGATTGTGCGCTCCGGCCGATCCGGTGAACCGGTCCGGTCCCGTTTGCGTGACATCGAGGATGTCGGATAGCATCCCGCGTCGGCAGGGGTCTATCGTCATGGAACGGCCCATCCGCCGCGATCATGCATCGAGTCCCAGAGCGCGCCGCACCGACAGGACCGTATCCATCTCGTCCAGACCGCTCAACGGCAGGTCATATTCCGAGCGGTCGTCGATCTCGCTGATATGGGCCGCGATGTCGTCGCAGCTCGGCGCGTCCGGGCCGGGGCTGTACCAGCCCCGCGTCAGGCCGACGAACAGCCGCGAATATTTGCCGCCCAGCACCGAATACATATGCTGGGAGGAGGTGCAGTCCCGGCTGGCCATATAGCAGGCCAGGGCGGCGACGAATTCCGGCTTCATCCCTTCGATGAAATGACGGGTCCGGGCGCCTGCGGCCTTGAGGAAAGCGATGTCCGGGCGCTGCTCGACAGGGGTGCCGCCCAGCCGCCCGCCCTGCGCATTGGGGAAGAGCGTATTGACGACGATCCCTGCGGGAGCCTCCTGCGCGATGACGTTCATCAGGCCGATCAGCGCCGTCTTGGCAGCCCCATAATTGGCGCGATAGGGGTTGCCGAATACGCCCGATTGCGAACTGACCAGCACGATCCGGCCATAGCCCTGCTCCATCATGGCGCGATAGGCGGGCTGGCATATGTTGAACGCGCCCTTCACATGAACGGCCAGCACGGATTCGATGTCCTCCCCGGTCAGTGCGCCGAAAGCTCCGTTCCGCTGATTGCCGGCATTGGAGATGACGATGTCGACCCGGCCGAAGGCGGCCATCGCGGCATCGACGACGGCCTGTCCTCCCGTCTCGGTCGCCACCGTGTCGTAATTGGCGATGGCGCGGGCGCCCAGATTCCTGAGTTCTTCCACGACGGCATCGGCATAGCCGGTCGATCCGCCCTGCCCCGTCGGATCTCCACCCAGGTCATTGGCGACCACAGCCGCACCTCTGCGCGCCAGTTCCCGGCAGAAGGCCGAACCAAGCGCGCCGCCCGCACCCGTCACCACAGCCACTTGCCCGTTGAAATCGATCGCCATCCGCGCCTCCATCAGGCGCCGACCATGGCGGCAGCCCGGCCGGCCGCCAAGCCGGGCGATGGAATTTCGGCCATGTGATGAATGGCGGCGCCGTAACTCAAAGCTGTTTGGGTTCGCTCGCCTTGAAAAGCATGCGCGCCAGAACGCTTTCCTCGACGTCCGGGTCCGGTCCGCCCTCGGGAAAGAACCAGTCGCCCAGCAGGACCGATCCGGCCAGCATGCCGAATCCATAGCGGACCATCAGTTCCGGCGGCACGTCGAATTCCAGCCCCGCCTGCTCATATTGCGATCGCATGCGGGCGACGGCGCGCGTGAAATAGTCGTCCAGACCATGAATGGCCGCCGCATCCACGTCCCCCCTGGACTTGACCATCGCCAGCAACAGATCGGCATGGTCGCGCAGAAAGGGATACAGCGCCTGGACGAAGCGCATGCTGCGTTCCTCACGGTCGGGCGGCAGCGTGTCGCTGTAGTCCAGGAATTCGCGGAAACGGGCATTGAACGGCTCGGTCACCGCTTCGGTGAACAAAGCCTCCTTGCTGCCGAAATTGTTGAAGATCAAAGGCTCCGCCACCTCCGCGCGGGCAGCGATATGGCGCGTCGTCGCGCCGGCAAAGCCCCGCTCCGCGAAGACCGCGCGGGCAGCGTCGAGAATGAGCGCCCGAATTTCCGCCGTCGACCGCCGGGCGCGGCGACGAGGAACGGCAACGTCCTGGGGGCGATCGGAAATATCATGCATGCGTCACTAGGCCATTGTCCTGTCTTCATCGATGCTATAAATAGCACATACTATTTATCTACGCGACTCCATTGCGTGGCGATTCTGAAAGGAGAGGCATGAGCAGTCAATTCGACGTGGTGATCCGCGGTGGCACGATCGTGGACGGCACCGGCGCCCAGCCCTATGTCGCGGATGTCGGCGTGAAGGACGGCGTGATCGCTGAAATCGGCAGGATCGAGGCTTCGGCTCCGGAGGAAATCGATGCGCGCGGCCTGACGGTGACGCCCGGCTTCGTCGATGTCCACACCCATTATGACGGCCAGATCACCTGGGAAAACCGCATGGCTCCTTCGTCCAATCACGGCGTCACCACCGTCGTCATGGGCAATTGCGGCGTCGGCTTCGCGCCGGTGCGGGACGGCGATCATCAATTGATGATCAAGCTGATGGAGGGGGTCGAGGATATTCCCGAAGTCGTCATGGCCGAAGGCGTGCCGTTCAACTGGAACAGCTTCCCCGACTATCTCGACGCGCTGGACCAGCGCGTGTCCGACGTCGATTTCGCCGCGCAAATCCCCCACAGCCCCTTGCGCGTCTTCGTCATGGGTGAGCGTGGCGCCAATCTGGAGCCTCCAACGCTGGAGGATCTGGTCGAAATGCGCCGCTGCGTCAGCGAGGCAGTGAAGGCCGGTGCGCTGGGCGTCGCCAGTTCGCGCAATCTGTTCCACCGTTTCCGTTCCGGCGAACTCGCGCCTTCGGTCACGACGGAACTGGACGAGGTATTGGCCCTGGCCGAGGGCCTGAAGGATGCGGGCGCTGGCACGTTCCAGTGCAACCCCAATCTCGACAATGATGCCGAGGTGGAACTGAAGATTTTCCGCACCATCGCCCAGCAGGCGGGCGTTCCCGTGACATTCAGCCTGATCGCCATGCCGACGCGGCCGGACAATTGGGGCCGCTATGTCGAAGGCGTGCGCCAGGCGGCGGCTGATGGCCTGACCATCCGTTGCCAGTTCATGCCGCGTCCGATGGGCGTCATGTACGGGCTGGAGCTCAGCTACCACCCCTTCTCGCTCAACCCCAGCTTCCGCCCGCTCGCCCAACTGCCGCTGGAGGAAAAGGTGGCGCAGATGCGCGATCCGGAACTGCGCGCGCGCCTGATCGCGGAGGAGCCGGACGATCCGAACCCCGCCTTCGTCGGGCTGATCAAGTCGATCAAAGCGCTGTTCCGCATCAGCGATCCGGCCGATTACAATTTCGCGGCCGAGGACAGCATCCAGGCGGAAGCGGCGCGTCGCGGCGTCGATCCGCGCGAAATGATCTACGACGCGCTGCTGGAGGATGACGGCCGGGCGATCCTCTGTTCCTATTCGTCCGACGTGCCTGAATATCTCGCCCAGAGCCGCGACCTCATCGGGCAGGACAATATGATCGTCGCGCTGGGCGATGGCGGGGCGCATTACGGCATGATCTGCGACGCGGCCTATACCACCTATCTGCTGACCGGGCGGCTGGGCCGGGACGGTCTGGACCTGCCGACCGCGATCAAGGCGTTGACCAGCCAGCCCGCAAACTCCGTGGGCCTGTGCGATCGCGGCGTGCTGGGCGTGGGTTATAAGGCGGACATCAATGTCCTCGACATCCCCAACATGATCCTGCACCGGCCGCAGGTGATCGCGGACCTGCCGGCGGGCGGCAAGCGCCTGTCGCAAAAGTCGAAGGGCTATGTCGCGACCCTCGTCAGCGGCGCCGTGACCTACCGCAATGGCGAAGCGACCGACGCGCTTCCGGGCCGGCTGGTGCGCGGCGTCCGTGGCGCTCCGGCAGCCGCGCAGGTGAGGCAGCATGAAGTCGCCTGATAGGGCGTGTCCGCGCGGATAAGGGGCGCGCGGGCCTCCTGAAGACCGGCACGGTCCTATCCGTGCCGGTCTTTTTCATGGCGGAACAGCGGCCGCAGCAATGCGACCGCTGAGGCGATCCGTTTTCCCGTCTCCTGTTCGGAGCATTGCAGCAGACCGTCATGGCCGCCGGTCACGAGCGCGCCGAATTGCCGCGCCAGCAAAGCCGGATCATGGCTGGCAAGTCGCCCCTCCCGCGCCAGCCCCTCCAGCCAGACGACGAGCGGCGCGGCCACGTCGCGGCTCTCGAGCAATATCTGCTCCGCCAGTTCGGGAAATCGAGGCGCTTCGAAAATGACCAGGCGAAGGAAGCGGTCGGCGGCAGGGTCGGCGGTCGCTTCGGCAATCGCGACGGCAAAATCGGCCAGCACATCGTCCGGCTCACGCCCCTCTGTCGCGACCGCCGCGAAACGATAGGCCGGGACGCGGCAGGCATAGCTGCATATCGCACGGAACAACGTCGGCTTGTCGGGGTAGCGGGCGTAGAGCGTCGTCTTGCTGATGCGGGCGCGGCGCGCCACCTCCGCCATCGTTACGCCGGCAAAGCCATGCTGTTCGAACAGTGCCGCAGCGACCTCCATGACGGCCTGCTCGCGCGCCTGGGTCTCGTCCGCCGTGGGACGCCCCCGCCGCCGTCGGGCCTGGTGCCCAATCATCATATTCCTGATCCCCTTCCCGCTTGCGCGGGCTGCTTTTTAATTGGACACATAGGTTCAATTAAATCAAGGCGAAGGGGCAAGGCAATGGCGGATACGCTCAAGGTGGGGATCATCAGCGCCAACTGGAGCCTCAAGGTCCACGGCGCGGCCTGGCGGCGGATCGAGGGCGTGGAAGTCGCCGCCATCTGCACCTCTCGCCAGGAAACGGCGGAAAGGGCGGCGCGGGAATATGACATTCCCAAAGCCTATTGGAACCATGAGGAGATGTCGGCCGATCCGGACCTGCACATCATCGATGTCGGCACACGGCCATCCTTCCGTTTTCCTATGGTCATGGCGGCGCTGAAGAACGGCAAGCATGTCTATGACGCCCTGCCCTTCGCGGTCAGCCTTTCCGATGCCGAAGCGATGCGCGACGCGCAGCGGGCCGCTGGCGTCGTCGGCGTCGTGGACGCGCAATTCCGCTGGTCGCCGCATGCGCAGAAGATGAAGCGCATGATCGATGAAGGCTTCATCGGCCGCCCGCTGGGCTTCAATGTCCAGCTCATGCTGCCGCTGATCGTCGCCAACGACAAGGCCTATGCCTATTGCGCCTATTCGGAACATACCGACCCCTATTATTGGCTGGCGGAAAAGAGCAGCGGCGGCAGCGCGTGGCGGAATTTCGCCACCCATTCGCTGCTGTTCCTGACGCATCTGATCGGCCCGGTGGCGGAGGCGACCGGCATGTTGACGACCGGCGTGCCCGAATGGTTCCTGCCCAATGGCGAAGTGCTCCGGCCGGAGACGCACGATCTGGGCAGCGCGGTGCTGCGCATGGAGAATGGCGCCATCGGCAGCCTGCAGGCGGGCTGGTGCGTGCCCGACACCGAAGGCTGGCGGGTGGAGGTCTGGGGCGACAGGGGCCGGCTGCTGCTGGTCGACGACAGCTTCGGCAATTTCCCCTCGGCAAAGCTCTATGCCGGCGATGCGCGGTTGTTGACCTATGGCCAGCGCACCTGCGAAGAGGTGACGGTGGACGACTATTATGCCGTTCCCGGCGTCGCGGGCGCCACGGCGGAGCCTCGTCCCTTCGCCGCGATGGACTGGATGTTCCGGCATATGGTCGATGCCATCCGCAACGGGACGGAAGGATCGCCCAGCTTCACCGAGGCGGCAGCCGTGCATCGGGTGGTCGAGGCGGTCGAGCGCGCCAATGCTGAGAGGCGCTGGATCGCCATGATGGACATGGGCTGAACCGGCGCGATCCAATAAACGAAACGATCCGCCTGCCCGGCCAGGGGATATTTGCAGGGAGAGAAGCATATGCTGAGAGTGCATAAGCGCATTGATGTCACTACGGCCGCCCCAAAATTGGGAGACGGGATCGAAATGGCCGTCACGCTGACATTGCCCGATCCGTCCGCGATGCCGGACCGGCCCGTCGCGATCTTCGCCTGTCCGGGCGGCGGATATTCGCGCCATTATTTCATGATGCGCTTCGAGGGTCATGAAGGCTATGACGAGGCGGAATGGCAAGCGCGGCACGGCCTGATCCATGTCGCCATTGACCATGTGGGCGTCGGGGAAAGCAGCATCCCGGACCTCTCCAGCATCGATTTCCAGACGATGGCGGCGACCCATGACGCCTGCGTACGGCAGGTTGCCGCTTCCCTGCGCGACGGCACGGCGGCGGAGGGTTTTCCCGGCTTGCCGTCGCTCTTTCTGGTGGGCATGGGGCAGTCCATGGGCGGCGGTGTCAGCATATTGACGCAGGGCCGCTTCGCCACCTTCGACGCGATTGCGCCTTTCGGCGTCAGCGCGATCCACACCGCCTTGCCCCAGCGCGACAAGGCCGCTTTCGAACATGGCATGCGCCGCTTCGACAAGGTGGCGAGTGGGGAAGTCACAAGCCATCTGGACCACGACCATGAGGGGGTCGATTATGTCTACCCCTTCCACTGGGAAGATGTGCCCGCCGACATATTGGAAGAGGATATGAAGGGCGGATACCCGATCCGGCAGACCGCTCCGATATTCGGCAGCCTCACCATCCCGCATTGCGCGGTGCGGATGATGCTGCCCGGCGTCTTCGCGGAAGATGCGGCGCGTGTCGCGGTGCCGGTGCTGGTCGGGGATGGCGAGCGGGATACCTGCCCCGAGCCTTATCGCGAGCCGTCGGCCTATTCCACTTCCCGCGACGTCTCCCTCTTCATCGTGCCGCGCATGGCGCACATGCACAATTTCGCTTCCACCCGCGCCATATTGTGGCAGCGCCTCAATGACTGGTCGCGCATGGTCGCCGCTGCGGAAGACGGCCTGCACTGAAACATGCGATAGGCCCCGGCATCCCCCTGCGCCGGGGATGCCGGAAGAATATCCTACCAGCGCCTGCGCATCTGGAGCCCCAGATTGCGCTTGCGCAGGGCAGCCTCCCGCTCGTCCGGCGTCACCTTCGGCGTGTCGGCGGGCAGGTGGCTGGCGATTTCGGAAAGCGGCACTTTCCTGATCGTCGGCATCGGATAGCTGTCCGCGCCATGCCAGCGCCCCACCAGCATGCCCCGCCTGTGACCGCCGCTGTCGAGCCAATTGGCGACGCCCGGGTCTTCCAACGCGATCACGGCGCGGAACTTGCCGTCGCGGTCCAGCTTCGCCTGCATCGCGTTCAGGCTGCTCTGGCGATAGCCGAACTCTATCTGGTTCCAGAGTTCGTCGTTAAGCTGCACATTCCAATATTTGCAGTTCTCCGGCAATTCCGTCTCGATGATCAGCGCCTCGCCCGGCTGATAGTCATAGATGCACCGGAAATATTTTTGCGGCCATTCGCCGCTGTTTCCCAGATCTTCGAAGCCCGACAATTCCATGACGTTCAGGCCAAGATCATGGATGACCTTGTTCTGATAGCCGATGCAGATGCGCGAGAAACGCTCGACGAAACCGCCCATGATCGCGTCGAGCCGCGCCGCGATCTGTTCCTGCGTCAGACGGGGTTTCAGCGGCGGTTTGTCCAGCCGTTCGATGGCGAAGCGCGCATCCACGTCGACGCCCCAGTCATAGGCGAACTGGCGGATCATGATGTCGCCCGCCTGAGGATCGAGATAACGCCAGTCGCCAGTCCAGTCCTTTGGCCTTTCCGCGCTGAATATCACCTCGAAATAGCCGTCCTTGCCCAGCGTCAGGCCATCGGCATCATAATTGTTGAAGCCGGGTTTGGGGTCTTGCGTGCCGAACATGCCGCCGCCGACGGCGAAACCCATCACCTTGTTGGTGCCGCGATAGCCGCTGATCTTGTAGACGCCGTCGCCGCTGACCGGCGCGATATGATAAATGGCGTCAGGATTGGGTTGCAGCAGGAAGATGCTGTTTTCGAACGGCATCCAGTCGGGATGTTCAGGCGTGGACTGGAAATACCAGACATAGGATTGCGCGATGTTCATCACCAGTTGGCGATAAAGCTCGGCGCGGATCTGGCCATCCTCGGGAAAGCCGGTCATGGCGTTGAGCGCCCCTGCCGGTTTCAACAGGTCGGCATAGGCGCTCCAGTCCCTGAGCGCGGCGGCAGGCGCGGCGCTGCTGTTCATGGCCGCGCCCGATGCGGATGCCGGCAGCAGGCCGCCGACTGTTGTGCAGAGCGCGGCGCCCAGAAGGCCCCGGCGTGACAGTGCAAAGTCCTTCGCGTCCTCATCCGGCACTCTCCTTCTCCATATCGTCATTTCCTCGGGCGGCCGGGCGCCGCCCGACGGGCTGATGTCAGCTTCCGTGCCTGCGTCCGCCCGACACTTCGATCCCGCGCCCGGTGATCATCGATGCCTCATCGCTCGACAGGAAGAGCACCGCATTGGCGATTTCGCGGGGATCGACCGCGCGGCGGATCACCTGATTCTCGCCCGCAATCTCCGCCTGCTCCTCGGCGGTGAACATGGATGCGATCTGCGGCGTCGCGGTCAACCCCGGAAGCACGCTGTTCACGCGGATATTGTCGTCCGCATAGGCGCAGCTCGCATGATGGCTGAGATGGATGACCCCCGCCTTGGCCGCGGCATAGGAACAGGGCGCGGACGGCGTGTAGAGCCGCGCCGCCATGGACGCGGTATTGACGATGGTGCCGCCACCATTGGCCTTCATCATCGGGATTTCATATTTCATCGCCAGGAAGGTGCTGGTCAGCGAAATGCTGATCGTCCAGTTCCAATCCTCCAGGCTCATCTCCTCGATGCTGCCGGGGCGCGACATGCCGATATTGTTGAAGGCGTGGGCGATAGGACCATGCGCCTCGTTGGCGGCGGCGATCGCGGCCTTCACCGACGCCTCGTCCGTGGCGTCGGTGGCGACGAACAGGGCGGTGCCGCCCTTGGCCCGGATGGCGTCGCGCACGGCTTCGCCCCTGGCCGGGTCCAGTTCGGCAATCGCCACCTTCGCGCCTTCCTCGGCAAAGGCATGCGCCGTCGCTTCACCGATGCCCGATCCGGCGCCGGTGATGAAAACCGATCGCCCCTCGAAACGCCGCCTGTCGCCCATCCTGAATCTCCTGCCGATTGTTTATCCGTCAATGTGCCGGCCGGTCGGTCAGGCGGTCGATGTCCTGCCCGTCCATGTCCGCCCAGAAACGCGCCCAACTGTCGAAATCCTGGGGAAGATCAGGCGGATTGTCATGCCCGGCCCAACCGGTGAAGGGGGCCGCCGGTCGTTCCTGCCAATCGGCCGAATACCAGTGCTTTTCCCGTCGCCGGACGAAAAACCACTCGCCATCCCGCCGTTCATAGCTGTCGAAATAGGCGATCGCCATGACCACCCATTTGCCCTGGTCCTCATGCTCGGCGCGGCAATAGACCACGCCATGCGCATGATCGGCATCGTCAAATTCGACCCGGTGCCCGCAAATCTGGTGGACGGACCGATAGAAAGTCCTGACCGCGGGCGTGATGATGGATTTGAGCACATCGCGCCCGCTGCCGCGCGCCCCACAATAGACATCAGGGATGAACAGATCGACCCAGGCGTCCATATCCCGGCTGTCCACCGCAATCGCGTAACGGATCGGAAGCTGCTGGATCGCCGCCAGCGATTCCAGCCGGTCGATCCGCGCCTCCAGTTCGTTCATGCCAGCCGCTCCAGATTGGCGGGGTCGAATGGCAGGAAGGGTTCGTCCCGCTTCGCCTTGCCGAACCAGTCCGGGTCGTTGAGGATCGCCCGGCCGACACCGACCAGATCGAACTCGCCCTTTTCGAACCGTTCGATCAGCAGCGGCAGATTGTTCACCGACTGCTGGCTGTCGTCGATATGCCTGGCCTTGCCCTTGGCCTTGTCCAGCGCGACGCCGCCCACGGTCATGGACGCCTTGCCGGTCAGCTTCTTCGCCCAGCCCGCCAGATTGAGCGGCGATCCGTCGAAAATCGGCGTGTCGAAATAGCGCTGGCTGGCATCGAACAGGTCGACCCCCGCATCGGCCAGCGGCCCGAGCAACGCGCCAAGGCCATCCGGCGTATCCGCCAGCATGGCGCGGTAATCCTGCATCTTGAATTGGGAAAAGCGCAGCACGATCGGCATATCCTCGCCAATCTCCGCCCGGATCGCCTTCACCACCGCCACGCCGAAGGCGGCGCGTTCGCCCCATCGGTCTTCGCGCCGGTTGGTATAGTCCCACAGGAAGCTGTCGATCAGATAGCCATGCGCGCCATGGATGGCGATGCCGTCCACGCCCAGCGCCACCGCATTGCGCGCCGCCTGGCGGTAGGCGGCGATGATGTCGGCAATATCGCTTTCGCTCATCGGCGGCACAGGCGCCAAGCTCTCCACCCGTCCCTCCTCGCGGAAGGAGATGATGCCGTCCGGCGGACCCCAGATGCCCGACGGCCGCATCGGATTGCCGGTGCCGGTGCCGGCATATTCGACATTCCACATCGGCCCCTGATGCCAGAGCTGGGGAATGATCCGCCCGCCCGCATCATGCACGACATCGACCAGCTTGCGCCAGCCGGCCAGGGCCTCGACCCCGTCGATGCGCGGTATGTCCGGATGATCGGCCGCCGCATAATGGGGCAACGCAACTCCCTCGGTCAGGATCGCGCCCAGGCCCGTTGCGGCGCGGCGGCCATAATAGCTCGCCACGTCATCGGTCGGCACGCCCAGCGGCGAGCGGTAACGGGTCATTGGCGCCATCACCACCCGGTTCGGCAGGGTCAGGCCACGCAGAGTTAGAGGGCTGAGCAGAGGATCGATCAGGCTCATCATTCCCCCCTGAACAGGGGTTTGCGCTTCTCGATGAAGGCGGCCCGCTTTTCGGCGGTGTCGGCGGTCGACTGACTCATGAAGATGGCGCGGTTCTCCATTTCGATCGCCGCTTCCAGGCTGGGCGCGTCGGCGTTGAACTGGAGCGAGCTTTTGGTGAGGGCGATGCCGATCGGGCTGTTGACCATCACCGCCTCCGCCAGCTTGAGCGCCTCCTCCATCAGCGCATCGTCGTCGACGCAGCGCAGGATGAGGCCGATCCGTTCGGCTTCCTCGGCCATCACGGCGCGGCCCGTCAACACCAGCTCGGCGGCGCGCTGCAATCCGACCAGGCGCGGCAGCAGGTAGGAAAAGCCCATTTCATGGCCCGTCCCCGCATTGTGGAAGGCGTTGACGAACTTGGCGGAGCGCGCCGCGATAGTCATGTCGGCGGCGATTGCGATCGGATAGCCTGCGCCCGCCGTCACGCCGTTCACCGCGCAGATCACAGGCTGCGGCAGGGCGCGCATCAGCAGCGGAATCTGGCCCAGCTTGGCCATGACGCGCTGCTGGAACTGCGCCCTGCCCAACCCTTCGGCCACCCAATCGGGCTTGCCCGCGCCGCGAATGTCATGACCCGCGCAGAAGCCGCGCCCCGCGCCCGTCAGCAGAACGACCCGCACGTCATGATCATAGCGCACGGCCTCCAGATGGCCGATCAGTTCGGCATACATGGCATAGGTCAGTGAATTGAGCGCATCGGGCCGGTTCAGCGTCAGTCGGCAGACGCCCTCTACCGGCATGTCGCGCAAGATGTCGCCCATCTGGCTCCCGTCCTTTTCTTTCATTCCGCGTGGCTGTGGACCATAGTCGACCAAAAGACGGGGGTCGCGGAACCCCTGACAGCCTTCCGCGCAGAGCATATCATGGTTGTGAACAGGCGTGCCCCGATCTTGTCATCATGCCTGCCGATGGCATGGGAAAAGGGTATTTCAGCAAGGTGATCCATGGCCAGACTGCCCCTTGAAAAGATCCGCGTGCTTGACCTGACCCGCGTGCTGGCGGGGCCGTTCGGATCGCAGGTGCTGGCTGACATGGGCGCCGACGTGATCAAGATCGAACGGCCGGTCGTGGGCGACGACGCCCGCATCTTCGGGGAGCCTTATCTGCGCGATGCGGAAGGCAGGCCGACGCGGGAAAACGCCTTCTACATGTCGGTCAACCGCAACAAGCGGTCGGTCGCGCTCAACATCGCCAGCGCCAGGGGGCAGGAACTGGTCCGCGAACTGGTCAAGTCCTGCGACGTGGTGATGGAGAATTACAAGGTCGGCGATCTCAAGCGCTACGGTCTCGACTATGAAAGCCTGAAGGCCGTCAATCCCCGCATCATCTATTGCTCGGTCACCGGCTATGGCCAGGACGGCCCGCTGGCGACCAAGCCCGGCTATGACGCGGTGTTTCAGGGCGAATGCGGCCTGATGAGCGTGACCGGCGTGCCGGAGGGCAAGCCGGGCGCCGGACCGATGAAGGTCGGCCCCAGCATCATCGACCTGTTCACCGGGCTGAACGTCGCCAATGCCATATTGGCCGCCCTCTATCATCGCGACGCGGCGGGCGGCGAGGGTCAGTATATCGACATCGCCCTGCTCGATTGCGGCGTGTCGGCGCTGTCCCATTATGCGCAAATCTACCTGACGTCAGGCGAAGTGCCGGTCCGGCGGGGCACGCAGGGCAATGGCGGCATGCCGACCAGCATGTTCCCGTGCAGCGACGGCGCGATCATGATCACGTCGGGCAACGACAAGCAATATATCGCGCTGTGCGACGCGGTCGGCCATCCTGAATTGAAGAACGATCCGCGCTTCTATACCAATGTCGAGCGGGTGAAGAATCGCGACGAGATCACCGAGGTGTTCAACGCGATCTTCCAGACGAACAGCGTCGATTACTGGCTGGAGAAGCTCGGGGCCGCCGGCATCCCCAGCGGGCCGATCAACGATCTGGAGCAGGTGTTCGCCTATCCGCAGGCGTTGCATCGGGGCCTGCGCGTGCGCGCTCCGCATCCGCTGAAGCCCGATCTGGACGTGATCCGCAGCCCGCTGAACTTCTCGGAAACGCCGATCACCGACTATCGCGCCCCGCCGATGCTGGGGGAACATACGCGCGACGTGCTGGCGCAGGAACTGGGGCTGGACGCGGCGGCGCTTGACGGGCTGGCCGAAGACGGGATCATCTGAAACAGATCGCGCGCGGGCCCATTTTTGAACGGGCCCCCCGCCCAGATCCCTCAGATGCAAATCCGTCAGATATAGCCGCGCCGGGCGCGATAGGCGGCGAAGCGTTCCTCCAGCCCTTCCCGCGTCAGGCCGAAATCCTCCGGCCTGTGCTTGGGCCCCTTGCTCGGCTTGTGAGGATGCGCGTCCAGCCAGGCTTGCATCGCGCCCTCCGTCTCGGCCGTCAGCGTCAGGCCTAGCTGGTCGTAGATGGAGCGGATTGACGCCATCTGATCGCGGGTGAAGTCGCGGAACTCGACGTCGATGAACGTCGCGTCGCTCTTTTCGCGCACCGACTCGGCGCGTTCCAATGCCTGCGCCCACATCTCCGCCTCGCGCCGCCCGACATCGGCGCGATCCGCCTTGTCGCCGCAAAAGGCCCGGCGCGCCGAGAAGATGAGATTGCTGACCGATGGCGTCGAATCCACCGGGTCGCGATGGGTCTGGATGATCTTCGCATCGGGAAAGACGTTCAGCACCTCCTGCAAGGAAAAGAGGTCCGTCGGGTTCTTGAGCAGCCAGCGGCGATCGTCCCCCGCGCCGATCAGACGCAGCACATCGGCCAGCCAGCGATAGCTGTCGGTGTCGTCGCGCCCGCGATACCAGCGGTCATAGCGGGGGGCGTCCCACATGGACGGCCACATGTTGCTGGCAAAGCTGGCGCCCAGGATGAACAGGGATTCCTCAATCCCCTCTGCCGTCATCATATGGTCGTCGGCCGATTCCGGCGACGCCGCCAGATAGGCGTCCAGCGACGCCTTCTCCGTCCGATATTCGGCAATACCGTCCCACGTCTCCCGCGGCGGGCGCGGCATGGGATAGACGGTCAGCCAATGTTCCGGCCCCTGGAACTGAGGGTCCAGCGACATCAGCAGGTGCAGCGCCGTCGTGCCCGAACGGACGAGACCGGCGATGATGATCGGCTCCCGGATCGGCTGCTCCAGCGCCTCCGGCCGTTCCCTCAACCCCTTGACCGCCAGGGCGCGGGTATCGAGCGACTGGCCGATGCGCCATGCGGTCGCCTGCACGCACGCGGGATCAAGGTCGAGCGCGCGGATGTCGGACAGCAGCAGGCCCAGCCCCTCGCGAAAGCCGGCGTCGCCAAAATCGTCAAGGCCCGTGCGCGCCGTCGAGGCAGCCAGCAGGGCGTCGAGGGTCAATATCCGCTGGTCCTGGACAATGGTTTCTGTGTTCATCAGGCCGCGCTCCACGGATCGACATGAATCTTGGTTTCGTTGGCCCCGGCGCGCAGTTGCTCGAACAGGTCGGGGAAGGCGTCCAGGCCGACCGTCCGCGACACCATCAGGCGCGGCTCGACGTGTCCGGCGTCCAGCGCATTGGCGCTATGTTCGAATTCCCTGAGATCATAGGCGAACGAGAATTTGATCGTGACCTGCTTCCATGTGGCGAGCGAAGGCAGGATCGGGTCGGGCGAGGTGCAGAAACCCAGCGAGACGACCGTTCCGCCGGGCGCGACCAGTTCGACCGCTTTCTGCGTCATGCCGACCGCGCCGACGCATTCCAGCACGATGTCGGGCATGCCGCCCAGCGCGGCCGAAACGCGTTCCGCTTCGCCTTCGCCCAGCGCCTCGAAGCTGTTCGCGCCCATCTGCAGCGCAAGATCGGCGCGCCGTGACGAACGGGAAATGGCCACGATCTTCCCCGCCCCCAGCAACCGCGCCCAATAGATGGCAGCGAGGCCGATGGACCCAGCGCCCAGCACCGCGACCTTCGCGCCCGGCGGCATCTGCGCGAGCCGTATGCCGCGCAGACCCACGGCGAGAGGCTCGATCAGAGCACCGTCAGCAGGCGTCAGCGTGTCGGGCAGCACGATAGAACTCGTCGCCGCGATCCGCATATATTCGCTAAAGCCGCCGACAAGACCCTGCATCTGCGCGCAAGCCATGGGATAACCGGCCAGGCAGGGGGCGCAGCGGCCGCAGCCCGCCACCGGCATGGCGGTGACGAACTGACCGACCTTGAGATTGTCTACGCCTTTGCCCAGTGCGACGACTTCCCCGCAATATTCATGGCCGATCACGCTGTCGACGGGGAAATCATTGCCATGGCCGGAGGTCATGTGGAGGTCCGTGCCGCATACGCCGCAGCGCGTGACCTTGATGACCGCTTCGCCCTCGCCGGGCTGGGGATCGTCTATGGTCTCCACGACCAGCGGTGTGCCCGCGCCCTTGAATAACGCTGCCCTCATCTCTCTCCTCCTTCTCCTACCGTGCCATTAAAGCTACTATTCAGTACCTAAAATGACAAAGCGGCGGCACTGGACCGGTCGGCCTGCGGCCGAACCTGCCCGTAGCGGCAAGAGGTGTGAAGATCGGCGGTGAGTGATCGCAAACATGATGTCCGGAACGGCCGGCGGCATAAGCGCTTTCCGATCGCGCCAAGCCGGTTCAAAGGGTATCACCATGGTCCATGTCACCTTCATCACCCCTGCCGGGATCGCGACCACGCTGGACGGCGATGTCGGCCAGTCGGTGATGGACATCGGCAAGCGGGCGGGCGTCGAGAATATCATCGGGGAATGCGGCGGCAGCGCCGCCTGCGCGACCTGCCATGTTCATGTCGATCCCGCGTGGATCGATCGGGTCGGTCCTCCATCCGCCGACGAATGGGACATGCTCGACTTCGCCCATGGCAAGCGGGCGGATTCGCGCCTTTCCTGTCAGATCCGTCTGCGCGCGGCGCTGGATGGCCTTATCGTGCATACGCCGGAACGGCAGGGCTGAGGCGCAACGGCGCGCCCGGCAAGAAACGTCAACCCAGCGTCCTGAGCGCGGCGATGGCCGCCGCCTCCCCATCGATGTCCCGCAGCTTCGGCATCAGCTCCGCCTCGACAAGGCCGCCCCAGCCGATTGTCCGCAGCGCCGCCATGATCGGCGCAAAGTCGATCACGCCCGCACCGGGTTGAACGCGGCCTGGCATGTCAGCGATCTGCACAGCGGCGAGAATATCCGCCTGCGCCACAATCGCCGCCGCCATGTCCTCGCCGGCGCAATGGCAATGGCAGCTATCGAGGATCAGCCCCACGCCTGCCGACCGGGCGATAGCGCCGATGTCGGCCAGGCGCTCGACCAGGGCCAGGGGTACACGCTCCCGGCTGACCATCTCCACCGCCAGCGCCACGCCCCGCTCCGCCGCCAGCTTCGTGGCGGCAGCGAAATTCTCCGTCGCCCGCGCTAGCTGTTCCGCCAACGGTGCGCCGCAATCCAGCAGGACCGCGTTGATGCAGCCACCGCCCACATGCTCCGCTGCCGTGAGGCTGGACGCCATGGCCGCTTCCATATCGGTGATCGGCGCGCCCCAGAAGAAGGGCGGCTCCATCCCCAGAACATTATGGGTGAAGCTGCCCATCTCCATCCCATGATCCCGCAACGCCACACCCATGCGCCGCTGAACCTCCGGCGTGCGGGCTTTCAGACCATTGTCGGTGATGCCGGCAAAGCCCAGCCGAGCGGCGCAATTTATCTGAGCGACCGGATCGACCGAGCCGGCCGTTGCGGCCAGCAACGGCGCGTCGGGATCGGCTATGCCAAGATGCGCCGCATACCGCATGAGCTGCGCCGTCAGCTTCCGGCCCAGCGCTCAAGCGCGGCATCCGCATCCGTACCCAGGGGCGGGTTTACATCGCCAATCCTGCCCGGCGTCTCCGATAGGCGCGGCGCGGGCGCGGCCAATGCCAGATCGCCCAACGCTTCATCCGCCACATGGATCAGGCTCCCGCGAGCGCGCATATGAGGATCGGCCAGCATATCGTCCAGGCTGTTGACCGGCGTCACCGGAATACGCCGGGCGACGAGCTGCTCCACCAGCGCAGCCTGCGGCACGGTGGCGATCCAGGCGGCGACGCAGGCATCCTGGTCGTCCCCCTGCCCGCCCGCCAGCGCCAGCAGATCGGCGGCATGCCGAGCGGTGCTGGCGGAGATAGCGACGTATCTTTCGTCGGAGGTTCGATAGACGTTGCGCAGTACGCCGGGCAGTCGCGACCCGCAACGTTCGGGCGAGCGGCCGGGCTCCCATCTTTGCGCCGCATGGGCGACGATCTGCAATATCGGTTCGTAGAGGCTGGCGTCCACCTGTTGCCCCCGTCCGCTACGGTCGCGCCAATAAAGGGCAGAGAGCGTGCCGATCACCGCGCTCATCGCGCCCACGGCGTCACCCAAGGCTACGGAAGGGAGCATCGGCGGACCGTCTTCCGTCCCCGTCAGGAAGGTCAGGCCGCCAAAGCCTTCACCGATCGTGCCCGATCCCGGCCGGCCCCGATAAGGACCGGTGGCGCCGAAGCAGGACACGGAAAGCATGACAAGCCGGGGATTGACCGCCGACAGGACTTTCCAGCCGATGCCCCGCCTCTCCAGCACGGCGGCGGGATAATTTTCCACCAGCACGTCGGCTTGCGCCGCCAGCGCCTTGAGCCGGTCGATCCCCTCTTCCGAACGCAAGTCCAGCGCCAGGCAACGCTTCCCCCGCGCGACCAGCGGCCACATCTTGCTGTCGCGGAACAGGTCGCCCTCCGGCGGCTCGATCTTCAGCACATCGGCGCCGAAATCGGCCATGATCGTCGCCGCAAGCGGCGCGGCATAGAGCGACGCCATGTCGATGACCTTCAGCCCCGCCAGCGCGCCGGGCGGGATGGCGCCTTTCCCCGGTTCCTCCATCCGTCAATATGCTCCCGTTTCCCGCGCTTCGCCGGCCAGGAAACTTTCCCGCAGCCTGCGCTTCAAGATCTTTCCCGTTTCCTCGCGCGGCAAGCTGGCGCCGACGACCAGATGACGCGGAATCTTGTAGCCCGCGATGCGCCCGCGCAGGAACGCTGTCACCTCATCGGGGATCAGCGCCTCGTCGCTCTGGAGATACGCGACCAGCACTTCACCATATTCGGAGTCCGGCACGCCGAAGACAGCGCAATCGGATACCGCGGGATGCTCCAGCAAGGCAGCCTCCACCTCTGCCGGATAGATGTTGACCCCGCCGGACAACACCATGTCCGCGCGCCGGTCGCACAGAAACAGATAGCCTTCTTCGTCCAGCCAGCCCATGTCGCCGCAGGTAATAAGGCCGTCATATTCGACGGCGGCGCGCTTTTCCGGATCGCCGTGAAAAGTGAAATCGGGCGTGCCGTGGATGCGCAGGTAGACGTCGCCCGTCCGCCCCGCCTCTGTCCATTGGCCGTCTTCGCCACGAATACGGACTTCACCAGTCAGGACAGGTCGGCCGACGCTGCCGGGTCGAGCCAGCCATTCCCGAGGACTGATCTTCGTGACGACGCCGGTTTCGGTCGATCCATAGGTTTCATACAGGACCGGCCCCCACCAGTTCAGCATCGCCCTTTTTACTTCCGGCGCGCAGGGCGCGCCCGAATGGACGACGTGACGAAGGGTGGAGAGATCATATCGGCCCTTCACCTCTTCGGGGAGGCGCAGCAGCCTGACGAAAAGCGTGGGCACCAGCGCGCCATGGGTCACATGATGCTGCTCGATGAGCCGCAGGCAATCCTCCGGATCGAAGCGCTCCATCACCACCACCGTGCCCCCGGCGGCGAAAGTCGCCATCAGGATCGCCTGGCTGAAGAGATGATAGAGCGGTCCCGTCACCAGCGCGACATTGCCGGGCGCCGTGTCATGGATGACCGCCAGCACACGGGCGCGCTGCGCCGATTCCTCGCCTGTCGCGGGCAGGCGCCTGACCGCCTTGGGCTTGCCCGTGGTGCCCGACGTGTAGACCATGGAGGAACCGAGACCGTTGCCATGGCCCTCATGGGGTTCATGGGCAGCGATCCAGTCGTCATAATCCGGCTGCTCGCCCGAACCGCCGACGGCGATCACGCGCAGGCCTTCGGGAATATGGGCGCCCAGCCCGTCCAGCAGGTCGGCATGGCCGATCAGCAGCCGGGGCGTCGCGTCGCGCAGCACATAGCCGATCTCCGTCGGGTGCCAGTGCCAGTTGATCGGCACGCCATAGGCGTCGAGCCTGCGCACGGCCAGATTGGCTTCCAGCACGGCAAAGTCGTTGCGCAGCAACAGCGCCACCGCATCGCCCGCGCCGACGCCTGCCGCCGCCATCGCGCTCGCCAGCCGCGCCGCCCGGTCGAGCAGTTCGGCGCGTCCGCGAATGCGATCGCCGACGATCACATCGCCGCTCATGCCGTCTCGACGGGCCGGGTCACGGTGAGGCAGGTGCCCCAGCTATGCAGCATCGCGGCGTGCAGGCCGCCTTCCCCTCCCGCGACCATGACCAGCACATCATCGGGCGTCGGCACCAGATGCACGCGCCCGTCGGGCTTGATCCGACCCAAATTGCCGATGGGATCGCGATATTCGGGTCGGAACCAGTCGATCGGCAATGCGCATCTGTCCCAGATATAGGCCTGCACATCCTCGATCCTGGGATAGGCCTTCGCAATCACCTCCGCCCAGATCGGGTTGATGACGCACAAAGTCTCCGCAAAGGCCGAGGACGGCAGGAAGCCGTTTGCGCCCGGATAGGCCATGGATTTGGCGATCATGTCGAGGAAACCGTCGGCACTGTTCGCCACCACGTCGCAGATATTGGCCGTGCCCATCGCGCCGTAAACGGTGACGGCATCGCCTCCTACGCCGCGACGTTCAGCCAGCGGCGCCCAGGGAGAGCGCTCCTCCCATTCGCCAAAGACGATGCCGGCGACACGCCCCGGTGTGCCATAGACGCTTTGCGACGTCGAACCGATCGACTGGCCCGCCACATTGCGCATGATCAGACGGATCGCCCGGCCGATGGCCACCGCTCGACCGGCCACTCCGCCCAGGCAACCGGCCTGACAGGGAATGTCCAGCCGGTTGCGGATCGACCCGTTCACGATCATGGCGGGCACCACCGACCCGGTCGTGGCATTGAGGCCGGCCAGGTCGAACCTGGGGTCCGCCATCGCTTCTATCGCCGCGCACAGCAGCGGCATCGCGTCGCCCGTGCAGCCGGCCATAACCGCGTTGATCGCGATCTTCTCCACCGTGCATTCGGCGCGCAGCGGCGGCAGCACGGCGATCAACTCGTCCGGAAAGCGTCCGCCCGCGATCAGGAAGTCCTGCACCCGCTGCTGCGTCGGCGGGATCAGCGGCAGTCCGTCACCCCAGCCCTGAGCCATGGCGAAATCGTTGAAGGCGACGATGTCATCCTCGACCTCATGCCGCCGACTGCTCAGCCAGTCTGCTTCGCACCCCGAAATTCCGCAGGAACGATCGATAGTGGTTTCGTGCAATGTCATGGACCTGTTCTTTTGGAAGAATGTCGAGAGGATAGGGAAGGATGTGAAAGCGCAGGCCCGACCGGCCGCCCCGTTTCGCCAGATTATGGGCCAGCCCTTCGAAATGCGCGGTCGCCACCGCGATGGTCGGGATGCCGGCGGCTGCCGCGGTCAGTGCGTCCGCGATGGTCCAACTGGTGCAGGACCCGCAATTGCCCAGTCCGACGATGGCCATGTCGCTTTGCGCCAGTAGCGCGCCATAGTCGCGTTCGGCTTGCTCGCCCTCCCGGCCCGTGCGGCCGCAACTGCGCCAGAAGGTCACCTCGGCGCCTTCGGCCCGCAAGCCTTCGGCCCAGATCTCGCTGACCCAGTCCCAGCTACGCCACAGCATATCGATGCGGATGGCGATCTTCTTGCCCCTCAGGACGCCGGCATCCGGACCCGGCTCAGCCAGATCGTGCACCAGCGATGCAGTGGGATCGAGAATGATGGTCATGTCGTTACCTCCACCATCTTTTTGCATGTTGCATGCAAATTGTCAAATTGGGCATTTCAGAAGCGGTATTTTGGCTCCTCAATGCCCCGAACGCCCGTTTCGATCGCGAAGAGGCCACCGGCATGCCTGCCCAGGGGCTGATCGCCGGGAAGATGGCGGTGAGCGGCGGACGTCAGATAAAGCGTGGCCAGTTCCGGCCCGCCAAAGGCCACCTTGGTCGGTTGCAGAACCGGCACAGCAATCTCCCGGTCCAGCCGTCCGTCCGGCATATAGCGCGCCACCGCGCCCTTCATCAGCAGGCAGACCCAATAGCCGCCCTCCGCATCCACTTCCGCCCCGTCGAAAATCCCGTCGCCGCGATCCCGCTCCGTGAAGACACGGCGGTTGGACGGCGTGCCGGTCACGATGTCATAGTCGAAGGCATAGACCCGCCCGGCGGGGGAATCCGCCAGATACATGATCCGCCCGTCGGGACTGAAGGCCATGCCGTTGCTGCACGTGATGTCTCCGATCACCTCGGCCAACCCGCCGCCGTCCAGCCGATAGACGGCGGCGCGGCCGGCCACCCCGGTCTGGAAATAGGAAAGGTCGACCGAACCGATCAGATAGCGACCCTGCCGGTCGCACCGGCCGTCATTGAAACGGTGGGTTTCGACGGGATAGGGCGGCGGCGCGGCGACCGGCGCCAACGTGCCGCTGGCCCGGTCGAAATCGAACAGGCCGGTACGCAGCGCCACGACAATCGGCTCGCCCGCGCCGCGCAGCGCAAAGCTGCTGACATGGGCGGGCATCTGCCAGCTTTCATTGCTCCCGCAGGCCGGATCGAAGGCATTGAGCCGGTGCGCCTCCTGATCCACCCAGAACAGCTTCCGCTCCGCCACCGACCAGACCGGGGTTTCGCCCGATTCCGCCCTGATGTCCAGCACGCAGCGCGCCGGGGCGTTACCCTCCTGCATCTTCTTCTCCTTCATCCGGCGCCTGTCAGCTCATGGTGGTTATGCCGAACCCGCTTCCGTTGATGGCTGCGGCCTTTCTGCCAGGCAGCCATATCCTGTCGTTTCACCGCTTCAGAACAGGCCGGCCTTGCCGCCAGTCCAGGGAATGCGCGCAAAATAGCGCTCGGTCTGCGCCCAGAGCGTGGGAATCATGGTGGGTTTGCTCATGTCACGAATCAGGTCGATATTGGCGGCTATGCTTTCAGGGGTGATCGCCGGATCGAACGATCCGTCATTGTCGAAGATCGCCAGCCGCGCGACGCGCCCACCCCCGACGTTGAAGACTTCTCCGCCGAAGTCCAACTGCTCGCTACTGAGATAGGCGATCAGCGCCGACACCTTTTCCGGCTGGAAATGGGTGCGATACCAGCGCGCCAGATCTTCGTGCGACGTTTCCGTAAGGCGGGAGGCGCCCGTGGGGAAGATGCCGTTCACCAATATATTATGCGGCCGCCCGTCAAAGGCCGCATCATGGGTCAGCCCCAGCAGCCCGGCCTTGCCCGCTGCATAGGGCCCCAGATGTCCCGCGCCCAGAACCGCCGACGACATGACGTTGACGATGCGTCCGAAACCCTGACCGCGCATCAGCGGCCAGACCCGACGCAGCAGCATATAGGGACCGATGAAATTGGTCCGCAGCACGCCCTCTATCTCTTCATCGGTGAAGGCATCGGGATCACCGATCAGCGATCCGCCGGCATTATTGATCAGAATGTCGACCCGGCCGAAGGCGTCCAGCGCATGTTCGACGATGAGCCGGGCGGACTCGCCGGTGCCGACCATCTCGCCGTCCGCTTCCGCCTCACCTCCCGCAGCGCGGATTTCATCCACAACCGCTTGGGCATGGGAAATGGTGCCGGGCGTCAATGTGGACTGCGCGCCGCCATAGTCGTTGACGATCACCCTCGCCCCCCGCGCGGCGAGCAGAAGGGCATGAGCCCGGCCCATGCCCCGCCCCGCCCCCGTGACGATCGCGACCCGCCCGTCCAACCGAATCATCCCGCTTCCTCTCGCCTGTCCATATACATGCAACATGCAGAGGGGCGGCGTCGCCATATCCGCGTCCAAAACATCGCCTATCCATTATATGGCGGCGTCCCTTCGGCGGAGCGGTGGCAATAGTCCACATAGGGCGGCCCAGCGCCACGAGCGGAGCCACAACCGGGATCGGCCAATACGGAGGGGTCGCAGCCTCAGTCCTGGCCGGCGGATTGCAACTGGAATGCGCGGGTGCGCTCAATATGCGCCCGCATATGCCGTTCGGCAGCGTCGGGATTGCCGGCTTCGATCGCGTCGATGATCGCCTTGTGATCCCGCAGCACGGCCCGCCCGCTCCAGCCACGGGCGCGAGAGAGCCGGCTGTTGAGTACCCGCAATTGCTGGTCGATCTGCACCAGTTGCCGCGCCAGCCGCATATTGCCCGCACCCTCGCGGATCATGCCGTGAAAGGCGGCGTCGAGTTCGACATGAGCAGCCAGGTCGCTTTTCTCCACCACGATCTCATGCTGCGCGAACAACGCCCTGAGCCGGGCAACGCCTTCCGCATCCATGCGCTCGGCCGCACGGCGCACGGTCATGATCTCCAACCCTTCCCGAATGTCGAGCAGATCGAGAATGTCGGGCGTGCCGCCTGCGATCACCGCTACGCCGGTCCTGGCGCGGGGTTCGACCAGCCCTTCCCGCTCCAGCGCGATCAGTCCTTCGCGCGCAGGCGTACGGCTAACCCCCAATTGCCGCGCGATCTCCGGCACGCTCAAATGAGTGCCGGGGGCCAGTGCGCCTGAAAGTATGGCATTGCGCAGGCGCTCGGCAACCATTTCCGTCAGCGCCTCCGGCCGGGTCAGCGGTTCGAAATGCCCAGACGCCTCCAGCTCCCCGTCGGCATATTCATGTTCCTTCTGCATGCAAAGCTCCATGCTCCCAATCGCGGCTGGTTTCAACGCAAACCGGGCCGCCGTGCCAATTGCAGGCATGAGGATATGACCACGGCAATCTTCAGATAGGCGATGGCATGCTGAACGGATCGGATTCATTTTGTTTGCTGCCGGCCGGCATGATAGCGCGCGGGCAAACGATCATGAGGCATATATGAAGTATATTTTTGCTCTTGCGGCTGCCCTGTCCCTTTCCAGCCCGGTGGCCGCGCAGGACGCGCCCGTCATCAAGGCGCGCACGATGGTCAAGACGGCCGATGGCGTCCGCGTCGGCTTCATCGATCGCGTCAATGCGAATGCCGAGGGCGCCCCGACCTCGGTACAGATCATCTACAAGGGCCGCTTCGTGTCGATACCGGCGGCAACCCTGTCCAATGGGGAAAAGGGACTGGTCACCAGCCTGACCGCAGCCGACCTCAACAAGCTCTGACCGGGCCGGAAAATGGCATGGCGCATCATGCGCGTCATGCCATTGCGTTCGGCATCTTATCCCGGCCCGGAAAAGCGCAACCCCTCGTCGGGCGCCAGATGGCGGAGCTGGACGAACTTGCCCGGCTGCCTGCTTGGGATGCCGGCCCCGCCTTCGCTCACCGCTGCGCACCGGGTTCGAAGACCGCGGCGGTCAGATGCTGGCCGCCGTCCGCCAGCGCGCGATGGCCCAGGATGAAGCAGGCCTCGTCCGAAACCAGGAACATCGCCGCCCCGCCCACATCCTCCACCGGGTCGGCAAGGCGCGGCATCGCCATATTGGCGATCAGCGTATCGACGCTCTTGCCCTTCTTCGCGCGATAATCCGCAAAGATCGCAATGTCCGGCACCGCCGGCTGGAGGAAATTGACGAGAATGCCATCCTTCCCCCATTCGACGCCTGCCGACCGCGTAAGGCCCGTCAGCGCGAAGTCCATGGTGACGGCATCCGTCACGCCCTCATTCGCCGTCGGACCGTAGATCGAACCCAGGTTGACGATGCGCCCGCCGCCCGCCGCTTTCATGTGCGGATAGACCGCCTGCATCATGTTGATCGCGCTCAGCAGCACGTCATTGAACGCTGCGGTGAAGTCGGGCGCCCCCTGCCTGTCCGCCAGCCGGTCCCATTTCAGCGCCGCGTGCGCGCCATTCAGCATTATGTCGATCCGGCCATGCGCCCCCACTACCGCATCGGCCAGCGCCCGTGCGGCTTCGGGGTCGGAAAGGTCGGCGCTGCGCGCCTCCGCGCCGGGAATAGGGCGGGCGGCCGCTTGTGCCGCTTCGTCATCCTTGTCGACCAGCACCACCTTTGCGCCTTCACGGGCGAAACGGAGGGCGATGCCCCGCGTCACTTCATTGGCCGCGCCGGTAACGATCGCGACCTGCCCTTCGATCAATCCCATCCTGTCCTCCCCGCGCTCAGGCCGTCAGTTCGACGGCCGCCTGGCTGTGCTCCTTGTGGATGTCGGTGCCTTCCTCATGCATCTGGAGCGGCGCGGTCGCCCATGCGCCGCCGTCGACGCAGAAGACCTGCCCGGTGATGAAGCGGCCATTGTCGCTGCAAAGCCCCAGCACCGCGCCGGCAATGTCGATCTCGCAATCGCCCATGCGACGCATCGGGAATTGGCGCACGCTGGCTTCGGCCATTTCCCTGTTCTGGTCGGCCCAGCTTTTATAGGCCCAACTGTCGCCAGCCGGCGTGATGCAGTTGACAGTGATATTGTCCTTGCCGAATTCTCGTGCGGCGCTGCGCGTCAGTGCTTCATTGGCGGATTTGGTGATGTTGTAATCGCTGGCATAGGGCTGACCCCAGATGTTCCAGTGGCTGGAAAAATAGATCAGCCGCCCGCCGCCAACCTTGCGCATGTGCGGAACCGCCGCGCGGCTGGTCCAGAGCGACTGGTAGAAGCCGGTCATCAGCGTCATCCTGTAATCGGCGTCGGGCTTGTTTTCGATCGACCGAACAGGCGCGATCCCCTGCGCATTGTTGACGACGATGTCGAGCCGCCCGAATCGTTCGGCCGCATTATTGACCAGATCTTCCATCTGTTGCCGGTTGCCGACATCGGCGGCGACGAACTGCGCCCGTTCCGCAGCGCCGGAAAGCTGCGCGATCAGCGCTTCATTCTCCCGATTATTTTCCGGGCTGCGCGAGCAATAGACCACTGCGGCGCCTTCCTTCAGGAAACGCAGCACGATGCCCTGGCCAATGCCTTTCGTGCCGCCCGTGACGACCGCCACCTTGCCGCTCAGGCGCCCATGCGTCTGCATCATTTCCCTCCTCAAGCTGTTTCGATCAGCGGCTTGCCCGCCGTCATGCGCCACATGTCCGCCACTACCGGCAGGTGGATGGTCTGTCCGCCGTCCACCGCCAGCAACTGGCCCGTGATGTAACGGGCCGCGTCTGACAGCAGGAACAGCGCGGCCTGCGCAATATCGTCCGGCCGACCAAGATAAGGCAGCACATTATTGTCCAGTGTCATCTGGAAGAACCGGTCGCCCATATTGCGCGTCGTGGGCGTGTCGATGAAGCCCGGCGCTATCGTGTTGCAGCGGATTCCCCGCTTGCCATAGGCGGTGGCGATCGATTGGCTCAGACTGTGCACCGCCGCCTTCGAAGCCGCATAGGCGGGAACGGTGCCAAGCGACAATATGCCGGCGGTGGACGAAATATTGACGATCGCCCCGCCGCCGCGCTTCAACATCTGCGGGATACAATATTTGGCGGCCAGCATCGGCCCGCGCAGATTGACCTCCAGCGCGCGGTTCCAGATGGCGACGTCCATCTCATGAATCTCGCCATCGGCACCGGTCTGATCGGGCGCGTTGTACGACACGGTGTTGTCGAGCAGATCGACACCCCCAAAGCGCGCCACGGTCTCATCGACCATCATCCGGACCTGCGCTTCGTCGCGCATGTCGACCCGTAGCGCCAACGCCTGTCCGCCGGCCGCTGCAATGGCCCCCGCCGCGGAGCGTGCATTGCCCTCGTCCAGATCGGCAATCACCACCGCCGCGCCTTGCGTAGCGAGCAACTCGGCTGTCGCCTTGCCGATGCCCGATGCGCCGCCCGTCACGACAGCCACCTTGTCCGCCAATATGGGCTGCACGGCTCTCTCCACTCGATGATATTTCACCAAGTTTATTATATGGCCATGAAGATGATCAATATTACCGGGGATTCCATCATGGATATGAAGGTGAACGGAAATTCGCCAGATATATAGAACGATCGTTCTTATGAATTGCCTGTTATCGTGCGCGGAACTGCGTCGAAAAAGGCCTTGCCGGCCTCCTCCAGACGGATGAATTCCGACCATAGGCCCAGATCGCGGCGCGTATCGGCATAGCTATAGTCCAGCACCCCCGGCATGGAACCCGCCATCGGTACATCATAGCCCATGCCCCGAAGCCGGTGGAGCATCGCCTGATGATCGTCGATCAGATAACCGAAATGATGCAGCCGTATCGGCCCCGCCAAAGCGGGTACATGATCGTCATAGATTGTCCTCTGCATCGGATCGGGTTCGATGATCTCGGTCATCACCTCGTCGATCCATGCAAGCGCAATCCGCCGCGTCGGCGCCGGTCGGCCGTCGATCGCCGGCGGTTCGTTCACCATGAACTCGACCGGGCCGAACTTCGCGCGGAACGCGGCAACAGCGGCGTCCGCGTCGCGGGTGACATAGCCGAACTGGAAAAAGCCCTTGAAGAAATTCTGCACCCTGTCCTCCGCCGCTGCGTACCTTATGCCAAGATAGGTACTATCAAGAACCTATGCTGGCAAGCGAGCCGGTCTTGGGCGGTTTCGGCAGCGCGACGCCCTGGCCCAGCGGTCGTCCAGCAAGCGCGCATGGACGACATAGGCGCGCCGTGAAATGGGGCGGCCCCAGCATCCTTTATCGCCCCTTGCCGTTTCAGAATGAGGGAGAGCATCGATGCATGGAGCCTTGGAAGCGGGATTTTGGGGCCTGGTGGGCGGATCGGCGCTGTTGATAGGCGCGTGCATCGCCTATGTGGCAGATCTTCCGCAACGGCTGATCGCCGCGATCATGGCGATTGGATCGGGCGTGCTGATTTCGGCCGTGGCCTTCGACCTGATGGACGATGCCTATGCTCGCGGCGGCTTCGATTCCACCGCCTTCGGATTTCTGGCCGGGGCGGTCGTCTACACGATTGCGAATGTGGCCGTGTCGCGGGCCGGTGCCCGGCATCGTAAACGGTCGGGTTCGAACCCGCACGAGAGCCAGGCGCCGGCTGCCGGGAATTCCGGGCTGTCGATTGCCGTCGGCGCCTTGCTGGACGGCATTCCGGAGTCCGTGGTCATAGGGGTGAGTCTGCTGCATGGCGGCGGCGTCAGCATGGTCACGGTCATCGCCGTGTTCCTTTCCAACGTTCCCGAAGGCCTTTCCAGCGCCGCGGGAATGAAGAAGGCGGGTCGGGGCCCCGCCTATATCTTTGGCGTCTGGGGAGCTATCGCTTTGGCTTCCGGTCTGGCCGCGCTGATCGGCTACATCACTCTGGCGGGCGCGGACCCGGATCTGATCGCAGCCACCACCGCCGTGGCAGCAGGAGCCATTCTCGCCATGCTGGTGGACACGATGATTCCGGAAGCGACGGAGGAAGCGCATGAATTTTCCGGCCTCATCGCCGTCGCGGGATTCCTGATTGCCTTCATATTGACGAAGCTGGAGTGAGCGTGGCCACAGATGAACGGGAAAATGCCAGCCTCGTTCATCTCCGGTTACACATGCAGGACCGACGCCCATGCACGACACGGCGTCCAACCCTCATGCTTGCGGGTAGCCGACGACTTCGCAAGGGAAGGCAGGCCCCCTGCCATAACAAAACGCCCCGTCCCTTTCGGGACAGGGCGCCGGTGCTGAATTTACAATCGGCCTTTATTCTTCGCCATTATCCTTCACGCCCACCGTCGGCACATCGATGGTTTCCTTCTTTGTGCCGACGACGACCGCCTTGGAATCGACGTCCACCTTGGGAAGTTCGCCGCCCTTCACACTGACCTCCGGAACATCTCCACCGGAAACATCGGCTTTCCAGAAGCCGGTTGCGAACAATATTCCGACAATCGCCAGAACGATGATCAAGGCAATCGCAACGGTCCGCCCGCCGCGATGTTTATGAACCACGACACGGTCATCCGTATAGCGATCCCTGTGAACTTCTACCATCTCCATCCTCCTCCTTAAGAGACTGGGGAAACAATCAGGCCTTAATTCTTGTTCCCTTTCCATTCATTGTCTGGCCGTCCGGGCAATTTCCCGAAGCTGCGAACCGTCGATCCTGACATGGCGATATAGCGCTTCAACAATGCTGAACAGGCCGAACAGCGCGAGCCCGCTCGCCACGATGAAGAGCAGCAGCGGCCCATGCTCCTGATCGCGGAGCTGCCTGAGGGCCGCGCCCAACCCGCCTGCCTCGTCGGGATCGGCATGCAAGGCAGCGTTGATCACGAACCAGCCGATCATGGCGAAGACGATGGCGCGGGCCGCATAGCCGATCCGTCCGGCCCAGCGCACGGCTTCCGGCACCGGCACATCGGCCGCAAGTTCGTCGAAACGGCCCCGGCAGGCCTTTACCGCCTGTGCGAGCGCAATGAAGAAGAATATGACCCCGCAAATGACGAGCACGGCCTGACCGCCCGGCTGATCGAGCAGCCAGGCGGACCAGCCTTGCGCCGTCCGGTCGCCGGGACTTCCTTCGGCTGCCGGCGCCTTGCGAAGCACCAGGTTGACCGCCGCCAGGGCGAGTGCCCCGTACACGATTCCACTCATGGCATAGCCTGCACGTTCCAGCCTTCCCTTCAGGCTGCGGCTGCGATGTTCGGGGTCGAGAGCGGCTTCGATCAAGCGCCAGAGCGCATAGCCCGCGAAACCTGCCGCGCAGAGCAGGAGCAGGAACGACCCCAGGCTGCTTTGGGAAAGGGAGCCGAGAACGCCCTGATTGTCGCTTGGTTGGCCGCCGTGGCGCGCGACGTCTATGGCGAACAGTCCGATGAGAAGATACACCATCCCGCGCGCCGCGAACCCTATGCGCGCCAGTATCGTCAGACGTTCGCCATAACTCTCCGTGCCGTTCATCATCTTCACCATCGCATTGGAAGCAGGGTAACGCGGCATCGCCCGTGAAGTTGCCTCAGCCGCATTTGCCAGGCTGCACATGCGGAAGCAGGTCGGAAACCTGCTGGGCGCCCTCCATTTATCGCAAATCGATTGCCTTGCGCCCTCTCCCGCGCGAAGGAAGGCGACTGATAAAGAGGGGCGCATTCATGAAGCTTGGATCCTGTGCGTTGGCGCTTGCGATAGGTGCGGCCCTTCTGCCCGTGACGGCGCATGCGGACGACCCCAATGATCCGACGATGCGCAGCGCCGCAGCACGCGCACGCGACAGCGCGATCATCAGAAGGATGAATCAGCAGCAGCTCGCCTATGTCCGTCAGCGCGACGCCAGGATCATGCGTAACTACCGCCAGGCACAAGGCGATCGCGACAGCTATGCCGACGCCCGCGGCGAATATGCGCAGAGAATGGCGGAATGGCGCCGGGCCGTCGCGGCCTGCAATGCCGGGCGCTGGGAATATTGCACCGACTAACCCAATTGCCCGGTACAACATTGAAAAATAAGCTATTTTTCTGCCGCCCCTGTCGTAGTTTCCAACAAAATTCCAACAGTTGCGGCAAGCGACACTCTGGAACGCTATGGAACGAATGTCAAACGGGCGTGGATGGGGCAATCCACGTCCGATCTGAAAGCAACGCGCATCGCCTTTTACAGGGAGGCTCCAATCTGCCGCGAGGAAGCCGTGGGAGGCTGTTATCTACGCGAAGAGTACACAAACCAAAGTCACCTATAAGCTCTGTAAATGTCACTCTCGCTGTCGGCCGTGCCGAACCGTTCGAAGTGCGAACGCTAGCGAGGTCCGAAAATAACCAAATGTGACTTCCTGAATTTTCGTTCCCGCAATGGCGAGGCGACGAACGCCTGTCGCTGGGTCAACATGATCGAGGCGATGCTTCGCGAATATCGCATTTGTCGCCAGCGGGTAGGGCTGTGATAAATGCCCACTGCCCGCCAGAAATCCTTTACGTCGTGGAGCGCTGAGAGAAATATCCAGCGGGCCGCATCGACATTGAAGCACGGATCATCCCGCAGCCACGACTTGATCTGCGATTCGCTCCGCCCGATCATTCGGGCGATTCGAGGAACCCACCAACTGTTGACCTGCATCGGCCCCAGGTCGACGGAACCATCCCTATTCCTGACTTCTGCACCAATCCATCCCCCCTCCCGCTTCCTCAAGGCCCGCAGGGTTTGGGCAAGCCATGGCCGGCCGGAAGCTGCCCGATGGATGCATTGATTGATCGCCTTCTCCGCCGCCAGCATGTCCAGGTCCCTCGCCTCACCATAAGCTGGCGCTGCCTGAACGATCAGCGTGGAAGCGAAGCCGCCGGCCAGAAGCGTTGCACAACACCGCCCGATCATCGGTCGCGCCCTCGGTCCCTGCGCACCTCGGTCGTCCGATCCGGCTGTTTGGGCTGGGAGATTTCCGGCTGCGGCTGGTTCCGAAGCATGCGCTCGATGAGCGCCGTGAGGGTTTCCGTTGCGCGAAGCCCTGCGCCGGCCAGACCCTTGGGCTCGCTCCCTCGATTACGGTTTCTGCGTTCGGTGCGCAGAAGGGCCAGTTCACGCCGCTGCACGTCATAGAGGTCGTGTTCTTTCTGAATGCGGGCGGCTTCCCTTTCGAGCCGTGCTTCCGTTCCGCTTCGCTTGATCAGGTCCAGCCCTTCCAGGGACGAGGTCTTCTGGCCGGAATTGCGCTTCAATTTCTCCGCGAGGTCCGCCCGGTTCTCGGTCCAGAGCGTCACGCTAAATTCGGCACGAGTGATCGCGGTGTAGAAATTTTGCCCCGTCACCAGCGGGGAGTCGACGGGAGCGAGAACAAAGACCCGCGGGTAGGTTTTCGACTGCGAGGAGTAGACCGTCTCCGCATAGCCGTGATCCCAGGTCTTGTATTTCGAGAAGTCGATCTCCTGTCGTTCGCCCGTTCGATCCCATCGGATCGTGGCCCGCTCGTTCTCTATGCGCTCGACCGTGCCCCGCTCGGCATTTTTCAGTCCCAGCTCCTTCGTCGCCAGGCGCCATTGGATTCGATCACCCTTTGCGAGGCCCCGGTCCTGTACGTTGAAGACGCTGACCATGGAAGCGCGCGTTCGGCGGGGGTCCCAAAGGATGATTCGGCCCTGCTGATCTTCCAGCCTGACGACCTCGCGTCCACTCTCCTGTCGCCCGAAACCGACGACCGCATATTCCGCCTGCCGGGCGATCCCCAACTGATCAACATCACGGTTGAACATGACGACCTGGCCCTTGGAATAGAGGCGTGCCATTCGACGCTCCTCACTCGTCAGACCCGCCGGCGCGAGGATTTTCAACGACACTTCCTGAATGGCGATGACACCTTCCTTCTGGAGCCCGCGCCGGACATTTGCGTTGACCGTGATCCGGGTCGCATTGTCGAGAACAAGGATGTTCGTCGCGGCGCGCGTTTCGGGGGCCAGTTGCATCCATTGATCGACGAGATTTTTCGCAAGCTTGCTCGCTTTGTCCCCGCTCACGACGCCGTCCAGAAAGCCGATCGCCCGCGCATATTCTCCAAGGCGCGCCTTCATGACCGCCTTCATCATCTTCTGATTGTTTTGCTGCCGCAGCGATTCGGAGAGCTCCGCCTTTGGCAATCCAAGCTGCTGAAGAAGCCAGAATGCCTTCCCTTGTTCGATCGCGCCTGTCTGCTTGTTGTCGCCGAGGAAGAGAATCCGAGCGCCGGTATGCCCTCGTCATGTTCAGCCGGACAAGCTGTGGCTATTGCCGCGTGCAGTGGCCGATCGCCCAGCGCTTCCAGGAGGAGTTTGGCTGGCAGGTGATCCGCCAGGATCTCGATACCCATCCTGAGCTGGGTCAACGATTCGGCGTCGAGGTGACGCCAACGACCATGGTCATCAAGCGCGACAGTCAGCAGCGGATGATCATCGCCAGCGGGGTGGAGGCATATCCCAATCTCTCGGCAATGGCCTATCAGGCGGTGCGGCTATTGAACGGCGACATCCGGCCCGAGCAGTTCATGACGGGCGCAGGCGAGGAAGGTGGCTTCTTCGACGCGCTAGCCAATGGTCCGGTTTCCGCCAGCGCGGCTGATGATGCGCCCGGCGCCACCGAACAACGGGCTGACCGGTAATGAGCGCGCCCTTCCCTTTGAACTCCACTCCATGGGCTGAGCGCATATCCCTCTCAATCGGGATGGGCGGCGTTATGCCCTGTGGCCTGCAGAAGCTTCACAGCCTTTTTGTCAAAGCTCATGAAGACATCGGCGCCCAGCCACTGGCCATCATGCGCGATGACGCCATCGGCAAAGTCGCCGCCAGCATCGAGCAGGGCCAGGCCGGCCTCTGCCGCTCCCCGATCCATGACGACATTGCCGGCGTTCAGCAGCAGCCGAACAGAGTTCGCAATCTCCGCAGAGCTCAATTTGTAGCCGACCTTGAGAACCCAGCAGAACTCGCAAAGTGCCGAAAGCGGCACAGCGACCAGTTCCGCGCTCGACACGAGCTTACGAGCAATTGGTCCTTGTTTCGCATCATCCTGCGTGGCCGCGCGAACCAGAATGTTGGTGTCCGCCGTGACCTTCACAGCTCTCCGGCCCAGCCTTTGCCGATGATCTCGTTCATTTCTTCGATCGAAAGAGACCGCTGCCCTTCCCGCTTCAGCGATCCGCAGAAATCGGCAATGCTTCCCGAAGGCCGCTCGGCCCGGATCCGGATTTCGCCTCCCGGCATCTTGTCGATGCTGAGCTTGTCGCCGGGATGGATACCCATATGCTGGAGCAAATCCCTCTTAAGCGTGATTTGTCCTTTGGCGGTGACGGTAAGCGCGTTCATCCGGATAATCCTTTCAATCTGTCATGTAATGGAAACTTCCATTACATTCAAGCCGCGAGGGCTCATGGCATTCCTTCCCCTCGCGCTGCTGACCGTGTCCACGTACGCAAATGCCGCGGGGAATGACAAGGCCAAGGCTGAGCGCGCAGCGATCCATCCTGTCACGACACCCCGCGAACTGAGCGCCTGGCTGGCAAGGGTTCCTCGCACGCGAGATTTTCCCGCGGATCTCGACCCGACCTTGCGCGCGGAGGGCGGAACTTTTGTCGTCGAGATGAGCTCGGCTCCCGGCTGCCTACCTTGCGGCGATCTTTGGACGCGCCTCCTCCGCTTCGGCCGCAGCTATGGCTGGCAGGTCCGCACCATTTCCTCCAGTGAAGCGCTGCTACGTTCCGGACGGCTTGGGCTTCCATGGGTTTCCGCCAACTATGCCGGCCTCCTTCGTCAGCGCGACCAGGATGCCCGCAACGCCGCCGGCGTCGCCGCCAGTCGCAATCGCTGAAGGGAAAGGCTGACCCATGCATACTATAATGCGCCCTGCCCTTGCGTCCCGGCTGACCAGCACGCTGGCAGCGGCCCTTGCCGCCCTCCCCTCGCCTGCCCTGGCGCTGGAGGCGAGCTATCACAGCTATGACGGCTTTGAGGAAACGGTCGATGCCTTCCGCCTCGTCTCGATGATCTTTGCCGAACTGGCTGCCCATCCGCTGCGCGTCGGCCTGTCGATGGAAGCCGAGATCGACGTCTCGGGGAAGGAATAGGTGACGCCATGACTGCCAACGCATCTACTCCGGCACCGCTCAGCGGCACCACCTTGATACTTGCCGGGGTGGTGCTGGCGGTGACCAATTTCATGGTCGTGCTCGACACGACGATCGCCAACGTTTCGGTCGCCCATATGCGCTCGCCTATCCCGACGAGGTGCAGCGGTTGGCGCTGTTCGATGCCGGCATTCCCGGCGTGACTTTGCCGGATCTGCTGCCCGCCGCGCCGGACCGTGCGTGGAAGACGTGGCACTTCGCCTTCCACACCGTCCCCGATTTGCCGGAGGCGCTAATCACCGGGCGCGAGCGGGAATATCTCGACTGGTTCCTGCGTCGCAAGGTCGCCGATCCACGCAGTATCGGCGATGCCGATCTTGACGAATATGTCAGGATCTTCACGCTTCCCGGCGCACTCAGGGCGGGCTTGGCCTATTATCGCGAGGTCGGTGTGTCCGCCGAGCAGAACCGGGCGCTCGTACGAGACGGCAAGCTGACCATGCCGGTGCTCGCGGTCAGCGCGGACCAAGGGTCCATCCCAGACATGGCGGCGCCGCTCCGAGCTTATGCCGATGACGTGCGGGGTGAGACCGTGGCTGACAGCGGGCACTTCATTCCCGAAGAGCAACCCGAGGCGGTTGCCGCGCTCCTCGCCTCCTTCTTTCAGGGGCGCGCCGAAGCCGGTTGCCCGATCGGCGCTTAGTGCCTGTGGAAGGCTCGCGTCCTTAATCTGCCCCCCCTTTCATGCTGACGGCGTTTGACCGCGCTAAACCTGCGCCATACCACCGTCGACCGGCAGTTCGGTGCCCGTGATGAAACTGCTTTCCTCGCTGGCGAAGAACAGCGCAGCTGAAGCAACCTCGCTGGCCCGGGCCATGTGCCCAAGCGGGATCAGCTTTGTCAGGGTGTCACGCACTTCGTCGGAAGCCGCCGCCATCATGGCCGTGTCGGTCGGTCCTGGCGCCACGACGTTGACGCGGATTTTGCGGGGGGCGAGTTCGTTGGCCCAGGTACGCGCGAACGAGCGTACCGCCGCCTTAGTCGCACCGTAGACCCCATACCCCTTGGTGCCGATTCCATCAGCAATCGAACCCACCAACACCACCGAGCCGCCATCCGGCATGATCGCGGTCGCGGCCTTGGTGGCGAACAGCAGCGCACGCACGTTGAGGCCGAACGTCCGGTCGAAGTGATCCTCGCTGACCTCGTCCAGGGTCGCGAACTCGGAGATCCCCGCGTTCACGGCCAGGACATCCACCCGGCCCGCCTCGTGCCGCACCGCCTCAAAGAAGGCGCCCAACTCGGCCAGATCGGAAGCATCGACGCGGCGCGGTCTCGGCACGCCAGCCCCATGCGCCGTCTCCCCTTCCGCCGCGCGCCGGCTTGTGGCGTAGACTGTGGCGCCTTCCGCCGCGAAGCGCTCGGCAATGGCGCCGCCAATGCCTTCATGGCCGCCGATGACGACTGCGATCTTGTTTGAAAGGCTACCCATGATTCCTCACGTCATTGATGATGACGCGTAGATATATTCGCTATATCTACGCGCAAGAACGCACCGAGGAGTGACTAGATATGGCTGTGTATACTCGCGACCCCTGCGCTATCGAACTGCCGCTGGATGTGACCGCGACGCGACCGATTCTCGAACAGATCGCCAATAAGTGGACGGTGCTGATCCTCAGCGTGCTGTGTACGCAACCGGCGCGGTTCAATGACCTTAAGCGCCGACTCGACGGAATCACCCACAAGGCGCTGTCAGATGCGTTGAAACGGCTGGAGCGCGACGGCTTGATCAGCCGCAAAATCCTGCCGACGCAGCCGATCGGCGTCGAATATGCCATCACCGCGCTCGGGGCCTCTCTGCGGGAGCCTTTCGCCGCGCTCTACAACTGGTCGCTCGTCCACGGCACCGCGCTGGCTAATGCCCAAGCGGCCTATGATGCATCGAGAAAGGGCGACGGCCTGTCGGCAGCGGCATGAGCGAGTGGGGCTGAGGCTTTCACTTGCCGATGTAAGCGGCCAGCTCGTCAGGCGTCCCGTTCGGAAAGGCACGCCTGAGATGATCGAGGAAGGCCGAGACCCGCGCGCTCAGCAGCCGCCTGGTCGGATACAGCGTCCATAGCGCGATATCGGGTGTATCCGCGTCACCCCAATGGTTGAGCGTACCGTCGGCGATATCGTGACTGACCAGCGAAATCGGCAAGCGCGCGGCGCCAACGCCGCTGCGCACCGCATCGCGGATCATGATGAGCGAGGACAGGCTCAACACCGGTTCGATGGCGATGCTCGCGGGCCCCGAGGACGACTTGACCCGCCACGCTGCGGCGTCGGCCGGCGTGCGCACGACTGCGGGCACGGCTGCGCCCCCGACCGGCGGCGTCAGTCCCGGCGGGGCGACCACCACCAGACGGTCACGCAAGAAGGCGCGGCCGACCAGAGTCTCGTCGGCGTCGGGGTTCACGCGGATCACGAGGTCGAACCCTTCCTCGATCATGTCGACCGCGCGATCCTCGGTCGTCACCTCAAGCCGGACGTCAGGGAAGCGCCGCGCGAAGTCGGCGGCTAACTTGCCCATCGCGGTCTGACAGAACAGAAGCGGCGCGCTGATCCGCAGCCGCCCGCGCGGGCGCTCGCCACCCGAGGCGATGGCCGCTGCGGTTTCCTCCAACTCGCTAAGAAGCCTGCCGGCACGCTCGAAGAGCGCCCGCCCTTCTTCGGTCAGCTTGAGGTCCCTTGCGCCGCGTTCGAACAGGCGCAGGTTGAGCCTCGCCTCCAGTTCGGCGACGCGCCGGGACAAGGTGGCCTTCGGCCGTCCGGCGGCGCGCGCGGCTTTTCCGAAGCCCCCGTACCGGGCCACCAGGTTGAAATCGGCGAGGGCTAGCAGATCCATACTGTTCCACCATAGAGACGGACAGTCTAAACATAGCATCTATTTGCAGGAATATGGATCGATCATTTTCGGAACTGCCAACCGGCTCAACCGAAAAGGAGTGACCCTCATGACCATTCTCGTAACTGGCGCGACCGGCAATGTCGGACGTAATGTCGTCGATCAGCTTGTCCGCCGCGGCGCCAACGTGCGCGCCCTTGTCCGCGATCCCGCGAAAGCCGGCCTGCCGGCAGATGTCGAACTGGCGAAGGGCGATCTGCTCGACGTCGATGCGCTCCGCTCGGCCATGTCGGGCGTCTCTACGCTGTTCCTGCTCAACGGCGTCGTCGCGGATGAATTCACGCAGGCGCTGATCGCGCTGAACGTCGCCCGAGACGCCGGGGTCGAGCGGGTCGTCTATCTCTCGGTCATCCACAGCGATGTCTATGTCAACGTGCCGCACTTCGCCGGCAAGTTCGGCGTCGAGCGAATGATCGAGGCCATGGGCTTTAGCGCCACCATCCTGCGCCCGGCCTATTTCATGGAAAACGAAGCCACCATCAAGGACGTGGTATCGAGCTATGGCATCTATCCGGTGCCGATCGGCGACAAGGGCCTCGCCATGATCGATGCGCGCGATATCGGCGAGATCGCCGCGATCGAGCTCATCCGCCGCGAGCAATCGCCCGAGTCGCTGCCGCTGACCCGCATGAACCTGATCGGGCCCGATACCCTGACCGGCGCCGATGCCGCCGCGATCTGGTCCGACGTGCTTGGCCGTCCGATCGCCTTCCCGGGCAACGACACGGCCGGCTTCGAGCAGAACCTTCGCCAGTTCATGCCCGCGTGGATGGCCTATGACATGCGCCAGATGGCCGAGCGCTTCCAGACCGACGGCATGGTTCCCGAAGCGGGCGACGTCGAGCGCCTGACAGCGCTGCTCGGCCGCCCCTTGCGGACCTATCGCGATCATGTGGCCGAGCTCGTCGGCTGTACTGAGTGGTCGGGGCGACGAGCTCATAGAACTCGCCAAGACCAATCTTCGATAACCGTGATCGGCAGATGGTCGCTTCATCTGGAAGCGCCCAGGTGCGATCAGAGCATGGGGTTAAAGCGGACGGGCAGCTTCAATCGGTTCGGTACCAAGACCGGACCGAGCAGTTTCCCACCACAGTTGCGCGTTACGCGCCGGTGATCGATCCAGGTGGTAATGACCGCTTCCGTAAGAAGCCGCCGTCGCCACGAAGCTCAGGGAATGGCGGCTTTGTCCGACATTGCAGCCACGAGCACGAGCTGATTTTATGTCCGCTTTCGGTAGATCGGCCCAGATGCTTCCACGACCGAAGTGGGGCGCTTTGCCGACCTTCTGCTTTCCCCTCAGCGATAGGCAGGTTTTGGTTTGATGCGACATTCACTGCTGCAAGCCTGAGCGACCGGGTCTGGTCGGCAGTCGCCAACATAGCCGACCTTCATGGCCCCGAAGACGATTGCCGTTGGTTCATTCAGCCTAGCCGGGGCTATTCGTGTTCATCTGTAGGGCGACAGCCAAAGTGACCGCAATGGGCGCTGGAAGTCTGGTTTCTGGAGGCAGCTGCCCATTCAGCGCTGGTCATCCGGCGGTAGATGGATTCGACCTGCCGGATCCTGTCTGCGAATTGCGCGTTTGGAATAACGATAAAGGAGGAGGCTCCTGTGATGATCCATCACGTATCGCTCGGCACCAACGACGCTGATCGCGCAATCCGCTTCTACGATCCAGTGCTCGCGGTAATTGGAATGTCGCGCCGGAGCCTGAAGGGTGGGTCGGTTGGATATGGCAGCGCCGCACACGAATATCTTTTCGCTCTGGAGAAGCCTGTCGATGGTAAGCCGGCGACCGTTGGTAACGGTGTGCACATCGCGTTGGCCGCTGCTCGTCGGACGGTTTACCGGGTCGCTCTCGCCAATGGTGGCACAGACGGCGGCGCACCTGCCCTACGGCCTGAATACGATGGCAATTATTACGGAGCCTTCGTTCACGATCTCGATGGCAACAAGATTGAGGTCGTCACCTACTCGGCAAGCTAGCCATGGCCCGGGGTCGCCGACATAGCGGTCGTTCTCGGGGTCAGCAGCACTCGTGATACCTGCGGGTCGTACATATGGTGAACCGGCTTCCCAGAAATATCAGGAAGCCGGAAATTTCAAATTTCAGTCCGTTCGGACAGCGTCAGAGCATCATCGACATCTACGCCGAGGTATCTGACTGTATTTTCGATGTTGGTATGGCCAAGCAGGATTTGCACAGCGCGGAGATTGCCTGTGGTTTTATAGATCAGCGCCGCCTTGGTCCGTCGCATCGAGTGCGTGCCATACTCTCGTCTGTCGAGGCCGATCGTCGAGACCCATTCGTCGACGAGACGCGCATATTGCCGTGTGCTCAAATGACCAAGGTAATCGATCCTGCTTGGGAATACGAAGTCGCGGATCGTCCCGCCGCGCCGATCAAGCCATGCTTTGAGGCTCTTACGTGCCTCGGTCATGATCTCGAATTGCACCGGACGACCGGTCTTTTGCTGGATAACCGTCGCGCGATCGCGAAATGACCCTGCGCTCATCAGGTCGCCTATCCTGATCTTGACCAGGTCGCAGCCACGCAATTTGCTGTCAATCGCAAGATCGAACAGGGCCCGGTCGCGCAGGCGCCTGTGTTCGTCTAGATAGAAACGGATTGCCCAGATATCGCGCGGCTTCAGAGGGCGCTTCGGCCCCACATTCTGCCCTGCATTCCAAGGGCGCCGATCATGTATGGCGGGGTCGAGGTCCGAATGTCCCATGATAGTTCTCCGATAGCCGGAATTGGCCGATCGGAAGGTATCGGAACGTTGCTATGTTCGGCGACTGGAGCCTCGCGGCATCTTGCCAAATTTTGCCAAACCTCCTATATCATAGTCCATGTCGACGATGAACATCTCGCTTCCGGATGCGCTCAAGGCGTTTGTTGACCAGCAGGTCAACATGCGTGGTTATGGCACGAGCAGTGAGTATGTGCGGGAATTGATCCGTAAGGACCAGGACATTCAGCGCCTTCGTGAAATGCTCTTGGACGGCGGCAGTTCTGAAGCCTCAGCACCGGCCGATGCCGGATATTTTCAAGGCCTTCGTGACCGTGTGGCGCAACGCGCCGGGTAGTGACTGCAAAACCGATCATACCGCGCGCCAAAGCGCGGGCGGATGTCGACCTTGCGGTCGAACATTACGCTGATGTAGCCGGCGCTGATGCCGCCTTCGGCTTCATTGATGCACTTGAACAGGCCTATACTTTCATCGGGGAAATGCCGGCGGCAGGCTCTCCGCGATGGTCTCACGAGCTGAACTTACCCGGGTTGAGAACCATAGGGCTTAAAGGATTTCCTTGGCTAGTTTTCTACCTTGAATTCGAGACCCATGTGGATGTCTGGCGCGTGCTTCATGCCAAGCGGGACATGCCAGCTTGGTTGGTCGATGTAGACGATTAAACCGCCAACATAGCCGTCGTTCGCGGCGGTTCGCCTGAGCGTCGAAACCGGCCGTTCATTCACGCGGCGAGTTATGGCGCCTTCTGGGCGGACAGCCGACGGGCCGCTTTTGGAACTCGAACTGCGAAATCGGACATTGCATTCGATCGCACGAACGGCCGCATCTGGGCCGACCGGGTACTTACAGGTTGGGAAGGCAGCTGGGAAAATCAGCCGCTGCGCGCTTATCCTTCGCAGAACGAAGCCGCTGAACCAATACATCCAGCAGCCCGTCCAGTCCCCCGATAGACGTTCGGGTCTTTCATTAATTGAGATGGCCCTTCCGTAGCGGTTCACGCCTGCGCCTTGACGGGCAACCGAAATGGTGCGCCAAGGCGATTGAAGGCATTCATTGCCGCAATGGCGATGGTGAGATCCACGAGGTCCTTCGGTTCAAATACCGCCGAAGCAGCTGCATATGCTTCGTCCGAAGCATGTGTTTCGCTGACGAGCGTAACCTCCTCGGCCCAAGCCAGCGCGGCGCGGTATTGCTCCGGAAAAAGATGCGGAACTTCCGCCCAGACCGGGATCAAGGCAACTTTGTCGACCGGCATCGTCTTGAGTAGGTCGCGCGTGTGGAGGTCGATGCAATGCGCGCAGCCATTGATTTGCGAAACCCGCAGGAACACGAGATGTATAAGTTCCTCCGGCAGGTTGGTGCCGGTTGTCACGTAGTGATGGATACCGAACAACGCCTTCGCGCCCTGTGGCGCGATCTCGTGCCAGATCAGCCGTTTCGTTTCGCTCATCATCATGTCCTTGGCCTGTGGCGCCATTCAGCGGCGCTCGCGGACTTGACGAGGCAAGACGGGCAAGTGTGACATCTTCGGAGAAATTTTTCGTGAATGGCCGGGTTTATGTCACAACCGGGCACGCTGCATCGTCTTGTACACATGACCATGAAGGAGACATTGGTGTCGACGCGCGCCGGCGGAAATGCCGCCGACCGACGGACGGCGAGACGTGAACAGCGCATCTCCGGATATGAGGCCGAACGCAATCGATTGCATCGGCTCGCATACCGAATGCTCGGCTCCCACAGCGATGCCGAGGATGTTATGCAAGATGCCTGGCTGCGCTGGGAAGGGATCGAAGATGATATCGACTTCCCTACGACCTATCTGACCCGGATTGTCACCCGCTTGTGCCTCGACCGCAAGAAATCGGCGCGCGCACAACGCGAGACCTATATAGGTCCGTGGCTACCCGATCCGCTGATCGGGTCCGTCGAGCCGGACGAAACAATCGCCGACGACATAACTGTCACGCTTATGCTGGCGATGGAGCGCCTGTCGCCGCTGGAGCGGGCGGCCTTCCTTCTTCATGACGTGTTCGACGTGGCATTGCCCGAGGTGGCCATAACCCTGGGTCGAGAGCCTGCCGCCGTCCGTCAACTCGCTTCACGAGCCCGCAAACATGTTCAGGCTGCGCGACCGAGGTTCGCCGTTGAGCCTGCCGAAGCAGACAGGCTTGCACGCGCCTTTTTCACCGCCGCGCGGGATGGAGATACGACCCGACTTTCGAAAATCCTGGCGGAGGACGTCGAGATTCATACCGATGGCGGTGGTAAGGTACTCGCTTTCCGCAATGTCGTGCGGGGGATCGAGTTTGCGCTGCGTGTCTTTGCCGGAGTACGTCGCAAGAACGCGCCACCGCCCAGATTGCTTCGCACCGTAATGATCGATGGCTTGCCCGGCTACATCAGCCGCAATCAGGGCGGCGCACTGCAAACGACGGCACTCGACCTGCAGGACGGCAAAATCGTCGCGATCTACATAGTTAAGAACCCCGATAAGCTTGCCCACATTTCGTCCACAATCCAAACCAGCCACGCTTGAAAGGTGATGGTCGTACACGTTCTACGGTTGGCCGCACCAGGGCACCACTTAGAGCAGGATGAACGAGTATCAGTTTAGGACATGTCGGCCCAAGCTGAGCGACTGGGATTGGGGCTCATAGCAGCTGACGAGCTGAAGGCGTTGCTGATCGACTGCTAACGACGTCCTTGCGGGCGTTCATACGGGTGCGATTTCCAGCCCGATCTTCTTCCTGAAAGCGCCCGGCGTCTGGCCGGTTTCCTTTTTGAACGCGCGATTGAACGCTGCCGGCGACTCATAGCCGATGCTGCGGGAGACCTCCGCCAGAGCTGTGCCACGCCTCTGGATCATCCGCGTCGCCCGATATATGCGCCAGTGGGTCAGATACTCCAACGGCGTACGGCCGACCACGACCTTGAACCGGGCCGCAAACGCTGATCGCGACATTCCCGCTTCCCGCGCGAGAGCTTCGACAGTCCAATCCCGCCCGGGCTCCGCATGAACGGCCTTTATGGCCTGCGCCAGATTGCGGTCGGCGAGCGCCGCCAGCCATCCGTGCGTGGGACCGCCAGGCTGCGACGCGAGCGCGCGTATGGCATGGACGAACAGCAGCTCGAAGAGCCGGCTCGTGACCGCCTCGGAGCCAAGACCCGGCGCCTCGGTCTCCGCTGCAAGCAGCTCGAGGACTGACTGGAAGGCAAGCGACCGGTTCTGATCGAGCTTTAGATGAAGCAGCTTCGGCAACACGGCGAGAAGCGGCTGGGCATCGAGCGCGTCGATCTCGAAAGCGCCGCTCACAAAGGTGGTGAGCGCGCCCCCGCCGCCTAGCTCTATCCGATGCCCCACGCGCAGCTTCTCCACGTCGACACAGTCGATCATCTGCGAGCCTTCATGGTCGAACAGGCGATAGGGCTCGTCATCTAGCATGATGAAGACATCGCCGCCGCGCAGCGGGATCGGTTCGGCATTGTTCCCCGAAATCAGGATTCCCGATCCTCGCACCACGAGCACGAACTTCACGGCCTGCTCGCCTTTGGACATGAAGCCCCAGGGCGCGGTCGCATCGAGCCGCGTGAAGCCCGCCTTGCGAATGCGCATTTGCGTGAAGATCTCTGTCAGAGGGTCCATGATCAGCCATCCTTCTGGACGATAGAGCAACAAATATGGCGGTCTGATATCTATACGTTTCTACTCCTTGGCGCAATATCAGTCACAGAAAGGAGACCGGCGATGGATACCGCCATAGACAATATCGAGCAGGTTCGGCGCGCCAAGGCGCGCTACGCCCGCTTCCTCGACACCAAGGATTGGGACGGTTTCGCCGACCTCTTCGAGCCGGCGGTCGAGGTGCGCATGTTCGATCCGGCGGGGAACCTGGTCGTTTCCCACGACGACCGCGACAGCTTCGTGGCTGCGGCCCGGGCCGGGCTCGAAGGCGGGCAGTCGATCCACCAGATGCACAACGACGAAATAGATCAGATCTCCGATACCGAGATTTCCGCGACTTGGTCGATGGAGGACATGATCATCTTCCGCCCGGGGTCGGAAGGGCCGCGCCGGATGCACGGCTATGGGCACTATCACGAGCTCTGGCGCCTGGGGACCGACGGCTGGCGGATCACGCGTCTCGAGCTTCGCCGCACCATCCTCGAGTTCACGGAATAGGAGGCGGCGATGAGCGAGAACTCGAACAAGGTCGCTACGATGCAAGCGCTGGTCATGGCGCGCGCCGGAGGGCCCGAAGTGCTCGAGCTGCGAGAGATCGCAAGGCCGCGCATACTGGCCGATACCGACATTCTCGTCCGCGTGATGGCGGCAGGCATCAACCCCGCAGACTGGCAGAGCCGCAGGAACGGTGCAGTGTACGGCGACGGAGCGATCGACGCCTTCACGATCCTCGGAATCGACGGGACGGGCGTCGTCGATGCCGTCGGCGCCGCCATCAAGCACCTCCAGCCGGGCGATGCGGTCTGGTATGTCGACGGTGGCTATGCCGGCAAGTTCGGCAGCTATGCCGAGTACAAGGTGCTGAACGGGCACTATGCGGCCCGGATGCCGGCCAGCCTCGACTTCCTTGAGGCGGCCGCGCTGCCGACCGTCGCGCTGACCGCGTGGCAGGCTGTGTTCGACAAGGCCGACATCCACCCCGGCGACTTCGTGCTGGTCCAGGGCGGCGCAGGCGGGCTCGGACACATCGCGATCCAGTATCTCCGCGCGCTGGGCGCGCGGATCGCGGCGAGGCGCTGGCCGGCAACCGCGCGCGGTTCTTCCGCGACGTTGCCTCGGGGCCGTTCTACGGCTTCAACCGCCCCGGGGCGGACGTCTCGCAGGCGATCATCGACAACTGGTGGCGCCAGGGCATGATGGGCAGCGCGCTCGCCCAATACCAGGGCATCAAGGCATTCTCCGAGACCGACCAGACCGAGGACCTGACGGCGATCGACGTTCCGATCCTCGTCGTGCAGGGTGACGACGACCAGGTGGTGCCTTATTCCGCCGCGGCGCTGAAACAGATCGGGCTGCTCCGCAACGGCACGCTGAAGATCTACGAGGGCTACCCGCACGGGATGCTGACGACGCATGCCGACCTCATCAATCCCGACCTGCTCGCCTTCGTGAAGGCGTAGCTCGGCCGCTCGCGCGCAGCGGACGGGGAGTGGCTCCGCGGGTCCTCCGCCTGAAAGGAAACCATCATGACTGCTCGAACCTGGTTCATCACCGGCGCCTCCAGCGGCCTTGGCGCGGCGATCGCGAGAGCTGCGCTGCGCGCCGGCCATCGCGTCGCTGCGACAGCCCGCGACAACACCCGTCTTGCGAAGCTGACCGAGACCGCGCCCGAGCGGGTGCTGGCGTTGTCGATGGACCTGACCGCTCCGGACCAGATCGAAGGGGCCATTGCGGCAGCCGAGGCGTGGCATGGCGGCATCGACGTCCTCGTGAACAATGCTGCGCTGGGCTATCTCGCGGCGATCGAGGAAGGGGAGGATGCTAAGATCCGCACGCTCTTCGAAACCAATGTCCTAGGGGCAGCACACGCCATCCGCGCCGCTCTCCCGGGAATGCGGGACCGGGGCAGAGGCGCTATCATCAACGTGTCGTCGTTCAACGGGGTCGTCGCAATGCCGTCGCTCGGCTACTATAGCGCCACCAAGTTTGCCCTCGAGGGGCTTACCGAAGCGCTCGCGCAAGAGGTCGCGCCGCTCGGGATCAAGGTGATGGCGATCGAGCCCGGCGGCATCCGTACGGGAATCGTCGAGCGCAACCTTCGCAGCCCCCGGATCGACGCATACGCTGAAAGCGCCCACGCGATCATCGACCTTCTGGACAACGACAAAGATTTCGCGCTGGCGCCCAGCGATCCCGACCGGATCGGCGAAATTCTGGTCGGGCTGGCAGAAGCGGGCGAGATGCCGCGACGCCTAATTCTTGGCGCGGACAGCTGGGCCGGGATCACAGCGGCGTTGGAGGGGCGGCGTGAAGAATACGAAGCTTGGAGAGATCTGTCGCACAGCACGTCTTTCGCATGACGGCGACCTGAACCACCCTGTAGAAGTACGTTGCGGAACTCCCTAGCCGTTAGGAATACGTCTGCTTTTGAGGGCATCTATGCGGGCGCTGAACGACGGCAATCAGGGCGCCAAGCTGACAGGTCGGTCCGCCGTCCGGAACGTCCGGTATCCCTATCAGCGCTCCCGAAAGGAGCCGTTCCGGATCGTCCAACGAAGCGGACATGATGACCGGCCCGAAGGCAGCAATGAGATGTCCGCTCCTGGTGAACGAAATTTGGCCGCTGAGCGGCGAGGAAGGGTCGTGACCACCTCGTCATTCGCCTTGTCGCCCGGATTGAGCGTTAGGGCACGACGACGGGGATCGCGTCCAATTTTGCAGCGCGCTTGGCGAACTTGCGGTCGAAAGTCAGAAATTCAGTGCATTGTGCGGATCGCGCAAGGTGAAGGGCGTCGGCGAAATCCATTCCCTGTTCCATCCAGTCGAGGGCTAATGCTATACGGGCAGGTTCTTCTACCAGCATTCCTGGAAGGCCGGCTAGGCCACGTAGCACGCGAGCAATTTCGTCTGGCGCGAAGCCATAACCCGCGCGCAGCACCCATTCTGCCTCCAAAAGCACTGTTACGCCGAGAAAAATTTCGTTCCCATCAACGATGCTGCGGGCTGCCTTCGCCTGTTTTTCATCGTCAGCGGTCAGCAAGCGGACGACGATGTTGGTATCAATCCCGCGCACGCCGCTTTGCTTCCTCCGATATGACCATATTCATCTCATCGATAGAGAGAGCGGGCTTTGTTGATCGTAGCGACCCAAAGACAGATTCGATATCCGTGGCGGCAAAAACAGGCGCAGCTTTCAGGAGCACGCCTTCGTCCGTTTCTTCCACAATCAGCTTGGTGCCCGCCGTCCAGTGTTTCTGTTCACGGATCGCTTTGGGCAAGATAACCTGCCCTTTAGTTGAAAGCGTGGTGGTGATCCGTTCCTGAATGCCCATGGCGGCCTCCGTCAGTAAGACAGAGGTAAGATAGCAGTGGCTGTAGTCGGTGGCAAGGAGCGGCCGGTCCGCACCTGAAGAGCAAATATGGGCAGATGAATGTCGGCACAGGGTCGGCCTATTTTGAAGCGTTATTCCTGCGGCCATCATGGCCACAGGAGACGTGTCATGGGATTATCAGAATTTGATCCCGCCGCTCGGCAGAGAGTATCATGGAACGCCGGACGCAAGCTTGGCGCGAAACGAGCGCTGAAACCCCGTTAGATTTGGGCGATCCGCTTCTTTCTCGACCAACATGGGCGCATCCGGGATCGCGCCATCTTCGATCTCGCCATCGATAGCAAGCTGCGCGGTTGGACCTGGTGAAGATCAGGATCAGCGATATCGTTTGTGATCGGAAAGTTCGCACCCGGGCCACCGTCGTTCAGCACAAGACCGGAAGGCCAGTCCAGTTTGAGCTGATGGACGATGTTCGGGCCAGCCCCCTCAAATGGCTTGAGCTACGAGGGGGATCCCTCGAGGATTTCGCCTTCCCGAGCCGCACCGACCACACGACCCACATCAGCATACGGCAATATGCCCGTCTTGTTGACGAATGGGTCACAGGAATTGGACTGCCGAGCGAGGATTACGGTACCCATTCCCTGCGGCGAACCAAGGCGTCGATCATATACAAAGCTGCTGGAAATCTCCGAGCGGTCCAGATCCTGCTGGGACATACGAAGATCGAAAGTACGGTCAGATATCTCGGGGTGGATGTAGAGGACGCACTGACATTGGCAGAGGGCACGGAAATCTGAGGTTTCCTGGCTCCTCACCGAAATCCACCATTAGGAGCTGTGACAGAAGCTAGTCAAAAATAGCAAATCCATCAAAATAGTCGTCGAGATAAATATATTCGGATTGATGGCGTGCCTAACCTGAAAAGTAATATGCCGGATTAGTCTCTATGCTCTTAGCCACCACGGCCACCGTATCCTTGACGCCGGTGCTTCAGCAAGCGCATGCGAGAGCGGGATTCTTTTACGCTCCAGAAGGGTTGCTACAATCTGTAGCTTTTCGATCAACTCTTCATGACGAACATGAGCAAAGCGGGCGGCCTGTTCAATCGTGGAAAAGACGCGACAAACAGTTTGTTGCCAAGTAGCAACATATTGCAAAAAAACGACATAGGTTGTGCGCCGCAACAGAAGTGCGATTGCCAGCCGGTAGCAGAGCAGCAACACTCCACTCCAGGGAACGACGGTCAAGGGGTAAAATCATGCGATTGAAAAATACCTTGTATTGCGGCGTCATGCTTTCGGTTCTTGGAGCGACTGCGCCGGCATTAGCGCAGTCCGCTGTTCCGCAGGCCGATGACGGCAACGCCATCATCGTCACCGGATCGCGCATTCGCCGGGATCCCACCGAACAAGACAAACCCATCGTCACGGTGGATCAGGAATCCATCGCGCGGACCGGCCTGACCTCGATCGCCGACGTGCTGCAACGTATCCCAAGCGCCGCAGGCGGCCTCAACACCAAGACTAACAATGCGGGGAATATCGGTGGGCCGCCCGACGGCACCGGCGTGAGTTCGGGTTCAGCCGAAATTGACCTACGCTATCTGGGTGCCAAGCGGACACTCGTGCTGGTCGACGGTATGCGCTACGTCAACGGATCGGCGGCTGGCGGCATTCCGGCCTCGGTTGATCTCAACACCATTCCGCAGAGCATGATTGAGCGGGTGGAAGTGCTGCAGTCGGGTGCTTCCCCGCTCTATGGCTCGGACGCGGTCGCGGGCGTGGTGAACATCATCACCCGCCAGTCGCAAAAGGGCCTCGACATGTCGGCCCAGTTCGGCACCTATCGTCAGGGCGACGGACACACCTACGACATCAACGCCAGCTACGGCATCCAGTCCGATCGCGTCTCGATCGTCTTTGGCGGCAATTATGTGAAGCAGGAAGGCGTCAGCACCGCCGACCGCTCGATCTCGCAATGGCCCGCCGCCGGCGGTAGCAGTTGCGCGGATGGCGGTTGTTCGAGCGCCACGCCCAACGGCCGCTACGACGTGCTGGGACAAAGCCTGACGTTGAGCAATCCGATCATAGGCCGCGCGCCGGTGCTGAGCGACTATCGCCCCTATGTGTCCGCAACGGACTCTTTCAACTTCGCGCCTTATAATTATCTGCTGACGCCCTCGAAGCGTTATGGCGCCTTTCTGAACGGCAAGTTTGAATTTTCCGACGCTGTCAGCCTGCGGACAAGGCTGGTCTATCAGCACCGCGAGTCGACCACGCAAGCAGCGTTCCTACCGCTGTTCATCGGGCCCGATGCGGGTAACGGCAACCTGCTGGACACGATCTCGGTCGATGCCAGCAACCCCTATAATCCATTTGGCGTCACGCTCTCGGCCGATCCGGGATCGGCTAACTATTCGACGATCCGCCGCCGCTTCGTAGAGGGCGGACCGCGCATCTTCAGCCAGGAAGTCGATACGCTCACAATGGCGGCCACGCTGGAAGGCACGTTCGATGTCGGCGATCATAAATGGTATTGGGACGTCAATGGCAGCTATGGCACCAATAATGCGCACCAAGTCTTCACCGGCAACCTCAACGCCGCCAGGCTCGCCCAGGCGCTGGGGCCAGTCGGCGCCTGTACCGGCGCTTGCGTGCCGTTCAACATCTTCGGCGGCGCCGGGTCGATAACTCAGGCAATGCTCGATTATGTGACCTTCGACGAGCGCGACCGCAGCGAACAGGAATTGTGGGACGTCACTGCCAACCTGTCGGGCGACCTGTTCGACCTGCCTGGCGGCGCGGTGGGCTTCGCTGTCGGCTATGAGCATCGCGATCAGCAGGCATACTATACTCCCGACCCGATCATCACAGCGGGCCTGGGGGCGGACGTGCCGACCAGCCCTGCACGCGGCGGCTTCAATGTCGATGAATTCTATGGCGAACTGCGCATCCCCATCCTGTCCGACACGCCCTTTTTCCAGAAGTTGGAACTGAACGGCGCGGTGCGCCATTCCAACTATTCCAGCTTCGGCAGCAACACCACCTACACGGTTTCGGGCCTGTGGAAGCCGACCCGTGATCTGCTCCTGCGCGGCGGTTATGCCGAAAGCCTTCGCGCGCCCAGCATTGGTGAACTCTATGCCGGCCGTTCCCGCACTGACGCGACGATCAACGATCCCTGCACGAATGTGCCGGGCAGCCCATGGCAGACCAACGCGACCGTCCGGGCGAATTGCATTGCCAATGGCGTCCCTGCCAGCGGCAGCTATGCCGAACCGCAGGGCGGTCAGTTGGGCGTTTTCTCGCAGGGCTTTACGGGTCTGAAGCCGGAAACATCCAAGACTTGGACCGCAGGCGGCGTCTATAGCCCGGCCTGGGCCCGCGACAGCTTCGCCAGCGCGTTCAGCATCGAGGTCAATTACTACACGATCAAGCTGAAGAATGCGATTGACTCGGTGCCCGCCACGCTCACACTCCAGCGTTGCGCGTTCGAGGCCGATCCGATCAGCTGTGCCGCGATCACCCGTACCGGCAGCGGTGCGGTCGCGGGTATCGACGGCGTGCTCCAGAACCTCAACGCGATTGAAACCGACGGGATCGACGGCACTCTGAACTACCGCTCGAAGATGATCGGCAACGGCTCCATCGGTCTCAACATCAACGCCGCTTATTTGCTGAAGTACAACATCAAGCCCCCAGCTGATCTGGGCGCGCCGACGATCAAGTGCGCCGGTACGGAGCGGTGCGGGGCGAGCGATCAGGCCTATCCGCATTTCAAGGCGAACGCCACGCTGGACTACTCAACCGAAAGCTATGGATTGTCCTTCACCGGCCGCTATCTCAGCAAGGTCACTGAAAGCGACGGCCATGTCATGAAGGCGACCTTCTACGGGGACATCCAGGCCTATTTCTCGCCCGACTGGCTGGATCATCGCACCCGCCTGACAATCGGCGTCAACAATGTGTTCGATAAGGATCCGCCGCTTTGCGGAACATGCGACGGCGCGAATTTCGACACGACCAGCTACGACGTGCCGGGGCAGTTCGGCTATCTGCGCTTGTCCTACAAGATGTAAAATTCAAACGCTTGAAAACGAACGGGCGCGTCCGCCGGGCGCGCCCTCAGGCGCGATCAACCTAGCCTAATCTTCACACGTTCGTCTCCTTCTCTGCTTAGGACTACCGCTGTTGGGCTTTCACGCCAAGTGTGGAAACTGGTTTCGGAGAGGAAAGCCGGCTGGTCAGTTTCAGTCCGCCAAAGCCCTTCATTGTCTGGATATCGCTTAGTTTTAAGGACGGCTGAAGGAGGGCGAGGTCATCCACATCATCTGCGACAGGATCACCGATCATGACGAGATGCCAAGATCGGGCGGACGCATGGATTTTTAGTCTTGCGTCCAGCCGGGGCGATGGCGCTAGCCATGGCGGCCGCTCGCCTGACGAACAGACACTGACCGCCCGGTTGATCGGTTGGTGAACCGAGAAGCCTTCAAACCACTTGCGACCCAGTCACTGCCGTTCGAGATAACCTAAGGAACGGCAGCGCCCCATAGGCTAAACCGAAGTGGAAAAGGCGGCATTGTTGGCGAAATGGCACAATATTAACGATAACGGGTAGATTGACGGCACGTTCAGGATGCCAACAAACCTCGTTCTCTCGCAATTGCTGCCGCTTCACCGCGGGTACGCGCATTGAGCTTGCCGAGGATGGCGGAGACATGATGATCAACGGTCTTGGCCGATACGAACAAGCGTTCGCCGATCTGACGATTGGTCATGCCTTTGTCGATCGCATTCAGTACGTCGACCTCACGCCTCGTCAGGCCGAAGCCATTGTTCCGGGTCGAAGCGCGAGGACCGCGAACGCCACGCCGGATGCCCCGCTGAATGAAATCCGCCCGCACCCGTGCGGCGCTGGCGGTCGCGCTGAGACGCTCAAGGATGGCCAGGCCCTGCGTCGCCTGCAATTCATCTCCTTCGATCAATGCGAGAGCCTGCTCGAACGGTAATCCAATTTTCGAGAAAGCTTTTGCCGCGCCGACGATGTCCTCTTTCGCTAGGCAGGCGAATGGCACGGGGATATCCGCGGGCGGGTCTTGCGCATCGCCGAGCTTCCTGCGCCAGAACCAGAGTGCGGCTCGATCCCAGCGACTGCTGTCGGGTGCCAGCAGCCCCTGTGCTTCTTCAAGGAGCGCAAGTGCCTCGGAGGGATCGAGTCCGCTGACCCAGCAATGTTCCGCAACGATCAGTGCCAGGCTGGTGAAGCGGGGTGCTTCGCGACCGCGGGCCATATGTTCGCGCAGTTCCTCGACCAGCCGCTCGAGATCGGGATCGCCGCGCCGCACGGCGAGCAGAGCGAGCGCCCGCACCGCCGGATTGCGCATCAAATAGCTGTTGTTCTGATCAAGCACGACGGGCTCCGCCGTCTCGCGCGCCTCGCCCCAGCGACCGACGTCGAGCAGGCTCAGTGCCTTGCCGCCCAGCATGTAATCGCGCCAGGGATCAAGATCGCGCTCCCGGCAATAAAGGATGCCCTCGTCGTGTATGGACAGTGCTTCCCCATGCCTGCGGCACTGCATGAGCACCCACCCCTTGTTGGTGTATGCGCGCGCGACATGCTCCTGACTGCCGGAAGCGATCCCGAGCGCGATGCTCTGATCGAGCAGGTCGAGGCCGCGCTCCAGATCGGAATATTGCAGGCCCGTTCCGTAATTGTTGTACAGAGTGGAGAGGATATCTTTGCGCCCGAGCCGATGCGCGATGGGGATTGCCTTCTCGCTCCACAGCGCCGTTTCGCGCGGTTGATCGGCAAGCATCGCGAGATGCGCCAAATTGGCATAGGCAAGCGCCAGTTCCGGCGTTTCGGAATGAGGCTCGAGCAGGGTGACGGCGGCCTCGCCGGCTTCATCGGCAAGCACACGGTCGCCATTGACGTAATGTAATCGGGACAGGAAGCGCAGCGCGTCCCCTTGGCGCAGCGCATCGCCGGCCGCGCGGTGAATGGCCAGAGCGCGCTCCTGCCATTCGATCGCGCCGGCCGTGTCGGCAGTCACGTGCAGCTCATAGGCATATTGTTGGCAATGCTCCGGATTAAGATCTTCCGCCTCTCGTTTAAGCAGAGCGCCCCATGCGCGTGCGGCTTCGCGGTGAGCACCAAGCGACGAAGCATGTCGGGCGGCGAGCGGCGCGAGCCTACGAATGGTGTCTAGATCGTTCGCGCCGATCGCATGATGCAGGCGCCGCGCCGCACTGGCGCCTGCCGCTTCCAGCCGGGCCAGCTCGCGGCTGTGAAGCTGCTTGCGCTTGAGCGGAGACAGCGCGTCTTCGACCGCGCGTCGCGTGATCTCATGCCGAAACGCAAGACCGGCGCCATCCGTCAACAGCAGGCCCGTTTCCATGCAGGCGGTTAGGGCATCGTCCGGCGTGCCATGTGCCTCCACCTGATCCAACGACACCCGGCGCGGGATGATCGAACAATAGTCCAGAAAGTCGCGCGCCATTTCGTCAAGGCGATCGGCGCGACCGACGACAAGGTCATCGATCGAGCTCGATCGGCTGCCGCCATTGGCAAGGATTTCGGTGACCAAAAGGGGATTGCCGTTCGTCACTTCATGAATGGCCGATCCGATGAGGCCATGCGCTGCGGCAAGCTTGCCGACGGCCGCAGAGGACAGGCGGGCCAGGTCGAACCGGCGGCGCGACGCGGGCGGAAGATCGTTGGCGGCGCGACCCAGGCGCACGCGCGCAGCCAGATCCTCATTACGGGACGAGATAATGAGGAGAAGCGGCTGGTCCGCGATCCGACGGCCGAGATAGCGCACGAAGTCAATGCTGCCGTCGTCAGCCCAATGCAGATCCTCGATGAGGAGGGTGGTCGGTACATCGCGCAGGCGCGCGATCGCCTCATTGAACAGTGCAAGCCGCGAGCCGCTGTCATTCGCGCGATCAAGCGCGTCGGCTTCGATGACGGGCAGATCGCGCAGCAGCGTGAGCGCCTCGGCCGCGCTCAGATCTTCGCAGGCGGCCCAGAGGAGCCGCAAATGCGGTTCGAGCCGAACGGCGGCTGCGCGCAGCACGCTGGTCTTGCCGATGCCAGCCTCGCCGACGAGGAACACGACCCGGCCCTGGCCAGCGAGCGCGTCGCGCCCAAGCTCGTCCAGTTCGTCGAGGATATGATCGCGCTCCAGCAGCATTGCGGGCGCTACAATACAAGAACGGGCGCGGCGAAAATAGGGAGATCAAAAATGGGGAAGCGGTTCCCGCAAAATAGGGAGTCCCGCCGATGCGGCAGCCCAGCATTTCGACGATCCAGCCCTTGCTCAAGAAAGCAAAGGAATATTGTCATGCCACGTTATATTGTCGAACGTACCTTCCCGTCGGGTCTCCACATCCCGTGCAACAGCGATGGCGCAGGTGCTTGCCTCAACGTCGTCGACCAGAATGCGCAGGGATCAGTGACCTGGGTGCAGAGCTTCGTCTCGATGGACAAGCAGAAGACCTTCTGCGTGTACGACGCCCCCACTCCATCGGCAATCGAAGCCGCGGCGGACCGGACGGGCCTGCCCGTCGACAGCATCACCGAGATCCGGGTGCTGGATCCCTATTTCTACTACTGAAAGGACATCCGATGAAATGGCTGTCAACCTGGGCGGGAACCGCTGCTTATGCTGTCGGTCTCGCGATCTTCGCGTCGACGATGCAGCTTGCGCTGCTCTTTCAGCTCCTCGCGCACTTCTCTTTGCGCCTCATTGCCTGAACCTCCGCTGCGGGGCGCTCCAAAGGGCGTTCCGCAGCAGCTGCAGGCGCGCAACGCAATCCCCTGGGGAGTATGGATCATGAAGCGGCTGGCTTTTCTGTCATTCAGCGCGATCGCCTATGCGGTCTTCCTGTCGACCTTTCTCTATCTCATCGCATTCGTCGCAGGGCTGCCGATCCTGCCGAAAAGTGTCGATCATGGCGGCGGCGCTCCCGTCATCATTGCCGTCCTCGTCGACCTGCTGCTCATCACGGCCTTCGCCCTGCAGCACAGCATCATGGCGCGGCCCGGCTTCAAGCGGCTCTGGACCATGCTGGTGCCCGAGCCGATCGAGCGGAGCATCTACGTGTTGGCAGCGAGCCTCGCCCTCATCCTGCTGTTCATGCTCTGGCAACCGGTGCCGGACGTGCTGTGGCGAGTCGGCGGTAGCGGCGCCGTGCTGCTCTGGGCGGTTTTCGGCCTCGGCTGGCTGATCGTGCTGCTGAGCACATTTCTCATCAGCCATTTCGAACTGTTCGGGCTGAAGCAGAGTTGGGACCATGTGCACGGCCGTGCTCGGCGGTTGGCGGTCTTCCGCACACCGTTCTTCTACCGGCTGGTGCGCCATCCGCTCTATTCCGGCTTCTTCATCGCCTTTTGGGCGACGCCATATATGACGCTCGGGCACCTGATGTTCGCGACTGGCATGTCGACCTTCATGCTGGTGGCGATCCGGTTCGAGGAGCGCGACCTGGTGGGCACGTTCGGAGAAGACTATGTCCGCTACCGCGCAAGAACCGGCATGCTGGCGCCGCGCCTGCGTCGAGGATGAACAAAACTCTGCTCTCTGGTGCGGCGCATGTCGCGCCCTAAGCTGACCATCCGCAACCAGCGAACCTGAATTCGCCGTTCAGCGACCAAAAAAGGCTCGGCCTATTCTGGAGCGTTCGACCTGTAGCCATCATGGCTTTTCCCAATAGGGTGGCGTACCGAAACTGCGCCGCAAGCTGTCACCGAACGCGCGGATCTTGGCGGCGGCGCCGTGGTCCTTGGGGTAAGCCAGAAACAATTCGGCACCTTCGGCCTGCAGTCCGATATTCACTTCGATGAGCGCGCCGCTGGCCAGCGCGTTGTGGACGAAGAAGGTTGGCAGCAGGGCAATGCCAAGACCCTCCATGGCCGCATCGCGCATGACGAGGCCGCTGTTGACGCGCAGCGCCGCGCGAGGCCGGACCACCGACCAGCCACCGTCTGAGCGGCTTCGTCCATTTTCCAGCGCGGAGAAACGCCAGTCGCTTGCGCGGTTCGAGTATAGGATGGCGCTATGGCGTTCAAGGTCGCCGAGCGTGGCAGGAGTGCCGTTTCTGTCGAGATATCCTGGGGAGGCGACCAGTAACCGCCGGCTGCTCGCGAGCCGCCTCGCGATCAGGCGTCCATCGCCCATCGCGCCATGCCTGAGGACAGCATCGAAGCCTCCGGTCGCGGCATCGACGAAACTGTCGTCGAGTTCGAGCGAAAGCTCGATCTCGGGATAATCGCGCAGAAAGCGCCCCACTGCGGGCCCTAAGTGGAGAATGCCGAAGCCGACCGGCGCGGAAATGCGCAAGGGGCCAACCAGCTTGCCGCTGCGTGCTGCGAGCTCTGAAGTCGCCTCCTCTGCTTCGCGAAGGATGCGCTGCGCCCGCGGCAGGAAGGTCAGCCCGCTGCCGGTTAGCGAGAGCTTGCGGGTGGAGCGCTGGATCAGCGTGGTGCCGAGCGTGCGTTCGAGTTCGGCAAGGCGCTCGCTGACCACGGATTTGGCCAGTCCAAGGCGTCGAGCGGCCATGCTGATCGAGCCGGCCTCAGAGGTCATCACGAAGGCGACAACTCCCTCAAGCTTCATCATTGTTCGGGTATTCCGTCAGTTAGAACCAATTTTCGCCGTCTAGTGCGAACAATGCAGCAGGTTCATCTTGAGGTCCAGAGGCCGGAAGCAGCGAATGCGACCACCTACTTCGGCCCCAACCTGAACCTTGGAGATGTGTCATGAACGATTTTACCGGCAAGAACATACTCGTCCTGGGCGGAAGCCGTGGCATCGGTGCCGCCATCGTACGTCGCCTTGCCTCAACCGATGGTCTTGTTGCCTTCACTTATGCGGGCTCGCGTCAGGCCGCCGAGGACTTGGCGAGCGAAACCGGCGCCACCGCAATTCGCACCGATAGCGCCGACCGCAGTGAACTGATCACCACGGTGGCCGGGCGCGGCGCGCTCGATGTGCTGATCGTCGTCGCCGGTGCGCTGGTTCTCGGAGACCCGTTGGAGATCGAGGCTGACGCCGTCGATCACATGATCGACGTCAACGTGCGGGCACCCTACCACGCCGCCGTGGAGGCCGCGCGCCGCATGAACGAAAACGGCCGCATCATCGTCATTGGATCGGTCAATGGCGATCGCATGCCGTTTGCAGGCGGGGCTGCCTATGCGCTCACCAAGTCGGCGGTACAAGGCATGGTGCGCGGATTGGCGCGGGATTTGGGGCCGCGCGGGATTACGGTGAATTCCATTCAGCCAGGCCCCACCGACAGTGACATGAACCCCGCCGACGGACCGATGGCAGCAACCATGCACAGCTTCATGGCGATCAAGCGTCACGTGCGGCCGGACGAGGTCGCCGAACTAACCGCTTACATCGCTGGGCCGCACGGGGCGATGATCACGGGATCGCTGCAGACGATCGACGGCGGGTTCGGGGCCTGAATCCACAGCCGTCTGCACGCAAAAGGCGGGCGTGGCGCGAGCCTCTCCCGCCTTTTGCCGGAAGAACATCGCTCGGGCCACAAGCGACGTAGACAGTTTCCCGTTGCTTTCTGCAATTGGCTGCCACGACGCACGGGCAAGATGTCTGGGCTGCCGCCAGAAGCCGTCCTCGATAAGCTAACCTTGGAAAGCGACGGCCGGACTTGTGAGTGATAGATTGGCGCTTGAACGTTCACAAAGGTTCGGTTTTGCCCCGGCAGCTTTGCCGCAACCGCGCAGGCTTTCCCTGCACATCGTGGTGCCAGGGAAATCAATTCAGACCGCAACATTTTTTGTATTTTTTGCCTGATCCGCACGGACAAGGATCGTTGCGTCCTACCTTGTCACCCTTCACGGAAACCGGCCTGTATTGGTCATTCTCCAGCCGCCATTCGTGCAGCAACTGGACCCAGATGGGAATGAGATGAGGAGCTTCCCTGTCCCATTGGTCTTCCTCGACCTCCTTCAACGTGACTCGGCCACTTGAAAAAGCTGCGAGTTCCGAAATTCCCGCTAGCGCTGCTTTCGGTCCTTCGTCATCGCTGGCCCTGATACGGTTCCACCCTTTGGGAGCCAGTTTCATGGCTTTGGAAAAACCCTCGATCCAAAGCTCCCACAGCGTTTCATTGGTGCGGGTATCGACCTCGAATATCGGTTCATATTCGCCGGGATGATTAAGGGAGGCCAAAATCTCGTTGTAATGGCGCATCACCAGATCGAAGAAAGTTTGGAGCCCGGCAGCGTCGTCAAACTTGGGAGTGTCTGGACCCCATATGTGTTTGAACCAGACGGACGGGTTGATGAGATCTGGACTGAGGATGATGCCGGTCAGGAAGCCGTCCAGTTCCGACAGAAGCATCCCGTCATCGAACTGGTTAAGCAGAATATCGTCGAGTTCGTCCAGATAGCGTTCCATGGCGACGATCTTAGCAGCAACCTCGCGAGCGGCTATCCTCATTGATGCTGGTTTGGCCGATTGCAGCGCGGCGGCTTTCTTAACGACCAGATGGACAGCTTTGCCGAGCCGCATGCGGTTAAGCCGTCATTCTGGAATCGGCCAATCATCGGTATCCAGATTGGGCAAGAAGATCACTCTACAATGGCACAAATTCGTGCATATAGAAATCTTTACGGTAATATCGCCTTCATCGGCGCCCGCGCTGGGCCGCGCGACGATCCGCCTTCGACAGCAGTCCTTGCTCGAGCTCCGGCCTGTTCCATCGCGCCGCCGGCCCCAGTGTCATCAGGTCGTCGCCGCGCGTAAGGAAGGTGAAGACCTTGTTCGTCACCTCTATCATCAGCGCCTTCATTTCCTCTTCGGAAATGCGCGAGAGATTGGTCCAAGGAATTTCGCCATAGGGCGTGATGACCTTGACGTCGCTATAATCGCCGCTCGAGTTGCTGGGCGTCACCCCCATGGAGATTCTCCAGCCCGTTGTTGCGCACGCATTGTTCGACCAGAGCAAGGGTGAAGAGGGCCTTTTCATCGTCGGTCAACATGTCGTCAGCCATGCTCGGCTCCATTTGTCGGATCGCGACGCTCCTTCAAGGCCCGTCAGACCCTATCATCCCTGCCGGCGCATTGGTCCAGCGCGTCCTCATATTTAGCGCAGGCTTTATCGATCGTTGCCTGAAATTTATCGGTAAGTTCCCTACCCTCTTTCCGCACCTTGGCAATCTGCGTTCCGATGCGGGCGCGCTCTTCCTCCACCTCCGCAATGCGCGCCTCTAGGGACCGGCGATAGTCGTCCAGTTTCTGCTCCGCCAAATCCAGCGCCGTTCGGCTGGATCGCGGCCGGGGCTTTGCTGGAGGCTTCGCAGGGATCACCCTGCCCTCTGCCTTGCGCGGCGTCGCCTTCATCGACTTGTCCGCCGAGGCCAGATGTTCGGCAGCGGTCCCGCGGGCGCGCTTGATGACGGTGCCGGGCTTTTCGGCCGCTTCCGCCAAAAGCTTTGGATCGTCGATCCTTTCGGCAATGCCTCGCGCGAAGAGATCGGCGTCGGCTCCCCAGGCCTTCAACGCCGCCTTCTGGCTCTTGCTGCGACATAGGCGTCATGAAAGCCGATTGGTGTCCGGAAGAGCTTCAGTCTGGGCGCCATACAGCCTGCCCTCTACGACATGAAGGCGGCCCGCCAGTCGGGGAACTGACGGGCCGCCGATATCATCGAACCGCGCGAGGGGGGGGGGCAAAGATGCGCGGATCGATGACGGGCTAACCAGCAAAGCAGGGTCTGGTTCCTAACGTTACGGCTGCGTGTCGCTACAAGATCGGCTTCCGCAGGCTCCTGAACGTGATCGACCATCGCAGGGCCTCCATGGGCGCGATGCTGTGCTCCCAGTCATACCTGGCTTGCCCGCTCATATGATAGATGGAGCGCGGCGCAAGCATCGCATTTGCCCGGCTGAAGCCTGTGCCCGTGCGCCGCCGGAAGCGCATGGTGGCAGGTTCTCCCAGCGAGATGCCGATCACATGCTCGAACGCCGCACGGTCGCGATGCCAGCCAATGCCCGCGCCTGGGTCATAGCGGATCAGCAGCATCTGCTCGAGTTCGTCCGGTGTCAGCCCCGCGAACCGCGCGGCGCGCGTCCTGGCGGTCATCGCCCAGTCCGGGATGGGCTCGCACGGTCCGAATTTGCCCGTCTGGAAATCATAGCTCCAGCCGAAGCTCTTGGTGAGCCGTTTGCCAGTCCACTGCTGAAAGAGGAAAGGCGTGAGCCCTGCACCATCGATCCCATGGATTAAGGTGCGTTCTTCTTCCGCTGTGATGAAGCCCTCCTCCTGGGTCAACCCAGGCAGCACCGGCTCGCGCGGCGGCGGCGGCAAATCGAGGGGAAGCATCATGGCCATCGGCGTTATCGTCTGCTCTGGCCGATCAAAGCGCGAGGCTCGTCTGCACCGGCTTGGTCAGGATTTCCTCGATCTTGAAGATGTCGCCGGGCGGCGTCACAAGCAGTTCCTCTTGCGGAACCAGCAAATCCAGCCACTGCATGACCTGCCGCCGTTCGATGATCGCGCCATGGCGGCCCTGATAACGGATGACGTCAGGGTTCGCGTCGACGGTGAGGATGCGGTAACTCACTGGCCAGTCCCCCATCGGCGGTTCCCAGATGGCGGCGAGATAGAAGAAATTGCCGTCCTCGCGGAAGGCGCGGGACTTCTTCTCACCGTTGCGGATGTGGAACTCGGAGGCTGGAACGAGACAGCGGTTGCTGGGAAAGCTTTTGCCTTCCGATCGGATGAACTCGTAGGAGACGCCGTCGGCAAAGCGCGGGTTGGAACCCCAGGCCGCTTCAATCATCTCAATTTCTCGGGCATCATCCGGGTTGCGTCGGATGATGGCACGGCGACTTCCGAGGGCGTCGGAGTCGAAGGGAGTTGCTTTCGAGTCCATGGTGAGAACATAAAGCGAACGGACGCCAAGGGCAAGCTGAGGAAACCCGCGCGGAGAGCCTATGTGCAACGATTACCGGTTGAAGGTGGATATCGCCTCGATCGTCGAGGATTTCGAAGACCTCAAGATCAGGATCAAGATGCCCGAGGGCAAGCCCAATGTGCCGGCGCGCGACGATATCAGGATGACCGATATGGCGCCGATCGTGCGCAGCGTCGAGGGCGCGCGGGGCATGGGCGAACTGGTCAACCGTAGATGGAGCTGGCCGGGCAACCGCGGCAAACCGATCTATAATTTCCGCACCGAGGGCCGCGAGTTGAGATCCCACTGCGCTCTCATCTTGGCGGACGGCTTCTACCAGTTCACCGACCCGCCGGTGCCTCGCCCAAAGGATAAACGCCTCGACAAATGGCTGTTCACGATGAAGGATCATGACTGGTTCTGCATCGCCGGCATTTGGCGCGAAAGCCCGGCTGGAGAAGCCTTCACGATGCTCACCATGAACGCCGGACCCGACGTGTCGCCCTATCACCACCGCCAGATTATTCCGCTCACTCACGATCAATGGGGGCACTGGCTCGATCCCACCGTGCCCGCGAAACACGTGCTGGGACGGCTGCCGCAGGGCAGCCTGCCGGTGATCCAGGTCTATGGCGCGCCGCCGGCGCAAGCCGCGCTGCTATGACGCAGGACGCCACCCCCGCCCGCTTTCTCGAGGCTCAGGCAAATATCTATGACACAGCGCTTGCCGAGATCCGGGCCGGCGCCAAGCGCAGCCATTGGATGTGGTATATTTTTCCGCAGCTCCGCGGCCTGGGCCGAAGCCCGACCGCGCACTATTATGGGATCGCCACGCTTGCAGAAGCCCGAGCCTATCTCAGTCATCCGGTCTTGGGTTCGCGCTATCTCGAATGCATAAAAGCGCTTCAAAAGCTGGGTGACAATGACCCGGTTGCTGTCTTCGGCTCGGTCGACGCGATGAAGCTCCGCTCGTCGCTCACCCTGTTCGCTGCGGCGGGTGGGCCGCCGCTGCTCGACGATGCCCTCAAACGATGGTTCAATGGCGAGCGAGATGCCTCGACCCTACACCTCCTCGCCTAAGTCTCAGACGAGCCGAGAGTCATGCCGCTTGACGAGCGGACAGATTCAAAGGAACATATAGGGAACATTTTGAGTCGTCGTTCCCATGCCCGCTTGTCCCTTTCCCTCGACCATAAGCAGGTCGATCAGCTTGCCGCGCTCCGCGCAAGCCTGGCGCACGCCCGCACCGCCCGCGGGCCGGCTCTGGCCTTCGGACTGCCCGAGCTGGACGAGCGCCTCGCGGATCATGGTCTCGATGGCGCGGGACTGCATGAAACCGCTGCTGCCTCGGCCAGCTCACCGATGATGGCTGCGCCACGCTGTTTGCCGCCGGAATCGCGTCGCGCTTTTGCGCGAAGCCCGGTTTAACCATCCTCTGGGCCGTGACGCGTTTCGACCTTTATGCGCCGGGCCTTGAGCAGATCGGCCTTAGCCCTGACAAGATCCTCTATGCCCAGGGCCGCAAGGATTCCGACGTCCTGGCGCTTGCCGAAGATGGCCTGCGCGATGGATCGCTCGCCTGCGTGGTCGCGGAAGTGAAGGCGGCCGACCAGACCGCGACCCGCCGGCTTCAGCTGGCGGCCTGCGACGGCAAGACGCCTATGCTGCTTTTCCGCCGCCATCGCAGCCGCGAGCGTTGCCCGTTGAGCGGCCTCTCCTCGGCGATGACGCGCTGGCGCATCGGTGCTGCGCCGTCGAGCCCCCTCCCCCATGCCGGCCTTGGTCGGCCGCGTTGGTCAGTCGAGCTTGTCCGGCAGCGGAACAGCAATCCCTTCTCTATCGAACTGGAGGCGTGCGATGACACGGGTCGCCTCGCTCTACCTGCCGCAGCTCCCGATAGAGCGATTGCGGAAGGCAGAGCGGCCCGCCAGGCTGCCTGAGCCGGCTCCTGCCCCGGTCGCACCGCGCTTCGCACCGCCGATCGACGATAATCCTGGCGCCTGTTCCGTCCCCAAGGCGGGCGGCTGGCGTCCCGGCGCCCGCTGGGCGTGCGATGGCGCGCTCGGTAGTCGGCCAACCCAGGCCGATATCGACGCCATGCCAGCGCAACAACGGCCGACCATGCGCGAGATGGGACGGCGCAGCGAAGCAGCCGAGCATCCATTCAAGGCCATGCCCGCCGATAACGGTGGCGGCCGCGCAGCATCGCTCCCCGTATCCGCGCTCACATGGGCGACGCTCTGGGGGAAGCCCACCGTCCTTATCACGCGCACCGGGCAACGAGACGTCGTGACCGCCGCCTGTCCGCTTGCGCTGGAACTTGGCCTTGGCCCCGGCATGGCCGCCGCCCATGCGCGAGCGCTGGTGACCGACCTTGAGGTACGCGACGCGCAGCCAGTGGCGGACCAGGCCTGGCTGGATCGGCTGGCGCTGCACGCGGTCGCGCATTGGACGCCGACAGCCTGCGTCTCTGGACCCGACGGCCTCTGGCTCGATCTCACGGGGACGACCCATTTATTCGGCGGCGAGGCGCGCTTCTGTCGGCGGTTGCTGCCGTTTCTTGAACGCCTCGGCTTCACCGCCAGCATCGCAATCGCCGGCACGCCGGGCGCCGCCCATGCGCTCGCGCGCTACGGGAACGAGGCCATCATTCTCCTTCCCGACGGCACCGAAACCCAAGGCCATTGCCGATCTCCCGCTCTGCGCGCTTCGATTGGAGCCAGGGGTAGTTGACCGCAGCCCGATTCGGTCTGGAGCGTATCGCTGACCTCTATCCCATAACATAAAGCGTCGGAACCATGTGCCTCTGCAAAAGACATCCTGGTCCAAGCATATAGACTTATCTTTCTGTAATAAAAAGATTTTCTGTTCCGCATGCGGCGCTCGGAGACGTTATGACAACAAAGAGACCGATTGCGCCGACTGACCGAACAGGTCGTGCAGCGCTGACCGCGCGTCACAAGCACATTCGATCTGGCATGACGTGAGGGATCAAGTCGGCAAGGGTATCCGCGGCCGGCAGCGTTACCGGGCGGGCGCAATCGTCGCGAGTGCGCCGTGGGAATCGCGGATCGTCACCGGAACCGCAATCGAAGGTCGACGCCGAAGCTGCGTGGCTGGGCGATGCCCCAGCTATTGGCGGGCGTGAGATCGCCGCCATTTTCCACCCCTCTGACGAAATAGGCGTCAAACAGGTTCTGCGCATAGGCGACGATTTCGACGCCCCTGCCGCTGTCATAGCCCAGCCTCAGATTGATCTGCGTATAAGCTTCCCGTCGGGTGATGCCCCGCCAGTCGAAACTCTCCCTTCGACGCCCCTCGTGCATCCACTCGCCTTGCAAATAGATCTCGGCCGGGCCCATCGGATAATGACCGGTCGCGACGCCCGCGCTCGACCAGATCGGGTTGGGCAGGCCGCCGCAGTCTTTTTGTCCACAGTCGCGGTCGCCCTGCTTTTCGGTTCGCGTCCAGGTCACATGGCCCGACAGGTCGAAATAGCGGCTCGGCTTCCAATTGAGGGCGCTTTCCACGCCATATCCGGTCACGCTGCCGACATTCACGACCTGCTGGGTCCGGCTTTCTGTGTCGAAATAAACCGTTTGAAGATTGCGATAGCGATAATGGAAGCCGGTTATGTCGAAGCTCAGCGTCCTGGCGAGGTCCAGGCCCTTTATCCCCAGCTCCTTGCTCCATATCGTCTCCGGCGCGAAGGCGTCGGGCTTCGTTCCGTCGGGCACCAGCCGATACGCCTCAACCGGGACAGGCGCGGCGACCGTGAACGATCCGAATCCGCCCGCCTTGTAGCCGCGGGTGATGCTGGCGTAGAGGTTGATGTCCGGTCCCACCGCATATCGCACATAGGCGCGTGGCGTCAGTCCGCCCCAGCTCTTGCTGGAAGAAACGGGACCATCGGTGAAATAGGTGAAGGTCCAGACATTGCCGAGGCTGCTTTGGCTGGGCAGCACATCGATGCTGAAATGCTTGCGGTCGCGCGCATATCGAATGCCGATGCCAGCCTCCAGCGCTTTCGAGAAATGAAAGTTGGTGTCCAGGAAAACGGACCATCCGCGGTTGCGGGACCGCACGTCGTTGATGTCGGTCAGCAGGCCGCCCGGCGCCGGCCGGTAGGGCGCGCCGTAAAGGTCCATGGTCATCCCGTCGCAATCGGCATAGCCATAGCCCGCCGTGCAAACGAGATCTTCGGCAGCCTCGTTGGCGAAGCGCGCCGCGACATCCTCCCAATAGAGCGAGACCCCCGCCGACCAGGTCAGGCGCCGATCGTCTCTGGACATCAGCCGGAAGTCCTGGCTGACATAGCGGGCATGCTGGCGCTGGTCGTAATTGCCCAGTTGCAACGCCGTTCCGTCATAGTCCTCCAGATAATGGAAATCGGACTTGCGAAAGGCGGTCAGGCTTTTGAGGCGCGCCGATCCAAGATCGAGATCGATCGACGCGGTCAGGCTGGTGATGTCGCCATCGTCACGCGGCCTGAGGAGATCGGTATCCACGTCGCGGCGAGACCCCCGGATAATAATATCCCGCTGCAAGACTTCGCTGAGATAGTCGAGAACTTCACGATCGTCATTGGATGCCCGATAAGGCGCGCCGTCGAGCCGCCGACGCTCATGTTCGGCACTCAGCAGGACATCGGCATCGCCGGCCCTGTAGCGCAGGGCGACGCGGCCGGCCTGCTTGTTGCCGCCCATCAGGCGATCATTGCGGCCGGCCGTGAAGGCATTGTCTATCCAGCCATCATAATCCGTCGCATAGCCCGCAATGCGAAGCGTCCAGTCCTCCGCCACCGGCAGGTTGATGGCGCCTTCTGCATCCTTGCGGTCGAAGCTGGCAACCCCGACATAGAGATGCCCGGAAATACGCCCTGGATCCGGCTTGTTGGTCACGATGCTGATCGCACCGGAAATGGCATTGCGGCCGAAGAGGAACCCCTGGGGCCCTCGCAAGGCTTCCGCCTGCGCGGCATCGAACAGGGAGGTCACGGCAGCGCCTGTCCTGCCCTGATAGACCCCATCCTTGAAGATCCCGATCGAAGGATCGCCGCCAATGCCATAGTCATTGGAGGTGATGCCCCGGATGGCGATGCTGTCGATATAGCTGTCGTCCGAATTGCCTGAAAAGCCGGGCGTGAAGGTGACGATGTCCTTGACGTCGTCCAGCCGCGTGCGGTCGAGAAAGACTTCGCCGAAGGCGGAGATCGCCACGGGAACGGTCTGGATGGCTTCCTCGCGGCGTTGCGCCATGACGGTGATCTCCGCCGCCGATATGGGGTTCGGCAGGTCCTCGGCAGAGGCGGAATGCGGCAGCATGACGGCACAGGCCGTCAGGGCCGGGAAGATACGAAGATGCATGATTACTCCTTCACGCCGCGCGCAGGCGGGCGATGACCAGATCGAACCGCTGCCTCAGCTCGCTGGCGCTGGACCGGACCGCCGCCCCCACATTGAGCGTATGTTCGGCGTTCGCCTTCACCGCATCCAGGCCCGCGGCGATGGCGCTGATGGCGTCGTGCACCGCTTGCGCGTCGCCGCCGACGCTCTGACTGCTCGCCAGGATCGTACGGGCCCCCTGATGGTGCTTATCGGCGGCCAGGGACACATCCGACACGTTGCGCTCCAGTTGGCGGACGACGGTGTTCAGCAGGTTGAGCAGCGACGCGATCGAGGAGGCGGATGCGTTCACCGCCTCGATCCGCCGCTCGATCTGGCCCGCCATGTCGCCGGCCCTGTTCGCCAGCGTCTTGATCTCGCCGGCGACGACCGCAAAGCCGGCTCCCGCCTCGCCGCCCCGCGCAGCCTCTATCGTGGCGTTCAGGGCCAGCATGTTCGTCTGGCCCGCTATTTGCCGGATGGTGCGGGTAGCAAGGTCGATCGCCTCTATCTCCCTTTGCAACTGGTCATTGGCGCCCATCACCGCGCGAGCCTCGACCTCCGTCTTGTCCATGTTCTGACGGGTGGCGATCGATTGGGTGTGGATCTGGCCAATGGCCACGCTCAACTCCTGCACATGCGCCTCGATCTCGTGCACGGCCTGCGCCGACGCACGGCTGCGGTCGCGGACCAGGGCCGTCCCGGTGAGCTGTTCCGCGAGAGCGGCCAGCGTGTCGCGGGCGCTGGCTTCAAGCTGATCCGCCTGCCTCAGCAAGGATCCCGACAGGTCACCCACGCTGGTGGAGAGAAGATTGGCGACCTCATGCGCGGCGTTTCGCAACGCTTCGCGATGTTCGGCCTGTTCCCGCCCTTCCCGCTCTGCAATGGCGGCGATCTGCTCCCTCGCCTGTTCCGCCTGTTGGCGCGCCTCTTCCGCAGCCAGAGTCGCATTCTCCCGATCCCTGGAGATGCGTTCGGCCCGCAACCGGCCGGCGAGCAACGACGCATGGGTCCGCAACATGGCGCGCGAGACGGCGAGGAAAAACAGGATGAAGAGCGCGGCGGCCGATGCCAGCAGCCATGAAAGGCTCTTGAGCGCCGCTATGCCCGGGCGCACCGGCAACCAGTGGATATGGCCCAGATCGGTCCCGTCAGGACTGATCAAGGGATGACCGGGCGATGTCTCGGCATCCGCTTCCGGCGGGTTGAAGCTGATGTCCGCCAATGCATAGGCCTGTTCCCAACTGGCGAACAGCTCGGCATCCAGCGGGCGAACGACGACGACATGGCGGAGCGGCCCGGACGGGAGCGGCCGGTTGGCGGAAAAAGGAAGGATCGGGGCGCCGGCGAACAAGGCCGGACGGCCCCGATAAAGCTGGATGAAGGGGCGGATGGGGAAATTGCGGCGATCATCGACATGCTTGGGCAGCGTGCGTTCAAGATGCCGAAGCGCTTCCGGCGCATCCTTCATCAGCGTGGTTCTGACGGTCGATCGGGGTTGCCAGCCGAATATGGTCCCGCCGCGCTCGTCGAGAACATATAGGGGCATGGCGCCGCCGAAGTTCGAGGCGGCCCATTCACGGTCGATCCGGCCGTATAGATGATCGACGGCGTCATCCCAGAGCGCATAATCCCGGGCCGTGGCTGCAAGAGCATTGGTCTCCCGCTTCATGGCGCCGTTGACCATGCGCGCCTTTTCCAGCGCCGCCGCATCGTCCATCCTCGAAACAAGCACGGTCACGAGGATGCCGCAGGTCATGAAGGTCACGAGCGTCAACGCGATGAGCGGCAGGATGGCGCCGGGCAGGCGGCGAAGTGCACCTGTCAATGGGGCTAGATGCCGCACGATGTAAGAGCCCCCGTCTGACCAGCCTTGTCTTGCCGTTTGACTGCGCCCCGAATGGTTATGATTGATTTAACGCTTCTGTCATTGGACTGAAAATTGTTCTGCGTTTAACCTATGTCAGATAACTTAGGTAATAGGGTCCGGCGACTTTGGGCGACCTGACAGGAATATCCTGTATCTGCTTGGTGGAAATGAGAGGATATGGCGCGAGGCATCTGCGCCAGCTTCGGTCAGGCTCGATAAAATCGATGGCTGCTCATTCAAGACTTCCGAAGATCGGTTCGGGACGATCCTCAGACCTGTCCGGAGCCGTGATTGGAGCGGGAGGCGCAGGCTCGTCACGGCAGGCATCATCCGGTCGCATGGGCGCATCCTGCTCGGGCCAATGGAGGAAGGGCAGGACCGTACCGGAGCCACGCCACACATCAACCTGATCCAGCCGGACATCCGAGAACAGCCATTGCGGCCGGTTGACTTCACCGACCGCGAATACGCCATTATCCGGCGCGATGCCGTCGGGCGGACCGTAAATGGCTGCCGCGCCGTGATTGTCATCCAGCGAGGGCAGCCAGGGCGCCTGCCCCACCGTGGGCGCCTGAACCACATAGCATTGGTTTTCCAGCGCGCGGGCCTGCGCCCCGATGCGGACGCGCCAATAGCCCTGCATGCTGTCGGTCGCAGACGGCACCAGGATGATCCTGGCGCCCGCCTCGGCCTGTGCCCGCGCGATCAGCGGAAATTCGGCATCGTAGCAGATGGAAATTCCCACCCGACCGAAGGGCGCATCCAGGACATGAACGGCCTCGCCGCCCGTTATGCCCCAGATTTCCCGTTCGAACCGCGTCATGACGATCTTGTCCTGATAACCGGTCCGGCCATCGGGGCAGAAGAGCCGGGCGCGGTTGACGACCGCTCCCCGTGCGCCGCGGCACGGGCGGCTGCCGCCCAGAATCGTCACGCCATAATGGATGGCGAGTTGCCGGTGCAGTTCGTCGATCCGTTCCCCCAGCGCCACGACATGGTCGAGCGAAGCATGAAGATCGGCCGCCGCCGCCGGATCGGTGCCGGCCAGTTCCATGGCGGCATATTCCGGAAAGACAAGGAGCTGCGCGCGCCTGACCGCCGCCTCCGACACCCAGCGGCTGAGCTTCGCTTCCCAGGCGCCGTAGCTCGGCAACAGTTCGATCGGATATTGCGCGGCTGCAATGCGGACGTCGGTCATTCGGAGTCCCGTAGCGGCTTCCGCCCGAAGCGCATCGGATGATCGCCCTCCCCGGCCTGCCTCATTCCGCCTTTACCTGATCCAGCCAGTCGGCCAGATTATAATGGTTGCTGACCCGCGCGATCGCGCCGTCGCGCAGTTCGAAGAAGGCGCCGACGCGCAAAATATAGCGCTGGCCGGATGCAGGAGGCAGATCGCCGTCCGTTTCCAGATATTCGCCCTCCAGCATGAATTCCGCGGCCGCCCGTTTTCCATCGGCGGAGGCCAGGAACACGGGATCGATGACCCTTTCCCTGTAGCAGCGGTTCATATGGTCGAGGAATTGCGCAAAGGCCGCCTTCCCTTCCCGCACCGAACCCTGCGAGGGTTCGTGCACGACATCCTGCGCCAGCAGATCGAGCATCGCCGCGCTGTCGCCGCGATTGAAGGCCTCATAATAGCGACCGAGCAGGTCAGCAGCCATGGCGTTCAATCCTCCGGCGCGATGGTGACGAAGGCCGTCCAGTTCGACCGTCAGCGGAACCTGGCAGGACAGGCGCGACCGGTCGATACGATGATCGCTGCTGTCGAGCAGGTCGTTCTCATCAGGGCCGAGCGGCGGCAGACCGGCTGCGCGTTCGTCATCCACATGGGCATGGCAAGCATGTTCTGCGCCGTCGCGGCCGGTCACGAAAATCTGCACCATCGATCAATCCTTGCCAAGACGGGCCGCATGCCAGCGCAGATGGTCCGCCATGAAGGTGGAAATGAAATAATAGCTGTGATCATAGCCGTCGCGCAGATTCAGCGTCAGGTCGATCCCCGCTGTCTCGCAAGCCGCCTTCAGCAGTTCCGGGCGCAATTCCTGTTCCAGGAAATTGTCGGCCGTCCCCTGGTCGACCAGCAGCGCCGGAACCCGGGCGCCATCCTCGATCAGCGCGACCGCGTCATGCCGACGCCACGCGGCCGGGTCGTCGCCCAGATAGCCGGCCAGCGCCTTCTGTCCCCAGGGCGCCTGCCCCGGCGCGACGATCGGCGCGAAGGCCGATACCGCCTTGTACCGGTCGGGAAGTGTGAGGCCGACGGTCAGCGCGCCATGGCCGCCCATGCTGTGACCCATGATCGACTGGCGTTCCATGTCCGCGGGGAAATTGGCCGCGACCAGCGCGGGCAGTTCCTGGGTCACATAGGACCACATGCGATAATGGGCGGCGAAGGGGGCCTGCGTCGCGTCGACATAGAAACCGGCGCCCAGACCGAAATCATAGGCCCCGTCCGGATCGTCCGCCACGGCATCGCCATTGCGGTCCGGGCCGCGGGGGCTGGTGTCCGGCGCGACGAAGATCAGGCCCAGTTCGGCGCAGGCGGCGCGGAACTCGCCCTTTTCGGTGACATTGGCGTGGGTGCAGGTCAGTCCGGACAGATACCAGACGACCGGCAGTTTCGTCCCCTCCGCATGGGGCGGCACGTAGACCGAGAAGGTCATGTCCGTCCCCGTCGAGGCGGAGGCGTGCCGGTACACGCCCTGCACGCCGCCAAAGGCCTTGTTGGCGCTCACCTGTTCCATGATCACCTGCCATCCGATCGCGTGGGAACGGCACCGGAAGTCACCGCCATAAATTTTCTCCTCGCCGTATCAGAACAGCACGACGCTGCGGATGCTCTCCCCCGCATGCATCAGGTCGAAGCCCTTGTTGATCTCCTCCAGCGTCAGGACGTGGGTGATCATGGGATCGATCTCGATCTTGCCGTTCATGTACCAGTCGACGATCTTGGGAACGTCGGTGCGGCCCTTCGCGCCGCCGAAGGCCGTACCCTTCCAGACCCGGCCGGTGACGAGCTGGAACGGGCGGGTGCTGATCTCCTTCCCCGCTTCGGCGACGCCGATGATGATGCTTTCCCCCCAGCCGCGATGACAGCATTCGAGCGCGGTGCGCATCACCTCCGTATTGCCGGTCGCGTCGAAGCTGTAGTCGGCGCCGCCGTCCGTCACCTCCAGAATCCTGGCGACTGTCTCCTCGCGCGACAGGCCCCTGCTGTTGATGAAATGAGTCATGCCGAACTTGCGGCCCCATTCCTCCCGGTCCGGGTTGATGTCGATGCCGATGATCTTGTCCGCGCCGACCATCTTCGCGCCCTGGATGACATTGAGGCCGATGCCGCCCAGGCCGAAGACCACGACATTCTCGCCCGCCTGCACCTTGGCCGTGTTGACGACCGCGCCGACGCCGGTGGTGACGCCGCAGCCGACATAGCAGCTCGTCTGGAAGGGCGCATCGTCGCGGATCTTCGCCACAGCGATCTCCGGCAGGACGGTGAAGTTGGAGAAGGTGGAGCAGCCCATATAGTGGAAGATCGGCTGGCCCTTGTAGCTGAAACGGGTCGTGCCGTCCGGCATCAGTCCCTTGCCCTGGGTCGCGCGGATCGCGGTGCACAGGTTCGTCTTGCCCGACAGGCAGCTTTTGCACTGGCGGCATTCGGGCGTGTAGAGCGGGATCACATGGTCGCCGGGCTTCACCGAAGTGACGCCCGCGCCGACCTCCCGCACGATGCCGGCGCCCTCATGGCCAAGGATCGAGGGGAAAATACCCTCGCTGTCGAAACCGTCCAGCGTATAGGCGTCGGTGTGGCAGATGCCCGTCGCCATGATCTCCACCAGAACCTCGCCCGCCTTCGGGCCTTCCAGATCGACTTCGACGATCTCCAGTGGCTTCTTCGCCTCGAAGGCGACGGCGGCGCGGGTCTTCATCTCTCATTCCTCGTCATGATCATTTGCGAGAAGAGAGGCCATGGCTCCCGCCGCGCCCTCTCTCTCCATCCTCCCTAGCGCTGTTCCGCAATGGTGATAATATAGTGTTTCGGAAAATCATTATTCCTGAGCTGGTATAATCACATGTCCAACTGGGATGGCATAGACGAGTTCATCAGTGTCGCCACCGCAGGCTCCTTCACGCGCGGGGCAAGGGCGCTGGGTGTCTCCACCACCCATGTCAGCCGGTCCATCATGGCGCTGGAGCAGCGCGTGCAGGCGCAGCTTTTCCACCGGACCACCCGGACCGTCCGGCTGACCGACACCGGCCGTGTGTTCTTCGAACGGTGCGAGCGCATCGCCAAGGACAGGGACGAAGCCATCGCCCTGATCGGAGAGAGAAGCGAGCCGCAGGGAGAGTTGCGCGTCACCTGCTCGACGGCCATGGGGGAGCGCTTCGTGGCGCCGATCATCCGCCGCTTCGCCATGCAGCATCCCAAGCTGGCCGTGTCGATCGAATTGTCCAACCGGGTCATCGATCTGGTCGGCGAGGGATTCGACGTCGCGGTCCGGACGGGGACGGTCAACGACCCTCGCCTGATCGCGACGCGGGTGGCGTCGCGCACGCTCTACACCTGCGCCGCCCCCAGCTATCTGGCTTCCGCGGGCCGCCCCGCCAGCGTCAGTGCGCTGGCGGGGCATGAATGCATCGCGGGCTCCGCAGGCACATGGCATTTCAAGGTCGACGGCCAGGAAATGATCCATCGGCCCAAGGGGCGCTTCAGGTGCAATAGCGGACATGCCGTCATGGAAGCGTGCATTTCGGGGCTCGGCATCTGCCAGCTCCCGGATTTCTACATCCTCCCCTATCTCAAGCACGGCATGGTCGAACTGCTGCTGGAGGATGTCCAGCCGGACGATGAGCCCATATGGGCGGTTTATCCCCAGCGGCGGCATCTGCTGCCAAAGGTGCGGCAGGTCGTCGATTGCCTGCTGCATGAACTGGGGCCGGCGATGAACACCCCCCGAAGGGAAGCCGCGGTCAGGCCAGACCGATACGTTCCTTGAGCCGGTCGCGAGACGAAGCGAGGAAATCCAGCGCCGCGCCTTCATCCGACATCGCCCGCGCCAGCGTCATGGCCCCGACAAGCTCCGCAAGCAGCGAATGGGCGAGCACCGCGCCATCGGACCGGCCTGCAATCTCCAGCGCCCGCGCAATCCCTTCTCGAAACCGCCTGACCCCCGCTTCGAACCGCAAGCGCGCGTCGGGTGGCATGCGTGCGGCCTCCCCCGAAAGGCCGGGCAAGGGGCAACCACGGTCCACCGCCCGATAGGCGCTTTCCGACAGATAATGGTCGATCAGGCCGGCAAGGTCCGGCCTTTCCCCCAGAAAGCGGTCCAATATCATGGCGCTTTCCTCGAACATGCGGTCGACGGCATGCGCCACCAGATCGTCCCGCGACTCGAAATGAGCATAGAAGCCGCCATGGGTGAGGCCCGCCCGCTGCATCAGCGCCGAGACGCCGATGCCTTGCACGCCCGCCATGCGCATGGCCCCGGCCGCCTCGCCCAGGATACGCGCGCGCGTCTTCGCCTTGTGCGCGCTCTTGTCAGCCATGACCGTTCGTCCTCCTCTTCTTCTGCGTCTTTGCCATGCCCCTTCCCTCTGGACAAATGATAATCGTAATATATATGATGGTCGTCATATTCGCAACGGTGTCAGGAAGGGCGATGATGCAGCCCGAGATAATGATAGGATCCACCGGCACCAGCCCGTGCTGGAGCCTGCCGCTTTTCCGATGCCGCCGCTGATGTGACGGGCCTCACCGGCTCTTTCGACCATCCCCAGGAGTATTGCCATGACACAGGCTGAAAAGAACATCGCCCTTATCACAGGTGCTTCGACCGGTATCGGCGCGGTCTATGCGGACCGCCTGGCCAGACGCGGCTTCGACCTCATTCTCGTCGCGCGGGACCGGCCGCGCCTGGATGCGCTGGCCGAAAGGCTGCGCGGCGAAGCGGGCGTGGACGTGGAGGTCATCGCGGCGGACCTGACCGCCGAGGGCGACCTGCAACGGATCGAGGAGCGTCTGGCCGCAGGCGACGTCACCATGCTCGTCAACAATGCGGGCATGTCGCTGAACGGCGGCATATTGGACAATGACACGCCGCAATTGTCGCGGATCATCGCCCTCAACGTGACGGCGCCGACCCGGCTCGCCTCCGCGGCGGGCAAGGCCTTCGTCGCGGCGGGCCGTGGCGCGATCGTCAACCTGTCCTCCGTGCTCGCCCTCGCGCCCGAGATGTTCGATGGGGTGTATAGCGGAACCAAGGCCTTCATCCTGAACCTCAGCCAGTCGATGGCCACACAATTGCGCGACAAGGGCGTGCGCGTCCAGGCCGTCCTGCCGGGCGCCACGCGAACCGAAATCTGGGCGCGGTCGGGCAAGGATGTCGATGCCTTTCCCGCAGGCTTCGTGATGGAAGCGGGCGATATGGTGGATGCTGCGCTGCTCGGCTTCGACAGGGGGGAGACCGTCACCATTCCGCCGCTGTCCGACGAACAGCAATGGCTGACCTTGCAGGAGGCGCGCCTCGCCATGGGGCCGAATCTGTCCAAGAGCGATGTCGCGCCCCGTTATCGGGACGCCCTTCTTACCGCCTGAGCGGGCCGCCGATGCAGGAGGCGGCTTCCCTTTGCTTCAGCCGTCCCGATCCTTGGCCGGCACCAGTATCAGCTCGCGTCCTTCCACCCGCCAGGACGCGAGCTGCGTCAGAAAGTTCATGCCCAATATGTCGACATTTCCCAGCGCCGGGGAAATGATCACCTTGAGGTTGCGGGCTTCCATTCCGCCGACCTTCAGATGCGCGACGGTGCCGGTGCACGCCGCTCGGTCGCCTTCGCCGGGTTCGCGGATAGCCTCAGCACACGGTACCGCGCCACGACGACCCAGGCCTTTGCCGAGGCGGCCCATCGCTTCGCCCTGTCCGCCGGAGCGCTGGAACCCTTCATCAGCATGGCGCATGTGCAGCTTCGCGTCGGAAAAGGGCAGGAAAGCGGCGGCGGCGCGGCGCTGGCATTTGGGCGGGGATTCGATGCGGACCAGCTTCGCGACCGCCGGTCTGCGCGGCGACACCGGCTGCAATGGGGGGCTTCATCGCTGACGCTGCGCGCTTCGGCCGGTTGGCAGCATGCTTTCGGAGATCAGCTTCCGGTGGTGGGAGCCGCCCTGGGCGGCCAGCATTTCAATGTGACGGGCCTGCCGATCGCCCGCGACACGCTGGTCAGCGAGATCGGGCTGGAAGCGGCGGTGGGATCGAACATGCGGATCAATCTCGGCTACAGCGGCGCGCTCTCGCCGGCCAGTCAGAACCATGCCGCGCGGGCGGGGCTGCTATGGCAATTCTGACGAAGAAAGCCGCGCCGCATGGATAATGGCCGAAGAAGCGACATGAGGGCGGAACGAGTCCCGCGGACGGGCGTCTCCTGAATCACCATGAAGACAGGCGACGATATTTTGGCGCGAGATGCGGCGGTCATGGCCCATGACGCCCGCCGGCTGTCGCCCGGGCCGTGAAGGTCGCGACCTACAATGTGAACGGGGTCAACGGCCGGCTCCCTGTCCTGCTTCGCTGGCTGGCCGAGGCGCGGCCTGACATCGTCTGCCTTCAGGAACTCAAGGCGCCCGACGAGAAGTTTCCGGAAGGGCCGATCCGTGACCTTGGATATGATGCGGTCTGGCATGGCCAGAAAAGCTGGAACGGCGTGGCGATCCTCAGCCGCGTCGGCGAAATCCACGAAACCCGCCGCGGCCTGCCCGGCGATCCCGACGACAGCCACAGCCGCTATATGGAGGCGGCGGTGAACGGCATCCTCATAGGCGGCCTCTATCTTCCCAACGGCAATCCCCGCCCCGGCCCCAAGTTCGACTATAAGCTCCGCTGGTTCGACCGGCTGATCGACCATGCCGCCGGGTTAATCGACCAGCGGCTGCCGGTCGTGCTCGCCGGCGACTTCAACGTCATGCCCACGGACCTCGACGTCTATAAGCCGGAACGCTGGCGCGACGACGCGCTGTTCGCGCCGGAGGTCAGGGCGGCCTATTTCCGCCTGCTCGACCAGGGCTGGACGGACAGCCTCCGCACGCTTCATCCCGATGAAACCATCTACACCTTCTGGGATTATTTCCGGAACGCCCATGCGCGCAATGCGGGGCTCAGGATCGATCACCTGCTGCTCAGCCCGGCCCTTTCGAACCGGCTCGCCGCCGCCGAAGTGGATCGCGACGTGCGCGGCTGGGAAAAGACCAGCGACCATGCGCCGGTCTGGATCGAACTGGCGGATTCGCCGCCGCCGCGCGCCAGGGAGAAGGGATGATGAACGCCTCTGCCATGCTTTCCGGCGGCTGCGCCTGCGGCGCGGTGCGTTATGCGCTTCATTCCCCGCCCTTCGATGCAGGTTATTGCCACTGCCGGCTATGCCAGTTGACGAGCGGCGCGCCGGTCATGGCCTTCGCCACGGTTCCGGTCGGGGACTTTCTCATCGTCGCGGGCGAACGCGCCGTCCGCCGGTCCTCCGACTTTGGCGAGCGCGGCTTTTGCGCCGCGTGCGGAACGCCTCTCACCATGCAGGTCGATCACCAGCCCGACACGATCGACTTCACGATTGCCACGCTTGACGATCCCTCCGCCCTTGCCCCTCAATTCCATATCTGGGATGCCAGCCGCATTGCCTGGTTCGAAATGGCCGATGCCTTGCCGCGCCATGCCGGTTTCCGGCCCGATACGGTGGGACTGGACGATGGCGTTTCCGGCGGCGATTCCTCCGCTGGCAGAGGTGCATAGCTGTCGTCGAGCGCAACGAGTTAGGGCGCGCGGTGATGGCGGCGTCGGCAACGGTTCGATGACCAATCTCATCTTCCGGTCCCCTTCCGTCCGCCCCGCCCTATCTTCGCGTCGCTATCTTCCCGATGGCCGATAGAAGCGCGGCGGGAAAGGAGCGGCCGGCGAGCCTTTGGGATCGCGCAATTCGTTCCGCTCCCCGGCATCCGGGCTGAGCGGAATCTGCATGCCGCCCGTTTCCTCCAGCATCCGGAACAGCTTCGCGCTCATCCGTTCGGCCAGTTGCTCATGCCCCGGCCTGGCCAGCAGATTGTCGCTCTCCTGCGGATCGGCCGCCAGGTCGTACAGTTCGTCCACGTCCCAGATGCCGTGGAAGTGGATATATTTATACCGATCCTCGCGCAGGGCATGGACGGTCGGCGTCTGCGGAAAGTTGCGTTCCCAATAATATTCATAAACCAGATCCTTGCGCCACGGGACCGCCCGTCCCTGCGCCAGCGGCAACATGTCCATGCCGGCAAGCCCATCCGGCGCCTCCAGCCCCGCGGCGGCGAGCATGGTGGGCGCGACGTCGAGATTGGCGACGATGTCCTCCACCGTCCGCGGGCCGAAGAGGGAGGGGCAACGCATCAGCATCGGCACGCGCATCGATTCCTCATAGGCGGCGCGCTTGTCGATCAGCCCATGTTCCCCGAACATGAACCCGTTGTCGCCCATATAAAGGATCAGCGTGTCGTCCAGATCGCCCCTTCGTTCCAGCAGGTCCATGATACGCGCCAGTCCTTCGTCGACGGCCAGCAATGTTTCCATATAGCGCTTGTAATAATCGGCGATGTCGAGCTTGCCGTGATAGGCATAGTCGACGCCGTGCCAACTGTTGCGCTGGTTTTCGACCCACATCGGCCGGCCCGGAACATCTGGCTTCATCGTGTCCGGATAGCGGAACGTCTCCCCGGAATAGCGCCCTGCATGCCGCTCGGCCGGAATGAACTCCGAATGGACGGCCTTGTGCGCCAGATGCATCATCCACGGGCGCCTGCCGTCGCGTTTGTCGATCCAGTCCATCGCATAGTCGGTCAGTTCGTCGGTGATATAGCCCCTTTGCGGCACCTTGCGGCCATCGACGTTCAGGCCATCCTCGCCCGGCAGATAGGTGCCCTGCCCCTTGAAGCTGACCCAATGGTCGAAGCCGGGCTGGGGCTGGTCCGTTTCCTGCCCCATGTGCCATTTGCCGATAAAGGCGGTCTCATAGCCCGCCTGCCGGAGATATTCGGGATAGTAGATGAGGCCGGCCGGTATCGGATGATTATTGTCCACCACCCTGTGCTGATGCGCATAGAGCCCGGTGAAGATGGTGGCGCGACTGGGCGAACACAGGGCGGTGGTGACGAAGGCGTTCCTGAAATGCACCCCCTCCCGCGCCAGCCGGTCCAGCGTCGGCGTCTCCCCGAAGGATTGCGCCTTCATGAAGCCGATCGCGTCGTAGCGATGATCGTCGGTGAGGACGACCAGGATATTCTTCGGCCTGGTCCCCGCGCGGCGGCGCAGCTTCAACCGCTTCTTTTTGGCCGGGACGGCCGCGGCATCCGCCGCCGCCCAACTGTAAAGGCCGAATGCCCCCGCGCTGCCGGCCAGCAACAGGCCGCGCCGGTCCAGCTCGTCCGCCATCACGGCCGTCCCATATGCGAATAGGGATCGGTCTGTCCGGCCAGCCAGGGATCTTTGGTCGCCGTCCGCATGGCATGCAGACGTTCGGCCAGCGCCCGCTTCACCCCGGCATAGACGGGATCGGCGGCGACGTTCCCCAGTTCATCCGGATCGCGCGTCAGGTCGTAAAGCTCCTCCGCGTCCCGCTTGAGATAGGCTGCCTGCGTCCTCTTCCCCAGGCGGATGGCGGGATCGGTGCTGATCGCCTTCCACGCCGGAGAACCCGCCACGTCTCCGGCGATGGGATAGTCCAGCGGGGAGGCGAGGTTGAGAATATAGCTGTGCGTCCGCGTGCGGATGGCCCGCATGGGATAATATTGGTTGATCTCATGAAAGTCGTGGCTGGCGAACACGGCGTCGCGGTGCGGATCGGCGCGGCGGCCCAGCAGCGGCAGCAGCGAACGGCCGGAAAGCGCATAGGCGGTCGGCGCGGCGACGCCGGTCCATTCCAATATGGTCGGCGCGATGTCGACCCAGCTCACCATCGCATCGTTGACCGCGGTCGCGCTTCCCGGGGCGCGGATGATCAGCGGCAGGTGCAGTCCGGCGTCGTAAAGGTTGGTCTTCGCGCCGGGAAAGGGCCGCCCATTGTCGCTGAGGAAGATCACCAGCGTATCGTCGGCGCGGCCGGTCGCGGCAAGATCGTCCAGGACCATGCCGACCCCGCTGTCCAGACGGCTGACGGACTCATAATATTCCGCCAGGTCGGCTCTGATGGCCGGCAGATCGGGCAGATGGGACGGAACGGGCACTTTGCGCGGATCGTAGCGGGCCGGCTTCACGCCCGGCCACGGCCGGTCATTGCCATAATCGACGGCGGCGCGATGCGGATCGCTATAGGCGATGGTAACGAAGAAAGGCCGATCGTCCGTGGAGCGGATGAAGCTGGACGCCGCAATCGCCAGTTCGCGGACATCGCGGATGCCCGACCGTTCGGGCACAAGTTCCGCCTCATAGGGAAAGGCCGAGTCCGGCCCCACATGCTTCTTGCCCACAAGCGCCGTCGCATGGCCCGCCCGCCGCAGGAGCGAGGGCAGCGTTTCTATTCCCGGCAGCAACGATTGGTGATGGATGTCGTGTTGGAGCCCGTACATGCCGTTCTGGTGCGTGTAGAGCCCGCTATTGATCACCGCCCGGCTGGGACTGCAGGAGGATACGGCGGCAAAGCCCTGGGTGAAGCGCGTCCCCTCCCGCGCCAGCCGATCGATGCGCGGGGTGCGGATCGGCAAGCCATAGCAGCCGAGGTCCAGGCCCTGATCGTCGGAAATCAGCAGCAGCACGTTGCGCGCCCTGCCCCGCCGCGTCTGGGACAGGCCGGCCGGGGCGACGGACGCTGCCGCCGCCCCGGCCATTCCCTTCAGAAGGTCGCGCCGGTCCATCAGCGGTCAGAAATTGACCGCGGCGCTGAACCGGAAGGATCGGCCCAGGATCGGGCGCGCCAGGATCGGGCCGGAGCCTTGCCCGCCGATGATGCGCGGATTGCCCTCCGTCAATCCGATCTCGTCGGTCAGGTTGTTGCCCGTGACGGCCAGGCGGATGCGGTCGTTGACGGTGACAGCCACGCCCGCGTCAAGCTGGTAGAAATTCGGCAGCAACTGGTTGTTCTCCGGATCGGAGAAGCGGTCCCCGGTATATTGCAGCGTCGCGAAGACGGAGGGTTTGAGGCTGCCCACCGGTACTTCATAGGCCGGGGTGACGCGCCAGGCCCATTTGGGCTGCCGCTGCACGCGGTTGCCGGTGTTGTCGATCGTGCCGCCGCCGCTGAAAAAGCCGCGATAGGTGGCATCCAGCCAGGTCAGCGCGCCGGAAATGCTGAACCCCTCGAACGGCCGCAGCGCGCCTTCCAGTTCCACGCCCGTCGCCTTCGCGCCGCCATTCGAACTGATCGGCACATTGTTGATCAGCGTCGTGGTGGCAAGACCATCGAACTTGTTGTGGAACACCGTCGCATAGAGATTGGCGAGGGCAGTCGATATTTTCACGCCCGCTTCATAGGTATCCACCTCGGCAACGGCGGCAAGGCCGGTCTTGTCTGCAATATTGGTGGCGGACGCCTCGCGCAGATTGTCGAATTGCGGGAAGCTGTTGCCCCGGCTGTACCGGGCGAACACACCGATCTCCCGGCTGAAATCGTAATTCGCGCCCACGGTCCACGACCAGGCCGAGTCCCGGTAACGGATTGAGCGCGGCGGCCCCAGCCGAGTAATCGCATTGTCGTACAATGTGTTGGGATTGCCGTCCAGATCGAACGAACCGCCATCGGCCGATGTGCTGAGCGTCGCATCGACCACATGGCGCTGCCACCGCACGCCGCCATCCACGCGCAGTTCGGGCGTGATCTGCAATTCATCCACCGCGTAGAAGGCATAGTCCTTGCCCTCATAATTGCCGCGCACCTGGAAGGCGGGCCCGCTGGAGAAACCGTTGAGCGTCGCTGCCTGCAACACCCCGGCTCCACTGGTCAGCGTCATGTCGAGCCGCCGCGCATTGGGTTCCGCCTGCAACAGCACCTGATTGCCCAGCACCCATTGGTCGCGGGTGGTGTAGTCCGCGAAATAATAGCCGCCGGTCAGCTTGTTGTTGCCCGATGCCCATTCCAGCGCGCTGTCCGCGACGAAGGAGGAGATCTTCTTGCGCACTTCCCAGATGCCGGCGCGCAGCACCTGCGTATTGGCTCCGGTCGGAACCACGCCACCGCCATTGGCATAGGTGAGCGAGGCCAGCGTCGCGCCCGTTCCGCCCAGCGTCTGCGCCATGGCGGAAGCGGCCACCGGCGCCGCCACCGGCACCAGCCCCACCGTGTCGGCGCGCCCGCCCAGGAAGCTCATGCGCTCGCGGAAACGCAGCCCGTCGACCAGTTCGTAGTCGAAGGTGATGCCGGTGTTGATCACCTTGGCCCCGCGGCCGTCGGCCAGATCGACGGCGCGCCCGACCAGATTGGTGACGCGGCGCGTATCCGGACCGTTCAGCGTGTCCGTCCCCGCATCGAAGCCGGGATAGGCGCTGATCTTGCCGCCGTTCGAGACGACGGGGATCGGCAGCAGCCACTGGCCGTGATCGTTGAGATAGCGGGCATATACCTCCACGGAACCGCGGCCGCCAAAGTCATGATGGATGTTCGCGGTGATCTGGCCGCCCTTTTCCGCCCGATAGCGCGGATCGCGAATGCCGTTGCCCTGCGCGTAGAAGCCGCCGACCATGAAACCCGTGTCGGGGCTGAGCGGGCCGGAGACCCAGGCGTCGCCGCGAATTTCGTCATAATCGGTATAGGAAATCTTGGCGGAACCCTTGAAATCCGCCCCGCCGATCCGCGGCACGACGTTTACGGTCAGGCCCGGCTGGCCGCTGGAGAAGAGTGAGCCGGTGCCGCCGCGCACCGCTTCGACGCGCTGCACCGTCTCGTCCAGCCGGATGAGTTGCGAGTTTTCCAGGAAGGATAATGTCGGCGGCGGAAAGATCGGCACGCCGGCAAGCTGGAAGGTCACGAACTGCGCGTCGCCACCCGACGGATAGCCGCGCACGAAGATATTGGCGCCGTTCTGGCCACCGGAGCTTTCCGCCATGACGCCCGGCACGGTGCGCAGAAGGTCGGCGGTGCTGTTGGGCGCCGCCCGCGTGATCGCTTCGCTATTGAGCGAGGTGACGGCGAAGGACGCATCCTGCCGCCGCGTGCCCGCGCCGGCGGTGCCGACGACCACGATCTCGACGTCGCTGGCTTCTTCCGGCGGAGCGGCGCTGCTGCCTGCAACCTGGGCCAGGGCGGGAAAGGCGGTGAAAAAGGCGCTGACGGTAACACCCGCCATCAGGCGGCGTTGAAGGCTTTTCGGCATGACTTCCTCCCTCTTCCGAAGTCGGCGCGATCGATGCCCCGCCGATCTGCCGCTGACATACTGCATCTGTTTTCGATGACGGAATGGAAAGTGCATCCATAGCCGCTATGCTCTTCTTTTTTCCGCGCAATCGTTGCATTAATGTCTCAATGGAGAGAGGTTTTCCTTTGATCCCTCCCGTGAAGAGAGCGAGAAGAAGCCGGTCCGCGCGGCACGGGGGCGCATCATAATAAAGTCTTCGGTCAAGGAGAGAGGAACCATGCACGTCCGATCCGCCATGAAGTCGTCGCCCTGGCGGCGTATCGTCATGCTGGCTGCAATATTGACGCTGCCGGCGTCGATTTCGGCCCAAACCTCCCCGGCGGAGATTTATGGCGACCTGTTCCGGGCCGTGCAGACGCAGCGGCTGTTCCCCGACGGCAAGACCTTCGTCGACGCAGTGCCCCGGCGCGCGCCGGAAGCGATCATGGCCGATTTCCGAAGCAGCAGGCCGCAGGACAAGGAAGCGCTGCGCAGCTTCGTCCTCGCCAATTTCGCCGTGCCGGGCGTCAATGACCGTAACGCCGGCACCCTGCGCCGGCACATCCGGACGCTCTGGCCCACGCTGGTGCGCCAGCCCGAAGCGGTTGCGCCGGGCAGTTCCGCCCTGCCGATGGAGGCGCCCTATGTCGTGCCGGGCGGCCGCTTCCGCGAAATCTATTATTGGGACAGCTATTTCACCATGCTCGGCCTGGCCGTCGACGGGCAGCAGCCGCTGATCGAATCCATGCTGACGGATTTCACGGCGGCCATCGAGCGCTATGGCCATATTCCCAACGGCATGCGCAGCTATTATCTGGGCCGGTCGCAGCCGCCCTTTTTCGCGCTGATGCTGGGCCTGTCGAAACAGGGCGATCCCGCGGTCGACGCCCGACGGCTTGCCGCGTTGCGCCGCGAATATGATTATTGGATGACGGGCGCCAGCTGTGTCGACGCCGGCGGCGCATGCGCGCGGGTCGTCAAAATGCCGGACGGCACGCTGCTCAACCGCTATTGGGACGATGTTCCTCAGCCCCGCGACGAATCTTATGCCGAAGATGTGGCGACGGCGGCAGAGGACCGGACGCGCCCCGCCCAGGCGCTCTACCGCCATCTGCGCGCCGGGGCGGAAAGCGGATGGGACTTCAGCAGCCGCTGGCTGGCGGACCCGCGCCGGCTTTCATCGATCCGCACCGCCGACATCGTGCCCGTCGACCTCAACAGCCTGATGCTGATCGTGGAGGAGACCATCGCCCGCCGTTGCGGCGAAGCGCGGGACGGCGCCTGCGCCGATCGCTTCACCCGTCTGGCAAGGCAGAGGCGGGGAGCGCTGGACCGCTATTTCTGGGTGGCGCGCGAGGGCCGCTATGCCGATTGGGACCGCACCGCCCGCAAGCCGACGCCGGTTCTGTCGGCCGCCACGCTCTACCCGCTGTTCGCCGGCGCCGCTTCGCCCGCCCAGGCGAAGGCGGTCGGCGCGACCGTGCGGAGCCGGTTGCTGGCGGTGGGCGGGCTGCGCACAACGACGCTGCGCACCGGCCAGCAATGGGATACGCCCAATGGCTGGGCGCCGCTGCAATGGATCGCGATTGCGGGACTTGAGCGGTCGGGAGAAGCCGCGCTGGCGCGCGAAATCGCCAGGCGCTGGCTGGGCACGGTGACGGCCGCCTATGTCGAGACCGGCCGGATGCTGGAAAAATATGATGTGGAGGAACGCAAGCCCGGCGGCGGCGGCGAATATCCGACACAGGACGGCTTCGGTTGGACCAATGGCGTGACCAGCGCGATCATGGAGAAATATCCCGAACTTGCGCCCGAATGACGCGCACTGGCGCTGAGCGGGCTGACGTCCGGGCTGAAATTTTACTGATCCAGATCAGACCGCGCATCCTATTCGCATCCCGCGCATTTGACCGAGGCAGCCATCAGGGCCGCCGAGGGAGGCTCCATGCCGGACGATACCGAAGACAGGATTCGCGAGCGCGCCTATGCCATATGGGAGGCGCAGGGCCACCCCGAAGGATTGGCCGAGGATCATTGGCGCCAGGCCGAGGCGGAGATCGGCGGACTTCCGGAGGACAGCACCCTTCCCAATCCGCTGGCGACCGGTGCCGCCGCCGAGCTGCTCTCCAGGCCCGCCTCCCGAACGAAATCGGCCTGATTCGTCCATTCCAGCATAGCCGGAGCCCGCTTGAGCCAATATCCCGACCGCCTTGAGGGCGGATCACCCTACCCCCTGGGCGCCACCTTCGACGGGTTGGGCGTCAATTTCGCCATTTTCTCTGCCAATGCAGACCGGGTCGACCTTTGCCTGTTCGATCCGAAAGGCCGCAAGGAAATCGCCCGCCTGACCCTGCCGGAATGCACGGATGAGGTCTGGCACGGCTATCTGCCCGATGCGCGGCCCGGCCTGCTCTATGGCTATCGCGTGCACGGACCCTATGCGCCGGAACAGGGGCATCGCTTCAACCCGAACAAGCTGCTGCTCGACCCCTATGCCCGGCGTCTGTCGGGCAGCCTGCGATGGAACGACGTGCTGCACGGCTATCCGGTACGGGGGCGGCGCGCGGATCTGGGCTTCGACCGGCGGGACAGCGCGGCGGCCATGCCCAAGGCGGTGGTGACTCATGACAGTTTCGACTGGTCCCGCGACGTGCGGCCCAACGTGCCCTGGTCGGAAACCGTCATCTACGAAGCCCATGCGAAGGGACTGACCAAATTGTTGGAGGCCGCGCCGCCGCGGGAACGGGGCACCTTCGCCGCGCTCGCCCACCCCAGGGTCATCGACCATATGAAGCGGCTGGGCGTCACGACGCTGGAGCTGATGCCGATCCACGCCTTCGTGCAGGACCGCTTCCTTCAGGAAAAGGGGCTGCGCAACTATTGGGGCTATAACACGCTCAGCTTCTTCGCGCCGGAACCCAGCTATTTCGCCGGGGATACGCATGATGAACTGCGCGTCGCCGTGCGCCGGCTGCATGCCGCGGGGATCGAGGTCATTCTCGACGTCGTCTATAATCATAGCTGCGAGGGGAGCGAACTGGGGCCGACCCTGTCCTGGCGCGGTATCGACAATGCGACCTATTACAGGCTGGTGCCGGGCGAGCCGCGCTATTGCCTGAACGACACCGGCACCGGCAACACCTTCAAGCTGACCCATGCCCGCGTGATCCAGATGGTGGCGGATTCGCTGCGTTACTGGGCGACCAGCTTCGGCGTCGACGGTTTCCGCTTCGACCTGGGGCTGACGCTGGGGCGCACCGACCATGGGTTCGATCCCAATGCCGGGCTGTTCGACGTGCTGCGGCAGGACCCGATATTGGGCCGGCTGAAGCTGATCGCGGAACCGTGGGACGTCGGCATGGGCGGATACCAGCTCGGCAATTTCCCGCCGGGCTTTGCCGAATGGAACGACCGCTTCCGCGACACCACCCGCCGCTTCTGGCGCGGCGATCCGGGGCAGCGCGCCGATCTCGCCGCGCGGCTTTCCGGCTCCGGCGACCTGTTCGACCGCCGCGCCCGCCGGCCCTGGGCCAGCGTCAATTTCCTCACCAGCCATGACGGCTACACCCTGGCCGACCTCGTTTCCTATGAGGAGCGGCATAATGAGGCCAATGGAGAGGATAATCGCGACGGGCATGACAATAATCTCTCGCGCAACTGGGGCGCGGAGGGACCGACCGACGATCCCGCCATCAACGACACGCGCAACCGGGTGCGGCGGGCCATGCTGACGACGCTGCTCGCCTCCCTCGGCACGCCGATGCTGGTGGCGGGGGACGAGTTCGGGCGGACCCAGGGCGGCAACAACAATGCCTATTGCCAGGATAATGAGATAAGCTGGCTCGACTGGTCGATGATGGAGGGCGAGGCCGGCCAGGCCTTGTTCGACTTCACCGCCCGGCTGATCGCCCTGCGCAGGAGCCATCCCGTGCTGCGCGCATCGACCTTTCTCTACGGCCAGGACGGCCCGGGCTCCGGCGTCGGCGACATCGAATGGTGGGACGAGCGCGGGAACCCGCTGAGCGAGGAGGACTGGAACAATCCGGAGGGGCGCGCGCTGGCGATGCGCCGCGCGCACCGATTAGAGGACGGGCGGGTAGAGGCCCTTTCGTTGCTGTTGAACGCCAGCGATGCGCCCATCGACTTCCATCTGTCGGCGCCCTCCGCTTCGCATGAAGTGCTGATCGACAGCGCCCAGCCCGAGCGCGAAGCGTTCGAGATCGCCGGCGATTATGGCGTGCAGGCCCATTCGGCCGTGCTGGTGCGCTGGGTGGACGAGAAGCCGGACGCATGACGCTCTGGGGCCCTGTCGAACTGGAAGAAGGCCGCTGGCGCTTCCGCCTTTGGGCACCGGACCGGGATGCGGTGACGCTGGAGATCGAAGACGCGGCGCCGATCGCCATGGCCGCGCAGGCGGACGGATGGTTCCTTGCCGAAGCGCCCGCCGGGCCTGGAACGCGCTACCGTTTCCGCCTCGATCCGGAACGGGCGGTGCCCGACCCCGCCTCCCGACGGCAATCCGGCGGAGTCCATGGGTGGAGCGTCATCACGGCGCTCGACCCGCCGGCCGAAAACTGGCGCGGCCGTCCCTGGACCGAAACGGTCATCTATGAAATCCATGCCGGTCTTGCAGGGGGCTTCGCTGGAGTCCGGGCCCGGTTGCCGGAACTTGCGGAACTGGGCGTGACGGCGATCGAACTGATGCCGGTCAATGCCTTCAGCGGGGCGCGGAACTGGGGTTATGACGGTGTCCTGCCCTTCGCCCCGGCCGAAGCCTATGGCTCGCCGGAAGACCTGCGCGCGCTGGTCGATGCCGCCCATGGCCATGGCCTCATGATCTTCATGGACGTGGTCTATAATCACTTCGGGCCGGACGGAAATTATCTCGGCGCCTATGCCTCGCCCTTCTTCCATGCGGAGCGGCATACGCCCTGGGGTGGCGCGGTCGCCGTGGAGCGTCCTCCGGTCGCCGCCTTCTTCCGCGAAAACGCGCTGATGTGGCTCAACGACTATGGCTTCGACGGTCTGCGCTTCGATGCCGTCCATGCCATAGGCGACGACCGGTTCCTCGACTGGCTGGCGGGTGAAATCCGCAGCGCCATCGGCCCCCAGCGCCATGTCCACCTGATGCTGGAAAATGAACGCAACGATCCCGACCGGCTCATGCCCGGCCGCTATGACGCGCAATGGAACGATGATTTCCACAATGTCCTGCATGTGCTGCTGACCGGCGAGCGGGACGCCTATTATGCCGACTTCGCCCGGCAGCCTGCGGAAAAGCTCGCCCGCTGCCTCGAACAGGGCTTCATCTATCAGGGCGAAGCCTCGCCGCACCAGCAGGGCAGGACGCGGGGCGCACCCAGCATGCATCTGCCGCCCACGGCCTTCATCGCCTTCCTCCAGAATCACGATCAGGTCGGCAACCGGGCGATGGGCGAGCGGATCATCGACCTGACCGATCCGGCACGGCTCAGGGCGGCGACGGCGCTGTTGCTGCTGATGCCGCAAATCCCGATGCTGTTCATGGGGGAGGAGGTGGGCGCGCACAGCCCGTTCCTCTTCTTCACCGATTTCCATGACGAACTGGCCGATGCCGTGCGCGAGGGGCGGCGGCGTGAATTCGCCGGTTTTGCTAGCTTTTCCAGCGCGGAAGCCCGCGCGCGCATTCCCGACCCCAATGCCCTTGAGACTTTCGGGCAGTCCCGCATCGCCGCAGGCGAGGACGCGGAGGAATGGCGCGCCCTCTACCGCAATCTGCTTGCCCTGCGCCACGCCTATGTCGTGCCCGGTCTGGAAGGATGCCGCGCGATCGGCGCTCGGGCGCTGTCCCCGAACTGCGTCAGCGCCCGGTGGCGGCTGGGAACAGGCCGCCATCTTTCCATTCTGCTCAATCTGGGCGACGCACCCGTCGATCCGATCCTGGCCGATCCACCCCTGTTCGCCACCAATTCCCCCGGCGCCCCTGCCAGCTTCGCCGCCTGGATCGAGGAGCCATGAGCGACCTTCATCGCCTTGCCGCCGAAGCCGGGCTGATGCGATGCTGGACCGATGCCGATGGCGCGGGGCAGGAGGTCAGCGACGGCAGCCTGCGCGCCATATTGACGGCGCTGGACCTGCCGGCTGGGACGCCGGAGGAGATCGCCAGAAGCAGGGCCTCGCTCCGCCACCGGCTGGATCGCCTGCCGGCCATGATCACGGCGGACCGGAACAAGCCCATCCCCCTGCCCGACCGGCTGCACAACGCGCAATTGCTGGACGAAGCAGGCCATGCCGTCGACATCGGCATGGACAGCCTGCGTCGATCCGGCTTGGCGGAACCGGGCTATTACCGCCTGGAATCCGCACAGGGCAGCATCCGCATCGCCATCGCGCCGGATTGCTGCCCGCCGATAGGCCGCCGTTGCTGGGGTGTCGCCATCCAGATCCCGTCCCTTCGCAGCTCCGGCGATTTCGGGGATTTCGGCACGCTGTGCGAGGCGGTGCGGCTGCTGGGCGCGAAGGGCGCCGATGCCGTGGCGATCAGCCCGGTCCATGCGCTGGACGACCCTGCCCGCTTCGCGCCCTATTCCCCTTCCAGCCGCCTTGCCCTCAACATCCTTTTCGGGGAAGCCGAGCCCATAGCCGCAGCGGATGGATCGGACCTGATCGACTGGAGCAAGGCCGGCCCGGCCAAATTGGCGGCGCTCCGCCAGACTGTCGGCGGTGACGACGCCGGCTTGTTGCAATCCCATGCCCGGCGTGGATTGGATGCCGTCCAGCAGGCGGCGCGGGAGGCGGGCATGGCCATCGGCCTCATCGCCGATCTTGCCGTCGGCGTCGATCCCGGCGGCAGCGACGCCCGATCCGATCCCGCCGCCTTTCTTCAGGGATTGCGGATCGGCGCGCCGCCCGACCCGCTCGGCCCCCGGGGGCAGGATTGGGGGCTGACGGGCTATAGCCCGCTGGCGCTGGTCGAACGGGGTTTCGAACCCTTCATCGCCATGTTGCGCGCCAATATGCCCGCGGGCGGCGGCATCCGCATCGACCACGGCTTTGGCCTGCAACGGCTCTGGGTCGTGCCGGAGGGACGGGCGGCGAGCGAAGGCGCCTATCTCCGCTATCCGTTCGACGATCTGCTGCGGCTGGTGAAGCTGGAAGCGTGGCGCGCCCGCGCCATCGTGATCGCGGAAGATCTGGGCACCCGGCCTGCGGGCTTCAGCGCCGCGCTGGAGGCGGCGGGCATCCATGGCATGGCGGTGCTGCCCTTCTCGCGCGATGAGGCTGGCGAATTCCTGCCCGCCGCCGCCTATCCGGCGCGATCGGTGGCGATGAGCGGGACGCATGACACGCCGACGCTGGCGGGCTGGTGGACCGGACGCGATCTTGAGTGGAGCCGCCTGCTGGATCGCGGCGGGGACAGCGGGGCGGAGCGGGACCAGCACCGCAAGGCGCTGTGGCGCGCCATCGGTGAAGCAACGCCCATGCCCGCGAAGGACGATCCGGACATGGTGATCGACCGGGCGCTCGCCTTTCTGGCCGGGACGCCTTCGTCCCTGCTTCTTGTCCCGATGGAGGATATGGTCGGCATGATCGAACAGCCCAATCTGCCGGGCACCGTCGACACGCATCCCAATTGGCGGCGGCGCCTGCCCGACAGGATGGAAAAGCTGCTCGACCGGCCGGATGTGTCCCGCCGCATCGACCGGCTGAACCGGGAGCGGGGCGCATGATCCCGCGCGCCACCTACCGCCTGCAACTGACCCGCGACTTCCCCTTCGCGGCGGCGGAGGACATCGTTCCCTATCTGGCGGCGCTGGGGGTGAGCCATGTCTATGCATCCCCGATCACGATGGCGCGCAGCGGATCGACCCATGGCTATGACGTGATCGATCCGACCCGCATCAATCCCGAACTGGGGGGCGAAAGCGGCTTCCGCAGCCTCGCCGCCGCGCTTCGCGCGCGGGGCATGGGCATCATCATCGACATCGTGCCCAATCACATGGGCGTGGCGGGCGGCGAAAACCCTTATTGGAACGACGTTCTTCGCCTTGGGCCGGATAGCCCCTATGCGGGCTGGTTCGACATCGACTGGCAGAGCGGTCCGCTGGTGCTGCCGCTGCTGGGCGCGACCCTGACCCAAGCGATCGAGGATGGCGACATCAGGCTTTCAGCCGGAAACGATCCGCACCTGCTGCTCTATGGCGACCAACGGCTGCCGCTAAAGCCGGGATCGCTGGAACAGGAACCTGACGAGCTGCGCCGCCTGCTGGACATGCAGCATTACCGGCTGGTCCACTGGCGCGCCGCCAATGACCTGCTGAACTGGCGGCGCTTTTTCTCGATCAACGATCTGGCGGGCCTGCGGATCGAGGACACCGCCATATTCCATGCCACGCACCGGCTATATTTCGACCTGTTCCGGGAGGGGCTGATCGACGGCGTGCGGGTCGACCATGTCGATGGCCTGTCCGACCCCGCCGCCTATTGCCGGTCCCTGCGCGCCGCATTCGATGCGATCCGTTCCGGACCGGATCGCGCCTATATCGTGGTGGAGAAGATCCTGGCCGCGGACGAGCCGCTTTCGCCCGATTGGGGAGTCGACGGCACCAGCGGCTATGATTTCATGAGCGACATGACGGCGCTTCTCCACGATCCGTCCGGTGAAGCGCCGCTCCGGGCATTGTGGCAGAACCTCGACCCCGAACATGGCGATCCGGCCAGGGTGGTGCTGGAGGCGCGCCGCGACATGCTGTCCTGGCAGTTCGAAGGCCAGCTTGCCGGCTGCGCCGCTGCGTTCGCTGCCATTGCCGGTTCGGCGCGGACCGCCGACGCCGCGCTGGAAGCCGTCACTCCCGCAATGATCCGCAGGGCGATCGAACGGCTGCTCTGGGTCTTTCCCGTCTATCGCACCTATGGCGACGGCCGCGCTGCGCCGATGAGCGACGCGACGGTCCGCGAACGGGCCTGGAACGCCGTTCAGCCGCACCTCCCACCCGGCGAGGCAGAGGTGGCAAGGCATATCCTTGACTGGTTGGGAGGCACTGGTCCGGGCGATGCCGATTGCGCTGCGGAGGCCGTGCGGCGCTTCCAGCAGCTTTCCGCACCCATCGCCGCCAAGGGCGTGGAGGACACCGCCTTCTACCGCTACGCCCCGCTGCTATCCGCCAATGACGTGGGGTCCGATCCGGAACGGTTCGCCCTTTCTCCGGAGGAATTTCACCGAAGGGTGCAGGCCCGTGCAGAGGTCTTTCCCCATGCCATGCTCGCGACGGCGACCCACGACCATAAGCGCGGCGAGGATGTTCGTGCCCGGCTTGCGGTGCTGAGCGCCGTCCCGCGACTGTGGGAGGAGGCGGTCGGCCGATGGTCGCGCATGGCGGACGAATGCGGCGCAGACGTTCATCCCGCTGATCGTTACCAGCTCTTTCAGACGCTTTTCGGCGCATGGCCGGCATCGGCCGATCGGGCTTTGCCGGAGGATTTTCCCGGCCGTATTTCCGGCTGGCTTGAAAAGTCCCTCCGCGAAGCGCGGCTGCGATCGAGCTGGGAACAACCCGAAGCGGGCTATGAGGCGGACGCCCGGAAGCTGCTGCATCACCTTCTGGCAAAACCGGAATTCACGCGGGACATGGGGGCCTTCGTGGCGCGGCTCCTCCCCGCGGCGCGCGCCGACAGCCTGGTCCAGACCGCCCTCAAATTCACCCTGCCCGGCATGCCCGACATCTATCAGGGTAGCGAACTGGAAGACCTGAGCCTCGTCGATCCCGACAACCGGCGGCCCGTCGACTATGCACGCCGGCTCCGCCTATTGGACGAGGGCGACGTGGCAGAGGGGGAGAAGATGGCCCTCATCCAACGCCTGCTCCGCTACCGGAAGGATCATCCCGACCTGTTCGCGCTGGGCAGCTATCGTCCGCTTGGCCCGGCTGGCCCCAGGGCGGAGCATATATTCGCGTTCGAACGCCGTCATGCGGGCGTGCGCCTTTGCTGCGCCGTCATGATCCGCTGCGGACGGATTTTGACCGAACAGGGCACCCTGCCCCCAGCCCAATGGTGGAGCGACAGCCGGTTGGAGGGTAAGGTCGATCCGATGGCAGCCGAAATGTTCGCCAGCACCCCCTATTTCATTAACCTGAGTGAATAAGGAGAAATGTCGAGGAACATAAGCAGGTTCCGCGAGTATACGCCAGAAGCGGCGATCTGTGTACCGGCCGCGTCATGCAAAGCAGGCCCGATGATCGACAGCAATATTCTTCCATGGTTGGCAGCCAACAGCGAAAATATCCAGTTGCACTTCAACGCGCATCTTGAAAGCCACACAACGGTTGCGCGTCATCTTCTGCACCGCGAGCGGCTCGGCGACGTGCTGCATTTCGCCGGTCAGGACGCTCGCGCCGCCTGCATCGACAGCGGAACGCTCTGGGAATTGAGCATCCGGCATTGGGACGGCAGCGACACGCATCTGGCCGGGCCGTCGCTCGAACAATGTCTGGCGCTGGCTGAGGCCCTTCTGATCTCCTCGACGCGGGATGCGCTCGCCGCCTGATCGCGGCGGCAGGTCATGTCCGGCAGGCTGGCGCAATCAGGGCAGGCCTATGCCCGTTATCTCCTCCAGCCTCTGAAGCAGCCGGTCCTGAAAGCCGGTGTCGGTCACTTCGCCGGCCGGCTCCTCCATCTGAAGATCGTGCCAATAGCGACCGCTGACCAGCGCCGCCGGGTCGGTGCTGGCGGCAAGCCAAACCTGAGTCCTGCGGCCCGTGTCGATGTCGACGGGCGCGCTGGCCCCGCCCATGCGCGTGCGCACCCATCCGGGGTCGACGGCGCTGCAGACGACATCCGGCCAACGGCGCGACAATGCGGCGGCAAGGGCAGCGACATGCAGCTTGGTCTCCGCATAGGCCTTGCCCGCGTCCCATTCGCGCTTTTCCCAGTCGAGATCGTCAAGGGAGCCCTCGCCGCCCCGATGCAGGCTGCTGCTGAGATAGACGAGGCGTGACGGCCGATCGATGAGGGCGGTGAGCATATAGGGCGCCAGGCTGTTCACGGCGAAGATCGTCGCATGTCCCGCTGCAGCCGGTCCCCGGTCCGCCGTGCTGTAGATCCCGGCATTGTGGATGATGGCGTCCATCCTGCCCAGGGCATTGACCTGATCGGCCACGTCGCGTGTTTGGGCGGCGCTGCTGAGATCGCCCACGACAAGCCCGCCGGACCGCTTTCCCAGCCCGTCCAGTGCCGCGGCCCGCTCCGGCGAACGCGCATGCAGGATCACCTCATGCCCATCGTCCATCAGCGCTTCGGCGGCGGCACGTCCCAGGCCTTCGGTGCTGCCGGTTATGAAAATGCGCGACATATCGGCTCCTTCCTTTTGCCGGCTTTGCCCCAGCCATATCCAATTGTGAACAAGGATAACGCATGCCGAGGCATCGGGTAGCAGCCCGGAACGGGCCAAACCGATCCGGCAATGCACAACCCTTGCCTCAGGGCCGCTCGTTCATCAGCGTCCGGACCAGAAGCTGCATGCTGCCGTCGAATTTCGCGAGCATCACATGATCGTCCGCGGTTTCGAAATGGGTGATCAGCCCCTCTTCGGTCCATCGGTGGAGTGCATAGGCCGGCGGATCGGCAACGATCATCGGGCGGTTGTCCGGAGCGTCCGGGTCCATCGGCCGCAGGTCGAGGGCAAGCTGCGGCGCGGTCGAGGAGCAGATCGCAATGGTCGTGCCTTTCCACGGCGCCACTGCGGATCGGTGAATATGACCGCAGAGGATCGCTTGCAGATTGGGGCGACCGGCGATCGTCGCAGCGAAGCGCCGGACCCAGGGTTCTTCGGGATGGGTGTTCATCCAGTCGATGCCGACCTCCACCGGGGGATGGTGCATGACGATCAGCGTCGGAGTGATGCTGTCCTCGTCCAGCCGCGCGGCGAGCCATTGCGCGCGCCGCTCGCAGAAGGCGCCACCATGACGCCCCGGCTCCAGCGTGTCGAGCATGATGATCCGCCGCCCATCCTGCGCGATCGCATAATGGACGAAGCCATCCTCCTGGGGAATGTGAGGGAAATGCGCGGCGAAATGCGCCCGGTCGTCATGATTGCCCATGCAGGGCCACACCGGGAAATCGCACTGGCTGAAGGCGTTGGCGAGGCGGCGGTAGCTGTCCGCATCGCCCCGGTCGGTCAGGTCGCCGGTCGCCAGCAACAGATCGGGCCGGTTGGGACCATCATTCAGGGCACGCAGGACCTGGTCCAGCCGCTTGCGGTTGAACTCGGCGGGATTGTCCGGATCGAACCCCAGATGGATGTCCGTGACCTGCGCGATCAGCATTGGTCCTTGCTCCCCTTATTCGTGTCCTCGGCCACTCGTCGGCGCCATCCGCTCCTGCAAAGGCTATGCCCGGTTCCGCCGTTTCAACCGGGCTCCCGCCCATGCAGCAGCACGCGATAGGCTGATGTGCTCAGCGCCTTCCGCCTGTGGCCGCATCTTTCCCGATCGAACGGCTGGCGGGAACCCATGGCGCGTCATCGCCGGCATGATAGCTGTGACACATGGCGCAACCCGATGGCACGTCCGCCTTGGCCTTTTCCCCGCCATGGCAGGTGCGGCAACTGTCGATGCCGGGCAGCAGCAACTGCTTGGCATCGTGCGATTTGGGCGCGGCATGGCAGCTTTCGCATTTCTCGGTCCGGTGTGCGGCATGGTCGAACCAGCCGTTCATCATATAGCGCATCGGCTGATGCACCGGCAGCACCTGCCAACCCGCATTGCCGTTCGTGCCCGGCGGCGTGACGGTATGGCAGTCGTAGCAGGCGCCGCCCCTGGAGAAGACCGCCGTGACGGCATCTTCCGCGCGGGACGGACGTGCCGCCGCCGCCCCGAAATAGGCATGGTAGAGCCGCCCCTGCGCATAATCGCCGGGCCGCCGCCGCGCCGTTCCGCCCAAGGCCGTCGGCTGGGCCGGGCCGGTCGAACGGAAATAGGCCCGCAGGTCCGCGACAACCTGATCCGGCTGGCCGTGGCGCAGCGTGCGGACGGTGCCGCCGATCGTCTCGAAGGCGAGGCTGTGGCACATCTGGCAGTCGCGCTCCATGTCCACCGGCAGGAAGCGCACGCCATCGGCGGTCGGCTTGTGGCAATCCTTGCAGGCAAGCGCGTCGCCAAAGCCATATTGCGCCTTCATCGTCCGCGCCATTTTCGCGACACCGCCCCTCGCGGACAAGTGGATGTCGTGCGGGAATTTAAGGCCGCTATCGTCCATCGGCCTGCTGTCGAGCGATGCGCGGGAGAAGCGGGGATGCTGGCCCGGCCGCGCCTGCACCAGCGCGGAAAATTGCGGATGGCTGGTGCCGAAATCGGCGGCATTGCCCAGTTTCGTGTCCTTCAGCCGGTCCTTCAGCGTACCGTGGCAGTCGGTGCAGAAGGCCTGCTGCGTGGGCTGCATCGGACCTGCGCCCTCATGTTCGCGGTGGCAGTCGACGCAGGCGCCCTCAGGCGGCTTGCCGAAGGCGGCGGCCACTCCCGCCAGCAGCTTGTCGCCCAGTCCCCCTTCAGCCCGTGCCATGGCGATGCGGGCGGCCGGTGCATGGTCGTGCGCATCCCTGTGGCATGTCTGGCAGGCGCTGTCGCGGACCGAGACGAACGCCTTTTGATGGCAGGTTTCGCAGCGGCCTTCGAGGGCGTGGTGGGCCTGACTGAGCGGACCGGAGGACCAGGCCTTGTCGCCTACCATCTTGTAGATGTTGCGCGTGTCGTCCACGGGACGACCGGCATAGCTCCAGATCGGAATGGCGAGGAAGCCGATCAGGATCGCCAACGCCAGCGCCCAGGCCGTCAGCCGCTTGCCGGGCAGCAGGCCGCGCAGGGAGAAGACCTTCGTCTCCTCCTTTTCCTCCGAGGCTTCTGACACGGCGTCGACGCGGCGGATGGAGAGAATGGTCGCGCCGTCGTCGCCCCGCGACAGGGTGACGCGATGACCGCCGAAGCGCAGTTCCGCGCCCTTGGCTGGGTCGATCTCCGCACGCAGCACCGTGCGGCCCTCCAGCTCGAAGCCCAAGGTGCCGGTGGCGCGCACGCGGATGGTGCGTTCGTCGACCTGCTCGATCCGGGCATGGTCGGGCTCCAGCGCCAGGTCGGGCAAGTGGATGTCGCTTTCAGCCGCGCGGCCGAGGGAGAGTTGCGCCTGGGCGATGGTGGCGGCGCGAACGATCTCACGGCCATCGGCGGTGAGGCTGATCTGGCGGACTAGAAAGCTCATCTCAGGCTCACCAGTAGAAGAAGACGCTGACGACATGCGCGGTCAGCGCGGCCAGCAGGGCAAAGGTGGCGGGCACATGGACGTAGAGCCAGATTTCCAGCAGCGCCTTCAGCTTCAGGTGGCGGCGCAGACGGGCCAGCATGGCCTGCTTGCGCTCCAGCAGGGCGTCGATCCTCTCCAGCGGGTCGTTGCCGGTATCGGGCGTCTCGCCCGTCCAGCGGCGCAGCGCAGCCTGCGCCCTCGCCGTGGCGCAGCGGGGATAGCGGCCCGACAGGCGGGCGATCAGGCCGCCGCCGAAGGGATCATCCTCCAGCGACTGGCGCACCAGCGCGGCCTGTTCATGGGTCAATGGCTGCGCGGCATCATGCAGTTGCCGGTCGATGGCGCGCACCGCGTCGAGCATCTGCACCTGCGTCATTTCGGCGCGGTTGTTGCTGAGCGCGGCGGGCAGCGTCGCATAGACGGCGATGCCGAACAGACCCGACAGGATCACCAGCATCATCAGCGCATAGGCGAGGGTATGGACATTCCATCCGAGCTGGAAGCCGGTGTGCAGCGTGGCGATGACGATCAGGCTGAGGCCGAGATAGACATGGGCGGAGGTCCAGGCCTTGAGCGACCAGCGTCCCCGCGTCATCGCCCGCTTGCGCAGGCCGAGCAGGGTCAGCCAAAGGATCAGCAGCACGCCGATCGTGCCCATGGCATAGCCGTACCAGCTCCCGCCATTATGACGCGGCGTGACGTCGACCAGCATGTAGCTGGCGATCGACAGGACGCAGATCAGCGTCGCGATCTTCAGCCAGCGGAAACCGGCGTGACGAAGAAAGCCGTCATGCAGCACTTCACCCTTGGCGCGGCGAATGGGGCTGGCGGCTCCGGCAGCCATCAGCGCGCCTCCCCGCCCAGCCGGGCGACCGTCAGGAAATCCTCCGGCGCGACACGGATGGCCGCGCCGGTGGGGCAGGCGCGGACGCAGGCCGGGCCGCCCTCAATGCCGGAGCACATGTCGCATTTGATGGCCTTCTTCGGCTTTTCGACGCCGGGCTCCGCATTTTTGGCGCGCCATTTCTTCGATGGTTCGCCGGGGCCGGGGCCTGCGCCGAAGAACATCCAACTGAGCAGGCCCGGCTTCCTGGGCGGCACGCTGTCCATGCGGATCACGCCATAGGGGCAGTTGCGTTGGCAATTGCCGCAGCCGATGCAGGTCTCGTCGATGAAGACCTCTCCATCGGGGCCGCGATGGATGGCGTTGGGCGGGCAGTCGGCCATGCAGTGCGGATGCTCGCAATGGCGGCAGCTCGTCGGCACATGCAGATGGGCATAGGTCCGGCCCGCCTCCCGATCGAGGCGGGAGAGACCGTCGTGACTGTCCGCGCAGGCCTTTTCGCAATTGTCGCAGCCGACGCAGAGATGTTCGTCGATCAGCAGCACGTCCGTCGCTTCGCCGATGCCGTTGTCGACCAGGAACTTCGCCGTTTCCGAATACATGTCGACAACGGTGGAGAAGCTGTCCTTGCGGCTTTCGATGAAGGCGTTGACATCCTGCCGCGCCGCCATGTCGCGGCGGGCGCGTTCCAGCAGGGCGGGCTTGGCGGCCATCAGCCGGGCGAAGGCGTCGCCATTCAGCCTGATGACCTCCGACTTGACCGTCGCCTTGACCGTGGCCGTGCGCGGCCCGCCCGCGATCAGCGCCATTTCCCCCACATAGCTGCCGGCGGGAAGATAGGAGAGGAAGACGTTTTTCCCGCCGATCTTCTTCTCCACAATCATGGAGCCGACCCGGATCACATAGATGTCATTGCCAAGGTCGCCTTCGCTGAGGATCGCTTCCCCCGCCTTCACCGTCCGGATTTCCGCCGTGTCGAGAATGTCGGCAAGATCCGCCGGGGTCAGGCCGGCGCCGAACATCTGGAGCAGTTGCCGTTCGGTCGAGATGCGGGTGATGGCGCGCTTGGCCGGCGGGTTGGAGGACATGAGCTTGAGCGCCGCCGTGCGCGACACCTCCACCATGATCGAGTCCGCGCCCGCCCGCACGGTCGCGCCGCGGCGGCGGCCGGAAATGAGGCCGACTTCTCCGAAGATCGATCCCTGGTCGATGGGTATGTCGACGCCCGGCGCGACCTCCACCAGCGCCTGCCCCCGCGCGATGCCGAAGAGCGAGGAGCCGGGATCGAACTTCTCGAAGATCACATCGTCCCTGCGATAGGCGCGCACTTCGCTGTCCAGCATGAATTCGCGCATCTGGAGCGGAGAAAGGCCCTCCAGGACGGCGACGTTGGCGCGCAGATACTCCAGCCAGTCCGCGACGCTCTTCTTTTCCGGCAAACCCGCGAATTTGGCGGCGAGTATGGGTTCGTCGGCGGGCTTCAGGTCGCGATTGCCGTTGATATATTCGACGACGTCATAACCCTGGTTCATGCAATGCTTGATCAGCGGATAACCCGCCAGCGCGCCGATCACGAAAATGCCGGGGGCGGTGCTTTCGAATACCGGCGACAATTTCGGGAAGGCCAGGCGGTCGCCGCTGGTGAACTCAATGCCGCAACTCTCCACAAAGGCGCGCGGCGGGGCGGAACCCATGCGGGCGATGATGCGGTCGCATTTCAGCTTCACCTCGCCGTCGCGGCTGTCGAGCGTGATGAAACCGGGTTCGACCTTCGCCGTGGTGGTTTCGGTCATGATGGCAAGGCGTCCCGCTTCGGCGGCGGCCATCAGCGCCTTGACGTTCGCGGCCTTGGCGCTGGCGAACTCGGTCGAGCGGTTGAGGATGGTGACGGCATTGCCCTGCGCCTCGTCGGCGGCGAGGCCCAGGGCGTTTTCTATGCCCGCATCGCCCGTGCCGACAACGAAGATATGCTCGTCATTATATTCCCCCGGATCGTCCAGCTGATATTGGACATGGGGCAGGTCGGCGCCGGGCACACGCATCAGATTGGGATTGCCCTGCGTGCCGATGGCCATGACGACCGCATCGGCAATCACATCCCGCCCGTCGCTCAGGGTCAGTCGATAGGGCGGAGCGAGCCGCTGGATTTCCTTCGTTTCGGTCGTGCCGTCGCGCCTGCGCTCGACGATCTTCTGGATGCTGCCGGGGATGGGATCGCCGATGCCGACAATCGCCTTCACCTCCGCATTATAGGCGACATTGACGCCTTGGTCCGCCGCCTGCGCGTTCCAGCGATCGAGAATCGCTTCGCGCTTGCCGGCTTCGAAGTCGCAGTCGGACCGCAGCACGAGCTGGCTGGGCGTCGCCATCACATGCTTGCCCTTCTGATATTTGAATATGGTGTCGGACAGATGGTCCGTCTTCTCGATCAGCAGGTGCGAAAGCCCCAATGCAGCGGCGCGCGCGGCCGCACTCAGCCCCGCCGGCCCCGATCCGACGATCGCGATACGCACGCGGTCAGTCAATGATTATCCCCCAATATGCCCCTGCGTTCCGGCTGTTACCGGATGCCTGTCCCGAGCGGCACTCTATCATTTCCGCAGCGTCACGCTAGAGAAGATCGCGGGGAACAGCCGGGGAGTGGAAGAATAATGGGTTGGAACTGGAGGCGCGTGGTCCTGATGGGCGCGGTCGGCATCGCCGCCGTATCGATCGGCTATAATCTGACGCACGCGCCGGAGGAGACGAAAGCGCCCGTCCTGCCCTCGCCGCTGACGAACGAAGGGCCGAGCGACCCGGAAGCGGCGATCCTCGCGCTACAGGACCGGGTGGGGGCCAATCCCAACGATGCGGAGGGCTGGCAGAGGCTGGGCTGGGCCTATTTCGAGAGCGGCCGCCATGCCGATGCGGTGCGCGCCTATCGCCATGCGACGAAGCTGGCGCCGGGGAACGCCACCTTCTGGTCTTCCCTCGGCGAAGCGGCAGTGATGGCGAGCGAGCGCGATCCCATGCCGAAGGAGGCGGCCGACGCCTTCGACAAGGCGATCTCGCTCGACCCCAAGGACCCCAGGGCACGTTATTTCCTGGCGGTGCGCAAGGATCTGGCGAAGGATCATGAGGGCGCGATCCGAGACTGGCTGGCCCTGCTGGGCGACACGCCGCCGGGCGCGCCATGGGAAGCCGATCTGCGCCGGACGATAGAGCAGGTGGGAAAGATCAACGGCATCAATGTCGCGGAGCGGCTGGCGGCGGTGAAGCCGACCGCGCCGCATCCTCCCATGGGCGCCGGCATGTCCGTGGCGGCAGCGGCGATACCGGGTCCAAGCCGCGAGCAGATGCAGGCCGCCGCGCAGCTTCCCAAGGGGCAGCAGGATGCGATGGTCGAGGGCATGGTGGCCAGCCTGGAGGCCAGGCTGAAGGCCAATCCGGGCAATGTCGACGGCTGGATCATGCTGATGCGCAGCCGCATGACGCTGGGCGAGACGGGCAAGGCGACGGCGGCCTATGCGCAGGCGCGGTCGGCCAATCCGGCGCAGGCGGGACGGATCAGGGATGAGGCGCGGATATTGGGCGTGCCGGGCGTCTGAAACCCGGCTCAGCGCAGCAGAGGCGGCCGCCAGCCCTTCATATCCACCTCGTCGCTGACCTTATAGGGAATCCCCCTGGAGTTCAGGAACAGTCGCTCCATTTCCGGGCGGGTGAAGGGCCGCGAGCCGAGGCGTCCGAACACCGCGATCTGCCCGCCCGTTTCATCGACCGCCCGGTCGCGGTCCAGCCCCTTGGACAACGCCAAAGCCGGCGAAGGCGTCCTTGCCCAGGCAATCAGTTCCGGCTTGGGCGCGGGTGAAAAGCCATAGAAATTCGGCTGGCTGGCCGGACTGGTGAGCTGGATCACCTTGAACCCGTTCCGGCCGTCCGCGACATAGGCGAACAGCGACGCATTGGTGGTGCCGACGATCACATCCTCCACATCGGTCATCTGCCCGCCGAACGTCTCCTTCGCATAGACGACCGGCCGCAACGGGTTGGTGATGTTGACGATCGCCAGCCCTTCGGACTTGGCCGCGACATAGGCAAAGGTCCGGGCGAGATAGATGCGGCGCGCATCGGCCAGCGGCACGGTGGCGGACGGCACCGCCACCGGATCGGTGAGCTTCGTCACGTCGAAGAGCTTCAATCCTTCCGCATCCGTCACCCACAGATAGCGGAACTGGATCGCGCTCGCCCGCGCATCCTTCATCGGGCGGACGGCGGCGAGACGGGGGTGGAGCGGATCGCTGAGGTCCACCACCACCAGCCCGACATCCGCCGTGATATAGGCGATCTGCCCTGCCAGCTGGATGTGCCGCGCGCCGTTGAGCACGCCGTCGGGGTTCCAGGTCACGGCCCGCTTCAGGAAATTGTTGCGGAATTCGCCATCGGCCATGGTCTCGATATTGACCATGATCAGCCCCTCGACGCTGTCCGTCACCGCCGCATAGCTGTAGATCGGCAGGAACGCCTGCTCCTGATTGATCCGGCGCAGTTCCGGCGTGTTGCGCAGCGGATTGACCGGCTGGTTGGTGGCCAGCGCCATGCATGTCGCGTTCTTCGACGGCACGCCGCTATCGTGACCCAGCTTCGAGAAAGGCCCGCTCAGGATCGGCTCGGAAAAGCCCTTGTTGGCGATGGACGCCACGTCATAGACGCGGAAACCGCCCTTCCCTTCGGCCACATACATATATTCGCCGCGCAGTTGCAGGCAGCCGACGCGGCCCGCCGTGCCCTTCACGACATTGCGGAATTCCTCCACGGCCTGGGTCTCGCCCGAAGCCCTGGCGTCGAAATATTGGCCGCGCACCCAGTTCTTGAGTTCGCGCTTGTTCTGGTCGACATGCAGCTTCCAGTAATCGGGATAGGCATATTTCTGGAGATAGCTGCCGATCACCGCCTGCGGCTCGTCCCATTCGGTGACGCGGATCGCCTCGAACCCACCCTCCAGCCCCATCCAGGCATTCAACCCCACGAAGTTCACGAAATTGGTGCCGAGCAGCAGCAATTGCGACATGATGGCGTTGTTGTCGTCCTTGGCCGACAAATGGCACTCAGTGCAGGTCTTCGTCTCCGTCCGGCGCACCGTATGCGGGAAATGGGGTGCGAAGGCCTGCGACGAGAAGCCGATGCCGGATATGGGCGGCTGCTGGATATAGATGCGCTCGCGATTGATGTTGGTGGACGACAGGACCAGCGCCGACGTCGAGCGAACCGGGGCGGTTTCATTGCCCTTGGTAGTCATGTGCTTGCCAAGCTGGAACATCTCGTCGCGCGCCACCTGGGGATTGTAGGTGGCGAAGTTGCGCGTCTCCTCCCCGTCATAATGGTGGAGCGACGTCTTCCAGTTCGCCTCGATGGGCAAATGGCAACCGCCGCAACTGGTCGTCCAACTCAGGTGGCAGGTGAAGCATGCCATGTTGTCGTCGCCATGCGCCCGGTCGGCCTTCGCCACGCCGGGGCCGAAGGCGAAGCTGCCATCCTCCGCGCCCGACCGGCTCATCAGCTTTGCGCGGGCGGCCTTGGCGTTGAAGTGCGGATTGGCGGGGTCGACCGAATCCTTCACCAGGCTCACTTCCCACTCCAGTTTCGGATCGACGATCGACCGCTGGATCAGCCGTTGCCGCCCGCTGGCGTCGAAATACCATTCGAAGCGCCGCTTGCCGTCCGGATTGCGCAGCAGGGCGAGATTGGTGCCCTTGGGCGGCGCGGCCGGGCCGGAGGTCAGCAACGTCGGATAGGCATCCGCCGTACCGTGGCAGTCCTTGCATCCGATCTCTATGGCATTGGCCACTTCGCCATAGATGAAGCCGTTGCCGTGGCTGTCCTGCGCGAAATGGCAGTCGGCGCATTGCAGGCCCTTTTCGGCATGAATGTCCATCAGGTGCACGGACTTGCCGGGATTGGTGCCGACGGGAACGAACTTCTCCTCCCCCTTCTTCCGCCATTTTTCCGGATCGTCGGGCGAAACGATCCGGCCGTCCGCGTCGAGCAGATTGCCTTCCCGGTCGCGCTTGAACACGCCGCGGAAGTTCCAGCCATGGCCGTGATAGTCCGCGAACTGCGTGTCCTTCGCCCTGTCGTTCAGGTCGTAGACGTTGCGCAGAAATTCCAGGTCCGCCCATTTGCCGCGTGGGGAAGCCCCTTCCGGATTGCGCTCCAGAGTCTCATGCACTTGCGCGGCGGTCGGATATTTCTGCTTTTCCGGCCACATCAGCGGCGCGTCGGACTCATAGTCCCACATCGTATAGCCCAGATAGCTGTTCAGGAAGATATTGGGCTGGTGCATGTGGCAGTTCATGCACTGGGCAGTGGGGATGGCGCGGGTGAAGGCGTGGCGGATCGGATGGCCGCTTTCCTTGACGGCGCCGACAGGGTGTTCGGGGCTGGCCGGATGATCCGGCTTGACGGTCTCGCCATGCGGGCCTTTCAATCCGCCATGGCTCGTCTTGGCCGCGATGGTGGGATCGACCGTGGCGGTCTGCCCGTCCCGGCCATATTGGGCGTAGATCAGGCTGTGGCGCGGCTCGCGGTCGTTGGCGTAGACGACATGGCATCCCGAACAGCCCGAATGGCGATAATCGCCCGGCTGGTCGTTCGTCCCCATGAACCACATATAGGGATCGTTGAGGCGGGTCTTGTGGATGTTGAGCGCCGGGATCGCTACGCGCAACCCCGTGCCGGGCCCGCGATTGGACTGCTTGAGGTCGGGCCGTCCGGGTTCTTCCAGCCGCTGGATCGATCCGGTGGAATTGGGCAGGCCGATTTCGGGAAATTGCGTGCCGATATTGCGCCCGCCCCGCTCGAACACGCGGAAGACGTCGCCGGGCGGGATCACCTGCCATGTCGGCAGCGGATAGAGTTCCGCCAGGGCGCCGCGCGCCTTCTGTTCGGCGGTCAGCGTGCCGGGCGGGCTGCCGGGCGAGACGATCTTCGCGGGTTTCCCGTCCTTGGTATAGGCCTCGCCGAAGATGTAGTTCTTGAACGGCACGATCCCATTATTATAGGCCGCCCCGCCCCACAGCATCGCGCCCGACGCCATCAGCGAACGCTCCGCCGCCTCTATGACCTGCATATGGCAGGACCCGCAGGCGTCCCGCGCCACCCGATAGTCGCTGGGATTGACGAAGCGGACGAACTCCTGCGCCTCCCGGTTCAGCAACGTGTAAGTCCGCTGCGGATTGGCGGAGGAGGGATAGTGCCAGCTCTTGGGATAGCGCGGCAGCACATGCGCCCTCTCCCGCGCCGCGACATAGGCGGGGTCTTCGAAGCCCAATGCGGGATCGCCCCGCACCGCCGCATTGCCGCCATGGCAGTCGGTGCAGCCCAGCATCACCGCAGGGGTCGCGTGCATGGACGGCTCGTCGGTCTTGCTGTGGCAGCTGTAGCAGCCGTCCGATTTCGCCGCGACCTGCTCGGCGGTCTGGCTCATCGGCGCTGGCGGCGCGGGGGCATAGTGGCGCTCGACCGGCTTTTCGGCGTCGGATGCGTAGAGGATAGCCACGGGAAGGAGCAACGCCGCAAGCACCACCACCACCGTCATTCCCGCGAAGGCGGGAATCCATCTCCCACCCCGTCGTCTGGACGCAGCGCCGGAGATGGATTCCCGCCTTCGCGGGAATGACAGAGGGGAAAAAGGCCAACGCATCAGTAACTCAAGATCAAATTGGCGAGCACCGAATAATAGTTCCGGTTGCGCTCGCTATTGGTGAAGAGGTCGCGAAATCCCGCCCCCGGCAGCAAAGTCGCCCCCGACAGCCGGAAGACGATGTTCTGCGTCGCATGCGGCCGCCAGATCGCCGCCGTCGACAAATCCCAGCCGATGGCCTTGGGAATGCTGCCCTCATTGCGCAGCACCTGAAGCGTGGCCGTATTCTGGAACCAGAGATGATTGGCGTTGGCCGAAACCCGCAGTTCCGGCATCAGGTCGAAATCCGCCCCCGCCCCCAGCAGCATCGTGCCCGGATTGTTGAAGTTCGACTGCCCCTGCTCCTTCGACGACCGCAGCGAGTTCAGGATGCCGTTACGCCCATTGATCCCGATCACGCGCCCGCCGCCCGCAAAGGGAATGGTCTGCCTGATCCAATAGCTGGTGTCCGCACCCGCGAAGACGGGATTCTCGAAAATCGCATCGAACCCGTTCTCGCGATTGTCATAAGGGTCGCCATCCCCGCTGGCATAAAGACCCGACAGGCGAAACCGCATCCAATCCTTGTCGACGCTCACCTCCGCCGCAGCGAAAAAAGCCCGAATCCGCGCAGGTTTCGACGTGAAGAAACTGTTCCGATCCTCCCCCAGCGCGCCATAAAGCGACGCCGTCAGGTTCACCCGCCCGATCCGCCCATCGGCATTATAGCCCAGATAGACGACATCATATTCCCGCCCCCGCAAGTCGCCGAGCAACGCCGGACGCACCGGAAAACCATTATCGTCAATCTCCACGTCCCGCTTCTCACGGTTCATATTGTAAACGGCGGTGATCTGGCTGGTGAGACCGAGGACCAGAAAGTCCTGCCGATACAGATTGGCGACAAAAACCCAATCGTTGCGCGGCGACTGCACGACGGAATTCAGCCCACTATTCGTATCCTTCTCCAACCGCCAGAAAGCCGCCAGATTGAACTGGAAGCGATTATTGTCGCGATTGCCGAACAGCCTTATTCCCAACTGCTGATCATTGAACAGGAAGCCGCGAAAATCCGACTGGAAGGGCTGGATACCGACGCGCAGCGAGCGGAAGTCATAGCGGTCCGACGTGTTGGCGAGGTGATAGTCGACAAAGGCTTCCTGCACGCCCAGAAAATGGTCGGTGCGGCGCGACGGCCGGGAGGGTTGCACGAACAGCACGCGGCGTTCGGGCACGTTCACATGATTGACGTTGAGCGCCAGCGTCAGGCGATATTCGATCTCCGGCGGCTTGAAGGCGGTCGCGCCCTTAATGAGCGCCACGCCGCCGATGAAGGTCTGGCTGAACACATAGCTCGCATCCTTGCCGAAGACATCGATGCTGCCCGGCCGCTCCGTCGTCTGCACGCCCACCGGAATCGGGAAGGTCCGTGGTTCCAGCACGGTATCGCTCACCGCATTGGCGACGAAGAACCAGTCGTCGCCCTTGATCGGCAGCCACTTCGCCTTTTCCCGGTCGATCGGCCGGTCGCCCTTCAGCATATTCTGGTTATAGGGATCGAACCAGCGTTCCTTCACCACCCCCAGGCTTTCGATCAGGCGCCAGCGATCCGGGATCGGCACCTGATCGGTCGGAAAGGCCTCCGGCGGCGGCGCTCGAACCGCACCCTTATTGTCCTGCGTCACGGCTTGGGGCAGCGGCGCTTCATAGCCGGGGCGGCGGCGGCCCTCTATGGATTGACGGTCGGCATCCAAAAGCTCCTGCCAGTTTTCCGGCGGAGGGGGCGGCACAGGCTCGCCCGGCTGGGCCAGCGCGAACAGGGGCAGGAGCGAGACAAGGCCCATCCCCTACAGCCCCGTGCAGACATTTTGCGATGCGCTGTCCAGGAACGGCGCGAAGGGACAGCCCACATAGCGCAGCCGCACCGTCGCATTGCCCAGGTCCACCACGATCCGGTCGGCGCGGATCGCGGCGGGCGCATTGCCGACGCCGCCCATGCGCAGGCCGGCATTGTGCAGGCCAAGGAAGCTGATCATGTCATCCTGATCGATGCCGTCGCCCGACACGCCGATGGCGCCGACCAGCACATTGCCGCGATAGATGGGCACGGAACCGGGAAAGATCTGGATGCCGTTCTGCACCCGGTTCCGGTCGGAGACGGTCGGCACGGCCGAGCAGCGCTGCGGCGCGTCCGTCGCGCTGGCCCCCGTCACGAAGGCGAGATGGGCGGCGAGATCGCCCACCACCAGCGCCGATTGCAAGCCGGTGGAGAAGGGGTTGAACTGCGCTATGGGACGCGAAAAGGGCCCGTTGGGCCGCCCAACCTCGCCATCGGGAAAATAGGGACGGGAAAGATTGCCATTGGCGCGATCGGTGAAGGCATATCGCCCGGTCAACGCGGACGGATCGTTAAGGAAGGTCCGCGCCTTCCCCACGAAGGCCGCCACATCGGCGCTGCTGCTGCCCAGCAGGTCCGCCGCCGCGTGGGAACCGGAGAAGAAGGCCGCCGTCCGGGCCTTTTGCAGGCTGACGTCGGTGCCGAATATCGGCGCGTCGGGCGACCGGACGATGCCCAGCGCCTGCCCGCGCGTATCGACCAGGCTGATCGTCACCTGCGCCCGGCTGTCGAGCGGCTGGCGGATCTGCGCCCGCGCCCGGCTCATGACGGTGAAGGCTTCTTCGAGGATCGCGGTCACTTCCGCCGTCGTGAGCGGCTGCGCCACATCGCCGACGTCGGTTCCGGCGCGGATGGGGAAGCGGTCATTGCCCGACCCGTCGGTCAGGACGAAGGCGTCGGTCTTGGAAAATTCTGCGGACCGGGCCCGTCGGACGCCCGACGCCTCTGTACCATAAGCGACACCCGCCAGGATCATCGGTGCGGGATCGCCATAATAGCCGCGCACCGCGACCAGCGCGCCTTCGCTTCCGTTGATCGCGGCGAAGCTCACCGCACCCGTCGCGATCAGCCCGGAATAGGCCGCATCGGAATAGCGCAGCGAGGTGCCGTCCACCGTGATGCGATCAGCGCGGACAGTCTCGGGCGCCTCGAACCCCAGGGTCCCCGACAGCGCGATATATTCTTCCGGATCATTGTCATCGTCCAGCACATTGCCGTCGGAGCCATAGACGCCGTCCGCCATGACGCCGATGCCGCCGACCACCACGCCATTCTTGTAGAGCGGGAAGCCCCCCGGATCGCCCGCCAGCCCCAAGGGCGACCGCTTCGGCCCGATCATCGCCTGCGCGCCCGAGGAGACGAAGCGCGCCGAAAGGTCGGAACAGGGCAATTGGCTGAACTGCACGCCGAACAGCGGCCCGCTTTCCAGCCCGGCCGTGGTCGGCGCGGGCGGAAAATGCTGCTGCACGATCATGCTCGCCGTGCGGGTCGAAAAGGCGTTGCCGCCGCTCGACAGATAGGCGCCGGTGATCGCCTTGGCGATGGCGCCGGCCTCTGCGGGAACGGTCAGGTTCTGCGCGTCGATATTGTCGCCATTGGGTGCGGCGCTGGTGGTGGCGCCTGCCCGCGCGCCGGTCATGCGGAAGACCGCAAGCACATTGCCCACCCGGTCGGTCACGGCGATCACGGCGGGCAGGTTGCGCGCCCTTGCCTCCGCCACGGCATGCGCCACCACGGTTTCGACATCCGCGACCGTCAGCGATTCCTGCGCGGGCGTCCCATAGAGGCTGGCCGGCGTTGGCGTCGGGGTGGGCGCTGGCGTCGGCGTGCCGCTGCTGCCGCCGCCTCCCCCGCCGCAGGAAGAGAGGATCAACGCTGCGCTCGCGGCGAGTGCGCTCAGCCGATGATGCTGCGCCCTCATTGCAGCGCCCCGATGCTGCGCGCCGCGCTGCCCAATGCGGCGCGGAAATCGCCGGGGCGATAGCCGTTCGGCTCCCTGACCGCTGCATAGGCGCGGTTGACGTCCGCCCGGATGCCCGCCGCCGCGCCGATGGTGACGCGCCCGGATTTCACCAGACCGTTGAGCAGCGTGTCGACCGCCATCACCGCCTGCACCGACCCTTCATAATCGGTGAAGCGCGGCGAAATGGCGCTGCCCGCAATCTCGCGCACGATGGCGAAGGCCATGTCGCCCTGCATCCCGCCAGCCGCAAAGGCATCCGCCAGCGCTCGCGCGCTGCCCGCCAGCCTGCCCGCCGCCGCGACCGCCCCGGCCCGATCCCGCGCAATCGCAGCATGGAAGGCGCGGCTGTCCGCATCGAAGCGCCCGGCCAGTCCCGGCGCGGCCACACGCGCCGCCGCGGACAGCAGGATCATGTTCTCGTCATTGAAGGGCGGCATGCCCGCTGGAATCGGCCGGCCCGGATTGGCTTCCCATGTCTTGCTGCGCTCCGCCTGGTCGTAGATGCGGCGGTGGCAGCTCTGGCAATCGAAGAAATAGAATTCGGGGAAGGCTCCCTCCGTCCCCTTTGCCCCGGCATAGAGGGTCAGCGCCCGTTCCACCGCCATCGCCTGCCCCACGGCCCAGAGCTTCAGGCTGTCTGTCCGCCCCTTGCGCTGCGCATAGTCGCCATCCTCGTCATGATGCGCCTGCATGGAGGAGAAGAGGTCGAGTTCGAAGGAGATGCGCGGATGACCCGCCGCCATGATGCGGTGCGTGACGAACTGACCGTCCCGCGCGCTGCCGAAATGGCAATCGAGGCAGACCGATGCCCGTGCCTGCGGCCGGTCGAGCGGCGTCATGCCCGCCGCGACATTGGCGGCATGGCTCGCGCCCACGGCATAGTGGGAGGCGATCCAGCCGCTCGCCGGGCCATGGCAGGCCTCGCAGCCGACGCCATCCTGCGTCAGGAAGCGCGCGCCGCGCGCCGCCGCGGCGGTGGAATGGCAGCCAAGACAGGCCGGCGCGGAGGCGGCGTCGCCCAGCCCCAATGTCGCCGCGATCTGCCGGCCGCGCGTGCCGTTCAACACGGCATGGGCGCGGCTATGGGCGCCGCCCGGCGTCGACGGCTCCTGCCATCGCATCAGTTCGTCCTGACGCACGACCGTGCCGTCGCCCTCCATCCGGCCATGGCAGGTGGACCCCGCGCAGGAGGCTACGCCGGTATAGGCGCGCGCCGCCGGCGCGGCATCCGCCACGCCCCATTCGCCACCGGGCAGGCCGGACAGCAGCAGCCATCCCAGCAGCATGACGCCCAGCGCCATGCCGCCCAAGGACCTGCCTATCACCCTGCGCTTACCGCCCCCCATTCGTCACGCCCCCGTGCCGGCTGATTCGGACGCTTTCCCCTGCGTCCGCCGTGCATTTCTCTCTACGGGTTCAACCCGTTGTTTCAATCCCGTTTTACCTTTGTCCGCCGATCATCGCGCGCCGCCTTCTCCGCAGTCCGGTTCATCCGGTCCGCCGCAGGAGCGTTCCCACAGATCCTCATTGCCAGCGCCCGTCACCGGCTCGTCGATCAGCGGCGGATAGCCCTGCGCCACGATGTCGCGCAATTCGATGAGGGAGAGGGTGAAGATGCGGCTGACCGACACCGAAGGATCGAGCACGCCGTTCCAGGTATCCCTGCTGTCGAAGCCGGTGCCGGTACAGGCGGCGGGATTGCCGATGAGACAGCCGTTGACCTTCGACCCCAGGGCATAAGAACCATTGACGGCGACCAGCGGAACCGTCTCCAGCCCCTGCGCGAAACCGCCCATGGGCAGGGCAAGCCGCCCGTTGATGGCGATCTGCAACGCGGAGCCGCCCGAGCCGATCAGCAGCGCATTGGCCGTGAAGCCGCGCCGGTCCGGGATCGTGCTGGAGAGGCCGCTATTCTGGATGAAGAAGGTCTGGCTCGCATTCGCCAGGATCGTCCCTGCGCGCAGGATGCCCGTATCGTTCACCAGCCCATCATTCTGCGCCAGCCGCAATTCCCTGGCGATGAGCGAGCCTGTCGAAGCGACATCCGCCATGGCCGACAGGGACGCGGCGATGATGTTCGGGCTGTCCAGTGTCAAGACGCCGCCCAATCCGCCATTGCCGTCGCTGATGTCGATGGAGCCGGGACCGGCGACGATGTCCAGCATCTGCCCCGCCGACAGGATCAGCCCGCCCTGCCCCGAGCGTCCGGTCAGCCGTACCGCCCCTTCTACGCGCAGATGCCCGCCGGCGCCGATCGTCAGCAGGCCGCCACCCGGCAGATTGGCGGTGCCAAGGGTCAGATCCCGCACGACGATGTCGGGCGATCCCGCAACGCCCCGCGCGGGCGCGCCGATGGCGATGTCCGCCGCCGCTACCCGCGCCAGTTCCGCCGCCGACAGGCTGTAGGTTCCGGCGACGTCGCTGCCGCCGACATAAGCGGGCTGTTGCAGGTTCACCGCGTTGAAGACGATGCGGCTCGTTCCGCTCAGGCTGCCGATCCGCGCTGCCCCGCCAAGGACGATGTCGCCGGACGCCATCGTGATCGTCCTTGCGCCGACGGAAGCCGTCAGGCTCAGCAACCCTCCCGCGTTCAACAGGATGCCGCCCGTTTGCGACGTCACATTGCCGAAACTCGCCACGCCCGAGGCGGTGGCCGTCAGCGATCCCGCGGCGTCGAGCGCGGTCGCATCGATCGATCCGCCGGTGAGCGTCATATTGCCCCCCGCACTCGCATCGACAATGGAAAGAGCGCCGCCAGCGTTCAACAGCAACGCGCCTGCCGATGCCGTGGCCTGCGCTACGGCCATGTTGCCGGTCGCGCCGAGACTCACCGCGCCTCCGCTGGCCGTTATCGCTCCAGCCGATGCGATGTCGCCCACCATCAGGCTGCCGGCGCCCGCGTTCAGCAGGCTCTGGCCGCCCGCGCTTAGGCTGGCGGCGTCGATCCCCTGCCCGGACAGGGCCAGACTGCCGCCTGATGCTGCGTTGCCGATGGTCAGGCGATTGGCGGCGGCCATGACGATCGCGCCTGATGCACGGGCATCCGTTATGTTCAGGTCGGTTGAGGATTGCAGCAACAGGTCGCCATTGCGCGCCGTCAGGCCGCTGCTGACGATGGCGCCCGCGGCGATGTCGATCGCGCCCGCCGCCACTGCGCCGCCAAGCTGCGCAAGGCTCGACGGCCCCGGCGCGCGCACCTGGAGGAGTCCTGCAATATCGGCATTGCCCAGCAGCAGGCTGGAATTGACGATCAGATCGCCGCTCATCAGCGCATTGCCGATGCGGACCGGAGCGCCGGACGCCGCCAATCGCTGGGTATCGGCGGACAGCGTCCCGATGTCGATATTGGCGGCGGACAGGGTGCCGGTGCCCGCGCCAATGTCCAGCCGGCCGGAGACGGCGAAGTCGCCCCCGATCGCAATGCCGCCCGTCCCCAACAGATTGCCGGCGGAATCGACCTGATCGAGCAATGTGCCTGACGCCAGATCACCCAGCACTATGTCGCCCGCCCCGCCCAGGCCGATGGCTGCCGTGCCGCCCGCCCTGGCGGCAGCGCCCGTGCCGTTGACGCTGCCCTGCGCGAACAGCCGCAAGTCGCCGCCCGCCGTCAGGGCGCTGCCGCTGGCAAGGCCGATATTGCCCCCCGCGGCGAGGATCGTCAGACCTGCCACCGCGCGCAGGCTGCCCGCCGTTAACAGGGTGACATCGCCGGGAGTCGTGAACAGGATGCTGTTCGCAAACAGGCTGTCGCTGCCCAGTGGCCGCGCGGCATGGCTCAGGTCGATGCGCGTGCCCGAAGTTCCGGTGAGGGCGCCGGTCGCGGCCAGCCCCCCCGACCCTGTGAAGGCGAAGGAAAGCGGTCCATCGCTCGTGAAGCCGGCATTCCCACCCACCTGCACGGCATTGCTCGCCGCAAAGGAGATCCCGGAAAATCCGGCGACCGGAACACCTAGGCTGGAAAGCGCGAGCGATCCGTTGACGCGCAGCCCAGCGTTGGCGGCTGTGCTGCTGTCGGTGAAGCGGACCAGCCCGCTCATGTCGCCGTTCGCGCTCATGAACAATGCGTCGATCAGCCGCTGCGCGCCCGGTGACAGCAGGCCGCCATCGCCATTGGCCAGACTGGCGGTGCCGCCGCTGCCCAAGCCCGCCGCGCCCCCGGCCGATGCGCCCGCCGGCCCGGCGCCGCCGATTCCACCAAGCCCGCCCAATCCATCCGCGCGCAGGGTGAGGCCGCCCAGCACATAATCGCCATTACCCGCGTCGAACGCCGCAAGGCCGCCGATGCCGTTCCCGCCGCTACCACCCAGGCCGCCGGTGAGGCCCGCATTGCTGCCCGCGCTGCCATCTGCTCCGTTGCCACCCAGGCCGACCGCCGTGATGCTGTAGGCCGGCATCTGGGGCAAAGCGCTGCCAGTCGTCATGCGCGCATCCGCAATATGCAAGGTGGCGGAGCCAGCGAACCCATTACCGCCCGCACCGCCATTGCCGCCAACCGGCCCGGCCGTACCGATGGCTCCATCGCCACCCGTGGCATTGCCGCTGATACGCAGCGCGAGCCCCGTTATCGCCGCCGCTCCAGCATTGAGATCGAGCAGCGCCGTGCCGCCGGTCGCGTCGCCGCCATCCGCCCCGGCAAGGCCTGCGCCGCTGCGCACGCCGCTCTGGCCGCCCGCCCCGCCTAGCGCCTCGGCCAGCACGCCGATGTCACCGGCATCCAGCAGGATGGACGATCCGGTCAGGCCGAACGTCGCGCTACCGCCAAAGGCATCGCCGCCGCGCCCGCCGCTGCCGTCATGGCCCGTACCGCCAGCACCGCCCAGGCCGGCGGCGGTGACGCGCAGCGCGCCGCTCACCGTCGTCGTGCCGAACGCCAGATCGAGCATCGCAACGCCGCCCGTCCCCGTACCGCCGGCGCCGCCGGTCCCCCCGCCGCCGCCCATGCTGCCGATGCCGTCGGCGCTGACGGTCAGGCTGGCGAAAAGCGGATCGACGTCGACCAGCATGGCGGCGACGCCGCCCGTTCCCCGGCCGCCGGCTCCGCCCGCCGCGACGCCATAGAAAAATGTCGGATTGCCGTTATTGTCGAAACTGAAGAAGCCGCTATTGCCGGCCCCCCCACCCTGCCCGTCGGCCTTCACCGTGACCGTGCCGATCGCATGGCCTTCGTTCAGATAGGAGAAGCGCGCGGTCCCGCCCAAGCCATCGCCCGCTGCCGCGCCCGGCCCGTCGCTGCCGTTATTGCCGCCCGCCCCGCCAAGGCCCTCCGCCGAGATCAGAAGCGAAGGCGCGGTCAGCATGCCGCCTGCCAGCGTGACATCCGCGACGCCGCCCGTTCCACTGCCGCCGGAACCGGCGCCATAATTGCCGGGACCGTCGGAGCCCGTCTCCGCTCCATCGCCGCCCTGACCCGATGCGCGGACGACGGCCGCGCCGCTGATCGTGACCTGCCCGCCGCTCCCGGCGGTCATCAGCAGACCCGCAGTACCGCCCGTGCCGGTTCCGCCATCCGCCCCGTCGGCCTGAAAGACCGGATAGCCCAGACCGCCCGTGCCGCTGGCATCGATGCCGAGCGTCGCCATTTCCAGCGTGCCGCCCCGCGATTCGAGCAGTGCATGGCCGCCCAGGCCGGCACCGGCAATGGCTGCTACTGACGACGGGCCGTTCGCGCCGTCCGCTTCGCCGCCGGTGCCGTGAGCGCCCAGCGTCAGCGTGCCGATGGCCGCCGCGCCGCCGGAGATCAGGAAGCCGGCCGAGCCGCCCTGCCCGCTGCCCGCAAGGAACGCCGTAGTGCCCCCGCCTTCGCAGCTAAGGCAGTTCTCGCCTGCCGCGCCGCCGAAGCCGCTCGCCTGCGCATCCAGGAGATCGGCGGTCAGGCTGCCGCCCGATATGTTGATGTTGACCGTTCCGCCCGTGCCGCTGCCGGCATCGCCGCCATTGAAGGACATGCCGTCGCTGGAGGGCGCCGAGGCACCTTCCGCCGACAGGAACAGACTGCCGAAGCTGAGGTCGCCGGTGCCGGCAAGACCGAGGCGGCTTTCCACGAGGATGCTGCCGCCCAGCCCATCGCCCCCGCGACCGGCAACGCCGTCGGACGCCGCGCCGCCGCCCACGCCTTGGGCTTGCAGCGTCAGTTCGCCAGGCACCGAGAAATCGGCATCGCTGGCATGGAGCAGGATGGAACCGCCCGTTCCGTTCGATCCGTCGGCGCCCGCCGCGCCCCAGCCATCGGCAGAGACGCGGCAAAAATAGCTGGCGCAGTCGCTGAGCGAAAAACTGCCGCGCTGCCCGCCGGAAGCGCTGGCGAACAGGGTCACGCCGCCGCCGGTGCCGCTCCCCGCCACGCCCGGCGCATCGCCTGCAAAGCCTCCGGCGCTGGCATAAAGCCCCGCCGCACCGAAGCTGCCGCCCGCCGCGCCGATGCTGATGGTCCCGCCAAAGGCGTCGGCCGTTCGGGGCGTCAGGAAGGTCGATCCCGGAAAAGCGGGGAAGCTGGACGCATTGGCGGTGGCGAACAGATCCTCCGCAATCGCGAAGCTGCCCCCGTCATGCGCGGAGATGTTGATCCGCCCGGCCCGCAGCGTGCCGCCAGACGCGCCCCCGCCAAAGGCCTGCGCATCCGCATAGAGCGAAACGGATGTCAGGATATTGAGGTTGCCCGTGCCGCCGACGTCGATGTCGATCCCGGTGGCGCCGGGGATGGCCGCGCCATAGCTGCCGCCCTCCGTCGCATAGCCCGGCGCGGTGCTGGTGTCGGCGTTCAGGCTGGTCCATTCATGCGTGCCGCTGGAAATGGCGATACGGATGTCGCCGCCGGTCGCGTTGCCCGCCGCGCCCGTGCTGGCGATGCCGCCGGTCGCCAGCGCCCTGGCGCTGACGGTCCCGAGGTCGAGGCCGCCTGTTATGAAGCTGCCGGACGTGCCGTTGAGCGCAACGCTGCCGCCAATGGCGCTGCCGCCATCGACCGGCGGCACCGAAACCTGGAAAGCCGTGCCCGCGGAGGCGTCAAGCGCCGTGCTGCCGAAGCGCAGGCTCCCTCCCTCGGTGCCGGAGGGTCCGGCGGCGGTCAGCGCGGAGAGGGTGATCGCCCCGCCCGTGGCATTGCCGGACCTGTCGCTGCCATAGCCCGCATAGCCCACGGCATTGGCGATCAGGCTGGCCGCCGCGATCGATCCGCCCGTGGCGATCAGGTCGATCGTCCCGCCAATCGCGTCCCCGCCGATCAGCGGCGGCGCGCTGACGCCCGCCTCGCCATCGCCGCTGGCGTTCAGCGTCAGGCTGCCGGTGACGTCGATCTGTCCGTTGGTCAGGGCCGCGCCGCTGCCGCCGAAGGCGAGCAGGTCGATGCGGCCGCCCGTGGCGCCGCTTCCGGCGGTGAGGATCATGTCCCTGTCCGCGGCGATCGCGCCTGACTGATCGGCCCGCAGGGTGATGCCGCGTTCGGCGGACAGCGTGACATTTCCCAGGAAATGCGTTGTCGCGGCGGGACGTATGACGATGTCGCCGGTCGCCGTGCCGGTCAGGTCGTTCTGCCAGTCGCCCGATCCGATGCTGAAACCCGCCTCTACCGTCGCCGTGGCGTTGCGCGTGGTGATGAGGTTCCCGTCGGCGTCATGGGCGATGTCGGAACCCGCCGAGAGCACAAGGGCGCTCCCGTCCGGGGTGACCGCCGTCGCTGGCGTGTAGCCGACATTGCCCGACAGCAGCATGGTGAGTGCGTTGTTCTTCGGCACCGCGACCATGAAGATGCGCTGCGGGTCGGTGCTGCCCGCCGATTCAGGGCCGTTCGTCGTGCCGCTGTGCACCACGCCATTGGCGTCCGTGGTGCCGGCCGTGATGGCGATGTCGAACAGGCCGTTGTTGATCCGGATGTCGGCCGCTTCGGCCCCCACATAGGCGGTCGATCCGTTGACCGTGACCGTGCCGCCCTGCACCACGCGCGGCGCGACCAGAGCGACATAGCTGCCGGCCGAAAGCGCGTTGATCTGCGCGCCCGGAAGCAGTTCGACGGACGATGTGCTGCCCGCCGGGCCTGCGAAGCGGATATTGTTCCTGTCGAGGCCGTTGCTGATGTCGATGGCGTTGGCGGTCAGCACCAGCGATCCGACATTGAAGACGCTGTTCGCGCCCGCGATGATGCCGCCGGGCGAATAGAACCACACCGCTCCGCCGGTGCTTGGCGGGCTGCCGCTGACCTGGCTCTGCACCGTGCCGTTGAACGCGATCGCACGCGATACGGGCAGTCCGTTGCCGTCCAGCGGAAGGATGCGATTCAGCACCGTGAAGTCGCTGAACGAGCTGAACGTGACCGTGTTGCCCTGGGGCAGGAAGTCGATCGTGCCGGCACTGGCCGGCCCGCGATCGTCGGGCGTCCAGTCGATCACCGCCTGGGTCGAGTTCAGCGAGACGCTGTTCGTGCTCGGCGGGATATAGGCGTCGCCCGAAACTATGGATGGCGTGCCCTGGAACGCCTTCTGGCCAATGGCGGCGCCGGCCCCGAGCCCGACCGCCAGCGCCACGGCGCTTGTGCGGCCCAGCAGGGTCCAGAGCGAGAATGTGCCATGCTTCCTGGTCATCAACGCCTCCACGGCAAGATTTGCGTGGTCAGGGAAAGGAGCAGCCGCGTGTCGCCCCTTTCGGTCTGGAAACCGGCCTTGCGCAGGGGGGTCGCCAGTGTCAGGTCGAGCCGGGCATGATTGTCCCACGTGGCGCGCAGGCCGCCGCCCGCCGAATAGAGCTTCTGCGGGTCGAGCCCGGCGAAATTGGCGCTGTGATGCCACATCCAGGCCGCGTCGAAGAAGATGAAGGGCTGGAACGCGATGGCGCCGGGCGCCCGCGGCGTGATCCGTCCGTAACGCAGCTCCGCGCCTATGCCGACGCCGCTGTCGCCGGTGATGATGCCGGGATCGTAGCCGCGCCCTACAGTGTAGTTGCCCGCGCTCATCTGCTCGTAGGAAAGGAGCACGTCCGGGCTATATTGCGCCCTTGGCGACAGGGTGAAGGTCAGCCTCGGGGTCGGCCGATATTCCGCCTGGACACTCGCCCGCAGCACGAATGCGGAAGGATCGCCGTCCAACTGGCTGATCGGCGTTCTTGGGAAAGCGCAGTTGACGAGAGCCGCGCCGCACGCATCGCTCGCGCCCAGCCCTTTCAGGCCCTGGCGCGCCTCCATCATGCCGCCCAGCCGCCAGCGAGGCTCTATTCCCGAATAGCCGAGGGTGCTGACGATGCTGTCGGGATCGATCAGCTCGCCTTCCAGCCGCAGGAACAGCACGCGCAGCCGGTCGCGCGACAGCGGCACCTTGGGCGTGGCGGTGCCGAAGCGCAGGTCCTGGTTGACGATGTCCAGCCCGCCCGTCGCCAGCAGCGTATGCACCTGCCGCCGCGCCAGCGGATAGGCGAGCGCCGCCGTCGCGATCATCGTTTCGGACGATAGCGGTATGCCGTCGATCCCCGGCTTGCTCCAGGCATAGGTGAGGTCGCCCGACAGGCGCAGCCCGTCGTTGCCCAGCGCCATGCTGTGGCCGACCTGAAGCACCGTCTGCTCGCTCGGCTGGGCGGTGTTGAAGATGCTGAACAGCGTGCTGTCGCCCAGGCCGGTCATGTCGTTGAACCGCACGCGCGCCAGCCCGCCGAAGCGGCCGACCGCGTTGCTGCCGTAATTCTGGATGTTGACGTCCAGTTCGACGCGCTGGCGCACCACCTGCACCTCGCCCACCACTTCGCCGGGCGCCGTTCCCGCCGGGCGCAGCGCCAGCCGCACGTCATAGCCCGGCAGGTCGCGCGCCAGCAGCAGATGCCGTTCCGCATCGCGCACGTTGAACACCGGCTGGCCCTTCAGCGCCTCCATATGCGCGGCGATCAGCCTTTCGCCATTGCCGGCGTCGCCCCGCACCTCGATCGCCACCAGCCGCGCCATGAAGATGTCGAAGCGGACCGTGCCGCCCTTCTCGATACGCTGGGGCGGAACCTGCACCGCCGCCAGATAGCCCATTTGCCGCAGCATGGTCGCGGCCCGGTCGCGCACTTCGCACAGGGTGGCGATGGGCACCTCGCGCCCCGCATATTCGCGCCAGCTATCCTCCAGCGCCGCCGGATCGACGACACGCAGCCCTTCGAAACGCACATCGGCAAAATCGACCGCCACGCCGGCGTAGCGCGGATCGGCCAGCGGACAGGGTGCGCGCTCGACGCCGCCCACGACCGTCAGGCGGCTGCCCTGCGCGGACGCCTCCCCTGTCAGTTGCCCGCGCGTCAATTCCTCGCGCGTCGGTGCGCGCGGCGCGACCTGCGCCGTCGCCGCCATGGGCAGCAGCATCGCCAGCGCCATGGCCGCCGAACCTCCCAAAGCGGAAGCCCGCTTGTGCCCCTTCTTCCCCATAGACGTCCCCAAAGCGTCAAGGGCAGCCCTTTCCCTCATGGCTGCCCCACCCCTGTCTTCAGGCGCAGGCTTTTTGCCCGTCACCCCTTTCCCGCGACCAGAGCGTTTCCCAGGCAGGCGAAACCTGCTGACCCGGAAAACGCTGCGAAGCTAATCTGGAGCAGCCGAACCGATGCCACCGGACCGGACTGCGCTCCAGCCGCCGGTTAACAGCGGCCGCGCCCCGCGACAATCAATTCCGCGCAGCGCCGTCCGACAGCGCCGCCGTCTCCACCAGCAGGTCGAGCTGCGCCGTGCATTGATGCGCGATCAGGCCCGATGCCATGCCGTCCAGCCCCGAAGATGCAGGATCGAGCAGTGCGAAGCGGACATCGGCGGCGCGGGAGCCATCGGTCAGGCGATAGGCCGCGCCGTCCCGCACCGGCGCGGCGACCGGCCAGGCGGCGATCGATTCACCCGTCCCGAAACTCGCCGTCGCCTGCACGCCCCCGCCGCTGATGCGCACGGTCGCGGGCCTTGCCGCGTCCACGCGCCACAGGCGCACGGCGGCGGGATCGGCGATGCAGAGCGTTCCGGACTGCGCGATGTCCACCATCCAGAGATTGGGCCGACGGGGCGGCGTGGCCGGCGCTTCACCGACGCCGCCGCGCACCGCCCCGGTTCGCGCCCGCCGCACCCGCTTCGTATCCAGCAGGGCGGAGAGCATCACGCCATTGGCCGGCGCTGCGCTGGCGGCGGCGGCCGCATGGAAGCTTCCCGGCCCGCGCAGCGTCCGCGTGCCCCTTGCGTCCAGCAGCGTCACCACATCGCCCGCCTTCAGCACCAGCGACCCGCCATCGGCCAGCTTGCTTCCCGGCCTGTAGGTCGCGGCCGATGGACCGGTAGCGCGGACCACCATGGTCTCCGCCGCGGCCTGCGCACCCAGCCCGGCGGCGACACATCCGGCCAATGCGCATTGCGCGGCAAGCTTACCCCAGACCATAGCTTCCTCCTTCCCCGACATATTCATAACGATATAGCAGATTGGCGATGGCCGCATCATCGGGATGATGGTTAACCATCGCTTTGAGACGTTCTCGCGCGGCGCTTTGCGCTACGGCATCCTCGCCGTCGAACGCCGCCAGTATCTCGGCCAACGCCGCCCGGTCCTCCACCGGAAATTCAGGCGCGGGCTCGAACAGGTCGACGGGGGTCGAGCGTCCGCGCAGCCGCACCCGTCCCATCGGCCGCCACCAGTCCAGCCCCGACAGCAGCATCGCGTCCCGGCTTACCAGCACAGTGGTTTCCAGTGCCTTGTTCGCCGCTTCCAGCCGGGACGCCGTGTTCATGCTGTCCCCCAGCGCAGTATATTGGATGCGCCCCTCACCCCCGAAATTGCCGACGATCGCTTCGCCATGGTGCAGCCCGACGCGGGTTCGCCCGATCGGCGGCACGCCCGGCGGCAGGTCGCGGCGAAAAGCCTCCCCCGCCTGCCACATCGCATAGGCGGCGAGCGCGGCGTTGCGCCCGTCGTCGGGCCGCGCGATGGGCGCGCCCCAAAAGGCCACCACCGCGTCGCCGACGAATTTGTCGATGGTCCCGCCATGGGCCAGCACCACGTCGCTCAGCATGTCGAGATAGCGGTTCAGCAATTGGGCGACCATTTCCGGCGCGATGGCGTGGCTGAGCTTGGTGAAGCCCTCCAGATCGGTGAACAGGGTGAAGATCTGCCGCTTTTCACCATGCAGCGCCAGCTTCTCCGGCTCCGCCAATATCTGCGCGGCGATGTCGCGGGGCAGATATTTGCCGAGCGCAGCCTGGGCAAAGCGCCGCTGTTGCGAGGTCACGGCCCGCGCCGCCACCCCGATGGCGGTGAAGGCCAGCACCCATCCCAGCACCCAGCCGACGGCCGGCAGTCCCTTGGTGTCCCACCCCCGCGCCTGCAACCAGAGCGGCACACCCGCAATCGCTCCCGCCTGCGCCCCCAGCGCGGGAACCAGCGCGAACCAGCGCAATTCCGCCAGGCTGGTGAGCCCCGCCGCACAGATCACCAGCAGCGCGGCCAGCCAGCGCCACCCCTCCGGCACCGCGACCAAGCGCGCGCCATCCAGCAATTGCGCCAACATCGTCGCATGCACTTCCAGCCCGATCATGGTCGACCGGGCTTGCCGCCCCGACAATGGCGTCTCGAACTGGTCGATGTCGACAATGTCGCCGCCGATCAGCACATGCCGTCCGCGCACCATGGCGGCCAGCGCCGGGGCCATGGCGGGATCGGCCAGGGTGTCGATCTGGAGGCTGGGGATCACCGGCTCCTCCGATCCGTCCGCCTGCCTGACCGGCAAACGGAATCGGATCGCGCCGCGATAGTCGCGAAAGGATGGCGAGGGCTGCATCGCCAGCGTCAGCAGGGGCGGTTGGCCCGGCGTGGGGACGGGCCAGCTTCGCGCCACATTGTCGGCATCGGTCTCCAGCCGGATGCTGGCCGGGCGGACTTTCGCCGTCCGCGCCGCCCGCACGAAGCGATCCAGAAATTGCTGTTGCTCGAAGATGATCTGTTCCTGATTGTCGCCCAGATTGGCGTAGCCCAGCCAGACAGGCGTGTGCATGGACCGCAGGACGGAAAGCAGTTCGCCATCCTCGTCCTGCGGCTGGTCGAACAGGATGTCGATGCCGATCGATTTGGCTCCCATGGCATCCATGTTGCGGAGCGCCTGCGCCAGCAGACCCCGGTCCAGCGGCGACCGCTTGCGCGTGGCGATCAGCGTCTGGTCGTCATAGACCACCATCAGGATGCGCTGGTCCTGCGCGACCCGCGGTGCGAAGGTGGCGGCTCGCCAGTCGTAAAGGCCCCTTTCCGCGTCGGCGGTCGGTATTTCCCGCGCCGCGCCGCTGCCGAGCGGCCTGTTCCAGTCCCAACCGGCGAGGAACAGCGCCAGCAGCAGCAGCGCGCCGGTCGCCACCAACCGCCAGCGGCCCGTGTCCCGCACCAGTCGCGCACCGCGGCGCAGCAGGCCCCGCGTCGGCATGGCGATCAGCGGCGCGCGATCAGCGGACGCGCGCCGTCACCGATGATGGCAAAGCCGGACCAGTAGAAAGGATGCGACGTCTCCGGATCGTCCATCAGCCTGATCTGCGCCGCCCGCAGCGCGTCGGCCACAGGCTGGTCCGCCCCGACCGCGAACAGGCCGCCCATCAGCCTTTCGGTCGCGCGATAATCCTCCGGCGCCGGCCAGTGGCTGGCGATGACGGCGCGGCTCCCCGCGCCGATGAAGGCGCGCACCAGCCCGTCCAGCGCCCCGCCGCCGCCGGAAAGCCCGGCCGCCCGCGTCGTTTCCACCCCCGCCGCGCCCGCCGTGTCGCAAGCGGACAGGACGACCAGATCGGCATTCAGCCGCAGGTCGAAAATTTCGCTGAACTGCAACAGCCCGTCCGATTTGCCGTCCGGCGCGAAACTGGTGAGCAGGGCGGGCCGGGCCGGGCATCCCGGATGGGGCGGCGTCACCAGCCCATGGGTCGCGAAGTGCAGGATGCGAAAGCGGTCGAGATCGCCGCGCGCCATCACCGCTTCGTCAGTGAAGGCCGCGCCGGTGATCAGTTCGCTGCCCTGCCCGCCAATGGCTTGCGCCGCTTCCCGCAACTCGGTGGCCGGAATCGGCCGGTTCCACTGCTGTGGCGACCAACCGCAATCGTCGCCCGTCCCGTTGGACAGGCTCCCGCGGCTGGAGGCGGCCAGCACCGCCCCTGCCAGCGGCGCATTGTCGCCAAAGCCGATATAGTTCTGCGCCGCGCCGGAGGGCGCAGCCGCCCGCGCATCGCGAAAGGCGCGGGCCGACAGGGCCGTGCTCACCGCATGGTCGCGCCCCAGCCATTCGACGCCGCGAAAGTCGAACTCGTCGCCCCCGCGGGCCACCCGCGCTTCATAGGCATTAACGCCCGCCTGCCCCGCGACCAGCAGATTGACCGGCAGTTGCAGCATCGCTCCGTCCGGTTCGAAGATCAGGTGCCGCGCCGCCGCCAGCCGCTGCTCCACCGGCCCGAACAGGTCGAGATAGAGGCTGCGCGCCACCGGCAGGTCCAGCGCATAGGTGGTCTGTGCGCCGTTCACGTCGATGGAGATCGTCTCGCGCAGCGCCGCCACCTTGCGAGCCACGTCCGTCGCGCTTGCCGTGAGCCGGTATCCGGTTGCCCCCGCGCCGTCGATCCACAGCGCGTAGAGCGCGTCGCCCAGTTGCGCCAGCTTGTAATAGCCCTCCCCAGGATTCAGCGTCGCCTGCATTTCGGCCAGCGTCAGCCCCTGCGGGCTGAGGGCGCGATATTGGGGATAAGCCGCCAGCGAGGACAGCGTATTGGCCTGATCGGCCGCGAGTTGGTCGATGTCGGCCTGCGCCCGCGCCATGTCGGGCAACAGCGCCTCCTGCCGCTCCGCCGCCTGCTGCAATTGCGCAAGCGCGATCCGTCCGCGCTCTATGTCGCGCGAGAGGGAGACCGACTGCCGGAACAGCCGCGCCGCCTCTCCATCCCCGGCGGACAGCTCGCGGCTCAATTGCTCCAGCGTATCGGCAGCGCCGGGCCGCAGCAGCATCTGCGACGCCGCGAACAGATCGGCGGTCAGTTCCGGTCGCGTGGGAATTTCCTGCGTCAACAGGTTGAAATAAGGCTGGAGCTGGTTCGCCATGCCGGTCAGCGTGGCGCGATTCTCCATGGTGGAGGCGACGATGCCGCGATAGATTGTCAGCGCATCCTCATTGCGGCCACGCCGGATGAGGAACGCCCCCAGCCGCGCCCTTGCGCCGTTCAGCGCCACCGTTTCGGGATATTGCGCGCCCAGCAGGGTCAGCGCCTGATTCAGCTGACGCTCAGCCTGCCCATAATCCCCCTGCGCTTCGTAGGTCAGTGCGATCTCGCCCAGAAGCTGGGCGCGCAGGCGCGTGATCGACGTGACCCGCCCGTCGCGGATCGCAACCGCGCGCGCCATCGCCTTCGACAGCACGTCCCGAGCCGGTCCCGGCTGGCCCGACAGGCGCAGGATCGTTCCGCGCAACTGCTGCGCCTGCGCGTCGATGATCGCCGCCCGCTCGACCGGCGTCAGCCTATTGTCCTGCCGCACGCCGAGCGCGCGGGCCTGCATCGCCCCGCTGCTCATTTCGGCGGCCACCTCGGGCGGCACGGAAACCCCGCCGTTTCCGTCTGCCGCCACGGTCGCAACGCTGCCAGCCAGGGGACGGTCCAGTATCGCCAACGCGCCGGCCGTATCCTGCCGGTTGATATGGTGCATGGCCTCGAAATTGCGGCGCAGGCGGATTTGCACCGCATCGGCGGTCGTGATCCCGCGGGCTTCCGCGAAGGCCGCGTCGGCCTGATCGAACAGCCCCAGATTGGACAATTGCAGGCCGCGATTGACCAGATATTCATGCGCCCGGTTCGCCCGCTCCGCCGGCGTCAGCTTCGCCGCATCGGGATCGCGCGCCAGCCGGTCGGTCAGGCTGTCGAAAAACTCCGCCGCTTCGGCATAATTGCCCGACGCATTGCGCCGGTAGCCCTCGGCCAGCACGGTCTGCGGGTCCAGCGTCGCGGCCTGCAAGCGGGCGTAACCCGCATCGTTCGTCCCCACCGTCGCAATGTCGACCTTGCCCGGCACGATCCGCCCTGCCATGACGGAGCGCAGCCCCAGATCCAGGGCGCTTGTATAGGCTGCATAGCCCTGGGCGACATAGACCGTCTTGCTGCGCTCGACAGTCAATATGCGATAGGCGCCGACTGCGCCCGTGCAGTTGCGCATGAGCGCCGCCCCCATGCCGGGCAGGCTGACGCCGCCGGGGGCATTGCACTCGACCGCCATCTTGCGCGACGACGCCAGCCGGTCCAGCAAGCTTGCGTCCCCATCGCCCGAACCGCGCCGCAGCGCATATATCTGTCCCACCGGGCGCGCAGCATCCCGGCACACCAGCGTCCATGCGCGATCGAACATGGTTCGCGCGGCGGGATCGCCGGTGGCGCTCTGCGCCTGGCACAGCGCGCCGCCCTCGCTGCCGATGCGGAAGCTGTCCCTCAACAGCGGACGGTCGCCAGCTGCCTGGGCATGTGCCGCCACAGACAGACTCAAGGCGGCCCACATGGCAGGCCCGCGAACCAACTTCCCCAAAGCGCTCAAAGGCTTGTCCCCCAAACCCCGCCGGATATGTCCGTGCAAGGCCCCCCTTAGCATGATCGGGCCGTCATAACGCCGCCCGATGGTGCGCCGCAAGGCGAAAGGCACCGGGCAAGGCCCTGTTCGCCGCCTCGTTCGAAGGAGTGAGGCAGGGATGTGACAGTTGAGCAAGAATCAATCTTTCCAGCGCAATTTTCATTGCATCATGGGAAAGGCCTGATCTAGATTGTCTCAACCCAATATTCATGGATGATCGAAGTTGAACAGCCGGCGTCCACAATAACCATAATTGCATGTTCACTACAGGGAGGATGATATGACAAGATTTCCCCGCCATGAATCCGTATTGCGTTTGTCCGCATCATGCCTTGTTCTGGCACTGTCAGGCCTTTCTACTGCTGCGCTTGCGCAAGCGACCGACAGTTCGTCCAACTGGTCGGGCAATGAGATCATCGTCACTGCGACCAAACGCAATGAATCGATCCAGAATGTTCCCTTTTCCATCAACGCGCAGACCGCCGAAGCCATGCAGCGCATGGGCGCCACCTCGATCGAGGATGTGTCGCGCAGCGTCGCGGGGCTGACCGTCCAGAATCTCGGGCCCGGCCAGAGCCAGGTGTCGGTGCGCGGCGTATCGGCGGGCCAGGTGGTCCGCGACCAGCCGGGCGTCAAGGAACAGGTCGGCGTCTATCTGGACGAATCCGTAATCTCCATGTCGCTGTTCACGCCTGATTTCGACCTGTTCGACCTCGATCGCGTGGAAACGCTGCGCGGACCGCAGGGCACGCTGTTCGGATCGGGCTCCGAGGGCGGCACCGTCCGCTACATCACCAAGCAGCCGAAACTCGGCCAGACCGAAGGGACGGTGGAGGGCGGCGTCAATGTCCTGAAGGGCGGCGATGTCGGCTATTCGGGCAAGGGCGCGATCAATCTGCCCCTGGGAGAGACGGCGGCGATACGCGCGGTCGGCTATGCGGAACATTATGCGGGCTTCATCGACGCGATCGGCCCGGCCGCGGGCAAGAACGTCAATGACGGGCGCCGTTATGGCGGGCGTCTCAGCCTGCTCTGGGAACCCGCGCCGGGCATCAAGCTGACGCCGCGCATCATCTATCAGGACATCAAGACCAACGGCTTCAACCGGGAGGACAGCTATCATCTCTATTATAACGAGCTGATCAGTCCGCTCGACATCCTGCCCGAGCGCACCCAATATCTGAAGCTGCGCGAGGAGTTCCGCGACAAGACCACGCTGGCGGACCTGACGGCGAACATCGATGTGGGATCGGACATCGCGCTGACCTCGATCACCACCTATATCCATCGCGACATCCTGGTCAGCCGCGATGCGTCGGCGCTGACCGGATCGGTGTCCATCACGCCCTTCGTTGACAGATTCGGCGCCGATCCCGCCATCGCCAATCTGCCCTCAAACCTGCGCGACACGACCAAGCTTGAACAATGGACGCAGGAACTGCGCCTCGCCTCGACCGGGGCAGGCCCGTTCCAATGGGTGATCGGCGGGTTTTACAGCCATGTAGACCGCGACTATGCCCAGCGGCTCCCGACCCCCGGCTACGACGCGTTCATCGACGCGGCGCTCGGTGCAGGGACTTCGGCAGGGGCAGCCAATGGCTTCCCGCTCAACTCGCCCTATAATGCCGATATACCCTACATCATCAAACAATATGCTGCCTTCGGCGAGGCGAGCTACAAGCTGGGCCAGTTCAAGCTGACCGCGGGCGGACGCTATTATGACTTTAGCGAAAAGCGCGATTTCAAGACCGGCGGCGTCTTCCCCAATGGCGATAACCGCGTGGGCGACAAGACCGGTTCCACCGGCTTCTCCCCCCGCTTCATCGCCAGTTATGAGGCCAATCGCGACCTGACCTTCAACGTCCAGGCGTCCAAGGGCTTTCGCCTCGGCGGCGTCAACGATCCGCTGAACCTGCCACTTTGCGATGGCGGCGCGACCGGGCCGGATGCGGCCACCTACGGCAACCGGCCGACCTTCGACGACGAAACGCTGTGGAACTATGAAGCTGGGGTGAAAGCGTCGGGCGGCGGCGTCACCTTCAACGCGGCGGTGTTCTACAACGACATCAAGAACCTTCAGGTCACGGCGGATGCGGGAAGCTGCTCCTCGCGCATCCTCTTCAACGTGCCGAAGGCGCATACGGCAGGCCTGGAAGCGGAACTGAGCGCCCGCGTCTCCCCCAATCTCGACCTGTCGCTGAGCGGCAGCTACATCGACTCGGAAATCGACAGCAACGTCACCGACGCGGGCGGCGCGATCATCGCCGGCATCCGCAAGGGCAACCGCCTGCCCACCGTGCCGAAGTTCCAGATGGCGGCGGCGGCAACCTATACGGCGGAAGTCGCGCCGGAAACCGACTGGTCCTTCACCGCCAGCTTCCAGCATGTGGGCGACCGCTATACCCAGCTTGCCGATCAGGAACCGGGCGCGGGCAGCTTCCCCAATTCCATCTATTATGATCCGGCCACGGGCGCCTATGGCACCGGCGCCTTCGACTTCGGCTCCTACAAGCTCGGCGCCTATAATCTGGTCAACCTGTCGACCGGCATTAGCTGGAACAGCGGCCTGTCGGTCACGCTCTACGTCAACAATCTGTTCGACGAGAATGCGCTTTACTCGCTGGACCGGGAGCGCGGCGGCCGGGGACGGCTGGGCTATAATATCGGCACCCCGCGCAAGATCGGCGTGACTGTCCGCAAGGACTTCTAGAACCGCCTCCACCCGGGACGCCGGAAGCGAAGCCGCTTCCGGCGTCCTTGTTTTTGGGCGATACAGCCGGCCGATCCGCCGCTATGGTCGCCGGGTGATCGAGACCGGGACTGTCGTTGCGCAGGGAATGCGCTTTATCGAGGGCGGCGCCTTCGCCATGGGCTCGGACCGTTTCTATCCGGAGGAAGCGCCGGTCCGGCAGGTCCGCGTGGACGGCTTCTGGATGGACGAGACGCCCGTCACCAACCGGCAGTTCGCGCAGTTCGTGGAAGCCACCGGCTATCGCACCGCCGCGGAGACCGCGCCGGACCCCAAGGATTATCCCGGCATGGCGCCTGAAATGGCGCGTGCCGGATCGCTGCTGTTCCAGCGCACGGCGACGCCGGTGGACCTGGGCGACTTCAGCCAATGGTGGCAGTTCAGCTTCGGCACCGACTGGCGTCACCCCCATGGCCCTGACAGCAATCTGGACGAGCTTTGGGATCATCCGGTCGTCCACATCGTCTTCCAGGATGCGGAGGCCTATGCCCGCTGGGCAGGCAAGGCGCTGCCGACCGAGGCGGAATGGGAATTCGCGGCGCGCGGCGGGCTGGACGGCGCGGACTATGGCTGGGGCGACGAGCTTGCGCCGGGCGGAGCGATGCTGGCCAATTACTGGCAGGGCATGTTCCCCTACAGCAATCTGCTGGAGGACGGCTATGAACGGACCTCCCCGGTCCGGACCTATGCGCCCAATGGCTATGGGCTCTACGACATGATCGGCAATGTCTGGGAATGGACCGCCGACTGGTATGCCCCACCCAGGGTCGAGCGCAAGGCGAAGGGAAGTTGTTGCGTTCCGGCGAACCCGCGCGGCGGCGCGAAGCGGGAAAGCCTGGACCCCGCCAATCCGCATGTGCCGATCCCGCGAAAAGTGCTGAAGGGCGGTTCCCATCTCTGCGCGCCCAGCTATTGCCAGCGCTATCGCCCCGCCGCCCGACACCCTCAGGCGGTGGACAGTTCCACCAGCCATATCGGCTTTCGCTGCATCGTCCGCGAGCCGCGGCCCTGATTATCCAAGAACGGAAAAGACGTCATGCTCAACATGCCCTGGGACCAGCCCGCCACCATGATCGACCTGGACGGCAAGGCGCCGATCATCGGCACGATCCGCGATTGCGCCCAGCATTTCGCGATCTTCAAACCCCATGCGAAGGAACAGGCGCGCATCCTGCTGACCCAGCCCGTCCATCGCGAAGGCCGCAAGACGCGGACCTGGGTGCTGGAACCCTGGGAGATCGAAAAGCTGGTCGAGCGGATGAAGGCGGAGGTGCATTGAATTTGCGCCGGATTTGACAAGGACCATGCTTCTGCGCAGGCGGGAGCATCCAGCGTCCGGGATTTCAGACCGCGCCGCCCAATGCCTTGACCAACGCAACGCTCGCCCGCATCCGCTGCGTCTCCACCGACAGCAGCGCGCGTTGCGCCTCCAGCGCGTCGGTCTGCGCCGTCACCACCTCCAGATAGTCCGACGCCCCATCCCGATAGCGGGTCAGCGCCAGTTCACTCGTCCGCCCTGCCGCCGCGGCCGCGCTGCGCTGGTTCACCGCCTGATCGGCCAGATGCCGGTTCGCGGCGATCGCATCCTCTACCTGCCGGAACGCCCCCAGCACCGTCTCCCGATAGCCCGCGCTCACCTCTTCATATTCCGCGCGGGACATCTTCACCTCAGCCCTCCGCCGACCGCCGTCGAACAGCGCCAGCACCGCCGAAGCCGGTCCCAACCCCCAGAAACTGCTGGGCTTGCTGAACAACTCGCCATGCGTCGTTTGATACCCGCCGGACAGCCCCAGGGTCAGCGTCGGGAAAAAGGCTGCCCTCGCCACGCCGATCCGTGCATTGGCCGCAAACATCCGCCGCTCCGCCGCCGCAATATCCGGCCGCCGCTGCAACAGCTCCGAAGGCGCGCCCGCCGGCAATGGAGGCGCGCCGAGAGGCTGCACCCGCACCGGGACGGAGAAGTCGGACGCCACCGCCCCGACCAGCGCAGCGATCTCATGCTCGGTCGCCGCCCGCTCGTTGGCGACGGCGGAAATCTGCGCCTGCGCATTATCCAGCACGGTCTTGGCGCGGTTGACGTCGATCCCGGAGGCGATGCCGCCATCATGCCGCGTTGCCGTCAGTCGATAGGCCTTGCCGAATGCCTCCACCGTCTGGCGCAGCAATTCCGCCTCTGCGTCCAGCCCGCGCAACCGCGCATAGGCGTCCGCCACCGCCGCCTGAAGGCTGAGCCGCGCGGAGGCCAGATCGGCCTCGCTGGCCTGTGCATCCGCCCGCGCCGCCCTCACGCCGTTGCGGATGCGGCCCCAGAGGTCGAGTTCATAGTCCAGCGTGGCCCCCACGGAAAAATCATCATAGGTCGGCGCCGTTCCATTGCCGCCGAAACGCCTTCCGGACAGCCTCTGACGGCTGGCATCGCCCCCTGCATTCACCTGCGGGAACAGGTCCGCCCTCTCGATTCGCGCCGCCGCCCGCGCCTGGTCATAGCGCGCAAGGGCGGCCGCCAGCGTCGGACTGGCCTGCTCCGCCCGCGCCTCCAGATCGTTCAGCACGGGATCGCCAAAGGCCTCCCACCATTTGCCGCGCGACGCCTGGTCCATCGGCGTCGCCGCCGTCCAACCCTCAGCCTCCTTGAACGCCTGCGGCACGGCGGTTGCAGGCGGCCGGTAGGCTGGCGCCATCGAGCATCCCGCCAGCCCTGCCAGCAACAGGGCCGCCGCCCCGCGATCAACCCCCATGGGCAGCACCCTTGGCGGCGGCCTGGACATGCACCTTGTCGCCGCTGCGGATCGCATCGGGCGGCGTGTCGATGACCCGGTCTGTCGGCAGGACGCCACCCGACAGCAGCACGACATTGCCTTCGTCCCGCGCGATCGTGACGGGCTTGACGGTCACGCGGTCGTCCCGGCCCACCACCGCCACGGTCGGCCCGTCATTGCCGTAGAGGATCGCGCTGCCCGGCAGGGTCGCGCCATTGCCCGATCCCGCCGGCACCTTGAAGCGGACCTGCGCATAGGCGCCCGGCTTCAGCGCGCCGTCGCGATTGTCCGCCTGCAATTGCACCAGCACCGCGCCAGACTGGGCATCGACGGCGCCCGAACTGCTGGTCAGGGTCGCGTCGAAGCTGCGCCCGGGATATTCCGGCAGGGTCAGCGTCGCCGCCATTCCCGGTCTGATGGCCGCCGAATAGCCTTGCGGCACCCGCACATAGATACGCATGCGATGCGTGTCGGACACGGTGAACAAGGGCTGGGCCGCCGCATTGCCCGCCACCACCAGCGCGCCGATCTGCGCCGACCGGCTCGTCACGACACCGCTGAACGGCGCGGACAGACGGGTGAAGCCCTGCAAGGCCTGCAAGCGCTTCACATTGGCGAGCGCCGCATTGGACAGGGCCCTGCGCGCGGCAAGATCGCCGGCCTTCTCATCCGCCTCCTGCCGCGAGACGGCGTCCTGCGCGAGCATGGAGGCCCAGCGCTTCGACGTGGTGGCGGCCAGCCGTTCATTGGCGAGCGCGGTCTGATAATCGGCCTGCGCCTGTGCGAGCTGCTGGTCCACCTCCGGCGCGTCCAATATGGCGAGCGGCTGCCCGGCCCCGACATGATCGCCTATATCGGCCAGCCACCGCCGCACATAGCCATTGGTCCGGGCAAAGATCGCCGCGCTGTTATAGGCCTGGACATTGCCCGGCAGCACCAATGCGTCGCCTTCGCCACCGGCGGACGGCGTCACCACCGAGACGGTGGGAATGGATGCGTCGGCAGCGACCTGCCTCAGTTCATTGGTCGCGCTGATCCGCGACGCCACGCCGATGCCGACGATGGCGACCGCGACGACCGCCGCGCCGATCCCTACCCGCTTCAACGTGCGGCTATCGGGTCCTTGCGCCTCGGGATTTTCGATGGGGTTGTGCTCAGACATGGCTCGGCTGCATTTCCAGGGAAGGCGCCTTTTGCCCATGCTTGCGATGGACGAAGGCGAATATGGTGGGAACGAAGAACAGGGTGGCGACCGTCGCGCAGATCAGGCCGCCGATGACCGCCCGGCCCAGCGGCGCATTCTGCTCGCCGCCGTCGCCCAGCCCCAGCGCCATCGGCCCCATGCCGATGATCATCGCAAGGGCGGTCATCAGCACCGGTCGGAACCGGACCATCCCCGCCTCCAGCGCGGCCTTGCCGGCGTCGCCCAGTTCGGCAAGCTTCTCCCGCGCGAAGCTGACGACCAGTATGGAGTTGGCGGTGGCCACGCCCATGCACATGATCGCGCCCGTCAGCGCTGGCACGGACAGCGTCGTACCGGTGGTGAACAGCATCCAAACGATTCCCGCCAGCGCCGCCGGCAGGGCCGTGATGATCACGAAGGGATCGACCCAGCTCTGGAAGTTGACGACGATCAGCAGGTAGATCAGCACGATGGCCCCCGCCAGCCCCCATCCCAGCCCGGAAAAGGCCGTGTTCATCGTCGCATATTGGCCGCGGATGGTGACGGTCGTCCCCTTGGGCAGTTCCTTCTCCAGCGACCGGATCGCCCGCTGCACATCCCGGGCGACCGCACCCAGGTCACGCCCCTGCGTCGTCGCGAAGATGTCCAGCACGGGCGCAATGTCATAGTGACTGACGATGGGCACGGTGTTGGACCGCTTGATCGTGGCCAGCCCGCCCAGCGGCTGAACCGAGGCGCCCGCCGCGCTGCCCGACACCGGCACATTGCTAAGGTCGCTCATGGAGCCCACCAGATATTCCGGCGCCTGCGCCACGACCGGATATTGCACGCCGTTTTCCGGGTTCACGAAGAAGACGGGCGCGGTCTGCGACGTGCCTGCAAGCTGGCTTGCCAGGCTGGTCGTCACGTCCCGCTCCGACAGGCCATATTGCCCGACGCGCGAGCGGTCGACCTCGACATCGAGCTGCGGCGAGCGCGCCGGCTGCTGGATGCGGGCGTCGGCCAGTCCGGAAATGGTGGCCATCTTCGCCAGCAGCTTCTGCGCATAGGCGCGATTGCCGGCGGCGTTCTTGCCCGCGATCTGCACGTCGATGGGCGCCGGCGCGCCGAAGTTCAGGATCTGGCTGGTGATGTCGGCCGGCAGGAAGGCGAAGCCGGTGCCGGGGAAGCGGCGCGGCAGCTCCCGCCGCAGGGTGGCGACGATCTCGTCCGTCGGCCGATGACCTTTGGTCAGCGCGATCAGCATGTCGCCATCCTGCGGGCCGATGGTGCCGCTATTATTGTAGATGGCGTTGATGCCGCTGACCGGCAGGCCGATATTGTCCGTGATGGAGGCGAGTTCCTTCGCCGGGATCAGTGAGCGGACTTCCCGCGCGATGCGGTCGAAGCGGGCGGCGCTGTCTTCGATCCGGGCGCCCACCGGCACGCGCACATGCATCGCGATCTGCCCTGAATCGACCGAGGGGAAGAAGTTGCTGCCCAGCATCGGCAACAGCCCGAAGGACAGCAGAACGACGGCCATGAAGCCGAGCAGGAAGGGCTTGCGCGCATTCAGCGCCCGGTGCAGCAGCCCGACATAGCCGCGCCTTATCCTTTCGAAGCGCCGTTCGAACCCGCGCTGGAAGCGTACCAGCGGATTGCGCGAGGCAGGCGCCCCGGCCACATGCGCGTCGCCCTGTTCGACATGAGGCCGCAGCAGATACATGGCCATGGTCGGCACCAGCGTCCGCGACAGGATGAAGGATGCGATCATCGCGAACACGACGGAAAGCGCCATCGGCACGAACAGGAATCCGGCGACCCCCGGCAGGAAGAACATCGGCACGAACACGATGCAGATGCACAGCAGCGACACGAAGGCGGGCGTCACGATCTGCGCCGCGCCGTCCAGTATCGCCTCGATCACGCCCTTGCCCTGCTCCAGATGCCAGTTGATATTCTCTATGGTCACGGTGGCGTCGTCGACCAATATGCCGACCGCCAGCGCCAGCCCGCCCAGCGTCATGACGTTCAGCGTCTGGCCGAAGGCCGCCAGCGCCGCGACCGCCGCCAGGATCGCAAGCGGGATCGACAGCGCGATGATCACCGTCGAGCGCCAGGAGCCCAGGAACAGCAGGATCATCAGGGACGTCAGCGCCGCCGCGATGGCGCCTTCGTGAATGACGCCTTCCACCGCCGCCTTCACGAACAGCGACTGGTCGCCGATGGGCAATATCTTCAGGCTGTCCGGCAGGCCCGCCGCGATCTGGGGCAGCTTTTCCTTGACGCCGTCCACGATCGCCAGGGTGGAGGTGGCGCCGTTCTTGAGGATGGTCAGCAGCACGGACCGGCTGCCCTCGACATGCACGATATTCTGCTGCGGCCCGCTGCCGTCGCGGACATGCGCGACGTCGCGCATCGTGATGGTCGCGCCGTTGACCACCTTGACGGGCAGGTCGTTCAGCGCCTCTATGGAGGAAGGCGCATTGTTCAGCTTCACGCTATACTGGGTTTCCCCGATCTTGACGAAACCGGCCGGATTGATCTGGTTCTGCGCCGCGATCGCCGCACCCACATCCTGCGCCGACAGCCCCTTGGACTGAAGCGCCAGCGGATTGAGGTCGATCTGCACCTGCCGCTGCTTGCCGCCCGATGGGAAAGGCATGGCAAGGCCGGGGACCGTGATCAGCGGCGGACGGACCTGGTTCATCCCCATGTCGAACAGCTGCTGTTCCGACAGCCCCTTGCCCGACAGGGCGAGCTGCAGGATCGGCACGGTCGACGCGCTGTAATTCAGGACAAGCGGCGGCGTGATCCCCGGCGGCATCTGGCGCAACACGGTCTGCGACACCGACGTCACCTGCGCGGTCGCGGTGCGGATGTCGGCGCCCGGCTGGAAATAGATTTTGATGATGCCGATGCCCTGAAGCGACTGGCTCTCGATATGTTCGATGTCGTTGACCGTGGTGGTCAGCACGCGCTCATAGGGATTGACGATGCGGTTGGCCATGTCCTCCGGCGACAGGCCCGCATATTGCCAGGCGACCGCCACCACCGGAATGCGGATATTGGGAAAGATGTCGACCGGCGTTCGCGCCGCCGCCAGCACCCCCGCGATCGCGATCAGGATCGCCATCACGATGAAGGTGAGCGGACGATGCAGGGCAACCTTGACGATACCGATCATTCACGACTCCACGGATGCGCCGCCGGACGATCCCCGCCGCACATGACGATACAACCTCTCCAGATATTTTCGCCGCCTGATACCAGAGACGAAGCGCGCCAGGAAATGCGCATATCGTTTGCCGCATTTCCGGCCGTCGCCAGAAAGGCGGCCAGCGCGGAAATGCTCCAGGACGCGTGGGAACTTCGTTCGGGGCGAGGCGAATTTCCACACATCCTAGAATGCGACGGCATCCCCGGCCATGGCGGAGTGCTGCGGCAATGAGGGGGCATAGCCCGCGCATCTCCGCCGGCCAGCCGGGAGACGCCGCCACATTCGAAGCCGGCCATGCGCCCTTGGACATTCTGCGTCTAATATATAATATGGCATGATCGATATGTTGAGCGACATGATCCATGGACCTTCGCCATCTCCGCTATTTTCTGTGCGTCGCTGAGGAGATGCATTTCGGCCGCGCCGCGCTGCGCCTCGGCATATCGCAGCCGCCGCTCAGCCAACAGATCCGTGCTCTGGAGGAGGAACTGGGCGTCCGCCTGTTCGACCGCACCAGCCGCAGGGTGCGACTGACCGAGGCCGGCCGGCTGTTCGAGCCTGAAGCGCGCCGGACCCTTGCCCAGGCGGACCGCGCCGCACAGATCGCGCGCATGGCCCAAAGGGCGGAGATCGGGCGGCTGGGGCTGGGCTTCACCACTTCCGGCCCCTTCGTGCCTCCGGTGGCGCGGGCGCTCTACCGCTTCCGCCAGACCTATCCCGATGTCGAACTGATCCTGCGCGAACAAGGGCGCGACGAGCAGGTGGAGAGCGTGGCGAGCCGTCAGCTCGACCTTGGCATCGTGCGTAATTTCGAGGCGCCGGCGCTGCCCGAAGGCATGCTGTCCCGATGCCTGCTCAAGGAAGAGATGGTGCTGGCCCTGCGCGCCGATCATCCGCTGGCGCTGCGCCCTGCCCCGCCGCGTATCGCTGACCTTTCCGACGAGCCGCTGGTGCTCTATGGCGCGCCCAATGGGACGGGGTTCACGGAGCATTTCCAGGCCCTGTGCGCGGAAGCAGGGTTCGTCCCGAAAATCTCGCATGAGGCCCGCAGCCTCGCGACCCTGCTGGGCCTTGTCGCGGCCGGCTTCGGCCCCACTGTGATTGCCGGGTCGATGGCGCGGCTGCATGTCGACAATGTGATCAACCGCCCGTTCGACGTGCCGGTCATGAGCGCGCTCTGGCTGATCCATCATGAGGATCTGTCACCGACCGGCCGGGCCTTTCTGAAGACCCTGCTGGAAGAACGTCATTTGTAGGAGTTAATTCACGAAACATCTTCTGCTCAAGCCTCCTCTTCCCATTCCCCTTTCCAGCCTCTATGCATGGCCGCGAAGGGTGGTTTCGACCGACCTTCATGATCGCGCCGGTGCCCTCCCAAGGGGCTTAATAGGGAATGCGGTGATGAATCCGCGGCTGTCCCTGCAACTGTAAGCGGCGAGCGAGACGCATAGCGATCCCCCGGAAGCGCCGGAGGATCAGCCACTGGGCCGGACGCTAAATCATGCGAGGCCTGGGAAGGCCATGCGCCAAGCTATGACCCGCGAGCCAGGAAACCTGCCTGCGTCTGGTCGCTCTTGCCTTGGTCCAGGGGATGGCCACGGCACGGTCCTCCGTCTGAGCGACGCTTCACGCAGCGGGAGCTGCTGTCCGTATGCCGGGCGCAAGAGCGTCCGTCCGGCATGAAGGCGGCTCCCGTCCGGTTTCGCAGACGCAGACGGGGTACCGACCCTATGAGCATATCGACCCATGAGCCGGAATCGCCCGGGGCGCCGGCCAGCCGTCTTCGCCGCCGCGCGACCGGCATGTTCGCCGGGCTCATCGCCGCCAATCTGACGGCCTGGATCGCAGCCTTCACGATCTTCGCGGGCGATCCGGTCATGCTGGGCACGGCGTTGCTGGCCTGGAGCCTGGGCCTCCGCCATGCCGTGGACGCCGATCATATCGCCGCCATCGACAATGTGACCCGCAAGCTGATGCAGGACGGCCAGCGGCCCCTGACCGTCGGCTTCTGGTTCGCCATCGGCCATAGCGGCATCGTCCTGATCGCCGCCGTCGCCATCGCTGTCGCCGCCAATGCGCTGAGCCGGGTGGAAGCGGCGGGAGCCATCGGCGGCACCATCGCGACAATGGTGTCGGCGACCTTCCTCTTCGCCATCGCGGCGATGAACCTGATCATTCTCCGATCAGTTCTCAGCACGTTCAACCATGTTCGAAAGGGTGGAGCCTATGTCGATGAAGATATGGACATATTGCTTGGCAACCGGGGTTTGCTCGCACGCCTCTTCCGCCCGCTTTTCCGGCTGGTGACGCGAAGCTGGCACATGGCTCCGCTCGGCTTCCTCTTCGGTCTGGGCTTCGATACCGCAACCGAAGTCGCCATTCTGGGCCTGTCCGCCGGTCAGGCCGCCAGCGGCCTTTCGGTTGCGACCGTCCTCATCTTTCCCCTGCTCTTCGCGGCGGGCATGGCGCTGATCGACACGGCGGACGGGGCTCTGATGATGGGCGCCTACCAGTGGGCGTTCGTGAAGCCGATCCGCAAGCTCTACTACAATATCACCATCACGCTGGTGTCGGCGCTGGTCGCGCTGCTCATCGGCGGGATCGAGGCAGCGGCCCTGCTGGGCGACAAGCTCGGCCTCAGCGGCGGCGTATGGACCCTTGCCGCCGACCTTGGCGAGCATTTCAACAGCCTCGGCTTCATCATCATCGGCCTGTTCGCCGCCTGCTGGCTGCTGAGCTGGGCCATCTATCGCTGGAAAGGCTTCGACGAGATCGAAGTCGCTCCCATCCCCAGCCACCAACCGCAAGGAAATCCCGCATGAAAAAGGTTCCTGCCACCGTCATCACCGGCTTTCTCGGCGCCGGCAAGACCACGCTGATCCGTCACCTCATCGAACATGCGGGCGGCCGCCGCCTCGCCCTCATCATCAACGAATTCGGGGACGTCGGCGTCGACGGCGCGCTGGTGCGGGGCTGCGGCGACGAAGCCTGCCCGGACGAGGACATCATCGAACTGGCCAATGGCTGCATCTGCTGCACCGTAGCCGACGATTTCCTGCCGACCATGCAAAAGCTGCTCGACCGGCCCACCCCGCCCGATCACATCATCATCGAGACCAGCGGCCTTGCCCTGCCCAAGCCGCTGGTGAAGGCCTTCCAATGGCCCGACATCCGCACGCGCGCCACGGTCGACGGGGTGATCGCCCTGATCGACGCCGACGCGCTGGCAGCGGGTCGCTTCGCCCATGACGAGGCGGCGCTCGCCGCCGCCCGCGCGGCCGACCCGACGCTGGATCATGACAGCCCTATCGAGGAACTGTTCGAGGACCAGCTTGCCTGCGCCGACCTTGTCCTGCTCAACAAGACCGATCTGGTCGCCGTGGACCGGCTGGCCGTGCTGGAGCGGGAACTGGCCCAGGAAATCCGCCCCGGCGTCCGCATCCTCCGCACGGCGAGGGGAGAGATCGATCCGGCCATATTGCTCGGCCTCGGCGCCGGGGTGGAGGACGGGATCGATGCCCGCCCCTCGCACCATGACGATGGGGAGGATCACGACCATGACGATTTCGAGAGCTTCATCGTCGACTTGGGCGAACTTTCCGGTCCGGAGCCGCTGTTGGCGGCGCTGGCGGAGAGCATCGCCGTGCATGACATCCTGCGGGTGAAGGGCTTCCTCGCCATAGAAGGGCGCCCCGCCCGCCTCGTGCTGCAAGCCGTCGGCCCCCGCATCCAGCATCATTATGACCGGCACTGGCAGGCCGACGAACCGCGCCGCTCCCGCCTGGTGGTGATCGGCCAGAGCGGCATGGACCGCGCCGCCATAGAGGCTGCGCTCGGCGCGCAGATGGCCGCTGCCTGATGCATCTGCTGACCGCCACGCCCGGCACCGTCTCCAACGGCGACGAAGCCATCGACCTCGGCCAGTCGCCGGGCGACATCGTGCTGCTGACCGTGGCGGACAGCGAACTTGCCTGTTTCGCGAGCGCAGCCCATGTTCTGGGGCAGGAACTGGGCAGGGCGGCGCCCGAAATCCGGCTGGCCAATCTCCTCCAGCTCAAGCACCCCTATTCCGTCGATCTGTATGTCGAAAAGGTCGTCGCCCACGCCAAATTCGTCTGCGTCATCCTGCTGGGCGGCAAGAGCTATTGGCCCTATGGCATTGATGAGATTGCAAATATCGCCCGGAAAAAGGGCATAGCCTTTGCGGCGATTGCCGATGGGCGAGAAGATGACCCCGCGTTGCGCGCCGCATCGACCGTCGCGGCGGAGAGCTGCGATCTCCTGCGCGACTATCTACGGCAGGGCGGCATTGCCAACGCCATCGCCTTCCTGCGCAACGCCGCCCGCCTTGCCGGCTTCGACGCGGGCGTTCCCGATGCGCCCGTTCCGGTGGCCGACGCCGGCCTCTATTTGCCCGGCGTCGATCGACCCACGCTGGATCAGGTCAGGAGCGGATGGAAGGCAGGGCAGCCGACGGCCCTCTTCCTCTTCTACCGCGCGCTGCTGATCGCGGGCACGCTGGAAGCCGTGGACCGCATGGTCGCGGGATTGGAGACGGCGGGCCTCAACGTCCTTCCCGTCCATGTGCGCGCCTTGCGCGAACCTTTCGCCCGGGACTTCCTACAAGGGCTGATGGCGGAGGCGCCGCCGGACGTCATCCTCAACGCCACCGCCTTTGCCGCCAGCGCGCCGGGCGAGCCGCGCACGCCCTCTATCCTCGAACAGGCGGATTGCGCGATCCTCCAGACGATCTTCGCCAGCGCCGAACAGAGCGCCTGGGAGTCGAGCGCCCGCGGGCTGGGCCCCCGCGACCTCGCCATGCATGTCGCGCTGCCGGAGGTGGACGGCCGCCTCTTCACACGCGCGGTCGCCTTCAAGGCCGCGGCACGGTTCGATGCCCGCACGGAATGCAGCATCGTCGTGCCCCAGATACTGGAAGATCGTGTCAGCTTCGTATCTCAACTTACTGCAAATTGGGCTAAACTCCGTAGAACGCGAGTGGAGGAACGTCGCGTCGCGCTCATCCTCGCCAACTATCCCAACAGGGATGGCCGCATCGGCAATGGCGTCGGCCTGGATACGCCCGCCAGTGCCGCCGCCATTCTGAAGGCCCTGGCGGAAGCAGGCTACGGAACGGATGATGCGCCCACCGACGGCGCCGCGCTGATGCAGCGCATGACAGGTGGCATCACCAATGCCGCGCCGGACCGTCCGGGTGAAATCACCCTCTCGTTCCAGGCCTATGACGCAGCCTTCGCCACGCTGCCCCAAGGGGTCCGCGAAGCGGTCCAATGCCGCTGGGGCGCGCCCGAAACCGATCCTTTCTTCCGCGATGGCGCCTTCCATCTGCCGGTGCACCGCTTCGGCCGGATCGCGGTCGCCGTGCAGCCGTCGCGCGGTTATCATGTCGATCCCAAGAGCAGCTATCACGACCCGGCGTTGCCCCCGCCCCATGCCTATCTCGCCTTCCATATCTGGCTGGCCAGCGATTTCGGTGCCCATGCCGTTGTCCATGTCGGCAAGCACGGCAATCTCGAATGGCTGCCGGGCAAGGCGATCGCGCTGTCCGAAAACTGCTTTCCGGAAATCTGCGCCGGGCCGATCCCGCAAATCTATCCGTTCATCGTCAACGATCCCGGCGAAGGCACCCAGGCCAAGCGTCGCATCGGCGCCTGCATCGTCGACCATCTGACGCCGCCATTGACCCGCGCCGAGAGCTACGGCCCGCTCAAGGAACTGGAGGCTCTGGTCGACGAATATTATCTCGCCGCCGGCATGGACCCACGCCGGCTGGAAACGCTGCGCAAGGACATTCTGGCCCTCGCCGCCTCGCAAGGGCTGGACAAGGATTCAGGCGCGCAGGGAAGCGGAGACGAGGCTTTAGCAGCGATCGACAACTATCTGTGCGAACTCAAGGAAATGCAGATACGCGACGGGCTGCACGTCTTCACGCAAAGCCCGAAGGGTTCGCTTCGCCGCGACCTGCTCATGGCCCTTGCCCGCTGCCCAAGGGGTATGGACGATGCCGGCCAGCAGTCCCTGCTCCGTGCGCTGGCGGATGATCTGGGGCTGGATTTCGACCCGCTCGACTGCACGATGGGCGCGCCTTGGGCCGGACCCCGGCCGGAAGCGCTGCAAAGCCTGACAGGAACACCTTGGCGCAGCACGGGCGACACGGTGGAACGGCTGGAACTTCACGCCATCCGCCTGCTCGATGAGCTGGAACATCGTCATTCCCGCGCGGGCGGGGATGACGGCAGTTGCCGGGAGGGCGCTCCCGGTCCACGGAGCGCGGCGGTTCTCAAGGCGATCGAAACCGATCTCGCCCCGCGCGTCGATGGCTGCGGAGAGGCCGAAAAAGCCGCACTCCTCAAGGCTCTCAACGGCGATTTCGTCGCCCCGGGCCCTTCCGGAGCGCCCACCAGGGGTCGCCCCGACGTCCTTCCCACCGGGCGCAATTTCTATTCGGTCGACACCAGGGCCGTGCCCACGGCGGCGGCATGGAATCTCGGGCAGCGCTCCGCCGATCTCATCGTGCAGGACTATCTCCAGCGCGAGGGCGACTATCCCCGCGCCATCGCCCTTTCCGCCTGGGGCACCGCCAATATGCGGACCGGCGGCGACGACATAGCGCAGGCGCTGGCCCTGATGGGCGTCCGGCCTCGCTGGGACTGGGCTTCGGGCCGGGTCATCGGTTTCGAGGTCATGAAGATCGCGGAACTGAACCGCCCCCGCGTCGACGTCACCTTCCGCGTGTCCGGCTTCTTCCGCGACGCCTTCCCGGAACAGATCGACCTGATCGACAGCGCCGCCCGCGCCGTCATGGCGCTGGAAGAGCCGGACGAGGACAATCCAGCCGCCGCCCGCCACCGCATCGAAACCGCCGCGCTGATCGCGCAGGGCACGCCGGAAAAGGCCGCGCGGCGCCGCGCGGGAAGCCGCGTCTTCGGTTCGAAACCGGGCGCCTATGGCGCCGGCCTCCAGGCGATGATCGACGAGAAGATCTGGCACGACCGGTCGGACCTTGCCAATGTCTATCTCGACTGGGGCAGCTATGCCTATGGCGGCGGGGTGGAAGGCGACAGCGAACGCGGCCTCTTCGCGCAGCGCCTGACCGAAGCCGACGCGCTGGTCCAGAATCAGGACAATCGCGAGCACGACCTGCTCGACAGCGATGATTACTACCAGTTCGAAGGCGGCATCGCCGCCGCGGTCGAGCATCTCTCCGGCAGGAGGCCGCTCAGCTATCATAACGACCACAGCCGTCCCGAACGTCCCGTCATCCGCACGCTGGAGGATGAGATCGGCCGCATCGTCCGCGCCCGCGTCGCCAACCCCAAATGGATCGCGGGCATGATGCGCCACGGCTACAAGGGCGCGTTCGAGATCGCGGCCTCCGTCGACTATCTCTTCGCTTTCGCCGCCACGACCCATGCGGTGAAGGACCATCATTTCGACGCGGTCCACGCCGCCTTCATCGAGGATGAGACGGTCCGCGCCTTCATGGCGGAAGCCAATCCGGCCGCCCTGCGGGAGACCGCCGCCCGCCTCCGCGAAGCGCTGGACCGCGCCCTTTGGAAACCCCGGTCGAACAGCGCCGCCATGCTTCTCTCCCAACTCAAGGATGCCCCGCAATGATCGAACGCACGCCCGAACAGCATGCCGAAAAGATGAAGAAGAAACAGGCCGCCCATGACAGGATCATGGCGACCAAGACGCAGGAAAAGGGCCTGCTGATCGTCCATACCGGCAAGGGCAAGGGCAAGACGACCGCCGCGCTCGGCATGGTGGTCCGCGCCATCGGCCATGGCAGGAAGGTGGGCGTCGTGCAGTTCGTGAAGGGCGCGATGACCACCGGAGAAAAACGGGTGTTCGATGCGTTCCCCGACAATGTCGAATTCAAGCCGATGGGCGAAGGCTTCACCTGGAACACGCAGGACCGGACGCGGGACATTGCCCTTGCACGCGAAGCATGGGATGAGGTGAAACGCATGATCGCCGATCCGGCCTATGACATGGTCCTTGCCGATGAACTCAACATCGTCCTGCGCTACGACTATCTTCCGGTCGAAGAGGTGCTGGAGGCCGTGACCGCCAGGGGCGAAATGAAGCATGTCATCGTTACAGGCCGCAACGCGCCCGAGGCGCTGATAGAGGCGGCCGATCTCGTCACTGAAATGACCCTCGTCAAACATCCCTTCCGCAGCGGCGTGAAGGCCCAGCCGGGAATCGAATTCTGACACACACCGCCTTCGACATCGCCGCCTTCGAGGAACTGGTGCGCCTGCGTCGCGACGTGCGCCATTTCCTGACCGATCCGCTGGACGAGAGCGAGGTCGAACGGCTCCTTGCCCTCGCCCATAGCGCGCCCTCCGTCGGGCTGTCGCAGCCCTGGCGTTTCGTCCGGATCGAAACGCCCGCCTTGCGCGAGGATCTTGCCGCCCATGTCGACGCGCAGGTGATCGAGGCGGGCAGTATCTATCGGGGGGAGGAAGACAGGCTGTACCGAAGCCTGAAATTGCACGGCCTGCGCGAAGCGCCGGTGCTGTTCGCGGTCTATTGCGACGAAGGCACGGAAACCGGCCACAGGCTGGGCGCGATCACCATGCCGGAGGCGCGCCGCTATAGCTGCGTGATGGCGATCCACACCCTCTGGCTGGCTGCCCGCACGCGCGGCATCGGCATGGGCTGGGTTTCGATTCTCGACCGCCCGACCGTGGACGCCCTGCTCGCCATTCCGGAAAACTGGCGCTGCCTCGGCCTGCTGTGCCTGGGCTATCCGGTGAGCGAGGAGGCGACGCCGGAACTGGAGAGGCGCGGCTGGGAACATCGCACCGACTGGCATTCCACCATCGTCACGCGCTGACGATTCCCGTCCGAAGGCCTCTTCCCTTTCCTTTCCGCCCGGCCTATGAGCGTTTTTGGAGCGGGTTCCGCCCGCTCCATCGATCGCGTCGGTGCCCCGAAGGGGCTTAAATGGGAACGCGGTGCGGGAGGAGACTCCCTAATCCGTGGCTGTCCCTGCAACTGTGAGCGGCGAGCAAGGCAAGGACGTGCGGTTCCCCACGGGGAACGGCCAGCCACTGGAGCGATCCGGGAAGGCCCGTGCCGAAGCGACGACCCGCAAGCCAGGAGACCTGCCGAACGCAAAGGTCGCTCTAGCCATGGTCCAGGGGATGGTCACGGCTCGGTTCTCCGCACGGGCGACGAAATGCGGCTGGGGGTGAACCCTCCGGCCGTCGTTGCGACGTGGGAGGTAAGGTCCGTTGCCAGACGCGCAAAGCGCATCGTCCGCCGCCATTCGCGGCTGGTGCCCGACGGCATGGCGCCCGATGATGGCGGGCGACGGGCTGCTGGTGCGGGTCCGTCCACCGCTGGGCCGCCTGACCGCCCCCCAGGCCATCGGCCTTGCCGAAGCCGCGCGTCTTCACGGCAATGGCCTTGTCGACCTCACCAACCGGGCCGCGCTCCAGCTTCGCGGCGTGACGGAACAAGGCCATGGCCCGCTGCTCCGGCACCTTGTCGCCCTGGGCCTTGCAGATCACGATCCGGCCCGCGAAGCGCGCCGCAATTTCCTGCTCGCTCCCGATTCATCGCCCGGGGATGACACGGAAAGCATCGCGCTCAGCCTGATCGCCCACATCGATGAGCTGCCCCAGCTTCCTTCCAAGATCGGGATCGCCATAGATGCCGGGCCAGCCCCCTGTCTTGCCGCCGTCCCCGCCGATTTCCGGTTCGAGCGCAGCGAGGCGGGCAGGCTGCTGCTGCGGGTGGAGGGGCGTCCGCTGGGTTCGCCCACCAGCGTCGAAACGGCGGCGCGCGACCTGATTGCGCTTGCCCGCTGGTTCCTTGCCACGGGCGGCGGCGCATCGGGCCGCGCGGCCCGGCACGAAGCCCCGCTGCCGACCGCTGCCGACATCGCGCCCGCGCCGTCCCGCCCGCTGTCCCAATTGCTGGCGGAGGCATCGGGGCCTTTCCACGGCATTCCCTTCGGTCAGCTTGACGCCGACAGCCTTATCGCGCTGGCCGGGAAACCGCATGTCACGACCCTGCGCCTCACCCCATGGCGCGGCTTGATCCTGGAAGGCGGCGCAGATAGGGCGGAGCACGCCTCCCCTGACGGCCTGCTCCGCGTCGACGCCTGCCCCGGCGCGCCCGCATGCCCGCAGGCAAGCGTCGAGACCCGCGGCCTCGCCACCCGGCTCGCGCCCCTTGTCGAAGGGTCGCTGCATGTGTCCGGCTGCGCCAAGGGCTGCGCCCGTCAAAGACCCGCAGGGCTGGTCCTCACCGGACGGCAGGGCCGCTTCGACCTGTCCCGCAACGCCCGCGCCGGATCGCCGCCGGAAACGACCGGCCTGACCGCCCGACAAATCCTCGCCCTTTTCGGAAGGCCCTGATGCCCCACAGCTACGAAACCGACGGAGCCGCCATCTACCGGCAATCCTTCCGCACCATTCGCGCCGAAGCCGACCTTGCCCGCTTCTCGCCCGAGGAGGAACGCATCGCCGTCCGCATGATCCATGCGGCGGGTCTGGTCGGACTTGCTTCCCACATCCGCTTTTCGCCGTCCTTCGCCCGGGACGCCATCGCCGCGCTTCAGGCGGGCGCGCCGATCCTCTGCGACGCGCGCATGGTGTCGGAGGGCATAACCTTGAAGCGCCTGCCTGCCGCCAATCCGATCCTCTGCACCCTGAACGATCCGCAGGTGCCTGCCCTGGCGGCGCAAATGTCCAACACCCGCTCGGCCGCGGCGCTCGAACTCTGGCGCCCGCATCTGGAGGGCGCGCTGGTCGCGATCGGCAATGCCCCGACGGCGCTTTTCCATCTGCTCAACATGCTGGAGGACCCCGACTGCCCCCGCCCGGCCGCGATCATCGGCTGCCCCGTCGGCTTCGTCGGCGCGGCGGAATCGAAGGAAGCGCTCTGGCGCAGCCGGCCCGTCCCCTGCTCTGTCGTGGAGGGTCGCCCCGGCGGCAGCGCCATCACGGTCGCGGCGGTGAATGCGATAGCGAGCCCGGCGGAATGAGCGGCGGGACCATCCATGGCGTCGGCCTGGGACCGGGGGCGCAGGACCTGATGTGCGTCCGCGCCGACCGGCTGATCCGCAATGCCCGGCACATCGCCTATTTCCGCAAGAGGGGAAGGTCGGGCCATGCCCGCAGCATCGTGGAGGGCATGTTGCGCGCCGATGCCGTCGAATATCCGATGGAATATCCGGTCACGACGGAAATCCCGCTGTCCGACCCGCGCTACAATGATCTGCTCTCGACCTTCTATGCCGATTGCACGGCGCATCTGGACGGGCTTTCGGCACGCGGCGAGGATGTGGTCGTCCTTTGCGAAGGCGATCCCTTCTTCTACGGCAGCTTCATGCACCTGCACAGCCGCCTTGCCGCGCCGGTGAAGATCGTCCCCGGCATCACCGGCATGTCCGGCGCCTGGACCGCCAGCGGCACGCCGATCAGTTGGGGCGACGATGTCCTAACGGTGTTGATGGCCACCCTGTCCGAAGAGGAACTGACCCGCCGCATCCGCGACAGCCATGCTCTGGTCGTCATGAAGATCGGCCGCAACCTTCCCAGGCTTCGCCGCGCCGTCGAAGCCGCCGGCAAGCAGGACAGCGCCTGGCTGGTCGAATATGCGACCATGGCGGATCAGCGCATCACCCCGCTGACGGAAGCGACCGACGTCACCGCCTATTTTTCGATCCTGCTGGTCCACGGACAGGGCCGCCGTCCATGACCGGATGGGTCGTGGCCGCCGGTCTTGGTCCGGGAGCGGACGCGCTCATCACGCCGGAGGTGTCGGATGCGCTGGCGCAGGCGAGCGACGTCATCGGATACATCCCCTATGTCGCCCGGGTGGCCCAAAGACCGGGCCTGACGCTCCACGCCTCGGACAATCGGGTCGAACTCGACCGCGCCGCCCATGCCCTGGCACTCGCCGCGCAGGGCAAGCGGGTGGCGGTGGTTTCCTCGGGCGATCCGGGGGTCTTCGCCATGGCATCCGCCCTGTTCGAAGCCGTGGAGGCAGGGCCGGAGGACTGGCGCGACCTCGACATCCGCGTCCTGCCCGGCATCACCGCCATGCTCGCCGCCGCCGCAAGGGCGGGCGCGCCGCTCGGCCATGATTTCTGCGCCATCAACCTGTCCGACAATCTCAAGCCCTGGCCGCTGATCGAGCGCCGCCTGCGCCTCGCCGCACAGGCCGATTTCGCCATGGCCTTCTACAATCCCCGTTCCCGTTCCCGGCCGGAGGGTTTCGGGCGGGCGCTGGCGATCCTGCGCGAGGAATGCGGCGAGAACCGGCTCATCCTGTTCGCCCGGGCCGTCTCCACGCCGGAGGAAACGCTGAGCGTGGTGCCGTTGAGCCGGGCCACTGCGGACATGGCCGACATGCGCACCATGGTCATCGTCGGTTCCAGCCGCACCCGGCTGATCGAACGCTCCGGCCCACCGATCCTCTATACGCCGCGCTCCGCCGCATGACCCAGCCATTGCAGCACCCCGGCGACCTCATGCGTCACCTGCGCCGCTGGACAGGCCGGACGCTCGATCATCACGACCGGCAGTCCCAGCATCCGCGCGGCGACCAGCTTCGCCCGCGCGCCGCCGCCCCCCGCATTTTTCGACACCACGCAGTCGATGCCATGGGCGCGCATCAACTGCATGTCGCCCTCCACCGTGAAGGGACCGCGGTCGATCACCAGCGCATGATCGGGCAGCCCCGGCACAACGGCGGGCATATCGACGAAGCGCAACAGATAATGATGCTGAGGCTGCACGGCGAAGGCGTCCACATGCATGCGCCCCAGGGCCAGCATCACATTCCGCCTGGCTCCCTCCAGCGCCGCCACCGCCCCGGCCATGTCCGGCACATGGGTCCAGCGGTCTCCCTCCGCTGCGGTCCAGGGCGGCCGGGTCAGCATGATGTGCTCCACCCCCGCCTCCCGCGCCGCGCCAAGGGCATTCCCGCTCATTACAGCGGCGAAGGGATGAGTGGCGTCCACCAGATGGGTGACGCCTTCCTCCCGCAAATAGTGCGCGAGGCCGGCCATGCCCCCGAAGCCGCCGACGCGCACCGGCACCGGCTGCGCCCGTGGTTTGTCCGTCCGCCCCGCATAGCTCAACACCGCGCGAACGCCCCGCTCGGCAAGAGCAGCCGCAAGCGCGCTCGCTTCCGTGGTGCCGCCCAGAATGAGGATGTTGGACATGGCCGATACTCCTGACGGTCCGTGGCTGACGATCGTCGGCATCGGGGAAGACGGCCCGAATGGCCTGTCGTCCGCCGCCCGCGAAGCGCTGGAGAAAGCCGCGCTCGTCGCCGGAGCGCCGCGCCATCTTGCGCTGCTGCCAGCCCTTAGGGCCGAAAGCCTGCCCTGGCCAGTCCCGTTCGCGGCGGGCGTTCCGATGCTGCTCGCCCGCCGTGGAGACCCAACCGTCCTGCTTGCCTCCGGCGATCCCTTCTGGTTCGGCGCGGGGAGCAGCATCACGCGGCATTTGCGGCCGGATGAATGGACGGCGCACCCTGCCCCCTCCACATTCTCCCTTGCCGCCGCGCGGCTGGGCTGGGCGCTTCAGGACGTGGAATGCCATGGCCTCCACGCCGCGCCGCTGACGCGGTTGCGCCCCGGTCTCGTGCCCGGCCGCCGCGCCATATTGCTGCTGCGCGACGGGCAGGCGGCGGGCGAGCTTGCCGCCTGGCTGACGGAACAGGGCTTCGGCCGTTCGACCCTGCATGTGCTGGAAGCGTTGGGCGGCCCCCGCGAACATATCCGCCAGTGCACGGCCGAGGCGCCGGACCTTGCCGATATCGCGCATCCCGTTGCGGTCGGCCTGTCCGTGGCGGGCGAAGGCAGGACGCTCCCCCGCTCCAGCGGCATCCCCGACGACTGGTTCGACCATGACGGCCAGATCACCAAGCGCCCGGCCCGCGCCCTGACCCTGTCCGCCCTGGCGCCCCGCCCCGGCGAGACATTATGGGACATAGGCGCAGGTTCCGGCTCCATCGCCATAGAATGGCTGCTCGCCCATTCCTCCACCCAGGCCATCGCTTTCGAGGCTGATCCGGACCGCGCCGCCCGGGCGCGCGCCAATGCCCTTCATCTGGGCGTCGACCGCCTGACCGTCATGGAGGGCAGAGCCCCCGACATCCTGACCGGCCGGACCCGCCCCGAGGCCGTCTTCATCGGCGGAGGGCTGAGCCAGTCCCTGCTCGCGACATTGTTCGCCCTGCCCGGCGGTCCCACGCGCCTTGTCGCCAATGCCGTCACGCTGGAATCCGAAGCGCTGCTTGCCAAATGGCATGCCGACAAGGGCGGCGACCTGCTTCGCATCGAGCTTGCGCAGGCGATGCCCCTGGGCAGCCGTCGCGGCTGGCGTTCCGCCTATCCGCTGGTGCAGTGGAGCGTGACGCTATGATCGTCGCCGGCTTCGGCTTCCGCCACAGCGCGTCGCTCGCTTCGCTGGAATCGGCGCTGGAGCAGGCGACGGGCGCCATGATCGCGGTCGACGCGCTGGCAACCCTCGATGGCAAGGCCGGGCAGCTTGCGCCATTGGCGCGCAAGCTCGCCCTGCCCCTGATGGCCGTCGGCGTGGAAAGGCTGGCGGAACAGCCCGTGGCCACCCGATCTCCCGCCAGCATGGCCGCCCATGGCACCGGCAGCGTCGCCGAAGCCACGGCCCTCGCCGCCTCAGGGCTAAAGGGCCGCCTGCTTTCCCCCCGCGCCTTCTCTTCCGACCGCCTCGCAAGTTGCGCCCTAGCCGAAAGCCCTGCCTCTTGACCGTTCATTTCATCGGCGCCGGTCCCGGCGCGCCCGACCTCATCACCCTGCGCGGGCGCGACCTGATCGCGCGTTCTCCGGTCTGTCTCTATGCCGGATCGCTGGTGCCCGCCGCCCTGCTCGATCATTGTCCGGCAGGCGCGCGGATCGTCAACACGGCGCCGCTGACCCTGGACGAGATCGTCGCCATCATCGTCGATGCCCATCAAGCGGGGCATGACGTCGCGCGCCTTCATTCCGGCGACCTGTCCGTCTGGTCGGCCATGGGCGAGCAGCTTCGGCGGCTGAAAGCGATCGGCATTCCTTTCAGCATCACGCCCGGCGTCCCCTCCTTCGCCGCCGCCGCTGCCGCCATCGGCGCCGAACTGACGCTGCCCGAACTCGGCCAGTCGGTGATCCTCACCCGGACGCCGGGACGCGCCAGCGCCATGCCGTCCGGTGAAAGCCTCTCCGCATTCGGCGCGACCGGCGCGACGCTCGCCATCCATCTGTCGATCCATAATCTGGCGCAGGTGGTGCGCGACCTGATCCCGCATCATGGCGCCCATTGCCCCGCGGCCGTGGTGTGGCGCGCAAGCTGGCCGGATCAGCGGATCGTGCGGGCGACGCTGGGCACCATCGGGGAAGCTGCTGCGGACGGGCCCGAACGGACCGCCATCATTCTTGTCGGCCCGGTGCTGGGCAGTGAGGATTTCGCGGAAAGCAGCCTCTACGCGCCCGGCTATGACCGCCGTTTCCGACCGGCCAGCGCCGACTCCGCCTTCATCGACAAGCCATGACGCCGGGCCTTCTGATCGCGGCGCCCCGTTCAGGATCGGGCAAGACGACCCTCACGCTGGGCCTGCTGCGGGCCTTTTCCCGGATGGGCATCAGGGTACAGCCGTTCAAGTCCGGCCCCGACTATATCGACCCTGCCTTCCAGCAGGCGGCCAGCCGCCGCCCGTCCTTCAATCTCGACAGTTGGGCGATGTCCGCACCGCAGATGGCGACCGTTGCAGGCCGGGCCGACGCAGAGCTGATCGTCGCGGAAGGCGTGATGGGCCTGTTCGACGGCGCCCCCGCCATCGGGGAAGCCGGGACCGGCGCGAGCGCGGACATCGCGGCGCTGTTCAGCTGGCCTGTCCTTCTCGTCATGGACGTGTCGGGCCAGAGCCAGTCCGCCGCCGCCATCGCCAGCGGTTTCCGTGGCCTTCGTTCCGATATCTCCATGGCAGGCGTCGTCCTCAACCATGTCGCCAGCCAGCGCCACGAACGGCTGATCCGCGCGGCGATGGAGGAGGCGGGCATCCCCGTCCTGGGCGCCATACCGCGCTCCGCCGCGCTCCACCTTCCGGAGCGTCATCTGGGTCTGGTCCAGGCGGCCGAACAGGCCGATCTCGACCGGATCATCGACCGGATGGCGGACATCGTGGCGACCCATGTGGACCTCAACGCTGTCCGGCGCGCGGCCCGGTCCGCCCCGGCGCAGGATCGCGTTTCGATGCCGACCCTGCCGCCACCCGGCCAGCGCATCGCCATCGCCCGGGACGAAGCCTTCTCCTTCACCTATGCGCATCTCCTGTCCGGCTGGCGGGATGCAGGCGCCGAAATCCTGCCCTTCTCCCCCCTGGCCGACGAAGCGCCGGCGGCCGATGCCGATGCGGTCTGGCTCCCCGGCGGCTATCCCGAACTCCATGCGGGCCGGATCGCGCAGGCGGCCCATTTCCTTTCCGGCCTGCGCCGCCACGCACTGGACCGTCCGATCCATGGCGAATGCGGCGGCTATATGGTGCTGGGACAGGCGCTGATCGATGCCGACGGGCAGGCACATGCCATGGCCGGCCTGCTCGGCCTCGTCACCAGCTTCGCGGAACGGCGCCTTCATCTTGGCTACCGACAGGCGCGCTTGCTGGCGCCGATGGGCGGCATGCCTGCGGGAGCGATGCTGAACGGCCATGAATTCCATTATTCCACCATCGTCGAGCAACCGGACAGCCGGCTCGCTCATGTGACCGACGCGGAAGGTCAGGCCGTTCCGTCGACGGGATCGCATCGCGGCCGCGTCACCGGCAGTTTCTTCCACCTCATCGCTCCCGCCTCGAAAGCCTCCTCATGATCAGTATCGACCTTATCGGCATCGGCACGGGCAATCCCGATCACCTCACCCGCGCCGCGGTGAAGGCGATGAACGACGCCGACCTCATCCTGCTGCCCCGCAAGGGCGACGCCAAGTCCGACCTCATCGACCTGCGCCGCGCCATTTGCGCCGAACTGCTGACGCAGGCGGTGAAAATCGTGGAATTCGACATGCCCCGGCGACCGGACCGGACCGATTATGTCGGCGCCGTCCTCGACTGGCACGATGCCATCGCCGCGCTCTGGATGGAGCAGGTCGCCCGGCACCTTCCCGAAGGCGGCAGGCTCGCTCTGCTCGTCTGGGGCGATCCGTCGCTTTATGACAGCAGCCTGCGTATCGCCGGGCGCCTGCCAGGCGCGAAGATCCGCGTGATCCCCGGCATCACCAGCGTACAGGCGCTGACCGCCGCCCACGGCATCTGCCTCAACGACCTTGCCGATCCCGTGCTGATCACCACCGGCCGGCGCCTCAGCGAACGCGGCTGGCCGGACTGCGCCGACAGCCTGGTCGTCATGCTGGATGGCCATTGCGCCTTCCAGACCCTGCCGCCCGAGGGTCTCGACATCTGGTGGGGCGCCTATCTGGGATTGCCCCAGGAAAGACTCGCCCAGGGTCCGCTGGCCATGAGGGGGGCCGAGATCGCCTCATGCCGCGCTGCGCTCCGCCAGGAACACGGCTGGATCATGGACATCTATCTTTTACGAAGGCGCAAGACGGTCCGACGACCCTGAAGCCGTCAGGCGACGTTCGGCATCAGTTCGATGATCGGCCTGCTAGCGGCCTGTCGCATGCCGCTCGATGCCGTTTCGGCGCGGCGGCGGAACTCGGCAGCCATTGCCTGATGCATCATGCGCGCCGAAGCATCCGCAGTGGTCGCTGCCAGTTGATCATGCATTCTTGCCCGGTCTAGACATTCTTCTGGCGTAAGAGCATTCGTCATGAATCGAACTCCTGCCTGTCGCAGGGCCCGTCCTCTCCACCGCCTTCAGAGCGACAGATCCGACTTCGCCCACGAAAAACCGGCGGACAACTTAACCTTTCCCATCATCGATTGAAAACGGAATCTTGCCGCAGCCCTTTTCCCGTCCGCCGCGCGCACCGGTTCAGCGCAGCCAGACCGCATTGGGCTGCGCGCTATGGCTTTTCAATTCCTTGCGCGTTTCGGAATCGACCTCCTTCAACAGCACTTCATAGCCCCAGAGATTCGCCAGATTTTGCAATACCATAGCGGCATCGCGGGCCTCCAGTTGGACGCCGTCCAGCACCGAATGCTCGACGATCAGCTTGCGGTCGCCCGCCAAGTCGACATCGACCACCTGTATGTCGGGTTCCTGCCGCCCGATTTCATATTCCCGCGCCAGGGAGCGCCGAATCCGGCGATAGCCGCGCTCATCGTGAATGGCGTCGACCCGCAGTTCCGATTCGCCCTGCTTGTCGAGGATCTTGAACAGCCGCCATTGCCGGATCAGATGTGGGCTCAGAAATTGCGAAACGAAGCTTTCGTCCCGATAATTGGCCCATATGTCCTTCAGCACCTCCATCGGGTCGCCCGATCCGGCAATATCCCCGAACCATTCGCGATCCTCCTCCGTCGGCGCCCGGCAGACCCTTTCGATGTCCGACATGATGCCGAAGCCCAGGGCATAGGGGTTGAAACCGCCAAATTGTCCTGAATCATAGGTGGGTTGATAGACAACATTGGTATGGGATGAGAGGAATTCCATGAAGGCGCCGTCGGTCAGCCATCCCCGTTCGTGCAGCGTCGTCATGATGCGATAATGGGTGTAGGTCGCAGCGCCTTCGTTCATCGCCTTGGTCTGGCGCTGCGGGTAGAAATATTGCGCGATCAACCGCACGATCCGCAAAATCTCCCGTTGCCAGCTTTCCAACCGGGGGCCGGACTTTTCCAGGAAATAGAGGATATTTTCCTGCGGCAGTCCCAGCGCCGCCCGTCTGGCGTCGCTGGGGATCGCATCCGCCTTCGCTCCAGTGGGCACGGTGCGCCACAGATCGTCATAGATGCGGTCGCGATAAGCCTGCCGTTCCGCCTCCCGCGCCGCCTCCGCCTTCAAGTCCCTTGGGCGGACGCGCGGATAGCGATGCACGCCCTGGTTCATCAGCGCATGGGCGGCGTCCAGCACCCGCTCGACCGGCAATTGGCCGTAGCGCTCCTCGCATTGCGCGATGTAGCGCTTGGCGAATTCCAGATAATCCAGAATTCCCTCGGCATCGGTCCATTGCTTGAAGACATAATTATTCTTGAAGAAATGATTATGCCCGAAGGCCGCATGGGCGATGACCAGCGTCTGCATCGTCGCGCTGTTTTCCTGCATCAGATAGTTGATGCAGGGATCGCTGTTGATGACCAGCTCATAGGCCAGGCCGCGCAGCCCCTTGCGGTACATCATCTCATTGGTCACGAACTGCTTGCCGAAGGACCAATGCTTGTAGAAGAGCGGCATGCCGATGGAGGAATAGGCGTCCAGCATCTGCTCCGCGCTGATGACCTCTATCTGGTTGGGATAGATGTCGAGCTTCATTTCCTGGAGCGCGATGGGCTCGATCGTTTCGTAAATGCGGTTGATGAGCGCGAAGTCCCAATCGCTTCCCGTGAACAGCGGGGCGGACGCCAGTTCGACCGTCATGCCGGTTCCACCTTCATGAACTCCGCTCCGCCACGCCCTTGCGCTGGAACAACTCCCGGAAAACCGGATAGATTTCCCGCCGATGATGCACCTTGCGCATTACGAAATTGCGGTTTGCCTCGCTGACCGGGGCATAGGCCTGCCACAGTCCGGTCGTCGTGCCGATGGTCTCTATGTCGGCGAATTCCTCTCGCCCGACTTCCAGATAGGCGAAATATTGGCTGAAGGGCAGGATTTCCTGCTGCATCAGGCTGACCACCCGACCATTGTCGGACTGCATGGTGTCGCCGTCCGACGCCTGCGCCACATAGATGTTCCAGTCATCCGGACGGAAGCGTTCCTGCACCACCTCGATCAGTTTCTCCAGCGCGCTCGACACCAAAGTTCCGCCCGTCACCGTGCTGTAGAAGAAGGTCTGCTCATCCACCTCCGCCGCCCGGTCGGTATGGTGGATGAACACCACCTCCACATGCTCGTAGCAGCGCGACAGGAACAGGTGCAGCAGCGCGAAGAAACGCTTCGCCAGATCCTTCATATGCTCCGTCATGGAGCCGGAGACGTCCATCAGGCAGAACATCACTGCCTGGGCCACGGGCTTGGGCACCGTCTCAAACCGGCGATAGCGCAGGTCCACAGGGTCGATATAGGCGATCAGGTTGCGGCGGCGGATGACGGTCGAGCGTTCCTCGCGCAATGCCTCCAGTCGTACGGCATCGTCGGGCAGGGCCGGATCGCGCGCCTCGATCAGCGCGATCTCCTCCTCGATCCGGGCAAGATCGGCGCCCTTGGGACGGCGCAGCGCCAACCGACGCGACATCGCCTTCTGCATGGTGCGCGGCACGGACAGGTTGGACGGGTTGCCGACCGTCGAATAGCCTGCCCGCCTTATGCCGTCGACCGCCCCGCCGATCAGCCGCCTTTTGGCGAGGTCCGGCAGCTCCAGATCGTCGAGGAACAGATCCAGAAACTCTTCCCGGCTGAGCGCAAACTGGAAATCGTCATTCCCCTCGCCCTGCCCGGCCTTCGACCCCGCGCCCGCGCCGCCATCGGGCCGCTTGATCCGGTCGCCTTCCATATAATCGTGATTGCCGGGGAAGACCCGTTCGCGGCTGCCCCCCTGCGCGGCGCGGTGCAGCGTCGGTTCGTGGATGACGTCGCGCTGGATCGAAATCTGGCCTTCCTTGTCCAGATCCTTGATGCTGCGGTCCTTCAGGCTGTCGCGCACCGCCTGTTGCACATATGCCCTTGCCCTCCGCAGGAAGCGCTGCCTGTTGACCAGGCTTTTGCCTCCTGGATTCAACCGTCTGTCGACTATGTGCATGGCGGGCTTGGCGCCTCCATCATCCGGCCTGCTTGACGCGTATATACCATTCGACAAGCCGCCGAACCTGCCGCTCAGTATAGCCTCTTTCGATCATCCGCGCGACGAATTCGTCATGCTTGGTCGCGGTTTCGCCGTCCTTCTTCGATCCGAAGCTGATGACCGGCAGCAGGTCCTCGACCTGGCTGAACATCCGCTTCTCGATCACCTCGCGGATTTTCTCGTAACTGGTCCATGACGGGTTGCGCCCGTCATTGCTGGCCCGCATGCGCAGCGCGAACTTCACCACCTCGTTGCGGAAATCCTTGGGATTGGCGATCCCGGCGGGCTTTTCGGTCTTGGACAGTTCCTGGTTGATGACCTCCCGGTCCAGCAATTGACCCGTGTCCGGGTCCTTGAAGTCCAGATCCTCGATCCACGCATCGGCATAGGCGACATAACGGTCGAACAGGTTCTGCCCATAATCATGGTAGGATTCGAGATAGGCCTTCTGGATTTCATTGCCGATGAACTCGGCATAGCGCGGCGCCAGTTCGCCCTTGATGAACTCCAGATAGCGGGATTCGATCTCGGCGGGGAACTGCTCCTGCCGGACCATGCCCTCCAGCACATACATGAGGTGCACGGGATCGGCCGCAATCTCATTGGTGTCATGGTTGAAGGTGGCCGACAGCGCCTTGAAGGCGAAGCGGGTCGAAATGCCCGACATGCCCTCGTCCACGCCAGCAGCGTCGCGATATTCCTGAAGACTCTTGGCCCTCGGATCGATTTCCCGCAGCATCTCGCCGTCATAGACGCGCATCTTGGAATAGAGATTGCTGTTCTCATGCTCCCGCAGCCGCGTCAGCACGGAGAAACGCGCCAGCATGTCCAAAGTCCCCGGCGCGCAGGGCGCCTTGTTCAGGTCCGATTCCCGCAGCAACTTCTCATAGACATGCCGTTCTTCGGTGGCCTGCAAACTATAGGGAACCTTGATGACGTAGATACGGTCGATAAAGGCTTCGTTATTCTTGTTGTTCTTGAAATTCGCCCATTCCGATTCATTGCTATGGGCCATGATGATGCCGGTATAGGGAATGGCGCCGATATTCTCCGTGCCGATATAATTGCCCTCCTGCGTCGCGGTCAGCAACGGGTGGAGCATCTTGATCGGCGCCTTGAACATCTCGACGAATTCCAGCATGCCCTGGTTCGCCCGGTTGAGCCCGCCCGAATAGCTGTAGGCGTCCGGATCGTTCTGCGAGAGCATCTCCAGCTTGCGGATGTCGACCTTGCCGACCAGCGAACTGATGTCCTGGTTGTTCTCGTCGCCCGGCTCGGTCTTGGCGATGGCGACCTGCCGCATGCGGGACGGCATCATCCGCACGACCCTGAACTGGGATATGTCGCCGCCATATTCATCCAGCCGCTTGCGGCACCAGGGGCTGATCATGCCGGTCAGCCGCCGCCGGGGAATGGCGTAATTCTCCTCGATATAGTCGCCATGGGTTTCGGCGTCGAACAAGGCGAGCGGGCTTTCGAAGATCGGGCTGATCTCATCCCCCGCCTTCAGCACATAGATGGGATGCACCTCCATCAGCGCCTTCAGCCGTTCGGCCAGGGACGACTTGCCGCCGCCCACCGGACCCAGCAGGTAGAGGATCTGCTTGCGCTCCTCCAATCCCTGGCTGGCGTGGCGCAGGAAACTGACGATATGCTCGATTGTCCCTTCCATGCCGTAGAAATTGGTGAAGCTCTTGTAGCGGCGGATGGTCCGGTTCATGAAGATCCGGCCCAGCCGCTGATCGCGCGAGGTGTCGATGATCTCCGGCTCACCGATTGCAGCCAGCAGCCGCTCCGGCGCGGACGCATGCATCAATGGATCGTTGCGACATCCCAGCAGATAATCTTCGATAGACATTTCGGCCTGACGCCGATCATCGAACTTCCGCGTGAAGCTGGAAAACAGCTCATTCTTTGTCACTGGCGACTCCCGCTAAAGTAGCCATGGAATGTATATAGACCCTTATGGTCTGTAAAAACAGTGCAATAGAACCTGTTCAGAGTAAAAAATTCAAATCTGTCCAATCGTCGATCTGCATGTTTCTGCAAAAAGAACGCACGATGCTTATCCGGCCACGCAGAAGCATTTCCGGCAATCGCACGACCATCTTCATGCGACCGGCAAGATCATTACCGCGCCGCCGTCATGCAGCATCTTCCAATCGGCGCGACGTTCCCCCGCCGCGATATGATGCATAGTGTCACCTGAGCCCCCGGGAGGGAAGAGGGTAAAGGAGATAATCTCACCAGGGGTGCATTGGTTCCCAGGCATGGAACGATGCGATCGCGCCGATCGAAGGCTGCATTGCGTGTGCTGAACTTGTTTCAGCATCCTTCCCGCCTGCGGAAATGCCGTTACGCCCGCATGTCTATCGTGGCGATCAGCCCGCCATCCGGCGCATTGGCCAGGCGCACGGACGCCTCGAAACTCAGCGCCAGCGATCGCGCGATGGTGAGGCCGATGCCGGTCCCGGGCCGCCCGCCGGGCTGCCCCGCCACACCGCGGGTGAAGGGTTCGAACATCTGGTCCAACTGATCGGGCGCGATGCCCGGCCCATGGTCGCGCACCTCGATCAGCACGCGCGCGCCCTGCCGCATGCAACTGACGTCGGCGCTGCCGCCATATTTCACGGCATTGTTCACCAGATTGCTGATGCAGCGGGTCAGCGCGTTGGGCTTCACCCGGACCGTGCCGCCGCAGCCTGACAGGAAACGCACGGGCAATCCCAGGTCCTGCGCGTCTTCGGCCATGCTGGTCAGCAGCGAATCGATGTCGATCACCGACCAGTCCTCCTGCGCCTCCGTGCTCGCCGCCAGGTCCAGCCCTTCGCGGACCAGCGTCATCATCGCCTGGTGATCCTGCAAGAGGCGGGCCCGCAACTCCTCGTTCTCCACCAGTTCCAGCCGCAAGCGCAGGCGGGTGAGCGGCGTCTGAAGATCATGGCTGATCGCCGCCAGCAACTGCGTCCGCTCGGCAAAGCCCGCACGGACCCGGCGCTGCATCAGGTTGAAGGTCGACAGGGCGGCCCGCACTTCTTCCGGCCCCCGCTCCGGGATTTCCTCCGGATCGACCGATACCGAAAAGGCTTCGGCCGCCCGCTCCAGCCGGCGCAGCGGCTTGGCGACGAAGCGCGCGACGACGATCGCCAGCCCCGCCGAGGACAGCAGGATCAGCAGCAGGTAGATCGGCTTGGCGAGATTGCTGGGCGGCTTGACGACCCGCGGCAAATAGAGGGCGAGCGACCGCCGTTCGCCCGTGCCGTCGGTGAAGCGCACGACCCAGCAATCGGGCCGTGGCGCGTCGATCAGACCCGCCGCCCGATTGTTCGGATCGACCTTGCCGGCCGGAAAGCACAGCCCGACCGGCACCTGCCCCGCTTCGGGGTTGGAGTGCGGCCCGAAACGCACCGCCAGCGCGTCCGCCAGCGTCGGGTCCGGGTCCGCCAGCGCCACGCCCTCCGGCGCGGTCCTCGCCCCCATGATCTGCTGGTCCTTCAGCATCGCCTCTATCTTGACCGGATCGTGACTCAGCCGCTGCGCGATGTCGACGGCGCTGGCCACGACGCGCTGGAGGCGCCAGCGCTCGAAATCGAGATGCCGGGCCTGCTCCGCGACCAGCAGCGCCAGCACGGCGGCGATCGTCATGCCGACGGTCAGCAGCAGGAATATCTGTCCCACCAGCGACCGGAAGAAATTGCGCGCCCGCGCCACGACGGGGATCATCATGCGCCGATCATCCGCCCGTCATTCATAGGTCACCGTGCTCGCCAGCACATAGCCTTCGCCCCGCACCGTCAGGATCAGGCCGTCGCCGCCCGGGCTGTCGGCCAGTTTCTGCCGCAACCGGCTGACCTGCAGGTCTATGGACCGGTCGAACGCCGCCGTGGCCCGGCGTTCGGGCACCAGCGCCTCGCGCGCGAGCACCACATTGGGTTCCTCGATAAAGCGCGACAGCAGCCGGAATTCGGCGGAGGAGAGCATGATCAGCCGCTCGTCGCTGGCGATCAGCCGCCGCTGGAACAGGTCGAGCCGCCACGATCCGAAGCGGGCGATCCGCGCCGTCTTCTGCCGCGCCGGCTCCTCGCTGCGCGACCGCCGCAGCAGGTTGCGCACCCGCACCAGCAGCTCGCGCGGCTCGAACGGCTTGGTCAGATAATCGTCCGCGCCCAGTTCCAATCCCAGCACCCGGTCTATGGCGCTGCCCCGCGCCGTCACCATGATGATCTGAACCCCATTGCCCTGCCCCCGCAATTCCCGGCACAGCGACAGGCCGTCGCCGTCTGGCAGGTTGAGGTCGAGCACGATGAGGTCGACCGCCCCCGCCGCCATGAGCCCCCGCAACTCGGCAAGGCTGCCGGCCGCCTCCACCTCATAATGGTCCTGCGCAAGCTGTCCGACGATCAGCCCCCTTATGTCCTCATCATCATCGACGACGATCACGCGGAACGGGCGGGATGGCGGCATATCGGGCATCGTCTCCTTCTAACCGCATTCGCGCGGCAAGTCTGCGCTCGCGGCGGCGGCCGTTACATATCGATACAATCCGCTACACAATGATCCAACCGGATGAAAAGTCGCTCTACCATGCGACATGATGAAGAGGGATGAGGAGCAGGTCGGCGCCCCTTTTGAAGGAGCCGACCTTCGCCCGGCGCGCCCCTCCCTCCCCCTGCGCCGGGCGAAGTCCCCATCTTCATTCTGGACCCGCCCGACGACCATGCCCAGCCGCCTCCCCGCCCTTCGGACCGCCCCCATGGCGCTTTGCGTCCTTGTCGCCGCCTGCGGTCACAAGGAGGCGCCGAAAAAGGGACCGGTGGAGGTCGGGGTGGTGACTCTGGCGGCGCAGGATGTGACCGTATCCACCGAACTGCCCGGCCGCACCGCCTCCACCATGATGTCGGAGGTCCGGCCGCAGGTCGCCGGCGTCGTCCAGAAGCGGCTGTTCGCGGAGGGTTCGACGGTCAGGGCGGGCCAGCCCCTCTACCAGATCGACCCCTCGCTCTACCGCGCCTCCCGCGACGAGGCGCAGGCCACCTTGGCCAGCGCGCAGGCGACCGCCGCCGCCGCGCAGGCAAGGGCCAGTCGCTACCGTACGCTAGGCCAGAGCGAGGCGGTGAGCGCGCAGGATCGCGACGACGTCATCGCCACGGCCCGTCAGGCCGCCGCCGCCGTGCAACAGGCCCGCGCCACGCTCCAGACGGCGGGCATCAACCTCAACTTCACGCAGGTCCGGGCGCCGATCAGCGGGCGCATAGGCCGGTCCGCCGTGACGCCCGGCGCGCTGGTGACGGCCAGCCAGGCGACGCCGCTCGCCATCATCCAGCAGCTCGACCCGATCTTCGTCGATGTGACGCAATCGAGCGCAAAGCTGCTCCAGTTGCGCCGCGCGCTGGCGGCGGGCAAGGCGCTGCCCGCCAGCGCCACGATCCGGCTGAAACTGGACGACGGCACCGATTATCCGCTGGAAGGCCGCATCGAATTTGCCGAGCCCATCGTCGATCCCGACAGCGGCACCGTCACGCTGCGCGCCCGCTTCCCCAATCCGGACGGCCTGCTGCTGCCCGGCATGTTCGTGCGCGTGGTCGCGCCGCAGTCGGTCGTGCCGAATGCGATACTGGTGCCGCAGCAGGGCATCAGCCGCGATCCCAAGGGCAACGCCACCGCGCTGGTGGTGGACAAGGGGAACAAGGTCGAACGGCGCACCGTCACCGCCGCGCAGGCCGTGGGCGACAAATGGCTGATCACCGACGGATTGCGGAGGGGCGACAGGCTGATCGTCGAGGGCACGGACAAGGTGCAGCCCGGCGACACGGTCAAGGCCGTTCCGGTCGACCAGGCCGCGAAATAAGGGGCCGGGACCTTGCTCAGCCGCTTTTTCATCGAACGGCCGATCTTCGCCTGGGTCATCGCCATCGGCATCATGATGGCAGGCCTGGGCGCGATGCTGACTCTGCCGATCGCCCAATATCCGGACATCGCCCCACCGTCGGTCAACATCAGCGCCAACTATCCCGGCGCGGCGGCCGAAACCGTGGAGACCAGCGTCACCCAGGTCATCGAGCAACAGCTCACCGGCATCGACGGTCTCATGTACTTCTCCTCCTCGTCCACGGCCAATGGACAGGCGCGGATCACCGTTACCTTCAAGAAGGGCACCGATCCCGACACCGCGCAGGTGCAGGTGCAGAACAAGGTGCAGCAGGCGCTGAGCCGGCTGCCCAATGCCGTGCAGCAGCAGGGCCTGACCGTCACCAAGTCCCAGACCGATTTCCTGATGGTCGTCGGCCTTTACGACAGGACCGACACGGCGTCGCAGGCCGACATCGCGGACTATCTGGTCAATAATTTCCAGGACGCCATCGCCCGCGTCGACGGCGTCGGTTCATCCCAGATCTTCGGATCGCAATATGCGATGCGCATCTGGCTGGACCCCTACCGGCTGGCCACCGTCAAGCTGATGCCGTCGGACGTGCAAAGCGCCATCGCGGCCCAGAATGTCGAGGTGTCGGCGGGCCAAATCGGCGCCGACCCCGCGCCGGAGGGGCAGCAGCTCAATGCCACCGTCACCGCTCGCGCGCGCCTGCAGACGCCCGAGCAGTTCCGCAACATCATCGTCAAGACGCAGAGCGACGGATCGGTCGTCCACCTGTCGGACGTGGCGCGGGTCGAACTGGGCAATGAAAGCTACACCTCCTCCGCGCGCCTCAGCGGTCATCCCGCCTCCGGCATGGCGTTGCAGCTCGCGCCGGGCGCCGACGCGCTCAAGACCGCCGAACTGGTCAAGGCGAAGGTGCGGGAACTGTCGACCAACCTGCCGCATGGCTACACCGTCACCTATCCACGCGACACCACGCCCTTCATCAAGCTGTCGGTGGAGGAAGTGGTCCAGACGCTGATCGAGGCGGTCGCTCTGGTGGTGGTGGTGATGTTCATCTTCCTGCAAAGCTGGCGCGCGACACTGGTGCCCGCCATCGCCGTTCCGGTGGTGCTGCTCGGCACATTCGGCGTGCTGGCGCTGTTCGGCTATTCGATCAACACGCTGACGCTGTTCGGCATGGTGCTGGCCATCGGCCTGCTGGTCGACGACGCCATCGTCGTGGTCGAGAATGTCGAACGCATCATGGAAGAGGAAGGACTTTCCCCGCGGCAGGCCACCATCAAGTCGATGGAGGAGATCGGCAGCGCCCTGATCGGCATCGCGCTGGTCCTGTCCGCCGTGCTGCTGCCCATGGCCTTTTTCGGCGGGTCGACGGGCGTCATCTACCGGCAATTCTCGATCACCATCGTCTCCTCCATGCTGCTTTCGGTGGTCGTTGCGCTGATCCTTTCGCCCGCCCTCTGCGCGACGATCCTGAAGCCGGTTTCGCATGAGAAACGCGACCGGGGATGGACCGGCAAGTTCAATCGCTGGTTCGGCCGCGTCACCCATGGCTATATGGCGCGGCTGAATGGCTTCATCGGCCGGCGGACCGTCTTCTGGATCGGCTATGCGGTGATGCTCGGCCTGCTCTGGCTGCTGTTCGTCCGCCTGCCCACCAGCTTCCTGCCGGTGGAGGACCAGGGCCAGGTGATGGTTCAGGTCACATTGCCCGCCGGCGCCAAATCCTCCCGCACCAGCGCCGCGATCGACCAGATCCAGAATTATTTCGTCAATGACGAGAAGGACAATGTCGACTTCATCTTCGTGACCCAGGGCTTCAGCTTCGCCGGGCAGGGTGAGAATACCGCCCAGGGCTTCGTCAGCCTCGTGCCGTGGGACAAGCGCAAGGGAGCCGCCAACAGCGCTACCATGATCGCGAACCGCGCCACGAAGCAACTCGCCGCGATCCGCGATGCCAAGGCGCTGGCGATGACTCCGCCCTCCATTCGCGGGCTGGGCCAGTCCAACGGCTTTACCTTCGAACTGCTGAACACCGGCGGCCTCAGCCGCGAACGCTTCCTCGAACTGCGCAACCAGCTCATGAAGGCGGCGACCGGCAGCCCGAAACTGGCGGGCGTGCGCGCCGCCACGCTGGAGGACACGCCGCAGCTCAAGGTCGACATCGACTCCGAGAAACTCGCGGTACTCGGCCTCACCCAGAGCAGCGTCGACAATGTGCTGAGCGCCGCCTGGGGCAGCACCTATATCAACGATTTCGTCGACCGCGGCAGGGTGAAGCGCGTCTATATGCAGGCCGACGCGCCCTTCCGCGCCCTGCCGACCGATCTCGACAATTGGCAGGTGCGCTCCGCCACGACGGGGGAAATGGTGCCCTTCTCCGCCTTCGCCACCACCCACTGGACGATGGGGCCGACCACCGTTTCGCGCTATAACGGCCAGTCTTCCTATGAAATCCAGGGGCAGGCCGCGCCCGGTTCCAGTTCGGGCGAGGCGATGGACGAGATGGTGAAGCTGCAAAAACAGCTTCCCCCCGGCACCGGCTATGCCTGGAGTGGCCTATCCTATCAGGAGCAGCTTTCCGGCGGGCAGGCGCCGCTGCTCTACGGCCTGTCGGTGCTGGTCGTGTTCCTCTGCCTCGCCGCGCTCTACGAAAGCTGGTCGATCCCGCTCGCCGTGCTGCTGGTGATCCCGCTCGGCCTGATCGGCGCGGTGCTGGCGGTGACGCTGCGCGGGCTGGAGAACAACATCTATTTCCAGGTCGGCCTGCTCACCACCATGGGCCTCGCCGCCAAGAACGCGATCCTGATCGTTGAATTCGCGGAACTCGCCTATCTGCAGGGCAAGGACGCCATGTCCGCCGCGCTGGAGGCCGCGCGCCTGCGCTTCCGCCCGATCCTGATGACGTCGCTGGCCTTCATCGCGGGCGTCATTCCGCTCGCCATCGCGAGCGGCGCGGGCGCGCAGAGCCGCGTCGCCATCGGCACGGCGGTGATCGGGGGCATGCTGACCGCGACCGTGCTCGCCATCTTCTACGTCCCCCTCTTCTTCCTGACGATCATGCGCATCTTCAACCGCAAGAATCCGCCCTCCCCCGCCGCCAACGCCACGGAGGTTCCGGCATGAGGCGCGCCTTCCTCATCCTGACCTGGGGGGCGGCCCTGTCGGCCTGCAACATGGCGCCGACCTATGTGCGGCCTACGCCCCCGGTGCCCGCCGGCTTCCCCGGCGGCCCAGCCTATGCGCCCGCGGCCGCGACGGAAAGGCCCGGCCTGCCCTGGACCGCACTGGTCGGCGATCCCAGCCTCAGGACGGTGATCGGGCGTGCGCTGGACAATAATCGCGACCTGCGCGCCGCGCTCGCCAATGTGGAGGCGGCCCGGGCGCTCTACCGGGTGCAGCGCGCCGAACGGCTGCCCGCCGTCACCGGCGAGGCGGCAGCCAGCTTTTCCCGGCGGAACGACGCGCGCCAGGACAGTTACAGCGCCGACATCGGTTTCAGCGCGTTCGAGATCGACCTGTTCGGCCGGGTGAAGAACCTGACCCGATCGGCGCTGGAATCCTATCTGGCGACCGAGGAAGGGGCGCGGGCGACCCGCATCGCCCTGATCGCGGAAACGGCCACGGCCTATGCGACCTTGGCCGCCGATCAGGAATATCTGGACCTTTCCCGGCAGACATTGGCGAGCGCCGAACGGACGCTTGCCCTCACCCGGTCGCTGAACGGCGCGGGGCTGATCGGCAAGCTGGACGTCCATCAGGCCGAAACCACGGTCGAACAGGCGCGCAGCGACATTGCCGCGAACGTCACCCAGGTGGCGCAGGACCGGAACGCGCTGGACCTGCTGGCCGGCGCGCCGGTCGAGGATGCGCTGTTGCCCCGGTCGTTGCAGCAACTGACCAGCAGCATTGCGAAGGTGCCGGCGGGCCTTTCCTCCGACGTGCTGCTCCAGCGGCCGGACGTGCTGCAGGCCGAACATCAGCTGAAGGCCGCCAATGCCGACATCGGCGCGGCGCGCGCTGCGATGTTCCCGAGGATCAGCCTGACCGCGGCCATCGGCGTCGCCAGTTCGGCGCTGTCGTCGCTTTTCACGGGCGACGGCTTCGCCTGGTCGGCGGCGCCGTCCGTCGGCATGCCGATCTTCGGGGGCGCGGCTCGCGGCAATCTCGAATATAGCAAGGCGCAGCGCGACCTCAGCTTGGCCCAATATGAAAAGGCGATCCAGACCGCCTTTCAGGAAGTATCCGACGCACTGGCGCGCGAAGGCACGATTGACGAGCAGCAGGCCGCCCAGCAGCGTCTGGTCCTCGCCAGCCAGCGCAGCTACAGGCTGGCCGAGGAACGCTATCGCGCGGGCATCGACCCATTCCTCAACAGCCTGACCAGCCAGCGAAGCCTCTACAATGCGCAGCAAAGCGCGATCGCGACGAACCTGGCGCTGATCAGGAACCGCATCCTTCTCTACCGGGTCATCGGGGCCGATTTCCGGGAAGGATGATCGCCATGGCTGGCCGAATCTGCGCCGCCTGAACTGGCCCCCAAAGGTCAGGCGGCCGGCCACATCCAGCCTGACCTTAGCCCTTCAACCGCAGCGGCAAGCCGGCGGCCATCAATATGACGTCCTCGCACAGGGCCGCCATCTGCTGGTTCAGCCAGCCCGCCTCGTCCCGGAACCGCCGGGCCAGGGCATTGTCCGGCACGATGCCGAGGCCCACTTCATTGCTCACCAGCACGACAGGAACCGGACAGGCCATCATCGCCTCCGCCAGCGCCGCCCGGGCGCTGGCCAAATCCTCTTCGGCAAGCATCAGATTGGTCAGCCACAGCGTCAGGCAATCGACCAGGACGGCATCTGCCCGGCGCGCTGCTTGGGACAGGGCGGCGGGCAGGTCCATGGGCGCGTCGATGGTCAGCCAGCGGCTTCCACGCTCACCCTTGTGGCGCGCTATCCGCTCCTCCATCTCCGCGTCGAAGGCCTGCGCGGTCGCGATATAGGCCAGGTTCCCGTTCCCGACAGCCTCGCAGCGTTGCTGCGCATAGCGGCTCTTGCCGGACCGGCATCCGCCCAGCACCAGCATTCTCGTCATCCGACATTCTCCCAAATGGCGGCCAGGACCCACAGCAGCAGGCAGGCGCGCAAATAGATCCGGAGCGCGGCCCGCATCGCGCGGACGTCCGCTTCCCCACCCGCGCCGATCCATGGCTTGTCGTGCAGCACGCCGTCATAGTGGATCGGTCCCGCCAGCCGGATGCCGAGCGCGCCGGCCATCGCCGCCTCCGGCCATCCCGCATTGGGCGAGGCATGCTTCCGGCGATCCCGCCGCAACACGGCCCATCCGCCGCCGCCCGCAACGCACAGGATCAAGCCGGAGAGCCGCGCCGGCACCCAGTTCAACAGATCGTCGAAGCGGGCCGCCGCCCAGCCGAAGTCGGTATAGGGCGCTTCCTTGTGCCCGATCATGCTGTCGGCTGTGTTGACGGCCTTATAGGCCCATATTCCCGGCAGACCGAGCAGCAGCAGCCAGAACAGCGGCGCCACGACGCCATCGCAGAAGCTTTCGGCCAGACTTTCTATGCCGGCCCGTGCAACGCCCGCCTCATCCAGTGCGGCCGTGTCGCGGCCCACGATCCGGGCCACCGCCTGCCGCGCGGCATCCAGATCCCCGCGCGCCAGAGCGCGAACCACCGGCGCCACATGGACATAGAGGCTGTTCTGCGCCAGCGCCGGCCATGCGGCGAGCGCCAGCCATGGCCAGGCCATGGCCCCGCCCCAGCGGCGGATCGCCCATTCCAAAGCCAGACCGGCGCCCCCGCCCACGGCCAGCAACAGCAACAACAGGGCGAGTCCCGTCCAGCGGCGCAGCGGGCCGCTCCACGCCTCCCGGTTCCATCGCCGCTCCGCCACGCCGATGATCCGGGCGAAACCGCCCACCGGATGGCCGATCCGCGCATGCAGCCAGCCCGGCCAGCCAAGCGCCGCATCCAGCATCAGCGCCGCCAGGGCCACCGGCTCACCCATCGGCCAATGCCCGGTCAAGACGGGCGAGAGCCCTCGTATCGGCAGGCAGGCCGATCCGCAGCCAGCGCCGGTCCTCCTCGAAGGGGCGCGTCAGGATCGAACGCCGCGCCAGCCTGTCGAACAGGGCCCACCCATCTTCCAACTCCACCAGACGGAATAACGGGCATTCGCCCCGCGCCCCCAATCCGTGCCGCGCCAGCAAACCATCCAGTTGCGCCGCGTGCTCGCCCAGCGCCGTCACTGTCCCGTCGATCCAGTTCCGGTCGCGATAGGCCGCGCCGCCGAACGCCACCGCCGCCGCCGAAACCGGCCATTCCCCCAGCATCCGCCGCAGCTGTGCGACGATCTCTCGCGGTCCGAGCAGGAAACCCAGCCTGACACCGGCCAGCCCGAAGAATTTACCGAAGGACCGCAACAGGATCAGCCGCCGCCCATCCCCCACTTCGCCCGCCAGACTGCATGAAGGCACGGCGTCGGCATAGGCTTCGTCGACGATCAGCCATCCTCCGCGCTCCTCCAGCCGGGCCAGCCATTGCAGCAGGCGGGCAGGCGGCAGGATGCGCCCGTCGGGATTGTTGGGGTTGGCGAGCAGCAGGGCGATCGCTTCGCGAGGCGGTTCTTCATCGGCGGACATCGGGGCGCCATGCGCGAAAATCTCCGCATGGGTGCGGTAGCTGGGCACGAGCCATCGTGCGGGCATGTCCAGCATCCGCCCCACCAGCCGCAATCCCGCCTCGCTGCCGGGTACGGTGCAAAGATGATCGGGATCGACCCCGAAACAGGCCGCCGCCGCCGCCTCCATCGCCGCCAGATCGTGCGGATCGGGCAAATGCCGCCAGTCGATGGACAGATGATCGGACCCCGGCCAAGCCAGGGGGTTGATCCCGGTCGAGAGATCGATCCAGTCCTGCCCGCCATAAGCGCCCCGCGCTTCGGCCAGGCGGCCGCCATGCCAGGTGAAGCCGCTCATCGCGCCACCGCCATCGCCAGCAGCAGGGCGCTCTCCAGCAATTCGATGCCGGCGCCATGCCCATCCCCGGAGATGCCGCCGATCCGCGACCGCAGCCAAAGACCCCAAAGCGGGATCAACGGGATCGCCGCCAAAAGGGCAGGCTCCCGATAACCCAGCGCCAGCCCCAATATCGACCAGAAGATAAACGGCTCGGCCCGCCAGCCGGCCCGGAAACGGCTGGCCAGTCCTTCGTGGAGCGGCGGCAGCCAGCGCGTCCAGAATAGCGGCCCGATGCGCGCCACCATCGCCACGGCCGCCAGCATCCATGGCGGAAAGCTTTCCAGCCAGAGCCGCAACAGCACCAGCTTGGCCGCCAGTTGCAGGCCGATGGCGACAACGCCGAAGCTGCCGATATGCGGATCGGCCAGAACGGCGGACAGGCGGCTCCGATCGCCATGCGCCGCCCCCGCCGCATCCGCTATGTCGCCCAATCCATCCAGGTGCAGCGCACCGGTCACGGCCACCCAGGCGACCAGGCCGAACAGCGCCCCCGCCCAAGGGTCTATGCGCATGCCCAGCCCGGCACCGCCCGCGACCACCAGCCCGACGGCAATGCCCGTTGCGGGCAGCCAGCGGATGGCGGCGGCGAAATCCCCCTCATCGACATCCTGCGCGGGCAACGGCAGGCGCGTCATCAATTGCAGGGCCAGCACCAGCCGCTTCATGCGGTCAGGCCCGTAATCTGTCCCGACCGCCCTTCCGGCCAGACCCGCAGGCTCAGCACCGCGCCATAGGGCAGGTCAACCGCCCAGCCCTGCCGCACGTCGAAACCGCACAGCACAGCCAACGCCGCCCGTATCGCCCCGGCATGGCAGACCACCAATGCCGGCTCGCCAAGCACGTCCAGCCCGTCCCCGATCCGGGCGCGTAGGTCGGTCCAGCTTTCGCCCCCAGGCGGCGGAAATCCGTCCGGATCGTCCCAGAAGCGCGCCAGATCCTCCGCAGGCAGGAGCGCGGGGTCCGCACCCTCCCAATCCCCGAAATTCAGTTCCCGCCAGCGCCGGTCGACGTCAAGTTCAATGCCCCGCTCCGCCGCGATCGCCGCGCCCGGCGCCCGCGCCCTGGCGAGGTCGGATGTCACCACCCGCGCGAAATCCAGATGCCGCGCCCGCTCGATGCAGAGGGCGATCCCCTCCGCTTCAGGCGGGGCGTCCAGATGGCCGAGCAACCGTCCGGCAAGCTGCGGTGCGCCATGGCGCATCAGGTGGAGGGGAAAGGCGTTCATAGCGCACCTGCCACCGCCGCTTCGGCAAAGGTCGCCATGCCGCCATGCGCTGCCAGAGCGGAACGCACGATCTGCGCCGCGACCGCCGCGCCGCTTCCTTCGCCCAGCCGCATGTCGAGCCGCAGCAACGGCTCCAGCGCCAGAGCGGCCAGCAGGCGTTCATGCCCCGCTTCCGCCGACATATGGGCGGCCATGCAGTGCCCGACGATCGCCGGATTGTCCTTCGCCAGCGGCGCGACCGCCGCGCAGCCGATGAACCCGTCCAGCATCACCGGCACGCGCAGCATCCGCGCCGCCAGCACCGCGCCGGCCAGCGCCGCGATCTCTCGCCCGCCCAGCCGGCGCAACGTTTCGAAGGCATCGGCGCAACGCGCCCCGTGCAAGGCGAGCGCCCGCGCCACAGCTTCGGCCTTGCGCGCCAGCCCGTCGCCATCCACGCCTGTCCCGCGTCCCACCCAATGGGCCGCAGCAGCCCCAAAGGCCTGCGCGCAGAGCGCCGCCGCCGGCGTGCTGTTGGCAATGCCCATCTCGCCCAGCAGCAGCAGGTCCAGTCCCGGTTCCACCGCCACCGCCCCCGCATTGATCGCGCTCAGGCAATCCGCCTCGCTCATGGCCGCCGCGACGCAGATGTCGTCCGTCGGCCTTTCCAGATCGAGCGCGACGACGGCCAGCTCCGCCCCGCAGGCTTGGGCCAGCGCATTGATCGCCGCGCCGCCATGACGGAAATTCGCCACCATCTGGGCGGTGACCTCGGCCGGGAAGGCGCTGACCCCGCGCGCGGCCACGCCATGATTGCCGGCGAAGATCGCGGCGCGGATGCGCTCCGCCCGGGGGCGTTCCCGCCCCTGCCAACCCGCCATGAAAAGCGCGATCTCCTCCAGCCGCCCAAGCGAACCGGCCGGCTTCGTCAGCACCCGCTGCCGCGCCGCCGCGGATTCGGTGGCGCCTGCATCCGGGGCGGGAAGGTCGGCCAGCGCGGCGGCAAAGGCCGCGCGGTCGTCGAACCGGATCATGAACAGACGAAGCCTTCGGGCGGCGTCCGGACGATGAAATGCCCCTTCACCCCCTGGGGCCAGTCCGCATAGCGCACCACGCCCTCGTCACTTTGGGCATGGCGCAGGGCATAATCCAGGATCGCGCGCGCGGCTTCCTCATCCGGCGTGAAGTCGCCCAGCACATAGCCGATCTTGCCCGTTCCGCGCACATGTACCGTGCAATGGCGCTGACAGGCGAAGAGGCAGGGCATGTCCTGAACAGCGACGGACGCATAAGCGGGATCGCCTTCGCGTACCCTGTGCAGCGCCTCTGCCAGCAAGGCGCCGCCCCGCCGTCCGGCAGCATCCTCCCGCTGTTCCGCCGAAAGGCGGCAGGTCGAACAGACGACGACCGAAGTCCCCGGCCCCACGGCCCGCAGCATCAGCGATCGCTCCGCAAATCAGTCATTCCACATCCTCCCGCCCGACGGCATGTGCCCCGACGGGAACCGGGCAAGGGAGGACGGTCCGGCACCAGGCAGGCGACAGGCCTTCCCCCGCACGGTCCAACCGGCAAGGCGATGGCTGTCGTTCAGCGAGGGAACCCCCGTTCGGCCGGCACACCCTGTCCGGTCGAAGAACGACGGCGTCAGGCAGGTCTCCTGGCTCGCGGGTCGATGCTTTCCGGCCGCCTTCTCGGACCTTCATGGCCCAATGGCGCGATGGCCGGATGGCTCGCCGCTTACAGTTGCAGGGGCAGCGCGGGCGTTCCACCCGACTTCCCTTTTCATCCCCTTGCGGGGAACCTGTCGCACCAGCGCTGATAAAGCCGCCTTCGTCCAATCGCAAGGGTGGAAAAAACAAAGCCGGCCCAGCCCGCTCCAATGGCGCGACTTCCCCTGGGCCGGGCAATGGCAAAGCTTCTCTTCACCTGCGTGAACTGCTATTATCGGGCGATAGGGAGAGGGCCATGGCGATTCTGACGCGATGGATGGACTGGTTCTGCCGCCTGTTCGCATGCACGGCTGAAAACGACATGCGGGTCAACGACCTGATCGCGCACCTCCGTTCCGACATCACCGAACGCTGAGCGGCAGGCGCGAAGCCGCTTTCCCATTCGGCCGCATTCACGGGAACGGGCGCGCCTCTCGCGGGTATTATGGCTATGTTGGCCAACGACCTCGGCACCACGCTCGTCCGCCTTTTTCTCGCGACCCTGCTGGGGCTCGCCCTGGGGTTCGAGCGCGAACGCAACGGCCATGATGCGGGCCTGCGCACCCACGGGCTGGTATCGCTGAGTTCGGCCATGCTGACCCTGTCCGCCCTGGAACTGGCGGAGGTCCACAAGGACAGCGACCCGATCCGCGTCGTTCAGGGCCTTGCCCAGGCCATTGGCTTCATCGCGGGCGGCCTGATCTTCGTGCGCGGCGGAGATGTGCGCAACATGACCACGGCGGCAAGCCTGTGGATGGCCGCTGCCGTCGGGATCACGGCGGGCGCCGGCCAATATGTCCTCGTGCTGGCAGGGTCGCTGATCGCGCTGCTCCTGCTTTCCCTGCTGCTCATATTCGAAAAGCATATCGGTCCGCGCGAGAGCGGATCGGACGATCCGGACGCCGATTCCATGACCATGCCCAACCGGCGCGGGTCCGCCCCGGAGCGCGAAAACTGAAAGCCGGCAAGATGCGTTGAAACGAGCAGCCGGAAATCGCCCGCCCACGGTCCGTCGTCCCTTCGCCCTAACGGATCGTCATTCCGGAAACTGCGCCGTCATCTGTGCGGATCGGAATAGCCGGCGCATGATTCACCGCCGCCGGGTTGGAAAGGCATAGGCAGCATCTATGGGGCATATACCTTAATCGCATCTGGCGCGTTGGGCGCGTCTTCCCGATGCTGAAACGACATGAAGTTCAATGAACTGCGAACATCATTTTCGTCGCCTGGCGAGGCGGACACGCCCGCAGGGACGAGGCAGCATCTCGAGGTCAGCATATGGACGGCGTTCGCGTAGGCAAGAGAGTGATAGGCGCGCAGGCGCCCGTCATCATCGGGTGGGAAAATATAGGCCGGGTGGAAGGCGGACCGCTCAAGCAGTTCATCTTCACCTGGTTCCAGCCCACGGCGCTGTTCGCGCTCATCGCCTTCTGGTATTATGCGCCCAATTCCATCGCCAAGGCGTCCACCGCCATCGGGATCGGCATCGGTTTCAGGGTGCTGCTGCTGGCGCTCGAATGGGTCAGCCCGCGCTATGAGAGCTGGCGCCTGACCTGGAAGGAACTGGTCACCGATCTCTTCTATGTCGGGCTGGGCTACACTATTCTGGACCTTGTCGAACATTATATCGGCAGCGGTGCGGTGATCGAGGCCATTCAGCACAGTTTCGACTGGGACAAGCTGGCGTGGTTCACGGGCCTGCCGCTGCTGGTGCAGGCTTTCCTGATCTCCTTCATTTTCGACTTCGGGCAATATTGGATGCACCGGGGGATGCATAACTGGTATCCGCTCTGGCTGCCCCATTCGGTGCATCATTACATCACCCAGTTGAACATCAACAAAGGCGCGGTCGGCAATCCCGTCGAGCTTTTCCTGATCGGGCTGGGCATTGGCGGGTTCTTCGACTTCCTGCCGAGGGCCGCCCTCCTTGCCGGCAGCTTCGGTCTGGCGATCGGCACCTATCAGCACATCAATGTCCGCTTCAACACGCCGCGCTGGTGGCGCTTCCTGTTCAACACCACCGAACATCACAGCCTGCATCATTCGCAGGACTTCGAAGCGACCCGCAGCAATTATTCCAACACCTATATCTTCATCGATCGCATCTTCGGAACCTGCGTCGATGGCGAGGCCGAATTGCTGGGACTGGAGGGCGGACGCCGGATGTCGATCCGCGAGCAGATGACCTATCCCTTCACCGAAGGCTGGAAGACGATCAAGGAACGCTACGGCCGCCCAGCGGCGGTGCCGGCTGAATAAGGCAACTGCTCTTGCAAAAAGGGGATCATGTGACAGCGCGTTTCCTGGACTGGATCTGGCATATAAAGGGCAGCATGGCGCTCGCCTCCGGGCAATCGGCCGATGAGGCAATGGCCAGGCTCGGTCCCCTGTTCCGTCAGGCCGGCACCAGCCATGAGCGTATTGGCGACACGCTGACCTTCAGCAAGAAGGATCAGGCCGCGCAGGACAGGATGTCCATCTTCGATGGCGGCATTCTCAGGATCGAGAGGGAGCCGGCCGGGCCGGTGCTGCGCTATTGCCTGACCAGCCGGGCATTGCTGTTCTGCTTCCTGGCGCCGCTGCTGTTCCTGAGCTTCGCCGGGCTGACGATCGTCGCCGGCAAGCTCGCAAAGCCAGCGGCGCAGGAGACGGTGAAAAAGGACGACAAGAAGGACAAGGTCCTGCCGCAGCACTGGATCGACAAGGCGCTGGGCGCGCCGGCGCCTGAAAAGCCCAAGAAGGACGACAAGAACAAGGAGGATGGCAAGACGCCAAAGCCCACCGCGGCCTATGTCTTCGCCGGCCTGTTCGCCGCGCTCTATGTCGTGGGACGCATTCTGGAGGGTCGGCTCGTCAAATCACTGTTCAGAAAGAGCCTGCTGAGTTGACGATGGCTGCATCGGTTCGGCTGCGCTGCTGGCCGGGCCGAAGGAATCGAGCGGCAGGGCGCCGTCGAGCACGAGTTCGCCGCTGGCGATCCTGCGCTTCAGATAGGCGAAGGTCTGCGCCGTCTGGTTGAACAGATGCTCGCCGCCCTTGAGCGGGGCGTAACGGGGCGCCTCCCCGCGCACGACCGGGGCAACGACATAATCATAGTCGCACGCGTGGAAGAGCGCGAAGGAATAGCGTTCTTCCCTGACCTTCTTCACGCGGTGCCGTGTCGCGGCATAGCGGCCGTTGGAGAGTATCTCCATCATGTCGCCGATGTTCATGATCATCGTGCCCTCGACCAGGGGAACGTCGATCCACTGGCCCTGCCGGTCGATGATCTGGAGACCGGGCGCCGTTGCGAACAGCAGGGTGAAACATTCGTAATCGGTATGCGCGCCGATGCCCCGGCGATCTTCAGCGGTCGCGTCGAAGGGATAATGGATCAGCCGAAGCTGGCTGGGGGGATTTCGCAGATGCGCCTGGAAATGGTCTTCGTCGAGCCCGAGCGCCAGGGCGAAAGCGCGGAAAAGCTGGCCACCAATACTCGTCACATGGCGGTAATAAGCCTGCACGTCTTCGCGGAAGCCCGGCATTTCAGGCCACAGATTCGGACCCAGCAGCGGTCGCCTACCCTCGGAGCGCACATAGTCGCAATTGACGTCGAACGCCTCTTTGAGGTCGCGCTGGCCGGCGGCGAATTGCTCCTCCCCCACCGGCACATAGCCGCTGTGGTTTTCCGAAAGGCCGATATAGCTCTTCATCTTGGTGTCGACGTCGAGCGCGAAATAAGCCTGTGCGCGCGCGACGATCCTGCGGAACAAGGCATCGTCCATCTGTGCGCCCGCTATGTAGAGGAACCCTGCCTCCACGCAGGCGCGGTCGAGTTCACGGGCAACGGAAAGCCGATCCTCAAGCCTGGGGCTGTCCAGTTTCGAAATATCGACGAGCGGCAGGACATGGTGCTGTGTCATGGATGAGGAGCGTAAATCCCCCTGGGCATAGCGATAGATGGACCCATGCTATGATTTCCATCGATTTGATCTATGAGCGGAGCAGTCCACCGCCTATGAAGAGCCGCTCTATCTTCCAGGAAAGCAGCACGCGCATGAACGATCGAACGCCGCTGATCGACAGGAAATTTGCCAGCCGGGTCGATTGGAACCTCATGCGGACCTTCGTGGATATCGTTCGCGCCGGCGGCATAGGCGCGGCGGCGCGACGGCTCAACCGGCAGCAGCCCAGCATCAGCGCGGCGCTCAAGCGGCTGGAGGACCATGTCGGGACGGCGCTGCTCCACCGCACCGCCACCGGCGTGGAGATGACCGCGGCCGGCAAGGCGATGATGGCGCTGTGCGAGGACATGCTGGAATCCGCCCGGATGATGCCCCATGTGATCGCGCAGGCGACCAAGCGGGTGGAGGGCATCGTCCGCATCCAGATCGTGTCCGGCCTGGTGTCGGCCGAGTTCGACGAGGCCATTGCCAGCTTTCACCGACGCAATCCGGCCATCCACATCGAAATCCGCGTCTCTCCCTGGCGTCAGCTTCTCGATGCGCTGGAGCAGGGGGAGGTTGAGATCGGGGTGGGCTATGACAGCAGCGTTCGGGGAAGCCTGATGTACGAACCGCTGCTGATCGAGCGTCAGCAGCTCTATTGTTCGCGCAGCAGCCCCTATTTCGGCTATCGGGTGAGCCGATTGGGCGAGTTGAAGGATCAGGGTTTCGTCCTGACCGGCGATGATGAAATAGAGGCGATCACCCATTTGCGCCGGCGCTATCGGCTCGGCACCGTGGTAAGCGGCCTTGCGGAGGACATCAACGAGGCGCGGCGGCTTATCAACATGGGCGTAGGGATCGGCTTCCTTCCCACCGCCGCTGCTGCAAGTGACGTTGCAAGCGGCCGTTTATGGCCCATGCTGTTCGCGGATTTCGAGCCCGCTTACGACATCTTCCTGCTCGCCCGGTCGGAACCGGCGCGGGACACAGCCACGCAGCTCTTCTGGGATGAGGTCATCCGGCGCGTGCGTGCGCAACGGGCATAAATCCAGTCTATGGCTTTCATCGGGATTTTCGACCTCCCTTCATGACGCAGCGCAGCGCAGTGTGAATGCACTGACAGGAGCTGCGGCATGGAAACCAGCCTCAAAGACCGGCTATTCAACCTGATCCCGCCTGCCATGATCGCGGTCGTCCTCAGCTTCTGGGCGTTCGGGCCAAGGTCTCTGGTCGAGCATCCCTGGGCTCTCACCGTGACTTCTCCCCTCATCGTGATCGCCATCCTGCTGCTGGAGGCTGTGCACGAACGTCATGCCGGCTGGCGCATGAACAGGCGGGAGTTCCTGACGGACCTTTATTATTCGGTCCTCAGCGCGACCGTGATCGCCTGGCTGACGCAGAAACTGTCCGAGGAACCGCTGGTCGCCCTCAAGGCCTCGCTGGGGCTGACCACGGCATGGGCGAGCCATCTGCCCTGGCTGGCGCAGGTCGCAATGGTGATCTTCCTCATCGAATTCGGCCAATATTGGATGCATCGGCTGATGCACAATTGGACGCCTTTCTGGCTGACCCATGCGCCGCATCACCATATCACCCAGCTTAATGCGGCCAAGGGCGCCGTCGGCAACCCGATTGAGCTGTTCCTGATCAGCCTGAGCGTCGTCGCGCTGTTCGATTTCGACAAGACGGCCATCTTCGCAGCCCTGAACACCATGGGCGTCATCTCCGTCTTCGCCCATGCCAATGTGCGCGCCGACCCCCCGATCTGGTACTCCTTCTTCTTCACGACGATCAGGCATCACAGCCTGCACCATTCCACCGACTATGAGAGCACGCGTTGCAATTACGGCAACTCGCTGATCCTGCTGGATCGCATCTTCGGAACATATCGCGAGGGCGAGGGCATTCTCGTCGGGCAGGACGACCGCAAGCGGCTGACCATCCGGGAGCAGACGATGTTCCCCTTCGCGCCGATGATCGAGAAATTCAAGGTCTGGCGCGCAGCGAAGCAGCCACGCGGCGCACTGGCTGAGGCGAGCCCGGCCGATGATCTGGACCGGGACGCTGCGGGAGCAAAGGCCGCGGCATGATGGCGGCCCGCTCCGGTCAGGCCATCGCAGCGCGCAGCGCGCTCGCCCGGGGCGATATCGATGCCACCCAGCGATTGGCCGCGACGCTGGTGTCGGAAAATCCCGGCGATGCCGAAGGTCACTTCCTCCTTGGCGTCGCAGAATCGAGCATCGGCCGCGTCCATGCCGGCATCCAGCATCTCGGCCGCGCGGTCGAACTCGATCCCCAAGGCGAATATCGCGCGCAGCTTGCCAAGCTCTTCACTCTGGTACGGCAGGACGGGGACGCCGCCGCCGTGCTGCAGGATGCAGAGCATGCTCTCCCTGCCGATGCCCTGAGCCGCGACACGATGGGCTGCGTCTATGCCCGCCTGGGCGACCATCCGGCCGCGCTCGGTCATTTTTCGGCAGCGGTGCGGCTCGAACCCGGGAACAGGCAGTTCCGCTACAACCAGGCCGTGACGCTCAACTTCCTCGGCCGGACGGAGGAAGCCGAAGCCGCGCTGGAGGCGTTGATCGCCCTGGCGCCGGATGATGCCCGTGCCCATCACCTTCTCTCCAGCCTGCGCAAGCAGTCAGCCGGGCATAATCATGTCGAGCGCCTCGCGAAGGTTCACTCAACCACCGGGGACGGACGGGGCAGGCTGCTGCTGGGCTATGCTCTGGCGAAAGAACTCGAAGATCTCGGCCGCCCGGAAGAAGCACTGGAACGGCTCTGCGCGGTCAATGCCGAGCATCGCCGCACGTTGCGTTACGAGTTTGCGCGCGATGCCGCGACCTTCGACGCGATAGAGGCGAGTTGGCCGAGCATCGCTACGGCTCCCGCGGACGACGCCCCCCGCGATGCGCCGATCTTCATTATAGGGATGCCGCGCACCGGCACGACGCTGGTCGACCGCATTCTCTCGTCTCACCCTGGCGTCGAAAGCGCCGGGGAACTGCAAGCGATGCCGCTCGCCGTCAAGAAGGCGGCAGGCACGCACACGCCCACGGTCTTGGACCCGGAGACGATCGCCACGGCTGCCGCCAGCGACATGGGCGCGATCGGCCGCGACTTCCTGCAACGCGCCAGCCATCACCGGCGCGCCCCCGGCCGGAGGTTCATCGACAAGTTTCCGGGTAATTTCCACTATGCCGGGTTCATTGCGCGGGCCCTCCCGGCAGCCAGCATCGTCTGCCTCCGTCGCCACCCGATGGACACGGTGCTCAGCAACTTCCGCAATCTCTTTGCCGTCAATTCGCGCTATTATGACTATAGCTACGACCTTCTGGAGATCGCCGCTTACTACATCCGCTTCGACCGGCTGATGGCCCTGTGGCGCGAAGTCCTGCCGGGGCGGGTCATCGAACTGCGCTACGAGGATCTTGTGGCGGACCAGGAAGCCCAGAGCCGCCGCCTGCTCGCCCATTGCGGTCTGGAATGGGCGGATGAGTGCCTGTCCTTCCACACCAATGATGCGCCGGTTTCCACGCCCAGCGCGGCGCAGGTCCGCCGGCCGATCTACCGCGACGCGGTTGCGCGGTGGAAACGGCATGAGCAGGTCCTGGAACCCGTTCGACGCTTCTTCGAACGATCCGGCATTTCCATCGACTGAAAGGGAGCGCGCGACCATGCCCAGATCTGGAACATTCGCCTTCTGCATGGCCCTGGCTGCGGGGTTCGTGCAGCCAGCCGCCGCCGCTTCCTCCCCACGGACCCGTCTGGTGGAGTTTCGGTCGGAAAACTGCCTGCTGATTTCCGGCAGTCGCGACAATGCCGCTTCAAAGGTCAGCGTCAATGGCCACATCGTGCCGGTCGAAGGCCGCCATAACTGGCGGGTTCGCTTGCCGGTCAGCACCGTCCGGTCCTGGTCCGCTCCCATGGCGCGAACGGTTACGGTCGCGGTCGAGGGATTGAGCCATGAAGCCGATCTGCCGATCGGGCTGCTCGGTCATGCTGATGACCTTGCGATGCTGGTGGTCAGGGCGAAGTAATAACCGCTATGGTCATAAGTAATAAAAGAACATATTCGGAATAGATATTGTAAGTTTTCTCTCCTGGGCTTATCTACGCGCCAGCCGCCGAAGAGCGGTGCTCGTTTTTCGCACAGGAGAAGATAATGAAGATTGGGCTCATGTGCCTGGCGGCTTTCGCCTTCGCGACCCCGGCAATCGCTGGCACTGCCGGCGGCAATCCCTTCGCTCAGGACACCGCGATCCTCGACCTCGAGGGGTTGGACCTCTCTACCGCCTCTGGCCAGCAGAGCCTCGCCATCCGCATGGATCAGGCGGCGCGGGCCGTTTGCGGCGATCATTTGGCGGGCGTGCACCTCGCTCTCGAATCCAAGGCGCGGGATTGTCGCACTGCGGTTGCGGCCGACATCCGCGCCCAGATTGAAGCCCGGCTTGCCAAGGCTGGCGATAAGTCGCCCGTCCAAATGGCTTCCGCCCGCTGAAAATCTGCTCCGCGGCGCTTGATGGCGCCGCGGACGCCTCATTTCGCCAGCTTCGCCGGATCGGGCCACCAGGTCAGCGTGTGCACGTCATGCGCGGACGTCCAGATGCCCGAATCCGTGAAGCGCAGCGCGCCGCTGCCTTCCGCTTTCCCCACTCGCGCCCTGACCGTCATCGACTTGGGATCGATCACGACAAAGGTCTGATCCTCCGTGGTGCGCAGCCACACCAGCCCGCCGCCCGTATCGATGTCGCCCCATTTCAGCACTGCGCCGACCTTCACCCGGCCAGCCACGTCGCCAGTTTCCGGGTCGATGCGGACGACCGTTCCGTCGCCCTGCTCCTGAACCCAGACCCCGCATTCCCCGGCCGCAAGGAAACCCGGCTCCTTGCCCAGTGCCGTCGTCTTGACGACGCTGTCGGTCGCGGGGTCGATGCGCTGGATGGAGCGGCTCTCGCTGCTGACCGCCCAGACCGATCCGAAACCGAACGCCAGATAATGGGTGCCGGGATTGACGGGAATGGTCGCCGTCACCGCGTTCTTCGCCGGGTCGACGCGGGATACGACGCCCTTCTGATCGCTGGCGACCCAGATCGATCCGGCACCGGCGACCACATTCAGCTCGCCCTTGGGATTGGCGATGCCGGTGGGGATGGTGGCGGTCTTCCGCGCGGTCTTCGTATCGATCTTTATGAGCGCATTTTCCTGGCAATCGGCCACCCAGAGCGCTCCGTCGGACAGGGCCATGGCGCCGCAGGGTTTCGACATAGCGACGGCGGCAAGCCTGCCCTGCCGCGACCAGCGCTCGACCCGGCCGGCATTGGTCGCCCAGACGCTGTCGCCGTCGACCGCCAGGAAGTCCGCAAAGCCCGGCACTTCGATCACCTGCTCCGCATGGGCCATGGAAGCCGCACATCCCGCCGCCACTGTCATGATCAATCTCCTGAGCCTTTTCATGCCTTGCCCTTTCCTCGCGAAGATCAGGCGCGCTGCGCGATATAGGCGCGCCATCCGCCCAGGGCGGTGATGTCCTCCGCTCCCGTCAGCGCGCGCGGCTCTGCGACGAAGCCCTTGACGCTGCTGCCGTCGGCCAGCGTCACCGTGCCTATGGCAAGTGGCGCCGGCACCTCGACCACGAAGCTGCCGAACTCGGCGATGCCAAGCTCGTAAACCTCCAGCGCGATCGATCCGCCGTCCTCGCTGTGCACCAGCGCAGGCTTGGGCGGCACGCTGTTCGCGATCGCGTAGAGGCGGTAGTTGGGTGCCGTTTCGAAAGCGCCCACGAACTTCGCGTCGCGGGAGGTGAGTTGCCAGTGCAGCGGCATGTCCTTCAGATGAGCGCCGACTACAGCGAGTTTTACGGTTTCCATTTTGCCCTCCAGATCGAGCGGTGGCGGCGACGGAATATCCGCGGCCGAAATATAGGCGTCGGCGGCGTCGAGCAGCGCAACATCGCTGTCGGCGGGACCGATCAGGGTGATGCCGAACCCGGTCGCATTCGACCTTATGCCGGCGGGCACGGCGACGGCGGCCATGTCCAGCAGGTTCACGAAATTGGTGTAGAAGCCCAGGGCGCTGTTCAGCGCGATCGGCGCGGCCTTGAGTTCCGCCACCCGATAGGTCGTGCCGGTGGTGGGGAAGGCGAGCAGGTCGATGCTCTCCCAAAGCGTGTCGGCGTGACGCTTGAGTTCGGCAAGCCGATAGATGCCGTTGAACAGATCGACGGCGCTTATTTCCAGTCCCGGCTCGACGACTTCACGCACGGTCGGGTCTATCGCGTGGGGATGGTCGGCAAGCAGGTCCGCGATGGCGGCGGTCCGCTCCGCCACCCACGGGCCACCATAGAGGAGCTGCGCCGCTTCCTGTAGCGGCGCATAGTCGATCTCCACCAGTTCGGCGACGGTGGAGAGCCTGTCGAGCGCCCGGTCGTAAAGATATTCGGACTGAGCGTCGCCGAAGAAGGCGCGCTGGTCGCGGCGGGGAACGCCGATCCTCTTGCGCCCGATCGGCCGGTCGGCAAGCGGCTTGGAATAGGGATCGGCCGCATCGAAGCCAGCCGCGACGGAATCGACCAGCCGGGCGTCCGCCGTGTCGATCGTGAAGGCGGTGATGCAATCGAGCGTGCGGCAGGCTGGCACGAGACCGCTGTTGCTCCACCGGCCTTTGCTGGGCTTGAACCCGATCAAATGCTGGAAAGCGGCCGGAACGCGGCCCGATCCTGCGGTGTCGGTGCCGAGTGCGAAGGCAACCAGTCCCGCCGCCACGGCGACCGAGGAACCCGAGCTGGAGCCGCCGCTGACATAGGACAGGTTGTAGGCGTTTCTGGGGCTGCCATAGGGGCTTCGTGTGCCGTTCAGTCCTGTGGCGAACTGGTCGAGATTGGTCTTGCCGACGCAGATCGCACCCGCCGCGATCAGCCGCTCAACGACCGTGGCCGAAGCCTTCGGCCGATAGGTGAAGGCGGGGCAGGCCGCGGTCGTATCGAGTCCCCGGACATCGATATTGTCCTTCACGGCGAAGGGGACGCCGGCCAGCGGCAAGGTTTCGCCCGCCGCCACCCGCGCATCGACCCTATGGGCGGCCTCGATCAGGGCGTCCGGCGCGACCCGGCTGATCCAAATCTGGGGCTGAACCGCGTCATAAAGGGCCAGACGCGCGATCGTCTCTTCGGCCACCGCAACGGCGCTCATGCGCCCCGCCCCGACCGCATCGGCAATCATCGACACGCTGCGGCGGTTCAGCCGGTCCCCGGCTGGCGCGGTCATGCGTGCCTCCTCAGCGCCATCATCGGCGCACCGGGCTGCAGCGACTGCCGCTCCTGCACATAGAGCGCCTCGACCCTGCCCGCGCCCGGGCTGTGAACGGCACATTCCATCTTCATCGCCTCTATGATCGCGATCGTTTCGCCGGCATCGACCTCGTCGCCGGGCCCAACGAGCAGTTTCCACAGGCTGCCGCCGAACGGCGCTTCGACCAGATCCGCGCCATCGGGAATTTCCACGGCGTCCGGTTGCGGCTGCTCAGCTTCGGATAGATGAGCGACGCGGTCGAATTCGCCGTTCCGCTGCCACTCGGCCCGCTCCTCATCGAAGGCGCTCTGTCGTCGCGCCTCAAATTCCGCGATCGACTTCGCATTGTCGGCAAGGAAAGCGCGATAATCGGAGAGGCGGAATTCGCACGGCTCGATCCTGATCGAGCGTCGGCCGCTCGGAAAATCGCGCCGCCATTCGACGAGTTCGTCCGCGCTTACAGGATAGAAGCGGATCTGGTCGAAAAAGCGCAGCAGCCAGGGCTTTCCCTCCGTGAAGGCGTCGGTCTGTCGATGGGTATTCCACATCTGGATGGTGCGGCCGAACAGTTGATAGCCGCCCGGCCCTTCCATGCCGTAGATGCACATATAGGCCCCGCCGATGCCAACGACATTGGGCGGCGTCCAGGTGCGCGCGGGGTTGTATTTGGTGGTGACCAGCCGATGCCGCGGATCGACCGGCGTGGCCACCGGGGCGCCCAGGTAAACGTCGCCCAGGCCCAGGACGAGATAATTGGCCTCGAAGATCAGATTCTCCACGGCCGCGGCATCGGGAAGGCCGTTGATCCGCCGGATGAACTCGATATTGTCGGGGCACCAGGGCGCGTCGGCGCGGACGGCGCCCATATATTTCTCGATCGTCTCGATCGTGGCCGGATCGCGCCAGCTGAGCGGCAGGTGGACGATACGCGACGGGACGACGAAGTCCGCCAGATCGCCCAGCCGCTCCTCCGCCGCCATCAGCATGTCGAGGGCGGCTCGCTGATCCATGATCTCCCCGTCGAAATGCAACTGGAGGGAGCGGATTCCGGGCACGATGTCGACAATCCCGGCAGGATTGAGCCTTTCCAGCTCGGCCATCAGCGCATGCGCCCTTATCCGCAGCTCGATGTCCAGCACGATGGGGCCGTATTCGACCAGGATATTGCGGTCGCCCTGCTGGCGATAGACCGTGCGCGGGCGATCCGGGGTGGCCGGGATTTCCGCAAGGATGGGGGTGAGCGTGCCGATGGGCCGGGCTGGTCCGCCCCCAAGCGCCGTACCCGATGCGATCAGCCCGCGCTGGTGCAAATCCGCCGCGCGCGCATCCTCGACATCGACCGGCACGAAGCGCAGCTTGTCGCCGGGCGCCAGCTGACCCATGATCCAGCGATCGGCGGCGATCACGACGAAGGGACAGACAAAGCCGCCGAGCGAAGGACCGTCCGGACCCAATATGATCGGCATGTCGCCGGTGAAGTCCACGGCCCCGATCGCATAGGGATTGTCGTGAATGTTGGACGGGTGCAGGCCGGCTTCCCCGCCGTCGGTGCGCGCCCAGCGGGGCTTGGGGCCGATCAGCCGGACGCCGGTACGATTGCTGTTATAGTGGACCTGCCACTCCGCCGTCACGATTTCCTCAATATCCTCGTCGGTGAAGAAATCGGGCGCCCCGTGCGGGCCATAGAGCACGCGCAAGGTCCATTCATTCGTCAAGGGCGGCAGCGCGACTTCCGGCAAGGCAGGCCCGACCCCGTCACCGGCCAGATGCAGCGTATCGCCAGCCAGCAGCCGGCGCGCGGCATGTCCGCCGAACTGGCCAAGCTCGAAGGTGCTGCGACTGCCGAGATAGGGCGCGATGTCGAGGCCGCCGGCCATGAGGATGTAGCCGCGTATGCCGCCGCCCCTCACCCGGCCAAGGCTAAGCGTCCGCCCCTCCCCCACGTCGAAGGCGACGCCACGCGGCACCGGCGTTCCGTCAAGCTTGGCGTCGAAATCAGCGCCGGTCAGGCAGATGCGCGCTGGCGCGTTGAAGGTCAATGTCGGCCCGGTATGGAGCACTTCCAGGCCAGCCGTGCCTTCGGCATTGCCGAGCAGCCGGTTGCCCAGCCGGAACGACTGGTCGTCCATCGGGCCCGATGGCGGAACACCCACGGCCCACAGTTTCTGCCGGCCGGGCCAATCCTGAACGGTCGTCGCCGTGCCGCCGCTGACGACCTGGATGCTGCGCGGATGGAAGGCGATGCCGTCGAGGACGCGGGTCGAGACTTCCCCGCTGACGAAGGGAGACGAACGCACCACCTCCCGAAGCCAGCGCAGGTTGGTCTCGATCCCGTCGATACGGCTTTGGTCCAGTGCCGCCTGCATGGCGGATACGGCTTGGGCGCGGGTGGGCGCGTGCACGATCAGCTTCGCCAGCATCGGATCGTACCAGGCGCTGACCGTGCTGCCGGCCATGCACCAGGTTTCGACGCGAATGTCGGGCGGAAACGCGACCGCCGTCAGCGTGCCGGAGGTCGGGCGATAGTCGAGCGCGGGATCTTCGGCGTAGAGGCGCACCTGCACGGAATGGCCATTGGGACGCGGCGGCTCCCTGTCGAGGAAGGAGAAGTCTCCGGCAGCGCCGCGGATCATCCATTCGACAAGATCGATGCCCATCACTTCTTCAGTGACGCCATGTTCGACCTGAAGGCGGGTGTTCATCTCCAGAAAGAAAAATTCTTCCCGTTCCGCATCATAGAGAAATTCGACCGTTCCGGCCGACCGATAGGACGCGGCCTCGCCCAGCCGCGTGGCGGCAGCGATCAGCGCGCTGCGCACCGCGTCGGGCAGCAGGGGCGCAGGCGCTTCCTCGACCACTTTCTGGTTGCGGCGCTGGAGCGAGCAGTCCCGTTCGCCCACCGGCAGGACGCGCCCCTCGCCATCGCCGAATATCTGCACCTCGATGTGCCGTGCGCGCCGGATGTAGCGTTCCAGGAAGATGCCCGCGTCGCCGAAATTGCTTTCGCCCAGGCGAGCGACGGCGGCGAAACTCTCGCGGACGGCGGCCTCGTCCTCGCAGACGCGCATGCCGATGCCGCCGCCGCCCGCAGTCGCCTTGAGGATCACGGGGAAACCGATCTCACGAGCGGCGAGTACGGCCTGCGCCTCGTCCCTGAGCAGATCCGTGCCGGGCGCGAGCGGAACATCGTGCGCGGCGGCAAGCTCGCGCGCGCTGTGCTTCAGGCCGAAGGTGCGGATATTGTCCGGCGTGGGGCCGATGAAGATGATCCCGGCCTTCGCGCAAGCCTGTGCGAACTCGACATTTTCAGCGAGGAAACCGTAACCGGGGTGAATGGCGCCAGAGCCCGTCCTGCGGGCCGCATCCAATATGGCCTCGATGTTGAGATAGCTTTCCGAGGCGCGCGCGCCGCCAATGCAGACCGCTTCGTCGGCCAGTGCGACGTGGAGCGAATCCTCGTCGGCTTCGGAATAGACCGCGACTGATCGCAGGCCCATCCGGCGCAGCGTGCGGATGATGCGGGTGGCGATCGCTCCGCGATTCGCGATGAGGACGGTATCGAACCTCATGCGGCGACAATCATGCGCACGGGCGTCGGGTTGAAACCGTTGCACGGATTGTTGATCTGCGGGCAGTTGGAAGCCACCACGATGACATCCATCTCCGCGCGCAGGTCCACGGTCAGGCCGGGCGCGGAGATGCCATCGACGATCCCCAGCGATCCGTCGGCCTCCACCGGCACGTTCATGAAGAAGTTGATGTTGGAGACAATGTCGCGCTTGCCCCGGCCTTCGCGCAGATTCGCCTCCAGGAAGTTTTCGACGCAGGCATGTTCGGCCTTGGTGTGGTGGCCGTAGCGAAGCGTGTTGGATTCGCAGGAACAGGCGCCGCCGATGGTGTCGTGATAATCGACGGACGTGGCGGTGATCGTCATCATCGCCCGCCCCTCGTTGGAACGCAGCACCGCGCCTTCGCGAAGGAAGAGATTGCCTTGCGCGGCGACGGTGTCCTGCGCGCTGTAACGCTCCGCATCGTCCTGCGCGGAATAGAGGAGGAAATCGACCGCCTGATTCCCTTCCAGATCGACGATCCGCAGGGTCTGGCCGGCTGCGACATGATGCAGCCAGGGCGCTCGCGCCGGCACGATCACGTCATGGAGGACAGTGCCCGGAAGGCCGGACAAGTGAATATCGACGCTCATTGAGGCGTTTTCCTTTTAACGGCGGAAATAGTCTTCGACATTCTCGAAGGCGCGCAGGCCTTCTGGAGTGGCGGTGCGGATGGCATCGTCGGCGGGAGTGACCGGACCGCGCCAGGCCGTCGCGCGAAGCGGCGTCACGGTCCAATCCTCGCGCGGGTCCAGGACATGCGGGCAGTTCGCGATCACCACGATCACATTCATCTCGGCGCGCAGCACCAGGCTTCGCGCCTGGGCAAAGGGGCCCAACTGCGGCACGATCGCTCCGTCGGCTTCGATCCGCACCCCCTTGAACAGGTTGACGCACGGATGCACGTCGCGCCGCTGGAGACCGTGTTTGGCGACGCCGAGCAGGAAGCGGTCGCGTCCGCTGGGCGTCGGGCCGCTATTGGCCCCATTGCCATATTTGGCCGCATTCGTCGCAGCGTTGGAGGTGCCGCAGAAGGCGTCATGCGTTCCCGCCCCATCCTCGACAAAGCTCATGAGGACACGGCCCATGTCCGACAGCAGCAGCTTGCCCGAGCCGAGATAGGCGTTCCATTGCACTTTCACCGTATCGGCGACGTTGAGCCGTTCGGTCGGCAGTTCGGCGTTGAAGATGAGGAGCGAAGCACAGGCATCGCCCTTGAGGTCGATCAGCCGCAGGCGGGCGCCGCGCGGCAAACGCCGCGTTGCATAGCCGCCCGCCGCGATCGTCTCTTCCCACAGAAGATCGTCCGCGGGCACGCCGTCCGGCAGGTCGCTGGCCACCGGCGGCAACACCGGCATGGCTTCCACCGCGGTCCCGGCCTTGGCTCTGGCATGGTCGCGGGCGGCGGTGGGGTTGGTAAGGGCCGTCATGCCATCACTCCCTTGGTCTGTTTGCTGGATTCCTGTTCATAGAGCGGCGGCAGCAGGGCGGTTGTGGTGACGAGCTGGAGCTGGTGGACGCCGCGCACCCGCCGAAGCGCATCGCACAGTTCCTTGAGCAGCGAGGCAGGCCCCTGCACCAGCAGCACCTCAAGCGACTGGTCATCCTCCAGAAAGACATGCTGAGAGGAGATGACCTCCTTCAGATAGTCCGCCTGCGTCTGGGCAAGCTGATGCCGCACGCGGCCGCGGTCGCCGCGATAGACGATGGTGATGGTGCCGGCCAACATCTCGTCGGGCCGGGTAAAGGCTTCATGTTCGGCGAGCGCATGACGGATGAGTTCGGCGATGAGCTGCGAACGCGACGGCAGTCCGCGTTCCTCCACCATCATGTCGAGCTGCCGGAACAGGTCCGCCGGCAGGCTCATGCTCAGCCTTGCAAGGCCCGCAGATTCGCTACCCATGTCCAATCTTCTCCTCATGATGCCGGTCGCCGTTTTCCGGCGCGGCTATCGCCTCTTCCCCGGCCGCGTCGCTCGCGCGTTTGCGCAGGGCGAGGTCGTAAACAGCCGTCGCGCCGAAGCGGTGCGGGGCGTGCGGGTCGTGACGGCGCTTGTCGAGCGCCAGCACCCGCGTCCCCAGGTTGAAGGCTTCGTGGATGTCGTGAGTCACCATGATGATCGTCAGCGAATAGTCGCGCCAAAGCCGGGTGATCAGCCGGTGCATGTCGGAACGGATACCCGGATCCAGCGCGCCGAACGGTTCATCGAGCAGCAGGATGCGGGGGCGCTTGATAAGCGCCTGCGCAATGGCCAGACGCTGCTGCATGCCGCCCGAAAGCTGTGCGGGATAGAGGTGAAGGCTGTCGCCAAGGCCGACGGCATCCAGCATTTCGGTGGCTTCTTCCACCGCCGCGCTGCGAGCCCTGCCGAACAGGCGCGCCAGAAGCGGCGATTGGGCGCATTCCAGCCCGAAAACCGTGTTCCGCAAGGCCGACAGGTGGGGAAATACCGAATAGCGCTGAAACACGACGCCCCGATCGGGTCCGCATTCAGGCGTCAGCGGCATCCCGTCGAGAAGGATGGAACCCCGCGTCGCCGCTTCCTGGCCGAGGATGAGACGCAGCAGGCTGCTTTTGCCGGCGCCCGAAGGGCCGATGATCGACACGAAAGACCCTTCCTCGATATCGATCGTCACGCGTTCGAGCACGATCTTCTCGCCATATTCGATCCAGACATCACGAAGAGAGAGAAGCGCGCTCAATGGCTGACTCCGTGGGCCCAGGGGAACAGGCGCTGGCTGAGGAAAGTGAGGGAAAGATCCATCACCACGGCCAGCAGCGCGATCCACGCGACATAGGGAATGATGACATCCATCGAGAGATAGCGGCGGACGAGGAATATGCGGTAGCCAAGTCCGATGTCGGATGCGATCGCCTCGGCCGATATGAGGAAGACCCAGGCCGGCCCCAGCGACAGGCGTACGGCGTGAAGCAGGCGCGGCATGGCCTGGGGCAGCGCCACCCTTATCATGATCTGCCAGCTGCTCGCCCCCAGCGTCTGCGCTTTGATGATCTGCTCGCGCGGCAGGGCAGCGACGTGCGCGGCAATGTCCCGCACCATGACAGGGGCTATGCCGATGACGATGAGCGCGACCTTGGCAGTTTCCCCCAGGCCCAGGGCGATGAAGAGGATAGGGAGCAGCGCGATGGGCGGGATCACGGCGATGCCCGTTACCAAAGGTCCGAAGGTCGCCCGCACAGGGGGAAGGATGCCGAGCACCAGCCCCACAAGGAGCGCCGCGAGCGTCGCGATGCCCAAACCGATGCCAAGCCGCTCCAGGCTCGCCAGCGTATCCGCCCAGAATAGCAGCTGTCCCGTCAGCTGGTCCGGCTGGAAAAGCAGCCCGGACATCGCCTTCGTCATGCCGTCGGGCAACGGCAATATCTTGTCGAACTGATTGGCGGCGTGGCGCTGAGCCGCCAGGAAAAGATAGAGCAGGACCAGCAGCAGGATCGGCACCGCCCCCAGCAGCAGCCGGTCGCCTCGGCTGACATGTCGATTCACCCAGCGCATATCATCATCGTCCTACAGAGTGGATCGATCGGGGCAGCTCAAAGCTTTCCGTCGGCCGCCAGTTTCATGAAGCTTTCGTCGAACCGCAGCGTCACATGCTGCGCGTCGCCCAGCGTCTTCCCGCCGGCGAAGCTCATGCCGACGGCATCGGCTGAGGCCGCGCCCTTGAACAGGCCATGGGCGAAGCTGAAATCCCGCACCTGCGCCATGCTTTGAACAAGTGCGGGGGCAGATGTGGCCGCCACGGCGGATTTGGGATCGGCATAGAGATGCGTGGTCGCCAGCTGGCTCTCGAACACTTCGGGTGTCGTGCCCGCCAGCTTCGCCATGGCCGCGCGTGCCGCCTTGCCCTGCGCGTCCTGCCTTTTCATCAGCGCCATCGTATCGAACCAGATGCCGGTCAACGCCTTGCCCAGATTCGGATTGGCTTTCAGGGTCGCCGTATCGACCACCAGCAGATCCAGTATTTCACCGGGGATCTGGGCCGAGCTGAAGACCTCCTTCGCCCCGGCCTGTCCCTTCATGACCGAAAGCTGCGGGTTCCATGCGACCGCCGCGGTGACATCCGGACTGGAAAAGGCCCCGACGATATCGGCGTCGGAGGTGTTCACGGTCTTGATGTCGGTGGGCTTCATCCCCGACTTCTCCAGCGCGCGGGCGAGAAGATAGTGGGAGACCGAAAGTTCGACCAGATAGACCTGCCTGCCCTTGATCGCTGAAAAATTGTCGGCGCCCTTGAGCAAGATGCCATCATTGCCGTTCGAATAGTCACCGACTATGATCGCGCTGGTATCCTTCCCCCCGGCGGCCGGAATCGTCAGGGCGTCCATATTGGTCACCGTTACGCCATCGAATTTGCCGGCGGTATATTGATTCACCGATTCGACATAGTCGTTGACCTGAACGATATTGATCTTGATGCCGTATTTATCCGCCCACTTTTTCACGATTCCAGCCTGCTGGGCATAGGGCCACGGCATCCAGCCAGCGTATATCGACCATCCGATGTTGAACTCTGTCTTCGGCTGGGAGGGGGCGTCCGGCGCTGGCGAGCAGGATACAAGCAAAAGCGCTCCAGCCATCAGAGCAGCCCGGCCTGCATTGCGGAACATTCGGATCATTCTTTCGTCCCCTTTCGGCAAACACTATTGCAAAGCAGCACGGGTCTGTCCACCAAGAATTATTACCTTTAAAGTTTTAGGTAATACTCTCCATCGTGGCGGAAATCCGGGGTCCAGCGCCCTGACACCCGCCGTCGGGCCGGCTGAGCGACCGCGCCGATGACCGGCCCTTCCCCGCGAATCGACCAGATTGCGTTATTTTGACGGATAGACAGCGGGCAGCGTCGATCCGTTGGTCGGGGTTTGCGATTCGGGGCCGAATGGTCCCACATAATTCCCACTCCGGTCCCGCCGCCATTCCTCCCACCAATATTGGAATCGGTCTTCATCGTAAGAAAACCGCCATATTGTGCGCCGCACCCAACGATTGCAGTCATACTGAGCAAGTGCGAAATTATTACGCTTGACCCATTACGTAATATCCATACCGTATAGTTGATCGACCGCTCGTCGAAGCGGCGCAACAAAAGGGTAGATTAGCCGGGCAGTCGCCGGCTTGAAGTGAGGGTTCGTGAATCGAAGAACGGCTCGCAATGCTGCTCTCTCAGGCGCTATGGCGCCGGTCGCCAGCAATGCGCGGCATTGTGACCTTGCCGGTTCATCGCACGGCGCTCGAACAGATCAAATGATGATTGCAGCCGCTTCGGTTGCAAAAGACCATGCACATCATGGCATGACAATGACGACTGGCCGGGAACCGGCCGACAAGGTGCCGGCCTAGCCAGAGCGCCAGGGAGAAGGATGTCACTTGGGGCTCAACTGCAAGGGGGTCGAAGTGACTATGAAATTGTTTCGCAATACATTGCTTGGCGCGACCATTCTTATGGGCGTTGGGACCACTTCGGCTTTCGCTCAAGGCGCCGCGGATGGTGCTGACGGTGCAGGCGGCGAGGGCAACGAGATCGTCGTGACGGCCACTCGGCGTGCGGTTTCGATCCAGGACGTGCCGATCAACATCAGCGCCGTCGGCCAGGAGCAGCTCGCCCGGCAGCGGATCGACGACGTGCGCGACATTGCCGACTTTACGCCAGGCGTGACCATATCGGACACGGGCCCGGGCTCGACCGGAACGATCGTGCTTCGCGGCCTCAACGCTTCGGATTCCAGTTCCACCGGCAATTCCTATGACACGGCCTTGGGCGTCTATCTGGGCGAGGTTCCGCTCTATTACGACTTCAAATTGCTCGACATCGCGCGCGTCGAAACGCTGCTCGGGCCGCAGGGGACACTCTATGGCCTTGGCACCCTGGCGGGCGCGATCCGCAATATCCCCAACCGGCCCGACACGGACAAGATCGAGGGCGAGGTGCATAGCCGCCTTTACGGCAAGGGCCACAGCGGCAAGCTGGGCTATCAGGTCGACGGCGTCATCAACATCCCGATCGTCAAGGATCATATCGCCTTCCGGTCGGCCACGGGCTATTTCTACGATCCCGGCTTCATCGACTATCCGCTGCTGCTCCAGACGCCCGGCGTTTCGCTGCCCCAGCCGGATGGTCCGACGAGCATCTCGCCCGCCGGCTATGCCGCGAACCTGAGAAAGGAGAAGGACCTCAATTTCGAGAAGACCTTCACCACCCGCAACCAGTTGCTGTTCCAGATCAGCGAGGATCTAAAGGTCAACTTCACCTACGCGTTCCAGCAGACCAAGACCGATGGAGGTCAATATAATAGCGACGGCGTGCTCGGAACGGGCAAATATCAAAGTGCGGCGCGTTATATCGAGCCGGTGAAGCGCCGCGCGCACCTGGGAGCGATGGAAATCAACGCCAACCTCGCGGACATTGCCGATCTTGTTTCGACAACTGCCTATACCGATGTCAAGAACGACAATCGGACGGACAATACCGACCTTCTGCTCGATCTCGATTATGGCTATGAATCCTTCCCCGCTTTTTCGAGCTGGAACGAAAGCCACGATCGCCGCAAGCAGTTCAACCAGGAAGTCCGCTTCGTTTCCCGCCATGGCGGTCCGTTCAACTGGGTGCTGGGCGGCTTCTACAATCAGCAGAAGCGGCTGCGCGAATATACCGAACATGTTCCGAATCATCCCTGGGTGGAATTCGGAACGCAGCCCAACCCCGAGGAGGTCGAGTATAACAGCTTCAACAAGTCAAAAGTGACGGAGAAAGCAGTCTTCGGTGAAGGCACGTTGAGGATCATACCCGAATGGCAGGTGACGGCAGGCGTGCGCTATTTCGGCTATACGTCGGACGTCAGCGGACGCGCGGTACTTCCACTGCTCGGCGATCCGGTCAGCCCCTATGATCTTCCTTCTGCCGGCGGCAAGTCGAAGAAGAGCGGCTGGGTGTGGAAGTTTAACAGCTCCTACAACTTCACGCCAGACATCATGGTCTATGGCACCTACAGCAAGGGCTATCGGATCGGAGGGCCGAACACGGTCGCGCCTTGCGTCCTGCCACTCGATCTAACGCAGCAGAATGTGTGCGCGCTGCCCAATGAAATCCAATATGGCCCGGACACCACGAAAAACGCGGAACTCGGCATCCGCACCCAGCTTCTGGATCGCAAGCTGACGTTCAATTTCAACGTCTTCCAGATCAAGTGGAAAGGTATTCAGGTCGATTCTGCCACCATCAACGGCATCGTAGGCATCACCGTCAACGGCGGCAAGGCGAAGTCGGAGGGCTTCGAAGCGTCGTTCCAGGCCAAGCCGATAGAAGGATTGTCGATCCAGGGAACATATTCCTACACCGATGCCAAGCTGACCCAGGATGTTCCGGGGATCATCGCGGTCAACGACCCGGCGGGAACCTATCCCAGTTCACCCATTCAGCTGGACGCGCTATCGGGTGATCGCCTTCCAGGCTCTGCAAAGAACAGCGGCAGCCTGGGCGCGACCTACACCATGCCGTTCATGGCCGGGAACCTGGTAGCGGACTGGACAGCGACCTATCGCGGCAATGTCGTGACGCGGCTGGGCTGGGACCGCGCCTATGGCGACAAGCTTCCGGGCTATGTGCTGCACCGCGCCTCGCTGGCCTATGAGACGGACCGTTACAGCCTCGTCCTGTTCGCGAACAATATCTTCGACAAATATGCGGTGGCTTCCGTCTCCAATGACCGCTCGCGCGTAGGCCTCAACGATGGAGTGGTGCTGCGCTATTACAAGCAGACCGTGATCAATCCGCGCACCTTCGGCATCGAAGCACGCTTCAAATATTGATCTGATGATGCTGCCGGGGCGCCATTTCGAAAGGATGGCGCCCCGGCGAGCGCGCAGGATCATCGCAATGCTGCCTTGCATGAAAGGGAAAGAGCCATGGCCGCTGATGCGCGCAGGGTTCGACGGGTACGGGCCCTTGGATTGAGTGCGGCGCTCCTGATGGCGAGCGGCTCGGGATATGCCCCGGACCTGAAGGCAGCTTGCGTAGCGCTGCCGAAGCTCTTCGCGGAAAAGTGGATCGACGGCACGCTGCCGCAGGAGCCCTTCACCCAGGTCCAGCAACTCGACGAGGACAGTTTCGTCATCCGCCAGTCGGTCAAGACCAATTTCGAAGCGCCCTTCCTTTATCTGCTCTTCGGGCGCGACAGGGCTTTGCTGATCGACAGCGGGGCCGAAGGCGGCCGCATCAGGCCGACAGTCGACCGGCTAGTCGCCCAGTGGCTGGCCGCTCACGGACGCCGTTCGATCCCGCTCGTGGTCGCCCATAGCCACAGCCATGGCGACCATGTTGCCGGAGACGCCGCCTTCCGTGACCGCCCGGATACGACCGTCGTCGGGCTGAAGCCATCGGACGTGGCCAGCTTTTTCGGCATCTCCCATTGGCCCGAGGGAGTTGCCAATTTCGACCTGGGCGATCGCGCGCTCAGCGTCATCGCAACACCAGGGCATCAGGCCGCCGCGATCATGATCTACGACCCTCGCCTCAAGATCTTGTTGTCGGGCGACACGCTCTATCCCGGCCGCCTTTACGTGCCGGTAAATTTCATGGCCGACAATCGCGCCAGCATCGAACGGCTGGCAGCCTTCGCGGCGAAGCATCCGATCTGCGCCGTCATGGGAGCTCATATCGAGATGACGTCCGAGCCGGGGCGCGACTATGGGCATGAAGCGTCAACCCATCCAGACGAACATCCCCTCCCCTTGCCGGCGCAAACCATTGGTGAACTCCAGACCAGCCTGCGAGAGCCGCTGGAGACACCCGACCAGCGGCAAGTCCACGATCATTTCATCATTGTCCCGGTACCCGCCCGCGCGGAATGATCCGGCGGTGTCGGATAAGATTGCCTTCAAAATCGGAGCAAAGTCTGTGATTCTGGCGCAAGATCGATATGCCTCCAGTTGGAAAGCTTCGCGCGGGCGACCGGACAGACTTTCGTCCTTGCCGCTTTCTTCTTCGCCTGCGCGGCATCGATCATCTGGCTTGCATCGCGACCCACGCACGCAGTTGATCCCGATGCGGCGCATTGATCGAAAGCTTTCGGTGCATGTCACATGACGATCCAGGAACCTATGTCATGCGCAACATGGAGGAGCAAATCTCCCGCCCACTGACCGAGAGGCGACCCCTGGCAAATGGCCGTTCCTCCTCCTTTGATGTGATATAATAGTGACAATGCAGCTATTTGTGCGTCATGTGGGAAATCGCGCTGCCGATGCTTGTTCTATCCCCGAAGGCATGAAGGGATGCCTTCTGCAAGGGATGAGGGGTGTAACATGCAGCTTCGTGCTATTCTGCTTGGCTCGGCGAGCTGGAGCGCGGCTTTCCTGATCGCAACCGGCGCGGCCTGTGCGCAGACGAATGCGGACGCAGCCTCCCCGGCTGCCGCAACGGCGCCGCAGGGCAGCGACACGGCGTCGGACAGAGGAGAGCCGGTCATCATTGTGACAGGTTCCCGCATTGCGCGGCCGACACTGGATTCGCCGATCCCCGTAACATCGCTGTCGATTGCGGACCTTACCCGGAGCGGCGGCACCGTCATCGGCGATGTGCTGAATGATCTGCCCTCGCTGCGGTCCTCCTACAGTCAGGCGAACTCCACCCAATATATCGGCACGTCCGGCCTCAACCTGCTCGATTTGCGTGGCCTGGGCGTCACGCGCTCGCTGGTTCTGGTGAACGGCCGTCGCCATGTCACCTCGTCCGAAGGCGATTTTCTCGTCGATACGAACACCATTCCCACCGACCTCATCGAGCGCGTCGACATCGTGACCGGCGGCAGTTCGGCCGTCTATGGCTCCGATGCCATGGCCGGCGTGGTCAATTTCGTGCTGAAGCGCGATTTCGATGGCCTTTCGCTTGACGGCAAGGCCGGTATCTCCAGCTATGGCGACCGGGGAACCTATCGGCTGTCGGGCACCTTCGGCCGGAATTTCGCCGACGGACGGGGCAATGTTGCGCTGAGCCTGGAATATAATCGCGCGAATTTGCTGACCTATACCGACCGGCCCGCCCTGACTGGCGCTTTTTCCGGACGGCGGCAATTCCAACTGGTCGACAATCCGTCTCTGGACAATGACATTCCCGACAGAAGCTTCCTGACCGGGGTGCACAGCTTCGGTTATGACAATGGCGGCAATTTCATCGCCTATAATGGCGGCAGCCCCCTGTCCTGCGGCACTGGCGCTGCGGGGGCCTGCCGCGCAAATGGCTTCCCGCGCGTTTTCGGCTTCAACCCCGACGGATCGCTTTACGAATATGCCTATGGCAATGATTTCCGCCCTGCCGGATCCGGGAATAATCAGAATGGCAACGGCGCGACGCTGAACGATCGCGGCACGCTCAATCCCTCGCTCAAGCGCTTCGTGGCGAATTTCCTTGCCCATTATGACGTGTCGGATGCATTTCGCCCCTTTATCGAGGCCAAGTTCGTCCGGGTGAAGAGCTTTAACCAGGGCAGCCCGACATTCGGACAAGGCGGGGAACAAGGCACGGTCGCGTCGGAGGATGAGGACGGCAATCCGATCCGCGTGGCGGCGACGCCCGACACCTATCTGGGATCGGGCGTTCCGATCTTCTTCGACAATGCCTATTTGCAGCCGGGCGCGGCAGCCACCATTCGCTCGCTGCTGCCGGCGGGCGCGGAATTCTTCCGGCTCAACCGCAATAATAACGATCTTGGCACCCGCGACGAATATGACCGCCGCGACACCTATCGCATCGTCGTGGGCGCCGAAGGAACGTTCAACGACGACTGGCGCTATGATTTTTCCGTCAACTACGGGAAGTTCAAGAGCCGCTCCCTGTTCTTCAACAACCGTATCGAATCCCGCTTTCAGAATGCGGCCGACGCCGTTTTCAACGCTGCGGGCAATATCGTCTGCCGCATCAATCAGGTGACCGTCACAGACCCGGCCTGCGCACCGCTCAACCTCTTCGGGGACGGTGCGCCCAGCCAGGCGGCGCTCGATTATATCAACACCACATCCCATCGCCGGGGTAGCGCCAGTCAATTCGACATCAACGCCAATCTGGTGGGCGACAGCTCGCAATGGTTCGAGCTGCCGGGCGGTCCCGTCGCCTTTGCGATTGGCGCCGAATATCGTCGGGAAAAGGCGTTTTACGCCTATGACGATACGGTGAAGAGCGGCGATACTTTCCTGAACGCCATTCCCGACTTCAATCCGCCATCCTTCGCCGTGAAGGAAGCCTATGGCGAACTGGACGTTCCCCTTCTGAAGGACATGCCGTTCGCGCGGGAACTCAGCGTCAATGGCGCGGTTCGCGTCGCGGACTATAAGGGCGCAACCGGCACCGTCTGGGCCTATAATGGCGGTGCGATCTACGCGCCGGTTTCCGACATCAAGTTCCGGGTCAATTACTCCCGGTCGGTGCGGGCTCCGACACTGAGCGACCTTTATTCCTCGCCGTCACAGAATTTCGATCTTCTGGACGATCCCTGCGACGTCAATTTCATCGACAAGGGCAAGTCGACCCGCGCGGCCAATTGCGCCGCCGCCGGCGTTCCCGCGGGCTTCGTCAACAGCGTGGCGCGGGCCGGAAGCACGGAGTTTCTGTCGGGCGGAAATCCCAATCTGACCGCCGAAAAGTCGCGCAGCTGGACCTATGGGTTCATCCTGCAACCGCGCATGATCCCGGACCTGTCGATCACGGTCGACTATTACGACATCAAGATCAGCAAGGTCATCAGTGCCGTGGATGCGCAGACCATTCTCGACGCCTGCTATGATGGAGCAAATCTGAACAACCAGTTCTGTCAGCTCATCTATCCCCGTCAGGCCAATGGACTGTTCGCCAGACCGGCCCTGTTGCAGAGCACGGTGAACTTCGCCGCCCTGGTGGCGAAAGGCATCGACATGGATGTCGCCTATAATCATCGTTTCGACCCCGACAACAGGATCGCGGTCCGGGTCGTCGGCACCTGGGTGCGGACCCGCACGGACTATCCCTATCTCGACAATCCCAGCCAGCCCGAACGGGTGAAGGGAGAGCTGGGCGATCCGATCTGGAACGTCAATGCGTCCATCGACTATACGCACCGCAACCTCACCCTGGGGTATCAAATCCGCTATATCGGCCGCCAATCGATCACGGATTGGGAGGCTCAGCACGACACTTATGGTGTGCCTGCGCTCGATCCCAACTATGCCGACACCGTCTATTATCCGCGCGTTTTCTACCATTCGATCCGTGCGTCGCTGGACGTCGACAAGCGGTTCACCCTTTATGGCGGGGTCGACAATCTCACCAACCGTAAACCGCCCTACGGATTGTTCGGCAATGGCAGCAATGGTGATGGCGACGCCATTTACGACAATATCGGCCGCTTCATGTATATGGGCGTGTCTGTCAAACTTTGATTTGCAAAGCGGGGATGGGAAAGGGCGGGCGGGTTTGCGTGCCCTTTCTCAACAACATGTGACTTACCGATACAGGTCGAAAATGACGTTTGGGCAGCTTAACCCTCGGTAATGACTCAAGCGTCGAATTCCGGTTTTCGAAAGCGGACAGGGATGCCCGCCATATCAGTTCGACCTCGCCCGTCGGTCCAGAATCTGCTTGAGAGGATTGGGTTTGCCCGGCGCCACACGCCGAAGGGTATTCGTATCGTGATGGTCGAACGGGTCGGGCCTGCCGTGGACGGCAAGAGTGGTGTGAATATCATAGCTCCAGCTATCGTCGCCGTCGAAGCGGATGTCGATCCGGTATGCATCCGTTCGAAAACCATATTCCAGGAAAGCGGTCGAGCATATCCCATATTGCGTCTGACCGCGTGCCGCGACCAGCGACAAATTGTCGTCGCCGACCTTGGCGTGGCCCGCGGCCAGCGCCACCTGCCCACGTGGAATAGCCAATGTCTGCAGGATCAGCCCGGTCGCCGGTTCCCATAGCCAGTAACCGACCTGATCGTGGAAGGTGATGTCCTCTTCCTCGGTCGTGATATGGGTGTGATAGCGCAGGCCGTAGAAAAGCTGCGGCCCGTTGGTTTGAGGATCGATGGCATCGAACGAAACGCGCTCAACGAACACGCGCCGCTCGGGAGCGTCTGCCTTGGGATTGATATCAACACCCTTATGGGCCTCCCAGCGACCGGCCAGCCTCGCCAGCGGTCCCAGATTGGCGAGCGTGTCGGGGTCGACACCCGTTGGCTCGGTAAAAATATCCTGAGGAAACGGATTCATGGCCTTTCCCTGCGAAACGAGTGGAACCCGCAACATAGAACCTGATCCTGGTCGACCCAAGGACTCAATTCCTTGCCTGGCTCATAGGCTTAGGGCAAAAAATATGCCGCTGATCGCGTGCGTGAACGTGGACAGCGCGGGAAGGAATATCGGTGCGCCCGTTGCACGCATTGCCGGGATGGGAGAAGAGGCGGGCGATACGGACGGAAACCCTCGTCACGATTCGCGGCATGATCCAGTGCTGGGTTCGTCCCTGAACCGCTTGAGGAAAGAGATATGAGCAAGGACATCATCATCGCTGGCTATGCCCGGACGCCCATGGGCGGCTTTCAGGGCGCACTTTCCAGCGTTTCGGCACCGGAACTGGGCGCCGTTGCGGTGAAGGCGGCGGTCGAGCGCTCCGGCGCCGCGCCGGAGGCCATCGACCGCATCTATATGGGCTGCGTCCTGCCCGCCGCCCTCGGCCAGGCGCCCGCGCGGCAGGCGGCGCTTGGCGCGGGCCTGCCCCAGTCGGTGGAGGCGACGACGGTCAACAAGATGTGCGGTTCGGGCATGCAGGCGGCAATCATGGCGGCCGAAGCGCTGAGCGCCGGGGCCGTGGACATCGTCGTCGCCGGCGGCATGGAGAGCATGACCAATGCGCCCTATGCCCTGCCCAAGCACCGTTCCGGCGCGCGCATCGGCCACGACCGGGTCATCGACACGATGATGATGGACGGGCTGGAGGACGCCTATGATCGCGGCAAGCCCATGGGAGCCTTTGCCGAGGACACGGCCCGCGATTATCAGTTCACCCGCGCGGAAATGGATGCCTATGCGGTCGAAAGCCTCGCCCGCGCCAATGCGGCGATCGACAGCGGCGCCTTCGCTGCGGAGGTGGTGCCTGTCACCGTCAGGACGCGCGGCGGCGAGGTCCAGGTCGACAAGGACGAACAGCCCGGCAATGCGAAGCCGGAGAAGATACCCTCGCTGAAGCCCGCCTTCGCCAAAGACGGTGCGATCACGGCGGCGTCCTCCGCCTCCATTTCGGACGGCGCAGCCGCGCTGGTGCTGACCCGTGCGGATGTCGCTGAGAAGCTTGGCCTTGCCAGGGAGGCGCGCATCGTCGCCACCGCATCCCATGCCCATGCTCCCGCGCTGTTCACGACTGCCCCGGTCTTCGCAATCCGCAAGGTGCTGGAGAAGGCGGGCTGGTCCGCCGGGGACGTCGATCTCTACGAAGTGAACGAGGCGTTTGCCGCCGTCGCCATGATCGCGATGCGCGACCTCGACATTCCGCATGACAGGATCAACGTCAATGGCGGTGCTACCGCATTGGGTCATCCCATCGGCGCCAGCGGCGCGCGCATCATCGCCACGCTGGTGGCGGCATTGAAGGCCCGCGGCCTCAAAAAAGGCGTCGCGGCGCTCTGCATCGGCGGCGGCGAAGCGACCGCCGTGGCTCTCGAAATCCTCTAAGACGGATAGAGATAACAATTTGGACCGGCGCCGTCCTTCCGGATGGCGCCATCCTTTAATCCATGTCTCTCAGATTATGGATTATAGCGCGGCGCGGCTCATCGCGATGGAACGTCCTGCACGCGGCTGAAGTTTTCCCTTCAGTCGATGACCGGAGCCATGGAGCCAGCCGATGCTCGAACATATTCCCGCCTGGATGGGCAGGATCTTCACCAATGTCCGCGCCGGCCATGAAAGGCTGGCCATCGTCAGGGCCGGGCTGCAGGGAACGGCGCCCATGATCCCCCTGTCCAGCCCGGCTTTCGCTGCCGGCGGCCGGCTGCCGATCCGCTTCACGGCGGATGGCGAAGGGGTATCCCCGCCGCTTGTCTGGGGTGAGGTGCCGGCAGGCACGGCCAGCATCGCGCTGATCGTCGAGGACCCCGACGCGCCCACACCCAATCCGCTGGTCCATGGTCTGCTCTGGGACCTGCCCGGCGATCTCCGCCAGGTGGACGAGGGGGAGATTGCGGAGGGCAAGGAGGCCACCGTCGGTTCCGTTGGCCGAAACAGCTATCTTGCCCAGGCCTGGCTTCCGCCGGACCCGCCGACGGGCCATGGCGAGCATGATTATATTTTCCAGCTCTTCGCCCTGGCGCAGGCCATTGATCTGGGGCCGGGGCCCGGCCGGTCCGACATCGTCAAGGCGATGGACGGCCAAGTGCTGGGGGTGGGCGTGCTGGTCGGCACCTATTCCCGCGGCGATCCGGCGCCCGTCGGACATGTCGGCCCCGGCCTGGCGCGCGGTTAGCCCGGGAACAAGGCAGGCGCCTCGTCCGCCTGAACCGGCCGGCACCGATCCTTGGAACGTCTCCGCCCTCAAACCGTTCGGGACATGAAACAGAAACAAATCAGCCTCGCCCGACCGGCGTCCAACCCAGGTTAGTTCGCGCTGCGTAATAAACCGATAGAGAAGCGACAGGAGGGTCGTGCCATGGGCGATGAAGACGACACCGTTCATTATGACGGCACGGAAGGCGGCTGGGGCTCGATCAAGGGCATGGCCGAGATCGCCTGGCGCGAGAAGCCGACGCCGGCCGTCCTCAACACGCTGCGCCGGCAAAACAAGGTCAAGGGGTTCATGTGCGTGTCCTGCGCCTGGACAAAGCCCGCCCATCCGCATGCCGCCGAATTTTGCGAGAATGGGGCCAAGGCCACGTTATGGGAACTGACCAGCCGCCGCTGCACGCCCGAAGTGCTGGCCAGACACAAGGTCGGCGAGCTCAGGACATGGAAGGACCACGACCTTGAGCAGCTTGGGCGGCTCACCCATCCGATGCGCTTCGATCGGGCGAGCGACCGCTATGTGCCCTGCTCCTGGGAAGAGGCGTTCGAGGCGATCGGCAGGGAACTCAAGGCCATCGATCCCCGCGCCGCCGTCTTCTATTCATCGGGGCGGGCCAGCCTAGAAACAAGCTATCTCTATGCCCTGTTCGCCCGGGCCTATGGTCACAACAACCTGCCGGACAGTTCCAATATGTGCCATGAGACGACGTCCGTCGCGCTCAAGAAGCTCATCGGCTCCCCGGTCGGCACCTGCGTGCTGGCCGATTTCGACCTGTGCGACGCGATCTTCTTCTTCGGGCAGAATACGGGCTCCAACAGCCCCCGGCTGCTGCATCCGCTGCAGGAGGCGGTGAAACGCGGGGTGAAGATCGTGACCTTCAACCCGATCCGCGAAAAGGGTCTGGAAGTCTTCAAAAATCCCCAGAGCCCGACCGAAATGCTGACGCCCAAGGCGACGCAGATCTCGACGCTCTATCTGCAGGTCAAGGCCGGCGGGGACATTGCCGCCATCACCGGACTGATCAAGCATGTCCTTGCCGAGGAAGAAAGGAAGTGGCGCGAGGAACAGCGCCACGTCCTCGACATCGACTTCATCGAGCAGCACTGCACCGGATTCGAAGCGCTCAAGGCCCATGTCGAGGCGACAGGCTGGGAGGAGATCGAGCGCGAGAGCGGCCTTGCCCGCGCCGACCTCCGGCAGGCGGCGCAGATCTACATCGACGCTCCCCGCTCCATCGCCATGTACGGCATGGGCCTGACCCAGCATGTCCATGGCTTCGAAAATCTTGCGGCGCTCACCAATCTCTGGCTGCTCAAGGGCAATATCGGCCGCGACGGCACCGGCATATCCCCGGTCCGCGGCCATTCGAACGTGCAGGGCCAGCGGACGGTCGGCATTTCTGAAAAGCCGGAACTGGTGCCGCTGGACAGGATCGCCCGGCAATATGGCTTCGACCCGCCGCGGGAAGAGGGCATGAACACGGTGAAGGCGTGTGAGAAGATCCTGTCGGGAGAGGTGAAGGCCTTTATCGGCCTGGGCGGCAATTTCGTCCGCGCCATCCCGGAACGCGAGAAGATGGAGGCGGCCTGGCAGCGCCTGCGCCTGACGGTCCAGATCGCGACCAAGCTCAACCGCAGTCACCTCATAAACGGCGAAATCGCCTATCTTCTGCCGTGCCTTGGACGGTCCGAGGAAGACATGCAGGCATCCGGCCCGCAGGCGGTGACGATGGAGGATTCTCTCTCCTGCATCCACGGCTCGCTGGGCAAGAACAAGCCCGCCTCCGACCATCTGAAGTCGGAAGTGGCGATCGTGGCCGGAATGGCGAAGGCGACGCTTCCCCCCAATCCAAAGCTGGAATGGGACGCATGGACGGCGGATTATGCCAGGATCAGGGACAGGATCGAGGAAAGCTACCCGGACCAGTTCCACGACTTCAATGACAGGGTGTTCACGCCCGGCGGCTTCTACCGCGGCAATTCGGCGCGGGAGCGGATCTGGAAGACCGAGAGCGGAAAGGCGCAGTTCACCGTTCCCAAGACGATGAGTTCGGTCGGCTTCGAACCGGCGGTGGGCCGTTACAGGCTGGTGACCTTGCGGTCGAACGACCAGTTCAACACGACGATCTACGGCTATTCCGACCGGCTGCGCGGCATCGAAGGAACGCGCGACGTCGTGCTGATGAACCCTGAGGATATGGGAGCCGCCGGCCTTCGGGAGGGCCAGGTCGTCAGCCTGGCGAGCGATGCCGGGGACGGCGTTCATCGTCAGGTCGACGGTCTGGCGGTCACGCCCTTCCTGCTGCCGCGCGGCTGCCTGGGCGCATATTATCCGGAAATGAATCCCCTGGTTCCGCTCTGGTACCACGACGAACAGTCGAAGACACCTGCGGCCAAGGGCGTTCCCGTCCGCATCGTCATCTGAGATGCGGAAGCGCGGGGCAGCGGCATTGATGGCGATCCTGCTCGGCGGATGCAGCCAGGAAGCGCGCGACCTGGGCCCCGGCCTGCCGCAGACGGCGCCGCATGGCAATGCGGACCCGCGGATCGACGCCTATCAGGGGAATTTCTACCAGATCGCGCAGGGCGGCCGCTATTTCGCCTGGTATGGCTGTTCGCCCTGCCACAGCGAACAGGCAAAGGGCGGCGCCCGATTGTCCGATGGGCAATGGGTTCAGGGCGGGGGCTTCGCGGACGTCTACCGGTCGATCGCCACGGGCCATGGCGGCGCCTATGGCCGACGCGTGCCGGTCGAGCAGCTTTGGCAGATCACGGCCTATGTCCGCGATCTGCCGCTGCACTATCCCGAAAAGCGGCGGCGGCTCCTGCTCGACCAGAAGGGCGAGCCGCAGGAATCGGCATGGTCCGGCCCGCAATGAGCCGATCGACATCGGTCATCGCCATGCTGATCCTGTCCGCCTGCACCGGCGTCCAGTCGCCGCTCGCCCCGGCAGGGGATCAGGCGTCCGCTCTCCACATGCTTCTGATCGTCATGACGGTGGTCTGCGGGCTGGTCTATCTGCTGGTGATGGGCGGGCTCGTCTGGGCCCTCATGCGCGCCCGCTCGCGCCGCCGAAAGGATGAAGGACGGGCTGAAAAGCGGGTGGACCGCGCCCTCCATGTCGCGGCGGGGGTCATCGTCGTCGGGCTCACCATCCTCATCACCGCCAGCTTCTTCGCTGACCGCGCCCTGTTCGCAACCCGCGGGCAGGACGCCATGGCCGTGCGCGTGACCGGGCATCAATGGTGGTGGCGGATCGAATATCGCGATCCGGCGAGCGGGCGCTGGATCGAGACCGCCAACGAACTCCATTTGCCGCTGGGCCGCACGACACGGGTCGAGCTTACGTCGGGAGATGTCATTCACAGTTTCTGGGTGCCGAACGTCTCCGGAAAGATCGACATGATTCCCGGCCGCCGCAACCTTCTCGACCTGACGCCGCGTCGAACGGGCTGGTTTCGCGGGGCCTGCACGGAATTTTGCGGCGCGCAACATGCCCATATGGCCTTCGATGTGAAGGTGGAAGCGCCTGCCGATTTCGACCTCTGGCTGAAGACGCAGGCAGCCCCGGCGGCATCCGGCGCGCCCGTCACAGGGCGCGGAGCCCAGCTCTTCGCGACGAAATGCGCGGCCTGCCACAGGATCAGGGGCACATCGGCAACAGGACGGGCGGGACCCGATCTCACCCATATCGCCGCGCGAAGGTCCATCGCCGCCGGCACGCTGCCCATGACGCGGGGCGCGCTGCAAGGCTGGATCGCGCAGCCCCAGGCGTTGAAGCCCGGTACGTCGATGCCGGCCGTACCGCTGCTGCCTGCGGATGCCGATGCGCTCGCCGCCTATCTGGCGAGGCTCAGATGACCGCCGACGCGACCCTGATCGAACGGCTGGACGAAAGGTGGCGCGACCCGCCGGGCCTGCGGGGTTTCCTGACCACGGTCGATCACAAGCGCATCGCCGCGCGCTACATCGTCACGGCCCTGTTCCTCATGTTCCTGGCCGGCATGCTCGCGCTCGACATGCGATGGCAGCTGTCGGTCGCCGAAAACACCCGCATGAGCCCGCAGCTCTACAATGAAAGCTTTTCGCTGCACGGTTCGACCATGTTGTTCCTGGTGTCCGTGCCATTGATGGAGGCCATGGCCTTCTGGCTGGTGCCGCTGATGCTCGGCACGCGCAACATGGCTTTCCCGCGCCTTGGCGCCTTCAGCTTCTGGCTCTATTTCGGCGGCGTCCTGACCCTGTGGATCGCCCATGCGATCGACATCACGCCCGACCTTGGCTGGTTCGAATATCCCCCGCTCTCGGGTCCATCCTACAGCCCGGGGCATCGCGCCGACATCTGGGCGCAGATGATCACCTTCACGGAGGTTGCCGCGCTTGCCGCCTCGGTCAATGTCGCGGCGACCATCCTCAAGATGCGGCCCCCGGGCATGACGCTGACCCGCATGCCGGTATTCCTCTGGGCCATGCTGATCGCATCGATCATGACGATCCTGTCCATGCCGGCGGTCATGCTCGTCACCTCCATGCTGATCGCCGACCGGCTCGTCTCGACCCATTTCTTCTCGCCCGCCGGGGGCGGCGACACGCTTCTGTTCCAGCATCTCTTCTGGTTCTTCGGGCATCCGGAAGTCTATATCATCTTCGTGCCCGCCACCGGGTTCATATCCTCCATCGTCGAGACCTTTTCGCGGCGGACGCTGTTCGGCCATGCCGCCCTCGTCCTCTCCATGATCTCCATCGGCGCGCTGGCCTTCGGCCTGTGGGTGCACCATATGTTCGCCGTCGGCCTGCCCCGCCTGGGCAATGATTTCTACACCGCCGCCAGCATGGCGATCGCGCTGCCCGCCGGATTGCAGATCTTCTGCTGGATCGCGACGATCTGGCTCGGCAGAATCCGTCTTGCGACGCCGATGCTGTGGATTCTGGGCTTTGTCGCGACCTTCGTCATCGGCGGCCTTTCAGGCGTGATGACCGCCTCGGCGGCTCTCGACCTGCAACTCACCGACACCTATTTCGTGGTGGCGCATCTTCATTATGTGCTGATCGGCGGGGCGATCTTCCCGCTTTTGGGGGCCTTTGCCTATTGGTACCCCAAGGCGACCGGGCGGCTGATGTCGGAACGCTGGGGAAAGGTCGCCTTCGTCCTGATCGTCGGCGGCTTCAACCTGGGCTTCATGCCGATGCATTTCCTGGGCCTGATGGGAATGCCCCGTCGCGTCTATACCTATCCGCCCGGCATGGGCTGGGAAACGCTGAACCAGGTCGCGACCGCTGGCAGCGCCATCGCCGTGGCGGGCGGGCTCGTCTTTGTGGGCAATGCGCTATGGGCCTATTGGCGCGGCCAGCCGGCGGGCGACGACCCATGGGGCGGATCGACGCTGGAATGGGCGTCCCCCTCCCCGCCGCCGCCGTACAACATGGCGCATGTGCCCGTGGTGCACGGCCTGACCCCGATGTGGGACGATGCCGGGCGGCTCGACGTCATGGACGGCCTTCGCCCGGACCGGCGCGAAGTGCTGGTAACGTCCGTGACCGACGCCATTCCCCTCTACAGGCAGAAGAGCGCCGCGCCGTCGATCTGGCCGCTGCTGGCGGCGCTCGCGGTCTCCGCCATGTTCATCGGCAGCATTTTCACGCCTTGGGCCATTGTCGTCGGCGCGGCGCCGGTCGCCGCCACCCTGACGGGATGGTTCTGGCCCAGCCGGCCCCGCTCCCGATCGGGACCATTGGGAGTGAATGCATGAGTCCTTCCCGCTCCATCCGGATCGTCGGCGATCTTTCCACCCTGCCGGAAAGCGCATCGGGCCCGCGCCATCTGGTCTGGTGGGGCAATATCGGCTTCATGGTCATAGAGGGGACCGGCTTCGCGCTCGCCGCCGCGGCCTATCTCTACCTTATGACTCAGGCTCCTGCCTGGCCGCCCAAGGGCGACGCCTTGCCCGGACTTTTGTGGAGCGCGATCTTCACCATCGGCCTGCTGCTGAGCGCGGTGCCCAATGTCTGGGTGTTGCGCTGCGCCAGGAAGAAGCATCTGAGCGGCGTGCGCTGGGGTACGCTGGCGATGGCGGTCATCGCAGCCTTGCTCTTCATACCCCGCGCGTTCGAGTTCGCGCATCTCGGCATATCCTGGCATCAGGACGCCTATGGATCGATCGTCTGGACGCTCCTCGTCCTCCACACCACCCATGTCGTCACCGACTGGTTCGACACGGTAGTGCTGGGCGTCTGGCTTTTCACCCATGAGGTCGGAGACGATCAGTTCGCGGATGTGGAGGACAATTCCAATTATTGGACCTTCGTGATCCTATGCTGGCTGCCCGTCTATGCCCTCATCTACTGGGCGCCGAGGGCGCTATGACGCCCAGCCGCCTCAGCATCCGGGCGCGGGCCTGGATCGGCCTGCTGCTGCCGCCGATGACCTGGTTCCTGTTCGAACAGGGCCTTTCCGCACTGCTCCATGCCGATTGCGGGCGATGGCGGATCGGCCTTGCTTGGGGGGTGGTCAGCATCGCCCTTTGCGCCTTGGCGGCGCGCATCGCCTGGCCCCTGACAGGGTCGCATGGCCCCCTTTCCCATCCCTGGCTGGCCAGGCTCGCCATCGCCGTCGCGGGCATATTCGCGCTGGCGAGCGCCTTCCAGACCCTCGCCCTGCTGATCGTGCCGCCATGCGTCGGATAGGCGTGATCCTTCCAGCGCCGCCGCCGGGCTGTCTCGTCCATGCCGGCGCAGCGATGCGCTTCACCCGCAAAGTGCCGAGGCCTGCATATGGCTAGCCGCCCCGTCCCCTCAAGCCTCGTCTGGCTGGCAGCGATCCTTCTGCTCGCGGTCTGCGTCACGCTTGTGGCGGGCGGCGCGATCTATCTGGAAACCAGGGCCGCCGATGAAACCCGCGCCGACGCCATGACCGGCGGACATTCGGAAAGGGGCCGGGCCGCCCTTTATCGCCATGGCTGCGGCGCCTGCCATGTCATTCCCGGCATCGACGGCGCGAACGGCATGGTGGGGCCGGACCTGACCCATGTCGGCCAACGCGCAAGCCTGGCCGGTTCGCTCCCCAACGATCCGGAGACGATGGTGCGATGGCTGATGCATCCGCAGGCGCTGCGTCCCGGAAGCGGCATGCGCGAACAGGGCCCGTCGGAGCGTCAGGCACGCGACATCGCCGCCTATCTCTATGCCCGGAACTGAGGGGAGGCATGGCACAAACAGGGTTCCACCAAGCCGGAAATCCTGGGGCCGATTTAGTTCAGGGTGAGCCGAAAATGGCAGTTTTCCGTGACCCGGAGCGCAGCATATTCAAAGTAAGCGAGCACCGGAAGCACGGGAATGGAAGCGGAGCAGGTGACTCGATTCAACCATTGCAGGCCACCATGAGCCTGAATGTCGATCGGTCCTAATGCGCGTCGCCGGATGGACGCTTCACCTTTCTGATCTGGCCGATCCCCAGGAAGACCGTGATGATCGTCACCGGGAACAGCGCGACATCGATCCAGGCGGGCAAATGCCATCCCTGAAGCTCCAGCGCTTCCTTCAGATGGTGCCAAAGGCCAAGGGCATAATAGCTGATGGCCACCACCGACAGCCCTTCCACCGTATGCTGGAGCCGCAATTGCAGCGCGGTCCGGCGGTCCATGGACGCCAGCAGGTCGCGGTTGCGGCGGGCAAGGGCGGTGTCGACCCGCGTGCGCAGCAAGGCGCTGGTCCAGGCGGTCCGCTGCGCCAGATCCTCCAGCCGGCGGGTGAAGGCATCGCAGGTGCGCATGGCCGGCAGCAGGCGCCGCTCGGTGAAATCGTCGAGCGAGCGATACCCCCGCACCGGCACGACGGCGAGACGGCGGAGGCGGTCGCGGCAGATTTCCGCATAGGCCCGCGTCGCGCTCATGCGGTAGCGGGTGCGCGCCACGATCCCGGCCAGCTCCGCGCTCAAGGCGGAAAGTTGCTCCAGCACCTGATCGGCATCCGCATCCTTCTGCGCGACGCGGCTCGTGATCGCGGTCAGCCGCTGTTCGAGCGCGGTGAGTAAGGGGGTCGCCTGTTGCGCCTCGGGCAGGCCGAGCAAGGCGATCTTGCGGTAATTGCCCAGTTCCTGGAGCCGCTGGACCAGTTGCGAGCTTTCGCCGCCTTGCAACCCCTTGTCGTGGATGAGCAGCCGGCCGAAGCCGTCGGCATGCAGGCGGAAGTCGCTCCAGATGCGGGCATGGCCGTCCGCAACGTCGGATATGATGAGGTCGTCGGTCGCGAAATGCGCGGCGATCGCCGCGGAGGGCGGTTCGTCCATGACCATGGCAATCTGGGTGGAGCGGATCACCCGGCCCAGCATGTCCGCCATCCATGCGGGCACATCGCCAAATGGCGCGAGGTCGAACAGCGTCGCGCCCTCGACCGGCGCGAGGAAGCTGTAGGTCATGAATTCGGTATGACGCTCCCAGGAGAAATGGAGGTCGCCAATCCGCGCGGCAAGGAAGCGGTCACCGGCCTTGAGGGCGGGAAAGCGGTGGGACAGCAGGGCGATGCCCTGCTCGGCCTGCTGCTCGTCGACCAGCAGCACGAATTGCAGCGCGAGGGCCGGCGCATCGAAACGGGGCAGGCCGCGAATATGCATTTCCCGCGAGAGGGAAGCCCGCAGCGGATGGTCGCGCTGGCTCAGCGCCGCAAAGGGATCGGCCGGGGTGCTGGTCATGTCGTCCATGGGCCGGTTCTTCCTTGGCAGGCTTGCGCTATTAAGTCCGACAATATCGTCCTTGTCGATTCATAATGCCGCAGGATCGCCATTGGCAATCCGCCCTGCCCGAAAGGATGACGGGCAGAAGGGCGAGACGGACGAGCTCGCCCGACCCCCGCTATCTGAACAGATCGAGCGGGATCGCCCGGGCCATGGCGCGATAGCCTTCGGGCGAAGGATGCAGCGCATCCCCGACATCATGGCGGGGAAGCAGGCGGTCGGGGCGAGCGGGATCGCGCACCGCCCGGTCGAAATCGATCACGCCGTCGAAATTCCCCGGCTCGCGAATCCAGCGGTTGACGGCCTGCCGGTCGGCTTCGTTGCGGGCGTCGGGATGATAATAGTCGTTGCCCATGAAGGGCAATATGGTTCCGCCGATCACCTTGATGCCCCGGGCCCGCGCCCGCATGACGATCTGGCGATAGGACCCGATGATGCGCGATACCAGCCGGGCATGTTCGGCATCGCTGACCGGCGCTTCGCGCGTCAGCGTGCCGATGTCGTTGATCCCCTCCAGCAGGATCAGGTAGCGCACGCCCGGCTGCGCCAGCACATCGCGGTCGAGCCGGGCAAGCGCGTTGGGGCCAAGGCCGTCGTTCAGCAGGCGGTTGCCGCCTATGCCCTGGTTGACGACCGCCAGATGCCGCGTCGCCGGATCGGCCTGAAGTCGCCGGGCGAGATTGTCGGTCCAGCGGTCATTGCCATCCGTGGTCGACCCCCTCCCGTCGGTGATGGAATCGCCCAGCGCGACGATCAGCTCCGCCGCCGTGCAGCGCTCCACCTCCAGCGCTGCCAGCGAGAACCAGTGCTCCACCGCCTGCGCGCCCGCCATGGCAGGGTCGGTCAGATGATCGCCCTTGAGCAGCCAGGAGGTCGCCCGCGATCCGGGGTGGGAGGTCTGGCCCGAAGGCTCCTCCCCAAAGGCGATGCTGATCGCCAGATCGTCAAAGGCGCGGACCGGCAGCGCCACCGGATCGGACAGATAATCCGCGCCGGCCGGGATCGTCACGTCGCTGCGCCCGTCGAAGCGGAGCGGAAGGAGGGTCTTCGCATCGATGGCCGGCGATCCGGCCCGCAGCGCGCGCGCGATGCTGGCGCCCCTTATGTGCAGCGGCGCGGCGCCCATCAGATTGGACAGGCGCACCCGCAGCCGGTCCCCCGCCATGGAGGGCCGGACGATCTGCCGCAGGCTGCTGTCCGCCAGCATGCCCGGCGCCAGCGCATTGTCCCCGGTGGGCGCCATCTGGGCAGAGGCCCAGGCCGCAGTCCAACGCCCTGCGCATGGCGCCGCCAGAGCCGGGCCCGCGATGCAGGCCGCGAGCGGGAACAGAAAAGCCGCAAAGGTCAACCGCATGGGCTTGTCCTCGTCAGAACGAAAGAAAGGGGCCGGTCTTGCAACCGGCCCCAGGCTCCTTGGGGGAGGATCAGAAATTCGCGCGGATGCCCGCCAGCACCGTCCGGCCCGGATAGTAGATCGAATAGGGTGCATTATCATATTCGAAGGTGGTGCGGATCGGTTCGTTGGTGATGTTGAGCACATCCAGCGTCAGGCGCATCGCCTTGTTGAGGAAAGGCAGTTGATAACCGGCGGACAGATCAAGCTGGCCGCGGGCATCATTGCGCAGGGCGGCGCCGGTAATGCCGTTCTGCGGCGCGTTGACCGCAATCGACTTGTCGTTCCAGACATAGTTCAGGCTGACCGAGAGGCCGTTATTCTCATAGAAGCCCTGGAGATTGTACGACCATTTGGAAACGCCGGTCGCAACCAGCCTGGTCGCCTGACCCGGCATCAGCTTCGACGACTGCTTGAGGTAGGTGCCGTTGGCCGAGAAGCCAAGGCCCTTCACCAGGAAGTCGAGCGGTTGCACCCAGGTTGCCTCGATCCCCTTGATCTTGAGGTCGCTGAGGTTGATCGGCCGGTTCACCGAAACGATCAGGTCGTTGATCGCCACGCCGGTCGATGCCGCGCGGTTGGTCAGCGCTTGCTGCTGGGTCGCGATCAGGCTGTCATAGGGAATATTGAGCGACCCGAAGGTGACATCCTGGGACTGGGTGACGGTAAAGCCCTGGACATTCTTCTGGAACAGCGACAGCCCGACATAGCCGATGCCGCCGGTGTAGATTTCGCCGCCCAAATCGTAATTGTCGGAAGTATAGGGCTTCAGCGTCGGATTGCCGGCGGTCGCCACCAGAGCCGAGGGATCGGTGAAGGTCACGCCCGGCAGGATCTGGCTCGCATCCGGGCGCGTCATGGTCCGCGAGGCGGAGGCGCGCAGTTTCACATTGTCGGCAATGTCGTAGGTCAGGTTAATCGATGGCAGGAAATTATCATATTTCGACCGCGAGGTGATGTCGACGATCGCTGTGCCCACCTGGCTGGGACCGACCACCAGCTGGTTGGTGGCGGCGTAGCGCATGCCGGCATTGATGTGCAGGTCGCGGCCCGCGATGGTGGTGACGCCGTTCAGTTCGAAATAGGCGCCCCAGACCTTTTCATCCATGTCTCCGGTCGCGCCGCCCGTCACCGCGCCGCGCGTTTCCGGCGCGCTGTCGCGATAGCTGTAATAGTCGGTCGCATCCTTGATCGCGCCGAAATCAGGCATGATGAAGGCGTTATAGCCGATATTCCGGCCCGCCAGATGCCCGAAATTGCCGACCGTCATCGGCATCAGATATTGCGGAATGGCGCTGGTAGGGATCGATCCGGTGGCGCCGGTGCAGCCCGTGCCGCAGACCGAAAGCTGATAGGCCGGGCTGTTGTCATAGGCGCGGATCGAGCGAGTCGCCCGGTCATAGGCGGCGCCGACCTTCACGTTGAACATGGCGTCGCCCAGCATGACGTCCAGATGCGCGCCCTTGGTTTCCGTCTTGCGGCGAACCAGCGCGATGTTCTGGCGATACCATTGCCAGCCGAGATTGGGGTCGTTCAGGTCGACATTAGTGGTAATCGACGGATAATAGCCTTGCAGATTGTCATAATAGACGTCGACCCCCGAATTGGGCGGCGTCTGGAACGCGAAGGTCGGCTGCTCGCGGAAGAAGCGGCTCTTGGAATAATTGGCGCTGAGGTCGACCTTCAGGGTTTCGGTCGGCTGCCAGCTCAGGCTGGGATTGATGTTCCAGAACTTGGTGGTCTGCTTGAACTCGCTCGCCTCCAGGAAGAAGGAAGAGTTGGCGAAGGTACCCGAAGTCACGACCCCGTTGTCGTCGACGGTGAGATCGATCGGAATCATGCCGCCGGTCGCCTGCGCTCCCGTGCCGGGGCCGGAGTTGCGGACCTGCCAGTTCATGTTGATGCGCGAATAGTCACGCTTCGATTTTGCCCAGATGCCGTCGAGGGCGAAGTGCAGCGTATCGCTGGGCCGCCATTCAAGAGAGGCCAGGGCTGAAATGCGCGAACGGTCGCCGACCGTCAGCGTATTGCGGCCAAGGCGGGGCAGCAGCGCGGTGCTGAGTTGGCTGCGGGTCAGGCCGGAGGTCGCGACGACATCAACCGGCTGGCCCGGGATAAGGCCGTGACCTGCATTGGCGGGGACGGTCGAAGCCCAGAAGAAGTTGTTGCCGCCCGGATCGGGGACGCCATTGACCGGACCCAGATTGCCGTCGGTCCAGCCGACCGTGTCGAAGCCATCGATGCGGGTCTTGGTCTTGACGCCGGCCACGCCGACCAGAATGCCGAAAGTGTCGGTCGTATGGCTGGCCACGATCGCGCCGCGCGGGCTCAGCTTTTCATTGCTGTCGGTATATTGGCCTTGCGCGACCACGGTGACATGGGTGCCCGGCTTGTCGAAGGGACGGGCGTTGCGCAGGTTGACGGTGCCCGCAATGCCGCCTTCCAGCGTAGAGGGCGACGGCGTCTTGGCAAGGTCGAGGCGGGTGAAGAGTTCGGACGGGAAGAAGTCGAGGTCGACTTCGCGATTGGCGCTGCCGCCGTTCGTGCCGCCGTCCGACGCGACCTGAAGCTGAGAGCCGTTCAGCAGGACGCGGGTGAAGCTGGGGCCAAGGCCGCGGATCGCGACCTGCGTGCCTTCGCCGCTGATGTCGCGGTTCAGGCGCACGCCGGGCATGCGGTTCAGCGTTTCCGCAAGGTTGGTGGCGGGCAGCTTGCCGATGTCTTCGGCAAAGATGGAGTCGCCGAAGGCGACCGCGTTCTTCTTGGCGTTGGTGGCGCTTTGCAGGCTGCCGCGGATGCCGGTCACGACGATGTCGGCTGCTTCGTCCTGCTGGGCGACGGGTTGAGCGGCGGGCTGGGCCGCGCTGTCCTGGGCGATCGCCGCCTGGGCCAGCGTCAGCGCGCCGAAGGCCGACGCTGCGCAAAGCGCGATGCGGAAAGAGCGAATGTGAGAATCTGCCATTTGAAAATCCCCTCCTGAGCGCAGCTTCCGCCTATCCGGTAAGCCTGTCTGGTAGCGCTATCAGTGCGGCTTTGATAAACCCTGAGTTATTTTTGTCAAGCCCGGAAGCGTCTTTATTGGTAACGGTACAAGCGGACCTTCTGGATCTGGAAGTTGCCGGCGGGCAGCCGGATATGGCGCCCCTGATGGGTCTGGTCGCCATTCAGCAATCGTCCGGCGATCCAGCGGCCCTGCGCGTCGAAATGCCCTTCCCAGGCGCTGTCGATCCCGGCGAGACCCGGTCCTGATCCCGCCGGGGCGAAGGTGACGGTGATGCCCTGCCCGGCGATCAGGTAATCCTCCGGCCCGGTCTGAATGACGATGCCGCCTGCGTTAACGGTATCAGGAGTGGCGACGGGTCTCTGGATGTCGGCGAAGGCGACGGTGAAGCGGTAATTGCCGATCGTCTCCGTCACCGGCTCATAGACCAGCGTTTCGTCATAGAGCGATTTCGGCCGGAAAGCCGACATTCGGCCCAGACCCTGCGCGGCGAGGATATGGGGGGCGAGCTGTTCCAGCAGGCCATAGGCCTCGCCCAGCGCCCCCGGCTTCTCGTCGATCGACTCGATGGAAAAGGGGCCGAAGCCGATCGCGTCCAGCTTGCCGATGGCGTAGAAGGCATTGCCGGGCACCTGCGGATGGTCAGCATTATTGGCTTCGGGGATGAACAGCGGATTGTCGGGCCGCTTGTAGATGTTCACGATGTCGACGAAGTTCGGGAAATAAATGTCGGGCGCCAGGAAATCGATGGCGGGCGCTCCCGCCTTCCACACGTCGATCAGGTGCGGCTGCGGCCCGCCGCTCGGATATTCGCCCGGCAGGCGACCGGGGCGGTTGAGCGCGACATTGACATACATGGGCATGGGATAGGCGCCCTTGCCCGCGCGGGTCAGGGCGTCGGCAAAGCGCGCATAATGCCAGGCGGTGAAGATTTCCTCCGCCTGATGGCCGGGGCCGAACACTTCGGACCAGGTGCCGCTGGTCCTGTTCCCCTGCTCCTCCCAGAGGCGCTTCATCTGCGGGACCAGCGTGTCGCGATGCTGCTGCAAATAGGTCATGAGTTCAGCGGGCACCGGCCCCCTGAAAGCGGCATCGGCGAGGGGACCATAGTCGCGGGCGACCGGCAGCATGCCGATCTCATTTTCCACCTGGGTCATCAGCACCGTATTCTGCCTGTCGTCCACGGCCCTGATATGCGCCATCAGCGCGGCAAAGGCCTTCTGGTCGGCCTCCAGCGTCGCGGGCGCCATGGCGGAAAGGATTTCGACGCCCTGCCCATTGGGAAGCTGCGCGCGGGGGAAGCGGCTCTGGTCGCGCTTCACCCAGGCGGGGACGTAGGTCGACATGCTGTTCTTCCACGCGCCGAACCAGAGGATGACCAGCTTCAAGTCATTCGCCCGCGCGTCACGGATCAGCGCGTCCACCGAGGAAAAGTCGAACCTGCCCTCCTCCGGCTCGATCAGTTCCCAGGACACAGGGGCCAGCACGGTGTTGAGGTGCATGGCCTTCAGCCGCTTCCAGTGCGGCGCCATATAGGCCGCGCTCGACGCGCTGCTGTTGCCCAGCTCGCCCGCGATCAGCAGCATCGGCTTGCCCTGCACGCTGAGTTGGGTGGCGCTGCCCTGCCTGACGAGCCGGGGCGGTTCGGCCTGCGCCGTGGCGGCCAGCGCGAAGGCGGTAAGCGCGGCGCCGATCCTGGCGAATTGCATCATATTTTCTCCTGGAAGGTGGCGAGCGCGGCCAGCGCGCCCTGCGTTTCGAGGATGGCGAGCCACCGGGCCAGCGCCACGCGGAAAGCCGCATTCGCCGCCAATGCGGGCGGAACCACGGAGTCGAGGCGCAGGATCGCAGCGGCCCGCTCCTCCGGCGTGTCGGCACCCGCGAGCCGGGCGGCGATCGTGCCTGCCAGCGGGTCGTCGACGACATGCGTTTTGCCAAGATCGTCCCGTCCCGCCTGCCAACGCACCCATGCCGCGACGGCCAGGGACAGCGCCCCTATCCCCTGCCCCGCCGCCAGCCTCGCGGCGATGGGGGCAAGCAGGCGCTGGGGCAGCTTCTGCGATCCGTCCATGGCGATCTGCCGCGTGCGATGGCGCAGCGTCGGATTGTCGAAGCGGGCCATCAACGCGTCACGATAGGCGACGATGTCGAGTTCCGGTGGCGGCGACAGCGTCGTCTGCGCCTCATCCCACAGCGCCTCGACAAAGGCGCGTGCCGGGGGAAGCGCCAGCACGTCATGCACATGGTCGATGCCCGCAAGGCCGCCCAGATAGGCGATGCCGCTGTGCGCGCCATTCAGCAGGCGCAGCTTCGCCTCCTCCCACGGGGCGACGGCCGCCGTCAGTTGCACCCCTGCCCCGAATTCGGGGCACGGGCCGCAAAACCGATCTTCGATCACCCATTGGATGAAGGGTTCGGTCTTGACCATCGCCCGGTCTTCCGCGTCCAGCCGTGCGGCGAGCGCGGCGACATCCTCCGGCGTGGTGGCGGGCACGATGCGGTCGACCATCGTCTCCGGGAAAGCCGCTTCTTCCGCGATCCACTCCGCCAGCGCGGGATCATGGCGGCGCGCCAGCGCCAGCACGGCATTGCGCAACCGCTGCCCATTATGCGGCAGATTGTCGCAGGAAATCGCCGTGAAGGGCGGCAGACCCTGCGCCTTCCGCATCGCCAGCGCCGCGACCAGATAGCCCGGCGCCGTCTGCGGCGCGGCGAGCGAGGCGAGATCGGCCGCCAGTTGCGGATCACCCTCGATCAGCGCGCCGGTAGCGGGGTCGAGCTTATAGCCCTTCTCGGTGATGGTCAGCGTCACGACATGGGTGTCGGGCGACGCCAGGGCGTCCAGCAGCGCCTGCGGCTCCTGCGGCGCGACGATGACCCGCTGGACCGCGCCGATGATCCGCGCCCGCCGGGATGCGCCGTCGCGCACCAGCATGGTGTAGAGGCCGTCCTGCGGCGCCATCTGGTCGCGCACCTGCGGCGAGCGCAGGGACGCGGCGACGATGCCCCAGCGCAGGTCGCCGGCATTCAGCACGTCGTCAAAGACCGCCGCCTGATGCGCGCGGTGGAAGGCGCCGATCCCCAGATGGACGACGCCGGCCTTGACCGCCGTGCGATCATAGGCAGGCCGGATCACATCGGCGGGCAGCGTATCGAGCGTTGCGGAGCATAGCCGCCTCACAGCTTATAGGCCTGCTTCACAAGGTCGTAGGACAAGGCGCGGGCCAGTTCGAAAGCCTCGTCTTCTTCCAGCCTGTGTTCGGCCACCAGCCGCGCCAGCCAGGCGCAATCCATCCGGCGCGCCATGTCGTGCCGCGCGGGAATCGACAGGAAGGCGCGGGTGTCGTCATTGAAGCCGACCGTGTTGTAGAAGCCCGCCGTCTCGGTCGCACGCTCGCGGAACCGGCGCATTCCTTCCGGACTGTCATGGAACCACCAGGGCGGGCCCAGCTTCAGGGCGGGATAATGGCCCGCCAGCGGCGCGAGTTCGCGGGAATAGACATCCTCGTCCAGGGTGAAGAGGATCAGCGTCAGCCGCGGGTCATTGCCGTAGAGGTCGAGCAGGGGCTTGAGCGCCTGGACGAACTCTCCGGCCGCCGGAATGTCACCGCCCTTGTCCCTGCCGAAACGCGCCAGCACGGCTGCATTATGGCTGCGATGCACGCCGGGATGGAGCTGCATCACCATGCCGTCCTCGATCGACATGCGCGCCATTTCCACCAGCATATGGCCACGGAACAATTCGGCGTCGCGGTCGCTGACGGGCCCGGACATGACGCTGGCATAAAGCGCCTCGATCTCCGTCCTTCCGAGGTGCGCGGTGAAGGCGGTGGGGTGGCCATGATCGGTGGAGGTCGCCCCGGCGGCGCAGAAGTCTGCGCGACGCCTTTCATGGGCGCGCAGATAGCCGGCGAAACTGCCCGCATCCTCCCCCGCCATGGCGCAGAAGGCGCGGACATTGTCGGCAAAGCCGCGCACCGCCGGGTCCATCACCGGGTCCGGCCGATAGGCGGTGATCACCCTGCCGCCCCAGCCGGACGCCCGGATCGCCCGATGATGGTCGAGCGGGTCCAGCGGCCCTTCCGTGGTCGCGATGACCTCTATATCATAACGCTCGAACAGGGCGCGGGGACGGAAGCCGGGCGTCTTCAGCGCGGCGTCGATGATGTCGTAATAATGGTCGGCAGTCTCCGCCTCCAGCCGGACCTCGATGCCGAAGGCTTCGGCGAAGACCCAGTCGAGCCACATGCGGGACGGCGTGCCGCGGAAGAGGCGATAATGGGCGGCGAACCTGTGCCAGATGACGCGGGGATCGGTTTCCGTGGGGCTGCCATCCTTGGTCGGAACGCCCAGCTCCTCCAGCTTCACGCCCTGGCTCATCAGCATGCGGAACACATAGTGATCCGGCACGATCAGCAGTTCGGACGGGTTGGCGAAGGGATCGTCATAGGCGAACCAGCGCGGATCGGTATGCCCATGCGGGCTGACGATGGGCAGGTCCCTGACCGTGGCATGGAGCGCGCGGGCGATGTCGCGGGTGCGCGGTTCGGCAGGGAAAAGGCGGTCGGGGTGGAGCTTCAGCGGCTTCATGAACGGGATTCCGAAAGGGTGACGGGCGCGTAGCGCGGCACGATGAGGTGGACGACCAGCAGCGCGATCAGATAGGCGCAGGCCGCGACGATGAAGATCGGCTGGAAGCTGCCGACGCTTTCCAGGATCATGCCGGCGAACTTCGCCATCAGCATGCCGCCGATGGCGCCCGACAGCCCGCCAAGGCCGACGACCGATCCCGCCATCCAGCGGGGAAAGAGGTCGCCCGGCAGCGCATAGACATTGGCGGAAAATCCCTGGTGCCCGGCGCAGGCAAGGCCGATCAGCCCGACCGCGACCCACAGGCCCGGCGCCTGCGCGGCGAAGGCGATGGGCAGGGCGCAGAGCGCGGCGCAGAACATCGCGGTCTTGCGGGCGCGGTTGATGCTCATGCCCCGGCTCATCAGTCGCGACGACAGCCAGCCGCCCGTGACGGACCCCACGTCCGCCAGCAGATAGACGGCGATCAGCGGCGGACCGAAGTCCAGCATCTTGACGCCATATTGCTTGTTGAAGAAGTCCGGCAGCCAGAAGAGGAAGGTCCACCACACCGGATCGATCAGGAAACGCGCGGCGATATAGGCCCAGGTCTGGCGATGGCGGAACAGGGCGCGCCATTTGACCGGGCGCTGCGGCTCCTGCGGGTCGGCTTCGATCCAGGCGAGTTCTTCCTGCGAGAGGGTCTTCTTCTCCCGCGGGCGGCGATAGAAGCCGATCCATGCCGCCAGCCAGACCACCGTCAGCAGGCCGGTCAGGATGAAGGCCCAGCGCCAGCCCATGGTGACGGCGATGACGGGCACGATCAGCGGCGTCAGGATCGCGCCGACATTGGACCCGGCATTGAAGATGCCGATGGCGAAGGCGCGCTCCTTCCTGGGGAACCACTCATTGGTCGCGGCGATGGCGGCGGGGAAGGTTCCCGCTTCCCCGATGGCGAGCGGAATGCGCGCAAGCAGCATCCCCGCCGTCGAGGTGAAGAAGATGTGCATGACGTGGCCGGCGGTCCACAATCCCACCGCCAGCGCATAGCCCGCCCGCGCCCCGATCCGGTCGATCAGCCGCCCGAAGAAGACATAGGCGATGCCGTAGCCCGCCTGGAACCAGATGGCGAGGTCGGCATAGCCGCTCTCGCTCCAGCCGTAGCGGGCCTGGAGATCGGGCTTGAGCGTCGGCAGGACCAGCCGGTCGACATAGCTCAGCACCACCGCCGCGAACAGCAGGGCGCAGACGATCCAGCGGACCTTGCCGGAGGGTTTGGGGATGGATCGGGTCATGGTCGGTCCCTATGATCCGTCATCCCCGCGCAGGCGGCGATCCGGTTCGCGCCCCATATCCAGCCGCAAGGCCGGGAGAGGGATACCCGCCCGCGCGGGGATGACGGAGAAGGAGGGGCAGGCACGGATCACCAACTGAACATCGTGCCGTCTTCCAGCCGGTTCACCGGCAGGAAGGCGCGCTTATATTCATATCCGGCGGCCAGTTGCTCGTCGATGTCGACGCCCAGGCCCGGCGCCTCGCCCGGATGCATCATGCCGTCGGAGAAAGTGTAGGCATGGGGGAAGACCGCGTCGGTCTCGGGCGTGTGGCGCATATATTCCTGAATGCCGAAATTGGGCACGCTAAGGTCGAAATGCAGCGCGGCGGCCATGCAGACCGGCGACAGGTCGGTCGCGCCATGGCAGCCTGTGCGGACCTGATAGAGATCGGCCAGCGCGGCGATCCGGCGCAGATGGGTGATCCCGCCCGCATGCACCACGGTCGCGCGGATATAATCGATAAGCTGGTTCTGGATCAGGTCCTTCGCGTCCCAGATCGAATTGAAGATCTCCCCCACCGCCAGCGGCGCGGTGGTGTGCTGGCGGATCAGCCTGAACGCCTCCTGATTTTCCGCCGGCGTCGCATCCTCCAGCCAGAAGGGGCGATATGGCTCCAGGTCCCGGCCCAGACGTCCGGCCTCTATGGGGGTCAGGCGGTGATGGATGTCGTGCAGCAGATGCACGTCCCAGCCCAGCGCTTCGCGGGCGGCCTTGAAGAGTTCGGGAACGACGCGAAGATATTTGGACGTGTTCCAGACATTTTCGGTCGGCAGGTCGGCGTCGGCGGGTTCGTAGAAATATTTGTCCTTCGACACGCCATAGGTCGACGCCATGCCCGGCACGCCGCATTGCAGGCGGATCGCCTTGTAACCCTGCGCCTGATATTCCAGCGCGGCGTTGATCGTATCCTCTATGGTCGTGCCATTGGCGTGGCCATAGACCGTCACCCCCTCCCGGCTGGCCCCGCCCAGGAGCTGATAGACGGGCAGGCCCGCAATCTTGCCCTTGATGTCCCACAGCGCCATGTCGACCGCGGCAATGGCGGTCATGGTGACGGGACCGCGCCGCCAATAGGCGCCCTTGTAGAGATATTGCCAGAGGTCCTCGATCCGGTGCGCGTCCCGCCCGATCAGACAGGGAACGACATGGTCGGCCAGATAGCTCCCCACCGCCAGTTCGCGGCCGTTGAGCGTCGCGTCGCCCACGCCATGGACCCCCTCATCGGTGATGATCTTGAGCGTGACGAAATTGCGGCCGGGGCAGGTGACGATGACCTTGGCATCGATGATCTTGGGCATTGGACGATCCTGTTCAGATGATTTCGAGCGTGGTTTTCTGGAGATTTTCGCTGTCCGGCCCGGTCATGACGTCGAACAGGCCGGGTTCGACCACTTCCTCCATGTCGAGATTCCAGAGCGCGAAGGCGGCGGGGCCCAGCGTCATGCGCACGGCGCGGCTCTCGCCGGGCGCCAGCGTGATGCGTTCGAAGCCCTTCAGTTCCCTGATCGGCCGGGTGACGCTGGCGGTCTGGTCGCGGACGTAAAGCTGTACGACCGCATCCCCTGCCCTCTGCCCGGCATTGCGGACGTCGACCTCCACCGTCACCTCGCCGCCCGTGCCGATGCGCGGCGACGACAGGCGGGGCGGCCCGAATTCGAAATGCGTGTAGCTGAGGCCGAAGCCGAAGGGGAAGAGCGGCGAAATATCCTCGAACACATAGCCGCGCCGGGCCGATGGCTTGCGGTTGTAGAAGATCGGTATCTGCCCCGCGTCGCGCGCCACAGTGACGGGCAGCTTCGCGCCGGGATTGACGTCCCCGAACAGGATGTCGGCCATGGCGGTGCCGCCCTCCTGCCCCGGATACCAGCACTCCAGCAGCGCATTGGCGCCATCCGCGACCATGGGATAGCTGGGCGGGCGGCCGTTGATGGCGCACACCACCACCGGCTTGCCGGTCGCCTTCAGCGCGGCGAACAGGGCGTTCTGCTCGCCCAGCAGGTCCAGGCTCGTGCGGTCGCCCAGATGGTTCTTCGCAAAGCCTTCCCGGCTGGTCTGTTCCGTGTCGCCGATGGCGAGCAGGACGATGTCCGCGGTCTTCGCGACCTCGACCGCCTGCGCGATCAGGGCGCGGTTCTCCGCCGGGTCCGCCAGCAGCACCTCGTCCGCCGAGCGATCCTCGCTCCGCGTGATGAAGACGCCCTGGGCGTGGACGACCTCCGCCTTGCCCCTGAGCTTCGCCTGCACGCCTTCCAGCAGGGAGACGGTCTGGCGCGGGACGCTGCTATAACCGCCCAGTCGCGCAATGGCGGCATTGGGACCGATCACCGCAACCCGCCGGTGCGCGCCGGGCGTGAGCGGCAGCGTGCCGTCATTGCCGAGCAGCACGATGGAGCGATGCGCCGCCTTCAGCGCCAGTGCGCGCGCCTCCGCATTGCCGGTCAGCCGCTCATGATCCTTGCGCGGCCAGGGATTTTCGAACAGGCCCGCACGGAACTTGAGCATCAGCATCCGGGTGCAGGCCAGATCGACCGCCTCCAGCGGCACCTTGCCCGCGCGGACCTGTTCGACGAGCGTCCGATAGGTCTGGCCATCGGGCAGTTCGCAATCGACGCCCGCCCGCAGCGCGGCGCGCGCCGCCGCCTCCGGGTCGGGCTGGACATGGTGGATGCTGTCCAGTTCGTGGACCGCGCCATAGTCGCTGACCACGGCACCGTCGAAACGCCATTCCCCGCGCAATATGTCGTTCAGCAGCCAGCGGTTCTGGTGCGAAGGCACGCCGTCTATCTCATTATAGGACGGCATGACGGCGGCGATGCCGGTGCGCTTCACCACCTCCCGGAAGGGTGGAAAGAAATTCTCGCGCAGTTCCCGTTCGGAGATCGGCGCGGGCGCGATATTCTCGCCGCTCTGGGGTTGGCCGTGGCCGGTCATGTGCTTGAGCGTCGCCATGACCTTGTCCGGGCCGATCCGGCTGCTCTCGCCCTGAAGGCCGCGCACGGCGGCCACGCCCATCTCGGCGCAGAGATAGGGGTCTTCGCCGAAGGTCTCCTCGATCCGGCCCCAGCGCGGGTCGCGGGCAATGTCGACCACCGGCGACAGCGCCAGATGGACGCCGCGCGCCCGCACCTCGCGGGCGATGACGGAATGAACCTCCTCCATCAACTGGCGGTCGAAACTGCCCGCGAGCCCGATCGCCATGGGGAACATGGTCGCCTCTGTCGCCATGAGCCCGTGCAGCGCCTCCTCATGGAACAGCACCGGGATGCCGAGCCGCGTCTCCTCCGTCGCCCATTTCTGGACGGCGGTAATGAAGGCGACGGTATCGGCGGGCGTCCGCCAGCGCGCGCCCACGCCGCCCGCCTGGGTCGATCCGTTCGGCACGCCGCGGCGGTCGGACGGGCGGGTGATCTGGCCGAAGCCGTCGGGATAGGCCTTGCTCGCCTTGGCGGGAGAGAAGGTCAGATCGTCCATGATGTCGGCCTTGGTCGCCCAGAGCGCGATGATCTGGCCAACCTTTTCCTCCAGCGTCATGCGCGCCAGCAGGTCCCTGACGCGCAGGTCGTTGGGGGCGGAAGCATCCTTGTAGAGCGGCCCGCCCCTCCCCTTCGCGGCGGCGGGCGCGGCGGCGAGCAGCGAGGTCGAAGCGAGCAGGCCCAGCGCCTGCCGGCGCGCGAAACCGTTCATGGCACCACCGTCAGCGTTGCCGATTTGAGCGCGACCGAACTGTTGCCGGTCATGATCTCGAAATCGCCCGGCTCGACCACGCGGTCCATATGATCGTTCCACATCCGCAGCGCCTCCGGCCCGACCGTGAAGGTCACCGTGCGAACCTCGCCGGGCTTCAGCGTCACGCGCTGAAATCCCTTCAGCTCCTTGATCGGCCGGGTGACGGAACTGACCTTGTCCCGCACATATAATTGGACGACCTCGTCGCCCTCGCGCTGGCCGCCATTGCGCACGTCGACCGACACGCTGGCGGTGCCGCCGACGCCGATCTTCGCGGCCGACAGTCGCGGCGCGGACAGGTCGAAGCTCGTATAGCTGAGGCCGAAACCGAAGGGGTAGAGCGGATCGGTCGTATCGAAGAGATAGCCGCGCCGCGCGCTGGGCTTCGCATTGTAGAACATCGGCAATTGCCCCGCCGAGCGCGGGATGGTCACCGGCAGCTTGCCGCCCGGATTGACGTCCCCGAACAGCACGTCCGCCACGGCATGGCCGCCCTGCTCGCCCAGATACCAGCCCTCCAGAATGGCGTCCGCCTGTTCCGAAACCTTGACGGTGGAGGCAGGGCGGCCGTTGATGAGCACCACGGCGATCGGCTTGCCCAGCGCCTTCAGCGCGTCGAACAGGTCCTGCTGCTCCCCCACCAGGTCCAGGCTGGGCCGGTCGCCCAGATGATTGTTGGCCCAGCCTTCGCGGCTCGACTGTTCCGTGTCGCCCAGCGTCAGGACGATGCGATCGGCATGACGGGCCGCCTCGACCGCCTGCGCGATCAGGCGGCGGTTTTCGGCGGGATCGGACCGGACGACCTTGTCGGCCCACCAATCGTCATTCTCCGTGATCCTGACGCCCTGCGCGAAGACGATCTTCGCCCGGGTTCCGACTTTGGCCCTGATGCCTTCGAGGATCGAGACGCTATGCGGCGGCTGGCCATAATAGCCGCCCAACCGCGCCACGGCGGCGCTGGGGCCGATGACGGCGATGCTGCCCTCCGGCTTCAGCGGCAGCATGCCGTCATTCTTGAGCAGGGTGATGGAGCGCTGCGCCGCCTTGAGCGCCAATGTGCGGGCCTGCGCACTATTGGTGATCTTCTCCGACGCCGCCGCATCGGCATAGGGATTTTCGAACAGGCCGGCGCGGAATTTCAGTTCCAGCATGCGCCGCACGGCACGGTCGACCAGCGCCTCGCTGATCTTGCCCTCGCGCACCTGCCGGCCGAGCGTCGCATAGGAGAGGCCATCGGGCAGGTCCGCATCCACGCCCGCATCCAGTGCGCGCCCCGCCGCCTGTTCCAGATCGCCGGCGATATGGTGGATGCTCATCAACTGGTCGATTGCCGAATAGTCGCTGACCACCGCGCCCTTGAAGCCCCATTCGCCGCGCAGCACATCGCGCAGCAGCCAGCGATTGGCATGGGAGGGCACGCCGTCGATTTCATTGTAGCTGGCCATCACCGCCTCGATCCCGGTGCGTTTCACCACCTGTTCGAAGGGCGGAAAGAAATTCTCGCGCAGTTCGCGTTCGGAAACCGGCGCCGGACCGACATTGGTGCCGCTTTCGGGCTGGCCATGGCCGGTCAGATGCTTGAGCGTCGCGAACACCTTGCCCGGCGGCAGCAGGCGCGAACGCCCCTTGCCTTGCAGCCCCTCGACAGCGGCCACCCCCATTTCACCGACCAGATAGGGGTCTTCGCCATAGGTTTCCTCGATCCGGCCCCAGCGCGGATCGCGGGCGATGTCGACTACGGGGGAAAGGACGAGGCTGACGCCGCGCGAGCGGATTTCGCGGGCGATGACGGCATTCACCTCGCGCAGCATGTCAGGGTCCCAGGACGAGGCCAGGGCAATCGACTGCGGAAAGCTGGTAGCGCCAACAGCCGCATAGCCGTGCAGCCCTTCCTCATGGAACAGGATCGGAATGCCCAGCCGCGTCCGCGTCGTCGCCCAGCGTTGCAGCGCATTGACCAGCGCCACTGTCTGGCGCGGATTTCGGCCGGGAACTTCGCGGGGGGAAAAAGCCCCCTTGGCATCGGACGGGCGGGTGAACTGCCCCATGCCATGGGGAAAGATCTGCGCCAGTTTCGATGGGTCGAGCTGCAACCTGTCGTCGAAAATCTTGACCTTGTCGGTCCACACCGCCGTGATCTGGGCGATTTTCTCCTCCAGCGTCATGCGGGAGAGCAGATCGTCGACCCGCGATTCGATGGGCGCGGAAGCATCCTTGTACAGCGGACGCGCGCCCATCGACGCAGGCGCCGCCAGAACGGGGACGGCGGGCGTCGCGACCGTCAGCGTCAGCAGCGAAACCGCGCCCAACAGCTTGCGGAACCGGATCACGAAACAGCCTCTCCCCTTTTTTGCGGCGGCTTCCAGCTTTTTGCTTGCCGCATCCCAACTGATAGCGTTAACATTGCTCAGACAAGAGCGGCCTGTCAATGCCCTTCGATCCGAAGCGTCGGTTCGGGCGAAGACGGGAAGGAGAGGAAAGGGGATCTATGTTCGCGCGCCTGTTCTGCTGGACCGTCGCCACCGCCGTGATGACGGCGCCCGCCATGGCGGAGGACGGCTATGATCTGTGGCTGCGGCACGAAAAGGTGCAGGATGGCGGCAAAATGGCGCGGCACGCCACGGCGGTCGTTGCGCCGGGCCGCGGTGCGACTGCGCTGGCCGCCCGCGATGAACTGATGCGTGGCCTTGCGGGCGCGAATGGCGCGGCGCCGGCGCTGGCTGACAAGCCTATGAATGGCGCGATCTGGCTGGCGACTCCGGCTTCCGCCCCCGATCTGCCGGTGAAGCTCGATGGGCTGGGCGAAGAGGGCTATGCCATTCGCTCGGTCACGCTGGACGGCCAGTCCGTGACGGTGATCGCGGCCAATGGCGATGCCGGACTTCTTTATGGCGCCTATGCCTATTTGCGGCTGGCGGAAACGGGCGCCCCGCTGGACCGGCTCGACATTCGCAGCGCGCCGCGCATGAAGCTGCGCTTGCTCAACCATTGGGACAATCTGGATGGCACGGTGGAGCGCGGCTATGCCGGGCAATCCATCTGGGACTGGTGGCGCCTGCCCGACTGGAAGGGGCCGCGATACACCGACTATGCCCGCGCCAATGCCTCCATCGGCATCAACGGCACGGTCCTCAACAATGTGAACGCCAGGTCCGACAGCCTGACCGCGCCCTATATCGCCAAGGCGGCGGCGCTGGCGGACGTGTTCCGGCCCTATGGCATCAAGGTCTATCTGTCGGTGAAATGGACCGCGCCGATGGAGCTGTCCGGCCTCGGGACCGCCGATCCGCTCGACCCGGCAGTCGCCGCCTGGTGGAAGGCGAAGGCCGACGAGATCTACAGGGCCATTCCCGATTTCGGCGGCTTCCTGGTGAAGGCGAACAGCGAAGGGCAGCCGGGGCCGCAGGATTACAAGCGCACCCATGCCGATGGCGCGAACATGCTGGCCGCGGCCGTGAAGCCGCATGGCGGCATCGTGATGTGGCGCGCCTTCGTCTATGCGCATGACAATCCGGACGACCGCGCCAAGCAGGCCTATAACGACTTCAAGCCGCTGGACGGCCAGTTCGCGGACAATGTGCTGGTGCAGGTGAAGAACGGCGCGATCGACTTCCAGCCGCGTGAGCCTTTCCATCCTCTGTTCGGCGCCATGCCCCGGACGCCGCTGATGATGGAATTCCAGATCACCAAGGAATATCTGGGCCAGTCGACCCACCTCACCTATCTCGGCCCCTTGTTCGAGGAGACGCTGAAAAGCGACACCTTCGCCCGCGGCAAGGGGTCGACCGTGGCCAGGGTGATCGACGGATCGCTGGAGGGCCACAAGCTGACCGGCATTGCCGGCGTCGCCAATATCGGCGCCGACCGCGACTGGAGCGGATCGATCTTCAACCAGGCGGACTGGTACGCCTTCGGCCGCCTTGCCTGGGATCCGGATCTGTCGGCGGAGGCAATCGCACGCGAATGGGCGGCGCAGACTTTCTCGACGGATGCAAAGGTGGCCGATCGGGTGGTCGCCATGATGATGGGATCCCGGGAGGCGGCGGTCGACTATATGACCCCGCTCGGCCTGTCCCATGTCATGGGCACCGGCCATCATTACGGCCCGGCTCCCTGGATTTCAGAGCTTGCCCGGCCCGAATGGAACCCGGTCTATTATCACAAGGCGGACGCGCAGGGGATCGGCTTCGACCGGACGAGGACCGGCAGCAACGCCATCGCCCAATATGCCCCGCCGGTCGCCAGGATGCTCGCCGACCCGAAGACGACGCCGGAACGCGACCTCCTCTGGTTCCACCATGTCGGCTGGGACGCGAAGCTGAAATCGGGCGAAACCCTGTGGAACGGCCTCATCCGCCATTATGACGCGGGGGTCGCCTATGTCGCGGCCATGCGCAGGACGTGGGACAGCCTGCGCCCCTATGTCGATGCGGAACGCTTCGCCCAGACGCAGTCCTTCCTCGGCATCCAGCATCGCGAGGCGAAATGGTGGCGCGATGCCAGCATCGCCTATTTCCAGACGCTGTCCAAACGCCCGCTGCCGGCGGGCACGGCACCGCCGGAACATGATCTGAACTGGTACAAATCGCTCGCTTTCCCCTATGCGCCGGGCAATCCATGACTGGCTTTCAATGGCCGCAAAGGCTAGGCCGTGAACGACCATGAACGAACGTAAGCCGCCGACAATCCGGGAAGTCGCAGCGCGGGCCGGCGTGTCCGTGATGACCGTGTCGCGCGTCGCGAACAAGCAGAGCTGGGTCAGCCCCCAGACCCGAGCCCGGGTGGAAAAGGCGATCGCGGAACTGAACTATGCGCCCAATGTCTCCGCCCGGGCGCTGGCCGGGGGCGACGACCGGCGAGTGGCGCTGCTTTACCGCAATACGACGACCTCCGCCTATCTGGGCGAACTGTTGCTGGGCGGGTTGGACGAGGCGGCGAAGCATCACCTCCACCTGGTGGTGGAACAGTGCGAGATGGGCGCCACGGCGCAGGACATCGTCGCCCAGGTTCTTCAGGCGCGCGTTTCCGGCGTCATCGTGCCGCCGCCCCTGTGCGACTGGGACGAACTGGCGCAGGCGCTCGGGCGGCAGGGCATTCCCTGGGTCGCGATCGCGCCGGACGAGAACCATGGCATGATGGTCGTCGCGATAGACGACCGCCAGGCCGCGAGCGAGATGACGCGGCATCTGATCGACCTCGGCCACCGCCGCATCGCCTTCATCCAGGGCAATCCCCAGCACCGTTCCAGCGCGCGACGGCTGGAGGGCTTTCGCGTCGCCATGACCGCGCAAGGCCTGCCGGTTGAGGAAGATTATATCGTCGAGGGCGATTTCAGCTACCGGTCCGGGCTGGAGGCGGCGGCGCATCTGCTGAGCCTGAAGACGCCGCCGACAGCGATCTTCGCCTGCAACGACGATATGGCCGCGGCGACCATCACCATCGCGCATCAGCGTCAGATCAGCGTGCCGGCCGATCTGACGGTCTGCGGTTTCGACGACACGCCGCTTGCCGCCGCGATCTGGCCCACGCTCACCACCATCCGCCAGCCGATTCGCGACATGAGCCGGGCCGCCATGACCCTGCTGGCGGAAGCGATGAAGGGCGGGGAAGAAGTCGACGGGCGGGGGTTGGCGCGACTGGACTACAGCCTGGTCCGCCGGCAATCCGACGCGGTTCCGCGCCTGCACCACCGACGGGGGTAGCGGGCTGGGCCCGCCAGCCATGTCCTGCCGCAAGGGCTGGAGCAGGTCTCCACCGCTATCCTGGGGCCTGAAATTTCCTAGGCAAAGCGCGCCAGCAACTGGTTGAGCAGCGGACGCAAGCGGCGGATCTCATCGCGATGCGTGGCCGACAGCTTCGCCAGCAGGTCCAGAGCGCCCAGCGTCAATTGCAATTGCGAGCGCCGCCGGTCCGTGGCGCTGGCATGGCGCGTCACCAGCCCCAGCTTTTCCAGCCGGTCGACCAGCCCCGTCGCGCTGTGGGGCTTCAGCAACAGTCGCCGCGCGACATAGCCGACGGTCGCATCCTCGGCCGGCGCAGCGCGCAGGGCGAGCAAGGCCTGATGCTGCTGCGGGGTGAGTCCCACCCTGGCCGCCCGCTCGCTGCTGAACGCCTGGAACTGTCGCAGAGCGAAGCGGAATTCCGCCAGCGCCGCATAATCTTCATCCTGCAATATGGCGCCGTCTGCTTCCATCTGACCTTCATCTTCATGTATCGCGTCGCGATTTGATCGCGCAGCCTGACGCATCAAAGAAGGATTTGCATGATTCGGGAACCCCCGCGTCGGTCCCGGCGCGATTTCTACCGGCGGCAGAGGAACATCGGCGCGTGCGGGCGATCTGCGGCTAGCCCGCCGGACTGACGGCGTCATTGAAATAAGGCATGGCCACATAGGTGATCAGGCCATTGGCAGATCCCACCAAGGCATTCATCGCCTTCGCGGTCAGCCAGGCATTGCGGAGGCTTTCCGCTCCCCGGTAAGGACGGCCAAGCAGACCCTTCCAAATCGCGATCAGCCATGGTTCGCTCCGACTAAAGGCGTTCAGGCTGTGGAGTGAATGCCTTCAAGCCAAGATCCGGCACAAGATGGCCGGTAGAAGCGGCATGATCTGCTCTGTCTCAGCCAGTGGCAGACGCGCGTGCACCAACACTCCCCGAACAACGCCAAGACATGATCGCAGGAAATATGCGGCGGGGTCTTGGTATGTCCACCAGTTTGTGGCAGATCATATAGGATAGGATCGACCGAGAGAGTCGCGATACGAATCTTTGCTGGTGAGGATGAGTTGAAAGGGACGTTCACAAGCTGGGCCCGCAAGGTCCGCAATATGGCTGCTCCGCCGGGCAGGAAGCGAAGCCATTCCCGTGCCCCGCGCCCGGCGGGTGCGGCGCTGGCGGCGATGGCGGTCGCTTTCCTCTTGCCGATGCCGGCCGGAACGGCGCCCTTGCCGCCCGTGCGCATCCTGCTGTTCGCGGGACCGAAGCAGCATGGCGCGCCCGGCCGCCATGAATATGAGAAGGACCTGCGCGAACTGGCCTGGCTGCTCGAACATTCCGGCGCGGCGCGGGAGGTGAAGACGCAGGTCGTCGTCGGAGAAAAGCCGCGGGATCGGGCAATGCTGGAGGCGGCCGACGCCATCGTGATCGACGGCAATGGCGACTGGCTGAAGCGCGAAACCGGGGCGATCTTCCAGCAATATGCCGAAACGGACGGTCTGGGCTATAATGCCGAGACCAGTGCCGCGCTCAAGGATTTCGACGCGCTTCTGAAGCGCAGGAAGACGGGGCTGGTCGTCTATCATTATACGATGTTCGTCGATAACCGGGCAGGCCGCCTCTATCTGAACGATTGGCTGGGCGGCGTCTGGATTCCCTATGTCTCGCACAATCCCGTCGACACATGGGCGATCAGGCCGATCCCCGGCAAGCATCCGATCCTGCGCGGGGTCAAGCCCTGGACGCCGCGGGAGGAAATGTACGCGCGCTATTTCCTGCCCGACAATCCCCGCCGCACGCCGTTGCTCACCGCCCGGCCGTCACAGGCGGCCAATGGCACCGGCGGTCCGGTCGCCTGGGCCTATGAGCGGCCCGACGGCGGACGTTCGGTCGTGTGGGGCGGCAACGACTTCCATGACAACATGCACCTCTATCCGCAGCAACGCCGGTTCCTGGTGAATGGAATACTGTGGGCCGCAGGGGTCGAGGTGCCGCGCGGCGGCGCGAACGACCAGATGCCGCCGGAATTCTAGAATGGAAGATCCGACCGGCCGCTGCGCGGATCGGCGCTGCGCCACGCACTGGATGGGGAGAGACCGAGCCATGGGATTTGACCGGCGGCTGATGGGCGCCGCCCTCGCCTTCGCGGCCATGCTGCTGCCGCAGCACGCGCTGGCCGAGGACGGCTTCTTCACGCGCGAACAGGTGATCCGGCATACGCCGGCCTGGACCGGCGAACGCTTTCCGGACGGACGGCCGAAGGTCCCCGACGACATTCTGGAGCGGATGCGGGAAGTCACTCTGGAGGAAGCCTGGGCGACGCTGCGCAGCGCCGGCTTCAACCATCAATATGAGGATGGCTGGCTGTCCATCTTCCCCGACAAGGTGCTGGTCGGTCGGGCGCTGACCTCCCAATGGCTGCCCGGCCGCCCGGACATCCAGACCGTGCTGGAAAAGCAGGGCGCCGACGACGGACGCAAGGGCGCCATGAACGCCTGGCCGGTCGACATGCTGCAAAAGGGCGACGTCTATGTCAGCGACCATTTCGGGCTGAAGCAGGACGGCCCATCGATCGGCGACAATGTCGGCAACGCCATCTACGCCCGCAGCGGCAACGGGGTCGTCTATGACGGGGCGGTGCGCGACATCAACGGCCTCAGGGAACTGCCGAATTTCGTTTCCTTCGTCCGCTCCTACGATCCGTCGCATCATTTCGGCGCCATGGCGACGGGCGCGCGGCTCAATTCGACGATGGTGGGCATCAACGGTCCGATCCGCATCGGCAAGGCGACCGCCATGCCCGGCGATGTCGTGCTGGGCCGGGACGGCGGCGTGCTGTTCATCCCGCCGCAACTGGCCGAAAAGGTGGTGAAGCTGTCGGAGAATACGCGGCTGCGCGACATGTTCGGCCATATGCGCCTGCGCGAGGGCAGATATACCGCCGGCCAGATCGACACCCGCTGGACCGACGCGATCGAGGCGGACTTCTTCGCCTGGCTCCAGGCCAATCAGAACAAGCTGCCCGTGAAGCCCGACGCCGTAAGGCAGATCATCCGCGATCATGAAGCGGGCATCCCCTATGAGGGATGACCGGCCCGCAACCCACCCTTCCCCCCGAAATGCTTGAGAAAGGCCCCGCCAACATGGACTTCCGCCTCCCCTTCGCCACCCTCCTAAGTCTCTGCCTGGCCGGGGCCGCCCAAGCCGCCACACCCGCCGAAGTGGTCGCCCGTCATGTCGAGAGCATGAAAGCCGGCAAGTTGCAGCCGATCATGGACGATTACTCCGCGGACACCGTCGTCGTGACTCCCCAGGGGCTGGTCGCGGATCAGGCGCCGGCCAAGGGGCCGGGCATCTATTCGGGTCAGGCGCAGGCGCGGCGCGTTTTCACGACGCTGACCGACAAGGATCATCATCCCGGCATCAAGGCGATGGAAACGACCATCGAACCGGCCGGCCCGGACAGCGTCATCCTGCATTGGGTCCAGTTCAAGGGGCAGCCCCAGCAGGTCTCGGGCAAGGACGCCTTCATCGTGCGCGACGACAAGATCGTGTTCCAGGCCATCTTCGTCGACTGACCGCAGCCGGCGGACAGTACCGGCCTCAGCGCGACCGGATTGCAAGGTCCGGCCGCGCTGAGATTCAGGCGGCGATCGGTGGGACATTTTCCTCGAATTCAGCTTATTGAACCGAAGTCGTCACCATAGCCCACTTGCGCGTAGACACGGACAGGTTGCGAATGCGGCAGGCTTTGACCTGCCTGTCCCAACTATTCGCATGCAAATATCAACAGCCGTTCCCGATCAACTGCCCCTTCATCAGGCGAGCGGGCTTACGACGTCGAGCCACTCGGTGATGGCCAGTGGGACCTTGTCCGCGCCATCCCGCAGGTCATAAAGCGCTTCGCCGCCAAGCTGGACCCGGCACACGGTGAAGGCCCGCTTTTCGTCACGGCTGTTGTCCGTCAATATGGAGGCGTCGGCCACGCCCAGCGCGTGCGATATGGCCTTCTGCGTCCTGGGAAACCGCAGACGAGTTTGCCGGTGTCGACGCCGTGGCCATGTTCAAGCACGCGCTGGCTGACGCGCAATATGGACAGATCGGCGTTCGAAAGACCGACGAAAAATAGCAGGACGAAATAACCCGCCGCCCGAAGATCGGTTATCGTGTCGAGTTTCGAGGCAGCCGTGCCGTCAGGCCGCTCTTCCCAATGGCTGGAGACGGTTTCGGTTGCGAATGGCACCTTCGCGGCCATGGCATGGGCGGCGAACGTATTCACGCCATTTTACGCCACCTGCATCCAGCCGAGGTTTGTGTCGCGCAATTCCTGCGCCCAGTCCACAAGCGATCCGTCCCCCTGGGCTTCCGGCAGAATCGAAAGCATCATGCGATCCGCGTTCAGCAACGGCAGCTGGAGCTTTTGCGCAAGAATCTTACGCCACATCGTCGATTCGCCCGACCCGTTATGACCGGCCAGAATGATCGCGAGCGGCTTGTCGGTCCTGACCTGTGCGGAAAGTATCTGGTCTACCGCGCCCTTGAGCGCCGTCACGCAAATTCTTGAAACTTGCCGTCGACAAGCTGGCCGCGACTCACCTGTCCGTTGAGCTTACGGATGACGATCTTGGGATTATCTTCATCAACCGAATAGAGCGGCACATTCTTGCGCTGAGGAATAGCCACCCCGCCCCGCACGATACGAGCCGCGGCACGCTCCAACGCCTGGGAGCTGCGCTTGACATTATCCTTGACGAGCGCGGCCGACGGCTTCTGGGCACTGACGGTCACATTACCCAGTTTGGTGGTGACCGTCCGCGTGCGCTTCGAGCCCGCAGGCCCGATGATAATCCCGGTCTTTCCGTCGCGCATGCTCGCCGAAGCCATTTTGCTCCGCTTTGCCATAAGCCCGATATAGCTCTTCCGCAGATCAAGTTCCAGCCGTCATGATCGCCAGGAAATCCATCGGATCGTCCTCACGCGAAAGCTCGCGCGCCGCCTCATGGAGGGTAACGTGCGTCGCGGGGTGTATCACCCAAGTCTCGAACATGGCCTGTCCCAGCTTGATCGCCATGTGCGCCCGGCCCCGACAGGAATGTTTCTTTCATGGCGGGGACTGAGGGATCACGAGGAGCGCAGGTCGCCCGCGGCCACGCAAGAGCCGCTTGTGGCCGCGGGCGGAAAGGATCAATATTTGAAGCCGACCTTGAAGAAGATGGTGCGCGGCGGGTTCTGAGCGCCTTGCAGCAGCAAGGTGCCCGCATAGGGCCCGGCCTTGATGGCCGTGCCGATCGGCGTGAGCGTAGAATAATAAAATTCATTGCCGATGTTGCGCGCCGTCAGCGTGAAATCACACCGCTTGTCAGCAGTCTGGAAACCGATGAAGGCATTTACGAAATGCTTCGAACCGATCCGATATTGGGGATTGTTGAGCTGGTCGGAGAAATAGCCGGTCTGCCAGTTGACGCTGCCGCCGAACTTGATCGCGCCCAGCCCCTCAATCGGGATCGAACAGTCGGCGGACGCGAAATATTGCCATTTCGGCTGACCGGGAAATTGCTTGCCCGTATAGTTATAGGCGGGAACGGTGCCCAGCGCCGGCGCCGAATAATCGTCATATTCGGTTGTCAGATAGGTGACATTGAAAGCCAGCGACAGATTGTTGGTCGGCTCTGCCGAGGTTTCCAGTTCGAAGCCCTGCGTGTGCGCTGACGGCGCATTGCCGCGCGTGCTGACATAAGTGCCGGAGATCGGACTGAACGCCGACACCGCTGTCTGCAGATCCTTATAGTCGTTATAGAAACCTGTAGCGTTGACCCTCAGCCGGCGATCGAACCAGTCTGTCTTGAAGCCGATCTCGAACGCATTGACCGTCTCAGGATCATAGGGCAGCGCGGTGGCAAGGTTAAGCGCGCGGTAAAGCCGCCCGCGTCGAAACCCTTGGCATAGTTGGCGAACAGGAAGATCGTCGGCGTTGCCTGGTAGGAAATGCCTGCCTTCGGCGTGAACGCATGCCAGGTCTTCTTGTTGAGCACGCCGCTATTGTCGAAATTTACCTGCGTCGCGGCGACAGTGACGCCCAGCGCGGGGATCGCGCCGCCTGTCTTCACCTGCGGATAGAACGTCGGATCGATCGGATGGCCGTCCAGGTCATAGTTGACGCCCTGAAAATCGAATGCGCGCCGGATGCTGATATAGCGCCCGCCGGCGGTCAGCGTCAGCCGGTCGGTCAGGCGATAATTGGCCTGGAGATAGGCTGAATAATTATACGTTACGGTCTTGCCGATCTGAGGGCGATGACTTCATAGGCGGGCGCCCTGGGATTCATGCTCTCGACCTTGCGCAGCCCGCTCCGGGGGAGATCGATCGTGCGGGTGGCGATGCGGCCTTCGAGGCGACCGTTGATTTCACGAACTTCAACGATGTTCATTGACTTGACCTTTCATTCTGTCGCTCGAAACCCATTTTTCGGCGACAAAAATCTGAGATCCCTCTCTTGTCTGATCCCGGCGGCGCGGCTGGACGCGTCCGCCTCCGCATCGGCACGACCTCTCCAGACCAAGGTCCCCATTCGCGCGCGTGTATCGCCCACTGACAGCCGCGCGATGTCTTCCCCCCCTCCCCACACGCCACCACGGCAGGGATGAACGCCCGCGAGGGCCGAGACCCGAGCAGCGGGACTCGGGGCGCCAGCCCGTCAGCCCGTTGCCCGCGCATGCGCGGGCAGTCACCCAGCCTCAAACCCCACACCGTTCCACCCTTGACGCCCTGCACCATCTGACGACAGACAGATTCCATGGCTTCTTCCAAAACCCTCAACCAGGCCAATCTCGAGACGCTGGGCGCCAATCGGCTGGCGCAATTACTGCTGGAGCTCGTGGCGGTGGATGCCCAGACCAAGCGGCGCCTGCGCCTGGAGCTTGCCAGCGCAAACGGCAGCGGCGATGTCGCTGGAGAGGTCGCCAAGCGCCTCGCCACCATCGCCAAGGCGGAGGCCTTTGTCGACTGGAACAAGGTGAAGCCCCTCGCCCGGGATATCGAGGCGCAGCGGCGCGCGATCATGGAGCATATCGCGCCCACCGATCCGGCAACGGCGTTCGAGCTGCTCTGGAAGCTGATCGCGCTGGCCCGTCCGGTGCTCAGCTGGTGCGACGACAGCCATGGTACGCTGGGCACCGTGTTTGCAACGGCACTCTCTGTTCTTGGCGCGCTGGCCGCTGCGGCCCGCCTGCCCACTGACCAGCTTGTCGACCGGGTGTTCGACAGCGTCTGCGACAATGACCATGGCCAGTTCCACGGCCTCGTCACCCTGATGACGGAGCCGCTTGGCGAAGCAGGATTGAAATCCCTCAGGCGCAAATTCGAGGCCATGGCGCGCGAAGTACAGCAGCGGCCGCCCCAGGGCGAACGGCGCGTCATCGGCTTTGGCTCAGGCGGCGTTTTCTACGAGGATGAGATGGAAGCCCGGCGGCATGAGCGGCTTGTCCGCCAGGCGCTGGTCGACATTGCCGATGCGCTGGGCGATGTCGATGCCTTCATCGCGCAATGTCCGGCCGACCAGCGCCATAATCCCGCGATAGCCGCAGCCATTGCCGAGCGCCTGCTGGCTGCGGGCCGCGCGGCGGAGGCGATAGCCGCGCTCGACGCGGCCGAAGCAATACGGCGTAAAGGTGGTCATTGGCCAAACTGGGATCGGGTACGGATCGCGGCGCTCGATGCGCTGGGCCATGCAGAATGCGCTCAATGCGGATGACCGAAACCAAAACGCTGTAGAATATAACATAGCTGCCGTGCGGCTTGGACCGGAGCCCGGCACGAATCTCAGGCCGGGCAACGCCGGACCGGGGGAAGTCGGCGATCTTCGCACAAGCCCCTTCGAGTTCATCAACGAAGGTGACGGCCAGAAGAACATTGTCGCGCGCGGTAAAGGTGGCGATCGCGACAAGATCAGCAGCAGCAGCCGGCGAAAATTCGAGACCCATCAACTATCGGTAGCGCCGGCGGCCATATTCGCGATCCGCTGCCGGGCGTTCGCGAAAGCCTCACTGGCGGGAATGCCCGGGCCGCTGGCAGCGCCCCGTTCGATCTCGGCACGGAGCGCGTCAAGCCGAGCCTGGCGGATGGCGTCCTGCTCTTCGAGCAGCCGGAGGCTGTCGCGAACGACCTCGCTGGCAGACGCGTAGCGGCCGCTGTTCACCTGCTGCTTGATGAAGCCCTCGAAATGCGGCCCCAGGGTGAAACTGGAAGGCATGGCCAAACTCCTCTGTCGATGATGAATATCACTTTATGATAGTAGCATGCAAGACACAGATTGACGAAGACTGCGGCGTTTGCGCCTGGTAACCGGGCAAAGAGTGATCGCCTCCGCTGACCACGCCGAAAAACGTCGAGGCAGACGGACTGCCTTCATCATGCACGCACGAGGCAGGTCGGCATGCCGCCATCCTTTCCAGCGGATCGCCCGCGAGATTTTTTGCCGGGGAACGCTGCCCATGGGGCAGAAAAATCGCCTGACGAGATATAGGTTAAATCGCCAACAGAGCACGGATTTTTGCCTGAACTTCCAGCAGCGCCGCTTGCGATACTGTTCCTTTTTTGGTCGCCTTCCGTGTCATCCAGTCAACACTTTTGAGCTGATCTGCCAATACAGCACTTGGCAGGTTCTGGCTGATTAACACCTCAAAGGGATAGCCTTTGATTTTGCTCGTCATAGGACAACAAATCATCATCCCGCGCACGCGATTATAGGCTGCCGGTGACAGGACAAGGGCAGGTCGATGACCAGCCTGTTCATGTCCAGCCTGGGGATCAAAGTTTAGCCAGACGATATCGCCCATGTCGGGGACATATTTGGCCATTACCAAAGCTCATTGCCGACAGGCGGACCGAAATCGACGTTTTCAGGAAAGTTTTCAGGCTTCATGCCCGCCAGCAACCCCTCAAGAGTGAAGGCAGGTGCGGTGATCGGCTCGATGATGACCCGGCCCTCTTCTTCCCTGACATCCACCTCCTGATCGATATGCAGCGCAGCCGCGGCCATAATCGAGGAAGGAATCCTGACCGAAGCACTATTACCCCACTTTTTCACTCGCACACGCATAACCATCTCCACCGTATCGATATTGATAATACATTATCATAACACGAACATGTATCAACATTGTATCGACTTTCGGTGCATGGGGTGTGCACAAGTTGGTGCCGATGTCGTCGGCAACCGATACGGATTTGCCGGATCTGACCAGTCGATGTTTTCGATCACCCAGTTGGGCGCGAAATCCCAGTCAAAGCAGAGCGAATAAGTTCCGCTGACCTTCTGCCACGCCGTCTCGACCGCATTCGTCCAGCCCACGACGACGAGGCGACGGACCAATGGCGGCAACCGTGCACAGCTTCATGGCGACCAAGCGTCATGTGCGGCCGGACGAGGCGTCGCCGTGTCGGGAGGGCGGCCGAGAAAGGCAGCCAGACGCTTCACATGGCGCACATAATCCTTCTGGGTGTGGGGACCGAGACCGCGCATCATCATGTCGTGCTACATCCGTTGACGCAGTAGGCTGATCGGGGCGGTGTTGATCGAGACAGTCACGGCAAGTTCCTCTTCGCTGAAGAAACTTCCAACCTCAGTGGGCAACCTCGCCCGCTAAAGGCCCATATTTACCGCACTAACGCGCCCCAAGCGACCCTCCCGTAGAGCGGGTTAGTGCAAGGGTCGTCACCGGCGCTGCCCGTACTGCTGCTGACGTATGCCCTTGCTTCCGTCCTCATTATTCCTTATCTTGTGGACAGGGGACTGGTCTTATGTCGAAATCTATAACTTTGAATGTCCGCGTCAGCGGCTCTCTCAGCGATTTTGTGTCCGCTAACGTCGGGGAGGCGGGGGCCTATGAAAATGTGAGCGAGTATGTTCGAGACCTGATTCGGCGTGACAAGGAACGGGTCGAGAGCGAACGGTTGGCGCTCTTAAAGGCCGAGTTGACCGCCGCATTTGCCGTATCAGAGAACGAATATCTGCCGCTTGATGCCGACGCAATTATTGCCCGTAACGCTCGCAACTAAGTCTCATGATCAGTTATCGCGTGCAGCACGCCGCCGGCCGCCGGCCGCCGGATAGATGACATTTACAACTATACACGCGAGCAATGGGGACAGGATCAGGCCGACCGTTATATTCGCTGCCTTTTTGTTCGCTTTGAAGATATTGCCGAACGCCGCATTGCTTGGCGGGATATCCCCCGGGGACTCGGCGTCGAAGGCTTCTATTGCCGGTATGAGCATCATTATGTCTATTGGCGTATCTTGTCCGATGGTGCCGTTGGTATTGTCACCATTTTGCACGAGCGCATGCATCAGATCGAGCGTTTCCGAGAGGATGTGCCGAATTGATCCCTAGCCGTGTTGAGTTGGCTTTCAGAGATCTTCCGATGACAGCAGCCTAAACCGTCGGTCCGCTGCACCGCAGGGCAAGATGGCTGACCCGCGCGTCGATCTGCTTGAGGAAGTCGAGGAATTCGGTTGCCCGGTGGCGCTTGTAGCATTTGCCGATCACGAAGCCTGAGGCGATGTCGAGCGCGGCGAACAACGAGGTCGTGCCGTGCCGAACGTAGCTGTGGGTGCGGCGCTCAGGTACGCCGGGCATCATCGGCAGAACCGGCTGCTCGCGGTCGAGCGCCTGGATCTGGGACTTCTCGTCGACGCTGAGAACGAGTGCACGGTTGGGCGGCGACAGACACCCCAGGCGATTATCCACCCCTCCTCAAATCCCAGTATGCCGAGCGCGGTGAGCACGCCCACCCGCCCAAGCAAAATAACGGCATAGGATACCGGACTGGCGACGATGATATCCAGCAACTGTTGGCGACGATCAACGGAGACGACTTCACCCGCGACAAAGAAACCCATCTGTCCGATCGTCATCAGCAGCGATGCGCTGAGGGCGAAAGGGGCCAGATCAATGCGGCCAGAATGGATGAGGATCGCCATCGACGGCAGCGTCAGCAGTGGAATGACAAGGATCGGCAACAGATCCTCGACATTATGGCGCGTCAACGCGAGTTGCATTCTGCTAGCGGCTAATAGCAATCTCAACCTCAATGTGCGGCTTCCCCCAAGGCCGCATAGTTACTTCCAGGCTTCGCTTTCCATCAAATTGCTATTTCTCAGCCAACTATTAGGCTTGTTGACCAATGGATGACCGGCAGGTTCGCTTCAGATCATATATGACATTGCCTTGGTCAGCAGGGTTGGGAATGTCGAGCGCCGCCCCATCAGGCCTTCCCCATCACGCCCGATCCGATGCACGTAGCCCGCCGGGGTCAGCGCTTCCTTGTCCTGGGGCATGGCCAGACCTTTCGCGTCGCAGCGAATACGGTCCTGGATGCCGAAGCGCTGCGTTCTTCCGGATTGTCGCGCAGATAATCCACCGTCACATTCCTCAGCTGGCTGATCGTCACATCGGCCGGAATGCAACTTTTCAGTTTATTGACCTCCCGCGTCGTATTGAATGCATCGACGGCGCCGGTGATATAGGCGATGCACTCATAGGTCTTCTCCAGATAATCATTGCTGCTGCGCGGAGTGGAGCAAAGCTCGTAAAGCTCTTCCCCGGTGTAGAAGCCGGCCAGCGCCGCTGGAGAGCAAGTCCCCGCCGCAACCGCCAGCAGCAGATAAGCCGGTTTGCCAGATTTCATCATCTACACTCTCAAAAGCACGATAAAGGATCGCAGAACTATACAGCCCTCCAACGGCAAACTTCCGCTGCTGCTAACCGGTTTCCCGCGTCGCGACCGTCGATGCCGCAAAATCGCGGGCGTGATCGAGGAAGGCCCTGAACGCCGCGGACGGATTTCGCCGGCTTGGATAATAGAGGCATAGTGATGAAAGCGGTGGTGTCCAGTCTTCCAGAACGCGAACGAGACGTCCTGCGGCCACGTCTTCCTGAATATCGGATTCCATGAAGAAGCCTATGCCGAAACCGTCCAGGACGGCAATGCGCGCAAGACTGGCCTCATCCAGTGTGATCGGCCCGTCGACATCGATTTGAGCCTGCCGGCCATCCTTTTCGAACTGCCAGCGGTAAAGGGCTCCATTCGGCAGCCTGACACGAATGCATGGGTGGGTCAGAAGGTCCGGCGGCACCTGCGGCTTGTCACGCTGCCCGAAATAGGCGGGCGAAGCGACGACGGCGTAGCGCCGACAGCGGCCAAGGGGGACTGCAATCATGTCGCTGGGAACCAGGTCGACGTGGCGGATGCCGATGTCGAAACCGTCAGCCACGATATCCACGAGCCGGCCTTCGGTAACCAGGTCGACATGAACCTGCGGATAGCGCCGCAGAAAGGGGAGGACGAGTTGCGCAAGGATTTCCCGCGCAGCGGTTGCGAACGCATTGATGCGCAATGTCCCCGAAGGCGTCTCCTGCTGCGACCGGGCAGCGTCCATCGCCTCGTGAATGTCCTGGAGCGCGGGACCGACCTTGCCGACGAAATGCCGACCGGCATCGGTCAAGGAAACGCTGCGGGTGGTGCGATTGAACAGGCGCACGCCAAGTTGGTGCTCCAGCTTGCCCACCGCATTGCTGAGCGCGGTGGTCGACATGCCAAGCTCGATCGCCGCAGCGCGGAAAGAGCCCTTGCGCATGATGGCGATGACGGAATCGAGTTCGATCAGGCTATGTCTTGCCATTGTCCTGCTTTTCGGGATGCCGTATCCCCCTTTATCCCGATTATCGCGCAGCATATCCACCCCTAAATTGATGCGACGATCGAGCCGGACAGGGATCGACGCACGCATCCCCGGCTGTCGGAAATGGAAGGAGAAGAGACGTGGCTATCGATCTGCCAAAGGCTATAGTTGACTATTTCGAAGCCGACCGCGCCGAGGACGCGGGCAGCGTATCACGCTGTTTCACCGAGACAGCGGTGGTGAGGGATGAAGGCAATATCTACCGGGGCCGAGCAAAAATCGGGCACTGGAAAGCGGAGTCCTCCAGAAAATATAATTATACGGCCGAACCCTTCTCCCTCGCGAAAGAGGGTGACCGCATTGTCGTGGCCTGCCATCTGGCAGGCGATTTCCCCGGCAGTCCGTTGGACCTGCGCTATTTCTTCATGCTGGAAGGCGGGAAGATCGCTGAGCTGGAGATCGTGCCATGAGGGCCGATCGTCATGACCGGCCGCTGATCGGGTCGACGGCGGCGCATCGGAAGTTCGGCGCATGACGCCGTTTCTCACCCTCCGGGGCAAGCGGGCGCTGATCACATCGGGCACGCGGGGAACGGGGGCGGCTACGGTCAGCCTCTTCCAGACCCTTGGCGCGGATGTTCTGACCACCGCCCGGACGCGCCCGGCCGACATGCCGGATGCGCGTTTCGTCGCCGCCGATCTGAGCACGGCCGTGGGCTGCGCGGAACTGGCGGAAGCGGTGAAGGACCGGCTGGGCGGCGTGGACATCATCGTCCACATGCTGGGCGGCTCCTCCTCTCCGGCAGGCGGTTTTTCCGCGCTTAGCGACGACCAATGGCGCAAGGAACTGGATCTCAACCTGCTGCCCGCCGTCCGGCTGGACCGGGAACTGGTGCCGGACATGGTGTCGCGGGGCCATGGCGTGGTCATCCATGTGACCTCCATCCAGCGGGAGCTGCCCCTGCCGGAAGCCACGACAGCTTACGCGGCGGCCAAGGCAGCCCTGTCCACCTACAGCAAGAGCCTCTCTAAGGAAGTGGCGCCCAGCGGGGTCCGGGTCGTGCGCGTCTCGCCCGGCTGGATCGAAACGGAAGCCTCCATCGAACTGGCCCGCCGATTGGCGGCGGAACACGGCGGCGACATCGACCGGGGCAAGAAGATCATCATGGACTCCCTGGGCGGAATACCGATGGGCAGGCCGGCAAGGCCGGAAGAAGTCGCCAACCTCATCGCCTTCCTGGCGTCGGATCGCGCGGGGGCCATCACCGGGGTCGAATATGTCATCGACGGCGGGACGGTGCCGACCGTGTGACCCCTGTCCCGCCGCAGGACGGCCGGTCCCGCCCCGGGTTCACCTCAGCCATGGATCGGCGTCATGGCCCGCAAGCCGGGCGAGCTGGACGAATTCCTGCCGCCAATAGTCATTCTGGCTGCCCGCCAGGCGGGCGATGTCGGCATAGCCGAAGTCGCCCAGCCGCCTGTCCCCCCGCAGCTTCTGTCCGAAGGCCGCGACCGCCACGGCAAAGGCCATGTCGCGCCGCGGCATGCTCGCTTCGGCAAGGAGGGCGGAGGCAACCGGCTTTTCGATCAGGCGGCTGCGCGTCTCTTCAGGCAATTTGTAGCGCAGGCGGACCGTCGCGATCTCTCCACCGTCCCCCGCCGGAACGACCGGGGCGCGATTGGCGGCATATCTGCGCGGAGCCAGCCAACCCGCCTCGCCCGCCGGGACGATCTCATAGAGCGCCGTCACCTGATGCCCGGCGCCGATCTCGCCCGCATCGACGCGATCGTCGGCAAAATCCTGTTCGGCAAGGCCGCGATTCTCATAGCCGATCAGGCGATACTGGCTGACCAGCGCCGGGTTGAACTCCACCTGCACCTTCACATCCCTGGCAATGGTGAAGAGGGTGGAGGACAGTTCCTCGTCCAGCACCTTCCGCGCCTCCATGGCGCTGTCGATATAGGCATGGTTGCCATTGCCGAGGTCGGCCACCGCCTCCATCATCGCGTCGTTGTAATTGCCCTGGCCAAAGCCCAGGGTGGTGAGCGTGACGCCGTCCTCCCGGTTCCGCCTCACCATCTCCTCCAGGCTTTCCCGATCGGACAGGCCGACATTGAAGTCGCCATCCGTCGCCATGACGATGCGGTTGATGCCGCCGGGGATGAAATGGGCGCGGGCCGTGTCATAGGCGCGCTCCAGCGCCGGGCCGCCCGCGGTCGATCCGCTCGCGGCCAGCCCGTCCAGCGCCGCCTTGATCTCCGCCGGGTCATGGCTGCCCTCGACCAGCGTTTCGACGAAGCCGGCATAGGTGACGATGGATATGCTGTCGTCGGGCCGCAGGGCGTCGGCCAGCATGGAGAGCGCCTGCTTGACCAGAGGCAGCTTGTCGGCATCCTGCATCGATCCAGACACATCGACCATGAACACCAGATTGGCGGGCGGCCGTTGCGACCGGGCCACGTCATAGCCGCGCAGGCCGATGCGCAGCAGCCGCGTACCGGGGTTCCAGGGCGTCGTCGCAAGATCGGTGGTCACGCTGAAGGGCACGAACGGATCGTCGGGCAGCGGATAGTCGTAGCGGAAATAATTGATCATCTCCTCCGTGCGCACCGCCTCCGCAGGGACGGTCCGGCCACCCAGCAGCATGCGGCGGACATTGGCATAGGCGCCCGTGTCCACATCGACCGCGAAGGTCGAGACGGGCTCGGCCGCGACCTGATGGACCGGGCTGACCGGATGGCCGTCATAGCGCTCGCGATTTTCGCCCGGGGCGGCGTCATTCACCGCTTCATAGGAGACGGAGCCGCCGGGCGCCTGACCGCATCCGGAAAGGACAAGAACGGGAAGGAAAGCGAGGGTGATTGCAAGATGTGCGCGCATGCACGTTTCTCCACTGCTTCGGTAGAGAGAAAATAAGGGCGATGAAATGACGCTGGCAAGCGACGGGTGGAGAGCAATGGCGCGGCGTGCAGCACCGCCGGCGTCCAGCATCGGGCCTTTCCCGCGGAAATCCGTCATTTCCGCTGCGCCGTGCACATTTTCTGCACCGGAACTGCGCCAATTATTGATCGTCGGCACGCACCGGTCTGCGTCGGGAAGCCGCATTCTGCCCTGACATTCAGGGAGATAGATTGATGGGTTCCTCTGCCATGCCGCCGCCTTTGCCCTTGCTCGCGCGCTTTCGCTGGAAGCTGGCGGTCGCCTTGACGATCGTCGGGATCGGGGACTGGCTGTTCTACCAACGGCATCTCCATGGCGGCTATCTGGGGCTGTTCGCGCTGGCCGTACTGAGCGCGCTGCTGGCCGGGCGGCCCGTGCTGCGGCGCGACCGGAGGGCCTTGCTGGCAATGGCCGCGGCGGCGCTGTTCGCGCTGGCCCTGCTCCATGATGCGAGCCTGCTGGCCTGGGCGCTGTTCTGGGTAGCGGCCGGCATGGCCGCGCTGATCCCGGCGACGGCGCGCTTCGATGATGGATGGCGCTGGTTCCAGCGGCTGATCTGGCTGGGGCTGCGGGCGCCATTCGGGCCGTTGATCGATCTGAAGCGCCTGTTGAAGCTGCGCGCGGCGGGGCGGACCGGGCGCTGGAGCCTGCACGCGGCGCTCGGCACATTGGCTTTGCCGCTGATGGGCAGCGTTGTGATCCTGACGCTCTTTTCAGCCGCCAATCCGCTGATCGAGCAATTCTTCTCCTCGCTGCTGCTGCCGGAACCGTCGCCCGAACTGATCGTGCGGCTGGCCTTCTGGGGGCTGCTGTTCGCGGCGATCTGGGGCCTGCTGCGGCCGCGCCTGGCGCTGCGCCTGCTGCCGACATTCGACGGCAGGCACGACCGGCATCTGCCCGGCGTGTCGGTCGCTTCGGTGACGCTGTCGCTGGTCGTCTTCAACCTGATCTTCGCGCTTCAGAACCTGATGGACATCGCCTGGCTCTGGGGCTGGGCGCCGATGCCCGGCGGCATGACCATGGCGGACTATGCCCATCGGGGCGCCTATCCGCTGATCGCGACCGCATTGCTGGCCGCGCTGTTCGTGCTGGTGACGCTGCGGCCGGGATCGGAAACCGCGCGCCTGGGGACGATCCGGCGACTGGTGATGCTGTGGATCGGGCAGAATGTCTTCCTGGTCGCCTCGTCCATGTTGCGCACGGCGGATTATATCGAAGCCTATTCCCTTACCCGCCTGCGGATCGCCGCGCTGGTCTGGATGGCCCTGGTCGGCTTCGGGCTGGCCGCGATCTGCTGGAGGCTGCTGCGGGAGCGGAGCGCGTCCTGGCTGATCAACGCCAATCTGGCGGCGGCGGGGCTGCTATTGACCGTCATCTGCTTCGTCGATCTGGGGGCGGTGGCGGCCGAATGGAATGTGCGCCATGCGCGGGAGGTCGGCGGACACGGCGTGGCGCTCGACCTCTGCTATCTGGGCGAGCTTGGGGACTCGGCCCTCCTGCCCCTGCTCTCGCTGGAACGGCGACCCGGTTTGCAGCCGGAATTCCGGGAGCGGGTGCAGGCGGTGAGGCTGCGGCTTCACGCCAGGCTGGAGGCGGAACTGGATCAGCGCTGGACCTGGGCCGGGCAAGGACGGCTGGAGCAGGCGCGGGCGATTGCGGCGGATACCGCACCCGCGCCCCTGAAATCGGGACCCAGGGACTGCGCCGGCAGGCTGGTCCCGCCGCCCTTGCCGGTCAGCCATGTGGCCCCCGATGCGGTTCCTGCGTTGACAGCGGAGACGGGGAAATGATCCTATGCCCCATGCCCAGCACGATCCTGATCGTCGACGACGATCCCCATATCCGCCAGTTGCTCGTCTTCGCCTTCGGCAAGGCGGGGCTGGAGACGATCGAGGCAAGCGACGGCGAGGCCGCACTGGCCGAGGTCGAACGGCACGCGCCGGACCTCGTCATCCTCGACATCAACATGCCGCGCATGGATGGGTTGGAGGTCTGCCGCAGGCTGAGGGCGCATAATGACGTTCCGATCTTCTTCCTCTCCTCCCGCGATGACGAGATCGACCGGGTGCTGGGCATAGAGCTTGGCGGCGACGATTATGTGGTGAAGCCCTTTTCCCCTCGGGAAGTGGTGGCGCGATCCATGGCGATCCTGCGCCGCACATCCGCCCGGCCGCCGGCGGTGGAGGCGATCGGCACGATCCGGCATGGGCGGCTCGCCCTCGACACGGAAAGCTGGTCGGCGCATTGGGGGGCGGAGGAGGTCAGCCTGACCGTGACGGAGTTCACCATATTGCGCACCCTGCTGGCCATGCCATCGCGCATCTTTTCCCGCGACCAGATCATCGACCGGTTTCGCGGGCCGGGCTTTGCGCTGACCGACCGGACGGTGGACAGTCATATCCGCAACCTGCGGCGTAAATTCGCGGATGTCGGCGGCTTCGACATCATCGAGACGCGGGCCGGCATCGGCTATCGGCTGGGCGGGTGCAGCGGGACGGCGCCGCCTGCATGATCGCAGGGCTGAAGGGGTGGATAGCCCGGCATTGGCCTGTGCTGCGTTTGCGCACGATCCTGCTGGGCACCCTGCTGTTCGTGGCGGCGCTGCCGGGTTTCGGGGCGATCTTCCTGCGGGTCTATGAAAATGCGCTTGTTCGCCGGACGGAGGCCGAGCTTGTGGCGCAGGGCGCGGCGCTGGCGGCGAGCGCGGCGGTGGTGGGCAGGGGCATGGCCGCCGATCCCGCCCAGCCCGCCACGCCCGTGCGCTATCATGACCGGATGACGGAGGTGGACCTGCGCTCCTCCCCCATCCTGCCGCCGCGTCCCCGTGCAGCCCCGACGCGGGACCGGCCGGACGGCGGCGCCCTGGCGCTTGCGCGGCGGATGATGCCCGCCTTTGCCGAAACCAAGGTCACGACGCTGTCTTCGATCCTGATGCTCGACCGGCGCGGCGTGGTGCTGAACGGTCGGGAAGGCGGACGGAGTCTCGCCGCGCTGCCAGAGATCAGGGCGGCGCTGGGCGGCAGGGCCGTAACGGTGCTGCGGGAAAATGAAGGGACGGCCACCCGTTATCCGCTGGAATGGCTGAGCCGGGCGGCAAGCATCCGCCTGCATCATGCCCGGCCCATCCGCGTCGACGGAAAGCCGATGGGCGTGCTGCTGGTGTCGCGTTCGCCGCGTGCGCTGTTCCTGGGGCTGTACGAGGATCGCGGCAAGATCGCCCTGGGCGTGGTGGCGATCTTCCTGCTGCTGGTGCTGCTGTCGGCCATATTGTCGCGCGCCATCGTCCGCCCGATCGAAAGCCTGAGCCGCGCCACCCGCGACCTGGCGCTGGGCCGCCGGGTCGCGCCGCGTCACCCCTCGCTGCAGGTGGTCGAAATCAGGGCGCTCTATCGGGATTTCGAGCAGATGGCGGAGAGCTTGGAAAAGCGTTCCCGCTATCTGCGCGACTTCGCCTCTTCGGTCAGCCATGAATTCAAGACGCCGCTGGCCGGCATTTCCGGCGCGATCGAACTGTTGCAGGATCATGGGGCGGACATGGCGGCGGCCGACCGGCAACGGTTCCTCACCAATATGGCGGCCGACGCCCAGCGGCTGTCCCGCCTTGTCCGGCGGCTGATGGAACTGGCGCGCGCCGACGTGCTGGTGGGCGAAAGCGACGCGCGCACGGACGCCGCGCCGCTGCTGGTGTCGGTGGCGGATGCGCTGACGGCGGAGGATTTCGTCATCGATCTGCATCTGCCCGAGGTCTTCCCCCCGCTGATCGTGGATGCAGCCGCATTGGAAGCCGTGCTGACGACGATAGCGGAAAATGCGCGGCAGGCGGGCGCATCGCGGCTGGACATCGTGGTCGCCTTGCAGGATCGCCTGGCATGGATCGACTTTGCCGACAACGGCCCCGGCATTCCGCCGGGGGACCGGCAGCGCATCTTCGACCTGTTCTTCACCAGCAAGAGGGAAGACGGCGGAACGGGCCTTGGCCTCGCCATAGCCCGGTCGCTGCTCGACGCCTATCATGGCGAGCTTCACCTGCTTCCTTCGGAACAGGGCGCTCGCTTCAGACTCGTGATCGCAATCGCGCCATAGACCGCATGCATGAAGGCGCAACGCCGCCCATGCCGCGCATGTGCCCTCATCTCGATGGACGATGCCTCCTCCCTCCCCCCCCCGACGTCGCCCGGTTGCGCCGCGCATGCCGGCGCTCTAGCCTGGGGCGGAACATCAATCCCTGAAAGCGTGCCTGTTGCCGATGCCTCCTGCTGCCTTGCGTTATGTCGTTCCGCTGATTGCCCTTCTGCCATGCTCCGTCCTCGCCTTGCCTGCCAGCGCGCCGAAACCGGGCCACACCCGCGTGGCGATCGAAACCTCGCTCGGCACCATCATCGTGGCGACGGACGATCGCCGGGCACCGATAACCTCCGCCAATTTCCTGACCTATGTCGATGACGGCCGGTTCGACGGCGTCACCTTCTATCGCGCGGCGCGGCGCAAGAGCGATCCGAAGCTGGGGCTGATCCAGGGCGGCATCGATACCGATGCGCGCCGTTCGCTGCCGCCGATCCGCCATGAGCCGACGACGCGGACGGGGATCAGGCATCTGGACGCAACGCTGTCCATGGCGCGGCCCGACCGCGCCAATTCCGCGATGGGCAATTTCTTCATCACCATAGGGCCGACGCCGAACATGGACGCGCGGGGCGATTATATCGGCTATGCCGCCTTCGGCCATGTCGTCGCGGGCATGGATGTGGTGAAGCGCATCCTCGCCGTGCCGACCTGCTGCGGATCGGGCCCGATGCGCGGTCAGATGATCGTCAAGCCGGTCAGGATCATCCGTGCGAAGCGGCTCGACGGCAAGCCGCATCCGACCCGCAGGGTGAAGCCATGGCTGCTAGGCCTCAAGCGGAAGATTTAGAGTATCCGTGATGATCAAGCTGGAGATTGCGTCCAGCATCGATCGGCTTTGAGCATGGCGTTCGCGGTGACGACGAGCTTTCGCATGACGGCGGTGATGGCGATCTTGGCGGGCTTTCCGGCA
>NZ_SEON01000005.1 GCF_004152845.1 Sphingobium fuliginis
GCCAAGCTCAAGCAGTGGCGCCGCATCGCAACACGCTATGACAAACTCGCCGCAAACTTCCTCGGCTTCGTCAAACTCGCCAGCATCATGCTATGGCTCAAATGATTAAATCGTCACTACGGCCTAGATGCCGTCGCGTCCATAGACGTCGGGCATGAACTGCACCCCGCCCGCGGTGGGCACGGCGGTCAGATAGGTCAGATAGACCGGCACGGGCTGGGGCAGAGGCACATGCTGTTCCGGCTTGTCGCTGTCGGGCTTCAGCGGCTTGCCGAAGAACCAGCGGCCCAGCCTTTGCGCATCCTCCAGCCGCACGCAGCCATTGCTGAACTGCCGCGCCGGCTTTGCCAGAAGGTCGCGCGATGGCGTGTCGTGCAGGTAGATGCCAAGATCGTTGGGAAACATGAACTTGACCTTCCCCATGGCATTGTCGCCGCCGGGAAGCTGGCGCACGCGCAATTCGGTGCGCCCGTCGGCCACCGCGCGCCAGTCGATCGCGGCCGGCTCCAGCTTTTGCGCATTGGCGCTCCAGTCGGAAAGCGCTTCATAGCGCAGCTTCGTCAGCGAGGCGCCGTTCAGCATTCGCGGCGCGAGTTTCCGCTCGACCAGATCGGACGGCACGTTCCAATAGGGATTGAGCGTCGCATAGCGCACCATGCCCGCCATCATCGGCGTCTGGCTTTCCTTCGCGCCGACGACCACCTTCATCGTGCCGTCCTGCACGCCCTTGCTGAAATACCAGAGGCGGGCGGAGGCCGCATCGACCACCACATGCCGCACCTGCGGACCGGGCAGCAGCCGCGTTCGTTCCAGATTGAGCGCGATCAGCCGGTCATAATAATCATCGCCCCGGTTCAGCGCGGCGATGGTCGCAGCGCCCGCGACACCGTCCGGCTTCAGGCCATGATCGCCCTGATACGCCTTCACCCTTGCGACAAGCGCCTTGTCATAGGCGGTTCCGCCCTCCAACCCCAGGCGGCGGCGAAGCGCCACGGCGCCAGCCTTCATGCCGGGGCGCAGCTTCCCATCGGTCGGCACCGACACTTGCGGCAGTCCGCCCCAACGCCTTGCGAAAGTCGCCCGGGCGTCGCGCAGCTTCACGTAAAAGGGGCTCATCCAGCCGGACGAACGCACATAGTCGACAAAGGACGGCGCGACTGCGGCGGCGCGCAGAATCTCCTTCGGTTCCTCATCCTTCGGCTCCACCTCCGGATCGAGATAGCGCACCTTCACCTTGCGCGAGGGTTTGCGCATGTCGCTCACCAGCGCGGCGAAGGCCTTGGACAAGGCGATGTCCGCCCGCGCCAGCAGCCGGGGATCGCCGTTCGCATCGGCCTCCTTCATCAGGGACTTGAGTTCGCGCGGTTCATAATCCCTGGGTTTCAACCCATCCGCATCGGCCCCCTCGATCAATGCGATCAGGGCATCGGCTTGCGGCCCGACCCTGCCCTTTTCGATCCAGAGCGGCCAATAGCCGCGCGGGGCGTAGAAATCCCTCAGCTTGCCGCCCACGGACGAGCGGATTTCCGCCGCCACGCTGGTGCGCTGGGAGTCCGCAACCGCGCCGGGCTGCACAATGGCGTGTCCGGGCCAGGCCGTCAGCAGAAGCGCGGGAAGCAGGGCGGCACGGAGGAAAGGGGCGCGGCAAAGGCGCCGCGCCCGGACAACTGCGTTTATCAGCCGCGTTCTCCGCGACGGGAGGGCGGCGGAGGCGGCGGGGGCGGCGGACAGGGCGGTCCCTGAATCTCATGATACATGCCGTCGGGCGAATAATAGCCATCGACGATGCCGTCGCCATTGCGGTCTGCCGCGACAGTGCCGCTGATCGCGCCCGGGCCGACCGGCGGCGCGGGGGCGATGGGTTCGTCCCTCGTCGACGCGCATGCGCTCAATGCGAGCGCCGTGCCGCCGAGAAGTGCCAATAGCCTGATTTTCATACCCTCTCCCTTGGCGCTGCGAGGACCGTGCGCCGGTTAGAATGTGGACGCTGCGGGTTGCAGCGCGAGTGTAACGACCGGCGGTCGGATTCGATTCCATTACCGCTGCGCAATGACGACGAGCCGTGCCCAGGCAACGGTTAACCGAGCCGGGCTGCGATGCTCCCGCCGTCCCGAGCCCGCCATGCTCCTGCGCAGGCAGGAACCCGGCTCAGGCGGCAGGACGGGCTCGAACCACTCGCCTCACCGGTTCCCCTCAACAAGAGCAGGTCGCGCCGGGATCAAATCCCGACCCACTCCGCCGAAGCAATACCCTGCGCATAGAGCAGCACGGACAGATCGCCATGCACGATCTCCGCCGCCGCCGCTTCGCGCGTCTTGGGCTTGGCGTGATAGGCGACCCCCAGCCCGGCCCCCTGGATCATCGGAATGTCGTTCGCCCCATCGCCCACGGCCAGGGTCAGCGCGCGGTCGATCCCGCCCTCTATCGCCGCCTCCAGTTCCGCCCGCTTGCGCGCCGCATCGACGATCGGCACCGTCACCGTACCCAGCAAGGCCCCGTCCGCGATCTCCAGCACATTGGCGACGGCGGCATCGAAGCCGATCTCCTCCGCCACCGGTCCGGTGAAGCGCGTGAAGCCGCCCGACACGAGCAGCGTCCTCGCTCCCCTCGCCTTCATCGTGCGCACCAGGGCACGGGCGCCGGGCATGATCTTCACCCGCTCGGCCCTGCACTGGTCGATGGCCGCGTCCGCCAGCCCCTTGAGCAAGGCCACCCGTTCGTGCAGCGCGCCGGCGAAGTCGAGTTCGCCCCGCATCGCCCGCTCGGTGATTTCCGCGATCTGGGCCTTGATCCCGGCATAGTCGGCCAGTTCATCGATGCATTCGACCGTGATCATGGTGGAGTCCATGTCGGCGATCAGCAGCTTCTTCTCCCGCCCCCCGACCGGTTGGACGATCACATCCACGCGGTCGCCAATGCCGGTCAGCGCGGCGCGCGCGGCAATCCGATCAAGCCCAAAGAAAATATCCGCCGCCTTGCCCTCGTCCAGCCACTTGCTATCCACCGGCGTGCAACCCGCCGTGGCGAGCCGGCCGGCAGCCTCGGCAATATTGTCCTGACTCAAGGCGCCACTTGCCACTAAGGTCGCAACGAACATGGAAACTCCTGACACTTCACAGGGCGAATCCCGCCCGCGCGTGGCGCTTATTGCCGGGCCCACCGCCAGCGGCAAGAGCGCGCTTGCGGTTCGCCTGGCCCGCGCGGCGAACGGCATCGTCATCAACGCCGATGCGAGCCAGGTCTATGCCGACCTCCATATCCTCTCGGCCCGCCCCAGCGAGGAGGAAATGGCCGGTATCCCGCACCGCCTGTTCGGTCATATCGACGGCGCGGAAGCCTGCACCGCCGCCCGCTGGGCCGCCGAAGCCCGCGATGAAATCGGCAAGGCGCATGAGGCCGGACGGCTCCCCATATTGGTCGGCGGCACCGGGCTCTACCTGCGCACCCTGCTGGACGGCATCGCCCCGGTCCCGGACATCGACCCCGCCGTCCGCGCTGCCGTCCGCGCCATGCCAGTGGCGGAGGCCCATGCCGCGCTGGCGAGGGAAGACCCCGCCGCCGCCGCCCGCCTCGCCCCCGCCGACACCAGCCGCGTCGCCCGCGCTCTGGAGGTGGTCCGCTCGACCGGCCAGCCCCTGTCCGAATGGCAGCGGCGCAAAAGCGGGGGCATAGGCCCGCACATCGCCCTTTCGCCCATGATCCTGCTGCCTCCGCGCGACTGGCTGATCGCGCGCTGCGACCTGCGCTTCGGGCAGATGGTGGACGGCGGCGCCGTAGCGGAAGTCGAGGCGCTGCTCGCCCGCGACCTCTCCCCCGACCTGCCGGTGATGCGCGCCATCGGCGTACCGGAAATCGCCGCCTGGATGGCAGGGGAAATCGACCGGGAGACCATGATGGAACGCGGCCGGATCGCCACTCGCCAATATGCGAAACGGCAATATACCTGGTTTTCGCGCCAGCCTCCGCCGGAATGGCCCCGAGAGGCGCGACAGATTAATATGGAAATTGTCGATGAATTGGCAATAAAATTACAACAATAACTATTGACTTGCCATTTTATGTCCAATAGACGCAGCCGCCTTGCCATCCTTCCGCTTCTGGAGCAGAGGGCGCAGCAATTATCGAATGGAAGGAGCCATCGTGGCCGAAAAGAGCGGCGCGGACATATTGGTTGAGTGCCTGATCGACCTGGGGGTCGAGGTCGTGTTCGGCTATCCGGGCGGCGCGGTGCTGCCCATTTATGACGCACTCTTCAATCATCCGAAGATCCGCCATGTGCTCGTTCGCCACGAACAGGGCGCGACCCATATGGCGGAAGGCTATGCCCGTTCCACCGGCAAGCCCGGCGTCGTGCTCGTCACGTCCGGCCCCGGCGCGACCAATGCCGTCACCGGCATCACCGACGCGCTGATGGATTCGATCCCGATGGTCGTCATCACCGGACAGGTTCCGACGCAGCTCATCGGCACGGACGCTTTCCAGGAAGCGGACACGGTCGGCATCACACGCCACTGCACCAAGCACAACTATCTGGTGAAGTCGCCCGGCAAGCTGGCGAGCGTCGTCCATGAGGCGTTCCACATCGCCACTACCGGCCGCCCCGGCCCGGTCGTCATCGACATTCCGAAGAATGTCCAGATCGCCACCGCGCCCTACAGGAAGCCGGAAAGCTTCGAACATGCCAGCTACCGCCCGCAGACCGAGGCGGACCCGGCCGCCATCGCCAGCGCGGTCGAGATGCTGGCGGCTGCGGAGCGTCCGATCTTCTACACCGGCGGCGGGGTCATCAACTCCGGTCCCGAAGCCTCGACCCTGCTGCGGGAGATCGCGGCGCTGACCGGCGCGCCCGTCACCTCGACGCTGATGGGTCTGGGCGCCTTTCCCGCTTCGTCCGGCCAGTGGCTTGGAATGCTGGGCATGCACGGCACCTATGAAGCCAATTGGGCGATGAACAAGGCGGACCTGATCGTCTGCGTCGGCGCCCGTTTCGACGACCGCGTGACGGGCCGTCTGGACGCCTTCGCCCCGCATGCGAAGAAGATCCACATCGACATCGACCGCAGCTCGATCAACAAGACGGTCGAGGTCGACCTGCCGATCATCGCGGACGTCGGCAACGCCCTGGCGGACATGATCGCACTCTGGAAGGATCGCGGGCACAAGGCGGCGGACCTTGGCGAATGGTGGGCGCGGATAGACGGCTGGCGCGCGCGCAACAGCCTCGCCTATCCGGAAAGCCGCGAAGAGATCATGCCGCAGGAGGCGATCGCCCAGCTCTACAAGGCTTCGCGATCGGCCAGTGACGTCATCATCACGACCGAGGTCGGCCAGCACCAGATGTGGGCCGCCCAGCATTTCGGCTTCGACGCGCCCAATAAATGGCTGACCTCCGGCGGCCTCGGCACCATGGGCTACGGTTTCCCGGCCGCCATCGGCGCGCAACTGGGCAATCCGGACAGTCTGGTGGTCTGCGTCGCGGGCGACGCATCGATCCAGATGAACATCCAGGAAATGGGGACGGCCAGCCAGTATCGCCTGCCGGTCAAGATCTTCATCCTCAACAATGAATATATGGGCATGGTCCGCCAATGGCAGGAACTGACCTATGAAAGCCGCTATTCCAACAGCTATTCCGACAGCCTGCCCGATTTCGTGAAGCTGGCGGAGGCCTATGGCTGGACCGGCATCCGCATCGAGGGGCCGCAGGAACTGGAGGCGGGCATCCGCCAGATGATCGACACGCCCGGTCCGGTGATCGTGGACTGCCGCGTGGCGAAGCTTTCCAACTGCTTCCCGATGATCCCGTCGGGCGCGGCGCATACCGACATGCTGCTCGACCCCAGCCAGGTGGAAGGCGTCATGTCGGACGAGGCGAAGGCGCTGGTGTGAGGATGGCGGCGTGACGCAACATCTGAAGCTCCGCATCCATGTGAGCGAACCTTTCGATTTCGAACGGTTGGCCGGCAGGTCCGAACTGACCGGCTGGACGGTGGACCATGCCGATCCGGAGAATGGGGATTGGGAAGTCCATCTGGACGCGGGCTTCGATTTTCACGAACGCCACATCGGCCGCCTGTTGGTCAGCCCGCGCTATGTGGGCGAGCATCTGGCGCGGATGTTCGATGCGATCGCGGGCTTCCCGGTGCGGATCGCCCATCGCGACGACGGCGCATGGCACTACGCCTTCACGGGCATGATTTCAGAGCGCCATGAGCGCGAAGAACCGGACAACGGAAGCATCTGATGCATATTCAGGAAGAGATTAGCGAGCGGCATGTCCTGTCGCTGACGGTTTCGAACGAGGCGGGCATATTGGCGCGCATCGCGGGCCTGTTCACCGCGCGCGGCTATAATATCGACAGCCTGACCGTGGCCGACATCACCCCCGATCATGCGATCAGCCGCATCACCATCGTCACCAGCGGCCCGCCCAAGGTGATCGACCAGATCATCGCCCAGCTCGAACGACTGGTGCCGGTGCACAAGGTGACCGACCTTACCGACAACGGCCCCTTCGTCGAACGCGAACTGGCGCTGGTCAAGGTCGCGGGCGTGGGAGAGGACCGGATCGAGGCGCTTCGCCTGGCCGACGTCTTCCGCGCGAAGGTGGTCGACACGACGATCGAGAGCTTCATCTTCGAGATCACGGGCACCACCGACAAGATCGACAATTTCGTCGGCCTCATGCGGCAGATCGGCCTGGTGGAGGTCGGCCGCACCGGCGTCGTCGGCCTGATCCGCGGCAAGGAGCCGAACTGAAGAAATCACCCCTCTCCCGCCGGGAGAGGGAGGTCGAAAAGAGTCATGTGCCTCTTTTCGACGCCGCAAAGCGATGGGAGGGTGAGGGCGGTCCCCTCGCCGCGCAGGTGGTCCCCCTCACCGCAAATCTCGGCTCCGCAAGGCGCCACCCGAACGGAAAGAAGGAACGTCAAATGAAGGTTTATTACGATCGCGACGCTGACATCGGCCTGATCAAGGGCAAGAAGGTCGCCATTCTGGGCTATGGCAGCCAGGGCCACGCCCATGCGCAGAATCTGCGCGATTCCGGCGTTGCCGAAATCGCCATCGCGCTGCGCCCCGGTTCGCCCAGCGCCAAGAAGGCCGAAGGCGCGGGTTTCAAGGTGCTGCCCAACGCCGAAGCGGCCGCCTGGGCCGACGTGCTCATGATCCTGGCGCCCGACGAGCATCAGGCCGCCGTCTATGCCGCCGACATCCACGCCAATCTGCGCCCCGGCGCGGCACTGGCCTTCGCGCACGGCCTCAACGTGCATTTCGGGCTGATCGAGCCGCGCAAGGACGTCGACGTCATCATGATCGCGCCCAAGGGCCCGGGCCACACCGTCCGCGGCGAATATCTGCGCGGCGGCGGCGTGCCTTGCCTGATCGCCGTTCATCAGGACGCGACCGGCAATGCCCATGACATCGCCCTCTCCTACGCTTCGGGCGTCGGCGGCGGCCGCTCCGGCATCATCGAAACCAACTTCCGCGAGGAATGCGAAACCGATCTGTTCGGTGAGCAGGCCGTGCTGTGCGGCGGCACCACCGCGCTGGTCCAGGCCGGTTTCGAAACGCTGGTCGAGGCGGGCTATTCCCCGGAAATGGCCTATTTCGAATGCCTCCACGAACTGAAGCTGATCGTCGACCTGATGTATGAAGGCGGCATCGCCACCATGCGCTATTCGATCTCGAACACCGCCGAATATGGCGACATCAAGACCGGCCCGCGCATCATCACCGAAGAGACGAAGAAGGAAATGAAGCGCGTCCTGGCCGACATCCAGTCGGGCCGCTTCGTCAAGGATTTCGTGCTCGACAACCGCGCCGGCCAGCCGGAACTCAAGGCAAGCCGCATCGCTTCGCAGCGTCACCCGATCGAGGAAACCGGCGCGAAGCTGCGCGCCATGATGCCCTGGATCGGCGCCAACAAGCTGGTCGACAAGGACAAGAACTGAGCGCCTGCCCGCCATCCGGCAACGGGGTGGTAGGTAGCCGATCCGGTAACCCTTTGTTTCCGGTTACGGCTCTGGAACAATCAAGGGACGTCGCTTATCGTAGCGGCGTCCCTTGATCGCTTTCGGAGATTATCCTTCATGCGCAAATATCTGATCCCTGCCGCCGCCCTTGTCGCCCTTGCTGGCGGCAGCGCCGTCATCGCCCAGCAGATGCCGCCCGCCCCCGGCGCGAAGGACGCCACGCGCGTGACCGGCGGCACCTATACGATCGATCCCGGCCACACCCAGATCCTCTTCGCCTACGACCATATGGGCTTCACCAACAATCTGGGCGTCATTTCCGAATCGACCGGCACGCTGACGCTCGATCCGAAAAACCCCTCGGCCGCCAAGGTTTCGGTCGAGGTTCCGGTGACGAACCTCAAGACCGGCATCGCCAAGCTCGACGAACATCTGATGAAGCCGGAATTCTTCGACTCCGCCAAATTCCCCAAGGCGACCTTCGTGTCGACGGGCGTGAAAGCGCAGGGCAACGAGGCGGAAATCACCGGCAACCTGACCATCAAGGGCATTACCAAGCCGGTGACGCTCGACACCGAATTCTACGGCGCGGGCAAGGCGCCGGCGATGATGGGCGGCAAGGAAAATGCCGGCTTCGTCGCCACGACCACGATCAAGCGCAGCGATTTCGGCATGGGCTATGGCGTGCCGATGGTCGGTGACGCCGTGGAACTGAAGATCGTCGTCGCTTTCCAGAAATAAGCCACGGGCACGAACGACAATCCCCCTCCCGCCCGCGGGAGGGGGTTGGGAAGGGCGCGAGCGAAGCGAGCTTCTTCGCTAACCGGTCGGCGCGCCGGTGACGCCGCGCCCCTCCCCACTCCTTCCGCAATCGGGAGGAGCGAGGGCCTGTGTCCTCCCCCTTGCGCTTGCCGGTCGATTCGGGCTATGGCGCTCCCATCATGCAGCGCGCGCTTCTTCCCCTGCTACGACTTACACGCCCTTAGGCGTGGTTTTTGTGCTGCTCTTCGCTTGAATGACGCGGCAATCCGCCTAAGGGCATAATCAAGCAGATAGTCGTACCACCGGGCAGGCCGCAATCCTTTGGACAGGCTCGCCCGTATGCAGAGAAGCCATTTTCGTCATGATGCTGACCGATCCCTCGCTGAAATACCGCCCCTTCCCTCAGGTCGACCTGCCGAACCGCCAGTGGCCGTCGAACGTCATCACCGCCCCGCCGCGCTGGCTGTCGACCGACATGCGCGACGGCAACCAGTCGCTGATCGACCCGATGAATGCGGAAAAGAAGCGCCGCTTCTTCGACCTGCTGGTGAAGGTCGGCGTCAAGGAGATCGAGGTCGGGTTCCCAAGTGCTGGCGCGACCGAGTTCGACTTCATCTCCGGCCTGGTGCGCGACGGCGCGATCCCCGACGATGTGTTCCCTCAGGTGCTCACGCAAGCGCGCGAAGACCTGATCGCCACCACCTTCGAATCCCTGCGCGGCGCGAAGAAGGCCATCGTCCACGTCTATAACGCCGTATCCCCCGCCTGGCGCAACATCGTGTTCCAGATGGACCAGCCGCAGATCAGGGACATCGCGATCACCGCCGCGAGGCTGCTGCGCGACAATGCGGCGAAGCAGCCCGACACCGACTGGCATTTCGAATATTCGCCGGAAACCTTTTCCACTGCCGAGCTGGATTTCAGCCTGGAATGCTGCGAAGCGGTGATGGAAATCCTCCAGCCCACGCCGGAGCGTCCGCTGATCCTGAACCTGCCCGCCACGGTAGAGGCGGCGACGCCCAATATCTATGCCGACCAGATCGAATGGATCTGCCGCAACATCAGCAAGCGCGACAGCGTCGTCATCTCGCTGCACACCCATAATGATCGCGGCACCGGCGTGGCGGCGGCGGAACTGGGCCTGATGGCGGGCGCGGATCGCGTCGAAGGCTGCCTGTTCGGCAATGGCGAGCGCACCGGCAATTGCGATCTGGTGACCGTGGCGCTCAACATGTACACGCAGGGCATCAACCCCGGCCTGGATTTCAGCGACATCGATGAAGTCATCCAGACCGTCGAATATTGCAACCAGTTGCCCGTCCACCCGCGCCATCCCTATGCCGGCGAACTGGTGTTCACCGCCTTTTCCGGCAGCCATCAGGACGCCATCAAGAAGGGCTTCGCCGCGCAGGAAGCGCGCAACGACCAGATCTGGGACGTGCCCTATCTGCCGATCGACCCCAAGGATCTGGGCCGCGATTACGAAGCGGTGATCCGGGTGAACAGCCAGTCCGGCAAGGGCGGCGTCGCCTGGGTGCTGCAACAGGACAAGGGGCTGAAGCTGCCCAAGCGCATGCAGGCCGATTTTTCGAAGGTCGTGCAGGCGCTGGCCGACGAAAGCAGCCGCGAACTGAACGCCGCCGACATCTGGACCGCCTTCGAAACCCATTATCGCCTGACGGGCGAACAGCCCTACAGCCTGATCGACTATCATGAGAGCGGCGCGGCGGGCGACCGCATCTTCACCGGCAAGATCACGCACAAGGGTGGCGAACGGAGCATTTCCGGACGCGGCAACGGCCTGATCTCCTCGGTTCTCGCGGCGCTGCGCGATGAACTGGGGGTCGATCTGGAGGTCGCCGACTATAGCGAGCATGCGATCGGCGCGGGTACGGATGTCGCGGCGGCCGCCTATGTCGAATGCCGCACACCCGATGGCCGGACCATCTTCGGGATCGGCACGGATACGGATGTCGCCACGGCCTCGGTTCAGGCGGTGCTGTCTGCGGCCAACAGCGTCGCCACGCAGCGCTGAAACGACCGACCTGCAATGGGCTCCTGCAAAGGCGGGAGCCCATGGGGAAGGCGATCTACCCCGCCAGGGCCTTCACCATCCGCTCCCACTGGTCGAGCGCTTGCGGTATCCCCGCCACCGGCACGCGTTCGTTCAGCCCATGGGCAAAGCCGTCCTCGCCGCGCTGGAACAGGCTGGAAACGCCATAGCTCGGTACCCCCAGCGCCCGGAAATAGAGGCTGTCCGTCGCCCCCGCCGACATGGAAGGTATGACGGGAATATCCGGATAGCGAGCCGAAACCGCTGCCTTGACCGCTTTCACCACATCCTCGCGGAGCGGTGACGCATCGCTCGCCTGCGGGTCGTCCAGCGTGGTGATCCTGGCGTCCGGATCGTCAATGGCCTGCGCCAGTTCCGCCTTCACGGCATCCACCGCAATGCCGGGAAAGATGCGGCAGTTGACGTCGACCTTCGCGCTTTGCGGCAGCGCGTTGAGCGCGTGGCCCGCCTGCGCCATGGTGGCGACGCAGGTCGTCCGCACCTGCCCCACAAATTCGGGATAGTCCGACAGCAGGTCAGCCGCCTTCCGGTCCCCCGTCTCGGCATAGCGCCGCATCGCCTCACCCACGGCCCCGCCGATCCGCTCCGCCGAAAGGGCCAGCGATGCCCTGGTCAGTTCATTGCGCATCGGCGCGAAGCGATAGGCCGCGATGCGGTCGATCGCCCGCGCCAGCCGATAGATCGGGTTGCCAGGCGTCGGCGCGCTGCTGTGGCCGCCCGCATCGGTGAAGGCGATCTCGAAATCCGCATAGCTTTTCTCGCCAGCCTGCAATTGATAGAGCACCGCCCGTCCGCCCTCGTCCAGCAGCCCGCCGCCGCCATCTCCGTTCAGCAGCAGTTCGGCGTCCTTATATTTCTCCGCCAGCGCCCTGCTCGTCCGCATATGGGTTTCCTCGTCGCCCGACAGCAGCAGGGTGACGGTCCGCCGCGGTCGCCAGCCTTCCTTCTTCAGGCCCATCAACGTCGCCACCATCATGGCGACATCATATTTATTGTCCTCCGCGCCCCGCCCGAAAATATAGCCATCCTCCTCGACCGGCAGGAATGGATCGCGCGCCCAGTCCGCCGGATTGGCGGCCACCACATCCATATGGCCGATCAGGAGCAGCGGCCTGAGCTGCGGATCGCTGCCGCGAATGGTCGCGGCCAGGCTCGCCGTCTCACCCATCGGCGTGATCTCCACATCCCCCGCCGCAAATCCCGCCTGCTGCAGCAGCGAGGCATAATAGGCGGCGAGGCGGGGCACCTGCCCCTCTCCCTCCACCGTGCGGAACGCAATGGATCTGACGAGAATGTCCTTGGCCAATGCCGGGTCGCCGGCGGCCTGCGCGGGGTGCGGCAGGAACAGCACCGGAGCGGTCAGGACCGCAAGAACCGCCCGCCATTTCCTCAAATCGCATCTCCTGCTGGACCAAGGACCATTCTGTGGCATAGTGGATTGCGACAGCCAATCCGTTTGCTGTCCCAGTCGCGGAAAGAGGGCGTCCTTATCCGCGTTCACCCCCATAAAGAATTGCTTGCGCGCATTTGACGGCATCGCTCACCATATCGCGCGCCGGTCGCCCGAAGGAATGCACCCATGGCCATCAACTATCGCAGTTTCGGATTTCAGGTTCTGGTCGGCATGGCGGTCGGCCTGTTGCTCGGTCTGGCGGCGCGAGCCATGGGGACCGCGCCGGGCGGCGACCTCAACTGGCTGGCGACCGCGCTCAAGACGACGGGGTCGATCTTCGTTTCCCTGCTGAAGGCCGTGGTGCCGCCGCTGGTGTTCGCGGCCATCGTCGCCTCCATCGCCAATCTGCGCGCGCTCGACAATGCGGCGCGACTGGCGGGGCAGACCCTGCTCTGGTTCGCGATCACGGCGCTGATCGCGGTCGTCATCGGCCTTGCCATCGGCCTGGTCGTCCAGCCGGGCTCTGGCCTGCACGGGCAGGCGCTGGCGATCGGCAAGACGGACTCCGTCGGTGGCTGGCTCGATTTCCTGAAGGGGCTGGTTCCCGGCAACAGCTTCGCCCTGTCCGCCAGCACCAAGCTGAACGATGGCGGCGCGACCACCACGCTTTCCTTCAACATCCTGCAATTGCTGGTGATCTCCATCGCCGTCGGCCTCGCCACCTTGAAGGTCGGAGAGAAGGCAGAGCCTTTCCTGGCCTTCGTCCGCTCCCTACTGGCGGTGGTCCGCGCCATCCTGGGCTGGATCATCCGGCTGACGCCCATCGGTTCCGCCGCCCTGATCGGCAGCGCCATCGCCACCTATGGCTGGAGCGCGCTCGCCCAGCTCGGCGGGTTTGCCGGAGCCGTCTATCTGGGCCTCGCGCTGGTGCTGCTGGTCGTCTATCCGCTGCTGCTGGCGGCAAACGGGCTCAGGCCGCTGCCCTTCTTCGCCAAGGCGTGGCCGGCGATCCAGCTCGGTTTCGTTTCGCGATCCTCGGTCGGCACGCTGCCCGTCACCGAAGCCGTGACGGAGCGCATGGGCGTGGAAAGGGGCTATGCCGCCTTCGCCATTCCGCTGGCGTCGACCACCAAGATGGACGGCTGCGCCTCCATCTATCCGGCGCTGGCGGCGATCTTCGTCGCCGGCTTCTACGGCATTCCCCTTCATGCGGCGGATTATGCGCTGATCGTCTTCGTTTCCGTCGTCGGATCGGCGGCGACGGCGGGCCTGACCGGCGCGATCGTGATGCTGACGCTGACGCTTTCCACGCTCGGACTGCCGCTGGAGGGCGCCGGGCTGCTGCTCGCCATCGATCCGATCCTCGACATGGGCCGCACCGCCGTCAATGTCGCGGGGCAGGTGCTGGTCGCCACCATCGTCGCCAAGCGGGAGGGGATTTTGGACGAGAGCGCCTATTATGGCGCGTCCCCGTCCACCGAAGCGCTCGGCTCCTCCATCGCATAGCATACCGCCTCCACATTGATGCCGTCGGGGTCGAGGATGAAGGCGGCGTAATAGCTCGCGCCATAGCGGGGCCGCAGGCCGGGCGCGCCATTATCCTTGCCCCCGGCGCGCAGCCCCGCCGCGTGAAAGGCGTGGACCATCGCCCGGTTCTCGACCCGGAAGGCGACATGCGTCCCCTCACCCACCGCTTCATTGTCACCGAACCAGAAGAAGGCGTCCTCATCCCGGCCATAGCCATGGGCATCCCCGCCGCTGCCATTTTCCGCCGCAGCGACCGTCCGCAACCGCCTGAGGCCGATCGCGCCCAGCAGTTCATCGTAGAAATCGCGCGATCGTCCGGCGTCACTGACCGCAAAGCCGATATGGTCGATCATTTTGCGCTCTCCTTTTTCTCGCTTTTGACCTAAACGCCCCACCACAACGCATGAATTGAAGAATGGGCAAAGTGGCGAAGCATCAGGTTCACATCATCGGCGGCGGTATGGCAGGCACGGAAGCGGCATGGCAATTGGCGCAGGCCGGCGTGAAGGTCCGCCTGTCGGAAATGCGCGGGAGCGGCGACATGACGCCCGCGCATCAGACCGATGGCCTTGCCGAACTGGTCTGCTCCAACAGCTTCCGCTCCGACGATGCGGACAAGAATGCCGTGGGGCTGCTGCATCAGGAGATGCGGCGGCTGGGCTCCCTCATCATGGCGCAGGCGGAACCGGCCAAGGTTCCCGCCGGGTCAGCGCTCGCGGTCGACCGCCACATCTTTTCCGAAGGCGTCACCCGGGCACTGGCCGGGCATCCCAATGTGGAGATCGTGCGCGAACGCATCGACGCCCTGCCGACAGAGGGCATGACCATCGTCGCCACCGGCCCGCTGACCGCCCCCGCTCTGGCCGCCAGCATCGGGCAAGCGGCGGGCATCGACCATCTCGCCTTTTTCGACGCCATCGCGCCGGTCGTGCATTTCGACAGCATCGACATGGACAAATGCTGGATGGCCAATCGCTGGGACAAGATCGGCCCCGGCGGCGGCGAGGGGAAGGACTATATCAACTGCCCCATGAACAGGGAGCAGTATCAGGCCTTCGTCCAGGGCCTGCTTGACGGCGAGAAGAGCGACTTCAAGGAATGGGAAAAGGACACCCCCTATTTCGAGGGCTGCATGCCCATCGAAGTCATGGCGTCGCGTGGCCCGGAAACATTGCGCCACGGACCGATGAAGCCGATGGGACTGGACGATCCGCGCACCGGCCGCTGGCCCTATGCGGTGGTGCAACTGCGGCAGGACAATGCGTCGGGCACGCTGTGGAACATGGTCGGCTTCCAGACCAAGCTGAAGCATGGCGCGCAGGTCGAACTGTTCCGCACCATCCCCGGTCTGGAAAAGGCGGAATTCGCCCGGCTGGGCGGGCTTCACCGCAACACCTTCATCCAGAGCCCCAAGCTGCTGGACGGCACCTTGCGCCTGAAAAGCGCCCCGCATATCCGCTTTGCCGGACAGGTCACGGGCTGCGAGGGCTATGTCGAGAGCGCGGCCATAGGCCTGCTCGCCGGGCGCTTTGCCGCAGCGGAGATATTGGGCCGGCCGCTCGCGCCGCTGCCGCCGGAAACCGCGCTCGGCGCGCTGCTGGGCCATGTGACCGGCAATGTCGAGACGGCGGATTACCAGCCGATGAACGTCAATTTCGGCCTCTTCCCCCCGCTCGACGACGTGAAGAAGAAGCAGCGCAAGGAAGCCATGACATCCCGCGCCCGCGCCGCGCTGGGCGCCTGGCTGGGCGAACTTCAGCCAGCCTGACGTTTCAGCATCTGCATTTGGCGGCGGCCGCGCGTTTCGGCGCGGTCGTCGCGAATTCCGCTGGGGTCAGCCTGCCGTCGCCATTGCCGTCCGCCTTGGCAAAGCGATCCGACGTCGTCACCGCCCACTCCTCGAAGGAGAGGAGATTGTCATTGTCGCGGTCGAGCGCCTTGAACGCCTTGACGCGGCTGCCCATCATCTCGACCCGCGTGATGAAGCCGTCGCGATTGCGGTCGTAGCGGCCAAAGCGCTTCTGCTCGCGGCTTTGCGGCGACGCTTCGCCAGGCATGGGCGGCGCATCGCCCGAAGCGTCCGGATCGCCTTCCGGCAAGGCGTCGACGGCAGGCGGCGGGGGCGATCCGATCAGGGGCTGGGGCACGGGTTCATTGTTCGCCCGCCCCTGCCACCAGAACAGCCCGCCCGCCGCCAGCAGCAATGCGGCCATCGCGCCCCCCAGAACTCGTTCCACACTATCCCCCTTATCGCCCCAACAATGCGATGCGCACCAATCGCCAATATAGCGCAGCGGTCAATCCCGCCGGCGCACATCGGCCTTCCTCTATGTCGCGGCGCGCGAGCTGATAGGCGATCCGCAACGGGCGCCATTGCTTTGGCCAAGCCAGCCTGCCGCCGGTTATATATCCTCGCGCCAGCTCTATTGCCCTGCCCGCGACTTCCCGGTCCGCACCATGTCCGGACAAATCCCACAACGCCCAGGCCGCCCCCGCGCGGTCGAGCCAGGATGGAATATCCTCCCGCCCCGCCAGCGCCCGAAACAGGCCACCGCCTCGTCCCTCCGCATAGCCGGAAAGATCGACCTCCCCGATCAGCGCCTCCCAGCCGTCAAGCCATTGCGACAGGCCGCACGGCGGCAGCGCGTCCAGCTTCCGCATCGCATCGATCAACGGCTCGCCGCGCCCCTTTACGCCGCTTTCATCGGTCAGGGCGTCGTTCCACCAGGCCATTCGCATCTGCCCGATGATCGGCTCGCTCGTCGTCGCCACGAGCCGCGAGAATCGGGCATCGAGCGCCCAGATCAACCGATGACGCGGCGCATCAGGGCCAGCATAGGCGCTGAGCAGCGACGGCAATGGGGCGAGATCCTCGCTCACAATATCCATCCGCCTATATCGATGGAAATGGATTTGGCCGAAATTATCAGCTTTTTAACCCCAACCGGCATAGTGATCCTGGCAACTGCCCCTGGATGGGCATGGGGCTGCCCTGCCTGAATTGGGGGTGCGGGGCAAGTAAAGGCAGAGCGGATTATGAGCGACCGGATCAAGCGCGCGCTGTTCATTCTGATGCGGCTTTATCACAATCAGGCGGGGAATACCCTGGCCATGGTAGCGGCTGCTGTCCTTCCGCTTATGGGATTGATTGGCGGCGGTGTCGACATGAGCCGCATCTATCTGACGAAGTCGAGGCTGCAGCAAGCCTGCGACGCCGGCGCACTTGCCGGCCGCAAAACCATGGGCGGCGGAGCATGGGCCGCCAACAATAACCAGGCGCTGAATGCCGCAAACGGGATGTTCGACGCCAATTTCCGGCCAGGCTCCTATGGCAGCGGAACGGTGATGCGATCGTTCAGCGAGTCCGCGGGAAAGGTTACCGGCACGGCGTCTGTGCCGCTGCCGATGGCGATCATGCGGATTTTCGGCATTAATTCCAAAACAATCGAGGTCGCTTGCGACGCTGAAATGCGCCTGCCGAATACCGATGTGATGTTCGTGTTGGACACCACAGGTTCAATGGGGAGTGCGATTTCTGGAGATACTGAAACGAAGATCGTGGGGCTGCGACGTGCTGTCAGATGCTTCTTCGAAATCGTGGCTAGGCTGGATAGCGTCGCAACATGTGATGGCGGCGCTCCCTCTGGCGGCACCAGTTCGGAGACACAGATCCGTTTCGGCTTCGTCCCTTATGCGACCAACGTGAATGTCGGCAGGCTACTTCCGTCCGAATGGTTCAGAGATTTTTCGTCTTATCAGTCACGTGAACGGGTCGTCGTATATGGTCGGCCTGTATCCTACGTCGACAGTAGTAAAACAGACTGGCCGTTGATCGGCTGGACCCAGAAGACCGCGACCACCGCTAGCGATGCGCTCTGCAAATCAACTTATGTCGATCCAACGGAATCCTCGGGCGCCACCGGCGCGCTCAGCAACGGCATCAACGAGAGTAATGGCGGCGTGCAGGGACATGGCAACTGGCAGGCCACGCAGGCGTGGCAGGACACTCAGCGCCAGTTTGTCAGTTGGACGTCCAACAACAAGAGATGTACCTACCAGATAAGATCGCGATCCTACACGCGCACCTATACCTATCAGTGGTCCGACACCGCCGCTTCAGACACAGTCGCGTTCAATGCCTGGCATTACGGCTTAGTATCTTTCGATTTGCGCGGACTGAAAAGTGGTAATGGATGGACCGCCGCCGGAACAGTCACCTTGCCCATCGGCGGCGGGACGACCAATCAAACGAATTCATCCTATTATAACGACAGGACAATTACGTGGAACGGTTGCATCGAAGAACGGCAAACGGTGCGCGCGACAAGCTATACTCCCCTTCCCGAGGGCGCATTCGACTTAGACGTGAATGCGCCACCCACGACGGCCCCAGAAACGCAATGGGCGCCTGCTCTGGGTCAAACTATATACCGCCGCGGCACGACCTATTCTGACAACACCAGAAGCACCAACGACATCACCACATTCAGCGCTTTTTCTCCCAATAACAGCACTGAATGCCCGGTGGCAGCCACGAAACTGCGTCAGTGGGCCTCTGCATCGGATTTCGATGCCTATGTCGACACTTTGACGCCGAGCGGCAGCACCTATCACGATATTGGCCTGATCTGGGGCGCGCGCCTAATTTCTCCCACAGGCCTGTTCGCATCGGAAAATGCAACGACAGCGCGTGGCGGAGAAATTCAACGGCACGTCATTTTCATGACCGATGGTCAAGCCGATACCGATGTAGATAATTATCAGGCCTACGGCATGGCTTGGTATGATCGCCGTCAGACAGATCCAAATACGGTCCCGACGGATGGCACCTCCACCAGCGCGACATTGACAGAGCAGGTTTACGCCCGGACGGCGGCAACATGCGCTGCAATCAAAAACATGCCCAACACAACGCTGTGGGTGGTATGGTTCGGCACGAAGAATACCACCATAGAAAATATATTGACGAATTGCGCCAGTAAGGATCGCTTCTTCTCAGCCCAAAGTTCGGCCGCCCTGCAACAGACTTTCCGCAATATCGCCAATCAGATTTCCCAACTCAGGCTGACAAGCTGATGTCAGTGGCAGCGCTTATCCGTCGATCCAGCGACCAGCGGGGTACCGCCATCACGGAATTCGGGCTGATCGCGCCCGTGTTCCTGCTGCTGATGCTTGGCGCGCTGGACCTGGCGCATACGCTGTACATGCAGGGCGTGCTTCAGGGCGTGGTGCAGAAGGCGGCGCGGGATTCAACGCTGGAAAGCGGTCAGGAAGAGGCGACGCAGTTGGCCATCAACCAGAAGATCGAAGATCAGGTGAAGCGGCTGGCGGCCAATGCCGAAGTGAGAATCAGCCGTCGCAACTTCTATTCCTATACGAAGGCGGCCCAGGCAGTCGCAGAGCCTTATAATGACAATAACGGCAACGGCAAATGCGATGATGGCGAACCGTTTCAGGACAATAATGCCAATGGCGTTCGGGATGCGGACGGGGGCAGCGAAGGTCAGGGCGGCACCCAGGCAGCCGTGGTCATGATCGTGGACGTCCAATATCCCCGCTTCTTCCCTCTGGACAAGATGATCGGCCTACCCGGCAAGGTCCATCTCTCGGCAAAGACCGTGCTGACCAACCAGCCCTATGGCCAGAAACCCGGCGAACCTGTTTCCGTCGTGAGGAATTGCCCATGAGGAGGAACAGCAATATTTTTGCACGCTGTTCGAACTGGATTTGTGGTCTAAGCCGCGCGCAGAACGGCATCGCGGTGGTCGAATTCGCCCTATGTCTGCCATTCGTCCTGGTGGCTACTCTTACGGCTGCCGAGCTGGCCAACTATACAGTCACCAAAATGCGCGTCAGCCAGTTGGCATTGCGGCTTGCCGATGACGGGTCGCGTATTGGGACAGGCGACCTGTTATCAACCAAACAGATAACGGAAGCACAAATAAATGATCTGATGACGGGTGCCGACCTTCAGGGTTCCGCCCTGGGCCTGTTTTCCAACGGCAAGGTCGTCCTCACCAGCCTTGAACCAGTGGCCAATCCCAACACAACCGATCGCTACCGCATCCGTTGGCAGCGATGCCGAGGCGGCCTGACCTACTCTTCCGGCTTCGGCAAGCAGGGTGACACCAACCTGACAGGCATTTCGGTCAATGGCCAAACCCTCAAGGCTCCAGAGGGGGGCGCTGTCATCCTTGCCGAGGTGGCGTATAGATATCAGCCGCTGATCGGATCGCGCTGGCTCAACTTGTCGAGCATGGTTGAGACCGCAGGGATGTATGTCCGGGACAATCGCGAATATGCAGGACCAACAGGCGGCGTAGGCATCTACAACCCGGAAAATGTGACGGCATCGACCTGTAGTTGATGGGGAGCCGCACGTGCCGCTCCCCATCCGCAGTTCACCGATAACAAACCTTCTTCGCCGCAGCGACAACCCGCGCCGCATCGATAAGCGCCGCCTTTTCCAGATTCGCCGCATAGGGCAGCGGCACATCCTCATTGGTCACGCGCAGCACAGGGGCGTCGAGGTCGTCGAAACCCTGTTCCATCACCACCGCCGCGATCTCAGACGCGATCGAGCAGACCGGCCAGCCCTCTTCCACCACCACCAGGCGATTGGTCTTCTTCAGACTCTCCAGCACAGTCGCGGTATCGAGCGGGCGTAGCGTGCGCAGGTCGATGACCTCCGCATCGATGCCTTCGCCGGCCAAAGCCTCCGCCGCTTCCAGCGCCACGCCAACGCCGATGGAGTAGCTGACCAGCGTCACATCCTTGCCTTCGCGGACGATGCGCGCCTTGCCGATGGGGAGGACATAATCGTCCACCTTGGGCACGTCGAAGCTGCGGCCATAGACCAGTTCGTTCTCAAGGAACACGACCGGATCGTCCGAACGGATCGCCGCCTTGAGCAGGCCCTTGGCGTCGGCCGAGTCATAGGGCGCGATGACGATGAGCCCGGGAACCGACGCATACCAGGGACCGTAATTCTGGCTATGCTGCGCGGCGACGCGGCTGGCCGCGCCATTGGGACCGCGGAACACGATCGGACAGCGCATCTGGCCGCCGGACATGTAATTGGTCTTGGCGGCCGAATTGATGATATGGTCGATCGCCTGCATCGCGAAGTTGAAGGTCATGAACTCGACGATCGGCTTCAATCCGCCCATCGCCGCGCCCGCGCCGATGCCGGCAAAGCCATATTCGGTGATCGGCGTATCGATGACGCGCCTGTCGCCGAATTCCTCCAGCAGGCCCTGTGTGACCTTATAGGCGCCCTGATATTCGGCCACCTCTTCACCCATGACGAAGACGCGCTCGTCCCGCCGCATTTCCTCGGCCATGGCGTCGCGCAGCGCTTCGCGAACGGTGGTCTTGATATATTCGGTACCCTCGGGCAGCGCCGGGTCCTTGACGGTCGCCTTCGCCTCGGTCGCAAGCTTCGACGTGCCGCTTTCGGCCTTCCTGGGTGCCGGAGCGGCTTCGGGCGCGGCGGGAGGCGCACTTTCGGCGGCCTTCGGGGCCTGTGCGGTCTCGCCACCCTCGCCTGCCCCATCTGCCGCCATCGTTGCGATGACGGTGCCGACCTTCACGCCTTCAGTCCCCTCGGCCACCATGATCTGGCCGATCTTGCCTTCATCGACGGCTTCGAATTCCATCGTCGCCTTGTCGGTCTCGATCTCGGCCAATATGTCGCCCGAGCGGACCTCGTCCCCTTCCTTCACCAGCCACTTCGCCAACGTGCCTTCCTCCATCGTCGGGGAAAGCGCCGGCATCTTGATTTCGATACCCATTAATATTGCTCCACCAGCACGTCGGTATAAAGGTCGTGCAGTTCCGGTTCGGGAGAGGTTTCAGCGAAATCCGCCGCGTCGCTGACGATCTTGCGGATGTCCTGGTCGATCTTCTTGAGTTCGTCCTCCAAGACGCCCAGGTCGGCCAGATATTTCTTGACGCCTTCGATCGGGTCGGACTTTTCGCGCATCGACTGCACTTCCTCGCGCGACCGGTATTTGGCCGGATCGGACATGGAATGGCCGCGATAGCGATAGGTCTTCATTTCCAGCAGGATCGGACCGTTGCCCGCCTGCACCCATTTCAGCGCCTCTTCCGTCGCGCCGCGCACCGCCAGCACGTCCATGCCGTTCACCTGGATGCCGGGAATGCGGAAGCTTTCACCGCGCCGGTAAAGCTGGTCTTCCGCGGAGGAGCGGTTGACGCTGGTGCCCATGGCATATTGGTTGTTCTCGATCACGAAGATGATCGGCAGCTTCCACAGCTCGGCCATGTTGAAGCTTTCGTAGACCTGGCCCTGATTGGCGGCGCCGTCTCCGAAATAGGCGACGCAGACGCCGCCGTCATTATTATACTTGTGCGCGAAGCCGAGACCGGCGCCAAGCGACACCTGGGCGCCGACGATGCCGTGGCCGCCGTAGAATTTATGCTCGACGCTGAACATGTGCATCGAACCGCCCTTGCCGCGCGAAATGCCCGCTTCGCGGCCGGTCAGTTCAGCCATGATGACGTTGGGATCGATGCCATAGGCCAGCATGTGGCCATGGTCGCGATAGCCGGTGATGACGCTGTCCTTGCCGGGCTGGAGCGCCGACTGGATGCCGACGGCGACCGCTTCCTGCCCGATATAGAGGTGGCAGAAGCCGCCGATCAGGCCCAGGCCGTAAAGCTGGCCGGCCTTTTCCTCGAAACGGCGGATCAGGACCATCTGCCGGTAGAATTCCAGCAGCTCTTCCTTGGTGGCCTTATAATCTTTGGGAGTGTCGGGGCGAGGCCGGTTATGGTCCGCGCCGGCGGCGGGTGCAGCCGCCTTTGCCTTTGCGCGTGAAGGACGCGGCGTCGTTGGTTTCGCCAAGGCTCTTATCCTTTTGCGTGGGTGAGGATGGAAGGAAGGCCGGTATAGCGGCAGTCCGCCCCCAAATGCAACGCGGCATGGGGCACAGGAACGCGGCAAAAGCGATCGGCCAGCCATCGGGAAAGGTCAGTTCAGCGGGACGATCACTTCATCATGATGGACGACGCCCAGCTCCCGCCGGATCAGTTCATCGGAAAGATCGGGATCGACGCGCCGGGGATCGAGCAGGTCCACCCGGTTCTTCAACTCCTGCCGGCTGGCCTGAACCTGCTTCAGTTCAGACTGGGCATGATGGAGCTGCCGCTTGTAATCGCCCCATGCCAGAACCCCGTTGGAGCCCAGCACCACATAGCCTGCGAAGAAGAGAAGAAGAAGCACCGCAATCGCCGGACCGAAGGCCGAAAAAAGCAACATGCGGAGTTTCGCGATATGCGCCATGGACCAGTTGAATCACAGGGACGGGCCGGCCGCAAGCAAAATTTACTGCGCTTGCGACCGGATGTCGAAAATTTGATTTAGCGGAAAATCGAACGCCCGGCGTAAAGCGCGACGTCGCCCAGTTCTTCTTCGATCCGGATGAGCTGGTTATACTTGGCGAGCCGGTCCGAACGGGCGAGCGAACCGGTCTTGATCTGGCCGCAATTGGTGGCGACGGCCAGATCGGCGATCGTCGCGTCCTCGGTCTCGCCGGAACGGTGCGACATGACGGCGGTGTAGCGCGCCCGATGGGCCATGTCGACGGCCGCCAGCGTTTCGGTGAGCGAACCGATCTGGTTCACCTTGACCAACAGCGAATTGGCGAGGCCCTTGCCGATGCCCATTTCCAGACGCCTGGGATTGGTCACGAAAAGGTCGTCGCCCACCAGCTGGACCTTGCCCCCGATCTTGTCGGTCAGCGCCTTCCAGCCCTCGAAATCATCCTCGCTCATGCCGTCCTCGATCGACTTGATCGGATAGTCGGCGCAAAGGGCCGCGAGATAATCGGCCATTTCGACCGGGCTGAGCGACAGGCCTTCGCCCGAAATCTCATACTTGCCGTTCCTGAAGAATTCGGTCGCCGCGCAGTCCAGCGCCAGCACGACGTCATCGCCCGGCTTGTAGCCCGCTTTCTCCACCGACAGCATGATGAAGTCGAGCGCATCGCGGGTAGAGGCGATGTTGGGCGCGAAACCGCCTTCATCGCCAACGGAGGTGGCCAGTCCCTTCTCGTGCAGGCCCTTCTTCAGCGTATGGAAGATTTCCGAACCGATCCGCACGGCGTCGGCAATGCTCTCCGCGCCGACCGGCATGATCATGAATTCCTGGAAGTCGATCGGATTGTCGGCATGTTCGCCGCCGTTGATGATGTTCATCATCGGCACCGGCAGCACATGCGCATTGACGCCGCCGACATAGCGATAGAGCGGCAGGCCGCGCGCATCGGCGGCCGCCTTCGCCACCGCCAGGCTGACCCCCAGGATCGCGTTGGCGCCCAGGTTCGACTTGTTCTCCGTCCCGTCGAGCGCGATCATCGCAGCATCGACCTCCGCCTGATCCTCGGCATCCAGGCCGATGATCTGCTCGGCAATCTGGTCATTGACGGCGGCGACGGCGGCGAGCACGCCCTTGCCCAGATATTTGGCGGCGTCCCCATCCCGCTTTTCCACCGCTTCATAGGCGCCGGTCGAAGCGCCCGAAGGCACGGCGGCGCGGCCGAAGCTGCCATCCTCCAGCATCACGTCGACTTCGACGGTCGGATTGCCGCGGCTGTCCAGAATCTGGCGGGCATGAATATCGAGAATGGCTGTCATGGTCGCTCCTTGGAGTGGCTCTGGGGACTGGCTCTGGTCGCTTTTCGCGCCCCGCTTAGCCACCGCCTCCCCGCTTGGCAATGCAGGGGCTTGCAAGGACTCGAAAAATGCCGATGCTCAAAATAGTAACGGCAACGGAACTGTGGGCGGTGGCGAAGCATTAGAGGCAGAGCCGCCCGCCCGCACAGCGATTCCACCGTATTTCAAAGGGAGACTTAGGACGATGGCCGACACCCCGGAAACCCCGCCCGCCAAGCGCGCCAGAAAGGCCAGCCCCGCCAAGGCGCCCAAGGCCAAGCCGGCCAAGGCCGCCCTGTCCGGCACGCTGGTGAAGGCCGCGCCCGTCAAGACCGCCACCACGCGCAAGGCTGCCGCGCCCAAGACGCCGGGCAACGGCGCCGCCGCCCATGGCTGGACCGCGCAGATCGCGCCGATCAAGGCGCAAGCGGAAAAGGCTGCGAAGGCCGCCGCCGACAAGCTGAACGCCGTGGATTGGAAAGCGCATATCGACCCGCTCAAGGACCAGGCGTCCAAGACCGCAAAATCCGCCGCGGGCGTCGCCAAGGACAAGACCGGATCGGCCATGCAGAGCCTGGCGAAGCTGATTTCCGACACGGCGGGCACCGTCGATGCGAAGCTTGGCCCGCAATATGGCGACTATGCGCGCCAGGCGGCCGAATCGGTGGCCGGCGCCGCGAAGACGCTGGACAGCAAGGATGTCGACCAGTTGATGACCGAAGCGCGGGATTTCGTGCGCAAGAGCCCGGCCGTGGCCATCGGCGCCGCGGCGGTGGTCGGCTTCGTGCTGATGCGTCTTGCCAAGGGGTCGGACGAAGACGCCTGATCGCGTCCTTGCCCATTGACGGACGACAGGGCCCCGGCGCCGGGGCGGAGGATATTTTGACTCAAGAGCCCCTGCAGACCGAGGCACAGGAAGAGTCCGTGCGGGACGTCTTCACACGCCTGTACAGCGACGGGCGGGCCTATGCGGAAGCGGAAGTCGAACGGCAGAAGCTGCGCGCCGGCATCGTCGGCGCGGGGGTCCGCGATGCGCTGATCTTCGCGACGGCGGGCATCATGCTTGTCTTCGCGGCGATCGTCGCCGGGTTGGTGGGCATCATATTGGCGTTGTCGCCGCTTGTCGGGCCCGGCTGGGCGACAGGCGCGGTATTCGGCGGCGCGCTGGTCATCGCGCTGCTGCTGCTGCTGGTCGCGAAGGGCCGCATCGACCGGATGAAGAAGGCGGTGAAGCCATGAAGCGCGAAGAAGCCTATCGCGATGCGGTGGCGCGGGCGGATGCGCGCAAGGCCGCGCTCATCTCCAGCGCCCTCGCCGCCAGGGCGCGCCTCACCCCCGCCCGGCTCAAGCAGGACGCGAAGGACAAGGCAACGGAAACGCTGATGGACGGCGCCGCCTATGCGGCTGCCAAGGTCCAGCAACGGCCGGCGGCCACGGCCGCGGCGACGGGCGCGCTCGCGCTCTATTTGCTGCGCCGCCCGCTCGGGGCACTTTTCCGGCAGATATACGTTCGGATAAGCAACCGCACAGAAGAGATTTCGGAGACTGACGATGGCTGACATCCGCACGCAACTCACCCGCGCCCGTGAAGCCGCGAACGACATTGCCGGGATCGCGTCCGGCAAGTTCCGCGATACGGCGGATCGCGCGAGGGAAAGCGCCGGCGACCTGATCCAGACGAGCCGTGAAAAGGCGGGCGATGCCTATGCGGACGCGCGCGACCGGTCGCAACGGATCGCGGCCCGCGCCAATGAAATCGTTCAGGAACACCCCATCGCCGCCGTCGCGGGCGCCGTCGCGGCCGGAGCCGTCATCGCATGGATGTTCCCCAAGAGCCGCGCGGCCATGAAGGCCCTTCCCGGCCTTGCCAGCAGTGCGGGCGCCAAGGTGCTGGAAGCGGCGCTCGCCGCCAGGGCCGTGGCGGCGGAAAATGCGGAAAGCCTGCGGTCGAACGCTGGCGAGGCGCTGCACAATGCGGCCGAGGGTACGAGGGAAGCGGCGGCATCGGCACGCGACAGCGTGGCGTCCGCCGACCTCGGTGCGGAGGCGTCCCGCCTTGCCGACGATGTGGCTGCGCTGGTCGCCGCGAAGGTCGACGCACTGAGCGAAGCGGTGAAGGCCCGATTGCCAAAAACGTAATCGCGCTGCCGCCAAAAGCATGCTGATCCGGCCGCCTGCCCCCTTGGACGGGTGCGGGCGGCCTGCTACGCTATGGGTTCACCGAGCAGGAGAACATAAGATACCATGAGCAAGCTGCACCTTGTAATGGGCGGTCGCGTCAAAAATCCTCAAACGCTGGAATTCGAAGATCTGAGTTCGATCGAGCTGGTCGGCGTCTATCCCGATTACAGCAGTGCAGAAAATGCCTGGCGCGGCGCTGCTCAGCGGACGGTCGACGATGCGGAGATGCGCTATGTGATCGTGCACCTGCACCGGCTGCTGGAACCCGATCTGCCCAGCGGCTGAAGAGCAGGAAAGCCGGGCGTCAGGAAAGGGGCTGGGGACGCTTGCGGAAACGCCAGCGCAGCAAAGGGCGCGTCAGCACCAGCCCCACCAGAAAGCCGCCGATATGCGCGGCAACAGCAATCTGCCCCAGGTCGCCCAGTCCCTGCGCCGTGGCGAAACCGATCATGAGCTGAAGCACAATCCAGCTTGCCGCCAGCCAGAGCAGACGAACCAGATTGGCCGACACCGGTCCAACCCGCCGGACCTTCTGCTGGCTGTAGAGCAGCGCATAGGTCGCGATGACCGCCGATATGGCCCCGCTGGCGCCGACCATGGGATTGGTGGAATGCGGATCGATCGCCCATTGCAGCGCCGTCGCGCCATAGGCTCCGGCAATGTAGAGCAGCAGCGTCGCGCCCTTGTCCAGCACATGCTCCACCTGTCGCCCGCAGAAGACGAACATGAACAGGTTGAAGCCGACATGCAGCCAGTTGGCATGGACCAGCGTGCAACTGATCGGCGTCAGCCACACCGGAACGGCCGCCATGCCGGCCAGCAGGGCGCCATCCTCCACCCGTGCGGGGATGAAGCCGGCCATGATCGCGGCATTATCGACCTGCCCCGTCAGGTAAAGCAGCAGGAAGGCGACGAAGGTGATCGCCGCAATCCCGTTCGTCATGCGACCGGCAGGCAGTTTCACGGATGGATCAGATGAAATCGATCTTGTCGACCAGGTAGAATTTATCGCCCGATGGCACCGACACCTCGACCTCCTCGCCGATCTGGCGCCCGATCAGCGCGCGGCCCAGGGGGCTGTTATAGCTGATCATGCCAAGCTTGGCGTCAGCCTCGGCCTGGCCCACGATCTGGTACTTGACCGGCTTGTCGTCCTCATCAAGCAGGGTGACGGTCGCGCCGAACACGACCTTGTCGCCCGAAAGCGTCCTGGGATCGATGATCTGGGCACGGGACAGCTTGTCTTCCAGATCGGCAATGGTGGCTTCAACCTGGCCCTGACGCTCCTTGGCGGCGTGATATTCGGCATTTTCCGACAGATCGCCGTGCGCGCGGGCTTCTTCGATGGCGTCCACGATCAACGGCCGCTCGGCCTTCAACTCGCGGAGCTGCTCGTTGAGCTTGTCATAGCCCATCTGCAGCATCGGCATCTTCTCGACGGTCGCCATTCTTGCAAATCCTTCGTCAAAACTTCCCTTTGGCGGCCCCGACCTTGGGGCCACCCGCAGCGTGCTTCCTTGTGCAGGGGATCAGGCTTGCGACACAGGATAATAGGACTGGAGCGAACGCACTTCAAGGGCATGCCCCCGAAGAGCCTCGATCGCATTCGCCGCCGCGACGCTGGCCGCCGCCGTGGTGAAGCTGGCGACCTTGGCGCGCAGCGCGCTGGTGCGGATCGCCTTGCTGTCCTTGAGCGACTGCCAGCCCTCCGTCGTGTTGAAGATTAGGTCGACGTCCCCGTCGGTGATCCTGTCGACGATATGCGGACGCCCTTCGGCCACCTTGTTGACCGGCTGGACGGCGATGCCCTGCTCCTCCAGATAGCGGGCCGTGCCGCCCGTGGCGATGATGGCGAAGCCCAGCGCCGCCATCTTCTGCACGGCGGGCAGGATCACCGGCTTGTCGCTGTCCTTGACCGACACGAACACCGTGCCGCCCTTGGGCAGGATGGTCCCCGCGCCCAGCTGCGCCTTGGCGAAGGCCGTGGCGAAATCGCTGTCGATGCCCATGACTTCGCCGGTGCTCTTCATTTCCGGCGAGAGCACCGGATCGACGCCGGGGAAGCGGGCGAAGGGGAAGACGGCTTCCTTGACCGCGATATGGTCGATGGCGTTCCGGTCGATCTTCGGCAGGTCCTTGAGCTTCTCGCCCGCCATGACGCGGCTGGCGATCTTGGCGATCGGCGTGCCGATGGCCTTGGCGACGAAGGGCACGGTCCGGCTGGCGCGGGGATTGACCTCGATCAGATAGACGACGCCGTCCTTGACCGCGAACTGGATGTTCATCAGGCCGCGGACCGACAGCGCGCGGGCGAGGACATCGGCCTGACGCTCGATCTCCGCGATGATGTCGTCCGACAGGCTGTAGGGCGGCAGCGAGCAGGCGGAGTCGCCGGAATGGACGCCCGCCTCCTCGATATGCTGGAGCACGCCGGCGACCACCACATCGTCGCCGTCGCAGAGCGCGTCCACATCCACCTCGACCGCGTCGCGCAGATACTGGTCGATCAGCACCGGGGAGTCGCCCGACACCTGAACGGCGGTGGCGATATATTCCTCCAGCTGGGCCTGACCATCGACGATCTCCATGGCGCGGCCGCCAAGGACATAGGAGGGGCGCATCAGCACCGGATAGCCGATGCGGTTGGCGACGGCGATCGCCTCCTCGCGGCTGCGCGCGATGCCGTTGGCGGGCTGCTTCAGTTTCAGCCTGTCGATCAGCGCGGCGAACCGCTCGCGGTCCTCCGCCAGGTCGATGGCGTCGGGCGACGTGCCCAGGATCGGCACGCCCGCATTTTCCAGCGCCTGCGCCAGCTTGAGCGGCGTCTGCCCGCCGAACTGGACGATCACGCCGGCCAGCGTTCCGTTCGACATCTCGACGCTCAGGATTTCCAGCACGTCCTCCGCCGTCAGCGGCTCGAAATAGAGACGGTCCGACGTGTCATAGTCTGTCGACACCGTTTCCGGGTTGCAGTTGACCATGATCGTCTCATAACCCGCCTCCGCCAGCGCGAAGCAAGCATGGACGCAGCAATAGTCGAACTCGATGCCCTGCCCGATGCGGTTGGGACCGCCGCCCAGGATCACGACCTTCTTCCTGTCGCTGGGCTGCGCCTCATTCTCCGCATCGCCAAAGATCGGCGCTTCGTAGGTCGAGTACATATAGGGCGTCTTCGCCTCGAACTCGGCGGCGCAGGTGTCGATGCGCTTGAACACGGGGCGCACGCCCAGCCTGTGGCGCAGCGCGCGGACCTCATCCTCGGTGACGCCGCCGGTCATGGCCTTGACCGCTTCGTGGATCAGGCCGGAACCCCGCGCGATGCCCCGTTCCATGCCGCGCAGATTGGCCGATTTGAGCGCAAGATAGGCAAGGCGCTTGTCGGAAAAGCCCATCGACTTCAGCCGGCGCATGCCGTCCGCATCCTGCGGCAGGCCGTTGTTCAGAATTTCCGCTTCGGCGTCGATGATCTCCTTGATCCGCTCCAGGAACCAGGGGTCGAACTTCGCGATATTGTGGATTTCAGCGACGGTGAGGCCCTCGCGCAGGGCCTGCGCGGCGACCAGCAGGCGATCCGGCGTCGGCTGGGCCAGCGCGGCGATGATGTCGTCCTTGGGCGCGCCGACGAGATGGTCGACCTCATTGAAGCCGCAAAGCCCGGTTTCCAGGCCCCGCAGCGCCTTCTGCATCGATTCATGGATGTTGCGGCCGATCGCCATCACCTCGCCCACCGACTTCATCGCGGTGCCGAGCAGCGGTTCGGACCCCTTGAACTTCTCGAAGGCGAAGCGCGGAATCTTGGTCACGACATAGTCGATGGTCGGCTCGAACGACGCCGGGGTGGCGCCGGTGATGTCGTTCTCGATCTCATCCAGCGTGTAGCCGACGGCGAGCTTCGCCGCGACCTTCGCGATGGGGAAGCCCGTCGCCTTAGAAGCCAGCGCGGACGAGCGGGAAACGCGCGGGTTCATTTCGATGACGATCAGGCGGCCATCCTTCGGATTGACTGCGAACTGCACGTTCGAACCGCCTGTTTCCACGCCGATTTCACGCAGCACCGCGATGCTCGCGTTGCGCATGATCTGATATTCCTTGTCGGTCAGCGTCAGCGCGGGCGCGACGGTGATGGAATCGCCGGTATGGACCCCCATCGGATCGACATTCTCGATCGAGCAGATGATGATGGCATTGTCGTTCCGGTCCCGGACGACCTCCATCTCATATTCCTTCCAGCCGAGCAGCGATTCCTCGATCAGCACCTCGGTGGTGGGCGAAGCGTCGAGGCCTGCGGCCACGATCTGCTTGAACTCGTCCTTGTTATAGGCAACGCCGCCGCCAGTGCCGCCGAGCGTGAAGCTGGGACGGATAATCGAAGGAAGCCCGGTGAATTCAAGGGCTTCCAGCGCTTCTTCCATAGTATGTGCGATGCGCGAGCGGGCGGATTCCAGCCCGATCTTGTCCATCGCGTCGCGGAATTTCAGGCGGTCCTCCGCCTTGTCGATGGCTGCCGCATCCGCGCCGATCATCTTGACGCCGAACTTCTCTAGCGTGCCGTCGTTGAAGAGAGCGAGCGCCGTGTTGAGCGCCGTCTGCCCGCCCATGGTCGGCAACACCGCGTCGGGGCGTTCCTTCTCGATAATCTTCGCCACGATTTCGGGCGTGATCGGCTCGACATAGGTCGCGTCGGCGAATTCCGGATCGGTCATGATGGTAGCCGGGTTGGAATTCACCAGGATGATGCGATAGCCCTCTTCCTTGAGCGCCTTCACCGCCTGCGTGCCCGAATAGTCGAACTCGCAAGCCTGGCCGATGATGATCGGACCAGCGCCGATGATGAGGATGGAGGAGATGTCGGTGCGTTTGGGCATTAGCTATCAGACCATTCTTTTATTAGCTGAGCACGCAATGAAAGCGCGGCATCTGGGCTTACATCGAACACTTCTTTGGATACCCCACAGTCCAGCCGTTTTTTGTCGGCCAGAAGCTTATGCAAACTTGATTCAATGCACTTCCCTCGTTCCAAAAAATCACCCACTTCGATCTGGGGGCGATCCAAGCCAAGGGCGTCGCAAGTAAAAATGAAGGGATAGTGCCTAGAATCGCGTTTGACGTAACTACCGAGTTTCCTATGCGAAACTTCGGGAGCGGGATGCGATCTAGAGAATCCTACTTTAGTATAGAAACCTCTGTCGCGCGCCTGCGGATGCCAGATGACATAAACATATCCAGCGCAATTCGTGTGGCGATCGCAGTTCAATGCACGCCCCCTGTCCGGGCTTCGCAACCCCAGCCATCATATTCGACGCCGCAGAGGATTTCGATCTGAAGGCACTTCTTCGTCAGGGCGCGGATCGACTGTTCATCGACGGGCTGCTCGCATTCGAGGAAGAGGAACAGGTCGCCATCCTCATCCTCTTCGCGGTCCAGTTCCACGAAGCCGAATTGGCTCGCAATGGTCAGGACGCGTTCGAAATCCTTCTCGCCGCCCTTGAAGCTGACGTCCACGGGCCGCGCGATGCGCGCCACGTCGCCATTCCGCGCGAGATTGGCGAGGACGGCCTTGTCCGCCTCCCACTCTGCTGCGAGGCGGGCTTCGTCAACCGGGGGCAAGTTGAGGCTCACTTAAGCTCCTCAACGAACCGCTGGAACAGATAGAAGCTGTCCTGCGGGCCGGGCGAAGCTTCTGGGTGGTACTGGACCGAAAAGGCCTTCTTATCCGTTAGTTCGATGCCGCAATTGCTGCCGTCGAAGAGCGACACATGGGTCGGCTTCACATTGGCGGGCAGCGTATCGGCGTCGACCGCGAAGCCGTGGTTCATCGAGGTGATCTCGACCAGACCGTCGGACAGACGCTTGACCGGATGGTTGGCGCCGCGATGGCCCTGATGCATCTTGACGGTCTTCGCGCCCGCCGCCAGCGCCAGCATCTGGTGGCCAAGGCAGATGCCGAAGACCGGCTTGTCCGCGTCCAGCAGCTTCCGGATCACCGGCACGGCATATTCGCCGGTCGCGGCGGGGTCGCCCGGGCCGTTGGAAAGGAACACGCCGTCGGGATTATGCTCCATCACCTGCTCATAGCTGGCGGTGGCGGGCAGCACGGTGACGCGGGCGCCGGCCTTCACCAGATTGCGGAAGATATTGTTCTTCGCACCATAATCGATCGCGACGACATGGGGCCGCTCTTCACCCGCTTCATCCAGGCCGTAGCCGAAACCCAGCTTCCACACGCCGTCCTTCCAGAGGCGGCTTTCCTTGGCGGAGACTTCGATGGCAAGGTCCATGCCCTCCAGGCCCGGCCAGGCCGCAGCCCTGGCGGCCAGCGCCTCGATGTCGAACCGCCCCTCCGGATCGTGCGCGATCACGACATTGGGCGCGCCCTTGACCCGGATCAGCCTGGTCAGCGCGCGGGTGTCGACGCCGGCAAGGCCAATGCGGCCATTTTCCTTCATCCACTGGTCGAAGGGCTCGACATTGCGGAAGTTGCTGGGTTCCGTCACGTCCTGCCGCACGACGCAGCCCAGCGCGTGGGGCAGGTCCGCCTCCACATCGTCCAGGTTCGTGCCGACATTGCCGATATGCGGGAAGGTGAAGGTGACGATCTGGCCCGCATAGCTGGGGTCGGTCATCACTTCCTGATAGCCGGTCATCGCCGTGTTGAAGCAGAGTTCGCCCACCGCATCGCCGACAGCGCCGAAGCCGCGCCCGAAGACGGCGGAGCCATCGGCGAAAACCAACACCCCTGTCGCTCCTTTGGGCACAATGAGGGTTTTGGCGTCAGCCATGGTCGTATCGTCCTTTATGCTTTTGCGGGAACCCGTCTGAAGCGGGTTAAACGGCCGGTCACCTATGCGCGAGAGGCCGCGGGGTCAACTCCTGTTAAAAATCTCTTTTGGCGTTATATCTGGACCTTTCCGGAAGAGACAGGATTCATTCGCATGATTCGCGACGAGATCAAAAGCGCCCAAATCGCCGCCATGAAGGCGGGAGAGAAGGATCGGCTGGCCGCCGTGCGCCTGATCCTGGCGAAGCTGAAGGATCGCGACATAGAACTGCGCACCGCGTCCAGCGTGCCGGATGACGACACGGTCGTGGTCGAGGTGCTCCAGAAGATGGCGAAGCAGCGCCGCGAATCCATCGACATGTTCAGGAGCGGCGGCCGCGACGAACTGGCCGCGAAGGAACAGGCCGAACTGGACGTGATCGACAGCTTCCTGCCGCAACAGCTTAGCGAGGACGAGACGAAGGCCGCCATAGAGGCGATCAAGGCGGAAGTGGGCGCGGCGAGCGTCAAGGACATGGGCAAGGTCATGGCCGTGCTGAAGGAACGGCACGGATCGGTGATCGACATGAGCAAGGCCAGCGGGCTGGTGAAGGTGGCGCTTTCCTGAGGCAATATCTTCGCAATCTTCCTGCATCCGGCGCGCCCTCGACATTGATGGACGTTCCGGCATAATCGCATGATGGCGTTCTGGACCTATATGCTGCGATGCTCGGATGGGCGCTATCATACGGGTCGCACCGATGACCTCCACCATAGGATTGGACGGCAGCGGGCGGGACAGGGCAGCCAATTCCCACGCAGGCGCTTGCCGCTCACGCTGGTCTGGAGCGAAGCCTTTTCTTCCCGAATTGAAGCCTTGGAAGCGGAACGGATCGTCGGCGGCTGGTCGCGTGCCAAGAAGGAGGCAATGATCGCGGGCAATTGGTCCTTGGTTTCCCTGCTCGCCCGGCCGCCGCGTGAGCGTTTCCCGACTTCGCTCGAAACGAACGGAGTTCTGGCCGATGCGTTCAAGCGTGCGGATTTGAGCTGGGCATGAGCCTGTCCCCCGCCTTCCTCGACGAATTGCGCGCGCGCACCTCCCTTTCCACCCTGATCGGGCGGACGGTGAAGGTGCAGAAGGCAGGCCGCGAATATAAGGCCTGCTGCCCCTTCCATAATGAGAAGACGCCCAGCTTCACGATAAACGACGAAAAGGGCTTCTATCACTGCTTCGGCTGCGGCGCGCATGGCGACGCAATCCGGTGGATGACCGATCATCGTGGCCTTCCCTTCATGGAAGCGGTGAAGGAACTGGCGCAGGCGGCGGGCATGGACGTCCCCGCGCCCGATCCGCGCGCGGCGAAACGGGCGGAACAGGCCAGGGGCCTGCATGACGTCATGGCCGCCGCGCAGGGCTTTTTCGAGGAGCAGCTTGGCGGAATTGAGGGCGCGGAGGCGAGAGCCTATCTCCAGCAGCGCGGCATCGCCGCGGGAACGGCCAGGACCTTCGGCTTCGGCTTCTCGCCTGACGGGCGGGGGCGGCTCAAGACGGCGCTCAAGGAATTTGGCGAACCGCTGCTGATCGAGGCGGGATTGCTCATCGACCCGGATGGCGCCGAGCCGGATGGCGGAAATGCCAGAAAGCGCGACAGCTATGATCGCTTCCGGGGCCGGCTGATGTTGCCGATCCGGGACATAAGAGGCCGGGTGATCGCTTTTGGCGGGCGCATATTGGGCGCGGGCGAGCCCAAATATCTGAACTCCCCCGACACGCCGCTCTTCGACAAGGGGCGGACGCTCTACAATATCGACCGGGCCTCCCCCGCCAGCCGGCAGACGGGCCGGATCATCGTCGTGGAGGGCTATATGGACGTGATCGCCCTCGCCCAGGCCGGCTTTGAAGAATCGGTGGCGCCACTGGGCACGGCGCTTACGGAACATCAGATCGAGCGCCTGTGGAAGATGGCCGATGTGCCGATCCTCTGTTTCGACGGCGATTCGGCGGGGCAGAAGGCCGCGATCCGGGCAGCGACCCGGGCCCTGCCCCTGCTCCGACCGGGTATGAGCCTGGCCTTTGCGACTCTGCCGGCCGGGCAGGACCCGGACGACCTCATCCGCGCGGAGGGGCCTGCGGCGATGGAAGCGGTGCTGGGCGCCGCCGAACCGCTGGTCGAGCGCCTTTGGAAATATGAACAGGCTGCCGCGCCGCTGGATACGCCGGAGCAGCGCGCCGCGCTCAAGCAGCGCCTGTCCGCGATCACCGACGCCATCGCCCATCCCGACGTGCGGGCGCATTATGTCCACGCCTTTCGGGAACGCTATGACGCGCTGTTCTTCGCGCGGGCGGCCTTCCAGCCCCGTCATCAGCGCGGCGGGGGCAGCGCCCGCTCCGGCTGGCAGCGCGACCGGCGCGGCAATTGGAAGCCCCCACTGCCCCCCGCGGGAAGCGAGGCAAGGGCGATCGGCGCAAGCGGCATGGAGCAGCGGCTTTTGCGCGCCGTCCTCGCCAGCCTGCTTCGGCATCCCGATCAGATTGCGCTGCATCGCGAGATGCTTATCGGGCTTCGCATCGCCGACACCGTGCTGGCGGAACTGCTGAACGCGATGATCGCGGCCTCGTTCAGCAAAGAAACAGTTGAAACCGGTGGCCTCCTTACCATATTGGGGCAAGGTGAAGTGTATAATATGGCGAAGGGAATGCTTCGGGCCGACACGTTCACATTCACCCCCCATGGAAGCAAGGCCGACTCGGATCGCGTGCGGCGCGATCTGGACGAGGCCATTCGGGTGATGGCGCAGGGACCGGAGCTGGAGGCGGCGTTGGCTGAAGCCACCCGGCGGGCGAGAGACGACCTCAACGAGGACAGCTTTGCCGAACAGCAAAGGGTCCGCAAGTTGAAGCTGGATCATGATCGCCGCCTGGCGGAACTGGCGCAGTCCGAAGATATTATATGATATGGATCGTCCCTTTCACGGGGGCGGCGGAATTAAGGCGAATAAATGGCGAGCAAGGCGAACAGCAAGGGTGCGGGCGAGGATACGGATACCGGCGATGCACCGCTGCTGGATCTGAACGAGGCGTCGGTCAAGAAGCTGATCGCCCGCGCCAAGAAGCGCGGCTACATCACCTATGACGAGCTGAACGACGCGCTGCCGCAGGACCAGATGTCCTCCGAGCAGATCGAGGACATCATGTCCGCGCTCAACGAAATGGGCGTGAACATCGTCGAGAATGAGGAAGCCAGCGAGGACGGCGAGGATCAGCGCGACGACGGCGACGATGACAGCGCCGACGACAGCGCCGACGACGACGGCTCGCCGCGTCCCGTTACCGAGAAGAAGAAGGAAACGGTCGACCGCACCGACGACCCCGTGCGCATGTACCTGCGCGAGATGGGGGCCGTGGAACTGCTCAGCCGCGAGGGCGAGATCGCCATCGCCAAGCGGATCGAGGCGGGCCGCGACACGATGATCCTGGGGCTGTGCGAAAGCCCGACCACCTTCAACGCGATCATCGAATGGTCGACCGCGCTCAACAATGGCGAGATGCAGCTGCGCGAGATCCTGGATCTCGACGCGATGCTGTCCAAGGATCCCGCTCCGGAAAATCTGGAGGAAGGCGCCGAGGACGACGATGGCGAGATCAGCGAGAAGACCGCCGGACCCAGCTTCAAGGAAGAGGAGGAACCGGAAGAGGAATCAGCCGATTCCGACGAGGATGAGGACGGCCTGACGGAGCGGCGCGCCCGCCGGATGGAGGAGGAGGAAGAGGAGGACAACACTCTCTCCCTCGCCCAGATGGAAGAGACGCTGAAGCCGATGGCGCTGGAGAAATTCGCGACCATCACGGAGATTTTCCGCACCTTCTCCAAGGCGCAGGAATCGCGCATGGCCGCCATGGCCAATGGCGAGACGCTGAGCCAGAAGGCGGAGGACGACTATCAGGAACTGCGCGAGCAGCTCACCGCCGAGGTCGAAAGCGTCCAGTTCCACCAGCAGAAGATCGAATATCTGGTCGACCAGCTTTATGCCTATAACCGGCGCCTGACCGCGCTGGGCGGGCAGATGCTGCGACTGGCCGAACGGCACAAGGTGAGCCGCAAGGATTTCCTCGACCGCTATGTCAATCATGAGCTGGACGATGGCTGGCTCGACAAGGTGTCCGGTCTGGACAAGAAATGGGCCGCCTTCGCCGCAGCCGAGGGGCGCGCGGTCGAGCGCATCCGCCTTGAGGTGAGCGAGATCGCGCAGGCGACCGGCATGTCGCTGTCCGAATTCCGCCGCATCGTCAACATGGTGCAGAAGGGCGAGCGCGAGGCGCGCATCGCGAAGAAGGAAATGGTCGAGGCGAACCTGCGCCTCGTCATCTCCATCGCTAAAAAATATACGAACCGCGGCCTGCAATTCCTTGATCTTATTCAGGAAGGCAATATCGGCCTGATGAAGGCGGTCGACAAGTTCGAATATCGGCGCGGCTACAAGTTCAGCACCTACGCGACCTGGTGGATCAGGCAGGCGATCACCCGTTCGATCGCGGATCAGGCGCGGACCATCCGCATCCCGGTCCACATGATCGAGACGATCAACAAGCTGGTCCGCACCAGCCGCCAGTTCCTGCACGAACAGGGCCGCGAACCGACTCCGGAGGAGATGGCCGAGCGGCTGTCCATGCCGCTGGAGAAGGTGCGCAAGGTGATGAAGATCGCCAAGGAGCCGATCTCCCTCGAAACGCCGATCGGCGACGAGGAGGATTCGCATCTGGGCGATTTCATCGAGGACAAGAATGCGATCATCCCGGTGGACGCCGCGATCCAGGCGAACCTCAAGGAAACCGTCACCCGCGTGCTTGCCTCGCTGACCCCGCGCGAGGAGCGCGTGCTGCGCATGCGCTTCGGCATCGGCATGAACACCGACCATACGCTGGAGGAGGTCGGCCAGCAGTTCAGTGTGACCCGCGAACGAATCCGCCAGATCGAGGCGAAGGCGCTGCGCAAGCTCAAGCACCCCAGCCGCAGCCGCAAGATGCGCAGCTTCCTCGACCAATAGCGGCGCCTCGGCAGACCGAGGCGGCAACGCGGCGGAATGATCCAAAAGGGCGGCTTCGGGCCGCCCTTTTTTACTGGCGTAAACTCCTCTTTTACCTCGACTCTCTAGGGTCGCCTGCACGAGGCCGCGCCAGCAGCAGGGCTTTAGGGGAAGACGATGAGCGAAGCAGCACCGCGCTATCAATTTGGCGATATATCGCAGATCCTGGACGCCGTGGTCGCCGCCGACGGCACGGCCGGGCATGGCTATGCCAGTGGCGCGCGGGCCAGCTTCGGCCCCAATGCCACGCTGTCGCTGCCCGATCTGGCCGATGCCGCCTATTATCTTTGCCTTCTGCATGGCCGCCACCCCGGCGTGATCGACCATGCCGCCACGCGGTCGGCGGACAATGCGGCGCGCGCCTGGCTGATCCAGGCGGCCGACGCCTTCGCGCGGGAACGGGCCTATCTGACCCAGGTGACGGTCGCGGTCGGCCCCGCCCCCAGCACGGCGGGGCAGAGCGATTGCGAAACCGTCGTCAGCCAGCAGCGCCACGCCCTCGACATGCTGGCCCAGTCGGACCGGCGCGGCTGCGCCATGGGGGCGGCCATCGCGCTGGTGCTCGACTGGCGTGCCGTGCGGCATGTGCTGGACATCGCCGCGATTCGCGTCGGGCTGGAACCCCATGTCTGCGACCTTCCGGACCGCGCGGCGACGCTGGAGGTCGCCAGGGAAATCGGCGGCGACGATGCCATCGACCGCGCCATCCTGTTCGGAACGCGCCAGTTGCTGAACCAGCATCGCGGGCTGTGGGACGTCCTTCAGGCCCGCGCGAAGATCCGCGCCGGCAAGGACCAGGCCGCAAACCGCGCATAAAGGCTTTGCGCTCCTCCCCTGCTTTGCCATAGTTGGCCCGACACAGGCAGGATGAGAAGCAGGAACATGCGGTTTGAAGGCACGCGGGATTATGTCGCCACCGATGATCTGAAGGTCGCCGTCAACGCCGCGGTGCTGCTTCGCCGTCCGCTGCTGGTGAAGGGGGAGCCGGGCACCGGCAAGACCGTGCTGGCGCAGGAAATCGCCAAGGCGCTGGACGCTCCGCTGATCGAATGGAACGTCAAGTCGACGACCAAGGCGCATCAGGGACTTTATGAATATGACGCCGTCGCCCGCCTGCGCGACGGCCAGCTGGGCGATCCGCGCGTTCACGACATCGGCAATTACATCCGCAAGGGCAAGCTGTGGGAGGCATTCACCTCCCCCACCCTGCCGGTCCTGCTGATCGATGAGATCGACAAGGCCGACATAGAATTCCCCAACGACCTGTTGCAGGAACTCGATCGCATGGCCTTCCATGTCTATGAAACGGGGGAGACCGTGGCGGCGAAGGAACGGCCCGTGGTCGTCATCACCTCCAATAACGAGAAGGAACTGCCCGACGCCTTCCTGCGCCGCTGCTTCTTCCACTATATCAAATTTCCCGACCGGGAGACGATGCAGGCCATCATCGACGTGCATTTCCCCGGCATCCAGAAGATATTGGTCAACCGCGCTCTCGAAATATTCTACGAAATCCGGGAGGTGCCCGGCCTCAAGAAGAAGCCGTCCACCAGCGAACTGCTCGACTGGCTGAAGCTGATCCTGGCGGAGGACATGCCGCTCGACATATTGCAGGACCGCGATCCCACCAAGGCGATCCCGCCGCTGCACGGCGCGCTGCTCAAGAATGAGCAGGACATCATGATGTTCGAACGGCTCGCCTTCATGGCCCGGCGGCAGGGGCGATAGGGACCACTCCACCCCCGCTCAACGAAAGGCCGCGAACCATGACTCATCAAGCCGGATGCCTGTGCGGACAGGTGCGGATCAGCATCGATGCGGAACCCCTGGCGGCGCGCATGTGCTGGTGCCGGCTCTGCCAATATCTGGGCGGCGGATCGGGCACGGTGAATGTCTGCTTCCCTTCCGACAAGCTGACGGTCACCGGCGACCTGCGCTGGCACCACAGCGTAGCCGACAGCGGCAATGCGATGCGGCGCGGCTTCTGCCCCGAATGCGGCACGCCGCTGTTCAGCCTGGCCGAATCGCGTCCGCACCTGACATTCGTCCGCGCCGGAGCGCTTGACGATCCCGATCTTCTGGCCCCTCAGGCCGTCATCTGGACCGACGCGGCGCCCGCCTGGGCGCATCTGGACCCTGATCTGCCCCATTATCCGGCACAAATGCCCCCTGTAAGCTAAAAGGCCGCTTGCGCAGCCGGTGCATTTCGGCTCAACTTTCCTCCTGACATTCAAAGCCGCGAAAAGACGGCCATGAATTTAGGGAAGGATGCCAATGCCCAAGCGTGCGTTGTCCCTTTTATCGGCGGTGCTGGCCTTGTCAGCGCCTGCGTTCGCGCGCGCGGCCGAGGAACGGGAAGCCTGGACACCGACCGCCACCGCCCTGCGCGCCGACGCCGCGGGGATCGGCATGCCGCAAAGCGTGGCCGGCCTGTCGCTCGCCAAGAGCGGGGAGGTTTCCAACGGCGGCAAGGGCATCGACAATTACGCGCAATATCTGTCCGAAGACGGCGCGGTCCAGGCGACGCTCTATGTCTATCTGCCCAGCTATGCCGACGCCTCGCTCGCCGCCTATATGACGGACAAGGCCGTGACGGAGCGTTTCGGAGCAAGGACGCGCCGCACCGCTTATTCCAGCGTCGCGGTGGGCGGACATGCCAATGGCGCCATCCGCGCCGTCTATGACGATGCCGCCGACGGCGCGCTCACCACGGCTGCGGCTTTCCTGCACGCCGGGCGATGGCTGGTGAAGCTCCGCGTCACCGGGCCGACGGAACGACGGAAGGAAGTGCTGGCCGGGCTGGACGGCATGCTGGCGGGTCTTCAGTTCGATGATGCATCCTCGATCCATGCGACCAGGCCCGCTCGACTGGCCGCCTGCCCCGCCAATGAAGGCGGCGACGCCCGCCTCACTGCGCAAACTACGTCCGCGCCCGCCGATATTTCCCTGCCGCGCGAAGGGCAGGAACCGCTCTGCATAAGGGGCAAGGTCGACACCGCCGAGGGCAGCTACGACATTCTCCAGCAGGCCGGCGCCGCAGATGGCGCGATCATCGTGCCGGTGGACGACGCAGGCACCATGGTCGCGTTCGATCCCGCGAAGGACGGCTATCGGCTCTCCATCCATTCCGTGGGTCAGACTGACCTCTACGGCGTCTATGACAAGGTGCCGAGCGCCCGCCAGATCGCCCAGATCCTGGACGGAAAGGACCCTCAGACGGCCCAGGCCGGCGCGACCGCCGACTATGCCGCCAATGGCGAGGTGACGGTACGGACGGCTGGCGTGAAGCTGCGCTGAGAGGGGCGATCAGATCAGATAGCCGACCTCATAAAGCCCCCAGCGCCGTCCGCTGAACATCAGCGGCACGAACACGCTGCGCAACGCCCGATAACGCCCCTCGCCCAGATCCTGGCGGTAGGTGAACAGGAAGAAATCCCCATCGCCGTCCAGCGCGCGGCGGGTCTGGCTGTCCATGAATATCTGCCGGTTGCGGGCATGTTCCATGTTCCAGCGCGTCTGGCCGGGCCGCTGCGGCTGGCTGCGCGCGCTGATATGCGTCGGCAGATAGCCGTTCATGTCGATCAGGCAGCAGCCGACGATGGCGCTGTCCTGCGCGGTCCGCCGGTCGAGCAAGGGCTGCACGCAGCGGTCGGCAAAGGCGGTGAAGCCATTTTCATATTGCATCGGGTCGGAACCGGGCAGCGGCCGGTAGGCGGTATCGAACAGGCTGCCCATGTCCAGTTCCCCCTCCGCCAGCGCCCGCTCGATCAGCGCCTGAATCTCCTCCGCGCCTTCTTCGGCCAGGGCGATATAGCGGCTGTTGCGCGTGACATGGCCGCTATGCGCCGCCCGGTTGAGCATGGCGTTCGCCATCCCCTCCAGCCCTTCCAGGTGGCCGCGCGCGGTTTCGACGCGGGTCGCGCTTTCCGTCGCCGACTGGCTGAAGCGGGCAAGTCCCTGACGCAGGGCCGCGACGTCGCCATCGGCCTCGTCCGTGCAGGTGACGATCGTTTCAGACCGGTCCCCGAACTGCGTCACCAGCGAAGCGATCTCGGCCATGCTGACCCGCAGCGTATCGATATGCGAACCGACTTCGCGGCCGCGCAGGATATTGGCCTCCACCCCGCCAATCAGTTGCCGGGCATCGCGGTCCAGCTGGCCCAGCTTGTCGCCCACGGACGCGGCGGACTCGCCGGCCTGCCCGGCCAGCCGCCGGATCTCGTCCGCCACCACGGCAAAGCCCTGCGTCGCCTCGCCGCCGCGGGCCGCCTCGATCGCGGCGTTCACGCCCAGAAGGCGGGTCTGGCGGGCGATCGCGCCCAGTTGCCCCGAAATATCGCCGACCGTCTCGATGACGTCCAGGAACTGACGCAGATGCCCTTCCAGTCCGGTCACATTCTCGATCAGTTCCGTGATCTGGCCCAGGGAACGTCCGATCGCCTCATGCCCCTGCGCGATGATCTGCCCCGCCCGACGCGCCGTAAGGCTGAGTTCCTGCGCCGCGAGCACGCTTTCATTCTGGCTGACCGCCAGCGCCTCCATCGTCGACTGCAATTCCCCCAGATGCGCCGAATCCGCCTGGATGCGGCGGGTCAGTTCCCCCAGGAAACCCGCCGTTTCGCTGCATTGCAATGCGATGTCGCCCGATCTTTCCCCCAGGTCGGTCAACAAATCCCCGTTTTCCAATGATCGCCGCCCTATTCCGCCCGATATGGATACTGCCTTGTTAACGATGCATTGCAACACTTAACATTCCGACAACGCCCCGCGCTTGCATGATCGGGCAAGCTGGCGGACAAGGGGGCCGTCATGATGCTCAACTTTCTCGACGCGCTGCGCGCTGCCGGCATTCCCGCCGGCATAAAGGAACATCTGCTGCTGCTGGAGGCGCTGGACCGGGACGTCATCGGGCAGCGGCCGGAGGATTTCTATTATCTCGCCCGCGCCACCTATGTGAAGGATGAGGGGCTGATCGACCGTTTCGACCAGGTGTTCGCCCGCGTCTTCAAGGGCGTGCTGGGCAGCGAAGGGGTCGAAGCGGACATTCCCGAGGAATGGCTGCGGCTGGTGGCGGAGAAATTCCTCAGTCCGCAGGAGATGGAGAAGATCAGGTCGCTGGGAAGCTGGGACGAGATCATGGAGACGCTGAAGAAGCGGCTGGACGAGCAGAAGGGGCGTCATCAGGGCGGCAATAAATGGATCGGCACCGGCGGCACCTCGCCCTTCGGCCATGGCGGCTATAATCCGGAGGGGGTGCGGATCGGCGGCGAGAGCCGGCACAAGCGCGCCATCAAGGTGTGGGAAAAGCGCGAATTCGCCAATCTGGACAATCAGAAGGAACTGGGCACCCGCAACATCAAGGTCGCGCTGCGGCGGCTGCGGCGCTTCGCGCGGGAGGGGGCGGCGGACGAGCTCGACCTGGACGAAACGATCCGGGGAACCGCGCGGCAGGGCTGGCTCGACATCCGCATGCGGCCGGAGCGGCACAATGCGGTGAAGCTGCTCCTGTTCCTGGACGTGGGCGGATCGATGGACCCGTTCATCACGCTTTGCGAGGAGCTGTTCTCGGCAGCGACGAGCGAATTCAAGAATATGGAATTCTTCTACTTCCACAACTGCCTCTACGAAGGGGTGTGGAAGGACAACCGCCGCCGCTTTTCGGAGCGGACGCCGACCTGGGACATCCTCCACAAATATGGGCATGACTATAAGGTGATCTTCGTCGGGGACGCGGCGATGAGCCCCTATGAGATCAGCCATCCCGGCGGTTCGGTCGAACATATGAACGAGGAACCGGGCGCAACCTGGCTGAGCCGCGTGCTGCACACCTATCCGGCCGCCGTGTGGCTGAACCCCGCGCAGGAAGCGCATTGGGGCTATAGCCAGTCGACCAGGATGATCCGCGAAATCATGAATGGCCGCATGTATCCCCTGACGATCGAGGGGATTGACGACGCCATGCGGGAACTGACGCGCAAGCGGTGAACCCGGGCCGATTCAGCGATATTCCTCCCTCCGCAGGCGGGAGGGGGTCAGGGAAATATCATGCCGGTTCGAAGAGCACGCCCCCCGTCATCGGCCGCGGCGCGCCGGTCGTGCCGGGGAAACTGATCGGCAGGCCCTTCATATGGCGGACAGCCATATAGGCGAAACCCTGCGCCTCCAGGGCGTCCCCGTCCCATCCGAGGTCGTCCACCGGCCGGACCTCCGCGCCGGTATAATCGCCCAGCATGCGCATCAGCGTTGCATTGTGGCGCCCGCCACCCGCGACATAGATGCGCTTGGGCCGCTCCGCGAGATGCCCTAGCCCGCGCGAGACCGCCGCGGCGGAAAAGGCCGTCAGCGTCGCGGCGCCATCCGCCAACGGCAGCCCGCGCACGGCATCGATGGTGAAGGCCTCGCGGTCTATGCTCTTGGGCGGAGGGACGGCGAACCAGGGATCGGCCAGCATGTGCGCCAGCCGATCTTCATCCACCCGGCCGCCGGCCGCCGTCGCGCCGTTTTCATCAAAGCTCCGGTCGCCATGGCTCTGCATCCAATTATCGATGAGGCCGCTCGCCATGCCGGTATCGAAGGCGACGATTTCCCCGTCGGCGGCGATGGCGGTGATGTTGGCGACCCCGCCCAGGTTCAGCACCGCAACGGGTTTCGCCAGATCATGGGCCAGGGCGCGGTGATAGACGGGGAGCAGCGGAGCGCCCTGTCCGCCCGCCGCGACATCGGCGCTGCGCAGGTCCGCGACGACGGGAATGCCGAAGGCCCCCGCCAGGGCGGCGCCGTCCCCGATCTGCCAGGTCCAGCGCCATTCGGGGCGATGCGCCACGGTATGGCCGTGGAAGCCGATGACGGCGACGTCCTGCGTGACATGGCCGCTGCGGGCCAGCAGGTCCGACACCGCCTCGACATGAAGCTCGGTCAGTTCTTCCTCGACCGCGTGGATGAGCGGTTCGAACCCCGGCCTGTCCATCGCCATGGCGCGCCCGCAGGCTTCGGCCAGGCGAAGGCGGAAGCCCTCGCCATAGGGCATGGCATGAAAAGCGATGCCCTTGCTGGCGCCCTCGCCATCGGTCTCAATCAGCGCGGCGTCTATGCCGTCGCGGGATGTGCCCGACATCAGGCCTATTGCGAGCATCGAATGATCCTGCCTCTTTTACGTTATTCCTCTCAATGCTACAGGGCCGCGCCATGAGCAACTACCAGTCCGATCTGCTCCGCCTGCTCGAAGCGCGCGGCTATATCCACCAGTTGACCGATGCGGAGGGTCTGGACGCCCTGGCCGCCAGGCAGGTCGTGCCGGGCTATATCGGCTTCGATCCCACGGCGCCCTCGCTGCATGTGGGCCATCTGGTGTCGATCATGATGCTGCGGCAGTTGCAGAAGGCCGGGCACAAGCCCATCGTCCTGATGGGCGGCGGCACCGGCAAGATCGGCGATCCCAGCTTCAAGGACGAAGCGCGCAAGCTGCTGACCACCGACGCCATCGCGCAGAATGTCGGCAGCATCAAGCGCGTGTTCGAACGGTTCCTGACATTCGGCGACGGACCGACCGACGCGATCATGGTCGACAATGCGGATTGGCTGGACCGACTGGAATATATCCCTTTCCTGCGCGACATCGGCCAGCATTTCTCGGTCAACCGGATGCTGAGCTTCGATTCGGTGAAGCTGCGGCTGGACCGGGAACAGTCGCTGAGCTTCCTGGAATTCAACTATATGATCCTCCAGGCCTATGACTTTCTGGAACTGTCGCGCCGTTCGGCCTGCCGGTTGCAGATGGGCGGATCGGACCAGTGGGGCAATATCGTCAACGGCGTCGAACTGGCGCGACGGGTGGACGGCACGCAGGTGTTCGGGCTGACGACACCGCTGCTCACCAATGCCGACGGCACCAAGATGGGCAAGACCGTGGGCGGCGCGGTGTGGCTCAACGAGGACCAGCTTTCCAGCTATGATTACTGGCAGTTCTGGCGCAACACGGCCGATGCCGACGTCGCCAGCCGGCTGCGGCTGTTCACCGACCTGCCGATGGACGAGGTGGAGCGGCTGGCCGCCCTGCAGGGCGCGGAGATCAACGAGGCGAAGAAGGTCCTGGCGAACGAGGCGACGGCGCTCTGCCGCGGCGCCGATGCCGCCGCCGCCGCCGCGGAGACGGCCCGCCGGACTTTCGAGGAGGGCGCCTCCGATGCCAATCTGCCGACCGTCAGCCTTGGCGCGGACGGGCTGAACATCGTGCAGGGCACCGCCGCGCTGGGCTTTGCCGCCTCCAACAAGGAAGTGCGGCGGAAGCTGGCGGAAGGCGCCATCCGCGTCAATGGAGAGGTGGTGAACGACCCCGCCCTGCCCCTGAAGGCGGGGGACAAGGTCAGCTTCGGCGCGAAGAAGCACGGGCTGGTAACCGCCTGAAATCGAAAGAGCGTGCAGCGCGCCTTAACCATGGAAGGTAAGGAATAGGCCACCTTCCTTATCTTATCCTGCGGGCATGCCTTCGGTGTTCGCAAGCCTGTCCCATCTGAACCAGTCGCGGGACCCCGCCGCCAACCAGCGACGCGTGCAGCGGGATCTGGTCGATATGGTCAGCCATATCACCGCGCAGGGGCGAACCCATGGCGCGCGGATCATCAACATCTCCGCCCTGGGATTGATGTGCCGGACGGATGCGCCGTTGGCCATGGGCGAACGGGTGACGATATGGCTGCCGGTGGTGAAGGACCATGCCGGGGACGTGCGCTGGTCGGAAGATGGGCGGATCGGCGTCGAGTTCCTGAAGCGGATCGAACCGCATGTCTATGACGCGATGCTGTCCCTCATTCCGCCACGGCAGACGGCCTGGTAAACGCCTTCCCAAGATCATCCCCCGCCTCCAGCCGCTGGCGCGAACGGACCAGCGCCTGCGGCATTTGCGTGCGCAGGAAATTCATCATCGCCTCCCGCACCTCGCAGCGCAGGTCGAAGGCTATGCCGGCGTTGCGGGCGCTCAGCAGGCCGCGCAGCTCCAGCGCATCGGCGCGCTGGTCGGTGACCTGCAATATCGCGACCCGCCCATCCCAGCGGCTGTTGGCCTTGACCGCCTCGATGAATTTCGCCCGGATCGCCTCTATGTCGGCGGCAGGATCGACGTAAAGGAATACGGTGCCGAGCAGGTCGGAGGTTTTCGTCGTCCAGTTCTGGAACGGCTTTTCCAGGAAATAGGACACCGGCACGATCATCCGCCGGTCGTCCCAGATGCGGATGACGACATAGGTCAGCTTGATGTCCTCGATCCGGCCCCACTCGCCCTCGACGATCACGACATCGTCCAGCCGGATCGGTTCTGAAAAGGCCATCTGGATGCCGGCGATCAGGTTCTTGAGCGCGGGCTGCGCCGCCGCGCCGACCGCCAGCCCGGCCAGCCCCGCCGACGCCATCAGCGTAACCCCGACGCTCCGCACGCCGGGAATGGCGATCAGCATCAGCGAGACGATCAGGAAGCCGACGATGAACTGCGTCACGCGGTAGAGGATGCGGATGCGGGTATGCTGCCGCCGCGCCTTCAGATTATCCTCCACGCTGATGTCGCTGCGGCGCTCCAGGATGATGCGCCCCGCCCGCATCAGGGAAAAGATCAGCCAGCCCATCAGCAGGATGAACAGCATTTTCGACCCGATGGACCAGATCGCCTCCACATTCGGGCTGAAGGTCAGCGGCTGGATGCCCGCGGCCAGCGTCATGAGAACGATCAGCCAGCGGCTGGGGTGATAGAGGGCGGGAAGGATCACCGGCTCTATCCGCATCCGCCGCACGATGCGGGTCGCCAGCCAATAGACCAGCCAATGGAGCAGGAAGGCGACGGCGACCGACAGGCCGATCGAGATCGCTGCCATCGACGTGACATGGTGCAGGCTGATGTCGGATTGCATGGTCCTGCAACGACAGGGCCGCGGGATGGTTTCGCAGGTGCGGCAGGCCGTTGCTTCCACGATGCGTGCCGACCCTGCGAGGGAAACGCCGCCCGGTCGCACGACCGCCGGCACCGGGTTCCCGCCTCGCCAGAACAGGCAGCGATCCTACCCGCTGCGCAGCAGACCCACCGCCGCGTCGCGCTCGAAAAGATAGAGGCAGGTTCTGGCCGCCTGCCCTCGCGCCTCGCTCAGTCCCCCATCGCGGTCGATCAGCAGATGCGCGTCGTCGCGCGCGGGATCGAGCAGGGCGGAGAGATGCTCCGGCGTGGCCAGCTTCAACTGCTGCTCGCCCGACTGGCGCGTGCCCAATATCTCACCCGCGCCCCGCAGGCGCAGGTCTTCCTCGGCTATGCGGAAACCGTCATTGGTTTCCCGCATCAGGGCCAGCCGCGCCCTGGCGGTCTCGCTCAGCGCATTGCCGCGCAGCAGGATGCAGACCGACTGGTTCTGCCCCCGCCCCACCCGGCCACGCAACTGGTGAAGCTGCGCCAGGCCGAAGCGGTCGGCCCCTTCGATGATGATGAGGTTGCTGTTGGGAACGTCGACGCCGACCTCGATCACGGTGGTCGCCACCAATATCTTCGCCCGGGCGGAGGCGAAGGCTTCCATCGCGGCGTCCTTCTCCGGCCCCTTCATCCTGCCGTGCACGATGGCGACGCGCTCGCCGAAGCGCATCCGCAGCGTCTCCGCCCGCGCCTCGGCGGCGGCAAGGTCGCTATTCTCGCTTTCCTCGACCAGCGGGCAGACCCAATAGGCCTGCCCCCCGCCCTCCACATGGCGGGCCAGCGCCTCCACCACTTCGTCCAGACGCCCGGAGGACATGACGACGGTCTGGATCGGCTGCCGACCCGGCGGCATCTCGTCCAGGCGGGACACGTCCATCTCGCCATAATAAGTGAGCGTCAGCGTGCGCGGGATCGGCGTGGCGGTCATCACCAGCAGGTGCGGCGCACGCTCCGCCTTGGCCGCCAGCATCATGCGCTGCGCGACGCCGAAGCGATGCTGCTCGTCGATCACCGCCAGGGCGAGGTTCTTGTATCGCACCGCATCCTGGAAGATGGCGTGGGTGCCGACCAATATGTCGATGCTCCCGTCCGCCAGTCCCATGAGGGTGGATTCGCGCGCCTTGCCCTTTTCGCGCCCGGTCAGGATGGCGATATTCACCGGCAGGCCCGACGCCATCCGGCGCAGCGTTTCATAATGCTGGCGGGCAAGGATTTCGGTCGGCGCCAGCAGCGCGCCCTGCGCCCCCGCCTCGACCGTGTTGAGCAGCGCCATCAGCGCGACCAGCGTCTTGCCCGACCCCACATCGCCCTGCAACAGGCGCAGCATGGGCACGGGCTGGGCCATGTCGCCCTCTATTTCCATGAAGGCGCGGCTCTGCGCGCCGGTCGGCGCAAAGGGCAGCTTGAGCATGGCGCGCAACCGGCCGTCTCCGGCAACGGGCACGCCCCGGCGCCTGCGGGACGACTGGCGCACCAGCATCAGCGCAAGCTGCCCGGCGAATATCTCGTCATAGGCGAGCCGCTCGCGGGCCAGCGCGTCCGTGGGATCGGCATGGATGCGATGCAGGGCCTCCCGCCATCCGGGCCAGCCCTTGCGGGCGAGCAGGCTGGGTTCGATCCATTCGGGCAGTTCGGGGGCGCGGGCCAGCGCCTGCGCCACCAGGTCGCGCAGGCGATTGTTGGTCAACCCTTCGGACAGGCCATAGACCGGCTCGCGCGCGGGAATGGTGACGGCTTCCTCCGGCGGAAGGACATGGTCGGGATGCACGATCTGCAGATTGTCGCCATAGGCCTCCAGCTTGCCGGAGACGAACTTCGCTTCGCCCAGCGGCAGCAGCTTGCGCGGCCAGGCGCTGTTGCGGCCGAAATAGACCAGCGCGACGCTGTTCCCGTGCCGGTCCTGCGCGATCACGCGGAACGGCGCGCGGGCGCTGCCGGACGCGCGATAATCGGTGGGCGTCAGCGTGATGCCGATGACCCGGCCTGAATCGCCCAGGATCAGCTCGTCCACCATGCGGCGGTCGATGAAGCTGACCGGAAGATGGAAGGCAACGTCGACGGCGCGCGCCAGGCCCAGCCGCTCCAGCGGTTTTGCCAATGTTGGGCCGACGCCTTTCAGCGCTTCGATTTCGGTGAAGAGTGGGTTGAGGATATCGGGTCGCATGGCTATCTGCATGCGTCTAGCCCAGCCGGGACGATGCGCAAACATCCGATCGGTAATTTCGCCATGCTCGCGCAAGGAACAAATTGTGAACGAAGACCCCCGCATCCGCCGCCTGCAATTCCGGGCCTGGCATCGCGGCATCAAGGAAGCGGACCTGGCGGTGGGGGGATTTTTCGATCGCTACCATGCCGAATGGGGCGAAGAGGAACTGGATTGGTTCGAACGCTTTATCGAGGAACAGGATGCCGACATCATGGCCTGGGCCCTCGGCACGCTGCCGCTGCCGGAACAATGGCGCGGGCCGATGTGGGACAGGTTCGTGAAGATGGATTTCGTGGAGATCGGGAAGAAATAGACGCCCTACGCCGTCATCCCCGCGAAGGCGGGGATTCATCTCCTGACGGAGCATCCACACGCCGGGCCGGGAAACGCATCCCGCCTTCGCGGGAATGACAAAGCAAGAAATGACCGATCTCCAGAAAATCCTCAAAGCCTCCGCCCCGATGACCCTTTCCGGCGTGCCGGCCGGTTTCCAGCCCTGGCTGCTGGCGGACATCGCGCGCGCCGCCCCGTCCCGCACCCTGTTCGTCGCCCCCGACGAGCAGCTGATGCGCGCCGTGGCGGATACGGCGCATTATTTCGCGCCGGAGATCGAGATCGTCGAAATCCCGGCCTGGGACTGCCTGCCCTATGATCGGGCCAGCCCTTCGCTGCGCACCGCCGCGGCGCGGCTGGCGGGCCTCTACGCCCTGCAAGGGAGGCCGCAGGGACCGCAACTCGTCCTCACCACGCTCAACGCCCTCACCCAGCGCACGCTGACGCCGTTCCGCGTGCGGCAACTGGTGGCGAAACTCGCGCCCAAGGAACGGATCGCCATCTCGCGGCTGGCCGACATGCTGCAGGCCAATGGCTATGTGCGCACCGACACCGTGCATGACCGGGGCGAGTTCGCCATACGCGGCGGCATTGTCGACCTGTTCCCCGGCGGCGAGGAACAGCCGCTCAGGCTCGATTTCTTCGGGGACGAGATAGAGACGGTGCGTCGCTTCGATCCCGCCGACCAGCGGACGAGCGGGAGCGTCGAGGGCTTCACCCTGCTCCCCGCGTCGGAGGCCTTGCTGGACGAGGAGACGATCAAGCGCTTCCGCGGCCGCTATCGCGAAATTTTCGGCGCCACGGCCACCGGCGACCCGCTCTATCAGGCGGTGAGCGACGGGCGCCGCCTGCAGGGCATGGAACATTGGCTGCCGCTGTTCGAGGAACGGCTGGTGCCCCTGACCGACCATCTGGGCGACGACAGCCTGATCCTGCTGGACCATGGCGTCGCGGGCGCGGCGGAGGCGCGGTTCGAGGCGATCAGGGACTATCATGCGAACCGCGCCGCGGCGAAATCCTCCGATCCCGGCGCCTATCGGCCGCTGGAGCCCAGGGCCCTCTATCTGGAGGCGGAGGAATGGGCCGCTTTGGCGCGGGACTGGCCGATGCACGCCACCACCCCCTTCCATGAACCGGAAACCGCCTCCGTCCTCGACTTCGCCGTGGATGGCCCACGCGACTTCGCGCCGGAGCGGGCGCAGAACGCCAATGTCTATGAGGCGGTGAGCAAACATATCGCTGCGCTCCAGCGGGCGAAGAAGAAGGTGGTCATCGCCAGCTATTCGGGCGGCGCGCGGGAACGGCTGTCCGGATTGCTGGCCGACCATGGGCTGAAGCGGATCGCGGCGGCGGACAGCTGGCAGGAGGCGCTGGGCATCGCGGCCGGGGGCAGCACGGTGCTGACCGTCCTGCCGCTCGACCATGGCTTCACCGCGCCCGACGTGGCGGTGCTGACCGAACAGGACATGCTGGGCGACCGGCTCGTGCGGCGGGCCAAGCGCAAGAAGAGCGCGGACGCTTTCCTGGCCGAACTGGCGACGCTCTCGCCGGGCGATCTGGTCGTGCACATGGACCATGGCATCGGCCGCTATGAAGGGCTGACCCAGATTCCCGTCGCCAAGGCGGCGCATGATTGCGTCGCGCTGGAATATGCGGGCGGCGACAAGCTCTATGTGCCGGTCGAGAATCTGGAGGTTCTCTCCCGCTACGGCTCCGAAAGCGAGGGCGTCAGCCTGGACAGGCTGGGCGGGGAGGCCTGGCAGCGGCGCAAGGCGCGGATGAAGGAACGCATCCGGGAGATTGCGGGCGAACTGCTCAAGACCGCGGCGGAGCGTGCCCTGCGGCCCGCGACCGTGGCGGAACCCGACAGCGCGGGCTATCCCGCCTTCGTCGACCGCTTCCCCTATCAGGAAACCGACGATCAGGACCGGGCGATCGGCGACGTGATCGAGGATCTGGGCGCTGGCAGGCCGATGGACCGGCTGGTCTGCGGCGATGTCGGCTTCGGCAAGACGGAGGTCGCGCTGCGCGCCGCCTTCGTCGCGGCGATGGCGGGGATGCAGGTGGTGGTGATCTGCCCGACCACCCTGCTCGCCCGGCAGCATCACATGAATTTCGAGGAGCGTTTCCGGGGTTTCCCGGTGAAGATCGGCCGCCTGTCCCGGCTGGTGCCGGACAAGGAGGCGAAGGCGGTGAAGGCCGGCCTTGCCGACGGGACCGTCGACATCGTGGTGGGCACCCATGCGCTGCTGGCCAAGGGGCTGGAGTTCAAGCGGCTGGGCCTTGTCATCGTGGACGAGGAACAGCGGTTCGGCGTGACCCACAAGGAACGGCTGAAGTCGCTCAAGACCGACGTCCACGTGCTGACGCTGACGGCGACGCCCATCCCGCGCACCTTGCAGATGGCGATGTCGGGCCTGCGCGAACTGTCGGTCATCCAGACGCCGCCGGTGGATCGCCTGGCGGTGCGGACCTACATCATGCCGTGGGACGGGGTCGTGATCCGCGAGGCGCTGCTGCGCGAACATTATCGGGGCGGCCAGAGCTTCTTCGTCGTGCCGCGCATTTCCGACCTGACGGAGATCGAGGAATTTCTCCGCACCGAAGTGCCCGAAGTGCGGCCGGTGGTCGCCCATGGCCAGATGAGCGCGACGGAGGTGGAGGAACGCATGTCGGCCTTCTACGACAAGCGCTACGACGTGCTGCTCTCGACCACCATCGTCGAAAGCGGGCTCGACATTCCGTCCGCCAACACGCTCATCATCCATCGGGCGGACCGCTTCGGCCTGGCGCAGCTCTACCAGCTTCGCGGGCGGGTCGGGCGGGCGAAGGCGCGCGCCTATGCCTATTTCACCACGCCCGCCAACCGGGTGATCACCGAAACGGCGGAAAAGCGGCTGAAGGTGCTGTCCGACCTGGATACGCTGGGCGCGGGGTTCCAGCTTGCCAGCCACGACCTCGACATACGCGGCGCGGGCAATCTGGTGGGCGACGAGCAGTCCGGCCATATCAAGGAGGTCGGGTTCGAACTCTACCAGTCGATGCTGGAGGACGCGATACTGGAGGCGAAGGCCGGCGGCGCGGGGCTGGAGAAGGCGCGCGAGAGCTTCTCGCCGCAGATCACCGTGGACGCGCCGATCCTCATTCCGGAGGATTATGTGCCCGACCTCGACCTGCGCATGGGGCTCTATCGACGCCTCAACGAAGTCGAGGACCGGCAGGGGCTGGAGGCGTTCGCCGCCGAACTCATCGACCGGTTCGGCAAGCTGCCCGCGCCGACGCAGAACCTGTTCAAGATCATCGAGATCAAGCAGAATTGCGTCGCCGCCAATATCGCGAAAATCGATGTCGGACCGAAGGGCGCGCTGGTCAGCTTCTTCGAGGACCGCTTCCCCCGGCCCGAGGGGCTGGTCGCCTATATCCAGCGGCTGAACGGCGTGGCGCGGCTGCGGCCCGACAGCAAGGTGGTGGTGAACCGGGCCTGGGCCGATCCGGCGGCGCGGCTCAACGGCGCGCTGCAGCTTTCCAAGGGGCTGGCGAAGGCGGCGGCCTGAACGCCAGCACCCCTTTGTCATCCCTCGGACAACAGCCAGCAACAGTCGCAACCTAAATCCCGCTCTGGCGACCGGACAGCAAAGTCCGGCGCCAAGCAGGAGAATGACATGAGTTTGACTCTTATTGCCCTGGCCGCGGCAGCGGCCACGCACAGCGTGCAGATCGACCATGGCGGAAAGCCTGTCGAGGCGACCTACAGCGCCCGCGCCGAGTTCCGCACCAGAACCATCGGCGCCCGGACCCCGAACCGAGCCGACATGCAACGGTGCCAGTGGACCGCCACCATATTGGTCGACCGGGCGCTCAGCCATGGACCGGCGCTCAGCCGCACGGTTTCCAGCGACAGACAGTTTTCCGGCAGCGAGCATGGCGCCTGCACGCCCGGCCGCCAGTCGGGCGAACGCAATCTGGCCCGTTATGAAGGCGCAATCCGCGAACATCTGATCGCGGTTGCACAGGTGGACCACGCGCCGCTACTGGCCGAGCTTGATGCCGTCCGCAATCTTGCCTCCAACTGAAAACGGGGCGGCGCTGGCCTGCGCCATTCTGGCCAGCGCCTTCCTGGCTGGCGTCGGCGCTGGCCCCGCCTTCGCGCAATATGCCGACGGCGTGTCGGCCACGGTCGAGGTCGCAAGCGACGAGCGGCGCCGGGGCCTGAGCTGGAGCGAGGGCGACCCGGTGCTGCGTGGTACGCTGTCCGTGCCCGTGGCTGACGGGCTGAGCCTCGACGGCGCCGCCGCCTCGCTATGGGGCAGCGCCCGGCATGGCGGAGCCGATGCCGTCGTCGACCTGGGGGCGGCCTATGCACGGCAGATCGGCGGATGGCGGCTTTCCGCCGAAGGCCGCTATCACCTTTTCCCCGGAAGTTCCGGACAGGGCTATGGCGAAATCGGCGCTGGCGCGGCTTTCCTGATCGGGCCGGCCAGCATCGACGTCAACGGCAGCTATGCCCCCAGGCAGCCGTCCATCGGCGGGGACAATCTCTATCTGTCCGCGTCGGCGGCGATGGGGTTGCCGGGCACGCCCCTCACCGTCTCCGCGCGGATCGGCCGGTCTTCGGGCGATGCGCGCAACACGGCCCGCGCCGCGCGACTGCGCCCGGACGGCGCCTATTGGGACCATGGGATCGGCGTCGATTATATGAAGGGCCGCTGGTTCGCCGGCCTGCGCTATGCCGACAGCGGCATCGCAGGCCCCGGAGGCCGCCATGCGGGGGCAAGCCTGATCGGACGGGTGGGGTTAGGCCTTTAGCGCCAGCGCCACCAGATCGGCGGAGGAAACGCCCGCCGAACGCAGGAAACCCTGATAATAGTCGCAACCTTCACGGGTGAGGAGATCGAGCTGCTGCTCGGTCTCCACCCCTTCGGCAATGACGCGCAGGCCCAGCGACTTCGCCATGTGGATGACGCCCCGCACGATGATCCTGTCGCGGGCGGTCCCCGCAATGTCCTGCGCCAGCCCGCTGTCGATCTTCAGATAATCGAGCGGCAGGCTCTTGAGATAGGCAAGGCTGGAATAGCCGGTGCCGAAATCGTCCACCGCCACCGCCAGCCCTTCGGCCCGCAGCGCCGTCAGCAAGGCGGTGGCATTGTCCACATCCTCGATCAGGCCGCTCTCGGTGATCTCCACCGTCAGGCGCGACCGGGGAAAGCCGCTCATGTCCACCAGGTTCAGGAACTGCGGCATGAAGCCGGGCTGGGCGATGTCCTCCGCCGTGACGTTGATCGACAGGCGCAGGTGCGACAGCGCGCGCGGCCAGGCGGCGGCCTGCCGCAGCGCTTCGGCCTGAATATGCGCCGAAAGCGGCAGCATGTAGTCGGAACGCTCCGCCGTGGCGAACAGCATCCCCGCCCCCAGAGCGCCATATTGCGGGTGGTTCCAGCGCGCCAGCGCCTCGACCCCGATCATATGCTCGCCCCCGACCGGATATTGCGGCTGGAACAATATGCCGATCTCCCCGCGATGCAAGGCGAGGCGCAGGTCGGTTTCCAACTGGTCGGCATCCACCTGTCGGCTGCGCTTTTCCGAAGAAAAGATGCGGATGCCCTCCCCTCCCCCGACCCTGGCGTCGGCCAGAGCGGTGCCGGCGCGGCGGATCAGCCGGGTTGCGTCGTCGTCCGGACGCGACTGGGCAATGCCGCAACGCGCCGTCAGGCGGATCAGATGGTCGCCCGCGCTGAACGGACGGCCGATGGCGCCGATCAGTTGCCGGGCCAGGAAGGTCGCCTTCTCCGCCGTCGCCGCTTCGCCCGTCAGGCCGATCAGGAATTCCGTCCCGGCGATGCGCGCGACCATCGCGCCGACCGCCATGTCGACGGTCATGCGCTCTATGCGGCGGGCGATCCGGCCCAGCAGCGCGTCGCCCACCACCTGGCCATAGGCGGCGTTCATCCGGTCGAACTGGCTGATCGACAGCAGCAGCACCGTCGTCGCCAGCCCCTGCCGCCGTTCCAGCCAGTCGAGCGCCGCCTGACGCGAGCGCAGCCCGGTCAGGTCGTCGCGGCCGGTCGCATCATGGCCATGCGCGTCGGACAGCCATTCCACATCCGCCGCCACCACCCCGTCGATCAGCCGCAGATGATGGACCAGCCGGTCGCCCGGACGGCCCGGCGCGGCATGGGCGAAGGCCTCCGGACGCCCGGAACGCATCATGCCGCGGAGGGCGGCGATCACCGAGCGGCGCTCCGATCGCGGCAGGCGGCGGATGAAGGCGGCCGGATCGACGCTCTGCCGCTCAAGGCCAAGATGGCGCGCAAGATTGTCGCTGAGGCGGATGCGGTCCCCGTCCCTTTCCCAGTACAGCGCATCCCCGCGCCGGATGCGCTGGGCGCGCCGGCTGTGCGTCGTCCCGCCAACGAGCCGGTCGACCAGCCGCTGCGCCGAAGCCAGCGTCGCGCGCAGCTCGACCGGCGTGAAGGGCACGGCAAGGAAATGCGTCGCCCCCGCCTCCAGCAATCCGGGCACGGCGGCCATGTCGAGAGCGTCGACCAGCGCGATGAGCGCACCCCCACCCGCATCCACCGCGGGCGCCAGCGACGTGATCAGGCCGGCCTCGCCATCGCGCGCGCCGCGCATGTCGACCAGGGCGATCTGGGCATCGCTGTGCAGGAAGCGCTGCGCCGCATCGGTCGCGCGACGGGCGGCGATGGCGCGCCAGCCGGCCGTCCGCACCTGCTGCGACAGTCCGTCGCGGTCCCCCGGCGACAGAATGAAGAGGCTGCGCTGTCCGTCCAGTGCGGTCTCGCCGCTCACATGATGCTCCTCGGGACGGTTCATCGCCCCTTCCTAGACCCCATCGGTTAGCGTCCTGTTTACGCTGCCGCAACCGGTGACGCTTGCACGGGGCAGGTCCATCGCCTAGCTAGCATATATGGAGATGGCCGATCTTGGGCGCACGGTCCTGACCGATGCACTCGGCCGCCGGATCAGCTATTTGCGGATTTCGGTGACGGACCGGTGCGACCTGCGCTGCCGCTATTGCATGGCGGAGCGGATGACCTTCCTTCCCAGGGATCAGGTCCTGACGCTGGAGGAGATCGCGCTGCTGGCCGATCTCTTCATCGCCCGGGGCGTGCGCAGGATCAGGCTGACCGGCGGCGAACCGCTGGTGCGGCGCGACATCGTCGACCTCGTCCGGCGCATCGGCCGGCATGTGGGCGCGGGCCTCGACGAACTGACGCTCACCACCAACGGCACGCGGCTCGCGCATCATGCGCAGGCGCTTGCGGATGCGGGCGTCCGGCGCATCAATGTCAGCCTGGACAGCCTTGACCCTGAACGTTTCGCCCATGTCACGCGGAACGGCGACATCCGGCCGGTGTTCGAAGGGCTGGAGGCAGCGCGGGCCGCCGGCCTGTCGGTCAAGATCAACATGGTCGCGCTCAAGGGCATCAATGAGGACGAGATCCTGCCGATGCTGCACTGGTGCGATGCGCGGGGGTTCGACCTGACGCTGATCGAGACCATGCCGCTGGGCGAAACCGGGGAAGACCGGACGGATCATTATCTGCCGCTGACGCAGGTGGCCGATTCGATCCGCCGGCATCACGCGCTGACGCCGGTCCCGCATCGCACCGGCGGCCCCGCGCGCTATCATGCGGTCGAGGGGTTGAAGGCGCGGCTGGGACTGATCACGCCGCTCACCCATAATTTCTGCGCCGACTGCAACCGCATGCGCATGACCTGCGAAGGCAAGATCTTCATGTGCCTGGGCCATGAGGATCATGTCGACCTGAAGGCCGCCTTCCGCCAGGGCGGCCTGCCCGCGGTGGAGCCGCTGATCGACCGCGCCCTGCGGCTGAAGCCGGCGGCGCATGATTTCCGCATCGGCGCCGATGCCGCGCCGGCGGTGCGGCGGCATATGAGCGTGACCGGCGGATGACCGACGACGTCCGGCGCGCTCTGGTCGCGTCCCCCAGTCCGGCGGCCAAGGCGGCGGAGGAAAGGCTGCGCGCCGCCTATGATTTCGTGCCCGTGGAGCAGGCGGACATGATCATCGCACTGGGCGGCGACGGCTTCATGCTCCAGACGCTGCACTCCATGCTGGAGGGGCGGCGAATCCTGCCGGTGTTCGGCATGAACCTGGGCACGGTCGGCTTCCTGATGAACGAATGGCGGCTCGAACGGCTGGAACAGCGGATAGAGGCGGCCAAGCCGTTCAAGGTCAATCCGCTGCGCATGGTCGTCGACACCGTGGATGGGGAGCGTTTCTCCATCCCCGCCATCAACGAAGTCTCGCTGCTGCGCGAAACGCGTCAGACCGCCAAGCTGGAGGTGAAGGTCAACGACCGCACCGTCCTGCCCGAACTGGTGTGCGATGGCGTGCTGGTGGCGACGCCGGCCGGATCGACGGCCTATAATCTCTCGGCGCATGGACCGATCCTGCCGCTCGGATCGGCGCTGGTGGCGCTGACGCCGATCAGCCCCTTCCGCCCCCGGCGCTGGCGCGGTGCGATCCTGCCGGAAAATACGGCGATCCAGTTCACGGTGCTCGATCCCGTGAAGCGCCCGGTCAGCGCCGTTGCCGACCAGCGCGAAGTGCGCGACGTCGCGCAGGTCGAGGTGAAGATCGATCGCGCGACCCCGCTGACCTTGCTGTTCGACCCCGAACATACGCTGGACGACCGGATCGCGGCCGAACAGTTCATCGCGTGAAAATTCCGTCATTTGGCGCTTGCCATTGCCGGAAATCCGCTGCTATAGGCGCGGCCTGCCCAGCGGAAGCCGGGTTGCTCCCCGATAGCTCAGCGGTAGAGCATTCGACTGTTAATCGAATGGCCGTAGGTTCGAATCCTACTCGGGGAGCCACTTTCCATCCTGCGGCGGCACCGGAAAACCTCCCTTATTCAGGCAGATTGACACGCCTTGGCTCATGCCCCGCGCGCGTCGGGCCATTCAGGCATTTTTTTCGGACTGGCGGCGGTTCCGGCCCTTGCCATTTCGCCAAAGCCGCTGCATATGCGCGGCCTGCCCGGCGCAAGCCGGGCCGCTCCCCGATAGCTCAGCGGTAGAGCATTCGACTGTTAATCGAATGGCCGTAGGTTCGAATCCTACTCGGGGAGCCAGTCTTTCACACCGGATCGGCTTCGCGAAACCAGAGGAACATTCCGCTCCATTCGGGCGTAAAAGCATGTCCCCCGGCCGTTTCCGCCCATCATCATGCCATCAGAATGCGGTTGCCTTGACCGGCGCGTCGTTCGCCTTGCGCTTGCCGAGCGACACGCGCGCTCCTGCCCGGATATAGCTCCACAGCGCGCGCTTGTCCGCATCGGAGAGGGTTTCGAAGCGGGGCATGCCCCGCTCCATGAGCGGCCCTTCCGACAGAAGCTGCGAGAAGGCCTGGTAATCCAGCGCCACGCCCGATTCCCGAAGGTCCGGCCCGGGAACGCCGGTATTGTTGAGGCCCGCGCCATGGCAGGCGTGACACATGTTCGCTCCATAGAGCTTGGCGCCGCGCTTGACCGCGGCTTCATCCAGAACCAGCTTCGGATCGTCCACCGCGCGAACCTGAAAATCCGCGGGCGCCGTCTTCGGGAGCCGTGCCTTGCCCCCCAGGGCGAAGGTCAGCAGACGCCGGGGCTGCGCATTATATTTCCAGCCGCGATCCGCATACCGGCCCAGCATCGCCACGCCGCCGCCATAGCCGACCAGCAGCGAGAGATACTGCCTGCCGCCCACTTCATAGGTGATCGGCGGCGCGATGATCCCCAGCCCCGCGTTGAAACGCCACAGTTGCTTGCCGGTGCGGGCATCATATCCGTGCAATATCCCGTCGGCATCGCCCTGGAAGACGAGGTTGCCCCGCGTGGTCATCGTGCCGCCGTTCCACAGGCTGTCATACTGGACCTTCCACCGGGCCTTCTGCGCCACGGGGTCCCAGGCGATGAGTTCGCCCTTGCCGTCGCGCTGGTCGTTCGGATCGGCATGGATCGAAAAATGCGTGCCAGCGCCCGAAACGCCGAATATCGGCTCGCCGCCGTTCGCCTTCACCCTCTCCAGAAAGGCCTTGTCTTCCTCATAGACGGCGCCAAGCTGCATATAGGGTATATAAACCAGCCCCGTATCCGGATTATAGGCCATGGACTGCCAATTATGCGCGCCCTGCGGGCCCGGCCAGATGGTTATCGGCCCCTTTTCATACCGGACATTGGGCACCTCCACAGGCCGGCCGGATTTCACGTCGATCCGATCGGCCCAGTTGACCTTGCCGATCTTCTCGGCCGAAATCAGCTTCCCGCTGTCGCGGTCGATCACATAGAAGAAGCCGTTGGTCGGCGCCTGCATCAACACGCGCCGCGGTTTCCCGTCGATGTCGAGCCGCGCTAGCGTCATCTGGGCTGCCGCCTTGTAATCCCATGCTTCCTGCGGATTGACCTGATAATGCCAGATATAGCGGCCCGTATCGGCATCCAGCGCGACGATGGAGGCGAGGAAGAGATTGTCGCCGCCGCCGGGCGTGCGCAGGCGCGGATTATAGGGGCCCGAATTGCCTGCGCCGATATAGATGCGGTTCATCTCCGCGTCATAGGTGATGCCGTCCCAGACGGTGCCGCCCCCGCCCCATTTCCACCATTGCCCGGTCCAGCTTTTCGCGGCCATCGCCAGCGCCGGCTGCTCGAACGGCTTCGCCGGATCGCCCGGCACGGTGTAGAAACGCCACAATTGCCTGCCGCTGTTCGCGTCATAGGCCGTGACATAGCCTCGGGCGGCCCAGTCCCCGCCGCCATTGCCGATGATCACCTTGCCATTGAACACGCGGGGAGCGCCCGTGATGAACTGAAAGGAATCCTCCGCCACCGTCTGCCGCGACCAGATGGGGCGGCCGGTTCGGCTGTCCAGAGCCACCAGCCGGCCGTCGCGTGTGCCGACATAGACCTTGCCCTGCCAATAGGCGGCGCCTCGGTTGACCGAGAAGATATAGTGCATGGTCTGCGGGCGCAGCGCCCATTCCCGTGAGTCCCAGCGCCAGAGCCGCTTTCCGGTCCGCGCATCGACCGCATAGACCGATGCGTCCTGACCGGTGAAATAGAGCGTGCCGCCGACCGCCAGCGGCGTCGCCTCCAGCTGATGCTCCCCCTCCAGATCGAGCGACCAGGCAAGGCCCAGCGACGCGACATTGCCGTCGTTGATCTCCTCCAGCCGGCTGAAGCGCATCTCGTCCTGCGTCCCGCCATAATGCGCCCAGTCCGCTGAACTGCCGCCGACGGAAGGCTCTGCCGGACCGCGGCAGGCGGCAAGGCCGATCGTCATCGCAGCCACGAGGGAAGGGGCGAGAAGACGCCTGCACAGCCCGGCGGCAATGCCGGTCATGGCAGGCCTGCCGCCTTCCGGGCTCCGCTGGCCTCGATCGACATGATTGGGTCCGCTCATGATCTTCCCCCCTCCCACCGGCCGGGTTTTCCCGCCCCGCATCCGCCGGACTCGGCGGCAGTTGTCACCGACGCGATCATATGCCACATTATCCACCATACAATATTAAATCGACTTTTTTACTGGAAGTCACTTTTCAGGGAGGCGGCAGATGAGCGGCGGCGGAAAGTCCGGGGAGGAACGCAGGCTGCGGTCCCGGCAATGGTTCGACAATGCCGAGGATCCGGTGCTCGCCTCGCTGTACACGGACCGCTATCTGAACTTCGGACTGACACCGGAAGAGCTCCAGAGCGGGCGGCCCATCATCGGCATCGCCCAGACCGGCAGCGACCTTTCGCCCTGCAACAGAAGCCATCTCGAACTCGCGCAGCGGGTGAAGGACGGCATTCGCGAATCAGGCGGCATTCCGCTGGAGTTTCCGGTCCATCCCATTCAGGAGACCGGCCGCCGCCCGACCGCGGCGATCGACCGCAACCTCGCCTATCTGGGACTGGTCGAAACGCTGCACGGCTATCCGCTGGACGGCGTCGTGCTGACCACGGGCTGCGACAAGACGACCCCCGCCTGCATCATGGCGGCGGCGACCGCCAACATCCCCGCCATGGTGCTCACCAACGGGCCGATGCTCAATGGCTGGTACAGGGGCGAGCGGGCGGGCGCGGTGAGCATCGCCTGGAAATTGCGCGCCGAACATGCCGCCGGCCGGATCAGCGAGGGCGAGATGAGGAAGGCGATCATGGATGGCGCCACCTCAGCCGGCTATTGCAACACGATGGGCACCGCGTCGACGATGAATGCCCTGGCCGAAGTGCTCGGCCTCTCCCTGCCGGGCAGCGGCACCATTCCGGCCGCCTATCGGGAACGCGGCGCCACCGCCTATCGCACCGGGCGCAGGATCGTGGAACTGGTGCGGCAGAATATCCGCCCTTCCGACATATTGATGCCGTGGTCGTGAACACCGCGCTCGGGGGATCGAGCAACGCGCCGGTGCACATCATAGCCATAGCCCGCCATGTCGGCGTCGATTTCGGCATTGCGGACTGGGAACGGGGCCATGACGTTCCCCTGCTCGTCAACATGCAGCCCGCCGGCGCCTATCTGGCGGAGGATTTCCACCGGGCGGGCGGCGTTCCGGCGGTCGTCGCGGAACTGATGCGGATGGGCCGCATCCATGAAGGCACGCTGACGGTCAACGGCAGCACGCTGGGCGAGAATTGCCGGAACGCCGTGGCAACCGACAGCGATGTGATCCGCACCGCCGAAACGGCCCTGCGCCGAAATGCCGGCTTCATCGTGCTGCGCGGCAATCTCTTTGCATCGGCGATCATGAAATTGTCGGTCATCACATCTGAATTCCGGGACCGCTATCTGACCGATCCCGACGATCCGGACGCGTTCGAAGGCACGGCCATCCTGTTCGAAGGCCCGGAGGATTTCCGGAAAAGGATCGACGATCCGGCAAGCGGGATAGACGAAAGCAGCATATTGGTGATGCGGGGCGCGGGACCGGTCGGCTATCCCGGCGCTCCGGAGGTCGTGAACATGCGCCCGCCGGCCGCCCTGGTGAAGCGGGGAATAAGCGTCCTGCCCTGCATCGGCGACGGCCGGCAATCGGGCACCTCCGCCTCCCCGTCGATCCTCAACGCCTCGCCGGAGGCGGCGAGCGGCGGCAATCTGGCTCTGGTCAGGTCCGGCGACCGGATTCGCATCGATCTGCGCCGCCGCAGGGCGGACCTGCTGGTCGAACAGGCCGAACTGACCCGGCGGCGGGACGCGCTGGAGGCGGCAGGCGGCTTCCCCATGCCCAGGGCGCAGACGCCGTGGCAGGAAATCCAGCGGGAACTGGTCGATCAGCTTTCCGACGGCATGGTGATCGGGCGCGCCACCCGCTACCGCAATGTCTCGGCGCTCAGCGATCTGCCACGACATCCGGTGTAGCGCATCGCCCGGCGGCGCTACTCCGGCCCTTCCTCCCCGGCGAACCAGTCCATTGCCTCCTTTTCGGTGGCGACCGGCCTGATCAGGCGGTTTTCTCCGATCCTCTTGACCTGCATCGCATGCAGCGCGCTGTGCGAAACCACCGCCGTCTTGCGGATGATCCTGAAGGCTTCGGATTCGACCAGATCGTTGATCGCCTCCACGGTGCCCTGGGGCATGATGTCCTGCTGCCCGACCGTGATGAGGAGGTTGTAGTGCCCCCTCCCCTGCCTGGCGCGCAGCCCGTCAGACAATTCCGTGGTGTAGCGCTGGCCGGTTTCCGCATCCAGAAATTCGAAGAAGGAAACGGAAACCAGCTTGCGCTGATCGTCGAAACCGATCCTGTACTTCATCCTCCACCTCATGACCGATCGTGATTTCGAGGGGGGAACCTAAGCGCAAAGCGATGGCCGCACCACCAGGGATTTTTCAGGGAGGCGGATCACCCTCCGCTGCGCCGGCCTCCCGATCCGTCAACCGCATGGTCGAAGCTGGAATCCAGGCCCGCCGCCCCGTCGCGGTGCGGCGGCGGCAGCTCCGCGGCGAAGATCCGCGCCGTTTCGTGCAGGGCGTCGGCCACCCGGCCGTCCACCGGGGCAGGCGTCCAGTGCCAGCGTTCGGCGCTGTAGGCGGCGATGTCGCGCGGAACGCCGGTTTCCCGCGAAGAGATTTCCGACCATTCGCGCGGATGCCCGTTCGCCCAGAGCTGCGCCCGCGCATAGCGGCGCAGGAAATCCTCCAGCAACGCATGTTTCGCCCGCACCGAAGCGTCGCTGCTCACCTGCACCAGATAGTTGGATGTGCCGTTCCAGGCATAGGTCAGCACCCGCGCATGGTGGCTGCGGACAGCGGTTGCCAGATAGGGAAGCCATATCGCAAGCGCGTCGACCTTGCCCGTGGCGAAGGCGGTCATGGCATCGTTCGGGCTCAGGAAGCTGATCGACACGTCGCTGGTCTTCAGATGGGCCTGTTCCAGCGCCTGGAGCAGCGTGATGTGCCCGACCGACCCCCTGGTCGTGGCGATCGACCTGCCGCGAAGGTCGCGCATGTCCCGCGCCGCCGATTTTTCCGGAACGATGACGGCGACCGCCTTCTGCTCCGGTCCTCCGTCCATGGCCTGGATCGCACGCAATTGCGGGTTGCCGTTATAGGCGAAGAGGAAGGAGGCCACGCCGGCGATCCCCACATCCACCGCATTCGCTGAAATCGCCTCGATCTGCGTCTGGGCGCTCGGGAACTGCGCCCATTCTATCCGGTAGGGCACGTCCTTCAACTCTCCGGCCGCAAGCATCATGCCCCGCGTGCCGCCCCTGTGCGTGCCGACGCGCAGGACTTGACCATCGCCGTCGGCCGGACGATCGCACCCGCCAAGCGGAACGAGCAGGACAGCGACCGCCGCGCCGGCCAGCGTCCGCCAAAGCGCCTTCATCCGGTGGATCGCCCCACTCATTCTCATGCCGCCGCGCCCGAATAGCGGTTCTGCGGTATCGGCAGGTCCAGATTCTCGCGGAAGGTCGCGCCCTCATAGCTGGTCCGCAGCAATCCGCGCCGCTGCAGCACCGGCACGACCTGCTCGACAAAGGCCTTCAGCTGGCCCGGCAGCCCCTCCGTCAGCATGAAGCCGTCGATCGCGCCGTCGTCCAGCCAGCTCTGCATCTGGTCCGCAATCTCTTCGGGCGTGCCGTCCAGGCTGTCGATCGGCCTGCCGAAGCGCAGCGCGGTCTGCCGCAGCGTCAGCCCTTCCTCGACCGCCGCGCTGACGATGCGCGTGACCGCCCCCTGGCTGCTGTTGAGCCATTCCTCCGTCACCGCGGGAAAGGGCGCGTCCAGATCATGCCTGGAAAAATCATAGTCGTTGAACGACTGGCCGAGCGACGACAGGGCATTCTCGATCGAATTATAACGATTGCGCTCCTCCACCAGGCGGTCGAGTTCCTCCCGGGTGGAGGCGACCTGCGCGGAAATCGCCCCGAAGACATAGAGCTTGTCGGGATCGCGCCCGGCCTCCGCGGCGCGGCGGCGCAGATCGCTGCGGAAGGCGATCGACTGTTCCTTGCTGCGCGGCACGCTGAAGATCGCATCGGCATAGCTGGCGGCGAAGTTCCGGCCCTCCTCCGACGTGCCGGCCTGGAAGGTCACGGGATAGCCCTGCGGCGTCCTGTCGAGGTTGAGCGGGCCACGAACGCGGAAGAACTCCCCGGCATGATCCAGGGTGTGGAGCTTGCCGGGTTCGAGGAAGACGCCCGCCTCCTTGTCCCCCACCAGCGCGCCGGGTTCGAAACTGTCCCACAGTCCCCGCACCACGTCGACATATTCCGCGGCCAGGCGATAGCGCTCGTCATGGGCGAAATGCCTGTCCTTGCCGAAATTGGCGGCGGTCCCGGCAAGCCAGGACGTGACCACGTTCCAGCCCGCCCGGCCCCGGCTGATCTTGTCGAGCGATGCCAGTTGGCGGGCCAGGTTGAAGGGTTCGGAATAGGATACCGTGAAAGTGCCGACCAGGCCGATATGGCTGGTGACGGTCGCCAGCGCCGAAAGGATCGTCGCCGGTTCGAACCGGCTCAGATAATGGGGCATGGACCTTTCGTCGATCTGAAGGCTGTCGGCCACGAAGACGAAGTCGAACAGGCCCTTTTCGGCCAGTTGCGCCTGCTCGACATAAAGGTCGATATTGGTGCTGCCATCGATGATGGCTTCGGGATGGCGCCAGCTTTGCCATCCCCGGCCCACGCCATGGAGGACAAGGCCCAGCTTCAACCGGTTGGCAATCGTCATCTGCTGTCTCCTGTCTGGGCAAAGCCGCTTCTGGCGGGGATCGTTGGAAGGGTTCGGGCGGCCCGGCGGGCGGCGGCGGCGCGGTTCACAGCTTCATCCTGAGCGTGGCGCCGTAGAAGCGCGGATCGCCAAGCGTCCCGTTGTAGGAATAGGTCGTGACCTGATCGACCGACGCATTGACGAAATATTGTTTGTCGAAGAGGTTGCGGCCCCACAGCCGCAATTCCCAGCGATTGTCGGCGCTCCGGATTCCGGCATAGGCGCTCGCCAGCCCATAGCCCGGCACGCGGGCGAAGGGATCGGTATTGAGCGATCCGTAGAAACCGGTCCGGTGATTATAGTCGCCGCCCAGGAACAGCGTCGCCTCCGTGCCCAATATCGGCCGTGGGGCGAAGGCATATTCGGCGGCGATGGTATAGACGAATTTCGACACGCCCGCGATCTGGCGCCCGGAAATGTCGCAGATCCCGCCATTGGCCGCCGTGACCCAGAGATAGGGGCATTGGGCGTTGGTGTAGGACCGGTATTTGGCGTCGTTATAGGTGGCGGCGCCCGTCAGCGACAGGCCGTTCCATCTCGCCCGGACATCCATTTCGACGCCCTGGGTCCTGACCTTGCCGGCATTGGTGATGAAATAGCGGGCGATGGGCCCGCTGCCCGTCTGCACGATCACCCCCTGATTGGCCTGATAGCCCTTGTCGTCGGACCGGAAGGCGGCAAGGTTGAAGGTGACGGCGTTGTGGAACAGGTCGGTCTTCAGGCCGATTTCGAAGGAATCCACGATCTCCGGATCGAAAGTCACCGGAGCCGGCCCGTTGGCGAGCTGCACCGGCGTCACCAGGTTGATCCCCGCCGATTTGAAGCCGCGCGAATAACCGGCATAAAGGTTGATGCCGGGGGCCAGCCGATAAAGCGCGTTGACCGTCCCGGACACGCGCCCGCCCTCGGTCGCCGCATCGTATCGCGCCGTGGGAGCGAAGCCGTTCCGGCGGGACGCGATGGCGGTCAGCTGCTCGGGGGACAGGGAGGAGAAGACCGGGTCGGTCAGCGGCACGCCGCCCACGGCCACGGATTCGAAACGGCCCGAGCGCTTCTCATAGGTGTAGCGGATGCCCCCGGTAAGGTCGAGGCGCTCATCCACATGCCATGTCGCATTGGCGAAGGCGGAATAGCTTTTGGTGTGGAAGAGCTGCAGGCCGGTCTGGCTGAAATTGTTCAGCGCTTCCGAAGGGAAGGCGGCGCCCAGCAGATATTTGGCGGCATCCCTGCCATAGGTGTTGAACGGCACCTCGCGGGTGCGCTGCCAGAAATAATAAAGCCCCGCCGTATAGTCGACCGCGCCCCCGCCGGGGGAGGCGATGCGCAGTTCCTGGCTCCATTGCCGCTGGGCGGTGGGCAGATTGGTCTGGATGTTGATCGCCGCGCCGGTGCCGTCGCTGTCGATGGAGGGATTCCAGTCCCAGAACCGCCATGCGGTGATCGAGGTGAGGCTGTGATCCCCCGGCAGCTTCTTCACCAGGGTAAGCGAAGCGCCGCCGGTCTGCATGTTGATCGTGAACGGCGTATCCACATCGATGCGCCGCGCAAAGGCGTCTATGGGCGGCGGGACATAACCGGCGTCGCGCGCCCGGTCGTAATAGCCCCTTGCGGTCGCGACGCTGCCATCCGCGCGCAGCTTCGGCAGGACGCCGCGCCGGGGCATGGCCGAATAGGAATTCTGGTCGTTATAATCGGCGTTCAGCCGGGCGGTGAAGCTCTCGTCCCCATTGCGATAGGCCAGCTCCCCGCGAACGGCCTGGTTATGGTGATCCTGCCAGTCGTCCCTGTAGACGCTGTTATAGACGGTGCCGTTGCGGTCCGCCTTCATGCCCGCGACCCGGACCGCGAAGCCGCTGTCCCCCAATGGCCCGGACGCCGCCAGCTTGATCTGGCCATAGTCGTAATTGCCATAGGAAACCTCCCCCAGCAATTCGGGCTCATAGGATGCGCGCTGGCTGGTGATCTCGATCGCGCCGGCCACCGTGTTCTTGCCGAACAGCGTGCCCTGTGGACCGCGCAGGACATTGACATTGGCCACGTCGAAAGTGTCGAAGACGACCACCGACGGACGCGCATGATAGACGCCGTCCACATAGATGCCGACGCCGGGCTCGGTGCCGCTGTTGGCCGCGCCGCCCGTCGTTCCCAGCCCACGGATCTGGATCGTGATGTTGCGCGGATTGAACCCCAATATCTGAAGGCTCGGCACCTGCCTCTGCATCTGGCGGATGCTGGAATTGCCGGACGCGGCAAGGTCCCGCTCCGTCAGGGCGGTGACGGCGATCGGCACTTCCTGAAGCTTTTCGGCGCGATGGCGCGCGGTGACCGTGATCACCTCCACGCCGGTGTCTCCCGGCCCGGCCTGCGCCGGGGACGGCGCATCGGGCTCCGCGGCCCCGGCGACCCCGCCCGCGCAGAAGGCCATGGCGCTCGCGCCGGCCGCCAGGACCCGCCCGATTTTCGAACTCAACCGCATATATCCCCCAGGCGGCGCTGTCGCGCGCCGCTCCATTCGGCACGACGTCCGGTCGGCCTTCGGGGCGTTGCATTATGAATATAATCTAAGGGAGGCGATTTAGTTCTTCGAATACACCCATTCGAAATGCTGATAGGTGGAGGAGGAGGGCAGATGTCCCGCCCCCCGCCTTCTTCCCCATTTCACCGCCCCGCAGGCAGCAGCGAAAAAGGAAGCGGGCGGCTCCCATGGGGGAGCCGCCCGCAAGACGCCTGTAATGCAAGATTTTTTCAGCGGCCGGCAAATTGGCGCCCGCGCGTCGCCAGCGCCCAGCGCTGCGGCGTCGCGTCCGCCACATTCTCCCGCACGAAGCATTGACCGCGCCGCGCCTGTATGGCCCGGCACAGCGCGACCGCCTCCGCCCGCTCGTCGAAGCCGCCGACCGCCAGACGGGCCAGGGTGGCGCCGTTCACCGCGATCTGGCTGGTGACGACCGGCAAATTCGCCAGCATGCTGTTGCGGCGAGCCATGGAGAACCATTTTTCCTTGGCGATGGCCGCATTGTCATAGGCGCCGAGCTGGACCACCCAGTGGCCGCCGCCCTTCCCACTCGCGCGGAAAGCCGCCGGCTGAAGGCGCGGAGCCTGCTGCATGCGCGCAGCCGCCGCGACACCCGCCGGCGCGGCCTGGCGCGGGGCGGCGACGCGGACGGGGGCCGCAATGGCCTGGATCATCGGCGCCGGCGCTTCCGCCATGGCTGGCAGCGGCGCGGGTGCGGGATCGGCGGCGGCAAGCGCGACAGGACCGGCCTCCACGGCCTGCTCGACCGGGGCGGCTTCCGCCATCCGGGCTGGCGACGCCGGCGGCGCCAGGGCAAGAGCCACAGGCTGACCGGCATCGGCGCCGTCGATCGTCACGCCCATCAGCGCAGCGACCCGCTGCTGCGAAAGGCCGGGCGCGGCGTTCTGCGCCCATTGGGTGATGCGCTGGTTGGCGGCAAGCGGATCGAGGTCGAATCCCGCCATCATCCGCGCATCCTTCCACCGGCCCGCCAGCGCATAGGCATAGGCCAGGTTCTGGCGGGTGCGCGCATTGGCCGACGGATCATGGATCATCTCGGACAGGATGCGCACGCCCTCCGGCGCATCGCCCGCCATCGCCATCGCCAGACCATAGTCGGCCGCCGGAACGATGTCGGCATGGCTGGCGAGCAGGTCGCGCGCCGCGCGATCCTTGCCCAGTCCGACCTGCACCAGCGCAAGGGTGATGATCGTCCGGGCGTCGCGATTGCCCAGCGTCATCGCATCGGTCAGCGCCGTTTCCGCCGATGCGAAGCGACCGCCGGCGACATAGGCGCGGCCCAGCAACTGGCGATAGCCCGCATCCTGCGGCGCCGCCTGCACGGCCGCCTCCGCCAGTTCGACCGCGCGGGCCCCGTCGCGATCCGCCAGCGCCTTCTCGACGCCGGCCGCCAGACGGTCCGGCTTCTGCGGCGCGACGGCGGCGGTGGTGCGGAACGCCGCACCGGTGCATCCCACCATGGTCGTGCCGATCAGCATCGACGCGACCGCTGCTTTGGCGAAGGCCTTGCGCTTCATGGCTTTCCCAACCCTCAATTGTCGCCGCGGGCGCGCGGCAGTTGCTGGGCCAGCCGGTCGACTTCCGGCAGGCTGCCAAGATAGGCGTCCAGCGCCTCGGTCACCATCTGCTGCGCGGAGCGGCCGACGATGGCGCTGGCAAGGCGCAGCTTCAGATGGCGGTCGGCATCCAGCCGCAGGGTGAAGGCGGCCTTGCGCCCCTTCGCCACGGCGGAGGCGCGGGCCTTCTTCCCGGCCTTCCCGACCTTTGCCGGCACGGCCGTTTCGGCGATGCGCTCGGCCAGTTCCTCGCGTTCGGTGACGACGGCGGGCACCGGCGCCACGGCGGGAACCGCGGTCATGGGGGTCAGCCCGGCGACGGAGCGGGCCTCGGACGGCGCCGGTTCCGGCTGCGTCACGTCAAATCCCATGTCGTTCCAGCCCAGATCTTCCTGCAGCGCCGTGGCTCCGGCGGTCAGGCCGAAGACGGGACGGCGCATGGCGGGCGATGCGGCGCCCTTGCGCGCCAGCAGGCCGGACGTCAGCGAAGCGAGAGGTTTCGGTTCGACCATGATGCTCCCCTTCCCTTATTGCGTGACCCGGCGGCCGAAGCCGCCGCTTGCCGGACGAACCGTGCCGGCCGTGCCGACGGCATTGTGCGGCACGGAAAAGACGGTGCGGCGGAAATTCTTCTCCAGCCGGTCGGACACATAGGTCCAGAGCTGCGTGACCTCCCCAGCGGATCGGCCATTGGGGTCGACCTCCATCACCGTGCGGCCGTCGATCATCGAGGCCGCGAAATCCGTGCGGTGGTGCAGCGTGACCGGTGCGACCGTGCCGTGCTGCGACAGGGCGACCGCCGCTTCGGATGTGATGCGCGCCTTGGGCGTGGCGGCGTTGACGACGAAGATCAACGGCTTGCCCGCGCGCTCGCACAGGTCCACCGTGGCGCCCACGGCGCGCAGGTCGTGCGGGCTGGGACGGGTCGGAACGACGATCAGCTCGGCCACGGAAATGACGCTCTGGATCGCCATGGTGATGGCGGGCGGCGTGTCGATGACGGCCAGCTTGAAGCCCTGCTGGCGAAGTATCTCAAGATCGGCGGCCAGACGGGCGACCGTGGTCTGGGCGAAGGCGGGATATTCGGCCTCGCGCTCGTTCCACCAGTCGGCCAGCGATCCCTGCGGGTCGATGTCGATCAGCACGACCGGACCGGCGCCCGCCATCTGCGCCTGGACGGCCAGATGCCCCGACAGGGTCGTCTTGCCAGATCCCCCCTTTTGCGATGCCAATGCCAATATGCGCACGCAATTTCCCCCAGAAAATCCAATGGAAGGAAGCAGTGCCACAGGCCCGCCTAAGAATTGGTTAATCCGCGCGGAAGCCTGACGCCCGTTAAAAAGGCGATGTTCTTAATGCTAAGTCGCTATTAACCTTGTGACGGCATAGGATCGGGCAGGAACCCTTGGGAGCATGAGCATGAAGCGTATCTGGGGCGTGCTGGCCGCTGGAGCAATGTTGGGCCTGACGCAGGCCGCATCGGCCGATGTGAAGGCCGGGGTCGATGCCTGGCAACAGGGCGATTATGCCAGGGCGGTGGCGGTGTGGCAGCCGCTGGCGCAGTCCGGCGATCCCGATGCGCAGTTCAACATGGGACAGGCCTATAAGCTGGGCCGCGGCGTGAAGGCCGATCCCGCCCTCGCCATCGACTGGTATCGCAAGGCCGCGAAGCAGGGCCATGCCCGGGCCGAGGACAATCTGGGCCTCCTGATGTTCCAGCAGGGCGACCGCGCCGGCGCCTTTCCCTATCTGCAACGCGCCGCCGAACGGGGTGAGCCGCGTGCGCAATATATCGTCGGCACGGCCCTGTTCAACGGAGACCTGACCGCCAAGAACTGGGTGCGCGCCTATGCGCTGATGACGCGAGCGTCGCAGTCCGGACTGGCGCAGGCGACGGCCAGCCTCCGCCAGATGGACAAATATATTCCGCAGGATCAGCGCAACGACGCCATCGCCATGGCCCGCTCGATCGGCCGGCAGGAGGAAGATCCTCGCCTGCCCGCCCCCGTGGTGCGGGAGGCTCCGGCCCCGGTGCGGACGGCGCAGTTGCCGCCCTCCACCCCCAGGCCCAGGGCGCCTGAACCCACGGCCAAACCCGCGCCCGCAAGGACAGCCGCCGCTAAACCCCCGGAGGCCGGACCCGCCGCCCCGAAGCCCGCCCTCCCCAAGCCGGCCCTCCCCAAGCCGGCCGCCGGCGGCTGGCGCGTGCAGATCGGCGCCTTCAGCGCGGAGGCGCGGGCCCGGACGCTCTGGACCCAGCTCAGCGCCAAGGTCGGCGGCCTGTCCGGCTACCAGCCCTATATATCGACTAGCGGCGGCGTGACCCGGCTTCAGGCCGGTCCCCTGGCGAGCGGCGCGGACGCGACCCGGCTGTGCGGCGCGATCAGGGCGGCCGGCGCGGAGTGCATGCCGAAGAAGATGTAAATCTTGCCAAAGCTTGGAATTTTATTTCAACCATGCGATAATGGGACCTCAGCACGGAGCGTCCCATGTCGATCGAAAATCAATCGGTGATCCATGCGCTGGTGGAGGGGCTTCTTGGCCCGGAAGCAGCCGGCGCAGCGCTGGCGGCGCTCGATCTGGACCGCCGCCTGACGGAACAGGGCGGCCCCCATGTCTCCCGCGCCGCCTTCGCCATGGCGATGAACGTGGCGCTGTTCCACGACCTCCTGCAGCGGGTGCCGAGCGGAGCGGCCTATGTCGCGGACCGGCTGGCGCATGGGGGCAAGGTGCTGTTCGACCATGGCGCGCTGCGCACCATGAGGCTGGCCGAAGGCCCGACCGGACGCTTGCCCCCCGGGGAGGAGGCCTTCACCCGCATATTGCTGCCGCTGGGCTATGAGATGGCGGCGGTCTATCCGCTCGACCGGCTGCGGATGACGGGCCGGGCCTATCGCCATGCCGACCTGCCCGAAGCGATTCCCCAATTCTTCCTGTCGGAACTGCATGCCGACCGCTTCGACCCGGAATTCGCCGAAACGGCGGCGCGGGTGTTCGGCACATCCCGCGATCCGCTGACGGGGGAGGCGCAGGCCGTGCTCGGGAAATTCGCGGACGGCCAGCCCGTCACGCTGGCGGAGGCGGCCGCCGCCCTGCCGGTGATCGTCGCCGCCTTCGACCGGCAGCATCAGCCGCCGAGCGTCGAGGATTATGAACTGCTGCTCTCCCGATCCCATGAGGCGGGCTGGATCGCGACGGAAGGAAACGCCTTCAACCACGCCACCGACCGGGTGGCGGACATCGCCGCGCTGGCGGAACGGCTGAAGGCGGAGGACTGGCCGATCAAGGATCGGCTGGAAATCTCCCGCACCGGGCGGGTGCGGCAAACCGCCCTGCGCGCCGACACGGTGGAACGGCTCTTCGCCGGCAACGAACTGCGCCGGGTTCCGGGCTCCTTCTACGAATTCATCAGCCGGGACATCGATCCCGCAACCGGCAGGCTGGACCTGGCCTTCGACACCGGCAATGCGACCGGCATCTTCGCGATGACCAGCACCCAGGGCGAAGGACGCGCATAACGGGTTGATCGGCGCGCGGGCTTGAGGCAACGGGTTCCCGATTTTTGCGGGGAGATGCGCGTTGACTGATCCGGTTGTCCCATCCTGGGTGCTGACCCTGGCCTGCGCCGACCGCGTCGGCATCGTCGCCGCCGTCAGCCAGTTCCTGGCGGAACGCGGCGGCTTCATCACCGACAGCCAGCAATATGCCGACCGGGAAGCAGGCCGCTTCTTCATGCGCGTCGCGTTCGAGGCGACGGACGGCCGCATGGGCGACACCGGCAGGCTGCGCGGCGAATTCGGCGATGTCGGCGCCCGCTTCGCCATGGACTGGCGGTTGACCGCCGCCGATGAAAAGCCGCGCATGCTGATCGCGGTGTCCAAGGGGTCGCACTGCCTGGCGGACCTGCTGCACCGCTGGCAGACGGGCACGCTGGCGGTCGACATCATGGGCGTGGTGTCCAACCATCCCGACATGCGCCGGATCACCGAATGGCACGGCATTCCCTATCATGAGCTGCCGCCCAATGGCGACAAGGCCGCGCAGGAGGAAGCGCTGCTCGGCCTGTTCGAACGGACACGCTCGGAATATCTGATCCTCGCCCGCTACATGCAGGTGCTCTCGGAGGAACTGGTGGAGAAACTCGCCGGCCGCTGCGTCAACATCCACCACAGCTTCCTTCCCGGATTCAAGGGCGCGCGCCCCTATCACCGCGCGCATGAGCGGGGCGTGAAGCTGATCGGCGCCACGGCGCATTTCGTGACCGCCGATCTCGACGAAGGGCCGATCATCGAACAGGCGGTGGAGCGCGTGGACCATCGCGCCACGGCGGAGGACATGATCCGCATCGGACGCGACATCGAAGCGCAGGTGCTCGCCCGCGCCGTCACATGGCTGGCCGACCGCCGGGTCCTGCAAAATGGCGGCAAAACGGTGGTTTTCCGCTAATCGGGCGCTAATCGGGGCGACCGCGACCCCGCCGGCCTTCAGGCCAGCTTGCGCGCCCTGTCCCGCCACGCCTCGGCCAGCACCGGCATGTCCGCCAGCGCCCTCACGGCGTCCGGCTCGCCCTTGTGCCCTCCCCCGATCAGCAGCCGGAACAGCCGCGCGACCGGCCACTCGGGCCATGGCCGCTCCAGCAATTCCATCTGCGTGCCGGCCTCCGCCTCCCCCTCCCGCAAGACCCGAAAATAGATGCCGCATCGCGCCGTCTTCACGATGGTCGCCATCACGTCGCGCGCGCCGAAACGATGGTCGAGCTTCCAGCAGGGCTGCCGTCCATGGCTCACCTCGACCACCGCGCTGCCCAGCGCAAAGCGGTCGCCAAGGCAGATCTCCTCCTCGGTCATCCCGCGCGACGCGATATTCTCGCCGAAGGCGCCCGGCCCCTCCAGCAAGGGATGACCGGGCTTGCGCTCGCGCCACCAGCCATAATGGTCCTGGGGATAGAGGTGGATGGCCTTGTCCCACCCGCCATGATGCACCTTGTCGGCCACCCCGTCGCCTTCAAGGCCCAGCCAGCCGATCCGCACCGCGCCCGTCACCGGCCTCTTCGCGATCGCGCTATAGTCGCCGTCGCGAAAGGGCACGGGCATCCCGGTCAGCAGCGCGTCGACGGTCATGGAACAAAGGGTCATGCCCTCCCTTGCCATGGAAGCCATGGCCGGGAAAAGGCCGCTCGACAGGAAAAGGACTCAGGCGGGCGACAGCTCCGAACCCAGCTTCAGCACTTCGCACCCGCTGTCGGTGGTCACCAGATAGGCGGGATTGCGGCGGGAACCGTTCCGCCTGATGACGGCGCCCTCGATCCGGCGCTCGACCTGCTGCTCGAACCGCTCGGCCACTCTCCCGCGGCCGACGCCCTGCCCCCAATTCCACTTGACCCTCGCTCCTTTGCGAAAGCTTCCGGTCATCAAGCATTCTCTCCTTCGGGGAACAACCGCGCCGGCCGGCCATCATTGCTGCCGCAAGGCAAAAATCCCGAATGCCGTCCTGGTTCCCTTGGGTTTTGCGCCTGCCTGCGTTAAGGGCGGCGGATGGATGTCACGGGGCTTCGCGTCGCGCTCTTCAGCGGCAATTACAATTATGTGCGCGATGGCGCGAACCAGGCGCTCAACCGCTTCGTCGCCTATCTGCTGCGGCAGGGCGCGGCGGTGCGCGTCTATTCGCCCACCACGGACAGCCCGGCCTTCGATCCGGCGGGCGATCTGGTCAGCGCGCCGTCGGTGCCCGTGCCCGGCCGCCGCGAATATCGGATTCCCTACCGCATGTCGGGCGCCGTCCGCCGCGACCTGAAGGCCTTCCGCCCGAACCTCGTCCATGTGTCCAGCCCCGATCCGCTCGGCCATCGCGCCGTGGCCTGGGCGCGCCGCCACGGGCTGCCGGCGGTCGCCTCCGTCCACACGCGCTTCGAAACCTATCCGCGCTATTACGGCCTCGCCTTTCTGGAGCCGGTGATCGAATCGCTGCTCCGCCGCTTCTACCGCCGCTGCGACGCCATCGTCGCCCCGTCCGAATCGATGGCGCAGCTCCTGCGCGAACAGCGGATGAGCTATGATGTCGGCATCTGGACCCGCGGCATAGACCGGGACATCTTCCATCCCGGCCGCCGCGACATGGCGTGGCGCCGGTCGCTCGGCATCGCGGACGACGAACCGGTGATCGGCTTCATCGGCCGCCTGGTGATGGAAAAGGGCCTCGACGTCTTTTCCGACACGATCGATCATCTGGCGGCGAAGAATGTGCGGCACAAGGTGCTGATCGTCGGCGAGGGGCCGGCCCGGGAATGGTTCGCGAACCGCCTGCCCAACGCCGTCTTCACCGGATTCCAGAAGGGCGCGGACCTCGGCCGCGCCGTCGCGGGCATGGACATGCTGTTCAACCCCAGCGTCACGGAAACCTTCGGCAACGTCACGCTGGAGGCGATGGCCTGCGGCCTGCCCACCGTCGCCGCCCGCGCCACCGGCAGCGAGAGCCTTGTCACCGACGGCGTCACCGGCCGCCTGATCCGCCCCGGCGCGATCACCGCCTTTGCCGACGCGCTGACCGTCTATTGCACCGATCCCGCCACGCGCTCCGCCGCCGGCGCGGCCGCCATGGCGCAGGCGGAACATTATGGCTGGGATCAGGTGAACCAGGCGCTGGTCGACACCTATATCCGCATCATCCGCCAGCGCGAACATGGCGCGCTGGTCCGGTCGAGCCCTGTTCCCTGAACGCAAAAGCCTTCCTATATCACAGGCGATGGCCGATCTTTTCGCCCCCGACGATCTCCCCCCTGTCCCAGCCGAAGCGCCGCTGGCCGACAAGCTGCGCCCCCGCGCGCTGGCGGACGTCGTCGGGCAGGATCATCTGACCGGACCGGATGGCGCGATCGGCCGCATGGTCGCCGCCGGCCGGCTCTCCTCGATCATCCTCTGGGGCCCGCCGGGCACGGGCAAGACCACCATCTCCCGCCTGCTGGCGGATGCCGTCGGCATGCGTTTCGAACCGATCTCCGCCGTCTTCTCCGGCGTGGCCGACCTCAAGAAGGTCTTTGCCGCCGCAAGGGACCATGCCCGGCGGGGCGAGAAGACACTGCTCTTCGTGGACGAGATCCACCGCTTCAACCGCGCGCAGCAGGACAGCTTCCTCCCCTTCGTGGAGGATGGCACCGTCACCCTGGTCGGCGCGACCACCGAAAATCCCAGCTTCGAACTCAACGCCGCGCTCCTCTCCCGCGCGCAGGTGCTGATCCTGCGCCGCCTCGACGCAACCGCCCTCGAACAGTTGCTGGAACGCGCCGAATCGCTGATGGAACGCCCCCTGCCGCTCGATGCAGCCGCCCGCGAAGCCCTGCTCGCCAGCGCAGACGGCGACGGACGCTTCCTGCTGAACCAAGTGGAGACCCTCTATTCCATCGACGTCCCGCAGCCGCTCGATCCGGCGGGCCTTTCCGCCCTGCTCCACCGCCGCGTCGCGGTTTATGACAAGGACCGGGAGGGTCATTACAACCTCATCTCCGCGCTCCACAAAAGCCTGCGCGGTTCCGACCCGCAAGCCGCGCTCTACTATCTCGCCCGCATGCTGACCGCAGGCGAGGAGCCGCTCTACGTGCTGCGCCGCCTCGTCCGCTTCGCCGTGGAGGACATCGGCCTTGCCGACCCGCAGGCGGTCGTCCAGTGCCTCGCCGCCAAGGACAGCTACGACTTTCTCGGCTCCCCCGAAGGCGAACTCGCCATCGTCCAGGCCTGCCTCTATTGCGCCACCGCGCCCAAGTCCAACGCCGCCTACAGCGCCATGAAATCCGCCTGGAGGTCCGCCCGCGAGACCGGCTCGCTCATGCCGCCGCAGAACATCCTGAACGCCCCGACCAAGCTCATGAAGACCATCGGCTATGGCAAGGGCTATCAGTACGACCACGACGCGCAGGACGGCTTTTCCGGCGACAATTACTGGCCCGAGGAAATGCAGCCCCAAAGCTTCTACGCCCCCACCGAACGCGGCTTCGAAGCCCGCATTGCCGAACGCATGGCCTATTGGGACCGCCTGAGGGCCGAACGCCGCCCGAAATGACCCCCCGCTTCGCCCGCTATGCGGTCATCGACTGGTCCGGCGCAAAGGGATCGCGCCACAAGGGCATAGCCGTCGCCCTGTGCGAAGCCGGCGATGCGGCGCCCCGGCTCCAGCATCCGGACGGCGGCGGCCTCTGGTCGCGCCGCGCCGTCGCGGACTGGCTTGTCCGGACCGCGGCCGAAGCCCCGACCCTGTTCGGCTTCGATTTCAGCTTCGCCCCGCCCTATGTCGCGCGCCGAAGCTACCTCCCCGGCGACGACGTGCCCGCCACCGGCCCGGCCTTCTGGGCCTATGTCGACGGCATTTGCGCGGACGAGGATCTGGGCGCCGCCAGCCTGCTCGAACGCACCCACCGGCGGCATTTCTATTTCGGCAAGGCCGACGGCATCAAGGCGGACTATATGCACAACCGCGCCTGCGAGGCGCATTACAACGCGCAAGGCGGCGGCAAGCCCTCCACCGTCTATGACGCCATCGGCGCGGCGCAGGTCGCCAAGGCCAGTTTTTCAGGGATGCGCCTGCTCCACCACGTCCATCCGCACGTCCCCGTCTGGCCCTTCGACCCGCCGCCCAGGATCGGCTCGCTGATCGTGGAAATCTACACCAGCATCGCCGCGCGCGCCGCCGGACGCCCCAAGGGCCGGGCCAAGATGCGCGACCTCCCCGCGCTGAACGACGCGCTATTCGCCGTCGGATCACAACCGCATATGGGCCTTCCCCCCGACGACCATGGCGCCGACGCGATCCTGACCGCCGCCTGGCTCCGCCGCGCGGCCCCCCGCCCCAGCCTGTGGAACCCGGCGCCGCTCGACGAAAAAATCGCCGCAACAGAGGGCTGGACGTTCGGCATCATCTGATAGTAAGGCGCTCCCCGTCCGAAACGGATGGGCCGGCTTAGCACAGCGGTAGTGCAGCGGTTTTGTAAACCGAAGGTCGGGGGTTCGATCCCCTCAGCCGGCACCATGACTTCCAGAACCGTTCATGCCGGGGTGAGGCTGGACGAAGCCGAAGTCCCCTGTCGAAACATTCCGCGCAGCCCGAACCGACAGGTTCTGATTCCACCCCACTTGCCCTATACTCGCCCGATGGCATATCGACGCCTGAAAAACTGGGCCCGCGCGCTGAAGGTCGACATCATGGCCCTGTGGCTCGCCGCCCGCGACAGCCGCACACCCCCGGCCGCAAAGCTCGTCGCCGCCGCCGTCGCCGCCTTCGCGCTCAGCCCGGTCGACCTGATCCCGGACTTCATCCCGATCCTGGGCTATCTGGACGATCTCATCATCCTGCCGCTCGGCATCGCCCTGGCGATCCGCCTCATTCCCGCGCCGCTGATGGCGCAGTTCCGCACCGAAGCGCAACGCCTGTCGGACCGTCCCAAAAGCCGCACGGCAATGGCGGTCATCCTCCTGATCTGGCTGGCATCGGGTCTGGCGCTGTCACTGTACGCCGCCCACTGGATCGCCCATCGCGCCCGCTGATCATGTTTCAGAGCGCGACCTGCGCAATCTGACGCAGCGCGCCCTGGCCCCAAAAACAAAATGGGGGCCGGCATTTCTGCCGGTCCCCACTTCCGTCGCGTCTCTCGATCCGCTTCTCTTTCAAGATGCGATCATCGGACTCGGCGTGCGATAGGTCCGCCTCAAAGGCTTTGCTATCGTGTCGGCTCCGTTTGCCCGGCCGGTCGGCCGTTCTCCCGCAGCCTGTCCTCTTTATTCGATGCCCGACGTTCACTTTCGCGCGTGCACGGCACCGTCTATTGAGAACCATCGGATTTCCGCATTTTCCTTCCGGTCCATGCTTCTTTCCCGACGCTCGAAAATTCCTTCAAGTCGCTGATTTCTCATCGACTTTGGCATCCAGATCGCTCTGTCTCCCGGTCTTTCCGATAAGAGGATGCTCTCACCAAAAGCGAGTCGCTCAAAGCGGAATCTTGCACCCTGAAGACCGCCTCCCGCTAAAGCTGTGGATAAGTGTGGATAATTTTTCCGCATGGTTCAGCCGCCCGGCGACCAGCCTCGCGGCGCCAGCGTGAAGCCGGAAAATTCAAAGCCCGGCACGACCACGCAACTGACCAGCGTCCATCCGCCCATCGGCCGCGCCGCCTGCCAATGATGGGCCGGGACCAGCCCTTGCGGCTGCTGCCCCGCCAGCACGTCCCCGCCCAGCAGCATGTCCCGTGCAGCCCCTCCTTCGTCCGCGATCGACAGGGTGAGCGGCGCCCCGGCATGCCAGAACCAGTGCTCGACGGCGTCGACCCGGTGCCAGTGCGAAGCCTGATGCGCCTCCAGCAGGAAATAGATCGCGGTCCCGCCTGCCCGTTCGCCCGCTCCGGCCGCCGCCCGCCAGCTTTCCCGAAACCATCCCCCCTCCGGATGGGGCGCAAGGTCGAGGAGCCGGATCAAAGCCCCCGCTGCCGCTTCATCGTAACCGTCCATCGCCCTGCCTCAAAATTTATGCCCGGAAAAACAACATGATGCGTCGTTGTCGCAGGTTCATGCAACCTCCATCAATATGCGCGGGTTGAACGATCAAAGCACGTCTTTTGGAGGAGAAAAAATGCGTAAAGCCCTTATGGCCATGGCAGCCGTCTCGCTGGCCATTCCCGCTTCGATGGCGATCCCGACGGACGGCGCCAACGCCCGCCGCCATTATCAATATCGCGAATGGCGCGGGCGCGACGGCCGCATGTACTGCCGCAAGTCCAACGGCACCACCGGCCTGATCGTCGGCGGCGTGGGCGGCGCTCTGGTCGGCCGCGCCATCGACACCCGCGGCGACCGCGCGACCGGCACGATCCTGGGCGCCGCCGGCGGCGCGCTGCTCGGCAAGGAAATCGACAGCAAGCGCCGCTGCCGCTGACAGGCGCGAAAAAGGGCGGCTTCCGATGGGAAGCCGCCCTTTTTCATGTCTTCAAGACATTCAAGGCTTATTCGGCAGCCGCGCCGCGCGCCTCATCGACCTTGAAGGCCACCGACTGACCGCCGGAAACGCCCGACACGCGGCCATTCTTGACCGACAGGTTGAAGGCGACGGCGTCGGGATAGCGACGGCCCGAAATCACCTTGCCGGTCTTGGTGTCCTTGACGTCATACACATAGGTGTAGCCCTCGTGCGTGAACTTCTGCTTGGCAGCGTCTTCGGCATGGGCGGGAGCGTTGGCGGCGCCGGCGGCGAACAGGGCGGAAAGGACAAACTTGGACAGCATTCGCATGGGTAAACTCCTTGTGAATGCCGATCAAACACCTCTGGAATATTCTTTTCTGTTGATGCCGATTTATGGTGCGCCGCGCTAAAACGACAATCGCAAACAAAGGCGAAACGATTGCATTTCCCGCAACCGCTAACTCAACCCATTGATAAATCAAGAATATGTTTGAATTCCGCCGCCGTCAGCGGGGACACGGAAAGGCGCGATTGGCGTATCATCACCATATTGGCCAGCTTCGGATCGGCCTTCATCGTCTTCAGCGTGACGGGCTTGGCGAACTTTTCCTTCGGCGCCACATGCACGGCCACCCACTTGCCCGTCCCGTCCGTGCTGTCGGGCGCGGCTTCCTCGACGATCTCCATGATGCCGACCGCCTCGACCCCGATATTGCTGTGGTAGAAGATCGAAAGATCGCCCTTGCGCATCGCCTTCATATGGCCTTGCGCGGCATGATTTCGCACCCCGTCCCACTCCGCCTTCCCCTTTGCGGCCAGATCGTCGTAGGAAAAGGCGTCGGGTTCCGATTTCATCAGCCAATAGTTCATGGCTTCTCCTTGCATCAGCCGCGAAGGACGATCAAGGATGCGCGCATGGCCCGGCGGCGCCAGGACGGCGCGCCTGGGCGGGTCCAGTTGAATTTCGGAGAATCACGTGTCGCAATCCCTGCTGGGACAAGTGCCTGTCCTGTCCTTGGGCAATATGGAAAGGGCCGACTTCGCCGCCGCCTTCGGCGGCTCCTTCCAGCGCTTCGGCTTCGCCATGGTGAAGGACCATGGCATGGACCCGGCGCTGATCGACACGGGCTGGGCGCTCGCCCGCCGCTTCTTCGCCCTGCCGGAGGAGGCAAAGCGCCGCTACGACGCCCGATATAATGGCGGCCAGCGCGGCTACACCGCCTTCGGCGTGGAAATCGCCAAGGGCGCGAGCGAGAACGACCTCAAGGAATTCTGGCATGTCGGTCGCGACCTGCCCGAAGGCGATCCGCTGGCGCAAAGCATGCCGCCCAATGTCTGGCCGGACGAGCTGCCGGAATTCCATGAGACGTTCACGCGCCTCTATGCCGAATTCGACCGCGTCGGCGCCGAACTGCTGTCCGCCATCGCCCTATATCTGGGGCTGGAGGAACGCTGGTTCGACAAGCCCATCGAAAACGGCAATTCGATCCTGCGCCTGCTCCATTATCCGCCCGTCTCGCCGGAAGCGCCGGGCATCCGCGCCGGCGCGCATGAGGACATCAACCTCATCACCCTGCTGCTGGGCGCCGAGGAAGGCGGGCTGGAACTCAGGGACCGGGACGGCAACTGGCTGCCCGTGGTTCCGCCGCCGGGCGCGCTCGCCATCAATGTGGGCGACATGCTCCAGCGGCTGACCAACCATCGCCTGCCCTCGACCAGCCACCGCGTCGTCAACCCGCCGCCGGAACGGCGCGGCCATTCGCGCTATTCCATGCCCTTCTTCCTGCACCTGCGGCCGGACTTCCTGATCGACGCCCTGCCCCAATGCGTCGATGCGGCGCATCCCCGCCGCGACCCGCCCATAACCGCGCACGACTATCTGACCGAACGGCTGCGGGAAATCGGCCTGATCAAGGGGTAGCGACGGGAATGACGGGCGCGCCCGGGCCAGACGCCCCGTCCGCGCGGCGGCCCGCCATGTCCTGACCGGCGATCGGTTCCGATCGCCCGGAAACCGCCCTATCTCCGCCCGCGCCCCATGGTGATCCCGATCTCCTCGCCCTTCTCGCTGAGGGCGAGCTTCACGATCTTCACCTCGACATGGGTCACCTTGTCGTCCTGGAGGAAGATCGTCTCGATGATATGATCGGCCACCGCCTCGATCAGCGTGAAATGCTGTCCTTCCGGCAGGGCCGCGGTCGCGGCATGTTTCAGGTCCATGTAATTTTTGGACCGGGACAGCGGCGTGTCGGGATCGTAATGGTCCGCGATCTTCAGCCGCGCCCTGATCGATATGCGCAGCGGTTGCGGCAGGTGCGTCTCCTCCGAATAGATGCCGGTCAGGACATCCACGTCCAGATTATTCACCTCCAACGTCAGGAAATCGTCAAATCCGCTGTTCATAGCTCGCCACATTCAGGCCGTCCCTGCCGCGGGCCGGCCCCAGTTTAGACTTTTATTTTGCGAGCCACGCGCTAAAGCCCGCCGCTCTCGGCGCGTCCATGCGCCATTGAGGACGGATCGGCAAGACGTGTCTGTGATAGTGCCCCTCAACATGATGTCGCGGAACGCGATCGAGCAACTGCTTGACGCGGCCTTCGGCCCTGACCGGCACGGTCGCACCGCCTATCTGATTCGCGACGGCATGCCCTGGCTGCCTGAACTCTCCTTCGGCATGCGGGATGGGGAGGGCAGACTCATCGGCTCCCTGCAAAGCTGGCCCGTCGCGCTCGCCCATGAAGACGGCAGCCGGACGCCGCTCATCATGGTCGGCCCCGTCGCGGTGGACCCCGCGGTGCAGGGCGCCGGCCACGGCCGCGCCCTGATGGACGCCGTCGTCGCGGCCGCCCGCGCGCGGCGAAGCGATCCGCTGATGATGATCGGCGATCCGGAATATTATGGCCGATTCTGGGGCTTTTCGGCCGAAGGCACCGGCGGCTGGGACTGCCCCGGCCCGTTCGAGCCGCGCCGCCTGCTGGCGCTGTCGGTCGACGGAAGGCCGATAGGCGGCACGGGCATGCTGGGTCCGCGCGCCACCGTCCGCGCCTGAAATTTCCCTTTTGCCTTCGCGCCCAAGCGCCCCTATCTCGGCCCCATGCCGATGGAGCCGCCCCCCGATCTTTCCAGCCTGTCCCTCAGCGATGTCGCGCGCCTGCTGGCGGAAAAGCGCCTTCCGCCCGTGGAGAAGTGGAACCCCGACCATTGCGGCGACAGCGACATGCGCATCGCCCGCGACGGCACCTGGTTCCATCAGGGCTCGCCCATCGGCCGCGAAGCCATGGTCCGCCTCTTCTCCACCATCCTGCGCCGCGAACCCGACGGCAGCCACGTCCTGGTCACGCCCGTGGAGAAACTCTCGATCGAGGTGGAGGATGCCCCCTTCATCGCCGTCGAGCTCAAGAGCGAAGGCGAAGGCCGGGCGCGCAACCTCGCCTTCCGGCTCAACACGGGCGACCTGGTCGCCGCCGGCCCGGACAATGCCCTTGTCCTGCGCGAAACGCCGGACGGACCGCATCCCTATCTCCATGTCCGCGGCGGGCTGGAGGCGCTGATCGCCCGCAGCGTCTATTATGAACTGATGAACCTGGCGCTGGACGAAGGCGCCCAACCCATCGGCCTCTGGAGCAACGGCGCCTTCTTCGCGCTGGACGGATCGGCATGACCCTGGCGGAACGGCTGCGGACCGCCCTCAGGCAGGGGCATGAGCGGGAGGTCGGCCTGATACCCTCCGACACCCGCGACCCCCGGATCGACGGCGACATCCTGCTCTCGCCCGCGGCCGTGCTGGTCGCGATCACCGACCGTCCCGAACCCGGACTGATCCTGACCCAGCGCTCCGCCGGACTGCGCCAGCATGCCGGACAGGTCGCCTTCCCCGGCGGACGGGTCGACGACGACGACCCTGACGAAATCGCCGGCGCCCTGCGGGAAGCGCAGGAGGAGATCGGCCTCCCTCCCGGCCTGGTCGACATCATCGGCACGTCGGACCGCTATCACACCTTCACCGGCTTCGACATCGTCCCCGTGCTCGGCGTGATCCCGCCCGACCTTCCCCTTTCCCCCCGGGAAGCGGAGGTGGCGGAGCTGTTCGAACTTCCCCTCTCCTTCGCCCTCAATCCCGCCAACCGGATCAGGAAATCGATAGATTATCAGGGTGTTGAAAGGCATTATTACGAAATATTCTGGGAAGGACGCCGCATCTGGGGCATCACCGCCGCGATCCTCGCCAATCTGTCGCGCAGGCTAGGCCATGACCAGCCTGCTGCCTGACGCCGACTGGCGCCATCGCCCCGGCCTGGACGCGCTGCTGAGGGCGCTCGGCGCGGAACAGGGCCTCGCCCGCTTCGTCGGCGGCGCCGTTCGCGACGGCCTTCTGGGCCTGCCGGTCAACGACCTGGACATCGCCACCGTGCTGGAGCCGCAGTCCGTCATCGACCGCCTCAGGACCGCCGGGATAAAGGCCGTCCCCACCGGCATCGACCATGGCACGATCACGGCGGTGATCAACGGCTGGCCGGTGGAGATCACGACCCTCCGCCGCGACGTCAGCACGGACGGCCGCCGCGCCACCATCGCCTATACCGACGACTGGCGCGAAGACGCCGCCCGGCGCGATTTCACGATCAACGCGCTCTATGCCGACCCCCTCACCCACGCCATCACGGACTTCTTCGGCGGCGTCGCCGATCTCCGCGCGCATCGCGTCCGCTTCATCGGAGAGGCAAGCGCCCGCATCGCGGAGGATCATCTCCGCATCCTGCGCTATTTCCGTTTCCTCGCGCGCTTCGGCCATGACGAACCGGATGTGGAGGCCTATGCCGCCTGCCGCGACGCCGCCAACAGCCTGATGGCCCTTTCGCGCGAACGCATTGCGGACGAACTGCTCAAACTGCTCGCCCTGCCCGGGCCGCTCGCCTCGCTCCGGCTCATGGTCGACGGCGGCATATTGCTGCCCGTCCTGCCGGAGGTCGACCATGACGGACTGGCCCGCCTGTCCATGCTGGTCGAGCGGGAGGCCGCCTCCGGCATCGCCCCTGCGGCCCTGCGCCGCCTGGCGGCCCTGCTTCCACCGGACCCGCGCGCCGCCGATCAGGTGGGCGCCCGGCTCAAATTGTCCAACAAGGCCCGCAAGCGCCTGACCGCCGCGCTGGAAGGCGCCGCCACCGGCGCGCCCCCCCGCGCCCTCGCCTTCCGGATCGGCGTGGAAGGGGCCATCGACCGTATCCTGATCGATCCCTCGGCTCCGCTCGACGGCCTGAAGATGCTCGCGGACTGGGTCCCGCCGCGCCTGCCGCTGGGCGGCGGCGCGCTGATCGCGCGGGGCCTTCAGCCCGGCCCGGACGTGGCGAAGGCGCTGGCCGAGGTTCAGGACATCTGGGTGGCGGAGGATTTTCCCGACGCAGCCCGCGTCTCGGAAATCGCGGATCAGACCGTTTCGAAATTCCAACGCGCCCGCCAATAGTCATAGGCGTCGCCCTCCGCCATCGGCCGCGCGAAATAATAGCCCTGCCCCTGCCAGCACCCCAGATTCTGCAACGCATGGGCCAGTTGCTGCGTCTCGATCCCCTCGGCCGTGACATGCAGCCCCAGCGATTCGGCCAGCGACAGAATGGTGCGCACCATGATCTCCTTGTCCCGGTCCTCCAGCATGGATGTCACGAAACTGCGGTCGATCTTCAATATGTCGATGGGCAGGCTGTGCAGGCTCGCCAGGTTGGAATAGCCGGTGCCGAAATCGTCCATGGCGATCGGCATGTGCAGGTCCTTGAGCGCGAACAGCAGCTTCCGCGCCTTTTCGGGGTCCGCCACGATGGCGCTTTCGGTCAGTTCCGCCGTCAGCCGCTTGCCCGAAATGCCCGCATAGCGCAGCGCTTCCTCGAACATGGATGCGACATCGTCCCGCGCCATCTGGATCGGGGAAAGGTTCACATTGACGCCCACCGGCAGCGCCTGCCCGAATTTCGCATCCCACCGGCTGAGCGCCTGCGCCGCCTCATAGGCCGCCCAGCGGCCCAGCGGCGTGATCAGCCCGCTTTCCTCCGCCACGGCGATGAACTCGGCGGGCGACACATGGCCCAGTTCTTCATCCTCCCACCGCGCCAGCGCCTCGAAGCCGGTGATTTCACCCGTCTGCAGGTGGATCAGCGGCTGGAAGGCCAGGGTCAGCCCCCCCTGGGCCAGCGCATCGCGCAGCCGGCTCTCGACGGAAAATCGCCGCTGCGCCTCCTTCAGCACGCCGTTGCGGTAGATTTCCACCTTGCCGCTGCGCTTGGCGATCTTCACCGCGGCCTGCGCCTTGCGCACCACATCCTCGGGGTCTTCGGTCAAGCTGGTCGACAGGGCGCAGCCGATCGCGCAATCGACCCGGATTTGCAGATCGCTCAGCCTGATCGGATAGCTGAGCGAGTCCCGGATGCGCTGAACGATATGAAGGGCGTCCGATAAACCATTGTTAATCCTGGCGAAAATCGCAAAGTCGTTGCCGCCGATGCGCGCCAGCACATCGCCCTGCCGCAGGCTGGACTTCAACCGCTTGGCAACCGTGATCAGCAACTCGTCGCCGGCCATCGGGCCCAGGGATTCATTGACCCGGCTGAACCGGCTCAGATCGATGGCGAGGATGCCGAACTGCGCATTGTCCGGCCAGGGCGTGTTGGTCAGCCGGTCCTCGATCTCCTCGCCAAATCCCGTGCGGTTGGGAAGCGCGGTCAGGCCGTCGGACAATAATTCGCGCCGCAGGTTCTTCTCGATGGTCCGGTCGCTCGTCCGGTCGAGGGCGGTGAACAGGAACAGATTGGGTTCGCCATCCGGTTCGGGCAGCCGCCCGACGGTGCAGTAGAAATATTCGGGCCCCAACATGCCGTCGCGGCGCAGTTCGAAACCTTCCGAATCGCGCCCGGACAGGACGCTCTGCACGATCCGCCTGCGCCATTCGGCCGCATGGGGCCGTTCGGCTTCGCCCGGGTTGCTGCAGGTGAAGCAGTTTCCGAACGGCGCATTGGTCGCCACCATGGACAACCTATTGTCTTCGAAGGAGAATGCAGCCGCCGGATAAGGCAGCGCAGCCAGCCAGTCCGCTATCGCCACGCGATGGGAAAGATGCGCGTCATCCTGCCCCAGAAGGAGCTGGATGTCCGGCATTTCGGTCGGCCGATCACGCATCGACATGGCTTCCATAGGCCCGGCGATAGGCCCAAAGGGTAAATTTTCGGGAAACGACATTCCCGATTCCAGCGCGATAGTAACGAAAAAATCAGCTTCTCAGAACCGGTTATCGCGCGGGAAGCCCGTGGGCGGCATGCGCCCGGCCGCGCCCCTGGCGACGCGCCATGGCGTCATGTCGGCTTCCGTGCGCACCCGCCCCGTTCCTCCACCCATGGCCCAGCTCAGCCCGTCGGACAGGCGGAAGGCGATGGCATCGGACAGCCCGCCGTCGCGATAGCGCTGCATCTGCACGCCCTGACCGCGCGCCATGCGCGGCATTTCAGTGAGCGAGAAGACCAGCAGCTTGCGGTTTTCGCCCATCACGGCGACGCTGTCCGCCTCCGGCGCGATGGGATGCACGACGCTCAGCTTCGCGCCGGTCCGCACATTGACGACCTGCTTGCCCTTGCGCGTTTCGGCGATCACATCCGCCACCGCCGCCACGAAGCCGCGCCCGTCCGAGGATGCAAGCAGCAGTTCGCCACCCGCCCGCGCAGGCAGCAGGGCGACGATATTGCCGGTGCCGTCCATGTCGACCAGCGACCGGACCGGATCGCCAAAGCCGCGCCCGCCGGGCAGCTTGTCCGCGCCCAGCGTGAAGACGCGCCCGGTCTCCGTCGCCAGCAGCAGCTTGTCGGTGGTCTGCGCGTGGAAGGCGATCATCGGACCGTCGCCTTCCTTGAATTTCAGCGTGTCCGCCGAAGCAAGGTCGCGATGCCCGCTCATCGCCCTGATCCAGCCGCGCTCGGACAGGATCACGGTGATCGGCTCTTTCTCGATCATCGCCTCCAGCGGGATTTCCCGCGCCGGCGCCGCCTCCTCGACCAGCGTGCGCCGCCGGCCGAAATCGCTCTCGGGCGAATAGCGCTTGCGAAGGTCCGCCAGGTCCTTCTTCAGCCGCGTCCGCTGCCGCGCCGGGCTTTCCACCAGCTTTGTCAGCTCGTCGCGTTCCTTCAGCAGTTCCGAATGCTCGCGCCGCAGCTCCATCTCCTCCAGCTTGCGCAGGGACCGCAGCCGCATGTTCAGGATCGCCTCGGCCTGCCGGTCGTTCAGGCCGAACTCGGCCATCATCACCTCTTTCGGCTCATCCTCGGTCCGGATGATCTCGATCACCCGGTCAAGGTTCAGATAGGCGATGATATAGCCGTCCAGCAGCTCCAGCCGCGCCGCGATCTTGTCCAGCCGGTGCTGGGCGCGCTTCACCAGCACGTCGATCTGGTGCTTCAGCCATTCGACGAGGACCGTCTTCAGCCCCAGCACCCTTGGCGTGCGCGTCGCGTCCAGCACGTTCAGGTTCAGCGGGAAGCGGTTTTCCAGATCGGTCAGCCGGAACAGGCTGTCCATCAGCACGTCCGGGTCGACGGTGCGGGCGCGGGGTTCGATGACGATGCGGATCTCGGTGTCGCTCTCGTCGCGCACATCGGCCAGGATCGGCAGCTTCCTGTCGTTGATCAGCGCCGCGATCTGCTCGATCAGCTTGGACTTCTGCACCTGGAAGGGGATTTGCGTCACCACCGCGACCCATGTGCCCCGCCCGCCATCCTCCTTGTGCCAGCGGGCGCGGGTTCGAAACGATCCCCGCCCCGTCGCATAAGCCTCTGAAATGATGGAAGCGCTGTCCACCAGCACGCCGCCGGTCGGAAAGTCCGGACCGCGCACGATCCGCATCAGCTCGGCATGCTCGGCGTCCGGATTGTCGATCAGCAGGCTGGCCGCATCGATCAGTTCGGCGACATTATGCGGCGGGATGCTGGTCGCCATGCCGACCGCGATGCCGGTGGCGCCGTTGGCCAGCAGATTGGGGAACAGGCCGGGAAACACCTCCGGCTCCTGATCCTCGCCATTGTAGGTCGGGCGGAATTCGACGGTGCCTTCGTCCAGCCCGGCCATCAGGTCGGCGGCGGCCTGCGTCAGCCGCGCCTCGGTATAGCGCATCGCCGCCGCATTATCGCCGTCGATATTGCCGAAATTGCCCTGCCCGTCGACCAGCGGCGTGCGCAGCGAGAAATCCTGCGCCAGACGCACCATGGCGTCATAGACCGACGCATCGCCATGGGGGTGATATTTGCCGATGACGTCGCCGACGACGCGAGCGCATTTCTTGTACGGCGTGGTGTTGCGCGCCGGATTGGCGACCAGCACGTCGGGCGAAGCCCCGCCCGGCTCCATCCTCAGCAGCCGCATCGCCCAGAGCAGCCGCCGGTGCACCGGCTTCAGCCCGTCGCGCAAATCCGGCAACGACCGCGCCGTGATGGTGGAGAGCGCATAGACGAGGTAGCGCTGGGACAGCGCATCGTCGAACGGGTGATCCTTGATAGCGTCGAACGGGTCGCGAAATTCGGTCATCGCAACGGGGAATAGCAGCGCCGCGACAAAACGGAAACGGGGTTTAATCCCCTCCTGCTCCTGCGAAGGCACTCGAATGAGACAAGTGGCTCATGAGAACCCAGTTCAGCTGTCGCCCCTTTCACGCCAGGCAGCATGAACAAATGCAAGACCCCCCGGACTGAGTGATCCGGGTAGAAAGCGGACATTCCCCCTCCCGCAGGCGGGAGGGGGTTAGGGGGTGGGCTGGCGCGGCATCTGCGCTGTTTTGCAACGGCTAAGTCAGAAGCTCGCTACGCTCGGGCCCACCCCTAACCCCTCCCGTTTACGGGAGGGGAAGGTCTTGAATCGGCCATTTCCCGACATTCCGAATTCACCCACGCGACCTAGGGCAGAACTGGTTTCCCGCCTCCGCAGGAACACGCGACATCAACTCCTATCACCGCGGCAAAAACCGCGCCTCCGGGTCCGCCGCGATCTCCCGCGCGAACTCCGCGCCGATCCAGTCGCGAAAGGCCTTCACCTTGGCGGTGTTGCGGGCATGGGGCGGATAGACCACCCAATAGCTCGCCCGTTCCCGGACATAGGATGGCAGGGCCTCCACCAGCAACCCGGCCTCCACCTCGGTCTTCCACAGGAAGGGATTGACGATGGCCACGCCCTGCCCCGCCATGGCGGCGCGCCCCTCCATCACCTGGGAATCGAGCGCGATCGCGGGCGGCAGCCCCTTGCCGTCCGCTTCCACCCCCATGGCGGCGAACCATTCATGCCACCACATGTCGTCCGGCGACAGGCGCGGCATGGCGTGCAGCGCCCGCGCATCGGCGATCGGCCCGTTCGCCGCCAGCCATGACGGGCTGCACAGCGGCGCCAGCCGGTTGTGGGTCAGCAGCTTCGCCTCCAGCCCTGGCCAATCGCCCCGCCCGCCCCGCACCGCCACGTCCACGCCGTCGCGGGCGAAGTCCACCACCCGGTCGGTCGCGTCGATCCGCACGGCCAGCCCCGGCTGGCGCATCTGGAACGTGCCGATGCGCTGGGCCAGCCACAGATGCGCGAAACTGTTGGTGCAACTGATCGTCAGGATCGTCGAATGGTCCTGCGTCAGCGCGGCGAACCCTTCCCGCATCTGGTCGAAGGCGCGGGACAGGATCGTGGCGATCTCCCGCCCCTTGTCGGTCAGCGCCACTTTCCGCCCCGCCCTCTGGAACAGGCTGATGCCCAGCCGCTCCTCCAGCAATTTCACCTGATAACTGACGGCCGCCTGGGTCATCCCCAGCTCCTGCGCCGCAACCGTGAAATTCTCCAGCCGCGCGGCGGCCTCGAACACGCGGACGGCGGATAGGGGCGGCAGCTGGCTCATTCGCCATGGATAAGCCAGCCTTATGATTCGCGTCCATCCTTTTGTTGGCCGCCCCACCGGAAAAGAGCGATAGGAATTCCCACGAAACGAAATCCATTCTCCGGATCATTCATGGAAAAGGAGCCTTGCCATGCACTTGTCCAAGGACGCCCGGCTGTCCCCCAACGGCCACGAAGCCGCCCGGAATCGCCCCGGCCTGATCGCCGCCATCATGCAGGCCTTCTGCGCGCTCCACCGCATCGCCTGGTCTGCCCCCTGGATCGAGGAACGGCGATGAAGCCCCTCGAAAATCGCGAACATGGTGCGACGGGGGTTGCACAATCCGCGCCACACGCCAACTTGCGCGCGTGTCCGATTCCCGCCTTTCCCCTGTTCCCGATCTTCCCCCTCCGCCGCCCCGGCTGCTGACAGGGGCAGCGCTGTTCCTCGACTTCGACGGAACGCTGGCCCCGATAGCCGACACGCCCGACGGCGTGGAGGTCGATGACGATCTGCTCGCCCTCCTCGGCCGTCTGCGCGACCGGCTGGATGGGCGGCTTGCCATCGTCAGCGGCCGATCCGTCGCGACGCTGCGCGATTTCGGCTTCGGGCAGTTCCTGCTCGCCGGCACCCATGGGCTGGAACTGGCGGAACCCGGCCGCCCCGTAGAAGCGCCTGCCCGCCTCCCCGCGGTCAATGAGGCGGAAGCCGCCTTCCAGACCTTCGCGGCCGGAAAGGCCGGCGTCCTCGTCGAACGCAAGACGATCAGCGTCGGCCTTCATTTCCGCGGCGCCCCGCAATGGGGCCGGGAAGCAGGCGATCTGGCCGCCAGCCTGGCGGATCGGCTCGACCTCGCGCTCCAGCCGGGCAAGATGCTCTACGAACTGCGTCCCGGCGGCGCCGACAAGGGCAGCGCCGTCCGCACACTGATGCGCCGCGCACCCATGGCCGGCGGCACGCCGCTGTTCATCGGGGACGACGTCACCGATGAGGAGGGCTTTGCCGTCGCACGCGATCTGGGCGGCTCCGGCATTCTCGTCGGCGTGCCCAGGGCGACGCTCGCCGCATTCTCTTTGGAACAGGTTGCCGCCGTCAGGCATTATCTTGCCCAGGGGGTCGCTGGCACCGACTGATCCGATGGTCCGGCGCCCCTGTCGTGCACGAACAAGGGGGACGGACCGATAGAAACGCAGAAAAACGACCTTCCGGGCGGGGATGAGCGCACGCTCGACCTGTGGCCCATCGGCAATTGCCAGGCATCGGCGCTGATCGACCGGGCCGGGCGGATGATATGGGCCTGCGTCCCCCGCGTCGACGGTGATCCGGTATTCTCGGCACTGCTGGACGATGCCGCCTGGGACCAACCGGATTCGCGGGGCTTCTGGGCCATAGAGCTGGAGAACTGCGCCCGGATCGAGCAGCATTATATCCGCAACACGCCTGTGCTGGTGACGCGCCAGACCGACGCGCAGGGCAATGCGATAGAGCTTTACGATTTCTGCCCGCGCCACAAGCATCAGGGGCGGATGTACCGCCCCGTCGCGTTCGCCCGCGTCGTTCGGCCCGTATCGGGCAGCCCGCGCATCCGCGTCAGGCTGCGCCCCACCACCTCCTGGCATTCGGAAAAGGTGCCGATCAGCTATGGCTCCAACCATATCCGGCTGGTGCTGTCCTACATGGCGATGCGCATGTCCACCAATGCGCCCATCGGCCTGATTTCCCAGGAAAGCTGGTTCCGGCTGGAACATGACATGCATTTCTTCCTGGGGCCGGATGAGAGCTTTTCGGACGCCCTCCGCCCCGCGGTGGAACGGATGCTGGACGACACGATCCACGAATGGCAGATCTGGGTGCGAAGCCTGGCCATTCCGGCCGAGTGGCAGGAGGCGGTGATCCGCTCCGCCATCACGCTCAAGCTCTGCCAGCATGAGGAGACCGGCGCCATCGTCGCCGCGCTGACCACCAGCATCCCCGAACATGCCGACAGCGGCCGCAACTGGGACTATCGCTACTGCTGGATCAGGGACGCCTATTATACGGTGGAGGCGCTGAACCGGCTGGGCGCGCTGGACGTTCTGGAAAGCTATCTCGTCTATCTCCGCAACATCGTCGACGGCGCGCGGGGCGGCCATATCCAGCCGCTCTACGACGTGCGCGGCAACGCCACGCTGGAGGAGCGGGAGGCGCAGAACCTGCCCGGCTATCGCGGCATGGGGCCGGTGCGCGTCGGCAATGCCGCCTATTCCCAGGTACAGCACGACGCCTATGGGCAGATCGTCCTCTCCTCCGTGCAGGGCTTCATCGACCAGCGCCTGCTGCGCATGGCGGGGCTGTCGGACTTCGAAGCGCTGGAGGCCGTGGGCGAGCGCGCCTGGCAGGTCTATGACAAGCCCGATGCCGGCCTGTGGGAACTGCGCACCCGCGCCCATGTCCACAGCTACAGCGCGGTGATGTGCTGGGCGGCGTGCGACCGCCTCGCCCATGCGGCAGCCGCCCTTGGGCTGCCGGACCGCGAAGTCCATTGGCGCGAGCGGGCGGAAATCATGAAGGCCCGCATCCTCCAGTCGGCCTGGCGGACGGACAGCAACGCCATCTCCGCCAATTTCGAGGACGATGCGAGGGACGCCTCCCTGCTCCAGCTGATCGACCTGCGCTTCCTGACGGCGGACAATCCCATGTTCATCGGAACGCTGAAGGCGCTGGAAAAGGACCTGCGCCGGGGCAACGACATGCTGCGCTACAGCGCGCCGGACGATTTCGGGGAGCCCGTCACCGCCTTCAACGTCTGCACCTTCTGGCTGATAGAGGCCCTGCATCGGACCGGCCGCAGCGAGGAGGCGCGCGCCCTGTTCGAGGAGATGCTGTCCCGCCGCACCGCCGCCGGCCTGCTTTCCGAAGACATCGATCCCGTCACCGGGGAATTGTGGGGGAACTATCCCCAAACCTACTCATTGGTCGGCATCATCAATTGCGCCGTGCTCTTGAGCAAACCGTGGAGCGTGATGCGATGAAGCGCTTGGCATGGAGGCGCTTGGCATGAGCCGCCTGATAGTCATTTCGAACCGGGTCAGCCGCCCGACCAAGAACGGCAACCAGGGCGGTCTGGCAGTCGCGCTTTCCCAGGCGCTGCGCGAAAGCCGCGGCATCTGGGTCGGCTGGTCCGGCGAGATCACGGAGAATTTCACCGGGCAGATCGGCTTTTCGGAGGATGAAGGGGTCAAGACGGCAACCATCGACCTGGAGGAGCAGGATGTCGACGAATATTATAATGGCTATGCCAACAAGACCCTCTGGCCGCTGTTCCACTTCCGGATAGACCTGGCCGAATATGCGCGCGATTTCGAAGGCGGGTATAACCGCGTCAACCAACGCTTCGCGGACACGACCAGCCCGCTGATCGAACCGGAAGACATCATCTGGGTCCAGGATTACCACATGATCCCGCTCGGCCGGATGCTGCGCGACCGGGGCCATGACAATCGCATGGGCTTCTTCCTGCACATCCCATGGCCGCCGACCCGGCTGCTTGTGTCGCTGCCCCACCACAGCAAGCTGGTGCAGGCGCTTTTCGCCTATGATGTCGTGGGGTTCCATACCGAGGAATGGCTGGAATCCTTCCGCCATTATGTCGAACGCGAAATGGGCGGTTCGGTGGACGGCGATTTCGTGACGCTGGGCAAGCGGACGATTCAGGCGATCGCCTGCCCCATCGGCATCAACGCGCAGGAATATGCCAGCGCCGCCGTCAGCGATGCGGCCAAGGACATGTATGAAAAGGTCCGCCGGTCGCTGCAGGATCGCGCGATGATCGTGGGCGTCGACCGTCTGGACTATAGCAAGGGACTGGAAGAACGGTTCAACGGCTACGCCCGCTTCCTGAAGGATCATAGCGAACAGCATCGCAACGTCGTCCTGACGCAGATCGCCCCGCCTTCCCGCGGCGAGGTGGAGAGCTACCAGCAGATCCGCGCAACCCTGGATGCGCTCGCCGGCCGCATCAACGGGGAATATAGCGATGTGGACTGGACCCCGATCCGCTACGTCAATCAGGGCTATCCGCGCGACAAGCTGGCCGGCATCTACCGCGCGGCCAAGATCGGGCTCGTCACGCCGCTGCGCGACGGCATGAACCTGGTCGCCAAGGAATATGTCGCCGCGCAGAATCCGGACGATCCCGGCGTCCTCATCCTGTCGCGCTTCGCCGGCGCCGCCCAGCAACTCAAGGACGCGCTGCTGATCAATCCCTACAGTCCGGAAGAGATGTCCGACGCCATCACCCGCGCGCTCTCCATGCCGCTGGACGAGCGCAAGCGGCGATGGCGCGCCATGATGGACAGTGTCGAAAAGCAGGACATAAGCTGGTGGCGGCAGCGCTTCACGGAGCGGCTGATGGCGGTCCAACGCAATGGCGAGGTGAAACAGGAGGCGCAACCGGCTTAACTTTCCCGCCAGCGCCGCTACAGTCGGGCCGATGGATGATGAGGAAGAAGCGGGGGGCGCCCTGGCCGCCATTCGCGCCAGATCGGGCGTCATATTGGGCGTGGTCGGCCTTCTGGCCTGGCTGGCGCTGATCTGGTTCATGTTCGGCGACGTGCTGTAGCGGGCTCCCTCGCCCGAACTCGCCCATTTGCACCCCCGCCCCTTTTGGTCTAAGGGCCAGCCCAAGCAGCCCCGGCACCCGCTGATCCTTCCCGATTCGCGTTTGCCGGGGCACATTCTTTATTGGGAAGACAGGAACCGCATATGGCCCGTCGCCGCCAGATCTACGAAGGCAAGGCAAAGATCCTTTATGAAGGCCCCGAGCCGGGTACGATCATCCAATATTTCAAGGATGACGCGACCGCCTTCAATGCCCAGAAGAAGGGCACGATTTCGGGCAAGGGCGTGCTCAACAACCGGATTTCCGAGCATATCTTCACTCTGCTCGGCCAGATCGGCGTTCCTACCCACTTCATCCGCCGCCTCAACATGCGCGAACAACTCGTCCGTCAGGTGGAAATCGTGCCGATCGAGGTGGTCGTGCGCAACGTCGCCGCGGGTTCGCTCAGCAAGAAGCTGGGGATCGAGGAGGGAACGCAGCTTCCCCGCACGCTCATCGAATATTGCTACAAGGACGACGCGCTGGGCGACCCGCTGGTGTCCGAAGAGCATATCGCCTGCTTCGGATGGGCCAGCCAGGACGAAATGCACGACATTGCCGACATGGCGATCCGCATCAACGACTTCATGTGCGGCCTGTTCGCGGGCATCGGCATTCGCCTGATCGACTTCAAGCTGGAATTCGGTCGCCTGTGGGACGGCGACTATAGCCGCATCATCCTGGCGGACGAGATCAGCCCCGACGGTTGCCGCCTCTGGGACATGGCGACCGGCGAGAAGCTGGACAAGGACCGTTTCCGCCGCGACCTGGGCGGTGAAGTCGAGGCCTATCAGGAAGTCGCCCGGCGCCTGGGCCTGATGCCGGAGGGCGTGGATACCACCGTCCTCGACCTCGACACCCATCGCAAGAAGCGCGGCAAGGACTGATGGGAACCCGGACGCGCGGCTCAGGCGAGCAGCGCGTCCGCCATCAGCTTGATCCCCAGCAACACCATCAGCACATAGATCAGCGTGTAGAAACGGGCGGGATCGAAGCGCCGCACCAACGCCACACCCGCCATGGTCGACACGACGGCAAGCGGGATCAGCATCGCCGTCGCCAGCAGGTTCGCCCTGGTGAACTGCCCCAGGGCGGCATAGGCCGGCACCTTCATCCAGTTCGTCACCGCAAAGGCGATTGCGGTCGTCCCCACCAGAACGTCGCGCGACAGGCGCTTGGGCAGAACCCACATCTGGAAGGGCGGCGCCCCGGCATGCGCGATCTGGCTGGTGAAGCCGCTCGCCACGCCGAGCAGCACGCCCACCCATGAGGGCGAGGTCGACGGCAACACGATCGCGCCGCCCCGCTCGATCCAGAGCCGATGCAGGCCGAACAATGTCGAAATCAGGCCCAGCACGCCCATCACCGCGATTTCGGACACGCGGGCCGCGAAAAAATAGCCCAGCCCTACGCCGGCCGCCATGCCGGGCAGCATGACCTTAAGGACATGCCGGTCCCAGCTATGCCGGAACGACCAGACGCCGACCACATCCTGCAGGATCAGAATGGGCAGCATGATCGCCGCTCCCCGCACGGGATCGACGCCCAGGGCGAGGATCGGCATGGCCAGCGCGCCAACCCCGGCAAATCCGCCTTTGGCAAGGCCCGACAGGATAACCGCGCTTATGGCGCAGGCATAATAGAGATAATCCGGATTCATGGCGCTCCGCCTAAAGCAAGGCGGCTCGTTGGGGGAGCATCTTTTTTGCGGCGTTTGGCGCCTGCGCGTCAACTATGCGCGCGATAGCCGATCAGGACGCCGAAGGTGAAGGTCGCCAGAAGCGCCAGCTGAACCCGGCCATGGGGATCGTCATAGCCCATGACCTGCTGACCGAAGGCGAAAAGCCCCACGAACATCGCCAAAGCAAGACCGGCCATGCGAAAATCCTTCCCTCTGCGGGATGGATAACGCCATGGCCGCTAACAAAAGCATAATGCCTTGCTTGCCGGGCGCTCCGGGACTAGAGGGCTGGACGATTCAAACGATCGCCAGCCCTCCGGTTTTCACGGCTTGCGCATTCTGCAGGCAGAATGCCCCGGGGGTGCGCGAAAGCCTGTTTTACGGAGTTCCACACTCATGAAAGCCCGCATCTTCGTCACCCTCAAGGGCGGTGTCCTCGACCCGCAGGGCAAGGCGATCCATCACGCGCTGGAAGGCCTTGGCTTCGGCGGCGTCAATGATGTGCGCGCGGGCAAGCTGATCGAACTGGACCTGGCCGACGGCACCAGCGACGAGGACATCGACGCTATGTGCCGCAAGCTGCTGGCGAACACGGTGATCGAAAACTACCGCATCGAAAAGGCCTGAGCCATGAAGAGCGCTGTCATCGTCTTTCCCGGCAGCAATTGCGACCGCGACCTCGCCGTGGCGTTCGAGACGGCGACCGGTACAAGGCCTGCCATGATCTGGCACCGCGACACGGAACTGCCCGACGATCTCGACCTGATCGGCGTGCCGGGCGGCTTTTCCTATGGCGACTATCTGCGTTCCGGCGCGATGGCGGCACGTTCGCCGGTGATGCAGGCAGTGGCGAAGGCGGCGGATCGCGGGGCCTATGTGCTGGGCATCTGCAACGGTTTCCAGGTGCTGACGGAGAGCGGGCTGTTGCCCGGTGCGCTGCTGCGCAATGCGGGCGGCCATTTCGTCTGCCGCGACGTGGCGCTGACGGTCGAGAATGCGCAGAGCGCCTTCACCAGCCGCTATGAAGCTGGCGAGGCGATCAGCTTTCCGGTGGCGCATCATGACGGCAATTATTTTGCCGATGCGCAAACGCTGGACCGGCTGGAAGGCGAAGGCCGCGTGGCGCTGCGCTATGCGGAGAGCGTCAACGGATCGGCGCGGAACATCGCGGCTATCCTGAACGAGGCCGGCAATGTGCTGGGCATGATGCCGCACCCGGAGCGGGTGATAGAGCCGGCCCATGGTGCGACCGATGGCCGACGGCTGTTCGAAGGACTGGTGGAAGGGCTGCTTGCCCGGGCCTGAAGCCAAGGGATATGGCCCGGCTTGCTGAACCGGCTTTCGGCATGCATTGACGGCGTTGCCAGCCAGAGCGTTCAATCCATGAACAGCTTTGTGCCGTAACACTCCACGCGCTGCCATTGCATAGCGGGCTAAGCAAATCTCCGCCGAAGTCGCGCCGCGCTACTTGGCTCACCCGCCGCGATGATAGTCATATTCGAAGGCGCGGCCTTCCTGCTTGGTGAGGATCGCGCCAATGATCGCGCCGCCCGCCCGGCGCAAGCGATCGACGGCGACGCGCAGGCCGCCATGATGATTGCGGCCCCATTCTACCACCAGCAACGTCACCTGCGCCTTGCTCGCCAGCAGGCAGGCATCCGACAGGCCGAGAATGGGCGGCGCATCGATCAGCACCGTGTCATAGCGTTCCCGAACGGTCGCCAGCAGGGAATCCATCGCAGGCGTGACCAGCAATTCCGCCGGATTGGGCGGGATCGCCCCGCAGGGCAACAAGGCCACGCCCGGTACGCCGCTATCCACGATGACGTCGTCCATCCTGGCCTGGCCCGTCATCAACTCGCTGATCCCACGAGCGGGCGATATGCCGAACAGGCTGTGCTGCTTGGGCCGCCGCATATCAGCGTCTATCACCAGCACCCGCTTGTCGAGTTTTGCCAGCGCCCTGGCCAGGGCATGGAGGGTGGAGGACTTCCCCTCTCCTTCCTGCGCGCTGGTGACGAGTATGGAACGCGGCAGACCGGCCGCAGAACCCAGAAGCAGCGAAGAAGCCATCGGCGCGAAAATCTCCGCCCCCGGCTTCTCCCCCGCCGGAACCGCGCCGAGCAGCGGCAGGTTCACCCGCTCCGCCAGCGTGTCGGCGGAAGTCACGGCGTCGTCGAAGATATGCCGCCCCGCCACCGCCATCAGCCCGAGGATCAGCCCACCCAGCGAAGCGAACAGCATGGTGACGCCGATATTGGGGGAAGAAGGCCGCGAAGGCACCGCCGCCCGGTCCAGCGGCTGGATGCGGCCGGCCTGGAAGCCTGCCTGCGATGCCATGTCGCGATAACGCTGGAGCAGGCTGTCGTGCAGCAGGCGATAGGTGTCGACCTGCCGCTCCAATATGCTCATCTGCACGCCGCGCCCGCGTTCGGCCCGGGCCTGCCGCTCGACCTTGGCGATTTCGGACTGGATCTGCTTCTCGCCATGCACGGCGACATCGAACTGTTCCTTGAGCGAGGCGCGGATCGTGTTGGCCATGCCCTCCGCCTGATCGTCCAGCGCGGCCAGCCGGGCGCGGGCCTCACGCATTTCGGGGTGGGCATCCTTGCGGAACTGGCGTTCCTGCACGACCTGCGCCCGCGCCAGCGCCCTTTCCGTCATGATCTGCTGCATCGCGCCGTTGTTCAGCACTTCCGGCAGCGTCTCGACACTCGACATGCGGGCGCTTTCCCAGCGCTTCTGCGCGGCGATGCGGTCGGCGGTCGCCTGCGCACGGAAGGCGTTGAGTTGCGCCAGCCGTGTCGCGATCGTGCCCTCGGGAGACGGATCGCCGTCATCCTCCTTCGATCCGGCCTCCTTCGATCCGGCCTCCCTCGATCCCGGCAGCGCCATGGCGCCCGCATTGGCGGCATAGACCGCCAGGTCGCGCTCCGCCCGTTCCAGATCCTTCCGCGCTCCGTCCAGTTCGCCGAGCAGGAATCGCCGCGCCTGAACACCGGATTCGAAGCCTCGCTTCAGATCGGCGCGGATCAGGCTGTCGGCATAGCTGTTGGCGACGCGCGCCGACAGCACCGGATCGGCGCTGGTGAAGCTGATGCGGATGACCCGCGACTTGCCGGGCAGTTCGACATGCAGATTGTCGCGCAGCAGGCCCACAACGGTCTCGGTCTCGACCTGACGCTGGCTGAGCGCGCCCGTCCCCTGCTCCGGCCGGCGCACGTTCATGCCGTCGAAGAAGGTGCGGCTGCCGATCAAGGCCAGTTCGCGAGCCACATCTTCCGCCAGGGCGCGGCTGCGCAGCACTTCCAGTTCGGTCTGCATCAACGCTTCATTGTCGGACGGCGTCGCCTGTCGCTGCGCAGCGGCCGCCCCAGCGGCGCCGGCGGGGACATCCTCCACCTCGACGGAGGCGGTGGCGCGATAATCGGGCGTCGACAGCAGGATGAAGACCACGCCTGCCAGCACGCAAAGCGCCATGGTGACGAACAGGATGATGCGATGCCGCCGCACCGCCGTCCACGCCCCGCTCGCCGCCGCGGCGAAGCGCGCTGCACGTCCCTCCATGGAAGTGGACGCGCCGCTATCGTCGATCAGCAGACCTGGCCGCGCCATCAGAGTCCTCCATCCAGCACGACGAATCCGGCGCCGACCGCAGGCAGCGCCAGCAGCGTTCCGCCCAATATCGCCTTGGCGCGCGAGAGGCCGACGATGACGGTGTCGCCCGGCAGGATTTCAGGATCGGGCGCCTCGCCCCTGCGGATCGCCCCCATGTCGAACATCGCCGCCTTGCGCTCGCCGTCCGATTGCCGGACCACGACGATCTGGCCCAGGCTGGCAAGGCGCGTCGGCCCCTTGGCCATCGCGACCGCCTGCAACAGCCCCAGTCGGCCCTCCACCGGGAAAAGGCCCGGTTCGCGAACCTCCCCATCCACAGTGATGCGGCGACCCACCGCCTTCTTGACGAATACCGTCACTTGCGGGGAAACCAGATAGCGCTCGCCCAGCCGCCCGGCGATGACGTCCGACGCTTCGCTGGCGGACAGGCCGGCGACGGAAACATCGCCCACCAGCGGCATGCGAACCATGCCCGCAGCAGTCACCTGCGCGTCCTCCAGCGAAAGGCCCGGTTCATGATAGACCTGGATGCGCAGGACATCGTCGGGGGATATGCGATAGTCCATCCCCACGGCAGGAGCCGTCGGAATGGCGGCATAAGCGGCTTCCCCCTTCGGCGCGTCCTCCACGGTCGAGCAGGCACCGAGCCAGATGCAGGCCATGATCATGACCAGCGCTTGGCTCCTGCTGTCGGTCGGCCGCTTCATGCCGCTTAAATCCCCCGCAATTCAGTGGGCACGCACAAGGCCTGCCATTGCGGGCGGGGTTAACGGCGCGACAGGAACATGGCAACCATCGGCTGGACGAAGGAGGGCGCGGAGCTCCCGATCAGATGGCGATCCGGGCCTGATCCGGGACAACCTGACCCGCGGTCGGCCGCCGTGGCTGATCCGGCCAGACGCCGCGCGTGTCGTAAACCGCCTTGTCGGCGCGTTCGTCCACCGGAACCGATTTGAACATATCATGATCGACAAGAATGACGAAAACGCCGCATTGTTCCAGAGCCGTATCGAGATCGACGAGTTCAGCGCCCGTTCCGGCGAACTCCATCGGCAGATCATGGGCATAGGGTTCGACCAGCTTGATGCGGCGGCCGTAGCGTTTGGCGAGACGCGCCGCGACCTTCACGGCCGGGCTTTCGCGGAAATCGTCGATATTGGGTTTGAAGGCGAGGCCAAGGCAGGCGATGTCCTCGCCGGCAAACTCGTCGATCAGGTCGGACGCTTTCGCGACCACATGGTCGGTCTTGCCGTCATTGACTTCGCGGGCGGTGCGGATGAGGCGGCTGTTTTCCGGGTCGCCATGGACGATGAACCAGGGGTCGACCGCGATGCAGTGGCCGCCGACGCCGGGGCCGGGCTGGAGGATGTTGACACGGGGATGGCGGTTGGCGAGGCGAATGACCTCCCACACGTCGATGTCCATGCGTTCCGCGATGACGGACAGTTCGTTGGCGAAGGCGATGTTGACGTCGCGGAAGCTGTTTTCGACCAGCTTCACCATTTCGGCGGCGCGGGCGCTGGTGGTGATGCAGGCGCCGCGCACGAACTGGCGGTAGAAGCCCAGCGCCTTGCGGGCGCAGCGAGGCGTGATGCCGCCGATGCAGCGGTCATTGTCGATCAGTTCGACGAGGATGCGGCCGGGCAGGACGCGTTCGGGGCAATAGGCGATGGCGATGTCGCCCGCCACGCCGGGTTCGGGCATCTTCAGGTCGGGGCGGAGCTGGGCGAAAAGATCGCGCATGGCTTCGGTGGTGCCGACCGGCGAGGTGGATTCGAGAATGACGGTATCGCCGGCCTTCAGGACCTCAGCGACAGTGCGGGCGGCCTTGAGGACGTGGCTGATGTCCGGCGCGCGGTCTTCGGCCACGGGAGTCGGCACCGCGATGATGAAGACATCGCTCGGCTCGACTTCCAGACTGGCGCGGAGATTGCCGCGGGAGACCACGCCCTGGACGAGGCCGTCGAGATCGACTTCCTCGATATGCACGCGACCGGAGTTGACCGTCTCCACGACATGGGCGCTGACGTCAACGCCGACGACCTGCGCGCCGCCGCGCGCGATCAGGGCGGCGGTCGGCAGGCCGATATAGCCGAGGCCGATGACGGATACCTTCTGCTGGAGCTTATCGAGGGGCATGGGGGTCCTGTGGAAGCTTTTGAATTCGGTCCGTTTGTGGCGGGAAATGCTGAAGATTTCGGTAACGGACCGTCAGTTCCCAATCGAGTTTAGGCCGCCTCTTCCATATTCTCAGCCTGCGCGCTCGCGGCTATGATGTCTGCGATGCGCTCCGACGCGTGACCGTCTCCGAAGGGGTTGTGGGCGCGGGACATGGCGGCGTAGGCGGCTTCGTCATCCAGCAGGGCAAAGACCGAGCGGACGATCTTTATTCGATCGGTGCCGACCAGTTTCGCGGTGCCCGCCGTCACCCCTTCGGGGCGCTCCGTGGTCTCGCGCATCACCAGCACGGGCTTGCCGAGCGAAGGCGCCTCCTCCTGCACGCCGCCGCTGTCGGTCAGGACGAGATGGCACAGGTCCAGCAGGCGAACGAAATGGGGGTAATCCAGCGGCTCAATCATCGCGACATTGGGAAGGCTGCCCAGCACGGTATCCATGACAGGGCGCACATGGGGATTGGGGTGGACGGGGAAGATCACGGCCACGTCGGGACGCGCGGCGATTTCGGCGATCGATCGGGCAATCGCCTCCATCCCGCCGCCGAAATTCTCACGCCGGTGGCTGGTGACGGCGACGATCCGCTTTCCGGCGAAGCGCTGGGCCAGGCTGTCGAGTCCCGACGCGAGATGGGGTTCGGCCAGCACGCGCTTGCGGGTGGCCAGCAGCGCGTCGATCACCGTGTTGCCGGTTACATATATGGTCGCGGCATCGCGATTTTCCGCCAGCAGCGCGTCGGCGGCTGCCTGGGTCGGCGCGAAATTCATGTCCGCGATGCAGGCGACGACGCGCCGGTTCACCTCCTCCGGCCAGGGGTGGTGGATGTCGCCGCTGCGCAGGCCCGCCTCGACATGGGCGACGGGAATCTTGCGGTAATAGGCGGCAAGGCTGGCGACCATGGTGGTAAGGGTATCGCCATGCACGACCACGCGATCGGGCTTCTCCGCGTCGAAGGCCTTGCCCAGTTCCACGATCAACTTCGCCGTCAGGCCGTCCAGCGTCTGGTTCGGCGTCATCACGTCCAGGTCGATGTCGGGCGCTATTCCGGCGATCTCCAGCACCTGGTCCAGCAGGCCGCGATGCTGCGCGGTCACGATCACGCGGGTTTCAACATCCTCCCGCGCGCGGAGCGCGTGAATCACTGGAAACAGCTTGATCGCCTCGGGGCGCGTCCCGAACACCAGCGCAACCTTCATTTGCCGTCCTTTGCCATTTTCCCGCCTTTGCAAGCCGTCTTTCGGGTAAGTGCCTGGCAGAAAATCGTAACCATCCCCTGAACATGGGTACCCCCCACGCCCGCTTTCGCACGGGCGAGAAGCTGTGCTAGAGGCCAGCCAGACCACTTCCCAATCGGGGGCTCAGTTATTTTATGAAGATCACGATGATCGGCACGGGCTATGTCGGGCTGGTATCAGGCGCCTGCTTTGCCGATTTCGGCCATGACGTGGTGTGCGTGGACAAGGATGCAGGCAAGATCGCCGCAATCGAATCCGGACGCATGCCGATTTTCGAGCCGGGGCTCGACCATCTGGTAGGCAGCAATGCAGCGGCCGGAAGGCTGAGCTTCACCACCGATCTGGCGAAGGGGGTGAAGGGCGCGGATGCGATCTTCATCGCCGTGGGCACGCCCTCGCGGCGCGGCGACGGGCATGCGGACCTGAGCTATGTCTATGCGGCAGCCAAGGAAATCGCAGAGTCGCTGGATGGGCCGACCGTCATCGTCACCAAGTCCACCGTTCCGGTCGGCACTGGGGACGAGGTCGAGCGGATCGTCCGGGAAGCGCGCCCCGATCTGGACATCCAGGTCGTGTCCAATCCGGAATTCCTGCGCGAAGGTGCGGCCATCGGGGATTTCAAGCGCCCGGACCGGGTCGTGGTCGGCACCACCGGCAGCCAGCGGGCCATTGATGTGATGGCGCAGGTCTACCGGCCGCTGAATCTCAACCAGGCGCCGGTGATGTTCACCGGGCGGCGGACGGCCGAGTTGATCAAATATGCCGCCAACGCCTTCCTGGCGACCAAGATCACCTTCATCAACGAGATGGCGGACCTGTGCGAAGCGGTCGGCGCGGAGGTGCAGGATGTGTCGCGGGGGATCGGCCTCGATAACCGCATCGGGTCGAAATTCCTGCATGCTGGCCCAGGCTATGGCGGCTCCTGCTTCCCCAAAGATACGCTGGCGCTGGTGAAGACGGGGCAGGATTACGACACGCCGATCCGTATCGTCGAGACCGTCGTGCAGGTGAACGACCTGCGCAAGCGGGCCATGGGGCGCAAGATCGTGAAGGCGCTGGGCGGCGAGGCGCGGGGCAAGACCGTGGCGCTGCTGGGCCTGACCTTCAAGCCCAATACCGACGACATGCGCGATGCGCCGAGCCTGGCCATCGTGCAGGCGCTGGAGGATGCGGGGGCGAAGATAGTCGCCTATGATCCCGAGGGCATGGAGGTCGCCGCGCCACTAATGCCCAGCGTGACCATGGCGAAGGACGCTTATGAAGCGGCGACCGAGGCGGACGCGCTGGTATTGGTGACGGAGTGGGATGCGTTTCGGGCGCTGGACCTCAAGCGGCTGGCGGCTTCGATGAACGGACCGGTGCTGGTCGACCTGCGCAACATCTACCCGCGCCGGGAAGCCGAGGCGGCTGGCTTTGCGCTGACGCGGGTCGGAGGCAAGGGCGTTTCTGCCTGATGCTGCTGAAGCCAGAGCGAGGGCGCGATGAACGCGGCCTTCCCCGGCTGCATCATTGGGTGGTGGCGGTTCTTGCCTTGCTTGTCCTGACGCTGGTGGTGCCGGTGATTGCCGGGTTGATGTGATGGAATATGCGCTCCTGCCTGCGCAGGAGCACATGCCGCTATTTTCAGGCCTTCAGTTTCCACCCGCGCCTGAGCAGCGCGTAGCACAGCATTCCAAGCGCGATATTCAGCCCCAGCAGCACCAGGCTGCCCACCACGACATCGCCGTCCGCCGCCGCGACGAAGCCGTAACGGAAGCCGGAAATGGCGTAGAAGAAGGGGTTGGCGTGGCTGATCGCGCGGAAGACGGGCGCGAGGCGGTCGATGGAATAGAAAGTCCCCGACAGCAGCGTCATCGGCCCGATCACGAAATTGGTGATGGCGGCGGCATGGTCGAACTTTTCCGCCCAGATGGAGGTCAGCACGCCGATGAAGGCGGTCAACCCCGCGCCCATCAGCCCGAACCAGAGGATCGCCCAGGGATGCGCCGGGGTCACATGCACCCCCGGCCACAGCGCCATGGCTCCCCATAGCGCCAGGCCGACGCAGAAGGCGCGCGTCACCGCCGCGCCCACCAGCGCCAGCAGCAATTCGCTGACGGACAGCGGCGGCATCAGATAATCGATCAGCGTCCCCTGCATCTTGCCCGCCAGCAGGGAGAAGCTGCTGTTCGCGAACGCATTGTTCATCATGCCCATGATCATCAGGCCCGGCGCGATGAAGTCCGCGAAGGGCACGCCCAGCACCTGGCGGTTGGCTCCGCCCAGCGCCAGGGTGAAGATGACCAGGAACATCAGCGTCGTAACGGCGGGTGCCCAGATCGTCTGGAGCTGCACCTTCATGAAGCGTCGCACTTCCTTGCGGTACAGCGCGCGGGCTCCGGCCCAGTTGACGTTGCGGATAACCAGCTCGCCCGGCTCATGGAAAGGCGGCTGATGCGACAGGGAAGCAGCAATTTTGGACTGGTCGTTCATGGTCGGATCGACTATCGGCTGAGGGGTTGTGCCGCAAGGGCGTTGTGCACGGGAAATTGAACCCGGGCCGGCGCGCCCCATATAGGGCGCGAATTTGAAATTTTGAGGAGTCATTCATTGTCCTGGACCGACGAGCGTATCGACCAGCTCAAGGCAATGTGGGAACGTGGCCTGACCGCCAGCCAGATCGCGGACGAACTGGGCGGGGTCAGCCGTAACGCCGTGATCGGCAAGGCGCACCGCCTGGGCCTGCAATCGCGCCCATCCCCGGTGAAAGCCAACGAAGTGCCGAAAAAGGCCGCCCCGCCGCTGCGCAAGTCCGCAACGGAGGCCGAAGCGCCAAAGCCGGCCGCGCCGGCGCAGCATGCCGCGCCACCGCCCGCCCGCCCTGCGGCGCCGGCCGCGCCTACCCCGGCGCCCGCTGCCGCCGCGCCGGCGGCCGAAGCGCCTGCCGCGCCGCAGCCGCGCATCATCTCCGTGGGCCCCGGCGGCTTCCTGCGTCAGGGTCCGGGCGACCAGCAGGCGCCGATCCCCCCAGCCCCGCCGCGCCGCCTGGTCCCCGCAAAGCCCAGCCCGGAAATCGCCGGCAAGACCACGCTGCTCGACCTGACGGAGCGCATCTGCAAATGGCCGATGGGCCATCCGGGCGAGCCGGACTTCCATTTCTGCGGCGAAGCGGTGAACCCCGGCTTCCCCTATTGCGTCGAACATTGCGGACGCGCCTATCAGGCGCAGTTGCCGCGCGGCACTCGCCGTCCGCCGCCGCCCCTGCCCTTCGGTGGTCCGCGAGTTCGCTGATCGCCAGAGCAGACCGGGATGAAAAAGGGCCGCTCCATTTGGAAGCGGCCCTTTTCATTGGCTGTGGCGCGTCAGGCGATGGTCAGCCCGACATCGACATTGTTGCGCGTGGCGTTGGAATAGGGGCAAATCTGGTGCGCCGCGGCGACCAGCCTTTCCGCGTCGGCCCGCTCCACGCCAGGCAGGCTGATCTCCAGATCGGCGGTGATGCCGAACCCGCCCGCCGCGCGCGGACCTATGCCGACGGTCGCGGTGACGGCTACATCCTGCGGCACGCGGATCTTCAACTGACCACCTGCAACCTTGAGAGCGCCGATGAAGCAGGCCGAATAGCCCGCGGCGAAAAGCTGCTCGGGATTGCTGCCATCGCCGCCGGGACCGCCCAGTTCCTTCGGGGTCGACAGCTTTACAGCGAAGCGGCCGTCTTCCGAACGGGCTTCCCCATCGCGGCCTCCAGTGGCGGTGGCACGGGTACGATATTTCACATCGACGGACATGGGCTTGCTCCTTCATATTTCACGATAATCATTATCGCGATAATTTTTAGATAGATATGGCGCGGCCCTTTGTCCAGCATTTTATTTATCACGATATATATTTTCGTGCTATGGAACCTGCAAAGGAGACCGCCCATGCCCGCCGCCCTGCCGCTCGACGATCAACTCTGCTTCTCGCTCTATGCCGCCAGCATGGCGATCGGCCGCGCCTACAAGCCAATGCTCGACCGACTGGGCATCACCTACCCGCAATATCTGGTGCTGCATGCCCTATGGGAACAGGACGGCCGCACTATCGGCCAGATCGCGGAGCGTCTGTCGCTCGAATCCAGCACGGTGACGCCGCTGGTCAAGCGGCTGGAAGCGGCAGGCTTCCTCACCCGCGCCCGCAGCACGGCCGACGAACGGCGCGTCGACGTGCGCCTGACGGAGCGCGGCGCGGCGATGCGGGAGGAATGCGGCTGCCTGGGCGAAACCCTGCTCGAACGGTCCGGCATGGACGGGATGCAACTGGCCGACCTCAATGAGCGGGTGAAGCAGTTGTGGGCCGCGTTGCGCGATCCGCTGCCCTGAACAACGCGCGCTTGCGCCTGCCATCCGCCGGCTTATAGCTTGTGCCCATGTCCGAAGACCTGTTCGCCGCCAATCCCTCCGCCACCCCGCAATATGACGCCTCCGCCATTGAAGTGCTGGAGGGGCTGGAGCCGGTGCGCCGCCGCCCCGGCATGTATATCGGCGGCACGGACGAGCGCGCGCTGCACCATCTTGCCAGCGAAGTGCTGGACAACAGCATGGACGAGGCGGTCGCGGGCCATGCGACGCGGATCGAGGTGCTGCTGGAGCCAGGCAACAGGCTGACCATCACCGACAACGGCCGGGGCATCCCGGTCGACCCGCATCCCAAATTTCCCGGCAAGTCGGCGCTGGAGGTGATCCTGACCACGCTCCATTCGGGCGGCAAGTTCACCGACAAGGCTTATGCGACGTCGGGCGGTCTGCACGGCGTTGGCATCAGCGTGGTCAATGCGCTGTCGGTCGTCACGGTGATCGAAGTGGCGCGCAACAAGGAACTATTCCGCCAGAGCTTTGCCCAGGGCCTGCCCACCAGTGGGCTGGAGAAGGTCGGCGCGGCGCCCAATCGGCGCGGCACATCGGTCAGCTTCATTCCCGACACGGAGATTTTCGGGGAGCAGAAGTTCAAGCCTTCCCGTCTTTATCGCCTTGCACGGTCCAAGGCCTATCTTTTCGCGGGCGTGGAAATCCGCTGGAAATGCGCGCCGGAACTCATCACCGACGATACGCCGGCCGAGGCGGTGTTCCAGTTCCCCGGCGGACTGGCCGATCATCTGAAGGAACAGGTGGGCGACCGTGAATGCGCGACCAGCGCCTTCTTTTCGGGGAGTCAGGATTTTCCGGACTCGGCCGGGCGCGTGGAATGGGCGGTTGCTTGGCCGCTCTGGTCCGATGGTAGCTACTCCTGGTATTGCAACACCATTCCGACGCCCGATGGCGGCACGCATGAGACCGGCCTGCGCGCCGCGTTGGTGAAGGGCATCCGCGCCTTCGGAGAACTGGTGGGGCAGAAGAAGGCGAAGGACATCACCGCCGACGACATCGTGACTTCTTCGGAAATCATGCTGTCGGTCTTCATCCGCGATCCGCAGTTCCAGAGCCAGACCAAGGACCGGCTCACCAGCCCGGAGGCGGCGCGGCTGGTCGAAAATGCGGTGCGCGACCATTTCGACCATTATCTTTCCGACCATATGGAGCGCGGCAAGGCGCTGCTCGCCTATGTGCTCGACCGGATGGACGAGCGCCTGAAACGCAAGCAGGAGAAGGAGGTCAAGCGCAAGACCGCCACCAGCGCGCGCAAGTTGCGGCTGCCGGGCAAGCTGACCGACTGTTCGAACGACGATCCGGAGGGAGCGGAAATCTTCCTGGTCGAGGGCGATTCGGCCGGCGGCTCCGCCAAGCAGGCGCGTGACCGCAAGACGCAGGCGATCCTGCCCTTGCGCGGCAAGATATTGAACGTCGCCTCCGCCAATACCGCCAAGATCCTCGCCAATCAGGAGATTGCCGACATGATCCTGGCGCTGGGCTGCGGCACGCGCAAGGACTGCAATCCCGACAATCTGCGCTACGAACGCATCGTCATCATGACCGACGCCGACGTCGACGGCGCGCATATCGCGACGCTGCTGATGACCTTCTTCTTCCAGGAGATGCCGGAACTGGTGCGGCGGGGCCATCTCTATCTGGCGCAGCCGCCGCTCTACCGCCTGACAGCGGGAGGCAAGAGCCTCTATGCCAAGGACGACGCCCATCGGGAGCAAATCCTGGCCAAGGAGTTCAAGGGAAAGAAGGTCGACGTCAGCCGCTTCAAGGGCTTGGGCGAGATGAACCCGGCGCAGCTTCGCGAAACGACGATGGACCCCAAGACCCGCAGCCTGATCCGCGTCACCCTGCCCGACGACATAGAGGACCGGCAGCAGGTCCGTGAACTGGTCGACCGGCTGATGGGCACCAATCCGGCTCATCGCTTTGCCTTCATCCAGGAGAATGCGGCAACGGTCGATGAGGAGACAATCGACGCCTGAGAAGCGATTTTCTTCTTGATTGCGGCAAAGCGGCAGAGCGGATTTTTGCGATAGCCCGAAAACTGCCGGGCAAAAATCTGCCGGCAATTTTTTGCCTACCGCCGCGTTAACCAGCGCGGGGCACCGGATGTTCAATTTTCGGCGGGATACGGGCAAGCATGTCAGGCTTCGTCCCGCCCATTCCCTCATCGGCTCTGCGTCGCTTCGCGCTTCGCGCCAGCGCCACCCTGCTGCTGGCGGCGAGCGGCCATGCTCTGGCGCAGGCGCCGCTGGGGGCTATTCCGGACATCTTCACGCAGAGCCGGTCGGCCTATACGCCCGCCGAACGCGTCGCCGCCAATCTTCTCGCGGGCGGCATGAGCCGTCTGGCAGCAATCAGTGCGCAGCAAGGCGGCACGGCCAGTCCAGCGCCTTGGGTGGGGCAACCGCCTTTCCCGGAAGCGATGATCATCAACGATCGGCGCATCAACGACTTCAGCGGCAAATTGCCCGGTTGGCGGTTGCAGGGGGTCCAGCTTTCCGTACTGAGCTATCGCCAGCCGGTGCTGGTGCCCGGCTTCATGCAGGGATTTTTGCCAGACCCGACGGCTGCCGCAACGCCACGGGCCAGCGCGTTCGTCATGCCGGCCCGCCCGGTTCCGGCGCTTTCGGGCCAGATCATGCCGCGCAATGGGCAACCGGATGTTTTCGGATCGGTCGCCATGCCGATTTCCCGGACGCTGCTCGACAGCAAATGGGCTTCCGTTTCGGCGGTGCTGCCCGGCAAGGGGGTCTGGAGCGGTGTCCTGAACGCGGCTCGCGGATCGACGGCGCAGCAGCAGGTCGAGATGATCAATGGCTGGGTCAATCGCCGGCTGCATTTCGTCGATGACCGGCAGGGCGGCGACAACTGGGCTTCGGCGGCGCGGACGCTGCAGAGCGGCGCTGGCGATTGCGAGGATTATGCCATCGCCAAGATGAAGCTGCTGGAGGCGGCGGGTTTCGACCGCCGCGCCATGTTCCTGGTCATCGCCCGCGACCTGGTGCGGCAGGCGGACCATGCCGTGCTGGCGGTGCGGATCAGGGACGAGTTGATGATCCTGGACAACATGACCGACCGGGTGCTGCCTTCGTCCAGCGTCAGCGATTATCGGCCGATCATGAGCTTCAATGCCTTTGGGCGCTGGACTCATGGCTATCGGGTGACGCCGCCGCAGCCGGTGCAGTTTGCGGCGCGGTGATCGCGCGCCCTTGGTGCATCGTCCTTCGCATTGTTGAGGACAGGCTTACCGCTCCCGCAGCGCTTCCGACCGCGCCTTCATGATCGGCTTCAACAGATAGGCCAGCACCGACTTGCGGCCGGTCAGGATTTCCACATCGCAAACCATGCCCGGCGTGATCGGCAGCTTGTGCGCGCCTGAACCGAGCCAGGCGCGGTCCGTCTCCACGACCACGGTGAAATAGGCTTCTCGCGTCGCTTCGTCATAGACGCTGTCGGCGGAGACCTGCTGCACCGTGCCCGTCAGCCCGCCATAGATCGAGAAGTCATAGGCCGTCACCTTCACCACGGCCCGGTCGCCGGTCTTGATGAAGGCGATGTCGTTGGGCTTCACCCGCGCCTCGACCAGCAGCTTTTCGCCCACCGGGACGATCTGCATGATCTTCTGACCGGGACTGACGAAACCGCCAATGGTCGTCACCTGCACGTCATTGACCACACCATCGACGGGCGAGCGGATCTCCGCCCGCTGCGCCCGTCCCTTTGCGCCCCGAAGGGACTCGCTGTTGACGGCGATCTTCGCCTCCAACTGGCTACGCTCGTTGAGCGCGTCCTGACGGAACTGGTAATTGGCTTCCGAAAGCTGCGCCTGCGCCTCGCGGATCGCGGCGGACGCACGCGAAGCCTGCTGCTGCGCGGCATTGAGCCGCCCCTGCGCGTCCACCAGTTCGCGGCGGGCGTCGAGCAATTCGGTCTGTGGGATGATCGATTTCGCCGCGAGCGGTTCCAGCATCGCCACCCGCTGGCGCGCAAGCTGGACGCTGCCGCCCAGGCTGTCGATGGTCGCCTGCGCCTCGCCCAGTTCGCGGCGGCGCTGGTCGACCTGGGCCGCAAGCGCGTCCTGCTTGCTGCGAAGCGCCGACTGGCGGACGGCGGCGAGCGCCTGTTCCTGCTGGCATTCCGGCCCGCCGGTCGTGCAAGCCGCGCCTTCACCCGTGCCTTCCCGCTCCAGACGCCCGGCGCGCGCGGTCAGCGAGCGCGTCTCCGCCTGAAGCTGCCCCAGTTCCGAAGCCAGCATCGCATCGTCGAGCCGCACCAGAAGCTGGCCCTTGCTGACCTTCTGGCCGGAGCGGACCAGTATTTCCTCGATCGTGGTGGGTTCGGCGGACTGGATGACCTGCGCCTTGCTGGACGGGATCACCCTGCCCTGTCCATGCGTCACCTCGTCCACCGGCGCCAGGCTGGCCCACATCAGGAAGACCAGCATGCCGCCGCCGCTGTAGAGAATGACCTGCTTGTTGCCCGGTTGTCCCCGCAGCCAGCCTATCCAGCGCGAAATCATGGTTGCACCCCTTGGAGATGATGGTCGTCCGCCGCCAGAGTGACTGGCGAGGCTTTTTGCTGGCGGGCGAGCATCTCGCTAAGCGCGCCGCCGCCTGTGGAAGGATCGGGGATGGAGAGTTTCCAGCCCTTGGTCGGGTCCATCCGGCCGCCGACATCATTGGCCGCCCGCCGTTCCGGCAGGGCCGCGACGGGCGGATAATCGATAGCCGGTTCGGCCGCTATGGCGAAGCGCGACGGGTCGAAGGCGGGAATATGCTCGCCGCCCGCATAGCGGCCGGTGAACGCCCCCGGCAGGCCCCAGCCGCCCGGCCAGCGATAGAAGATATGCGCGCCGATCTGCGCCAGCTTCGCCAGATGCGGCGCCCAGCGGGGGAAGACATAATCGGCGTGATAATGGGTCGCGGTGCCCACTTCCTTCTCGACCCGGCCGGTCAGCGCATCGGCGGCGATCCGCTTCGCCCGGTTCCAGAGGTCGGGCAGCGGACGGCGCGCCAGCGAACCGTCGCAGACGAAGCTGAACTGGCAGACCGAGGCGTCGAAGCGCTGGTAGACGACGCCGCACACCGTCTTGGCGAAGGCGGGGTGGCGGACGCGGTTCAGCACCACCTGCGCGACGGCGCGCTGGCCGCTTTCGGGCTCCCGGGCGGCTTCATAATAGACGGCCTGGGTCAGGCATTGGAGGGCGCGGTCATGGTCCTCGCCCGCCGTGGCGAGGGCACGGAAGGGCTTGGCGGCGCTGATCGTGCCGGAGAAGCCGAGACGCTGGTTTTCCTCGCGGGCCTTGTCGCCGTCTTCCGCCGGGACGGTTTGCCCGGTCATCTGAACCAATGCCAGATATTGGCGGGGGATGGCAGGAGCGGCTTCCACGATCTTGGCTTGCATCGTGGGCTGGGGCTGGTCGTGGTGCCACAGCACCGCCACGGCGAAGGCTGCCGTCGTAGCAAGTCCCGCACCAAGGATAAAAGCGCTCCGTGTTGAATAGGCAGGCCGTACCGCGCTCATTGCCCTGCCCCCCGCTGGAGCTGGCCGATGATCTCGTCACGCGGGCCGTCCGCCAGCACGACGCCCTGATCGATGACGATCAGCCGGTCTACGATCCGCAGCAGCGCATGGCGGTGGGTCGACACGATCAGCGTCTGGTCTGGCTCCAGCGCCCTTTCCAGATGGTCGATGAACAGATTCTCGGTCTGGTTGTCCATCGCGCCGGTCGGCTCGTCGAGGAAGAGGAGCTTGGCCGGTTCCACCAAGGCGCGCGCCATGACCAGAAAACTGCGCTGTCCGCCCGAAAGGCGGCTGCCGCGCTCCCCGATATGCAGGTCGAACCCAGCCGCATCGCGTCCGAAGAAACGCGCCGCGCCCGAACGTTCCAGCGCCTCCAGCAGCTTTTCGTCGTTGGCTTCGCGAGCGCCCAGCAGCAGATTCTCGCGCACCGATCCGCTGAACAGCTCGGCATCCTGCCCGACATAGCGGAAGGCGGAGCGCAGCTCATGCGGATGATATTGGCGGCTGTCCACCTCATCAATGGTCAGCAGGCCGCCGGTGGGCGGATAAAGGCCGCAGATCACCCGGCCCAGCGTCGACTTGCCCGACGCCACGCGACCGATCAGGCCGATGCGCTCGCCCGGTTCGATGCGCAGGTCGATGCCGCGCAGGCTGGGCTGGCTGGCGCCGGGATAGCCGAACTCCAGCCCTTGCGCGACAATGGCGCCCTTGCGGATCTTCGGAATGATGCCGCGCGCGCCGTCCAGCCGCTCATCCGGCTGGTCGATCAGCGTTTGCAGGCTGTCCAGCGTCGTCATGGCCTGACGCCCGCGCACGATCACGAAGGCAAGCTGTCCCACCGGAGCGAGCGATCGCCCGGCCAGCATGACGATGGCGATGATCGCGCCCATCGAAATGTTGCCCGCCGCGAACATGTAGAAGCCGCCGATGACCAACGCGATGCTCGTCACCTGCTGGCAGAGGGCGGCCAGCGTGACGCTCTTGGAGGAAAGCCGCCGCAGCTTTTCCTGCGTGGCCGCGCTCATCCGGGCGTAGCGGCGCCAGCGTTCCAGCATCCGTCCTTCGGCGCGGCAGGCCTTCAGCGTCTCTATGCCGCCGATCGCTTCGACCAGCGCCGCGCTTTGCAGGCTGGAGTCCGCCTGGGCATCGCGTGACAGGCGGGCCATCGATCGTTGCAGGACCCAGCCTGCGCTCGCCATGATCCCCATCATGACGACCGGTACGATGGCCAGCCAGCCCCCCAGAAGGGCGATGATGCCGACGAAGAAGAAGAGGAAGGCGATGTCCACCACCAGGACCACGGTGGTCGAGGTGAAGAATTCGCGCACGGATTCAAATTCGGACACGCGCCGCGCCAGCGCCCCGGTGCTGCCCGAACGGCTTGCCAGCGGCGTGTTCAGCACCTTTTCGAACAGGCGTTGCGAAAGGCGCTCATCGATCTCCCGCCCCGCCTCGTCCACCAGTCTCGCGCGGGCAATGCGCAGCGCGAAATCGAGGCTGAAGGCCAGCATGACGCCGACGCCCAGCACCCAGAGGCTGGAAGCCGCCTTGTTCGGGATGATCCGGTCGTAGACGTTCATCGTGAACAGCGGCAGCGCGAAGGCGAGCAGGTTGATGATCGCCGCGGCCAGCATCACATAGCCGAAGCCGCTACGGGCGCGCCAGACTTCGCGCCAGAACCAGTGCTGGCGGGCGCGTTCGTCCCAGGGGCGTTCCTCGGCGCGTTCGCGGCCATGATCGGCCATGACCACCAGCGCCTCGCCGGTGAAATAGCCTTCCAGATCGCTGAGCGGCGCCCAGACGGCTTCGTCCGCATGCGGAAGCTGGACCAGCGCGTCACCGGCCTTGATGTCCAGCAGCAGCAGGAAACGCCCGCCACGCAGCGGCAGAATGGCGGGCAGGTTGCCCGGCCGCCATTTGTCCAGCCGGCCCCGGACATGATCGCTCAAAAGACCGATCTGATCGAGCGCGGATTCCGCCTGATGAAAGGGCAAGCGCCCGGATTCATCGACGGCCAACCCCGCGCGGAGGCTTACGATACCCGGCGACCGGTCGAAATGCCGCGCCGCATGGGCGATGCTCTCCACCAGCTCGTCGCTAGGCGTGCCTTGATGGTCCAGCCATTCGGCCAGACTGAGTGTGCTTCGTTCCAACATTGTTTACCCCGCGCCATCCCGGCTTGCGCCGGGATGACCCCCAATAATGAAACTCAGCCCGGATAGCGCCGCCGCTGCAACTCAGCGGGCGGCAGATCGGGGACATTATAGGTCTTCCGCGCATCGGCCTTGGCGTCCGAAGGCGCGGCGAGGCCCAGCGTATCCAGCAGCGTGTTGGTGGCCGCCAGAATCTGATATTGCGCGAAAATCTCCGAGAAGCGGGCCGTTTCCGTCCGCACCTGCGTATTGAAGCGGGTGTTCTGGCTGTCCAGAACGTCCAGCAGCGAACGCCGGCCGACATTGAACTGCTCGCGATAGGAGACGAGCAGCCCGTCGGAGACCGTGCCCTGACGCGACAGGTCAGTCACGCGCTTCTTTTCCGTGTCCCAACGGTTCCAGGCGGTGCGGACATCCTCCTCCGCCTCGCGCAGCCGCTGGCTCAGGCGGAAGCGCGCCTCGCTCGCCCGGCGGGTCATCTCCTGGACCTTGGCACGGTTGATGCCGCCGTTGAAGAGCTGCCAGCGCAGGACGACGCGGCCCTGAATGTCATTGGTATTGCCCTTGAAGCCGTCGACATCCTGACCGACGCGGCCGGTTCCTTCCACGGAGACCGTCGGCCCCAGTTCCGACTTGGCCTCATCCACCACGGCATGCGCCGCCTGGATGTCGGCTTCCGCCTCGCGGACCAGCGGATTGTGGGTGCGCGCGGCGGCGATCGCTTCGTCCAGCGTCGGCGGCACGGCGCTCGTCACCGGATCGGGCATGGTGACCTGATCGATGGAAAGGCCGGTCAGCGTGCGGAACTGGATAGCCGCATTGGTCATGTCCTGCTCCGCCTCGCTCTTGCGGACGAGAGCAGCTTGCAGCCTTTCCTCCGCCTGCTGCTGATCGGCGATGCTGATCGACCCCTTGGTCACGCCTTCGCCCAAATCGCCCAGCAGCTTGCGGTGGAAGGCGATATTGTCCTCCGCCGCCGCCACGACCCGCTGCTGGAGCATATAGTCGAGATATTGGCGGGTGACGTTCAGCGCCACGAACTGCGAACGCTCCCCAACGCGCAGCGCCGCGCCGTCGGTGCGGGCGGCCTGCCGGCGCTTTTCCGCGCTGCGATAGCCGGAGTCCCAGACGGTTTCCTCGGCCCGTACGCTGGCTTCCAGCGGCCAGAGCGTCTGGTTATCGAGGTTGAGAGCGCGCCGGGTGGCGTTTTCCAGACGGCGGACGCCCGCCGATCCCTCAACGCTGACGCGGGGCAGATAAAGCCCCTGCGCCTGTTCGCGCTCGAATTCGATGGCTTCCTTGTTCTGGATCGCCTGGTTGATTTCCGGATGGCTGTCGATCGCCGCGGCGATCGCGCTCTTGAGATCGGTGGTCTGGGCCCAGCCCGTCGAAACCATGGCCGCCGCACAAAGGGCGATCAGGCTGCCGCATGTCTTGCGCATGATAGTCATGCCTTCCTCCCCTTAATTCGCGCTGGCGGTGATTTCGACCCGACGGTTCATCGGTTCGCGCACACCATCGGCGGTTTCGATCTTGAGCTGGGTCTCGCCCAGGCCATTGACGGTCATGGCGTCCGTCGCGATGCCTCCCTGGCTCAGCAGGCTGGCGACATTCTGCGCGCGGCGCAGCGACAGGCCGTCATTATAGCGGGTCGTGCCCGACGTGTCGGTGTAGCCGGTGACGCCGAAGCGCTTCCAGCCGCACTGCGCCGCCGTCTGCGTCAGCGTGGAGATGGTGCTCACGCCCTCAGGAAGCGGCGTGTCCATGTTCCAATCGAAGAAGATGGACACCGCCGGTGCCGTACAGTCCAGCGCGGGTGGGGCTGAAGCTGCCGACACCGGCGGCGGTGGCGGCGCCGAGAGGCGTGCCACAAAGTCGTCGCACTTGTTGATGCTCTCCGCATCCTTCGTGCCGGATTTGATGAAACCGATGGCGATGCCGCACTGGTTCTTCGCCTCGACCGCGTAGGTCCAGCGGCTGTCCTGGGCCGCGCGCACGCTGGCGTCGCCCACGGCCTTGACCGCCGTGTCGTAACGGCTGGTGAGCGCATCCCTCAGTTCGGACTTGCCCAGTTGCAGCAAGGGCGAAGCAGGCGCCGCCCAGGCCGCAGTCGTCGTCAGCATGGCGGTTACCAGCCCGACAGCCGCCGCCCTTCCAACTGCATTTCGCATATTCACTCTCCCCAAAATTCCCCGCGAGAAAATCGAATTGTCAGCCATGGGCGACCGCCATCGCTTCATGCGCGACCATCGCCGCTTCGAAGATGGCGGTGGTCGCGGCCATGTGCCCTGCGTCCGCCACTTCGACGGCAGCCGGGTTCAGCAAGGCCGGCGCCGCCGGATGCTCGCCACCCGGCAGGGCAGCCAGCAGTGCGTCGATATGCGGCGCGTCATGGGTGCCCAGCGCTTCCTTCACGACTTCGGCCGCATTGGCCGCCGAAACCCCTGGCTGCGCCGCCTGCTGCGCCGCCAGAACCGCCGCCGCGTTGCCGTCGAAGGCAGGCGGCAGGTCGATCGACTGGGCCAGCAGGCCCTGATGGCCGCTGAGGTCGGGCTGCGGAGCCTGGGCCGTATCGGCTGCCGCCGCATGCGCTTCGCCGCCGCCGGACAGGGTGGCATGCTCCGGCGCAGCCTCCTCGCTGGCATGGCCGGTGGACATAGTGGGCTGCTCATGCGTCGCCTGATCGTCCGTCGTGGCGAGCGAAGTCGGCTGGCTCTCCTGCGAAGGCGCAGGTTCGGTCGTGGTCGTGGCAGCCGGTGCGGTCTCCGTAACGGGCGGAGCGGTTTCCGCCGGAGCGGGTGCAGGCTGCTGCTCGGCCACATGCTCGGCCGCACCCGCCGCCGCGACCAGGCTGGCGGCTACCAGCGCCTGGTTGAAGCCACCGGCCGTGCTATCCGTCTTGCTCGTGTCGCTTGCCTTGGCGCCGGTCGCGAACATGACGTCCCCGACCGTCCCCTTGGTGCCGTCGGTGCGGACGAAGCTCGCTTCACCCAGCACGGTGACGTCGCCATTGGCGGCGGTATAGTTCTTGCCATCCGCGGTCAGATTGATCGCGGCGATGCCTATAGCGGTGAGCGACTTGAACTCGCCCGCGTCGACCACACCGTTGCCGTTCGCATCCTGCCAGACGCCGAAATCAGCGAAGGCCGCGTCCTTGGCATCGAATACGCCGTCGCCGTTGCTGTCATAGGCAAGGCGCAGGCCCTCCAGATCGCTCGCGGCGCCGGGCGCATCGTCGGCAAAGACGATGTCGTAACCGCCGCCCGTCGCATGGGCGAGCAGCCCGTCGTCGGAGGAAACCCAGGCGGTCGCAACCGCGCCATGGCCATAGTCGTGGGTGACGCCCGCCGACAGACCGACAAATTCCAGCCCGTCGCCATCCAGGTCGATGGCGACCGGGGGAACGGCAACCGGGTTCAGCGTGACGCTGACCGAACTGTTGACGCTGTCACCGTCTGCATCCGAGGCGACGATGGCATGGTTGATGTTGATTGGCGTGCCGCTGTTCAGCGTCTCAACCGAGAAGACGCCGAGGTCGAACGGATTGTTGACGTGCGGCGATTCCACCAGCACCGCATCGAAGCCCTTGGTGCCGACAATCTCATATTTGTCGTTCACCTGCAGGCCGGTGATGGTGACGCTGCCCGAAGCGAAGGTCACGCCGATGCTGCCCTGCGTCCCCGAGCCGGTGAAGCTGTAGACATTGCCGGTGCTCACATCCGTGACGATTACCTTGGCGATCGGGACGAAGCTTTCGCCCGCTTCCGGCGTCACGGAAGAGAAGCCCAGATCCTGGTCGTTGTCGGCATCGATGGCCGTGACCTTGATCGACACGGTGCTGTTGGGATTGCCGCCGACCTGAGCGATATTCTGCTCGAAGCTGATCACGCTCTGGTGATCGGCATAGGAGAAGCCGGTGGTGGTGGCGGGATTGCCAACCAGCGTCTTGATAAGATCGATGCGCACCGCCTCGTCGGGATTGACCGACTGGTTGTCGACGCCGATGGAGTCGCTGTCGGTGTTGACCGATCCCCGGGCGCCCGAAGCGCTGCGGCCGGAAAACAGCACGTCGATGGCATCGGTGGTATCGACGCCCAGGCCGCGATAGTCGGTGTTGCCCGCCTTCGCCGCGCTGAAGCTGCTGATCGAAATCTCGCTGCCGTTGGTGATCGTGCCGTGAAGGTCGAACACATATTTGTCCGTCCCCGGCTGGAGCGTGATGGTGTAGCCGATGTCTCCGTCCGCCGTCTTCGCCGTCAGCACATTCGTGCCGTTGCCGAAGATGAACAGGTCTTCGCCGGCCAGCCGCAGCGTGGCGCCGCTGGTATCCTTGGCGAGCGCGCCATCGGTGATGGTGAACAGCGCATTGCCTACGCCATCGGCGCCCGCCACGCTGGCGAAGTTGAGGTTGAAGGCCGTGGCGGGACTGTCATTGTTCGCCACCGATCCAGCCGCCGGCGTGAAGGAGCTGGGCATATCGTCGTTGAACGAGATGTTGAGCTGCCCGATGGCCGAGGAGGTCGGGTTGGTCGTCGCGTTATAGTCGCTGTCCGTCACGAGGAAATTGAGGCTTACCGAGGCGTCATTCTCATTCCCGCCGGCCGCGTGCAGCACATTGTCGAGCAGCGTCGCCGTATAGGCGCCCGTCGTCGGATTGACGACGACCTTGAACAGATCGGTGCCGACCCGACCGCCGACCGTCGTGATGGTCGCGGTCAGCGTGTTGGTCGTGCCGTTCCAGCTATAGGATACGGTGTCCGTACCAACCGTGCCGGTCGTGCCGTTCAGATTGGCGAAGCTCACGCTGCCACCGCCGTCGGCGCCGAAGGTGAAGGGCAAGGTGCCGCTGAAGCTGGCCTCGCTGGACCCAGCCGCGCCGGTGTCGCCCACATTGGCGTCGACGTCGCCGGTCGTGCTGGCCGCGTTGCCGCCGGTCAGGCCGTCATCGTCCAGCTTGGCGGCGGTGTTGTCCGCCGTCGGCTTGTTCGCGTCGCCCTGGAAGGTGAACTTCAGCGTCGCGCTGGCCGTGTCATTGTCGGCGTCGCGCATCACATAGGTGAAGCTGTCGAACGATCCCGAAGGCACCGACGCCTTGGGCGTGTAGGTATAGCTGCCGTCGGAGAATAGCTGCAACGTGCCATAGGCGCCGACGATCGTCTGGCTGCCGCCCAGGGCGATGGCGTTGCCGCCGACCGATACGACGGCGCCGGGCGTGTCCGCGCCGACATGGTCGTTGGTGAGGACATTGCCGGTGGAGGCAGCCGCCTTTTCGATGGTCGTCACATTGTCGTCGACGGCGATCGGGCTGTCATCCTCGATCGTGACGGCGATGCTGGTGGCGACCGTGGCGGTGCCGTCGCTGACGTTCACGGGGACCAGGAAGTTCTTCACATCCTCGGCGTTGATGCCGCTGTGATCGACCGACTGCAGCAGCGTCACCGTATAGGCGCCGCCGTTGGTGATGGTGATCGTGATCACCGGCACCGCGCCGACCGAACCGGTCAGCGTCTGCGTGCCGACGCCGCTCCAGGTGACGGGCAGGCCGTCGGCGGTCAGCACCGCGCCCGGATTGCCCAGCGTCATGCTGATGCTGTCGCCGTCCACGTCGCTCGCGGTGATCGTGCCGGTGGCGACCGTCGCATTGGTGGTGTCGTTCGGCAGGCCGGGCGCGGTGTCGGCATTGGCGCCGGTCAGCCCCTCTTCCGAAACGACCGCGATGCCGCTGCCGACCTGCGGCGCGTCATTGGTGCCCAGGATGGTGATGGTCAGGGTCGCGGTGGTGCTGTCGCCGTCGCCATCCGTGATGGTGTAGGTGAAGCTGTCGGTCAGCGTCTGGCCGTCGTCCAGATGCTGGACCGCCGCCAGACCGTTGTTCAGCGTATAGGTATAGCCGCCCGAAGCGTTGAGGACGAGCGTGCCATAGTTGCCCGTCGCGTTGCCGCCGACCGTACCGCCAGTGACCGCCGTCACCGCGCCGCCCGCCGCCGGACCGTCCGCGCCCAGCGAGTCCCCGCCCGCCGGATTGCCGTCGCTGCCCGCGCCGGTCAGCACATTGCCGCTGGCGGTCAGCGTGACGTCTTCCTTGACGATGTCGGTGTCGTTGGCCGCGACCGGCGTGTCGTCGTCGACATTGATGGTCAGCGTGCCGGTGGCCGTGTCATTGTCGGCGTCGGTGACGCGATAGCCGATGTCGAAGCTGACGTTATTCTCATCGCCGCCCGCCGGATGGACGATGGCGGCGTTCTGGACCACCGAATAGGTGCCCGCGACCGGATCGGTCAGCGTCACCGTTAGGACGGTCGTGCCATTCTGCTTCACCAGCAGCACGGTGCCGTTGCTTTCATAGGTGAAGCCAGCGGGGGCCCCGGTGCCGAGCAGGGTGATGCCGCCCGGACCGTCGGCGCGATAGTCATGGCCGAGCGTGCCTGTGGCGTTGAGGCTGTTCGCGTCGTCGCCCGTGCCGTTCGGATTGCCGCCCGACAGCGCGTCGTCGTCCAGTTGCACCACCGGATTGGCGCTGACAACCGGCAGGTCGTCGGACACGCTGACCGAAACGGTGCCGGTGGCGGTGTCGCCGTCGGTGTCCTGCGCGATCACCTGCACCGAGCCGAGCGCGACCAGATCGTCCACATTGACGCCCGGATGGGTGTCGTAATTGTCGTTCAGCGTGGCGGTCACGGTCGCGACATTGCCGGTGACCGACAGGTCCAGCGTGACGACCACGCCGCGCTCGTCCGAACCGGTGATCTGCGTGTCGGATACCCGCAGCCAGGTCAGGTCGCCAGTCAGGCCGCCGGTGCCGCCGAAGACGATCGAGGTGATGGCGTCCGAACCGGGCGTGAAGGTGATGGTGCCGCTGGCCGAGTCCGGATTGCCGGCGCTGGTGCCGCCCGCCAGATTCTGATCGTCCAGCGCCAGGGTGATCGGGCCGCTTGCGGTGGGGATTGCGCCGTCCGTGACGGTGATCGGCTGCACGGCGGTCGACTGGTCTCCGTCGCCGTCGGTGATGACATAGGAGAAGCCCGCACTGACCCCGCTCGCATTGTTGAGGTTGGTCGACGGGTTGAAGGTCCACGCCCCCGCCGCCGTGAAGGTGTAGGCGCCGAAGGCCGTGCTGACGTTGGTCGTGCCCACGGCGTTGATCGCCGTCGTGACGCCGCCGATCGTGACCGAGGTCAGGGTGGCGCCGTCAGCGCCCAGCGTATCGTTGGTCAGGACATTGCCGCCGATGTCGGCGCCGTCCTCCGCCACGGTGCGGGCGGTGTCATCGGCCGCCGTCGGAACATCGTCCACCACGTCGATGGTGATGGTGCCGTTGGCTATATTGCCGGAGCCGTCGACCGCCTGATAAGTGAAGACCTCTGCACCCCCAAAGGTCTGCGGCCCGTCATTGGCGGTCGGCCCGTCGACCGGCGAGGTCAGCGTGTAGGTGTAGCTGCCGTCGCTGTTGAGCAGGATCTGGCCATGGCTGCCGGTCGCGGAGCTGGTCAGCGTGTAGCTGACCGCGCCCACGACGTTGAGCTGGCCGGTCGCGGTTTCGGTGGGCTCGCCCGGCGTGCTGCCGGTGACGCTGCCCGCCGCGATGTCGTCGCCGGTGATGCCGGTGTCCAGCGCCGCCTCGAAGACCGTCTTCGTCTGGTTGTCCGCCGCCAGCGCGACATTGGCGACGTTGATGGTCAGCGTCGTCGTCGCCAGATCACCGTCCCCGTCGCGGATGGTGTAGACGAACACATCCTGCTTGTCGGCGGAGATGGCGTTGGGAGTCGCGTCATAGCGGTAGCTGCCGTCCGCGAAGAGCGTCAGCGTGCCGTAATCGCCCGCCACCGCCGTGCCGACCTGGCCGCTGACCGGGCTGGACGGATCACCGCCCTTGGCGACACCGACCACGCCCGGCGCATAGCCGTCCGCGCCCGGCTGGTCATTGTTGAGCACGCCGTCGGCCGCCGCCACGATCAGCGAGTCGCCCTCGCTCACCGAACCGCTGTCGGCCGTGGCGACCGGCGCGTCGTCCAGCACGGTCACGTTGATCGTGTCGGCCGGCGAGACATCGCCGTCGCTGTCGGTCACGCGCACCGCGAAGGCGTCGCCCGCCTTGGGGTCGGCCGCGCCGCTGATGCCGTCGCCGTCGCTGGTGACATTGTCCGGATGGGCCGGATCGTTGACCGCCAGCGTGTAGCTGTAGCTGTAATGCCCTGCTCCGTCGGAGGTTACGGTCAGCGCGCCCGCCGCGCCCGCGACCACCACCGGCGTTCCCGCCGTCGCCGAGGTCACGTCGACCCACGCGCCGTTCTTGTCCTGCACCTCGACCTTGGTCAGCGTGTCGCCGCCGGTCGTGATGGTCATGGCGCCCGTCGCGGTCTCGCTGTTCCCGGCCTCCTGCGTGCCGCCGGGCAGACCGGCTTCGGACACGGTCATGTCGGTCACGCTGACGGTCGGCGTCGAATCCTGGAGCAGGTTGATCGTCACCGTAGCGGTCGACTTGTCGCCGTCGCCGTCGGTGATGGTGTAGGTGAAGCTGTCGCTACCTTCCGCGCCCGCATTGGGGGTGTAGAGGAAGACGCCATTGCCCTGATAGACGACCGTGCCCTTGGCCGCGCCGGTCTCGAGCGCCACGCCGCTGGCGAGGTTGACGCCGTCGGCCCCCGCCACGTCATTGGCGAAGACGTCGATCGTGACCGCCGTATTTTCGGTGAGCTGGCCCGCGACGTCGTTCACCGCCGTCGGCATATCGTCGACCACGCGGATGTCCAGGCTGGCGCCGTCGGTCGACCCGTCGGTGTCGGTGACGACGACCGCGAAGCTGTCCGTCAGGCTGCCGTCATTGGCGCCCGTGTGCAGCAGCGTATTGTCGGTGAGGACATAGCTGTAGCTGACGGTTCCGCCGATCACGTCGCCGTCCGCGCCAACGGTCGGCGTGAAGCCGGTGATGCTGAGCGTGCCATAAGCGTTGGACAGGGTGACGCCGCTGATGAAGCCGTTCGCGCCGAAGATCGGCTGGCCGCCAACGGTGATGGTCGCCACGCCGTCCAGCGCGGACAGGGTGAAGCTGCCCGTCTGGGTCAACGCCGCCGCATCTTCCGAGCTGCCGCCCGGCAGGTCGTTTTCGAAGACGGTTTCTTCCGCGCCCTCGCCGTCCAGGCCGCTGATGGTCACGCCATCGTCGCTGCCCTGGATGGTGATGGTGATGGTCGCGCTGCTGTGATCGCCGTCGCCGTCGGTCAGCGTGTAGGTGAAGGTCTCCGTCAGGGTCTGGTTCTTGTCCAGGCCCTGGACCACGCCATTTTCATTGTTCAGCGTATAGGCATAGCTGCCGTCCGACTGGATCACGAGCGATCCGTACAGCCCGGCCAGCGGCGCGCCGACGGTTCCGGCGGTCTCGCCAAAGACGATGGCGCTGACATGCGCGCCGTCGGCGCCCTGCACATCGGCATTGCCGTCGGTCGCGTTGGCGTCCGCGCCGCCCGAACCGGCAATGACGTTGCCGTCGGCCACCAGCGGGCCGTCTTCGCGCACCGAGTCCGCATCGTTGGCGGCGGTCGGCACATCATCGATGATGGTGATGGTCAGCGTGTCGGTCGCCTGGTCGCCGTCCACATCGGTGACGGTGACGACGAAGCTGTCGGTCACATTGTCGCCAGCCGTGTTGGTGGTCAGCGTATAGCTATAGTCGATGCTGCCTTCGCTGAGGCCGGTGATCGTCAAAATGCCCTTGTCGGTGACGATTTCCTGCCCGATCTGGGTGATCGGAATATTGTTGATGGTGACGCTCGCAGGACCGTCCGGCGCGGTATAGGTGATCGTGCCGTCCGTCGTGTCGACGCCGCTGCCCGCATTGGAACCCATCGGATTCGTCAGGCCGGATTCGTCGACGATCGTGCCGTCGCCCACCTTGGGGATCGAAATGATCATGACGTCGCTGTTGGCGATGTCGATCCGCAGCGTCGCGGTGGAGGTGTCGCCGTCGCCGTCGCGCAGCGTGTAGCTGAAGCTGTCGCTCACCCCGCCCGGCGTGCCAGCCGCGCGAACATAGCTGTAGCTGCCGTCCGCGTTCAGCGTCAGCGTGCCGTAAGTGCCCTCGAACGTGCCGGTGGTCGTCACGACGGCGCCGTCCGCGCCCTTGACGTCGGCGCCCGCCGCGCCGGAGACGGTGCCCGCCCCGGTGATGACATTGCCGGTTTCCGGGCCATAGGTGCCGGCGGCGACGCCATCGACATCATTGTGGGCGGTCGGCACGTCGTCGACGATCTGCACGTCGACCGTCGCATTGGCGGTCGACCCGTTGCGGTCGGTCGCGACGACGGCGAAGCTCTGCAGGATGCTGTCCGCGCCCGCCGCGCCATGGCCCAGACTGTTGTCGGTCAATACGAAGCTGTAGGTGAAGGTTCCGGCCGTCGGCACGCCGCCCTGCGTGGCGGTCGCGGTGAAGCCGGTGATGGTCAGCGTGCCCACCGGCGTCGTCACCACCTGCCCGGCGACGAAGGCGCCATTGGCCAGCACCGACACGCCGCCGACCGTGACGCCCGACAGGCCGTCAGCGCCGCTGACGCCGAAAGAGCCGGTCTTGGCAAGGCCCGCCGCGTCGGGCGAGCTGCCGTCCGCCAGGTCGTTTTCCAGCAGGACGACTTCCGCGCCCTCTATCCCCGGCGCGCCATTGAGGCCAGTGATGGTGATGCCATCGTCCGCGCCGTTGATGGTGATGGTCAGCGTCGCCGTGGAGGTGTCGCCATCGGCATCGGTGATCGTGTAGCTGAACCTGTCGGTCAGCGTCTGGCCGGGGACCAGGAACTGCACCGCCGCATTGCCGTTGGCCAGCGTATAGCTATAAGCGCCCGACGCATTCAGCGTCAGCGTGCCATATGTGCCCTGGAAGGTGCCCGTGGTCGACACGACCGCCCCATCCGCGCCCTGGATGTCGGCAACGCCATCGGTGGCGTTCGCGTCGCTGCCGCCGCTGCCGGTCAGGACATTGCCGTCCGCAACCAGCGGGCCGTCTTCGGTCACGCTGTCGGCATCGTTGACGGCAGTCGGCGCATCGTCCGCGATCGAGATGGTGAGCGTGGCGCTCGCCTGGTCGCCGTCGCTGTCGGTTACGACTACGGTGAAGACTTCGGCGGGCGGCGTGCCGACCACATTGTCGGTCAGCACATAGCTGTAGCCGATCGAACCGTCCGCGATGGAGGTGATCGTCAGCACGCCGAGCGGCGTCGTGACCGTCTGCCCGACCGTCGTGATCGCGACGCCGTTGATGGTGACGCCCGCCAGGCCGTCGCTGGCGGTGATCGCGATGGTGCCCGTGGTGCGCTCGCCATCCCCTGCCGCGGCCGAACCGGCCGGCTCGTTGCCGCGCGCGGGAAGCCCAGCCTCGCTCACACCCGCGGTCGCGGCAGTCGCGCCAGCGGGTTGATCGGGGGTGATGATGGTGACTTCCGGCTCCTCATTGGGCGCGATGGGCAGGATCTCGCGCTCCTCGGGCTGGGTAAACAGCAATTCCGTCGGCGGCAGCAGGTCTCCCAGGCCATGCGGATCGCCCACATCGCCGTCGGGGCCGGTGAAATTGCCGCCGGAGCTGCGCGGCGGACCGGCTGCGGGCTGCGGCTCCTCCCCGATCAGCAAGGCCGCCAGGTTGACTGAGGGAATTTCGACATCGCCCACGACCAGGCGCGGCATGACCACCGCGCCGTCCAGGATCACCAGATCGGTGCCGTCCGGCAGGTGGACGATCAGATTGCGTCCGGAAACCTCGATCCCATTGATGTCGGTGCCGGCCGGCAGGACGACGGTGCCGTCGGGATTGGGTTCGACCGTGCGGACAACCTCCGCCCGATGCATCTTGCCGGGATGGACCGCCTTGCCCCTTGCGGCCAGAGCAGCCGCTTCCGGATGAAGGGCCTGCTGATGGTCAGCGGCGTCTTTGCTATCCCAATCGCGCTCGAAATCCATTGTCCATCCCACCTGTCGCCATGGGGGCATGGAAGGAGCGCGCAAGAGGCCTGGCCCAGAATGCACAGTGCATACGGAGCTGACATCTTTTCCCGACATTGCGGCAATCAGCGGATCAGCTATTGCCCCTAGTCAACGTTCTCCCGCCGGCAGGACCCTTTTGCTAAGTCGACCGCCGCCCCGGATTAACCTTCTGCATCTGTATTTTTACTGACCCGATGGCCGATCTTATTCTCCGCCTGCAAAATGAGTCACGAAGATTCCAGTTTTGTTAACCATTTAAACGCGATACGGCGGAAAAAATAACTTATGCTCTATTACGAACGATATAGGCGGAATTTCATACTTATATCCTTCAGTCTATGCTGAACTTGGATTTGGTTAACAAACAAGGCTTACGACATATGCGACTCGGGCGAGTCGATCCTGCTCCATTCGTTCAATGGCTGCCCCGATAGGGCTTCCCGACTGCCCCAATCGGATTGGAAGTTGCAAGGAAGGAATGAAAACGGGCGACCGGCTTGTGCAGCCGGCCGCCCGTCCAAAATGCGACCCATAGACTTATCGTGCGGAGCCGTGCGTTCCTTTCCGCGGCTTCGTCCAGTCGGCCTGTGACTGGCGATAAGCTATGGAAAATCAACCCCCCTCCGACAGGAATCAGGAATAGCGGCTATGGCGGTTTTAACAATTAACCCGATGACTTATATCCAAGGATAATTTCTCAAGACACGATGAAGAAAGACAAGGACATCCGTCCTCAAGGACCGGATTCTCTTGTTGCCTCCAACCCGTCGGACGGAGCTTTTTCCACATCATTTTCATGCATGGCTGCCGGAGACATTGAGGTTACTGGTCCGTCCGCGTTCATCGCACCGTTCGCGACGACCCCGGACGGTTGCGTGGGCGCGGCGGCGGCGATAAGCGGCGCGGGTCTGGGCATGGCGGCCAGTATCTGTTCCATCCGCCGGCTGCGCGCACTGCCCGATCCGGTCGTCCGCCGAAAGCTGGCCATCGCATAATCGGCCAATGGCTCCGCCGCATCGTAGCGTTTGCGCGCGATGTAGAAATCGACGAGATTTTCCACGGCAAGCTGGGTATTGGGGTCGTCCTCTCCCCGCGTTCGCAAATAGCTGTCGAACACGCGCCGGTAGAGGCCTTCCGCCTCGCGATAGCGACCGGTCGACTCCAGTTGCAGCGCGAGATCGTTGGCGGAGATAAGCGTGCGCGGATCGTCCGCGCCGAACAACTCATCGGCGAGCGCCAGCCCCCTGCGCGCGGGATCGACGCCGTCGGCCGGATTGCCGGACGCATAGGCCGCCTGGGATGCGGCCACCAGCTTGCGCCACTCCTTTTCGCGCGCCTCGGTAACATCGGGGACATAGGGGGCCTGCGCATGCAACGGCGGCGCGAGGCAGAGCAGCAAAGCGCCCCGCAATATCCAGCCCCTGTTGCCGCCGGTCATGGCCATCCTCCCCGCGCTAAGCCTTCCCTATACCAGGCTATGCGCGACAGGATTAAGAAAGTGCAAGCGCGACGTGCAGCCCGCTCGTCTGAGGCGCGAGAAGAAATCTACGCCGGAGCAAGTTCGACATGACGGATGAGCACTTACCCCGTCAGCGCCTCGACCAAAGCCTTGACCTTCTTCTGCCGCCATTGCGGCAAGGGCGCGATCAGCCAGTAGGCGAGCGGGGACGGCGCAGCGTCGCCCACCTGCCGGATGCGCCCTGCGTCAATATCCGCCTGTGCCAGCAGGAACGGCACGCAGGCATGGCCGAAGCCATGGGCCGCTGCCTCTATCGCCAGCCCCGCATCGGCCACGCGGATCGTCGCCGGCGCGTCCCCCTTCGGGCAGCCGGGCCATTCGATGCGATGGTCAGGGCCGCCTTCCGTCGCTTCCACTGTGACGAAGGCCGCTTCGCCCAGCTTGATGCCTTCATTCTCGCCCGGCCCCTCGGCCAGTCGCAAGGCGAGGTCGAGATTGGCTTCGGTGAAGTCCAGCGTCTCGTCCGCCGCGACCAATGCGAATTTGAGGTCGGGCTGGCTTGCGGCATAGCCCGCAAGGCGCGGCTGGAGCCATTTGGCGGTGATGTCGCGCGGCGCGGCGATGGTGAGGGAACTGCTGGACTGGCCAGCCTGCATGGCGCGCACCGCTTCCTCAAACTCCAGGAAACCGGCGCGAAGGGCCGCAAGGCCTGCCTCGGTTTCGGGAGTGAGTTCCAGCCCCTTGGGCGTGCGGCGGAACAGGACGACCCCCAGCAGGTCCTCCAGCGCCCGGATCTGTTGGCCCACGGCCGCAGGCGTCACCGCCAGCTCGTCCGCCGCGCGGGTGAAGGACAGATGCCGCGCCGCCGCATCCAGCACGCGCAGGCCGTTGAGCGGCAAATGGGTACGCTTCATTCAGCCACCGCCGGCGCGATCAGCGCGAAATGCGGGATCGCGATGTCGAACGTCTCGCCGCTCGCGCCGATCATATGATAATGCCCCTTCATCGATCCCGTCGGCGTGTTGAGCGGGCAACCCGACACATAGTCGTAGCTCTTGCCCGGCTGCACCACTGGCTGTTCCCCCACGACGCCGTCTCCATCGACCCGATGCTGCGTGCCCCGTCCATCGGTTATGATCCAGTGACGGGTCAGCAGTTGCACCGGCTGGTCCCCGTCATTCTCTATGCGGATATGATAGGCCCAGAACCAGCGGCCCCGGTCCGGCTCCGACTGTTCGGGCAGGAAGGTGACGGCGACGTGCACGTTGATGTCGCGCGTCGTCGCATGGAAGGGGAAAAGTGCGTTCACGGCTTAAGAAATGCGCCTTTCACCCCTCTTCCGTCAACGCCCTATCGACTTCAGGGCGCGATCCAGATCCTCGATCACATCGTCCGGGTCTTCCAGCCCGACGTTGAGGCGCAGCATATCCTCGGTAATGCCCACCTCCAGCCGCGCCGCTTCCGCCATGCCATAATGGGTGGTGGAGGCCGGATGCGTCATCAGCGAGCGCGAGTCACCGATATTGTTGCTGATGTCGACCAGTTCGAGGCCGTTGAGCAGGCCGTGCGCCTCCGCCCGGCCGCCGCCGACATAGAGCGAGAAGATGGGACCGGCCATCGCCATCTGCTTCATGGCCAGGGCATGCTGCGGATGGCTTTCGAGGCCCGGATAGAGCACCTTCGCCACCCGGCCTTCGAGGAATTCAGCAACCTTCAGCGCATTCTCGCTCTGGCGGCGGATGCGCAGATCCAGCGTCTCCAGACCCTTCAGCACGACCCAGGCGTTGAACGCGGCCAGCGTCGGCCCGGTGTTGCGGTGGAAGGGCAGCAGCGTGTTGAGGATGAAATCCTCCGTGCCGCAGATCGCGCCCGCGAGGACGCGGCCCTGCCCGTCCATCATCTTGGTCGCGCTATAGGCCACCACGTCCGCGCCGAACTCCATCGGCCGCTGGAGCGCGGGCGTGGCGAAGGCATTGTCGACGACGCTGGTGATGCCGTGCGCCTTCGCGATGCCGCAGATCGCGGCAAGGTCCGCCACGTCCATGGTCGGATTGGCCGGGGTCTCGAAGAAGAAGACCTTGGTGTTGGGCCGCACCGCCGCTTCCCACGCCGCATTGTCGGTCGCGTCGACAGTGGTCGTCTCGATCCCGAATTTCGGCAGCAGCGTATCGGTCAGCCAGCGGCAGGAGCCGAACAGCGCCTTGCCCGCGACGACATGGTCGCCCGCCGACAACTGGCACAGCAGCGCCGCCGTCATCGCCGCCATGCCGGTCGCGGTGGCGCGGCAGGCTTCGGCGCCTTCCAGCAGGGCGATGCGCTGTTCCAGCATCTCCACCGTCGGGTTCTGGAGGCGCGAATAGGTCATGCCCTCCTGTTCCCCGGCGAAGCGCGCCGCGGCGTCCTCCGCCCGGTCGTAGCTGTAACCGCTGGTCAGGAACAGCGCCTCGGACGTCTCGCCATATTCGGTACGGGCGCTGCCGCCACGCACCGCCAGAGTGGCCGGACGCCAGTTCCGGGTGATTTCGGGATTCTGCCCGCTCTTGCGCTTCATTTTCTTACCCTCAGATCAAAGCCGCGAGCACGGCATCGCCCATTTCGACCGTGCTCATCGTGCCGCCCAGATCGAAGCTGCGGGCGCCATCGGCCAGCGCCTTGGCCACGGCGGCCTCGATGCGGTCGGCCTGTTCCGGCAGGTTCAGCGAGTAGCGCAGCATCATGCCCGCCGACAGGACCGTTGCCAGCGGATTGGCCTTGCCCTGCCCGGCGATGTCGGGCGCGGAACCGTGGATCGGCTCGTACAGGCCCTGGTTGCTGTCGTTGAGCGTGGCCGAAGCCAGCATGCCGATCGAACCCACGCACATGCTCGCCTGATCGGACAGGATGTCCCCAAACATGTTGCCGGTGACGATGACGTCGAACTGACCGGGATTGCGCACCAGCTGCATCGCGGCATTGTCGACATACATGTGGCTGAGCGCCACGTCGGGATAGTCCGCCGACACCTCTATCACCACGTCGCGCCAGAGCTGGCTCGTCTCCAGCACATTGGCCTTGTCCACCGAGCAGAGCTTGCCCCGGCGGGCGCGCGCCGCCTGGAAGCCCTGATGCGCGATCTTGCGCACCTGTTCCTCATTATAGGACATGATGTCATAGCCTTCGCGCAGGCCCTCGGGCGTCTTGCGCATGCCCTTTTCACCGAAATAGACGTCGCCATTGGTCTCGCGCACGATCAGCAGGTCGATGGCGCTCGCCACCTCCTGCTTGAGCGCGGAGGCGTCGGCCAGTTCGGGGAAGACCTTGGCCGGGCGCAGGTTGGAGAAGAGGCCCAGTTCCTTGCGCAGGCCGAGGATCGCCTGTTCCGGGCGCAGATGGCGCTCCAGCGAGTCGCAATCGGGATCGCCCACCGCGCCGAACAGGATCGCGTCGGCGCGCTTGGCCAGTTCCAGCGTCTCGGGCGGCAGCGGATGGCCCACCGCCTTGTAAGCCGCGCCGCCGACCAGCCCTTCCTCATAGGTGATGCCGGGGATCGCCAGCGCGTCCAGCACGCGCTTCGCCTGCGCGACGATCTCGGGACCGATACCGTCTCCGGGGAACAGGGCGATCAACATGGGCAACTCCTTCAAACGCGTGGCTGCCCCTTATGAAGCCGCCGCCGCCAGCGCAAGCATTTAGGCGAGGGGAGAAGGAGGCGCGGCGCAGGAACACCGACCGCCAAAATTCAGGCAACCGCTCTTTTAAGCCTGTCCACCAGGCGCTCCCGCGCCGCGAGGACGTCGACGCGCCAGTCGGTAAGGACGGACCGTTCGAGAAAGAAGCCCGTCAGCCGCAGCCCGTCCAATAAGGCGGGCCAGTCCCCTGCCCCGCCCTCCAGCAGGAAAGCGGGCAAGGGCAACAGCCGGTCCTCATAGCCGACGGCCCCCGCCCGGCTGACCGCCGCCGCGCTGCGAGGGCTGACATAGGCCGGATCCTCATTCCCGCCGGTCGCCGCGCAACGGCTAAGGTCCAGCCCAAAGCCCAATTCCGCCAGCAACAGCAATTCATAGCGGATGAGCGCCACCGCCCAGCCCCGCGCAGCCGGCGCCGCCTCCACGGCGCCCAGCACGCCGTCCAGCGCCTGATGGAGCGCGGGATAGGGCGTCCCTTCCGGCAGAGCCACGGCGGTGAGCGCGCAGACCCAATCGATCGCGGCCGCGGGCAACGGCTCCGCCAGAAGCGGGGCGCGGCTGTGCTCCAGTTCGACCGTCAGCCCGGCCAGTTGCTCCTCCGTCCGGGCGCGGAATTCGGCCTTGACGGTATTGCCCGGCAACAGGACGGGGCGCAACTGGCGCGAACGCCCCCCCCGCACATAGCCGGCCAGCAGGCCATGGCCGGGCGTCAGAAGACGCGCGATCGCCCCATGTTCGCCATGGGGCCGCAACGCGCAGACCAGGGCCGGGGTGATCAGCGTCGCCATGCCCCCTCCATATCGGCCAACGGCCCGGGGCGCCATCCATGACCTTTCGCAGCCCAACTGTCCCGAAATCGCGCAAAATCGCCGTACAGGGCCCTTCTGCCTTTTGATATATGTTGCTTTTCGATCAGGTCATGCGCACAATTATCGGCGGGGACTTGTCGGGGGACAAATTTCGCCATGTATCATATGCCCTTGGCGTCATCTTCCGTGATGGACCGCCTGGTGCTTTGGCTGGGACGTTCACCGACGCTGGGTTTCGCCATATCCCGCGTCGCCTTTTCCGCTGCGGCGACGTGGCAGATCGAAGCAATGTTCAGCAACGAGCCGGATTTTGCCCGCACGGCATTGCTGTTGAAGGCAGCCGTGTGGACGTGGACGGCGATCAGCATCGCGCAGAATTCGCTCACGCCGCCTTTGGGCCTGCTGCTGCGGCCCATCTTCCTGATATTCGACTTGATCGCCTTCCTCACGGTCATCGTGCTGTGCGAACCCTTGCAGATCGCGGCGCTGGGCTGCCTGTTCTTCGTCGCCTGGTCCGCATCCGACCGGTTCGGACGCGGCGCGGTCCTCATCCTGGGGATTTGCCTGATCTTCGCCTTCATCGCGCGGGGATATTATGAAAGCTGGGCCTCGGCCCGCCATGTGCCGGCGGTGGACCGCGCGATCGACAGCCTGACCATCGTCATCGGCTGCGTCATCGCTGCCTCCATGTTGAGCATGAACATATTGGAGCGGCGGCTGATAAGCTGGTCGGAACGGCTACAGGGCGTCGGCCTTTCCTTCCAGAAGTCGCTGGCGCAATTTCTGGTGGAGCAGGTCTCCCAATTGATGAACTCCCGCTATTGCGCGTTCGTGTGGGAGATGATGGACGATACCGCCGTCCATTGCGAACTGTACGATGTCGACGGCGTGCGTCACCTCGCCCTGCCGCAGAAGCAGATCGACGGCCTGTCCAACGTGACGCCGCGGGAGGCGCCCTTCCTCTATTCCACCCAGTCGCCGCGGATGCTGCTGCGCAGCCGCCTCGGCATATTGCGGAACGAGCGCGCGCCGGACCTGATCGACAGCATATCGGACGTGTTCGGCCCCGGGCAGGGCGCTAGCATCCATATCCAGGCGGGGGAACTGCGCGGCCGGCTGTTCATCGGGACCAGCCATGGCTGGTCGCCCGCCGTTCTGCTGCGCTGCCTGCGCATACAGGAGGGGATAGACCTTTTCCTCGAACGCCATTTCTTCTTCCTCGCCTGGCGCCAGCGGACCTTTGCCGAGGCGCGTCAGGCGCTGAGCCGCGATCTGCACGACAGCGTGCTGCAGACATTGGCGGCGCTGCGCGTCAGACTCGCGACGACGATCCACGGCCTGTCGGATGCCGCCGTTCCGGACCAGTTGGCGGAACTCAGGTCGATGGAGGAACTGGTGACGGCGGAACAGGCGCATCTGCGCCGGCTGCTCAGCCAGCAAAGTCCGGTGTCGGCCGAAACCGATGTGGACCTTGGCCGCGAAGTCGAACGCTGCTGCCGCTTCATCGCCCTGCAATGGGCGATCGATTGCCGCCTGAACCTGGCCGAACGCTCCATGACCGTGTCGGCCGAAACGGCGGCGGAGGTCGAATATCTGATCCGCGAAGCCGCGGCCAATGCGGTCAAGCACGCCCATGCGCGCCACATCACCGTGTCGATCGCGCAGGTCGACGACGAGATATTGATCGCGCTGAAGGACAATCCCGGACCGCAGGCGGTCGCCCGCGAAAACTATACCGGCGACTTCGAACTCCAGTCGCAATCAATCATGAAGCGGCTGGGCAAGATCGGCGGAACGGCATATTTTCATAATCTGAGCATGAATTCACTGATCTCGATCAGATTACCCTCCTCCTTACCAAGGTCTCCGATATGATGACCCAGATTGCGATAGTCGACGATCATCCGATCTTCCTGGACGGCATGGCGCAGTTCCTGAACTCCCACGGCCATGACATATTGTTCTGCGCCCGCTCGGTCGAAGAAGCGCTGGAGCGGATGCAGGCCGGCGAACCGGACCTGCTGATCCTGGACGTCAGCATGAAGAGTGGCGGCGGCCTTGCGATCCTGTCCGCCATCCGCAACAGCGGCAGCACCGTGCCGGTCATCTTCATGACCGTGCATATCCGCCCTGAACAGACGCTGGAAGCGATCAAGCTGGGCGTCGACGGAGTGGTGCTGAAGGACAGCGATCCCAACGACCTGCTAAGCTGCATCCAGCAGGTCATGAGCGGCAACAAGAGCATCGCCCCCTTCGTCATGGAACAGGCGCTGGTGCACAGCATTTCCGCGCCCGCCAGCGAAGCCAATGTGCTTGCGGTGCTGACGGAGCGGGAACTGGAGATCGCCGGCCTGATCCGCGCCGGCCTGCGCAACCGCGAAATAGCGAGCCGGTGCGGCCTCACCGAAGGCACGGTGAAGGTGCACCTGCACAGCATCTTCCAGAAGCTCAACATCAAGTCGCGCTCGGAACTGATCATCATGATGATGTCGATGGACAGTGAAATGCCCGCCGTAGGGATGGAGCATTGAGCGGCTGTTTGGCGGCGAGATAGCAGAAAGCGGATCGTCTGCTTTCCCTTGCGGCGTCGCGTGCTCCCGCACTGGCTGGAATTCAATCCCGCCGCCAGCATGTCATCGCACCGGTTGAACTGAGATTGCACGAGCCACTCGATCAATTCGGGTGCCTGCGCAGGCGCATAATGGCGCCAACCGGCCGAAAGGCGAGCCGGAAACGCCATCATGCCCTGTATCCGGATCACCCGACACCCCTCGGCCTGGGCTTGCCGAATGGCTCAACCCGGACCCGATGCGCGATCCGATTCAACCCACGATGCGCTAACTCAGCCCGTGCACGAAATCCGGCAGACGCGCCACGCCGCTGGGATTGGGTCCGGCCATATAAAGCGCCATGATCGTGCCCAGCGCAATCGCCACGCCATAGGGAATCGGCCCTTTCTTGCCGAACAGCGCAATGGACGAACCTTCCCGCACGCTCTGCGGCACCAGCCGCCGGCCGGCCATCAGCACCAGCGCCAGCACACCGCCCCCGACGGTGACATAGACGATCCAGGGAATCACCCCCGCCCAGTCGAACCACAGCGCACAGGCCGTCATCAGCTTGACGTCCCCACCGCCCATCGCGCGTATGGCGAACAGACCGCATCCCACCGCGAACATGCCCAGGAAAACGGTGCCGTTCCGCCAGATGTCATTTTCCCACCCCGCCACAGCGACCCAGACCGCATAAAGCCCGACAACCAGCAGGGGGAAGATATTGGATATGCGCAGCCGGGCCATATCCTCCACCGCCGCCGCGATGAGGACGAGCGAAACGGCAAGCAGCACCAGATCCTTCATCACTTCTCCGTGGTCTTCAAGGTGTCGAGCGCAGCCGCGGCTTCGGGCACGAAACTGTCGGCTTCGGTCACGGCACGGCTGAGATAGGCCTGCGCCTTCGGCAGATCGCCCATCCGCATCGCCACCTGCCCGGCATTATTGAGCCGGCGCGCCCACTCATCGGCGGTGTCGGCAGGCCGGCGGCTGATGTCCTGTCCCGCCATCACATAGGCCGTATCGCCATTCGCGATCACCCGCGCATCGTCCGGTGCGCTTTCGCGCGCCTTGTCGAAGATCACCGCCGCCTTCTCCGCCTTGCCCTGCTTGAGCAGCGACAGTCCGTAATTGTTGAGGACCTGGGAAGGCTTGTCGGTGAGTTGGAACGCCCGCTCATAAGCCGCATTGCTCAACGCCCAGGACTGCGCCTGGTCATAGGCCACGCCCAGCGCATTCCATGAGCGCCAGCGACCGTCGCAATCGGCCACAGCCAGGCGCAACGGCTCGAGCGCCTCCTGCGACCGGCCGAGGCGCAGCAGGGCGATCCCCCTCCCCTCATCGACGCGGCAGTTGTTGAGGCCACTTCGTTCCAGCGCGGTGAAACGCGCCAGCGCCTCCTCATCCCGCCGCTTTTCGAGCGCCATGCGCGCATCCGCAATCTCTATCGCTTGCAGGTCGCCCGATTGCGCACCAGCCCGCCATTGGCTCAACATCGCATCCGCCTGGATGATCCGCCCGCCATCTATCGCCTCGTCCACCAGCCGGGCATAGTCCAGCGGCGGCGGCACCGCCCCGGCGGATGGCGCCGCAACCGCCAGCAGCAGCGCCCCGATCATCCCCGAGCGCCTTTCCGGTCGGGCCGCACCATGCTCTTCCACAAGCGCTCGAACAGACCGTCATAAGCGGGCTTTGCTTCTTCGCGTGCAGCCAGATTGGGCAAAGCCGCCGCATCCGGCCTGCCTACGGCGATGATGGGGGCCGTCAGTTCGGGCCGGGCCTGCGTTTCGGCCACGGTGACGATCCGGGTCGTCAGCTGCGGGTTGGTGCGTGCCGCCGGTGCCGCTGCCTCCATCGTCCGCAACCGCACCTCGCCCAAGGAAAGGCGTTCCAACTCGACGCCCGCGACCGGCGCCGGGCGCGCGGCCGGCGCAGCCGAAGCCAGTTGAGCCAGCGTCGGACGAGCAACGACAGCCGTACCCGCCTGCGCCGCGCCGGCCTGGGCGAGCAGCGCATCGGCCTCGCCTTTCAGGCCTTGCGCCGACAGGCTCCGCGCGAAGTTGCGCGCGATGCGGGCATCTTCCGGCGCCCGCGACAGGGCCAGTTCGAAATATTCCCGCGCCAGATCATGCCGCCCCATGGCCGCGTAGCTGATCGCCACCCCGTTCAGGCCGTGCGCATCGGTCGGATCGTTGCGCACTGCGCGGCGGAAGGCATCCAGCGCCAGCGCATATTCCCCCCGCGAAAACAGCAGGTCTCCCCGCGCCAGCGCATCCTGCGCCGGTCCGGCAGGCTGCTGATTGACGGGCCTTATCGAAAGGACGCCCTTTTGCGGCCCGCTGCACGCTGTCGTCGCCATGATGAGAGCGACTGCCATTATCCCTTTGTTCATGGTCCCCCCTCCCCCTTATCCTAACGAGTCATGACCGGCAGGATGTCGCGCACCACCCGCACCACTGCCGGCAGCATCAACACGCCGATCATCACCGGCAGCATACAGGCGACCAGCGGCACCGACAGCAGGACCGGCAGGCGATGCGCCTTCTCCTCGGCGCGCATACGCCGCTTTTCACGCATCTCCGCTGCATAGACGCGCAAGGTCTGCCCCACGCTGGAACCCAGTTGATCGGACTGGATCAGCAGCGTCGCGAAGGAGCGAATTTCGTCCACGTCGACATCATCCGCCATGCGCCGCAAAGCATCCTGCCGGCTGCGCCCCGCGCGCAGTTCCAGAACCACCTTGCCCAGCGCCGCCGATACCAGCGGATGGGACAGGGCCAGTTCGCGGCCCACCCGATCCATCGCCGCCTCCAGGCCCAGGCCCGCCTCGACGCAGACCAGCATCAGGTCCAGCGCATCGGGAAAGCCGTGGACGATTTCTTCCTGCCTGCGCGCTGCCTTGGCCGAAATCCACAGATTAGGCAGATAAAGCCCCAGGACCGCCAACAGCGATGCCATGACATAGAGCTTGAGCGCAGTTGGCGGCTCGGCCTTGCTCAGCGACATAAGAACGAAGATCGCCGGCAGGGAAAAGGTCAGTATGAGCCGGAAAAAGGTGAAGAGCTTCGGCGCCTCCGGCGACACATAGCCGGCAGCGATCAATCTCCGCCGCAAACTGTCATTATTGGTGTCGACCAGCGGGATGCCCATTTTCTCGATCCGGTCGACCAACTTCTTCCATTCGCCATCGTTCCGTTCGCCGCGCAGCGTCTGGCTGCCATGGGCGGCATTGGCCGCGTCCCCGACAAGATCAAGACGGCTGCGCACCCGCGCGTTGCGCAGGATGACCTCCGACAGGCCGAAGACCACCGCAACGATTGCGATGAACAGCAAGCCCAACAGGAAAGGCCGTAACTGGATGAACAGTGCCGAACTCAACATCGCATCACACCTTCAGGTCGACCATGCGGCGTATCGTAACGAAGCCGATGATGTAGAGGACGATCAAACCCGTAAAGCCGACGATGAACATACGCTCCTGCGCGACATCGAGATAAAAGGCAGGATTGACCAGGAACAGGCCGACAAAGGCCAGGATCGGTAGTGCGGTCAACATCACCGCCGTCATGCGCCCTTCGGAACTGAGCGCCCGGACCTTCATGAACAGGCTCGCCCGCTCGCGGATCACGGTCGACAGATTTTCCAGGATCTCCGCAAGATTGCCCCCCGTCTCGCTCTGCACCGACAGGGAGATGACGAACATATGCATCTCGTTCATATCCCAGCGCTCCGCCATGCGCTGCAACGCATCGCGCAGGTCGGCGCCATAGGTGACTTCATCGACGACGATGCCGAATTCGCTGCCGATCGGATCGCGCATCTCCTTGGTCAGCAGGTCCAGCGCAGCGGCAATCGGATGGCCGGCGCGCAGGCCACGGACGAAGGTGTCCAGCGCGACCGGAAACTGCTCCTCCATCTTCTTGCGCCGCCGTTGGGCAAGCCGCGTCAGCACCATCATCGGCAGCGCGATGCCCAGCGCGCCCGCAAAGGCCAACGCCATCACGAACATCCCCGCCGTCAGGGCGTAACCCGCCGCCATGCCGCCCACCATCACCAGCAGGAACAGCACGCACGCCGCGATCAGCATCAGCATCAGCACCGTGCGCGCCGGAAAGGTCAGCCCGGCGCCATGCAGCACCCGCATCACCCCCAGCCCCGCCCGTCCGAACAGGGACGAGCGGTCGAAGCTCACCGCCTCGTCGCTTCGCCGCAGCTTGGAGAGTACCGTGCTGCGCTCGAAACCGGCCGCGATCATCTTCAACCGCCGGTTCACCACGCGATCGGTCGTCGCACGCGCGCGCAGCCAGCCTGCAATGCCCTCGATCGTCAGGATCACCGCCGCGAAAAGCAGGACGAGGACGAAGACGCGGATGTAAAGCGGGTTCATCAGTGGATCACCGCATCGGGGCGGAACAATTCGGCCGGCAGGGCTATGCCCCGGTCGGCCAGTTCGCCCATGAATTTGGGACGGATGCCCGTCGCCTCGAAATGGCCGCGCACCATGTTGTTCTCGTCGCGGCCCGTCATCTTGAAGCGGAAGATTTCCTGCATGGTGATGACTTCCCCTTCCATGCCGGTGATCTCCGACAGGCTGAGCAGACGGCGGCGGCCATCGGCCAGCCGTCCCACCTGCACGATCACATTCAGCGCCGAAGCGATCTGCGCGCGGGCGGAACGCGGCGAGATGTCGATGCCGCTCATGCCGATCATCTGCTCGACCCGGGACAGCGCATCGCGCGGCGTGTTGGCGTGCACGGTCGTCATCGATCCGTCATGGCCGGTGTTCATGGCCTGAAGCATGTCGAAGGCTTCACCGGCGCGGACCTCGCCCACGATGATGCGGTCGGGCCGCATGCGCAGCGCATTCTTCACCAGGTCGCGCTGCGTGACTTCTCCCTTGCCCTCGATATTGGCGGGACGGGTTTCCAGCCGCGCGACATGGCGCTGCTGCAATTGCAGTTCGGCCGAATCCTCGATGGTGACGATGCGTTCATGTTCATCGATGGCGGCTGACATGGCGTTGAGCAGGGTCGTCTTGCCCGAACCGGTGCCGCCGGAAATCAACACGTTGCGCCGCGCCTCCACCACGGCGGACAGGACCTGCGCCATCGGCGCGGGCACGCTGCCCAGTTCGGTGAGGCGCGCCATGCTGATCGGCACCTTGGCGAACTTGCGGATGGAAAGCAGCGATCCATCGATGGCCAGCGGCGGAACCACGGCATTGACGCGGGAGCCATCCGCAAGGCGAGCGTCGACAAAGGGGGAGGATTCGTCGATCCGCCGGCCCACCGCCGCCACGATTTTCTGGATGATGCGCAGAAGATGCTTCTCATCCTTGAACCGGGTCGCGGTTTCGACCAGCCGGCCGTTGCGCTCCACGAAGACGACCTTGTGCCCGTTCACCAATATGTCGGTGATGCTATGGTCCTTGAGCAGCGGCTCAAGCGGTCCCAGTCCCAGCAGCTCATCCAATATATCCGACACCAGCCGGCGACGCTCTTCCAGATTGAGCGCATGCTTCTGCAGCGCGAGCTGCTCATGGACGATCTCGCCCACTTCGGCTTCCACCTGCGCCCGCGACATGGTTTCCAGCGCGGAAAGATTGATGATGTCGATCAGCTTCTGGTGCAGCGCCACCTTGAGTTCGGTATGCCGGTCCTCCTCCAGATGGGCGGCCTCGGTCTCGACCGGTCCCACCTCGTCCCTAGGGTCGCCGCGTTCGCCTTTTCGGATCTGCCACATCAGCCTTTCTCCGCCTGACCTTCGGCCTCAGCAGCCTGGATGCAGCAATCGACGATGTCCTGCATATCCTTGCAGATGCGGCTGCGCGCCTTCAGCTCCTGGATCAATACGCCCTGGTCCAGCGCCGAGCTGACCAGTGGGAAATCGTTGGCGATGCTGAGCTTCACCGGATGATCCAGCGCCGCTGCCGCATCCTCCAGACCGATGGCGCGGAAGAATTTCTTCTCCACGCGGTTGGCGACGACATGGATGCGCGCGGGATCGATGTCCTGATCGCGGAGCAGCGAAATCTGACGGCGCGCCTGCCGCAGGCTGGCGATGGTGAGTTCGCACACAAGAAACACGACCTGCGAACGCGCCACCAGCGACATCGACCAGTTGGTCCAGTTGCCCGGCAGGTCCAGATAGACCGTATCGAAACTGCGCTGCGCCAGTTCGACGATGCGGAAGACCTGATCGGCGTTTACTGCCTCGATCGGCATGATGTCCGCCGGCGCGGTCACGACCCTGAGGCCGGTCGAAGTTTCCACGGTGACGGTCCGCAACAGCTCATTGTCGACGCGGCTGCCCGCGTTGAGAAGGTCCGCCAGTGTCAGGGGCGAGGAAATCCCCAGGAAGGTGCCGGCATTGCCGAACTGTATGTCGAAGTCGAACAGGCAGACCTCACCGCTGCCCTGCTTTGTCGAGCGTGCGTGAAGACTGGCCGCCTGCGTCGCTATGGTCGTCGCGCCGACGCCGCCAACGCTCTTGATGATGGACACAAGCTGGCCGGTCTTCACGTCGTCCTGACGGCTGGCTGCAATGCGGCTGCGCAGATCGTCCAGTATCGCCGCCAGATCATGGGCGCGCAGCGGCAGTTCGATGACGTCGTTGATCCCGCTGCGCAACAGGGCGCGCACAACGGCGATCTGCGCGCCACGCACGGCCGCCACCAGCATCAGCTTCGGATGAGCCGCGCGAAGGCCGGCGAGCCGCACCATGGAGGCTTCATTGTCTGGCTGAACCTCGATGATGATCGCCTTGGCATCGGCCACCAGTTGCGCCGGCACAGCCTCCCCCGCGCCCAGCATGGACAGGGTGAGCGATTGGCCGGTCAGGCGATCGCCCAATATATCGGACGCCTGCACCTCCTGCTCCGACATGATGAGGTGAAGGCCTTCATCCCCGATATTGAGGGTCCAGCTCTCGACGGGTTCCGTTGCGTTCGTCACGATGCCCACGATCTTGTCCCTCAATTTGATGCCGAGCCCTGGCCGTCTTCCATGGTGAGAGCGGCGCTGAAACTGGGTAATGGAATCGATGCCCTGAAAAGGATGAGCGCTATAGGCCGAAAGGCCATGTTTTTTATTCGTACCGTGACCAGCGGCGCTATATCTGGGCCATTTGGATCACCGGAATAACCGATACCGGAATTATCATATTGAACCTCGACATTGGCTGCACCTAATTCCGGCAGGAATGCCTTCATCCGATTGACAATATTGGTGAAAGCCGCCGAGTTATAGGGTGTTATCAGGGAGTTGCATGCGCTGCCGCTGCATGAACCGCAGGCAGTGGAATTGCATGTCATCGATGAAAAATAGGATGTGCCTATCGATGATCCCTGTGCGATGCTGCTACTCCCGGTCGCGAAGCTGTATGTCGCGATGCCGGTCGCCACCGGATCGGTGGCGACGGCGTAACGGACGCCCATTTGGGTAGCCTTTTCCGCACGGTTCCAGGTCCACATCAACCGCCCGACATCAATGATGCCCAGCAGGAAGATAAGCAGCAGCGGCAAAACTAACGCAAACTCGGCTGCGGAGGAGGCCCGGCTGTCTCTGATCAGGGCGGTGAAGGATTTGCTCATAACCCCATCACCGGCGATTGAGAACTGGCGTTCAGATACAAGGTGCTACTGTCGAATCCCAGCTTATTGAATAACGATTGATATTGAAGCCGGTGAGCATTGTCGGTTGACGTCGCCACCTTCACGACGGGAATGAAATTCATCCCTTCGTAAATACCCGAAGCGCTGACACTTGCCGGATCGACGCAATCATAGGTGACTCTGATCGACTGCGGATCGGTCCATCCGGTGAGACGCGCATTGCCGCCGGTCAGTTGCCCGGTTCGAACCAGATTGCGCGTGTCCGCCTCGACGGTGCCGCCCGGAACATTATCGGTCGACGCCGTGGTGCAACTGAAATTCGAGAAACTCAGCCGGCCGGCATAGCGGGCGCCATCCCTCACCGCCTTGACCACGACATGCTCGCTCAGAAAATAATTGCCGAGTTCGAAAGCGCCGAACATCAGCGCGATGAGCAAGGGCGTCACGAGCGCCATTTCGGCGGCGGACGAACCCGACTGCTCCCTGAAAAGGCGCACAAACATCGCTCCGCCTCACTCTATCAGGCGCGGAGTATCGCGCCGCGTGATCTGCGGGGTGCCGCCACCTTCGCCGGTGCCCGATGAGCCGATGACTTCCACATAAACGTCATTTCTGCTCGTGTAGGAAGCGGAACAGCCAGTCTGGTTGCTCGGAGTGCCCCCACATTTGGTGCGATCCATGCTAGGTTCCACCATGAAGACGTCGATGTAACCCGCCACCGGAATCGTCTTCTTGCCATTCAGTTGCTTGTTCTTATCGGCAAGTTTGCAATTGACCACGGCAGCGGTCAGGCGTCGCCTGTCTATGTTGTTCGTATTGGGCGCCACGCCCGGATAATTGCACTGTCCCGCCTGAGGCGTGCTGTAAGTGGAAAGATTGGGATTACCCGCCGTCGCCCTTGGTGCCAGGCGGGCCGCTGGATCCTCCGCTTCCCAAAGATAGGTTTGATAGCGGGTGACATTGGGCCCCAGACCAGCGGTGTTTTGCCAGTCAACGCTCGGATGATTGGATCGGAAATAGGCGGCCCTGTCCCACACGCCGTTGCCGATGCGCGAGGTATAATTGCTCGCGCCGATGGAATGCATCAGGTCGCGCGGGAAGCCCATGATTTCCGGCGTAATGGTAGGACTCAGCGCAGCGGCGGTCGTTGGCCGGTAACGTTTGCTCTCATAGTTGGTATTGTCAGCCGGATTTTCCTCCCAGGAACAGGTTGCACCGCGAACCACGTCCTTGCGCACATTAGTTGAAGGTGAGCAGGGAGGATTGGAACATGCGGAACTATTGCCGGGCGGAAAGTCGAACCGCATATTGAGCGAATCCCGCACGGCGTTGAGCAGGTTGCCCGTTTCCATCGTCACATTTTCGGTCGGCGCACAATTGCTATACAAGGCATTAGAAGCAAGAGCCTCTGCTACGCTGCTTGCACCCCTACCTGCCTGATCGACGAAGCCGAAATTACCGGGCCCCCATTGCGTGCCTCCTTCCGCCATCACGATGCCTGTGCCGGATGGAATTGAAACCGCGTAATGGGAATTGGTGTTGCCATCAGGCTCGTCAGGATTGCAGATGAAGAATGGAACGGCTCCACAGATGGCGGAACCCACACCCGCATAAGCTGTCCCCGAAACGGGGCCGGAGGAAATTGCGGATACTATCGGCGTCAAGGCATAAAAGGCGGATCGCGTGCCAACGGTGACTTCAACGAAATTGGCTGTTGCGTCGTTCGTTGCGGCCTTGGATTTGTCCTTGGTCTCGTAGAAACGGATTGCCCCTGTAGCATCGCAGGCGGGCTCATCCGCAATCGTGATGCGCGGCGTTGAGCCATCATTTGCGAAACGGCTGCTATTGGCAATCAGGTTCCTTGCCGCATTTGCAGCTCTGCTGCACGCGCCAGTCGCACCGTCAAGTTGACTTGCCGCTGCCAGAGCCGCCTGATCCGCCGCACTCTGCAACTCGCTGTCCATTCCGGCGAGCCGTGCATAATCGAAAGCAATCCCGCCTGCGGCGATCAGCGCGAAAAGCGACAGCGCAACCGTCGGAGCGACCGCACCGCCTGTTGACTGCAGCAAGCTTTTCCGAGCGCGAGACATGGGATCTCTCATCCTCCTCGTTCAGTTGGCTCCACCGCCGGAACCGCCGCCACCGCCTCCAGTACCGCTGGTGGTACGGATCGACTGGGGCTTCTTCACCTTGTCGGTGCGATAGCGTTCCACCGCCGCGGCCGAGCGCTGGCCATCACCACCCTCGACCAACGTACCTTCATAATGCGGGTCGGGATCGATCACCTGCATCGCATAATTGCTGCGAACCGCGCCGCCGAAGGTCGGGTCGTTCGCCGTGCAGCCTGCCAGCAGGGGCAGAAGCAGAGCCGGGGCAAGATAAAGTGCACGCATCGTCAACCTCCTGCTCACAGCTCATATCCGCTGGGCGCCTTGCCTGTCGCGGGCGCTTCCTTGGCAGGCGCAGGCGCGTTCTTGGGCGCTTCGGGCGGCATCGCATTGGGATCGAGCGGATTGATCCCCACCGCCTTGTCCGTCCGCCCCATCAGGAACAGGTCGAGTTCGTGCGGGGGCGCGACCCGGTCGGTCGGCAGGCGCACATCCTCTGCCCGCATCGGCTTCACAAGGCGCGGCGTCACGATGATGACGAGTTCGCTCTCGCTCTTCTGGAAACCGCTGGAACGAAACAGTGCGCCGATGATCGGGATGGAACCCAGGATCGGAAACTGCCGCACCGTGTCCTGGAAATCCTTGCGCAGCAGCCCTGCCAGGGCGAAGGACTGCCCGTCGCGCAATTCCAGCGTGGTGCTGGCGCGCCGCGTCTGCAGGCCCGGGATGGTGAGACCGTTGATCGTCACCGAAGCGGACGGATCGATGGAACTGACCTCCGGTTCCACCACCAGATTGATGATGCCATCCTCCAGCACTGTCGGCGTGAAACCCAGGCTGACACCGAAGGGCTTGAATTCGATGGTGATGGAATTGCCGCCGTTATTGCCGCTGCCGCCGCTATTGCCGCCCTGCGATACCGGTATCGGGAACTCGCCGCCCGCCAGGAAAGACGCCGTTTCGCCCGACAGCGCGACCAGTGTCGGCTCGGCCAGCGTGGTCACGACGCCCTTGCGCTCCAGCGCGTCCAGTGCAGTGGTGAGGTTGAGGCTGCCCACTGAATAATTCGCCGCCCCGATGCCGAAGCTGTCCAGAATCTTGCTCAGATCCACAATCGGCCGACCATTGGTGTCGGACAGGATGGCGGAAGACTGCGCCGCATTGCCGATGCCGCCCACCACCTTGCCGCTATCGGACAGGAAAGCGGTGTTGATCCCGAACTGCTTCGCCGCGCTGCGGGTCATTTCGGAAAAGCGCACCTCCAGCATCACCTGCTGAGCGGCGCCTACCGACATCATGTTGACGACCTTGTCACCGGCATAGGTCTTAGCGATCTGCACTGCGCGATCGACCGCCGCCGCGCTCGACACGGTGCCGGTCAGTACCACAGCGTCATTGGAAATGCGGGCGCCGATAGGCTGACCGGGCAACAGTTCCGACAATTGCCGCTTCAACGTCACGACATCGGGGCCTACGGCCACGTCGACCACCGCGATCATCATGTTGCGGCTGTCGTAGAGCGTCAGGCTGGTGGTGCCCATCTTCTTGCCCAGCACATAGACCGAACGGTTGGTCATGGGCAGGACGTCAGCGATTTCCGCATTGCCGACCAACGCCTTGGAAAAAGGCCGGTCGACGGTCAGCACCTGGCTCTTGTTGAGGGGCACGTCGAGTTGGCCGGCATGGTTGGCGTTATTGACGTTGAGCGAGGCGACCTGCGCCTGGGCCTGCATGGGCAGCAGCGACGCACCGGCGCCCAGCGCCAGGGACAATGCCAGCATCGGCAAGGACTTAGCGGGAACCATAGCGCTTCACCTCATAGCTGGTGCCGGTCGTGCCGCGCACGATCTCGACCGATGCGGTCGACGGCAGAGCGTTCGTGTTCTTCGGAATCGCGCGGCGTGCGGGACGGAACGCGGAGGCCGGACGCGGCGGCAGATAGGCAAGGTCGGCAACGCGGGCGCGCGGGCCGGCAAAACCGCCCACATAGGCGCCGTCGCGCAAATCCTCTATGCCGACGGTCTGCACGGCGGGATTGGGCTTGTCGGTGATATTGCGCAGGACCAGCGTGAGTTGCCCGACCTGCTGCGCCAGAACCAGCTTCTGCGCGTCGACCTGGTTGACCTCCAGCGTCGCGGTCTTGCCGACGGCCGGGTCCTTGGACGTGTCATTGGCGTTCTGGTCAATGGCGATCACGCGCGTGCCTTGAAGCAGGACGTCGGTGATCTGCTGGCTGCCGCCGCCTGCCGGGTCCTGAAGGGTGCGGGTGACGAAGACATCGACGGTGTCGCCGGGAAGCACGAAACCGCCCGCAGCGGCTACATCGCTCACGCGTACGGCGACGGCCCTCATTTCTGGGGCCAGGACTGCCGACATCGTCGCCCGCCCGCCTTCACCGGAGAGCTTGGAGGCCAGTATCGGTTCGCCGGGCTCGATTTGCCGGAGGACGACGCGGCCTTTGCCGAGGGAGGTCAATTGGATGGGATCGCGGAAAGCGCCGGGCGGTACGGAATTGGCGGGCCAGTCGACCACGCGGATCTTTTCGGCGGTTACTGCGGCACCAAATGGCAGTGGTACAGCAGCAACAACGACTTTCGCCATACCACCGTCCACCTGTTGCACCTTTTCGGCGCTGGCCAGATAGGTATTGGCGACAAAAACGGCTGCAAGACCCAGCACTATCGCTAAGCCAAGGACCATGAGAGACCTACGCTGCCCCACGACAACTCCCCCCGGAATTGATCATCAAGAGCCGGTCGATACGTATCGACCGGCTCATTTATTTGTTAACAAACACCATTGGTCGTATTAATACAGTTCTTGGCTGTATTCATGGCGCCACTAATTGCGCCGCCCAACTGGAAAGCAGCCAATGCAATGCCAGTACCCACGATCGCCAGGATCAAGGCATATTCGGCAGCCGACGCACCACTTTGGTCAGCCCAAAATTTTTTAATAAAAGTCATATTAACCCCCAGTCATTGAATTACTGAAACTAAAATAGCACTGCATCAACCGGTTCAGCACACGCCGTTGGCAGTAGAAATACAATTCTTGGCCCTGTTCATGGCGCCGCTAATCGCACCGCCCAATTGGAACGCCGCCAGCGCGATACCCGTCCCCACGATCGCCAGGATCAAAGCATATTCGGCCGCCGACGCACCACTTTGGTCGGCCCACAGGCTCTTCAAAAAGGTCATATCTTTTACCCCTACTCGCTGGGAGCAATTCCCAGTTGCTCTTGCTCAGCTCCACGGTAGGGGCCTGTCCACCTCGCGACCCCGGCGCCGGTATGCTCCGATCACCAGGTAGTTGGCAGTTCCCGTAGAACTTGCTTTCAAATTGGACCAAAGCTGATGCAAGTCAACATGGTAAAAAATATGTATATTTTTCAAAATCTTAAAGCAATTTTTTGTTAACCTTTTCCGTCAACCAGATTCATTACTTTAAGTAAACAATGGTATTTTTCTAATATATCTTTGGATATATGCTTTTAGAAAATTAGAGATTTTCTTTTATATTATTAGGATTTTTATTTTTCTCTATTTCAAAATATCATAGTCAAACTGAAATTCAAGGAATATTATCCGAATTTCATTTCGAATAAAATAACAGTTATCAGGACCTCAAGCCTGTCTTATTTGAGAGGAATAGTTGGCCGTCCGCCGCTGAATTACCCGGGCGACTAATACCTTCGTTCTAGGCTATTCGGGGCAGACAGGATCGATAACTTGACCAGAGCAGCCGCCGCCACTCGCACCGATCATCGCGAATCAGCCGCGACTCGTCGCACAAAGGCCCGGAAATAAAGCGGTTTGCACCTGTCCCATTCAGGAACAAATGTTGCCGCTTTCCTTACTTCGCACTTACCCGATGACGGAAGGTGAGGTTCACCCGATCCGACAACAACAGATAGGGCAGCCAGATCGCGGCGCTGATCAGGACCTTCTTCACATTGCCTGTCAGCATGTCCAGCAAAGCGGCGTCGACGCCATGCGGCACATTGTCGATCCCCGCCACCAGATGGGCGATGCCCAACTGCGCCAGCAGGTCGACACCCCAGACCATTACCAGAAAGCGAGGGAAGAGCGGCACGAGGCGCAGGGCCATGGCAAAGGCGAACATGTAAAGGCTGGACAATATCACCACATCCGCCAGCATCACGCCGTAGAGACCGACGAACCAGGGCGGCGAATAGCTGCCCAACGCGGGAATGGAGCTGAGAAATTCCAGCGTGCGCACCGGCACGTTCACCGCAATTCCCACCAGCAGAGACGCCATCACGCCATAGAGGCCGAACTGCGACATCTCCCGCGCTCTCAGGCAGTCGACCTTGCGCCAGCGGCCCACCTGCGCCAGTCGAAAGGCGGGCTGGGCATGGATGCGTCCCGCCGGAAACAGCTTCAATCCCAGCAGCAGCGACCCAACAGGCGCGCCAACCACCAGCATATAGGGCAGCAGGCCCGCCCCGCTTCCCCAGGGCGTTCCGCTGTAGGGCGTCGCCGGAAAGGCCAGCCGCAGGCCGCAGGCGAAGGCGGCAGCCATGATCCAGATGACGACGATGCGCTCCAGATTGACCTGCATCGACAGCACGACGGCCACGCTCTTGCGGTAGAGACGGTCCCTGACCATTCGCACCATGGAACCGGACTCCTTCGAACGCCGAACCTTGCCGCGACTATCCGCGATGTTGGTAAACGCCCGGTAAATGCGCAATCGCGGGAAAGGTTCTGCGCGGCCGTCCAGATATGGTGAGCCATTGGAAAAGATAAAGCCCGGCGGCCCGTTACTTGCGCGGAACGGTGATGCGGATCGTCGTCCGCCCGCCGATATTCTGCAGGAACACCTCCCCGCCCAACATCTGTATCCGCCGCATCAGGGACCGCGAAGGCACCGCCCCGCTCGATCCCAGCCGCGCCATATTGGGCACGCCATCGTCGCTCACCTGAAGGGCGATGCGGTTGCCGTCCGGCTCCAGCGCGAAGTTCACCATGGTCGCCCGCGCATGGCGTACCGCATTGGCGACGATCTCCCGCACGGCGAAGCTCAGTTCCCGGCCGATCATCGCGCTGGTCGCGCAATTGCCGTCCTCCACCTTCAACTCGCAGCCTATGCCCCACTGCTCGCCCAGGGAGCGCACCACCATCGCCAGCGTCTCCGGCAAATAGGCGAAATCCTCCTCATCCACGTCCGGATTGATGATCCAGCGGATCGTGGCGATCTGGTCCTTCGCGATGCGGTCGACATTCTCGATCACGGCGAGCGGCTCGACCTGCCGCCCGGCCAGCAGCGGCGCGATCTGGAAACGGATGCTGGCCAGCGCCTGCAGAACGCTGTCGTGCAATTCCCGCTGCAGCCGCTCCCGCTCCCGCGCACCGGCGATCACATGCGCGAGGTCCAGGCTGTTGCGGACAGTCAGTTCCTCACATGCGCTTTCGAAGACCCGCTGCGCGATGGCGGCCCGATCCTCATGGCAGGGATCATCCAGGCAGGCCGCGCCCACCGCCTCGAACGTACCGATGGTCACCCTTATCGTCAGGAGCGTTTCTGCGTCCAGCAGCGCCGTCCATGCCTGACCGCCCGGCGACAACGGTCCCAGCACGGCTATTCCATCCGCCGACAGCGAGATCGACGCATGTCTCGACCGGTCATGCCAACCGGTCTCGGCCGTCAGCAAATTGCCGAAACCCACCGCAGGCATTTCGCGCGCCGCGCTGCTGGCGAAGCGCAGGGGCTCATGGCTGGCAAGGCGGAACAGCACGGCAACCCCATGTCCGCGGGTCGCAAGCCGCAGGGCATGGAGCAGGAACGGGCCATGATCGCTCCCGGCGGGCGGTAGCTCCCCTTCCAGCAACCGCCTGTCCCGCTCGAATTGCAACAGCGTTTCCCGGCGCGGTCCGAGCAGCACGCCGGTCACCAGTATCGCCACAGCCAGATAGCAGGCACGCAGCACGACCCGCTCCGCTTCCGGCTCCGACGGCAGGGAAGCGATCTCGTCAAGCCATGTGACGCCGACCGCAGCCGTGCCCGCCGCCAGGGCAACGAGCAGATGGAACCGCCGCCGCACGATCAGCGCCACTTCCACCGCCACGAAGAAGCTGCCGGAAAAATAAGGGCTGTTGGACGGGTTGGTGACGATCAGCAGGGCCAGGAACAGCAATGTGTCCAGATAGATGACCGGTCGTCTGATCCGCATGTCCGTCACCCAGGAGCGGGACGAGAGCAGCACCGCCGAAAACGCCAGCAGCAGCATGAGCAGGATCAGCACATGCTCCGCGCTTTCCGCCCAGTGGCGCGCGCTGGAGAAGCCGAAGCTGACGACGGCATAGATGACGGCCAGCAACAGTCGGGTGAAATCCAGCGTCTGCCACGGACGCAATGCCGACAGCGCCCGCATGTCCCACCAGCTCAAGCGCATCGCGATTTCGCCCGGCCCATTCATCGCGTGACGCATATCCCCCATCCGGCCCGATGCATCATGTCTGTCGAGCCGCTTCTTATGGAAAGGAAATCATGCCCCGGTCAAATGGCGATGGTCAAATGGCGATCCATTCGTCGCAGAGATAATCTGACTTTCCAGGCAATATGGCGGCGGCAATCCGGACCGCCCCTGCCGTCGCTCAGCCGTGGAAATAATCATAGACCTGCTGCGCCACCGCCTTGGAAACGCCCGGCGCCTTCAGCAGGTCCTCCAACGCCGCGCTCTTCACGGCCTTGGCGGTTCCGAAATGCATCAGCAGCGCCTTCTTGCGCGAAGGTCCGATGCCCGGCACTTCGTCGAGCGAACTGACGGTAATCGCCTTGCTGCGCTTCTGCCGGTGCGCGCCGATGGCGAAGCGGTGCGCCTCGTCCCGCAGCCGCTGAAGGTAAAAGAGCACGGGATGGTTGAGCGGGAAAGTGATCTCCCGCCCGTCCGGCATGTGGAATACTTCCCGCCCCTCGCGGCCATGATGCGGCCCCTTGGCGATGCCGATCATGCAGACATCCTCTATGCCCATATCCTCCAATATCGTCCGGGCGGCGGACAATTGTCCCTTGCCGCCGTCGATCAGCACCAGGTCCGGCCATTCGCCGCTGTCGCGATCCGGGTCTTCGCGCGCCGCGCGGCCGAAGCGCCGCTCGAACATCTCCCGCATCATCGCGAAATCGTCGTTCGAGGTTTCCGGGTTCTTCATGTTGAACTTGCGGTAGGCGTTCTTGCGGAAGCCCTCCGGACCCGCGACGACCATCGCCCCCAGGGCATGAGCGCCCTGGATGTGACTGTTGTCGTAGATTTCGATCCGGTCGGGCACCCCGTCCAGCCCGAACGTCTCGACCATCTCCTCCAGCACCTTCGCCTGCGTCGTGGTTTCCGCCAGCCGCCGATCGAGCGCCTCCACCGCGTTGCGCTGCGCCTGTTTGATGAGGCGGGTGCGGTCGCCCCGCTGTGGCACTTCGATCCGCACCCTGGACCCGATGCGCTCGGTCAGCGCCTGCGCCATCAGCTCGCATTCGGCGGGCGCCCGGTCGGCAAGGATCAGCTTGGGCGGCGGTACTTCCTCGTAAAATTGCGCCATGAAGCTGGCCAGCACCTCGTCCTCCGCCACTTCGGCGGTATGGACGGGGAAGAAGCTGCGATGGCCCCAATTCTGCCCACCGCGGATGAAGAAGGCCTGGATGCACATCGCCCCGCCCTTGGTCGCCAGGGCGAAGATGTCGGCGTCGCCCAGCCCCTCGGCGTTGATCGCCTGGCTGCCCTGGATGAAGGTCAGCGCCTTCAGCCGGTCGCGCAGCACCGCCGCCTGCTCGAAGTCCATGGCGTCGGAAGCCGCCTGCATCGCCTCGCCCAGCTTCTTCTGCACGGCGGTCGATTTGCCGCCGAGGAAATCCTGCGCGTCCTTGACCAGCTCACCATAGGCGGCATCGTCGATCCGGCCCACGCAAGGGGCGGAACAGCGGCGGATCTGATACAGGAGGCAGGGCCTCGAACGATTGGCAAAGAAGCTGTCGGTGCAGCTTCTCAGCAGGAACAGCTTCTGGAGCGCATTGATGGTTCGCGTCACCGATCCGGCGCTGGCAAAGGGGCCATAATAGCGCCCCTTATATTTGCGCGCGCCGCGATGCTTCTGGACGCGGGGAAAGTCATGATCCTCGCGCAGCAGGATGAAGGGGAAGCTTTTATCGTCCCGCAGCAGGACATTATAGGGTGGCCGGAAACGCTTGATGAGCTGCGCCTCCAGCAGCAGGGCCTCCGCCTCGCTGTTGGTGGTGACGATCGTCATCGAGCGGGTCTGGGCGACCATGCGCTGGAGCCGCTTGGGCAGGCGGTCGACCTGGGTATAGTTGGTGACCCGGTTGCGCAGCGCGCGCGCCTTGCCGACATAAAGCACATCGCCGCGCGCATCCTGCATGCGATAGACGCCCGGGCGGGTCGGCAGGGTTTTGAGCGTCGTGCGGATCGCCTCCACGCCGGCCTCTATGTCGGGCTGGCTGCCGGTGACGGTGAAGGTGGCCTTGTCTTCATGAAAGCGATCGGGGGATTGGGGACGCGACATGAGGGAGAAATAGCGGGATGGTTCCGGATCGCAATGGCATGGGACTAAATTTCGGCCCGTCCTCGTTGATCCTTGGCTGACCCTTCCTATCTTTCTGCGGCTGCCGGAACTGGTAGCGCTATCCTCCATAATGCGGTCCCTTCAGGGAGGCCGCTCCTCCTTGAAGGAAGAGCAGATCATGATCGTGAAAGCCTATGGCGCCCATGCCGCCGATAAGCCCTTGGAACCCATCGACATCGAACGCCGCCCGGCCGGCGAACATGACGTGCAGATCGCCATCGCCTATTGCGGCGTCTGCCATTCCGATCTTCACCAGGTCCGCTCCGAATGGAGCGGCACGCTTTACCCCTGCGTTCCCGGCCATGAGATCGTCGGCCACGTCACCGCCGTCGGCAACGGCGTCACCCGGTTCAAGGTCGGCGACACGGTCGGCGTCGGCTGCATGGTCGATAGCTGCCAGCATTGTTCGGCCTGCGACGAAGGGCTGGAGCAATATTGCGAGAACGGCTTTGTCGGCACCTATAACGGTCCGACGCCGGATGCGCCCGGTCATACGTTCGGCGGCTATTCGCAAAGCATCACCGTCAGCGAGAAGTTCGTCCTGAAGATCAACCATCCGGCGGATCAACTGGCGGCTGTGGCGCCGCTGCTCTGTGCAGGCATCACCACCTATTCGCCGCTGCGCCACTGGAATGTCGGACCCGGCAAGAAGGTCGGTATCGTCGGGATCGGCGGGCTCGGCCATATGGGGGTGAAGCTCGCCCATGCCATGGGCGCCCATGTCGTCGCCTTCACGACTTCGGAAAGCAAGCGGCAGGATGCGCTGGACCTTGGCGCCGATGAAGTCATCATCTCGCGCGATCCGGACCAGATGGCCGCCCATGGTGGAAGTTTCGACTTCATCCTGAACACGGTGGCCGCCAGCCATGATCTCGACGCCTTCACCACCTTGCTGAAGCGCGACGGCACGATGTGCCTGGTGGGCGTACCGGAACATCCGCACCCTTCGCCCAGCGTCGGCGTGCTGATCTTCGGGCGCAAGTCGATTGCCGGTTCACTGATCGGCGGCATTGCCGAAACGCAGGAGATGCTCGATTTCTGCGCTGAAAAGGGCATCACGGCGGACATCGAGATGATCGCGATGCAGGACATAGAAACCGCCTATGACCGGATGCAGAAGAGCGACGTCAAATATCGCTTCGTCATCGATAGCGCGTCGCTGGCGGCAGCCTGATCGGCATATCAGTGGCCGGCCTCGTCGCCGGCCATTGATCGACCCCGCGCCTGCCTTCCCCGAATGCAGATATGCGTTCCTGCGAAGGCGGAAACTCCGTTCCGCCCTCGTCTGCTAAGGATGGTCTGCCCGAAAACTCCAACGCAGAGCCGATTCCGATCCTGTCGTATCCGCTCGGCTTCCCCACCCTTTATTCGCCGCCTTTGACGAGCCAGCAGGTGATTCCACAGGCTTGAACGGCGCTCCAGAGCGCGCTGCGATAAATCGGGCGCTGGTCGCGCGCTCCAGGTTTCTGTAGTCCCATCCTTTTAAGCAGGAACCGGTCGCCATCCTTCGACAGGCTAGGACTGGCTTTTCTGCACGATGCTCTGAAACCGCTTCACCGCTCAAAGAAAAAGGCCAGCGCAAAATCGCACTGGCCTTTCTATTCAACCCTAGGCAGTGTCTGTCAGACGCTCGGGCCAAGCCCCCTGATCGCGTCATCGACCAAAAGCTTATCGGCCTGCGCATCATGGCCCTGAGCGATCAGCGCCGCCGCGGCGCCGGTCGCGGCGTTCACCGCCTTGGACCGGATGCCCGCGATCGCCGCACGCTCAGCCGCGCCGATCTTGTCCTCCGCCATCTTCTGACGACGCGCGACCAGCGCGACGGCATTGGCCCTGGCGTCCTCCAGCAGCGTTGCCGCTTCATGCTCGGCGGACTTGCGCATCGCCTCCGCCTCGCCGGCGGCAGCCGCCAGCTTGGCTTCATATTCGGCCTTGAGCGCTTCGGCTTCGGCGCGAAGCTTGGAGGCTTCCTCCAACTGCGCCTTGATCTGCGCGATCCGGCCATCCAGCGCGCCGCCGATCAGACCGGGCACCTTCTTGATCAACAGGATCAGGATGAACACCGCCATCGCCAGACTGACCCAGGCCGTGGCATCCATGCCGACGGCCTTCGGGTCGGTGTGCGGGGCCACGCCTTCGTGAGCGACGGTGCCGACCGGCTCCATCCCCTCCGAATGGATCGCCTCATTCAGGTGCGGGGCTTCCGTCTCGCTATGCTGTGCTGCTGCCTCAGCCATGGGCCAGTGCCGCCTTTACTGCGTTGCGGGCTGCATCTTCCGACGCGTTCACGCCGGAAATGCGAGCCACCATGTCGCGCGCTGCATCAGCGGCAACGGTTTCAATCTCTGCCATGGCTGCGTCGGTGGCAGCCTTGATACGGGCTTCGGCCGCATTGATCCGGCCTGCAATGTCCGCATCGGCGGCGGCCAGCTTGGCTTCCGAAGCCTTGGCTGCCTCCACCTTCGCCTTGGCCAGGCTTGCCTGGACGGCAGCACGGCTTTCGGCGTCGCGGGCGCGATAGTCGGCCTCCGCCTCATCGGCGCGGGCGAAAGCCGCCTTGGCGGCATCCAGATCGCCGGTGATCTTCGCGTCGCGCGCATCGGCCGTCGCCTGAACCTTTGGCACCATGCCGAGGCCGATGACGAAGAAAACGAAACCGAATGTCAGCAGCAGCCAGAAGATCTGCGATGAATAGGTTTCGGCAATTTGCGCGATTTGAGGCATTTTTTTCGGGTCCGTCCGATCAGGGCGCGGTCAATCAGAGGACGGGCATGGCGGCCGACCGGCCACCCCTGCCCGCCCCAAAGCGGCTGTTCAGGCCACGAACACCAGGATCATGGCGATAACGAACGCCAGCAGACCCAGAAGTTCCGCGGCGGCGAAGCCGATGAACAGGCGGCCCTGCTGGCCGTCGGCAGCGCCGGGGTTGCGCAGCGCGCCTTCGAGGAACGAGCTGAAGACGTTGCCCACACCGAGGGCGGCGATGCCCGCACCGATGGCGGCCAGGCCAGCACCGAGCAGCTTTGCGGCTTCTGCGTCCATGTTATAAACTCCTTTTCTAAACTCTATTCGAACGTTGAGGTAATGGCGGAAAATCAGTGCAGGTTCTCGGCATCGTTGATGTAGACCGAGGTCAGCAGCGCGAACACATAGGCCTGGATCACCGCCACCAGCACTTCCAGGGCGCTGATGCCGATCATCAGGATGAAGCTGGCGGCGCCGACGGTCAGGCCAAGCGCAGGGCTGGCATTGGCGCTGTTGATGACGAAACCTGCGAGCACCTTCAAAAGCACGTGCCCGGCGGTCATCGCGACGAACAGTCGCAGGCCAAGGCTGAACGGACGCACCATGAAGGAAACGAGTTCGATGAAGAAGAGCGGCACCACCATCAGCGCCGGGGTGCCGTGCGGCACGAACAGCGAGAAGAAGTGCAGGCCATGCTTGTAGAAGCCCACAGCCAGCACGATCGAGAAGCTCATGATCGCGAGCACGCCGGTCGCGGTGAAATGGCTGGTGAAGGTGAAGGGATGCAGGCCGACCAGACCCAGCGGCAGCAGGCCCAGCAGGTTCGCCAGCAGGATGAACATGAACAGCGAGAAGACGTAAGGAATGTACTTCTTGCCGCCCTCGCCCACATTGGCGATCAGCAGGCTCTTGATGAAGCCGGTCATATATTCGACCGCCATCTGCCAGCGGCCGGGAACCAGTTCGCGCTTCATGCCGCCGACGACGAAGATCCAAAGCACCACGGCGGCCGCCACCATATAGAGCGCGCTGTTGGTGAAAGCGATGTTGAAGCCGCCGATCGACAGATGATCCGTACCGAACAGCGGTTCGATCGCAAACTGGTGCATCGGATCGATTTTGCCGGATTCTGCCACGCTGGACCCCTGTAACGTCTTTGCCTTCGGACTAAGATAAAAGCGTCCCTATCGGTCGGGACGCTTCGTCGTCGTCAATCTGATGATGTTCCTGAACGCCGCCACGATCCCGAGACCGAGGAATGCCAACAGGAGCCATGGGGATGTCCGCAGAAAGTAGTCCAGAGTCCCACCAACCACGGCACCGCCAGCAAGACCGCCGATCAGCTCCGCGAGAACCCTGTTGCCGAGACGCGACCCATCGTCCGCCTGCTGCACCTGTGTCCCCTGTCTGACCTTTTCGGCATGTTCGGCCTGCGCGATCCGCTCCTCCAAAGAAGCGATGCGCGCATCTTCCCCCGCCGGGTCCTGCCCCGGTGCATCCGCCGCCATCCAGCCATCCTTTCCGTCAAGGCTTTAAAAGCCAACGTCAGGCGGCATGGCGCTTGCGGCTGCACCCGTCAAGGCGCGGCCCGTTTAGAAAGGGCTTTCAGGAGTGTCAACCGTCGTTGGGCCAGAGAATTTCCTGTCCGAACGAAGCTGGGTCCAAAGTCCACTAGCCCGGCAAGTCCGGCCTGAGGTAAATCACCCCGCCGTGGCGCAATAGCCCGGCAGCGCGATGGGGCCCGCGCCCTTGGTCTGCCACGCGCCCGCGCCGATCCGATAGACCTGCCCGGGCTTCACCCTGCTGCTGAGCGTCTGGCATCCGGTCGCCGCCGCCACATCCTGCACGGTCACGCCGCGCTTGCCGGCAAGGTCGGTATAGGCGGCCCTGCGCTTGATGTTGATCGATTCGACTTCCTGCCGCACCGCGTCGCTCACCGAACCGGCAATGCCGAGATAGCCGTCGGCCTGCTCGCCCACCGCCCCCGCGCTCATGGCGGCGGCGACCGCGCCCGACTGCGCCCGCGCCGGAGAAGTCATGGCCAGGCCGGTCGCCAGCACGACCGCGGCAGAGGCGGCAAGCATCAAAAATTTGCGTGTCATTGCGGGAACAACTCCGGGTTATTCTGGATCAAATCTTGCGCATCGCGCTGCAGGCGAACAACGACCTCCTGCTGCACCTTCACGTTGAGGTTGATCTCTATCGGCTTGTCGGGCGCCTTCACCTGGATGCAGCCCCCCAAGGCCAGACCGGCGAAGCCCGCCACGATGATCGTTCGCTTCTTCATTTCTGCTCCCCATTTCGCATAGTTTCGCTTTCGGCAGGCTGAACTGCAACCCCCTCCTGGCCGATCGTGGCCCGCATCTTCTCCTGCATCTGGTCGCCTATGCTGTTTTGTATGAGCGTTGACGGATCGATGAAGGACTGCGCGGTTCCCAGAAGGCCCCGGAAGGGAGCGGCGATCCGCACGTTGAAGATGAAGGGCAGGCCCGTGAAATTCCGCGCCAGACCCGCCGGCGCCCCACCGATCTGCCCGCGATTGACGCCGTTGAAGACGACGTTCGTCACCATCTCTCCATCCAGCGCGCCGTCCATCAATATGGTGAGGCATTTATACTGGAGATTCTTGAGCGCATCGAAGGCCAGCCGCCCCATCGCGCCCAACTGCTCGTTCGACACCGGCCCCACATAGGAAAGGGTCCCCGACTGGCGCGTCGGATCGCAGGGGATGGTGGGCAGCACGCCTTCGGGCATCATCAGCGGCGGCATGCCTTGCTGCCGCGCGGTCAGCACGCCCCCCGCCACGCGCCCGCCCTGCGCGTTGAAGATCAGAGGCATGATGCCGTCGAACGTACCCGTGGCGGAAATATTCTTGAGGTCCATCGCCTGGATGAAGGCGCCCGCATCCAGACCGATGACGCGGAAGGTCAAATAACGGTCCACATCTGCGCTGAAATCCATCGTCGTCGGCAGCAGGACCAGCTCCCCGCCGGAAAAGGGCCAGCCGCCCCCTTCGATCCGCACCTTCTGCCCCGCCTCCAGCCGATAGCGCACAAGGCCGTCGCGAACCTCTACACCCGGATTGACCGACCTGATTCGCACTTCCTGCCCCGGCGCGCTGACGAGACCGAGCAGATCGGTGAAACGCAGTTCGCCGGACAACCCCTCCACCGGGCCGAAAGCCGCCGCCAGGCTGGCATTGTCGGTCCCGAACAGGCCATCGCTGGTCACATGCGTCCCGTTCCAGCGGATATGCCCTTCCCCGCTGACCTGCGCCGTCACATTGGCCACCACGCCAAGGGCGAGGCGGGTCACATCCTCCGGCTGGAGACCAGGACCAAAGGACAGTGCCGGAACCGCCAGATCCGCCTTGCCTCGCCCACTGCTCAGATCATGCGCGATGACTGCCCGGGCTACCAGCGCATCATTGCGCGGCGTCCGCAACGATCCCGTCGCTGCAATCTTCGAATCCTTCAACGTCAGCGCGAAGTCGGGAACATTCAGCGGTTCGAACCGGCCCGGCGCCTGCGCATCGCGCACCGTCATCCCGGCCGCCAGCTTCAGCGCGCCCCCGGCGAAGCTCCAGTCGCCCGCGCCATTTTCGACGATCAGCGGCACGGACCCGATCCGGCCGCCTGCCCCCGTCAACCGGCCGCCCAAGCCCTGGGCCGTGGCGTTGCCGGTCAGCGTCGCCGCGCTCAACCGAACAGGCGAATCCTGCGGACCGATCGCCAGATCGGCATTGGCAAGTGCAAAACCCTGCTGTCCCAGAGCGAAACGAGCGCTATCGGCGGAAAGGCGCATTGGGCTGTCGCCGCTTTTGCCCGCCAATGCGAGTTTGCGGATTTCAGCGCCGCCACTCACACCGCCCGGCCCGACGGCAAGCAGCGCCTGCCCGACGGGGCACAACGTCTGCCGGGTCCGCCCCAGCGAAAAATTGCCATAGCGCGCCTCGATCAGCGAGATGGGCACGCAATGCGGGTTGATCGCCAATAGACCCTTGGCGTTCATTTGCCCTTCAACGGGCGCCACCAGCCCGCGCAGCCTTCCACCGGGAAGCGGCCCGTCGAGCCGCACCTGCGTCGAGAAGCGCGTATCGCCCTTCGGCCCCGCAACGAATCGCACCGGCTCCAGGCTTAACCTGGCATCGCCCGCCGCATAGGGCTCAAGGAACAATTGTCCGCCAAAGCCGCCGCCCGGCCTCCGCCCCAAACGCAGCGCCGCCCTCGGCAATCCGCCGCCCTCCGTCGTGATCGCTCCGTCGAGCGCCCAGTCGATCGCCTGCCCGGCCCTGCCAGGCCAGCCGATGGTCACGCGACCTTCCCCGGCTATGGCGATCCGCGCACCGCTGCGCGCCGAAAAGCGGGTGTCGGTCAAGGCTAGGCTGCCCGCCTTCCCTTGCTGAGCGAAGGCCAGGGTGGTTTGCAGGACATTGTCCGCGCCGGCGCGGCGCGTGGCATCGGCCAGGCGCGCGACCAGCGGCCCAACGGGCGTCCCGACCGTAGATTCGCGCGCAGCCGCCAGGGGATCGCGGCCGGCGAACCGCAACTGCCGAACGGACAGCCGCCCCTCAAGACCCATATCGCCCTTGCCGACATGCCAGGCGCCCTGAAAGTCGGCGGGTCCGGCCAATGCGGCGCCGGCCGACAGAGCCGTCGCCCCGATTCGCGCTCGCCCGGCGGTTTTGGCAGCCGTTCCGTCGAAATCGATCCGGCCTGAGGGGCGCGCCAGAACCATGCCGCCGGACTTGAGCGCTTCCCCCGTCAGGTCGACGCGGCCGGTCCAGCGATCCAACGCCTTGCCGAGCCAGACATCCACATCCGCAGCCGGTTTCGCCACGGCGATGCCGGCATCGCGACAGGCCAGCGCTGCGCCGCGCAACGGGCCGGAGAGATGTGGGCGTCCGTCCTGCATGGCAACATCCAGCATCGCCCGCAGGTCGGCCAGCCCGCATCCCTCGACGCCTCCATTCGGCATCGCCGCCGCCAGCCTGCCCCGGAAGCCCGATCGCAGATTCCCCTTCCCCTCTATCTGCATGCCGATCGGGCCGGCATCGGTATCCAGCCGCAGTCGCGCATCGCTGAGCGCCAGCAGAATGTCCGGCAGGCTGAAGGGCGCCGTGGATTTCGGGTCCCGGAATTTGTCGACCTCTCCCAGCTTCAGCACGCCATTGTGCAACGACCCCCGCATCCTGACGCCACCTGCCCGCACCGCCGCCACTTGCGGGGTCAGCCCTGTGAAAGCGATGTCGACCTCCACCCAGCGCGCCGTCAAATCGGGACGAGCGGGATCGCCCAGCACGATATTCTCGATCCGCTGGGTGCGAAGGCCTATGTCCGTCAGATCATAGCTGCCCTGCACGCCACGCCGGTTGAGTTCGCGGCTGATGAAATTTTCTGCGATGGGCGCGCGCTGCGTCCACAGCGCGGCAAGGATCAGCGCCAGCGACCCCGTGCCCACTCCAAGCCAGCGGAGCCAGCCGCGGCGAATCTCCTTTTCGCCGTCTTCATCTTCCATGCTTCTGGTCAAACCCGCGTGCTCAAGTCCGTAACGCCTGCATAACGTCCGATCACTCCTAAATATCCTTGCCCGATAAATCCGCAATGAATAGCGTCCCCCTTCGCATGCGGGGGACAGGTAAGACTTTGCCGGATCAGGATTTGAAGGCTGCGCACGACGGCGTCGGGCATCGCGCCCGGCTGCGCCGAAAACTGGCGGAGAGCGGCGGCGAAGCGTTGCATGATCATGAACTGATCGAATATCTGCTGGCACTGGCCATACCCCGTCGCGACACGAAACCACTGGCAAAGGCGCTGCTGCGCGAATTCGATGGCATCGGTGGGCTGATGGCGGCTGACTGGCAGGCGATTGCCCGCGTTCCCGGCATGGGCGACACCAGCATCGCCGCGATCAAGATCGTTCAGGCGACGATGCTGCGGATGCTACGCAACGGAGTGGCGGAAAAGCCGGTGCTGGCAAGCTGGCAGGCGCTGCTCGACTATCTGCGCGCCGACATGGCCTTTCTGACGGTGGAGCGGGTGCGGGTGTTGCACCTCAACAGCCGGAACATGCTGATCCGCGACGAGCATATGGGCGACGGTTCGATCGACCAGGCGGCGATTTATACCCGGGAGGTTATTCGACGGGCGATCGACCTTGGCTCGGCAGCGTTGATCCTTGTCCACAATCATCCCAGCGGATCGCCGGAACCCAGCCGTCAGGATATAGAAATCACCCGGCAGATCGCGGAAGCGGGCAAGCGGCTCAACATCGCGGTGCATGACCATATCATCATAGGGACACAGGGGCACAGCAGCCTGCGTGCGAAAGGGCTGATCTAGGGACCGTGCGTCGAAGCGGCCGGGAGGGATGTCTTAGGAGGGCCGAAAACAGGCCACGCCTGGCCTGCAACGGCAACTAAGCGCCAAACCCCACCGAAAGAAACTCCGGAACCGGTCCGTTCCAGCCTTCGTCCGGACCATCGTCCACCGGTTCTGGCCGCCGCGGTCGGGCGCCATTGCCCTCCGGCCGCGCAGCACGCGGTTCTTCACGGCGGCGGTCGTCGCGGCGCTTGTCGGACTTGCGGTCGTCTTTCCGATCCCGGCCCGAACGGCGCGGTTCCTCCTTCGCCTTTTCGGCGGGAGCAGCAGCGACCGGTGCGTCGATGGTCTCGATCTTCTGCTTGATCAGCTTCTGGATATTGTCGATCGCCTCGGCATCGTCCGACGTCACGAAGGTATAGGCTACGCCCTTCGCCCCTGCGCGGCCCGTGCGGCCGATGCGATGGACATAATCGTCGGGATGCCAAGGCGCGTCGAAATTGAACACATGGCTCACGCCCTTGATGTCCAGCCCGCGCGCCGCAACGTCGGACGCCACCAATATGTTCACCGTCCCCGCCCGGAACCGCTCCAGTTCCGCGATGCGCGCCGACTGGTCGATGTCGCCGTGAATCTCGCCCGATTTGAAGCCATGGCGCTGAAGGCTCTTGTTGAGTTCACGCACCGTGGTCTTGCGGTTGCAGAAGATCACCGCGCTCTGCACGTCCTCGGCATCCAGCATCGCGCGCAGGGCCTCCCGCTTCTTGCGCGAATCGACCTTCACCAGACGCTGGGTGATGTTGGTCGAGGCCGTGGCGGGCCGCGCCACCTCGATCGACTTGGGATTGCTGAGGAACCGGTCGGCCAGCTTCTTGATCACCGGCGGCATGGTCGCGGAGAACAGCAGCGTCTGCCGCTGGGCGGGCAGCTTTGTGCAAATCTCCTCGATGTCCGGGATGAAGCCCATGTCGAGCATCCGGTCGGCTTCGTCGATCACCAGCATGCTGCAGCCGTTGAGCAGTATCTTGCCCCGCTGGAACAGGTCCATCAGCCGCCCCGGCGTCGCGATCAGCACGTCGACGCCTTTTTCCAGGGCTTTGAGCTGATCGCCCATCTGCACGCCGCCGATCAGCAGCGCCATGTTGAGCTTGTGATACTTCCCGTATTTCTCGAAATTCTCGGCCACCTGGGCAGCGAGTTCACGCGTCGGCTCCAGGATCAGCGATCGCGGCATCAGCGCGCGGGCGCGGCCATGGGCGAGGATGTCGATCATCGGCAGCACGAAGCTGGCGGTCTTGCCCGTTCCCGTCTGCGCGATGCCGATGATGTCCTTCATCATCAGCACGGGCGGGATCGCCTGTGCCTGAATCGGCGTGGGCGTGTCATATCCGGCCTCGGTAACGGCCTTCAATAATTCGTCGGAAAGGCCGAGATCGGCAAAAGTCATTCAGATGTCCGGGACAGGAGGCTCTCCACCGCACGAAAACGCGCAGGGAAATCGGGCGCGCCTTGCGGAAATATCGGCCTCTTGTCAAGAAAATCGCGAAGATGATGCGGTCAATCGTCCGGTTCGGCCTGCTCCAGCCGGCGGAAACCCTCGATCGCGCAACTGGCCCCGCTCCGCGCCTGCAATTCGTCGCGCCCGGAACAGAGCGAGCCGTCCTCATCGGGCTCGACATAGAATCCGGAATAGAAACCCATGCTGTTGCACCCGCGCTCCAGCCTTGCGCGATAGCGGTGATTATCAGCCAGCAGCAGATCTATGGCATTGTCCATCACTATGCTTGCCGACCGAATCGATCGCAGCGCGATGCAGCGCGGCCCCTTCTTCTCCTTCCAGTCATTCCGCGCCTCCGGCGTGGGACGCGCGGGCGCACGCCCCTTCCTTGCCATCGGCACGCGGATGATGACACGCTGCTCGATCGTCAGTTGCGCCCATTGCACGGGCTCGGCGGCTGACGCGGACAACAGCAGCAGGACGGAATGAAACAAGTCGAACCCCTTTTGGGACGCGGACGCTATGGGCCAAAGGTTGAACCGTCGATGAATTCCAAGGCATAGGACAGTCCCATGATAGGACAAGATGTTATCGCCCGATTCACGGCCCTGCTGGGGGAAAAGCGCGTCGTGACCGATGCGGACGACATCGCCCCGTGGGTCAGCGACTGGCGCGGACGCTATCACGGCGCTGCCGCCGCCATTCTTCAGCCGGAATCGACCGGCCAGGTCGCCGCCGCGGTCCGCCTTGCCGCCGATCTTGGCGTGCCGCTGGTGCCGCAGGGTGGCAACACTTCCATGGTGGGCGGCGCCACGCCCCCGGCGGACGGTTCTGCGCTGATCCTGTCGCTCCGCCGGATGAACCATATCCGCAACCTGTCTCCGCACGACAATCTTGCCGTCTGCGAAGCGGGGGTCATCCTCTCCAACCTCCACGATGCCGCCGCCGCCGTTGGCCGCCGCTTTCCACTGAGCCTTGGGGCCAAGGGTTCGGCCACCATCGGCGGGCTCATCTCCACCAATGCCGGCGGAACCCAGGTGCTGCGCCACGGCACGATGCGGGCGCTGGTCGAGGGGATTGAGGCTGTCCTGCCGGACGGCGGCATCTTCCATGGCCTGGATGCCCTCAAGAAGGACAATCGCGGCTATGACATCAAGCAATTGCTGATCGGCGCCGAAGGGACTTTGGGAATCGTCACCGCCGCCGCGCTGCGCCTGGTGCCCGCCATTGCGGCTCGCGCCGTCGGCTGGATCGGCGTCTCCTCACCTGCCGATGCGCTGGCCCTGCTCCGGCTTTGCGAAGCCCATCTGGGCGACAGTGTCGAAGGGTTCGAAGTGATCGCGGACGACGGCCTGGGCCATGTCCTGTCGCATGTTCCCGGCACCCGCTGCCCGATTGCAACGCGCACGCCCTGGCATGTGCTGGTAGAGGTCGACCATGGCGACCCACGCGATCCGACGCCCGCCGACCGGCTGGAGAGCGCGCTGGCCGATGCGTTGGAACAGGGCCTCGCCGTCGACGCCGCCATCGCCGCCAATGAAACGCAGGCGGAAGCCTTCTGGCGCATCCGCGAATCGCTCTCCGAATCCGAACGGGCGCAGGGACCGGCGCTGCAATATGACATCAGCGTGCCGGTTGCGCGGATGCCCGCCTTCATGATCGAAGCCGCGGCAGCGGCGGAAAGGGCCTTTCCCGGCACCACCGCCTCCTCCTTCGGTCATCTGGGGGACGGCAACGTCCATTTCCATGTCCGCGCGCCCAGGGGCACGACCGACGGTCCGGCATGGATCGCGGCGGAGGGTCAGGCGATCAACAGCTTCGTCCATGATGCGGTGGTCGCGGCGGGCGGCTCCATCTCCGCCGAACATGGCATCGGCCAGATGAAGCGCGCCGAACTCGGCCGCCTCTCCAGCCCCGCGCGCCTCCACGCCCTGCGCGCGGTCAAGGCCGCATTCGATCCCCAGGGCATCATGAATCCGGACAAGCTGATCCCCCGTCCGGAGGAAGGCTGAAGCCAGCCCCGGCGGCAGCACTGGGCATCGACAAAGCGATTGCCTCCCGCGTCCAAGGGCTTTATCCCCCTCGGCCCAGTATCAGGCTAGCGGCGCAAGGGAAAATGCGCCGCTTTTTGTTGGAAATGGACTAGCACATCATGGCAAGCGCGCCCGCGAACGGCCTTCCCGTCTTCTACAACGATCTCATTCCGCTGAGCAGCGTCGATCACGCCGCCTGGCGGAGCCGCACCGTCGATTCGGCGCCGTTCCTGACGACCCAGCACGCCATTCCGCTGACCGTGGACGAATTCGTCGCCGCCCAGCGCTTCGTGCCGATCATCTTCTCCGCCGGGGACGAGCCCGTTCCTCTGGCGCTGATGGGCCTCAACGAAGGCGTCAACACCTTCCTCGACGATGATGGCAAGCTGCGTGGCCCGGCCTATGTCCCCGCCTATGTCCGCCGCTATCCCTGGATGCTGGCGAAGTTGCGCCCCGACAGCGACGAACTCTCACTCTGCTTCGATCCGACCAGCGACGCGCTCGGTACGTTCGAGGAGGGCCAGCCGCTGTTCGAAGACGGCAAGCCCAGCGAACTGACGCAGGGCGTGCTCAAATTCTGCGAGGATTTCGAACAGGCAGCGGCGCGTACCGGCCAGTTCATGAAGGATCTGAAGGATCTCGACCTGCTGATGGACGGCGAAGTCGCCATCCAGGTGCCCGGCAATGACCAACCCTTCGTCTATCGCGGCTTCCGCATGGTGAACGAGGAAAAGCTGCGCGACATGCGCGGCGACCAGCTTCGCAAGATCAGCCAGAACGGCATGCTGCCGCTCATTTACGCGCATCTCTTCTCGCTGCAGCTCATGCGGGAACTGTTCGAGGCGCAGGTTTCGCAGGGCAAGGGCCCGATCGCCGTCCCGGCAGCGCCCCAGACAGCGGATGCCCAACCAAATTAAGCATTCATGACAGATATTTAAGGAAAAAGGTTGCGCGGTGCCACTTGAAACTCCGCGCGGCTTTCTCTATTTACTGAACATACGGCGCACCTGCCCCCCTTTCGGGTGTGTCGTATGGGCGCCTCCCCCTTTGGAGGCGTCTCCTCCCTGAACCTTGGCCACCCCATGCGAATCGCATGGGGTGGTTTTTTATTGGCTGAAGGAAATGGCGCGGGTTTCCCTTGACGACGCCGACGCGCCCTCCTAAAGGCGGCTCCCTACTCGCCGCCCAGCGCGGCCTGTGGCCCCTTCGTCTAGCGGTCAGGACGCGGCCCTCTCACGGCTGAAACACGGGTTCGATTCCCGTAGGGGTCACCATTAGCCCATTTGGGCGCAGAATGCTGCGATTCAGCCTTTCTTGACCTCTCGCTGGTACAGCGCCTTGGTACAGCGAGACGAGAATGGCACAGATGGCACAGCCCTGGCGGCACCCCCAGACCGGGGCTTATTACCTCCGCAGACAGATCCCCGAGAACCTCCGCCCCGCCTTCGGGATGCGGGCGGTGCACAAGCAATCGCTGCGCACGAAAGATTTTGTTCGGGCGGCGCAATTGTTCATCGCCGTCAACGCGGAGTTCGAGCAGCAGCTTGAGACGGCGCGCCACCGACTTGCCGCGACGGGAGACCCGCGCCCCTGTCAACGCGAGCAGGCTGAGCACCTCATCCGAGCTTATTTTGAAGGGGGCGCCCCTGACGGCGGGCTGGACGGGCATGAGCGGCTTCGTCTCGCCTTTCAGGAAGTTGACCGGGGCATTTTTGCGGCCGAACCTTTGGCCTGCCTGACTACTCCTTTGTCCTCGCCTGATCGCTGGTGGGAATTGTCGATCAACGCAGCCCTGTTTCGTGCGCACGAGTCGAAGCTGCGAGACAAAGCCACTGGCCATCTCTGGCCAAAGCAGGGAATGTGGCGCAGATCCGATCCGGTCACGGAAGCTCAAGTCCGTCTCGCCCAGGCAGATCGAGTCGTGGAACAGATTGCCCGCTATGCGAGTCTTCGTCGCGCTGACATGCCGGATGGCATCGGCGAAGCCGTCGCCACCTATCTGGACCAGGCCCGGCTGGAAGAAGAAGGCTCCGCCCGCAAACCTGTTAGCGCGACGCCTAGGCTCCGGCCCGACATGCGGCTCCTCGAACTGTACGAGAAGTGGAAAGAGGGCATGACCCCTCGTCCCCAATCCGCCCGTGAGTATCGCCGCGCGATTGAGGAATTCATTGACTATATCGGCGACATCCCGGCTATGGAGGTGACCGAGGACGATATCCACAACTGGCTCGACGCGGTGGTCAAGATGCCGTCCCGAATGTCTTCCGCGGACCGCGCCCTGACGTTCACCGCCCGCCTCGCGAAATTCGGCGAGGTCGAGGGAGGGAAAATCAGCGCTACGACCGTCAAGAAGCAGTTGGGCGCGCTTCAGGCAATCCTTGGATATGGCAAGCGTAATCGCCTCATTGCCCGAGACATCAGTAAAGGTATCGCGATCGACGGCTACAGCAAGACGAAGAGCAAGGGTCGCCGTACATTTCTTGACAGCGAGATTGCGGCACTTTTTGCAGCACCCTTGTTTCTCAATCCCGCCGACTGGCGGATCGCTGGCGCGGCGGTCAGCGACAGCACCATGTTTTGGTTGCTGCTTATCGGACTCACCTCGGGCGCACGGTTGGAGGAGATCGGACAGGCGGCCGTCGCAGACGTGCGGCGCGATAACCACGTCACATATATCGATGTCGATAATTATAATTCTGATGCCGATGAAACCTCAGAGGACAAGTCGGTGAAGAACGATGGTTCACGCCGGCTGGTGCCGCTCCATGACATGGTGATCGCCTGCGGGTTTCATCTCTATGTCGAAGCCCTTCGATATGCCGGGCATAAGGAGCTTTTCCCTGACCTGGCCGCGAACATGTTCGGAAAGCGAACCCAGGCGGCGTCACAGCGGATCAATCGTTTCATCGACCGACAGGTCACCGGTGACCGAAGACTGGTGTATCACTCGTTCAGGCACACCTTCAAGAATCGCGGCCGCACCGCAGACGTCCAGGAAATGGTGTTGAACCAATTGTGCGGACATGCGGCGACGACGGTCGGCGGCAAATACGGCGAAGGGCAGCCGCTTTGGGTTCTCTACCGCGAATTGCACAAGCTTGATTTCTCATCTGTCGATTGGCCTGCGATCCAGAAGGTCATGGCAAAAATCAATTGGGCATCTGTCGTCGCGCTTCTACCGCCGCCGATCCGCGATGCGGCGTAGATAGCCAGTAGCACGCGTATATCTTGAACGAGCCGATCCAATACTGGTCGGGACGCCGAACGCGGCGCCCCGGCCTATGGCATCAGCTATCGAGAGCCGAGGAGAGAGCCTTTTCGATGCTACGCAGCAAAGCAGTGCGCTCGCGCTTTGTCAGATCCTGCGTCAGGGGTTTGACGCGGAGAGACAATGTTCGATCTGCTTTGCGAGTCAGGCGAACCTTGGCAATCTCGAGCACGTCATCAAGATCGAAAATCGTCTGCGCGTTCAACTGCTCGGTCGCTAAAAATAGCTCCTCCAGCAGCTTAGGACCCGCCAACCGTAGCTCGAGCTCCCGAATTTGTTTCGCCCGCGTCAAAGCAGCCTCACGTTGTGTATCGTCGCTCAAACGAGCCTGCAGCTTCGAAGCGAAATTGATGCTCATGGCTTCGGGATCGAGCAGGACGTCAAGGATCTCTTGCGGTACGTTCAGCAGCGATAAGGTTCGGCTGACAGTCGCGACATCCTTGCCGACTGCGGCGGCGAGGCGATCCTGCCGCCCGAGGTGGAACCGCTCCATGGCCCATGCCCAAGATCTTGCACGTTGAAGCGGCGTTACATCTTGCCGCCCTGCATTCTCGGCCTCTGAGATGCGCCACGCCTCTTCATCATCGACGGAAATGATCCTCGCTTTCAGCTGCACATCCAGTCCCTTGGCGAGGAGCAGGCCGACGGCCGCGTGCCGACGCATCCCTGCGATGATCTCGTAATGACCAGCCCCCTCGCTAGAGCGACGCACGATGATAGGCATGCGTTGCCCCTCGCGGGCGATACTGTCGATCAGTTCGGCCGAGCGGCGCGGGCAGAATTCCTGAGCATGCCGGGCGTTGCCTGCCCAAGCAACACATTGGGAGGGGTGAATGGTGTGGATTGAATCATCGTCCTCCGGCTTTTCCCAACTGGCAAGTGATTGCCCAGGAAACAGCTGGGCCTGCGTGTCTGTTTCTTCGATCATGGTCATCTCCATCTGAAAGCGCTTTGCTCTCAGATCGGGAATGCCACTAATCGTGTGCAAACTTGCCGGAGGTCACCCAACTGTAAAAGGGGCAAAAATCTGTCGAGTTCCACCGGCGGATTAACTTGACAGTCTATCATCTGCTGACGATTGGTGAGACGCGCAGCCCCGCGTACGAATTGGCCGCTTGGCGCGATCAGGACCCGAAACTCTCTCGGAATCGCTTCACGCTGCGCGTCATTGCCCGACCAAGCGAATCTTTACCCGCAGATTCGAATTTGTGGATCCGGCTGGCCTCGACGATCGCCTTGTCCGCGATATTGCGGAATGGACTCGACTCTTCTCCGGGCGGGCGAAGCGCGAATTCTATTGAGCCGACTTTGTCCATCAGAGAAACACCTCTGCCCATAAGGAAGTCCAGCCCATCCGGAGATCCAGCCGCATTCTTTTCGATGACAAAGCCGGTGTTGTCATACTTATCATCTTTATCGTTTGTCAGATAATCGTCCGTGTCAAATCCGGTGTGGTCGTCTGAGGATTCGATCACTGCGCTGTACTGATCCCGTGTTATCACGCAGCGGTAAATAGCGAGAAGATTATACTTCGCATCCGACTTTTCTCGGTGAGCTGTTGCTAGCAATGCCTTTCCGCGAGCTGCGTCGCCACTTGCCCAATGCCGGGTCAAATTGTCTCTAGCGAGGGAAATGACGGACGAATACATCTCGCTTATTGCGTAGGCGAGGCACGTGAGCGTTGAGGCACCGTGCCGTACAGTGGCGGCAACCATGTCCGCCTCTCTGCTGCCTTGCTTCCGTATTGCTTCAATCTGATCCTGTAGTGAAGCCCGCTTCCCGGAATATCCCTCGCGCTCCTTCTTCTCGACTTTCCGATATACAATATCGACAACGGTCAACGAACGTGTGTGTTTGCTGGTTGTGAAGCTATCGACCAGTGAATCAACCCAGGAATCAAGATCATCCAAATAATCGTGCAGGCGCACTAGCTGCTCGACTGTCGGAGGCGCCGTACCATCGAGTTGAGCCAGCGTGAATCCCAACGCTTCCGCCTGGTCTGCTGCCAAAGCTTGCATATCATTTGACTGAATGAACTCCTCGAGTTCATTCTGCTCCGCTAAGGTGACGGCTTCCCCTTTGGACCACTTGGCGGCCAGCCGGGCGAGTCTACGGACTTCTTCCAGGGGCACAGAGGCACTTCCAACGGTAAGACGCATCGGCGCATCCGGAGATCCAGTTTCGAAGCTGTTCCATTCGGCGTGGAAAAGCCGCGCTGCGCGAATCTGCGCTTTGAGATAGATCCAGAAAATCGAGACATGGTTATGGATGTCCCACAGGCTGGCCTGTTCCTCAGCGGGTCTACTCGCGATATATCTCGACGCCTTTTCGAGATAGCCTTGCATGAGAAAATTCGCGAAGCTGGGGTGATTGGCCATTATTCCGAACACCGCTACAGCGGCTGACCAAGGATCGGGCTTGGGCATGATGGCGGTGTGTTTGAGGGACCGGCGCCTGGCCTTTTGCCGGCGGGGATTGCTTTCCCATATTGGGCGAAGTGCGTTGATGAGCGCCGTGATCACCTCCTCATTACCGGGAGCATAGATCATCCAGCGAAAACGGTCTGCCAATTCAGCTGCATCCGCAGGGACGGTGGTTTTTGGAAAACGAACATCGGCGTCATCGAGCACTCCCGATGGTGCGCGACAGAAATCACTAAACCCAAGCAAGGCCTTGCCATAACTTTCGCGATCTCCGCGGACCCAGCCTGAGCTGGCGAAGCGGCCGCGCTCCACCGCATCTTTAACATCTTTCCGTGCCGCTGGGATATCGGCACCAGAAAGCATTATCAGTTCAAACGGGATCCTTACCTTGGTCATCGTGCTCCCCATTTCTGGAGAGCACGACATAGGCATTGAGGCTTATAATCCCCTTAATTTTCAACTTGTTCGAGGCGAGAGATGTAGAGTTCGAGCAGACTGAGATTCTTTTCCAGACGCTTCCGAGCCCGGAGAATGTCCTCTCGATGTCGGTCCAACTCAGCTGGCGAAATATTCCCGGTGGATGCTTTAGCTTCGAGGGAAAGTGACTCTGCTTTGATTGCGGTGATCTTGGCTTCAACCGCCACTCTGTTCTCTTTGATAAGTTCAAGCCGGATGTTGTCGGATTGGTCCGCGTCGGCAAACCCATGGTTCAGGCCGCTCAAATTGTTCTCGTCATTCATCATTGATCTCCATTTGCTTTAACATTGAGGTATGAGAGTTGAGCGGCGGGGCCCGGCTTCGATGATGATACCAGCGCACTGCGAACGCTGGTGCGGCAAGCGAGCCGTTCATGCTGACCAGTCCGGCATGCGCTCAGGCGGCTGCCAGAAGGCTGGATGGCCGCCCTTCAATTTGATCCAGTCGTATGCGGTGCCACGTCGCAAACGTCTGGGTTCGTCGATCGCGAGGCGCCGACAAATGATCGCAATGAGATAATGTTGTCGCCCTGAAACAGGCAGCTTGCGCCAGTCACTTAGCTTGCCCGCGCGATCCCTGGCTTCGAATTCCGCGGTCTGTTCATCACGGAGCGCTTTTGCCCACGCCCAGGCCACCCGAGCGCCCTCGGAATGACACCAGACCAGCCGCTTCGGGCAGGCGAAGATGTGTGCGAGATATGCGCCCCGGCCGCCGACCACCTCCGCAGCGGAGATCGCCATCCAATACGCATACAGCGGCCCATGATGTTCGAGGCCAAGAATAGCCAGATCGTCCAGATCGACGTAGCCGCCTTTTTCAGCGACCGAACCGTGCGCGAACAATTTGTTGTTGCGGGTGCGGCTGTTAGTCCGGCGGATGTTTTCTTGCCGTACGTGGAAGGATAGCCTTTCTGCATCACCCTCTCGAACAGCAGCGGCCGCCTTCATAATCCTGACGCGTGCGCGCAGGGACGCGATTTGGCCGCGCAACGCATTTCGCGCGTCGAACGAAGAAGCGGATTCGGAAGCTGTTAGGTCACTTTGCATGACCTCCTTAGATCATGATTCGTTGCCAAACTTCCTGGAGGTCATCCGCGCTGTCAGCGGCTATGACGGTGGCGCGAATAACAGTTCGTCAATCCGGCAGGCTGCCCTCCGAATGGTGCTAATGACACCGCTTTTCGCCTCCACCTGGGCGAGGTCATAACATCGCTCCAGCATCGCAAGGATCGTCACCCGCTCGATGTCCGGGAGCGAGGTCAGGCCGCACATCGCGAGGGCTACGTTGGTGGCGTCCTTGCCATTTGTGGGCTCCGGCAAATCGCCTGCGACAATCTGCATCAGCAAGGCGGCGGGCGTCCCCACTGGCACGGTCAGGGCCATCTTGGCGCCGGTTGCTCGCTTGGTGAACATCTCGCGCCGCTTCGCGGTGCCGCCAAGCCGATCGATGAATGCGGCGAGATCAGCGCGATCGAACTGCGATTGCTGAGCAAAGTAAAAGATAGGCAGCCATTCGGCATGCGATGCCTCCACTGCGAACCGGATATATTCGACTGGTCGGAACAGCGTCTCCTGCTTGAGAAAATTCTTTAGAAGATTGACTTCGGTCACGACACCGCGGCTTCCGATACGGTCGTCACCGGTGGCGCGAACCTCGCCGATCAGTCGCAGCGTCGGGGCTCCTTCCACCTCGCTGAACTCGCCCTCGCGGACGAAGCTGAGCTGGTCGAGCAGGGTCTTGTCTATCGTTATCGGGCGCTTGCCGTCGTCGAGGACGCCTTCGTCGAGGTCGGCAAGCAGAATGCGATCGGGGCCGCGTTGCAGCAGCTTCTCCACCATCGGCAGTATCTGCTGGCGAGCCATAGCGTCGCGTTCGTCGAGCATGGTGCGAAGGTCGCCATATTTGATGCGCGACGACTGACCAGGGTAGCGGAAGAAGATATCCCCCTCTCGGATATCGCCTTCTTGCTTGGTGACGATGACGGGGCGGCTCGGATGCTGCTCCACATGGAGGATGCCGACCGCTTTGCCGCCAAAATCTATAACCGTCGAACGGACGCGGGGTGTTGGGTCGAGCTTCGCCTTGACATGCGAGGTAAGATCGGCCGGATCGAGATTAGCGAATTCCGTGCCGGTCAGGCCAAGAACGGCGAAACTCTTGTCGACCCCGTCTGTCTGGGCGGTATCCTTGTCGTGGACACCGAACAGAATGTAGCCGCCCCGGTTGTTGGCGAGCGCCGCAATCGCACGAAGCCAGACGTGCGGATTGCGCAAGCGAAAACTTGCCTTGCATTCGTGTTCGTCAGTCTCGCCGGGGGAAAAGCGCCAGGTGCCATCAGCGTCCTGCGCGAACAATGCCGTGATCGTAACCGGATCCAGCGGACCCCTCGGCGGTGATGGTGCCGCCGTCGGCACCGCCGACATGGTGGCTGACACCTGCTGAAAGCCGCCCAGAAAGGTATCCAGGGTCGCATCATCGGCCGCAGAGATTGCGGCGGAGTCGCTATAGCTGCCGTCCGCAATGTTGGTAATTCGACCGGAATTCACCTGGCGGTCTGGGCGATTGAAGTAAAACTGAATGGCGCTGTTACGCATCCCGCGATTGCGCATCGCCTTGATGAGCGCAATCTCTTCGTTCGTTATACTTCGCTTCGCCATTTACGTCCCCACTTTGGGCGCAGCCAACCTCAGAACAACCGATTCAGCAATTTCGGTTCGCTTGTTTTGAGACGATCAAGCATGGTGTTGACGTAGAACATGTCCGGATTGGCGATGGTAGGAAGGACAACGACGGCGTAATCGGGTAGTTCGCGGTTGAGCGTGAAGACGACGAGGCCGACGCCGTGGATGCTGCACAACGACGTCAGCCGGTTCATGTCGTCGCTGGTCGTGGTGCGGGGCACGACAATATAGCTTTTGTGGCTGAACAGGCGATAGGCGACCGCCTGGCCGAAGGCTACGACGGGCTGACCCGGCACGGCCTTGATCTCCGCCGTTACGATCTGCGGTTCGAACTTGAAGATGTCTTGAGCGCGCGGTTTCAACACGCCGATCACGTCGGGCGTGCCCCATTTGCCGCCGAGCACGCTGCCACCGAGCGCACCCGCGTCGGTCACCTCGTCATTCTCCTCTAACCATTCGGCGAAGCTCGCGTAGAAATCCTGCTCGGACAGCAATGCCGAATCGGTTGTGGCGTTCTCTATGGCGACCGGCTCCGCGGCGATGGCCTCGTCCTGCGCGACGGTCTCCGCAGCATCGGCGTCAGCATAGCGGACGAGTTGGTAGGTGCCGCGCGCGATCTTCACGATGCCGTCGCCACGCTGGAAGAGGTGGTGCGTCGCGCCCCGAATCGAGTTGAAAGGCGTCTCCGGATGCTCGGCGGAAACCGCCTTCAGCACTTCCGCCCAACGCACGCCGCCAGGATGTCGTTCGAGTACGGCGCGTGTTGCGTCCTCGATCTGCTTACGATTCAGCTTCGCCACGGCACTCCCCTTTCGCTTGTTTGCCCGCGCCTGTGCCGAACGCTTCGTCAAGCATCGCTGGCAGCAGCTGGTCCAGATCAGCCGCTCCACTGCACGCTGCCGCAGCCGCAACGCGGTCGAACAGCGGCACGAGCAGATCCTGAACTTCGACCGGCGGCAGCGGGATGCTGATCGCCAATAGCATTTCCGGCCTAAGCCGTTCGCGTCGCGCGCCCTGACCACGGGTTGCAGGTGCGAGTTTGGCATGAAACCACGGCGTGCGAGACAGATAGGCAAAATAGGCAGGGCGAAGGACAGTCGGATTGCAGCGGAACGTGCGGTATTCGGGAGAGGCGAACAGGCCCGCAAACTCGTCGCCGCAGACGGCAACAGCGCCCTCCCATCCCTTGACCTGACTGACCACGAACTGGCCGGCAGCAAGGCGGTTGAAATGTCGATAGGTGGTATCGGCGGCGGTCACGCCACCTTTGCGGAACAGCCCGCCGCCGAAGCCCCGGATGCCAACCTGAGGATAGGTGATGTCCGAGGCGATGGCGATCCGGTCCTCATCAAGATCGAGCGCGTCGGCCAACTGAATGGGCTGCGCCTGATATGTCTCATTGGAGCGAATAATGAGCGCGGCTAGGTTCTCATCGATCTCAGTGCGCGCCGCCTGAACCCGTTCGATCGCTACCGTCGCGGCATTCAGTCGCGCCACTATCCGTCGCTGTTCAGACAGAGGCGGAAGCGGAATGAACTGAGCGAGGAAGCGCGCTTCCTTGAGACGGACGCGATTGGTGCTGCCTTCGCTCGCCTGCTTGCACAGGGCAATGAACCAGTCGGTCCGGCTAACCCATGCTACATATTCGGTGAGTGCACGGTCGGGCTGAACGTCGAAGACTGGAAAGTCGTTCGATACAACCGCGCCGTCCAAATCCGATGGTACGACGCCGAAGGCACCGTGGCGCGCGTCGATTTTGGAAATAACAAACTGGCCTTCGCGGACACGGTTCTGATGCGAAGCGGCTATCTCCGCACCCGTGACTTCGCCGCGCAGTGTTAAGCCCTTACCCCACAGCTTCGCCGTGACCTGCTTGTAACTGGTGTCGGGCAAAAGCGTGATCCGGTCGGTTGACGGCCGCAAGACCTCACCCAACGCCACCGTAGGCCACGTCATGCCGCGTCGCACTCTGTTACCAGCGCGTGAAGCTCTTTGAGGATAGCCAGCACCTCGCGCTCCTTCGCCAGTGCGGCGGCGACGATTTCGGCGGGCGCGCGGTGATCTTCGGTGGCCTTGGCGTTGGGGTTCTTCTGGTCGAGGTTGACGGTGCGGATCGCACCAGCATCGTCGCGCTCGATCAAAGCCGGACCGTTTACGACCCACGCCCGGGCGTCCTCACCGCGCTCGTCCCACCAAGCCGTTAGATCAGCGAGGTCGGCGGTCTGAAGCGGTGCAGTCTTGCTATATTTTTTGCGGCCTTCCGGTGCGGGCTGCTCCCAAAAATGGATGTCGCCGGTCGGGCCAGTGGTATCGAAGAACAGCACGTTCGATGCTATGTCGGTATAGGGAGCGAACACACCCTCGGGCAGGCGAACGACCGTGTGGAGATTGAACTTCTCCAGCAAGTCAGCCTTGATCCGCGCGGCAACGCCGTCGCCGAACAGCACACCGTGCGGCACGACCACGGCAGCGCGGCCCTTACCCTTGCGCTTGAGCCGCCGCATGATGAGCTGCAGGAACAGCAATGCCGTCTCGGCGGTGCGGCGATCGTTGGGGAAGTTGGAGAGAATGCCGGCTTCTTCCTCGCCGCCGAAGGGTGGATTGGACAGGATCACCTCTACCCGCTCGCGCTCGCCGATGTCTGCCAGCCGATGGCGGAGGGCGTTCCCGGGATCGATATCGGGCGCCTCGAGACCGTGAAGCAGCAGGTTCATCTGCACGAGCAGATACGGCAACGGCTTGGCCTCGACGCCGATCAGCGAGCCGACCTGGAGCTGGCGGCGCTTTTCCACACTGTCGGCTTGCCCGGCCATATGCGCATAAGATTCGGTCAGGAAGCCGCCCGTGCCGCATGCGGGGTCCAACACCTTCTCGCCGATCTGGGGATCGATCCGCTCGACCATGAAACGCACGACGGCGCGCGGCGTGTAGAATTCGCCGCTGTCGCCGGCAGCGTCGCGCATCTCGCGCAACAGCGTCTCATAAAGGCGGCCGAGCGTATGCATCTCGTTTGAGCTGTCGAAATGGATACCGTCGACGAGGTTGATGACCTCACGCAAAATATAACCGTCGATCATACGGTTCTGAACACCGCGGAAGACAGTGGCGATTACGTCGCGCCTATCGCGCCCGCCGTTCCGGCCACGAAGAGAGCGCAAATGGGCGAACAGGCCGGGGCCTTTCGTGCCGTCAGGCCGGACCGGCTCGTCGGCGTTGATGAAGGAGAGCAGGTCGGGGCCGGTGATCCCCGCCTTGTCGGCCGCCCAGTCGCGCCAACGATACGGTGCCTCGATCGCTGCATGGAATGGCTCGCCCGCCAGCTCTGCCTCGTCCTCATGCACCCGCTCAAGATCATCGAGGAACTTGAGGAACATGATCCAAGTAAGCATGGGTAGCCGATCAAGGTCGCCATTCAGCCCCTTGTCCTTGCGCATGATCTTCCGTGCCGCCCTTACGATCGAATCAAGGCGCTGGGCCGTGGTCTGTGGGGCAGCAGTTTTCTTTGGCTGGCGCGCCATCGTCTTCCTTCAGTATTAGGTCAGGCCGCGTAGAGAGCGGCGGTGAGTTCAGCGACGGCCTCGCGCATGGGCTGCGGGCCGCCAAATCGGCGGGCGATTTCGCTTGGGTTGCCGAAGTCCGACACCGGCTGGACCTTGAGCGCATGAGGCAAAGCCAATTCGTCGGCACCGCCGCTGGCATATCGATCAAGCAGCGCGCCGAGGATCGCGCGGGCATCGTCGCCATACCGGTCGAACAGGCCCGCATCGCGGAGGCGGCGGGCACGCTCGGCGCGCGTGGTGAGCGGCGCGTTCCAGGCGAGATGGCAAAGCAGGTCGAACGGATCGTCGTCCGGGCGGCCAGCTTCGACGGCGAGCGCGTGCAGATCGATCCCGCGTTCGGCCAGCGCATCGATGACGGCGCTGCGCTTGTCGGGCATCGCCCATTCAGCGCGGAAAGCCGCCGGGGTAGCGAACAACGTTCGCACTTTCTCTCCGGTCCAATCGGTCAGCTTCCGGCAGGTCAGCCGTTTACCGTCGCTGTCGAGGTCATATACGAGGTGGGCCACCACCTCCACGTCGCCGCCGTCGACGTAGAACTTCCGCGGCATCCCATCGTCTTCGTCGTCCGGTGGCAGCACGGTTGGTCCCGTATCCTCGTCACCGTCATTGGGCTGATCATGTTCCTCGACCTCGGTCGCGACTACCGCGCCAGCGTCGTCGATCTCGGTATGGATATCGGCCGTAGGCTCCCCGTCGAAGCCCGGGTCGGCGAACTTCTCTGTCGCGGTTCCAGTGTAGTCCAGAATGGAGAACCACAGCTTGCCGTAATCCTCACGCAGGCGCGTGCCACGGCCGATGATCTGCTTGAACTCGGCCATCGAGCCAACGACCCGCGCCAGCACGACGTTCTTGCAGGTGGGTGCATCGACGCCAGTCGTGAGCAACTGCGACGTTGTAAGGATGACGGGCGAATCCGTCTCAAGATCCTGGAAACGGCTCAGCATGCCCTTCCCGATATCGCCTTCATTGGCTGTGACGCGGGCGACATAATCAGGGCGCTTCGCCACCATGTCGGCGTTAATCCGAACGAGCGCGGCGCGCATTTCACTAGCATGATCCTGATCGACGCAGAAGACGATCGTCTTGGCGTAGCGATCGGTGTTCTTAAGGAAGTCGGTCAAATGGCGGGCGATGGCCTCGGTGCGGGCGCGCAAAGCCACAGTGCGCTCGAAGTCGCGGGTCTGATATTCCTCGTCGGGAACTTCGCGACCGTAACGGTCTAGCTCGCCCGCGCTCGGCCGCCAGCCGGCAGCGTCCAGATCGGTAACGATGCGGTGAACACGATAGGGAGCGAGGAAGCCGTCGGCGATACCCTGTGCCAAACTGTAGGTGTAAAGCGCATCTTGAAAATAGGCGTAAGTGTCCCGGCTCTCCTCTCGCAGCGGCGTTGCAGTCATGCCGAGCTGAAAGGCAGGCTCAAACCAGTTTAGAATTTCGCGCCAAGAACTGTCCGCTCGGGCGCTGCCGCGATGGCATTCGTCGATTACGATCAGGTCGAAGAAGTCCGGCGCGAACTCGCGATAGAGGCCGGGGCGATGCTCGTCTGCCGCGATCGCCTGATAGGTTGAGAAATAGATATCGCGTCCGTGGCTGACCGACCCGGCGCCGAGCTTCCAGCGTGCGTCGCCGAACGGCGTGAAGGTCTTGTCCTTCGGATCATCGACAAGGATGTTGCGATCCGCAAGGAACAGGATTTTCGGCCGGCGATGATCGCCGCGCTTGTTCCAGCCGGCAGACCATAGTCGCCAGCAGATCTGGAAGGCGACGGCCGTCTTGCCCGCGCCAGTGCATAAGTTGAGGAGGAGTCGTCGCTGACCACCGTGGATCGCCTCCAGTGACCGGTTGACCGCGATTTCCTGGTAATATCGCAACGGCCGATCAACGTCCGGGAAACCCGGTTCGAGCACGCGCTCCGCCGACGGTTCAGGCAGATTGAGCCGGTCACGTAACCGCGCCCACAGTTCCTCTGGCGTTGGGAAGTTGGGACGGATGGCCTCCGTCCCTGCCACCATATCGATCTCGATGATCTCATGTCCATTACTGGCATAGGCGAAGCGCAGGCCCAGCATCTCGGCATAGTCGCGCGCCTGCTGCACACCATCCTGAGCGGAGCGATACCCGGCCTTTGCCTCAATTACCGCAATCGGGTAGTCAGGCCGGTAGCGCAGGATATAATCAGCCCGCTTCTTCTGCCCGCGACGGGGCGCTCCGCCGACGAACATGACGCGGCCATCGGTGAACGTGCGCTGCTCCTGAATTGCGCACGGCGCGTCGTCCCAACCGGCATCCTGCAGGCGGGGGACAATCAGCTTCCGACAGGTATCTGCTTCCGTGATCATAACTTAGCCGGTGTTCTGCCGGGCGCGCGCTGGCATAGCAACGATTTTCAGAAACACTCAACGGCAAGAATCTCGGTTTCCTCCAGTGTGACGCTGTTACGCGAAGCGAGCATAATTGCCCTCACGAGACTTGGTTTCGTGACATACCACGCCCCATCTCCGAGGCGACCGCCCGCCGGGCAAGTCCTGCTTTTGCCAACACGTGCCTCTGGGTTACCATGTACGGCGATCAGGAGAAGTACCGCCGCCCACCTATTTCCACGCGATTGCGAGCTCGCAATTGGGCAGGAATCACAGGCCAGACACAGCACTACAGGCGCTGCCGCGCTTGATCCAGCAAGCTGCTGCGAAAGGGTTGAGGTTGCAAGAAGAGAGTAAGAGGGGGGAGGCGCGTCAACGTCTTGTTCGAAAAACAAGACCCGCGCCTCCCCCCAAGCATAGATAGATATTAACGTTCCTGGTCCACGGAGGGGCCATGGACTCCTGGACAGGCTGGTCGACTGACCGCAAACTCGCTGCTCACGTTCTGTCGCAAGCTCATGGCGCACGTCAGAAAGAGGGTCGCAAGGCGAGCCAGGGAATCCGTCAGGAAGTCCAGCGACTGAAGGCGAACGGGCAAGCGGATCGGGCTGCGCTGCTCGAAGAACGCGAAACAAAGAAAAGCCGAGCGTTCGCCCGACGATTACGCCGACGCGAAGAGGAAGATGCCAGGCGCGATGGTCAGAAATTGCGGGCCGCAATCAAGAAATCCGAACGCCTGCGATTGAAGGCCACTTGTCCTGCCAAACTGTATCGGCACTTCGAATACGGTAAGGGGGGTGTCGGGACCGCGCCGTCTCCCGGCGCCCTGCCCCGCGATTTGTTCCTCGAATGGATTCCGCGTGGGTTCAGTTCGGGTAGGGATCGAAAATTTCGTCAGGAGCAGAAGCGTAGCAACGCCCGTACCGCCCGTTGGAAGTCTGGCGAATTCGGCCGCAAGTTGCGATATATTGAGCGAGCCGATGCACTCGAGCAGATCGAGGGCAATATCATCAGCAGTATGGGTGACCATCTGGAAGAACGGGTCTCTTGTTCACGACAAATTGAACAACTCGAGGCCTTGGATCGGGACAATGCGGGCGTCTATCGCCACGTCATTATCGCGCTGCCCCATGAGCTTGAGCCGGAAGCGCGAGCCCGCCTTCTGGCCTCTCTCGTTAAGCCGCTGGAGAACATGAGTCTGCCGTTCACGGCCGCCCTCCACAAGCCGGACGAGCAAGGTGACCAGCGCAATTTCCATGCGCACATCCTTCTCAATCTCCGTCCCATGACCAGAGTCAGCGATCACGAATGGACGTTCGCCGCCTTCAAACGCCGATCGCTTGAAACTCCTGCTGGTCTCAAGCTGCAACGCCGCTTCATCGCCCGATCATTCAACCGCGCGCTCGCAGCCGAACGCAGCTCAGCCCAATACACACATCTTTCTCGCGGAGACCGGGGACAGGCGTCCCCCGGCAACACGAAAAAGTTCGAGAGCGAGGTCAGGTCGGAGAGAAAAAATGATATGGCTGCTGGCAGACTTCGGTCCGCTCAAGGCCATTCATCCCTCCTTGAGGCTGTCTCGCAAGAAGTGGATGAAACGGAACGCCAGCTCAACATTCTGTCGGACGCTGATGGACAATTAGCCGCCATCAAGAACGTCCTATTCGTAAAGGCTGCGGCCGAGATGGATGCCAATCAGCAAGCGATGGACCGGCTGGCAAAGGCGGACGCCACCGCGGTCCGCATGACGCACGACGTTACCGCAGGCGGGCCGTCGCGGGAGCAGGCAGAAGCCGTCGAAGAGATTGAATCACCAGATCAAGCCGCACCTGCACAATCCCAAATGGTTGAAAGCTCGTCGATGGCGGAAGCTGCGCGAGCACGCGAATTGATGGACGAGGATCGCGAGAAGCGCCGGCAAAAGCCCCAGGCCAAGCAAATCGACAACACAAGCTTCAGCGACTGGTTCGACGCGGCGCAGCCTTTCAGGCTGGGTGAGCGACGCCAAGCAAGTCACGATGCTGCGATGGAATTGGAACTGTCTGGCAAAGGCGCGCTTCTCCACAGTCAGGCATTCCAGCTTGTTCGTGACGCGTTCGTCAGCCCCGTACCGAAATTTTTCGTGGAACGGCAGGAGGAGGGCGCTAGGCAGGTGTACGCTGAGAATGATGATCTTGTGCGGGCATATCGGAAACTCTCACACGACGACGCGAGCGCGCCCTTTCTTCTGGCGTTGCTGAATACGAGCCCAGCTCCTCCGGCCGATCTGGACGCCACGTTCAAACGTTTCGTCATAGGACGCGCGCGCCCGACGAATACTCAGGGAAAAAGGGTCACGGCCGCCGCACGCCCGATCGAAGCCACAGAAGAAGCGCCTTCGCTCGTCGAACAACTCTATTTATCGGGACGGTTGAAAGGCGGGCCGGCAATATGAGGATGACACAAATTGCTGACGTCCATCGTCAGCAGCAGTTGTCCGCTGCCATCGGGCGATGAGCAGCACTTGCCCGTGAGAAGCTTGGATGAGGGAAGTGGCTGTCGCTGAAAAGTGAAAGACATTCCCAAGCACCGGGATCGCAGCCGTCCCGGTTCTGACAAGCGAGTACTAACTCATGTTTTACCTCAACGAAGAAGACCGGCAACGCGAGGCGCTGGCAAAAAATGGCACGATCGCTCTCGCTACCATTGCTGGCTGGCAGACAGAGCCATGCGCCAACGTCCTGCCTCCGGTGCTTGCAGGATATGATTACTGCCGTGGGCCGGACCTCGTTCTCGCCCATTGGCGCCGGAACGTGTCCCTCGGCCGACTTCTCGCGGCCGTGCGCGAAACACGGCTCGACCTGCTGCTGGTGGAGCCCGCGTGGATCGGGACGGCGGCCGACTTCCGTATCTCTGCGATCCTTTGCCGTGAAGGCGACACGCACGTCTTTCGGGGCCTGCGTTTGTGGGCGGCAGACATTAACGGACCAAATTGGCTGATCCCCGATCCTTCGGATCGGGATCTGGATCCGCGCTGCTTCGATCTCGCCATGAAGCGCATGACACCAGACGAGCAAGTGCCCTTCAGCGACCCTGAGACCCGCGACCTTGGTCTGCTGGTCGGCGGTATCCGGTGGAAGGCTATGGCGGGGGGCCACCTCATATAAGCATGGGCTGCGAATTCGCGGCCCAGTCTGCCGAGAGCAGCACCGCCTCCATTGGCTTGGAGAAATCTGCTGCCCGCCACCAGCGAGCAACAGCGGTGAAAGAACAGGAAGCTCAGGCAGCTGAGCGAAGTGAAATGAAAATCGGGAGATGCGTGGCTCGGCTCGTTGACCATGCTCCCCTGCAAATAAGGTACATATCGAATGAACATGCCCATCATGTCGCGTCCCGCAGGGGAGGCGCAAACCCAGCCGTTTGTCCGTGAGGCGGTGCGCCGCCGCTTGCTGGCGGTCGCGCATCAGATCGGTGGATTAATCGATTTAGAGCCTCACCACCGGCTTCCCGGCGCCGAGGGCGGAATACTGCTCATGGAGCGCAATCTACTCGTCACAGGCACGTCGCAGTTTCGGCCGCTCGGCTGGGATCCGGCCGAAGAAATATGCCTACGGCATGGCCTGGATATCCTGCTGCTCCGCTTCGACGCTTACCAGGTGAGCTTCGACATCTGCATGCATAGCCGCAACTCGTGGCTTATCGATTACCGCGGCTGGTCGGCCGACGGAGAACTCTGGTTCGTTCCGCGTGCCGATGATGGCAGTCCATATTTGAAGGCCAGTCAATATAGCCTCCTTCTTACCGATCATCCACCTTTTGCCAGCGCCCGCCAACGCGAAGCGGGACTCGCCGCTGCTTGCCCATGGAATGCGCCGAAGGAGGTCCGCGCGTGAGGACGAAGACAAAAACGAAGATAGTGGCGAAGCCCGAGCCAGAAGCACTTTCCTGCTTTCGGGCCGATTGCAGCGGCCAGCCGGATTTCCGGTATCACCGCTATTTCTGGAAGGAGAGCGGGCCGAGAACCGGGATCGCCGCCACGGTTCGCGCCAAGTTGCAGCCTGCCGGACACCAGGCTGCCAGGCATGATCTGCTGCTGCCCCCCACATCACCAGGGGAGTATTCGGACCTGGATCATCTGCTTGCGCGCTTCGATGCGACGCAACCTTCGATCGAAAGGAATGGCTTTGCTCAGTTCACGATCGACCTCAGCAGCGATCTTCCCCTCCATGTCAGTTGGGAGGAGATCCGAGCCTGGGTACGAGCCTATTTCGTCAGCCGGCTCCAGCTTGCGGCCCTCATGGTTTTACACGCTCCGTTCATGGCCGGCTCGGCGAATGATCCACATGTCCACATCCTGCTCCCTGCCAGAAGGCTGAGCGCGAATGGCTTTGGCTTGCATGCCCGGGACGTTTGCTGCGACGAAGGTCATGCGGAGGCGCAGCGCGACTGGAACGCGTTCCGAGCGGCTGGGCAGTTCAATGCCTGATCAACAAGAAAGCGGCAGCGGTGGCCGGACTTTCCAAAGGCATCCAGCCATCAGCACGCCGCACAGCGGCCACTGCGCGGGAATCAGCCATGTCCATTGAGAAGCGTGGGACCAACGAAGTATCCGAAAACCTCGGCGGGCCAGCCTTGCGGACCTTTTTCGGTATCGCCGATGCCTGGCATCTCAGTGAAGCGGAGCAGATGAAGCTGCTCGCTATCTCCCGCCGGCCAACCCTCCATCGGTGGAGGGTTGGCAAAGCCGCCAGGCTGGGCCGAGACCGGTTGGAGAGGATCAGCTACGTCCTCGGCATATTCAAGGCGATTAACATCCTCCTGCCGGATCCTGCACGAGCCAGTGCGTGGATGCGCGCGGCAAACAGCGCCGACGTGTTTGGGGGAGGTACGGCGCTTGAGCGGATGTCCCGCGGCAACGTTGCGGATCTTTATGTCGTCCGCCAGTATCTCGATGCTCAACTAAGCTGACAGGGCAATTCGCCTCGCTGTTTCCGGCTGGACCTGGCCGGTAGGCGAATGTCCGGTTCGGAACGTGGTCGCGGGGATAGCTGTCATTCACGCGGCGTCGGCTAACGAACCTTTGCGGTCTCAGGACCGGTCAGTCCGTTTTTTCATTAAGCTGAATTGCCAGTCGCCAGTTCCTTGCGCCACTCCCACTTTCACAGTTTCACTTGGTTCAATCGCAACGCATTGCCGACCACGCTGACCGAGGACAAAGCCATGGCAGCAGCCGCGATGATCGGCGAGAGAAGAAGGCCGGAAAAGGGATAGAGCAGGCCGGCGGCAATAGGCACACCGGCGGCATTGTAGATGAAGGCAAAGAACAGATTCTGCCGGATGTTGGACATGGTTGCTCGGCTCAACGCCCGTGCCCGCACGATGCCTGTCAGATCACCATGGAGCAGCGTCACTGCGGCGCTTTCGATCGCGACATCGGTGCCCGAACCCATGGCGATACCGATATCGGCGGCGGCGAGTGCCGGGGCATCATTGACTCCGTCTCCGGCCATCGCCACGATATGACCTTCGCCCTGGAGGCGCGCGACCACTGCGCTCTTCTGATCGGGCAGCACCTCCGCTTCCACCTGTTCGATGCCGAGCCGTCGTCCGACCGCTTGCGCCGTCGTGCGATTGTCGCCGGTGAGCATGACCACAACGATGCCCGCTTTGCGCAAGGCGGCGAGCGCTTCAGCTGTGGTCGGCTTGATGGCGTCGGCAATGGCAAAAGCGCCCGCAACCGTGCCGTCGATAGAAATGGAGATGGCGGTTGCGCCGTCTCCTCGCAGTGCGTCTGCCTGCCAGGCCAGCGCAGCAACCGAAATGCTGCCTTCCTCCAGGAAGCGGGCATTGCCGAGCATAATATGCTTGCCCTCGACAGTGCCGACGGCCCCCTTCCCAGTCGGGGAGTCAAAGCCATCGACCGGCGGCAGCGTCAGGCCGCGCGCCTCGGCCGCAGCTACGATCGCCAGCGCTAGGGGATGTTCGGAAGCCCGCTCAACCCCGGCGGCAAGCCGGAGAAGGTCATTTTCCTCAAAGCCCGGAACGGCAAGGATGTTGACGACCGATGGCTTGCCCTCGGTCAATGTGCCGGTCTTGTCGACGACCAGTGTGTCGACCCTTTCCATCCGCTCCAGTGCCTCGGCATTCTTGATGAGCACGCCAAGGCCTGCACCGCGACCGATACCTACCATGATCGACATGGGCGTCGCGAGGCCGAGGGCACAGGGGCAGGCGATGATGAGGACGGCAACCGCCACGATCAGGCCATGAGCGAAGCGTGGTTCGGGACCCCAGATCGCCCAGATCGCAAAGGCCGTGATCGCCACCAGCAGCACGGCAGGGACGAACCATCCGGCCACCTGATCGGCCAGCCGCTGGATCGGCGCGCGGGAACGCTGCGCCTGCGCCACCATCTGGACGATGCGGGCAAGCATGGTGTCGCGGCCGACCTTTTCGGCGCTGACGACGAGCGCGCCGCTCTGGTTGATGGTGCCGCCGATCACTTGGTCTCCGATCGTTTTTGTAACAGGCATGGATTCGCCGGTCACCATCGACTCATCAATCGCCGAGCGGCCCTCCTCGACCACCGCGTCGACCGGCACCTTTTCGCCTGGACGCACCCGCAACCTGTCGCCGACCACGACCTGATCCAGCGAGACTTCCTCATCGCTGCCATCGCCGCGCAGCCTTCGCGCGGTCCTGGGCGCGAGGTTGAGCAGAGCCTTGATTGCCCCAGACGTGCGCTCGCGGGCGCGCAGTTCGAGAAGCTGGCCCAGCAACACCAGCACGGTGATTACCGCCGCCGCCTCGAAATAGACGGCGACGCCACCATTTTCCCTGAAAGCCATGGGGAAGATGTCCGGCGCAAGCGTCGCCACCACGCTATAGGCCCAGGCGACACCAGTCCCCATGGCAATAAGCGTGAACATGTTGAGGTTACGGGTCTTGAGCGACAGCCAGGCCTTTTGGAAGAAGGGCCAGCCACCCCACAGGACAACGGGCGTGGCGAGCAGGAACTGAATCCAGGTCGACATCCGCTCGGTAACAAGATGGTGGAGTGCCGGGACGAGGTGGCCACCCATTTCCAGCGCAAACACCGGTAGCGTCAGCACAAGGCTGATCCAGAAGCGACGCGTCATGTCGACAAGCTCGGCGCTCGGACCGGCCTCAGCCATGGCGATTTCGGGTTCCAGCGCCATGCCGCAGATCGGACAGGCGCCGGGATGATCCTGCCGGATCTCCGGGTGCATCGGACAGGTCCAGATGGTCGAGGACGCTATCGGTTTTGGACCAGTCTTCCTGTGACCTGGATCATCTGCTTGCGACATTCCGGCATGGCTCGCGCCGCAGTCTGGACCGTGCCCATGATGCGCGTCGTGATCATGCTTCATATGTCCGTTGCTCCAACGTGGCTCCGACGGGGCCTGACATTCTGTCAGGCGGCAGGGCTGTGGCTGAATGCGTAACTATACCTAAAGCTGGGATGGGATGAGCACATTACCATCAGGCGTCACGGAGGTGATATGATGTCAAAAACCAGCAATATGGCGCTCATGTTCGCGGTTGCCGTTCTGGCGGGACTGCTGTTCTACGCGGCGCGCGAGCATTGGGGACATATTTTTGGACTGGCTCCCTATCTTCTCTTTCTGGCCTGCCCCGCAATGCATCTCTTCATGCACCACGGCCACGGGCATCATAATAACCATGGTGATGGAGGGACACCCAAGCCCTGACTATCCACTATATCCTAATGACTGGCGCGGTTACACAATTGTCCATGATGCCGGTCTGGCCCCTCACTGCGACGAAGGGCCAGTGATTTTCAGATTTCAACGGCCATATCCAAAGGTTTCGTCAGAAATTCAAACCTGTAAAAGTGTCAGATTGAGGGGTCGCGTGATCATGCGCGTATGGAGAATCAGGCAAGGAGAGTTCGAACTATGAAACGTCAGCTGATTGCAGCGACAGTGATGCTGCTTTCGACCGCAGCCAGCGCGGCCACGCCGATCATCGTGCATCGCGATCCGGGCTGCGGCTGCTGCGAGAAATGGGCTGCGCAGGTCCAGACCCAGTTCGGCCGCCGCGTGACCATGATCGACGATCAGGCGAGAGGCGCTTTTCAGAAGGCGCGTGGGGTTCCGACAACGCTCGTGTCCTGCCACACCGCCGTGATCGACGGCATGGTGTTCGAAGGCCATGTTCCGATCACAGACATGAAGCGCGTCCTTGCTCAGCGCCCCAGGGGTGTGTCCGGTCTTGCTGTCTCCGGAATGCCCCTTGGCTCTCCCGGAATGGAAGTGCCGGGCCAGCCCCCCCAACACTATGTCGTCACCGCCTTTGGTGCGGGCGGCACGAGGGTCTTCGCGCGCCATTGAAACCGGAGAGTGAGCTGTCGCGAGGCTTAGCTACGACAGATATGGTCGTGAGCCAGCGATCTCCGCCAAGGCCGCTCCCACATAGACAAAAAACATCTGCATGGCTGCCCGTACCAGGCGAGATAGTCCATGTCGGTACGACAGGATGCAAAAGGACGAGCAGCAGCACCGCCAGCGCCCGCTCGGAAATGAGAGTTAATGTCCAGTCCATCCAATCCGAATCGGACATGTTGGAGGAAATGGTGTGTGCGACCCGAGAGGCTTGGCATCTCCAAGTTTCTTCACTGGGCCGGCCAGATGGCCGGCCCTATTTTTCGGAAATGCCGCCGAGAGCCTAATCCCTCCCGCCCATGAAATTATAGCGCAGCGTCAGCATGGCGGCACGTGGCGCACCGGGCAGGTTGAGGTTGGCGCTCGTGCCATGGCCCGACACAATATAATGTTTATCGAAGATATTGGTCACGTTGACCTGCGCGGTGATCGGACCCAGCCGATACCATGCCATCGCATCCGCCGTGAAATAGCTCGGCAGCGTCACGGTGTTGGCCGGATCAGCGAAACGGTTGCTGACATAGTTGCCGCCCGCGCCCAGGCCGAAGCTGTCACTGAAATCCTTGGCAATCCACGCATTGGCGGCATGGCGTGGCGTAATGGTGGCGCGCTTGCCGATCAGCGCCGCATTGGCCGAGTCCGCGATCTTGGCATCCAGATAGGCATAGCCCAGGATCGCCCGCCAGCCATTTTCCAGATTGACCGTGCCCGACAGTTCGATGCCGCGCGTGCGCTGTACACCGATAGGGATGAGCACGGTCGGAGCGGCAGGATTGGCAGCCTTGATCCCCGAACGGCGCAGATTGAACGCCGAAATGGTGGTTACGATCCGGCCGTCGAGGAAATTGAACTTGGCGCCCGCTTCCTTGTTCTCGGTCTTTTCCGGCGCGATGTCGGCATTGTTGGCCGCAATGGAGAAGGCTTCGCCCGACGGCTGAAAGGAACGGCTCCAGGAGACATAGTAGGACTGGCTCTCCGTCGGCTGCCAGACGAGACCAGCGCGCGGGCTGCCCTTGGTGTCGGTGCGGGACAGGTCGGAACGGCCGGGCAGATGATCGTCCGTGGCCTGCTTGAACCGGTCATAGCGTGCGCCGACCAGCGCCTTCAGATGTTCGCCGATCGACACCAGATCCTGCACATAATAGCCCAGCGTATCGAAGGTGCCGCGATTGTCGGCAGTCAGGCTGCCGTTGGTCGTGATGACAGGCAGGACCGGGTTGAACAGATCGACGGTCGCGATGCCGTTGCGAGAATAGGTCGCGACATCCTTGATCTGCCGCCCGACCTCGACACCGAAGAGCAGTTGATGCTCCATGCCGGCGAAGCGCACCTTACGCATCAGTTCCAACTGATCGAACCAGCCATGTTCGTTGCGATCCAGGGCCGAGCGGTTGAGCGACGCGGTCCGCGCTACCTCGTTGACCGAGCCGACCAGCGTGTTCTGCCGGTCGAGCCGATAGTCATAATAGCGCAAGGCATTGCGGATACTGGTATCGTCATCGATCCGGTGGGTCAGCGTGACCGTGCCCGAATAGACTTTCGACTGGCTGTAATCATCCTTCCGTGCGTTGGCCGAACCATAATAAGTGGAGCGTGGCACATCGACCGGGCGCCCCTGAAAAGCGGGGATACCGAAGTCTGTCACGCGCCGGTCGCGCAGATAGTCGCCCTGGACCAGCAATTGCGTCCGATCGCTGAGCTTGAGCGATACCGACGGCGCAATCGTCTCGCGGCGCAGGAACTGCTGGCTGCGGAAACCATCGGCGCGCTCGATGGCGCCGGTCAGGCGAAAGGCTGCGATGCTGCCTTCGGGCGCGATGCCGATGTCGGCTTCGGCGCGACGGTCGTCCCAGCTGCCATAGCTGATGCCGATCTCGCCCAGATTGACGCCCGGCTTCTTGGTCACACGGTTGATGAGGCCGCCCGAAGACCCCCGGCCGAATAGGACCGACGCGGGCCCCTTGATGACCTCCACTCGCTCGATATTCGAAAGGTCGCGGAAATAGAGCGCGTCATCGCGCAGCCCGTCCACGAACTGGTCGGCGATGGCGGAAAAGCCACGGATCGATACCTGGTCGCGCTGACCATCGCCATGCGAGAAACCGACGCCGGGAATATTCTTGAGCACATCCTGCATCGAGAGGGCGCGCTGGTCGCGCATGACCGCCTCCGTCACGACATCAACGGTCTGGGGAATATCCTTCAGCGGCGCGTCGATCTTCACCGCGCTGACCTGTTTCGGCGTATAATCAAGGCGGTCTGCCGTGACGATGATGTCGGACCGCTCCGCTTCATCGGCATGGGCCTGCGTGGACAGAGCCACCGCGCCAAGCGCCACGGCAGCATGCAAGCGACCCGCCAAAAATCGCGGAAATATGGACCTCTCGCGAACCATTCAGAACCCCTGTTGATACAATTTACGACAAATATGCTATTGCGAGGCGGTCGCATAGTTGTAGCCCTGCAAGCTGTCAACACGCTGCCTTGCTGAACAATGGCTGACTTTTCTGTTCAGAAACCCGCCAGACACCTGCGGCAATAACCTCTCCCGTGGAGACGACGGGTCGTCTGAGGAGGAGATAAAAGATGATGCGCAAGCCCCTGTTGGCACTGTCCCTGGCCGCTTCGATGCTGGCCGGACTGCCATCCCTGGCCCATGCCCATGATGGCGGGCGCAGCTGGTATCGTGAAGAATATCATGAGGAAGGCGACGACGATGATGACGATGATCGTCCCCGTTATCGCCGCAGCTATTATGAGGAGCGGGACTATCATCGCCCGCGCTATGTCGCGCCACGGCGCTATTATCGCGATGAGCCGCGCCGTCGCTGCGGTGGCAGCGGGACAACGGGCTTGTTGATCGGTGGCGCGGCCGGTGCGCTGCTGGGCCGTTCGGTCGATCGTTATGGTGATCGCGCGCCGGGAACCATCATCGGGGCGGGCGCGGGTGCGTTGCTGGGCCGGGAGGTCGACCGAAACTCCGGCTGCTGAGACAATATCGGCACTTCCTCCTGTGGCGGGAGGATGCGGGGGCGTGCAGCCGCAGGCTGTCTACGCCCCCGCAACATAGGGCGGGTTCAGATCGAGTTCAGCGCGCCCGTGCTTGAATGATCATTGATCCCTTCCGCAGAAGGCGGACCGGGCAAGAAGTAGGAGGCTGGAGATGAAAATCCTCCGCAAAGCAGCCCTGGGCTTGGCGCTGGCGGCGTCCGTGCCGATCAGCGCGACGCCCGCCCAGGCACGCGACCATCATCGCTATTATTCCCGTCACTATGACGATGACACGGCGGTTGCCTTGAGCGCTGGAATTGTCGGCCTCGCGATCGGTGCGGCCATAGCTTCCGATCGGCCGCGCTATTATTATGACGACGATTATTATTACCGAGAGAGATATTACAGGCCCCATTATCGGTCATATTATTACTATTATGATGGCTACCCGCGTTATTATGACAGGCGCGATTATCGCGGGTATCGCGGGTATCGCGATTATGACCGGCATTGGCGTCACCACCGCCACCATGATGATGACGACGATTGATAGACAGTTAAACGGATAAATCTCAGGCTCTGCGTTTTGCGGCGGGAAAGACGATTTCGACGGTCATGCCAGCACCGGTGGGCAGAGTCTGGACGTGCGCATCGTGGGCGGCGGCAATGGCCGCCACCATATTGAGACCCAGGCCGTAGCCCGATGTCGATCGGCTTCGGTCAAGCCGTGCAAAGCGGCGAAAAACCCGTTCGCGATCCTCATCGGGAATGCCCGGCCCATTGTCGATGATGAGCAGCGCGATCCCCTTATCGCATTTTTCCATTGCAATCGTCGCTGCCGTGCCGGGCGGCGTGTGAACCAGCACATTGTCCAGTAGATTCGCCAGGCATCGCTGGATGAGTTGCCGATCTCCGAGAATAGTCGCCGGGGCAATCTCCAGCATGAGCGACTTGCCCGCCTGATCGAAGGCTGGGCGAAACGCCTCAGCGATGTCCCGGGTCGCTTCGGCCAAATCCACGGTCTGAAAGCGGCTGCGGATCGATTGGCCTTCAATCTCGGATATCGCAAGGATGGATGAGAAGAGATCAAGCAGATCATCGGCTTCCCTGATGGCCAGGGTCAACCGCTCCCGTTGAAGCGGCTCTGCGGTCGTTCGTTCAACCTCTTCCAGTCGCCCGCGCAGGCGGCTGAGCGGCGTGCGCAGGTCATGGGCAATGTCGCAGGACACTTGCCGGAGATTATCCATCAGGGCCTGGATGCGATCGAGCATGCTGTTCAAGATCATGGCCAGCCGATCGAATTCCTCGCCCGATCCATTGCGCGGCATGCGGCGGGACAGATCACCGGCCATGATCGCTTCCGCCGAATCCTCCATGGTCGAAAGGCGCGCCCCGACAAGCCGACCCAATCCAACCACTGCGGCGGTGCCCACGGCCAGGATCAGGGCGAAGGCACCAAGGAACAGTGTCAGCAGTTGCAGATCCATCTGATCGACTATGGCCCGGTCGGCAGCGACAACGAGGCGCCCGCCGCCGGACAGCGGCGTGTTGATGGCCTGGGCCATGGCGGACGCCCCATCGGCAGCGCGAAAGGGAACGAACTCGCTCCATCCCGACGGCGGCACGCTGGCTTTGAGCGATCCCGCCCTGCGCCGTCCGGAGGCATCGGTCACGATGTAGCCCATGCCTCGCCCCCTGCTGTCGGCCCCCTCCAGATAGCTGACATCTTCCGGCCCGGTACGATGATCGAGGGTGTTGACCAGATCGACCAGCGCCGCAAAGCCGTGCTGCCGGTGATGGGCGAGCAGGACATCGGCTTCGATCCTGATCCGCTGGTTGATCTGGCGTTCAATCTCCTCATGTACGAAGGCATAGGTCGCGAGGCTCAGCAGGGTAACGATCAGGCCGGAGGCCAGCGCCACGCTCAACGACAGTGCCCTGATGGAGCGGGGCATGAACCTACCCAGCACGGCTGTCGATCATATAGCCCGAACCGCGAACGGTTTTGATCGCATCATCGCCGAAGCCCTCGTTGAGCTTGGCTCTCAATCGGCTCATATGCGTCTCGACGATGTTGGTTTTCGGGTCGAAGCCGAAATTCCACACGCGGTCGAGCAGCATCGTGCGCGTCACGACGCGATCGGCGTTGCGCAACAACTGTTCCAACAGACTATATTCGCGGGGTTGAAGGTCGATGGTCCGGTTCCCTCGGCGCACTTCACGGCGCAGCAGGTTCATGCTGATGCCGCCCGCCTCCAGCATCGTCACGGTTTCGCAGGATGGGGAACGCCGGCCCAGCGCGTTGAGGCGCGCGACCAGTTCCACAAAGGCAAAGGGTTTGACGAGGTAATCGTCCGCTCCCGCCTCCAACCCGTCAACCCGATCCTCTATGGCCGACATGGCCGTCAGCAGCAGGGTGGGCGTCTGGCATCCCTGTGACCGTATCATGCGCAACAGGGTAAGTCCGTCCAGGCTGGGTAGCATCCTGTCGAAGATCAGCACATCGAAACCGCCGGCCAGAACCACGCCGATCGCCTCCGTTCCGTCGCCGAAACATGCGACCTGATGCCCCAATTCCCGCAAGCCCTGCGCCACATAGTCGCGTTGTTGCCGATCATCCTCCACCAGCAGCATTTTCATGGCCTGCCCCCGACGCCGCACGGATGTCCCCATCGGGATGACGCATGGATTACCATTTCTATACAATTTCCCAATGTTGCCATTCCGTGATGGACCGACTCTATAGCAAACCGCTAGCGGCGCAAATGAGAACCGTTAGCATTTGTATCAAAGGGGTCGCATATGACAGGAAAGAGGGTTGGAAGTGCTGTCGCCATGGCCGCCGCTATGGCTTTTTCAAGTCCGGCAATGGCCGGCGAACCGCTGTTTGGCTATGTCTACACGACTGATGTCATGCCCAAGGGCAAGACCGAGGTCGAGCAATGGGTCACGCTGCGCGAGGGACAGGCCAACGGCCATTTCCATGACGTCAAGCTCCGCACCGAGGTCGAGCATGGCATTACGGACAATTTCCAGATCGCCGGATATCTCAACAGCAGCTACATTTCCGCGAACCGGAACAGCGTCGCCGGCACCACCGAGGGTCTGGACATTCCGCCCGCCCATGATCCGGCGCGCCCTTACAATCGGTTCCGCTTCGACACCGTATCGGCCGAGATGATCTGGCGGGTGATGAGCCCCTATAAGAAGCCCTTCGGCCTTGCCTTCTATGTCGAGCCGGAAATCGGCCCGCACGAACGGGCGATCGAACTCAAGGTGATCGCGCAGAAGAATTTCCTCGATGACCGTCTGGTGCTCGCCGCCAACGCCTTTGTCGAGTTCGAGCGTGAGCATCAGGACGGGGAAACCGAAAAGGCGACCCAGCTGGAATTCGATGCGGGCGCTTCCTACCGTTTCCGCCCAAACTGGTCATTCGGCCTGGAATATCGCAACCATAATGAGTTTGTCGGCTACAGGCTCGGCCATAGCAGCCAGGAGCATACGGCCCATTTCGTCGGCCCGAACATCCATTATGGCAGCCAGAAATGGTTCTTCACCCTCTCCGCGCTCTACCAGATCCATGCCAAGGGCTATAATGACGAGCAGCGCGACAATATCGTCAATGGCCGCATCTATGGCGACGAGCATACCCGTTGGGACGGCATCCGCCTGAAGGTCGGGAGGGTGTTCTGATGTCGGCCCCTCGCGCATCCTTGCTGGCTCTCGTTCCGGTGGCGCTGGTCGCGCCGCCAGCCCACGCAGCCACCTATCTCTCCGTCGAGCAGGCGCAGTCCCTGATGTTCCCCGGCGAGACCCTGACGCCTGCGTTCCGCACGCTGAGCAACACGGAAATCGCCGCGATCCGGAAGGCTAGCGGCGTGTCGCCCCTCAACCGTCAGTTGAAAGTTTGGCGGTCCGCCCGCGGCGGCTGGCTTATCGTCGATCAGGTTGTCGGCAAGCATGAATATATCACCTTCGCCGTCGCGCTCGACGCTTCGGGCGCCGTGCGCTCGGTCGAGATCATGGACTATCGGGAAAGCTATGGCGACCAGGTGCGCAATCCCAAATGGCGCGCCCAGTTCGCCGGCAAGCGCAACGGCGCCGCGCTGCAACTCGACAAGGACATCAAGAATATCTCGGGGGCGACCCTTTCCTGTCGGCACGTCACCGATGGGGTCAAGCGTCTGTTGGCGACCTATGCCCTTGTCCTCGCGGGATAAGCTCGTCACCCGGTGCCAGCCATGGCTGGGCACCTTTGTCGAGATCAGCCTTGCCGAAGCGGATATCGGGGCGATCGATGCCGCCTTTGGGGTGATCGCCCATATCCATGCGCGCATGTCATTCCATGATCCGGACAGCGACCTGGCACGGCTACGTTCTGCCGCGCCCCGCGAGATTGTTGCCGTGGACGCGGAGACGGTGTCGGTGCTGCGGATGGCGATCGTGCTGCATGAAGCGACGGACGGCCTCTTCGAGGTTGCCGTGGGGCGGGCCTTGGTCCGTAGCGGTTTCCTACCGCGTGACGGCATCGAGCATCTCAGCCGCTATACCGGCACAACCGCCGATATCGAGGTGATCGACGATCGGCATGTCCGGTGCAAGAGGCGGCTTCTGATCGACCTGGGCGGCATAGCCAAGGGCCATGCGGTCGACCGCGCCGTCGAAACCTTGCAGGCCGCTGGCATAGAGACAGGGCTAGTGAATGCTGGCGGTGATCTGCGGGCCTTTGGCGAGCGCGAATGGGAGGTGCAGTTCCGCGATGCGGATGATGTGGTGCGGCATGGGCTGTCGGTGCGCGACTGCGCCGTCGCGAGTTCCGCCAATCTCCGCGATCGGCGACAGATGGGCGGCGTACCGCACGCCCCTCATATCGGCCGGGATGGCAAGGCATCGCTCATCGGCCATCGAGTGACCGTGCTGGCCGACCGATGCATCGTTGCCGACGCCATGACGAAAGTGGCCATGGCCGATACGGGCCTCGCAGACAGGATACTCGCCTTGCACAATGGATATGTCTTGCGCGAACCCTTTTGGGCGGAGGCCGCCTGATGCCGCATCGTCGTTCGGCGCGCCTCGCCACATGGCAGCTCGCGCTTTTCAGCACCAGTGGCCTTGGCCTGTGGCTCAGCGGAACCTGCTGGCTTTTGCTCCATTATTACGGGCAGATCGAGGGAGAGTTCGGTCCGGAGGTCAATCCGGCCGAACCATGGATGATGAAAATCCATGGCCTATTTCTCATCGCTGCCCTGCTCGGCATCGGCGGCATGTTCATCGCGCATATTCCCAAGGGCTGGTCACAGCGCCATCAACGGGTCGCCGGGGTCGTGCTGAGCGGTATCCTCGGGGTGCTGATCATCAGCGGATATATGCTCTATTATGTCGGAATAGAGGCGGTCCGTGCATGGACCAGTGTGGTCCATTGGTTCTTAGGCCTGTCACTGCCGGCGATATTTACCTGGCACTATGTCAAGGCCCGCCGGTCTCGAAAGCGCAAGCATAAGTGAATGGTCACCGCGATCGGTAGCGGTCGCGGTAACCATGCGACATGATCAATAGCCATAGTCAGGATCATAGCGGTATCGAGGTGAACTCCAGCCGTAATAATATGGGTTCCGGTTGTCCCAATGCTCCCAGCGATGCTCGCGACCGAGCTGCCGATGTTCACGGGCATGTTCCCGGTTCATGTATCGATGCAGGCGTCGATGTTCCCGGCGAGTCATTCCTTCCTCGTGGGCGTCGCGGTGGATGTCACCGAGATAATCATGATCATCCTGATGCTCTTGGTCGAGCTGATCGTGGTCATAGTCGTGCGGCGACTGATACCAATTATAGGATTGAGCCATGGCGGGCGAGATCACCCCCATTGCCAAGATTGACGCTGCCGCCACCAAACCAAGCTTACGCATATCCGCCTCTCCTCTGTATCGTGGGATTTAAGCTGGCGGCATTGAACACGTCCTGAATAAAGCGTTCAGGGTCCGATAAGAGGACCGCTTCGTCGGCTGGTCATCACGCAGAGCAGAAATCAGCTACCGCCACTCGAACGGCAGCTTCAGCCATAGCGATACTCCGAAGCGGACAAGCTCGAAAGTCCCAAGCCTGGCGATCAGGTTACTCGTAATTCCCCTCGAATGAATGACCGCTTCCAGGATCACCTTCTTGATCCCAGAACGACAAAAAGTGGCGCAGAGCCGCCGGCAGCTCGCGACCACCTCAAGACATTCAGTGTCGTTGATGTGAGCGTCGGCTTGTGCTCATATCCGCCTTTCGGGCCACGCAACCAAGCCGGTCGGCTTCGCTTCATCGGATTCTTAGTCGGTCAGCCACTTCGCATAAGCCCGAATGTCGATCATCGGAACCGTCGCTAGACCCTGCAGCCGCGCGATCAGTTCCAACAGGAACGCCGTCGCCGGCTTGCCCTGGTCTTTGATCACATGGCACCCAGCGTCGTCGCAGGCGAACCAGCCATGGGCAGCGACGCAGCCGATGTCGAGCTGGCTATCTTCATCGGCATCTGCCAGCGCTTTGGCGAGGCTGGCTCCCAAGGGAGGCGACCAGCCGCTCTCGAATGTCAACAATCCACCGATGATGGGCTGCAGCGGCTTTGGTGGCGAACTCCCGCCAATATGCGGCACGGGCAGACTCGTTCGCTTCAGCGCGCGCACGGATGCAATCTTCTTCGCGGCATAGCTCACTTGTGCCGCATCGATCTCCTGCTTCGCTTCGAATACCGCATAGACGCTCTCGGCCGGGATGATGACCTGATTGTCCATCTCGAAGATCAGCGGTGAATACTGCCGGTCGTATACCACCACATCGAGCTGATCGCTGAAGCGGCCTTCGCTGTCGCAGACGAACGCCTTTGCGACTTTGTAGCGCTGCGGAAGATAGCCGGCCAGCAGCTGCGCCCAAACGTTCTCGGCAACATCGCCCTTGGCAACGGGATGACCCATCGTGCGCCGGGCGCGAGCAAGCTGCTCGGTCACCGAGGAATGCAGATCCGCCAGCAGCGCCTCAAGGGACCAGCTCGTCATTTGACCACCTCGCCCCAGGTCTTCGCCTTCAGCGTTTCGCCAGCGGCGCGTGCGATCGCCTTTTTCGCGGTGTCCGAAAGGTCGTCGGATATGATGTTGTTGGTGTTGGCCGGATCGACCGCGCGGGCGTTTTCGAAGCGGTTCGAGAGAAAGGTCAGGGCCGTCCAGACCCGATCCGAAAAGCCGGCCTGGGTGTTGCCATTCAGGGCGGCTATTACCGATAGCTCCAGGTAGAACGACGGGAAGTCCAACCCCCGTTGGTTGCGCCAGAGTTTGATGACGCGAATTTCGTTCTGCCGTCCGGACCGCTGGACCGCGGCGATATGGGTGCCGATATTGGTCTTGGTCCATGTCTGCGCGCGATTGCGCCAGAGGCTATGATCCGTGGAATTGGCCTGCTGCTGCTTGCCGGGGACCAGATCGACTTTGAAGCTGCCGACCTTGAGGCCGATCGAAACATTCTGTTTTCGTGGCGTGTATCCCGACTGCTGAAGCTGGTTGAACAGCGTGTCGTAGATATCCTTCAAGGTGGCGGTGGTGTCGGACCGCAGCGAGAGGAAGAGGTCGATGTCGGTTCCGCTGGCGTTCGCCGTGCCTTTGGCGAAAGATCCACTTGGATGCACGCCGACAAGCAGTTCGCTGGCCCATGCTCGCAATCGAGGCATCAGGGTCACGGCCACCTGCCGCAACGGCGAGTTAGCGCTGGTGTCGACGGTTTCCCGTGCCAGAATGCCATAGAGATACTGGTCCGCCGTCATTGCGCGCGCCAGGCAAGCTGCCGCGAAGGACGATGGTCGACCATGCCGATCATCCCAGCGCGCTGACGCTGGCGATGCGGACGCGGTCCTTGATCCATTTGCGCGCCGACGCCAGGCTCTGACGATAATCGTCCGCTGCCATCGAGAGCGATTCCGGCGAAGTCGCACGCTCAAGATCCTCGGTCGACCAGTCATCCAGCATGCGCTTCGCCAAGGCAAAGCAGGTGGCCTTTCCAACCCTGAAGGCCAGAGTGCGCTGTGACGCCTGCAACGCGGTTGCGCGTGCTTCGTCGGGATCCTCGGCATCGGAGAACTCGTTCGAAAGCTCGTCCGCCATCTTGGCCACGACAGGATACAGGCCGTTGACGAACAAAGTCTGCACTTCCGGATAGAAGCGCGCCGCCCGGCTTTTCATTTCGCGGTCGGCGATCTCGTCGGCTTCAGTGAGGATCTTGATTTCGGGAGCGCGCTCAAGTGCCCGCGCGAGTTTCGACGCGGTCGCGCCTTCCGGCGCCATACGCATCCGGGACGTGGAGGCCCGGGGCTCCGGCCGTTTCACCGGCTGCTTGAGGCCCGGAATCTTCTCCTCGTCTTCCTCGGACTCAAGGGTCGTCGGCTCAGGTTCGGCAAGCCCGGCATCGTTGGCCTCGGACCGAGTGATCTGCTCCGGGCTCTTCTTAACGACACTGGTCGGGACGCGAAGTTCATCGAGCAGCGATTGAAGGTCGGATTGGAGGTCGTTCAGATCGTCTGCGCTGTCCGGGGATTCCGCCCGGATGACGTCCTTCACCCAGTCGGGCATGAGCTGCCGGACCAGATAGGCATATTGATCGGCAGTCAGCGGCGATCGATCGTGACGCCATGTCAGGGCATCGCGGTACTGGTTTGGAAATGCCGCGTCCTCGGGCAGCCGGATTTCAGCCGTCAGTACCTTCGAGCCAAATGGTATTCCGAACGTCGGTGCGACCGAGGACCAGACCTTCTGCGTGCGAAAGTCGTACCGCTCGCCGCGATAAACAAGAGCCAAGAACGTCGTTGAGCCGGTCGCTGCATTGGCCCGGGCGCTGTAGGTATGGCTCGACCCTTCGTGCCGGGGGTCGTGGATATACCGCACGGTTATGCCCGTCTCCGCATCGACGACATCTTCATGGCGCGGAAGCCGATCGAGGATTTCGTCGAGCGTGCGCAATTGGCGGAACCTGCCGGTTTCATCCTTGCCGCCGCCCTTGGTCATCGCGACGTCGATGCGGACCTGCACGCCTGGCGAGAAATGCACGAAACGCCTGAAAATGGAGGTGGCGATGAAGCTGCGGTCGACCGGGACGCCCGTGCCGATCGGCTCGGCGACCGTGTCGTGGTCAAGGCTTTCGCCAAACAGCACGACCTCCGTCCAGTCGAAATTGGTAGGTGTCCCGGCGGCCTGGACGACCGAAGTTACGTCGTAGATCGTGTCGCTTTGGCCATCGGCGAGTTGCACGGAGAAGCGGACGTATGTCTGCTCCGCCTCGTCCCAACCGATCGTTACCTCGTTGACTTCGCCGTCCTTGCAGGAACGATAGCGGATGCCATCCGGCGATGCGGCGAGACCTGAGACCTTGGCGCCGATACCGAAATTGCCGTCGAGCGCCATCATCTTGTTGACGGATGAGCTGAGGTCGGTCGCGCGCCGAAGTTCGGCCGCGGTCATGCCGACGCCAGTATTCCAGAACGTCAGTTTCCGCACGCCGTTGATCACGGTCGGAAAGATGTCGACGCGCCGCTTACCTTCGGGAGCGAGGGCCGCGTTCTCGTCGGCGTTCTTGAAAAACTCGCGGATGAGCGTGTTGATCGGCGCCTGCTGAATCAGCCGGTTGATCAGGAAGGTCTTGTCGCCAATTCCAAGGTGTTCCGGCCGCATGGTCTCGTCCCTGTTTAGAGCTTGAAGCTGTCCGACGACTCGGTTGAGGAACCGAAGCGCTTCTCGAGGTCGGACACGGCCTCTTTCAGTGCCTTGCTGATCTTTCGGATATCGGTGTCGCTGAATTCGTAGGCCCGACGGTTTGAGAGATTTCCTAGCTTTCGGATTGCATCCAGCGCGATCTGCGTGCGCCCTTCCGCCAATCGCACAAAATTTGTCCTCTTTTCACTATCAACCACGATTCGTCTCCATCATGAAATTCAATGTAGAGATGAGTTAAGACTGCTGCAATAGTTTTGCGTATTTCATTTAGATATTCGAATCGGGAATCCGACGAAATTTGACAATAATATGGAATCGCAGGAAGAAGCTGCTCGAGTGTCCCCAGGTCGGTCGCTGATGTCCCCGAACAGCCCCTGACGCCGGACCGAGATTCTGCCGATCCTTGCCGCCGACCCGAGCCGTCGGGCCGGGGGCATCACGTGACACCGAGCAAGCTGCTCATCGAACAAATGTTCGTCGTATTTGACATCGGCCAAAAGGAATCCAGTCTGCGACCCGTAGCGTCGCATCTCAAACCTGCCTGAACGCAATCGGCCTAGCTTCAGTCGTAACGCCACGCCGCGCGGACCAGCGCTAAACGGCGGCTTCTGATAAGAGCTGACTCTCAACCCGTGGCATGGCAATGCCAGGTTTGTCCCAGTCCCAGCCTTTCAGATCTACGGACGCCAAGGCCACCCGAACGGCAGGTTCTGGAGAGGGATTTTGAAGCCCAAGCAACCTAAATTGGCGCGATTTAGCCAGGCTGCTGATCGGCTCAAACGACCGCGGCAGTGGAGGAAATCCAAATTTTGGCTGGCTCACAAATCAGCTCAAGGTGGAGCTTCTTCGGATGAAGAGCCCCAGGATCGCCCGTGTAGAATATGAATAACGTTCTATCCTGATTGGATAGATCAGATACTCGCCCCGCATCGTGCGGGCGCAGACACGCTTCGGCTCGTGTTGCCGCTGTTGGAGCTGATCTCGAGCACCCCGGAGACGTAGCATCTGAAGCCATGGGCTGACTGACGCCAGTCCTCTCTCTTGGCGAGCGCCTCCCAGCCGCTAGGAACCGGCCATCAGCCGCTGATTATCGAAGTGAGGAAGATGTGAAATGAATTGCTTCCGAAGGATGAAATTCAGGAAGCATCGCGGCGATAGAAGGAGTCTGGAATATGATGGTGGTGAGCGTTCAGATTTGGCCGGGTGGCGACGAGTCCTCCAGGTTCGAAATCGGTCGAATGGAGGTTAGCAACATGAGCAATTTAGCCGAATTCAGCGATTATCATGCCCACGTCATCCAGCAAAGTGCGCTTGGGCTGGATGTGAATGCCATCGACCGGATCGTGAGGGTAAAAGGGCACCCTCGTCGTGAAGGTGCCTGGGCTCTAGTCAAGCGGGTGCTTGACCGTCTCCATGGATAAGGCTGCGGAACGTTAGCGACCATCGCGGAGCCTGCATCTCGCTGATGCTATGCTCCCAATCATGTCTGGCCTCTCCGCTCATATGATAGATCGCCCGCGGCGCGAGTGGTGCTGAAGTCCGTTCAAATCGCGTCCCCACCCGCCGTCGAAACCGCATCGTTGCGGGTTCGCCGAGCGAAATCCCGATGACATGTTCGAACACGGGGCGATCGCGGTGCCAGCCGATCCCGGCACCCGGATCATAGCGGATGAGCAAGGCCTGGACGAGATTGTCGGGCTCAAGACCTGCGAACTTGGCCGCGCGCGTCTTGAATGGCATCAGCCATGGGGGAATAGCGTCGGTGGGCGCGAACAAACCCGTTTGAAAGTCATAGCTCCAGCCGAAGCTGTGGGTCAGTCTCTTGCCGGTCCATTGCTGAAACCGAAAGGGCGTCAATCCCGCGTCGTCGATCCGCGCGATCAACGCGCACTCCTCCCCCGGGGTGAGGAAGTCATCCTCCTGGCGCAAGCCGGGCAGTAACGGGGTGCCGAACAGATCAGCTTGGCAACCGACAGGCATAAATCATGTTCATCGACGTCGCGCCCCGATCAGAATGCCAGGCTCGTCTGCACCGGCTTCGTCAGAATTTCTTCGACCGTGAACACTCCGGCCGGCGGCGTCACCAGCAGGTCCGCTTCGGGCATGGTGAGATCGAGCCACTGCATCACTTGTCGCCGCTCGATGATCGCGCCGTGGCGCCCCTGATACATGATGATGTCCGGATTGGCGTCCACGGTAATGATCCGATAGCTGATAGGCCAATGCCCCATGGCGGGTTCCCAGATGGCGGCCAGGTAGAAGAAATTGCCATCGTCGCGGAAGGCTCGAAACTTCTTCTCGCCATTGCGGATGTGGAATTCCGATGCCGGGACCAGGCACCGATTGTTGGGGAAGCGCTTCCCCTCAGCCCGGATGAACTCATAGGAAACGCCATCGCTGAACTGGGGATTGGAACCCCAGGCAGCCTCGATCATCTCAATCTCTTGGCTATCATCCGGATTGCGCCGGATAATGGCGCGCCGACTTCCGAGCGCATCGGAGTCGAAGGGTGTAGCTTTCGAGTCCATGGCGTGAACATACAGGGAACGGATGGACCGGGCAAGCAGCGTGGAGGAGCCATGTGCAACGATTACCGGCTTGAGGTCGATATCGCCTCGATCGCCGAGGATTTCGAGGACCTCAAGATCAAGATCAGGATGCCGGAGGGAGCGCCCAACGTGCCCGCGCGCGCCGACATCAGGATGACCGACATGGCGTCGATCGTGCGGAGCGTAGAAGGAGAGCGCGGCGTCGGTGACCTTGTGAACCGGCGCTGGAGTTGGCTCAGCCCCAAGGGGAAGCCCGTCTATAATTTCCGCAGCGAAGGTCGGGCGTTCACCTCGCATCGCTGCCTGATCCTCGCCGATGGCTTCTACGAATTCACCGATCCGGCCGACCCCAAGCAGAAGCGCCTCGACAAATGGCTGTTCACCATGGCCGATCATCCCTGGTTCTGCATTGCCGGCATATGGCGGGACAGCCCGGTAGGCGAAGCCTTCACCATGCTGACCATGGATGCAGGACCCGATGTCGCCCCCTATCATCACCGCCAGATCATCCCGCTCGCGCGCGATCAATGGGCAGACTGGCTCGACGCCACTGTGTCGGCCGAAGAGGTGCTGCGCTGGCTGCCGCCGGGAAGTCTCCCCGTCACCCAGGTCTATGGCAATCCGCCGGCGCAGGGGCAGCTGGTGCTATGACGACGAACGCCACCCTCGCCCGCTTCGTGGACGCGCAGGCGAATGTTTACGAGACCGCGCTGGCCGAAATTCGCGCTGGCGCCAAGCGGTCGCACTGGATCTGGTTCATCTTTCCCCAGCTTCGCGGGCTTGGGCCCAGTCCCACCGCCCATTATTACGGCATCGCCTCGCTCGACGAAGCGAGCGCCTATCTTGGTCATCCGCTGCTGGGGCAGCGCTACCGCGAATGTGTGGGCGCGCTTTCCGGGCTTGCCACCAACGATCCGGTCGTGGTGTTCGGCACAATCGATGCCATGAAGCTGCGCTCCTCGCTCACCCTGTTCGAGGCTGTGGAGCCGTTGCCGATTTTCGCGACCGCACTGGACCGCTGGTTTCAGGGCGAACGAGATCCAGTGACCCAGCAGATGCTAGGCGGCTGATCCACAGTGTTTCAATGCTTTGGAAACTCGGGACTCATCAGCCTTGACGAATCTTATCGAGAACTGGAACATAAAGGGAACATCTGAGTCGATATGTTCCCATGCCCAGCCTCTCTCCTTCTCCCGCTCGGTCGCACGCCGATGCCGTCGCCGCGCTTCGTGCCAGCCTTGCGCAGGGGCAGGCTGAGCGCGTCGCCGCGCTGCCCTTTGGCGTGCCCGAGATCGACGAACGGCTGGCCGATCATGGACTGGACGGCGCTGGTCTGCATGAGATTGCCGCTGCAACTTCGAGCGTGAGTGACGATGCGGCCGCCACCCTGTTCGCGGCCGGCATTGCGGCGCGCTTTGCTGCCCTGCATGGAACAGAGATGTTCTGGGCGCTGAGCCGCTTTGACCTTTACGCGCCGGGGCTGGAACAGGCTGGCCTTGGTCCTGAGCGGCTTTTCTATGCGCAGGGCACGACGGACAGCATGGTGCTGGCGATGGCCGAAGACGCGCTGCGCGATGGCTCGCTGGCTTGTGTCGTCGCGGAAGTGAAGGCAGCAGATCAGACCGCGACGCGGCGGCTGCAGCTCGCCGCCTCCGACGGCAGAACGCCGATCCTGCTGTACCGGCGACACCGCTCACGGGATCGGTGCCCCTTGAGCGGCCTTTCCTCGGCCATGACGCGCTGGCGGATCGGCTGCGCGCCCTCGGCGCCGCTGCCCCATCCCGGCGTTGGCCGGCCGCGCTGGTTGGTTGACCTCGTGCGGCAGCGCAACGGCAATCCCTTCTCCCTCGAACTGGAAGCCTGCGATGACACGGGTCGCCTCGCTCTACCTGCCGCAGCTCGCGATCGAGCGGCTGCGGCGGCTGGAGCGGCCATCAAGGCCGCGTGAGCGCAGGCCCGCCGCGCCGTATCTCACGCTACCGGTCGACGATAATCCCGGCGAATGCTCCGTGCCGCGCGGCGGCGGGTGGCGACAAGGTGCGCGCTGGGCGCGCGACGGTGCGCTTGGTCATCAGCCGGACCAAGCCGAGATCGATGCCCTGCCTGCTCATCAGCGGCCGACGATGCGCGAGATGGGGCGGCGAAGCGAAGCGGCCGAGCATGTCTTCAAGGCGATGCCGGCCGATGAAGGCGGAAGCTCCGCTTCCCCGCCGGCGATCAGTTGGTCCACCCTCTGGGCCCGGCCCACCATCATGATTGCCCGCACGGGGCAGCGCGATATCGTCACATCCGCCTGTCCGGTCGCGCTGGAGATGGGGCTGCGGCCCGGCATGGCGGCTGCCCACGCGCGGGCGCTGGTGACGGATCTGGATGTACGGGAGGCGGACCCGGACGCCGATCGCGCCTCGCTTGATCGCCTTGCTCTGCACGCGGTCGGACACTGGACGCCCACGGTCAGCGTCTGCGATGCCGATGGGCTATGGATGGACCTCACCGGCGTCACCCATCTTTTTGGCGGCGAGCAACGCTTCTGTCGGCGGCTGCTTCGCTTCCTTGAGTGGCTGGGTTTCACCGCTCGCATCGCGATCGCCGGAACGGCCGGCGCCGCTTACGCGCTGGCGCGCTATGGAAGCGACCCAATCACGCTTTTGCCGGCCGGTATGGAAACGCAGGCCATTGCCGACCTGCCGCTCGCGGCGCTGCGCCTTGAGCCGCAAGCGCTGCACGCGGCAGCACGCTTCGGTCTGGAGCGGATCGCAGACCTCTACCCCATGCCGCGCGGCCCGCTGGCCAAACGCCTAGGGCTGGCGACCGTTCGGCGCCTGGATCAGGCGCGTGGCATGGTGGCTGAACCCATCATTCCGGTGGTGCCGTTCGAGACGCCGCGGGTGGAACGGCGGCTGCTCGAGCCGATCGGCACGGCCCAGGCGATCACCCAGGTGATCGGCGATCTGGTCGACGACCTCGCCATCCAATTACAGGAGCGCGGTATGGGTCTGCGATCCGCGCATCTCGCTTGCCTAATCGTCGATGGTAGCGAGCAGCGCGTCGCCATCGGCACGGCGCGCGCGACGCGGGACCCCGCGCATCTAAAGCGCATGCTCGCCATGCGCGTCGAGAGGATCGATCCGGGTCTCGGGATTGAGGCGATGACGCTGGCTGCCCCTCGGGTGGAAGAGCTGAAATCTGAGACCGTCGAGGCGGGGCTAGGTCGCGACGATCGGCCGCCCGAGATCGCGCCGCTCGTCGATCAGCTCGCCGGGCGGATCGAGCCGGATATGCCCTTCCGCCTTTCATCCCATGAAAGCGATGTGCCCGAGCGGGCGGTGCGGCGGATCGCGCCGCTGGCAAAGCCGATGGGCTGGCCGGGCTGGAAGCGGCCGATCCGGCTGCTGGGGCGTCCCGAACTTCTCTCGAACGTCATCGCCCTGATGCCGGACCATCCGCCGCGCCGCTTCACCTGGCGCGGCGCCAGCTATCGCGTCGTCGCGGGCGATGGGCCTGAGCGCATCCATGGCGAATGGTGGAGGAGCGCCCGCGAGATGTGGGCGGTGCGCGACTATTTCCGGGTTGAGGCGGCAGGCGGCGAGCGCTTCTGGCTGTTCCGCCGGGGCGATGGCGTCGATGAACAGACGGGCAATCTCAGCTGGTTCATGCATGGGATGTTCGGCTGATGGCGCGCTATGTCGAGTTGCACGTAACCAGCCATTTCTCGTTCCTGCGAGGTGCTTCTTCCCCCGAGCAGCTCTTCTCCGCTGCGGCTCTGCTCGGCCACAAGGCTCTGGGCCTTGCCGACTGGGGCAGCGTTGCCGGGGTGGTGCGCGGATGGGACGCGCAGAAGGTGACCGGTGTGCGGATGATCGCCGGGACACGCCTTGATCTTCCCGACGGGAAGGCTCTTCTCCTTTATCCCACCGACCGCGCGGCTTGGGGCAGGATGACCCGGCTGCTGTCCATCGGCAAGGCGCGCGGCGGCAAGGGCTGCTGCCTGCTCGACTGGACCGATGTGGTTGCCCATGCCGAAGGGCAGATCGCCATCCTGGTGCCCGATCAGCCGGACAATAACATGCTCGCCAACCTCACCCAGCTGCGGACGACGTTCGGGTCTCGTGCCTATATGGCGCTGTCCCTGCGCCGCCGGCCTGACGACATGGCGCGCCTGCATGCCCTCGACGCCCTGGCGCGGGCGGCAGGCGTGCGCAGCGTAGCGACAGGCGACATTCTCTACCACACGCCGGAGGCCCGCCCACTTCAGGACGTGATGACCGCCATTCGCGAGCGCACCACCATCGACGGCCTGGGGTTCAAACGCGAGCGCTATATGGACCGCAACCTCAAATCACCGGAGGAGATGGAGCGGCGCTTTACCGCTTTTCCCGATGCGATCCAGGCCAGCGCCGACATTGCCGACCAGTGTCGCTTCGATCTGGGCGAAATCCAATATCAGTACCCCTATGAGCAGGTAATGGAGGGCCGGACCGCGCAGGAGGCGCTGACCGCGCTGACCGAAGAAGCGGCGGATGCCGGGTTTCCGGGTGGGCTTCCCCCAGCCTATCGCAAGCAGATCGATCATGAGCTGAGACTGATCGACCAGCTCGGCTACGCCCCCTATTTCCTGACGGTGAACTCGATCGTCGCCGAAAGCCGGCGTCGCGGCATCCTCTGCCAGGGGCGGGGTTCGGCGGCGAACAGCTGCGTCTGCTATATGCTGGGGATCACCTCGATCGACCCGATCCAGCATGAGCTGCTGTTCGAGCGTTTCGTCTCGGGCGAGCGCAAGGAACCACCCGATATCGATGTCGACTTTGAGCATGAGCGGCGCGAGGAGATCATCCAATGGATCTATGAGACCTATGGCCGCACCCGCTCGGCGCTGACCGCGGTCGTCACCCGCTATCGCACGCGTGGCGCGGTGGCCGAAGTGGGTAAGGCGCTTGGCCTGCCCCGCGACCTCACCAAGATGCTGACGGGGCTCGTCTGGGGTTGGTCGATGGACGGGATCACCGACGAGCAGATCGAAAGCCTTAACCTCAATGCCGACGACCACCGGCTCAAGCTGACGCTCGAGCTCTCCCGTCAGCTCATCGGCACGCCGCGCCATCTCTCGCAGCATCCGGGCGGCTTTGTGCTGACGCAGGACCGGCTCGATGATCTCGTGCCGATCGAGCCGGCGCGCATGGAGGATCGCCAGATCATCGAGTGGGACAAGGACGACATAGACGCATTGAAGTTCATGAAGGTCGATGTGCTGGGGCTCGGCATGCTCGGCTGCATGAACCGCGCCTTCAACCTGCTGGAGGAGCATAAGGGCATCCGGGTCGGCATGGCCGATCTGCAGGATGATGATCCGGCGGTCTATGCCATGATCCAGCGTGCCGACACCTTGGGCGTGTTCCAGATCGAAAGCCGGGCGCAAATGTCGATGCTGCCGCGGATCAAGCCGAAAGAATTCTACGATCTTGTCATTGAGGTCGCGATCGTCCGTCCCGGCCCCATCCAGGGCGACATGGTCCATCCCTATCTGCGCCGCCGCGAGGGCAAGGAGACTCCCGAATATCCCAAGCCCGAACTGGAGGCGGTGCTGAAGAAGACGCTCGGCGTCCCGCTGTTTCAGGAACAGGCGATGAAGGTCGCAATCGTCGGCGCCGGGTTCACGCCGGCCGAAGCCGACCAGCTCCGCCGCGCCATGGCGACGTTCAAGCTCACCGGCGGGGTCAGCCACTTCTACGACAAGCTGGTGAACGGCATGATCGCGCGCGGCTATCCCAAGGATTTCGCCGAGCGGACATTCAAGCAGATCGAGGGGTTCGGCAGCTATGGTTTTCCCGAAAGCCATGCCGCGAGCTTCGCCAAGATTGCTTATGCCTCCTGCTGGATGAAGCATCATCATCCAGACGTGTTCTGCGCGGCGCTGCTGAACGCGCAGCCGATGGGTTTCTACGCGCCAGCGCAGATCGTTCGCGATGCCAGGGCGCATGGTGTGGAAGTGCGGCCCGTGTCGATCAACCACAGCCATTGGGATTGCACGCTGGAACCGGCGCGCGGGCGATATAAGGCGGTGCGATTGGGATTCCGACAAGTTCGCGGGCTCGCCAACATCCATGGCGCGGCGATCGTCGGCGCGCGCGGACCGGCGCTGTTCGAAAGCGTCGAGGAGGTTTGGCGCCGGGCGGGCGTGCCGCGCGCCGCCATCGAACGGCTCGCTGAAGCGGATGCCTTTGCCTGCATCGCGCAGGATCGGCGGCAAGGGCTATGGAAGGTGAAAGGTCTGGGAGAAGCACCGCTTCCTCTCTTCTCAGCGGCGGATGCGCGGGATGGCAAATTCTCTGCCGAAGGGCAGGAAGCACCGGTCGTCCTCCAGCCGATGACCCAAGGGCGCGAGGTGGTGGAGGATTATCGATCCCTCCAGCTGTCTCTGAGGAACCACCCCTTGACCTTCCTCCGTCCCCAATTGAACGCCATGCGGATTGTGCGCTGCGCGGATCTTCGCTCGATCCGAGACGGCCGCAATGTCGAGGTTGCCGGGGTCATTCTGGTAAGGCAGCGGCCTGGGTCCGCCAAAGGCGTCCTGTTCGTGACCATCGAGGATGAAACCGGCGTCGCCAACGGTATCCTCTGGCCCAACCGATTTGAACTCTATCGGCGGCAAGTCATGTCAGCCTCGATGATCGCGATGCGCGGGCGGCTGCAGAAGGAAGGCGAGGTCATCCACATCATCTGTGACCGGATCACCGATCATGACGAGATGCTCCGATCCATCGGCCGGATGGATTTCTCCGTGGCACCGGGACGCGGCGATGGCGCAAGCCATGGCGGTGGGCCAAACCCGCGCGATCCAGCCTTTCCCAGTGGCCGGACACTTGCGTCGCCGCCTTCCTGCAATGCGGCAGCGCAGGCCGACGAGATCATACAGGTCAGAAGCCATGACTTTCATTGAGAAAATCGACCGTCCATCGACCGGCGAGAAATGGCGCTCAGTTGGACGGCCACTGAACTGCTATCGGCTGACGATAAAAGGGAGAACTCTAAGAAATTGGGCTGGCCCACAGACCAGCCCAAAGGAAGAGTTTCTTCTAGTGAAGAACCTCAGGGTCGCACGGTTAGAATATAAATAGCGTTTGATTCTGATTGTATAAATCGGACAAACGTCCCCATTCACCATCATTGCTGCGCAACTTCTCATTATAAGATGTTAAAATGACCGCGCTATATTGATTGAGATCAAACATGACGGTCGGCAGGACGTTGACGCTAAACAGCGAATCAGGCAATTGCCGCTACGGCAGTCGAGAAACATCGGCGCAGGAGAGGATGCCCATGAGCCTGACGCAGGTTGTTTACCGTAAGTCTTTTCACAAGTTATTCATCGAATGTCTTTCTCAACAAAGACAGCCTACAGAAGAAGAAATCGACCTGATCGCCGGAGAGATCTGGAGAAGCAGCCATGGCTGCGTGACGGGGCAGCCGTGGGCTGATGTCGCTCGAGGCAGCGATTCACATCGGCAGATGATGAACGCTGCCCGCGCTGCGCTAGGGGTCCATTCGAAGCAACTTCGCGCGTCGAATGACGAGCAGAGTTTAGTGACCGCGGCATAGCAGAGCCACATTTGTGGTCGCACAGCAAAAAATACCGCCGAGGTCCTGTAGCGCAGGGCGAGGCGGAGAGGTTTCGCTTAGCTGGATGATACCGGTGGGGCAGCGCCACACCGATGGCGCAGTCGGATTATGTCGTCTGATGGCTTAGCCGGAATCTTGCAGCCTACCTCACATGATGGATGGCCGACTCACCTTCACAGGCGCATGCTCCCTATTCCTCTCCCTTGGAGGAACCCGACAGCCCCGCCTCGACCCCCTTCCGAGGCGGGGCAAACTGTATTGGGCGGACGAGAGAGCGTTCGCCGCCGGCTTGGATTAGGGGTCCGACACAATGAAGCCGACCGGTAGCATCCGGTGTGCATGGGGCAGATTCGAACGGCGATAATTTGGCGCGCTGCGGTGCGACCGCTGATCGGCTTAATCTTACTCGGCCGCGTTTCGCCAGTATTGGAGTTCTGCCAGGTCGACGAATTCACCTTTCATCCCAAGCCGGAACTGGCAGTATCAGGGGTATGCAATCTGTGCGCTGTGATACAGCTTCAATTCTGGCTTTGATCGAACCACGCTTAGCGTCGGTTTTGTGAAAGACCAGCTGCGTTCGACGAATGTCGGAGAGCATAGAATTCTATTTAGACCTCAGAGATGTGATGAAATTTAAATTGTGACAGCTTCGAAAAAAGAGGTTACCGATTACCCGATTTCAACCCGCGCTGGTACAGTAAAGAGGTACAGCAGGGCAGGATCGCGCCGCAGAAAACAACGGTTTTCTGCCATTCTGTGATGGAGGCGACCCCTCCCGTAGGGGTCACCAATCTCCTGAAAAGCACAAAGCCCGTGCTGGCTGCTTTACTCCCGCTAATACAGCAAAGCGAAGAAGCGCTGTCATGTCCTGCCGTGGAAGCACCAGAAGCCGGCACTTACCATTGGCATCGATAGCTTCCCAAGCTCCGCTGAGCCTTTGAGGAGGAAGCTCTCATCCAGCAAGCTCTCAGATCAAAGATCCTTCGAAGTTTGCGGCTTTTCGATGTTGGACAACAGCAGACGGTCCCAACGGCAATTTGGCGTGCATTGGGCGGAAGTCAGCAGATAAGACCTACGCGCGCGCTGTAATATGGGACCAGCGATCCAGCTTTTTATCGATTGCCATCAAAATTTTGCAATCGTTTGTTATAGTAAGAATGCGGATGATGCCTGAGGCACTCGAGGGCCAATCAGTCCGGCAATGAGTGGGATCCAAAGCGGAACATCCCCTGCTTGATCGCCGGAAACCTCATTGCAGGCGCCTGCACCGGATCAAAAATCGGCTTTCGTTGACAACGCAATGGCGATATGCAATCGTTTGTAGTGAACATATTCCAACCCGTCAGGACACCGATCGCTCATACTGCAATCCAATAGCTTCCGAGCTTTCACCTCCCATCCTTTCACCCCCTAAGGAGTTGTAATGCAACCGAACAATGAGAATCACGCCGTAGGAGAGGACTCAGCGCTGCACACTCGGCACAACATCGCCTTGTATCACCGCGACCATATGCGGTTCAACGCGACGCTGCTGCTCGAGATCGCGGCCGACATCAGCCGTGAGGCGAACAGGCTGAAGGTCTTCGGGGACTATTGGCAGCGGGAGCCGGAGCCGCTGGCAACTGCTCCCTTCGACACCTCCCACCCGCGCAGCACCGCATGCGGTTGTGGCGATCTGAGCCCTCTGAGCGCCGTCGCCGGCGCGGGCATCCTCTTCATGGAAGGGCTGGGCGAGCCGGAAGAGATCCGGGTGCTGAAGGAAAAGCTGAGGTACCGGGGCGAGCAATTCGTCGATAAGGGGCAGTGGCTCGTAGACATCATGGCAGTGATCTGGAAGCAGGATCTGGAACTGCTGGATCCCGCCACCGTCGCTGCATGGCCCTGGATTTCCGTGATCTCCAACACCTGGCGCGGCGCGAAGCAGAGATTGACGGCAGGCAAGCTGCTCCTGACGGCACGCGACTATCTGGAGAAGGTCGACTTCGCGCCGGCTGCGCTCCGCAAGAATCGTGCGGCTTCAGGAAAGCTGCTCCTGTCTGCGGCATGGGCGATGGACGCGGCCGCCACTCTCTTCTGCGAGAACACTTCCAGCCTCACCTATGACGATCCGGAGATGATCAGATATCTGACCTTCTTCGAGAACGCCACGTCCCGCTGATCCCCGCATTTACGGAGTACCCAATGTCAACGACAATCGACCTGAGGATGTATTCAAGGCAGCTTCTACAGGCTACGCAGCAGCTCGACACCCTGATCGAGCAGGTGGCGGCCACTGACCTGACCACCGATGAGATCAATGCGGTCGCAACCCATTCGCGGGCGCTTGTGGACGCGTTGAGCGCCACGCGTTCGGGCTTGCAGTCTGCCGGCAAGGACGGACTGGAAGCCGGTCTGGATCCCGCCAATGTCCGGCGTGCGATGGCCGCTTCGATCGCTGAACTTCCGCTGGAACCTGCGCTCTACGCGCTGGAAGCGGTAACGCCGCTTGTCGAGAAGGCCAAGGCGCAGCAATCCAGCCATGGGGTACTTTCGGTGCCGCTGTGCCTGGCATATCGCCACTGCATCGAAGCGCTCCGGCCGTTGGCCGCGGCAGTCGACCCGCAAGATCTTGTTGGAGCTCGTTGAGGAAATCATGACCGACCGTAATTTCAACAAGACGAACGTCAATCATAACAAGGGCTGGGCACGCGACTTGTTCAGCGACGTTTCCATCGTCGAGGCCCCGGCAGGCGCGAAGTACCTGTTCCTGTCAGGTGTGTCGGCCGAGGATCCGGAAGCCACCGATCTTCATTCGGTGACTATCCTGGGCGATGGCGATTTCCGCAAGCAGACCCAGATCGCATTTCGGAAGATCAAGACCGTGCTGGCGGCACATGGCGCCACCTTGGCCGATGTCGTGCGGATGACGGCGTATGTCACCGACCGCGCGAACATTTGGACCTATTTCGAGGTTCAGGGCGAAGAACTGGACGGTGCTCCCCGCCCGCCACATACCTTCCTTGAAATCTCCTCCTTGGCAGTCCCTGAGATGCTGGTGGAGATCGAAGTGACGGCGATGATCGGCCTTAATCCGAGTTGATTGCCGCTTGACAGAGCGGTGGCCGTATTTGGTCTTATATTCGCGAAATCCCCGGCCGTTTATAGCAAAGCGGCCGGGCTTCGTGAGAATGATGGGCGCCGATAGCCGTAAGCGATCTGTCCGCCATCCAGGCCGATGGAACGGATTTCAGGTTGTAAGTCGGCGAGCTTGGATTCGGCTTGGGTACCACCCTTTCCTGAGTTCTGCGCCGCTGACGATGCCGAAAGCCCGAGAGCGGTGCCAATCAGGCTTTTCCTCGCAGATACTCTCCATCAGGCGTGACCAGCTTTATGTGGCGACGCCCGACCCCGCATCTTCCCATCGCAAAAATCCGGTGAAGGGATGGAGAATATGGGGAGGCGACTTCCTCTCAGCATCCCTCAACTCCGCCCTGCGTTGCGGACGCCCCATGGGGCAGCTTTTTCAACGCTGCGCGTGCGCGGCTCAGGCGGTCAGTCTTGAACCGTCAACGCTGAACCACCATTGCAGAACGGGAGCGCCCCGTCGCAACGCGGCACCTCTCTTCCAGATCGACAGTTCATCCTTTCGCCGCTATTTTGAGGGGTTATGGGCATTCTTCACGGACGCCGCCATTCCTGTCGAGAAAGCAATCGCCCCGCAGTCGACCATTTCGGGCCAGTCAGCCGCTGGTGCCACATAGCTGAAAATCGGACATGGGATGGACTTCCCCTCCTACGGTTCGGGCGTGGACTTGCTCAACCGGAACAGGGCGCTGGCGTCGCTTTAATGGTGAGATGGTCAGATAGAGCGCTGCAAGATACGGCATCCGTCGCCCACCTGCCTCCAATCGCGAAGGAAGAGCGTTTAAGAGCACCCTCCCCCATGCCTCAGTAATTCCATTGCACCTGTGTACGGATAAGATTGCCTTCCGCACGACCTGTACGGCGTTCGTCGGCTTCGGCGCGCTTCATTCGGGCGAAGGCAAGGGTGAATTCCAGCGCTTTCCACGGCTGCCATTCGACGCCCAGTTCCAATTCGTCGGTTTCCAGACGCGGCGCATTCGTGCCCGCCTTCCACCCGCCGCGATAATATTGCCAGCGGCCATAGGGCATCAGCGTACCGATCGAGTCCGTGGGCATGCGGTACATCATCTGGACATAACCGCCGTTCAGCTTCCTGGTCAGGATGGATTGGCTGGCGCGATCATATTCCGGCCCCTTGCCCCAATTCCATTCTGCCTGGATACCGAAGGGCTGCGGGTAGAGCATGGCGTGGATGCCGAGGCGATCGTCATCATAGGCCACGGAACTGACCGAGCCGCTGCGCAGTTCGGGCTGCACGTCATTCATCATTGCAGAGCCGCCGATTTCGAACACCTGCCCGGCCAAAGCTTCGCCCAGGCCATCCAGTTCGAAAGGCCAGGTAGCGAAGGCGACCTTCATCAGACCCCGATTCTGTTCCGTCCTGTTGGTGCCCTGCCCGTTAAAGGCGCCTATGCCGAATGCGCCGTAATTGCCGAACAGCTTCTGGCCGTCATGCGACAGCCGATCCCAGATCTTCTGCACCGAAGGTGGGGTATAATAGCCGACAATGCCAAGGTCTCGTTCGCTGGGTACCGCGCTGTTAATTGCATCGCTGCGATCGAGCGTCAGACGGTTGGACGAGGATTGCATATTTTCCCAGCCAAAAGGCACCTTCGACTGGCCGAAACGCAGCCGGAAACTCTTCCCCTTGTCAAGGAAGACGTCGGCATAGGCGTCCCGCAATTGAGCGAAGCCCTCCCGCCGCTCGCTCCCCGCCTGGTTGTTCACCGCGGTGGCGAAATCGGATTGAAGATAGAGCGACACGCGATCGGAAATGTCGCCCTGGAGCACCAGCCGCGCACGACGCAGCGAAAAGCTGCCCCGGTCCGAGATCGAACTGTCATGGACCGATCGAAGGCGGGAAACGCCGGCAGGCGCGCTATCGTCGCCCGACAGGAAGGCATTGTAGCGCATCTGGGTATAGCCCCGAAATGAGAGCCGTTCGTACCACGCCTTCGACCTGGCTTCCGGGGCCGATGCGGGCGCGGCGGCCGGCGGCTGCACGGGTGCACTGGCCAGGGCGGCAGATGGCGTAGCGGCAGAGACAGGAACGGCCGCAGCGGGCTCCGCGGCGGCGGGCGCGGACCTGCTGGCGGCGAGCGCGGATGTCAGCGCCTGCACCTGCGCCTTCAGTTCATCGATCTGGCGTTGCAGTTCCGCATTGCTCTGGGCGTGCGCCACCTCCGGCATCAGCGCCAGCAGGCTTACCATCATAACCCTGCTTTTGAACATCTTCACCGGCACCGACTGACTCCCCCTGTGTCCACTGGGTGCGGCGGCTATGGCATTTCAGCGACAATGGGATGACAGTAATATTTCATTTTGATGACAGGTGGCCGCACCATTGCCGCGCAGGTCCAGGCAGGCCCCGCTTCTCGATAGCAGGGCCAGATGACGGGAAAGTGCATGTGCCGTCGTTTTTTGGAGGACCTTTTTCCGACCCTATCTCTCGCGCATGGCTTCCTTGGCCTTGTTGATCGGCTTCATCAGATAATCGAGCACGGTCTTGCGGCCGGTGCGGATTTCGACCGTCGCGACCATGCCGGGCATGATGGCGTGGTCCTTGCCGTCTTTGGTCCGCAGGCTGGAATGCCGGGTGCGGACATAGACGCGGTAGAAGACCTGATCGCGATTGACCTCATCCTGCAGGGTGTCGGGGGAGATGCGGTCGACCGTGCCGTCCAGCGTGCCGTAGATGGACGGATCATAGGCGGTGATCTTGACCGTCGCGGGCAACCCCGGACGAATGAAGGCGATGTCGCGCGGGCTGATGCGCGCTTCGATGAGCAGCTTGTCCTCCAGCGGCACGATCTCCATCAGCGAACCGCCGGGCTGGAGCACGCCGCCAATGGTCGTCACCTCCAGATTCTTGACGATCCCCCGCACTGGAGAGGTCAAGATGGTGCGGTTCAACTGATCGCGCCGGCCGCTCATCACCTGATCGACCACTTCCAGTTCGGCCTTCGTCTTCGCATAATCGTCATTGGCCTCGATGATGAACTGGTTGCGCAGGGAATCGAGCTTGGCCTGCAGTTCATTTTCCTGCCGCTGGAGCTGGATGACCTCGACCTTGTTGGCCGCGCCCAGTTCGACCAGTGGCGTGGTCATCTGAAGCTGGCGGCGGACGAGCGCGAGCGATTCCCGCAGGCTGGCCGTGGCGACCTGAAGATTCTGGCGCCGGGAACGGAGCAGTTCCATCTCCCGCTCGACCAGTCCCGGAGTCTGGCGGACCTCCGCGCTGAACCGGGGCTCTCCGCCAGTGATCTCCGCCTCCAGCCGGGCTGCCGCGGCCTCCAGCGAGCGCGCCTTGGCGACGGACTCGCCCAGGGTGGAACTGAACCGCGCGCGGTCGAGCGTCGCCAGCTTCTGGCGCGGCTGGACGATGTCCCCTTCATGGACGAAGATGCCGTCGACGATGCCGCCTTCCAGGCTCTGGATGACCTGGGAACGCGACGGAGGCGTCACCTTGCCGGGACCGACCGCGACTTCGTCCAGCGTGCCGAACCACGCCCAGACCAGAAAGGCCGTCACGCCCAGGGAAATGATGGGAATGACCCTCAGCTTCTCCGCGAAGGCCAGCCAGTCGCTCTCCTTTCCGGCCGCATCGCGCAGCAGGGGAGACGCCGTCTTCGTTTGCGTCGTCATGCCTGTGCCCCTCCCGTGACGCGGGCGCCGGTCCTGGGCCCGGCCAGCGTGGCGATCACCTTGTCCCTGGGACCGTCCATGACCACCGCACCGCGCTCTATCACGATGATGCGATCGACCAGTCCGAGCAGTCCGGACCGGTTGGTCGTGACGATCAGCGTGCGGTCCCCCAGCCATTGGCTGAGTTCGCGCACCAGATGCCGCTCGCTATTCTCGTCCAGCGGCGCGGATGGCTCGTCCAGCAGCAGGATATTGCCCTTGCGCAGCAAGGTGCGGGCAAGCAGCAGCGTCTGGCGCTGGCCGCCCGAAAGGCCTGCGCCGCCCTCCTGCAACAGAAGGTCGAGACCCTGAGACTGGTTCTGGACGAGCGGCAGGCCACCCGTGACGGCCAGCGCCGCCACCATATCCTCGTCGCTGGCATGGGGAGCGCCGACCAGCAGGTTCTCGCGTATGGTGCCCAGGAACAGTTGCGCGCCCTGCCCCAGATAGCCCGTCTCCCTGCGAATGTCGGCCGGGTTGATCAGCGCCATGCTCGTGCCGTCGAGCAACAGCTTGCCGGAGGTCGGCCGCGCCAGCCCCGAAAGCTGGCGAAGCAATGTCGACTTGCCCGCGCCGATCTTGCCCAGCAGGGCGATCCGTTCCCCCTGCCGGATCGAGAGCCGGTCGATCCTCAATACCGCCGGCGATTCCGCGTCATAGGCATAGAGGAGATTTTCGATCTCATAATTGCCGCGCAACAGGGTGCGGCGGAGGAGCCCCGCTTCGGGATCGTGATCCACTGGCTTTTCCATGATGTCGTTGAGCGCGCCGATAGCGACCTTCGCGCTCTGCCAGCGGGTGAAGACCTGCCCCAGCGGCACGAACAGCACCAGCGCGCGGCTGGTGAGGATGGAACAGGCGATGAGCGCGCCCATGGTCATGTCGCCGTCCATCACCCGATAGGCCCCGGCGACGACCACCGCTGTATAGGCAAGCTGCTGCAGGGTCTGGGACCAGTTGGAAAACAGGGCGGCGAAGAAGCGCTGCTCCGCCCCGACGCGGGCGCCGGTCACGGTGAACCGTTCCCATAGGGACTGGAAGCGCGGCTCGGCCTGCGCGGTTTTGATCTCGTCGATGCGCTCTATGGATTCCACGAGCATGGCGTTGCGCAGCGCGGCTTCCCGCATGCCCTCCTTCGCCAGCCGCCCAAGGGGAATTTGCAGGAGAAGCCCCGGCAAGACGATGAGGATGAGCGCCGCCACCAGCACGAAGGTCAGCGGCCCCGCCAGCATGGTGAACAGCGCCAGGAAGAGAATGATGAAGGGCAGGTCGACCAGCGCGGACACGGTGGTGGAGGTCAGCAGTTCCCGGATCTGCTCTATGTCGCGCAACTGGGCGATGAAGGCGCCGGTCGACTTGGGCCGCGCATCGTTGCGGATGTCGAGCGCGCGGGCGAATATCCTGGAGGAGATCGCAAGGTCGGCCCGCCGTCCGATCCGGTCCACCACCACCACCCGGGAGGTGCGCAGCAGCAGTTCGAGCAGCAGCGCCATCAGCGTCCCCAGCGCCAGCACCCAAAGCGTGGGGATCGACCGGGCGGGAATGACGCGGTCCCATACCTGCATGGCGAAGAGCGACGTGCCGAAGGTCAGCAGATTGCCGAAAAGCGAGGCAAGCACGATCTCCCCATAGCCGCGCCGGTCGCTGAACACCGTGTCCCAGAACCAGGACCGCCTGCTTTTGCGGAGGAAGGCGTCGATACGGGCATCACGCGCCCTGGTCGAAAGCGCCTCCACCAAACCGGCGCGGCCCGTCGCCTTCTCCGCAAATTCGGCGCGCGGGATTTCGAGCATGGTCTGGCCCGACAGTCCGGGGACCGAAAACAGGACGCTGTCGGCGCCGCGCCGGTGGAGGAGGGCAACCACCCCTTCGCGCATTTCGAACAGGGCCGGCAGCATCATGTCCGGCACCTCGTCGGGCCGGACATCGATCAGGTCGAGCTGGATTCCGGACAGCCGGGCCGCCTGCCGCAATTCGTCGCGCGGGTCGCCCTCATGGCCGGACCATGCCAGCCGGCCGGTCAGTTCCGCCTCCGTCAACGCTATCCCTTTCAGGCCGGCAAGCGAGACGATGGCCGCGATCCAATTGCGTCCTGCGCCGATTTCCCGATCAGCCATCGCCATCGTCCTGTGTCATGCTGGAGGGCAGGCCAAGCGATTGCCGAAGCTGGCCGAAGACATTCTCATATTGGACCCGCGCACCCAATATGTCGTATTCCGCCGCGATCCTGGCGCTCGCCGCGCGGTAGATTTCCAGTTCGGCATTCAGCAGTTCAGTGAGGCTGCGCTTGCCGAGCTTATATTCCTCCAGGAAGATCGCGCTGGCATCGACGGCCTGCTGTTCCTGGCGGCGATAGGCCCGGATGCGCAGATAACCGCCCCTGATCTGCTCCCGCGCGGCAAGAGCCCGGCCGCGGATGTCGAGGATCGTCGACTCTTTCGTCGCCTGCGCGGCGCGGCGGTCTTCCTCGGCCGCCTTCACGGCATAACGGTTGGACCGGCGAACCAGGTCGCCGGTCACCGTCACCATGGCGGAAAAGGCGTCGTCCCTGTTGTTGTAGGTATAATTGTTACGGCTGTAGCCAAGCTGGATGCCAAGGCGCGGGAAGCGCTCGGCCCGCGCCTGCCCTACCCGCGCCGATGCCGCCTGTTCGGCCTGTTCGGCGGCGGCCACGGCAGGCAATGTGGCGAAATCAGGCTCCCCGTCATGGGGCGCGAACCGTTCGATCGCCTGCGCCGGATCGTCATAGACCTCCGGCATGACGCCGATGAGATTGGCCGGCGTCACCTTGGCCGCCGTCAGCGACGATCCGGCCTGGATCTGATCGCCGCGGGCGCTTTCCACACGCACATCGGCCAGCAACAGGTCGGAACGATCGGAAAGCCCGGCATCCACCCGCAACTGGATCAGCATCTGGAGATGCTCCAGCGACTGGACATGCTTTGCGGTTTCGAGTTGCAGCAGCTCGAACCGCTTCACGTCGAGATAGGCTAGCGCGCCTGTCTCCGCCAACTGGTCGGCCGCCGATTCCAGTTCGAACCGGCGCTGCTTCTCGGTCGAGCGGGCATAGCCGATCTCTCCCTTCGTCCGGCCGAAGTCCCAGGCAAGCTGGTTGAGCGTCAGGCTGGGGCCCGCCATATTGTCATTGAGGCCGGAGCCGCTTTTGCCCGACAGCATATTGGGGCCCAGGTTCGCCTGATAGGAAAGCTGCGGCGTCCACAGGCTGCGCGCCGCCCCCAGATCGGCCCGCCCCCGGGCCAATGTGGCGCGGGCGCGGGCGAGATCGGGATGGCGGGCAAGCGTCAGCCCGACCGCGTCGGCAAGGCCGATCCTGCTGCCATGGGCTGGAGGGGGATCGGCGACGGGATCGGGGGGCGCGGCGGAACCGGCACCGGCATGGAGCGCTTCCGCCAGGGCAAAGCCAAGGAGCATGAGAATCTTCCCGGCCAAGGGCGGGAAAATCCCTTTCCGCTTCCGCATCAGCGGCCCCTCTCCCGCCCCTGCCCTCTGGCAGGTGACGGCATCAAACCACCACCAGCACGGGATCTTCGATGAGCACGGTCGTGGTTCCCAGACTATATTGCTCATAGGCGTGATTATCGACCAGCGCCTGGCCGACATGGACCGCACCGGTCATGGTCACGCTGTCGTTATTCTCGCCCGTGATGATGAGTTGCCGGTTCGCATCCGTCGCCTGGATGATGCCGGCCTCCGTCAAGGTGAGGCTGTGTCCGGTGTCGCCCGCGCCCAGGTCGATCCGTTCCATATTGCGGATATTGGTCGCCGCATCGAGGTTCAGCGACACGCTGCTGTCGCCGCGGACGAGCAGCGCATCAGCGCCCGCCCCGCCGTCGATCAGCGTATCGGCCGCGTCGAACAGCAATATGTCGTTCCCGGTGCCGCCGTCCAATGTGTCGGCGCCGGCCCCACCTCGCAATATGTCGTTGCCGCCGCCGCCCTGGAGAATATCGGCGCCGCCATAGCCGTAGAGATGCTCATTGGCAGCGGTGCCGGTCAATATGTTGACGCCGGCCGTGCCCTCCAAAATGGTCGGATCGCTGCTGCCGCCAAGCAGGGTGTTGAGCAGATTGGCGTCGAGCAGACTGGCCGCATTGTCCGTCCGCGACGCGCCGGCCGTATCGGTCGCCGTGATGCTGATGCCTGACAGCAGGTTCACGTTGAGACCAAGCGGTGAATTGAAATGCACCGCCCTCAGCAATTCGTTGATGGCCATATTGTCGATCGGCCCGCCATCCAGCGCCGTTATCGTCATCGTCGAGGAGATGGTGGAGACGGGCGTCCCCAGCACGGTCACGAACTGGTTGTTGACGTTGACCGCAAGGCCGAGTTCGGTCGCCAGATCCTGCGACACGGTGAAGACCTGCGTGCCGACGGTCAGCAGGGGCGTAAAGTCCAGCACGACGCTTTGCAGGCTGTTCTCCGGATCGATCGCCACGAAGGCCTGGCTGCCGATGTCGAGCAGGCCCAGGGCTTCCGCACTGACAAGCCCCAGCAGGCTGCTGTCCGATGCCAGGACGATGGGCGCGTCGTTGACGTTCGTGATGGTGATCGGCTGGGCGGCCGTGGAGCCCACATTACCGACCGCATCCACGACGCGCACGTCCACCACATGGCCGCCGGCGCCGAGCGTGCCGGGACCGTAGGACCAGCTGGTGCCGCTGGTCGCCGCCTGCGTCCAGGTGGCGCCGCCATCCAGGCTGACCTCGACCCGCTCCCCGCCGGCCAGCGGTGCGCTCAGCGTGCCCGTGATGGTCGGGGACGTATCGTCGGTGGCCCAGTCGCCCACCACCTGCGTGTCGTCGCGCAGGGCCGTGATCGCGACCGTGGCGGTCGGGGCGACGGTATCGATGGCTATGGCATAGGGCGCCGACGCCAGGCCCGCATTGCCCACGGCATCCGTCACGACGGCGGTGAAGCTGTGCGGTCCATTGCCCAAGGGCGCAGTCGGCGTGAAATTCCAGTTGCCCGATCCATCCGCCGTTGCGGTGCCCAGCAGCGTGCCGCCATCATAGACGGAAACGTTGGCGTTCGCCTCCGCGCCTGTTCCCGAAATGGTCGGCGTCGTGTCGTCCGTCGCCCCTCCCAGAGCCACCGCCCCCAGCACCGAGCCTACATTGTCGCTGACGCCGGTAATCGTCGGCGCGGCCGGGACGGTGAGGTCTATCGTCAGCGCGTAAGGCGCCGAGGCAATGCTGGCATTGCCTGCTGCGTCGACGCCAACGGCGGTGAAGCTGTGCGGCCCCTCGCCCAGCGGAGCGGTGGGCGTGAAATTCCAGTTGCCCGAAACGTCTGCCGTCGCCGTGCCCAGCAGGGTGCTGCCGTCATAGACCGAAACGGTCCCGTTCGCTTCCGCACCGGTTCCGGAAAGGGTCGGCGTCGTGTCGTCGGTCGACCCACCGGAAATCACGCCGCCTAGGATCGAACCGGCATTGTCGCTGGCCCCGGTGATCGTCGGCACGGGGGGCAAGGTCAGGTCTATCGTGACCGCATAGGCCGCCGAAGCGAGGCTGACATTGCCCGCCGCATCGGTCGCCGTGGCGGTGAAGCTGTGCAAGCCCTCGCCCAGCGGCGTAGTCGGCGTGAAGCTCCAATTGCCCGAAGCATCCGCCGTCGCCGTACCCAGCAGCATATTGCCGTCGTAGATCGAGATGCTTGCGTTCGCCTCCGCGCCGGTTCCGGAGAGAGTGGGCGTGGTGTCGTCAGTCGTTCCGCCCGAGATCACGCCGCCAAAGACCGAACCCGCATTGTCGGTCATGCCGGTGATCGTCGGAATGGAGGCGACGGTATCGACGGTCAAGGCATAGGCCGCTGAAGCCGCGCTCTCATTCCCCGCCGCATCCGTGGCCGTGACGGTGAAGCTGTGCGAACCCGCACCCAGCGGCGTGGTCGGCGTGAAGCTCCAATTGCCCAAAGCGTCCGCCATCGCCGTGCCGAGCAGGGTGCTGCCGTCATAGACCGAAATAATGGCATTCGCCTCGACCCCGATTCCCGACAGGGTAGGCGTCGCATCGTCCGTGATCCCGCCATTGGCGACAGGGCCTAGGATCGACCCCGCATCGTCGGCCACCGCCGCTATCGACGGCACCGCAGGCGGCGTGGTGTCGAGGCCGGTATTGACGGTCACTGCACCGGCAAGCGAGCTATTGCCCGCGGCATCGGTCGCAATCGCGTTGACGACCGTTCCATTCGCCAGCGGGGAAGCCAGGGTGATGCTCCAATCGCCCGAGGCGTCCGCGGTCGTGGTCTCATCGAACACGCCATCGCCATCGGTGTCGAGGTCGATGATCGCGCCGGCTTCCGCGATACCCGATAGCGTGGTTCCGTCGGAGGGGGCCAGAATCGGCGCGGCCGGAGCGCTGGTGTCGACGGTCAGCACATAGGCGGCAGACGCCGCGCTGACATTGCCTGCCGCGTCGGTCGCCGTGACGGTGAAGCTGTGCGCCCCCTCGCCCAGCGGCGCGGTGGGCGCGAAGCTCCAGTTGCCCGAACCGTCCGCGCTCGTCGTACCCAGCAAGGTGCTGCCGTCGTAGACGGAGACAATGGCATTCGCCTCCACGCCCGTTCCCGAGAGGGTCGGAACCGTGTCATCCGTGCTGCCGCCATTGGCGATGGGGCCCAGGATCGCGCCGACATCATCGGCTACGCCGCCAATTCCGGGAATGGCTGGAGGAGTCGTATCCAGACCTGTATCGACGGTCACCGTATCGGGGGGTGAGCTGTTGCCTGCCCCATCGGTAGCGATGGCGGTCACCACCGTTCCATTTGCGAGCGGCGATGCCAGCGTAATGCTCCAATCGCCCGATGCGTCCACCGTCGTCGTCTCGTCGGATATGCCGTCACCGTCGGTATCCAGAGCGATGGTCGCTCCAGCCTCCGCAGTGCCCGATATTGTCGTGCCGTCGGTCGGGGCAAGCACAGGCGTTGCCGGAGCACTGGTATCGACGGTCAGGACATAGGCGGCCGATGCCGCGCTGACATTGCCCGCCGCGTCGGTTGCCGTGACGGTCAGGCTATGCGTTCCCTCACCCAGCGGCGCGGTGGGAGTGAAGTTCCAGTTGCCCGAACCGTCCACCGCGGCCGTGCCCAGCAGCGTGCCGCCGTCGTAAACGGAGACGATGGCATTCGCTTCGACGCCGGTTCCGGACAGCGTTGGCGTCGCATCGTCAGTGATCCCGCCATTGGCGACAGCGCCAAGGATCGCGCCGACATCGTCGGCTACGGCGCCGATGGTCGGAATGGCGGGGGGAGTAGTGTCGAGTCCGGTATCGACGGTCACCGTATCGGGCGTGGAGCTGTTGCCCGCCGCATCCGTGGCGATGGCGCTGATCACCGTACCGTTCGCCAGCGGCGAAGCCAAGGTGATGCTCCAGTCACCCGATGCATCCGCGACCGTCGTCGCATCGGACAGGCCGTCGCCATCCGTGTCGAGATCGATGGTCGCCCCGGCCTCCGCCGAGCCCGAAACCGTCGTCCCGTCGGTAGGCGCGAGCAGCGGCGCAGCCGGGGCGCTGGTGTCGACGGTCAGGACATAGGCGGCGGACGCCGCGCTGACATTGCCCGTCCCATCCGTCGCCGTGACGGTGAAGCTGTGCGTCCCTTCCAACAGTGGCGCGGTGGGCGTGAAGTTCCAGTTGCCGGAGGTGTCCGCAACGACTGTCCCAAGCAACGCGCCGCCGTCATAGACAGAGACGATGGCGCTCGCCTCTACCCCGCTTCCCGAAAGCGTCGGCGTCGTATCATCCGTGCTGCCCCCATTGGCGACAGGGCCAGTCGTCGTGCCGGCATCGTCGACTACAGTGCCCACCACGGGGATCGCAGGCGCAGTGGCGTCGACCACGACCGTCGCAGGGGACGATGTGTTGCCGGATGGATCGGTCGCAACGACCTCCACCGTCGTGCCGTCGGCAATGGGTGTCGCCGGCACATGGCTCCAATTGCCTTGGTCATCGACAGGAACCGTCGTGTCGATAGTGCCGTCGCCATCGCTATCGATGCCGACAGTCGCGCCGGGCTCCGCCGTTCCGGTCAATTCGGTCCCGTTGCTCGGATCGACGAGCGGAGCGGCGGGGGGCACGGCGTCAATGTCGATGCTGGCAGGCGCGGAGCTGTTTCCCACCGCATCGGTCGCAACGGCCGTTACCGTCGTCCCATCTGGAATCGGCGTCGAAGGCGTATAGTTCCAGTTACCAGACGCATCGGCCGTGGTCGTCGCATCGACGTCGCCGTCGCCATCCAGATCCAGCCCGATCGTGGCCCCTGCCTCAGCCGTACCGCCGAGCGCCGTGCCGTTGCTGGGATTGATCACCGGCGCCGGCGGAGCGGCCGCGTCCACCGTCACGCTGGTCGATGGCGACGCATTGCCCGCAGCATCCACTGCCGTTACCCGCACCGTCACGCCATCGCCGATGGGCGTGGCCGGCGTATAGCTCCACCGGCCGGCATTGTCAGCGGTGGCCGTCGCATCGACCGAGCCGTCGCCATTGACGTCGATGCGCACCGTCGAACCCGCTTCCGCAGAGCCCGACAAGCTACGGCCATTTGTCGGCGCCACGGTCGGCGCTGCCGGGGGCGTGCTATCCACAGCCGTCCCGCCATCCGGCCCACCCCCACCACCACCGCCGCCGCCAGCAGCAGCCGCGACGCCGATGCCGGCTGCCACCGCCCCCAATCCCGCCAGCAGGCCGCCGCTCAGACCCCCCGCAGCGCCTGCGGGGGCGAAGGAATAACTCAGGGCTTCGGTGGTCGTGTCGGTGGGCAGATAACAGGCTTCGCTGCCCAGATCGGTCAGCCACTGCTGCCCATTGCCTGGTTCGAGGAAAATAAGGTCGGCAATGTCTCCCGGCGGACAATTGAAATAACCCTCCAGCCGGACCGCCGTACCGTCGGCAAAATGCAGGATCAGATCATCCCCTTCACGCAGCATCGCCGTCACCTCGCTGCGCGCAGCCGTCACCTTGATCGCTGAGCCGCCCTGGGCCTGGATCACGGCATTTTGTTGCTGAACGACGTGGGTTTGGGTCGCACCCGTCTGACGAACGGTGATGTCGATGCGCTTGTCCATGGACTACCTCCCTTGCAGAGAAGGTCGAATTCCAAAGATAATATAAAGTTCCACCACAGTTGAGTAAAAACTTTTATGTTACTTAATATTACTTATTGTTATTTTTTATTTACAAAATTGACCATATGTTTATTTTTCAGCATTATATTCAAGATATTGCCTTATACATATTCATTTTTTATTTATATAAATCCGATATTGAAATATTATAACAATTTTTCCAATTTATTTACTATAGTTTTCGTGAGATGGTCAGGTAATCAAGATTTTCTCTTACATTTACGGCGAGTTCGGAATGTAGCCGTCTGCAATGTTGCGCTTGAAAACCCGCACACCCGCCATCGCGAGTACCAAACAAAAATGTGGCGGAGCCAGGATCGCACATCTCGCAACAGCTCTGCCAAGGCGGAATGGGGGGCGGTTTTTCCCGTAGGCGAAAGACAAAACTTGCTGTAAAACAATGCAAAATCACAAATCGGACAGACATGCCGGTTTTCCCGTCATGATGCCCAAAAGGAGTTTGGAGGGAGTTTCGCGTGAACAAGCGCTTCGACCATCGCGCGTTCACTCTAGCCAGGGATGAGGCATGCAGCACTCCATCCAGAGAAACGCTCATGAGCGTGGCCAGCTTCACCCAGGATGCGACTTTGGCCGAACTGCTCGGCGAGGAATTGGAAGCGCATTCGATCGCGCTGTCGCATCACATGACCCGCGACCGCATCTTGCCGCAGATGGCGGCGGCCTCCGTGGACGTGGCGATCGTCGACGATCATGACGGCTGGAGCCGGACGCTCTCGCTCATACAATCTCTCCGCGCCGCGACGCCGGTGGGCATCATCCTTCTTTCCGAGCGGACGGCCAGGGACGATCGTCTTCTCGCCCTGTCACTGGGAGCCGATCACGTCCTGGCCAAACCGCTCGACATGGCCGAACTGCTGGCCATCCTCCGCAACATGTCGCGTTTTGCGGCAGCCGGACGGCATTCGCCCCGTGTGGATGAGGAAAATGACAGTTGGACTCTCGACCATGTGCACTGGCGCCTCATCGCGCCCAGTGACGAAGGCATAAACCTGTCGACGTCCGAATTCGCCGTGCTCAGCCGGCTGATGCACAATCCCGGCATCGAGCAGCCCCGCGAACAGCTCGCGCAACATCTTCATGCCCGCAGAAGCGCCGGAAACATGCGGGCGCTGGACGTCCTGATCTCCAAGCTGCGCGCCAAGGTCGAGCGCGAAACCGGACGGTCCCTGCCGCTGCGTTCCGCCCGCGGCATCGGATATGTCTTCGTCGGCGCCGTGACGGCATCCAGGGCAGCCCAGCTTCAGGCCCCTGCCGACAAAACAGCGAACGGCTATGTCCTCCGGACCGACGACAGGTGATCGCAATCTTGCGATCCATCTCTGCGCCGGCATGATCGACACACGACAGGGACGGCCGTCAGAGCCGCCCCTGTTGCGGCAATGCCCTAGAGCCAATCGACATTCAGCCCTGACGGCCTGCAAATGAGGCTTTTCCGTGCTTCCGGTGCTCACCTACTTGGAGTAGGCTGCGCTTCGAGTCACGAAAAACCACCATTTTCGGCTCGTCATCTTCTGAATGTCCATTGGCTCTAGGGCGCCTTGGCTGCTTCGGCCGCGGCGAGCACCCTCAGGACATTGCCGGACCAGATCTTCTGGACGTCCGCCTCGCTATAGCCCGCCTTGAGCAGGGCGGCGGTGATCCGGGGCAGGTCGACCACATCCTCCAGCCCGACGACGCCGCCGCCGCCATCCCAGTCCAGCCCGATGCCGACATGGTCCGGCCCCACCACCTTCAACGCATGGAGCATGTGCGCCATGAAATCGTCGAAGGTCGCCCGGTCCGTCTCCGGATAGAGCCGGTCGATCTCCTGCCGCTTCGCCAGCAGTTCGGCGCGCTTTTCGGGCGACAGCTTGGCATCCTCGCGCAACTGGCCGAACAGCGCCTTCAGCGCTTCCTGCCGCTGCGGGTTGGGCTTGGATGCGCGCAGATAGGCGCCATAGGCGTTCATCTGGATCACCCCGCCCTTTGCGGCCAGCGCCTTCAGATGTTCATCGTCGATGTTGCGCGGATGGTCGTAAATCGCCTTGCACCCGGAATGGGTCAGCAGCACCGGCGAGGTGGAAAGCGCCAGCAGATCATCCAGTACCTGATCGCTGCTGTGCGACGCATCCGGGACGATGCCGAGGCGGTTCATCTCCTTCAGCAGTTCCTTGCCCAGTGGGCTGAGGCCGCCATAGCGCGGCTTCTTCGACGGATCGGTCGAACTGTCCGCGAACTGGTTATGCGCGAAATGAGCGAAGCCCGACACGCGAACGCCCATGTCGTAGAAGGTCTTGAGCAGCGACACGTCCTCGCCCAGCGGGTAGGCGTTTTCGATGGACATGAAGACGACCCGCTTGCCGGACGCCGCAATGGGCGCGGCATCCTTGGCCTCCAGCGCCAGCGTGAAATTCGCCGGGTCCGCCGCGACCATCTCGCGGATCGAGACCCCGCGCAGCAGCGCGAAGTCGCGCGATTTGCGGAACCCTTCCTCCGTCAACGGCCCCTGCGGCGTGTAGATCGCCCAGAAACCGCCGTCGAGGCCGCCCTTCTTCATGCGCGGCAGGTCGACCTGGGTATAGTCGCTATGAACCCCATGCTCCTCCTCGATCGACCAGCCCGGCAGGTCGAGCGAGGCAGGCGTATCGAGATGACTGTCGAGCGTCAGCATTTTCTGGTGAAGCTGATAGACCTTCTTCGGCACCTCCTGCGCCTGCACTGCAATGGGGAGCAGCGCCACCAGCGCCGCCCCCGCCATCATCCTTTTCCGCATCAAATCTCGCCCGAAATGGTGAACTGGAAAGTGCGTGGGGACAATGGCCGGAAGAAACCGTCGCCCGTCACGGAAGAGGAGATAAAGGACAATCTGTCTTTATCGAAGATATTATCGACGTTGAGCCGTGCCTTGATGCTCTTGAGCGGGCCGAAGCTCCAGCCGTCGCCGATGTCGACATAGGCGTTGAATACGGTGAAGCCCGGTATGCTAGATCCGGCCGCATTGGTAAATGTCGACCAGCGACGAGAGGTATATTTGCCGGATATGTTGGCGACCAACCAGCTTGCCGGCTCAACCGTCACGCCGCCGCTGACGATCCATTTTGCGCTGTCGGGGATATATTTATCAGCGATCAGGATCGGCGTGGCAGCCGGAATGTCATCCTTGAACTTGGCATTGTTGTAGGTGACGTTGAGATTCCCATAGGCAAGACCATCAAGGAAAGCGGGCTTGTAGGTGCCACTGAACTCCAGGCCATATGCACGAACGCGGCCAACATTCTGGAAGAAGGTTTCTGTGGCCGCACCGCCGCTGCCCGGCAGGATCGTGGTGATCGATTGGATGCGGTTCTTGAACTTCGTGTAGAAGCCCGCAAGCGAGGCGTAAAGCTGGCCCTGATTAGTGCGGATGCCGAATTCCATGTTGGTCGAACGTTCCGGAGCGGGCTGCGGGACCAGGGCCCCAAGCGGGCGGATGACGGAATAAATATCGTCCATTCCCTTGGGCAGGGCCATGTTTTCCGCGTAGGATGCGAAGAGCTGCGTGCGCCCATCCAGCTTATAGAGCACACCGGCCATCGGCAGGAACATGTCCTTGTAATGGGCATTGTTGTAGCTGACGCCATAGCCTGGGACGAAACGCCCACCGACGGTGCGATAATAATCGTCGAAATCGCGATAGCCACGGTAGCTATAGTCAAGCATCAGCCCCTTGAAGCCCAAGTCGAGCACCAGCGCCTCATCTGCCAGCTTGAGCGTATCCTTCAGGAAGACCTGTAGCGTATCGCGCTGCGACCGATAGTCACGGCGCAGATAGACCAGTTCGTTCAGCAGAGGCGCACCGTCGGGAGCGCCGTTGACCGTATTATAACGGGCTTGGGTGCGATGATATTTATCGGTCTCTGCCCAGACGCCGGCCTCGATCGTGTTGACCCCCATTTCCCAATGCAGCTTGGACGTGATGCCGTAGCGGTCGCCGCCGACGCCTGAACGGCCGAACTCGACGCCCCGCGGAGCTACCACAGGCAGGCCGACGGCGACCTGACCATTATAGCGGCTAAGCGAATTGGCATAGGTGTCGGGCGACACGCCATAGCCACCCTTGTCTTCCCAATAGAGCGTCGATTCCGCCCAGACGCCTTCTGCAATACCGGCATGGAAAGTAGCGCCATAAAGCTTGTCCTTACGCACATTGATGGCAAGGTTGTAAACTTGGGCATAGTTGGAGTTGGAGTAATAGACACCCGGCACCGTCGGCGCAAAGCCGGGGGTCGTATTGGGCACATTTTCGATATAGGCGAAGTCACGACCGCAGGCGCCGACCACGCTCTTCACAGTGCAATTATATTGGCCCCGCGAAATGGTAGGCGAGTCATAGTCGAAGAAGTCGTTCGACACGAATTTGAACCGCGCCCAGCTATCGCCGCCGAGGTCGGCATGGACCTGCGCCTCCCAATGTTCGCGGTCGACCGATCCGGGGCCGCGCCACAGGTCGCTGTCCAGCTTCGTGCGGCTGACATAGGCCTTGAACGGTCCCACCCGCCCAGTGCTCGCGCGGATGAAGGTGCGCTTCATGTCGAAGTCGCCGAAGCTTTGGGAAACGAACAGGCCCATCTCGTCCTGCGGCGCGATGCTGTTATATTGGACGACAGGGCCCAATGTCGAATAGCTGGGCAAGCCGACGTCGCCTGCGCCGATGGCGGCTTCCACAACGCCCAGATTCTCATTGTCGACATAGCGGAAAACCGGGCTTCCGCCGAAGGCGTCGCTGCGTCCCGTGGGAATGCCGTCCACCACGAAACCGATCTGATCGAGGTTGAAGGCACGGGTCTGGACGCTGTTGCCGAACTCGTAGAGGCCGAGAGCGCCGTCCGTCTGCACGTTGAAGCCGGGCAGTTGCTCAAGCATCTTCAGGCCCGAAATACCGGAGGGCGCCGACAGCAAGGCCTCACGCGTGACCGCCACCACATTGCTCACCTTATCCTCACCGATCGCTTCCGATGACTGGGAAATGCGGCGGCCGGTAACGGTGATTGTGCCGGCATCGTCATCCGCATCGGGCTCCTGCGCCCAGGCATGGGGTGAGACAAGACCGACGCAACAGGAAAGCAGCAATGCGGCACGACGGACGGACAAGAACTTTTGCATAAATGGCTCCCTTTCGGCCCTTTTCGGGCAGTTATGGGCCGATCAGGCATGCACCGCGCACGGGGCGCAGTGCGACATCTCTCCACATGACGGACAGGCCGGACGCATCGCTGCGCCCAGCCGATTTCTCAGTTTTCTTGTGAAACGAAATGATGGTGAAAATCCGCCACGGACAAATGAGTAATTCTCATTCCGCAACGAATTTTCATGCGCCGCTGCCCGTCGCATCCCGCCTTGCGCGGGAAAATGCGTTCAGCCCCTTCTAAAGCCTCACCCCGTTCAGGCGCAGCGCATTGCCGACGACGCTGACCGACGACAGAGCCATAGCCGCAGCCGCGATCACAGGGGACAGCAGGATGCCGAACAGAGGATAGAGCAGACCTGCGGCAATCGGCACGCCAGCGGCGTTGTAGATGAAGGCGAAGAACAGGTTCTGACGGATGTTCGACATGGTCGCCTGACTGAGCGCCCGTGCGCGGACTATGCCGGTAAGGTCGCCCTGAAGCAGCGTCACTCCGGCGCTTTCGATCGCGACATCGGTACCCGACCCCATGGCGATCCCGACATCGGCGGCCGCCAGTGCCGGAGCATCGTTCACGCCGTCCCCCGCCATCGCGACGACATGGCCCTCGCTCCGGAGCCGGGCGACCACGGCGCTTTTCTGGTCCGGCAGAACCTCTGCCTCGACCTGATCGATCCCCAGCCGCCGGGCGACCGCCTGCGCCGTGGTGCGATTGTCGCCGGTCAGCATCACGACGGCGACGCCCTTCCCCCGCAGCGCAGCCAGCGCCTCCGCCGTCGTCCGCTTCACCGCATCGGCAATCGCGAAGATGCCCGCGACGGTCCCGTCGACGCCGATGAAAATGGCGGTCGCGCCGTCATGGCGCAGGGCATCGGCCTGCCCGGCCAATGCTTCCGCCGGAACGCCATATTCTTCGAGGAAGCGGGCATTGCCGAGCAATATCCGCTTGCCCTCGACCATGCCGACCGCTCCCTTGCCCGTGGGGGAATCGAACTGTTCCACCTGCGGCGGCGCCAATCCCCGCGCCTCCGCGGCAATGACGATCGCCTGCGCCAGGGGGTGCTCGGACGCCCGCTCCACCCCGGCGGCGAGCCGAAGCAGCGCATCCTCTTCAAAGCCTGGAGCCGCGACGATGCCGGTGAGCGACGGCTTGCCCTCCGTAAGTGTGCCGGTCTTGTCGACGACCAGCATGTCGACCTTTTCCATCCGTTCCAACGCTTCGGCATTCTTGATCAGCACGCCCAGCCCCGCGCCGCGACCGATGCCCACCATGATCGACATGGGCGTGGCGAGTCCAAGGGCGCAGGGGCAGGCGATGATCAGCACGGCCACCGCGACGATCAGGCCATGGGCGAAGCGCGGTTCCGGCCCCCAGATCGCCCAGGCGACAAAGGCGACCGCAGCGATCAACAGCACGGCAGGGACGAACCATCCTGCCACTTGGTCCGCCAGGCGCTGGATCGGCGCGCGGGATCGCTGTGCATCCGCGACCATCCGCACGATGCGGGCGAGCATGGTGTCCCGACCGACCTTCTCCGCCCGGACGACAAGCTGGCCGCTGCGGTTGAGCGTGCCGCCGATCACATGGTCACCGGCAGTCTTGGTGACGGGCATGGATTCGCCGGTCACCATGGATTCATCGATGGCGGAACTGCCTTCCTCGACCAGGGCGTCGACCGGCACCTTCTCACCAGGGCGGATGCGCAGCCGGTCGCCGGGCATGACCCGATCCACCGCCATCTCCTCGTCGCTGCCGTCCTCGCGCAGACGCCTGGCTGTCTTCGGCGCCAGGTCGAGCAGCGCCCTGATCGCACCGGAAGTACGCTCCCGCGCCCGCAATTCCAGGCATTGGCCAAGCAGCACCAGCACGGTGATCACCGCTGCCGCTTCGAAATAGACCGGAACGGTCCCCTTTTCCCGGAAGGCTTCGGGAAACAGGCCCGGCGCCAGCGCCCCCACCATGCTATAGGCCCATGCCACGCCAGTGCCCATCGCGATCAGCGTGAACATGTTGAGCTTGCGCGTCCGCAGCGACCGCCATCCCTTTTCGAAAAAGGGCCGGCCGCCCCACAGCACCACCGGCGTGGCAAGCAGGAGCTGCAACCAGATGGAAAGGCGGTCGGAAACCAGGTGATGGAGCGGCGGAAAGAGGTGCCCGCCCATTTCAAGCACGAACACCGGAATGGCCAGCAGCAGGCTGATGCGGAAACGGCGGGTCATGTCGGTCAGTTCGGCGCCGTCGCCTGCCTGGGCAACGGGAACCTCAGGCTCCAGCGCCATGCCGCAGAGCGGGCAGGCTCCGGGATGGTCCCGCCGCACTTCCGGATGCATGGGACAGGTCCAGACGATGGCCGGCGCGTCCGTTTGCGGCACGATGTTCTTCCGATCCGGTTCGACAGCAGACATCAGATCCCGTTCCCTCGACCTTGCGCGACGATGCCGCGGCCCACGACTGTAGACGCCATGGCTGGATCGGCAGAAATCTCGACGGGCGGCGTCTGCGCGTCCATCAGGATAACTACGGACTCCTTCGGTCATGATATGATCTATGGGTGACGAAGAAGGCGCAAGGGAGGCTTTCCATGCAACAGATGGTCGCGATGCAGATCGATGCCCCAGGCCGACCGCTGCGTAAAATCACCCGCGCCGTGCCCGAACCGGATATTGGGGAACTGCTGGTCGAAGTTACCGCCTGCGGCGTGTGCCGGACCGACCTGCATGTGCTGGACGGTGAGATCCCGGCCCATTATCCGATCATAGCGGGACATGAGATCGTCGGCCGCGTCGCCGACGTCGGGCCGCAGGTGGACGGCTTCGCCCCTGGCCAGCGGGTGGGCATTCCCTGGCTGGGGCATACATGCGGCCAATGCGCCTATTGCCGGACGGACCGGGAAAATCTCTGCGACGCGCCCCTGTTCACCGGGGCGACCCGGGACGGCGGCTATGCCACCCATGCGATCGCGGATGCCCGCTACTGCTTCGTCCTGCCGGACCGCTTTTCCGATGTGGAGGCCGCCCCACTGCTCTGCGCCGGCCTGATCGGCTGGCGCGCGTTGCGGCTTGCGGGCGATGCGCCGACCATCGGGCTCTATGGCTTCGGCGCGGCGGCGCATATCCTGGCGCAGGTCGCGCAGGCGCAAGGACGCACCGTCCACGCCTTCACCCGGGATGGCGATGAGGAAGGACAGGCTTTCGCGCGGTCGCTTGGCTGCGCCTGGGCAGGCGGCTCGTCGCAGGTTCCGCCGGCGCCCCTTGACGCCGCCCTGATCTTCGCACCCGTGGGCGATCTGGTGCCCCTCGCACTGCGGGCCGTTCGCAAGGGCGGCAGGGTCGTGTGCGCGGGCATCCATATGAGCGACATCCCCGCCTTCCCCTATGCGGATCTATGGGAAGAGAGGATGCTGCTCTCCGTCGCCAATCTGACGCGGGAGGACGGCATCTCCTTCTTCGAAATGGCAGGCCGGACCGACCTGCGCATCGTGACGGAAAGCTTTCCGCTGGACGATGCGGGCGAAGCGCTCCACCGCCTGCGGACCGGCAGGGTGAAAGGCGCGGCGGTGATCGTTCCACCCCGGATCGCCTGACGCATGCCCGACATCGGCCAGCCCTATCTGGCGATGATCGCCTCCATCGCCATCGGATTGCTGGTGGGGCTTGAGCGCGGCTGGACCCAGCGGGAACTCGGCAAAGGCCGCCGGGTGGCGGGATTTCGCACCTTCGGCCTGATCGGCCTGCTGGGCGGGATGGGAGGATTGGCGCCCGACATCCTCGCGGCCACGCTGGGCATGGGAGTCGCGGCCATATTGACCGTCGGCTATTCGCGCAGCGCCGATCAGGAGCATCTGTCTGCCACCACAACGCTCGCCGGGCTGCTGACCTTCGGCGCAAGTTTCTGCGCCACGCGGATCGCGCCTGCGCTGGGTCTGGCCATCGGCGCGGCGACCTTCGCGATATTGAGCGCAAGGCAATCGATGCACGCCATGCTGCGGGGCATGGACGAGAGCGAGATAGAAAGCGTCTCGCGCTTCCTGCTGGTCGCGCTCATCATCCTGCCGCTGCTGCCCGATGCCGCCTATGGCCCCTATGACGCCTGGAACCCCCGGAACATCTGGATGGTCGTCGTGTTCGTGATGGGCCTGTCCTTCGCGGGCTATGCGGTGTCGCGCCGCTTCGGCCAAGACCGGGGCATATTGCTGGTGGCGCTGACGGGAGCGATCGTCTCCTCCACGGCGGTGACCGCCAACTATGCCCGCCGGCTGCGCGATGAGCCGGGCGCGCGGTCCTTGTTGTCGGCCGGCATAGCGGTGGCGTCCATCGTCATGTTCGTGCGCGTCCAACTGGTGGCACTCGTCCTCATTCCGCGCGCGCTGCCCACGCTGGCCCTGACCATGGCGCCCGCAACGCTTGTCGCCGTGGCTTTCGCGCTGGTGGCCTGGCGTCGGCATGGCGGGACGGGAAACGGCATGGGGCTTTCCAACCCGCTCGGCTTCGGGCCGGCGCTCATGCTGGCGGCGCTGGTGGCGGGATTGTCGCTCGCAGCCCGGTGGGCGCTGGTGCATTTCGGACAGCAGGGCATGGCGGTCGTGCTGACGCTGACCGGCATATCGGACGTCGACGCGGCGGTCATGACCATGGCCGGGCTGCCACCCGACCTGCTCGACGATCATGTCGCAGGGCTGATCCTGGGAAGTGCCGTCCTTGCCAACACCCTTGCCAAGGCAATGATGACCATGGTCATTGGCTGGGGCCATGGCGGCGTCAGGGCGGCCCTGCCACTCTTCGCCGCGCTGGTGGCGGCCGCCGTCAGCCTGACCGGGCGGGCAATCCTTTAAAAGATGCAACCAGTCCGCGGGAATGGAGGCGAGGCATGCTTCAGCACATGCCGCCAAAGGCCGGAGCCTGGAGCATCGTGCGCAAAAGTGGGAACCGGTTTTGCGCTTGAAACGATGCGAAAACAAAAGCTTGGAGCGCGCTCTAAAAACTCGCGGTCAGGTTGAAGGAGGTATAGCGCGTCCACTTCCCTGCCGTCGCATTGGGCGCGTCCCGCAGGAACCGCCCCTTGGCCAGCAGCAGCCCGTCGAATTCGAACCGCAGCCGCGACGGAACGATCCAGTAGCGGACCCGCCCTTCCACCTGATGGCCCGCGAAGCTGCCCGACCGACCGCTGGCGTCCCGCACCCCCGTGGAGGAAAAGGCATCCGTCCGCGACGCCAGCCACAAGGCGCGATAGGTCACGAACCAGTCCCACCGCTTGTCGGGTGTCGCCTCCAGCCTGATGCCGGGCGTCACGATATTGGTCCGCGCCAGGGCATTGTACAGTCCCGCCGGGGCAAGGTCCGCCCGGCGCATGCCGAACAGCGTGTCGAAGCGGCCCTGGCGCTCTCCCCGCCCGTCTCCGCTCGCCCGGTCGAATTCCAGCGACAGGCGGGGCTTCCAGGGTCCGCTGAAGCTGTAACCGGCATCGACGTGCAGGAAGCTGGCGGCGACGGACTGGCGTGCCGCGCCGGGCGCGAGAGACGCGCTGACGCTGCCCGTCTGGTAAAAGGCCTCGACCTCATAGTCGAACCGTCCCGTTTCCGGTTCGCTGATGATGCGTCCACCGAATGTGTCGAGCGACCTGTCCCGCGTCGGCCGCCCCGGTTCGTCCCGTTCGCCCAGGTGGAAATAGGTGAGTTCCGCCATGGCCGGGCCGATCGCTTTGGCCTTGCTGACGATGCCGCCCCACAGCACCAGATCGAAGCCCTCATGATCGAACCTCACCCGCTTGTTGCGGACACCCTCCGCATCGTCCGGCCGCCGCTGCTGCGGCAGGGTATAGATGAAGACCGCCTTCACCCCGCGCGGCGCGGTCAGGTCGGCCCGCAGGCCGGTATAGCCATTGGTGGTGTTGCGATAATCGTCCGCAGCGACGAGCCGGCGGGAACCCAGGTTCAACATGAATCGCCCGGCCATCAGGCCAAGCTTGCTGCCCTTGCCCAGCGGTTCATCGATGTCCCCCGCGACATAGGCCTGAACGAGCTCCATCGCATTGATTTCATTGGTGGAGATCGGCGTGCCCGCGTCGGCGCCATAGGCCCTGCTGTCGAACAGCTCCGCCCCGGCCCTGAACGCGCCCGAACGGTATTCGGCCATGAGCTGTGTGCGGATGTTGAACAGGCTGTCCTTGCGGTCGAACCCTGCGCGCGCCTGCCCCTCAATCTCCTCAACCCGCAGGCGCACGCTGCCGTTTAAGGCAAGACCGTCATCCTGCGCATGAGCAGGCCGCGCTCCGACGAAGGCGATTGCCGCCGCGCTTGCCATCGCCAAGGGAGAAGTCCGGATCATTGATATTCCTGTTTCTTCGAATCATCTTCATTGATACATATGCATCATGACCATGACCGACGCCACCCCATGGCTCGCATTGCTGCATCAACTTCCCGCCAAGCCCCCTTATCTGCGGGTGAAGATCTGGCGCCGCCTGCAAGCCATCGGCGCGGTGCCGCTTAAAAATGCGGTCCATGTGCTTCCTTGTTCGGGGGAAAGCGCCGCCGCCTTCAACAGCCTTATGGCGGAGATCGTCGACAATGGCGGCGAAGCGACGCTGATCGAAGCGCGATTGCTGGCCGGCCTGTCCGACGGCGACGTCCGCGCCCTGTTCGATGCAGCGCGGCGCACGGATTATGAGGAGATCGCCCAGGCCGCCCGCCGCCTGCTGGAAACAGGGCCCGCCAGCGGACCGGACATCGCCCGCTTGCAGAAGCGGCTGGAGGATGTCGGGCGGCTCGACTTCTTCGGCGCGCCGGGGCGGCAGCAGGCCGAAGCTGCACTCGCGGAACTGGATCGGCAACGCTACCAACATCCGGACGTCAGCCGCACCGATCCGGCCGCCGCAACCGAAGCGACCGATCTTACCAACCGAATCTGGGTGACGCGCAGCGGCGTCCATGTCGATCGCATCGCCTGCGCATGGCTGATCCGCCGCTTCATCGACCCGGAGGCTCGCTTCAAATTCGTCGACAGCCGCCGTTACGATCCGGCGGAGGGTGAATTGCGCTTCGACATGGCCGACGCCGAATTCACCCATGAAGGCGACCGGTGCAGCTTCGAAACCTTGCTGCTGCGAGCAGGCCTTCTGGACGACCCGGCCCTGGTCGCAATCGGTGAGATCATCCATGACCTCGACATCGCGGACGGCAGATTCGCACGCCTGGAAACCCCGGGCCTGGGCGCCATATTGTCCGGCGTCTGCGCCTCGACCGACGACGACCTCCAGCGCATCGCCATGGCGAGCGATGCGCTCAACCAGTTCCATGCCTTTTTCAGCAACAGAAGGACGGATCGATGACGGCAAGCGCATCCTCCACCCCCGCGGTCCCATCTTACGACGGGCATCACGGCATTTCCTTGGGCGAAGCGACGCGCCTGTGGGCGCGGATCGCGGCGCTCAGCTTCGGCGGACCGGCCGGACAGATCGCCGTGATGCACCGGCTATTGGTCGAGGAAAAGCGCTGGATCGGGGAAGAGCGATTCCTCCATGCGCTCAACTATTGCATGTTGCTGCCGGGGCCGGAGGCGCAGCAGCTCGCCATCTATATCGGCTGGCTCCTGCACAAGACGAAGGGCGGGATGATCGCGGGCATATTGTTCGTGCTGCCGGGTTTTCTCGCCATATTGGGCCTTAGTTACATCTATGTGTTGCTGGGCCATGTGCCGATCATCGAAGGGCTGTTCTTCGGCCTGAAGGCGGCGGTGCTGGCCATCGTGATGCAGGCGGTGGTCCGGGTCGGATCGCGGGCATTGAAGAATGATGCGATGCGCGGGATCGCCGCCGCGGCGTTCGTGGCGATCTTCTTCCTGGGCGCGCCGTTCCCGCTGATCGTGCTGGCGGCGGGCCTCATCGGCTTCATCGGAGGACGCAGCGGTCTGGCGGTGTTTCAGGGTGGGGGCGGTCATGGCCCGGCGGGCGGCCATGTCATCCATGATCGCGACACGGCGCTGGGCGAGCAGTTGCCCGACCACGCCCGCCCCCATCTCGGCTGGTCGCTGCGTATCTCGGCGCTGTTTCTGCTGCTGTGGCTGGGGCCGGTGCTGGCCCTGTTCCTGACGCTGGGGCCGGATAATATATTCACCCATATCGCCAGTTTCTTCAGCCAGATGGCGGTCGTCACCTTCGGCGGCGCCTATGCCGTGCTCGCCTATGTCGCGCAGGAGGCGGTCGGCACCTTCGGCTGGCTCCAACCCGGCGAAATGCTGGACGGGCTGGGCATGGCGGAAACGACGCCGGGGCCGCTGATCATGGTGACGCAGTTCGTGGGTTTCCTGGCAGCGTTTCGCGACTCCGGCATGCTGCACCCGCTGGTTGCCGCGACGCTGGGCGCGATCCTCACCACCTGGGTGACGTTCATTCCCTGCTTCCTGTGGATCTTCGCCGGCGCGCCCTTCATCGAACGTCTGCGCGGCAACCCGGCGCTGTCGGCGGCGCTGACGGCGATCACGGCGGCCGTGGTGGGCGTAATCCTGAACCTCGCCATCTGGTTCGCCATTCATACGCTCTTCCGGCAGGTCCAGCGGATCGGCGGGATCGACCTGCCCGTGCTGTCCAGCGTCAATATTCCCGCCGTGCTGCTGTCGGCGGGCGCGGTGATTGCGGTGTTCCGGTTCAAGATCGGCGTGCTGCCCGTCCTGGGCGCCTGCGCGGGCATCGGGGCCGCCTATATCCTTCTCGTCTGAGCACCGGCCATGCTGCTGCGGAGATAGCAGCATGGCCTGTTCCGCTGCGCGATTTCAACCATCCATTGAACGAGTAAGAAATAATCTTATTTAAATTCATTGCCTTATGAAAGTGGCATAGGCTTTGCTTCGGTTCCCCCGTCCGATCCGCGCAATGCGGACATGTTTCAACCAATGGGGGAATCTCCTTGTCCACAATCAGTCTTTCACCACGGTTCCGCCATGCCCTTGGCGCAAGTGCCCTGGCCTTGCTTGCAGCGGCATATGTAACCGGCGCCCATGCCGAAGAAACGCCCGCCGTCCCGGCCGAAGTGGCGGATGCGGACGCCGGAGCAGGCATCGTCGTCACCGCCCAGCGCCGCGAGGAACGGTTGCAGGACGTCCCGGTGGCCGTCACCGCCTTCGACAAGGATCTGTTCAGCGTCGGCGGCCTCGGCCGGTCGGCCAATGAGGTGCTGAACTATGTTCCCAACGCCTCCGCCGGCACGCAGCAGCATGGCCGCCCGCGCTGGTGGATTCGCGGCGTCGGCGCCGGCCAGCAGCAGCTCGATCTCGCCAATCCGGTCGGCTTCTATCTGGACGACGTCTATATCAGCAACAGCAGCGCCACCGGCCTGCCGCTGTTCGACCTGGAGCGGGTGGAAGTGCTGCGCGGCCCGCAGGGCACGCTCTGGGGCAAGAACACCACCGGAGGCGCGGTCAACATCATCTCCAAGCGTCCCTCGCTGAACGGCCAGGACGACAATTATGTGAAGCTGGAATATGGCAGCTTCGACAACAAGATCGCGGAAGGCGGCATCGGCACGACTTTGGTCGACGACAAGCTGGCGGCGCGCGTGTCCTTCCGCTTCGACGATCGCGGCGGGCGGTTCGACAATCTCTATACCGGCAACAAGTCGAACGAGATCAAGGACAATGTGATCCGCGGCCAGTTGCTGGCCAAGCCGACCGACAATCTGCAGGCGCTGCTCAGCGTCCATTATCGCGACTACGACACCAACGGCACCTATTGGACGACGGCCAGCTACCTTCCCAGCGGCGTGGTCCGCAACGGCTATGCGCCGTCGACCGACATCAACGACATCAGCACCAACGCGCCCGAATATAGCCGCAACAAGCAGTTTGGCGGGTCGCTGCATGTCGACTGGGATCTGGGCAACGCGGCGCTGACCTGGATCGCCGGCTATGAACGGTTCACCACGCGCGGCGCGGGCGACACCGACTATACGCCGCTGGAAATCTCGCGCAGCTATACGCAGGCGCGTTCCAGCCAGTGGACGCAGGAATTGCGGCTGGCGTCTTCCGGCGAGGACCGGCTGAGCTGGATCGTCGGCGCCTTCTATTTCAACGAGAAGATCCGGTCGAACGCCTTCTCCGCCACGCTGCCGCAGGGCGCGGTGCCCGCTCAGGCGATCACGCCCACGGGCCCTGCCCTCGCCTTCAGCAACACGGCCTATCGGCACAAGGCCGAGAGCGGCGCGGTGTTCGGCAGCACGACCTTCCGCTTCACCGACGCGCTCAAGCTGACGTTGGGCGGGCGCTGGACGCGGGAGACGAAGACGCTGGACTTCGACCGCCGGGCATCCCCAGCCGCGACGACGCCGGGCGCGGTCTTCACCTGGAGCAACTATGCGCAGTGGTGGAACAGCTATACCGGCAGCATCGGCGGCGCGGGCACCTTCAGCAATGATCTCAAGCGCACATGGGACGCCTTCACCTATGATGTGACACCCTCCTGGAACATCGACCGCGACAATCTGGTCTACGCGAAATTTTCGCATGGGGTGAAGTCGGGCGGCTTCAATACCGCCGCGACCCTGCCCGTGGCATTGACGGCAGTGCGGCCGGAGAAGCTGGACGCCTATGAGATCGGTTACAAGTCGAGCTGGTTCGACGGGCTGCTGACCTTCAACGCCACCGCCTTCCATTATGACTATAAGGATGTGCAGGTGAATGTCGTCGGCCCCAATCCGGGCGCGGTCGGCGGCGCGACAGTCTCCTACCTCCAGAATGCGGCGAAGGCGAAGGTCGATGGCGCGGAGTTCGAACTGGCGCTGGCGCCGGTCGAGGGGCTGAAGTTCAACGCGGCGCTGGGCCTGCTCGACACCAAATATACGCGCTTCATCGTTCAGAACAGCACGACCAGCCTGGCGGGTGCGCGCTTCGTCCGTTCGCCCAAGGTGACGCTGAATGTCGGCGGCTCCTATCGCTTCCCGCTGGCGGAACTGGGCACGCTGGAGTTGGCGGCGGATGCCCGTTACCAGTCGCGGCAATATTATTATGTGACGCCGCAGGACACGGTGAACCGCTATTATCTAGCGCAGAAGCCCTATACGCTGACCAATATCCGCGCCACCTACACGACGCCGGACGAGAAGCTGAGCGTGACGGGCTTCGTCAACAATCTGTTCGACGTCCGCTATCTGAACCACTCGCTGCCCGCCGCCAATGCGGCGCAGGGCGTGACCGGCGATACGGTTGCCTGGGCCGATCCGCGCACGGCGGGCGTGGCGGCGCTGTTCCGCTTCTGATGAGGGGGAGGCCGGGTGGTCCCCGGCCTTTCGTCAAAAGAAAAGGGCGCCGGGAGGATTTCCCGGCGCCCTTTTTGCTTCCCGAACTCTTGCGAAGGCAGGAGCACGGTGTCTCTATTCCATCGGCTATTCCGCAGCAGCCAGTAACGCCGGAGCCTGACGGCCTAGCAACGGCAGCACCTCTTCGCCCACGCGATAGGCTTCTTCCAGATGCGGCGTGCCAGCCAGGATGAAGGCGTCGGTTCCCCGCGCGATCAGCTCGTCCAGACGGGCCGCGCATTGCTCGTAGCTGCCGACGATCCCCAGCGCAGGACCGCCCCGCAGCAGGTTGAAGCCGCCCCAGAGATTGGGCGCGACGATCAGCTCGTCATAGCGCCGCGCATCGGTCGGGCGGAGCGCGGCCTGACGGGCGGCGCCCACGGAGTCCGTCGCCTGCCCGCGCCAGCGCTGGCGAGTTTCCTCGCTCACATTGTCGAAGCCCCTGGCGATGTCGGCCCAGGCTTCCTCCTCTGTCGCGCGGGCGACCAGATCGACGCGCACCGCGCATTTCTGCTCTCCGCCCAGTGTCGCCGTGCGTTCCTTGACGCGGGCGAACTTGTCGCCAAGCTGGTCGAACGGCTCCAGCCAGGAGAGATAATAATCCGCATGGCGCGCCGCCGTCTGGAGCGCCGCGTCGGACGATCCGGAGAACCAGATCTCCGGAAATTCCTCGCCCTGAAGGACCGGCGCGAGCCCGCCGTCGCGCAACTGGTAGAAACGCCCGTCATAGGAGAAGTCCGAAGACTTCCAGACGCCCTTGAAAATATCGAGAAATTCGCTGGTGCGGCCATAGCGGTCGTCATGGGCGAAGCTGTCGCCCCACCAGAGCTGGGCCGGGCCGCCGCCGCCGGTGATGATGTTGAACAGCAGCCGCCCGCCGGTCGCGCGTTGCAGGCTGGCGGCCATGCGCGCCGTGTGGACCGGATTGCCGAAGCCGGGCTGGAAGGCGATCATGAAGCGAAAGCTCTTCGTCTCCCGCGCCAGCAGCGAGGAGATGACCCACGGGTCGTCGGTATTGGGGAAGGACGGGATCAGCCCGCCCTGAAAGCCGACGCTTTCCGCCGCCTGCGCGATGGCGGCCAGATGGTCGATATAGGTGAACGGGTCGGCATCTCCCTCGCGGTCCAGGCCGGGGGCGATATTGCCGGGCCTGAGGGGCGACCAGTCGCCGCGCTCATAGCCGCTGGTCTGGATGCTGTTGTGGCAGCCATGGGTCGGCAGGCGCCAGTAAAAGTCGATGGACATGGGGACGGTCTCCTCAGGCGGCCTGTTGCGCGACGCCGGTGAGGGCGCGCAGGCGAGGCAGAAGATGCTGGCCAATGCGATAGGCTTCCTCCAGCGAGGGAACTGCCTCCAGCACCAGTTGCGTGATCCCGGATGCTGCAAAGCCCGCAAGCCGCTCTGCCGCTTCGTCATAGCTCGCGATCAGCGTGCCCGGAGCGAGCGGCAGGCGTTGCGCGTCGCGCTCTGCACTTTCCCTGTCCTCGCGCACCAGCAGCGGCTGGATCAGCCCGGCCTCGACAGGGCATCCCTTCGCCAGCGCGTTCAGCCGGGCAATATCATTGGCCAGCGCCTCTGCGGTGGCGGGCTGGAACAGATGAACGTCGGCATGACGGGCGGAAAGCGCCAGCGCCGCCTCCCCCTCGCCTTGCAAGTAGATGCGCGGAAAGGGCACCCGGTTGAGCGGCGCGTCGAAGCCGCCATTCTTGACCTCGAAATGCGCGCCCTTGTAGCTGAACGGGCGCTGCTCGTGCACGCCGCGCGCCACGGTCAGAAATTCCTCCAGCCTTTGCGAAAGGTCGCCATCCTTAACGGAATCCGCTTCGGCCAGACGATCGGTCGCTTCGGCATCGTGCGCGATCGCCCACGCGAGGCGGCCATGCGTTGCGCGCTGGAAGGTCGTCGCCTGCTTGGCGGCATAGACCGCCGATCCGACCGAAGCGGGAAATTCGGGCACGACATTCAGACGCGGCGCGGCGCGGGCGACGATGGCGGCGATGATGCGGCTTTCGTCGGCGGCGATGCGGTGACGCACGAACAGCCCGTCAAAGGCCGTCTGCGCGGCGGCCTGCGCGACCTGGACATAATAGTCGAAGCGGTTCTGCGTGCTCGTCCGGCGGTCCCGCGCCAACGCAGGCAGGGGCCGCCATGCGCCCGGCTCGGAACGTTGCGGATCGGCGGCGGGATCGAGCCGCCAGTGGATGTTCAGCGTCATGCGACGTCCCTTTCCTTGACAAAGGCCGGCTGTTCGAGCGTTCCGGCAAAGACGGTTTCATCGAGCGGGCGGCGGCCATTGGGGGCTTCGGCGCCATGGAATTCGGCGTCCAGCCCTGCCAGATCGCCCTTGCGGCCGAGCGCGATGACGGCTTCGATGGCAAAATCCTGCGGGATGTTCAGCCCTTGCCGCGCCGCTTCCCGGTCGAAGCCGCCAATGCCATGGGTATGCCATCCCAGCAGCAGCGCCTGATGCGCGAAATTGGCCCAGGCCGCGCCCGCGTCGAAACTGTGCGAGCCATTGGCGACCCTTTCGCCCCGTCGTTCCAGTTCCCGCGCCGACAGGATCAGCACCAGCGCCGACGCCTTCGCCGCCCAGAGGCGGTTGCGCGGCATCAGGAAGGCGAGATAGGCCTCCCACCATTGGTCGCCCGGTCGCGCGACGAGGAACCGCCAGGGCTGCGCGTTCATCGCGGAGGGCGCCCAGCGAGCCGCTTCGAAGGCGCTGCGCAGCACGGCATCCGGCACCGCTTCTCCGGTGAAGCTGCGCGGCGACCAGCGGTCTGTGAACAGGGAATCGACAGGATGATCGGCGGCGCGGCTCATCAGCGCGCCTCCCGGCTGGGCAGATGGACGAGATTGTCGGCGCTTTCGGCGGCGTCCGCGCCTGAAGTGAGTTCGGCCAATATCTCGTCCTTCAACCGATGCAGCAGCGGGGCGCGACGGTCGCGGGGATGGGGCAGGTCAACCTCCACGATGCGGCGGATGCGGCCGGGATTGGGCGACATCACGATCACCCGGTCGCCCAGATAGAGCGCCTCCTCCACATCATGCGTCACCATCACCATGGTCGACCGCTGCGCCATCCAGATGCGCTGCAATTCATTCTGCACATGGACGCGGGTCAGCGCGTCGAGCGCGCCCAGAGGCTCGTCGAGCAGCAGCAGCTTGGGCTCCGTCACCAGGGCGCGGGCAATGGCGGCGCGCTGCGCCATGCCGCCGGAAAGCTGGTGGGGATAGGCTTTTTCGAAACCCTTCAGGTTCACCAGCGCGATATGATCCGCCACGATCTGCGCCCGGCGCGATTTCGGCGTATCCGTGTTGAGCAGGGCCAGTTCGACATTCTGCTCCAGCGTCATCCAGGGGAAGAGCCGGTGGTCCTGGAACACGATGCCGCGATCCAGGCTGGTCGTGGCGATGCGGTCGCCGTCCAGCCGCAGCTCGCCGCTATAATCGGTGTCGAGGCCCGCGATCAGACGCAGCAGCGTCGACTTGCCGCAGCCCGACGCGCCGACGATGCTGACGAACTCGCCGGGGCGGACGTTCAGATTGATGCCGTCCAATATCTTGCGCGGCTTGCCGCCGATGTCGAAGCTCTTGTCGAGACCGCTGACGGTCAGCGCGCCCCGGCTGGCGGCCGCTTGGGCAAGGTCTTCGCGAGCATGGGGGTGGGGGTTCATGCCGTTTCTCCGGATCATGATTGAGCGGGTTGCCAGCGCAGCAGGGACTGGCGCAGGCGGCGGAACAACTGGTTGATGAGGAAGCCGAGCGCGGCGGTGACGCCGATCACCACCAGCATGATGTCCAGCCGCTGCTGGACCTGCGCGGTCTGCATGGCGACGCCCAGCCCTGACCCCGCGCCCGTCAGCAATTCGGTGCCGATGGTGGAGATCCAGGCGAAGGCCAACGCCTGGGTGATGCCGGTCAGCACCAGCGGCATGGCGGCAGGCAGCAGGATGAAGCGGATGCGCTGGAGCGTGGTGAAGCGGTAGATGCCGCCGACCTCCAGATAGCGGCGCTCGACCTGCGCGACCCCCGCATGGCTGTTGAGCATGGACGGGAAGAAGGCGGACATGCTGACGACGATCAGCTCCGTCCCCTCCCCCACGCCGAACCAGAGGCCGATCAGGGGCAGCCAACCGATCATCGGCACCTGCCGCAGCGCGTGAAGCAGCGGCCCCAGCAGCCGGTCGACCGGCTTCCATATGCCCATGGCGATGCCCGCCGCCACGCCCAGCGGCGCGCCGATGGCAAGGCCGGTAAAGGCGCGTTGCAGCGTGGCCAGCGTGTCGCGCAGCAGATCGCCGTTGCGCAGCAGTTCAGCCAGCGCGGAGGCGACGGCAACGGGCGGCGCGAAAGTCACCGAATGGGCGCTCGCCTGCCACTGCCACAGGAAGATGAGGAGCAGCGGCGCGACGAGGCCGATGACGAGCCGGACAGGCCAGCGGGCAAGTTGATCCTTCATGCCGTCCTCCAGCGGGTGGCGCGGCTTTCGACCCAGCGGGCGCCGCGATCGAGCAGGAAGCCGATGAGACCGCTGACGACCACGCCCGCCAGCACGACGTCGATCTGGAACAATTGCCGCCCCATCTCCATCATCTGGCCGATGCCGCTGTCCGCCGCGAGCAGCTCTGCCGCCACCAGCACGACCCAGGCGCGGGTCAGCGAAATGCGCAGGCCGGTGAGCACGGCGGGCACAGTGGCGGGCAGCAGGATGCGGCGGATCAACTGGAGCAGGCTCAGGCGATAGACTTTCGCGACGTCGAACCAGTTGCGCGGCACGCCCCTGATGCCGTCGAAGGTGGCGAGCGCCATCGGGAAGAAGGCGGCGATGGCGACGACCGCGATCTTGAAGGGCTCATCGATCCCCAGGAACATGACCATCAGCGGCACGAAGGCGATGACGGGCACCTGCCAGAGCGTCAGGAAAAGCGGCGACAGGACGGCTTCGACCAGCCGCGACAGTGCCAGCGCCGCGCCGAAGACCATGCCCGCGCCCGCGCCGATGGCGAAGCCGACCAGCAGCCGATAGAGGCTGTCCCCGACATGTCGCTGCAACTCGCCGGATGCGGCCATGTCGGCCAGCGCCTGGGCGACGACGCTGGGCGGCACCAGCACTTGCGGCGGGAACAGGCCGCTGAGGCAGGCGACCTGCCAGAGCGCCAGCAGCGCGACCGGCGCGGCCCAAGCCGCGGCGACGGCCTTGCCTTGGGGAAAAGCCATCAGCCCTGCCCCCCGCCATCATGCGCCCAGAACTGCTCCAGCTTCAAATCCTTGAGCGCCTTGTCGACGAAACGTTCATCGATCAGCGCATCGGCATCCACCTTCTTGCGGATCAGGCCGCGTTCCAGCGCATAATCCACGACCGAACGGTAATGCGCCAGCACCGCCGGATTGAAGACCGGCGAGAAACGCTCCCGCCAGGGGATGCCGCTATTGGCATAATCCTTCGCCACAATGCCTTCCGGCAGGGCGCCGCGCGCGGCCTTGCGGATGACTTCGGCCTTGTTCGCTTCGTCGGAGGACCATGCGGCGGCGCGGACGAAGGCGTCCACCACCAATTGGGTCAGCTCCGGATGCGCGTCGACAAAGTCCGCACGGCCGAACAGTTCGGCGCGCATCTTCCAGTCGGCGGGCGCATCCCTGGTCGACCAGATCACATGACCTATGCCCTTCTGCTCGACCAGCAGCCCGTCGGACAGCAGCACGGCGGCGTCGACGCTGCCGGATTCCAGCGCGGCGGGCGTGGCCGAGGGGTTGATGTTGACGATCTTGAAGTCATCCAGCTTCAGGCCGCTGCTGTCGACCAGCTTGGAAAAGGGCAGTTCCCAGGGCCGTCCGCGATGGAGCGCGATCCGCTTGCCCTTGAGGTCGGCCAGGCTTTTCGCCGCCAGCCCCTTGCGCGCGACGATATAGACGTCCTGCCCCTGCCCCACCGGCGCCACGATCTTCAGCGGCACGCCGCCCGCGACGGCGATGGCGGCGGGAAAATCGCCATAGGAGGCGAAGTCGATCCGCTTGCCGGAAAAGCCTTCATTGATGAGCGGCCCGCCCACGGCGGTAGAGACCGGGGTGAAGACCAGCTCGATCCCCTTCTTCGCCAGTTGCTCCTTCAGCCAGCCCTGCTGGATGACGACGCCGTTCAGGCCGTTGAACACCTGCTTGCCCTGATAGGGATAGGCGATGGACGCGATGGTCAGGGTCTTGACCACCTCGCCGTCTCCGCCGCCGGACCCGCCGCAGCCTGCAAGCAGGGCAGAGCCCAGCAGCGCCATGGCGGCGGTCAACCATTGACGAAGGCGGGAAAGAAAAGACGCGCTATTCTGATTGGCCACTATGCAGGCTCCGTTGAAGGCTCTGCCCCCATCCGATGCACGTCATGTGCCAACCGGATAATCCGGCGGTCCCGTGCGGGCCGGCCAAGGCAGCAGCGATTGCGCGCTGGTGATTTTGCCGCAGCGGCGACCGCGCGATTGCGCGAAATGAAGCGGCGATGAGCCCCGGAACCGTTCCGCATCCGCATCGCGGCTTTTGGCACGAGCCTTGCGACGGATATATTCCTATGTCGGTGTCGGGAAGGCCGGCCTACAGGTGGAGAAACAGGAATGGCAAATAAGGTCGCGCCTCTGGACAGCGTCTGGGTGACGCGCTGCCCGGTACCGGCAGCGTCCGGCGTGGCCTGCGCCAAAGGCTGGATGGCCGAGGCGTTCGCACAGGACGGCATCAGCGTCAGACGGGTTCAGGAACTCGGCCTCAATCTGGTCGCGAGCGATCCGGAAAACCAGGCGCGCCATCTGTTTCGCGAGGGGGGCAATATACAGGCGCTGGCGGCGCGGGCGTTGGGTGCGCCGACGCGAGTGATAGGACTGACCTGGATCGACGAGCGGCAGGCGATCATGGTCAGGCCCGATGTCGGCGTCATGGACCCTGCCGATCTCGAAGGGCTCCGATTCGCCCTGCCCGGCTATGGCCGTACCCATGGCGAGAGCATCGCCCGCGGCATGGCGCTGCACGGTATCAAGAGCGCTCTCGCTTTGGGCGGCCTTGCGCTGGAAGACGTGCAGTTGATCGAAATCCCCGCCCCGCCCGTCGAACAGGCCAGCGTGGAAGGGATGCGCCGCCTCTGGCTGGGCCTGGAGTGGCTGGCGGCGGGCCGGGTGGACGCCGTCTATGTGAAAGGCGCGGCCGGCGCCGAAGCCGCGCAGCGCCTGGGGCTGGAGATAGGCATCGATCTCGACGCCTATCCCAGCCGCCTCGCCCGGGTGAACAACGGGACGCCGCGCCCCATCGTCGTCCACCAACATATGATCGATCATCATCCGGCGCTGGTCGAACGCTTCCTGGAACAGAGCTTGCGTGCCGCCGATTGGGCGGCTGCCCATCCATCCGACCTCAACGCCATCCTTGCCCAGGAAACCTTGTCCGGCATGGAGGGCGTAGAGGCGGCCTATCGCAACAATTTCCATCGCGCCCTGCATCCCGACCTGTCGGATGAACGCGTGGAGATGTTGAAGATTCAGGCGCATTTCCTGTGGCTGCATGGATTTCTGGAAGCGCCTGTGGACGTCGATGGCTGGATCTGCGCGGAACCCTTGCGCAGCGTCATGAAGCGGCGCGCGGAACTGGCCACCCCTCTCCGGCCGTCTCACTGAAAGCTCAGCTAGGCTCCAAACTTTATTTTCTACTAATTCAGAAGACAATTACCTGCTATCCTGATGTCTGCCAGGGATGGAGACGCTATGAGGAACAGTTCGCACAGCCGCGCGGCAGACCGGGCCGAAGTGGGTCTGGTATCGGCCAAGAACGACGATGGCCGTCCGCTGCTGGCTTATGATTGCGCTCGGCATCATGCCGTGGGACCTCGCGCCCGGGCGCTGATCTTCAACGATCCACGATCCCGCGCCCTGCTGCCGCTGATCGAACGGGTCGCCCCAAGCGACGCCAATGTCCTCATCATGGGGGAGACTGGCACCGGCAAGGAGCTGGTCGCGCGCTATGTGCACAGCCTCAGCGACCGGGCGCATACGCCTTTCGTCGCGGTCAATTGCGGCGCCTTTTCCGAATCGCTGATCGAAGGCGAATTGTTCGGTTATGAAAAGGGCGCGTTCACAGGCGCCAATGTCGCGCGGGCGGGATGGTTCGAGGCGGCCAATGGCGGGACGTTGTTCCTGGACGAACTGGGCGACCTTTCCCTGCCCTTGCAGGTGAAGCTCTTGCGGGTATTGCAGGAACGGGAAGTCGTTCGGCTGGGCTCGCGCAAGGCCGTGCCGCTCAATGTCCGCGTCATCGCAGCGACCAATGTCGAATTGCAGCAGGCGGTCAACGAGGGTCGTTTCCGTTCAGATCTTTTCTATCGCCTGCAGGTCGTATCCATACCCCTTCTGCCACTGCGGGAGCGCAGAGCCGATATTCTTCCCCTTGCGCGCCATTTCCTTGAAATCTATGGTGCAAAGGCAGGCGTCAACCGGCTGGAACTGAGCGCGGCGGCCGAGGAGGCGTTGTTCCGTCATGGTTGGCCCGGCAATATTCGCGAGTTGGAAAATGCGATCCATCGTGCCGCTCTGATCTGCGAGGGCGGGCGCATCCAGCCCGCCGACCTCGGTCTTGGCAACCTCAGCGAATTGACCGATCCGACCGCCGACCCCGCGGCGCTGGAAGAGGCGGCAAGGCCCTTCGTCGCTCGGCTGCTGAATGGCGGGCACGATCATCTGCTCGACCGGCTGGTCGCCTTCACGATAACGGAGGCCTTTCATCAATGCCATGGAAATCAGATCAAGACCGCCGAAGCATTGGGCATCACTCGCAATGTGGTGCGCACATATTTGAAGAATCTGAATTTGATCTAAGGCAAGCGCCAGGCAAATGGGGCCGGACGCCCCCGCTTAAGCGAGGAACCTGACGATCGAAGACAGGAAAAGGCCGGTGGATCGCTCCATCGGCCTTTTCCGTTTTTTCCGGATTTGGACTCCCAACATCGCGGGCGAGCCAAGAGCCCGCCCGCAACGCGGTCTTAGAAGTCCATGCCGCCCATGCCGCCCATGCCGCCGCCGGGCATGCCCATCGGCGCCTTGTCGTCGGAGGGCAGTTCGGCAATGGTCGCCTCGGTCGTGATCAGCAGGCCGGCCACCGAAGCGGCGTCCTGCAGCGCGGCGCGGACGACCTTGGTCGGGTCGATCACGCCAGCGGCGACGAGGTTCTCATAAGTGTCGGTCGCGGCGTTGAAGCCCTTGGTCTCGTCATTTTCGCGCAGCAGGTTGCCGGCGACGACGGCGCCGTCGACGCCCGCATTGCTGGCGATCTGGCGCAGCGGCGCTTCGATGGCCTTGCGGATGATGTCGATGCCGCGGGTCTGGTCGTCATTGGCGCCCTTGAGGTCCTTGAGGGCCTTGGTCGCGTACAGCAGGGCCGTGCCGCCGCCGGGGACGATGCCTTCTTCAACGGCTGCGCGGGTCGCGTGCAGCGCGTCGTCGACGCGGTCCTTGCGCTCCTTCACCTCGACTTCGGTCGCGCCGCCGACCTTGATGACGGCCACGCCGCCAGCCAGCTTCGCCAGACGCTCCTGCAGCTTTTCGCGGTCATAGTCGGACGTGGTGGTCTCGATCTGAGCGCGGATCTGCTCGGTGCGGCCCTTGATCGCTTCGCCGTCGCCGGCGCCATCGACGATGGTGGTGTTGTCCTTGTCGATGGTGACGCGCTTGGCGGTGCCGAGCATGCCGAGGGTCACGTTCTCAAGCTTGATGCCGAGGTCTTCGGAGATGACTTCGCCCTTGGTCAGGACGGCGATGTCTTCCAGCATGGCCTTGCGGCGGTCGCCGAAGCCCGGAGCCTTGACCGCAGCGACCTTCAGGCCGCCGCGCAGCTTGTTGACGACCAAGGTCGCCAGCGCTTCGCCTTCGATGTCTTCCGCGATGATGAGGAGCGGACGGCCCGACTGAACCACGGCTTCGAGGATCGGCAGGATCGACTGCAGGTTCGACAGCTTCTTCTCGTGGATCAGGATGTAGGGGTCAGCCAGTTCGACCTGCATCTTTTCCGGGTTGGTGATGAAGTAGGGCGAGAGGTAGCCGCGGTCGAACTGCATGCCTTCGACGACGTCCAGTTCGAAATCGAGGCCCTTGGCTTCCTCGACGGTGATCACGCCTTCCTTGCCGACGCGGTCCATGGCTTCGGCGATCTTTTCGCCGACTTCACGGTCGCCATTGGCGGAGATGATGCCGACCTGGGCGACTTCGTTCGAACCGGCAACCGGCTTCGAGCGGGCCTTGATGTCCTCGACCACCTTGGCGACGGCGAGGTCGATGCCGCGCTTCAGGTCCATCGGGTTCATGCCGGCGGCCACCGACTTCATGCCTTCGCGAACGATCGCCTGGGCGAGGACGGTCGCGGTGGTGGTGCCGTCACCGGCGATGTCGTTGGTCTTCGAAGCGACTTCGCGCACCATCTGGGCGCCCATATTCTCGAACTTGTCCTTCAGTTCGATTTCCTTGGCGACCGAAACACCGTCCTTGGTGATGCGGGGCGCGCCGAAGCTCTTGTCGATGACGACGTTGCGGCCCTTGGGGCCCAGGGTCACCTTGACCGCGTCGGCCAGGATGTCGACGCCGCGCAGGATGCGCTCACGAGCGTCACGCGAAAACTTTACGTCCTTCGCTGCCATGATCTTCTACCTCTCTTTGAGAATTGCAAATCTTGCGAAGTTCACACCGTTACAGGCACGAAAATCCGCCAAAAATAGAATGACCGTCAGCTTCGCCGCTTTACGCGACGACGCCGAGAATGTCCGATTCCTTCATGATCAGCAGGTCTTCACCGTCGACCTTGACCTCGGTGCCCGACCACTTGCCGAACAGGATGCGGTCGCCGGCCTTGACGTCCAGCGGAGTGACCTTGCCGTCTTCCGACTTGCTGCCGGTGCCGACGGCGACGATTTCGCCTTCCTGCGGCTTTTCCTTGGCGGTGTCGGGGATGATGATGCCGCCGGCAGTCTTCTCTTCCGCCTCTACGCGGCGAACGAGAACGCGGTCATGCAACGGACGAAATGCCATGTTGATTGCCTTTCCCTCTTTACGACGTTGAATGGGAGGGGGGTGGAATCGCCACGCGACTCCGGCTCCTTCTCCCCGATGAACCCGTATCTGTTAGCACTCCCTGTCGGGGAGTGCCAGCGCCGTTTCATATGGACGGGAAGGCCGGACGATCAAGAGCCCCGTGCAAATTTTTTTCGTCCCGCCGCCCGCGACCGCAGCGCGAAAGACATGATGACGCGGGCGGCTATAGGCCTTTCCTGCCGGCAGAGACAGCCGGGGCAGCGACGAAATGCCTTCCACGTGCAAAAAATGCGACCAATGCAGCCGGGGCCGCCGCGCCGCCTTTTTTGATCATGCGGGGTTTGCACCGGACAGGGTCGATCCTTACCTAGCCCGGAGCGGCGGGCCCCTGCCCGCCCCATCCCGTTCCCGCCTTCGAAGGAGACGCCTGCATGACCGACACAGCCTATATTCCGCCGCGCGTCTGGACCTGGGACAAGGAAAGCGGCGGCGCCTTCGCCAATATCAACCGGCCGGTCGCCGGGCCGACCCATGAGAAGGAATTGCCGGTCGGCAAGCACCCGCTCCAGCTCTATTCGCTCGCCACGCCCAATGGGCAGAAGGTGACGATCATGCTGGAGGAGCTGTTGGCGGCGGGCAAGGACGCCGAATATGACGCCTGGCTGATCCGGATCAACGAGGGCGACCAGTTCGGCAGCGGCTTCGTATCGGTCAATCCCAACAGCAAGATCCCGGCGCTGATGGACCATGGCGTCTCTCCGCCCCGGCGGGTGTTCGAATCCGGATCGATCCTGATCTATCTGGCCGAGAAATTCGGCGCTTTCCTGCCGACCGATCCGGCCAGGCGGACCGAGACGCTCAACTGGCTGTTCTGGCAGATGGGCAGCGCGCCGCTGCTGGGCGGAGGTTTCGGCCATTTCTTCGCCTATGCGCCGGAGAAGTTCGAATATGCGATCAACCGCTATACGATGGAGGCGAAGCGGCAGTTGGACGTGCTGGACCGGCAACTGGCGGAGCATGAATATATTGCCGGGGATGAGTATACGATCGCGGACATGGCGATCTGGCCCTGGTATGGCGGGGTCGCGCTGGGCCGGGCCTATGATGCGGCGGAGTTCCTCGATGTGCAGAGCTATGGGAATGTGCTGCGCTGGGCGAAGCAGATCGACGCGCGGCCTGCGGTGAAGCGCGGGCGGATGGTCAACAAGGCGAACGGGCCGCTGGAGGAGCAGCTTCGGGAGCGGCATGAGGCCAGCGACTTCGATACGCGGACGCAGGACAAGCTGGAGGGGGCGGGTTGAGGATGGGAACCGGTCTTCCGATTGGGACGATGCGGTGACAGAAGCCCGGAGCGCGCGACGTGCTCCCGATCAACGCAGCGCGCTCTGAAGGTTTACGGTCATTGGGCCCCTCCCCTTTCAGGTTCGAACCGCGCCTCGTTTGAAGGATCAGGTGCGGGAGCGTCCAGCAGGCGAAGTTGCGCGTGGGGCACGCCCCCACCCCTCGGTCCCCTCCCCTGAAGGGGAGGGGAACCGGTCAATGCCCTGTTGGCCGGTCGTCCGCCCGACCTATCCGGCGGCCTTGACGATTTCGGCCCATGCGGCTTCGTCGATCACATCGATACCCAGCGCCGCGGCCTGTTTGAGCTTCGAGCCCGCGCCGGGACCGGCTACCACCAGGTCGGTCCTGGCGCTGACCGAACCGGCGGCCTTGGCGCCCAGTCGTTCGGCCTGCGCCTTGGCCTCGTCGCGGCTCATGGTTTCGAGCTTGCCGGTGAACACCACCGTCTTGCCCGTGACCGCGCTGGCGGTGGTTTCGACCAGATAGTCGGGCGGGGAGACCTCCCGCAGCAGGTCGTTCCAGACGTCCACATTATGCGGCTCGTGGAAGAAATCGGCCAGGGCGTGGCCGACCGCCGATCCCACATTCTCGACCCCGATATATTCGGCTATCGCCTTGTCGAGGCGGTTGCGGAAGCGGGATTCCTCCTCCCCCTCCGCAGGGGCGGCGGCGTCGCGCAGCGCGATGATGCCGGCAGCGAGCGCACTGATTCCCTCCAGCGTCATATAGCGCCTGAGCAGGTCGCGGGCGGTCACCGCGCCGATATGACGGATGCCCAGGCCGAAAAGCAGGCGGGCGGCATCCGGCTGGCGCTTGGCCTCTATGGCGGCGAGGAGATTGTCGACGGACTTTTCCTTCCACCCCTCCCGGCCGAGCAGGTCGGCGCGGTGCGATTTCAGGCGGAAGATGTCGGCCGGCTCCGCGATCCAGCCCAGGTCGAGAAATTCCTGGATGCTCTTTTCGCCCAGCCCTTCGATGTCGAGCGCGGCGCGGCTGACGAAATGACGCAGCCGTTCGAAACGCTGGGCGGGGCAGATGAGGCCGCCGGTGCAGCGAATGTCGACCTCCCCCTCCTCGCGCACGGCTTCCGAATGGCAGACGGGGCAATGATCGGGGAAAGCGAAGGGGGTGCGCGGTTCGTCGCGGGTGAGATTGTCGACCACCTGCGGGATGACGTCGCCGGCGCGCTGCACGACGATGCGATCGCCGGGGCGGACGCCCAGCCGCTCGATCTCATCGGCATTGTGGAGGGTGACGTTGGAGACGACGACGCCGCCGACGGTGACGGGCGTCAGGCGGCCGACCGGGGTCAGCTTGCCGGTGCGGCCGACCTGGATGTCGATGGACTCCAGCGTGGTCTGGGCGCGTTCGGCGGGGAATTTATGGGCGATGGCCCAGCGCGGAGCCTTGGCGACGAAGCCGAGGCGTTGCTGCCAGTCGAGCCGGTCGACCTTGTAGACGACGCCATCGATGTCGAAGGGCAGGTCGGCGCGGGCGGCTTCGATGGCGCGGTAGTGGGCGATGAGGGCTTCGAGCGTGTCGACGCAGGTGAGGCGGTCGGAGACGGGCAGCCCCCAGCCTGCTATCGCCTGCATGACGCCGAGCTGGGTTTCGGCGGGGACGGCGCTGACCTCCCCCCAGCCATGGGCGAGGAAGCGCAGGGGGCGGCTGGCGGTGACGGCGGCGTCCTTCTGGCGCAGCGAACCGGCGGCGGCGTTGCGGGGGTTGGCGAACTGGCGGGCCTTTTCCGGGTCGTCGGCTTCGGCGGCGAGGCGCGCGTTGAGGGCGACGAAATCGGCCTTGGCCATATAGACTTCGCCCCGCACCTCGAACAGGTCGGGGACGGCTTGCCCGGTCAGGCGCTGCGGGATGTCGGGGATGGTGCGGACATTGGCGGTGACGTCTTCCCCGGTCGTGCCGTCGCCGCGCGTGGCGGCGAGGACCAGTTCGCCCTTTTCATAGTGGAGCGAGCAGGACAGGCCGTCGATCTTGGGTTCGGCGGTGAGGGCGACGGGGGCGTCTTCGGGGAGCGCGAGGAAACGGCGGACGCGGGCGATGAATTCGGCGATGTCCTCGTCCGCAAAGCCGTTGTCGAGGCTCATCATGCGGACGGCGTGCTGGACCTTCCTGAGCGCGGAGGTGGGCGCGGCGCCGACCTGGGCGTTGGGGGAATCGCTGCGGATGAGGTGCGGGAAGGCGGCCTCCAGCGCGTTATTCTCGCGGACCAGCGCGTCATAGTCCGCGTCCGCGATCTCCGGCTCGTCCTGATCGTGATAGAGCCGGTTATGGCGCGCAATTTCGCGTGCGAGGCGCATCAGGCGGTTGGCGGCTTCGGCTTCGGTCATTTGCGTGGGGTCGGTCATGCGCCTCTCTTTAGCGCCAGCATCGCGATGCGGGTAGCGGCTATGGGCGGCTCGACAGCCGTCAACTCTCTATCGTCATTCCTGCGCCGGCCGCGATCCATCTCCCCACCGCTGTAGTTGAGGCGAGGTCAGGAGATGGGTTCCCGCCTTCGCGGGAATGACGGAGTTGGGTGGGTAGTGGACATTCCCCCTCCCGCAGGCGGGAGGGGGTTAGGGGGCGGGCTGGCGCGGCATCTGCGCTGTTTTGCAACGGCTAAGTCAGAAGCTCGCTACGCTCGCGCCCACCCCTAACCCCTCCCGCCTGCGGGAGGGGAATGTTTTGGATTGGTCGAAAGCCGGCTTATAGCTTTTCCAACAAGCGTTCGGCCTGGGCCCTTGCCTCCGCCGTGATTTCGGCGCCGGAGAGCATGCGGGCGATTTCTTCGCGGCGTTCGCCGTCGCTCAGTGCGTGCACGCCGGTGCGGGTGACGGTGCCGTCGCTCGACTTCGCGATCAGCATATGGCCTGCACCGCGCGCCGCGACCTGCGGGCTATGGGTGACGACCAATATCTGGTTGGTTTGCGACAGGCGGGACAGGCGTTCCCCGATGGCCGAGGCGACGGCGCCCCCTACCCCGCGGTCGATCTCGTCGAAGATCAGCGTGTCCGCGCCGCCCTGCTCCGCCAGCGCGACCTTGAGCGCGAGGATGAAGCGGGACAGTTCGCCGCCGCTGGCGATCTTGACCAGCGGCGCGAAGGGCGCGCCGGGGTTGGTGGAGATTTCGAATTCCACCCGGTCCATGCCGTGGGCGCCCCATTGCCCCTCCTCCTGCGGCGCGACCACGGTGCGGAAGCGGGCGGCGTCCAGCTTGAGCGGGGCGAGTTCGGCGGCGACGGCGGCGTCGAGCTTTCCGGCGGCCATCTGGCGTTCGGCGGAGAGGGCCTGGGCGGCGGTGCGATAGGCGGCGGCCCTGCCCTTCACCTCGGCTTCGAGGGCGGCGAGATGGTCTTCCCCGCCCTCTATGGCGGCCAGTTTCGCGGCCATCTCGTCGCGCAGGGCGGCGAGATCGTCGGGCTGGACCTGATGTTTGCGGGCAAGGCCGCGCAGGTCGAACAGGCGGGTCTCTATGGCGTCGAGACGGGCGGGGTCGAAGCTGAGCGCTTCGGCGGCTTCGTTGAGGCGGTCTTCGGCTTCGCTGGCTTCGATGACGGCGCGGTCGAGGGCGGCGAGGACTTCGGCCAGCGGTTCATATTCGCTGACGATGCGGTCGAGGCGGCGGGCGGCCTGCCGCAACTGGGCGAGCCCGCCGTCGGAGCCGGTGAAGCATTCTGTGACGGCGGAAAGGTCGTCGGAGAGGCGCGCGCCCTTCTGCATGGTGGCGCGCTCTTCGGCCAGCGTGGCTTCCTCGCCGGGCTCGGGGGCGAAGCGGGTGAGTTCCTCCACCGCATGGGTCAGGTAATCGCGGTCGCGGGCGGCGCTTTCGACGCTGGCGCGGCTTTCCGCGAGGCGGTCGGCGGCGGCGCGCCAGGCGTGATAGGCGTGGGCGACCGCGCCCGTGTCGCAGCGGCCATAGGCGTCGAGCAGGGCGCGGTGGCCGCGTGGATTGAGCAGGCCGCGATCGTCATGCTGGCCGTGGATTTCGACCAGAGCGCTGCCAAGATCGCGCAGCAGCGCCGCCGAGCAGGCCTGGTCGTTGACGAAGGCGCGGCTGCCGCCGTCGGCCTTGACCGTGCGGCGGACGATGAGCGGTTCGCCCGGTTCGATGTCGATGCCGTTTTCGGCCAGCAGGTTCGTCGCGCGGTGATCGGTGCGGGGCGCCTCGAACGTGGCGGTGACGCTGGCCTGCGCCTCTCCCGTCCGGACGAGGCCGCTGTCGGCGCGGGCGCCCAGCGCGAGGCCCAGCGAATCGAGCAGGATCGACTTGCCCGCGCCGGTCTCGCCGGTCAGCACGCCCAGGCCCGACCCGAAATCCAGGTCCAGCGCCTCTATCAGCACGACGTTGCGGATGGACAGGGCAGTCAGCAAAGGCGAGCGACTCCCCCCTCCCGCAGGCGGGAGGGGCCGGGGGTGGGTGCACCGCGCCAGCGGCGCTTCTTTCAACGCTGGGGCGGAACGCTCGCTTCGCTCGCGGCCCATCCCTAATCCCTCCCGCTTGCGGGAGGGGGACCAGATCATGCTTTATTGGGGTGTTCGCGCATCAGCTTGTAGCTGCGCTCATACCATTTGGAACCCGGATAATTCTTGCCCAGAACGGCGGCGGCCTTCTGCGCTTCGGCGGGGATGCCGAGCGAGAGATAGCTTTCCACCAGACGCTCCAGCGCCTCCGGAGTGTGGGTGGTCGTCTGATATTTGTCGATCACCGTGCGGAAGCGCAGCGTGGCGGCAAGCCATTGGCCACGGCGCTGGTAGAAGCGGCCGATCTCCATCTCCTTGCCGGCGAGGTGATCGTTGACGAGGTCGATCTTCAGCCGGGCGTCGGCGGCATAGCGGGTGTCGGGATAGCGGCGGATCAGCTCGCCCAGCGCATCCAGCGCCTGTTGCGTGATCTTCTGGTCGCGGGTGACGTCGGCAATCTGTTCATAATAGCAGAGCGCGATCAGATAATAAGCGTAGGGCGCGTCCTTGTTGCCGGTGTGGATCGACAGGAAGCGTTGGGCCGCGCCGATCGATTCCGGATAATCCTGATTCATGTAATAGCTGAACGCGGACATGAGCTGCGCCCGGCGCGCCCAGGGCGAATAGGGATGCTGGCGCTCCACCTCGTCGAACAGGGCGGCGGCGAGCTTGTACTGGCCGCGGTCCAGGCGGTATTTGCCCGCATTGTAGAGCGTCGACACGTCGCGGGCGACATATTGGGTGTCGGCCTTGTTCTTCGACGTCGCGCAGCCCGAGAGCAGGGCGGCAAGCAGAAGCGGTGCGGTAGCCGCGCCGATGCGCGTCATGGTTTTCGTCAGCATGGCCGGGTCATAGCGGAGCGAATGCGCCTCGCCAAGCGGCAGAATGTGCGTGCCGGTCGCTATGCGCGAACAGGCAGGTCGAGCCGTGCGGTCGCGCCGCCCGTCGCCGACGGCATGAGCGAGAAGCGGCCGTTCAACTGGCCGGCAAGGGCATTGGAAATCCGGAGGCCCAGGCTCTGGCTGAAACCGGGATCGAAATCGGGCGGCAATCCCTTTCCGTCGTCCGTGACGTTGAGGCTGATCGTACCGTCGCTGACGTCCAGGCCGACATGGATGCTGCCGCCGCGATGCGGCAGGCCATGTTCGATGGCGTTGTTGACCGCTTCGGTCACGATCAGCGCGATCGACACGGCGATGTCGGGCTCCAGCGTCAGGGCGTCGGGCGCGTCGACGGTCAGGGCGATGTCGTCGCGGCCGCTGGCCTCCAGCACGTCGGCGGTCAATGTCGTCAGGAAGGCGCGGATATTCTGCCCCTCCCCCGAGGGGTTGTAGAGAGCGCGGCTGATGCGGCCGACCAGCGCCAGCCGGGCGGAGGCATCGTCCAGCGCGCGGCGGGCCAGGTCATGATCGACATGGCGCCGGTGGAGCGAAAGCATGGCGGCGACGACCTGAAGATTGTTGGAGACGCGGTGCTGGAGTTCGTGGAACAGCAATTCGCGGTTTTCCGCCAGCACGCGGCTGCGTTCGCGCTCGATCGCCAGGTTGAAATTCGCCTTCTGCATCAGATGGATCAGCGCGATGTCCACGATCACCACCGCGCTGTAGAAGCCGAGCGCCAGCAGCACGCCCGGATGCAGTGCGAAGCCCATGCGCGGCGGGATGAAGAAATACCAGGACAACAGCCCGCAAAGCACGCCCGCATAGATGCCCGGCCGCACCCCGAAGAGGAAGGAGGACAGAATGACGGCGGGGAAGAAGGATACGAAGGGGTAGCCGATGGGCATGGCGCTTTCCGCCATGGTGCGAATGGCCAAGGCGGTGAGGCAGAAGACGGTGGCCAGCAAATAGGCCTGCCAGGGCCGTCGCAGGACAAGCGGCAGACGCTCCACGAATCTTTCGTTCCTGCGCTGCATAGATCCCCCTGCGCCCTGGTCGTTACCGTAACATAACTTCCACGCCCGCCAATTGATGGAGATCAGGAAACATTCAAATCCTGTCAAAAAAGGGCGCCCGGCAAGCCGGACGCCCGTTCTTTTTCCCGAGTCCGACGAACCGGATCAGTCCTGGGTCAGGAAGTCGGGCAGACCGGCGTTGGAGCCGTCGTCATCGCCGCCCCTGCCTTCGCCGCGCGGACCGCGGTCGCGGCGCGGGCCGCGATCGCCGCCGCGGCCGCCACGGTCGCCCCGGTCACCGCCACGATCACGGCGATTGCGGTCGCCACGGCCGCCTTCACGGTCGCCGCCCCGATCCCCCCTGGGTTCGCGGGGCGGACGGGTGTCTTCCAGTTCCTCTCCGGTTTCCTGATCGACGACGCGCATGGACAGGCGAACCTTGCCGCGCGGGTCGATTTCGAGAACCTTGACCTTCACTTCCTGCCCTTCCGACACGACGTCGGTCGGCTTTTCGACGCGCTCATTCTTCATTTCGGAGACGTGGACGAGGCCGTCCTTGCCGCCCATGAAGTTCACGAACGCGCCGAAGTCGACGATGTTGACGACCTTGCCGGTGTAGATCTTGCCGACTTCCGCTTCCTCGACAATGCCGAGAATCCACTTCTTGGCGGCTTCGATCTGGGCGATGTCGGACGAGCTGATCTTGATGATGCCCTCGTCGTCGATGTCGACCTTGGCGCCGGTTTCCGCGACGATCTCGCGGATGACCTTGCCGCCGGTGCCGATGACGTCGCGGATCTTCGCCTTGTCGATCTGGATCGTTTCGATGCGCGGGGCATGGGCCGACAGTTCGGTGCGGGTCGAGGACAGGGCCTTGCTCATTTCACCCAGGATATGGGCGCGGCCTTCCTTCGCCTGACGCAGCGCGACCTCGAAGATTTCCTGCGTGATGCCGGCGACCTTGATGTCCATCTGCATGGTGGTGATGCCCGCTTCCGTGCCCGCCACCTTGAAGTCCATGTCGCCAAGGTGATCCTCGTCGCCCAGAATGTCGCTGAGGACAGCGAATTTGGAGCCTTCCAGGATCAGGCCCATGGCGATGCCCGACACCGGACGCTTCAGCGGAACGCCCGCGTCCATCATGGACAGCGAACCGCCGCAGACCGTCGCCATCGAGGACGAGCCGTTGGACTCGGTGATGTCGCTCAGCACGCGGATGGTGTAGGGGAATTCTTCCTTGCTCGGCAGCACCGGGTGCAGGGCCCGCCATGCCAGCTTGCCATGGCCGACTTCGCGACGGCCCGGCGCGCCGAAGCGGCCGACTTCACCGACCGAATAGGGCGGGAAGTTATAGTGCAGCATGAAGCTTTCATAATGAACGCCGGTCAGGCCGTCGATCATCTGCTCCGCGTCCTTGGTGCCCAGCGTCGTGGTGCAGATGGACTGCGTTTCGCCACGGGTGAACAGCGCCGAACCATGGGTGCGCGGCAGGAAGCCCACCATCGCCTCGATCGGGCGGATCTGCGTGGTGGTGCGGCCGTCGATGCGCTTGCCGTCCTTCAGGATGGCGCCGCGGACGATTTCGGCTTCCAGCTTCTTGGTCAGCTTGATGCCGGCCATGACGGTCTGGGCGTCGAGGCCTTCCTCCGTGAAATAAGCCTTCGCCTTGGCGCGGGCTTCATTGAGCGCGTTGGAGCGGGCCGACTTGTCGGTCAGCTTGTAGGCGGCCGTGATGTCCTTGCCGATCAGCTTCTTGAGCTTCTTCTTGAGGTCATCCAGGTCTTCGCCCTTGGCGACGTCCCACGGGTCCTTCGCGGCCTTTTCGGCGAGGTCGATGATGGCGTTGACGACCTTCTTCGACGCTTCATGCGCGAAGAGGACGGCGCCGAGCATGACGTCTTCCGACAGTTCCTTGGCTTCCGATTCGACCATCATCACCGCATTGCCGGTGGCGGCGACGACCAGGTCGAGTTCGCCGGTCTTCACTTCGTCCAGCGACGGGTTCAGCTGATATTCGCCATCCTTGTAGCCGACGCGGGCGGCGCCGATCGGGCCCAGGAAGGGAACGCCCGACAGGGTCAGCGCAGCCGAAGCGGCGATCATCGCCACAATGTCGGGCTCGCTTTCGCCGTCGAAGCTCAGAACCTGAGCGATGACGTTGATTTCATTGTAGAAACCTTCGGGGAAGAGCGGGCGGACCGGACGGTCGATCAGGCGGGAAACCAGCGTTTCCTTTTCCGTGGCGCCGCGTTCACGCTTGAAGAAGCCGCCCGGAATGCGACCGGCGGCCGAATATTTTTCCTGATAATGGACGGTCAGCGGGAAGAAGTCCTGTCCTTCCTTCACCGACTTGGCGGCGGTCACGGCGCACAGCACCACGGTTTCGCCATAGGTCGCCAGCACGGCGGCGTCTGCCTGACGCGCAATGCGGCCGGTTTCGAGCGTGAGGGTCTTGCCGCCCAGCTCGATTGATACCTTCTTTACATCGAACATAGATTTTTCCTTCGCCCGCGCGGCCCTATTGCCGGGCGGGGCCTGTTTCGGACCGGATGGTCCATGGATGGAGAGCCTATCTCTCCTCCGTTCGGGCGGAGCTTGTCGAAGCCCAATCCTTCCCTTCAAAAGAAGGAGTGCCCTTCGACAAGCTCAGGGCGAACGGTGTGGGGGATGTCCCCCGGATCATGACGCCATGCCGGATTGCCCAGCGCCATGTTGTCAGAATCGGAAACGGCCCCGACATGGGGGCCGTTCCTTCTTTAGCAGACTTACTTGCGCAGGCCCAGCTTGGCGATGAGGTCGGTGTACCGGGCCCCATCCTTCTTCTTGAGGTAATCCAGCAGCGAACGGCGCTTGTTGACCAGCATCAGCAGGCCGCGACGGCTGTGGTTATCCTTGTGATGACCCTTGAAATGCTCGGTCAGGTTGGCGATACGCTCCGAGAGGATCGCAACCTGGACTTCCGGCGAACCGGTGTCGCCCTCGGCGCGGGCATGTTCCTTGATCAGCGCTTCCTTGCGCTCTGCAGTGATCGACATCGGCTTCCTTTCTGAGATTAGAGATTAAAGCCGCGCACCACCCGGACCTCCGGGCCACTGGCTTCGACCAGCGCGACGGGCGTTTCGCCCTCCATCGCCAGCATCAGGCCGGTATGCGGTTTCCCCACGAGCACCTTCCCCTGTCGGAGAGCGAGCGCATCGTCGGGAGAGACTGCGAGAGCCGGGATGTCGTCCAGCCCCGCCGTCAACGGCAGCATGAGCTGCGCGATGTCGCCGCCCCTAGCAGCTTCGTCCAATTTGTCCAGCGAAATCGCGGATTGCAGGGTGAAGGGGCCGGCCTTGATGCGGCGCAGCATGGTGACATGACCGACAGTGCCGAGCGCGCGCGCGATGTCGCGGGCGAGGGAACGGATATAGGTGCCCTTCGAAACATGGGCGCGCAGGGTGATTTCGCCGATCTCCGCGCCGCCCTCCCCTTCTCCAGGCTTCGCTGGCCCCTGGGGCGGGGATATGGCGAGGTTGTGGATGGTGATGGCGCGGGTCTTCATCTCGACCTCCTCCCCCTTGCGGGCAAGGTCGTAGGCGCGCCGGCCGTCGATCAGGATCGCGCTGTAGGCAGGCGGCGCCTGCTCGATCGGGCCGGTGAAGCGGGGCAGGACCGCCTGCACCTCCGCCAGCGTGGGGCGATGCAGGCTGGTGGCGATTTCCCGGCCCTCAAGGTCCAGCGTGTCGGTCTGGAGGCCGAAACCTATAGTGAAATCGTAGATCTTGTCGCTGTCCAGCATCCGTCCGGCGAGCTTGGTCGCTTCCCCCACCGCTATCGGCAGCACGCCCGTCGCCAGCGGGTCGAGCGTGCCGCCATGGCCCACCTTCCACTTGCCCGCGCCACTCTGGCGCAGGGCGCGCTTCACCGCGCTCACCGCCTGGGTGGAGCCTAGTCCCAAGGGTTTGTCGAGGATGATCCAGCCGTGCATGGCGGCGCGCTCTAGCCCTCCTGTCGCCTGTTGTCAGCCCTTTCCGGGCCGTCGCGGCATGTGCGGCGGTCAGCAGCCGGAGCGGCGTTCCACGAAATGGCGGCGGCAAAGCGCGACATAGCGGTCATTGCCGCCGATTTCCGTCTGCTCGCCCTCGCGGATGGGGCGCCCCTCAGCATCGACGCGCAGGTTCATGGTCGCCTTCCGCCCGCATTCGCAGATCGTCTTGATCTCCGTCAGCGTGTCGGCCAGGCCGAGCAGCGCGGCGCTGCCCTCGAACAACTTGCCCTGGAAGTCGGTGCGGATGCCGTAGCACAGCACCGGAATGTTCAGCCGGTCGCAGACGGCGGCGACCTGCCAGACCTGTTCCTCGTTCAGAAATTGCGCCTCGTCGATCAGCACGCAGGAGAGCGGCGTCCGTGCCTGTCGGGCGGCGATGGCGGCGAAGAGATCGGTGGCGGGGTCGAACAGATGGGCCTGCGCGTCCAGCCCGATGCGGGAGACGATGCGTCCCTTTCCGTGGCGCCCCTTCCCGTAGCGGTCATCCACCGCGGCAGTCCACAACATGGTTTCCATGCCGCGTTCGCGATAGTTGAAGCTGGATTGGAGCAGGGTCGTCGATTTGCCTGCGTTCATCGAGCTGTAGTAGAAATAGAGCTTGGCCATCGGTCAGCGCGCCATGGGGGCGATCTGCTTGAGGAAGCGGACGAGCGCGTCGGCCAGGGCGATGCGCCTGTCGGAAAAGCTGTGGTCGGTCGGCCAGACCGCCAGGCGCGTGTCGGGATTGGCCGATTGCGCGTCTGCCGTCACCTTGCGCGCCATGGCGCCGATGCCGCGTTCCGCGCCGATGATGGTGAGCGGGCGGCGGCCATAGCCCACCAGCTTGCGGCCAAGGTCGAATTTCTCGCTGTTGGTGCGGATTTCGGCGGTGAGGCTGTCATAGGTGGCGCCTTGCAGGGGTGGCAGGTCGCTGGCGACTTCGGCCCTCCAGGCGGCCTCGCCCTGGGGGGTGGAGAGGGTCGTGACGGTTTCGGCCGGGTCCCAGGGGTCGATCAGGAACAGGCCGGCGACATGGGGTTCGGCGGCGGCGACATCGGCAGCCATGAAACCGCCCATGCTGTGGCCCGCGACGACGATGGCGCTGGTGTCGATGCGATATTTGGCGACGGTCGCGGATTGCTGGAGATATTGCAGGGCGTTCCAGGCGTCTTCCGAGGCGTGGGTGAAGGAGAAGCTGCCGGGGCTGCCCCAGGAGCCGCGATAGTGGAGCGTGAGGACATGCCACCCGGCGCGGCGGGCGGCCTGGGCCAGGTCGAGATTTTGCTCATTGCCGGGGAAGCCGTGGAGGAGGAGCAGCGTCGGGTGAAGACCCGGACCGGCGGCGGTGTAAAGGACGGCGTTGAGCAGGCCGTCCTCCGAGGGGATGGTGAAGGCGCTCATGCCGGCGGGGTAGGCAGCGTCGGGCGCGGGGTCGCTGACGACGGCGGGGTGGACCGGCGCTTCCCTGGCTGCGGCGGGTATGGCCAGGGCCAAAAGCGCGATCGCGACTATGCCGGTTCTTTTCATCTGCCTGCCCCTTGCCTTGCCTGCGGGAGAGACGCTGTTAGCCGGGCTGCGCCGTCGCGTCGATGGGGGAAGATGCCTGGCCGAGTACAGCGTGCTCCTGCGAAGGCCGGAGCATATTGCCTATTCGCCTTCGCCTTCGGGCTGCTCCAGATCGCGGGCGACCTTGGGATCGCGGAGCAGCCTGTCGATATGGGTGCCCTCATCGAAACTCTCGTCCGCGAGGAATTTGAGCTTCGCCGCATATTTGAGGCGGATACGGGTCGCGACCTCCCGCTGGAGATAGGCGGTGTTGGTGCGCAGCGCCTTCAGCACGGCTTCCTCATCCTGGCCGAGCAGCGACTTGATGAAGACGGTCGCATGGCGCAGGTCGGGAGACATGCGGACTTCGGTGACGCTCACCACATGGCTGGCGAGGACGTCGTCATGCACGTCGCCGCGCTGGAGAATGTCGGACAGGACATGGCGCACCTGTTCGCCCACGCGGAGGAGGCGGACAGAGGAGCCTTCATTGGGAGCGGGCATTATATCCTCCCCTCCCGCAAGCGGGAGGGGCCGGGGGTGGGCTCTCCCCATCGGCCATTGCAGTTCAGGAGAGGGCGAGCCCACCCCCTAGCCCCCTCCCGCCTGCGGGAGGGGGGACATGGATCACAGCGTGCGGGCGCGTTCCTCGACCTCGAACAGTTCCAGCGTGTCGCCGGGCTTGATGTCGTTGGTGTCCTGGAGCACCGCGCCGCATTCCATGCCTGCGCGGACTTCGGAGACGTCGTCCTTGAAGCGGCGGAGAGAGGCGATATGGGTGCGCGACACGATGACATCGTCGCGGGTGAGGCGCGCGGCCAGACCCTTGCGGATGATGCCGTCGAGGACGAGCAGACCGGCCGCCTTGTCCTTCTTGCCCGCCGGGAAGACCTGAAGCACCTCGGCCCGGCCGACGATGGTTTCGATGCGTTCCGGCGCGAGCTGGCCGGCCATTTCGCCGCGAACTTCCTCCAGCAGGTCGTAGATCACGTCATAATAGCGCAGCGAGATCTTCTCGCGCTCCGCCAACTGGCGCGCCTTGGCATTGGGGCGGACATTGAAGCCGATCAGCGGCGCGCGGCTGGCGGCGGCCAGCGTGACGTCGCTTTCGGTGATCGCGCCGACGCCCGAATGCAGGATGCGGACCTTGATCTCGTCGGTCGAAATGCGGTTCAGCGACGAGACGATCGCTTCCACCGAACCCTGCACGTCGCCCTTCACCACCACCGGATATTCGATGACCTTGGTGTTGAGCGCCGAGAACATATGTTCGAAGCTGGTGGGCGCGGCGGTGGTGCGCTTCTTGGTCGCCTGTTCCTGACGATAGGCGGCGACTTCGCGGGCGCGGGCCTCGTTCTCGACGACGGTGAGCTGGTCGCCCGCCATCGGCACGCCGGACAGGCCCAGCACCTCGACCGGGGTCGAGGGGCCGGCGGTCTTCACCTGCTGGCCCTTGTCGTTGATCATCGCGCGGACCTTGCCGCTTTCCGAACCGATGACGAAGGTGTCGCCGATCTTCAGCGTGCCCTTGCGCACCAGCACAGTGGCGACCGCGCCACGGCCCTTGTCGAGCTGCGCCTCGATCACATTGCCTTCGGCGGCGCGATCGGGATTGGCGGTGAGTTCGAGCAGTTCGGCCTGAAGCATGATCTTGTCGAGCAGTTCGTCGAGGCCCGTCTTCTTGAGCGCGGAGACTTCGACATCCTGGGTTTCGCCGCCCATGTCCTCGACGATAACCTCATGCTCCAGCAGGCGCTCTCGCACGCGCTGGGGATTGGCTTCGGGCTTGTCGACCTTGTTGATCGCGACGATCATCGGCACGCCGGCGGCCTTGGTATGGTTGATGGCCTCGATGGTCTGCGGCATCAGGCCGTCGTCCGCCGCCACCACCAGGATGACGATGTCGGTGACATTGGCGCCGCGCGCGCGCATTTCCGAGAAGGCCTCGTGACCCGGCGTGTCAAGGAAGGTGACGAGGTCGCCGCCCTTGGTCCTGATCTGATAGGCGCCGATATGCTGGGTGATGCCGCCGCTTTCGCCCGATACGACATTGGTGCCGCGCAGCGCGTCGAGCAGCGAGGTCTTGCCGTGATCGACATGGCCCATGATGGTCACGACCGGCGGACGGGCCTTGAGCGTTTCGGGCGCGTCGACCTCGCCTTCCATGCCGATCTCGACGTCGGCGTCGGACACGCGCTGGATGCGGTGGCCGAATTCCTCGACCAGCAGTTCGGCCGTATCCTGGTCGATCGCCTGGTTGAGCGTGACGGCGGTGCCCATCTTGAACAGGGCCTTCACCAGGTCCGCGCCCTTTTCGGCCATGCGGTTGGCAAGTTCCTGAACGGTGATGCTTTCGGGCACCACCACGTCGCGCGACTGCTTTTCCCGCTGCTGGGCGCCGCCCGAATAATGGGCGCGCCGTTCCTTCTCGCGGGCGCGCTTGAGCGCGGCGAGGCTGCGGGCGCGGGCGCTGTCGTCATCCGACAAGGCGCGGGTGACGGTAAGCTTGCCGGCCTGGCGGCGATTGTCGTCGCCGCGCTTGGCGCGGTCGGGCTTGGCCGGTTCCGGGCGCTTGACCGGCGCAACCGGCGTGAAGCGGCGCGGCGGCGGCACGGTGGCGGAGGTGGCGGGCTTCGGCTCGGCGGCTGCGGGCGCTGCTTCGGCCGGGGCATCGGCGGCGGCCGGCGCAGGCTCCTCGACGGGCGCCCTGGCGGTTTCCTCCGCCGGCCCGGCCTCGACTTCGGTCCGGCGCGCGGCTTCGGCCTCGGCAGCCTCGGCAGCCAGGCGGTTTTCCTCGGCGCGGCGCTTTTCCTCCTCGCTGGCGGCGAGGCGCTGGGCGTCTTCGCGGCGGCGCGCTTCCTCCAGCGCGGTCATGCGGGCTTCCTCCGCCTCGCGCAGCAGCTTCGCCTGCAATTCCTGACGCGACATCAGGCTCTGCGGCGGGGCCGGACGCGCGGGAGCCGGCTGCGGCGCGCGGGCCTGCGGCTGCTGGGGCGCGGGGGCCTGCGGAGCGGCGGCCACGGGCGTGGGATCGGCCTGCGGTTCAGGCGCAGCGTGTCCGGCTTCACCCGGCTTGCCCAGGATGCGGCGCCGCTTCACCTCGACCACGACCGTATTCTTGCGGCCATGGCTGAACTGCTGCTGCACCTGACCGGACTCGACCGTGCGCTTGATCCCCAGCGGCTTGCGGCCCAGAACCGGCTTGTCTTCCTTGCTGTCACTCATACGACTGAACTATACCCTTCACATCAACCCGACCGGCAAGGCCCGTCGGCGCCTTCATTCCAATGCTACCTCAGGCGCCCAGTGCCCCTGCGGAGTCCTGCTCCCCATGCACCGGCGCTCCGTTAGCGCAACCCAGATAGCTTTCCAAGCGGCCTATGGCGCCGCGCAGACGTGACGCCGCACGCGAGTCGGTCACCGCGATATGGACGACATTGTCCCGCCCCATTGCCATAGATAGGGCGTGTCGGTCCACAGGCAAGACGATGCCCGCCAAATCCGTGCCTTCGGCGTCCTGCCCGACGCGGAAGGCCTGGTCGAGCTTGCGGTTGCCGTCGGCCGCCGCGTCGGCGGCGTGGAGCAGCAGCTTCACCTGACCCTTGCGGCAGGCGACGTCGATCTTTTCCGAGCCGGTGAGGACCATCGACGCCCTCGCCTCCAGCCCCAGACGGTCGAGCAGGGCCTTGCGCAAGCCCTCCTCGATCAGGGCGGGCAGCGCGTCGGGGATTTGCAGGTCGCCGGTCTTGAAGGCGCGGGCGAGCGCGCCCTTGAGCTTGCCCTTTGCCAGCGCCTGTTCGAGTTCGGCGCGTGGCACACCGATCCACGCGCCCCGGCCGGGCGCCTTGGCGCGGATGTCGGGCAGGATTTCGCCATTCGGGCCGCAGGCGAGCCGGACCAGCATGTCCGGGTCGGCGCGGTCGCCCGACAATATGCATTTGCGTTCGGTCATGGGCGCGCCTCCCAATAATGGGCCGCATTCCTGCGCAGGCAGGAATCCAGTTCCACGCTGTCGGGAGCATGCCAGGGCAGAACTGGGCTCCTGCTTTCGCAGGAGCACATCCCTGACGCGGCGATGTTGGGACTCAGCCTCTCATTGGGAAGTGACCGCAGCATGGGCGTCCTCCCCTATGGGCTTGGGCGCGTCGCGGTCGGCGATGAGCTGGCCGCCTGCGCCGTAATTTTCCGTCGGGATTTCGGAAATCACCACCTGCACGGCAGCGGGCGACTTGCCCAGCCGCTCGACGAGCGACCGGGTGACGTCGGCGACGATGGCCGCCTTCTGCTCGCGGGTGGCGTTTCCGGCCAGACGGATGTCGACGAAGGGCATCTGTTCTTACGCTTCCTCGCCTTCGAACCAGTGGGCGCGGGCGGCCATGATGATCTCATTGCCCTGCTCTTCGCTGAGGCCGTATTCGGCGAGAATCCCGCCCTTGTCCTCTTCCTTGTTCTCGCGGCGGCGACGCTGGTCGACGCGCTTCCGGGCGACCAGTTCGTCGGTGGCGAGGTCGGCCAGATCGTCCAGCGTCTTGATGCCCGCCTTGCCCAAAGTCACCAGCATGGCTTCGGTGAGGTGCGGCATGTCGGCCAGCGCGTCCTCGACGCCCAGCGCCTGACGCTCTTCACGCGCGGCGGCTTCGCGGCGATCCAGCGCTTCCTGGGCGCGGCTTTGCAGTTCCTGCGCCAGTTCCTCGTCGAAGCCCTCGATCGCGGCCAGTTCGTCGATGCCGACATAGGCCACTTCCTCCAGCTCGCCGAAGCCTTCGGCCACCAGAAGCTGCGAGAGGGTTTCGTCCACGTCCAGTTCGTTCTGGAACATTTCGGAGCGGGCGACGAATTCCTTCTGGCGCTTCTCCGACGCGTCCGCTTCGGTCATGATGTCGATGGCCTTGCCGGTCAACTGGCTGGCGAGACGGACATTCTGGCCGCGGCGGCCGATGGCGAGCGAAAGCTGATCGTCGGGAACGACGACTTCGATCCGCTCTTCCTCCTCATCGATGACGACGCGGGCGACCTGTGCGGGCTGGAGCGCGTTGACGACGAAGGTCGCGGTATCTTCCGACCAGGGGATGATGTCGATCTTCTCGCCCTGCATTTCCTGCACGACAGCCTGCACGCGGCTGCCCTTCATGCCGACGCAGGCGCCGACCGGGTCGATGCTCGAATCGCGGCTGATGACGCCGATCTTGGCGCGGGAACCCGGATCGCGGGCGGCGGCCTTGATCTCGATCACGCCATCGTAGATTTCGGGCACTTCCTGCGCGAACAGCTTCTTCATGAATTCGGGGTGCGCGCGGCTGAGGAAAATCTGCGGCCCGCGATTTTCGCGGCGCACGTTCAGGATGACCGAACGGATGCGGTCGCCGACGCGGACGACTTCGCGGGGAATCTGCTGGTCGCGGCGGATGACGCCCTCGGCGCGGCCCAGGTTCACCACGACATGGCCGAATTCGACCGACTTCACGACGCCGGTGATGATTTCGCCCACGCGGTCCTTGAATTCCTCATGCTGGCGCTCGCGCTCGGCATCGCGGACCTTCTGGAAGATCACCTGCTTGGCCGACTGGGCGTCAATGCGGCCGAGGTCGATGGGCGGCAGCGGATCGACGATGAAGTCGCCGATCACGGCGTCCTTCTTGAGCTTGGCCGCCTGCTTCAGGTCCACCTGTTTGAAATAGTCGTCGACCTGCTCGACCACCTCGACGACTCTCCAGAGGCGAAGGTCGCCGGTGTCCGGGTCCAGCTTGGCGCGGATGTCGTTTTCGGCGCCGTAGCGGGCGCGGGCGGCGCGCTGGATCGCGTCTTCCATCGCCTCGATGACGATCGCCTTGTCGATCATCTTTTCGCTGGCGACGCTGTTCGCGATGGCGAGCAGTTCGGCCTTGTTGGCGGAAATGGCGTTGGCCATGGACGTAAACCCTTATTCCTCGGTTTCGAACTCGTCCGCCCCATCGGAGGAGAGCGGCATACTAGCAGCAATCAGCGCGTCGGTCAGTATCAGCTTGGCATCCCCGACCAGCGCGAAAGGGATGACGACATCGCCGGCCTTGGCATCCTGGAACAGGATGTCGTCGCCCTCAATGCCCTTGAGCACGCCCCGGAAGCTCTTGCGCCCGGCCACGGCCTCCGTAGCCTGGATCTTCGCCTCATGCCCGGCCCATTCCAGGAAATCGGCGAGGCGGGTCAGCGGACGGTCGATGCCCGGAGAGCTGACCTCGAGGCGATAGGCTTCCTCTATCGGGTCAGCTTCATCCAGCACGTCCGAGAGGCGGCGCGAGATGGTGGCGCAATCCTCTATGACAAGCTGCTTCGTTTCAGGGCGCTCGGCCATGATCTGGAGCGTATGCTCGTCACCCGAGCCGAACAGCCTGATGCGCACGAGGTCGAAGCCCAGGGCCTTCACCTCCGGTTCGATCAGGGCCGTCAGTTCGGCGATGTCCGCCATGGGATCTCCCAAAAAAACAAAATTGCGGCTTCCCGTCGCCGCAGGCGATCCGCCCGCGACCCCGACATGTTTGACGATGTAAGGAAGCAGGGGCGATATAGGCGGGATGCCGCAAAGCTGCAACTCATTTGTCGCGAGGCATTTGATGCGCATTCTGGTAGCGTCATCAATTCCCCGATTCAGCCGAGAGGAGACGATATGCGCCATCTTGCCCTCACCGCCCTGCCGCTGGCCCTGATCGCCTGTTCGGCGGACGATGCCGTGGGGCAGAACAGCGCCGCGTCGGCGGCGAAGCCGTTCAGGACTTCCGTGATCGCTGATTTCGATGCGCCCTGGGCCATGACCTTCCTGCCCGATGGCCGGATGCTGGTGACGGAGAAGGCGGGCGAGATGATCCTGTTCGATCCGAAGAACGGGACGAAAATCCCGGTCGCGGGCATTCCGCCGGTCGACAGCGCGGGTCAGGGCGCGCTGATGGACGTGGTGCCGGCACCGGACTTTGCACGGAGCGGGACGGTATATTTCAGTTTCTCAGAGGCGGGTCAGGGCGGCAAGGGCGTGGCGCTGGCCACGGGGGTTTTCAATCAGGCGAGCGACGGGACGACGAAGCTGGACGGCGTGAAGGTGATCTTCCGCGCCAGCCCATATGTGGATGGCAATGGCCATTATTCGGGACGAATCGCCTTCTCGCCGGACGGGAAACATCTGTTCTTCACCAATGGCGAGCGGCAGAAATTCGATCCGGCGCAGGACCCGAAGTCGACTTTGGGGAAAGTGTTGCGGCTTAATCTGGACGGCACGCCGGCCGCGGGCAATCCGCTGGCGGCGAAGGGGTTCCATCCGGCGGTCTGGTCCTATGGGCATCGCAATCTGCTGGGGATCGCCTTCGACAAGGACGGGCGGCTGTGGGAGCAGGAAATGGGCCCCAAGGGCGGGGATGAGGTGAACCTGATCAGGCCGGGATTGAATTATGGCTATCCCCTCGCCTCCAACGGCAGCCATTATGACGGGCGGGACATTCCCGATCACAAGGCGGGCGACGGGTTTGAGGCGCCTAAAGTCTGGTGGAATCCGGTGATCTCCCCGGCCGGGCTTGTCTATTATTCGGGCGACCTGTTTCCGCAATGGAAGGATTCGCTGTTCATCGGCGGGCTGTCGAGCGAGGCGCTGGTGCGGGTGAAGCTGGAGGGGGAGAAGGCCTCCAAGGCCGACCAGTGGGACATGGGCGCGCGAATCCGGGAGGTGGAGCAAGGGCCGGACGGGGCGCTCTGGCTGCTGGAGGATGGCGGGCAAGGGTCGCAGGGGCGGTTGCTGAAGCTGACGCCTGCTGTCTGAACAAAAAAACGGGGCCTTTGCGGCCCCGTTCCTCTTACACCAGCCGGCTCTGCTTCACCGCCGCTTCGATGAAGCTGGCGAAGAGCGGGTGCGGGTCGAAGGGTTTGGACTTGAGTTCCGGATGGAACTGCACGCCGACGAACCAGGGGTGGTCGGGACGTTCGACGATTTCCGGCAGCGTGCCGTCCGGCGACATGCCCGAGAAGATCAGGCCGCCCTTTTCCAGCGGCTCGCGATAGCCGGCATTGACCTCATAGCGGTGGCGGTGGCGTTCGCTGATGTCGGTGGCGTTGTAGATGCCCGCGACGACGCTGTTGCCGGTGAGCTTCGCCGGATAGGCGCCCAGCCGCATGGTGCCGCCAAGGTCGGTTTCGGCGGTGCGCTTCTGCAGGCCTTCCTTGCTCATCCATTCGGTGATGAGGCCGACCACCGGCTCGCTGGTTTCGCCGAATTCGGTGGTGGAGGCGTTGGCGATGCCCGCCGTGTTCCGCGCGCCCTCTATGCAGGCCATCTGCATGCCGAGGCAGATGCCGAAAAAGGGCACATTGCGTTCGCGGGCGAATTTGACCGAGGCGATCTTGCCTTCCGACCCGCGCACGCCGAAGCCGCCTGGAACGAGGATGCCGTGCATCGGTTCAAGGCGGGCGGCGATGTCCGCGCCCTCTTCCTCGAACAGTTCGGCGTCCAGCCATTTGATGTTGACCTTCACCCGGTTGGCGAAGCCGCCATGGGTCAGCGCTTCATAGAGCGACTTATAGGCATCGGGCAGGCCGACATATTTGCCGACCACGCCGATGGTGACTTCGCCTTCCGGATTCTGCTGGCGGTCCATGATGTCGTGCCAGCGGTCGAGCGTGGGCGCGGGCGCGTTTTCGATGCCGAAGGCGCGCAGCACTTCGTCGTCCAGCCCCTCCGCATGATATTGCGTCGGGACGGCATAGATGCTGCTGGCGTCGAGGGCGGGGATGACCGCTTCGGGGCGGACGTTGCAGAACAGGGCGATCTTGCGCCGCTCGCTTTCCGGCAGCGGATGTTCGCAGCGGCAGAGCAATATGTCGGGCTGGATGCCCAGCGAGGTCAGTTCGCGCACGCTGTGCTGGGTCGGCTTGGTCTTCAGCTCGCCCGCCGCCGCGATATAGGGGACCAGCGTCACATGGACGAAGATGGAGCGGTTGCGCCCCAGATCGTTATGGAGCTGGCGGATCGCCTCCATGAAGGGGAGCGATTCGATGTCGCCCACCGTGCCGCCGATCTCGCACAGCACGAAATCGAGGTCGTCGGATTCGGCGAGGGCGAAGGCCTTGATCTCGTCCGTGACGTGCGGGATCACCTGCACCGTCGCGCCCAGATAGTCGCCGCGCCGTTCCCGCTGGATGATGGTCTGATAGACCCGGCCCTGCGTCACATTGTCCGACTGCCGCGCCGAAACGCCGGTGAAGCGCTCATAATGACCGAGGTCGAGGTCGGTTTCCGCCCCGTCGTCGGTCACATAGACCTCGCCATGCTGATACGGGCTCATCGTGCCCGGATCGACGTTGAGATAGGGATCGAATTTCCGGATACGCACACGGAAACCTCGCGCCTGCAGCAGTGCTGCGAGCGAAGCGGCCATCAGGCCCTTGCCAAGCGAGGAGACCACGCCGCCGGTGATGAAAATATACCGCGCCATGGGAGGAGAGGCTTAGCCTTTTACAAACGAATTGGGCAAGCGCGCGAATCATCGCGCGTGCGAAAAAAGCGAAATGGGGAGGTCAGGCCGCCTAGTTGGCGAGCGGGACCGCGCCGTTGGCGGCGTCGCCGCCCGCCGCGCCCGCAGCGCCGGCCAGCGGATCGTTGCCGGTCGCCGGGGCCGGAGCGGATGCGGGAGCCTGGGGGGGCGCCTGCTTCACCAGCGAGGTGTCGATGTCGCTCGGCCGGTGCTGGACCGAGGCGATCACCGCAAGCACGACCGACAGCGTCACGAAGATGCCGGCGAGGACCGTGGTCGACCGGGTCAGGAAATCCGCCGCGCCGCGCGCCGACATGAACCCCGCCGGGCTGCCGCCGACGCCCAGGCCGCCGCCTTCCGACTTCTGCATCAGGATGACGGTGACCAGCAGGGCAGCGACGATGGCCTGCACGACGAGGATGAAGGTGAACATGAGACGAATATCTGTCCGGTAAAGGGTGGGTTGCCGCGCACATAGCGATGATGGGGCGCGGGGGCAACCGCCCCCGTCCTCTCTCCCTCCTCCCGCAAGCGGGAGGGGCTTGTTTATTGGCGATCAGGCCGCTGCCGCGATCACCGGGGCGAATTTCGCCGCCGCGAGGCTCGCGCCGCCGATCAGGCCGCCGTCGACATCGGCCAGCGCCAGTAGCTCCGCCGCATTGTCGCCGTTCATCGATCCGCCGTAGAGGATTCGCATCCCCTCAGCCTCGACCCCGATCCGGCTCGCCAGCGCGGCGCGCAGGGCGGCGTGCATCGCGGCGACCGCTTCCATGGTGGGGATCCGGCCCGTGCCGATGGCCCAGATCGGCTCATAGGCGATGGCCAGCCAGTCCGCCGCCGCCCCGTCCGGCAGGGACGCCAGCAACTGGGCCGCCACCACCGCTTCCGCATTGCCGGCATCGCGCACGTCGAGGCTTTCGCCCACGCAGAGGATGACCTTCAGCCCCGCCGCCCGCGCCGCCAGCGCCTTCGCTGCGACGTCCGCGTCGGTTTCGCCCTGGTCCTGCCGCCGCTCGCTATGGCCGACGATGGTCCAGCTCGCCCCGGCTTCCGCCAGCATGGCCGCGGACAGACAGCCGGTATGCGCGCCGCTTTCCTTCATATGGCAGTCCTGCGCGCCGATGAAGGCCGCGCCCTTCACGCCGTCCGCCGGCGAAATCAGCGTCGCGGGCAGGCACAGCCCGACTTCCACCGCCGGATAGTCGCGCGCGAGGCCGCCGATCGCCTCCACCTCGCCCAGCTGGGCGCGCAGGCCGTTCATCTTCCAGTTGCCGACAACCAGCTTTCGCCTGCTCATCGATCTTTCCCCTTATGGTTATTGCTGCACGGTCCCCTGCGGCACGGCTCTCCAATCCGCGCCGCCGGGTTGGCCGAGCCGATGAACGGCGTGCGGCCATTTGTCCAGCCTTGGCACCCCAGCGCCCCTTGCCCGCGCGACGATCCGCCCTTAAAGCGGGCCGCCATCAAAGCCGCTTTTACGGACTTTCCTCCATGCTTTCAGTCTTTCGCCGTTTCATCCGCTCCAAATTCGGCGCCTTTGCGGCCCTGATCTTCCTGGGGATCATCGCGGCCGCCTTCATCATGGGGGACATTACGAGCGGCAAGTTCGGATCGTCCCTTGGCGGCGGCGAGACCGCCGCCAAGGCGGGCGGGTCGCGCCTCACCATGACCGAATTGCAGGACCGGGTGCAGCGCGTGTTCGAAAATGCGCGCAGGTCCAATCCGGGATTGCAGATCGGCGACTTCCTGGCGCAGGGCGGCGCGGCGCAGGTCTATGACCAGCTTGTCGCGTCGATGACGCTGAAGGAATATGCGAGCGACCAGAAGGTGCACATCTCCAAGCGGCTGGTCGATGCCCAGATCGCGCAGATCCCCGCCTTCCAGGATGCGGCCGGCAATTTCAGCCAGGAGAATTTCCGGCAGTTGCTGCTGCGCGAGCGGATCACCGAACAGGCGCTGCGCGACGACATCAGCCGCGAGATACTGGAGCGGCAGATGCTGGCCCCGCTGGGGCTGGGCGTGAAGCTGACCGACTCCATGGTGCTGCCCTATGCCTCGCTGCTGCTGGAGGCGCGCCAGGGCACCATCGCCCTCGTTCCCGCGACCGCGTTCAAGGACATTGCCGACCCGACCGACGCGCAACTCGGCGATTTCTACAGGAAGAATGCCGCGCGCTATACGATTCCGGAACAGCGCCGCATCCGCTACGCCGTGATCGACGCCGAACGCTTCGCGCAGGCCGCGCAGCCGACCGATGCGGAGATCGCCGGCTATTATAATCAGAACAAGGCCGCCTACGCCGCGAAGGAGAGCCGCAGCTTCGAGCAGCTGATCCTGCCGACCGAGGCGGGCGCCAAGGCGATCGCGGATCAGGTGAAGGGCGGCAAGTCGCTCGCCGGCGCAGCGCAATCGGCCGGCCTCTCCGTCTCCGAACTGAAGGACCAGAGCCGGGAGGCGCTGGCCTCCGCCGCGTCCGCCGCCGTCGCCAATGCCGGTTTTGCCGCGAAACAGGGCGAGTTGGTGGGGCCGCTGCGTGGATCGCTGGGCTGGGTGCTGCTGCGGGTCACGACGGTCAGCACGACCCCGGCCCGCGCGCTGGCGGCGGTGCGGGACGAGATCGTCACCACGCTGCGCGCGCAGAAGGAGAAGCGGCTGCTCAATGACTTCACCGGCAAGATCGAGGATCAGATCGCCAATGGCGGCAGCTTCGAGGAAGTGGTGAAGGACAATGGCCTGAAGCTGGAAACGACGCCGTTCCTCGTCTCCTCCGGCAAGCAGGTGGAGGATGTGGCCTATCAGGTGCCGGCGGATGTGAAGCCGCTGCTCGCCCCTGTCTTCGGCATGAGCCAGGACGACGATGCGCAACTGGTCCCGATCGTTGCCGACAAGCGCTATGCCCTGACCGCGCCCGGCGACATACAGGCCGCCGCGCCGCCGCCGCTCGCCAAGGTGAAACCGCTGGTCGCGATGCAGTACAAGCTGGCCCAGGGCAATGAGAAGGCCAAGGCATTGGCCGAGCAGATCCGCGCCAAGGTCGCCAAGGGCATGAAGCTGGACGAGGCGGTCGCCGCCGCCGGCGTCGCCCTGCCCAAGCCGCAGGTGGTGGGCGGCCGCCGCGCCGACATCATGCGCGACGGCCAGCGTCCGCCCGCCGAAGTGGCGATGCTGTTCACCATGGCGACCAACAGCGTGAAGACGCTGCCCGCCGGGCAGGATCGCGGCTATTTCGTGGTGCAGTTGAACGGCATCAAGCGCGGCGATGCAGGCAGCGACAAGGCGCTGGTGAATCAGGTCCGCGACCAGCTCAGCGAAGTGGTCGGCCAGGAATATGGCCAGCAGTTCGAGCGCGCGGTCGAGAAGGAGCTGGGCGTCAGGCGGAACGCCAATGCGGTGGCCGGCGTGCAGCGCGCGCTCGCCAACGCCAATAGTGGCGGTCAGTAAGGTGGTTGCGGGGAGACCGGCGGGGATGGACGGCATCGAGAGCGCGCGCAAGGCATTGGCGGCGGGGCAATCCGCGCTGGTGTGGCGGCGCCAGATCGCCGACACGGACACGCCGATTTCCGCCGCGCTGAAATTGTTCGAGCCCGATCGCGGCGATTTCCTGCTGGAATCGGTCGAGGGCGGCGCGGTGCGAGGCCGCCACAGCCTGATCGGGCTCGCCCCCGACCTCGTCTTCCGGGCGCAGGGCCATGCGGCGGAGATCAACCGGCAATGGGCGACCGACCGGGAGGCCTTCGTGCCGGAAGGCGCCGACGCGCTGGACGCGTTGCGGGCGCTGGTGGCGGAATGCCGGGCTGAGCTTGATCCGGCGCTGCCCGCTGCGCTGGCCTGCCTGGTCGGCTATTTCGGCTATGAGACGGTCGGGCTGGTCGAGAAGCTGCCGCGTCCGCCCGAAAATGCGATTGCGCTGCCGGACATGCTGTTCGTGCGGCCGACGGTGATATTGGTGTTCGACCGGCTGGCCGATGCACTGTTCCTGGTCGCGCCGGTGTGGAAGGGAAGCTTTGCCGATGCCGACCGCGCCGTCGAGCAGGCGCTGGAACGGATCGACGCCGTTGCCGCCCGGCTGGCGGCTCCCCTCCCCGCGCAGGCCGCTCCCGCCGGGATTGCCGAAGTCGCCGTGACGCCGGTGCTGGAGCCGGGCCGCTATGCCGCGATGGTCGAAAAGGCGAAGGACTATATCGTTGCGGGCGACATTTTTCAGGTGGTGCTGGCGCAGCGCTTCACCAGCCCGTTCACGCTGCCGCCGATTGCGCTTTACAGGGCATTGCGGCGGATCAACCCTTCGCCCTTCCTTTATTATCTCGACCTGCCCGGCTTTGCGCTGATCGGGTCGAGTCCGGAAATCCTGGTCCGGGCGCGGGATGGCGAGGTCACGATCAGGCCCATCGCCGGCACCCGGCCCCGCGGCAGGAATGCCGTCGAAGATGCCGCCAACCGCGAAAGCCTGCTGGCCGACCCCAAGGAGCGGGCGGAGCATCTGATGCTTCTGGACCTGGGGCGTAACGATGTGGGGCGGGTCGCGGCGGCCGGCACCGTCACCGTGACGGACAGCTACAGCGTCGAATTCTACAGCCATGTGATGCATATCGTGTCGAACGTGGTGGGACAGCTGGCGCCGGACCGGGACGCGCTGGACGCCTTGTTCGCGGGCTTTCCCGCGGGGACCGTGTCGGGAGCGCCCAAGGTGCGCGCCTGCGAGATCATCGCGGAACTGGAGCCGGAAACGCGCGGGGCCTATGCCGGGGGCGTCGGCTATTTCGGGCCGGACGGCAATATGGATAGCTGCATCGTGCTACGCACCGCCGTGCTCAAGGACGGCGTGATGCATGTGCAGGCGGGCGCGGGCATCGTCGCGGATTCGACGGCGGAATATGAGCAGCGGGAGTGCGAGGCGAAGAGCGGCGCGTTGCTCGCCGCTGCGCGGGAAGCGGTGGCGCTGGCGCGCGAGTCAGGGTTTGGGCAGTAGGGTTGTTGCGGTGATTGGCGGCGGTCTATGGCCATCCCAGGACATTCCCCTCCCGTAAACGGAAGGGGTTAGCGGTGGGCGCGAGCGGAGCGAGCTTCTGACTTGGCCGTTGCAAAACAACGCGGATGTTGCGCCAGCCCACCCCCTAACCCCCTCCGGCTTGCGGGAGGGGGAACATCCGCTCCCCACCCAAGCGCGCCATCGGTCAGCTCACTTCAAAGCTCACCCCTGGCGCGCCGGATTTCGAACCATTTGCGCACATTGTCATTATGCTCTTGCAGCGTGTCCGCGAAGATATGGCCGCCCTTCCCGTCCGCGACGAAGTAGAGCGCCTTCGTCTCCGCCGGGTGCAGCACCGCGAGGATCGACAGGCGTCCCGGATTGGCGATCGGCCCCTTGGGCAGACCGGTCATCGCATAGGTGTTATAGTCGTTGACCGCGGCGATTTCGGACTTTCTGATCCGCCGGCCCAAGGGCTTGCCCCGGGTGATCGGATAGATGATCGTCGGATCGGCCTGGAGCATCATGCGCGCCTTCAGGCGATTGCCGTAAACCCCGGCGACGGTCGGCCGCTCGGCAGGCACGGCCGTTTCCTTTTCGACGATGCTGGCGAGGATGACGGCTTCCCTGGGCGTTTTTGCGACCGTGTTGGGCGCCCGTTCCGCCCACATCTTCGCCAGCGCCTTGCTCATCGCACCCTGCATGCGCTTCAGCACCGCCGCCCGGCTCTCGCCCTTGTCGAAGGCATAGCTGTCGGGCAGAACGCTGCCTTCCTCCGGCACCGGAATCTCGCCCGTCAGTTCCTCATTCGCCATCAGCCGTTCATGGACCAGGATGGAGGGCATGCCCTCCGGTATGGTGACCAGCCGGGTCAGCGTCCTGCCGCCCTGGAGGATGCGGAAAATATCGGAATTGCTGGCGCCCTTGGGAATCAGGAATTCGCCCGCCTTGATCGACTTGCCGCGGCCGAAGACCTTGGCCCGCGTCAGGAAGGCGTCGGCGGAGCGCACCGCCCCCTTCTGCTTCAGGAGAATGGCGGTGTCCGCGATGGTCGAGCCTTCGGGCACGACGATGGCGATGTCCTTCGTCGCCGGGCCTGCCTCGGTCCAGCCATAGACGAAGCGGAAAGCGACGAACGCCGCGACGGCCAGGCCGATCAGCACTATGCCCAAGCCAAGCCGTCGCATCGCCGATGTCTCAGACCGCCTTCATGATGAGCGAGGCGTTGGTGCCGCCGAAGCCGAACGAATTGTTCAGCACCGCGCGCACCTTGCGTTCCTTGGCGACATGCGGGACGAGGTCGACGCCCTTGCAGCTTTCGCTCGGCTCGTCGAGGTTCAGCGTCGGCGGCACGATCTGGTCGCGCAGCGCCAGGATGCAGAAGATGCTCTCCACCGCGCCCGCGCCGCCCAGCAGATGGCCGATGGCCGACTTGGTCGAGCTCATCGACATGGTGCCCAGATGTTCCCCGAACAGCCGCTTCACCGCGCCCAGTTCCAGCTCGTCGCCCAAAGGCGTCGAAGTGCCGTGCGCGTTCACATAGTCGATGTCGCCAAGGCCAAGGCCGGATTTCCTGAGCGCCATTTCCATGGAACGATAGGCACCATTGCCCTCCGGATGGGGGGCGGTGACGTGATAGGCGTCGCCCGACAGGCCATAGCCGACGACTTCGGCGTAGATTTTCGCGCCGCGCGCCTTGGCCCGCTCATATTCCTCCAGCACGACCACGCCCGCGCCTTCGCCCATGACGAAGCCGTCGCGGTTGACGTCATAGGGCCGCGAGGCCTTTTCCGGCGTGTCGTTGAAGGCGGTGGAAAGCGCGCGGGCCTGGGCGAAGCCGGCGATGCCGATCGGGCAGATCGCGCTTTCCGCGCCGCCCGCCAGCATCACGTCGGCATCGTCCAGCGCGATCATGCGGGCAGCGTCGCCGATCGAATGCGCACCGGTCGAGCAGGCTGTCACGACGGCGTGATTGGGGCCCATGAGACCGTATTTGATCGACACCTGGCCGGAGATCAGGTTGATGAGGCGGCCATGGACGAAGTGCGGGCTGACCCGGCCCGGCCCCCGGTTCGCCAGCACCAGCGATTCGCTTTCGATGCCCGGCAGGCCGCCAATGCCCGAACCGATCGAGCAGCCGGCGCGCAGACGATCCTCCTCGCTCATATTGTCGAGACCGGCGTCGCGCAGCGCCTGGCTGGCGGCGGAAATGCCATAGACGATGAACGGGTCGACCTGCCGCTGGATCTTGTGATCCACGTCCAGCCCGGCATCATAGCCATATTCATGATCCGCCGGCTTCACTTCGCAGGCGATGCGGCACTTATATTCGCTGGCGTCGAAGCGCGTGATCGTCGCCGCGCCGGACTTCGACGCGATGATGTTCTTCCAGGTCGTTTCCACATCCCCGCCGAGCGGGCTGACCATGCCAAGGCCGGTGACGACAACACGACGCATATGCTTGCTCCGAAAAATAGTCTTTGGCTCAACGCCGCCCATCTAGCCATTGGAAAGGCGATTGTGAACGGGACCAGATACGAAAAGGCTCCCCAAGACCCGGTTTTGCCGGACAGGAGGAGCCATTCCCTTTTGTAAACGCAGCGGCCACCCGATGCCGGGCAGGCCGCCGAACGCTCTTACTGCTTGCTGTCGATATAATCGATGGCATCCTTGACGGTGGCGATCTTCTCGGCCGCATCGTCGGGGATTTCGACGCCGAATTCTTCCTCGAACGCCATCACCAGCTCAACGATGTCCAGGCTGTCAGCGCCCAGATCGTCGATGAAGCTCGCATCCTCGGTCACCTTTTCGGCTTCGACGCCCAGATGCTCGACGACGATTTTCTTTACGCGATCCGCGGTCTCACTCATGAGTGGTCCTTCTTACTGGGTATCGTTGATGGTTCTGAATATTTGTTAAGGCATGCCCTAGAGGCAAGCCCAACGAGAGGCAAGAGGCAAGAAACAATCGGATGGCATCGCCCCACCTGCATTCGACTCCTCAGCCCCGATGGCACAAGGTTGCCCTTTTGCAAATGCCCAAAATTTTCGGCCGCGATGGAATAAAGCCGCAGCGTGGGACTTTGGGACCGACCGATCCCTCCCCCTCAGATCATCGCCATGCCGCCATTGACATGCAGCGTCTGGCCGGTGACGTAACCCGCCTCCTTGCTGGCGAGATAGACCACGGCCGCGCCGATGTCCTCCCCCGCGCCCAGATCGCCCGCCGGAATCCTGGCGAGGATCGCGCCTTTCTGCGCATCGTTCAGCGCGTCGGTCATGGCCGAACGGATGAAGCCCGGCGCGACGCAGTTCACGGTGATGCCCCGGCTCGCCAGTTCCTGACCCAGCGACTTGGACATGCCGATGATGCCGGCCTTGGACGCGGCATAATTGGCCTGTCCCGGATTGCCGGTGACGCCCACGACCGAGGTGATGGAGACGATGCGGCCGAAACGCGCCTTCATCATCGGCTTGGCGGCGGCGCGGGCCAGGCGGAAGGCGGCCTCCAGATTGACGGCGATCACGTCCGACCATTCCTCGTCCTTCATGCGCAGGATCAGGTTGTCGCGGGTGATGCCGGCATTGTTGACGAGGATGTCGAGCTTGCCGCCCAGCGCTTCCACCGCTTGGCCCACCAGCGCGTCGACCGCCGCCGGGTCGCCGAGGTTGCAGACGAGCGTCTTGTGGTCCCCGCCCAGTTCCGCGGCGAAGGCCTTCAGCTTCTCCTCATTGCTGCCCGAAAGGGCGAGCGTGGCGCCCTGCGCGGCGAGGGCCTTCGCAATGGCGGAGCCGATGCCCCCCGAAGCGCCCGTCACCAGCGCGGTCATGCCTGTCAGATCGAACATTCTAATCTCCCTTGAAGTTCGGCGTCCGGCGCTCGAAAAAGGCGTCGATCGCCTCATCATGATCCGCCGTCGCATGGGCCAGCGCCTGCATCGCGCCCGCCATTTCCATGATCTGGTTCAATTCCGCCGTCTGCGCCGCGCGCAGCAGCCGCTTGGTCATCCGCGTGGCATGCGGCGGATTGGCGGCGATCCTGTCGGCCACCCTGCGCGCCGCCGCCAGCAGGTCGGCATCCGGCACCACCTCGCTCACCAGCCCGATCCGCAGCGCCTCTTCCGCGTCGATGGTCTCACCGGTCAGCGCCAGTTCGGTCGCCTTGGAGAAGCCGACGATGCGCGGCAGCAGCCACGCGCCGCCATCGCCGGAAACGATGCCCAGCTTGACGAAGGATTCCGCGAATTTTGCGGATTGCGCCGCGATCCTGACATCGCACATCAGCGTCAGGTCGCAGCCCGCGCCGATGGCCGGGCCGTTGACCGCCGCGATCACCGGCAGTTCGAGCGCCTGGAACAGCAGCGGCAGCCGCTGGATTCCCGCCCGGTAGTTGCGCCGCGTCTGCGCCGGCAGTCCCGCGCGCAGGCCGCCCGCATCGGGGCGCATCGCATTGAGGTCGCCCCCCGATGAAAAGGCGCTGCCCGCCCCGGTCAGGATCGCCACCCGCACCGACAGGTCGCGATCCGCCTGCTCGAACACCGCGCACAGGGCGTCGACCATCGCCGGATCGGAGATCGGGTTGCGCCGGTCCGGCATGTCGAGCGTGACCGTCAGGACGGCTCCGTCACGGCTGGTCAGGACGGGAGCGCTGCTCATGCCGCCGCTCACAGCGCGCCCAGCGCGGCCTCGATATCGTCCATCGTCACGACGCTGCGCACGGTGGCGTCGGGAGCGATGCGCTTCACCATCGGACCCAGCACCTTGCCGCCCAGTTCGACGAATTCGGTGACGCCCGCGTCCCACATGGCGGCGACGGATTCGCGCCAGCGCACGCGGCCCGTCACCTGCTCGACCAGCCGCAGCCTGATCTCGTCCGGATCGGCGATCGCGCTTGCCAGCACATTGGCATAGACCGGCAGCAGCGGCGTGTTGATCGCCGCCTTGCCCAGGGCATCCTCCATCGCCTCCGCCGCGGGCTGCATCAGCGGGCAGTGGAAGGGCGCGGAAACCGGCAGCAGGACGCCGCGCTTGATGCCATGGTCCTTCACCAGCGCGACGGCGCGCTCGATCGCGCCGCGATGGCCGGAAATCACCACCTGCGTCGGATCATTGTCATTGGCGACGGTGCAGATCTCACCCTCGGCAGCCGCCTCCGCCAATGCCTGCGCCTTCTCTATGTCCGCGCCCAGCAGGGCCGCCATCGCGCCCTCGCCCACCGGCACGGCCGCCTGCATTGCGCGCCCGCGCAGCTTCAGCAGCTTCGCCGTGGTGCCAATGTCGAACGCCTCCGCCGCGCACAGCGCGCTATATTCGCCAAGGCTGTGCCCGGCGACGTAATCGCCTTTCTCCGCCAGCGAAAAGCCGCCTTCCTTCTGCATCACGCGCAGGGTCGCCAGCGCATTGGCCATGATCGCGGGCTGGGCGTTTTCCGTCAGCGTCAGGTCGCTTTCCGGCCCCTCCACCATGATGCGGAACAAATGCTGCGACAGGGCGTCATCGACCTCCTGAAACAGCTCCCTCGCGGCCGGGCTCGCATCGGCCAGCGCCTTGCCCATGCCGACCGACTGGCTGCCCTGCCCTGGAAAAAGAAATGCCCTCATCATCCACCTTCTGACATGCGCGCCCCTGCAAAAGCGCAATTTTTCAAAGTCGTTACACTTTGAGACACAAATGCCGTTGAGGCGCCCGGCCCATTTCGGCAGTTCTCGTTGGAGGACCGCCTTTAACGATGACGGAGTATAAGGAAAAGGTGCGATATCGCTTTGGATGGATCACGGGAACCGCGCTGGTCCTGTCGGGCTGCGCAGCCGGTCCCGATTATCGCGCCCCTGCCCCCGCAGCGCTCGGCGTGCCGGCGGCCTATAGCCAGGGCGGCGGCGCTCCGCTCGACGAAGCGGAGCTTGGCGCCTGGTGGACGCGGCTCGACGATCCGGCGCTGAGCGGCCTGATCGACCGGGCGATCGCCCATAATCTGGACATCGTTCAGGCGCAGGCGCGTCTGCGCCAGGCGCGGGAGTCGCTGCGGCAGGCAAGGGCCGCCTTCCTGCCGCAGGTGAACGGATCGGCCAGCGGCGGGCGCAACTACAGCAGCCGGGATGCGGGCGGGCGGCTGGACCCCAGCGGCAATCCGATCGGCGGCGGCGGCTCCAACTGGTCGAGCAGCTATTCCGTCGGCGCCAATGCAAGCTGGCAGGTCGACCTGTTCGGTGAACTGTCCCGTTCGGCGGAGGCCGCGCGGGCCGATCTTGCCGCATCCGGCTATGACCTGGCCAATGTGCGGGCGACGATCGTCTCCGAACTCGTCACCAACTATGTGCAGGCGCGTCTGGCGCAGGAGCAGTTGCGCGTCGCGCGGGAGACGCAGGCGATCCAGCAGGACAATTACAACATCGCCAACTGGCGGCTTCAGGCGGGCCTCGTCTCCTCGATCGACGCGGAGCAGGCGCGGGCGCAACTGGCGCAGACCAACGCCACCGTCCCGCAGCTTGAGGCGAGCCTTCGGGGCAGCCTCAACCGTATCGCCGTGCTGACGGGGCAGGCGCCCGGCGAAGCGACCCGGAGCCTTGAAACGCCGGCGCCGATTCCCGCCGCGCCCGCGCAGATCGCCACCGGCATTCCCGCCGACACGCTGCGCCAGCGGCCGGACGTGCGCTCGGCCGAACGGGCGCTGGCCGCCGCGACGGCGCGCATCGGCGTGGCGCAGGCGCAGCTTTATCCTTCCCTTGGCATCAGCGGCAATATCGGCACCACGTCCAACAGTTTCAAAGACCTGTTCAGCCTGGTCACCGGCGGCGTATTCGCCAATGTGGCGCAGGTCATCTTCGACGGCGGACGCCTCGCCTCGCAGGTCCGTTCGCAACGGGCGGCCACCGACGCCGCCTTCGCCGCCTACAAGCAGGCGGTGCTGTCCGCGCTGGAGGATGTGGAGAATGCCATGGCGTCGCTGTCGAGCGCACGCGCCCGCAAGGCGGAGTTCGCGACCGCCTATGAAGCGTCGAACAATGCCGCGATACTGGCGCGCAGCCAGTACCAGGCGGGTCTGATCGATTTCCAGACGCTTTCCCAGAGCGAGAATTCGCTTTTGAACGCGCGCAACAGCCTTGCCGGCGCGCAATCCGACGAGGTCCTTGGCCTGGCCCAGCTTTACAATGCGCTGGGCGGCGGCTGGCAGAATATGGAAGGCCGTCCCCCCTCATGAGCAAAAAGATGAGCAATGATGTGACCAGCGATCAGGACATCAACGACTTTCTTGGCGCGCGGCCGGAAAAGCCGTGGCGCAAATGGGTGGTCCGGGGCGCGGTGGGCGTCGCCCTGCTGATCCTCATCCTGCTGCTTGCGCGCTGCTTTTCGGGCGACGACAAGCCCAATTATGCGACGCGGGAAGTGCGCAAGGGCGACCTTACCGTCTCCGTATCCGCCACCGGCAATCTGAAGCCCATCAATCAGGTCGATGTCGGTTCCGAACAGTCGGGCAAGATCACGGCGGTCTATGTCGATGTGAACGACCGCGTGACCAGGGGGCAGAAGCTGGCCGAACTCGACACCCGGCGGCTGGTGGATACGATCAACCAGAACCGCGCGCAGCTTTCCTCCTCGCAGGCCAGCGTGGCGCAGGCGGAAGCGCAGGCGGCGCTGGCCAGGGCGACGCTCGACCGCCAGCTCAACGTGTTCAAGCTTTCCGGCGGGCGCGTTCCCGCCAGGACGGAACTGGACGCCGCCCGGGCCGACTATTGTTCCGCCCTCGCCAACCTCCGCTCCGCACAGGCGCAGGTTCGCGTTTCCCAGGCGCAGCTTTCCACGGCGCAGACCAATCTTTCCATCGCCCAGATCGTCTCGCCCGTGACCGGCGTCGTCCTGTCCCGCGACATAGAGCCGGGCCAGACCGTCGCCGCCTCGCTCAACGCGCCGGTGCTCTTCACCATTGCGGAAGACCTGACCCAGATGGAGGTGGAGGTTTCCGTCGACGAGGCGGATGTGGGACAGGTGAAGGAGGGCCAGAGCGCCAATTTCTCCGTCGACGCCTTCCCCGGCCGCACCTTTCCGGCGCGGGTGACGCGGGTCAATGTGGGCTCCAACAGCGCCAGCAGCAGCAGTTCCTCCTCATCGTCGGGGGGCAGCGCGGCCAGCAGCACGACGGGCACCGTCGTCGCCTATACGGCGGTGCTGTCGGTGGACAACAAGGACGAGATATTGCGCCCCGGCATGACCGCGACCGCCGACATCGTGACGCAGGAACTGCATGACGTGCTGCTGGTCCCCAACAGCGCGCTTCGCTTCAAGCCCAGCGCGGGCAACCAGGGCGGCGGCATCACCAGCCAGATCGTCCCCGGCCCGCGCAGGTTCCGGCGCGGCGGCGCGAGCCGGCAGGTCAGTTTCGGCATTGGCAGCAGCCAGACCGTCTATGTCGTGGGCGAGGACGGCAATCCCAAGGCCGTGCAGGTGACCGTCGGCGCCAGCGACGGCGCGCGCACGGTCATCACGGGCGGCGACCTGAAACCGGGCATGCGCGTCATCACCGGGCAGCTTGCGGCGGGCCAGCAGGCGCCGGCGGAGGATCAGGCCGATGGCGGTTCGCAGGGCGGCGGGCCGCGCGACCGCAACCGCCGGACGGAAGGCGGCCGGTCCACCGACGGCAGCCCGGCCACTGTCGGCAAGCTCGGCAATTCGGGCGACGGGAAGGCCGAAACCGCGCCGGTCGCGCCATCGGCGCCGAAGGGCCAGGGCGGCGAGCCGCGCGGCACCGGCCGGCAGAGCGGAACCTGACGCGCATGGCCGCCGATCCGATCATCTCCCTTCGCGGCGTCACCAAGGTCTATGGCTCCGGCCCGACAGCCTTTCAGGCGCTGAAGGGCATCGACCTCGACATTGCGCAAGGCGATTTCGTGGCGGTCATGGGGCCTTCGGGCTCCGGCAAGTCGACGACGATGAACATATTGGGCTGCCTCGACGTGCCCTCCGGCGGGGAGTTCCTGTTCAAGGGCCGCCATGTCGAAACGCTCGACCGCGACCAGCGCGCCCTGCTGCGCCGCCGCTATCTGGGCTTCGTGTTCCAGGGGTTCAACCTGCTGTCCCGCACCACGGCGCTGGAAAATGTCGAACTGCCCCTGCTGTATCGCGGCGAGGACAAGAAGACCCGATATGAGGCGGGCATGGCGGCGCTCGACAAGGTAGGCCTGAAGGACTGGTGGGACCATACGCCCGCCGAACTGTCCGGCGGGCAGCAGCAGCGCGTCGCCATCGCCCGCGCCATCGTGACCCAGCCCGACGTGCTGCTGGCGGACGAGCCGACCGGCAACCTCGATTCCGAAAGATCGGTGGAGATCATGGAACTGCTGACCGACCTCAACCGCAATGGCGGCATCACTGTGCTGATGGTGACGCATGAGCCGGACATGGCGGCCTTCGCGCGGACCATCGTGCATTTCAAGGATGGGTTGGTGGAGCGGGTCGAGCAGGGAGTGACGGCGTGATGGCGATATTTTCCCCCGTCATTACCACCTCCGCGGGGATGACGGAAATGAACGAAGGCGCGCGCTGAAGATGCTGGGCACCACCGTCATCCTCGCCTTTCGCGCGATCAACCGGCACAAGCTGCGCAGCTTCCTCACCACGCTGGGCATCATCATCGGCGTGGCGGCGGTCGTCACCATGGTCACGCTGGGCAATGGCGCGACCGCCGCCGTGCGCGAACAGATCAGCTCGCTGGGCGCCAATGTGCTGCAACTTCGTCCCGGCCAGGGGTTCGGCCGGGGCGGTGGCGGACCGCGCCCGCCCGACTTCAAGCCCGCCGACCTGACCGCCATCGAGAACCAGCTTACCGGCGTCCGCGCGGTCGCGCCGATGGTGCAGTCGAGCGGCACGGCCATCTATGAAGGCAGCAACTGGTCCACCACTGTCTATGGCACTACCGCCGCCTATTTCGAGGTGCAAAGCTGGAAGGCCGACACCGGCCGCCTTTTCATGCCGGAGGAGGAGGAAGCGGGAAAACCCGTCTGCATCATCGGCAATACGGTGCGCACCAACCTGTTCCAGAGCAATGACCCCATCGGCAAGCGCATACGCATCAAGGGCGTATCCTGCCAGGTGATCGGCGCGCTCGCGACACGGGGCCAAGGCGGCTTCGGGGATCAGGACGATGTGGTGGTCATGCCGATCAAGTTCGTCCAGCGCCGCTTCACCGGCGACCGCGACATCAGCCAGATCATGGTCGCGGTAGACGACGCCTATGACACCAGCACGGTCCAGACCAGCCTGGAGGAGCTGATGCGCGAACGCCGCAAGGTGAAGCCGGGCGCGGAAGATAATTTCAACGTCTTCGACACCAAGCAGATCAGCGACACGCTGACCGGCACCACCACCATATTGACGCAGATCGTGGCGGCGGTGGCGGCGATTTCCCTGCTGGTGGGGGGCATCGGCATCATGAACATCATGCTGGTGTCGGTGACGGAGCGCACCCGCGAGATCGGCATCCGCCTCGCCATCGGCGCGGTCGCTCGCGAAGTGCTGATGCAGTTTCTGGTCGAGGCCATCGTGCTGTCCTGCCTGGGCGGGCTGATCGGCCTGTTCCTGGCGCTGATCGCCTCGGTCGCGATCGCTCCGCTGATGCAGGTGCCCTTCATCTTCGATGTGAAGGTGAATCTGATCGCCTTCCTCTTCTCGGCCGCGATCGGTGTCGTCTTCGGCTATTTTCCGGCCCGCCGCGCCGCCGCGCTCAACCCGATAGACGCCCTGCGCCACGAATAGGCCATGGCTTGTTCATGGCGCAGGCAGGGCGCCGGTTCCGGGTCTGGGACCGGGCTCCCGCCTTCGCGGGAAACATTCAATTCCCCCTGCCCGTTACATTTTCTCACAATTTTTCCGGCTGCCGGCACAGTCCTGCGACAAGCGCCGCCTATCGCTCCCCCATGACGCCCGCAGGGCATTGCGAAAGGGAGATCATGATCAAGACCGCCATTCTGGGCCTGTCGGCCTGCGCCCTGCTGTTCGGCCTGGGCGTCGGCCCCTGGGGCGGCGTCCCCGGTCTCCGGCCCGCACCCGTGCTGGAGGGCAAGGACCGTCCGATCCTGCTCCAGCGCATGGTCGTGACGGCAACGCCGCTTTCCGACTGACCTCATCCGCGCCTTCTACCCACCATCGTGCGCCAAAGGGGGCGCCGGCTGGCGACAAAGCAGATGTGGCGACAGAAACCTGGAGCGTCCGGCCTGCGTCCGATCCACCTGATGCAGCGCGCTCCGGAACGAAGCCCCGAAGCCCCTTCGGGGCTTTTTCCATGCCAGGGCTCAGGCGGAAAATGGAAATACGCCCTTCTTCGAAAAACTGAACGGACATTCATGCAAATCACTGGAAAAACAGGAATTATGAACCGATATTCAGACTAATTCCGCACCTGTTACAATTTCCGACATTCTTTACTGACCGATGGCACAAGCCTGCGACAAATGCGTCCTATTTCTGCTTCAACGCCGGACAGCCGGCGGCAAGATCGAAGAAGAAGGAGCAAGTCCATGTTCAGGAAGTTTCTCGCGGCGCTGACCGCCACCACCATGATCGCAAGCCCCATGGTCGTCAGCCAGGCCCAGGCCGCGCCGCAGCGGGAAGTGCATCAGGTGGTGAAGCATGGCCCCCATGGCCGCACCGTCACCAAGACCACGGTGATCCGCAAGGACAATCATCGCCGCTGGGCCAAGGGCCAGCGTTTCGACCGCCGCCATGCGAGCAACTATCGCGTGATCGACAATTATCGCGGCTATCGCCTGCGCACCCCGCCGCGCGGCTATCATTGGGTTCGTTCGGGCAATGACGCGCTGTTGGTCGCCATCGCCAGCGGCATCATCGCATCGGTCGTCACCGGCGCGATCCGCTAAGGCCGATACGCCCCGGAGCCGCGCTCCGGGGCGTCCTATACCAGCCCCGTCAGATAATAGACCGCGATCACCACGAAGACGGTGAAGGTCTTGATCAGCGTCAGGGCGAAAATATCCTTATAGGCCTGCCGGTGCGTCAGGCCCGTCACCGCCAGCAAGGTGATGATCGCGCCATTGTGCGGCAGGCTGTCCATCCCTCCGCTCGCCATGGAGGCCACCCGGTGCAGCACCTCGCGCGGGATGCCCGCCGCATTGCCCGCCGCCGCGAACTGTTCCGCCATGGCGGCAAGCGCGATCGACAGCCCACCCGAAGCCGAGCCGGTGATCCCGGCAAGCGACGTCACGGTAATCGCCTCGTTGACCAGTGGATCGGGCACGGCCTTCAGCGCTTCCTTCACCGCCAGAAAACCCGGCAGCGCGGCGATCACCGCGCCGAAGCCATATTCGACCGCCGTATTCATCCCCGCCAGCAGCGCGCCGCCCACGGCCGCCTTCGACCCATCGGCAAAGCGCCGCGCCACTTGCGGGAAGGCGAAGAGCAGGATCGTCCCTATGCCCAGCAGCAGGGCGCCCTCCACCGCCCAGAGCGCGGCGACCTGAGCCACCTTCACCACGACGGGATCGGTCAGGCCGGCCAGCGACACGGCCACCTCCTCCCCCGCCACAAGGCGCGGGATCAGCATGGTCAGCGCCAGATTGCCCAATCCCACCACCAGCAGCGGCAGCAGGGCGATCAGCGGATGCACGGTCCGATCGCCCCGGTCCGCGGCTTCCGGCTCGTTCACCAGCGTCTCCGGCGCGCCATAGCCCTCCCCCGCCGCCTGCATCGCCCGCCTGCGCCAGCCCAGATAGGTGAGGCCCAGCCCCATGATGCAGACCGATCCTGCCAGCCCCAGCGCCGGGGCCGCCCAGGCGGTCGTGCCGAAGAAGCTGGTCGGGATGATGTTCTGGATCTGCGGCGTTCCCGGCATCGCATCCATGGTGAAGGTGATGGCGCCAAGACCGATGGTCGCGGGTATCAGCCGCTTGGGAATGTCGCCCTGCCGGAACATCTCCGCGGCGAAGGGATAGACGGCGAACACCGCCACGAACACCGAAACGCCGCCATAGGTCAGCAGCGCCGACACCAGCATGATCGCGGGGATCGCCTGGCCTGCCCCCACCAGCCCGATCACGGCGGTGACGATCGCGCGCGAGAAGCCGGAAACCTCTATCAGCTTGCCGAACAGCGCGCCGAGCAGGAACACCGGGAAATAAAGCTTCAGGAAGCTTCCCACCCTTTCCATGAAGACGCCGGAAAAGACCGCTGGCACGGCGGCGGGATCGGTCAGGAACACGGCCAGCATCGCCAGCAGCGGCGCCATCACGATGACGCTCATCCCCCGATAGGCCGCGACCATCAGCAATATCAGCGACAGGGCCGCTATTCCGACCGCCATAAGATGCCCCCCTCCGTTCGGGCTGAACCTGCCGAAGCCCCGCCCGTCAATCCTTGCAACCGAGATTAAAGAAGAAAAGGGCTTCGACAAGCTCATCCCGAACGGTAAAATTGCGTGCCCCTGCTGCGCCGATCCGCCCTTGCCTTTCCCGCGCATTTCCGTCATAGGCGCCGCTTCGCACGACCCGGGGTGACTCGCGGTCGCGCGAATCAATGCTTGAGACGACAGCCGGAGGGGCGTTCCACATGGGGTGGGCGTCAGCGATCGGCCAACAGATGAGGCAATACCCATGGCTCTTTACGAGCATGTGTTCCTTGCGCGCCAGGATCTGGCACAGGCGCAGGTGGACGCTCTGGCGGAAACCGCCACCAAGATCGTCGAGGATATGCAGGGCAAGGTGACCAAGGTCGAGACCTGGGGCCTGCGCTCGCTGGCCTACAAGATCGCCAAGAACCGCAAGGCGCATTATGTGATGCTGAACATCGACGCCCCGGCCGGCGTCGTCGCGGAGCTGGAGCGCCAGACCCAGATCAACGAAGACATCATCCGCTACATGACCATCAAGGTCGATGAGCTGGAGACCGGTCCGTCGGTCATGATGCGCAAGCAGGAACGCGCCGAACGCGGTCCGCGCGGCGATCGTGGCGACCGCAATGATCGTGGGGGCGATCGCGGCCCGCGCCGCGAGCGCGAAGAAGCCGCCGGCGAATAAGGAGATCTGAACCATGGCACGCCCGTTTTTCCGCCGCCGCAAGAGCTGCCCCTTCGCCGCCAAGGATGCGCCGAAGATCGATTACAAGGACGTCCGTCTGCTGCAGGGCTTCGTGTCCGAACGCGGCAAGATCGTCCCCAGCCGCATCACCGCGGTGTCCGCCAAGAAGCAGCGCGAGCTGGCCCAGGCCATCAAGCGCGCCCGTCACCTGGGCCTGCTGCCCTATATCGTGAAGTAAGGGAGAAAGACCCATGGAAATCATTCTCCTTGAACGCATCGAGAAGCTGGGCGCCATCGGCGACGTCGTCACCGTGAAGGACGGTTACGCGCGTAACTACCTGCTGCCCAACAAGAAGGCGCTGCGTTCGAACGCCGCCAACAAGAAGGTCTTCGAAGCGAACCGCGCGAAGATCGAGGCCGACAACGCCGCTCGCCGCTCGGACGCCGAAAAGGCTGCCGAAGGCGTGAACGGCAAGCAGATCGTCCTGATCCGCCAGTCGTCGAACGCCGGCCACCTCTATGGTTCGGTCGCCGTCCGTGACGTCGTCGAAGCGCTGCACGCCGATGGCGTCACCAACGTCACCAAGGCGATGGTGGTTCTGGAGCGCCCGATCAAGACGCTCGGCGTGTTCGACGTCAAGGTCGCGCTGCATCCGGAAGTGGCCGTCACCGTCACGGTGAACGTCGCCCGCTCGCCGGAAGAAGCCGAACTTCAGTCGCAGGGCGTCGATGTGATGGCCGACCTGTTCGAAAAGGACGAAAGCGGCTTCACCGAAGATTACGATCCGAATGCGGAACCCGGCGAAATCGCCGTGGAAGCCGAAGAAGCTCCGGCCGAAGAAGCCTGAGTTTTCCTTTCCGGACGATAACAGGAAAGCCGCCCCTCACCGGGCGGCTTTTTGTTGTTGCCGGGCATATGCCTCGAATGGATGAGAGACTTTCCGGGTGGATTGGGAGGTCCGTGGAAACATCGCTTTCCAACCCGATCCGCGACGTGAAGCTCAGCCCCTCGCCTTGCGGTCCGGCGACAGGGCGATGATCGTCACGCCAGCCAGCGCCAGCGTCCCGCCGCCGATCATCACGGCGGTGATGGGGGTTCCGAAATAAAGCGAGGCGAACACCGTCGACATCACCGGCGCCGCCAGCATCAACGGCATGATCGTCGAGATCGGATAGCGCTGGAGCAGCCAGGCCAGCGTTCCCTGCCCGATGATCGTCGACCCAAGGCAGCTGAAGGCGAACCAGGCCGCCGGCACCCATCCGACATGCGCCAGGCCGGCGATGGCCGACCGTTCGAACATCAGCGCGAAGGGAGCGAGGGTCAGGGCGCCCATCAGGCCATTCCAGGCCTGGCCGTTCATCACGCTGACGCCCGCCAGCCTGCGCTGCACCAGCGTGGCGCCGCCCCAGGTCATCGCCGCGCTCGCCATCACCAGCACGGCAGGCACTTCGGTCAGGATGTGCGGATCGAAAACCAGCGCCGCGACTCCGGCAAAGGCCAGCATGACCCCGGCGACCTTGCGCGCGTTGAGCTTCTCCCCCAGCAGCAGCGCGCCCAGCAGCAGGGAGAAAGGCACGCTGAGCTGCCCCGCAATGGCCAGGGCGCCGACATTGGTGGCCATGAACAGCGCGATGTTCAGCAGCAGCAGGAACAGGCCGCCGTTCAGGAACCCGTAGAGCGCCAGCCAGCCCGTCCGCCCGGGCAGCGACCGGATCGCGGGCGCGCACAGCAGGAACACCACCCCCATGCGCAGCGCCACCGACAGCAGCGGCGCGGTGGCGTCCACCACCACCTTCATCGCGATCACGTTGAGCGCGAACATCAGGTTCACCAGCAGGGCCAGGACCATTCCCAGCGGCCCGAAGCGCCGCATGGCCTCTCCACCACCCTCCATCGCATGTCCTTCTTCCGGCCCGATCTTCAATTCCTGTTCAGACTCAGGCTGCTATTTGTTATTTATGCACACTGGTATAGATTCCAGCCAGTGATGAAGGGAAGAGGATAACTGATGATTTCGAAATTCGTCGCGCTTGCCGCTGCCACGCTGATTGCGAGCCCCGCACTCGCCCAGGCGGGCGACGCCGCCAAGGGCAAGGCGGTTTTCGCCCGCTGCATGGCGTGCCATACGGTCGATCCGGGGGTCAACCGGCTGGGCCCTTCGCTGGCCGGCGTGGTGGGCCGGACGTCCGGCACGGTTCCGGGTTTCGCCTATTCGGCGGCGATGAAGAACGCCAAGATCCGTTGGGACGCAAAGTCGCTCGACGCCTTCCTGGCCAAGCCGACGGCGAAGGTGCCGGGCAGCAAGATGATCTTCGCGGGCCTGCCCAACCCCGCGGATCGCGCCAATCTGATCGCCTATCTCGCCACGGCGGGCAAGAAATGATCTGAAAACTATCCTATAGTGCAAAAATCATTGCGCTAGCCGCCCTGTCCCGCTATCTGTTGAGTCAAGCGATGCAGCAGAACTTCAGGGACAGGAGCGGATGCGATTTTCCGACGACAGGATGATGACGGGAGCGCAGGCATGAACGCCCGCGCTCTCGAAGGGGTGAAGGTGCTGGACCTTTCGCGGGTCCTCGCCGGCCCCTGGTCGACGCAGATCCTGGCCGATTTCGGCGCGGATGTGATCAAGATCGAGCTGCCCGGCCATGGCGACGACACGCGCGCCTGGGGGCCGCCCTATCTGACCGGCGCGGATGGCGAGCCGGAGATCGGCACCAGCGCTTATTATCTGTCCTGCAACCGCAACAAGCGTTCCGCCGCGATCAACCTTGCGACGCCGCAGGGCGCGGAACTCATCCGCAAGCTCGCCGCGCAGGCCGACATAGTGGTCGAGAATTTCAAGGTCGGCGGCCTGAAGAAATACGGCCTCGATTATGAGAGCCTTCGTGGCGTAAACCCTCGCCTCGTCTATTGCTCCATCACCGGCTTCGGCCAGACCGGCCCCTATGCCGATCGCGGCGGCTACGATTTCGTGGCGCAGGGCATGGGCGGCTTCATGAGCATCACGGGGGAAGAGGATGGCGGCCCGCTGCGCGCCGGCGTCGCCATGGCGGACCTGTCGACCGGCATGTTCGCCACCGTCTCCATCCTGATGGCGTTGCGCCATGCCGAACGGACCGGCGAGGGGCAGCAGATCGACGTGTCGCTGCTCGACACCCAGATCGCGATGCTCGCCAATCAGGGCATGAACTGGCTCGTCGGCAATGTGGTGCCGGGGCGTCTGGGCAACCGCCATCCGACCGTCGTGCCCTACAAGACGTTCGAGGTGGCGGACGGGGTGATGATCATCGCCATCGGCAACGACCGGCAGTTCCGCGCCTTCTGCACCGAAATGGGCCATTCGGAACTCGGCACCGATCCGCGCTTCGCCACCAGCGCCCAGCGGCTGATCAACCGCGAGGAAATCGAGGCGAAGGTGCAGGAGATCGTCCGCCCCTTCCCCCGCGACGCGCTGATGGCGCGCTTCGTCGCGGCGGGCGTGCCCGCCGGACCGGTCAATACGATCAGGGACGTGTTCGAAGACCCTTTCATCGAGGCGCGGCAGACCGTCCACCGCTTTCGTCGGGAAGAGGATGGGGTGGAGATACCGACCGTCGCCTATCCGGGCAAGCTGTCCGCCACGCCCGCCGACTACCGATATTGCCCGCCCCGCGTGGGCGAACATAGCCGTGAGATATTGGGCCAGTGGCTCGGCCTCGACGATGCGGCGCTCGATGCGCTGGCCGCCGAAGGCGCGATCACCCAGCGCGCTGCCCAGGAGGAAACAGAAGCATGAAACTCGACAACAGCGTTGCCGCCATCGTGACGGGCGGCGCATCCGGGCTGGGCGAAGCGACCGCCCGCGCGCTCGCCGCCAGGGGGGTGAAGGTCGCCCTGTTCGACTTCAACGAGGAGACGGGGAACAGGGTCGCGGCCGAAATCGGCGGCACCTTCTGCAAGGTCGACGTCACCGACGAAGCATCGGTCGATGCGGGATTCGAACAGGCCCGCGCCGCCCATGGGCAGGAACGGATCATCGTCAATTGCGCGGGCACCGGCAATGTCGTCAAGACCGCCTCGCGCGACCGCGAAACCGGCGCGATCAAGGCCTTCCCCACCGACCAGTTCGAACGGATCGTCCAGATCAACCTGATCGGCACCTTCCGCTGCTGCGCCAAGTCGGCGGCGGGGATGCTGACGCTGGAGCCGCTGGAGGACAATGCGCGGGGCGTGATCATCAACACATCCAGCGCGGCGGCGGTGGACGGCCAGATCGGCCAGGCGGCCTATAGCGCGTCGAAGGGCGGCATCGTCAGCCTGACGCTCCCCATGGCCCGCGACCTGATGGGCGAGGGCATCCGCGTCAACGCGATCCTGCCCGGCATTTTCGACACGCCGCTGATGGCGCGGGCGAGCGACAAGGTGCGCGACGCGCTGTCGGCCACGGTCCCCTTCCCCAAGCGCTTCGGCAAGCCGGAAGAGTTCGCCGCCATGGCGCTGGCGATGATCGAGAATGACTATTGGAACGGCGAATATGTGCGGCTGGACGGCGGCCTGCGCATGCCGCCGCGCTGAGGAGAGCGACCATGTCCGAGGAAGTGCAGCCTGAATATGTGACCTACAGGGTCGAGGACGGCATCGCATGGGTGATGCTGAACCGCCCGCAATATAGCAATGCGCAGAATTACCGGCTGCTTGGGCAGCTCGACGACGCGTTCAAGCACGCGGTCGAGGATGACGAAGTGAAGGTCATCGTGCTGGGCGGCGAAGGCAAGCATTTTTCCGCCGGCCACGACATCGGCACGCCGGAGAAGGACAGCCACATGCCCCGGTTCCGCACGACCCTATGGTGGGATCACCTCAACAAGGGCGGCGCGGAGCGGCAATATGTACTGGAGCAGGACGGCTATCTCGGCCTCTGCCGCCGCTGGCAGGAAATTCCCAAGCCGATGATCGCCATGGTGCAGGGCGCCTGCATCGCGGGCGGGCTGATGCTGGCGTGGGTCTGCGACCTGATCGTCGCGTCGGAGGACGCCTTCTTCCAGGACCCGGTGCAGCGCATGGCCCAGCCGGGCGTCGAATATTTCGCCCATGCCTTCGAACTGCCGCCGCGCGTCGCCCGCGAACTGCTGCTGCTCGGCCGCCGCATGCCGGCCCAGCGCGCCTATCAGTTCGGCATGGTGAACGAGATTTTCCCGCGCGAGACGCTGCGTGAGGAAGTCGCGAAGATCGCCGCCGAAATCGCCCAGCATGACCGCTTCGGAATGGCGCTTACCAAGCAGGCGTTCAACTTCGTGGAAGACCTGCGCGGCAAGCGGCAGGCGATGGACGGCGTGTTCCACATGCACCATCTGGCCCATGCGCATAACCAGCTGATGACCGGCAATCTCGTCGGCGGGCTGGACGCCAAGGCGATGGCGACGGCCAACAAGAAACAGGCTGGCGAAGGATGAGCGCGGCGGTGGAACTGGAAAAGACGGTGCTGGTCCTTCCCGACCTCCCCGCGCTGCTTTCGGGCGCGGCGGATGCCGCACAGGCCTTCGTCGCCGCCGTCCAACCGCAGGTGAAGGCGCGCATCGCCAACGACAAGGGACAGGTCGACCGCGTGCTGGCCGATGTGGAGCAGCATGTCGTCCACGGCTTCGGCTGGTTCGCCTCCTATGCGGAGATGATGCGGGAGGTCGCCAACTGGGCCGCCCATCTCGACGCCCAGGGCGCGTTCGGGGAGGTCGAGGCGCTGCTCGCCCAACTCCTCTTCGCGGAATATGGCGCGCAGATGCTGGGCGGCATTTCCATGAACCAGGGCGAGGTGATCCGCGCCACCGACCTGACCGACGACCTGTCGACGCTCGACGCGCCTGCTTTCCGCACCCTTGTCCGTGAGGGCGGCGGGCAGGCGGTGAAATCGGCCATCGCCCGCCACCTCATTGCCCGGCGGGGTCATGCCACGCTGGAAAATTGCGGGCTGGACGAAATGTTCGACATGGTGCGCGAGCAGTTCTTCGCCTTTTCGAACGAGAAGGTCGCGCCCTTCGCCCATGACTGGCATCTGAAGGACGAGTTGATCCCCCTGCCCCTGGTCGAGGAACTGGGCGCAATGGGCGTGTTCGGCATGACCATTCCGGAAGCGTTCGGCGGGCTGGGCATGGGCAAGACCGCCATGTGCGTCGTGTCGGAGGAACTGTCGCGCGGATGGATCGGCGTGGGGTCGCTCGCCACCCGATCCGAAATCGCGGCGGAACTGATCCTGACCGGCGGCACCGACGGGCAGAAGGCCCATTGGCTGCCGCAGATCGCCAATGCATCGATCCTGCCGACCGCCGTCTTCACGGAGCCCGACACCGGCTCCGACCTGGGTTCGCTGCGCACTCGCGCGGCGCTGGCCGATGGCGAATATCGGGTGAACGGCAACAAGACCTGGATCACCCACGCCGCCCGCGCGGACGTGATGACGCTGCTGGTCCGCACCGATCCCGGCACGAAGAATTACAGCGGCCTTTCCATGCTGATCGCGCCCAAGCAGCGCGGCACGGTGGCCGATCCCTTCCCCACGCCGGGCATGAGCGGCGGCGAGATCGAGGTGATCGGCTATCGCGGCATGAAGGAATATGAGATCGGCTTCGACGATTTCCGCGTGCCCGCCCAGAACCTGCTGGGGGGCATTGAGGGGCAGGGCTTCAAGCAGCTCATGGCGACATTCGAATCCGCGCGAATCCAGACGGCCGCCCGCGCCATCGGCGTGGCGCAGGCCGCGCTCGACATCGGCCTTTCCTATGCGCTCGACCGCAAGCAGTTCGGCCGCCCGATCTTCGACTTCCCCCGTGTCGCCAACAAGCTGGCGATGATGGCGGCGGAGATCATGGGCGCGCGCCAGCTCACCTATTTCGCCGCGCGCCGCAAGGATGAGGGGAAGCGCTGCGACCTGGAGGCCGGCATGGCCAAGCTGATCGGCGCCCGCGTCGCCTGGGCGGCGGCGGACAATGCGTTGCAGATCCATGGCGGCAACGGCTTTGCGACCGAATATCAGGTGAGCCGCCTGCTCGCGGATGCGCGCATCCTGAACATCTTCGAGGGCGCGGGGGAAATCCAGGCGCAGGTGATCGCACGGCGGCTGCTGGACGGCGGGAATTGAGAAGGCGGCTCATGGCGAAAGGCGGCGGGGGCCTAGGCTCCCCAGAACCACGGTCCCGGCGCCCCCCATTCGCAAGCGCCTGGGTTTAAAGCCCCAGGCGACTCCAGAACTCGTCGGGTTTGACCGGCGTCGCGGTTTCGGGCGCGCGTTCGGGACGCGTCCAGGAGGAATGGGGGATGTGGATTTGCGGGCTGGAGCCGAAACGGCGTTGCCGGCGGGCACGAGTGGCATTCTGGGTCATCGTCTTCTCCTGTCGAGGAGGAACACGAAACCTTGCGTCGTCGCTTCAGTACCGTGCGCTTTAGCCGTTGGTGACGCGGAGCAAGCTGACATCCTTCAAAAGCCGCGGAGCGTTGCGCTCGGCAATATATCTACTCAATTTGTAGAGAGATGGAAGAAAGCTTTGCTTAAGACGGCGAGACCACAGGTTTCACGATATGGGGGACGCGGAACCGTCCTGCGGGTGGAAGCGAGCCGTCCGGAACGAGGTGGGACGCCCGTCAGAACGCCACATTATAAAGGAACCAGCCCACGATCAGCAGGCTCGTCACAACACAGAGGCGATCACCAAAAATGTCGATCCGCGACATCGCTTACATCCTTCCTCGGTCGAGCGATCTGCGTCGCTTCGTTCATGAAGGATAAACCATCAGCGGGGACAAAGGAATAGGATAAGTGCGGCAGGCGGAGACATAAAAGCGCCGGATGGAAAAAGCAGAGGCTTGAACCGCCGCCGTGCAAAAAGGCCCGGGCGTGGCCGGTCCCGATAAAATTCCAGCAATTCGCCTGAATTCAGACCTTTACCGAAAATCCGCGCCGCGATGGTTCAGGAAGGAACGGGTCGCCTCCTCCGGTCCCTTATAGGCCTCCTGAAACTCCGCGCTCCAATATTTGAGGTCTTCCAGATCGATGCGCGCGCCGGAAACCGCGCAAAGGACGAACTGTCCCGGACGCACGACCTCAAAATGCGGCGTGTCGTAGTGCAGCACCGCCAATCCCTGAATGTCCGCCATCAGTCGCCGGTCAGGATGCGGTCGACAAGTTGCTTCACGGTCGGCACGAACCCGTTCGAATAGAAGGGGTCCTGCTTGAACTTGTAGGCGCCATGGCCCGCGAAGAGCAGATTCTTGTCGAGGTCGCCGCCATGAACGGCCTCCTGCAGCGATTTCTGGATGCAGAAGCTGCGCGGATCGGCCAGGCGGCCGGTCGAATTGGTCTCGCTGTCCATCCAGCTTGAAAAGGCGCACTGGCTGAGGCAGCCCATGCAATCGGTCTGGTCCTTGCGGATTTCGGCCTTTTCCTCCTCCGTCACGAAGACGAGCGTATTGTCCGGCGTCTTGAGCGCGGAGGTGAAGCCCTGCCCCACCCATTCGCGGGCGCGCAGAAGGTCGCCGCGCGTCACCCAGAAATTCTTGCCCTTCACGCCGGCGTCGAGTTGATGCGTATGGTCGCCGGCCTGTTCGGTGCTGAACGGGATCTGCCGTTCCGATCGGGCTTCCAGGGAGCGCAGGAAGGGATTGCGGACGGCCGAACTGTAGAAGCCGGTCGGCGAGAAGCGGTGGAGCAGCACGTCACCCGGCTCCAGCTGCATCAGCCGTTCCTTCCACGCCTGCGGGATCGGGCTTTCCTGCGTCAGCAGCGGACGGGTGCCGAACTGGAACATGATCGCGCCCAGTTCCGGATTGTCGATCCAGTCGTTCCAGTCCTTGAGCGCCCAGACGCCGCCTGCCATGACGATGGGGACATCGTCGGAAATGCCCCCCTCCCGCATGGTGGCGCGCAGGTCGCGGACGCGGGGATAGGGGTCCTGCGGCACCTTGGGATCTTCGGCGTTGGACAGGCCGTTATGGCCGCCCGCCAGCCACGGGTCCTCATAGACCACCGCCGCCAGCCATTCCGATGCCTTGGAATAGGCGCGCTTCCACAGGGCGCGGAAGGCACGGCCGGAACTGACGATGGGCAGATAGTTGACGCCGTAGGAGGCGGCGATCTCCGACAGCTTGTAGGGCATGCCCGCGCCGCAGGTCACGCCCGCGACCATTCCCTTCGTCTTTTCTAGGACACCGTGGAGGACGCGCTGCGCACCGCCCATTTCCCAGAGCACGTTGATGTTGATCGCGCCCTTGCCACCGGCGATTTCGAAGGCCCGCTTCACCTGTTCGACCGCGCCGTCTATCGCATAGGCGATCAGTTCTTCATGGCGGTCGCGGCGGGTGCGACCATGATAGATCTGGGGAATGACGTTGCCGAAGCTGTCATAGCTGTCCGCATTGACCGCCGACACCGTGCCGATGCCGCCGGCCGCCGCCCAGGCGCCGGAACTGGCATGGTTGGAAACGGCTACCCCCTTGCCGCCTTCGACCAATGGCCAGACTTCCCGGCCGCCGTAAACGATGGGCTTCAACCCCTTGAACAACGCAATCTCCCGCGCAAAAATCCCGTGGCCCCCGACCACCTGAACGCCGCCCTATAGCAGCTTTACGGTCGGATGACGAATATTTGGGCGCGCCCTACCGCAAAATATGGGGGCTGGATAGTGCCTGACCGTAAAGGCCGGCATAGGCGTCCACCATGGCGGCTTCGGTGAAATCGCGGCAGGCGCGTTGGCGGTTCGCCTCGCCAAGCCTTTGCCGCAGACCGGGATCGCCGGCCAGCGCGCCCAGCGCCGAGGACAGGGCTGCTTCGTCCGGGACGACGAACGGCCGGTTTTCGGGCGCGACCATGGCAGCGACGTCCCCCACATCGGTCGATGCGACGGGCAGGCCCGCCGCCATCGCCTCCACCAGCGAGATCGGGAACTGCTCGCTGTCCGAAGACAAAGCGAAGATGTCGAACAGGCCCATGAAGCGCCACGGTTCCGGCAGGAATCCGGCCATGCAGATGTCGGCCAGTCCGTGATCCCTGGCTTCCGCCGCTATGGCGTCGCGTTCCGGCCCCTCCCCCACCACCACAAGTTGCAGCCGGTCGCGATGCGGCGCGACGGCCCGGACGAGGCGGCGGATGTTCTTGACCGGGCGCAGGCCCGCCACCGTCCCCACCAGCAGCTTGCCGGCCGAGCGGTCGAGGGCTGGAATGGCATCCGGCACAGGCGGCAGGGCATAGCGCGCCGTGTCTATGCCGTTGCGGATCAGGTGGACCTTTCGCGGCGGCTGACGCCACACCTCGCGGGCGATGCCGTCGAGCCGGACGGACGGGACGACCAGCGCATGGGCGCGCTGAAGCGCCAGGCGGCGATAGAGGTTGCGCTGCGGCTTGAGGCCGCCCGCCTCATCCGCGTTGAAGCCGTCCTCATGATGGATCAGCGGCGGACCGCCATGGATGCGCCGCGCCATCACCGCATCCATCGCGCCCCAATTATAGCTGAGGATGAGGTCGTAGTCCGACAGGAAGGCCGCAATCGCCCGGAAACGCCTGAGGCCCGGCCTGCCGGCGAGTGGAGGAGGCTGGGGGAAATCGACCGGCGTGGCGGGGTCGATGGCGTCCCGCGCGCTCATCAATTGGGGCGCGGCGCTGACGATGCTGTGACGGGCGCGGTCGCCCCAAAGGTTCATCAGGCGCACGGCCCGCGCCTCCTTCCCGCCAAGCGAGAAGCTGCCGTGGACATGCAGCAGCCGGGGCGGCCCGTCGATCTGCCGAGGCCGGCCCGCGGCGAAACGCTCCATGCCGCTCAAGCCGCTTCAGCCATTCAGGACCCGCGCCAGCAGCCGGTCGATGGCGGCGACGGATTCAGGCTCGTCGAGAACGGGGGCGTGACCGACATTGGAGATGACCGCGCACTCCGCGCCGGGACCGATGTCCTCCACCATGCGGGCGGCGGTGGCCGCGGAGAGCAGGTCGGAGCGCTCGCCGCGCAGCACCAGCGTCGGAATTCCGCGAAAGGCCTGCATGACCGGCCACATGTCCACGCTCGCCTCGCTGCCCGCGACCCGCAGCGGCTCCGCTATGCGCATGTCATAGTCGAGCACGACGCGCCCCGCGCTGTTGAGGCGGTAGAGGCGCTTGGCCATGGCCAGCCATTGGTCGAGGCCATAGCCGGGATAGACGTCGCCGTTGGATTCCTCCAGCGCGCGGGCGGCGTGCACCCAGCTTGGATGCGACTGGCCGATGCCGACATAGGTGCGGATGCGCGCCAGGCCCGCCTCCTCCAGCGTCGGTCCGACATCGTTGAGCAGCGCCCCGGCCAGCCATTCGCGATGGGTCGCCGCGATCAGCATGGTGATGATGCCGCCCAGCGACGTGCCGATGGCGACGAAGCGGGTGATGGCCAGATCCGCCAGCAGGCGGCTGATGTCCTGCAGATAGGTGAGCGGGACATAGGTCATCGGGTCCTTCGCCTGCGCACTTTCGGCGCGGCCGCGCAAGTCGGGACAGATGAGGCGCCATGGCCCGGCGAGGCGCGCCGCCAGCGGTTCGAAATCGCGGGCGTTGCGGGTCAGGCCCGGCAGGCAGAGCAAGGGAGGGCGGCCATCTTCGCCGCCAGCATAATCGCGATAATGGAGCCTCAGCCCATCGGGGGACCACCAGTATCCGTCGCTATAGCTGCTCAAGCTGCTTGATCCTTCCACCCTGCATCCCCCATATCGCCGCATGCGCCCTGCCCTGCAACCCGCCAAATTCAGCCCCGCGAACGAAATCGCCGCGCTGCAGCCCGATTTTGCCGATCCCGTCGCGGCGGCCGACTTTCCCCGGACCATCCTGCGTTTCCGCAATGACCGCTGGGCGAAAGCCGTGGGCCTGGGCGACCTGAGCGATGAGGAATGGCTGGCGCATTTCGGCCGGTTCCAGCCGCTGGAGGGATCGCTGCCCCAGCCACTGGCGCTGCGCTACCATGGGCATCAGTTCCGCGTGTACAATCCCGACATCGGGGACGGCCGCGGTTTCCTGTTCGCGCAGCTTCGGGACGGGGCCGGCCGGTTGCTCGACCTGGGCACCAAGGGTTCCGGCCGGACGCCCCATAGCCGTTTCGGGGACGGCAGGCTGACGCTGAAGGGCGGCGTGCGGGAGATATTGGCGACGGAGATGCTCGAGGCGCTGGGCGTCAACACCTCCAGGACCTTTTCCATCATCGAGACGGGCGAGGCGCTGGAGCGCAACGACGAACCCTCCCCCACCCGCGCGGCGGTGATGGTGCGGCTCAGCCACTCGCATATCCGCATCGGGTCTTTCCAGCGGGCGGCCTATTTCGACGACAAGGCGCTGCTGGAGCGGCTCGTCGACTATGCGCTGACGAAGCTCTACGGCGAGGCGCCGGGCGACAATCCTCCCGCGCAACTGCTGGGCCGGGTCGTGGAGCGAACGGCCGATCTGGCCGCGAGCTATATGGTGGCGGGCTTCGTCCATGGCGTGCTCAACAGCGACAACATCAATGTGACGGGCGAGAGCTTCGACTATGGGCCCTGGCGGTTCACGCCGCTTTGGGAAGAGGGGTTCACCGCCGCCTATTTCGACCATGCCGGGCTCTATGCCTTCGGACGGCAGGCGGAAGCGATCCACTGGGACGTGGCGCAGCTTGCCGTGTCGCTGCGTCCCCTGGTGGAGGCCGAACCGCTGATCGAGCAGCTGGAGCGCTTTCCGGCGCTCTATGCCGAGGCGATGGCGCGGCGCTTCTGCTGGCGGTTGGGGGTGGCGCCGACGGACGACGCCTCCACCATGATCGAAGCGGCGGTGCGCGGCATGATCGCGACGCAAAGGCCGATCGATCGCTTCTTCCAGGACTGGCGCGGCGGCGATCCCCGCGACGGCGCGCCTTATGCCGGGGAGGAATGGGCGGGATTTCGCGAGGCCATTTCCGGGTTCGAGGCGAGCGGGCCCCAGGATCATGCCTATTGGGCCGATCCGGCGCCCTGCTCCATGCATATCGATGAGGTGGAGGCGATCTGGAGCGGGATTGCCGAGCGGGACGATTGGACGCCGCTGCATGCGAAGGTGGCGGCGATCCGGCGCATGGGCGACGCATTGGGCGGCGCCCCTGATGTGCCCTGAATTCTCCTCCGCTGGCGGGGCGGACGGGCTTTCCGTTACGTCGGCTTGCCGTTCCGCTCGCCACGCCCGCTTCCCCCTCCCCGAGGGAGGAGGGAGCCGTTTGCCGCCCCTTCCCTAACGCCCCATTATCCTCCATATCGGTGCCATGTCCGCCACGCTGACTTCGTTCGAACCCGCCACTGGTGCTCTTTTGTGGCAGGGGACTGCCAGCGACGTGGAGGCGGAGGTCGCCCGCGCCTGTGCCGCCTGGCCGAAATGGGCCGCCCAGCCTGTCGCCTACCGCATCGAAACGCTGCGCCGCTTCGTCAATGTCGTGCGCGCCAATGAGGAAGCGCTGGCCGACCTGATCGCCCGCGAAACCGGCAAGCCCCTGTGGGATGCGCGGACCGAAGTGACCGCGGTGATGAACAAGGTCGACATTTCCGTCGCCGCCTTTTCCGAACGCACCGGACAGAGACGGCTTGAAGCGGCGATGGGCGCGCGTCAGTCCGTGCGGCACAAGCCGCATGGCGTCATGGCGGTGCTGGGGCCGTATAATTTCCCGGCGCATCTGCCCAATGGACATATCGTTCCCGCGCTGCTGGCCGGCAACGCCGTCGTCTTCAAGCCGTCGGAAAAGACGCCGGCCGTGGGCGAGATGCTGGTGCGTTTCTACCATGAGGCGGGCGTGCCGGAGGATGCCGTCCGGCTGGTGCTGGGCGGACCCGACGAGGGCAAGGCGCTGGCCGCCCATCCCGATGTGGGGGGCATTCTCTTCACCGGGTCGGCGCAGACGGGCATCGCGATCAACCGGCAGTTCGCGGCCAATCCCGGCAAGATACTGGCGCTGGAAATGGGCGGGAACAACCCGATCGTCGCCTGGGATACGGCCGACATCGCCAGCGCCGCGACGCTGATCGTCCAGTCGGCCTTCCTGTCGAGCGGGCAGCGCTGCACGGCCGCGAGCCGGCTGATCGTCAGGGAGGAGCTGGCCGACACGCTGGTCGGAGAGGTCAAGAGGCTGGCGGACCGGCTGATCGTCGACCATCCCCATGCGGACCCTGCGCCTTTCATGGGGCCGGTGATCGACAATCAGGCGGCGGATCATCTGACGGAGAGCTTCCTCTATCTGATGAGCAACGGTGGCAAGCCCATCAAGCACATGGTCCGCACGACCAAGGGGCTGCCCTTCGTGACGCCGGCGATCATCGACGTGACCGCCATGGCGGAGCGGCCCGACGTCGAGCTGTTCGGCCCCCTGTTGCAGGTTGTCCGGGTGCCGGATTTCGCATCCGCGATCCGGGAGGCGAACAATACGCGCTATGGCCTTTCCGCCGCGCTGATCGGGGGATCGCCGGAACAATATAACCAGTTCTGGGCCAATATCCGGGCGGGCATCGTCAACTGGAACCGGCCGACCAATGGGGCATCCTCCTCCGCGCCCTTCGGCGGGGTGGGCATTTCCGGCAATCATCGGCCCAGCGCCTATTATGCGGCCGATTATTGCGCCTATCCGGTCGTGTCTGTGGAGATCGAGCAGCCGCGCGCATCCATCGGCATTGGCCTGAAGGACGTCGATACCAGCCTGATGGGCGATTGAGCGGCCGGGTGGTCTGGCAGCAGAGCGACGGGGCGACAGGATCAAATCGATCCTCCCCAAATTTTCCTTCGCCCTGGCCAACGCATTCTGAATTGAAACCGCGGGCTGTTTTCGCCATCTGCCCAACATGGCTGAAACTCCCATTGCCACTGTCACCCTTGTCGGCGCCGGTCCGGGCGACCCGGAACTCCTGACGCTGCGCGCCGCGCGGCTGATCGGCGAGGCCGAGGTGATCGTGCATGACGGGCTGGTTTCCGGCGAGATCCTGGCGCTCGCCTCCCCACAGGCCGAACTGATCTCTGTCGCCAAGCAGCGCAGCCGTCATTCGGTGCCGCAGGACGGGATCAATGCCCTGCTGGTCGAACTGGCGCTCGCCGGGCGCAGGGTCGTGCGGCTGAAGGGCGGCGATCCCTTCATCTTCGGCCGTGGCGGCGAAGAAATGGAAGCCTGCGGCGCCGCCGGGGTGCCGGTGGAGGTCGTGCCGGGGATCAGCGCCGCCATCGGCTGCGCCGCGCAGGCGCAACTGCCCCTCACCCATCGCGATGCGGCAAGCGCGGTCAGCTTCGTGGCCGGGCAATGCAAGGGGCTGACCGATCAGGACTGGTCCGGGCTGGCGGGCGCGGGACGCACGCTCGTCATCTATATGGGCGTGGCGACGGCGACGGACATTGCCGACAAGCTGATGGCCGACGGCGTGTCGCCGGCCATTCCCGTGGCCGTGCTGGAAAACGGCACGCGCGCCGATATGCGGACGCTGCGCACCCTGCTTGCCGATCTGGGCGAGATGGTCGCGCGGGAGAAGGTGAAAAGCCCTGCCCTGATTGTGGTCGGGGAGGTTGCGGCCTATGCGCTGGCGCAGGATGTGCTGGCCGGCTGGGCCGCGCAGGAGACATTTGGGGCGGAGACTGACAAGTGAAGATTTTGACCGGCAATGACCTCGGCACCGGGGACGTGATCTGGTGGGCGGGCGACGGCTGGTCGCGGCAGGTCGGCGATTCCGTCGACGTGGGCGACAAGGGCGAGGATCTGGCCCGGGCGGAGGAAGCCGCACTGCGGGTCGTGGGCGCCTATGTGATCGATGCGACCGTGACCGCAGAAGGCGTGCGCCCCGCGCATATCAAGGACCGCATCCGCGCCCTGGGGCCGACGGTGCGCCCCGACCTGACGCTGAAACCGAATGACGCCGATGCCGGCAACTGGGTGATCTGAACCATGTATCGTTACGACAGCTACGACCAGTCCATCGTCGACGCCCGCGTCGAGGAGTTTCGCGACCAGACCCAGCGCCGCCTGGCCGGACAACTGACGGAGGACCAGTTCAAGCCGCTGCGGCTGATGAACGGCCTCTATCTCCAGTTGCACGCCTATATGCTGCGCGTCGCCATTCCCTATGGTACGCTGAGCGGCCGGCAGATGCGCAAGCTGGGCGAGATCGCGGCGAAATACGACAGGGGCTATGGTCACTTCACCACACGCCAGAACCTGCAATATAACTGGATCAAGCTGGCCGATGCGCCGGATATCCTTGCCGAACTGGCGACGGTCGAGATGCATGCCATCCAGACCAGCGGCAATTGCATCCGCAATATCTCGTCCGACCAATATGCCGGGGTTTCGGCGGACGAAGTGGCCGACCCGCGTCCCTGGGCGGAACTGTTGCGCCAATGGTCCACCTTCCATCCCGAATTCACCTATCTGCCGCGCAAGTTCAAGATCGCGGTGATCGCGAGCGAGGATGACCGTTCCGCCATGCGCCTGCACGACATCGGCCTGAAGCTGGTGTCGCGCGACGGCCGGACAGGCGCGGAAGTCTATGCCGGCGGCGGCATGGGTCGCACGCCCATGGTTGCGCCGCTTATCAGGGACTTCGTGCCCGAAGATGAGATCGTCTCTTATCTGGAGGCGTGCCTGCGCGTCTATAATCGCTATGGCCGGCGCGACAACAAGTACAAGGCGCGGATCAAGATCCTGGTCCATGAACTGGGCGTCGAGGAATATAAGCGGCAGGTCGAGGAGGAGTTCGCCCATATGCGGACGCTGGGCCTCAACCCGCCGACCGAGGAACTGGACCGCATCCGCGCCTATTTCGCCGGCCCCGCCTATGAAACGGGCCTGGAGGACAGCATCGACCGCAGCGATCCGGCCTTCGCCCTTTGGGTGGACCGTCAGGTCGCGGCGCACAAGCAGCCGGGCTATGCCATCGTCAACATCAGCCTGAAGCCGCGCGGCGGCATTCCGGGCGATGCCTCGGCGGAGCAGATCGCGCTGGTTGCGGAGCTGGCCGAACAATATTCGCTCGACGAGCTGCGCGTCACCCATGCGCAGAACCTGGTCCTGCCGCATGTGAAGATGGCGGACCTCCACGCCATCTGGCAGAAGCTGGACGAGGCTGGCCTTGCCGAGGCCAATCTGGACCTGATCACCGACATCATCGCCTGTCCGGGCCTGGATTATTGCAGCCTCGCCAATGCCCGCTCCATCCCGCTGGCGCAGAAGCTGTCGGAACGGTTCGCCGCGGCGGACCGGCAGAAGGAACTGGGCGAGCTGAAGGTCAAGATTTCCGGCTGCATCAATGCCTGCGGCCATCACCATGCCGGCCATATCGGCGTGCTGGGCGTGGACCGGAAGGGCGTGGAGAATTTCCAGCTTTCGCTCGGCGGGTCGGGCGCGGAGGATGCGAGCGTCGGACAGATCACCGGCCCCGGCTTTTCGGAGGACGGCGTGGTCGACGCGATCGAGAAGGTCACCAACCTCTATCTCGAACAGCGGGAGGAAGGCGAACGCTTCCTCGACACCTATCGCCGTCTTGGCATGAAGCCCTTCAAGGAGGCGATCTATGGTTGAGTTCCTGTCCTTCCGCGAAGGCGAAACCGGCCAGGAACCGGCGGTCACGGTCGAATCCTTCACCGGTCAGTCCAATTCGACCGCCGTCCGGATCGAAGCGGGCGAGGATGCCCGCGAGTTGCTGCCCCATCTGGACAGGCTGTCGCTGGTGGAGGTGAACTTCCCGGCTTTCGGCGACGGACGCGGCTATTCGGCGGCGCGGATATTGCGCGAGGCCGGCTATCAGGGCGAACTGCGCGCCGTGGGCGATGTGCTGGTGGACCAGATCGTCGCGATGCGCCGCTGCGGCTTCGACAGCTTCCGGCCCGACAAGGCGCTGGACGATGCCGCCGTGGAGCGCGCGCTCCATCGTTATGACGACGTCTATCAGAAGACGATCGACGGCCGCCGCCCCATCTGGGCGAAACGGCACCCGGAGACTGTAAATGGCTGAACCTGCCCGCCAGCTCGACGTAATCGACGCCCGCCCCGCCTTTACCCAGGCGGATGCGGATGCGCTCAACGCGCGCTTCGAGGGCGTCGACACGCTGTCGATGCTCAAGACCGTCTTTGCCGAGGGGCTGGCGGGCAATGTCGCCGTCGTCTCCTCCTTCGGCACGGAAAGCGCGGTGCTGCTGTCGCTGGTGGCCAAGGCGGACAGGACCGTGCCGGTGATCTTCGTCGACACGCTCAAGATGTTCCGCGAAACGCTGGATTATCGCGAAACGCTGATCAGCACGCTGGGCTTTACCGACAGCCGCGCCGTCACGCCCCATGCCGAAGTGCTGGCGGCGAAGGACGAGACCGGCCTGCGCTGGTCCTACGATCCCGACGGCTGCTGCGAAATCCGCAAGGTCGAGCCGATGAACCGCGCCAAGGATGGACTGGATGCGTGGATTTCCGGGCGCAAGGCGTTCCAGTCGGTGACGCGGCAGAACCTGCCCCGTTTCGAGGTCGAGGACGGCCGGCTGAAGATCAACCCGCTGGGCGACTGGACGAAGGACGATCTGGAGGCCTGGTTCGAGGCGGAGAAGCTGCCGCGCCATCCGCTGGAGGCGCAGGGCTATCTGTCCATCGGTTGCGAACCGTGCACGTCCAAGGTGCTGCCGGGGGAAGATCCCCGCGCCGGGCGCTGGCGCGGGTGGGACAAGGTCGAGTGCGGCATTCACTCGCCGGTGACGCCGATCCCCTCCCCCGCGGCCGATCCGGACGATCCGGCCAACCAGCCGGTGTTCTGACCGAAAAGGCGGTTGCGTCGAGAATATCCCGACTCGTGGGAATATTGCGCTCTTCCGATCCTCCCGTTGCGAAGAGAGCGCCTATGGCCCCGATGATGGGCGCCGGCAGTCAATCCGCCGCCTGCGGCAATCGAGACTTATGGCGCGGACCATGCGGGCGCGATATGGTCGGCGGTCATGACAGACTGAGCGGAGGACGAGATATGGCCGTCGAGCTGAAGATATTGGCGTGGAGTTGCGTGCTGCTGCTGGTCCACATCTTCGCGGCGGCGCATATCAAGACGCGGCAATATGGCACCAAATGGAACATGGGCGCGCGGGATGAGGAATTGCCGCCGCTCGATCCCGTCGGCGGGCGGCTGGTGCGGGCGCAGGCGAATTTCCTCGAAACCTATCCGATCGCGATCATCGTGCTTCTGGGCGTGGTGATCGCGGGGAAAACCAGCGGAACGACAGCCCTTGGCGGGTGGCTCTGGCTGGGCGCGCGGGCGGTTTACCTGCCGCTGTACGGCATGGGCATTCCCATGGTGCGGACCATTGCCTATCTCGTCAGCCTGGTGGGGCTGGCGCTGGTGTTCCAGGCTTTTGTTTCGGGCTAGGATGTGTGGGGATGCAGCCAATGGCAGGCTGCGAATGGCGGTTTTCCGAACTTCCGGCGGTCACATATTTTTAGCACGCCGCGGCTTGTGAAAGCCCTCTGGCTCTATTCGTAATCCTCCAGATAGCTGCCCTCCGCCAGGTCGGAGAAGCGGGTAATCTTCGCGTCGAACTTCATGCGGATGCGCCCGGTCGAACCATGGCGCTGCTTGGCCACGATCACCTCGGCCAGGCCGTAGATGCGCTCCATTTCCTGCGCCCATTCCAGATGTTCGGGGCTTTCCTTGTTCCCCGGCTCCTTCGCGGCGACATAATAATCCTCGCGGAAGACGAACCAGACCATGTCCGCGTCCTGTTCGATGGAGCCCGATTCACGAAGGTCCGATAGCTGGGGCCGCTTGTCCTCGCGCTGTTCGACGGCGCGGCTGAGCTGGGACAAGGCCAGAACCGGGCAGTTAAGTTCCTTCGCCAAGGTCTTCAGACCACGGGAAATTTCCGAAATCTCGTTGACGCGATTGTCGCCCTTTCCGGTGCCCTGGAGCAGTTGGAGATAGTCGACCACGACGAAGCCTATGTCATGCCGCCGCTTCAGCCGGCGGGCGCGGGTGCGCAGCGCGGCGATGGTCAGGCCCGGCGTGTCGTCGATGAACAGCGGCAGTTCCTGCAATTCCCGCGCCGCACGGGAGAGGTTCTGGAAATCGGCGCGGCTGATCTTGCCCATGCGCAGCGCTTCGCCGCTGATGCCCGACTGTTCGGCCAGAACGCGGGTGGCGAGCTGGTCGGCGGACATTTCCAGGCTGAAGAAAGCGGTCTTCGCGCCCATATTCTTTTCCGGCGGAATGCCGTCGGCATTGTCGCGCAGCCAGCGCGAGGCGGCATTATAGGCGATGTTGGTCGCCAGCGACGTCTTGCCCATGCCCGGACGACCCGCGAGGATCATGAGGTCCGAATTGTGCATGCCGCCGATCTTTTCGTTCAGGCTGTTGATGCCGGTGGTGATGCCCGAAACATGCCCGCCGCTGTTGAGCGCGCGCTCCGCGATCTGGACCGCCATGGTGGTGGCCGTGGCGAAGCTCTTGACCGACCCGGTCTCCCCCTCCCCCTCCGACACCTTGTAAAGCGCGACCTCGGCCTGCTCGATCTGTTCGCGGGGGTTTACGTCCTCGCTGGTATCCAGAGCGTTTTCAACGAGTTCGCGGCCGACATGGACAAGCTGTCGCAGCAAGGCAAGGTCGTAGATCTGCGTGGCGAAGTCGCGGGCGCCCAGCAGCGCCGCGCCATTGCCCGTCAGTTGCGCCAGATAGCCGACGCCGCCCAGTTCCTTGAGCGCCGGGTCCTGCTCCAGCATCGGTTTCAGCGTCACCGGGTTGGCGACCATGTCGCGCTCGACCAGCTTCATCACGGATTCGTAGATGCGGCCGTGCAGGGGCTCGAAGAAATGCTCCGGCTTGAGCTTGAGCTGCACATCCTCGGCAATGCGGTTGTCGATCATCAGCGCGCCCAGCAGGGCGGCCTCCGCCTCCACATTGCGGGGGAGTTCGGTGATGCCGGCTTCTGCGGCGGGGGTGATTTGCACGAGTTCGACCATTGTCCCCTCATCGCGCCGAGCAACCGCCCTTGCAAGGCGGAACGTTGAAAGCATTCGGAAAAGCTGTGGACAAGAGTCCCCCTTGCTTTTCGGCGCGTGTCGCCGCACTGACCATAGCGTCCATGGCCGATCCGCGCATCATCGATATCACGCTCGACGAGCGGACGATCCTCTGGCGCAATGCCGATGTGGAGCAGGAACGGCGCATCGCCATCTTCGACCTGCTGGAGGACAATTATTTCGAGCCGCAGCGCAGCCATGAGGACGGCTATGCCGGCCCCTACAAGGTGCACCTGCGTGTCGAGGAAGGCCGGCTGGTCATAGAGATACGTCGGGAAAATGGCGATCCGCTGGAGGCGATCATCCTGAGCCTGGGCCGGTTCCGCCGCCCGATCCGGGACTATTTCGCGATCTGCGACAGCTATTACCAGGCGATCAGCAACGCATCGCCACAGCAGATCGAAACGGTGGACATGGCACGCCGGGGCATCCACAATGCCGCCGCCGAGACGCTGATCGAGCGGCTGGACGGCAAGATCAAGGTCGATTTCGATACGGCCCGTCGCCTGTTCACGCTGATCTGCGTCCTGCACATCAAGGGGTAAGGGGCATCCGTATCATCAGTGCCGGCCATTTCATGGCCCGTTTTTGCTTGTTTCTTGCCGTCCTGGGCCTGATGGCCCTGGGCGGATGGCTCTATGCGCGCGAATGGGCGCCGGATCGGGGGGCGTTTCCGACCCAGGGCGTGTCGGTATCCTCGGACAATGGCTCCATCGACTGGGGCACGCTGGCGGCACAGGGGGCGGATTTCGCCTATATCCGCGCCTCGCGCGGCGGGCGCTTGCGCGATCCGGCCTTCGAGGCGAACTGGGCAGGCGCGCGGGCGGCGGGGCTGCGCTATGGCGCGGCGCTGGATTTCAGCCTGTGCGCCAGGGCTTCGGAACAGGCGACAGGCTTCATGACCATGGTTCCGCGGGACAATGCCGCGCTGCCGCCGGTGATCAGGCTGGCGTTCGAGCCGGGCTGCCGGGCGCGGCCGGGGCAGGACGCGGTGCTGTCGGAACTGAATACGCTGATCAACCTGATCGAGAGTCATGCGGGCACGCCGGTCCTGCTCAACGTCAGCGACGATTTCGATGCGCAATACGCCATTGCATCGGGGATCAACCGGACCTTATGGCTGGACCGCAATTTCGTCGCGCCCGATCGCGAGAAGCGCAAATGGGTGATGTGGACAGCCAATGATATGCGGCATATCGACGGCATCGACGGACCGGTGCGATGGGATGTGATGGCGCGATGAATGCGACGGAAAAGCTGATCGGAGCGGCGCGGACGGCGATGCGCCATGCGCACGCGCCCTACAGCCGCTTCGCCGTGGGCGCGGCGGTGCGGCTGACCGACGGGCAGATCGTGACCGGCTGCAATTTCGAGAATGCGAGCTACGGCCTGTCGCTCTGCGCCGAAACGGTGGCGCTGGCGGCGGCCAACGCGCAGGGCCGCCTTGCCGATGTGGAGGCGATCGCGGTCGTGGGCGGCGCCATGGGGCCGGACGGCTCCGTATCGGGAGACGCCATCGTCACCCCCTGCGGCCGGTGCCGCCAGATCATGAACGAAGCCGAGCAGATGGCCGGGCGCACGCTTGCCATTTACTGCGCGGCGCCGGAAGGAGACGCGCTGGCCGAACATCGCGTCGCCGAACTCCTGCCCCATGCCTTCGGCCCCGCCGATTTGGGCATCACCCCCAGAAAGAGCTGAACAGCCATGTCGATATTGTCGGATAAGTGGATTCGCGAACAGGCCCGGACCAGCGGCATGATCGAGCCGTTCGTGGAAAGCCAGCGGCGCGACGGCTGCATCAGCTATGGCCTCTCCTCCTACGGCTATGACGCGCGGGTGGCGGACGAATTCAAGATCTTCACCAATGTCGACAGCGCCGTGGTCGACCCCAAGGATTTCGCCGCCAACAGCTTCGTCGACCGCAAGACCGACGTCTGCATCATCCCGCCCAACAGCTTCGCGCTGGCGCGGACGGTCGAATATTTCCGCGTGCCCCGCGACGTGCTCGTGATCTGCCTTGGCAAGTCCACCTATGCGCGTTGCGGCATCATCGTGAACGTGACGCCGCTGGAGCCGGGCTGGGAAGGGCATGTGACGCTGGAATTTTCCAACACCACGCCGCTGCCCGCCAAGATCTACGCCAATGAGGGCGCGTGCCAGTTCCTGTTCCTTAAGGGCAACGAGCCGTGCGAGACCAGCTATGCCGACCGCGCGGGCAAATATATGGGGCAGCAGGGCGTCACATTGCCGCGCCTGTAACGCTGTGCGACAGTGGCGGCATGATGTGTGAGGCAAGCCCGCCATGCTGATGCCGTTCCGCAGGCGGAAGGCGCGGGACGATGCGTCCCTCCCCAGCGTGGGTGGTGACAGGCGCGTCTATGCCATAGGCGACATTCACGGCCGCGACGACCTTTTCGCCCAATTGCTGGACCGGATCGCTCTGGACGAGGCGGAGCGCGATCCCCTGCCCCGGCTGCTGGTCCTGCTGGGCGATCTGGTCGACCGGGGCCCGCAGTCGCGGCAGGTGGTGGAAAGGGCGATGGGCCTGGCGCGCTCGACCGGCGACATCCGCTTCCTCAAGGGCAATCATGAGGAGATGTTCATCGCAGCCGCCCGCGGAAAGGCGCAGGCGGCGCGCCTCTTCCGCCGATATGGCGGGGTGGAGACGCTGGCCAGCTACGGCCTGGGGGCGGAGGACAGCGCGCTTATGAGCGACGAGGCGATGGCGCGGTGGATGCTGGCCCATGTCCCCCGCGATCATGTCGATTTCCTGGACGACTTTGCCGATATGCTGCCGCTTGGCGACTATCTCTTCGTCCATGCGGGGGTGCGGCCTCGCGTTGCGCTTGATGCCCAGATTCCTGCCGATCTGCGGTGGATCAGGGGCGATTTCCTGAACCATGGGCGACATTTCGGCAAGATGATCGTGCATGGCCACAACATCAGCGAGGATGTGGATGTGCAGCCCAACAGGATCGGCATCGACACCGGCGCTTTCTGCAGCGGCCGATTGACCGCGATCGGGTTGGAAAAGGACCAGCGCTGGTTTCTGCGGACCAGCGCCTGATCCGGGCTGAGCGCCATTTGTAATATTATAATAAGATAATCTCATTTCCCGCTGATTTCCCGATCCTTTATCGGTCGCATCCGATCGTTCCTGTCCGCCGCTCCGTAATGGATGGCGGGTCGGGACCTTTTCTTCGTTGGAAGATGTCGGAACGGCAAAAAGCCGTCTGCAACAGGGGAACAATCGATGCGCATTCGCCATGCACTGGCGGGGTTCGCCCTCGCCACATGCCTTGTTTTGCCCACGGAGCTGATGGCATCCTCGAAAATGGACGCCACCCTGTCGCAGCGGCACAAGTTCGACATCGCCCCGCAGCCGCTGAGCAGCGCCCTGCGCCAGCTTTCGACCCAGTCGGGCGTGCGCATCCTCTTCCCCTATGACGAGGTCGCATCGATCCGCAGCCGGCGCGTGCAGGGCTGGCTGTCGACCGAAGACGCGCTGGAACGGCTGCTGGCCGGAACCGCGCTCAAGCATAGCGAGGCGGGCGTCGGCGTCATCGCCCTCGCCGTGCCGGCCAACCGCACCGTCGCCCATCGCAGTCCGCTGGCGGTCCAGCTTGCGCAGGTCGGCGTGGCGGGGGCGTCGGCGGCCCCGGTCGCCATGGCGCCCGCCGATGGGGACGATGCCTCGGCCCCGATCATCGTCACGGGAACCCGCCAGACCACGCGCACCGTCGCGGAAAGCCTGGCGCCCATCGACGTGCTGAGCGCCAGGGACCTGGAGGCGAGCGGCAAGCAATCGGTGCGCGACCTGCTGGGCACGCTGGTGCCGTCGATCAACGTGTCGAACAGCGGCGCGGGCGCCAGCTTCGCCGTCAAGACGCTGTCGCTGCGCGGCCTTGCGGGCGACCAGTTGCTGGTGCTGGTGAACGGCAAGCGGCGCCACAATACGGCGACCCTGTTCATCAACGGCACGACCCAGAACGGCCAGTCGCCGCCCGACCTGGACCTTATCCCTTCCTCCGCCATCGAGCGGATCGAGGTGCTGCGCGACGGGGCGTCGGCGCAATATGGGTCCGACGCGATCGCAGGCGTGGTCAACATCCTGCTGAAGAACGATGCCAGCGGAAGCGCGTCCTTCCTGGGCGGCGCCACGGCGGACGGCGGCGGCGAACAGGGCCGGTTCCAGATCAGCAAGGGCTTCGGCGTCGGGGACGGTGGCCATGTCCATTTCACGCTGGACGCCTTCCTTCAGGGCCGCACCTATCGCAGCGCGCCCAATCCGGGCCAGTTCTACGCGCGGGTGGGCCAGCTCTATTCATCGGCCACGGGTGCGCTCGACCCGCGTGAGGCGACCGTCGATCGCGACGTGAACCGGGGCGGCCAGCCGCAGGTGTCGGGCATCAACTTCGCCTATGACCTGTCGCTGCCGGTGAGCGATCAGGTCGAACTTTACCTGTTCGGCACGGCGTCGCGCCGGCATAGCGACGCCTGGCTGACCTATCGCTTCCCCGACGCGCCGAACAACATCCCCGAACTGTTCCCCAATGGCTACAGCCCGCATCTCCACATCTATGACGAGGACTTCCAGACTGCGGCGGGGCTGCGCGGCGACCTGTCCGACACATTCCATTACGATCTGTCCAGCAGCTTTTCCCGCAACTGGGTGAAATATCGGGAAAGCTCGGTCATCAACGCCTCGCTCGGTCCGGCCAGCCCGACCGACATGTATATCGGCGCCGTCACGTCGAAGGAGTGGACCACCAATCTCGACCTTCAGAAGACGGTCGATCTGGGGCTGGCCGAACCGTTGCTGGTGGCGCTGGGCGCGGAATATCGCTGGAACGGCTATGCCATCGGTGCGGGCGACCCCGTTTCCTATATCGACGGCGAATACCGGTCGACCACCGGCCCCAATGCCGGTGTGCTGCGGACATCCGGGTCGCAGGGGGTGACGGGTTTCCCCCTCTCCTCCGCCGGGAAATGGAGCCGCGACAATTGGAGCGCCTATCTGAACCTGGAACAGCAGGTCGTGGAGGGGTTCGAGGTCGCGCTGGCCGGGCGGCATGAGGATTATTCCGACTTCGGCACCACCGACACCGGCAAGGCGTCGGTGCGGATCGAGCCGGTGCGCGGCCTGGCGCTGCGCGGCACGGCCAGCACCGGCTTCCGCGCGCCGACCCTGCAACAGCAGCATTATTCCTCCGCCAGCACGATCAATGTCGGCGGCGTGTTGCTGCCCGTATCCGCACTGCCGGTCGATTCCGCCGCGGCCGTCGCGCTTGGCGCCACGGCCCTGAAGCCGGAAAAGTCCAGAAACCTTTCGGCCGGCATCGTCCTCACGCCGACACCGCGCCTCAACATCACGGTCGACGCCTATCAGATCAAGATCAGGGACCGCATCCTGCTGTCCGAAACCCTGCAGGGCCCGCTCGTGCGCAGCGTGCTGGCGGCGGCGGGCATCACATCCTCGGCGGGCGGCTTCTACTTCTCCAACGCCGCCGACACCCGGACGCGGGGGCTGGACGTGGTCAGCACCTGGCGGGCGGGCCTGGGCGACTGGGGCAATGCGCTGTTCAGCCTGTCGGCCAATTTCAACAAGACCGTCTTCACCCATGTCGATGCCGTGCCGCCGGTACTGGCCAATTCCCAGCTGGTGCTGATCGGCCGGTCGAAACAGGGCGACTTCACCAAGGGCACGCCGCGCGACAAGTTCATCGCCAACATCCTCTGGACCAAGGGGCCTGCCAGCCTGAACCTGCGCGCCACGCGCTACGGCAAGGTGACGATGGTCCATCCGACCACGCCTTCCCTGGATGCGGAAATCGATCCCAAGGTCATCTTCGACCTGGAACTGGGGATGGAACTGCGCAAGGGCATCAAACTGACGGCCGGGGCGAACAATCTGTTCAACAGCTATCCCGACAAGCTGCCCACTTTGCTACAGGGCAACGGCTTTTCCCTTTACAACCAATATTCGCCCTATGGGACCAGCGGCGGATTTTATTATGGGCGGTTGAATTTCGAGTTTTGAGCGAAGCGGCCATGGGGATGCGTTAGCCTGTTCCTGCTGTGCCATTGGGGCCGGCTTTGGCCCTTTTAAGACCTTCCTCCTCCCTTGAGGAAGAAGGACAGGAAGCTTTGGGGGCGAAGGGGGCTGGGTTGATTGGGAAGGGGAAAGCGGGCCTGCTGCCCGCGCGATCCCCTGGATCGCGCCCCCCTCACCCAGCTACGACTAGGCAGCAAGCTGCCAAGTCTGCGCAGCCCTCTCCCTTAAGGGAGAGGGATAAAGCGAGTGTCCGATACCACCCTTCCTTCAGCTATCCTATTGCCAACGCCTGTCCTTCGCCGCCTTCTCCTGCGCGGCATCGAGGGGGGAGCCGTCCATCAAGGCATCGACAGTCGCCATAAGACGCGCATCGCCCGAGGATGCCTGCCGATAGGCCCCTTCCCGTCCCGCGCCCGGCACGAGCTGCTGCACCTGCCAGCCTTGCCCCTCGCGGCAGGCGACGCCCGACAGGGCCTGCCCTTCGAAGCTGCGGCACCATCCGCCGCCCTTGCGCCGGAAGCTGAGGCCGATGCGGATCGGCGCTTCCTCCTGCGCGGAAGCGAGCTGGGTTTCGAGCGCCGACGCCAACTCGCCCTGTGCGACCATCGTGCCCCGCTCTATTGAAATCGGACCGTCGCTCCCGCCGGAAAAATGCCCGACGCCAAGCCCCAGCAGCAGGCTCGCGGCGATGGCGCCGCCCATGGCCCAGACGCGCCGACGCGCCTGGACCGGACGGGCGAACGGGACGACCTTCGCATCCTCCTGCAACAAGGTCCGCATCGCGGCCGGCACAGGCTCGGCTTCGATGGGCGCATAATGGCCGGCCAACCGCTCCCGCAGGCGAACATGCATGTCGAGCCGCGCGGCCAGCGCCGGGTCTTCCGCCACGGCACGTTCGACGCGCCGCCGGTTCACCTCGTCCAATTCGCCGTCGACAAAGGCGATCAGCATGGCTTCGTCCATGTCCGTCATGCCGCTTCCCCCAGCAGTTCGATCAAAGCGCCGCGCCCGCGCACCAGCCGCGAGGTCAGCGTGCCCATTGGAATGTCCAGCACCTCCGCCGCCTCCCGGTAGGACAGCCCCTCCACCAGCACGAGCGCGATAGCCTCCCGCTGCTCGTCGGGCAGGCTTTGCATCGCGCGGTCGACATCGGACAGCATGACATGCGCCTCCACATCGCGGTCGCCCGCATGGCCGACATGCTCGCCCGCCTCCTCCGGCGCGAAGGTGCGGGCGGCGCGCTGCCGGGAGCGGCCCTCGTCGATCCACAGATTGCGCATGATCCGATACATCCAGCTATCCAGTCTCGTCCCCGGCTGCCATTGATCGCGTGCCCGGAGCGCCTTTTCCAACGCCGCCTGGCAGAGATCGTCCGCATCGGCGCGATCCCGCGACAGGCTGGCGGCAAAGCGCCGCAGCCGGGGCAGGATCGCCAACAGATCGCTTTCGAACGACATCCGGTCTCCATTCAGCTTCCTGAAGGATGAAACGGCTGCCGCCGCACGTTTCATCCCTGAGCATGGATCTTGTATCGGAAATTTTTTCGCAATGAATCATTTTGAGAGCGAAAGGACCGGAAGGCAGTCTGATGGTGGAAGTGCCGGCGGTGGAGAGGTCGAGATGAAATTCGCGCGTCGATGGATCGTTGCCGGCTTGCTTCTGACCGCACCGGGCGCGCAGGCCCAGTTGCTGCCTTCGCCGGGCAGCACCCTGGGTCAGGTGAGCGGCCAGGCAGGCGGCATCGTGCCGCATGTGATGGATCGGGTGGAAGGAACGCTGGATCAGGCCGGGCTTGAGCGGCTGTCGCCTGCCCGGCTGGCCGACCGGCTGTTGGCGGCGCGGGCGGCGCGGATCGACGATCTGGTGCGGCGGCATGCCGATTCGGTGGAACTGGACGACCGGCGCGAACCGGCGCGGCGCGGCGTCATATTGCTGACCGGGGCGCGGCCGGAAAGCGTCGCCGCGCTGCGTTCCGCCGGCTATGGCGTGGAAGATGCCGCCATAGAGGGGCTGGACCTTGCCGTGACCCGCCTGACCGTGCCGCAGGGCCGCAGCCTGTCGCGTGCGTTGAAGCAGGTCCGGTCCCTCGCCCCGGAAGCGCAGGCCAGTGCCGACAATCTCTATTTCCCCAGCGGCGCTTCCATGGGTCTTGCCGCCGCCGCGCTTGCGGAAACCGCGTCGGTTGGGGGCAAGGCGGCGGGGCTGATCGACGGCGGGGTGGCCCGGCACCCCAGCCTGACCGGCCCGATCGAACAGCGGGGTTTCGCCCGAGGGGCTCCCCGCGCCAGCGCGCACGGGACGGCGGTCGCCTCCCTCATCAGCGGCACGGGCAGCATAAGGGGCGCAGCGCCCGGCGCGCCCTTGCTGGTGGCCGATGTCTATGGCGACGACCCGGCGGGCGGCAGCGCCTTCGCAATGGCGCGGGCGCTTGGCTGGATGGCGGCGCGCGGGGCCGATGTCGTGACGGTGAGCCTGGTGGGCCCGGACAATCCCCTGCTGGCCGGCGCCATCCGTCTGGCGCGGGAACGTGGCGTGTCCGTGGTTGCGGCGGTCGGCAATGACGGGCCGGCCGCGCCGCCGGCCTATCCGGCCTCCTATGCGGGAGTGATCGCCGTCACCGGCATTGACGGGCGGGGCCGCGTCCTGCCCGAGGCGGGGCGGGCCCGTCATGTGGATTTCGCCGCGCCGGGGGCGGACATGAATGCGGCCCGGGCCGATGGCGGCAAGGGTAAGGTCCGCGGTACATCCTTCGCTGCGCCGCTGGTGGCGGGACGGCTGTTCGCCAAGGGCAGCGTGGCGGCCCTGCGGGCGGAGGCGAAGCGGGGCTCCGGCCTTAGCATCATCTGCGGCACTTGCAGAAATAATGATTGATTTTCAATGATTTGAAAGTTTTTTCCGACATTTTGGGATTAAATCCGATCGCCGTCGCGTTGTCCTGTCATCGGATCGACAACGAACAAGGAGACGATCGATGAAAGTCAAGTTCCTGATTGCAACCGCCGCTCTTGCCGCCCTGACGGCCGCGCCCGCCTCTGCCCAGTTGCTGGGCGGCGGTGGCGGCGGCATGCTGGGCGGCGGCCTGGGCGGCGCGCTGGGTGGCGCGGGCGGATCGTTGGGCGGCACGCTCGGCGGATCGGGCGGCGTCGGCCTCGACCGCAGCATCGACCTGGAGAATGGCCGCGTCGGCGCCAGCGGTTCGGGCCATGGCAGCGGCAGCGGTTCCGCCTCCGGATCGGTCAGCCGCCATGGCAAGAGCCGCAGCGGCAGCGCTTCGGGCTCCGCCAGCGGATCGGCAGGCGGCAGCCTGACGGCCGACACGCTGGGGACAGGCGATGTGCGCAATGCCGTGGGCGGCCTGCGCGACCAGGCCGGCAACACGGCCGGCGCGGCGCGGGACCGGGCCGCTGGAACCGTCGCCGAAACCAAGGACCGCGCCAGCGCCACCGCAGGAGCAGCGCGGGACCGCGCCGCCAACGCCGTGAGCCGGACACGTTCGGCAGCAGGCAATGCCGCCGGCAGCGCCGCGGGCGCGGCCAACGGTGCGGCGAACGGCGCGAGCGGCCTGGGGTCCGTCGATGCTTCCGGACAGCTTTCGGGCGGCGGACAGGCTTCGGGTTCGGCCAGCTCGGCCGCTTCGGATCAGGCGGCCAACTGACCTCGCCCGGAGGCGACATATCCCCGACCGGCTTTCAGCCGCATTGCCGCCTCACCGCCTGATCGAAGGCCGGCGACCCTTATCGGGCCGCCGGCCTTCCCTCTTTCTGAAGGAAACGCTAAAAGCCTTTGATATAAATGGTTTAAGATGATGGCACTTTTCATGGCGCGCCTGAATGTCTACACCGTCATTTCATATGGGTCCGGCCGGCAGTGTCGAATGGAGCCAAGGGTCGCCATAGGTGCGTCGCGGCACCAGATATTGAAGAGATACGGGACTGAATGTCCGTTTCGGATTCCGATTTCGCCTCCAAGCGGCTGCATGACCGCCAGCGTCGGCTGCTGAAGGCGCGCATGCGTCATCCGGATTATGGCGAGATCGACATCCTCGTTCGCGACGTGTCGGAAATGGGCCTTGGCGGGCGGTGCGAGCTCGACCTTGCCGTGGGGGAAAGCGTCGTCATCCTCCTGCCCGACTGCCGACCGGCGCAGGGAAAGATCGCATGGCGGAAGGGACAGAGCTTCGGCGTGCATCTGGAGGCGCAGATCAATCCGGAGGTGGTGAAAAGTCGCATCCCCGCCGATCGCCCGGCTGAGGGGTATCAGGTGCCCGAGGCGTTCCGGCCATCGGCGGAGACGAAGCGGCCCGGATTCCGGACGCGGTTACAGGGGCCGGACACCAATAATAAATGGCGGTGATTTCGCTCTGCCTGAGCAGGCGATCCACATTCGGCCGTTTGGATGGCGCGACGCTCATTTGCTGCGTCCGATTTAACGCAGCGCGCTCAAGAGCGGATTCCGATCCGATTGCATCGGCTCGACTGCTCTAAGTTTTTGTTTTGTCGCGTTTTCCGAGTCAGCAGATGATTCCATCTGCCTGGGAAACGCTCCAGGAGCCCGTCCCGTAGAGGCGAAAAAAGGAAAAAGGCCGCCGATCCTGTCAGGATCGCCAGCCTTTTCTTCCTGTCGCAATGGCTCGGATCAGGCGACTTTGGTCGCGAATTCCTCCGCCTCGTCCGGATCGCGCAGCACATAGCCGCGGCCCCAGACGGTTTCGATGTAATTCTCCCCGCCGCAGGCCAGCGCCAGCTTCTTGCGCAGCTTGCAGATGAAGACATCGATGATCTTGAGTTCGGGCTCGTCCATGCCGCCATAAAGGTGGTTCAGGAACATTTCCTTGGTCAGCGTCGTGCCCTTGCGGAGCGAAAGCAGCTCCAGCATCGCATATTCCTTGCCGGTCAGGTGGACGCGGTTGCCGTCCACCTCCACGGTCTTGGCGTCCAGGTTGACCGCCAGCTTTCCAGTGCGGATGACCGACTGCGAATGGCCCTTGGACCGGCGCACGACCGCATGGATGCGGGCGATCAGTTCCTCGCGGTGGAACGGCTTGGTCACATAATCGTCGGCGCCGAAGCCGAAGGAGCGGACCTTGCTGTCCATTTCCGCCACGCCGGACAGGATCAGCACCGGCGTCTGCACCTTCGCCGCGCGGAGCTTCTTGAGCACGTCATAGCCATGCATGTCCGGCAGGTTCAGGTCCAGGCAGATGATGTCGTAGTCGTAGAGCTTGCCGAGGTCGAGACCCTCTTCGCCAAGGTCGGTCGTATAGACGTTGAACCCCTCCGTCGTGAGCATCAGCTCGATCGCCTTCGCGGTTGTCGGTTCGTCTTCGATTAGCAGCACGCGCATGTGAAGCCCCTTTGCGTAGCAGTCCCGTTCACCCCCAGAGAACGACGGCCGCTCCAATTCATTAACCAAAAAACTTCTGAAGGACAAAGGTTAATTTTTCGCTAACCGGCAGGAATCCGCGAGTCGTGGGATTTTGAATCTGTTTTCAACATTTTGCAGCCGAAATGATTCAGATGGAGTCAAGATGGATTCACCTGTGGAACGAGTCCTCAACAGCCATGATGGCGGGTAAGGAAATCGAGCACGGCGTCCACCCGGGCCGGCCGCAGACGCGATGGCGGCGTGACCAGGTGGATGCCGAATGGCGGCGGCCGCCAGTCGACCAGAATCTCCTCCAGTTCGCCCGATGCAAGCGCGTCCCCGACAATGAAATCGGGCAGCCGGGCAATGCCGACGCCGGTGCGCAGCGCGGGCAGCATCGCCTCTCCGCTGTTGACCGTCAGCCGGACGCGCACCTGCACCACGACATTCTGCTGGCCGGGGCCGGAAAAGCGCCAGACGTCGGGCGTCGGGGTATTGGAATAGCAGAGGCAATCATGGCTGCCGAGGTCGGACGGATGGGTGGGGCGTCCCCTTTCCGCCAGATAGGCGGGCGATGCCACGACATGCAGCTTGACGTCGGCCAGGCGCCGGGCGCGGAGCGAGCTGTCCGGCATGTCGGCAATGCGGATGGTCGCATCCAGGCCCATTTCCACCAGATCGATGCGCGCATCGGACAGGTGGAGGTCGATGTCCACCTGCGGGTTCTGCTTCGTGAATTCGGCGACCAGCGGCGCGACGCGAAGCAGGCCGAAGGTCATCGGCGCGCCCAGCCGGACCGTGCCGGAAAGTTCGGCCGTTTCGTCCCTCGCCGCTTCCTCCGCCGCCTGCCCTTCCGACAGGATGCGCGCCGCATGCTCGGCCAGCCGCTTGCCGCTCTCGGTAAGGGCCAGACGGCGGCTGGTGCGGCTGAACAGGCTGGTATCCAGATGCTGCTCCAGCCGCGTCACCGCCTTGGAGACGGTGGCCTTGGAAACGCTCAGCGCCTTGGCCGCGTCGGTGAAGCTGCGATGCTCGACCACGGCGGCGAACATCGCCCATGCCTCGAAATCGGGAAGACGCATAAGGAAACAATCCGTTTCAATGCTGCTTATTCAAGAAACGATCCTGATCGCTAGATTGGCGGAAAGCAAGCCGGAACCTTCCGGCAACGCAATCGAAAGGCCTGAATATGAGCACGACAGTCGGGAGCCGCATCGAACGCCGCCCCTTCGCGTCCCTCGGTCATGCCGACCATGGCTGGCTGAACGCGCGGCACCATTTTTCCTTTGCGGACTATCATGATCCCGCCCGCATGAACTGGGGCGCGATCCGGGTTTGGAACGATGATGAAATCGGCCCCCGCTCCGGCTTTCCGCCGCATCCGCATGCGGACATGGAGATCATCACCTATGTCCGCAAGGGCGCGATCACCCATCAGGACAGCCTGGGGAACAGGGGCCGGACCGAGGCCGGCGACGTTCAGGTGATGAGCGCGGGCACCGGCATCCGCCATGCCGAATATAATCTGGAAGAAGAGACGACGACGCTCTTTCAGATCTGGGTCACGCCCCGCTGTCGCGGCGGCCAGCCGAGCTGGGGCGCCAAGCCCTTTCCGAAGGGCGACCGGTCCGGCAAGCTGGTGGTCCTGGCAAGCGGCCATGCGGAGGATGTGGAAGCGCTGCGCATCCGCGCCGACGCCCGTCTGCTGGGCGGCACCGTCAGGGCGGGCGAAAGCGTGACCTACGACAGTGCCGAAGGACGTCATCTCTATCTGGTTCCGGCGACCGGGCGGGTCGAGATCGACGGCCAGATCTTCGAGGCGCGCGACGGCGCTGCGATCATCGGCGGCGCGCCCATCACCATCAAGGCGATCGAGGACGCCGAAATCGTCCTGGTGGACAGCGAATAAGGTCCGTCCCCTTCCCCCGGACGGGCCGAAAGGCCGCCCGCGCTTCTCCCCCCTCCCTCTGCGCGGGCGGCCGATTTTTTCGAAACCTTTTTACGATCAACGCATTAGACGAAATGGAGATACTCATGGCAAAGGTTCTGGTTCTCTACTACTCCTCCTACGGCCACATCGAGACGATGGCGAAGGCCGTGGCGGAAGGCGCGGCGGCTGCCGGCGCGCAGGTCGACATCAAGCGCGTGCCGGAGACGGCGCCGCTGGAAGTGGCGCAAGCCGCTCATTTCAAGCTCGATCAGGAAGCGCCGGTCGCCACTGTCGCGGAGCTGGCGGATTATGATGCGATCATCATCGGCACCGGCACCCGTTTCGGCCGCATGTCGAGCCAGATGGCGGCCTTCCTCGACCAGGCAGGCGGCCTCTGGGCGCGCGGCGCGCTGAACGGCAAGGTAGGCGGCGCTTTCACCTCGACGGCCAGCCAGCATGGCGGGCAGGAGACCACCCTGTTCTCGATCATCACCAACCTGTTGCATTTCGGTCTGGTGATCGTCGGCCTGGACTATGGCTTTGCCGGACAGATGGGCGTCGACAAGGTCCGCGGCGGATCACCCTATGGCGCCACCACGCTGGCGGATAGCGACGGCAGCCGCCAGCCCGGCGAGGAAGAACTGGCGGGCGCACGCTATCAGGGCCGGCGCGTTGCGGAAACGGCACTGAAACTGCACGGATAACGCATCGCTGCGCCGTCTGTACGGTGCAGTCGTTGAGAGCCTTGGGTCGCAAGGCATCAACGCAAATGGGGGGCCGGCGCATGGGACTGCGCGCCGGCTCCCTTTATTTTCGGGTTTTGCGGGAAGTGGCCAGTGCAAGACCTTCCTTCTCCCTTGAGAAGGACGGGAAGCCCTGGCGACGAAGGAGTTCAGGCTGATCTAGACGAGGGGGAGCGGGCCTGCGGTCCGTGCGATCCGTTGGATCGCAACCCCTCACCCAGCTACGACTAAGCAGCAAGCTGCCAAGTCTGCGCAGCCATCTCCCTCAAGGGAGAGGGATAAAGTGGGTGTCCGCTTCCCACCCTTCTGCTCGCCCAGTCTTCAATCAGGCTAGGCGACCTCGATCGGCGCGACCTCATAGCCCACTGCCCGCAGGGCGGCGATCAGGCGTTCCAGATGGGCGCCGTCCCGCGTCTCGCATTCCACGTCGAGGCTGAGGCCCTTGGCAGGCAGATTGGTGAAGATCCGCTGGTGCGACAGTTCGAGGATGTTGACCGCTTCCTGGTCGAAGATCCGCGCCACATGGAACAGCGCGCCCGGCCGGTCCTGCAGGATGATGCGCAGCCGCGCCAGCCGGCCCGAGCGCGCCAGGTCGCGCAGCAGCACATTGGCCAGCAGCCGCGTATCGATATTGCCGCCGGTCAGGATCAGCCCGACGCTGCGCCCGGCGAACAGTTCCTTGTGCGTCAGCAGCGCCGCGAGGCCGGCGGCGCCCGCACCCTCCACCACCGTCTTCTCAATCTGGAGCAGCAGGCTCACCGCTTCCTCCAGATGGCGCTCGCTGACCAGCAGCACATCGTCCGCCAGCCGCTCGACGAAGCGGCGGGTGAGTTCGCCCGGTTCCCTGACGGCAATGCCCTCCGCCAGCGTATCGCCGTCACAGGGCAGGTTGGCGCCCTTGATATAGTCGTACATCGACGGATAAAGCTCCGCCTGCACACCATAGACCTTGATGTCGGGCTTCATCGCCTTGGCTGCCGTCGCCACCCCCGAAAACAGGCCGCCGCCGCCGATGGGCACGATCAGCGTGTCGATCTCCGGCGCGTCCTCCAGCATTTCCAGCGCGACCGTGCCCTGCCCCGCCATGATGTCGGGTTCGTCGAACGGATGGACGAAGGTCAGGCCCTGCTCGACCTCCAGCAGCCGCGCATGGGCATAGGCGTCGTCGAACTTCTCGCCGAACTGGACGACGGTGGCGCCATGACCCTGTGTCTGCGTGACCTTCACCGTGGGCGTGGTGTTGGGCATGACGATGGTGACCGGCACGCCCAGCCGCTTGCCGTGATAGGCCAGGCCCTGCGCGTGATTGCCCGCGGAAGCCCCGATCACGCCCTTCCGCTTCGCCTCCTCATCCAGCTGGAGCAGGCGATTGAGCGCGCCGCGTTCCTTGTAGGCGGCGGTGAACTGGAGATTTTCGAACTTCAGATACACTTTGCAGCCGAACATGGCCGACAGCGTCTGGCTGACCAGCGTCGGCGTATGCACGACGGAGCCGGAAATTCGCACCCGCGCCGCGAGGATGTCGTCGACGGAAATGGGCAGCGGCACGGCGCTCTCTATCTTGCTCAGCGTGTTCATGGCGCGCCACCTAGCTTAAAATTGCTTCGGAAGGAACTGGCACTGACCGAAAACTCTGCCTATGGCTTGCGGGCGCGCATCCAACTGATCGAGGCATATGGCTAAAATCGCGTTTATCGGCCTGGGCGTCATGGGCGGCCCGATTGCGGGGCATCTGGCGAAGGCGGGGCATGAGCTGACCGTCTACAACCGTTCCATCGGCAAGGCGAAGCGCTGGGCGGAGGCCTATGGCGGCGCGGTCGCGATCAACCCGGCCAAGGCTGCGGAGGATGCGGAGATCGTCATCAGTTGCGTCGGCACCGACGACGATCTGAGCCAGATCACCCTGGGCCGCGACGGCGCCTTTCGCTCGATGAAGCCGGGCGGCCTGTTCATCGACCATACGACGGTGTCGGCGCGGATCGCGCGGCAATTGTTCGTGGAGGGCGAGAGCCGGGGGCTGCATTGCGTCGACGCGCCGGTGACCGGCGGTCAGGCCGGGGCGGAAAAGGGCAGCCTTGCAGTCATGTGCGGGGGCAGCGAGCCCGCGATCGCAGCCGCCCGGATCGTGATGCAGGCCTATGCGCCGCGCATCGTCCATGTCGGGAAGGCAGGCGCGGGGCAGACCGCCAAGATGGTGAACCAGATCTGCATCGCGGGCGTTGTGCAGGGCCTGGCCGAAGCGCTGCGGTTCGCGCAGGCGGCTGAACTGGACCTCGACACATTGTTCGAGGCGATTTCCGGCGGCGCGGCGCAAAGCTGGCAGATGGACAAGCATTGGAAGACGATGGCGGCGGACAGTTTCGATTTCGGCTTTGCGGTGGATTGGATGCGCAAGGATCTGGGGCTGGCGCTGGAGGAAGCGCGGGCCAATGGCGCCACCCTGCCGGTGACGGCGCTGATCGATCAATTCTATGCCGATGTGCAGGCCATGGGGGGCCACCGGCAGGACACCAGCGCGCTCGTTCGGCGGATCACGCGGGCATGAACAAGGCCGGCATGACCAGCAGCGCCGTCCGCCCCGGGCTTGACCCAAGGACAATGCGCCGCGGCGGCAAGCTCCGCGCGAACGGACGCAGGATTGCCGTCGCCCTTGCCCTGACGCTGCCCGTCCCTGCGCTGGCTTCGGGCATCATCGACAATGTGAACGGCATCGCGCTGGATGCCAATGGCCGCGTGGTGCGTTTCCGGGCGCTCACCATCGACGATGAGGGCAAGGTGGATAAGCTGCTGCCCGACCGCTATCGGGAGCCGGAGCAGCCGCGCCCCCGGAAGCGGAAGAAGAACGAGCCGGAGCAGGCACAGCCCAGCCGCCCCGACTTCAAGCTGGACGCGGGCGGCAAGACGCTGATCCCCGGGCTGATCGACGCCCATGGGCATGTGATGGGCTATGGCCTGTCGCTGATCACGCTGGACCTTTCGGAAACCAAATCGCTGGCGGAGGCGCAGGCGAAGATCAGGGCCTATGCCGCCGCCAATACGGGCCGGAAATGGATCATCGGCAAGGGCTGGAATCAGGAGCTTTGGGGCCTGGGCCGTTTTCCGACGGCGGCCGAGCTGGATGCTGCGGTCAGCGACGTTCCGGTCTGGCTGGAACGGGTCGACGGCCATGCGGGCTGGGCCAATTCGCTGGCGATCAAGGCGGCGGCCGTCACCGCGGCGACCAAGGCGCCACCCGGCGGCCGGATCGAAATGGCGGCGGGAAAGCCTGCGGGCGTGTTCGTCGACAAGGCGATGGATCTGATCACGCGCGTCGTGCCCCCGCCGGCGCCCAAGGATCGCGACATCGCGCTGGAGAAGGCGCAGCAGGCGCTGCTGCGGCAAGGCATTACCGGCATTGCCGACATGGGCACCAGCATCGACGACTGGCAGGCCTTTCGCCGTTCGGCGGACCGCGGCGCGCTGCGGGTGCGGATCATGTCCTATGCCTATGGCCTTGAGAATATGGTGCTGATCGCCGGGCCTGAGCCGACGCCCTGGCTCTATGACGATCATCTGCGCATGGGCGGGGTCAAGCTGATCCTGGATGGCGCGCTTGGATCGCGGGGGGCCTGGCTGAAGGCGGACTATGCCGATGCGCCGGGGCAGCGCGGTCTGGCGATGATCCCGTCCACCCAGCTTCGCAACATCATGAGCCGGGCGGCGATGGACAATTTCCAGATCGCGGTCCACGCCATCGGCGACGCGGCGAACAGCGAAGTGCTGGATGCGGTGCAGGAACTCAGCGAAACCTACAAGGGCGACCGGCGCTGGCGCATCGAGCATGCGCAGATCGTCGATCCGGCGGAACTGCCGCGCTTCGGGCAATATGGCATCGTCGCGTCGATGCAACCGGTGCATCAGACCTCCGACTGGCGCATGGCCACGGCGCGGCTGGGCGAGGCGCGGCTGAAGGGCGCCTATGCGTGGAAGGCGATGCTGGACAATCGCGTGCCGCTGGCCTTCGGGTCGGATGTACCGGTGGAAAGCCCCAATCCCTTTCCCGGCATCGCCGCCGCCATGACGCGGGAAGATGCATCGGGGCAGCCGGCAGGCGGATGGATGCCGGAACAGCGGGTAAGCTTCGAGGCGGCGCTGGACGGTTTCACCAGGACGGCAGCCTATGCGGGCTTCGCGGAAAAGCGCTTCGGCAGTCTGGTGCCGGGGCAGCGGGCGGATTTCCTGCTGATCGACCGGGATATTTCCACGTCAAGTCCGGTCGAGATTCGCGGGACGCAAGTGCTGGAGACGTGGATCGGCGGCAAGCGGGTCTATGTGAAGGGGCAGTAGCGGCGGCCAACATGGCGTCATCCCGTTCACTGCCGGCCGTTCAATGCTGGGACGACGACAGGATCAAAGCACAGCCCCCGCCGCGTTGAACGCTTCTTCCTCCGTTTCCGGCAGCGGCGGCTGGACCGGCTTGTCGCAGCCCTCTTCCTTCATATGCGCCCGCAGCGCGTCCATGCGCCCCAGATTCCATCGCGCCAGCGGTACGCCAAGGGGCCGGAACTCCGCGCGGTCGAACAGTTCCACCACATAATTCCTGCAGAGATTGTCCACCTGCTCGAGCGTCAGCATGCCGAGGTTCATCACCATCGGCTTGCCCGGCACGCCGTTGCGTCCCCGCACCAGGTCCGTCACGTAAAGCCCGCCGCGCGGGTCGACCAGCACGACATCGGCCCTGGAAGCGTCGATCATCCTGTGGCTTGCGGCATAGGGCGCGACGAAGCCGTGCGTCCGCCACACGAGAAAGGCGCTGCTGAGCAATGTTATGGCCGCGCCCAGGAACATGGGGCGCATGGCGCCGGTCCGGAAACGCGCCCAGCCAAGACCCGCCAGCAGGCAGAAAGGCCCGATGAAGCCATGGGCGTAGCGATAGCCCCAGCCATAGCCCTGCGCCAGGGCGAGGGCGCATCCGGCGAAGCAGCCCAGCGCCAGCGGCAGCGCGATCTCCTGCCCCCGGATCGCCTTGCGCCAGCGCATCGCGAAGACGCCCAGCGTCGCCAGCGGCACCATCAATATATTGTTCCAGGCGGCAAAGCGGCTGAGATTCACCAGCGGCTGCCAGCGGTCGCCCAACCGCTCGAACAGGCTGCCCACCTTGTCCGCCACGCCTGCGGAAGGACGCACGTCGGTCGGCTGCCCCAGCACATGCGTCAGGAAGGCCGGCCATAGCTTCGCCCAGACTATGACGATGGCAGCCAGCACGAGGATGTGGAAGATCGCGACCTTCCACCGTTTCCCAAGCAGCATCCAGAGAATGAAGGGCGCGATGAAGATCGGCGGGAAATGCCACTGGTGCAGCCCCGCCGCCGCCAGCGCGACCACCCCGGCGCTCAGATGCCCGATCAGCCCGCCGCGCAGCACCAGCGCCAGCCAGATCATGTTGAGCGCGAAATGCCCGGTCATGGCGTAGGGCGTCATCGCCGTGACCCAGAGCTGTGCCGAAGACAGGCCCAGCAGCATCGTCACCCAGACCGCGTCGGGCCTGTCGGGGAAAAGGTGCAGCGCCACCCGCCACAGCGCGAACAGCCCCGCCATCAGCAGCACCGGCCCGGCCAGATTCGGGTCGCCCAATTGCCAGAACAGCGCCTGGATCGCGCTGTTCACCGGCAGATAGGCCGCGGTCCAATAATCCGCCGCGCCGAAGGGAGAGAAAAATTCGGGCATGATCGCCCGGCGATAGGCCTCCCACTCCATCGGGATCGGGCGGGCCAGGAAACCCTCCCGCATATAGGCGGCGGCGAAGCGGGCGACCTCCTCGTCGCGGGAGATGGAATAGTCCTGGAACAGCCAGTAATGGCCCGCCCAGGCGATCAGGCCGAACAGCAGCACCAGCGGCACCATTATGCGCGCGCGCGGCGCAGGCAGGCGCCAGCCCAGACCCTCCGCAAAGGGGGCGGCCAGCGTCAGCAGCAGCAATGCGCCCAGAAGCGCCGGAAAATCCTGATCGAGGAACAGGATGACCGCCAGGCTGATGCCCTGCCTGTAGGTCACATGCCAGAGGAAGGTCGCGCCCAGCCAGAGCGTCAGCCCGATCGCGCCCGCAAGGAGCAGACGGGTGGCACTGATGGGGCGCAACCGATTGAACATCAGCCTTCCTGCGGCAGCAGCGCCCGATTGACGAAAATGCCGTCCATCTCGACCAGCAGGGGGAAATGCCCCTTGTTGTTGGCGAAGAAGGCGGAGGGGACGAAGCCATGCTCCGCCAGCCAGTCGATCATCGCGCGATAGCCGGTCCCGCCTTCATAGATCGGCCGGACACCGAGTTCGGTCTGCACGCCCGCCATGTCGTGGAGCGCATCGCCTGCGCCTTCGCAGACGGACAGGTCATGCCCCTGCGTATCCATCTTGAGAAAGGGTCGGGTGAAGCCATAGGCGCGCTTCAGTTCGGGCAGCAGGCTTTCCAACCGGCGGCATTGCATGTCGACCGAGCGCGTCACCCTGTTGCGTTCGGCGAAGATCGCGTCCTGTTCCCCGGACGGCGTCTTCAGCGAACTGAACTGGTCGGCCGCCATGATGTTGAAGCTCGCCATGCCGTCGAAATCCGACAGGGCCATGTTGAACACATGCCATTGACGGTCGGACGAGGCATTCCGTTCCAGTTCGGAGAAGATGTCCGGATTGGGTTCGAAGGACAATATCGTGCCGTCAAAGCCCGCATCCTTGCGCAGCATCGTCGCATATTGGCCCCGGTTGGCGCCGACATCGAACACGCAATCGACCGCGAAGGCGCTCAGGAAACGGCGCAGCGCCTGGATTTCCGGATATTGATGCACCCGTCCCGCCAGCGCCAGCCGCACCGCCAGCGCCCGGTTGCGCAGTTCCCGGACATGGCGGCTCATTTCCCGGTCACGCTGCGGTAGATGGCGATGGTGGCCAGCGCCATGTCCTTCCAATTGCCCATTGAATCTCCATAGGTGCGCGCACGCGCTCCCAAAGCCTGCCTGATGGCCGCGCTTTCTACGAGGGGCAAGAGGGCTTGCGCAAGCGCGGGTGCATTTCCCGCCGGGGTCCTGACGGCGACTTCCTCCGGCAGGCCGGCGAACATGCCGGCGTCCGACGTGACCATCGCCTTGCCATGGTGCAGGGCCGACAGGAAAGCGCCGCTGCTGTCGATATGCCGATAGGGGAAGACCAATATGTCCGCCTTCGCCATATGGGCGTCGAGCCGTTGTTCGGTGAGAAAAGCGAGATCGGCGATCAGCCGCTCGCCAAAGCCGGCGGCATGGACGCTGTCGAGCAGCGGGGCGATGTCCATGAACGGCTTGCCCGCCAGCACCAGTTCGAAACGATGCCCGGCGCTCCAGAGCGACAGGCACGCCTGGAGCAGCAGGTCGACGCCCTTATAGGGGCGGATCGTGCCGAAGAAGAGCAGGCGCGGCAGGACAGCGTCGGGCACCTGCGCCAGATCCTCCGTCCCGGCCGTCGCAAGTCGCATCGGCGGATGCGGCGTCACATGGATGCGTTTCGGATCGATGCCCTGCCGCTCCAGCGCGGTCCGCGTCGTCCCGCCATGGACGATCAGCGCGTCGAACATGTCGAGCAGGCCGCGATAGCCCCTGCCCTGCACCCCGGCGTCGGCATGATAGGCATCGGCATTGTGCACGGTATGGACCAGCGCGGTCCTGCCCTTCAACCGCCGCAACATGATCCGGTCGGCGGGCGCAAGCGGCAGCCATTGCATGTGCGCCACATCGGCCCTGGCCAGTGGGGTAAGGTCGCCCAGCGCGCAGCTGAGCCCATATTCCGCGGCCTTGAGCAGGCGGAAGGCCCGACCTTCGCCGATGCGCTGGCGCAGGGTCTCGCTCCGGCGGAAGAAGCGCGGCTCATAGCGATAGCCCTGCGGCACGATGGCATCCGTCTCCCGCATCGGTCGACCGAGCAGGGTGACCTCCACGCCCTCTGCCGCCATCGCCGCGCAGAGGCTGTCGTCATAGCGGCCGGTGAAGAGCGACGGATCGCACATCGCGACCTTCATGCGCGCTTCCCCATCAACTGGCGCAGGGAAAGGCCGTGGATGAATGCGGCGGCGAACAGGGTCAGCGTGTAGAGGATCAGGAACAGCAGGTCGAACCGCTCCGGCGCGAATATCCGGGCCAGCGGCACGCTGAGCAGCGAACCGGCGAGGAAGGGCAAGGACCGGCCGAGCAGCAGCGTGAACCGTCCCAGCGCGCCCTGCACATAGACGGACACGCAGATCAGGGCGAGCGCGAGCAGCGCCCCGCCGATCAGCAGCAGGTCGATCCGGTCGATCGCCGCGCGGCCGTCGAACAGCTTTGCGAACAGCCATTCGCCCAGCAGCAGCAAGGCCGCCGAAGCGGCGACCGCGAAGAAAAGCGCTGCGCCAAGCGCCCGCACCATCAACTGACGCAGCCTTACCCCGTCGCCTGCATGAAAAGCGCGGGTGATCCGGGGCAAGGCCGCCTCCACGGTCGCCCTGACGAGCATGGAAAGCGAGCGGGACATCTTGAAGAAAAAGTCGAAGATCAACATCGGCCGCGCGTCATGGGTCGCGGCGGCGATGGTGAAATAAGGCGCGTTATAGGCGAGGATTTCGGAAATGGTGAAGGCAGCCGATGCGCCGATGTCCCGCAGATAATGGCGCCTGACATGGCCGCCACCGACCCTGAAGGACAGCCAGTGCCGCGCCTCCATGCCGAGGCGCCGATGCACCAGGGCGATGGCATAGCCGATCACCGCTGCACTCACGCAAAGTTGCAGGGCGACGGAGACGCGCGGGTCCAGCCCTTGCAGGATGAACAGCAGCAGCGCGATGGTCATCACCCGGCGCAGGCAATCCAGCGCTTCCCAGAGGAAATTGCCGTCCACCGCCGCAAGCGCCCTTTTGGCGAGCAGCGCGGGCAGGTTGAGACAGGCGGAGAGGAAGAAGAGCAGGAACAGCAGCGGCATGCCCGTGCGCAATCCGCCCGCCGCCAGTGAAACCGACAGGATCGCCAGGCCGCCGACGATCAGCAGGCCAAGGAACAGGAACAGGACGCCCATTTCCTCCAGCCGGAATCCGCCCGCCCCGTCCTGGCCCGGCCCCAAATTCGCCGGCCCCAAATTCCCCGACCCCAAATTCCCCGACCCCAAATTCCCCAACCAATGCCGCCGCAGCCGCGCATAGACGATACTCGTCAGGCCGAACTCGGCGGAGATGGTGAAATTGCCGAACGCCACCAGCAGCAGGAAGGACTGGAACTCGCGCAGCGGCAGGGCGCGCACGAACACATAGGTGACGGCAAAGCCCCAGATCAGGGTCAGCCCGACATTGGCGAGCTTGATCAGGGCAAGGATGCGCGCCGACCCCTCCATCCGGGCAAGCGCGCTGCCGGGCGGCATGCTCACCGGGCGCCGGTCGCGAGCGGCTTGCGCGCGCGGAACAGCCTGTCGTCCAGCGCAAAATAATGCCGGGTATCGGCGTCGATGGCGCTGGCGTCGATCTCCTCCAGATCGAAGCCGGCGGCCCGGATGCGGTCGGCAAAATCCGGGCCATATTGGCGCACATGGTCCCATTGGCCGAAACGCCGTTCACGTTCGCGCGGAGGCATGTCGAAGCTGCCATCCTCAGTCGGCCTGTCCCATAATGGGACGATCAGCCAGGCTTCGCCGCCGGGCTTCAGCGCGCGATGGATGTTGCGCAGCACGGCATGATCGTCCGGCACATGCTCCATCACATGGCTGGCATAGAAAAGGTCGTAGCGGTCGCTGGCGTCGAGCGCCATCAGGTCGACGCGCCGCATGTTCGGCACATGGTAGCGGCCGGGATCGAGATCGGCGGGGGTATAGTCGGCGACAGTGGAGAAGCGGCGCACCAGGCTGCCTTCATTGGGCGCCATGTGCAGCACCGCGCCCTGTTCCGGCACGGTCAGCACATGGCCCACGATCAGATGGTTCATCAACCGTTCGCGCGGGGAAGCGCCGCAGTTCGGACAGCCCCATTCGGCATTGTCGCCATAGCGGAAAAACCCCACCACCGCCTGCCCACAGGCCGGGCAGGCCCGGTTCGCCCGCGCGCCCATGGCCTTGCGCACGGCCAGCATTGTCCGGGTCAGATGCTTGCCGGCGGCTTTCGCCACCCGCTGGAAAGTGATCACGCCTTGGCTCCAAAAAGCAGTTGGCACCGGCCTATACAATATGCCGCCGCTTTGGCGAGCGATTCCGTTGTGCGTGGCCCATCAGGCCCGACATCCCGCAAAGGCGGGAATCAGCGCGACTTGGCGGGGTTCCAGATAGTCACGGTTCGCCCCGTCATCGCCTTGGCCACGCCCTGCAAGGTCGCGAAATAGGCGAGCACGATGTCCACCGCCGCCGCGAAGGGTCCGCCCCTGGACCGCAGCCCGCGCCACAGGATGAATACCCCAGTCAGCCCGCCAACCATGTAGAGCATCGGGGAAATCCGCATCGCCAGCGTCCCCGCCGCGACGATCCCCGTCAGTATGAAGAGACCGCCGAACCATCGTACGATCTTGCGCGAGGCATATTTGAACCTGTCGACCCCGCGCATCCGTCGCAATTGCGGCCGCAAATGGCTGTGCGTATGCCAGGCGCGGGCGGCGATGCGCACCTTGCGCCGATATTCGTCGCCACGCGCCGCCACCAGCCGCTCCCGGGCGATCACGTCCTTCGCCTTCACCAGCCGCTTGCCGGCGAAGACCACCGCCATCGACACCGTCAGATCGTCCAGCACGCTGTCGGGAAAGTCGGGATAGAGCGCCCGCCGGATGGAGAAGATCGACCCGTCGGCCCCCAGCACATTGCCGGTGCGCGATTCCTCGTCCTTCAACCGTTCCTCGATCCGCCAGTAGAGCGACCCGACCGAGGCTGTGGCGCTTTCCCCATCGCCCATATAATGCAGGGACCCCAGCACGCCCCCGATGTCCGGATCGGCATAGCGCGCCAGCAGATTGTCGATGGCGTCGGGGTCCAGCATCACATTGGCGTCGGTGAAGATCAGCACATCGCCCTGCGCCCGCGCCGCCAGCAGCTTCATGCCATGCGCCTTGCCGCTGCGCCCCGGCCCGCGCAGCAGCGTCACCAGATCGCCCCGCGCTTCGATCAGCGCCGCCGTCTCGTCCGACGAGCCGTCGTCGAAGGCCAGTATTTCCAGCGCCGGATGGCGCGCCTTCAACATCGCCAGATTGGCCAGTTTTTCCGGCATCGCCGCTGCCTCATTATAAGCGCAGAAGAGCAGCGATGCGGATGGCGGCGGCCCAGCGGCCGGCTGCTCCGCCTTTGTCGGCAGCAGGCGCAGGATCAGGGGGTAGAAGAGAAACGGCCAAGCCACCGCCACCAGCGAGAGCAGCAGCGCCAGGGCCGCGATCAGGTCGATGCTGTCCGTCAACAGGCCCATCCCTCAATAGGCCTTGTGGTGCACCAGCACGCCGATGGTCGCGACGATGATGCGCAGGTCGCGCCAGATCGACCATTTGGTGACATATTCCAGGTCCGACTGGAGCCGGTCGATCAGGTCCTGATGATGGTCGGTCGATCCGCGATGGCCGCGCACCTGCGCCAGTCCGGTCATGCCCGGCTTGATGCAATGCCGCTCCCAATAGCGCTCGTCCACCTCCCAATAGAGGCGGTCGCCGGCCTTCGCGGCGGCCGCATGGGGGCGCGGGCCGACGATGCTCATGTCGCCGCGCAGCACGTTGAACAGTTGCGGCAGCTCATCGATGCTGGTCTGGCGCAGGAAACGGCCCACAGCCGTCACCCGATCGTCATCGCGCGCCGTCAGCTTGTCGGCCGTCCGGTCGCTCGCCTCCGTCCGCATGGAGCGGAATTTATAGATGTTGAACGGCCGGGCGTCGCGGCCGATGCGCGGCTGGCGGAAGATGATCGGGCCGGGACTGGTCAGCTTCACCGCCAGCGCCGCCGCGATCAGCACCGGGGAAAGCGCGATGGTGGCCGCCGTCGCGACGACGATGTCGAAGAACCGCTTGATCAGGCGGTCGCGGAACTGGAACGGCCCGCCCGCGACGATGATCGTCGGCTGACCGTCGAACTCGTCCACCCGCGCCGGGGCGAAGCGCAGCAGTTCCGGCACGACGATCTCGCCCCGCGCCGACAGGGACTTGAGCGCCACCGACCAGTCGTCCATCCGCTCCATCGGGCAGGCGACGATCACCCGTTCCGCCATGCCCACGGCGGCGGCGAGCCGCGCCGCCATGTCCGCGTCATGCCCCTTGGGCTGCAGGCCGGCTGCCCCAGCCTCGATCACATGCATGTGCGGGCCGGTGTCGATGGTCACGCCGTCCATGATGACCACGGTCAGATGCGGCACCTCGCCCAGCAGATGCGCGCCGAGCCGCCCGATGGCGAGTCGGACGGCCGCCACGCCAACTGCCGAAATGCCCAGGCCGACGATGAAGGTCAGACGCGAAAGCTGTTCCGCGATCTTCCCCAGATAGACGATCAGCAGCATCAGCATCGCCGCCTGCGCCAGCGCCATCAACCCCCGGAAAATGCCGCGCCGCAGATCCTCCAGCATATGGATGCCATAGGCGCCGCCCTGCACGCCGAGCAGCACGTAAAGCGGCGCGATCATCGCGAACATGACGATGCCGTGCGGCTTGCCCGGTTCGCCCAGCCATGCGCCCAGCACCAGATAATTGGCGAGCAGAAAGGACAGGAAAAGCCCCGCCATGTCCCCCAGCAGACACAGCAGGTACAGGCGCACCCGCAATATTTCCTTGGAGACTGTCACTTATGGACCCTGATCAGCTTGGCGTGTCCGCTCCGTTGGCACTGGTCGGAGCAGCTTTCAAGAGTTTGAATGGAGATCAACGGCTTCCTGCGAAGGCAGGAACCCGGCTCTGACCTTGCGATCGGGCTCCTGCCTTCGCAGGGGCGTGCATCGTCCGGATCAAAGCGCAAACAACCTTCCCAAAGCCTTGTCGAGCATCAGCAACTGCCACAGCAGCCGCCCATGATCGGCCAGCCCGGCCTTATGATCCGCCGCGATCTTGCCGAGCATCTTCGCGTCGAACCAGCCGGTCTTCGCCAATGCCGATCCTCCGGCGATCGCCGTAGCCTCGCCCGCCAGCGGTCCACGGAACCAGGCGCTGATCGGGGTCACGAAGCCCATTTTCGGGCGGTAGAGTATGTCCTGCGGCAGGAAAGGCTCCATCGCCTTCTTCATCAGATATTTGCCGCTGTTCCCGCGAATCCGTTGCGCCACGGGGAGCCGCGCGGCGAACTCGACCAGCCGGTGGTCGAGCAGGGGCTCCCGCGCCTCCAGGCTGACCGCCATGCTCATCCGGTCGGTCTTGGTCAGGATGTCGCCCGGCAGCCATATGCGAATGTCGGCATATTGCGCCCGGTCCAGCGGATCGCGCGCGGGCGCTTCCGCCATGGTCCTGATATAGCGATCTTCCGCCCGATAGGCGCCGAGCCGGGTCTTCATGTCCTGGCTGAACATCCGCTGCCGCAGCGCATGGGGCGTCACGCCGACCGATGCGGCATAGGCTTCCCCGCCCTCCCCCGCCAGTTCGAGCAGGGTCGATTTCGCGCGCAGGGGGCGGGGCGCCCAGTCGGCCTTGGGATACCAGCGGCCCAAAGTCCCGAACAGCGGTTGCCGCACCGAAGCCGGGATCAGCGAGCGCAGCCTTTCGCCCTGCATCTGGAACCGATGCCGCCGATAGCCGGCAAAGGCCTCGTCCGCGCCGTCTCCGGAGAGCGCCACCGTCACCTGCTCCCGCGCCAGTTCGCACACCCGGTAGGTCGGCAGCGCGGAAGCATCGGCAAAGGGTTCGTCGAAATGGAGCGCCAGCGTGTCGATCAGTCCATAATCATCGGGCGATACGATGCGGGTGCGATGGTCGGTGGCGAAGCGCCGCGCCACCCTGTCGGCATAGGCGGTCTCGTCCAGTTCCCTGACGTCGAAACCGATGGTGCAGGTCTTGACCGCCTGTTTCGACGCCTCCGCCATCAGCGCGACGACGCTGCTGCTGTCCACTCCGCCCGACAGGAAGGCGCCCAGCGGCACGTCCGCCACCATCCGGGATCGGACCGCCTGTCGCATCAGCGCGACGAGTTCCTCCTCCAGCGCCTCCGGCTTCGCCCTGCTGCGGTCGGCGAAGCTGACGTCCCAATAGCGCTGCGGCTGCGGCAGGGGCCGCCCGCGCACGATGCGCAGCGTCTCGCCCGCGCCCAGCTTGCGCACGCCTGCGACCAGGCAGGCGTCGTCGGGCACATAGCCGTAAGCGAGATAATCCTCGACCGCCGACAGGTCCGGCGCACGCCGCAATAGGGGATGGGCGAGCAGGCTCTTCAGTTCCGAACCGAAGATCAGGCTGCCGTCGGACAGCAGCGCATAATGGAGCGGCTTCACCCCCAGCCGGTCGCGCACCAGCCAGAGCGCCTGCGCCCGCGCGTCGAACAGGGCAAAGGCGAACATGCCGTTGAACTTCTCTACGCAGGCCTCGCCCCATTGGCGATAGCCGTGCAGGATGACCTCCGTATCGCTATGCGTGCGGAAGACGTGGCCCTTGGCCTCCAGTTCCGTGCGGACTTCCCGAAAATTATAGATTTCGCCGTTGAAGACGACGGCCAGGCTGTCATCCTCCGTCAGCATGGGCTGCGCGCCGCTGCCCAGATCGATGATCGAGAGGCGCAGATGGCCCAGCCCGACGCCGGGCGCGGTCCAGATGCCGCTGTCGTCCGGCCCGCGCCACGGCATGGCGTCCAGCATCAGCCCGACCCGCGCCGGATCGACCGGCTTGGCCGTTTCAAGGTGGAAAATGCCCGCAATTCCGCACATTCGAAGGGTCTTAGCGGGTTCGGAGGCTGCGGTCAGCCAAATCCTTCACATCGCCCAGATCATGGAGGAAGGCGGCGATGGCGGCGTCCGAAGGGCGGCCTGCCCGTTCCTCTGCCGAAACCATGATGGCGGCGGCGCGCTGGTCAGTGCCCAGCAGGCGCGCCTTCATCGTCTCCAGCTTGACGAGATGGGCGCTGCCGGTGGGCTGGCCCTTGCCGACGGCATAGAAGCTGACGACATGGCGCACGAGGCGGCCCGGGCCAGTGATCTGCTCGCCGCGCGCATTTTTGGGCGCGGCGGCGAGCTGCGACCAGGTCCATCCGCTGTCGGTGCCCGCCGCGCCCTGACCGAAGCCGACCAGTTCGCGCCCCTCATCCTGCCGGTCGAAGGTCGCAATGGCGAGGTCGACCACCTGTCCCTCCGCATTGCGGTATCTCGCCATGGCCAGATAATCGGCGCCGTCGAAGCGCGGCCGCCAGAGCGGGAGCGGCGGTTCGTCGCTTCGGACCCAGCCCTTCACCTCCGGCATGGCGGGTGCGCCGGGCAGAGGCTGGCCCACCGCCGCGCTCGCCGCCAGCCACAGGGGCGCGGCCACGATCATCGCCAGCGCGCCGCCCGCGACGGCGCCCGGCGAAGCATGGCCTTCATGGCGCAGATGTTCGGGATCGAACCAGGGATCGCCGGGCTGCCGGTCGAAAAAGGGCCAGGCCATCGCCATCACCACGATCATGATGACGGCGAAGAACAGCCAGCCATAGACCACATGATCGAAGCCCGCCGCCGCATCGATGGTGGTCACTTCCGCGACGAAGATGGTGGCGAAGGCGCGCACGCCGTTCGCCAATATCGATAGCGAAAGCGCGCCGATCATGAAGGCCACCCGCCGCTTCCAGCTGGTGAAGCAGACATTGCAGACGAGCAGGCCATAGGCCGTCATGGCGATCACGAACTTCGCGCCGGAACAGGCCTCCGCCACCTCGAAATAGCCATTGGGCGTGGTGATGAAGATGCCCTGCATCTGCGCGGGAATGCCGGTCAGGCCGAGCAGGATCATGCTGATATGCGCCGTCACCAGTTGCAGGGGCGCGACGATCTCCTCCCCGAAGGGCACCATGAAGAAGGCGTAGAACAGCGGAAAGAGCAGCGCCCGCGCCACGGCCGGTCCCAGCAGCGCGATGACCGAACCCTGCAACATCAGGATCAGCGCGCCATGCCGCAGCACGGCCACGCCCGCCGCCCCGCCCAGCATCCAGGCGAAAGCGCCCAGCCCCAGCCAGACAAGCCCCGGCGCCCAGGCGGATGGTTCCAGCCGGCGCAGGCCGGGCAAACGCTGCTGCACCAGCCAGGCGACAAGAAACGGCACGAACAGACAATGGCCATAGGTCGAGGCGTTCCACCAGATCGCCATCATGCCCAGCAGGTCGCGGTGGAACAGCGCCAGGATCGTGCCGGCGATGATGGCGAACGCCGTCAGATGGCCGCGCCAGCCGGACAGCTTCACCTCCGGCCGCATGGGAAGCGCGCCTTCCATCACGCGGCCCTCATGTCGGCGGCGCCCGACGATTCGAACAGCATGTCCGGCAGCTTCGCCAGCGTCGCGGACCAGCGGTAGCGCTCCTCCATCCGGGATCGCGCCGCATGGCCAAGGCGCGCGGCGCGGGTTGGATCGGCGAGCAGCGCAAGAAGCGTCTCCGCCTCCTGCCCCGGGTCGGCGGCGATCAACAGGTGCTCGCCATCGCGGGCGTCGATCCCTTCGCCGGCCTGGGGGGAGGCGACGACGGGCCGCGCCATGGCCATCGCCTCCAGCACCTTGTTCTGGATACCCCGCGCGATCCGCAGCGGCGCCACCACCACGTCCGCCGCCGCCAGCCAGCCGCGGACATCGGGCACGGCGCCGGTCACGATCACGCCGGGCAACGCCGCCAGCGCCTGCACCGATTTCGTGGGATTGCGGCCGACAATGGCGAAAAGCGCCTGCGGACAGCGGGCACGGATCGCGGGCAGGGTTTCGCGGGCAAAGCTCTCCACCGCCTCGACATTGGGGCGATAGTCCATTTGGCCGGTGAAGACGAGCAGCCGCCCGTCCGGCCGATCCACGGCGGGGAAATCCCCCGAGGGATCGAAAAAGTCCAGCGCGACGCCATTGTCGATGCCAACGATTCTATCGGGGCCCAGCCCGCTTTCGCGCCGGAACAGCGCGGCCTCCGCCTCGCTCACAAAGGCGCAGAGGTCGGCCCGTTCAGCCACCTTCCGCTCGAAGTCCAGCAGCATGCGCCCTTCGCGCCGGTTGATCCAGGCCATGGGGCCGGAGCCCTGCGCGCCATAAGCGGCATATTTGGCCGAATCGAAATCCACGAAATCCATGACGAAGCGCACCCCGTCCGGCAGCATGGGCACGAAATGCGCCATCTGCGCCGAATAGGTGACGACCGCCGCGATGGGCCGTTCCGCCAGCGTCTTCGCGACCCAGCGATGCAGATCGGGATGATCGAACAGCGACACCAGCAGGGGCTGCCCCTTCGCCAGCCCTTTGAGGCCCGCCATGATGCGCGAGCGGTCGCGCATCAGCACGCACTGGCTGGCTGTCAGCTTCGCCATGTCGGGGGCAAAGCCCATGTCCCGCGCGTCGTCGGCAAAGCAGCCGACATGGACGGGCGCGACCTCCGCCATCCGCTCCAGCAGATGATAGGACCGGATCTTGTCGCCCCGATCCGGCGGAAAGGGGATGCGATGGCAGAGGAAGAGGATGTCCCCCCTCACCCCAGCCCCCGCGCGATGAGCGGTCCGATGAGGTTGGCAACCGGCAGGGGCAGCTTCTTCCAGAGGTCGATCCGCCGCTGATAGTGCGGGCTGTTGGGATCGATGTCCCGCCGCTCGCCCGTGGCCGACCAGCTATGATAGGAAAGGGGCACGGGGTCGAAGCCGAAGCTCTTCTTCCACGCCGCCTGTCCGCTGCCCGTCTTGGAACGGCCGAAGTCGAAGACGCGCATGCCCCGCGCCCGGCCATGACCCATCAGCCGGAAATACATGAGTTCGTTCGACCGCAGCCGCCGCGCATCCGCAATGCCGCCGCCCCAGAAGGGCATGACCCGCCCCTGATGATAGAGGGTCAGCACCGCCGAAACCGGCCGTTTCCCCTCATAGACCGCCAATATGTCCGCATCCTCGCCAAAGGCCGCCAGCACTTCGCGGAACAGCCGTGCCGGGAAGACCGGCGTGCCGAGATTGCGTACGCTTTCCGAATAGACGCGGTAATGCGCCTGTCGATGCCGCGCCTCCCGCCCGATCTCGACGCGCAGCGCGTCATTGGCCAGCGCCTTGCGCAGCTCCGCCCGGTGCTTGCGCGGCACGGCGAGCAGTTCCGCCTCATCATCCGCCGCAATAGGGCGCGCAAAGCCCAGATGGCTGCCCTCATGCAGCGCCCAGCCCCTGCCCGGCGCCGGACCGCCACGGATTTCGACCGAGGCGATGCCGCCGTCCCGCGCCATGCCCTCGCAGGCTGCGGCCAGAGCAGGCACCGCCGCCGGATCGCTGGCGAGAATCCCGCCGTCGACGGCGAAGCCCGACGACACCAGAGCCTGCCCGAACAGGGCGCTTTTCACATGATGCAGCGGCAACAGCCCGGTCATCTCCCCCGAAGGCGCCACGGCGGCCAGCATGTGCGCCCGATTGCCGGTCCCTCGCTCCACGCCCGTCAACCAGGCCGGCCGGTGGAAGGGCGTCCCCGCCGGATGCGCCATCACGAATTTATCCGCCGCGCTCCGCTGCGCCGGATCGTCGAGGTCCAGCGTGGTGACGAGCATTTCCCCCGCCATCATGCCGCCCGCTCCGCTTCCTGCGCCGCCAGCGCGTCCACGCGGGTCCATGAAAAGTCCCGCGTCAGACGACGCAGCTTGGCCGCCATGACCGACAGATTGCTGTAATGCCGAACCCGTGAGCGCAACGGCGCGCCCTCGACGCGCGGCTGGCCGGGGTCGATCTCCCACGGATGGAAATAGATGATCGCCGGCCGCCCATCCCGCTGGTTCACCTGCCGGATCGCCCAGCGCGAAAAACCATAGGGCAGCAGCCGGAAGAAGCCGCCGCCGCCTGCCGCCAGCGTCCGCCCTGCGAACCTCGCGGTGGTCACGGGCAGTTCGACCAGCGGCGATCCCTTGACCGGCCGCCAGGCGAAGCGCGGCGTTTCGGGCCATCCGTAATGATCGTGCCGGATCGGCGCGACGCTGCTGGAATAGGCATAGCCTTCCTCCGCCAGCACTTCATGCGCCCAGGGGTTGCGCCGGTCGATGGAAAAGCTGGGCGCGCGATAGCCCGTCACCGCCTGGCCGGTCGCATCCTCCAGGATCGCCCGCGACCGGCGCAGGTCGGCGCGGAACTGCGCCCCGTCGAAGGTGAAGACCCGCTTATGGTCATAGCCATGGCTGGCGACCTCATGCCCCGCCGCGACGATGCGCCGCATCAGCGCCGGATAGCGCTCCGCCACCCAGCCAAGCGTGAAGAAGGTCGCGCTGACCCCCGCCTCCTCGAACAGCGCCAGCACCGCATCGGTGTTGCGCTCGACGCGATGGGTCAGGCGCGCCCAATCCTCGCGCCGGATCGTGCGCTCGAAAGCGCCGACCTGGAACCAGTCCTCGACATCGACGGATAGGGCGTTCAGCATGGGTCCGTCAGGCGGCGGCGCTTTGCTGCGTTTCGCCCAGCCTTTCCTCGCGCTCGACCCATTCGACCAGCAGCGTCAGCACCCGGCGCAGCGCCGTGTCCTGCTCCGTCACGCGGAACTCCAGCGTGGAAAGCCGTTCCTCGACAAGGGCGAAGCAGTCCTTCAGCGCTTCGGGATCGACGCTCGGCGCGCTGCGGGCAAAGTCGTTCTCGGCCCGAAGCGTGTCGATCTCCGCCCGCAGGGAAGCGATCTCGTCGAGCAGGTCCGCGGCCGGCCCCGGGCTGGCGGCCCGCAGCGCCTCCACCTCGGCGCGCAAGGACGCAACCTCGTCGGAAACCCCGGGGTCGGCCGCGAACGGCACGGCAGCAGGCATGTCCGCCAGTTCCCCGGCATCGTCCAGCACGCTGCGCGCCATCGGTTCCGGCGTTACGTCCGCGTCCGCGCCCATGTCGTTCACCACCGCATAGACCACTTCGGCATCGATCACCGAAAGCTGGTCGAGCGCGCCCAGCAGCAGCACGCGGCTGACCAGCACGTTGATCCGGCGCGGCACGCCGCCGGTCGCGGCATAGATGGCGGCGAAAGCCTCCGGCGTGAATTGCGGATCGCCCTGCCATCCGGCCAGCGACAGGCGGTGCAGTATATAGGGTTCGACCTCCCGCCGCATCATCGGTTCCAGATGATGGGTGGCGATCACCCGCTGGCGAAGCTGCTCCAGTTCCGGCGATTTCAGCAGGTCGCGAAATTCCGGCTGGCCCAGCAGGAATATCTGCAACAGCGACTGCCCGCCCAACTGGAAGTTGGACAGCATCCGCAATTCCTCGATCGCGGAAATAGGCAGGTTCTGCGCCTCGTCCACGATCAGCAGCGACCGCTTGCCCGCTCGCGCCTGCGCATGGAGCCAGCCCTCGATCTGCTTCAGTATCTGCGCCTTGGGCATGCCGTCGACGCCCAGGCCGAAGCTCTGCGCGGCAAGGCGCAGCATGTCGTCGCCCTCCACCTGGGTCGAGACGATCTTCACGGCCGTCAGGCGCGACGGGTCGATGGTGTTCATGAGGTGCCCGACCAGCGTCGTCTTGCCCGCGCCGATGTCGCCGGTGATGACGATGAAGCCTTCTCCCTGCGCAAGGCCATAGCCCAGATAGGACAGCGCCTTGCGATGGGTCGCGCTCTCGAAATAGAAATGCGGGTCCGGCGTCAGCTGGAACGGGCGTCCCTGCAATCCGTAGAACTGGTCGTACATGACTATCTCTCCACCCGACGGGGCATTGGCTTAAAATGTGTAGCGAAGGCCAAGCTGGCCCATGGCGTTGATGACGGCGTCCAGATTGTCCGCCTTGGCACTGTCGACGCCGACCGAGGCGGACGCCTGCAGATTGCGCGTGACGAGCCGGTAATAGCTGGCGAAGGCGCCCAGGTTCAGCACGTCCAGCCGGTTGCCGCTGGCGTCGAAATAATTGGCATAGACGGCCGTATCGATGCTCGACTGGCTGTCGACGCGATAGGTGAGCGAGGCGTTGCCGTACCAGTTCTGGTCCCGCGTGCCGCGCACCAGCACCGTCTCACCCGAAGGCGTCACGAACTTGCGTTGCGAATAGCCAAGGCCGACACCCATGCCCCAGGGCCCGCGCTCCGCCGCGAACTGGGCCGCCACGCCGCGATAGCGGAAATTCGCCCCCGTGACCCCGGCCAGCGCATCGTTGAAGCACTGCCCGCCCCCGCTGGTGGAGAAGGCGCAGCCGGTGAAGTCGCCGGTGAAGGGATTGCGCACGATATTGAGGTCGCTGCCCGAAAGCGCCGCCACATCGGAAGTGATGACGCGCCCGAAGCTGTCGATGCCGTCGAACACGACCAGGGCGAACGACTTGTCCCGGCCCTGCCAGATGAAGCTGCCCGAATAGGTCATGCCGCCATAGCGTTCGCCCACCCGCGCGGTCAGCGAGGTGCGGTGGCTCGGCCGCCAAAGCACGCCGACATCCCAGATGATGTCGTCGAAATCATAGATGAGCTGGCGAGGCGAGCTGTCGTCGGTGACGTAGCGGCCGCTGGAGGAGATTACCGGCACGCCATTGCCGTCGAGCAAGGGCGAACGCTGACTGATCTCGATCTTCTCATAACCGATGCCGCCGATCAGGGCGAGCGTGGGGGATACCGGCAGGGTGGCGTCGAGCCGCGCCCATTTGTCCTCGAACCGCTGGTCGAGCTGGCTTGCATCCTCCCGGCTGTAGCCTGCGCTGGCGACGAGGCCCAGCGGCATCCACACCCCCGGCCCGACGCCGACGGAACCCATCAGGTCATGGGTGGTCGATTCCGCGAAGCCATTGCCCAGAGGCACACCGGGGAAATCGACATTCACGTCATCCTCGACCCGCGCATAGCCGAGCCGGTAGGAGGCGCTGATGTCCAGATCGCCCAGCCGCGTGACATAGGACGGGCCGACATAGCCTGCATAGACCTGGCTGCTATAGCCGTCATTGCGCACCGACGCGCCCGAGAACCCGTCCGTGCGGACCCGCGTCGCCAAGCCGCCTGCATTCAGCGACAGCCCGCGCGCGAGGCCATATTGGCCGCTGACGATCCCGCTGATGATGTCCTGATCGCTGAGGTCATCGCCCCAGCCGAAGCTATGTGCATATTGCAGGTCCGCAGCGGCTTCCAGCCGCCGCGTCTGCACGCTGGCGGTCACGCCCGCGGTGACGTTGGTATAGGTCAGAACGTCGCCGCCGCCCTGGATCGGCGCGACCACGACCTGGTCGATGCCGAGATAGGGCGTGACGTCGACCTTGCGCTGCTCGTCCCGCGCAAGGGCGGGCGAGGCCAGGGCGATCCCCGCGAGAAGAAGGGCTAGGCGAGAGATCATCAGCCCGCATGCTCCCCATCATGGCCCTGCGCATAATAGCTGCCGAAACGCCGTCCGCCGCTGGCGAAGTTCACACCGTTCAGGAGCAGCTTCACCTTGGACGCGCCCTTGAGCAGTCCGGCCGCATCGCGCAGCGCGCCTTCCGTCGTCCTGTCCGCCCGCACCACCAGCAGCGCGACGGCGGCGTGGCCGGCCAGCACAGCCGCAGGAGAAGCGGCCAGCAGGGGCGGCGAATCGAACAGGACGATGCGGTCGGGCCGTCCCTCGGTCAGGCGGCCCAGCAGCATTTCTGTCCGCGCGGAGGCCAGATATTCGGTGTCGTTGTTGCTCCGCTGTCCGGCCGGGAGCACGGAGAGAGAGGGAATGTCGGTGCGCAGCACGCAATCCTCGATGGCAATCGCCGGATCGGCCAGCGCGTCCATCAGGCCCGGCCCTTCGGTCAGCCCCAGCGCCTGCGGGATGCCGGGCTTGCCGAAATCGGCGTCGACCAGCAGGATTTCGCGATCCTTCTCCGCCGCCAGGCTGAGCGCCAGGTTGATCGCGCAGAAGCTCTTGCCCTCCCCGCTATGGGCGGAGCAGACCAGCACCCGGTTGCCCCGCGCATTGCCCGCCAGTTCGGCCAGCAGGTCGCGCTTGAGCAGCCGGAACTCCTCGCTCATCGCGGTGACGGGGCCGTCGGGCAGCAGATAGCCCGCCTCGACCAGCGCGATGCGGTCGATCGGCTGTACCGGCCCGGTCCAGTCCGGCGCGCGATAGCCGGGGACCGGCGTTTCGGGGACCGGCGTTTCGACGGCGGCGGGCGCGGGTTGCGCGGCCTCCACCACGGGTTCGCCCGCCGGAACTTCGACCGCGGGCGCCGCGCGCCCGCGCAGGGCCGCGCTGAAATCGTAGATTTCGGTCGCCCGCTCGATCAGCGATCCGCCGGAAAGGGACTTGTGCCTGTTCATATCCGGTCCCTCCTCAAGCCAGCCCGCGCTGGACGAATTCGATGACGATCAGCAGCAGGCACAGCGCCGCGAGGCCGCCGCTGGCGCCTGCAAACCACTTCATCCGCTGCCTCTCCATCGCCTGCTGCGCCGCGCTGACGGTCTGGCTGATCGATCCGATCACGGAGACGCCCAGCGCCTTTTCCAGCCGCGCCGCATTGGGAAAGCCGCCCTTGAGCTGCGCCACGGCAAAGGCCGTGCCGATGCCCGCGCCCAGCCCCAGGATCAGCACGCCCAGCAGCAGCAGCGGCCGGTTTGGCGCGGCCGGAGCGGTCGGCAGGCTGGGCGGATTGATGACGCGGAACTGGACCGATCCGGTTTCCGACTTCACATCGCCGCGCAGACGGATTTCCTCGCGGTCCGCCAGCATCTTGTCATATTGGGTCTTGAGCACCTGATAGTCGCGGTCGAGCCGTTCCTGCTCGGCGGCGAGGCCGGGTTCATCCGTCTGGCGCGAAGCCATGGCGTTCAGGTCCGCCTGCAACTGCGCCTTGCGGGCGGAAAGCCCCTGCACCGTGGCGGCGCGTTCCGCCTGCATCGACCTGATCGAAAGATAGGCGGGATTGGGCGTGCTGCCCGCGCTGCCGCCGCCCTGCCCGCGCAGCAGGTCCACCTGCCGCTGCGCCGCGATCACGTCGGGATGGCTGCTGGTGAAGCCCCGCGCCCGCATCGACGCAAGGTCCGCCTGCGCCTGGGCCAGCGCCGAAGGCCCGCCCGAAGCGCCGACGCCCGGCAAGGTCTGCGGCGTGCCCGCCAACTGGCCGTTCATCGCCGCCAGCGCGCTTTGCGCCTGCACGAGTTGCGAATCGATGCTGTTGATCTCCGACCGGGCGGCGTCCATGCGCTGGCCGATCGATCCGGCGCCCGGCAGCATGCCCGCATAGCGCTGCTCGAACTCGACGCGGCGCTGTTCGGCGGCGGCAAGCTGCTTGCCCCGCGCCGCCAGTTGCTGGTCGAGGAAGGCAAGGCTCTGCCGCGTCTCCACCTTGTCGGAGGACAGGTTGGTTTCCTGGAAGATGTCGACCAGCTTCTGCACGATCTGTTGCGAAATGCGCGCATTGGCACCGTCCGACAGGCCGGAATCGGCCCATGTGGCGCTGATGTCGATCATGCTGGGGTCAAGCTGCGCCATCACGGTGATGGTCTCGCGCAATCCGGTGATCTTCGCCGCCAGGTCGCGCGGCCCGTCGACCGTCCGGTTGAGATCGGTCTCCTTCACCACCCGTTCCAGATTGGCCGTGCTGGCCAGGGTCTGGCGCACCCTGTCGAGGTCCTGTTGCGCCTGGACCTGGGTGATGCCCACCTTGTCCTCCAGCAGTGACTGGGTGTTCACATAGACCCGCGCCTTGGATTCATAGCTGTTGGGGATGAGCGCCACGCCCAGCCAGCCAGCCAGGCACACGCCCCAGGCCACGCCCAGCGCCAGCCAGCGGCGGAGCCAGAGGCCATGCAGGATGACCAGCAGTTCGTCGACGAGAGCCGCCATGTCAGAACATGCTTTCGGGAATGATGATGACGTCGCCGGGCGCCAGCATGACATTCGCCTTGCTGTCGCCGCGCTTCAGCAGGTCGCCGAGGCGGACCTGATATTCCTGCTGCTTGCCGGTTTCCTTGTTGAAGCGGACCAGCTTCGCCCTGTTGCCCGCCGCATATTCGGAAAGGCCGCCGACCGAGATCATCGCGTCGAGCAGCGTCATATTGGCGCGATAAGGGATGGAGGCGGGCTTTTCGGTCGCGCCGACGATCCGCACCTGCTGGCTGAAGGTGCCGGAGAAATTGTTGACGATCACCGACACCAGCGGATTTTCGATATATTTGCCCAGCGCCACCTTCAGGTCGTCGGCCAGTTGCCGGGGCGTCTTGCCGACCGCCGGCATGTCGGAAATGAGCGGCGTGGTGATGCGCCCGTCGGGCCGCACCTGCACCTTCGCGCCGAGATCGGGATTGCGCCAGACGAAGATGGTGAGGTCGTCGAGCGGCCCGATCACATATTCCTCGCCCGGCCCCTCCTGCGTCGAAACGAAGGACGCCGGCGGCAGATTGGGCGCGCCCCCGCCCGAAGCGCAGCCCGAAAGAGCCAGAGCCGGCAGGGACATGCCGATCAACGCACGGGAAAGTGACAGGAAACGCATAGATTCACCCCTTTTCGCGGCCGCGCCGACAGCCGCCAAAGGGAGGCGCCGGCAACCGTCAAGCACTCAGCTTCGACGGCCTTCTTGCCCCGAAAGGGTAAAAATAGCGTTAGGAGTTAAGTTATTGGCAAATCAGTTGATTAAAATCAGCCGATCAGCAGTTCCCGAGGCGCCGGATGACCGAGAAAAGCCGCCGGGCTGGCCGAGGCGCCATAGGCCCCCGCCAGGAAGATCGCGATCAGGTCGCCCTCCTCCACCGGCGGCAGCGCGACCTTGTCCCCAAGCCTGTCGATGGGCGTGCAGAGGCAACCCACGACCGTTACGGCCTCCGCCGCGGGCGCTTCCCCGAAGCGATTGGCGACGGCGATGGGATAGTTGCGGCGCACCACCGTGCCGAAATTGCCGCTCGCCGCGAGCTGGTGATGCAGCCCGCCATCGACGACGACGAAGGTTTCGCCCTGGCTCTTCTTCACATCGACGATGCGGGTGAGGTAAACGCCTGCCTCCCCCACCAGCCAGCGGCCCAGTTCCATGGCGAAGGCGCTGTCCTGCAATATGTCCGCCCGCCCGTCGATCAGCCGGCCCAGCGCGTCCCCGATGGGCCGGATGTCCAGCCGTTCGTCGCCGGGAAAATAGGGAATGCCGAAGCCGCCGCCCAGATTGACCAGCGGGGGCACCGCGCCGATGCTGTCGGACAGGCGGGTGGCGAGATCGATGGTCGCCGCCTGCGTCTCGATCAGCGCCAGCGCCCCCAGCGCCTGGCTGCCGGCGAAGATATGCCAGCCGCGCCATTGGGCCCCCGCATCGATCACCCAGCGCGCCAGCGCCGCCGCGCGCTCCGCGTCCACGCCGAAGGGCTTGGCGCCGCCGCCCATGCGCATGCCGGACCCCTTCAGGTCGAAATCCGGGTTCACCCGCACCGCCAGCTTCGGCGTCCTGCCCCGCTGCTCCGCAAGGGCGATGGCCCGTCGCGCCTCCCCCTCCGACTCAAGGTTGATCGTCGCGCCGCTGTCTATGGCGACGATCAGTTCATCGTCGCGCTTTCCCGGCCCGGCGAAGCTGATATGGGCAGCGTCCATCCCCGCCTCCAGCGCCCGGGCCAGTTCCCCGCCCGACGCCACGTCGAAGCCGTCCACCAGCTTCGCCATGCGCTCCAGCAGGGGCGCATGGGGATTGGCCTTCACCGCATAATGGAGCGACAGCGTCGCGGGCATGGCGTCGCGGAAGGCCCGCGCCTGCCCCTCGATAATGCCCATGTCATAGACGAACAGCGGCGTGTCCCCGGCCTCCTCCACCAGGCTGGCCGCGCCGCAGCCGCCGATCAGCAACATGCCCTCCTCGCCCGCGAAGAAGGGCGGGATTGGTCCCATCGGCTTCATGCCGCAAATTCCTTCGCCAGCGCCACGCGGTCGATCTTGCCATTGGGATTGCGGGGAAATTCGGAAAGCATGACGATCTCGCGCGGTTGCATGAAATTGGGAAGCTCCTGCCGAAGCCGTGCCTCCACCTGCGCCTTTAGCTCCGGCGAAGCGCCGCGCAACAGCAACAGCACCGCCTGCCCCAGACGATCGTCCCGGACGCCCAGCGCAACCGCTTCGGCAACGCCCTCCACCGCGACGGCCGCTTCCTCGACCTCCGTGGGGCTGATGCGGTTGCCGGCGGACTTGATCATGGCGTCATCGCGTCCGACAAAATAAAGCAGTCCCTGCGCATCCCGGCGCACGGTATCGCCCGACCATACCGCCATGCCGCCATAGTGGGAGCCGACGGGCGCCGGTTTGAACCGTTCCGCCGTGCGCGCCGGATCGCGCCAATAGCCCTGCGCCACCAGCGGCCCGCAATGCACCAGTTCACCCGGCTCATCGTCGCCCGCAATCGAACCGTCCGGGCGAACGACCAGTATCTCCGCATGGGGAATGGCCGATCCCATGCTGTCGGGGCGGCTTTCCACCAGCGCGGGCGGCAAATAGGTCGAGCGGAACGCCTCGGTCAGTCCATACATGGGGTAGAGGTCCGCGCGCGGAAACAGCGCCCGCAACTTCGCCACCAGGGGCCGCGTCAGCGCGCCGCCGCTATTGGTGAGCCGCCTGAGCTTCGCCGCCACATCGGCGGGCCAGTCCAGTTCGGTCAACTGCACCCAGAGCGGCGGCACCCCCGCCAAGGTGGTGATGTCCCACCGATCCACCGCCTTCACCACGTCGCGCGGCGTCAGATAATCGAGCGGACAGGCGCATCCGCCGGCGAACCAGGTGGAAAACAGCTGATTCTGTCCATAATCGAAGCTGAAGGGAAGCACGCAAAGCGTCCGGTCCTCCGCCGTCAGCTTCAGATATTCCGCCACCGATACAGCGCCCAGCCAGAGATTGGCGTGGCTCAGCATCACGCCCTTGGGCCGCCCGGTCGATCCGCTGGTGTAGAGGATTGCGGCCAGTTCGTCGGGCGTGGCATGGGACGGGGCCAGCGCCTCCCCGCCGCTCATCGCGCAGGCTGCATCATCCTCCCGGTGCAGGTCGCATCGCCCCGGCACGTCGCCCGGCGTCAGGGTCGCCAGACGGCTGGCCGTCCCGATCAGCAGCGACGCGCCGCTGTCCGCCAATATGTGCGCGACCTGGGCATGTTTGAGCAGCGGATTGACCGGCACATGGACCAGCCCGGCGCGGGGGGCGGCGAGCGGCATCAGGGCCGCGACCGGGCCCTTTGCGACCCAGCTTGCGACTCGCGCGCCCTTGTCCAGCCCGAATCGGGCAAGCCATGCCGCCAGCCGCCCCAATGTCGCTTCCAGCTCCGCATAGCTTTGCGTGCCCGAGCGCCCGTCCAGCGCGGGCCGTTCCGCGTCGCCGCGCAGCAGCAGATGGTCGATCGGCCGCACCTGCGCGCCGTCGATCATGGGGTCCGCCATGGGCGCGGGGTAATCGCTTAACTCCATCTCCAGACTTTTTTCCTAAAGGCGATGCTGTCGACGGGGAGATAATGGTTTGCTGGTCGCAAGGGAATATCGCAGCGTCGCCCAAGCGCGTCAGGTGCTGGGTTCAGCGCTCGACCGCGCCGGCACGCCGTCGCTGTTCGACCGCATCGACTGGTTCGAATCGCTCCATGCGCATTGCTTTTCCACGACGGACGTCCGCATCTTCCAGGCGTTGGAGGGGGAGTGTCAGGCATGGCTTTTCCTGCTTTCGTCCGGAGCGGGACGGCTGGGCGCGCTCGCCAACTGGTACAGCTTCGATTGGGGGCCGGTCTTCCTTGGCCCTTTGGACGAGACCGTCCGTCGTCGCCTGATCGAAGTCATCGCCCAGTCTCTGTTGACGGACAGCGCCCAGATCGACCTCTATCCGGTAGCTGCCGCGTCGGACATGCTGCTCGACGCCTTTCGCCGTGCAGGCTGGTTCAGCGTCCGGCGGCCGATGGGGGGGCGGCATATGCTGCACCTGAATGGGCGGACTTTCGAGCAATATTGGGCGCAACGGCCCGGCCGCCTGCGTACGCTGATCGCGCGCAAGAACCGCGCGAGCCGCTTCACCCTCAGCATCGCAGACCGGCTGACCGAGGCGCTGTGGCGCGACTATGCCGCCGTGCAGGAACGAAGCTGGAAGAAGCCGGAGGCCGATCTCGGCTTTCTCCATGCGCTGGCCCAGCGGGAAAGCGCCGCCGGGACGCTCCGGCTGGGCTTCGCGCGGCTGGAGGAGCAGCCGGTGGCGACCCAGCTATGGACGGTGGAGAACGGCACCGCCCTCATTCACAAGCTGGCCCATGACCAGGCGTTCGACGGCGCCTCCCCCGGCAGCCTGCTCAGCCATGCGATGTTCGCGCACGCCATCGATCGCGATCATGTCGCGACGATCGATTATGGAACGGGCGACAATGGCTACAAGACCGACTGGATGGAGGAACGGGAAACGCTCTACCGGCTGGATTTCTTCAACCCCCGACGCGCTTCGGTCTGGCTGCCCGCCGCGCGTGCGGCCATTTCGGCGCTTGTAGGTTAGCTGCGGAACGACTAGGTAGGCGCCCATCATGCGGGCGGACAATGCACAACCGGTCGACCGGGCAATGGATATTGAAACGATGATGCGCGCCTTGCTGCGCGATGTGCTGGCCCTGTCGCAGGACCGGGTAGACGCCTTCGATGCGGATACGCCGCTGTTCGGCGCGCTGCCGGAACTGGACTCCATGGCCGTTGCGGGCCTGCTCACCGAGATGGAGGACCGCTTCGGCATCCTGATCGAGGACGAGGATATAGACGGCGATACGTTCGAGACGTTCGGCTCGCTCGTCGCCTTTGCGCGGGCGAAGATCGGGGGCTGAATTTCGGTTTGCGGCGTGTGGAATCAGGTTTCCCCGCGCTGGCGGATTTTGAAGGGGTGAGGACGGTCGGATGGCGGGGATGCCCGATCCGTCGTTGGGGAAGGCAGGATTGCAAGGTCGGTCCTGACGCATGCCAAGCCCCTGTCTGGTCGAGTGGCGCCAAGGCCGCCGCAACTCGCCACCACCATGGCCGGGAACGTCGTTCGGACTCCATGAACCGGCCCGGTCAACTTCCTCCCTTTCCTCCGTCCCCCACCTTGCTCTATGGCGGGGGCCGAATTTCCCAAGGGGAACGCCAACTTGATCCTTGACCTTGCCGCCGCCGCTTCGGGGGCCATCCGCTTCGACCAGCTCGGCCTCAGCCCTGTCGCGCTCGACCTCGGCTTCTTCACGCTGAAATGGTACAGCCTCGCCTATCTGGCGGGCATATTGATCGGCTACTGGTATCTGCTGAAGCTGATCGCCCAGCCCGGTTCGCCCATGGCGCGCCGGCATGCCGACGACATGATCTTCTATGCGACGCTGGGCATCATCATCGGCGGGCGGCTGGCCTATGTCTTCTTCTACCAGCCCGAAATCCTCCGCCATCCGCTGGACATCTTCAAGCTGTGGAACGGCGGCATGTCCTTCCATGGCGGGGCCATCGGCGTGTCGCTCGGCATCCTCTACATGGCGCGCAAGGAGAAGCTCTCCTGGCTGCGCATCCATGATTTCGTGGCCTGCTGCGTGCCCTTCGGCCTGTTCTTCGGCCGCCTCGCCAATTTCGTGAACGGGGAGCTGTGGGGCAAGGAAACCGATGTGCCCTGGGCGATCGTCTTCCCGACCGGCGGCGCCTTCCCCCGCCATCCGAGCCAGCTTTACGAGGCTTTCCTGGAAGGCATAGTGCTGTTCCTGATCCTCGCCTTCGCCTTCTGGAAGACCCGCGCCCGCTACAAGCCCGGCATGCTGGTGGGCATCTTCCTGCTTGGCTACGGCATCTTCCGCTTCGGCGTCGAATATTTCCGCGAGGCCGACGCGCAGCTCATGGAATTCGCCGCGCGCACCGGCCTGCACATGGGCCAGTGGCTGTGCGTGCCGATGATCCTGGGCGGCCTGTACCTGATCTTCACCGCCAGGAGCCGCCGCGTGCGCGTGGAACCGGTCGCGGGCAGCGCGAGTGTCAGCTGAACCCAGCCTGTCGGAACGCCTGGCGCGCCAGATCGCGTCGGGCGGGCCGATCTCCATCGCCCATTATATGGCGGAGGCGAACCAGCATTATTACGGCACTCGCGACCCGCTGGGCGCCGCCGGCGACTTCACCACCGCGCCGGAGATCAGCCAGATGTTCGGGGAACTGGTCGGACTATGCCTGGCGGACGTCTGGATGCGGTCGGGCAGCCGGCCGGAGATCGGCTATGTCGAACTCGGCCCCGGCCGCGGCACGCTCGCTTCCGATGCCCTCCGGGCCATGGCCGGCCTGTCGCTCGTCCCACGGGTGCATTTCGTGGAGACCAGCCCGAGCCTGCGGGAGCGGCAAAGGACGATCATCCCCAACATCTTCCATCACGACACTGTCTCCACCCTGCCCGAACAGGGGCCGCTGCTGGTCGTCGCCAACGAATTTTTCGACGCGCTGCCCGTGCGCCAGATCGTGCGCAGCGGAAAGGAATGGCGCGAACGGGTGGTGATCTGCCCCGATCCGGGCCAGCCCGATCGTTTCGCGCCCATGGCTGGCTATCGCCGCGTCGAGTCGGGCATCCCCGCCCTCGCCGCCGAAGCGCCGGAAGGCGCGATATTGGAAACGCCGCTGGCCGGGGCCGCGGTCGCGCTGGAACTCGCGCACAGGATCGCCCGGCAGGGCGGCGCCGCGATCATCGTCGACTATGGCTATGAGGGGCCGGCCTTGGGGGACACGTTGCAGGCGGTGCGAGCGCACCGCTTCGCCGACCCCTTTCTGGAGCCGGGCGAAAGCGACCTCACCACCCATGTCGACTTCACCATGATCGGCAATATGGCGCGGCAGGCGGGGCTTCGGGTGATGGGGCCGGTCGGTCAGGGCGCTTTCCTGCGCCGGCTGGGCATCGACGCCCGCGCCGATCAGCTCGCCCGCACGACGCCGGCCCGCGCCGAGGAGGTGGAGGCAGCCCGCCTGCGCCTGACCGCCGGGGATGCCATGGGGACGCTGTTCAAGGCGATGGCCTGGGTGCATCCGGATTGGGCGGAACCGGCGGGGTTTGAGGGCTAGAGTATCCGTGATGATCAAGCTGGAGATTGCGTCCAGCATCGATCGGCTTTGAGCATGGCGTTCGCGGTGACGACGAGCTTTCGCATGACGGCGGTGATGGCGATCTTGGCGGGCTTTCCGGCAG
>NZ_SEON01000006.1 GCF_004152845.1 Sphingobium fuliginis
AATCTTACATGGTGTGTAAGGACATTGTGAGGATGGCTAATTTAACCGAGTATCCTGCGCCTAGAAGCCACAAGAACCCGGAGCCGCCGCCCACATGTCCCTTCATCAATCAACAATGTCAAAGAGCCGACAACCATACCGGACAGCTATCCTACCCCGTTCCTTGCGTTCTGGGAGACCAGCGTCCGTACCTGTTGGCGACCGTCCAGTTCAGCGCCTCAGTGGCGTCGTCCCGTCCGGTGAACGGGCATCTAGGTGGGCCAGGAGATTCAGGCAACCCCAAAAATGACAGTTTTTGGAAATTCCCGGAAAAAAGTCGCATGGTCACGGACAACCCGTTGATTTTGCTGTATTTGATCATGCCGCAGATGCGAATGTCGCTTGTAGATGCCTGGTGGATGCGGGCGACGGCGAAGCTGGTCTCCGCCCTTTGCTGGAGTACGAAGAGCCTCTTGCAAGCGGGGCGTCACCGCGTGTAACGAGAAGGCGCGGGGGACATATCGTCTCCCGCAATGATCGCGCCGGTGCCCCGAACGGGGCTTAAAGGGGAATGCGGTGCGGGAGGGCAACCTCCCCAAGCCGCGGCTGTCCCTGCAACTGTAAGCGGTGAGCGCGATGCATATGCGCGGCGGAGCGAGGCTTCCGCCGCCAGCCACTGGGCCGGACGCTAAATCCTGCGAGGCCTGGGAAGGCCTTGCATCGATGCGACGACCCGCGAGCCAGGAGACCTGCCGGCGTCTGGTCGCTCTTGCCCTGGCCCAGGGGATGGCCGCGGCACGGTGTCTTTCCGTCTGAGCGACGAACGAGCGGTGGAGGCCGCATCGGTTCGCGGGAACGGTCGCTTTTGGCGTCCGGCCGTCCCTGCGCGCCGGCCGTCGTCTGGCGGTCAGGCTCCGCCGGATGTCGCGAGACGCCGGAAGGAATGCGAATGCAATGGAAGATAATGGCTGCGGGTTTGATCGCGGCACATGCGGTCCCGGCTCTGGCGGAGACGGAGGCGCCGGAGGCGGAGATCATCGTCTTCGGCCGGGGCGAGGCGAAGATCGGCGTCGCCCAGGCGGCGAGCGAGGGGAGTGTCGCCGGGTCCGACCTGCTGGTCCGCCCGCTGCTGCGCGTGGCGGAACTGCTGGAGGCGGTGCCGGGCATGGTCGCGGCGCAACATTCGGGGAGCGGCAAGGCGAACCAATATTTCCTGCGCGGCTTCAACCTGGATCATGGGTCTGACTTCACCACCTATATTGACGGGGTGCAGATGAATTTCCGCTCGCACGGGCATGGGCAGGGTTATCTGGACCTGAACGGCCTGATCCCGGAGATCATCGCGCGGGAGGATTTCCGGAAAGGCCCCTATCGCGCCGATGGCGGCGACTTCGCGCTGGCGGGCGCCGCCTATATGAAGACGATCGACGGGTTCGACCGGCCGTGGATGTCGGTGGAGGGCGGCTCCTACGGTTCGCGGCGGATCGCGGCGGGGGGCACGATCAAGGGCTTCGGGCCGGGCGAACTGACGCTGGTGGCGCAGGCCAAGGCCTATGACGGGCCATGGGAGGAGCCGGAGCATCTGCGCCATTATGCCGGTTTCGCCAAATATCGGGCGGGGGCGGTGGAGGCAACGCTGCATGCCTATCGCGCGACATGGCGGCCGACCGAGCAGATTCCGGAACGGATCGTCGGATCGCCGGTCTGTGCGGATATGTTCTGCTCGCCCGATCCCTCGGCGCGGGGGGCGACGACGCGCCTCGTCGGCAATGTCGCGGTGACGCAGGCGGACTGGCGCGCCAATGGCTATGCGCAATATTATGACTGGTCGATGTATTCCAACCCGACCTATGCCGATCCGGACGGCAGCAGCGCGCAGATCCGCCAATATGACCGCCGCTGGATTATCGGCGCGACGGCGGAGAAGCGCTGGTCGCTGGGGTCCACGCTGGACTTCGGCGTCGGGACGGAGGATCGCTATGATCATATGGGCAATGTCGGGGTGTCGCGCACCGCCGACCGGGCCTTCCTCTCCTCGCTCGGCCGCTATCATGTCGAGGAACTGTCGCTGGCGCTTTATGGCGACGTGACGTGGCAGCCGCTGCCCGGCCTGCGCGTGACGGGCGGACTACGCGGCGATCATTATCGCTATGCGGTGCGGGCAAGGGATGCCGCCGCCGCCGCTCTGGGCGAAGGCAAGGGGTCGGACAGCCTGTTGTCGCCCAAGGCGTCGCTCGCCTATCGGGTCGCGCCCGCGCTGGAACTCTACGCCAATTGGGGCCGTGGCTTCCACAGCAACGATGTGCGGGGGGCGGTGAATGTCGACACGCCTGTCCCGGTGCTGGTGCGCGGCACCGGCAAGGAGCTGGGCGGGCGGGTCCAGATCGGTTCGGCCAGCCTGACGGCGACCTATTGGTGGCTGAATGTGGGCAGCGAATTGCGCTTCGTCGGGGATAGCAACGCGGTCGAGCCGACCGGCGCCAGCAAGCGGCATGGCTATGAGATCGTCGCCTTCTGGCGGCCGCTGCCCTGGCTGGCGCTGGACGGCAATTATACCGCCAGCCATTCGCGCTACGACAATGGGGACCGGATTCCCAATGCCTTCGAAAATGCCGCTTCGGCGGGCGTGGCTGTCGTGCTGGGGCGCTGGGAGACGAGCCTGCGGGTGCGGCATCTGGGGCCTTATCCGCTGATCGAGGACAATAGCGTGCGGGACAAGGGGAGCACGGTGGTGAACGCCCGCGGCGCGTGGAAGGGCAAGCGGATCGAACTTTATGGGGAGCTGCTGAATATCTTCGACAGCCGGGACAAGGACATCGCTTATTTTTACGAGTCCTATATTCCCGCTTTCGACATGACGGGTCCGCAGGAAGGGCGGTTGAGCCGGGTCGTGGAGCCCCGGACCGTGCGCCTGGGGATGAAGGTCAAGTTTTAGGGCGCGCCGCGTTGAAGCGGACGCTGGCCGCGCGCTCGACATTTCTGTCGCCGCATCGTTTCAAACGGACATCCTCCCCGCGCGAAGCGTGGGGAGGAGGAACAGGCGAAGGCCGGCGGAGAGCTCAACCGCGCCGCTTCGCCTCCGTCCAGCGGCCATTCAACAACAGGAAGGCAATGGTCAGACGCCGTAAAGCAGCGTCGCCTCCGCGCTGCGTTCCCGCTCGCCGGCGATGCGCTGGCCATCCATTCCCTGATCTTCGAAAGGCTGACCGAGCCGGGACAGCAGGAATCGTCCGAACGTCCAATCGCCCAGCGCGGAATCGGCGTTGATGTGCCCCGCCTCTCCCGCGTCGGCAAAACGGCTGCCCCAGAATTGCGCGAGCAGCCTCGCCCGGCTGAAGGAGATATAGGGATCGTTGCGGCTGGCTACGAGGATCGAGGGGAAAGGCAGCAGCGCCTTGGGCGTCGGCGCGAAGCCGCGCAGGCGGGAGTCGACGGCGCCCGATTCGAGTTCAGGCGGCGCCACCAGCAGGGCTCCGACGATCTTTTCGCTCCATTCGCGGCATTCGAACGCGGCCCACCAGGTCACGGCGTGGCAGCCCAGGCTATGGGCGGCCAGAATGACCGGGCCATCGATGCGATCGATCGCATGGTTGAGATTGCCGATCCAGCTATTGCGCTGCGGGGCGTCCCAACTGCCCAGTTCGGCGCGGTGGCAATTGGGCAGTTCGGCTTCCCAGATCGTCTGCCAATGCCCCGGCCCGCTGTTCATCAGGCCAGGCACGGTCAGGATCGTCGCGGAAGCGGTCAGTTCAGGGGCATATGGGCGCATGGGAAACCTCCTGCCCATGACATATTCTCTATCATTATGATTGACAATAGTGGATGGATGTTTTGCGGACTGCTGTTGCCGCTGCGCGACGAACCGAAAGGCGCGCTCCCTCTGCCTGATCGAGGTCAGGCGGGCCAGTCGGTTCGGGAAAGTTGAAAGCCGGCACGCCTGCTCCTATCAGCGATGGATGCGGCGGCGATCTTCATGACAGACGGCATCAGGGACATTCTCGACCGTTTGCGCGCACCCGCCGGCAATGTCGTGGCGCGGGCCAGGCGCATGGTGGAGGCCCATGTGCCGGAAGAACGGCGCGGACCCGGATGGGACCGGCACTGGCGGGAGCTGGAGGCTTATCTGGAACTGCCGGGACAATGGCCTTGCGCCGAGGGAAAAGAGAATGACGGCTGACAAACTCGTCGAACTGATCGTCGCCCGTCTGGTGCGCGATCATGGACGCAGCAAACATCATTGGCGCAGGCTGGTGGGGCCGATCCGGCTCTATAGCCGCGCGACGCATCCGCATTGCAACTGGGCCGCCGCGCCGACCGGAAGCTTTCAGGAAATCGCCGCGATCGAGGCGCTGCTGGACGACTGGCGCATGCGTTACCCGCTGCTCTCCGGTTGATGAAGCATTTGGCTGGAGCGCCCTGCGTCAGGCAGGAGGCGGGGCACGCGCATCCGAATTTCCGTTATCGCATCCTTTCAGGCGGAAAACCGGCCCCGCCCTTCGACGGGCTCAGCACGGGCAGTTCCGCACCATATCCAAAGCAGATTCCGATCCGATTGCATCGGCTCGACTGCTCTAGGTTTGTGTTTATCGCGTTTTCCGAGCCAGCAGATGACTCCATCTGCTCTAGCTGCCCGCTTCCGTATTGACGGGCGGCGCCAATGGATTGGGATCGCTGTCCTCGGCTTTCTCCACGCGCTCCGCCGCTTCATCGTCGGCCTGGCCCGCATCGCCGCCGGGCGAACCCTTTTCCGGCGGCGGCACGTCATTGCGGCCCTCCGCCGGGTCCTGGGTCGATTCGCCGCGCTGTCCGTCATTCTGCATGTCGATCTCCTGCTTCGAGGGTCTCAACGTGCCATGTCCGGACGGTATCCTCACCACAGGGCGACAACCGAATAGGGTTTAACCTGCTTTATCGCTCCTTCCCCTCAGTGCGGCGCCGCGTCGCCACAGGCGTCCATCGGCACGCTGACATAGTCCAGCTTCACGTCCGAAATGCTGATGTCGGCAGCGCCGTTGGATCGCAGCACGAGCGGCGCGGTGACCGCCTGCATGTCCGCGCCGCGCTTGGCGAAGCATTGCAGCGGAACGACGAGCCGAGACCATTCCCCGGGCTTTGCGGAGGACAATGCGCCGCCGATCGGCAGTTCGACCGTGCTCTGCCCGCTTTGCAGGCCGACGGTCATCTTCCCCGCCGGCTTTGCGTCCACCCGATATTCGACGACCAGGCTGATCTCTCCGTTGCTCTCGCGCGAGAGGTCGAAGGCGCGGGGGGCGACGAAGGCGACCTGCCCTGCCCCCTTCCATACGAAGCGACGGCTGTCCTCCTGCGCGCGGCGGTCGACGCCGCTCTGTGTGACGCCCTCCGCCTCTATGGCCCAGCCGGGCGGCGTCTGGCCGCGTCCATAGAAGGTGCCGGGCGTCGCCGCCGCCATGCCGGCGGGGCGGCTCTCGTCCAGCGTCCCTACTTTGCCGGGCCGGGCGTAGCTCAGGCCATAGCCGAAGGGGAAAAGCGGATCGTAGCCCGGATCGCGGCGGTTCAGCACATATTGGTCCGGGCGTTTCGGCCAGGAAAAGCTCAGCTTCCCGCGGAAATCATGGCGCGGCTTCCCGTCCGCGCCGGCGAACAGCATATCGGCCACGCCGCCGCCCTCGCTTCCCGGCAGGAAGGCCGCGACGAAGGCGTCGGATGCGTTGAGTTCCGCATTCACCCAAAGCGGCCGACCGGAAAGGAAAACCGCCACCACCGGCACGCCCGCCGCCTTGAAGCGGCGCAGCATCTCCAGATCGCGCTTGTCGCCGGGGCTGTATTCCAGATTGGGAACGTCGCCCTTGAACTCCGCATAGGGCTTTTCCCCGAAGACGACGATGGCGGCGTCCGGCTTTTGCGTGAAGCGGCCGTCGGGGGCGTAGCGCGCCGTGCCGCCGCCGGCCTTCACCGTCTCTTCTATCCCCTTCCAGACCGACTGGGCGTTGGGAAAGGCCGAATTGGGCACGTCGATCCCCTGCCAGGTGATCGACCAGCCGCCCGCCTGCTGGCTGATGCTGTCGGCCGCCTCGCCCGCGACGAGGATGTCGGCATTGGCCTTGAGCGGCAGGACGCCTTCATTCTTCAGCAGCACCAGCGATTCCCGCACGGCGCGCCGGGCGACGGCGCGATGGCCGGCGGAGCCGATGGCGTCGAACTTGCCGGCAAAGGCGCGGGTGGAGGGGCGCCCCCGCTCGAACGTCCCGGCGCGGATCTTCACCCGCAGGATGCGCCGCACGGCGTCGTCCAGCCGCGCCATCGGGATCGTGCCCGCCCTCACCTCCCGCAGCGTGTTGTCGTAAAGCTGTTTCCAGCCCGGCCCCGAATACATGAACATGTCGAGCCCGGCATTGATCGCCTGCGGGCAATCCTCATTGGAGCAGCCCGGCACCTGCCCATGGCTGTTCCAGTCCCCCACGACGAAGCCGTCGAAACCCATGCGATCCTTCAGCACGTCGGTCAGCAGCGACTTGTTGCCGCTCATCTTGGCGCCGTTCCAGCTTGAGAAGCTGGCCATGACCGATTGCGTGCCCGCCTCGATCGCCGCGGGATAGCCGCCCAGATGCACGTCGCGCAGCACCTCCTCCGACACGCGCGTATCGCCCTGGTCGCGTCCGCCGGTGCCGCCATCGCCCAGAAAATGCTTGGTGGTGGCGATCAGATGATCGGGCGCGAGGAAATCCCTGGTGCCGGCCTTGCCCTGCACGCCCTCGATCATCGCGCCGGCATAGTCGGCGGCGATCTGCGGCTCCTCCGAATAGCTTTCATAGGTGCGGCCCCAGCGGTCGTCCTGCACCACCGCCAGCGTCGGCGCGAAGGTCCAGTCGAGCCCCGCCGCCGCCGTCTCCAGCGCCGTCACGCGCCCGATCTCCCGGATGAGATCGCGGTCGCGCGCCGCGCCCAGGCCGATATTGTGCGGGAAGAGCGTCGCGCCGACGATGTTGTTGTTGCCGTGGACGGAATCGGTGCCCCAGATGATCGGGATTTTCGGGCCCCTGTCGCTCCGGGACATGGAGGCTTCATAGAATTCGTCCGCCAGTTTCAACCATTTGGCGGGCGAAGCATATTCGTCGCCATAAGGGCCGCTATTGCCGCCGTTCAGGACCGATCCGACCTTGTATGTCCGCACGTCGGCGGGGGTGATGGAGCCGATGTCGACCTGGATGAGCTGGCCGACCTTGTCCTCGACCGACATGGCCTTCAGCAATGCGTCGACGCGCCTTTCCACGGCCGGGTCGCGCTTGGGCTGGGCATCCACCCTGGGCCAGAGTTCGGGATGCGCAACCGAGGCCGCGGGCTGCTGCGCCGCCGCGGATGCCGCGAGCAGGACCGTCAGGACGGTCAGGGAAACGGGCGAAAGGCCGATGGTCATGTCGTCTCCTGGAATAAGGTCGCCTTCATGCTGGCGAAATAGCGGAATTTTTTCTGTCCGGGCATCAATGCGTTCCCGCGGAGGCAGGAGCACATTCTGCACTTGGGCCAACCGCCCCCATCAGGGCTTCAGGCTCTTGGCATTAAGCCTCGCCACGCCCTTCAGCGCGGCGTCGCCCGCATGATGCCCCACCGCCAGCGCATAGTTGCCGCCGTCGAGCCGCCAGCCCCTCCCTTCCTCGAAGCGCGCGATCAGGCGTGGGTCGACGGTCATGGTGACGCGCCGGGTCTCGCCGGGCGACAGGCTGAGCTTGTCGAAGCCGGCAAGCCGCCAGGCGGCGATGCCTGCGCTCCCCTTCGCCTGCACATAAAGTTGCGGAACGTCCGCGCCCGCACGGCTGCCCGCATTGGTCACGTCGAAGCTGACGGTCAGCGCCGCGCCGTCCTGCACCGCCAGATTGGCATAGGTGAAGCTGGTATAGGTCAGGCCATGGCCGAACGGGAAAAGCGGTTTCACGCCCTTCATCGCATACCAGCGATAGCCGACCTCCGCACCTTCGGGATAATCGACCGCAAAGGGCGCCACGCCGCCGGTCATGCCGTAATTGGTCTTGTCCCCGGCGTCCCGGCGGGCCTCGGCCGCGTGCAGTTCGGCTAGGCCCGCCGGTTCCGGACGCGGCGCCTGACCGGCGCGCACCGGGAAGGTGATGGGCAGGCGGCCCGAAGGCGCGACGTCCCCGAAGAGGATATTCGCCATGGCTTCGCCGCCGCGCTGGCCGGGATACCAGGCCTGCACCAGCGCCGGCACCTTCGCGATCCAGGGCATTTCCACAGGGCCGCCCGTCTCCAGCACGACGATGGTCTTCCGGTTGGCAGTGGCGACCGCTTCGATCAGCGCATCCTGATTGTCCGGCAGGCGCATATTGTCAGGGTCCTGCGCCTCCGTCTGCCATTGCCAGCCGAAGACGATGGCGAGGTCCGCCCGACGCGCCGCTTCGGCCGCGGCCCTTGGGTCGCCGCCGTCGACATAGCTGACCTCCGCCTGCGGCACGAGTGCGCGGATCGCCTTCAGCGGCGAGGAAGCATGCCAGGTCATCCGCGCGAAGGAGGCGGCGGCCCCCTTTGTCAGCGGAATTTCGACCGGAGCCCCGCCGACGGAGCGGACCTGCGACGATCCGCCGCCCGACAGCACCCCGACATCGGCATGGCCGCCGATCAGGACGATCCGCCGCGCGCTTTTCGCCAGCGGCAGCAGATCGCCCTCATTCTTCAGCAGGACGATGCCCTCCTCCGCCGCGCGCTGGGCGATGTCGGCATGGGCGGCATAGTCGATCTGGCGCGGGCTTTCCGGGACGGGATCGTCCATCAGGCCGCTGGCGATCACGCCATGGAGGATGCGCTCCACCATATCGTCCAGCCGGGCCGCGGGAATCCGGCCGGCCTTCACAGCCTCCTCGAACGGCTTGCCGAAATGGATCGCATCGTCCAGTTCCTGCCCCGATTCCTGATCGAGCCCGCCCAGCGCCGCCTTCCCGGTGGAATGGACCGCGCCCCAGTCGGACATGACCCAGCCCCTATAACCCCAGTCCCTCTTCAGGACTTGGTTGAGCAGCCAGTCATTTTCGCAGGCATAATCGCCATTCACCTTGTTATAGGCGCACATGACGGAGGCGGGATCGCCGATCTCCGTCGCGATCTGGAAGGCCAGCAGGTCGCTTTCGCGCAGCGCCGCCCTGTCGATCCGGGCGTCCAGCACGGTGCGGCCGGTTTCCTGCGAATTCAACGCGAAATGCTTGATGGTTGAGACGATATGGGCACTCTGCACGCCCCTGATATGCTCGCCCGCCATCACCCCGGCCAGCAGCGGATCTTCGCCCAGATATTCGAAATTCCGCCCGTTCCAGGGATCGCGGGTCAGGTTGACGCCGCCCGCGAGCAGGATGTTGAAGGTCTTGGCCCGCGCCTCCGCGCCGATCATCGCGCCGCCCGCATAGGCAAGCGCCGGGTTGAAGGTGGCCGCCGTGGCGAGGCTGGCCGGCAGGGCCGTCGCCGTATCGCCCTTGCGCTGCTCGATCTGGTTGGCGACGCCCAGACTCGCGTCGCTCTCCCGCAGGGTCGGGATGCCGAGGCGCGGGATGCCCGGGATGTGCCCTGCGGACGGGATCATGGCGATCGGTTGGGAAGGCCGGGCGAGCGGCGGGAAATAGCCGTGGATGATCGCCAGCTTCTCCTCGATGGTCATGGCGGCCACCAGCGCCCTGGCGCGTGCTTCCGGCGACAGGGCGCGGTTGCTGCCGGCACTGGCGGCGGGGACCGGCGGGGAAGGCTGCGCATGGGCCAGGCCGGCGACGCCAAGAAGCAGGGAAGCGATCAGCGGTTTGCGCGTCATCAGGATACTCTTGCAGAGGGTTGCCGCCCACGCAGATGGTCGAGCAGCGCACGATGGTCGGGAAGATGGGAGACGGCGGCGCCGGAGGCCCCGGCCACCCTGGCGAAGGCGGCCCGCGCCTCCTGCCCGCCGGGATAGCGGCCGATGCCGCCCGCCAGCCGGGTTTCGAAACCCATGCCGTAGAGGATATAATGATAGCTGGGCGGCAGGAAGGTTTCGAGATCGACCGTGAAATCGAAGCGCGAGGGCGGGCGGTGCCGCCATTGGGCGAGCAGGTCCTGCAGATCAGCCGGGATGGAGGCCGGATCGGCATTGTCGCGCCAATAGGCCGTGTCGGTGCGGCGGGTAATGCAATAATGCAGCTTCAGGAAGCGGACGATCCGTTCGAACCGCGCCGTCATCAGCCTGTTGAAGCGGCGCGCCGCGGCATTGCGGGCGGCGGTGTCGCTGGCGCTTCCGGCAGGCAGGAGGAAATCCCCCACCATGCGCAGCGCCGCCTCGATCAGCATGATGCCGGTCGATTCCAGCGGCTCGAAAAAACCCGCCGACAGGCCGATGGCGATGCAGTTGCCGATCCATTGCCGCTCGCGATAACCAGTAGCGAAGCGAAGCTGGCGCGGGGTCAGCGCCTCGCCGCCCGGCCTGACATAGCGGCGCAGCACGGTTTCCGCCTCATCGTCGGAGCAATGGCGGCTGGAATAGACATAGCCGATGCCCCGCCGTTCGGGGAGGCCGATGTCCCAAGTCCAGCCCGCCTCATGCGCGGTCGCCAGCGTATAGGGACGGATCGGCGCGTCCGGGCGGTCATGGGGCACCTGCATCGCCAGCGCGCGGTCGTTGAACAGCGTGTCGCCGCAGCCGACGAAGCCGCTGCCCAGCGTCTTCCCGATCAGCAGGGCGCGGAAACCGGAACAGTCGATGAAGATGTCCCCCTCTACCCGCCGCCCGTCCCTGAGGGTCAGGGCGGCGATGTCGCCATCCTCCCGCTGTTCGACATGCGCCACCATGCCCTCGATCCGCCGGACACCGGCGGCGAGCGAGATCGTCCGCAGATAGTCCGCGAAACGCGCCGCGTCGAAATGATAGGCATAGTTCATCGGACCGGAAAAATCCGGGTCCTGCACCCGCTTGGGCGCTCGCCCGGCGCGGATCACCCGTTCCTGCACGGTGACGCTGTCGGCCCAGGAAGCGCGCTGTCCCTCCATCGCCAGCCAATGGGGCAGCAGCGCCTCATCCTCGCCGCCGATGGGCATGTTGAACGGGTGGAAATAGCTGTCCGCGCCCGTGGCCCAGCCGTCGAACAGCACGCCCTGCTTGAAGGTCGCATCGGCGGAGCGGAGGAATTCCCCCTCCCCAACGCCCAGTCCCGCCAGGGTCGAGCGGATGGTGGGAAAGGTCCCTTCGCCCACGCCGATGATGCCGATCTCGCTGGATTCCACCAGCGTCACGTCGCGCATCCCCAGCGTGCGGGAGAAGGTGGCGGCGGACAGCCATCCGGCCGTTCCGCCGCCGACGATGACGATCCGACCGGGGGAGGGAATGTCGGCCGTCATCTCAACTTCTCCTCGTCAGCCGGTCAGAAGTTGGCCCGGGCGCGCACGCCCCAGGTCCGCGGCGGCTGGAGGTTGGACAGGAATACCGGGTCGTAGCGCGGCGCGCCGAAGGAACCGGCGCCCGTGCGGATCTTCCCATTCTCGATATTCTGGACGAAGGCTTCGACCGAATATTTCTGGTCCGGCGACGCGAAGCGGATCGATGCGTCGGAACGGAAATAGGCCTTCTGGCGGTCCCAATCGGTGCCGTTGGTGCCGCGGTTCGGCATATTGTCGGCCGGATCGTTGGGATTGACGAAGGGATTCGCATCGCCGTTGAAGTAGCTCAGCCAGCTCTTGGTCTCATAATGGGTGGTGAAACGGGGCGTGATCTTCGCGCCGCTCGCCAGTTCGAAATCATGCTCATAGCTGAGCGTGGCGGAGAAGCGCGGCGCATGCGCCAGTTCATTGCCCTTGAGCTGCGCGATGGAGGACAGCTTGCCGCCGTCGTAGAGGCGCCCGTCGACGCTCTCCAGTTCCTCCAGCTTGGTCTTCTGGAGCGTGCCGGAGAATTGCAGCCGGTCGCTGTCGGTCAGGTTCGCCACCATTTCCGCCTCCAGACCATAGGCCTTGGCGCCCTTCGCATTCTGGGTGATCATCTGGCTGCGCACGACATTGCCCGCATCGTCGCGGAAAGTGACGGCCTGGTTCACCTGATAGCCCTTGAAGTCGCTATAATAGGCCGCGAGGTTCAGCGTGACGCGCCGGTCGAGGAAGCGCGACTTCAGGCCGACTTCATAGTTGGTGAGCGTTTCCGGATCGGTCAGGCCGGCATTGTCCTGGATATTGCCCGACTTGAAGCCGGTGCTGATGCTGGCATAGCCCAGCACATCCTCCGCCAGGTCGGCATCGACGCGGGCGAGATAGGTGAGCTTGTCCCACTTGCCCTTCACATCGTTGCTGGAAATGGAGAAACCGGGCAGCAGCGCGGCCAGTTCATCCGCCGTGGCGTTCGGATAGGCGCCGAAGATGCCGCCCTGGCACGCGTCGGCGGGCAGGGTCGCGGGGCAACCGGAGAAGGTCACGTTGCGCCCGCCGATATCCTCCTTCTTGTCGGAGGTGTAGCGCAGGCCGCCCGTGACGCGCAGCGCGTCGCTGACATGCCAGACCGCCTGGCCGAAGACGGCGCGGCTGTCGATCTGGCGATTCGCCTGGATGAAGCTGCCCGCCCAGCTGAAGGTGCCGTCGCGATAGCCGTTCCGCTGGTCGATGTCGAAGCGGATGCGGTTCTTCTCATGGCTGTAATAGGCGCCCAAAATCCAGTCGATCGCCTGTTCGCCGGTCGACTTGAGCTGGACCTCATGGCTCTGGAAATCGTAGCGCGAGGAGAGCGTCCGGTTCTCCCCGAAGGCGCCGAGCGGCAGGTCGTTGCCGTCCGCGTCGACCTGCCCCGTCGGCGGCAGAGCGCCTGCGTCCGCATCGGTCTGCGTCGAGCCGCCGATGCGCGACCAGCCCGCGATATAGCTCAATTGGATGCCGTCGGTGACATCGTAGTTCATGGTGCTGCGCACCGCGACGGAATAGCGGTCGGTGTCGGGCGCGGTGTCGCTGAGCGTCGACCAGCGCTTCGTGCCGGGGCGCGGCGTCTGGAGCAGGCCGATGACCGGCGCGCCATTGTCGAGGAAACCTTCCGCCGACAGGTTCCAGCTAAAGCGTTCGCTCGGCTGCCAGAGCATGGAGACGCGGCCCGACTGCTGGTCGGCGGCATAATATTTCTTGCCGGTGGTGATGAAGGCCGAGCGGTTGATGCCGGGCACGTCCGGCGCAGGCTGGAAATCGGCATAGCCGTCATGCCGGTCGGTGACGAAGGCGACGCGGAAGGCCAGCGTGTCGGTGACCGGGATGTTGATCGCGCCGCGCACGCCCAGACGGTCGTAATTACCCGCGACGACCTCCACATTGCCGCCGAACTCGCCCAGCTTCGGCTTGGCGGAGATGAGGCTGAGCGCACCGACCGTCGCGTTGCGGCCGAACAGGGTGCCCTGCGGGCCGCGCAGCACCTCGACGCGCTCCATGTCGTACATCAGCACAGACGCCCCCTGCGCGCGCGGCGAGTAGATGCCGTCGACATAGATGGCGACTTCGGGGTCCGCCACTTCGGTATAGGCGCTGTCGTTGCCGATGCCGCGCAGCGTCAGCAGCACCGCCGACTGGTCGCCCTGCTGGTTGAACTGGAGCGACGGGACGAAGCGGGCGAGGTCGGTGACGTCCTTCACCTGCTGCCGGTCGAGCTGCGCCTGACCGAAGGCGGACACGGCGATGGGGGTGGATTGCAGCGTGGTTTCGCGACGGGTGGCCGTCACGATGATGTCGCTGCCATAATCGGGCTGCGCCGTCTGGGGCGCTGCATCCTGTGCGAAGGCGGGGGTCATCCACAAGGTTGCGGATGCAAGCGCGGTGCTCGCGGCCAGCGCAAAGCTTTTCATCATCTCTCTCCCTGGACCCACATGGTCTGTGGGCGCCTATTGACCCAAGCCTGACAACGATGTCAACATGATTTTTGACATCGTTGTCATATATTGCCATATTGCGCCGGAACGGCTTTGCGGCTTCACTATATTCTCCAAGGTTCAGCCAAAGCCTCTTTCCATGGTGGCCGTCACGTCATCCCCGCCCCTTTCCGATCAAGAGCAGGTGGACAGCCGGCTTTTCCGGCTGTCCATCGGCGTGTTCTTCACCGGGGGCTTCCTGACATCGTCCGTCAGCCTGCTGGTGCCGCAGCTCAAGCTGATGCTGGACCTGGACTACAAGGGCGCGCTGCTGGTCCAGCTTGCCTTTCATTCCAGCTACATGCTCTTCGCGCTGCCGATCACCTGGTCGATCGTGCGCGCCGGCTACATGCGGGCCATCGTCGCCGGCCTGGCGGTGATCACGGCGGGATGCCTGGCCCTGACCCTGGCCCAGAACGCCCTGTCCTTCGCCATGGTGCTGGGGGCGCTGCTGCTCGTTTCGGCGGGGCAGACCTTCCTTCAGATCGCGTCCAACACCGTCGTGGCCGTGATCGGACCTTCGCGGGGCGCGGCGCGCCGGCTGACGCTGCTTCAGGGCTTCAATTCGTTCGGCACCGTCCTGGGTCCGCTGCTCAGCGCGCCGCTGCTGCTTGGCGAGCTGGACCCGCAGGCGGCGCGGCATGTCGGCGCGGCCCTGCCCTTTACGGGGACGGCGCTGGTCACGGGACTGCTGGCCTTCGCCTATTTCCGCAATCGCGCCTTGCTGGAGCAGGATGAATCGCGCCGATTCGCCTCCATCGGGCAGATGTTCCGGGTAATGCGCTCCCGCCGGTTGCGCTGGGGCGCGGCGTCGATCTTCGTCTATGTCGGCGCGGAGGTGGCGATAGGCGCGTTGCTGCCCACCGTCCTGATGCGGCCGGACCGGCTGGACGCGGCGCCTGTTCTCGCCGGTCAACTGGTCAGCCTCTACTGGGGCGGCGCGATGGTGGGGCGTTTCCTGGGCGCATGGGCGATGCAGCGGATCGCGGAGGCGCGGCTGCTGATGGCCGTGTCCTTCGGGGCGGCCGTCCTGACGACCGCCGCCATCGTCCTGCCGGGCGTCACCGGCGCCAGCGCCCTGCTGGCCGTGGGCCTTTGCAACGCCATCATGTACCCGACGATCTACGCGCTCGCCCTGCCGGAAGACGAACGGCAGGCGCCGGTCGCATCCATGTGGCTGTGCATGGCGGTGGTCGGCGGGGCCATCGTTCCACTGCTGACCGGCGCGCTGGCGGATGCGACGGCATTGCTGCCCGCGCTGATCCTGCCCGCCGCCTGCTATGCCTTCATCGCCCAGTTCGCGGCCCTGTGCGCGCGGCCGCAGGAGACCCGCCCATGAGTACCGTCACGATCAAGGACGTCGCGGCCCGCGCCGGCGTTTCCCCCAAGACCGTCTCGCGCGTCATCAATGGGGAGGACCATGTCCGACCCGAGATCAGGGAAGCGGTGCAGCGCGTGGTGGCGGAACTCAATTACCGGCCCAATGCCTTTGCCCGCAGCCTGTCCAGTTCCCGTTCCTATCTGCTTGGCCTGTTCATCGACGATCCCGTTTCGGGCTATGCCGCAGATGTGCAGCATGGGGCGCTGCTGCGATGCCGGGAACGCAGCTATCATCTGGTGGTGGAGCCGGTCGAGCTGAACCGGCCGGACTGGAAGGATCATGTCCGCGCCAGCATAGCGAGCCTCCGGTTGGATGGCGCGATCATCGCCCCGCCCATTTGCGATGCGGCTGAGCTGATCGACCTGTTCCGCGAATCCGACGTGCCCCATGTGCTGATCGCCCCATCCGGCGAATCGCCCGATTCTGGCGCGGTGCGCATGGACGATCGCGGCGCGGCGCGGGAGATGACCGCCTATCTGATCGGCCTTGGCCATCGCCACATCGGCCTGGTCCAGGGGCCGCTCAGCCACAGCGCGTCCGCCCGGCGGGAGGAAGGTTTCCGCGCGGCCATGGCGGAGGCCGGCATTGCGGTCGATGAAGATGCGGTGCTGCGCGGCGACTTCAGTTTTCGCTCCGGCCTGGAACGGGGGGAAGCGCTGCTGGACCGGACGGACCGCCCAAGCGCCGTCTTCGCCTGCAATGACGACATGGCGCTCGGCGTCCTCATCACCGCGATGAAACTCGGCATAGCCGTGCCCCAGTCGCTGTCCGTCGCGGGCTTCGACGATTCGGCCTCCTCGCGCGCGGCCTGGCCGCAGATCACGACCATCCGCCAGCCCAAGGCGGAAATGGCGGCCGCCGCCGTCGACATATTGGTCGACCCATCCTTCCGAAAGAAAAGCGCCGGGCCGCAATCCCGCCTGATGTTGCCCCACGCCCTTGTCGTGCGCGGCAGCACCGGGGCCGCATAGCGCCGGCCCCCAGCTTAACCATTGATAACAAGCCGGTTCAGGATTGGCGCATGTGCGGCATGGAATAAGGCGGTCAACGACGAGGTAAGAGGAGACCAGTCATGACCATTCGCAAGACCATGCTCGCCATCGCTGCCGCTGCCGCGACCCTTTCCGCGGCGGTTCCGGCCACTTCCTTCGCCCGCGACGGCGGCTGGCACCGCCATGATCGCCACGAGCGGGTTCGCTATTCCGACCGCCGCGACTATCGCGACTACCGTTCCTATCGCGACGACCGCGGCTATCGCTGCCGCAAGTCGGGCGGCACGACCGGCCTGCTGCTGGGCGGCGTCGCGGGCGCGCTGCTGGGCCGCGCGGTCGATACCCGCGGCGACCGGGCTCCCGGCACGATCATCGGCGCGGGCGCCGGCGCACTTGCGGGCCGCGCCATCGATCGCAACTCCAGCTGCTAAGCCGGATCGTAGAAGGGGCGGCAGCGCCATGGCGCTGCCGCCCCTTTTTTATTCCGCCTGCGGTCAGTTGGGCCGGACGATATTGGGGCCCAGATTCGTCATCACTTCTTCGGCGCTGAAGGCGCGGACATTATCTGCGGGCTTGCGGCCCCTGCCCATCACGATTTCTGCACTGGCCTCATAGCGGTCCACGGTGCGCACATCGATCCGGCTGTCCCAGAAGGGATCGCCCCAATAGGGATCCCAGCTCCGCCAACCGAAGCCGCGCCCATAATAGCGCCAGGATGGGCCCCAATAGCCGAAGGCGCCCGGCGCGAACGGCCGGTCGACATAGGTCCGGCTGCGCCTCTCGGTATTGCGGTCGGCCATGACGAACCAGTCATAGCCGCGCTGGCGCGTCAGTTCCGCGGCGCGGTAGAGCAGATAGCGCTCCACCGTCTCCCGCGATGTCATGCTGTTGCCGGAAAAGGTCACGCGAAAGCGATTCGCCTCGATCTGCTCGTCGGCATAGCCGCCGGGGGCAGCGCGGCTCTGCCCGGCCGGCTGATAGGGGGTTGCCGTCGTGCAGGCGCCAAGCGCAAGCATGAGGCCCGTTGCAAGCATCCATTTCTTTCCGATTTTCATCATGGCATCCTCGCTGCTTTTCTTCGTACCGGATCAACGCGCAACCATGGATTGGGGTGCCGCAGGCTGGGCAAAGCTGAATGATCGCAGGGGGCGGATATGAAGATGCCGGGCCCGGACCGGAGAATTCCTCCTCCGGTCCTCCCAAACTCTCAGAAGGTGAACCGCGCGCCGGCCCGGAAGGAGCGCCCGAATATTCCCAGTCCACCCTGGACCGGATTATAGTTGTTCGCGCCGTAGGTGACGGGGTCGATCGGCGGCAGATCGTCGAACAGGTTGAGTATATTGATGTAGAAGGTGAAGCGATCCGACGCCTTGAAGCTGGTCGTCAGGTCGACCGTGATATAGGCAGGCACGTCGCACTTCACGAAAGGCGCGGAAAGCAGGCCGCAATCGCCCGGCTCCGTCCCCTGGTCGGCGGCGGAAAGATTATAGCCGCCAAAATATTCGGCTGTCGCGCTGACCGTCCATTTCCCCCATTCCAGCGTATTCTGCCAGTTGCCGTGCCATTCCGGCGTGCCCGATCCGGCGGTCAGGTTGAAGTTGCCGGCCGTTCCTTCATAGGATTCCGTCGTGCCGTCCGGAAATGTCGTGCTGAGATTGATGATATAGCTCGCCTCCAGCGCCGAGGTGAAGCGAATGTCCGGGCCGAGGTCGATCTGCGCCCTCGCGGCGAAGTCCAGTCCTTCCGAACGGATGGTGTTGGCGTTGATAAGCTGCGACTGCACGAAGGCCACGCGCGGCGTCGCGCCGGGAAAGTCGGGCGCGGGCGCATCCGCGATGATATTATAGCCGGATGGCACCACCTGGCCCGCATAATAAGCGAGTAGCGCCGGGCGGTTGCTGGGCGTGGTGATCGCGCCGGTCTTCTTGATGTTGAAATAGTCGATGCTGAGGGAAATGTTCCGGATCGGCTCCACGACGATGCCGGCGGTGAAGCTGGTCGACCGTTCCGGTTTCAGGTCGGGGCTGGCCAGCGTGGTCTGGCCATAGCTGGCGCTGCTGATATAGGCCGGACAGCTGTTGAAGGTCGCCAGGGAACAGCCATATTGCGACAGGAAGGCGTCGTTGTACAGCGATTGAGCGGCCGTGACGAAGCCGGTCGTCGGAATGGCGTTGGCCTCCGCGAAGCTGGGGATGCGGAAGCCGCGTGACCAGGTGCCGCGAAGCGCGACCTGGCGGATCGGCGTGAACTTCGCCCCGACCTTCGGAGAGAAGGCGTGCTGTCCGCTCGAATAATCGTCATAGCGGCCCGAAGCGTTGATCTCGAGCGACTCCAGCACCGGCGCATTCAGCTCGACAAAGGCCGAACGGACCGTCCGGTGGCCCTTGGTGCCGAAGGCGTTGAGGACGAAATAACGCTGCGTCGGCCCGTTGACGTCCGAATTGGCGCTTGGCGCATCGATGGATTCATAGCGCAGCGAAAGCCCGCCGCCGATCTGCATCGGTCCCCCTGGCAGGTCGAACAGATTGCCGCTGAGCGTCGCCTCCACGGCATAAAGCTGGGAATTGGCATCCGTCACATTGTCTGGCGACAGATAATCGAGCGTCGCCTGACTATTGGCATAAGGGTTGACGAAATCATAGCTGCCGTCGGCAATCACGTTCAGAAGATTCTGGATATAGATATAACCGTTCTGCGTCCGCCGCAGGTCGGTGCGCATTGCGACGCCATTCACCGCGAAGTCCCAGTCGTCCCACAACTTGCCCGTAACGCCCAGAGCGGCGCGATAGGTGCGGCTGCGGGTCTCATTATATTCCTGGATATTGGGTATGCGCCCCAATATGCGCGCCACCTGCCCCTGCGCCGCGAAAGGATTGTTCGGATTGAGCCGGGCAGCCGGATTGGCGGCGGTGCAATTGGGATCGGGCAAGTTATTGATCAGCGGGCAGACATAGACCGGCAGGGCAAGGACAAGCGAACCGACGGAATTGGCGCCGCCAGCGGCGGCCGCCGTGCTGAAGCGGGGAAAGTTGATGCCGGCCGGGCCGTTGCGGCGGATGCTGGCGGGCAGGCCGGTGAAGCTCACATTGCTCTGAAGGAAATTCGCCTGGAAATAGGCCTCTATGTCGTCGGTGATCCGTCCCGTCGCCCGAAAGGAACCGCCCCATCTTTCGATATTGGGAGAGATGACGCCATATTGATTGACGAGATCGCCCTGGCATACGGTTCCGGGCGCACGCGCGTCCGCCGCGAATTCCTGTGGGGTCAGCGTATAAGGCGTCTCCCCGGCGATGCAGCCGGCGGCGGGGTTGAGGAACTGGTAGCGGCCGGTTTCGGCGGCATTGTCCGGACCGGCCGGCGCCACGAAGAAGGTGGTGGCGAACAGGCTGGCGTCGGTGGTGGTCGAAAAACCGGAATAGCCGCCTGTCGAAGGATTGATCGATCCTCCATTCGGCCCGATGGACGGTCCGCACACGCCGTCGCGGCAGATGCCCGACTGGTTCTGCGAATTATAGGGATAGCGCCGGTCGCGGTTATAGAGCGCCGCCTGATCGAAGTAGAAACCGCTGATATAGACGTTGAATCCCTGATCATCGAGATCGCCCCAGCCCGCCGTCAGGCTGAGCCGGTGATTGGCGCCGTCGCCCCGCTGGCTGATGCCCGCTTCCGCCCGGCCGGATATGCCCGTGATCTGCTTCTTCGTGATGACGTTCACGACACCCGCGATCGCGTCCGCGCCATAGGTGGAGGACGCGCCGTCGCGCAGCACTTCGATCCGGTCGACGATGTCGTCGGGAATGGTGTTGAGGTCGACGAAATTGCGCGTCGCATCGTCCGCCAGCGGATAATAGGCCGCGCGCAGGCCGTCGAACAGGACCAGCGTCGAGTTGGTGCTGAGGCCACGGAGCGACACCGCCGATGCGCCGGCGGCAAAGGCCCCATTGGCGGAAAAGGAGTTGGTGAGCGCGGGGCCGTTGTTCGACGCCAGCCGCTGCACCGCCTCCTGCGTGGTGTTGATGCCGCGCTGTTCCAGCGTCTCGGCATTGACGACGGTGATGGGCGATGGCGTCGCTGCCGTCGTCGTGCGCAGGATGGACCCGGTCACGACGATCGTGTCGCCCTCGCTCGGTTCGGCGGAGTTGGTCGTGGGGGCCGGGGCCTGTCCGGGCGCGGTCTGCGTGTCGGACTGCTGCGCAGTGCTGCTTTGCGCCGCCGCCGGGGCGATCAGGCTGAGGCTCGCCAGACAGGCCGTCAGTGCAGAGCTATTGCAGAGGGCGCGGTGGATGATAGCCGAATTGGTTCGCATTGCTCGATCCCCTCACAGGAAGAAGTCGCGCCGAACCGCAGTAAGATCGGCGCTGCCGCTGAACGCGCGATCGGGGTTGAGGGACGCTGGCTGGAATGCAACCTGGATTAGGATCGACTGCGGTAGGAAGAAGATAGTTGCTCAATTGCTACAATTTAAGGCTATTCCGGATGATCTCGCGCAAATTCGGATGAGATCATGGGTGGAATGCCTCCAGGACTCATGGAGATTGGCCGTCAGGCGTTGTCAGGATTTCCATCCCTGCCGCCGCTTCCGATTCCGCGCTCGATCAGCGCGTTGGCGATCGCGGCCACCTCCTGAACGGGGCGGCTGTCGTCCCAAACGCCAAAGCGCAGGCCCAGGAACACGTTCATGCCCATGATCGCCCAGGCATGGATTTCATCCGGCTCGCCGGAGACTTCCCCGCGCGCCGCCGCCTCGCGCAACCGGACCAATATCCGAGACGCCGTGCTCTCATAATGGGTGCGATAGGCCGCCTGGTCGACGAACTCCGCCTCATCGATGATGCGGTAGATTTCCTTGTGGCTCCGCGCGAACTCCAGAAAGCTCAGCAGCCCCAGCCGTTCGGCATCGATCCCGTCGCGGGCCTGCGCGATGCGCGGCCCGACATAGTCCCGCACCTGTCCGGACATATCCGCGACCAGCGCGCGGAAGATGTCGTCCTTGCTGTCGAAATAAGTGTAGAAGCTGCCCAGCGCGCAGCCTGCCCGCCGGGTGATGCCGCTGATCGACCCTTCGTGGAAGCCCTTTTCCCCGAACTCCTCGGCCGCCGCCGACAACAGCGCCCGGCGGGTTCTTTCCCCGCGGGCGGTGCGCGGCGTCTTGTCCTTTTCGCCCAGCAAATCCGTCATCCGTCATCCTCCCCATCCGTGATCTTTTTGCCGCATCCGGCCTGTTCCCGTCATGCGTCCTTATTTCAAGTTGAAAGTTGGTTCAACTTTCATTATCGAATCGCAGGAACAGTCCCGCGACCCGGATTTCCGGGCGTATTTCAGGAGAGGAACCGTCCATGAAGGCTCGCCATTCCCTGCGTATCGCCGCGCTCGCCTCCGCAGCATGGGGCGGCGCCGTTTCGCTTCCAGCCATCGCGCAAAATGAAACGCCCGCATTCGACAGCGGCAGCGAGATCATCGTCACCGCTCGCCGGCGGGAGGAGAATATCCTCGACGTGCCGGTGTCCGTCACCGCCATCTCGTCGGAAAGCATCGCCCGGCTCCAGGCGAACGACATGTCGGGCATTCAGGGGGCGGTGCCGAACGTCAATCTGGTGCAGGGACGCGGCTCCACCTCCAATTCCAACTTCTTCATCCGCGGCATCGGCCAGCCCGACGCGCTCCAGACCTTCGATCCGGCAGTCGGCACCTATGTCGACGGCGTCTATTTCAGCCGCATCCAGGGCGCGCTGGTGAACCTGTTCGACGTCGAGCGGGTGGAGGTGCTGCGCGGCCCGCAGGGCACGCTCTATGGCAAGAACACCATTGGCGGCGCGGTCAACATCGTCAGCCGCAAGCCCAGCACCACCGACTTCAAGGCAATGGGCAGCCTGACCTATGGCAGTTACGACACCTGGCTGGCGAACGGCTATGTCTCCGCGCCGCTGGTGCAGGACAAGCTCGCCCTCAGCATCGCGGGCGTCTATGACAAGCGCGCCGGCACTGTCACCGATCCTCTGACCGGCCGCAAATATAATGATCGCGACACCAAGGCCGGCCGCGCCATTTTGCGCGCCACACCCAGCGACCGGGTGGAACTGATCCTGTCGGGCGACTATACCCGCCAGCGGACGGCGCCGACACTGGGCTATGCCACCGCGCCGCTCACCAACGTGCTCTACAATTCCGCCTTCCAGGTGATCGGGGTGCCGGTGGTGAAGCCCGCCTATCCCTATGGCAAATATGATTACAAGGCGTCGACCAGCCTGGCGCCGGGCCAGGGCCAGCGGCTCGACCATTGGGGCCTGTCCTTCACCGCCAATGTCGAACTGAACGACGCGGTGACGCTGACCTCCATCACCGGCTATCGCAAGCTGCGCCCGGATTATTACATCGATTTCGACGCCACCGAACTGGAAGTGGCGGACGCCTTCGTCGGCGTGCATCAGAAGCAGTTCAGCCAGGAACTGCAGCTCAAATATGACAGCGGCCCGTTGTCGGGCGTGTTCGGGCTCTATTATCTGAATGAGACGATCCGGTCCCATCAGGAAAGCTATGACGACAATTATCTTCAGCTTCAGGCCGCTCCCGGCCTTATCCTGCCGCTGACCTTCACCCGCTTCATCGACGATCACCAGAATGTGAAGAGCTACGCCGCCTTCGGCCAGATGACCTATGATCTGACCCGGAAGCTCTCGATCACGGCAGGCCTGCGCTACACGAAGGAACGCAAGGAGTATAACCGGTCCACCTATACGGTGCTCGCCGGCGCGCAGACAGCGCCCTTCCTCTTCCCCGGCAGCCTGCCGGCGCCCTATAATGACCTAGACCATGTCGATTTCGACGCGTGGACGCCGATGGCGACCCTATCCTACAAGCCGACGCGCGAGACGCTGCTCTACGCGACCGTTTCCAAGGGCTTCAAGTCGGGCGGCTTCAACGGCCGCGTCAACGGGCTGGGCGACGTGACGCAGGTGGTGGACGGCGTCACCACCATCATCCCCTATTTCAAGCCGGAGACGGTCTGGAGCTATGAGACGGGCGCCAAGGGCAGCTTCCTGGGCGGGCGGGTCAATCTGTCCGCGGCCGCCTTCTACTCCGACTACAAGGACTTCCAGGCCCGTGTCGGCGGCGGCACCACCGGCATCGCGGGCGGCTCCTTCCCCGTCGTGAACGCAGGCAAGCTGCGCATCTGGGGCGTCGAGTTCGAGGCTTCGGTAAAACCCATGCGCAACCTGAACGTCGCGGCTTCTGTCGGCTATCTCAACGCCGATTACAAGGAGTTCAACGACGGCCGCCGCGCGCCCGCCTTCTCCTGCAATCCGACCGGCAACGCCATCACCTGCAAGCCCCCCTTCGCGCCGCCCATGACGGTGCGGCTGGCGGCGGACTACAGCATTCCCTTGGGCAGCGCGTCGCTGACCTTGGGCGGGGACATGCGCTTCGTGGACAAGCAGTGGCTGTCGGTGGACAACCGCCCCGGCCTTCAGGAAGACGGCTATACCATCGCCAACGCCTATGTTCAGGCCGATTTCGCGGAGGGCAAATATTATCTGCGCGGCGCGGTGAAGAATGCCTTCAAGGAATTGTACAAGACCGACGGGCAGGAATTTTCCAGCGTGGGCAACATCCAGACTGTCTATTATGGCGACCCGCGCACCTGGACGATCACGGCGGGCTTCCGCTTCTAATTTGCAAGGGACCAGCGGCAGCATGACCGGACGCGCGCAGGAAACGGCAGGCAAAGGCTATCGCGCGATCGTCCTCGCCATGCTGCTGCTGGTCTATACCTTCAACTTCCTCGACCGGCAGATCCTTGGTATCCTCGCCGGGCCGATCAAGGCGGAACTGGGCCTTAGCGACGCGCAGCTCGGCGCGCTGGGCGGCATCGCCTTCGCCCTGCTCTATTCGACGCTGGCGATCCCGCTGGCGCTGCTGGCGGACCGCACCAGCCGCACATGGGTCATCACCGCCAGCCTTGCGGTCTGGAGCGGCTTCACCGCGCTGTGCGGCATGGCGGGCAGTTTCGCGCAGATGTTCCTGTTCCGCATCGGGGTCGGCGTGGGGGAAGCAGGCGGCGTCGCGCCATCCTATGCCGTCGTCTCCGACTATTTCCCGCAAGGCCAGCGCGCCCGCGCCCTTTCCATCTACTCGCTCGGCATTCCGCTCGGCTCGGCGGGCGGCGTGCTGCTGGGCGGCTATATCGCGCAGACGGTCGAATGGCGCACGGCCTTCATTGTCGTCGGCCTGGCCGGCCTGATCATCGCGCCCATCTTCCGCCTCACCGTCCGGGAGCCGGCTCGCCCCGACATGCAGGCCGATGCTATACCGGTTTCCGCCGTCTTCGGCATATTGGCGGCCAAGCGCAGCTTCTGGCTGCTTGCCCTGGGCGCGGCCTGCTCGTCGCTTTGCGGCTATGGCGTCGCCTTCTGGCTCCCCAGCCTTTTGATGCGCAGCTTCGGCCTCGATCTGATGGGTGCGGGACAGTTTCTCGGCGCACTGCTGCTGGCCGGCGGCGTGGCGGGCGTATTGCTGGGCGGCTGGCTGGGGGATCGGCTCGGCGGACGCGACAGGGCCGCCTATGCCTGGGTTCCCGCCGCCAGCTATATCGTCGGCATGCCGCTGTTCGTCATCGGCGTGCTGTCGGACAGCGTGGCCTTCGCCTTCTGCCTGTTCCTAATCCCGCAGGCGCTGGTCTATGTCTGGCTGGGCCCGGTGCTGACCGCCGTCCAGCATCTGGTGCCCGCCCATATGCGTGCGAGCGCATCGGCAACCTTCCTGCTGATCAACAATCTGGTGGGCCTGGGCCTTGGCAGCTGGAGCGTCGGCGCGCTGTCGGATGCGCTGACGCCGCAATTCGGCCACGAAGCCCTGCGCTATGCGATCGTCGCGGCGCTGGGCTTTTACCTGCTGGCCGGACTGTTCATGGCGCTCGCGGGCAAGGCGCTGCGCAGGGACTGGATCAGCGCATAGCCCCTCCATCGGGCATCACCCAAAAGGTCGAAAGTCCGTAACGGATGGTTTACATTTTTGACTGATGAACTGCCGGAACCGAAGTGATACACTGCGTTGGCGAAATCCGGATACTTCCCCGCTTTTCGCTCGGCTGAACGCGAGAGCGGGAACGTCTCCAAACCCTTCCCCTCTTCGTTCAGCCGATTTCGGCCATATTTCGGCCCGTCGGAGACGGTTCGTTAAGGATAATGCATCAAGCATTCCTTAATTCGCGGATGTTAGACGAACGGCAACCGAAAGGGCCGGATATGACATTCGTTCGACTATGCGCTGCGTCCACCATCTTTTCGTCGGCATTGCTGCTGGCCAACCCCGCCACCGCGGCCGAGACCGCGAAGGGATCCTTCGCTGTCAGGGCCGTGGTTCCGGCCTATTGCGAGATCGACAGCGATCCCGTTCAGCTAAGCGAGGGTGCGGGCTTTCAGTCGGGAAGCGTGATGGAGCTTTGCAACAGTGCGGACGGCTTTCAGGTTGTCGCTTCCTATCGCGAACTGGCGCCGAACGAGCAGGTGCGGTTCAGCTATGCCGGGCTTTCGCGTCAGCTCAATGCATCGGGCTGGACGCCGGTTGCCAACCGTGTCGGCGCCAAATTCGGCATGCGCCCGATCGGCGTGCAATATAGTGCGCTTCAATCGCCGTTGGCGATCAATCTCACCATCACTTATTTCTGATCCGGCCGGGACCGGGCAACCCCGCAATCAGATCGGCGTAACGGCGACGGTCACCCGGTCGGTATATTTGCCGGCATGCCAGGTCGGGTCCGGATCGACGGTGATGGAAACCGCATGCACGTCGCCCTGCGACCCGGTATGCTCACCGACATTGATCTGATCGCCGGTCGCCATGTTGAAGGCGCGGCCATCCACGAACAGCCGGTAGGGAATGACGTCCGGCCCATCGGTCCGCCGAAGCATTCCGCCATATTGCGATGCGAAACGTAGCTGATAGCCGGATGTGCTGAGCACGCGCACCGCAAAGGGCTGCGACACCGTAGGCATGGTGGTGGACAGTTCGCCCAGGTCGATCCGGGCCGCTCCCCCTTCCCCGCCGACGCCGGCGAAGCGAATGCGCGCCGTCGCCGGAATTTCCAGCTTCAACCGAACCTGCGCCGTATCCAGCGGCGTGTTGCCGATGTCTTCCGACAGGGCAAAGATCAGCTGCTGGCGATAATCGCCGCTTCGCATGCCCCAGTTCACCGGCACGTTGACGGTATAGCCGACCGGGCTGCGCGCATGCGGCTGCAGAATGACGACGCCGCCACCGCTGGATACATCCGCAGGCGAGGCGGAGGTCACGGCGATGTTTCCGCCCGGGCCGTTCAGTGTGTAGTTGGGGAAAGAGGCGTCGGATGCGCCCAGATCCCGCGTCACCCGAAGCCGCAGGCGGCATTCACTGTCGCCGTCATTGCGTATCATGATGCGGAAAGGTTCGGTCAACTGCCGCTGGTCCATGCCGTCGCCGGCGGCAAGGCGGACCTCGCGAGGCCCCTCGATGAAGGAGGGCTGGCATTCCGCCCAGGCATGGGCCGGCATGACGAGCGATGCGAAACCCAGGCAGCGGCAAAATCGGCGCATCATATTCACTCCTGTGTCCCGGTGGCGGGGCGGGCCGTCACATCGCCCAGTTGTAGCAAGGATTTCGTGTCGGCGGGGACATGAATCGTGAACATCATGTCCGGATTGCGCAGTTCCACGCGATAGCTCTTGCCGGGACGAAGGCCCTGCGTGGCGAAACGGCCGGCCGAATTGGTGAAGAAGGGTTGCGGCTCGAAGTCCGGATCGTCCACCGCCGAAATGGTGCCGCCCAGCAGGCTGACCTTCTCCCCCTGATAATAGAGGAAGCCGTAGGCGCTGATGTTGGCGTCGCTGCCGACGACAAGCTTGTAACCGCTCTTATAGGGCGGATTGACGGTGTGCACGCCCGTGCCGATGTCATAGCCCTCCGTCCCGTTCTTCAGGTCATATTGAATGCTCTGACGGTTATAGCTGTTGAGCCGCCCGTCCATGGCCGGACCCCAGGTGCCGCTTTGCGCCTCCACCTTGCCGTCGTCCACCGACTGTCCCACCACGACCTGCTTGTCCTTGAGCGCCTCATGCGCCTTCGCGACAAGGAAGCTGTCGGAAACCGGCCGCCCGACGGCGATGCTGTTCCCCGCCATGGCGATCGAGGTACCGATCTGAAGGCGGCTGTCCTGCCGGTCGTCGATGCGCGAGAAACCATTGCCCGAAGAGATGGTAGTGAAGCGCGAATAGAAGCGGTTGCCGATATAGGTCGCCGACCCGTCGACCGAAGCCATGCCGTCCGAATTGCGCGCCGCGATGTCGTACCCGAAGGACCCGACCGTATCGTCATAGCTGCGCGTCAGGGTGAGACGCGCATCGTCCCGGCGGCTGTTATAACCTGCCTCCGCCCGCGTCTTCTGGCCGAAGGGCACGACCAGCGCGATGCGCGCGCCGAAACTGCGTCCGAACACGTCCTTGCCATATTCCACGCCACCGGTCAGCCGGAAGCGAGACGCCCGGTGCATGACATCGACGAAGGCGAGCTTGGTTCCCCTCAACCCCTCCCGCTCGAACCAGTTGCCGCCGACGACCAGGCTGGTGCGCTCGCTGAGTTGCTGGCCGTAATTGGCGGTCAGCGTGAAGGTTCGGAAGCGCCCGAAACCGATGGCGTCGGACAGGGTCGAGAAATTCCTGCTGCGATAATCGGCGCTGACGGACAATTGCTTGCCCTGGATGCCATAGCCGAATTGCAGCGAATAGGCGCCGCGCAGCGAATAGCCGGTGCCCCGCCCCGTGCTGATGGCGCTGGAGAATTCGAAGCGGCCAGGGATGGTGCGCGGCGTGGAAATTATCTCGATTGCGCCCAATTGCACATCATCCCCCGCCTGCACCGCGCCGCCGAGCAGCAGCCGGTTGCTGATGCCCCGGCGATAATAGGCCGACAGCGCGGGAGAATGACCATAGATCGGCTGAGCGCGGAAGTCGGTCGGCACGAAGCCGAGTGCGGCGCCATATTCGGTTTCGCCCGCCACCAGATCGGACGGGTTGAAATAGGAGTCGAAGGATGTGATCTGCCGCCGCCCGCTGACATCGGTGACATACAGCTGGGCATTGCGGCCGCCATATTGGGCCTGGAGCCGGGAGAGGTCGTAAGTGCCCGAATTGAGCTGGAACCGCTCCACCTGCTGGCCGTCGACGATCACATCGACGGTCGAATCGCGGTCCAGCAGAACCTGTTGCCCGCCAAGCTGGACGAGCGGCGTGCTGCCAGTGAAGGTCCGCCTGCCCTTTTCGACAGCGATGCCGCCCAGCAGCGTGCCGGAAGTGATCGACAGGCCGTTGAGCTGAAGGTCGCCCGCCGTCCAGCGCCGCTGCTTCTGATATTCGTCATAGACCAGCCGCGCCTGACGCCGGTAGAAGCCGCCTCCGCCCGTCAGCGCCTGGTCGTAACCGCCGTCGAACTCCAGAACGACGCCGCGATAGCGCATGGCGCCCTGCAGGATCATCGCGGGCTTTTCGAAGTCGCGGAAATCCGTAACCCGCATGTCCCCGATCATGTTCAGATAGGCGCTGAACGTCTCCGGCTCCAGCGTCGTCGCGGGGAGCGAGAAACGCACGGCCTCCCCCAAGGCCTGGGCAGCGACCATGGTCCCGTCGATGCGATCCACGCGCACCTGCAATTCGGACGAATCGTAGATGAGGGTGACGCCCGCTCTTTCCGCGTCCGCGACCGACACGGAAGGCGTGCCGGGCAAGACGGCGGCGAATTTGATCCGTCCGCTTTCCGACAGCAGGGGTGCGATATGCTCGATCAGGGACTGGCGGTCGAAAAGAACTGTGCCGTCCATATAGACCGTCGCAGAGACGTCACCATAGACATTGCCCTGCCGCAAAAGGGGCAGGGTCATCTGAAGGCCCTTGTCCGCAGGGCGCGGCGCGGAACCCGGCGGTGCGGGTGCAGCCGGGGGCTGCGCGCCTGCGCTTGGCTGCCCGGCCGCCTGCGCCAGCGCGATAGTCGACGATGCGACCAATGCGCCTGTGGCGACGCTGAAGAGTAGATGTTTCACCCTGCCCCCCCTCGGGCATGTTCAATGGATCAGCGCTTCAGCGTCACCGTCGCCCCAGCCGCCATCTTTTCCGGAGTCGGGATGAAGAAGACGCGGGCGCGACCCGGGGCGACGATTCCCATTCCGATCATTTCGCTCATCTGAGCGGCGTTGTATTCCGCGCTATAGGGCTTCCCCGCGCCATCGACGCCGCTGATGGTCCAACCGGACCGGCCGGCCGGGAAATAGCGATTGCCCTTGTTCTCGATGCGCACTTCCAGACCGTTTTCGGTCCTGGTCTTGCGAACATCCTTGTCCTCCGGCGCCTTTTCGTCCGGACCAAGTTCGACCTCCCGGGAAATCGGTGCGATCTGGGCGACCACCGGATCGGGCGTCGTCCCGTCGGGCACGACGTTGACGAGCACGTTGAAGCGCATCACGACCTGGATGCGCGACTGTTCGGCGGGAAGCTGGACCGGGATCTGGCTGACGGCGGCATAATAGACCTCCGACTGCGTCAGCGGGCCGTCCGGCAGATATTGGATGCGGAAGACCTGCTTGCCGTTGGGCGCGATCAGCGTCTGGGGCGGGAAGACCATGAACCGGTCGTCGGCGGGCTCCAGCGTCAGTTCGCCGCGTTCCCCGATGACGCCGCGATACATGCGCACTTCCATCGGCAACTGGCGGTCTTCATTATTGGCGACCTCGATCCGCGCCGTGGACCGCGTACCTTGCGGCTCCAGATCCACCGACATCGGCGTGACCCGCGCAGCCTGAGCGCCGGTCGCCATGCCCGTCAGCAGAAGCAGCGGCAGAACGAATTTCACCCATTTGAGGAACATCGTCCTCTTCCCCCCTCGATCATGAACGGCGGAAATCGGGGAAGCCATGAACGACTCCCCCAATTCCCGTGATATGCTGCGATCAGCTCGCGGTGACGGTGACCGTCACGGTATCGGTGTAGGTGCCAGCCACGGGGCGAGCATCCAGGTTGTTCAGAGGATCGACCAATGCGTCGAACTTGACCTGGCGATGCAGCGCGCCGCGCGAGGCGCCGTTGTTGAGCTGGACCAGGCCGAACAGCGCCGAACGGCGGAAACCGGGCTGCTGCAGCAGGCCGCCATTACGGTAATTGTCGGCGGCGAGCGAGTAGTTGATCGTGTTCTTGAAGCCCGCATCCGCGCCGGTCAGCGGGGTGCTGGTGGTCAGACGACCGGCATTGGCCGACGAGATGGTCATGCTGTTCGTGTCGTTGCACGACACGTAGAAGGAGTTCGTCGAGCTACTGGCGACGTCGTTGATGAAAAGCGCGGTGCTGCCGGCGTTGGTGTTGACGTTGACGGTGCCAAGCTGAATGTCACCGATATTCTCCATCGTGCAGGTCTTGGCGACCGATGCGTTGATGTCGAAGGTGTCGCTGTCGGTGTTGGCAGCGAAAGCGGGCGTGCCGGCCATCAGGACTGCTGCGGCCGTGGCGGCCATAAGGAGCTTCTTCATAAGGATTTCCTTGAATCTTGAAATGGATTGCGCGTCAGAGCGGCGACGGGATCAGGAACGTCTGCGAATCCCGATCCAAGCCATGCCTCAGAGCGCAGTCTGGACGGTGACGGTAACGGTGCCAGTATAATTGCCGGCCAGCGGGCGCAGCGTGTTTTCGGACGACAGCACCTTCGCAGCCAGCCGCACCTGGCGGTGAACGGGACCACGGCTGGTCTGGTTCTGGGCACCCTGCGCGCTGGAGAAGCTGGGCTGCGCACCGCTCGTGAAATAGTTCAGAGCCTCGACACGGTAGTTCAGCTTGTCGGTGAAGCCGGCGTCGTCGACGCCCGCCTGGAAGGCGCGCGAACCCTGGAGCGTCGCGGGACCGGACAGGGTCATCTGGTTCTGCTTGTTGCAGCTCACCCAGAACTGGTTGGTGTTCTGCGTCGCATCGCTGCTGAGCAGCAGGGCGCCATTGCCGGCCGTCGTGGAAATGTTCAGCGCGCCGAGGTTCACGTCATTGACGTTCTGCATCGTGCAGGTTTCGGGGATCTGCGCATTGATCTGGAACTGGTCGGTGGCCGAGTTGGCCGCAAGGGCCGGACTCGCGACAAGCATTGCTGCCGCGGAGGCAAGGATCATCTTCTTCATGGAATACTTCCCCATCTGTTACGAAAATCGGCCAGAACCGCCCCCGTCTCCAATGGGTTTGCTCCGGACCGTAACTTCAGGGAGGACGCGCGACTCTCTTTCCCCACCCCTGGAGCTGGTCGAAAGTATTAATATATATCTAACGAAAGTTAATACTCAATATTGGGTATGACGCCGCTTTAATGGTTAACAGGCAACAAGCGCATCTTGCCCTTCGATCATCAAAGTCGCGGATTCAGGCGGATGAAAGGCATAGTTTCCGCCAGATCGACCCAGATCGCCTCGATCATGTACGAGATCGGGACAAAGGGCTGTTAATTTGTTAAGGACAATTTATTCAATTTCTCTATATCCGACGTAATAGCTGTCGATTCGACCGATATAGATCAAGATTGAGAGGCTGCTGCCGGGGGGTATGTGTGGCTGAAGGCTCCATCGCGGATGGGGAATCGATTTTTGCGAGCTGGGTCGACGCCGATCCCATTCCGCACGCGATAATCGATCGCTCCTTGCGGCTGCATTGGCAGAATCGGGCCGCCACAGCCCTGCTGCAGCATTCGTCCGAATTGCAGGAACAGGACGGCCGCCTCTTCGCCCTGCAACCGGAAAACCACGCACGGCTCAAGCTGTTCGCCGCCCATGCCGGGTCCGACGCATCTTCCTCCATGGTCATTCTACCCGTTGCGGACGATTATCTCATCCTTCGCGGAAGGCCGATCGGGGCAAGCGGGCGGGGAGAACAGGGCGAGCAGATCGGCATCATGTTCTTTTCCGCCAAACATTTCATCGACCAGTCGATCGTGTCGGGCGACGTCAAGGACATTTATCGGCTCACCAATGGCGAGTATAAGATATTGAGCGCCATGATGAGCGGGATGAACGCCGAACAGATTTCGGGAAATCTCGAAATATCCCTGGAAACGGTCAGAACCCATATCCGCCGCATCTATTCCAAGACCGGCGTGAGGAGCCGCGAGGCATTGTTCGCCCAGTTGCAGCCGTTCAAGATATTGGCATAGCCCGCTGCCCCGCCGCCAGCCGAAGCAGACGGCCGCGAAAAACAGGAGCGAAAGCAGGCTGGCCTCTCGGCCCCTGCCCGCCTAAGGAACGGCTGACCGAAGTTGGCGTGCGTCGTGCAGAAAAGCCTGTCCTGAACCTGTCGAAGGGTGGGAACCGGTTTTCGGCCTGAAAGGATGCGACAACGGAAAACTGGAGCGCGCGACCTGCGTCCGATTTGACGCGGCGTGCTCCAAAGGAAAGGGCGGCAGGATTTGAACTTGCAGGTGCGGGCCTATGCCATGTTGGGCATGACCATGGCGTTCTGGGCGGGCAATGCGATAGTCGGCCGCGCGGTACGGGGCGAAATTCCGCCGCTGACGCTGGCCTTCGGCCGCTGGATGCTGGCGCTGCTGATCCTGGCCCCCTTTGCGTGGCGTCCCGTCATGGCCCAGCGCGCGCTGATCCGCCGCCATTGGCGCACGATCCTGTTCCTGGGGCTGGCCGGCGTCGCTGCGTTCAACGGCTTCCTCTATTCGGGCCTTCGCCACACGACGGCGGCCAACAGCCTGTTGTTGCAGGGATTGATCCCGACATTCGTCGTCATCGTGAGCCGCATCGCCTTTGGCGACAGAGCGCCCCTCCGCCGGGTCGCGGGCATTGCGCTGTCGACGCTGGGCGTGACATTCATCGTGTTCAGGGGCGATCTGTCCGAAATCCTGCGGCTGCGCCTGGGCATCGGAGACCTGCTGGTGCTATGCGGCTGTGGCGCATGGGCGGTCTATACCGCCTGCCTGCGCCTGCGCCCGCCCATCGCCCCGCTGGTCTTTCTGTTCGTGACCTTCGCCATCGGCGCGCTGGCGATGGGCATGGGCGCGTTGAGCGAGACGCAGGCGATCGCGCGGATGCACTGGAACGGAAGCGTGATGGCCGCCATCGCCTATGTCGCGATCTTTCCCTCGATCATCGCCTATATGTCGTTCAACGCCGCGGTCAGCCATGTGGGCGCCAGCGCCGCCGGACAGACGATCAGCCTGCTGCCGCTGTTCGGGGCCGTGCTGGCTGCCCTGATCCTTGGGGAACCGCTGTTCGGATACCATCTTGCCGGCATGGCCATGATCTTGGGCGGGGTGTTGCTGAGCTGGGGCGTGGGTTCGCCGGAACAGGATCAGCGTCCCTCCGCCAGCGCCACCGCGTCGGCGCCCGCCGGAAAGCGGAGCTGACCCGTCCCGTCATGAACGGCGGTCCAGACGGCTTGCGCGACGTCGCTCTCTCTGGTCGTCAGGGCAGGCGACGCGAAGGCCGCGAGGATCGGTTGCGCGAAATCCGCATATCGGCCGGGCAGCAGGTCGGTCACGGGGATGATGGCGTTCGCGCCGAAGCGGGTGGTGGGCGCATAGCCCGGCTCGACCAGTTTCACCTGAACGCCGAAATAGGCGAGTTCATGCGCGAGGGAAGCCGTGAATCCCTCGATCGCATGCTTGGTCGCGCTATAGGCCGCCGCGAGCGGAAAGGCTCCCAACGCCACGGTGGACGTCACGTTGACGATCATGCCCGATCCACGCTCGCGCATCTGCGGTATGAATGCGCGGCACATCGCCATGGTGCCGATGCTGTTGGTTTCGAAGAGCTGGCGGACCAGACTCATCGGCATGGCTTCGAAGGCGCCCACGCCGCCTATCCCCGCATTGTTGACCACTATGTCGACCCGGCCGGCGGCCGCGACCAGCGCGGCTATGCTGTCCTCGCTGGTGACGTCCAGCGGCAGCAGGCGCAGGCGTTCGGAATGGCCGCCGAACAGGGCCGGGTCGGGCCGTCGCATGGTTGCGACGACATTCCATCCCTGCGAGAGGAAATGAAGCGCCGTGGCCTTGCCATAGCCCGAAGAAGTGCCGGTGATCAGGATCGTCTTGCTCATCGTCTGCCTCGCTCGATGTCGATGCATGACCGATAGACGGACCGTTTCGGACGATCTATAATCAATGATCCATATAAGATTACGGATCGTCCATAACATGGATCCCCTTAGCGACATCATCGCCTTGCTTGGACCCAGCGCCGCCATCGCCAAGCCGATCACGGGGCGCGGGCGGTGGGGCGTTCGCTATCGCGCGCATGACGCGCCCGGCTTCACGATCATCCTTGCGGGGGAAGCCTGGGTCGCCTTCGAAGGGGGCGCACCGCTTCGGCTGGCGCAGGGCGACTTCCTGCTGATGCCGACCACCCCGCCCTTTTCCTTGAGCAGCGAAGCGGGTCTTCCCTGCACCTGGGTGGAACCCCGCGGCGAAGCGGTGCGGCACGGGGATCAGCCAGGCGATCCGGACTTCATCGCATTGGGCGGCAGCTTCGCGTTCGAGCGGGCCAACGCCCCCCTTCTGCTGTCATTGCTTCCCGATCTGATCCATATCCCGGCAGCGCAGGGCCGCGCCACGCGCTTCGGCCAGTTGATCGGGATGCTGGCCGACGAATGCCTGTCCAGCCATCCGGGCAAGGAACTGATCACCCGGCGCCTGCTGGAGATGCTGCTGGTGGAGGCGCTTCGCTGGCGGCCGGGCGGTGGGGAAGCGGACCATCGGGGCCTGCTGGGCGCGATGCGCGATCCCGCGCTGGCCCGCGCGCTGCGGGCCATGCATGAGGATGTGCGCGCGCCCTGGACCGTCGCGCAGCTTGCAAGCGTGGCGGGCATGTCGCGTTCCGCCTTCGCCGCGCGCTTCGGTGAGGCGCTGGGTTGCGGCCCGATCGAATATCTTGCGCGCTGGCGCATGGCGATCGCCAAACACGCCTTGCTGCGGGGCGACAGGTCCCTGGGCCGGATCGCGGAGGAAATCGGCTATGATTCCGCCAGCGCCTTCAGCACCGCGTTCCGCAAGCGGCTGGGCTGTCCGCCCGGCAGCTTCGCGCGGCTCCACGGTGGCGGCGGTCCGGAGCTTAGCCCCCGCGCCCCGGCTTCACCGCATAGAGGCCGTGGTGCGACAGGATGAAGAGGGTTCGGCCGCCTTCCCCGCCGAAGAGCAGTTGCAAGGGCCGTTCCGGCACGTCGATGCGGCCGACCTCCCTGCCGTCGGGCGCATAGACGAAGACCTGCCCGTTCGCGACATAGACCCGGCCCTGCGGGTCCACCGCGACCCCCTCCCCACCGCGATCCGCGAACGGCCTGAGGTCGGTGATCGCGCCGCCCGCGCCCACCAGGCCGCTGTAGGTGCGGTTTTCCGAACCATTGGTGAGGAAGACGCGCCTGCCCGGCTCCCCCTGGATGAAACCATAGCTGTCGAGCGAATCGGAGAAGCGCAGGCCGCGATGGTCGGCCGGACCCTGCGCGAAGGTGCGGAAGGCAGGCAGGGCGATGCTGCCGTCGGGCGAGACATATTCCTGCGCCTTGGGCGCCGCCATGTCGCGGGCGAACATCTGGGCAAGCGTCGTGAATTCGTAGGTCCTGGGATCGATCTGGTCCCTGAACTCGCCATTGTTCCACCAGTTGACCGGCAGCACCGTGGCCCTGCCCGCGTGGGGCGCGACGGGCGTTGCCGGAATGACGCTGATCTCGCCGTCGGGCGCGCCGGGCCTGACGCTGTAGACCGTGCCGTTGCGCCCGTAGGAGGAGAGGACGAGCAGATTGCCGGAACGGTCGATGCTGAGGTTGACCGGATCGAGCGAGGCGTCGCGCACCATCTCCAGCCGGCCTTCGTCCGACCAGCGCCAGATGCGCTGGAAGCGGCGATCGATGAAATAGAGCCGGCCCTGCGCATCCACCGCGCCGCCGCCCGCCGAATGGAAGCCGTCTGCCAGTTTCTCCACCCTGCCGCCCAGGAAGCTGGCGGGCTTCACCGGCTCCGGCCGGGCGGGGACGTCCAGCACGGCGAACTCCCGTTCGCGAACGTCCAGCCCATGGGTGACGTCGCGAATGGCGTTTTCGAACGGGAATTTGGTGAGCCGCAGGAAGGTCGCGCAGCCATTTTCGTCGCAGGTGCCAAGGCCGCTTTCGCCATTCACATGGACGTTGCGGAAACGGATGTCATGGGAATTATAGAGGGTAATGGCGGCGGGTGCGGGCTCCTTGGTGCGGGTGACGCGATAGCCGTGGAAATTGGCGACCAATATGTTGCGCGAGTCCCTGATTTCCAGCGCCACGGCGTCGCCGCTCTCTCCCGCTTCACCCTCCGTCTGCGGCGCGAGCAGTTCCCAGTTGGCGACGCGGTTCAGGCCGATTTCCGTGCGGACATGATGCTCGACCGACGCCTGGATGAGGCGGCCGGGCGTTTCCGTGTCGGAGATCAGGATGCCGGGATGGCCGAAGGTGCTGGGGCTCCAGATATTGGCGAAGGTGCCGCCGCCGCCCTGCGTCACCCAGAGGCTGGCATATTGGCCGGCCCAGCGTCGGGCGGAATCGGGATCGCCGGTGGCATTGTTGTTGTAGGGATTGACCCGGCTGCCGTCGAAGCGGTCGGTGCCGTGGCCACCCTGGAACTTGACGTCGTTGACCATGGAGTGGGCGCCGGCCTTCCACAGCAGCGCCGTGGCGCGCGGATTGGCGCCGTTGGTGTTGAGGCCGAGGCCCGCGACGATCGCATCGCCGCCCTTCGCGCTTTCCACCAGCGCCTTGGGCGCGCCCACCCCTGCCCAGCCGGGCGCGCCGTCGGGCAGCACGATCTGCGTCAGGCTGGGGTGCAGGCCCAGCAGCACCGTATCGGGACGCAGGCGCAGCGTGTCGCTGACATGATAGAAGCCGGCGGGCAGATAGACGACGCGGTGGCTGTCGATCGCCTTCTGGATGGCGGCGGTGTCGTCGGTCCTGTCGTCGCCCTTGGCGCCGAGCGTGCGGGCGTTCACCCATTCCGGGACGGGCGGCAAGGGGCGGATGGCGGGAGCGGACGGGGCCGGCAGCGCGCCCATGGCTTCCGCCTGCATGTCCGTCCGGTACTCGCCCATGCGGCCGACGCCCGGCAGCGTCAGGCCGTGGGTGAAGGAGGCGATCCTGTAGTTCTGCCCCCTGCCAGCGACGGTGCGGCCGCTTTCGCGGAAACGGGCGAAGGTGGGGGTGTTGGCCGCCAGCACATTCTGGAAGCCGATCTGGGTATAGACATTCTTCTCGTTCGAGATGACGACGCCCGCCTTGGCCACATTCTCGAACCGGAGGTCCTGGCCCCAGAGCCAGTCGCCATAGCCCCGGTCGATCTCTATCCCGACCGGCACGTTGCGGAAGGCGACGTTGACCATCGTCAGGCCGGCCTCATGCTCGCGGATGGCGGCGTCGCGCTGTCCCTCGAACGTCGCGTCGACCAGCGCGAAGCCCCAGGCGGGGGACGGCTTTTCCGCGAGGATGCCGTAGCGCCCGCCCCGGAAATGCAGGTCTTCCGCTTCATTCGCCACATGGTAGAGGCCGGCGAGGCCCGAGCCGATGTCGAAATCGGCATGGCTGACGAAGCTGTGCTGGGCGGAGTGGAAGCGGATCGCGGTGGCCGCCGGATTGCCGTCCATGATGCGGAAGTCGATATTGCCGAGCGCAGAATAGAAGGTGCCGGGATTGGCGTCCGCGATGGTCCTGTTGAACGGCACGCTGCCCGCCGGGGGGAAGGCGGCGGGCGGCGTGTCCCGGTCGGTCTGGCGCTTGCTGCCGGTGAACATCAGCATATGGGCGACGCCGCGCTGGAAGCCCGGCGTGTTCCGGCCGAGCAGGATGACCGGGCGCCTTTCCCCGATGCCGAAGATGCGGACGCCCGGCCAGAGGAAGATCGTCCGGCTGATGCGATAGGTGCCGGCCGGCAGGAAGACGATGCCGCCGCCGCCCTTTTCCGCCGCCGCGTCGATGGCGCGCTGGATCGCCGCGCTGTCGTCCGCCCGGCCGTCCCCCGCGCCCTTGACGGTGACGGCGCGCGGCTCGTCGGGCGCAACGGTATAGACGGATGGAGAAGCGTGAGCGGGTACAGCCGCCGCCAGCAACAGCAGCACCGACGCGCAGGCCCCGCTCAATCCACGAACCATCGACATACTCCAGTTACAAGAAGTCCCGGCCGGTGAAGGCCGGGACGAGGTGGGGGAGAGAGTGGCAGATCAGAAGTTGAAGCGAACCCCCGCGCGGTAGATGCGGCCCAGCGTGTCGTAGAGCGCCGGGTTGATGTCCAGGCCGGTGTTGGTCTGCGGCGCGGCGACCGGGTCCTTGTCGAACAGATTGTCCACCTTGCCGTAGATCGACAGGTTTTCGCCGAACTTGAAGGTCGCGCCGATGTCGACGTAGAAGGCGCCCTTCATCCGGTTATAGTCGATGGTCGGGTGGTTCGTGGTCGAGGCCGGGCAGGACGACTGGCAGACGACATATTGATTGCCGAAGGTGCCGTCGCTGATCCAGCGTTCCTGCACCGTGAAGCTGAACCGGCCGCTGTCGTAGGTCTGGACCGCCAGCCATTTCCAGTCCGGCGTATTGCCGTTGTTGGCGCCCGCCTGATCGACCGGGTCGACGCCCGCAATGCCCGCATTGACGATGAACTTGCGGATATGCGTGCCCAGCGCCCGGACGGTGAAGCTGCCCGGCAGGCCCAGCGGCTGCTGCCACTGATAGCTTGCCTCTATGTCGAAGCCGCTGGTCTTCCAGGAAGCGAGGTTGAAGGGCTGGACATTGACGAAATTGGTGCCCTGCGGCCCGTCGAGCTGGAAGCCGCCGCAGAAGGCCTGGTTGCCCTCGAAGCAGAAGCGGACGATCTGGTCCGCCGACAGGGTGGAGACCACGCCGCTGAGCTTGATGTTGTAATAGTCGAAGGAGAGGCTGAGGCCGGGAAGCCATGACGGCCGCGCCAGCACGATGCCGAGTTCGGTGTTGCGGGCCACTTCCGGCTTCAGATTGGTGTTGCCGATGGTGTTCTGGAACACCTGCACCGCCTGGTTGCGGAAGGGATCGTTGAAGTTGGGCAGCGTCGTCACCGTGGGCGCCGCGAAAAGTTCCGACAGGTTCGGCGCGCGCACGTCGCGCGAGGTCACGGCGCGCAGGCGGATGCCGTCGAGCGGCGTGTCCCAGGTGCCGCCGACCTTCCACGTCCAGACCGTGCCCGACGTGCTGTAGTTGGTGACGCGCGCCGCGCCGTTGAGGTTCGCGCGGCCCATGGCGTCGCTGTCGATCAGCGGCAGGTCGACTTCGAGATAGCCTTCCCACACTTCATATTTGCCGCGCCCGTTCTTGTAGTTGCCGGCCGCCCAGTTGCTGCCCAGCGTCGAATTGAGCAGCGGATCGGCCGGATAGTCGGGGCTGTTGGGGCTGAGCGGCGAAACGCCCGCGCCATAGGGATCGGCGTTCACGCGATAGAATTCGCGGCGATATTCGCCGCCGAACGCGACCGAGACCGGCCCAGCCCACAGTTCGAACGGATTGCCCGAGAAGTTGAGGCTGGCGACGTCCTGCGTCAGCTTCGTATGCTGGAACGGTCCGTTCTCATGCGGCGCGACATAGGCCAGCGCCGCATCCGAAGGGGTGAAGCCGCCGAAGATGTTGATCGGCTGGCAACCCGCCGCCCGCGCCGCCGGATCGGCGCAGACGACGGCGCCGTTGAGCGTGATCGCATTGGTTGCGGCGACATAGCGGTTCTGGAGGACGATGTCCCGCACCCTGATGTCGGAAATGGTGATGCCATGTTCATAATAGGCGTCATAGTTCCAGTCCGTTCCGCCGACGCCGATCTTGCCCTTCAGCCCGCCGACGAAGCGATATTGCCTGCGGTCGGTGTGCACCCGGGGATCGGGGAAGGCGCCGTTGCTGCTGCCGAAGCTGAATTCCGTGATGCCCGCCGTGGCGCAGCGGTCGCGCACCAGTTGCGGCAGGAACGGGTTGGCGCACTGGACGGTCAGGCTGGGCCGGTTATAGCCGGGGCTGGGCTGGTTGCTGGTCTTCACCTGCGCGACATTGACCGTCACATAGGCTTCATTGTCGTCGGCGAAGTCGTAGCCGATCCGGGTGTAGCCGTTGATGCGCTCCAGCGCCGATTTCAGAGAGGCGCCCGAACCCGGCGCGCCCGACAGGTCGCCGCCCTGGCAGAAGCTGTTGCCGCGGAAGCAGTTGCTGACCTGGCCGTTGCCGAGCGGCTGGCCGCCCGAACCATAGTTGAAATTATAGGGCGTGCCGTTCCGGTCGAAGGCGATGCCCTGCAACGGGCCGTTGTTGATGAGGCCGTAGCGCGCATATTGATAGGGCTGTGCATAGTCGCGATAGTTGAACTGCGGCAGGCCGTTGTTGAGCTGGCCGGTGTTCATCAGCGTCGTCGCGCGGTACCAGTCGCGGCTGCCGGCGAGGTCCGTGCCGAAGTCGCCGGCGCCCACGCCGCCTTCATGGTCATATTCGCCGCTCAGCACGACATGCAGGCGATCGTCGAGGAAGGACTTGCCCCAGGCCGCCTGCACCAGCGCGGTTTCATCGTCGCCATATTTGGTGATGCTGCCAAGGATATTGCCCTTGAACCCTTCGAAACGGGTGTCGGTGATGAAGTTGACGACGCCGCCGACCGCATCGGAGCCGTAGGAGGCCGACGCGCCCCCCGTCACCACGTCGACGCGCTTCACCAGAAGCTGCGGGAACATGCTGATGTCGGGAACGCCGGTGACGTTCGCGCCGACGACGCGCTGGCCGTCGAGCAAGGTCAGGGTGCGGATCGGGCCCAGGCCGCGCAGGGAGAAGGAGCTGAGGCCCTGCTGGCCGCTCGACGTGCTGAAGGTGCCGGTCGACGCGCCGGTCGATCCCTGCAACGAAGGCAATTGGGCGACGGTGTTGAAGATATTGGGCTGCGCATTGTTGGCGATCTGCTCCTCACCGATCACCGTGGTTGGCGTGGGCGCGTTGAAGCCGCTGGTCGTGATGCGCGACCCGGTGACGACGATGTCGGCATTGCGCGCCGCGCCCGCATCCTCCGTCTGCGCCTGGGGCGCGGCCGTCGGGGGCGTGGCCGCGTCCTGGGCCCGGACCGCGCCGGCCAGAGCCATGCTCGCCACCGCCGCGAGGCTGACGCCGGCCAGATGTCGATGGATTGCGATCGTCACTTTCATTGATCCTTCCCCTTTTATATCTGGCCGCCCGTTGCCGGCCGGCTGCGCCCATGCCCGGCGATGCCGCAAAGATTAGCCCCCGGCCCGCCGCGCCGCACTTACGACATAGGTCGTAGGCGCGCCGTGGCGGCGTTTTCCTACGGCTTCGCCGCGTAGAGGGCGTGGTGCGTCAGGATGAACAGCGTGCGCCTGTCCGGGCCCCCGAACAGGATCTGCAACGGACGATCGGGCACGTCGATCCGGCCGCTTTCCCTGCCGTCCGGCCCATAGACGAAGATCTGCCCGTTCGCGACATAGACGCGGCCCCGGCCGTCCACGGCCACGCTTTCCCCGCCGCGATTGGCGAAGCGGCGAAGATCGGTCAGCGCGCCGCCCGCGCCCACCGTGCCGCTATAGGTGACATTTTCCGACGCATTGGTGACGAACAGGCGCTCGCCCGGCTCGCCCGACACGAAACCATAAGCGTTGAGGCTGTCGGACCAGCGCCAGCCGCTATGGTCGACCGGCCCCTGCTGCCAGGTGCGGAAGGCGGGCAGCGACAGGCTGCCGTCCGGTGACAGATATTCCTGCGCCTTGGGCGTTCCCACGTCGCGTGCGAACATCTCCGCCAATGTGGTGAACCGATAGGTCCCGAAGTCGAGCTGGTCGCGAAACTCGCCATTGTTCCACCAGTTGACCGGCAGCAATGTCCGGGCGGCGGCGGCGTTGCGCACCGGAGTGGGCCGGATCGGCGTCATCGCATCCTTCGGCCCCGCCGGATCGAAGGAATAGACGCCCGCCTTCGGCCCCAGGGAGGACAGCACCATCACATGGCCCGATGCGTCGATGGCAAGGTTCACCGGGTCGAGCGCATGGTCGCGCACGATCTCCAGCCCCTTGTCCTCGCTCCAGCGGTGGATGCGCTGGAACCGGCGGTCGATGAAATAGAGCGCGCCCTGCGGGTCCACCGCCGCGCCGGAGATCGACCAGAAGCCGTCCTCCAGCTTATCGACCTTCGTGCCGCCGGGCGGCGGGGCGGGGATGGTGCTGCCCGCCGGTCCGATGTCGAGCTTCGCAAACTCCCTTTCCCGCACGAACAGCTTGCGAGTCACATCCTCTATCGCATTGTCGAACGGATATTTGCTCGCCCGCAGGAAGGTGCCGCAGCCTTCGTCGTCGCAGGTGGCATAGCCGCTTTCGGCGTTGATGTGGACGTTGCGGAAGCGGATGTCGCCCGAATTGGCGAGCTTCACCGCGCTTTCCTCCGGCGCATAGGTGCGCGTGACCCGATAGCCATGATAATTGGCGAACAGCAGGTTGCTGGAATTGCGGATGTCGAGCGAGATGGCGTCGGGCCCGTCGCCCACTTCCTGTTCGGTCTGGGGCGCCAGGAACTCCCAATTATGCACATTGTCGAGCACGAATTCATTGCGGGCATGATGTTCGACCGACATTTCATAGACATGGCCCGGCGTGCGGGTGTCCGTGACATAGAAACCCGCCTGCGCGAAGCTGTTGGGGCTCCACACATCGACGAAGGTGCCGCCGCCCCCGTCCGTGACCCAGATGCTGGGATATTGCGCGTCCAGCCGGTCGTCCGTGACGGGATCGCCGGTGTGGACCCGCAGGCTGCCGAGCGTCGTGCCGTCTGCGGTGGGGGTGCCGCCGCCGCCCATGATCTTGACGTCGTCCACCAGGCTGTTCTCGCCCGAGCGCCACAGCAGCGCGGAGGCGCGCGGGTTCACGCGGCCGGTGAAGAGGCCGAGGCCGGACAGGATATTGTCGCCGCCCCTGGGGCTTTCCAATATGGGGAGCACCGTGCCGAGGCCGGCATGTCCGGGATTGTTGTCCGGAATATAAAGCTGCGTGACCGCCGGGTGCAAGCCGATCAGCACGCTGTCCGGGCGCAGTTTCAACCGGTCGGTGACCTTGTAGAAGCCGGTCGGGAAATAGAGGATGCGGTGGCTGTCGATCGCCTTCTGGATCGCGGCGGTGTCGTCCGCCCTGCCGTCGCCCATCGCGCCCAGCGTGCGGACGTTGACCCATTGCGCCATATCCGGAAGGTCGCGGATGGCGGGCGTCCTGGGCGCGGGCATGGCGGGCAGCGCCTCCACCTCCGCTTCCGTCCTGTACTCGCCCGTCCGTCCGAGCGTGGGCACGGCGAGGCCGTAGGAGAAGGACGCCACCCTATAGGCCCTGCCCTTGCCGTTCACCGCCTGCCCGCTGTCGCGGAAGCGCGCGAAGACCGGGCTGTTCACCGCCAGCGCGTTTTCGAAGCCGACCTGGGTGAAGACATTCTTCTCATTGGAGATGATGACGCCCGCCTTCGACACATTTTCGAATCGGACATCCTTGCCCCACAGGCTGTCGCCATAGCCCCGGTCGATCTCGATCCCGACGGGCGTGTTGCGGATCGCGACATTGACCAGCGTCAGGTCCACCTCATGTTCCCGGATGGCGGCGTCGCGCTGGCCGTCGAAGGTGGAATCGAGCAGGGTGAACTGCCAGGCGGGCGAGGTCTTTTCCGTCACGATGCCATAGCGGCCGCCCTGGAAATGGACATTTTCGATGACGTTGCCCGCCTGATAGACGCCCGCAAAGGCGGTGCCGAGGCGGAATTCCATATGGCTGAGGAAGGCATGCTGCGCCATGCGGAAGCGCACGCCCGCCGCCGCCGGATTGCCCGGCGCGATCTCTATGTCGACATTGCTCATCGAGGAATAGAAAGTGCCTGAATTGGCGTCGCGCACCACCTTTTCGCGCGGGACGACGGTCGGCACCGGCACGGGCACCTGGCCGACATTATACTGGTCGCCGCCGCCGAAGACGATCATGGTCGACACGCCCTGCTGGAACCCGGGCGTATTGGCGCCCAGCAGGATCACGGGGCGCGTCGGCCCCACGCCATAGACGCGCACGCCCGCCGGGATCACCAGCGTGCGCGTGATGCGATAGGTGCCGGACGGCAGGAAGACGATGCCATGGCCGGTCCTGTCCCGCGCCTTGTCGAGCGCCTGCTGGATCGCCGCGCTGTCGTCCGCGCGGCCGTCGCCCTTCGCCCTGACGGTGACGGCATCGGGTTCGTCGGGGGCAAGGGGGAAGACCGAGCGGCCCGCGGAGGATGCCTGCTCCGCCTGTGCCTGTTCGGCCCCCGCCAGGGCCGTCGCCGCCAGCAGAGCCGCCATCATGGCGCGTCCGATCATCACCGTCTCCCGAGATAGTTGTCGCCTCGACCCATGGCTAAGGCCGGGGCCGGCGCTTGGCACTTGCGACAAAGGTCGTAGTTTTCATGCCTCTGCCGGCAAAGCTATAGCGAAGGGACATCGGGGCGGTGCGTCATCAGGGCGCCATCGCCCGCCTGCCAGGGACGCCATTTTGCCATCATCCGCCGATCCTGCCCCCTCCTTGCCGCTCGCCGTCATCGTCATGGGCGTCAGCGGCTGCGGCAAGTCGACGCTGGGCGCCCTGCTGGCCGAAGCGCTGGCCTGTCCCTTTCTGGAGGGCGACAGTTTCCACTCGACCGATGCGGTGGAGAAGATGCGCGGCGGGCGGGCGCTGACCGACGAGGATCGCTGGCCCTGGCTCGACCGTCTGGGGCAAGCGGCGGCGGATGCGATAGCGGCGAACGGCGCGGCGGTCCTTGCCTGCTCGGCGCTGCGCAGAAGCTATCGCGACCGGCTGCGCACGGCGATCGGCGCGCCTGTGCGTTTTGTCCTGCTGGAAAACAGCCGGGACCAGTTGCTGGCGCGCCTTTGCAACCGCCCCGGCCATTATATGCCCGCCAGCCTGCTGGACAGCCAGTTGGCGACGCTGGAACGGCCGCAGCCGGACGAGGGCGCGATGATCCTGACCACCGACACGCCGCCCGGCGCGCTGCGCGATCTGACGCTGGACTGGCTGCGCTGATTGCCTTCACGGCATCAGGCGGCGGCGTCCTTCCCACAAATGCCAGCGCATCGCGAGCGCGGCGCCCTCCGGGTCCTGGGCGCGGATCGCGTCGACGATCAGCTCATGCTCGCGCAGCATGGTCGCGATCACCTCCGGCGGGCGGGAGCGGGAGATGTCGACGCCCGCCCGCATGATCTTCTCTACATCGCCATATAGCGCATCGAAGGTGATGACGAAGGCCGGATTGCCGGTCGCTTCCGCAATGCGGCGGTGCAGTTCCATATCCTCGGCATGGGCGGGCTCGCTGGACAGCAGGGCCTGGCTCAACAGCGCCAGCCCTTCTTCGATATGCGCCATTTCATGCCCCGTCCGCCGGGTGGCGGCGAGGCGCGCGGCCTCCGCCTCCAGCACGAAGCGCACCTCATAGCTGCCGAGCGTCGTCGGCAGTTCGCTGAGCGGCATGAAGGCCGTCAGCCGTTCCGACGGGCGGCTCTTGACGAAGGAGCCGGCGCCCCGCCGCGCCTCCGTTATGCCGTCCGACGCCAGCCGCACCAAAGCTTCCCGCACGATGGCGCGGGAGACGCCGAACATCTCCGCCAGCCGCGATTCGGAGGGCAGGCGTTCACCGACCTCCAGACCTTCCGCCTTGATGATCTCGACAATGCCGGCATAGGCATGGTCGGAAAGCCGCGCCTGCGTCATCGGGACACCTGCCTGTCTGTCGAAGTCATGGCTGCCCCCCTTGCTAGAAGATACTGCTCGCCGCCAGCACCAGCAGCAGGCCGACGACGGCGACGACTGTCTCCATGATCGACCAGGTCTTGAAAGTGCCGGGCATGTCGGTGCCAAGATAGCTTTTCACCAGCCAGAAACCGGGATCGTTGACGTGCGAGAAGAACAGCGAACCCGCGCCGATGGCGAGGACCATCCATTCGGGTTGCACGCCGGATGCGGCGACCAGCCCCTCCATGACGCCTGCCGTGGTGATCGTCGCCACCGTGGCTGAACCGGTCGCCAGGCGAATGCAGACGGACACGCCCCAGGCAAGCAGGATCGGGGAGATCGCGCCGCCCTGCGCCAGCCGCACCAACATGTCGGAAAGCCCCGCCGTCACCAGCACCTGCTTCAGCGCGCCGCCCGCGCCGATGGCCAGGATGATGCCCCCGGCGGGCGTCATCGCCTCCGTCCAGATGGCGTTCTGGATGCTGCGGTCGGCGATGCGTCGCCCGAACAGCAGCGGCAATGCAGCAAGCACCGCCACGAGCAGCGCGACGACCGGATCGCTGATCCAGCTCAGCCAGTGGAACAGCGTCGCCATGTCCGGCGGCATCAGCGCGACCGCCTGCCCCGCCGCGATCAGCACGACCGGCAGCAGCACGGCCGCCAGTGCGCGGCCGACGGAAGGAGTCGCGACATCGACGCGCACGGGATCGAGCAGCGGAGGACTGAGCTTCACGCCGGGCGCGGTGAAGCGGGCCAGCAGCGGGCCGGCGATGATGGCGGTGGGGATGCCGACGATCAGGCCATAGACCAGCGTCAGGCCCAGATTGGCGCCCAGCGCGTTCACGGCCAGCAACGGGCCGGGATGCGGCGGCACCAGCGCATGGACCACCGACAGGCCCGACAGGGCGGGCAGCATCAGGCGGAGCTTGGCCGTGTCGTTGTTCTGCCCATTGGGCAAGGCCGCCGCCGCCGAAGCGACGATCGGCAGCAGCAGCACCAGCCCCGTTTCGAAGAAGAGGGGCAGACCGATCACGATGGCGGTGAAAAGGCTGGCCCAGGGCGCGCCCCCAATGCCTGAAATGCGCAGCGCAGCGCGCGCGAGTCCGCCTGCGCCGTCCGACAGTTGGAGCATCGCGCCAAGGCCGAGGCCAAGCGCGACGACAAGGCCCGTGCCGCCCAGGATGGCGCCCGCGCCCTTCTCCACCGCCTTTGCGGTTTCCTCCATCGGCAGGCCCGCCAGCAGCCCCACGGTGAAGGCGCCGCAGAGCAGGCCCACGAACGGATGCAGCCGCCCCCGGATGATGAGCGTGATGGAGAGCGCGATGCCGGCAATGGCCGAGAAGATCAGCCGATAGTCCGCCGGGCTCATGCGGCGCCTGCTCCCGCACCGACGCGGGCGACCGGCGGATGAGGAGCCACCGCCGCCATAACTGATGTTAACGCCATCCTCTCCCCTCTCTTCTATATGGTGATAGGGCCATGCGGAGATCAGCCGCTGCTTAAACCTGTTAGACAGGTCATAGCCATGATTTCAGCGCAAAACCACAGATATGGGGTCGTATATCGCATTTTTCGCTTGAAGCTGTCTGACCGATTCCGGTATGTTAGCGTTATCGAATCCGACATGGCAGTGCGCGAACCGCGCTGCCTCGGCAAGCCTGGCGGAATAGGCCGGGTAGAATAGCGCCGGGCAGGACAGCGCCCGGCAAAACAGGGAGAGAGAGGATGCACATCGCGCTGGATCTGCATGACAGCCTCGGTCATCAGGATCAGAGGCCCCAGGGCATCAGGACGGCCGAACCGCCCCAGCTCACCCCCACCCAGATGAAGGTTCTGCGCTGCGTTCATTCGGGCCTGCTGAACAAGCAGATCGCCTATGAACTGGGCATGGCCGAAGCCACGGTGAAGGTTCATATGACGGCGCTGATGCGGAAGCTGAACGTCCGCAACCGCACCCAGGCGGCCATCGTCGCGCGCAATCTGGGCTGGCTGCGCCCCGCGCTTGGCCGCGCCGCCGACTGACCCCTCATTCATCCTCCAGAAAAAAGGGAGCTTCGCGTGGCGACCACTTCCCGTCGTGAAATCCTGGGCGGCCTTGGCGCCGGAATGGTTCTGGCCGGCATGGCAACGCGCGCCGGCGCGGCGCCGGCGCGCAAGATCGGCTATGCCATTGTCGGGCTGGGTTCCTACGCCACGCGCCAGATCATGCCGAACTTCGCGGGTTGCGAGCATGCGAGGCTGGTCGCCCTCGTCAGCGGCACGCCGGCCAAGCTGGACCAATATGGCGCGCAATATGGCATAGCGGCGACCCACCGCTACAGCTATGCCGATTTCGATCGCATCCGGGACAATCCGGACATCGACGTCGTCTATGTGGTGCTGCCCAACAGCATGCATGCCGAATATAGCATCCGCGCGGCGCAGGCGGGCAAGCATGTGATGTGTGAAAAGCCCATGGCCGTGTCCGTCGCGGAGTGCGAGGCGATGATCGCCGCCTGCCGCAAGGCGGGGACGAAGCTGATGATCGGCTATCGTTCGCGGTTCGAACCCTATAACCGGCTCGCCATCGAACTGGCGCGCGGCGGCCATGTCGGCCCCACCCGCCTCATCACCGCCGAACATGGTTTCCCGGCCCGGCCGGACCAGTGGCGGCTCGACCGACCGTTGTCGGGCGGCGGATCGATGATGGACATCGGCATCTACAGCCTGAACGCAGCCCGTTACCTGACCGGGGAAGAGCCGGTTTCGGTCAGCGCCGTCGAGACCACGGACAAAGCCGATCCCCGCTTCAAGACGGTGGAGGACCGCATCAGCTTCCTGCTGCGCTTTCCATCCGGCATCGTCGCCAACTGCATCTCCAGCTATAGTTCCTCCCATAATGGCTATCGCGTCATCGGCACGCAGGGCTGGATCGACATGGAACCGGCGACCCCTTATCAGGGGCAGAGCATGTCGATCCGCAAGGATGGCGTCACGACCCCGCGCACGCTCCCGCCCGCGGCCAAGAACCAGTTTGCGGGGCAGCTCGATCATATGGCCGAATGCATCGTCAACGGCACGACCCCCATCGTGCCGGGCGAGGAAGGCCTTGCCGACATGCGCGTGATCGAAGCGATCTACCGTTCGGCGGCCGAGCGGCGAGAGGTCGCCATAAGGGCATGACGTCGCGCCGGATGTTCCTGGCCGGTCTGGCGAGCCTGCCCGTCGGCGCGCGGCTGGGCGCGGCGGTGGCCGCCCCCATCGGCTCGATCCGGCGGCTCGACCCCGAACTGGACCGGATCGTCGCGCCATCCGCGTCCGTGACCGTCCTCGCCAGGGGCTATAAATGGGCCGAGGGTCCGGTCTGGGCGCCGCGGGACAATTGCCTGCTGTTCAACGATCCGCCGTCCAATATCCTGTATCGCTGGCGGCCGAAGGATGGGGTGCGTCCGTTCCTGTCGCCTTCCGGCCTGCAAGGCCCCGTGCCGCCCGGCATCAGGGAGCCGGGCCTCAACGGTCTGGCGATCGATTCCTCCGGCGCGCTGATCGCCGCGGACAGCGGCACGCGCGCCATCGTGCGAATCGACCTGCGCACGCGCGCCCGGACCATTTTGGCCGACCGGTTCCAGGGCAAGCGTTTCAACAGCCCCAATGATCTGTGCGTCGCGCCGTCGGGCATGATCTATTTCACCGACCCGCCCTATGGGCTGACGGATGGCGATAGGTCTGCGTTGCGGGAACTGGAGCATTGCGGCCTCTATGCGCTGGGTCCGGACGGAGCGCTGTCGCTGCTGGACGGCAGTCACCGCCGCCCCAATGGCGTTGCGGTATCGCCGGACGGCAGGACGCTCTATCTTGCACTGTCCGATGAGCAGCGGCCGGAGGTTCTGGCCTATTCGCTCGATGAACGCGGCTTTCCGACGGGTCAGCGCCTGTTCCACGACATGCGCGCGGAACAGGAGAAGGGCCTGCCCGGCCTGCCGGACGGCATCAAGGTTTCACGCAATGGGCATGTCTTCGCCACAGGTCCGGGGGGCGTCCACATACTCGCCCCGGACGGCAGGGCGCTGGGGCTGATCGGGACGGGCAAGTCGGTGGCGAACTGCGCGCTGGACGCCGCCGGGCGACGCCTTTTCCTCACATCCTCCGATATGCTCGCGGTCGTGCCGGTTCGGCCGGTCTAAGGTGTGTGGGGATTCAGCCCATGGCGGGCTGCAAATGACGGCTTTCTGCGCTTCCAGTGCTCACGTACTTTGAGTACGCTGCGTCGAAACGAGTCACCTGCCTCGTTTCGAGGTTCTCGAAATCCACCATTTTCGCTCCACCCTGAGCTGAATCCCCACACACCTTAGGGGCGGCTCACGACAGGGAGATCAGGCCGCGGCCCCCAGCCGACCCAATTCCCCCTCCGCCCGCGCGCGCCTTCCATAGACTATCTCGAACAGCGGCCCCGCCATCATGGTGGTGACGATCGCCATCAACACCAGCATCGAGAACAGGGCGGGTTCGATAATGCCCTTCTGAATGCCGATATTGATGATGATGAGTTCCATCAGTCCGCGCGAGTTCATCAGCGCGCCGATTCCCAGCGCGGTCCGATTATCCTCGCCCGACAGGCGCGCCGCCGCATAGCAGGCGCCGAACTTGGCAAGGATGGAGGCGACCAATATGCCGAGCGCAATGAGCAGGAAGGAAAGCGAATTCACCATGTCGAGGCGCGTGTTCAACCCGGAATAGGTGAAGAACATCGGCAGCAAGATGACGACGGCCAACGGTTCGACCTTCTTCCTCAGTTCCTCCACGAACAAACCGCGCGGCATGAATACGCCCAGGATGAAGCCGCCGAATATGCCGTGAATGCCGATCGCGTCCATGATGAAGGCGGACAGGCAGAACAGCGCCAGCGTGATCGCCAGCACGGTCATGCTCATTTCGCCCTGCGCCTCTACCGCGCGCCCCAGCGGCGCAAGCAGGCGCCGACCGAACAGCAGCAGGAAACCGACATAGAGGAAGGCGCCGACGATCGCCAGAACGGCAACGCCGCTGCCGCCGCCGAACAGGGCGAGCACCACGGCCAGCACGCACCAGGATGCGGCGTCGTCGAACGCCCCGGCCGTCAGCGAAAGGGTTCCGAGCGGGCTGTCGGCAAGGCCGCGTTCGTTGATGATCCGCGCCAGCATCGGAAAGGCGGTCAGGGCAATGCATGCGCCCATGAAGAGCGTCGCGCTGCCCTGACCTATGCCCTCCGCGAAAAGGCCGGGAACGGTGACAAGCCAGGGCGTGATCAGGATCGCGATGACGAAAGGCGCGAACAGCCCCGCGCCCGACACCATCGCCGCGTTCCGGGCCTTCGACTGGAAATGATCCAGGCGCAGCGTCAGGCCGACGAGGAACATGTAAAGCGCCACGCCGAACTGCGCGCCGGCGTATAGCACATTGTTGGTTTCCCTGGGAAAGATCATCGCCTGCAGGTCGGGCGCGACGACGCCGAACAGCGAGGGCCCCAGGATCACGCCGGCGATCATTTCCCCGACTACCTGGGGCTGCGCCAGGAATTTGCGGCAGAACCAGCCCACCCCCCGGCAGGCGAGGACGATGAGCGCGAGTTGCAGGAAGAAATGGATGCTGTAGTCGCCGGGAGCGAAACTCAGCAGCTTCGCGCTGACCGGCGGCCCGTGGGGCGCCAATATGTTCGTCAGCGACGGAAAAATATCCCCTGCCATCCCACCCTCTCGCCTCTTATTTTGGGAGCGCTACCACATATTCCCGGTGGAAGGAAGGGATTGCGCGCTTGACGGCCCGGCGCAAGCGGCCCGATGCCGCGGAAGAAGAGGGAGGAGAGGCATGGGGCAAGGCGGGGGAAGGGGAAAACCGCCGCTGCCCTGGCCCAGGCAAAGCTCTGGACGCAAACCTCTCCCCAGTTCATCGCCATGCTGCCGGTGTCGCTTCGACCCCGACAGCATGGTCTTCATTCAGACGTTGACCTGGTCATGAGCAGAAGACCGGTTCCCGATTTCCCGCACCATGTCCTAGAAACGGAAACGAACGCCTGCCCGATACATGCGCCCGACGACATCGTAGAGCGCGGGATTGACGAAGAATGGCGACTTGGCCGGATCGCGATCGAACAGGTTGTCGACCTTGAAATAGGCGGTCACCTGCGGCGTGACATTATAGGTGCCGCCAATGTCCATGTAGAAGGCGCCGGGCATGAAATTCTGGTCGATGGTCGGATGATTGTTGGTGGACGCAGGGCAGGTGCCCGGCTGGCAAACCACATATTGGTGGCCCAGCACGCCGTCGCTGAACCAGCGCTCCTGGATCATGAACGAGAATTTCTCATTCTCGTAGCTCTGGATCGCCAGGAACTTCCAGTCGGGCGTGTTGCCGGTATTGACGCCCGCGCTGTCGACCGGGATCGTGCCGATCAGGCCGGAGTCCGTCACGAACTTGCTGACATGCGTCGCAAGGCCGCGCAGGGTCAGGGTGCCCGGCAGGCCCAGAGGCTGCCGCCACTGGTAGCTCGCCTCTATGTCGAACCCGCTGGTATCGATCGACGCCAGGTTGAACGCCTGCACATTGATGAAGTTCGGCCCCTGCTGGTTGTTCAGGTTGAACGCGCTGCAGGTTTCGGGACGGACATTCTGGAAGCAAAGGTTGACGATGTCGCCCGCGCCCAGGCTGGAGATGACGTCCTTGATCTTGATCTTGTAATAATCGAACGAAACGCTGAGGCCCGGCAGCCAGGACGCGCCGGAAAAGGCGATGCCCGCCGTCGTGTTGCGCGCCGTTTCCGGACGCAGGTTCGGGTTGCCGATGCTGTTCTGGATCGCGAGCACATTGACGCCCCGGAACGGGTCGAAGAAATTGGGCAATGTCGTGGTGACCGGCGCGGCGAACAGTTCCGACAGGTTGGGCGCGCGGACGTCCTTGGACGTCACGCCGCGCAGGCGGAATCCTTCGATCGGGAGGTTCCATGTGCCGCCGACCTTCCATGCCCAGATGGTGCCGGACGTGCTGTAGTCGGTCACGCGCACTGCACCGTTGATGTTGGCGCGACCGAGCGCGTCGCTGTTGAGGACCGGCAGATCGGCCTCGAAAAAGGCTTCCTTCACGCCATAGGCGCCGCCGCCGCTCTTGTAATTGCCGGCATACCAGTTGTTGCCGCCGGGCAGCAGCGTGGGATCGAACGGATAGTCGGGTTCGCTCGGTTGGAAATTGGTGCCGACGCCATAGGGATCGGCCTTCACGCGATAGAATTCGTGGCGATATTCGCCGCCGAAGGCGATCGACAGCGGTCCGGCCCACAGTTCCACCGGCGAACCGGAGATGTTGATGCTGATCACGTCCTGCGTCTGGCGGGTCCGCTGGCGGGGTCCGTTCTCCGGCATGATATAGGCGAGCGCAGCCGCCGACGGGTTGCCGCCGAAGATGTTGAGCGGCTGGCATCCGTTCGCCCGCGCCGCGGCGCTGGCGCACACCACCGCGCCGTTCAGCGTGGTTGCGTTGATCGCGTCGTTGAAGCGGTTGGTGAGCAGGATGTTCGACACATCGATGTCGGTATAGTTCGTGCCGCGCTCATAATAATTGTCGTACGACCATTCGGTGCCCAGGAAGTCGAACTGACCCTTGGCGCCGATCACCGCGCGATACTGGCGGCGGTCGGTGTTGACCTGCGTGTTGCCCAGCGCGGCGTTGCTGGTGCCATAGCCGAAGCTGGTGATGCCCGCCGTCGCGCAGGCCGCCTTGATCGACGCCGGCACGAACGGATTGGCGCACTGGATCGTCAGGCCCGGCTTGTTCATGCCGCCCACCGGCTGGTTCTGCGTCTTCACCTGGCCGAAGTTGAAGGTGAAGTAGAGTTCGTCATTATCGGCAAAGTCGAAGCCGAGGCGTGCATAAGTGTTGATGCGTTCGATGGACGACTGGAGCGAACGGCCCGCATCGACATTGCCCGACAGGTCTCCGCCAAGGCAGAAGCCGGGGAAGCAGCCGCGCACATTGGTCGTGCCGTCACGCGCGGGGACGCCGTTCGATCCATAGTTGAACTGGAACGGGTTGCCGTTCTGGTCGAACGCCGTGCCCTGCAGCGGGCCGGAGGTGATGAGGCCATATTTGGTGTAGTTATAGGCCTGCGCATAATCGCGCAGCACATAGCGCGGCGATCCGTCATTGATGACGCCACGGTCGATCAGGCTGGTCTGTTTGAACCAGTCGCGGCCGCCGGCCAGGCCGATGCCCCAGTCGCCACCGCCCACGCCGTCTTCATTGGCATATTCGCCGCTGACGACCAGATGCGCGCGATCGTCCAGGAAGCTGGTGCCGGCCGCAAGCTGGACGAGCACCTGTTCATTGTCGTCATATTTGCTGATGCCGCCCTGGATATTGCCCTTCAGCCCCTTGAAGCGGGTGTCGGTGATGAAGTTGACGACGCCGCCCACGGCGTCCGATCCGTAGGAGGCCGACGCACCGCCATTCACCACGTCGACGCGCTGGATCAGCAATTGCGGGAACAGGCTGACGTCGGGAACGCCGGTCACGTTCGCGCCGACAACCCGCTGGCCATCGATCAGCGTCAGGGTACGGATCGCGCCCACGCCGCGCAGCGAGAAGGAACTGAGGCCCTGCTGGCCGCTTGAGGTGCTGAAGGTGTTGACCGTGGTGCCGCTTGAGCCCTGAAGCGACGGCAACTGGGCAATGGTGGTGAAGATGTTGGGCTGCGCATTGGCCTGGATCGACGTTTCATCGATCACGGTCGTGGGCGTCGGCGCAGTATAGCCGCTGGCCTTGATGCGCGATCCGGTGACCACGATGTCCGAAGTGCTGGCGCGCTCTTCGCCATTCTGGGGCGCCGAAGCCTGGCTCGCCGCCTGTGCGAAAGCGGGCGCATGGACAAGGCCGATGCCGAGCGCGGCCATGCTTGCCATGGCGCAACCCGCGCGCATCAAACGGCGTTGAAACTGGAAATCCGACATCCTGCTCTCCCCAATAAAATGATGCTTTGCATCTGAATGCGGGGCTGTCGCCCCGGCCGCGCGCCTTCACCGTCAAACGATAACAAGGAATCGACTGATTTTTAGTTAGCGCTAACAATGCCTATTGATTGGAGGAGGATTATTGTCAATACTCATACAAGATTATCGGGAGGGGATGTTGCTTTCGAACCACAAATGCCGCCGCCATGCCAAGTCCGTGGAGGACGGCGGCCCGGCTCCCATCGCCCGAAAACCCAGGCGATTTCGCGGCTCGCGCTGGGGCAGGCCGCCATGTTGACGCTGGTCGGCAAGTTCCGCTGGACGATCATCGGCCTGTTTGTGGGCGCGATGGTCATCAATTATCTGTCGCGTTCCGTGCTGGGCGTTGCCGCGCCCGTGATCCTTGCCGAACAGAAGATCAGCAACGTCGAATATGGCTGGATAACCGGCGCCTTCCAACTGGGCGTGATGCTCCAGCCGGCGGCCGGCTATTTCCTCGACAGCGTAGGGCTGCGCATTGGCTTCGCCATATGCGTCGCGGTCTGGTCGCTGGTCACCATGGCGCATGGCCTTGTGAATGGCTGGTTCGGATTCGCCGCGCTGCGCGGGCTGCTCGGCCTGGCGGAAGGATCGGCCCAGCCCGCCGGCCAGAAGCTGGTGGCGGAATGGTTCCCCTCCAGGGAACGCGGCATCGCGGGCGGCATCTACAATATCGGCGCTTCCTTCGGCGCGGTCTTCGCCCCGCCGCTCGTCGCCTGGGCCGTCATGGTGCATAGCTGGCGGCTGGCCTTCGTCGTGGCGGGGGGCATAGGCCTCATCTGGTCGGTCCTCTGGTTCCTCCATTACAACAGCCCGATGCGGCACCGGCGGCTGAGTCAAGCGGAGCGCGACTATATCCTGAACAACCAGGAACAGCGCCTGGCCGCTCGCGCCGAAAAACCCGCTGTGCTCGCCCTTGCGCGGCGGCGCGACCTTTGGGGCATAGCGCTTCCCCGCCTGCTGGCCGATCCGGTCTGGGGCATGCTGTCCTTCTGGATGCCGCTCTACCTCGCGCGCGTGCGCGGCTTCGATCTTGGGCAAATCGCGCTGTTCGCCTGGCTGCCCTTCCTGGCCGCCGACCTTGGATGCCTGTTCGGCCCGGCCGTCGTCGCCTTCCTCCAGCGCAGGGGGATCGACCTTGTCGATGCGCGGCGCTGGGCCTTCACGCTTGGCGCCCTGTTGATGACCGGCATGGCCTTTGTCGGCTTTGCCACCAATCCCTATGCGGCGATCGCCCTGCTCTGCCTCGGCGGCTTCGCCCATCAGACCCTGTCGGTGACGGTCATCACCCTGGCGTCCGACCTGTTCGCCAGGAATGAGGTGGCGACCGCCGCCGGCATGGCGGGCCTGGCCGGGAATCTGGGGGTGCTGGTCTTTTCCCTTTCCCTTGGGCAGATGGTCGACCGGGTCGGCTATGAGCCCTTTTTCATCCTGCTCGGCGTGCTCGACCTGGTCGGCGCCGTCATTTTGTGGACGCTGGTGCGCAAGCCTCGATGACAAACATTTCCAACCCCATTTTGCGGGGCTTCAATCCTGATCCGTCGATCGTGCGCGTGGGCGACGATTTCTACATCGCGACATCCACCTTCGAATGGTATCCGGGCGTGCAGATCCACCACAGCCGCGACCTGGTGAACTGGCGGCTCGTCGCCCGCCCGCTCGACCGCGCGGGGCAGCTCGACATGCGCGGCGATCCCGACGGCTGCGGCGTATGGGCCCCGGACCTCAGCCATGCGGACGGCCGCTTCTGGCTGGTCTTCACGGACGTCAAGCGTTACGGCGCCACCACCGTTCAGGGGGCGAAGGGCATGTCGTTGCGCGACTTCCCCAATTATGTCGTCACCTGCGAAACGGTCGACGGCATATGGTCGGACGCGGTGCACCTCAACAGCAGCGGTTTCGACCCGGCGCTATTCCATGACGATGACGGGCGCAGCTGGATGCTCAACATGCTGTGGGACCACCGGCCCGGCCATGGCCGGTTCGCCGGCATACAGGCGCAGGAACTGGACCGCGCGACGCTGAAGCTGGTCGGCGAACCGACGCTGATCTTCAAGGGCACGGAGCGCGGCTTTACCGAAGGGCCGCATCTCTACAAGCGTGGCGGCTTCTATCATCTGCTGGTCGCCGAAGGGGGCACGGGCTGGGATCATGCCGTCGTCATGGCGCGCGCGCCCGACCTGCTCGGCCCCTATGAAGTGCATCCGGATGGAGCCATATTGACCAGCGCAGGCCGCAAGGACGCGCCCATCGCCCGCGCCGGCCACGGCGATCTGGTGGAACTGGCGGATGGCAGCACCTGGCTGGCCTATCTGTGCGGCCGTCCCCTGCCGGGGCGCGAACGCTGCATCATGGGGCGCGAAACCGCGATACAACCGATGCTGTGGGGCGAGGATGGCTGGCTGCGCACCGTCAACGGGGACGCGCGGCCCGACCGGACGCCGCCTGCGCCGGACCTGCCGCCCGCCCCATGGGACATCGAACGCTGGGACGGGCGCTTCGACCTTCCCCAACTGCCACGGGACCTGCAATGGCTGCGCAGCCCCGCCCCGGAACGGCTGTTCAGCCTGACGGCCCGGCCCAGCTTCCTGCGTCTTTACGGGCGTGAAACGGTCGGCAGCCTGTTCGAGCAGGCGCTGGTGGCGCGGCGGCAGACCGCCTTCCGCTTCACCGCGACGACCTCGCTCTCCTTCGAGCCCCGCAGCTTCCAGCAGGCGGCGGGCCTCATCTATTATTATAACAGCACCAAATTCTATTATCTATGCGTCAGCGCCGAGGAAGGCCGGCGGCAGCTCCAGATCCTCTCCGCTTCGCCCGAAAATCCGGAGGGCAACAGATTCGACATCGTCGCCGACCGGCTGCCCGACGGCGCGATCGATCTGCGCGCCGCCGTGGATGGCGACCGGCTGCGCTTCGCCTGGCGGGCCGATGGGGAAGACTGGCATATCCTTCCGGATGTCCACGACGCCAGCATCCTGTCGGACGAAGTCACCCACCCCGGCCTCCCCAACTTCACCGGCGCCTTCATCGGCATGGCCTGCCAGGACCTGTCGGGCCAGGCCCATCCGGCGGATTTCGCCAGTTTCGTCTATGTGGAGGAAGAGCTCGGCGCTCCGATGGACTGACGCTGCACGATCCGATGCTCCAGAATCCTCTCGCGGGGAACGCGGGAACGGCGGGCGCCCGCCGCGATCTGAGCCACCAGCAGGTTAAGGGCCTCCGCCGCCAGATCCCGCACCGGCTGGTGCACGGTCGTCAGCGGCGGCCACAGCGTCTGGGCGGCTGTGGTATCGTCAAACCCCACGACGGTCAGTTCCGCCGGAACGTCCAGATGGCGCCGGTGCGCCACGGACACGACGGCCGCCGCCATGTCGTCATTGCTCGCGAAGATCGCCGTGGGCGGACTGGCCGCGCCCAGCAACTGCTCGGCAGCGGCGAGGCCGGACATATAGGTGAAATCGCCCTGCGCGACCTGCACCTCCACCCCGCCCCGTTCCCGGACAGCGGCGTAGAAGCCAGCCATGCGTTCGGCGCTTGCCGCCTGATCGGGATTGCCAAGGATGAACCCCAGTCGGCGATGCCCCATGTCCAGCAGCAACCCGGTCATCTGATAGGCCGCGGCCCGATCGTCGATGCGCACGCAAATCGTATCGGGGGACTGATATGCGCCCACCGCCGCCATGACGCAGCCCCTGGCCCGCAGGACGCGAAGCACATCCGGCGCTTCGCCCAGCGGCGGAGCGAGCAGCACGCCGCTGATCCCCGATTCGATCCAGTCTTCCAGCGCGGCGGCGGACGGAGCGCGCCCCCCTTCCCCCTTCAGCAGCACGAGCCGCGCGCTGCAGGCGGACGCTTCCTCGAACACCCCTGTCAGAAATTCGCTCATGAACGCGGCGCTGGGATTGGAATAGATCACGCCGATGCGCAGTTCGCTGGACGTCACCAGGCTGCGGGCCGCGACGTTCGGCGTGTAAGCCAACGCCTTGATCGCCTCCTCCACCACCGCGCGCGCCTGTGCGCTCACGCCCGCGCGCCCATTGATGACGCGCGACACCGTCATGGACGACACGCCCGCCCGCGCCGCCACATCGACGATCGTCGCCCCGCGCGCCGGACGCTCCGGTTTCGCCATGCCCACCCCATGTCTTCGACAAACCCAAAACGGTGATCTAAGCCAAGGATCGCCTGCGGCAAAGGGGCAAAGAGGACATGGATCGGCGGAGATGCCGGAGCCCGGCGAGAGGCGTTCGCCGGGTCATCCCCCGGCGGGCGACGGCGCATAAAATATTTGTGTGAGTTATTGACCAGCCCTCTGGATCGTATAGGATTTTAGCGCCGGTCGATCCTGGACGCCGGCATCATAATCGACAAGGGGATGCTGGATGACCGAGCGGGCCATGCTTTTCGATCGACGTCAGGCGCTGTTGGCGTCGTCCCTGGGCAGTGCGGCGGCGCTGCTGGGTGGCGAAGCAGCGGCCGCTCCGCGCTCGACCGCCATTTCGGGCGGTGCGGGAACCTGCACCACGCCGCGCAACGCCATTGCGAGGACGCGCTATGGCCCGGTGCGCGGCTATGTCGCCGGGGACGTCTTCACCTTCAAGGGCATACCCTATGGCGACGATACGGGGGGAGAGAACCGCTGGCTTCCCGCCAGGCCCCCCAAGCCCTGGGCCGATCCCTATCCCGCGCTCGCCTATGGGGCGAACTGCCCGCAGACGCTGCACAGTTTTCGCGCGAAGGAACACACCTTCCTCCAGCAATGGACCGACGGCTTCCTTGGCGAGGACATGCTGAAGCTCAACATATGGACGCCCTCGCTATCGGGCAATCGCCCTGTCATGGTCTATTTCCACGGCGGCGGCTTCGCCTTCGGCTCCTCCTACGAACTCGCCTCTCACGACGGCGCGCAGATGGCGCGGCATCATGACGTGGTGCAGGTGTCGATCAACCACCGCCTCAACGTGCTGGGCTTTCTGGACCTGACCGAGGTGGGCGGCGCGCCCTATGAGGAATCGGTCAATGTCAGCATGACCGACTGCATCGCGGCGCTACGCTGGGTGCAGGAAAATATCGCGGCCTTCGGCGGCAATCCGGACCGGATCATGATCTATGGCCAGTCGGGCGGCGCATCCAAGGTGACGACGCTGATGGGCATGCCGTCGGGCAAGGGTCTCATCCATCGCGCGGCGGCGCAATCGGGCGGCGGCGGCAATATTCCGACGCTGGAGCAATCGCGCGATTTCTCGCGCCGGGTCGTCAAGGAACTGGGTATCGGCGCGCGGGACATCGGCGCGCTGCAAAGGATGGACTGGGCGACGCTTTTCGCCGCGGGCAACAAGGTGGCCGAGCAGGTCAACGGCCCGCGCGGGGTGGGCGGCCCCTCCACCACTCCGCGCGTGGGCTGGAATCCGACAATGGACGGCCGGGTCATCACGGTGCGGTCCTTCTTCGACGTGGCGCCCGATGTTTCCCGCGACGTGCCGATGCTGATCGGCAACACCAGCGAAGAGGGAATGCGGTTCGGCCAGAATCCCGGCGAGGCGGAATGGCGCGCCGACCTCAACCAACGCTATGGCGCACGGAAGGCGGACGCGCTTATCGCCCAGATGAAGCGGGACCACCCCGAAAAGGCGATCCGCACCCTCTCCTACGGCGTGGACTCCCTGGGCTACCGCAATCGCATCCAGACCATGGTTGGCCTGCGCGACAAGCAGCCGGGCGCCGCGCCGATGTACCAATATCTCTTCCAGTGGCAGTCGCCCCAGCTGGACGGAGTCGCTGGCGCATGGCACACCGCCGACCTCGCCTTCGTGTTCGACAATACAGCGCTGTGCGATCAGGGCACCGGCAATACGCCCGAAGCGCGGAAGCTGGCCCGCACCATGGCGACGGCCTGGGCCAATTTCGCCCGCACCGGCAATCCCAGCCAGCCGGGCCTGAACTGGACGCCGACCGACGCGACGCGGTGCGCGACCATGGTCTTCGACAATCAATGCCGCATGGTCGACGATCCGCAGGGCGCGGCGCGCCGCATTATCCTGAGCTGAACATCAAAAGGACTGTCCATCCATGCGCCGGTCGCTGCTTCCCTTCCTCACCCTTGCCGCCATTGCCGCGCCTGCCCTGTCGCAAGACGCGGCGCCGGGGTCCAATCCCATCATCCGCGACAAGTTCACCGCCGATCCCGCGCCGATGGTCGATGGCGACCGCCTCTACCTCTATGTCGGCCATGACGAGGCGCAGCGGGACGAGATGTTCAACATGAAGGAATGGCTGGTCTATTCCACCACGGACATGCGGCACTGGACCGATCATGGCCCGATCATGAAGGTGTCCGACTTCAAATGGGCGAAGAAGGATGCATGGGCGTCGCAGACCATCCGAAAGAACGGCCGCTACTGGTTCTACGCCGCGGTCGAGCATGACAACACGCATCCGGGCAAGGCGATCGCCGTCGCCGTTTCGGACAGGCCGACCGGCCCGTTCGTCGATGCGAAGGGCTCGGCGCTGATCACCAACCAGATGACGCCAAAGGGCACCCATAGTTGGGAAGACATCGATCCCACAGTCTTCACGGACGACGATGGCACGAGCTGGATCGCCTGGGGCAATCGTCAGGCCTATATCGCGAAGTTGAAGTCCAACATGATCGAGCTGGACGGACCCATCAGGGAGATCACTCCGCCCCTTTTCGAGGAAGGCCCCTGGCTGCACAAGCGCGGCAGATTCTATTATCTGACCTATGCCTCCCTCGACAGGGCGACGCATCGGGACGAGCGCATATCCTATGCGACCGCAACGTCCCTCGACGGCCCCTGGACCTATCGCGGCGAACTCACCGGCTCTGGCAAGTACAGCTTCACCATCCATCCGGGCATCGCCGAATTTAAGGGCAACTGGTATATTTTCCTGCACAACGCCACGCTTGCGATCGGCGATCTGAACGGCGCTATCGGCCGGCGGGCCGTCACCGTCGAGCGGCTGGAATATAATCCTGACGGCACCCTGAAACCGGTGGTGCAGACCGAGGCCGGAGTAACGGCGCGCCCTGCGCGGAACTGAGCATCCCGCTCGACACATATGATTGGTAGCGCTATCACTAAGCGAGCCGCACGGGATGGTCGGCACTTCCAGGAGAGATTGATCGTGACGCACCGGACCTTAGGCCTTTTACCCCTTCCTTCTGCGCTGCTGTCCTTTTCCCTGCTCATGCTGGGCGCCGCCACCGCCGAGGCGGCGCCCGCCCGGTTCGATCGCTTTGCCTATGAAGGAAAGTCGATCGAGAAGATCGCGGTCAAGCCGGGTGAATATCGCAATCCGATCCTGACCGGCTATTATCCCGATCCATCGGTCATGCGCGTGGGGGACGACTATTATCTCGTCAACTCCTCCTTCGCCCATTATCCGGGCCTGCCGATCTTCAGGTCGAAAGACCTCGTCAACTGGACGCAGATCGGCAATGCGATCGACCGGCCGGAACAGCTCGACTTCAACGGCCGCCGCATTTCGCAGGCCGTATTCGCGCCGGCCATCAGCTGGCACGAGGGCACTTTCTACATCGTCAACACCTGCGTCGAATGCAGGGGCAATTTCATCATCACGGCGAAAGACCCTGCCGGCCCCTGGTCAAACCCCATATGGCTGCCGTTCGAAGGGATCGACCCCTCCATCTACTGGGAGGGGGACAAGGCCTATATCGTCAACAACCGCGCGCCCAACGAACCGCCCCGCTATGACGGGCACCGCGCCATCTGGATTCAGGAATATGACTGGCGCGCCGGCAAGATGGTCGGGGAAAGCACGCAACTCATCAACGGCGGCGTCGACATCAGCAAAAAGCCGGTCTGGATCGAAGGGCCGCATATCTTCAGGAAGGACGGCTATTATTATCTGACCGCGGCCGAAGGCGGCACCAGCGTCAACCATTCGCAGGTCGTGTTCCGTTCGAAGGATCTGCGCGGCCCCTACACGCCCTATGAGGGGAACCCGATCCTCACCCAGCGCGATCTTGACCCCGCGCGGTCGAACTTCATCGGATCGGCCGGTCACGCCCAACTGGTGGAGACGCAGAGGGGCGACTGGTGGGCGACCTTCCTGGCCGTGCGTCCCTATGATGGCGACGACCATTACAATATCGGCCGCGAAACCTTCCTGCTGCCGGTAACATGGAAGGACGGCTGGCCGATCATCCTGCCGCGCGGTCAGGCGATCCCCCATGCGGCGAAGCGCCCCGACCTTCCGCCGCAGCCCAGGCCGGCGATCCCGACGAGCGGCGACTTTTCCTATGTCGAGGATTTCAACGGCACGCGCCTGCCCATGCAGTGGATCGGCATTCGCACCCCGCACAAGCCCTTCTACCGGATCAGGGACGGCGCGCTGGAACTGGAGAGCGGGGCGGCCATCGGGGACCTGAACGGCGTCCCTGCCTTCATCGGGCGGCGGCAGCAGCATGCCAATGCCACCTTCTCCACCACGCTGCGCTACACGCCGGTCAAGGACGGCGACCGCGCCGGGCTGGCCGCCGTGCAGAGCGACCGCAGCAACCTCTTCTTCGGCCTGACCCGCATCGCCGGCCAGCCCGTCGTCGCGCTCTACACCCGCGATGCGGCGGACGCCGACACGCTGGTCGCCTATGCCCCCGTCGCCACGAACGGACCCGTGACCCTGACCATGCGCGTGACCGGCGGGACGGTGGCGTTCGACTATGGCGCCGGCGGCAAGACCCGGACGCTGAAGCAGGGGGTGGACGCCACGCTGCTCAGCACCCGGAAGGCCGGGGGCTTCGTGGGCACGGTCGTCGGCCCCTATCACTACACACCCGCCCCATGAGGAAGCGCGCCATGCTCCGCCCGGTCGCCGTCGCGCTGACCGCCAGCCTCTCCCTTGCCGCGCCCGCGCAGGTCTGGCGCGCCGATCAGGGCGACGGCACATATCGCAATCCCGTCCTCTTCGCCGACTATCCCGATCCCGACATCATCCGCGTTGGCGAGGATTTCTATTTCGTCTCCACGACCTTCGCAAACTCCCCCGGCGTCACCATCCTTCACTCGAAGGATCTGGTGAACTGGCGGATCGTCAGCCATGTGGTCGACCGGCTCGATGGCGACCCGCGCTATGACCTGAAGGACGGCGGCGACTATCGCCATGGTTTCTATGCCGCCAGCCTGCGCCGCCATAATGGCATGTTCTATCTGGCGGTCACGCCGGTCGGGCACAGGACGCGCATCTATCGATCGTCGACGATCGAAGGTCCGTGGACGTATCGGGCGATCGACCGCGAAGCCTTCGACCCCGCGCTGTTCATCGATGCCGACGGAACGGCCTATCTCGGCACCTCGATCGGCAGCGACGGCACGGTGACGCTGTTGACGCTCAACAAGGATTTGAGCGCCGTCACCGCCGCGAAGGTCACCTATTACAACAAGGGCGCGGAAGGATCGAAGATCATCCGCCACAATGGCTGGTACTATCTGTTCAATGCCATTCCCGGCAAGCTGGCGATGACCGTCTCCCGCTCGCGCAGCCTGTGGGGACCGTGGGAAACCAAGCCATCGATCGACGACAGGATTGGCGGTCATCAGGGCGCGATCGTGGATATGCCCGACGGGAGCTGGTACGGCTTCGTCATGGTGGATGCCGGCGCGATCGGGCGCATGACCAACATCAGCCCGATCTTCTGGAAGGACGACTGGCCCTGGTGGGGAACGCCCGACAGGCCCGATCACGTTCCCGAACGATCGCCCAAGCCGATCAAGGGCCATGCCTTTGCCGAACCGCCCGCCTCGGACGATTTCTCCGCATCGAAGCTCGGGCTGCAATGGCAGTGGAATCATAATCCTGACGACAGCAAATGGTCGCTGACGCAGCGCCCCGGCTTCCTCCGCCTCCACGCCACGCAGGCCGACGGCATCTGGACCGCGCGCAACACGCTGACGCAGAAGGCGCAGGGGCCAAGGATGCGCGCCGTGACGAAGCTCGACACGGCGGGCATCAGGCCGGGCGACATTTGCGGCCTTGGCAGCTTCGGCAAATATAACGCCCAACTTTCGGTCGTCGGCGGCGCAGGGGGTGCGAAGGCGCTGCGCATGATGCTGACCGAAAGCACCATGGACGGGCCGAAGACAGAGGTGCGCGTCCCGTCCCTGTCCATCGCCGGCCGCACGCTCTGGCTGCGCACCGACATGGATTTCGACGCGAAGCTGGGCCGTGTCGCCTACAGCCTCGACAACCGGAAATGGGCGGAGGTGGGCGGCAGCTTCCCGCTCGCCTTCGACTGGCGCACGGGCACCTTCCAGGGGCAGCAGATCGCGCTTTCCTGCTACAATCCCGCGCCGGCCGGCGGCTATCTCGATGTCGACAGCTTCACCCTCATGCCGCTTCCACAGGGCGTGCGGCCATGAGCCTCAGCCGCCGTGACACCATGATGGCGATGGCCGCCGGCACCGCCGCGCTCGCCGCCGCCCGGCCGGCAGACGCCGCACCTGGAGCGCAGCATCCGCTGACGCTCTGGTATCGGCAGCCCGCCGCGACGTGGACGGAAGCGCTCCCGATCGGGAACGGACGCCTTGGCGCGATGGTGTTCGGCGGGGTGGCGCGGGAAAGGCTGCAACTCAACGAAGGCACGCTCTGGGCCGGCCAGCCCTATGATCCGGTCAATCCGGAGGCGAAGGCGAACCTGCCCCAGGTGCGCGAACTCATTTTCGCGGGCAGGATCGCGGAGGCCGAAGCGCTGGCCAACAAGACGCTGATGGCAAAGCCGCTGGCGCAAATGCCCTATCAGACGCTGGGCGACCTGATCCTCGATTTTCCGGACGTCGGGCAGGCGGCCGCCTATCACCGCGAACTCGATCTGGACAGCGCGATGGCAACCACCCGCTTCACCGCCGGCGGCGCCGCCCATGTCCGTCAGGTGGTCGCCTCCCCCGCCGACAATCTGATTGCCGTCCGCCTCTCCTCGACCGGCGGGCTCGACGTCGACATTTCCCTCCGCTCCTCCCAGAGCGGCGTTCAGGTCGCTGCGGACGGCGCCACCAGCCTGCTGCTCACCGGTCGCAACGGCGCGTCCAAGGGGATGGAGGGCAAGCTCCGCTTCGCCGCCCGCCTGACCGCCCGCGTGGAGGGCGGCAGCGCCACCCACGGCGCAGACGGCCGCCTCAGCATCCGGGGCGCGAAGTCGGTCACTCTGTTCCTCGCCATGGCGACCAGCTTCAGGCGGTTCGACGATGTCGGCGGCGATCCCGTCGCCGGCACCGCCGCGACGCTTGGCCGTGCGCAAGACCGCTCCTTCGCGACCATCGCCGCGGATGCCGCCGCCGCGCACCGGCGGCTGTTCCGCCGCGTCAGCCTGGACCTTGGCACGTCGCCGGCCGCCCAGCTTCCGACCGACCAGCGCATCGCCGCATCGCAGACCAGCGACGATCCCGCGCTCGCCGCGCTCTATTTCCACTATGCCCGCTACCTGTTGATCTGTTCGTCGCGCCCCGGCGGTCAGCCCGCAAACCTGCAGGGGCTCTGGAACGACAGCCTCAATCCTCCCTGGGGCTCCAAATATACGATCAACATCAATACCGAGATGAATTACTGGCCAGCCGAGCCGGTCGCGCTCGGCGAATGTGTCGAGCCGCTGGTGGAGATGGTGCGCGAACTCGCCGTCACGGGCGCGCGCACCGCCCGGACCATGTATGGCGCGCGCGGCTGGGTGGCGCATCACAATACGGACCTCTGGCGCGCCACCGCGCCGATCGACGGTGCGCAGTTCGGCCTGTGGCCGACCGGCGGGGCGTGGCTCTGCATCCATTTGTGGGATCATTATGACTATGGCCGCGATCGCGCCTATCTTGCGTCCATCTACCCGCTGCTGACGGGCGCGGCGCGCTTCTTCCTCGACACGCTCCAGCGCGATCCGGCGACCGGCTTCCTCGTCACCAATCCGTCGATGAGCCCCGAAAACCCGCACGGCCACGGCGGCACCGTCTGCGCCGGGCCGACGATGGACATGGCGATCCTGCGCGACCTCTTCTCCCGGACGATGGAGGCCGCGAAGATCCTCGGCCAGGACGCCGCCCTTGTCAGCGAAATGCAGGCCGCGCACGACGGGCTCGCCCCCTACAGGATCGGGCGGCAGGGCCAGCTCCAGGAGTGGCAGCAGGATTGGGACGCCGACGCGCCCGAACAGAATCACCGCCACGTCTCTCATCTTTACGGCCTGCACCCCTCGCGCCAGATCACGCCGGACGGCACCCCCGCGCTCGCCGCCGCCGCGCGCCGCACGCTGGAAATCCGCGGCGACCGTGCGACCGGCTGGGCGACCGCTTGGCGCATCAACCTCTGGGCGCGCCTGCGCGAGGGCGATCATGCGCATGAGATATTGCGCTTCCTGCTGGGGTCGGAGCGCACCTATCCCAATATGTTCGACGCCCACCCGCCATTCCAGATCGATGGCAATTTCGGCGGCGCGGCTGGGATCGTCGAAATGCTGATGGGCAGCCATGGCGACGTCATCGACCTGCTGCCCGCGCTACCTGCGGCCTGGCCCACCGGCGGCGTCACCGGCCTGCGGGCGCGGGGCCGCTGCGGCATCGATCTCCACTGGCGCGATGGGCGGCTGGACAGGGCCATCATGCGCCCCGAACTCAGCGGGCATCGCACCATCCGCCTCGGGACGAAGAGCCGCCCCCTCACCTTCAAGGCCGGCCTGCCGGTCACATTGACGCTCAAGGATTTTGCATGACCCTGCGCCGTTTCCTCCTGCCGACCGTGGCGCTGTGCGCCGGCACCGCGCTTTCCGCGCAGTCGCCGGTGCAGACCGCTGACCCGCTCGCCCCCACCGGCCGCTGGTCCGCCTATCGGGCGGGCAGCGCGCAAGTGCCGCCCATGGGTTGGAACAGCTGGAACGCCTTCTTCACCCATGTGGACGAGGAAAAGCTGATGGGCTCGGCTGAGCGTATCCGGGACACCGGCCTCGCACAGAAGGGCTATCGTTACATCAACATCGACGATGGCTGGTGGATCAGGCGCCGGGTGAGCGACGGCAAGCTGATGATCCGCACCGACAAATTCCCCTCCGCGCGGGTCAAGGGCGATCCCAGCTTCCGCCCGCTGACCGACAGGCTGCACGCCATGGGGTTCAAGGCCGGCATCTATTCCGACCTCGGCCGCAATATCTGCTCGCAAGCCTATGCCGATGGCAGCGAGCAGCTTCCCGAGGGCAGCGTCGCAGAACGCGAAGTCGGCCTTTACGGCCATACCGACCAGGATATCCGCCTCTTCTTCGCCGATTGGGGCTTCGACGCGATCAAGGTCGACGGCTGCGGCATCCGCGCCTACGCCGCCGACGCCGAGCGGGTGAAGAGCGGGCAATATCGCGCCCTGGCGCCGCTGATCGACCAGCACAGCATCAGCCGGTCGAACATCCCGGCGGTCAAGGCGCTGTTCGCCGACATCAACCAGTCGCTCGCCCGATATAATCCCGATGGCGACTATATGCTCTCGCTCTGCATCTGGGGCAGCGCCAATGTCCGGAGCTGGGGCAAGGATGTCGGCAACATCTCGCGCACCAGCGATGACATTTCGCCGGACTGGGGACGAATGCTCACCAATTACGACAGCGCCGCCCGCCGTGCCCTATACGCGCATCCGGGAGGCTGGAACGATCCCGACATGCTCTTCATCGGCAAGGGTGATTTCGATGCGAACCACCTGATCGAGGCGAAGTCGCATTTCTCGCTATGGGCGATGATGAACGCGCCGCTGCTGATCGGCGCGGACCTGCGCGTCACGCCGCAGCCGCTGATCGACATTTTCGGCAATGCCGACATCATCGCGCTCAACCAGGACCCGGCCGGCAATCAGGCGGTCATGGCTTTCGACGCGGACGGCTTCCAGATTCTCGTCAAGACGCTGGCCAATGGGGACAAGGCGGTCGCCCTCTTCAACCGCGGCCTTGCGCCGGTGGAGGCGATCCTGACCGCCGACCACCTGAAGTTCCGCGCCGACCGCCCCATCGCGCTCGCCAATCTCTGGACGGGGGAGAAGAGCAGCTTCACGCATGACATGAAGCTGCGCGTCGCTCCCCGCGAAACGGTCGTGTTCCGCGCAAGGGGCGACCGGACGCTGGCCGGCGGCCTCTACCTGTCCGAACAGCCCGGCATGGTGAATCCGGCGGCGGACGGCGTGGTGCAGCCCGAACCCGATCCCACCATCTATCGTTCCATCCCCAACTGGCGCGGCACGCGCGGGATCGGGGAGCGGCCGATGTATGCCGGCTGGGGCGGCGCGATGGCGGACTTCACCCCCTATAACCAGCCGCTTGTCATCGCAGGCAGGACCTATGGCTCGGGCATAGGCATTCTGGCCAACAGCCGGCTTGAAGTGCGCAACGCCGGCTTCGCCCGCTTTGCGGCGCAGGTCGGCGTGGACGACAGCGCGCTCGAAGGGGATCAGGCGGTGCGCTTCTTCCTCTATGGCGACGGCAAGCCGCTCGCCAGCACGCCGCCGATGCGCCGGGGCGCGCCGGCCCAGGCGATCGCCGCGGATGTGAAGGGGATCAAGCTGCTGGAACTGGTCGCCCGCGCCGACGGCGCGAAGGGCAATGCCGTTCCGGTGAGCTGGGGGGACGCAGCGTTGCTGCGCTGATCCCCCCTCCATCCGTTACCGCGTGATCGGCAGCTCGAACGATCCGACCGGCAGCGGCGCTTCGTCATAAAGGTTGACGACCGGCGATTCCGCCCAGGCATAGCGCACGCGCGTCGCCGGCAGGCCGTCGCCCGCCAGCACGATGCGCGTGCCTTCCACCCGGCCGGGTACGAAACGGCAGCTTCCGGCCGCTGCTCCGCACAGTTCGAAGCCGATGGCCTGACTCGCGCTGCGCATATGCAGCCCGCCGGTCAGCCCGGTGAACTCGACCGCCGCGCCGCCGTCCGTCGTCGCCACCGCCCGCGCCGCCTGCGGGCCGGTGCGCGACACCGGATCGCCATAGGCGACGGCGCGCATCGCCCGTGCCAGGCGGCGGCCGACCTCCTGCTTTTCGCCCGGATGGATGTCGAACGGGTCGCCCAGGTCGATGGCCGTGGCGAGGCCGCCATGCGCATCCCGCGCCATCGCCTGATATTGCACCTGGCGCATCGCCGCCCAGCCGCTTTCCCCCGGCTGCGTCACCGGCGCGCCGTAAGCGGCAAGCTGGACCGCGACGAAAGCGAGGTCGGGCGAACCGAACTGCCGCCGCCAATCCTCCATCATCGCCTTCATGCGGTCGGCATAGCCGGGCAGGTCCACGTCCGATTCGCCCTGATACCAGGCGACGCCTTTCAACCCTATCGACCCCAGCGGCGCGATCATGCCGTTGTAGAGCGTGCCCGAACCGGTCGTGTCGCCCCACGGCACGCGCGGCGCGCCCGCCGGCGACCTGGCCGGCACCGCATAGCGCCAGCCGTCGCCCAGCGGCAGGTCCCCGCCCTGCCCCTGCCCAAGCCCCAGTTTCATGACCTCCGCCGGGCCGGACAAGCCGCCATTGGCATAGTTGTCCTGCACATTGACGATCAGCACATTGCGTCCCGGCTTCAGCACGCCGGGGGGCACGTCGAACATGCTCGGCTGCCAGCTTCGGGCGCTCATCGCCACCGGCTTGCCATTGATCCACACCCGGCCGACATCGTCCAGCAGTCCGAGGGAGAGGGTGGCCGCCTGCTTCGCCTGCGCCGCCGTCAGTTCGATCTCCCTGCGGAACCAGACCATGCCATTATAGTCGGCCAGCGCGGGAACGCCCCATTGTTCCCAAGGGCCTATGCTGGGCACGTCCTGCCATGCGATGCTGCTGTCCGGCTGCCAGGGTTCCTTGCCGGCGGCATCCCCGGTTTCCTTGCGCCACCATTTTTCCCATTCGGCGCTGGCCGCCCGCTCCGCCGCAAAGGGATCGCGCCCATGCAGCGATACGAGCGCCGATTGCGCCGCCTGTCCGACCGCCGCCTGCGCCCGCGCGCCCATCCACGGGCTGATCCGCGATCCGCCCCAACTGCTGGCGATGGCGCCGATCGGCACGCCGGCCGCCTTCCGCAATTCCCGCGCCATATAATAGCAGGCGGCTGAGAAATCGGCCACGCTGTCCGGTCCGGCCGGGCGCCAGGACGGCGCCTGCCGGAAGTCGCGCAACGGATCGTCCGCCACAGCGCGCGGCACCAGCATCAGGCGCAATCGGTCATCGGCCGAAGCGCGGATCTGGCCCACCGCATCCTGCGCATTGCGGACCTCCAGCTCCATGTTCGACTGGCCCGAACAGAGGAAGACGTCGCCCACCGCCACATCCTGCGCGACCGCGCTGCCCGACGGAGCGCGGGCCTCCAGCGTCACCGATCCTGCGGTCGCGAGCGGGCCGAACTGCGCCGCGAAACGGCCTTCCCTGTCGGCGCGGACCTGCCGGACCTCACCCGCCAGCGTGACCGAGACGGCTTCGCCGGGATCGGCCCTGCCCGTCACCGTCACCGGATGATCGCGCTGGATGACGGCATGATCGCCGAACATGGGGTCGAAGCGCGGCGCGGCCAACGCCGGAGCCGCGCTCAGCGCGACCAGACTGACGGTCAAACCCAAGTGCCAGATGATGTTGCGGGAAAACATAGGCCGTTCGCTCCTCCCTGTCCTGTCGGCCCTGTCCCAGGCCGTCACGCGCAGGGATAATCCATTTTCCTCCGGCGGCAACTGGATTTGTTATCGCTACCACAGAAAGGCGCCTATTTCGCCGTTCCGAAATCGAGATGGCTGGCGAAGAACGGGATCAGCTTGTCCTGAAAACGCCATGCGACCCGGTTCGTATGATCGCCGTCGTAGATTTCGAAGCTGTTGGCGATGCCATAGCGGTCGAGTGCTTCGTGAAGCGCCCGTGCGTCGTCCTTCAGCCCGTCCTTGTCGCCCACATCGATGGCAATCGCCCTGTAGCGGCGCAGATTGCCGATATATTGGTCGACAAAGGCCAGGGGCGCATTGGCCGCCCAGCGGGCGAGAACCTGCGGCTGCACCTGGCCGTCCTTGACCGGCAGGTCCAGATAGAGCGGCGGGTTCCCGGGATTGGGGGACCAGGCCGCGGCGGTCGCGAGCTGCGCCCTGAGGAGGAAAGGCAAGGCAGCCGAATCGGCAGGAGTCTTCACCGCCTCCAGCGCCTTCAACGCTGCCGCGTCCATCTGCCCGGCGCTGCGCGGGGACAGGCAACAGGGGCTCATCATGTAAAGGGCGCCGAACATGTCGGCATGCTTCATGCCGATGCGGCTGGTGCCGTAACCGCCCATGCTGTGCCCCGCCAGGCCGCGACTTTCGCGGCGGGGGATGGTGCGGTAATGGGTGTCGATATAGCGGACCAGATCACGCGCCATGAAGGTTTCGAAGTCTCCCGTCGTCATCGATCCCGAATACATCGACCCATTATGGACAGTCTTCGAATCGGGCAGCACCAGGATCATCTCCCGCGAGCCCTTCGCAAAGGCATTCTGCACAGTCGTCGGGACATGGATTTCCTTCGTCCATTGTTCCGCTCCGATGGAATAACCGTGCAGCGCATAGATGACGGGATAGCGCCGGCCCGGTTCGCGGCCATAGCTGGGCGGCAACAGGACCAGGACGTCGCGGTCGGCCGCCTCCCCCTCCAGATTGCCTTCGATGGACGGCGCATGCACCTTGATCCGCTCCACGGTCACGGCTTTCGCGCCTGCCACCGCCGGCGGTCCGCCCGTCGCCACCTGCGTCCCGCCGGGCGCGGCGCTCATCGCCAATGCCGATCCGACCATCGCGGCCATGATCATCTTCTTCACATCATCCCCTTTCCATCGCATGTCATTTGTCTTCAAGCTCCTGTCTTCCAGGCTCAGGCGCCCCGCAGCATCCGCATGACCAATGTCCGGATGCGGCCATAATTGCCCTTCGCCAGCGGCCCCAGGACGCCATGCCGCTCCTCCGGCAGATGCGCCAGCGGATGGCCGTTCGGCCGGAAGACGTAATGATCGAAATAGGCGCGCCACGCGGCGCGCTCACGCTCGGGCCGCTCGGCCAGGGCGATCATCGCCAGCAGCATCGCCGCATAGGGCGAATCGGGGCCCGCCGCGAACCCGTCCCACCAATAATTCACGAGGATGTTGACGTCGTCGAGCGCCTCTACCTGATGCCACCAGAGCTTGGGCAGATAAAGCGCGTCGCCCGGAGCGAGATCGACGACGAGGGCCCTTGCCCGCGCGGCCGCGAAACGGGGATAGGTCGCCGCTCCATCGGGTGCGCCCGCCGCCATGGAAACGGGCTGGCCGGACAGGGTATGGTCCACCGGCCCTACATAAAGATCCCCGATGGCGTCCGGCGGATAAAGGGTGAAGCGCCGCCGTCCCGCCACCACGCAGGCGAGATTGTCGTAACTGTCATAATGACAGGCGACCGTCGACCGGTTGCCGATCCAGAGGCGCGGATGAACGCCAGCGCCCACCAAATTGCAGGGATTCTCCTCCGCGAAACCGGGAAAATGGGAATCGGCGGGCAGCGATCCCAGATAGGCGGTTTCGCTCCCGCTTTCGGCATTGGCGGCGATCCGGCCCAGCGCATCGCCGATACTGGCCGTTTCCCGCGTGAAGTTGAAGCCGCCGGGACCGTCGCCATAATGATAACGTCCGCCAAGCTCGGCGCCCGCGGTAAAATATTCGGCGCTCGAACTGGCGGCGAATCGGGCGACATAGTGCAGCGCCGCGGACCCGCCCTGCCCGCCGGCCGCCACTGCCGGCCAGTCGTTGAACCGCCCGCGGATCACCGCGGGTCGGCACAGGGCGGCGAATGCGCGCAGATCGTCAGCCGCCGTCATATCGGCCGCCGCGAACGCCTCGATCACGGGGCTGGCGTCGCCCATGTTCAGGCCGGCACCGCCAGCCGTTCATTGCGGCGGCGCGCCATCAGCGCGATGTGCCGGAGCGAGCCGATCATGGCATAGGCGCTTTGCATATGCCCCGCACGGAACAGCTTGAGCACCGTCGCATCGTCCAGATCGCCAAGCGCATCCAGGCTGATCGTGTAAAGCCCGTCGAGTCGCAGCCTTTCCCCATCATCGAAGTTGAGAGAGATGTCGATCGGCTCGATCAGGCGATGGGCCAGCATCTCCGCGATGAAGGCGTCGGTATCCGCGGCCCCTGCCATCAGGCGGCCCAAGGCATTCTGCACGGCCTTCAGCGATGCCGTCGGCGCGCCCTGCGCATCGAACAGCGATTCGCCCTCCCGCCCGGCAAAACGGTCATGAGCGGGATCGAAGGCGATGCTCTCCCCCAGAGCGAAGAAGCCCTCGCGATCCGCCTCCAGCGGCCGGAAGGCCGGTCGGCCGTCGGGCGAATCGATCAGACATTCCCCTCTTTTGAAGCCCATCAGCGCCCCGGCATAGAAAGCGCCCGTCTCCGCATGTTTGGAAAACAACAGGGGACAGGCAGCGGCCGCAGCCGCAAATTCGCCGACCACGATGCGGACGAAGGGATCGCGTCCCTCATTCGCGGGCCGCATCCGCAAGGTTGCGTGCAGTTCGCTGTTCAGCAGTTCCACCTCTTCCATATCCTCTCCCACCTTATTGACGGCCGCTCGGCTTGCCGCTTCGGCCGGCTTTTTCCCCATGCGAAGGCTGCATCCTGGCGGATAATGATTACGCCTACAATTCCGCTTGATCGCGCGTTTAGATAGCGCTACCATTTTCAGCAGAAAAAAAGAAGACCTGGGTGAGGATGATCAAATCCGCTTAGAAAAGCGGGACAAATCACCCTGATCAAGAAAACATGATCGCCGCAGCAATAGTGCCGCGGCGTTCGGGCGAGATATTGTCTGAACAAGGGGAGGATCATGACGTATAGAATGACCAAGGCCGAACCGGCGCGCGGCCGTGCCGCGCTTGCGGCGACGGCAAGCCTGCTGGTCCTGGCCATCGCCGTTCCGGCCACGGCCCAGGACGCCGCGCCGGCCAGCGATGCCGACATCATCGTCACCGGTATTCGCGGCTCATTGCAGCGCAATCTCGACATCAAGCGCGATTCTTCCGGCGTCGTCGACGTCATTTCTGCGGAAGACATCGGCAAGTTCCCGGATTCGAACGTCGCGGCGTCGCTCCAGCGCCTGCCGGGCGTATCGATCAATCGCGCCGGTTCGCGTGGCGAGCCGGACGGCATCACCGTTCGCGGTTTCGCCGGAGACTTCAACGAAACGCTGATCGACGGCCGCAGGATTTCGACGGCGACCGGCGGACGATCGGTCGACTTCACCACTGTCGGATCGGACTTCGTGGGCCAGCTGGCTGTCCTCAAGACGCCCGACGTTTCTTTGTCGAGCAGTTCGATCGGCGCAACCGTCAATATCTCCTACCCCAAGCCCTTCGATCACCCCGGCACCCGCGTCGCGATGAGCGCGGCCGGATCGGTCCAGGACGATGCCGGCAAGATCGTGCCGACGATCGGCGGCCTGTTCAGCACCACCTTTGCCGACGACACAATGGGCATCCTTGTCGACGCGGTCTATACCCGTCGCGATACCCAGGTGAACCGCGTCTATGTTTCGGGTTGGCAGGGCGGCCGGTTCGCGCCGTGCCAGCTTGCAGGCAGCACCGCCGCAAGCTGTTCCCCGACGTCGGATACTGAATCCGCCGCCTGGGCGACCCCGACCAACCGGCAGAATGTCGTCGGCTGGTATCAGCAGCAATATGGCGCCGACCAGCGCTATACCAAGGATGAACGCATCGACGGCCGCATCGCCTTCCAGTGGCAGCCTTCGGACGACGTGCTGCTGACCATCGACGACAATTATTCGCGTCAGAAGATCGTGACCGACATTTCCGGTTTCGGCATGTGGTTCAACCAGGGCGACCTGCGCAATGTGGAGCAGGACGAGAACGGCACGACGATCAATTTCATCCAGGCGGGCACGCCGACCGACTTCACGGCCGGCCGCGACAGCCGTCTGCTGGAAACCAATCAGGTCGGCGTCAACCTGAAATGGGATGCGACCGACAATCTGAAGTTCGAAGCCGACGCCTCCTACGCCAAGAGCCGGCAGAACCCCGGAAACCGTATCGGCAGCGAGAATGGCGACATCGGCTATGGCGGCCTGCTCGGCACGGCGCTGGGCGTCCGCGTAACCGGCGACAGCAAGAACAGCTTCCCCGAACTGACGACCTATGGCCCGGCCGGCGATCAGTCGCGCTGGAGCGATCCCACCATCATCGGTTCGCACGTCACCGTGCGGTCGGTCCAGAAGAACTCCGATGAGATCAAGCAATTCCGTCTCGGCGGCACCTGGGAGGACGACAGCTTCCGCGTGAAGTTCGGCGGCCGCTATATGGAGGACCGCTTCCGGCTGGAGAACCGCAACACCTTCGCCAATAATTTCTGGCAGGCCTATGCGGGCTACGGCACACCTTCGGGCCGGAATACGGGCGTGCCGATCCCGACCAGCCTTTATGGCCGTCCGATCAGCCTGAACAACTGGATTCCGGGCTTCTCCGGCAATCTGCCGCCGGAACTGCTGGCCTATGACCCGCGCGCCTATCAGGAATATCTGGAAGGGCTGGGCAATCCGCAGACGACGAACATCCCGGGCTTCAACTATGCCGATCCCACGGTCGGGCCGAATTTCACGGGAGCCTTCGACCTCGCGCTCGATCCCGGCAGCGTCCAGGACATCAGGGAACGAACCTGGTCCGCCTATGTCAGCGTGAATTTCGAACATGAGATTGCGGGGATGCCCTTCCGCTTCAATGCGGGGGTTCGCGAGGAGATCACCAACCTGACGTCCAGCGGCGTCGGTCGCTTGCCCATTGCCCTTACGGGCAGCGCCGCCGACCCGACGCTCCTCAACGTCACCTTCTCCGAAAGTCAGCCGATCTCGACGAAGAGCAGCTATTCCTATCTGCTTCCCAGTCTGGATATGAAGCTGGAGGTCACGAACAATTTCCACCTCCGCTTCGACGCATCGCGGACATTGACCCGTCCTTCGCTCAACACCCTGACGCCCGTTCTGAACGTCGGTGTGGGCCAGCGCGTCGGCGCGCTGACCGCGACCGGGGGCAATCCAAGATTGCAGCCTTTCCTTGCGGACAATTTCGACTTCGCGGCGGAATGGTATTATCAGCGCAACTCCTATGCGGCGGTGAACTTCTTCATCAAGGACGTATCGAACTTCATCGTTGCCGGCACGCAGCGCCAGACCATCAACGGCGTGGTCGATCCGACGACGGGCCAGCCGGCCGTCTTCACCGTGTCGCAGCGGGTCAACGGCCCGTCCGCCACGATCAAGGGCGTGGAACTGGCATGGCAGCATGTCTTCGGCGACAGCGGCTTCGGCTTCAATGCCAACGCCACCTTCGTCGATACGAACAAGCCCTATGACAGGACCGACCTGTCGCAGAGCGGTTTCGCGGTAACCGGCCTTGCCAACAGCGCGAACTTCGTCGGCTTCTACGACAAGAACGGCTTCCAGATCCGTGCCGCCGTCAACTGGCGCGACAAATATCTGCAGGCCTTCGGCCAGGCGCAGAACAATTCGGCCTTCGGCGCCGAACCGACCTTCGTGAACGAGGCGTTGCAGGTCGACCTCAGCACCAGCTTCGACATCACGAAGCAACTGACCATCTTCGGCGAGGCGCTGAACCTCACCAACGAAACGGTCAGCACCCATGGCCGGTTCAGCAACCAGTTGCTTGACGTCTACGCCTATGGCCGGCGGTACACCGCAGGCGTTCGTTACCGCTTCTAACCTGTCTCGCCCTGGGGGGATGTCGGTTGACATCCCCTCCCTTTTTGGCGTTCCTTCCCGCTTTCCCTATCAAGGCTGTCGCCATGGTTCATCCCGTCCGCAACATCGTGATCGTCGGCGGCGGGACCGCCGGATGGCTGACCGCCGGCGTGATCGCCGCCCGCCATCGCAGCCGCATCGGCAACGGCTTCACCGTGACGCTGGTCGAATCCCCCAACACGCCGATCATCGGCGTGGGCGAAGGGACATGGCCGACGCTGCGCACCACCCTGTCGCGCATGGGCATTTCCGAAACCGACCTGTTCCGCGAATGCGACGCCGCCTTCAAGCAAGGCGCGCGCTTCGCCCGCTGGACGACGGGAACGCCTGACGACGGCTATTACCACCCCCTGATGCTGCCCCAGAATTTCGGGCAGGTGAACCTTGCCCCCCATTGGCTGGCGAGCGAGGGGGATGAAAGTTTCTGCGACAGCGTCTGTTCGCAGGGCCGCATCTGCGACGACGGCCTGGCACCCAAGACCATCGCGACCGCCGAATATGACGCGCTGGCCAACTATGCCTATCATCTGGACGCGGGCAAGTTCGCGCCCTTCCTGCAACGCCATTGCTGCGAAAAGCTGGGCGTGCGTCATGTCCTGGCCGATGTGGAGCAGGTGCTGATGAAGGAGGATGGCGACATACGCGCCATCCGCACCACCCAGGCCGGCGAGATCGAGGGCGACCTGTTCGTCGACTGCACCGGATTCAAGGCGCTGCTGATCGAAGGCGCGATGAAGGTGCCGTTCAGGGACTGCAACGACGTGCTGTTCTGCGACACCGCGCTCGCCATGCAGGTGCCCTATGAGCGGCCCGACAGCCCGATGGCGTCGCACACCATCTCCACGGCGCAGAGCGCGGGCTGGATCTGGGACATCGGCCTGCCGACCCGGCGCGGCATCGGCCATGTCTATTCCAGCAACCATATTTCCGACGAAGAGGCGGAACGGGAACTGCGCGCCTATATCGGTCCGCTGGCCGAAGGGCTGGGCGCGCGGAAAATCGCAATCCGTTCGGGCCATCGCGAAACCTTCTGGAAGGGCAATTGCGTCGCCGTGGGCCTGGCCGCGGGCTTCCTCGAACCGCTGGAGGCGTCGGCCATCGTCCTCATCGAACTGTCGGCCAAGATCATCGCAGAGCAGATGCCCGCCTGCCGCGAGGTGATGGACATCATCGCTTCGCGATTCAACGCCACGACCCATTATCGCTGGGGGCGGATCATCGATTTCCTGAAGCTGCATTATGTGCTGACGAAGCGCACCGACAGCGATTTCTGGCGCGACAATGTCCGGGAGGAGACCATTCCCGATCGTCTGAAGGAACTGATGCTGCTCTGGCGTTACCAATCGCCCTGGTTCCTCGACGAGTTCGACCGGGTGGAGGAGGTCTTCCCGGCGGCGAGCTACCAATATGTGCTCTACGGCATGGGATTCCGGACAGAGGTCGACCGGCCCGCCCTGGCGCGCGACGCCCATCTGGCGGACCGCGCCCGGCGGGAAAATACCGCCATGACGGCGAAGCTGCGCGCCGGCCTGCCGCGCCATCGCGATCTGATCGACAAGATCGTGGCCCATGGACTGCAACCGGTCTGACGGCCATATAATTTGTCGTACAAGATTGCCTTCGCAAAATGGTAGCGCTATCGTTGCGGGAATAACCAGAGAGGATCAGCATGCCCATGAAGTTGCGCGCATTGGAAGCCCTGCCGCTCGCCGCCCTGTTGCTCGCCGCCGGATGCCAGCAGTCGCAGCCGGCGAACGAAGCCCAGCCGAAGGCCGAAGCGAAGCGCGACGCATCCGAATATCTGTCGCAGCCGCTGGTCAAGGACATCTACACCGCCGATCCGTCCGCCCATGTGTGGAACGGGAAAATCTACGTCTATCCCAGCCACGACATCGACGGGCCGACGCCGGAGGACGATCTGGGCAGCCATTTCGAGATGCGGGACTATCGCATCCTGTCGATGGACAGGATCGGCGGCCCCGTGACGGTCGGCCCGGTGGCGCTGGATGTGAAGGACGTGCCCTGGGCCGACAAGCAGATGTGGGCGCCGGACGCTGCGTACAGGAACGGCACCTATTATCTCTACTTCCCGGCCAAGGACAAGGAGGGCGCCTTTCGCATCGGCGTCGCCACGTCGAAGGACCCCATGGGTCCGTTCAAGGCGCAGCCGCAGCCGATCAAGGGCAGCTATTCGATCGATCCCGCCGTCTTCACCGATGATGACGGATCGAGCTATATGTATTTCGGCGGCATCTGGGGCGGACAGCTTCAGCGCAATGTCGACGGCAAATATGATCCCGATGGGTCGAAGACCGATCTGGGACAGGACGACAAGCCCGCGCTGGCGCCGCGCGTCGCGAAGCTGACCGGCGACATGCTGGAATTCAGCGAAGCGCCCCGCGCGATCCAGATCCTGGACGACAAGGGCAAGCCGCTGCTGGGCGGCGACCATGACCGCCGTTTCTTCGAGGCGTCGTGGATGCACAAATATAAGGGCAAATATTATTTCAGCTATTCGACCGGGGATACCCATTATCTGGTCTATGCCATCGGCGATTCACCCTATGGTCCCTTCACCTACAAGGGCCGCATCCTGGAGCCTGTGGAAGGATGGACCACCCATCATTCCATCGTCGAATGGAACGGGAAATGGTGGCTGTTCTACGCCGACAGCCAGTTGTCGGGCCAGACCCGCCTGCGCAACGTGAAGGTGACCGAACTGCATTATAATCCCGACGGCACGATCCGGACCATCAATCCCTTCGTCGCCAAGGGGATGAAGGACGGCGCGGCCCATTGAGCGCGCCGGGCGCGGGGGAAGTGCCATCCCCCGCGCCCCACCGACCGGACGAGACATATCGAGCGACGCTGAAAACAGCGCGCTTCTTGGGGAGATAATCATGAAGACCGCTTTCGCCTTGCGCGCGGCCGGCGCGATATTGTGCCTCGCGACCCCGGCAATTGTCCATGCGCAGGCCACGGACATATGGGCGGAGGCCGACGGCAAGGCGCGGGAGATCGTCGACAGGCTGACGCTGGACGAGAAGGTCGGGCAGCTTCTGAACGTCGCGCCCGCGATCCCGCGCCTCGGCATCCCGGCCTATAACTGGTGGACCGAATCCCTTCATGGCGCGATCGGGGCGGTGCCCACGACCAATTTTCCCGAACCCATCGGCCTTGCCGCCACATTCGACGCGCCGTTGATCAGGCAGGTCGCCGCCACCATCGGCACGGAGGTCCGGGCGCTGCATAGGCTGGGACGGCAGACGGGGCATCTCGGCCGGATCGGCACGGGCCTCGACACATGGTCGCCCAACATCAACATCTTCCGCGATCCGCGCTGGGGCCGGGGGCAGGAAACCTATGGCGAAGACCCCTATCTGACGGCACGGATCGGCGTCGCCTTCGTCCAGGGCATGCAGGGGGACAATCCGGACCTGCCTCTGGTCGTCGCCACGCCCAAGCATTTCGCGGTCCATAGCGGCCCCGAACCCAGCCGCCACACCGACAATATCTTCGCCACACCGCACGATCTGGAGGACACCTACCTGCCCGCCTTCCGCGCCGCCATTGTCGAGGGCAAGGCCGGGTCGATCATGTGCGCCTATAACCGCGTCGACGGGCAACCGGCCTGCGGCAGTCATATGCTGTTGCAGGACTATCTACGCGGCGCATGGGGCTTCAAGGGCTATGTCGTGTCCGACTGCGACGCCGTGGTCGACATTTACGAGCATCACAAATATGCGCCCGACGCCGCCACCGGCGTTGCCGTCGCGCTGCGCTACGGGGTCGACAGCGAATGCAACAATGCGACGCTGGGCGGACGCACCGACCTTGGCGATCGATACAAGGAATCGCTGGCGCGGGGCCATATCGGCATGGGCGACATCGACACCGCCCTCGTCCGGCTCTTTTCCGCGCGATACCGCAATGGCGACCTGCCGGGCCTGTCCTCCCGCAAGCCCAACGCGATCCCGCCAAGCGCGATCGGTACGCCGGATCATCAGGCGCTGGCGCTGAGCACCGCGGAAAAGAGCCTTGTGCTGCTCAAGAATGACGGCGTCCTGCCGCTGAAGCCCGGGACGAGAATCGCGCTGGCTGGGCCTTTGGCGGATGCGACCCGCGTGCTGCGCGGCAATTATTCCTCGGCCAAGAGCGCTCCACCCATTTCGGTCGCGGAGGGCCTGAAACAGGTCATGGGCGCGGACAGCGTGACGGTGATCCCCTTCAGCCCGTCGATCACGGACGGCGACCTCGTCCCCGGCACCGCGCTGTTGACGCCGGACGGCAAGCCGGGAATCAAGGCCGAATATTTCAACGCCACGGGCAAGGACCAGTTTGCAACCCGGCCGGTGCTGACGCGGACCGAAACCAGCATCGTATCGCGGGCGGCCGAGTTCAAACAGTTGTCGGACCAGCATCGGGTCCGCTGGAGCGGCTATCTGGTCGCGCCGGAAACCGGCCTCTATCGGCTGGCGCTGACCGGAGTGAAGGGCGAGGTCTCGCTGAACGGCAAGCCCGTCGTCTCCGCCAGCGAATATTCGCGCTGGGCGGAACCGCTGAAGCTGGTCGAGGTGCGCATGACCAGGGGCGAGCGCTACGCCATCCGCCTGCAGGGCGAGAGCGGCGTCGCCGCCAGCCCGGCGATCTTCTGGAAGCGCGTTACCGACGATCTCGACCGTGATCTGACAGCGGGCGCGAAGGATGCCGATGTCGTCGTCGCCGTGGTCGGCCTGACCTCCGACCTGGAGGGCGAGGAGATGCCCGTCAAGGTGGAGGGTTTCGACGGCGGCGACAAGACGACGCTGGACCTGCCCGCCGACCAGCGCGCCTTCCTGGAAAAGGCCAGGGCGCTGGGCAAGCCGCTGGTCGTCATCGCCATGAATGGCAGCGCCATCGACCTGTCCTGGGTGAAGGAGAATGCCGCCGCCATCGTCGAAGCCTGGTATCCGGGCCAATCCGGCGGGCTGGCGGTCGGCAATGTCCTTTCGGGCAAGGCCGATCCGGGCGGCCGACTGCCCGTCACCTTCTACAGGAGCGTCACTGACCTGCCGCCTTTTACCGACTATGGGATGGAGGGGCGCACCTATCGCTATTTCAGGGGCAAGCCCGTCTATCCCTTCGGCCACGGCCTCAGCTACACCAGCTTCCGCTACGCCCCGCTGACGGTCGAGCCGGTGGACGGTTCGGTCGAGAATGGCCTGAAGGTGCGCACCGCCATCACGAACACGGGTGCAAGGGCGGGCGACGATGTCGCGCAACTCTACATCACGCCCCCACGGTTCGAGGGCGCGCCTCGCCTTGCCCTGCGCGGCTTCCAGCGGGTGACGCTGAAGCCCGGCGAGACCCGGAAGGTGGAATTCACCTTGAGCCCCCGCGACCTCAGCTTCGTCACCATCACGGGCGAGCGCGGGCTGATACCGGGCGATTATGGCCTGAGCGTCGGCAGCGGCCAGCCGGACGACGGCGTGCAGGTCCCGCAGGCCCGCTACAGCATCGCCCGGATGATCCCGCTGCCCAAATAGGTTTCGCCCATTCCGCCGCCATTTTCCGAAAAGGACGACCATGATCAAGACCCTGCGCCGCACGACCGCCGCCTTGCTTCTCTGCGCCAGCGCATTGGCGGCGACGACCGCCAGCGCCGACACCGCCGGCAAGCCGACCACCGCCACCATCCATGCCGACCGGCCCGGCCCGGTCTATGACCGCCGCATCTTCACGCAATTCGCCGAACATCTGGGCCATGGCATCTATGGCGGCCTGTGGGTCGGCAATGATCGGTCGATCCCCAACACCAATGGTTTCCGCAACGATGTGGTGGCGGCACTGCGCAACCTCTCCGTCCCGGTGATCCGCTGGCCGGGCGGCTGCTTCGCGGACGAATATCACTGGCGGGAGGGCGTCGGCCCGAAGGGCAAGCGCCCGATCAAGGTCAACACCAATTGGGGCGGCGTGACCGAACCCAATAGCGTCGGCACGCATGAATATTTCGAACTGCTGCGGCAGGTCGGCGCGGAAGCCTATATTTCCGGCAATGTCGGCAACGGCACGCCGCAGGAAATGGCGGAATGGGTCGAATATATCACCGCGCCCGCCGGCAGCCTGGCCGATGAGCGCGCGAAGAACGGGCACAAGGAACCCTGGGTGCTGCCCGCCTTCGGCATCGGCAATGAGCTGTGGGGCTGCGGCGGCAACATGCGCGCCGAATATGCCGCCGACGTGACGAAGCGCTATTCGACCTTCCTGAAGGTTCCGGCGGGCAAGACGCTGGTGCGGATCGCGTCTGGCGCGAACGGCGGCGACTATAACTGGACCGAAGTGATGATGCGCGACGCGGCCAAGCAACTGGATGCGCTGTCGCTCCATTATTACACCCTGCCCCAGGGCGGCTGGCCGCCCAAGGCCGATCCGGTCAATTTCGACGAGACCGCCTGGGCCGACACGCTGGCCGCCACATGGAAGATGGACGAGCTTATCACCGGCCATAGCAAGGTGATGGACAAATATGATCCGCAGAAGCGGATATTCCTGGCTGTGGACGAATGGGGCACATGGTATGCGCCCGACCCCGGCACCAATCCCGGCTTCCTGCGGCAGCAGAACACGCTGCGGGATGCGCTGGTCGCCTCCGTCAATCTCGACATCTTCGCCAAACATGCCGACCGCGTGCGCATGAGCGCCATCGCGCAGATGGTGAATGTGTTGCAGGCGATGATCCTGACCGAAGGCAGGAAGATGGTGCTCACCCCCACCTATCATGTCTTCGAAATGTACAAGCCCTGGCAGGACGCGACGGTGCTGCCGATCGACATCGACACGCCCTGGTACAACAAGGACAGGTTCGTCATGCCGGCGGTCAGCGGATCGGCGGTGCGGGCCAGGGACGGCAAGGTCCATGTCGGGCTGTCGAACCTCGATCCCAACCAGACCAATATGGTGACGGTGAAGCTGGACGGGCTGAACGCCGCCAATGTGTCGGGCCGCATCCTGACCGCCCCCGCGATCAATTCGCACAACAGCTTCGACGCGCCGGAGGTGGTGAAGCCCGCCGCCTTCACCGGCGCGCAGGTGAGCGGCGGCACGCTGACGGTGGCGCTGCCGCCCAAGTCGGTGGTCGTGCTCGACCTGCAATAAGGATCGATAGTCACAGGAGGATGAGATGAAGCATCTATCTGCTCGGAAGGCATTGCGGCGCCCCTTCCGCTTCCCGGCGGCCCGCGCTTTCGCCATCGGCATCGCCGCCTGCGCCTTGGCTGCTCCGGCGCTGGGTCAGGCGCAGGACGACAGGATGACGCCCATTGCCGCCCCGGCCCAGCCCGACGCGATCGAACTGGGCACCGGCGCACTTCCCGGCGCCACGGCGAAGGAAAGCTGGCACCGCCAATATGGCAGCCGCTTTGCCCGCAACGTCACCGTTGCGACGCTGACGCCCTTCCTGCCCGATCCGGCCAAGGCTTCCGGCGCGGCGGTCGTCGTCGCGCCGGGCGGCGGTTTCCGCACGCTTTCCATGGACAATGAGGGCTATGACGTCGCGCGGGCGCTTGCCGCCAGGGGGGTTGCCGCCTTCGTGCTGAAATATCGGCTGCGCCAGACGCCGGCCGACATGGCGGGTTTCGAACGGTCGATGCAGGAGATGTTCTCCGGCGTGGCCAGGACACCGCTGCCCGCTCCCGCCTCGGCAGCGACAGACCTTGCCCCGCAACTGGCGGATTCGACCGCCGCCTTCCGCCTGATCCGCGCACGGGCGGCGCAATGGCATGTCGACCCGGACCGGATCGGCATGATCGGCTTTTCCGCCGGGGCGATGCTGACCATGGCGACGACGCTGTCGGCCACGGAAGCGAAGCCCGCCTTCATCGGCAATATCTACGGTCCGCTGGGCAGCATGACCGTGCCGCAGGACGCGCCGCCGATGTTCGCCGCCATCGCCGCCGACGATCCGCTGTTCGGCAATCGCGACTTCAAGCTGATCGACGACTGGCGCGCGGCGCATCGCCCGGTGGAATTCCACCTTTACGAACAGGGCGGCCACGGCTTCGGCATGTATCCGAAGGCGACCACCAGCACCGGCTGGTTCGACGCCTTCGTGCGGTGGATCGACATGCACGGCATGCTCAAGCGGGCGCGGTAACAGAGTGGAAGGGAGGGGTTGATCCCATATCGCCGGATCGGCCCCTCTGTCCTTAGCCTCCCAGCATCCGGTTCAGCCGGAACTTCAGCCGCCGCCGATAATCCTCGAAGGCGGAAACGCCGTGGATGACGCCCTTATTGGCGACCAGCGCGGCCTGGAGTCCCGGAATCGGCACGTCCTGCACGTCGCGCACATTATCTTCGCCCAGCGCCATGGCGGCCGCCCTGCCCGCCGCTTCGCCCAGCGCCATGGACGTCAGTTCCATGCGGATCGTGGCAAAGGCCTGATGCGTCGCCGCCACGCAGAAGGGGACTATGAGATTGGTGCACTGGTCCCGGTGCGGCAGCATCAGGTCCATCGGCAGGGGCGAGCGTTCATATTTCCCGCCGGTCCGCAACATGATCGAGCCTTCATTGCAGATGCCCCATCGCCCCGCCCCGTCCTGCACCGCGATGCGCCGGGTGGAATGGCTGTCCTGCCAATAAGAGCCCATGGCGACGATGCCCTTGCGGCGCGGCTCCGCGCCGTCCACGTCCGACAGGTCCCTGCCCGACCAGTTCAGCCCATTGTCGAGCCGGCGCGCCTCGCGGACATAGAGTTGCGGCGACCAGCCCGGCAGGTCGTTGGGATGCGGATGGATGTGCCGGCCCCGAACCAGGCCCCATTCGCGCACCTCGCGTTGCAGGCCCGGCGGAATGCGCGGGTCGCGGCCATAGGCCATGGCGTGGAACCAGCCCCGCAGATAGGCTTCATGCGCCTTCCAGATCTTCTCCCGTGTCGCATAGTCGGCCTGGGGATAGTCGTGGCTGAGGCCCACGGCATCGATGGACATCAGCGCGCGGTTGTTGACGTCGTAAATGCCCGGCGCGACCTCATCCGCCTTCACCAGATCGCGGGCGAAGGTCCAGTCGCGTCCATATATCCGCCCCTTGCGCCGGCGGGCGTCCAGGTCGCGGAACAGCAGTTCGTAGCGGGATTCGTCATAGCCATCGGGCGCGCGGGCGGGCAGGTCCTGCCGCAGGTCGGGACGGTTGGTCATGGTCAGGCGGAAACAATAGGCCTGCACCGCCTTGTCCGCCGCGCCAAGGGGAAGATCGGGCGCCGCCGCGACATGCGGCAGCAGGGCGCCGCCCTCGCCATTCCAGAAAGGGCTGATCGGCGCGATGCTGTCCTCATCGGGACGGCCGCCGCGCACCAGATGGCCGTTTTTCGCGCCGCGATAGCCGTTGAGCGGATTGGCGGCGTCGGCCGCCTCCCGCCCCACCTTGAACGCGACGCCGGCACGCGCCATGAGATCGCCTTCATAGCTGGCGTCGATGAACATGCGCCCGCGCACGATCCTGCCCGATTGCAGGAAGAATTCGCTTATGCGGCGATCGACGAGCTTGACGTCCTCCACGCCGTCGGACCAGACCATCGGCACGCCCGCACTGGTCGTCATGCGCTCGAACAGGGGCACGGCAAGGGCGGGATCGAAGGCATAGCGGTTGCGCGGCATGCCGCCCGCCGCCGCGAGCCGTTCGATCACGGCACGGGCCAGGCCGCCAAAGGCGTCGATGTCGCGATAATCGGTCCAGCTCAACCCGCCGGACAGCATGCCGCCCGGCTGCCGTTCCCGCCATCCGCCGACGATGATCGCGGACGCGCCCATCTGCGCGGCGCTGACGGCGGCGACGATGCCTGCCGGCGTCGCGCCATAGACGACGACATCGGCGCGCAAGGTCCGGCGCCCGACCATCGGCCTGCGCGAGGATTGGACGATGCGCGGTTCATTGTCGCGCTGACAGGCCGCCAATGCCGTGCCGGCCAGCCCGCCGGCGAGGAAAGTCCGTCGATCCATGATGCTCCCCAATAATGGAAGATTTATTTCATGCGCGGCGGCGATGATCCATTCGGTGTGATCACTTACCCATTGCGGGGAAATGCGCATTCGGTCGTTCCGGGGAGGGTATCGATCGGAAATGCAGTCTTGCCGGGGATCAAAAGGCGTTTCTGTGCACCAGAATCTGAACGGTGCCGAACAGGATCACGATGTCGCGCATCAGGCTCCAGCCATTCATATATTCAAGATCGGCTTCCACCCGCTGCAAAATATCCGCCCTGGTTTCGGTGGCGCCCCTGAACCCGCGAATCTGCGCGAGACCGGTTATTCCGGGTTTCAGCGCATGTCTTTTCCAATATTGGCGGTCGACGCGCCAGAACAATATGTCCTCCGCCGTCGATCCGATGGCATGAGGTCTTGGTCCGACAAGGCTCATCTCACCCAGAAGGACATTGATGAGCTGCGGCAATTCATCGATGCTGGTCCGGCGGATGAAGCGGCCGACGCGCGTGATCCTGTCGTCCGTCCGGCTGGCCGAGCGGACGCCGTCCATATCGCATCGCTCCACCTTCATGCTGCGGAATTTGAGGATGCTGAACAGGGTGTTGCCCCGCCCAATCCGTTGCTGACGGAAGAAGACGGGGCCGGGCGAATCCAGCTTGATCGCAACGGCAACGGCGATCATCAGCGGCATCAGCCCGATCAGCAGGGGCACGGTGACGAACAGGTCCAGAAGCCGCTTCGTCGCCCGGTTCGCCAGGTTCAGCGGCCCTCGCGCCACCACCAGCGTGGCCATGTCCTGCCAGCGCCCGACCGTCAGCGGCGCCATGGATTCGACTTCGGGAGAGACGATCTCGCCCAATATATTGCCGCCCTTCAGCATCTGCGCCCAGGTCACGCGGCGGTCGGCGGGGCATGCGACGACCACCCTGTCGTGATCGCGCAGCAACATGCCCAGCCGGTGCAGCATATAGGGGTCGTCCAGATCGGCGCGAAGGCCGATGGCCTGCGCGTCCACCAGGGCCATCTGGCCCGGATTTTCCGGAATCGGGCAGTCGTCCACGATCAGCAGTTCGGCAAACAGCCGGTCCCCGAAATGGCGTTCGAGAAGGCGGCTCAGCAGCAGCCGTTGCGCCAGCAGCAGCCCGCCCGCGCAGCCCAGCCCCGCCAGCACGGCGGCGCGGGAGAAGGTCGAGGTCGATTTCACCGCGAACAGCACGAGGAAGAAGATCAGCACCGTGCCGGCAAAGGCCCGCGCGGCATTGCGGCAACTGGTCGTCGCATTGGTCAGGCCGCGGGGATCATAGGCCTGATTGTGAAAGGCGATGATGAGATAGGCCATGAGCAGCGCCGCGACGGAGGCGCCGCTGTCGCGAAGCCCCCCGTCCACGGGCGCGAGCGCCAGTCCGACGCTCAGCCCGCATGTCAACGCCACCATGTCCCACAGCGCCAGGGCAAGGCAAAGCCAGATTCGCAAGGCGCGATGCGCCGCGGCAGGGCCCCGTCCGCCGGCAGGACGGGTCGCCATCGCCAGGTCAATTCTCGACATGCACACCTCATTTTGCGCGCCTGGAGGATTCTCCGTGCCCGTGGCACGCATTCGATCGAAACGCAGTTGATGCAGAATATCTGTTCCGGCGACCTGATCCTTATCCGCGCTAAATCAGACATAATGTCGCTTCAGGTGCAATCCGGGAGAATACAGAGGGTTGATCGACGGTCCGAAATATCAGCCGGTGGGTATTCCTGCGTAGATGACAGATGACGCCTTTCATCTATAGTTCATACAGGACAGCTTCGCGAGGCAGCCGAAAGAGCTGCGATTGGATGATGGAACAGGATGGCAATGATTATCGCGATGGCGGTCGTCTCCGGGATATGGATGCTTGGGTCCTGTAATCTCTGGCGATTGCAGAACAAGTCGCGGAACATTGTAAGGATTGGGTGGCGGGATCGGCTCTTCGCGCTCCTGTGGTTGCCGGCATCGCTTTATCTTCTGGTCATTTCACTGCCCTATCTCACCTGGGACCTTATCAGGCGGAAGCGGAGAGGACGCACATGGCGCCGGTCGGCGCAGGGCGCGAAACGGGCATCGCTGCGGCTGGTGAAATCATCCGCCCGGGTGGAGGGCCAGGACAGGCAATCGAGCCTGCCGCACCCCCCCTATGGCGGATCGCCATTGCAGGTCGTCAAGAGCAGGGCGGCGCCCGACGATGCCCTGTTCACGATCAGATCGCCGGCAGGACGGCGGCGCTGAAGTTTCAGGAGAGAGAGGAGAAGGCAGCGACGCGCCGGGGATCGGAGGACGAAGGCTCCGCATCCGGGCGCGGTGGAGCGGTTCGATCGGATTATGGCCGGTCGAACCGCTCCTATCGCTCATCCGGCCGCGAAATGCGGCTGAGGGCGGTCCATTTCGGGAGACGGCCCGATCCGGGCCGGAAACAACGGCCCGCCGATCGCCGGCCCGTGTTCCTCAGCAATCCAGCTGCCTGCCGATCCCGGCGGCGAACGCCACGCGCAAGGCATCGGACAGGCTGCGCGTCTCCAGCTTGGACATCAGATTGGCGCGGTGGATTTCCACGGTGCGCGGGCTGATGCCCAATTGCAGCGCGATATGCTTGTTCGGCAGGCCCATGGTCAGCCCCGACAGCACGTCGCGCTCCCTGGGGGTGAGCTTCTCCACCATGGCCCCTGCGCGCACCGCCCGCTGACGGCGCGCGCCGGTATCCTGGAACAGCGTCCAGCAATTTTCGACCGCGCGCAGCAGCGTCTCCCGCTCGAAGGGCTTCACCAGGAAATCGACCGCGCCCATCTTCATCGCCGTCACGGTGGAGGCGATGTCGCCATGGCCGGTCAGCATGATGATGGGGAAATAGAGTTCCGCCTCGTTCAGTCGCCGCTGCACCTCTATCCCGTCCATTTCCGGCATGCGCAGGTCCATGATCACGCACCCCAGCGGCTCGTTCGCGGCGGCCGCCAGAAAATGCGTGCCGCGCTGCCAGGTGCGGACCGTATAGCCCTCCAGCTCCAGCAGGAAGGCGGTCGCGGCGCGGACCGAATCCTCGTCATCCACGATGTGGATCAGCTTAGTGGGTTCCAATGGCGTTTCCCTTCTTGCGTCTGAGACTGAAACCGAAGCAGCTTCCCGTGACGCTCGGCTCCAGCCAGATCCGTCCGCCATGGGCTTCGACAATGGTGCGGCAGATGGACAGGCCGACGCCGGTCCCCTCTTCCTTGCTGCTGACAAAGGCATCGAAAATCCGGTCCTTGATCGCGGGCGGAATGCCCGAGCCGGTATCGGAAACCAGAAAATGCGTGGTAAGTTCGTCCGCCGCCGCGACCCGCACGGTCAGCCGCCGTTCCGGCTCCTCGCGCATGGCGTCGATGGCATTGCGGCAGAGATTGCCGATCACCTGCTGGATCTGGATCGGATCGGCAAAGATCGATCCGGTGCCCGGCGCGACGTCCATTTCGACGGTGACGTCCGCCGCCTCCGCCATGGCGGCGATCAGCGCCAGGCTGCTGCGCGCCACATCCTGCGCGTCGTGGATTTCCAGCAGCGCCTCTCCGTCGCTGGCGAAATCGCGCAGGCGGCGCATGATCGCGCCGGCGCGCACCGCTTCCTGCGCGGCGGAGCGGAAGATGCGGTTCAGCTTCGGCCGGTCCGCCTCCTGCCCGCGCATCAGCAGGATCGAACTGCCCTCCATATAGGCGGCGAGCGCGGTCAGCGGCTGGTTCAGCTCATGCGCCAGCATGGAGGCCATCGCGCCCATCGCGCTGTAGCGGGTGCCGTGCAGCATCTCCGTCTGGAGCAGTTCCAGCCGCGCCTTGGTCGCATCCTGTTCGGTGAGGTCGCGGATGAAGGCGGTATAGTGCGTCTCATGCGCGCCCTCCATCTTCACGAAGCTCATCTCGATGGGAAAGTTGGAGCCGTTGCGGCGGCGCCCGATCAGCCTGCGCGGATAGGATAGCGGCCCGTCGCTCTCCACATGGAGAGGCTCGTCGCGGACCTCCCGCGGCGGCTGCGCTCCGGTCAGCAGATGGTCGAACTCCGCGCCTTCCAGCTCGCAAAGATTATAGCCGAACATGCGGCAGGCGGTGCTGTTCATATAGTCGATCCGCCCCGAAATATCGACGACGAACACTGCGTCGGGCGCGGTTTCCAGGATGGACCGCAATTCCGCTTCGCGTTCCTGAAGGGCGACTTCCTGCGCCCGTTCCGCCGTCACGTCGCGCACCAGCTTGGCGAAGCCCTGAAGCCGTCCCTTGTTGTCGCGCAGCGCCGTCACCACGCAGTTCTGCATGAAGCTGCTGCGGTCGTTCCTGATGAAATGGCAGTCGAATTCGCAGCTGCCATGCTCCTTGGCCAGGGCGAAGGCTTCGGCCATATTGTCTTCCATGCCGGGATGATGGGAATAGAGCAGCGATACCGGGCGGTTCACGATGTCGCGGCTGTCCCAGCCGGTGAAGCGTTCGGCGCCCCGGTTCCAGTGGACGACCCGCCCCTCCACATCGGTCATGTAGAGGGCGTAGTTGACCGATCCGTCGGTCAGCAGCTTCAACTGCTCTGTCAGGCGGTTGACATAGGCGCCCTGCCGTTCCGCCCGCGCACGCCAGAAGGTGGATTTCAGCGCCACCCCATTGGCCGCCACCATGACCAGCAGGAAGGCCAGGCCGTCCTCGCCGGTTCCGCCCCTGATCTTCACGTCGACAATGGCGTAGATGACCGTCAGCAGGCCGGCGGTGGTGACCGCGCCCGGGCCGATCCCCATCAGGGTGGCGACGGAAATCACGATCAGGGTGAGGACGGCATAGTCCCCGGCGGTCAGCGACGCGACGCCGTTGCGGAAAATCCACGAGGACGCGAGGAAGACGATGACCAGCGACGCGATATATTTGCCGAGGCCGCTCCAGCGCACTTCGGCAATCCACGCGGCCCACGCGGCGGGGACGAACCGTCGCGACGCATTACGCATGAATGCCAGCGAGAAACGCCGCTGAAGGCGCTCCCCGGCACCGGTTGCAAGCATAGTCTTTGACTCCGCGCTTATAGCCCAGAACTATTTCTTGCGACCTTGGTTTTTATTGGAGCAGGCCGGGATCGGCCCGACTCCGCTCATGCGTCATCCCCATAAGCCAGCCCTTCCTAAGGGAAATAGCTTAAGGGGAATTGCTGCGTTGCAATAGTGGTAACAGCATGGTCACGGATTGCCTAGTAGGTATTGCTACGGAATTTTACATCTTTACGGCAATAAAATCGCGCAAGAGCAATATATTAACATAGGTTATGCCGTGCCGTAGCGGCCCCTGGCGAACATCAGGAGCTGAACCAGCGCGTTTCGCCCGAGCAACAGGAGCGCAACGCCATAGGCCAGCGCTCCGGTGAGGATGGTGACGGTCAGCGCTTCGGCCGGGGCCATCTGGACCAGAAAGGGCCGCGCGCCCAGAACGCATCCCGCCATGGCCGCGGAAGCGAACAGCCCCAGCCGAACGGCGCGCCAGTAATCTGCCCAGCCGATCGGCAGCAGCAGGACCACGCCCAGGACGGAGAGCGGGTAGAGCAGCCAGGCGCGCAGGGTGAAGGCGGCGGCGATCGCGCCCGGCCCCTGATCCGCCGTCGCGAAGAAGAGGGTGCAGTTCACCACGGCATAGAGGGCGGCGAGCCATGTCTGCCATTGCGGCTTGCCAAGGGCGAGCATGAGCGACTGGTTATAGATGCCGACCGCCTGGAGCGCGCCGAAGAGGCTGAGATATTGCATCACAGGCACCGCCCCCGCCCAGCGCGGTCCGAAGACGAGATGGATGAAGGGATCGGCCACCAGCGCCATGCCGACAAAGGCCGGGGTGGTGATCAGCGATGTCGCGGATACGAGCTTGAGGAAGGCCGCCGTCAGTCGCGGCGGATCGTGCTTGAGCTGGGAGAAGGCCGGGAAGGCCACGCGGGAGAGGGCCCGCGCCAGCAGCAAGTTGGCGGCCAGCAGCGCGCGCTTGCCGACCGTATAGACGCCCGCCGCCGCCGCGCCCAGCACGACGCCCACGATCAGCACGTCGGAGTTGGAATTGAAGAAATTGGCGATGCCCGTCAGCGTCACATGACGGCTGTAGAAGAAGATTTCCCGTCCCTTCTGCCGCGCGAAGCGGAAGCGCGGCCGCCGGGGGCACGCCGCCCAGAGGATCGCGGCGCCGATCAGGGCGGTCGCCAGATTCTGCATCACCAGCGCCGTCAGCCCATAGCCAGCCATCGCCATGGGAATGCCGACCAGCGCGCCCGCCATGGTCGACAGGGTGGATCGCACCGCCAGCGGCCGCATCATCAGCGCCCGCGTCAGCCAGGCCTGCGGCACGACGTTCAGCGCGGAAAGGAAATTGGCGATGCTGAGCCAGCGCAGCACCCATGCCAGGCCCGGCTGGTCCAACGCCCGTTCCGCGACGCCGGCGCAGGCCAGGGTGAGCAGCAGCATCAGCGCGCCCAGGGCGAAGGCGATCCAGAAGGCGGTATCGTCCAGGTCGGGATCGTCGCGCCCGGCGCTGACCATCGGGGCGCTGATGCCCGACAGCACCGTCATCTGGAAGAACTGCCCCGCCAGCAGCGCCATGGCGACCACGCCCAGCGCCGCGGCGTCGACATAGCGGGCGACGATCATGAAGGCGAGGAACTGAAGCGCCTGCACGCTCCAGCTTTCGACCAGCGACCAGGCCATGCCCGATCGGATTTTCCCGGCTATGCCGCCCGTGGTTGCGGACATGATGCTTCCCTTATTGTCTTATGAAGTCGTCGCCCGCGCGGACATGCTTGACGAAACTGGCCGGATTGCCGCGCCAGAGCTGGCGGGGGGGAACATCCTGGAACACCACGGCGCCCGCGGCGATGACGCTGTGATCCCCGATCGACACGCCCGGCAGGATCGTGGCGTTGCGCCCGATCCAGACATTGCGGCCTATGCGGATCGGCCGGGGCCGGGCGGCATGCCCTTCATGCACGGCATGGAAGCTGGTGTCGAACAGGCTGGCATGATCCCCGATCCGGCTGAAGGCGCCGATCTCCACACTGGCGGCGCTGAAGATGGTGACGCCGCTGTTGAGCGATACCTGATCGCCCAGGACGATCCGGCCGTTTCCGGCGGTCTTCAGCCTGATGCGGGCAGGCTCGTTGCGCAGGCGCACAGCCTCCCCCAGGATAAGCTGCCCGGCGAGATAGGGGACGCCGCCGCGCACCCGCAAGGCCCGGCCCGCCTTGCCGCCCGCCGCCCGCAGGCGCCAGCGGGTCCATCGCGCATAGAGGTCGTCGAGCCGGGCGGTGACGAACAGTCTCATCGGCGCGTGAACACCAGTTTGGCGGGATTGCCCGACATGACCGACATGGCCGGCACCCGGCCCGACACCACTGCATTGGGCGCGATGATCGCGCCATCCTCTATCTGGCTGTTGTCCAGGATCACCGCGCCCGCGCCGATCCAGACATTGTTGCCGATGCTGGTCGGGCCGCCCGACTGCAACCCCTGTTCGCGGATCAGCCGGTCGGCGCGGTCATAGCGGTAATTGACGCCGATGATGGAGACGTTCGGGCTGATCAGGCAGTCGTCGCCGATGACGATGCCATGGCTGTGCCCGGCGATGAACACGCCGCAGCCTATGTCGGTCCGCTCCCCGATCCGCACGGGCCCTTCGCTCGCCTTGATCTTCACGAAGGAGCTGATCTGGGACCTGCGGCCGATCTTCAGCAGCCTGCTCCATTCCAGTTCCGCGCGCGGGCTGACGATCGCGCGCCCGGCGAACAGATGGTAGAGGCTGTGCACGAAGCCCGGAATGGCGAAGCGGCGTATGGCGACACCCATGCGCATGGCGTCACGCCTCGCCCAATGTCCGCGACAATTGTTCCACCGTGCGGATCTCGGCGATCTGGTCCATGCTGAGGCGCACGCCATATTGCGCCTCGAACGCGGTGATGATCCGCAGATGGGCCAGCGAATCCCAGCCGGGCACATCGTCCCGGTCGAGACGCAGGTCGATCCGGGACGGATCGACTTCGATGATGTCGCCGACAAGGTTCAGCAGGTCGTCCATGTTCACAGCCATTATTTCGTCTCCAGCATGATCCAGTCGCAATCCCTGAACGCGACATCCGCCCGGCAAAGCGCATAGTCGGTGCGGTCGCCGCCATCGGCGGCGGCAAAGCCCTGATCGTCGAAAAAGCCGCGCACCGGGCCGTTCTTGGCCGTCGGAACATGGCTGCCGTGCAGGGATGCGGCGTCGCTTTCCAGAAAGCGGCGCTTGACATCGTTCATCACGGCATGTTCCAGGCCCCGGCCCATGGCGCGGCAGCTCATCAGGAAATGCCGGATATGGAGCGCCGCGCCCTCCCGCCTCAGGGCGCAGATCGCCACTGTGCCCAATTGCCCGAAGCGGTCGCGCAGATCCGCCACGATGAGCTGCCATGCCGGGTCGGTCATCATCGCCTCCACCTCCCCCATGGTGGGGCGGCCCGTGGTCAGGTTGAACTGGTTGGTCTTGTTGAAGAGCTGATGCACCCTCAACAGGTCGGCCGGCCCGGCGTCGCGGATCGCCGCGCGCATGTCGAGCCCGCGCAGATAGTCCATCGGGTCGCAGGACGCGCACAGCGCATCCCGCCCGGCGGCCAGCGCATAATGTTCGGTCCTGGCCCTGTCCTCCGCCGTCAGGCGGCTTTTCTCGAACCAGGGCAGCGCGTCCAATATGTCGACATAGTCGGATGGATCGGGCGGCAGCAGCACGGCATGGACATCCGGGCAATATTGCCGCACGGCCGCAATCTCCGCCGCGTTGTCGTCGAGGAACACCAGCGCGTCCAGACCGATGTTGAGCTGCCTCGCAATCTTCCCGATCCCCGTATATTTGCTGTCCCAGCCTATCGCCGTCGCCGCCATATCCGACAATTGCAGCGGCATGTCGTCACGCAGGCGAAACACTTCCTCGACATCTTCCGGATTGTTCTTGCTGCACAATGCGAGCAGGATGCCGCGTTCCTTCAGCGCCTTGATCCTGAGCTGGAAGGCGCGGAACGCCTCCCCCACCATGTCGCCGCGGCCGACGCGGATGCCATGGGGGCCGTCCTCGCCCACCACCCCGCCCCACAGGCTGTTGTCGAGGTCCAGCACCAGGCATTTGCGCGCGGCGCCGAGCGCGCCGACCAGCGCATGGGCGAAGACCGCGCCGAATTCCCGCATCATCGCGTCCGTCCAGCCCAATCCGGCGATATAGTGCATCCGCCGGTCCACCGCCTGGCGCGTGCCGACCCGGCCCATCGCCTCGACCACGTCGAGCATCATCGCCCTGGGGCGCGCCCGCACGGCGCGGAGCAGCGCCAGGTTCAGGTCCAGGAAGAATTCGCGCTCGCCATAATCGCTGCTGAGGTCCGCGACGCCCAGCGCACTGGAAGGACAGGGGAAATTGGCGACGATCAGCGTCGCCGCGGTGCGCATGACCGCGCTGTCGATCCAGCCCTCCACCTCCGCCATCATGTCGTCGCGCAGGCGATGACGGTCCTCGACGGAGAGCTGGTGGAACCGTTCGAAGGCGTCGGGCCGCATCGCCTGCGCCGACAGCAGCAGGACGATGACATGGGGGTCGAAGCGCTGGAGCGCCTCGCCATGCAGGTCCTGCATATATTGGCCGAAGGGGCTGACATGGAATGCGGACATCTGGCCGACCTTCGCCGCCTCCACGCGCAGGAAGGGGGTGAGAAGGTCCAGCGTGACATTGCCCATCAACGCCACGTGCACGCCCGCCTGCGCCTCCATCTCGCGCAGCAGCCGGCCGGTCTTGCGGTAGTCGAGCGCCGCCGATCCGGCGTGCAGCGACTGCATCATCTCAGCAAAGCCCATCTGGGTGGTCATTTCTCAATCCTTTCCAAGCCGACGCCAGGCGAGGTGCAGCGTGAACAGCGTCGGGATCGCGCCGCCCAGCGTCGCCCCCCATAGCAGCCCGGTGATTCCGCAGGCGGCCCCGGCCAGCGCGCCGCAGACCGTCAGCGCCAGACCCACCACCCCCCATCCGTTGAGCAGCACCAGATCGGCGGGCGATCCCGCCGCCGTGAGCATCGCCCGGGGGAAGGCCATGGCGACCTTCCCCACGCCGTTCGCACAGGCGGCGAGGATCAGGGCCGGGCCGATGGCATAGAGGCCGCCTGTCACTATGGCGGCGATCCACGGGCCGCAGGCGACAAGGCCCGCCGTCGCCACGACGATCACCGCCAGCAGCGGCCTGGCCTCCGCCAGCACGACGGCCTGCCGGCGCGCCCGCTGCGCACCGATCAGGCGCGGGGCGAGGGTGAAGCCGACGCCGGACGCGAGCAGGCGGAAGGGAAAGATCGCGACCGACGCCAGCACGCCGAACAGCGCCAGTTCCTTCAGGTCCAGCGGGATCGGGATGATGATCCGTTCGACCTGAAGCGACACCGTGCCGAGGGCGACGAGGCCCAGCATCGATCCCGCCTCGCGCCAGCGGCGGGCGGGGTGGACGGCATCGCCGTCCTTCGCCCTGCGGCGCAGAAGGCCCCAGCCGATCGCGCCGAAGACGATGTTTCCGGCGGCGAATATGGCAAGAGGCGCCGTCCCGTCCTTCAGGCCGAAGACGACGGCCGCGGTCCCGGCCAGCAACAGGACGAAACTGGCCGAAATCGCAAGCAGCATGGAGGCGCCGGGCACGGCCCGCGCGCGAAGGCCGGTGCTGGTCGCCGCGACCAGCCCGCCGCCGGCAATCGCCAGCGCGGTCAGCCATGCCTCCGCCGGATGCAGTCCGCCCAGCAGGCCTGCCGCCATGCCCACCAGTCCGCCCACCACAAGGCCGGAGAAGATCAGGAAAGCCAGCAATCCTTTGCCCGCGCGCATCGGTCCGCGCAGGAACAGCTGGTCGACGCCCAGCGGCGTCAGCAGGCCGAAGATATTGAACAGGGCGACGGCCAGGGTGAAGCGGCCATAAGCCTCCACCGGCAGTTCCCGCGCCAGCAGCAGCATGCCCAGGGTGAAGGCCGCGCCCGACAGGCCGAAGCCCAGCGCGGCGAACAGGCTGGAGGCGGCCTTGTTGGTCGCCCGCGCGTTGGCGCCGACCGCCGTCATGCGGCCTCCAGCGCGGTGGGCGGAGGGGGCGTGCCCGCATCCGGCGAAAGCACGGCATAGGCGCGCCGCAGCCGGTCGACGAAGGCGGCATGGCCATAGTCGAGCCGCGCCCTTGCGGCGGCGGCCTCCCCCAGCCTCGCCCTCAGCGCGTCGTCGGCGCAGAGCCGCCGCAACCCTTGCGCCAGGTCCTGCGCCGTCGCGGGCGTCAGCATGGCGCAACGCGCGTCCAGAACCTGGGAATGGCTTTCGATGTTGGTCGCCAGCAGCGCCTTGCCCGACGCCATGTAGGAGAAGATCTTCATCGGCGTGTTCCGGCCCTTCAGCCGCGGCGAACAGAGGATGTCGGCCTGCGCCAGATAGCGGCCGAGGCCATCGAGCGGGCGCGGGCCAAGCAGGCGCACATCGCCTTCCAGCCCGCATTGCAGGGCGAGTTGCCGATGCTGCGCGACATGATCCGCCTTGCCGCCGATCACGACCAGCGCGGGACGCTCGGCAGGCGCAAGCGCCGCCATCGCCTGGATCAGCAGGTGGACGCCCTGATAGGATTCGAGGTTGCCGACATAAAGCGCGAGCGGGCGATCCTTTGCGTTCGGGCGCAGGTCTTCGACCGGCGCCGCGGTGGCGGGCCCTTCCATCGCCACGTCGGGCAGCAGGTGGATGCGATCGGCGGCTGCGGAGCGGCTGGCGCTCTGCTGGATGGCGGGGCAGACGGCGATCACCAGGTCGCTGCGGCGGAAGGCGAATTGCTCGCACCGTTCGACGATCCAGGCGATGGCGCGGGCCCGCGGCCATTTTTCGACGATCTGCTCGCTCAGGATCGAGTCCGCGTCATAGACGAGGCGCGTTCCGAACAGCCGGGACAAGGGCAGCGCGAAGAAGGCCGCTTCCTCGACGGCATGGATGACGTCAGGGCGATAACGCCGAAGCAGGCCGACCGCGGCAAAGAGCATCCAGAGGTCGCAGACCAGCTTCCCGAGCGAAAAACCGATGGGGACATTGCGGACGCCCGGCGGGGCGGCGATGCGGTGATGCCGCACGCCGGGCATCGGCACGTCGCGCCCTTCATGGAAGCTCAGCAGCGCGACCTCATGCCCCTGCGCCGCCAGAGCTTCGGCCGCCATGCGCACGGCAATGGGCGTGCCGCGTTCCTCGTAAAAGGGCTGGGGCGCCAGCATCAATATCTTCATGAGGCCATCCTCAGGCGAAGCTGGTTGCCGAGGAAATGCAGCGGGCTTGCAAGAGCGCCATAATGCCGCGCCTGCCGCCCGGCCGAACGGATGAGCGCGCGCAGGTCGCGTCCGGGCCGGTCGGCCGAAAGCCCGCCATGCAGGATGGTTCCGAAAGTCCCGATCCGCCGCGCATCGCCGCGCAATGGCAGGGGGTCCGATCCGCGCAGCACCGTCCGGTGGCGGAAGCGGCGTTCCGGCCAGAAGGCGGGGCGCCCGCCATTGTCGCCCAACAGCAACCGGCCTTCCGGATCGCCGGCCAGCAGCCTGTCGACCAGCCGTCCTCGCGCGCCGGCCCATTTGCCGACGCCCCAGGGAAGGATGGTCAGCGCGTCCGCCGCGCCCATCGCAGCGACCAATTGTTCGGCCGGCGCGCCGTCGGCGAAACCGGCGGCGGTGGCCAGCGCCAGTATCTCCAGCCGTTCGGCGCTGACGACCTGCCGGCCGGCCAGCACCAATATGTCGGCGGAACCGGTTTCCAGCCACAGGCTTTCCGGTTCCGCGGTCGACCGGCCCGATGCCTTCAGCATTCCGAACGCGTTGCAGCCCTGCTGCTCCGCCAGCATGAAGACGGGCAGGCAGTCCTTCCCGGCGGCCGCCATCATGCGCCCATGCGCCTGCATCAGCCGGTCCCGCGGATCGTCGCCGGGATGCAGATGGACGTGCGCGTCGATCATCAGCTCAGGCATGGCGCGGCCGCCATCCGCCGGTTCGCGGCAAGGGCGCGGCAGGCCACAGGCGGCGCGCCACCTGTTCGCTCAGCAGCGGCGCGGTGGTCAGCTTGCCGCTGACCAGCATATGATAGCCCTCCGGCCCCGGACGCAGATGCCGGTCGCCCGGATGAAGCGCCCGGCCGCTGCCGTCGCGGTCCGGCAGCAGGCCGGCATAGGTGGCCAGCACCGATCCTTCGTCCAGTTCGACATTGGGCAGGCACTGGCGGATGGATGAGAGGGCGGACCGGACATCCTCCGCCGTGGGTTCGGGCGAAAGGATGCCGGGCGCGGGACGGTAGAAAGTGCCGACGAGCGTCGCGGCGCCATAACGGCGAAAGAAGAAGCTGCGTCCGCGCCCCGGCGTGGGCGACAGGGCGTAGGCGTCGCTGGCGGGGGGCGCGGGAATGTCCATCAGCAGGTTGAAGGCGAGGACCGCCGCGCTCGGCACCCGGCGCGCCGGCCCCATGCAGCGTCCCGCCTGCGCGCCGCCGCAATCGAACAGCCGGTCGGCGGCGATCCTCTGTTCGCGCCCGTCGCTTGCGTTGCGCAACAGGACGGCCTGGAGGCGGCCGCCCTGCTCGATCAGGCCGGTGACTTCGGTGGAGCGCAACACGACGCCGCCGCGCTGCTCCACTTCGGCCAGCATTTCCCTCAACAGCGCGGGCGGGTTCAGCAACTGCGCATCGTACCAGACCGCGCCGCCCAGCAGGCCATGGGATGCGACGTCATAGGCCTGCAAGACCTCCTGCCGCGAACAGGCGCCATCTTCGGGAAGCGGCACATGCTGGCCAAGCGCCGTTCGCAGCAGCCGGTCGAAGCCTCGCGCAAGGGCGAACAGCCGGGGCGAGCGGGGGGCGCCGGCATAAAGCGGCATCACGCAGCGCAGCGGCCGCACCTGATGGGGGTAGCGGTCGATATACCAGTTCTGCGCGCGGCGGCTGCGCACCCAGCGGGGGATGTTCATCGACTGGAGGTAGCGCAGCCCGCCATGGACGATGCCATAGCTGTTGACGGACGCGCCGGAGGGCTGGTCGTCCCGATCGACGAGGATCGGGCACACGCCCCGTTCGAGCGCGGCGAGCGCCAGCGTGGCGCCCTGGATGCCCGCCCCTATGATGACGGTTTCAGGCATCGGCGGACACATGCTCCACGATCTTCTCGATCCGATAATGCTGCTTGCCGTCGCCGCGGGTGAAGATGACGATCTCCGCGATCAGGCCGATCGCCGCGATCTGGATGCCCAGCACCAGCAGCAGCACGACCAGCACCAGCAGCGGGCGGTCGCCCAGCGGGATATTGCTGACCTCCCGCTGGAACAGCAGGAAAGCCATCAGGACCAGGCTGCTCAGGATCGACGCCGCGCCCACCGTGCCGAAGAAGCGGAAGGGGCGCTGCATGAAGCGGACGAGGAAGCCGACCGCCATCAGGTCCATCATCACGTCGAAATAGACGCCCGGCTTGTGCTGCGGCCGGCCAGCGTCGCTTTCGGCCTGCGGCAGGGTGAGCTGGACGACCTTGAAGCCATGCACCTCCGCCAGCAGGGGCAGGAAGCGCTGCTTCTCATCCTGGATCGGGATTTCGTCGAAGACGCTGCGGTGGACGGCGCGGACGAGGCATCCGGGATCGTCATATTTGGCTCCGGCGAAGCGCGCCATCTTCTGGAAGCCCCAGCCGCGCAGCCGGTTGAACATGGCGTCCGCCCGCCTGTCGCGGCGGGCGGCGACGACGTCGGCTTCGTCCAGATGATCCAGAAGTTCGGAGATCGCCGCGCCGCCGATCTGGAAATAAGCGGGCAGGAACAGCAGGTGCCGCCCGCTCGACTGGCGGATGCCTTCGCGCAGGCAGGCGGATTCCCCGAACTCCCGGCCGAAGCGGATGATCTCTATGGGTTCGCCGTCGCGTTGCAGTTGTTCCAGCGTGGCGACCGGATAGTCCGGCTGTCCGTCGATGACGAAGATGAACTCGTAACTTTTCCCCGAGGATGCAACCCTGTCCCGATATTCGGCATAGACGCGGGCGACATCGTCGAAACGCTTGAGGACCGGGACGATGACGGAAATGTCCATGACTTCGACCAGGTCCAGCTTTGCCGTGGCAACCATTGTTCAATCCCCCAATTTGATTTGGGCCGACAGTTTCGCGCCCAGCGACGCGAAACCCGAAACATTGCCGGTCAGGCTGGCGAGCATCTGCCCAATCACCGCCCATCCCAGCAGGAACAGCGCCAGCGACAGCCAGAGCACGCCGATGGCCAGCATCGGCAGCGCCAGCCCCCCGCCCCAGACCGCCGCCGCGACGGACAGCAGGCCAAGCAGGGTGATGCCGACGATCATATGGCGCGGCCAAGCCATGGGCCGCCGCACGAAGCTGAGCAGGATGCGGATCGACACGATGTCCAGCATCACCTTGTAGATGCGCGAGAAGCCATATTTGGAGACGCCGAACTGGCGCGGATGGTGCCGCACCTCGATCTGCGCCAGACGCGCCCCGGCCAGGCGGGAGAGGGCCGGAATGAAGCGGTGCATTTCTCCATACATGGGCAATTGCTTGATGAGGATGCTGCGGAAGGCCTTCAGCGAACAGCCGCTGTCCCGCACCGCCACGCCCATCAGCCGGGCCATGATGCGGTTGGCGCATTTCGACACGAAGACGCGCAGCCCGCCATCCTGCCGCTTCCTGCGCCAGCCGACGACGATGTCGTGCCCGGCGTCGATCAGTTCGACCATGCGGGGTATGTCCAGCGGATCGTTCTGCAGATCGCCGTCCATGGTGACGATGATGTCGCCGCGGGCATTCTGGATGCCGGCCGCCATCGCGGCGGTCTGGCCGTAATTGCCGCGGAACTTGACGATGCGCACGCGCCCGTCCCGCTCAGCGACTTCCGCCGCGCGGATAAAGGTCGCGTCCCTGCTGCCGTCATCGACCAGCACGACTTCATAGCTGGGCCGGAAGTCGGTCAATGCATTGCTGATCGCTTCATGCAAAAGCCGTACATTGTCCTCTTCATTATAAAGAGGAACGACAATCGAAACATCGACCATGCGTCCATTCCTACAATATTATATAATATTGCCGGCGATGCCCCTTATGATTTCCACAATCGGGTTCAACGCCAATCGATTCAGCGACCTTGGAAACACATTCACATAAATTTCAGAAACATACCATTATGTAGTCATACCTACGGCTAGGCGTTCTCCCCTATATTGACTTAAATTCGGTTAGATCGAATTCTTGCGCCATCGAACATCCTGTCGGCTTTTGCCGGATATGAGATCATATTCATGGCCACCACATCGGAGCATCTGGGATCGCACGCCGCCCTGCCGTCGCAGGATGGCCGGCGCGCGTCCATGGCCCTGCCGGGAGCGGCCCCTGCCCTGGCCGCGGGGTTGCTGGCCTGCCTGGTCTATGGGCTGACCATTCAGACGCGCCCCGCCCATATCGACGAATTCTACCATCTGCTGGCGGGGCGCAGCTGGGCCGCGGACGGCAGCTTCGCGATCCTGGACGGCCGTTACGAACGGGCGCGGCTGTTCACCGCCATCGTCGGCGGCAGTTTCGATCTGTTCGGGCGATCCGACCTCTGGGTGGCGCGCATTCCCTCGCTGCTCTTTTCGGGCATCAGCGTCGGACTGGTCTTCCAGTGGCTGCGGCAGAGCGGCGGCATATGGAGCGCAGTGGCCGGCGCCGCGCTGTTCGGCCTTGCCGGCTACACGCTCGACATCGCGCATTTCGCCCGCTTCTACGCCCTGCACGCGCTGATGATACTGGCCGCGGCGGGAAGCCTTTTCCTCGCCACGCGGCCTGCGGGCCGGTTCAGGCCCGGCTGGCTGGCCGCCACGGCGCTCTGCCTGGCCATAGCGGCCCATCTGCAACCGGTGACGGCGATTGCCGCGCTGGCCATGGGCTGCTGGCTGCTGTTCGACCAGCGCGCGACGATAGCGGCGATGCGCCCGCTGCACCTGATCGTGCTGGGCGCAATCGCGCTGGCCTGCGCAACCATCGCCCTGTCGCAGGCCGGGCCAGCGCTGGAAAGCTATCGCCATGCCGAGCGCTGGGCGACCGGATCGCAGGACGACGCCTTCTATTATCTGCGCGAATTCCGGGCGCAGATGCCCGCCATGCTGCTGCTCTGGCCCGTTGCGCTGGCGGCGGCGTGGCGGCGCAATCCCTCGCTGGCCAGCCTGTGCGCGATCATGGCGATGCTGTGCCTGACGCTCCACAGTTTCGCGGGGATGAAGGCGTGGCGCTACAGCTATTACGTCTTTCCCTTCATCTGCATGGCCTATGGCCTGGCCATCGGCGCGCTGGTCGAACGGTTCGGCGGCGGGGGAACGCTGCGTCCAGCCCTGCTGGCGGGCGCGGCGATGCTGCTGCTGATGGGCGGCGACGTCGCCTACCGCCATTCCGCCCGGCTGATGGCGTCGACCCTTGCGCAAGGGCCCGCCGCCCTTGCCGCGCCGGTGCCCGACGGCGAATGGGACAGGGCGGCGCCCGAATTGCGGCGGATCGCGCAAGGCAGCAGCCTGCTCGTCACCGGCGACGACCTGCGCACCCTGGCGCATATCGGGCCGTTCAACCTGTTCATCAGCCACAGCCGGCTGGGCGAGCTCAAGCCGCCGACCGACTTCAACAGCGATTTCCGCACCGGCCGTCCGCTGATCGACAGCCCGGCGGCCCTGTCCGAAGTCATCGACTGCACCGATAACGGCGTCGTCATCGTGTCCGATTATCAGTGGCGCAATCCCATGGGCGTGCGCCCCGAAATCGCCCGTGAGATCGAGCGGCGCCTGACCCCCGTCCCCACGCACAGCAGCTTCCACGTCTACAGCTGGCGGCACCCAACCGTGCGGCGTGCCTGCCCCCATGTCGGGAAGCAGGCCCTTCCCGGCACGAAAGGTGCGTCCGTGGTCAGGCCCCTGCCGCCCCGCGGGCGGTGCGTGCCGTCAGGCCAGTCATGTCCGCCTGCGTTCTTTGGCATTGCAGCAACCGCGGGTGCGGCATGACTGGTTTGCTTCCTCCCCCCGATCTGGAAACGGGGTCGGTCCAATATGCCCGCCGGTTTGCGGGGCCTTCCGGCGCCTATCTGCTCGACATCCAGGAACGCGGCCTGCGCGATCTGGTCGACGATGGGCCGCCCCTCCACCAGAGCGCGCTGGATGTCGGCGGCGGCCATGGGCAGCTTGTCGGCGGACTGCTGGACATGGGAATTCAGACGACGGTGCTGGGCTCGACGGCCGATTGCGCCGAACAATTGTTGCAGGGCGCCGATGCCGGCCGGGTGGATTATGTGACCGGCGACCTGCTGGCCCTGCCCTTCCCGGACGGCCGTTTCGACCTTGTCACCAGCATCAGGCTGCTGGCGCATATCGACGATCCGGACAGGCTGATCGACGAACTTTGTCGCGTCGCCCGCTACAGCGTCATCGTCGATTATCCGACATTGATGGGCGCCAATGCGCTGTCGGCGGCGACCTTCCCGATCAAGCGGCTGATCGAGAAGGACACGCGCACCTATCGCAGCTTCTGGCCGGCCCGGATCGAGCAGGCCTTCCGCCGCAACGGCTTCGCGCCCCGACGCCGCTTCAAGCAGTTCAGCGCGCCCATGGGCCTCCACCGCCTGGCGGGGAAGCCGGTGCGCATGGTGGAGGAAGGATTGCGCCGCATCGGCGTCACCAGCCTGATCGGCAATCCGGTGCTCCAGCGCTTCGACCGGGAGAGGAAGGCATGAGCGCGGACGGACGCCCCATCGTCGCCGTCACCGGCGCGACCGGCTTCACCGGCGGCGCGCTGGCGCGGCGGCTGATCGGCATGGGCTATCATGTCCGGTCCATGACCCGCCGTCCGCCCAGCGCCGCCGAAAGGGAGAGCGGCATCGAATGGATCGGCGGATCGCTGACCGACACCGATGCCTTCGCCCGGTTGGTGGAGGGTGCGACGGCCTGTTTCCACATCGCCGCCATGTACCGGTCGGAAGGCGCGCGGGAGGAGTTCCTGAGCGCCAATCGCGACAGCACGGCAGCGCTGCTGGCGGAATCGCGCAGGGCAGGGGTGGCGCGCTTCGTCTATTGCTCGTCCATCGGCGTGCATGGCGATGTGGCGGAGACGCCGGCGGACGAAAACGCGCCCTTCGACCCGCGCGACCCCTATCAGGAAAGCAAGCTGCTGGCGGAGGACCTGTGCCGCGACGCGATGATGCAGCCGGGCATGGACGTCGTCATCATCCGCCCCTGCGCCATTTACGGGCCGGGCGACACGCGCATGCTGAAGATGTTCCGCATGGTGCAGCAGGGCCGTTTCCTGTTCATCGGATCGCGGCGGCCGAATTTCCACCCGGTCTATATCGACGATCTGGTCGACGGATTCCTGCTGGCGATGACGAGCGACGCGGCGCCGGGCGGCACCTTCATCATCGGCGGCAAGACTTATCTGCCGTTGCGCGACTATGTCGCGACCGCCGCCAATGTGCTGAACGTGCCCGCGCCCCGGCGCACCGTGCCCTATGGGCTGGTCAACCTGGCCGCCCATGGCTGCGAACTGCTCTGCGCGCCGCTGGGGGTGCAGCCGCCATTGCACCGCCGCCGCCTGACCTTCTTCAAGCATAACCGCGCCTTTTCCATCGCGCGGGCGGAACAGGCGCTGGGCTTCCGGCCCGCCGTGGGGCTGGAGGAGGGCTTCCGCCGCACCGTCGCCTGGTATCGCAATGAAGGGCTGCTGGTATGAGCGCTTCAGCCGATCAGGCGCCTGACGCGGCCCCGGTCGCGCCGGTCCCGGCGATGGAGGCCAAGCGCCGCGACGCCCGCGACCATGCCCGCCAGCGCCGTGACGGGCGCCGCGACCCCGCACAGCGCGGCAATGCCGCAGGCCGCGCCCGCCCCGGCGCTCCATCGGACGAAGCGGGATGCGCCCGCGCCATAGTGTCGCAATATGCCCTCCAGATCGGCTATGGCGATCCAGTCCGGGCTGGCCGGCGGGCGCACCGCGACCGGCCGCACCGCGCCGTCGGGGCAGGTCAGCGACTTCACGAGCAGGAAATCGCCCGCCGCGATCGCCATGGAAAGCGGGACGGAAATCGACAGCAGCGCGCCGGAAGACCGCCGGTAATGGATCGGCCGCGTGCCGCCCGGCTGGGGCGCGCCGAGATCCACGACCATCCCCTTTTCCTGGAGCAGTCCCACCATGCCGAAATGGGTCGGCACGCTGTCGGCGCCCTGAAACCAGGGCAGGGCGTCCGCCGCCGTCCTGTCGGGGGCGTCGCCGGCTGGGGCCTTTGCGAGCAGGTCGCCTTTCGCGCTCATCATGTCTCCTTCCCTTCAGCACCTAGCGGGGAAGCAGGCGCATCGCCATGGCGACAAAGGGGCTTCATCCGATGAGTGTGGCGACTCGCCTCGCCATGGCGCCGCTGCTGATGCTGCTGGCCCTGCCGCTGACCGCCGAGCAGCCCGCCGCCGGGCAACCGCCCCTGTCGGGCGTCAACATAGCAGGCGGGGAATTCAATTCCGCGCGCAAGCCCGGCGTCTTCGGCAAAGATTATGTCTATCCCGACGCAAGGACGGCCCAGCCCTTCATCGACATGGGGATGCAGATCGTCCGCGTGCCGATCCTCTGGGAACGGGTGCAGCCGGAGCCGCTGAAGCCGCTTTCCACGACAGAGATGGCCCTGATCGACAAGTCGTTCGCCAGTCTGGCGCCGTTCCGGACCATCGTGCTGGACGTGCATAATTACGGCCGGTACGGCGGCCAGCGGCTGGACCAGATTTCCAATGGGTCGGCGATGCTGGCCGATCTGTGGCAGCGGCTGGCGGAGCATTACAAGGGCAATGGCGCCGTCGCCTTCGGCCTGATGAACGAGCCCTATGGCATGACGCCCGCCGCCTGGCGGTCGCTGGCGGACGGCAGCGTCGCGGCGATCCGGCGGACGGGGGCGGCCAATCTCATCCTCGTGCCGGGTTCCAAATATAGCGGCGCGCATAGCTGGACCACGGGCGGATCGAACTCCAACGCGCTCGCCTTCGCCGATTTTCGCGATCCCGGCGGCAATTATGCGTTCGAGATGCACCAATATCTGGATGCCGACAGTTCCGGCACGGCGACGAGCTGCGTCAGTCCGGACCTGATCGACGCGCGGCTGGCGGGTGCGACGACATGGCTGCGGACCAATGGCCATCGCGGCTTCCTGGGCGAATTCGGTGCGCCGCCGGACGACAATTGCCTGCGCGGGCTGGAGGTTCTGCTCGCCCATTTGCGCGCCAATGGCGACGTCTGGATGGGATGGACCTATTGGGCGGGCGGCGCCTGGTGGGGCACCCGCTATCCGATGAGCGTTCAGCCGACCGGCGGCCCCCGTCCGCAGGCCGCGGTGCTCAGCAAATATATCGTTGCAAGGGAGCCATGATGAAGCAGTTTTCCGTCATGAGCGCAGCCGCCACGGCGGCCCTCATGATCCCGCAGGCGGCCCTGTCCCAGACCGAGGTGGAGGTTCCGCCCGACGGATTGCGGGTCCGGCCGACCGTGCGCCTGCTCTACGACAGCAACATCCTGCGGCAGAATGACGACCTGGTCGCCGGAGAGCAGGACGACCTGCGCATCACGCCCAGCGTCGACGTGACCTACCGCCGGCAATTCGGTCTTCACCGGCTGACGGTGATCGGGTCGGCGGGCTATGATTTCCACCAGCGTTTCGAATTTCTCGATCGGGAGAGGATCAGTCTTCAGGCCGATGCCGATCTGTCCGTATCAGGTTACTGCCATGTGCAGCCCAGGGCGCGGCTGAATTTCGCACAATCGAACCTTTCCGATCAGGGCGTGGTCGTCGGCAATACGCAGCGGACGCAGGATTACAGGGTCGCGGTCGACTGCGAGAAGCCCTATGGTTTCTTCCCCGTGGCCGCCGTGGGCTATCTGAATACCAGCAACAGCGCATCTTCGCGGCGGATATTCGACATCGACACGTCCACGGCGATGGCGGGCATCGGCTATTCCAAGGCAAGCCTGGGCGAAATCCGCGCGACGTTCCAATATGAGCGTTTCCGCCGCCCCAATGCCGACGGGGCGATACCCGGCCTGCGCGACGGCGCGGAAAATTACCGCGCGGGCATCCTCTTCCGCCGGGCCGTGGCGCCGCGCCTGAGCTGGCAATTGGGCGCCAATTATTTCAAGACCAAGCCGCGCGCGCCCGGCATTGCGGACTTCTCCGGCCTGGGGGTGGAGGCGCAGGCGGTCTATACCCCTTCCAACCGGCTGTCGGTCCTGTTGGATGTCGACCGCAGCTCCCGCAATCAGAGCAATACGGGCGCGACCTATATCGTGCAGACCGACTTCACCCTGCGCGGCAATCTGAAGCTGGGGGCGCGGTCCGGCCTGTCGGCCGGCGGAAGCTACAGCCGCCGATCGTTCAAGGGCGAATTGCAGCTCGACACACCGCTGCTGCGCCGGTCGGACCGCACCCGCGCGGTCTTTGCCGGCTATCGTTACCAGTTGCGCAGCCGCCTCAATGCCGGGGCGGAGATACGCCATGAGTGGCGAACAACGGCCGTCGACCAGTTCCGGTACAAAAGTACGTCGGGACTGCTGTTCGTCGGACTGGATCTATGAGGTACTGGCCATGAAACCGATCTTCCCTGCCCTTTCCGTCCTGATCCTTGCGTCCCTTTCCGCAGCCGTTCCGGCGGTGGCGGCCAATGCCGCGCCGGGCGCGGCGCTGGCGTCCAGCTACATATTGGGCGCCAATGACGAGATAAGGGTTTCCGTCTTCGGCGCCTATCCGTTCGACGTCAAAACCCGGATCAAGGAGGACGGCAGCGTCACCCTGCCCAGCGTCGGGGAAGTCGTGGCGCAGGGCGTGACCGCCAATGCGCTGGCGACCAAGGTGCGCGATCAGTTGAAGGCGGGCGGATATTTCGTCAATCCGATCGTCAATGTGGAGGTGGTGAGCTATGTCAGCCGGGCGGTGACCGTCTTCGGCAATCTCCAGAATCCCGGTGTCTATCCGCTGGACCGGCCGCAGACGATCGCGATGATGCTGGCCCGCACCGGCGGCGCGCGGACCGATGCCGCGGATTACGCCATATTGCAGCGCCAGGGCGAGGAAGACCGCCGCATCCCGCTGGAAGACCTGAACAGCGCGACGGGAACCGGGCAGATGCTGCGCCCCGGGGATTCGCTGTTCGTGCCCAAGGCGGAGGACGTCTTCATCTACGGCCAGGTCAACAAGCCGGGCAAGATCACCTATGAAAGCGGCATGACGCTGCGCCAGATGCTGGCGCAGGCGGGCGGGCCGACATTGGGCGGGTCCGAAAAGAAGATCAGCCTCAACCGCGGCAACCAGAGGATCAAGCGCGCCGACCTGGACATGCTGGTGAAGCCGGGCGACGTCTTCACCGTCCAGGAACGCATCTTCTGATCAGGCTGGGAAGGAACCCGAAATGCCCCTGTTTTCCTGGATAGCGCGGTGGCTGAGGCCCAAGCCCCAGCCCCAGCCCAAGCCCAAGCCCAAGCCCCAGAGCAAGGAGCTGGCGCGCCGCATGGCGGCCATCCGCGCCGCCGCCGCCGCCGAGCCCGCCACCCCGGCGCCCCCGACGGCCGACATGTTGCGGTCGGCCATCCGCAAGGGGTTCAACTCGACCCAGCCCGTCACCAGTTCCAGCCATCTTCACGGCCGGCAGGAACAGTTGGAACTGCTGGTCGAGGGCGTTCTGGATCGGGGAAATCACGCCCTGATCTACGGCGCGCGGGGGTCCGGCAAGACGTCGCTGGCGCGGGTCTTCGCCAATATGGCCGACGACCGGGGCTTCGTCGTGCTCTATTCGGCGTGCGAACCCGATCAGGATTTCGGGGCGCTCATCAGGCCCTATGTCGATGCCCTGGCCGGGGCGCCGGTCGACTGGCCCGCGGACCGTCCGGTCAATCCGCGGGACGTGGTCGAGCAGATCGCGCCGCGCGCCCGTCGCCGCTTCATCCTGATCCTGGACGAATTCGACCGCATCACCGACAGCGCCGTGCAACATGACGTCGCAAGGCTGATGAAGATGCTGTCCGACGCGGCCATGCCGGTTCATATCGTCGCGGTGGGCATCGCGGCGGGGGTCGATGCCCTGATCGCGGGCCATGCGTCCCTGCGGCGGCACATGTCGGTGATCCCGATTTCGCGGATCGAATCCCAGGCGGTGTTCGACATCATCGCCAAGGGCGCGGGGTCGATCGGCATGGGCTTTACCGATGCCAGCCGGGAGACCATCGCCCATCTCGCCTGCGGATCGCCCTATCATGTCCGGCTGTTCTGCGCCCTCGCCTGTTTCGAGGTGATCAAGCGGAAGGAGCGGAAGGTCGACCTGCCCGCGACGCTGGCCGGGGTGGCGCGGGCCGTCAATGACTGGGCGCTCACCAATGCGGAGGACGCCGCGCTGTTCCGCAAGGTGATCGCGACGAACAGCCCGCACTGGAGCATGATCGAAACCATCGCCCGCACCGCCGCCGCCCACGGCTTCATCACCCGGCACGCGCTGGCGGATGAACGGGGCGAGCGCATCCTGTCCCAGTTGCGGGACGCGCTGATCATCGATGCGGCAGAGGATCGCATCGCCTTCCAGGACAGTCTGGCGCCGCAATTCATGCTGGCCATGCTGTTCGCCGCGCAGAACAGCGAGAAGATCGATGAGAACATCATCAGCATGAACGATCTTCATCGCCCGATCGCCGCCGAATAGGCCGGATCGCCATCGAATAGGATAGTGACTATGCTGATATTGGACATATTCCGCGCGATATTGCAGCGCTGGCGGCTGGTGGCGGGGATATTCTGCAGCGTCATGCTGCTGACCGCGATCTGGATATTGATGACGCCGCGCGAATATGTGGCGTCGGCCACGCTGCTGTTCGACACGCGCGCGCCCGACCCGCTGCCGGGCGAGACCCGCGCGGCCGGCGAACCCGCCGCCATGCTGGCGACCGAGGCGCAGATATTGCGCGGGGAGGCGATCACCGGCCATGTCACCCGCGCGCTGGGCCTCGACAAGGAACCCGAACTGCGCAGGCAGTGGTTCGACCAGACCAACGGAACCCAGACCTTCCAGGGCTGGTTGAACCGGCGGGTCCAGAGCGGGCTGGAGGTCACGCCCAGCCCGGCGGGCAGCACCATCGACATCGCCTATCGCAGCACCGATGCGGCCAGATCGGCGGAGATGGCGAATGCCTTTGCCGATGCGTTCAACAAGACCCGCCTGTCGATGAGCAATGATTTCGCCAAGCGCTACGCCGACTGGTTCAAGACCCGCCTCAGCGAATCCGAGGCGCGGATGGAAAGCGCGCAGAGCGAACTGGCGAAGTTCCAGCGCGAGCACGGCATTGTCTCCACCGGGGCGATCGATGCGGAAAGCACGCGGCTGAGCGAATTGTCGTCCAAATTGTCCACCGCCGAAGCGTCCGCCGCCGATGCAGGCGCCCGCGCCGCCGCGGGGGCGAGCATGCCCGAAGTGCAGTCGAGCGGGGTGGTCCAGGGATTGCGTGCGCAGATCGCGACCAAGTCGGCCGAAATCCGCCAGATGTCGGCCGAACTGGGGCCGAGCCATGAGTTGATGCGGGCGGCCAATTCCCAGCTTGCCCAGTTGCGGGCGGCACTGGCGCAGGAAACGGCCAAGACTTCGGGCAGCCTGTCCGCGGCCAGTTCCGCCGCCGCGGCCAACCGGGGCGCCATGCAGTCGCTGCTGAACCAGCACCGCGCCCGCATGCTGTCGCTCGCGGGCGACCGGGGCAAGCTCAACGTGCTGGAAAGCAATGTGGAATCGGCCAAGAAGCAATATGAGACCGAGACGCAGCAAATGGCCGAACTGCGCGCGAAGAGCAGCATCCCTTCGCTGAACGTGCTGCATCTGAACGCCGCAGAGGCGCCCTTGCTGCCGAACGCGCCGAACATTCCCGTGCGGCTGCTGATGATGACGATATTGGGCCTGATGCTCGCCATCGGCACGGCGGTCCTGCTGGAATGGCTACAACCCCGCGTCCGCAGCCGCGATGCGATGACATATCTGACCGGCGTGCCCGTGCTGGGACAGGCCGACCTCCGTCACATCGGACAGCAACTCCGCCTTGAAGGAGCCAAATGGTCATGAGACTCCGATCCACAGAGAGAAGCGAGCAGCCCGGCGCGATCTTCATCGCCGCCGGCCCGGGCGAAAAGCCCGAGATGAATGCCGTGGGGCCGATCCAGGTCGATCCGCTGGTCGTGGCGATCAGCGACCCGGAAGACCGGCTGGCGGTGCAGGCGCGCGACATACAGTCGACGCTGGCCGCGCTCCGCCTGGCGGACGGGCGGGCGCCCTCCTCCATCGCCGTCCTCACGGTCGGCGCGGTCGACGAGGCGGCGATCCTGACCGCCAATGTCGCGGTGTCGGCGGCGCTGAGCGGCTTGCGGACGCTGCTCGTCGACATGAAGCAGTCGGACTTCGTCCAGCACCGGCTGCTCGGCCAGACGCCGGTCACGCCCACCGATCCGGAAGATGACCTCCACGCCTTCGTCCGGCCTGCCTCGATCCCCAGACTGTCCCTGCTGGCGGCCGCATCCGACAGCCGGGACCTGGCCGATATGATGGCCGATTTCGACCTGTGCCTGGTCGACGCCAGCCATGTCGAGGACCTCGCCCTGGCAGCGGCCGGCGCGGAGGTGGCGATACTGGCCGTCAGCCGCGACGCCACCACCACGGCGGACCTCAAGTCCACGATCAACAAGCTGTCGATGCTGGGCATGCCGTTGATCGGCACGGTCATGATCGTGTGACGGCATGAAGCGTGGAACAGGCATGAAGATCGTCCATATCTCCCGCCAATATCATCCGGGCATCGGGGGGCTGGAGAATTTCACCCGCAACCTCTGCGAGGAGCAGGCGCGGGCGGGCCATGACGTGCGCATGGTCACGCTGAACCGCATCTTCGACGGCGATGGCGCGGAACTGCCCGCGCGAGAAACGATCGGCGGGGTGGAGGTCGTCCGCCTGCCCTTCCGCGGCGGACGGCGCTATCCCATTGCGCCGGCGGTGCTGCGCCATGTGCGCGATTGCGACCTGATCCACGTCCATGCCATGGATTTCTTCGTCGATTTCCTGGCCCTCACGCGCTTTCTGCACCAGAAGCCGATGGTGCTCAGCACCCATGGCGGCTTCTTCCACACAGATTATGCGCAGCGGCTGAAGCAGGTCTATTTCCACAGCATATCCCGCCTGTCGCTGAGCCGCTTCCACGCGACGATCGCCTGTAGCGAGGCGGATCAGGACAGTTTCGCGCGCATCTGCCGCCAGAGGCTGACGCTGGTGGAAAATGGCGTCGACATCGACAAGTTCGCGGCCGCCGCCGACCCGGATGCGCGGGCGATCCTCTATTTCGGCCGCATCGCCCCCAACAAGCGGATCGATCGGCTGATCCGCTGGTTCGCCGCGTTGAATGCGCTGGACCCGGCCTGGTCGCTGATCGTCGCGGGCAAGCCCATGGGCGTCGCCCTGTCCGACCTGCGCCGGATCGCCGTCGAACAGGGTATATCCCAAAAGGTGGAATTCCACGACAGCCCCAGCGACGAGGCGCTTCGCGCGCTGATCGGGCGCAGCAGCATCTTCGCGTCCGCCAGCGCCTATGAAGGGTTCGGCATATCGTTGATCGAGGCGGTTTCCGCCGGCCTCTATCCCGCCGCCAGCGACATTCCGGCGCATCGCCGGTCCTGCGAGAAGCTGGGCGTCGGCACGCTCCTGCATTTCGACGATCTCCTGTCGGCCGCGCGGCTGCTCAAGGATTTCCGCACCGCCAGGGTCAGGGGAGCCCTGAAGGACGCGGCCGAACCGCTGCGCGGCTATAGCTGGCCGGAGGTCTCGGCGCGCATCGTGCATATCTACGACCAGATATTGGGCCATCGCCAGCGGGCCATCGGTCCGGTGAAGGTCGCCGTTCTCTCCCAGACGGAGGCGCTGGCGGAAATCCGGTCCCATGTCCGCGCGCAAAGGCCGAAGGTCATCGCCTTCTGCAACGCCCATATGGCCAATCTGGCGCGGAAGGACGACCGACTGGCCGGGGCGCTGAGCAATGCGCTCGTGCTGAACGACGGCATCGGCGTCGATCTGGCGAGCCGGTTGCGCTATGGCCGCTCCTTTCCCGTCAACCTCAACGGCACGGACTTCATCCCCGCGCTGCTGAAGGACCATCCCGAAGGGCTCCGGCTGTTCCTGGTCGGCGCGGCGCCGGGCGTGGCGGAGCGCGCGGCGGTGACGCTGCGCCGCCTGTGCCCGCGGCTCTCGATCGTGGGAATGCAGCATGGTTTCTTCGACCCGCAGGAGGAAGCGGGCCTGAGCGACCGCATAGGGGCGAGCAAGGCCGATCTGGTGCTCGCCTGCATGGGCAATCCCCGGCAGGAGATCTGGGCGGCGCGCTGGGCGCCGGAGTTCGGACGGCCCGTGCTGTGCGGCGGCGCTTTGCTCGACTTCCTCGCCGGACGGGTGCGGCGCGCCCCGGCCTGGGTGCAGCGGGCGCGGTTCGAATGGGCATGGCGGCTGTTTCAGGAGCCGACCCGGCTCGCGGACCGCTATCTGCGCGGCAATCTGAGCTTCATCGTCCATGCGCTGAAGGATGCCTGGCGCGGGCAGGATTGGGAGGATACGCCCCCGCCAGCCCCGACCACAGCCCTGCGGGGGGCCGATGCGGCCTGACCCCAGCATGGCCCGGCGCCGGACGACCATGCCGAAGCGCATTTCGGTCGTCATCCCGTTCTTCCAGCGCAAGCGCGGGCTGCTGCGCGAAGCTGTGCGGTCGGTCGCCTGCCAATATCTTCCCTGGCCCGCCGAAGTCGAACTGATCGTCGTCGACGACGGTTCGCCGGTCGCGGCCGACCTGGATGTCGATAATCTCGCCTTGCCCGACTGGATCAGGCTGCGCATCCTTCGCCAGGCCAATGCCGGCCCGGCGGCGGCGCGCAACCATGGCCTGGACGCCCTATCGCCGGATTCCGGCTATATCGCCTTTCTGGATTCCGACGATCAATGGTCGACGCACCATCTGGCCTGGGGGATCGACACTTTGGGCACGGCGCATGATTTCTACTTCTGCGACAGCGCCATGCCGCCGACGACCATGTTCGCGGCCATGGCGTTTTTCCAGGCGCTGCCCGCGCAGCAGGGGGTCGAACTGCTCGACGGGACGCGCGGCACCTATCGCTTCGTCGGGACGAGCGGCGGATCGTCGATGGTGCGCGACTATCTGTGCCAGACATCGTCCGTGATCCTGCGCAGGTCGGCGGTGGGATCGCTCCGGTTCGAGGAGAGCCTGCGCTATGCCGGGGAAGACTGGCTGATGTGGGCGCGGATTGCGCATCGGGCGCGGGGCATCTGCTTCTCGCTTTCCGCCAACAGCCTGCGCGGCGAAGGCATCAACCTGTATCGCGACGCGCATGAGCGGCTGGGCGGGCGCAACCTGCGGCGCATCCTTTCCATGATCCGGGCGAACGAGCTGATGGGGGCGATCGACGGCATCGATGCGCAAAGCCTGATGCTGACGCAGCAGCGGCGACGCAGCTTCCAGATGGAACTGGCGGCGATCCTGATGCATCCGCGGCTTTATCTGGGCCTGATGGACCGGCTCCAGCGGGCGATGATCGCAAGGGCCTACCGGCACCTCTGGCGTGACCTGCCCGGCTGTTGGACGGAAATCCTGCGCCGCAAGCTGCGCCCGGCGGCCCTGCGGGAGATGCCTGCGTGAAGCTTTATTATTACCGGGCGCCGCAGGGGAATTTCGGCGACGACCTGAACGGCTGGCTCTGGGAAGAACTCGCGCCGGGCCGCTGGTCGGACGAGGATGATGGCGAGCTGTTCTGCGGCATCGGCACGATCATCGGCAACGACATGCCGCAGGCGAAACGGATCAGGGTGTTTTCCAGCGGCATCGGCTATCGTCCCGTGCCCGCCGATTTCGACAGCGGGCGGTGGAAGGTGACGGCGCTGCGCGGGCCGCTGACGGCGCAGGTGGTCGGGCGGCCGGAACGGGCGGTCGCGGACGGTGCGCTGCTGCTGTCGACCCTGCCGCGGCTGAAGCCACTGGCCGAGGAAGAACGGCACGGGACGATCTTCATTCCCCATTATGAGGCGATGGACGAAGGCCCCTGGGAAAGGGCCTGCGGGCTGGCGGGCGTGGAACTGGTCGATCCCCGGCAATGCGCGCATCGGGTGATAGAGCGCATCCGATCGGCGCGGCTGGTGATCGCGGATTCCATGCATGCCGCGATCATCGCGGATACGATGCGGGTGCCCTGGGTGCCCGTTGCGTCGTCCCGGCGGATCAACAGCTTCAAATGGCTGGACTGGACCCTGTCGCTGGACCTGCCCTATGAGCCGGTGGCGCTGCCCTCGATCAGCCTGCGGGCCTATTATGAGGGGCAGGTGCAGCGCTGCATCGGACAGGATTTCCGCCTGCCGCGGCCGGACAGGGATAGCGCCATGGCGCATTATCGGCGGATGATGCGGCGGGAGGGCAATGCGCTATGGCAATCGGTGCGCCCCAAGGTGAAGCATCACCTGCGCGCGCTGCCGGGGCGCCTGCCGGCGCAGCGTGCCGCGCGGGGCGCGATGACGCGGTGGGACAGGCGGCGGACGGAGCGCATGGCGACGGTTTTGCATCGGCTGGTCGGCGCGCCCGCTTTCCTGAGCGGCGATGCGATTTTCGCGCAGAGGGTCGAACAGTTGAGCTATGCGCTGGATGGCATTGCGGGGGGCCGTGAAGGCTGAATATTGCCTGCGGGGGCCTTAACGCGCAAGCATCCGCGCCCTGTGCCGCCGGACCAGATGACGGGCCAGCATCGGCCAACTGCGCCGGTCGCGCAGCATTTCCATCAGCAGCGCCCCCGGCCGGCGGGCGCGCAGGTGCGGATAGGCGCGGTTCCAGATCGCCTGGTCGCGGATCGCGTCCGCCCGTTTCGACAACAGCCCCGCCAATGCCCTGTCCGCCCGGATGCGCGGGCGGGCGAGCAGGCCCAGCGTATGGTCCCGCATGGCCTGGAGGTTGAGGATGGTGCGCGACTGGCCCGAACTGTCCGAGGAGATCGAACCGATGCGCTGCGTGAAGAGGTAAAGCCCCTCCCCCATCAGCATGAAGCGCGCGCCGGCCAGCAGCCAGTCCAGAACGAAGGCGAAATCCTCGCCATGGCGGAGGTGAGGCGGATAGTGCAGTCCGCGCGCATGGAGGAAACGGCGGCGGAAGATCGGCTTTAGCTGGCCATAATCGAAGGGGGAACGGCCGGTCATGCACTGGCCGACGAAATCCGCCGCGCCGACCTGCTGCACATGATCGTCCGCCAGCCTGAGCGCCCGGCCCGCCACGGCCTGTGCCTGCCAGTCGAAGAACAGCAGATTGTCGGCCACCAGATCGGCCTCATGCCGCCTCGCCACCCCGGTCATGCGTTGCAGCCGCCCCGGCAGGAACGCATCGTCGGCGTCGAGTATCGCGATCCACTCGCCCTGCGCCGCGGCCAGCCCCCTGTTGCGCGCGACCGAAGGTCCGCCATTTTCCGCGCTGACGATCAGGCGGACATTGTCGTGCATGCGCGTCAGGCCCCGCGCCACCCGCAGCGTGTCGTCGCTCGACGCATCGTCGATGATCAGCACTTCGACCGGCACCTGCTGCGCCAGCGCCGAATTGACCGCGCGAACCAGCGTATCCTGCGCATCATAGGCGGCAATTATCACCGAGACACAAGGGGTTAGGTTCCGCTGCATAGGTGTTATGCCTTACTCGAAACAGGGGTGGGCTTTGGATATAACAGCCGCACAAGCAGCAGCGAATTGAGGGAATACCCCTAGGATATGTCCCAAGGGTCCGAACCCGATCTTCCCAGTGCGGACAGACAATATGCCGATGGTCGCCATTTACAGACGCGGTTTCCTGCCCTTGTCGGAGACCTTCATTGCGGACCATATCCGGTCGCTGCGCCGATACCGCCCCTTCGTCATGGCCGACGACATTGTCGGCGGCCATTATCGGGACGGACAGCAACTGCATCTGCTTCATGAACCCGGCGCCGGAAAGTGGAAAAGGATCAGCAGTCGGCTGACCGGACATTACGACCATCTGGACGGACAACTGTCCTCACGCTCCGCCGGCCTGATCCACGCGCATTTCCTTCAGGATGGCGCGGGCATTCTGCCGCTTGCCCTGCGGCGGCGCATGCCGCTGGTGGTGACGGCCCATGGCTATGACGCGACCGTCACCGCCCGCGAACATGCGCGGCGCACGGAGGGGCTCTGGTACCTGATGCTGAAGCCCGTCCTGATGCGCTATGTCGACGGCATCATCTGCGTGTCGAACTGGATCAGGCAGTGCCTGCTGGAGGCCGGCTATCCCGAAGGCAAGCTGCGGGTCATCCGCCTGGGCATCGACCCCGCCGCATTGCCGCAGGTGGATTCCCCCTCGCTGCGCCGGGGCGCGCTGTTCGTGGGCAGGCTGGTCGAGAAGAAGGGCGTCAACTTCCTGCTCGACGCCTGGGCGAAGCTGCCGCCCCGCCTGCGCGAGGAGCCGCTGACCATCATCGGGGACGGCCCGATGAAGCCGGCGCTGATGGATCAGGCACGAAAACTGGGCATCCAGCCGGTATTTGCCGGCCCGCAGCCGCGAGAGGCGGTGTTCGCCGCCATGGCCCGGCACAGGATCTTCGCCATGCCCAGCATCCGCGCCGCGAATGGCGACAGCGAAGGGCTGCCCATCGTGCTGATGGAGGCGCAGGCCCTGGGCATGGCGGTGGTCGCCTTCGACGACGGGCCGATGCGCGAAGCCATCCGGCCGGGGCAGAGCGGCCTGCTGGCGGAGCGGCGCGACACCGGCAGCTATGCCGCGCATCTGGAACGGCTGCTGCTGTCGGCGGACCTGTGCGAAAGCTTCGGCCGGGCAGGACGGGAATGGGTCAACAACAGTTTCCACATCCGGTCCAACATGGCGGAACTGGAAGATTATTACGACGAAATCATCGGCCGCAGGGAGAGACGCCATTGAACATCCCCATTTCGGCCGCCCTCGCACCCCATGGCGTCACCAACGCCCGCATCCTCATCCTGTCGCGCCACGATTATCGCACGGCGCGCCGCGCCAGCGTGCATTTCATCGCCCAGAAACTGGCCGAACGGGGTCATGACGTCGCCTTCCTGTCCATCGGCTACAGCTGGCTGTCGCGGCTGCGCGGCGACAGCCGGGCGGGGCTGGACCCGCGCGCCAACCGCTGGGAAACGGTGGACGGCCTGCGCGCCTATCTGTGGCGGACCCGCTGGCATCCGGTCAAGATGCCGGTGCCCGATGCGCTGACCGGCTGGCTGTTCCACCGCTGGGCCGGCATGGCCTGCCCCGCCCTGGACGAGGCGGCGGCGACGGCGGACCTCATCCTGATCGAATCCGGCATCGCCCCCGCGCTGATCCGGCGGGTGCGGGCCATCGCCCCGCATGCGCGGATCGTCTATCGCGCGACCGACCTGCTGGCGACCGCCGGCGTGCCGCCATGCATCGAAACGACGCTGCAAAGGCAGGCGCGCGACATCGACATGGTCGTGGTCGTCGCCCGCAGCATGCTGCCGCATTTCGACAGCTTCGACTGTCCGCGCATCTTCATTCCCCATGGCGTCGACCTGCGAAACCTGCGCCGGCCGACCGTCAGCCCCTATGACCGGCCGCATAATGCGGTGGCGGTCGGATCGATGCTGTTCGACGAGGGCGCGATCCGCACGCTGGCGCAGGCGGTTCCCCATTTCACCTTCCACATGATCGGAACGCCCAGGCACGCCTTTCCGTCCAATGTGGTGCTGCACGATGAGATGCCCTTCGAACGGACGCTGCCCTATATCCAGCATGCCGATGTCGGGATCGCGGCCTATCTGCCGGCGGAAGCATCGGCCTATCTGGCGGATTCCAGCCTGAAGCTGATGCAATATGGCGCCATCGGCCTGCCCGCCATCTGCCCGGATTTCGCGGTGGGCGAACATGGGCTGCGTTTCGGCTATCGGCCGGGCGACGCCGATGGGATGGTGCAGGCCTTCGCCAGAGCCGCCCAGACGCGCCGGCGGCCAGCGCCGACGCAGGATTGGGGCGATGTGGCCGACCGGCTGGTGGAGGTCGCCCTTGGCTGAGCTTGTCCTGCAAAGAGACGTCCGGATGCAAGGCGCCGGGGACATGCTGCGCGCGGTCGTGCCGGTGGCGGCCATGGCGCTGCTGGCGGCGACGGTCCTGTTCAACCCGTTCCTCGCCTGGGTGAACAGCCATGTCGCGCCGATGAGCGGGTCGATCGTGTCCGTGATGCAGGGCGGCATCGTCATCTCTGCATTGCTGCTGGGCCTGTTCCAGCCGGTCGCGCTGGCGGCGCGATGGTGGACGCTGGCCGCGCTGCTGGTGATGGCCGTGCTGCTGACCAGCGCGATCCGGGCGCAGTTCAATCCCAAGATATTGGGCGACGTGCTGCTGATCCCGGCCTTCATCCTGCTGGGCACGGCGCTGCGCGCCGACCTGTTCCGCCGGTCGGTCCTCGTCATGCAGGCGTGCATCCTGCTGGTGGGCATGTGGGAACTGGCGCGGCCGGACCAATATGGCGCCTTCTTCAACGTGGTCGATTATTATGTGAACACGCGCGGATATGACGCCGACGCCTTCTGGGCGGGCGGATCGCTGTTCCTGAGTTCGGAACGGCCGGGCGGGCGGCTGTTGCTCAACGGCTTCGGTTTCCATCGCGGGTCGTCGCTGTTCCTGGAGCCGGTGTCGCTCGGCAACTGGGCGGTCGTCGTCACCATCTTCACGGCGGCCTGCTGGCGCGAACTGTCGCGCTGGGGCCGGGCTTTCATGGTGGCGTCCACCTTCGCGCTGCTGGTGATCTGCGACGGGCGGCTCGGGATGACGGTCATCCTGCTCTTCTGCCTCTATCTGCCGCTCTGCCGCTATCTGCCCGACCGCTGGAGCGCGATCTACCTGCCTGTCATGCTGGGCCTGCTTTGGCTGGGGGACGCGTTCGGCCTGCTGATGCCCAATGGCGACAATTTCGCCGGGCGGCTGGGCATCGGCCTGCATGCGCTGGGGACGATGGATGCCGCCGCATTGCTGGGGGTCAGTCCCGAATTCGCGCGGCTGGACGATGCGGGATGGGCCGATTTCATCCAGTCCCAATCCGTGCTCATCGCGCTCGGCCTCTGGCTGGCGCTGTCGCTCACCGGGTTCGGCAGGGCACCGGGCGACCGCATGGCGAAACATGGCACCATGCTGTTCCTCATCCTGTGCCTGCCGATCAGCAATTCGCTGCTCTCGATCAAGACGGCGGCGTTGATGTGGGCGCTCTACGGCTTCTGCTTCGCACGCGGGCGGAGGGCAGCGGACAGCACGCCCCCGGCATGAGCGGGCGGCATATTCCAGCGCTGGACGGGTTGCGCGGCTTTGCGGCGCTGATCGTGATGCTGTCGCATTTTCCCGATGTCGGGCTGCCGCCCTGGGTCAATCACCGCCTGGGCGATTATGGCGTGATGCTGTTCTTCGTGCTGAGCGGCTTCCTGATGGGCCATCTCTATCTGGGGCAGAAGCCCGACGTCGCGGCGCTGCTGCGCTATGGCGCGGCGCGGGCGGGACGAATCCTGCCGCTTTATCTGGCGGTGTCGCTGCTGTCCTTCTTCCTCTTCAGCTATGCCGATCCGGCGTTCATCTATCGCATAGACGGCCAGCAGCTCCTGCGGTTGCTCAGCTTCACCAGCGCGCAGCCGATCTTCTGGTCCATCGGCCCGGAATTCCAGTTCTATTTCCTCTTTCCGCTGATCTGGATGGCGTTCCACAGCAGCCGCCCGAACAGGCCGGTCGCCTTCCTGGCGCTGGCGACCGCGATCTGCCTGAGCTATGCGATCAGCAGTTGGGCGCCCGGCTTCTCGGTCTTCGCAAAGCTGCACATCTTCATCGCCGGGATCGGCACGGCGTTGCTGATGAAGGCGGCGCCGCCGCGCCCGCCGCTCGCCATGCTCGTGCTGGGAAGCGCCCTGGCCTTCCTGGCCGCCATCCTGCTGTCGCCGGCGTGGGCCGAACCCTTCCTCTTCCCGTCGACACGCGGCGACCCCAAGCATATCGGCTATTATGGCGATCTGGCGAAGGTCCTGCTCTGCGCCTGCGTCATCCACAGCGCGACCATCGACCATCGGCTGAACGACTGGCTGTGGGGCAATGGCGCGATGCGGCGGCTGGGGGCGTGGAGCTTCTCGCTCTATCTGCTGCACATGCCCGCTTTCTATCTGGCGGGATATTTGCCGATGCCGCCGGCGCCGCGCGCCGTGGCATCGCTGCTGCTGGCGGTCGGCATCGCGGCGCTGTCCCATCGCTTCGTCGAAGGGCCGGCCAACCATTGTTTGCGCCGCCTGCTTGCAAGGCTGTTCGACCGGCAGCCCAAGGTCATCCTATTGCCCGATCTCAGCCGGGCGGAGGTTCGAAGGTGAGACGATAAGGATAAAGCCAGATGCGCAAGGAAAACAGGGTCGCGCACGGGTCGGTGAAGGAGGATGAGGGACGCATAGACTGGCTGGACGTGGCCAAGGGCCTGTCGATCCTGCTGGTCGTCTTCCATCATGCCGCGCTGACGGGTGCTTCCATCGGCCATGGCTGGGCGGTCTTTTCCACGCTCGATGCGTTGGCGAAGCCGGTCCGCATGCCGCTGTTCTTCGCCATAGCGGGGCTGTTCGCCGCCGGGGCGCTCAGCCGGTCCTGGGGCCGGCTGCTGACCGGCCGGGTGGCCAATCTCGTCTGGCTCTACAGCCTGTGGACCGTGATCTACTGGCTGTTCTTCCGCTATTTCGACCCGACCGACGGGCTGAAGCCGCTGGGCCTTTCCAAATGGCAGCTCATCTATATGTGGATCATCCCGCCCAGCGGACAATGGTTCCTGTGGCTGATGGCGATCTATCTGGTCCTTGCCAAGGCGATTGCCCGCTTCCGAAGTCCCGTCCATCTGTCGGCGATCTTCCTGCTTTGCGCCCTGTCGGCCGGGCCGGTGGCGGAACTGCCCCATTATCCGTGGCGCAACGGCCTGCTCTATGCGCCGTTCTTCATCGGCGGGGCATGGTATGGCCGGGCGCTGGCGGAGCGGGCGCCGCGCCATGCCGCGACGCTGATCGTCGGCGGAACGGCAGGCTTTGCGGCCCTTTTGATGCTGACGCGCCATCCCGGCGCGCAGATCGGCCTGTCCATGGCGGGCCTGATGGCGGCAGTCGGCGTCGCCCTGTTGCTCAGCCGGATTTCGTGGCTGAAGGGGCCGCTGATCTTCTTCGGGCGGCGAACGCTCAGCATCTACCTCGGCCATGGGCTGGTCATCGCCGCGCTGTCCATGCCGCTGTCCGTCCTGCCGCTGGGGGATCATGCCTTTCTATGGGTCACGCCCTTCCTGATGCTGTTCTCCCTGTTCGGATCGCTGGTCCTTCACGACCGGGCGGGAAGTCTGGGCCGGATGTGGCTCTATAGCGACGAAGGCATGCGGCAGTCCTTGCCGAAGCGGTTCAGCATCTGACTCAGATGCCGGATGCGCGGCCATGCTGCTTGTCCAGGGCAATCTGGTTGGAAAGCTTCGCCGCGGTCAGAAACTGCCGCTCATTATGGATGGAACCGACGGCGATGAAGAGGATCAGCGCGCCGACGACTGCCTTGCGATAGGGGGAGAACCATCCCAGCGCCGCGAAAGCCAGCGCGGCAACCGCGATGTCCGCCGCGTAGAGGAAGGTGATTTCCCCATAGACGCTGTGGAAGAGGATCTTCGAAGCCAGGAAGAGACCCAGCGCCAGGCCGATGGGCCGCCTCTGCCGGTCGGCCAGCGTTCCCGCGACGCCTCCGGCCAGCAGCACCAGCCAGGCGGCGGCGGCGATGCCGCCCGCGACGCCCCACTGGCCGAGCGGCGCGAACTGGTTGGTCACGACCGTCGAGGAGCCGATCTCCGTCTGCATGTCGGCCCGCTGCGGCGATGGCACGACGCCCGGCATCAGCAGGGCGTTGCGCGCGCTGATGGACGGGTGCCATGCCATGCCGGCGGCGTGCATCTTCGGTCCGGCATAGGTCTTTTCCTTGACGATGATGCGCGGGTCGAGCCAGAAGGCGGCGCGGTGCAACAGCTTCATCTGGACCGCGGAGACCGCCGACACCAGCAGGAAGGCGCCCCCGCTGACCAGCAGGAACTGGCGGAACGGCAGGCGGAAGAAAGCGGCCGCCAGCCCCAGGCCCCAATTGGTGATCAGCATCGCGACGCTTGCCGCCGAAGCGACGATCCAGCCGGAGCGGGGCAGGCTCCGCATCGAACAGGTGAAGATCAGCATCAGCACGATGCCGGTCGCGCTGAATGCATAGGTTTCGATAAAGGCATACCAGTGGAGGAAACCGGCGCTGGCGAGCAATGCGAGGGTGAAGCCGGCCGCCGCCGCGGGGGCAAGGCCCATCAGCCGCATCGCCACATGGAAGCCCCCCGCGCTGGCCGCGGCGGCGAGCATCAGCAGCAGGCCGATCGCCTGCATCGGCGGCAGGCCCAGCAAGGCCAGCGCCTTGACCGATGACAATGCGGTTATGGAAAAGAGCGGATGGGCGACGGTGCGGTTCTGGTACGGGCTCCAGCGCTCCGTCATGTTGGAGATGACGCGGGGCGGATCGGCCTGGAAATAGATGTTGAACGTGTCATAGACCTGCGGCGACAGCGCCTTGCCGTTGAACAGGCAGATCGCCATGGCCGTCATGCTGAGCAGGATGACCAGCACCAGGTCGACGCGGCCGACGCCGATCGGCCAGATGCGGCGGGCGGGCGCGCCAAGGGCGGTCGCGGCCATCTCAGCTCAGCCCCGTCACGAGCACGCCCGCCACGATCAGCCCGATGCCCCCGAGACGCGCCGGCGAAATCGCCTCCCCCAACAGCCAGAAGCCGCAAATGGCGGTGACCACGATGCCGAGCGCGACGCAGGGATAGGCCTGCGACAGGTTCATGCGGGACAGGACCATCAGCCACGCCCCGGCGCTGAGGCCGAACATCGCCATGCCGACGATCACCAGCGGGGTGGTCGCGATGGTGGTCGCGATCTCGATCGCCGATCCGCGCGCCAGCGCATTCTGCACCGGGACGCCGTTCATGCCGATCTTCATCAGCACCTGCGATCCGGAGGACAGCAGCACGCAGGTCAGGACCAGAAGCGGCCACAGCAGGCCGGCGGCCGCGCGATGTTCAGCCAGGGCTTGGGCAGGCAAGGTTTTCCTCCGGGGATGGGATCAGTGCGCCGCGAACATGATGAGCAGGACCAGGCAGACCATGCCCGAACTCATGCGGTCGCGCAGGGCGAAGACGACCGGATCGTCGTGGATCAGGCGGCGATGCGCCAGCATCAGCATCCGCCCCACCCAATAGAGCATGATCGGGCAGATGATCCACAACAGGTCGGGATGGCGATAGGAGCCGTTGACGGCCGGCGAGGTGAAATAAAGCGCCAGCACGGTGATCGAGACATAAGCGGAAGCCACCGCCATCGACATCACCATGGTCATGTCGCTGACCTTGTAATTGCGGTTGCTGGCGTCGCCCAGATCGGCGTCCTTGCGCTTGGCGAGTTCGGTGTAGCGCTTGATCAGCGCCAGGCTGGTGAAGAACATGACCGCGAAGGCGAGCAGCCAGTCGGACATGACGATCCCCGTCGCCGCGCTGCCGCCGATCACCCGCACAGCGTAGAGCAGGGATAGCGCCAGGACATCGATCAGGAATTTCCGCTTGAGCACGAAGCTGTAGGCGCTGGTAAGCGCGAAATAGCCGAACAGCACGCCCAGCAGCGGCAGCGACACCATCGCCCCCGTCAGCAGGCCGAGAGTCAGCAGCAGGCCCGACACGATCAGCGACGCCCCGATCGGCAACTGCCCGCTGGCGAGCGGACGGCCGCGCTTGCTGGGGTGCCGCCGGTCGGCATGCAGGTCGACGATGTCGTTGACGATATAGATGGACGACGCGATCAGGGAGAAGGCGACGAAGGCGCAGAGGCTTTGCAGCAGGGCCAGCCGGGTGATCTCATTGCCGATCAGCGGCGGCACGAAGACCAGCGCATTCTTCACATATTGGTGGACGCGCAACTGACGCAGCCAGAGCCCGGGGCTGGCCCCTTCCTCCGCCAGGGCCTTGAGCGGGCGGCCCCTGCGCTGCATATGGCGGAAGGCGGCAGTGGGCGCGCGCACGGCATAGCCTTGCGCGGCATGCTCCCAGACCGGGACGTCGACCATGGCATTGCCGATATAGTCGAAGCCGCCCTCCCCGAATTCCGCGACCAGCCGGTCCCGCTTGGCCCTGCCCGACAGGTTGGTCGTCCCGTCGGACGCGAACCAGCCGTCGAACAGGCAGAGATGATCCGCGATCTGCGACACCAGCCGGGCGTCGGCCGCCGAGGCGAGGTAGGTCGGCCTTCCCTCCGCCCGCGCCGCGCGGATCAGGGAGAGCACCTGATCGTCATAGGGCAGGTAATGGGGATCGAAATCGGGGCTGTCCGCCAGTTCCGCCTTGATCGCCGCCTTGTTCCATCGCGTGCGCAGAAAGGACGAGAGGATGGTGCGGGGTCTGTCGTTGAAGGCCGAGATCAGGCATTCGACCAGCAAGTCCCCCTTGATCAGCGTGCCGTCCAGATCGACGACAAGCGGACGGCATTGGGTATTCACCTGCGGCTTCGACTGGACAGCGACTTGCATGGCTTCCCCTTCACTTCATCCAAACTGATTAGATGTGAGGCGAGGAAGGGAATCAATTAAGGGGAAATTGCTAAGGGTTTTCGCGGTGCGCGGGAAGGAACAGCCTTTCCTGTCACTCCGCGCTTCGGCCGGGCCTGGCGATGCGTTTTACGTCCGCTTCCGTGACGGGTTGGGGATAGGCGTTGCCGAAATGGGTCCGCACATAGGTGATGACCGCCGCCACCTGCGCTGGCGAGAGCATGTCGCTCATCGGCGGCATGGCCCCCTTGCCCTTCGTCACGATGGTGACCGGATAGGCGGGATCGGCCAGCTTCCTGTTCTTCGCCAGAGCCGGAATGGCGCCGCCGCCGCTGCCCATGGCATTGGGCATGTGGCAGGCGGCGCAGATCTGCCTGTAGACCTTCTCCCCATCCACCGCCTTGTTCTTCGCCTGCACGCCGCCGGGCGTGTCGGCATGGCCCGGCGCGGCGAGAAGGGCCAATAGCGGCGGGACGAGGATCAGGGCGCGGCGCGGGCTCATGCCGCCTGCGTCCGCTGGTGGATGCGCGTGATCGCGTCGAGGCCGGAGAGCAGCGATCCTTCCATCCAGCCACCATAATAGCTGGCATGTTCGCCCGCCAGCACCACGCGCCCGTCAATGGCGACCAGATTTTGGTAATGCGCCTCCCGGTTCTCCTCGCTCCAGCGCGAGGTGCATCCCAATATCCAGGGCACGCGGCTCCAGGGCACGGAAACGCCGTTCAGGAATTCCTTGCGATATTGCGGATGGAAGATTTCGCCCTGCGCCAGCGCCGCCTCTATCCGTTCCTGCGGCGTCATGCCGGTCAGTTCGAACGCCCCCGCATCGCGGGCGAAGGCGCCCAGCAGCACCGCCGGCCCGCTGGAGAAGAAACGGTCGTTGGGATAGGATAGCTGGGCGATCGGCTGGTCGGTGAAGCTGTGACCGCCATAGATATTGTCGTCCTCCTCCCAGAAGCGGCGCTTGAATTCCAGACCCATCTTGAGCTGGCCGGCATAGGGCACCGCCTTCATCGCCGCCGCCAGTTTCGGGCCCACCTGCATCTCGACCTGGCTGATGATCGACAGCGGGATGGTGCACACGCACCAGTCGGCGCTGACGCTGTTCATCCTGCCGCTCGGCACGTCCCTGTAGCTGACGGTCACCCCCTTGCCGTTCTGGGCGACCTTCGTGACCTTGGCATTATAGGTGATGAGCTTGCCGACCTGCTTGGCGAAGGCCTTGCCGATCATGTCCATGCCGCCCACCGGCTGGAACATCGTCGTCTGCATCACATAGTTGAAATAGAAGCTCATCGCCGTCCAGACCTGCGGGTCGAGCACGTCGCCCAGCTTCGCGATCTGCGAGGGCGACGGCGCGCCGCCGACGCCGCCGCCGGGCGGGCGGTCATAGCCCCGCTGGGCGGAGACGGCCACGCTGCTGGTATAGGCCATATTGTCGTCGAGCACGCCCCAATGGCGCAGCGCCTCCAGCAGCTTCTCCTTGTCCTCCGCGCTCACGCTGCCGTCCAGCGCCTTGGCGTTCGCGGCCTTGGCCAGCAGTTCCGAGGTGTGGCCCCGGAAGTCGGTCGCCACCGCCTTGTAGCGCTGCGGCTTGCCGTCAAAGGCTTCGCTGGAATGGATGAAGCCATTATGGTTGAGCTGGATGAACGGCTCCAGCGCCACGCCGAACTGCCGGCAATAATGCAGCAGGCAATTATGATGATGCGGGATGCGCCAGGGGCCGGGATTGATGTAGTTGCCCGGCGCGAACTGCACCTTCTGCACGGTGCCGTCGCTTTCGGTGAAGGTGTCGCCGCCGCGCAACGTATAGTTGCGGCCGCCCGGACGGTCCTGAAACTCCAGGACTTTGACCTGATAGCCCGCCTTTTCCAGTTCATAGGCGGCGACCATGCCGGCCAGGCCCGCGCCCAGCACGACGACCGACGCGCCCGGCTTCGCGCCGGAGAGGACGGGGGGACCGTCGAACTGGGTTTCGGCGGCATGGCCCAGCGCGGTCATCGCCTGGTACATGGCCGCCGCGCCACCCGCCTTGCCGATCAGGCCCAGAAGCTGGCGGCGGCTCGGCTGCATGCTATTCTCCATAATACCCCCTGTGCGCGGCGGCGGAAGTTCAGTTGCCCCTGGCAGCGATCGCCTCGATCTCGATCAATTGCTGCGGCCGGGCGAGACCTGCGATCTGGAAGGCCGAGCGCGTCGGCAGGTTGGGCTGATCGGCGGTACCGAAGAATTTCTTATAGGCCCGCGTCATGCCGTCGCGGTCCATCTTACCGCCCAGCTTGGGGTCTCCCACCAGGAAGACGGTCAGCTTGACCACATCGCCCATGGTGAGACCCATTTCCGCAAGCTGCGCCTTCATCCTGGTGAAGATCGACATTGCCTGCGCCTCGGTATCGCCAAAGGCGCCGGGGCTTTCCGTATCCTTGGGGTCGATGGGCGCGCCGGTCGCGCCGGAGAGGAAATAGAGCGTGCTGCCGGGCGGGACCACGGCGGCGCTGGCGATCATCGCGCCGGGGGCCTGTTTATGCTCCACCGGCGCGGCATGGGCCGTCGATGACAAGGAAGCGGCGGCCACGATGCCGACAAGAGAAAGCCTGAACGCCGACGGATTTGCCATGAACGCCCCCATTCCCATATTGCTGATGCCTGTATCCCGATGAACGAGGCGGGAAGGAAAATCCGCCATGCCTATGTTGCGGTATCATTGCCCGCCGGAAACAAGTTCCGCGACGTCATAATATTTTCCGTTGGCGATCACCTTCCTCACATTGAAAGTGTTCGCGATATTCTCCCGCGGATCGCCCGCGAGGAGGGTAATGTCCGCCAGCTTGCCAGCCTCCAGCGTCCCTGCGTCCAGGTTGAGCGACTTGGCCGAATTGACCGTCGCCGTCTGCAAGGCCTGGAAGGGCGTCAGCCCCGCATCCACATAGGAGGAAAGCTCCGCATGCAGGTTGGTCGCGATCATCGTGTCGGTGCCCGCCGCGACCAGCGTGCCGGCATCGAACATCTTCTTCAGGCTGGTCAGGCTGCCCGCCATCATCGGCCGCAACAGCGCCGCCATCGGATCGCTTTCCGTCACCGTCTTGCGCGCCCAGATCGGATAGAGGTTGATGCGCGGATCGTCGCGATAGGACGGGTTCTTCTCCAGATAATTGGTCAGGGCGCCGAAATTGGTGGGTGTCAGCGTGCGGCCGCTCCTGCCGAAAAGCTGGATCACATCTTCATAGGCCATGCCCATCGGCCCCTGCTTGGGCGAATAGCCGCGGCGGCTGGTCGCGCCCAGATGCTCGGTCGCGTCGACCCCTGTATAGGCGGCGGGGAAGATTTCATGGCCGGTGACCGGCACGCCCATCTGGTGCGCCGCCTCCACGATGCGCCGCTGGTAGATGTCGGGCATGCGGACATAGCTTTTCAATATGTCGTATTTGAGGATGCGGGCGCGCTCCAGCTCCCGCTCCAGATGAGCCGGGCCGGAAACGGCGACGCCCATCTTGTAATAGACGCGCTGCCATTCGAACAGCGGCCCGTTGACATAGAGGCGCGGGCTGATGCGCACGCCCGCTTCGGCTGCCTCCCGATCCTCTATCGCGTCATAGACCTGGTTGCCCGGATCGCGCACGGTGGTGATGCCATAGGCGAGCCATGCGCGTTCCAGATTGGAGCCGAAATCCTTTTGCAGATGAGCGTGATGCTCGATCAGGCCGGGAATGGCGGTGAGGCCGGTGCCGTCGACGAAACGGTCCGCCTGATGCAGCGCCGGATCATGATCGCGGATCGCGGCGATGCGGTTGCCCTCGATCACGATGTCCTTGTCATGCTGGGTCTCGTCGCGGACGGAGTCGACCAGATTGCTGACGTGGATTACCATCCGCCCGGTCGGATTGGCGAGGCGGTAGCTGAGGTCGACCGGAATCTCCCGGATCACGCCGGTTTCGGTATCGATCGCCTTCAGCTTGTCCGACGACTGGTAGAGGATGGTGCGGCTGTCGGCGGTCCAGGTCGGGAAATAGGAGATTTCGGAGGTGTAGCTGCGCGGCGGGCCCATCGGCTTGCCGTCGGCGGCGACGGGCCAGATCTTCAGCAGGCCTTCGTAGATCGCTGCCATCTTCGTGCCGTCGGGCGACCAGGCGGGACCGCCGCCGCCCCGCGTGTCGGTTCCGGCATTGTCCTGCGGCACCTGCCAGAAGGGCTCGCCCTTGCCATCGGCGGGGATGACGTAGACCTGGTTGGTGCCCTCACGGAAGCTGTTGGAATATTTATAGGAGAGCGCGATGGCGACATATTTGCCGTCCGCCGACCAGGTGGGGCTGCCCGGCTGGCCGAGCGAGGCCTGAAGCCGCGTCACCTTGCCGCTCGCCACGTCGACGACGCAGACGCCCGCGACGCCCCAACGCCCGTCGACATCGAGGAAGGCGATGCGGCCGCCGTCATGCGACCAGGCCGCGCCAAGCGGCTGGGTATCCATGTCGGTGAGCTGGCGGTCCTTGCCGGTCCTGAGATCGCGTATCCACAGTTGCGGCAAGCCGCCGCCCTTGTCGGAGGTATAGACGATGCTCTGCCCGTCAGGCGACCAGGCGGGATCGGCGTCCAACGCGGCGTCCTTGGTGAGGTTCTCCGGCACGCCGCCCTTGGAGGACATAAGGTAGAGATCGCCCAGCGCCACGAAGGCGATGCGGCTGCCATCGGGCGAGATGGTAGGATGGACGATGCCCAGCGCCTTGCGCGGCGCGGTGGAATCCCAGTCGCGCTTCGCCCGCGCATAGCTGGGCTTCACCACCTCCAGCGTGGCGGCGAAATCGACGGTGGAGAGGCGTCCGCCGCTCCGGTGCCTGATCTTGCCGTCCGAGACGTAATAATAGCCGCCCTTCCCCCAGCTTATGCGGAAGGGAAAGACATTCTCGGTTGCGCTGACGGCCTTCCCGTCCACTTCCAGATGGCTGCCCTTCGCGTCCTGCACCACATACGCCAGTTCGCCGCCGGGGCCGAAGGAGGGCGCATCCACCCTGCCCTCGGCCTGCTTGAGCAGGCTTTCCCTGCCGTCCGCCAGCGTCGTTGCGTAGAGCGCCGTCCTGCTGCCGTCGATCCCGGCATAGGCGATCCTCGCGCCGTCGGGCGACCAGCTCGGCATCCGGTCCTCGCGCGGACTGCTGCTGATCTGCTTCACCGCCCCGCTGGCGACGTCCAGCGTCCAGATGTCGTAATTGCCGCTGCGGTCGGAGGAGAAGGCGATGGTCTTCCCATCGGGCGACCAGGCCGGTTCGCGATCATCCCACGCGCCCAGCGTCAGCTTGCGCATGTCGCTGCCGTCGGGCTTGATCGTCCAGAGATCGTAGCCGCCGTCGCGATAGGCGAAATAGGCGAGGCGCGATCCGTCGGGCGACCAGACCGGCTGGCGCGCATCGTTGAAATAGTCGGTGATGCGCTTCGCCTTGCCGCCCCTGGCGGGGATGATCCAGAGGCTTCCCTGAAGATCGACCGCCAGCCATTTGCCGTCCGGCGAGACGGACACGGCCATGGAGGTGCCCTCATGCACGTCGAAGGCGATGGGCTTTTCCCCACCCGGCGGGGGCAGATTGGCGGGCTGGGCATAGGCCTGCACGGCGCAGGCCGACAGCAGGGCGAGGGAAAACAGCTTCAGCGGAGACTTCATGTACGCGCCCTCTTACCAACCAAAGACATAGCGTTCGCGGCGCACGTCCGCCCCGCCGCGCAAGGTGCCGCTGCCGGGCACGACGCCCGCCGCAACGATCCCGGTGGAGACGGCGAAAGGCCCCAGCACGTCGAGCTTGTGCCCGCGCGCGGCCAGATCATCGCGCACCGATTGCGGCACGCGATTCTCGATCTCCAGCACGCCCGGTTCATCCTTCTTGATCGCGAAGGAGGCGTGGAAATGGTTGCTGTTGATGCGCGGCGCCTCGATGGCGGCCTGGAGCGGCTGGTCGAAGGCCAGCACGCGCAGCAGCACGTTCATGATCTGCTGGTCCTGATTGTCGCCGCCGGGCGTGCCGATGGCCAGATAAGGCGCGCCGTCCTTCAGCACCATGGAGGGGGAGAGCGTCGTGCGCGGCCGTTTGCCCGGCACCAGCACATTGGGGCTTTCCGGATCGAGATCGAAGACGGTGAGCCGGTTGCTCATCGGCACGCCGGTATCGCCCGCAATATAGGCGCCGCCCAGCAACCAGCCCGAACTGGGCGTGGCGCTGAACAGATTGCCGTCCTTGTCGACCACTTCGATGGCGGTGGTGTCGGCGGTCGGGCGCGGCGGGGCCTTCAGCATATGCGGCGTAAAGGCGGGCGTTGTCCGAGCCTTGCCCTCGAACGCCCAGGGGTCACCATAGCGATGCTCCAGCGAAGCCTTCGGCCCGATCTGCTTCGCGCGCTCTGCGGCATAGGCCTTGGACAAGAGGCCCTTCATCGGCACGGTCGCGAAATCCGGGTCCCCGAAATAGGCGTTGCGGTCGTCGAAGGCGAGCTTGATCGATTCCGCGACGGTGTGGAGATAGGGCGCGGACCCCGGCTCCATCGACGCGATGCCCGCCGCCTCCGCAATGTTGAGCGCCATCAGCATGGCCGGGCCCTGGCTCCAGAAGCCGCCCTTATAGACTTCATAGCCGAAGACGCTGGTCATCGTCGGGGTTTCGACCTTGCCCTTATAGGCGGCGAGGTCTTCATAGCGCATCAGTCCGCCGTCGCGCTCCATCGCAGCGCCGATCCGCCGGGCGATGTCGCCCTTGTAGAAGGCGTCGCGCCCGGCCTGGATCGCGGCCTTGCGGTTCTTCGTCTTCTTATAGGCTGCCCGGTCCGCTTCCGCGATGATGCGAATGGTCTTCGCCAGATTGGGCTGGCGGAAGATTTCGCCCACTTTCGGCAAGGCTCCACCCGGATAATAGGTGTCATAGGCGTCCTTCCACTTGGACGTCGCCTTCTTCTGGCTGGCGAAGACTTCGGCCAGGAAATTATACATGACGAAACCGTCCGCCAGTTCGATGGCGGGTTGCAGCACCTGATCGAGCGTCATCGTGCCGTTGAGTTGCAGCGCGAGGGCCATGGCGTCGACCATGGCGGGGACGGTGCCGCCATTGGGACCGTTGCCGGGAATGACGCCCGCCCTGGCGAACCTGTCCGGCGTGGCGAGCATGGGCGCGACGCCCTGCCCGTTCACCAGCGAAACCTTCTTCGCCTTCGCGTCATAGATGATGGTCGGCGCTTCGCCGCCGAAGCCGAAATGCGAAATCTCCGTCACGGCGGCCGCGAACACCGCCGCGACGCCCGCGTCCGTCGCATTGCCGCCCGCCATCAATATGCGCGTCCCCGCCGCCACCGCATAATGACGCCCGGCGGCGACGATGCCGAAATTGCCGACGATCTCCGGCCGCAGCGTTTCGCCGGCGCTCACCAGCCGGGTCGGCTCCAGCGGCGCCCTGGCGGCGGGCGCCGCGTCCTGCGCGGAGGCTCCCGTCTGGGCCAGGGCGACGCCCCCCATAGCCAATGCCGCGAAGTCGCGACGGCTCAATCCCTGCCCTGCAGTATCGGTCATGAACGAAGATCCCCTGTAATCGGCATAGTCAGCGCTACCCGAGGGAAAGCAGGCATCTGCCTTGCCGGTCCTTTCCCTGTAACGAGAATGATCCCGCTTTCCACTATGCTTCAGGAAATTTCATGGAATTTTAAAAATATTCATCCGGCCATGGCGGAAATCATGTTCTGATCAGTTCTACTCTCCCGAACGGATGCGATAGTGGGCGTTTCGTCCGTCAATGCATGCTGCCGGCGTGGGGCCGGAAACAACATGGTCCACAGGGGATGATGCCGGAACTCCAGCTATCGGGGGATCCGCGAATGCACAGTCTGGGCCAATTCCCAATATATAAGAACAACCGCCTGTCGTGCACGGGATTCATCGGCGCGCACCTGCCCGATAGCTGAACCGCGCAAAGCCCGTCCGCCGAAGGGATCGGCGGACGGGCTTCATCACAGGGGAACAGCAAGATGAGGGTGAGAAGGAACAGCATTTCGACGCTGGCGGGAGCCAGCCTTTGGGCATTGACGGCAGGGGCGCTTCACGCGCAGACGGCAGCCGACACCGCTCCGCAGGACAGCGGAGCAGACGCCGAGATCGTCGTCATCGGCACCCAGATCAGGGGCGCGAACACGACCGGCGCGCTGCCCGTCAGCGTGGTGGGCGAACAGCAGATCGAAGCGGTGGCCGCAGTGTCCGGCGCCGATCTTTTCCGGTCCATCCCGCAATTGGGCGGCGTGACCTTCAACGAACAGGTGCTGGGCGGCGGCAATGCGAACGCGGCGCGCGGCGACGTTTCCACCGTATCGCTGCGCGGCCTGGGCCAGGGCAACACGCTGCTGCTGATCAACGGCCGCCGCACCGTGCTGCACCCCACGTCACAGGCCATCACCGGCGTCATCGATTCCGGCGTCCCGACTTTCGGCTATAACGCCAACACCATTCCCGTGGGCAACATAGCGCGCGTCGAAGTGCTGCGCGACGGCGCGGCGGCTCTCTACGGTTCGGATGCTGTTGCCGGCGTCGTCAACAATGTCCTCAATTCCGATTTCAACGGCGCCAAGTTCGACGCGCAATATGGCGGAGCCGAAGGTACCAATCTTCGCGAGTTCACCGTCAACGGCCTGATCGGCAAGGATTTCAGCGAAGGACGCGGCAACATCACCCTGTTCGCCGGCTATGCGCAGAAGTCGAAGCTTTATCTCAGCGATCAGGATTATACCGCCAATGTCGACCGGCGCGGCTATGTCGCGGGCACCAGCTTCGCCGGCGTCTCCGCGTTCAACGGCACCAGCACCAGCACGCCCTGGGGCACGTTCCGCGCGCTCAGCCCCGCCGCCAACGGCACCTTCCTCAACCGGACGATCACCAGTAACGGCGTCGCCTTCACCAACAGTTCCAGCCAGTTCCACATCCAACCGAGCACCAACAGCGGATGCCGCATCCCGTCGGGCACCACCGGCACATGCTATGATGACGGCAACGGCGCGACGGAAATGGCGAACGTCGATTCCAACCTGCGCTTCAATTCGCCGGCGACGTTCGACGACCTCACCACCCAGCCTTCGGTCAAGCGCATCAACCTGTTCGCCAACGGGCATTTCGACCTGACCGACAACCTGACCCTCTATGGCGAAGCGGGCTTCTATCGCGGCAAGACGGAAGCGATCATCGGCGCGCCGGGTTCGCTGGCGAACATCCCGATCACCGTCGCCGCCAACGCCTATTGGAATCCGCTTGGGCCCATCGGTTCCCCCAACCGCCTGCCCGGGCTCAGCACCGCCGTCGTTCCGGCGACGGGCCTGCCCGTCCAGATCACGTCCCTCAGCTATGTCGATGTCGGGTCGCGCAGCGTGGAGGTGACCAATTATCAATATCGCTTCCTGGGTGGCCTGAAGGGTAATATCGGCAATTGGGACTGGGATACGGCCGGCCTCTATACATGGGCCACCGCCGCGGATACGCAGGAGAACTTCTCCAACACTTTGCTGCAGGCCGCGATCAACCGCACGACGCCCGACGCCTACAACCCCTTCAACGGCGGTTGCGTCGAGGCGCCGTCCATCGGCGACTGCACGCCCAACAGCGACGCGACCATCGACAGCTTCCGCATCAAGGCGACGCGCAAGACACGCACGTCGCTGGCCCTGTGGGACTTCAAGATTTCCAACGCCCATCTGCTGGGCCTGTGGGCGGACAACAGCATCGGCATCGCGGCAGGCGTCGAATATCGCCGCGAAACCTATCATGACAATCGTTCCCCCTATCAGGGCGGCATTCGCGGGGTCGACACCACCTATACCGATGCCGTCACCGGCATCTTCTACGGTTCCGACCTGGGCGGCGCCAGTCCCAGCCCCGACGTGCGCGGCAAGCGCAACGTGAAGTCCGCCTATGCGGAACTCGCCATCCCGATCTTCAGTCCGGAAATGGAGGTTCCCTTCTTCCGCAGCCTCGATTTCCAGATCGCCGGACGTTATGAAGACTATAGCGACGTCGGATCGGTCGCGAAGCCGAAGATCGCGGGAAGCTGGGAACTGCTTCAGGGCATGCGGTTGCGCGGTTCCTGGTCGCAGGGCTTCCGCGCCCCGAACCTTGAGGTGATCAATACCTCCACGCTGGACCGCGTGAACACCGGCATCGACTATGTGCTCTGCGAAGCGGACCTGCGCGCCGGGCGGATTGCCAACTTCTCCCAGTGCAACCGCAGCATCTCCGTCCTGCGGCGCAGCGGCGGCAATCCCAATCTGAAGCCGGAGGAATCGGAAAGCTGGAGCTTTGGCGCGGTCATTTCCCCGCCGCTGGGCGACGGCTGGGGCAAGGTGACGTTCACCGTCGACCGCTGGCGCATCAAGCAGAAGAATGTGGTCGGCCTGCTCGACTATCAGAACGGCCTCAACCTCGATTATCTGCGGCGCGTGCAGGGCAGCAGCAATCCCAATGTCGTGCGCCGCGATCCCACGGCGGACGACGTGGCGCTGGTGGCGGGCACCGGACTCGCCCCGGTGGGCGAGCTTCTCTATGTGGTCGCCAATTTCGAGAACCTGCTGCCGGTGACGGTGCAGGGCATCGACTTCAACCTCGACTATCTGCTGCCGACCGCATCGATCGGCACCTTCTCCCTCAACGTCAACGCATCGCGCCTGATCAGCTATTATGTCGATGCTCCGGCAGGGGTGACGGCGGTGATCGACGGGCGCTCCGCGGGTCTGGTCAATGCAGGCGTGCCGATCCAGGGCGGGGGCGACGTGGTGGGCCGCGACGGCCAACCGCGCTGGCGGATCGCGGCGACGCTCGACTGGACGCTGGGGCCGGTCAAGATCGGCGCCTATACGCAGTTCATCGACAGCGTATATGAGAATGCGGTACGCGATGGCTCGACCAATCCCTGGATCGTGAAGGGACAGACGACCGTCAATCTCTATGCCCAATATACGTTCAAAAATGGCGGGCCGCTCAACGACACGAGCATCCAGATCGGCGCGCGCAACATCTTCGACAAGGACCCGCCATTGGCGTCGGGCGGCTATCTGTCGAACCTCTACCAGCCGCAGGCGCGCTACTGGTACACCAGCATCAAGAAATCCTTCTGATGCGGCGGGATGCGGCGCCATGCTCCCGGCGCCGCATCCCCTTTTCCCTTGCCCCCAGGATCGAAGGTTGACCCATGTCCGCTCCCGATAAGCCCCGGCGCCCGGAAGCGCTCGACCGTCGAGAATTGCTGGCCGCCGGGCTTGCGGGACTGGCGCTCACGGGCCTTCCATCCGCCGCCCGCGGGCAGTCGGGCGCCCGTGCCCCCGACGCGCCCCGCTCCGGCGGAACGAGCGTCGCGGCGCATCGTGTCGAAGTGCCGATGCCGCATGGCGGCGTCACCGCCGGTCATCCGCTGGCCGCCATGGCCGGAACCCGCATGCTGATGCAGGGCGGCAGCGCGGCCGACGCGGTGGTGGCCGCCATGGCGGTGATGAATGTCGTCGAACCCTGGGCATCGAGCGCGGGCGGCAACGGCTTCGCCACCTGCCTCGACCGCAAGGCGGGCAAGGTCCACTCGCTCGCCTTCACCGGCGGCGCGCCGCGCCTGCTCGACCCGCAGGTCGATCCCAAGGCGCTGGACCATGGCCCGAAGGCGTTGACGGTGCCCGGAGCCTTTGGCGGCTGGATCGCGCTTGCCCGGCGATTCGGCAGGTTGCCGCTCGCCACATTGCTGGAGCCAGCGATCGGCTATGCCCGCGACGGCCACCCGCTCGACCCGTCCATCGCCCTGTTCATCGGCCGGGCGCAAAAGACGCTGAGCCTCTATCCGACCAGCGCCGCCCTGTTCCTGCCGGATGGACAGCCGCCTGCGGCCCGCTCGATCTTCCGCAATCCCAATCTCGCCCGCACGCTGCAAGCGCTGGCCAATGCCGAGACGAAGGCGCTGAAGGGCGGCGCGGACCGGGATCGTGCCCTGCAAGCCGCCTATGACTATTTCTACTCAGGCCCCATCGCGCAGGAATTTGCGCGCTTTTCGACCGAAACCGGCGGCTGGCTGCGCCTCGACGATCTCAAGGCCTATCAGCCGCGCTGGAGCGATCCGGTCAGCACCCATTATCGCGGGCTGGACGTCTATAGCAGTCCGCTGACCTCCCGCACCGGGCTGGAACTGTGCGAGCAGCTCAATCTGGTCGAGGGTTTCGACCTGGCCGCCCTGCCCGCCGAGGGGCCGCAGCTCACTCATCTGCTGATCGAGGCGATCAAGGTCGCCAAGGCGGATGTCTATCGCTACGCCGCCGATCCCCGCTTCGCCCAGACGCCGGTCGAGGGCCTGCTCTCCAAGCGTTTCGCGGCGGAACGGCGCAGGCTGATCGATCCGGCCCGGGCGGGTCTCTATCCGGAGGGCGGCGATGCCGCCGCCTTCGACCGGGCGGCGCTGGAACAGGCGCGGCCGCGCTTCGCGGCGCGGGGCGACGACCGCACGCGAGGGGGCGACACGACCAGCCTGTCCGCCGTCGACGCGGACGGCAACGCCATCGCCGTCACGACCACCATTGGCGGCGGCTTCGGCACTTTTCTGGTGATGGGCGATACGGGCATCCTCTTCAACAACGGGTTGAGGCTGGGGTCCACCGCACCCTATGACGGGCACCCGAACAAGGTCGCGCCCGGCAGGATCGCCCTTCTGGGCAACGGCCCCACCATCGTTCTGGACAAGGGCCGGCTGCATCTGGTGTTCGGATCGCCCGGCGGCGAAACGATCGGCCAGACACAATTCCAGTTCCTGGTGAACATGGTCGATCGCGGCATGCCGATCCAGGCAGCCATAGAGGCGCCGCGTTTCGCGCTCGATGCCGATCCGAATTTCTACAGGCCCGGCGCCGCGATCACCGTGCAGGCGGAGGGCCGCTTTGCCGATCCGGTGCTGCAAGGGCTGACCGCCATGGGCCACCGGATCGAGAAGGTCGGCCCTTATGCGATCGGCAGCGTCCAGGGCATAGCGGTCGATCCATCGGGCGCGCGCATGGGCGGGGCCGACCCCCGCCGCATGGGCTATGCGGTCGGTTATTGAGGCGACCCGCGAGGCGCTTACCGCTTCCTGAGGGCATCGGGCTTGTGCGCAGCCCGCTTGCCCTCATCCGTTTCCACGATGAATTCGGGATTGCCCGGCGTGGCGGCCACTTTGTGGCCCTTGATCCGCGTGGTTTCGGTGACCTTCTTCACCACCTTGCCATGGGCCTGTCCGCCATGGCTTTTCCACGTCACGGGATCGCCTTTCCTGAGAGTGCTCGCCATCATGCGCCTCCCGGATCGACGGAGAAGGCGATCTTGCGCCGATCCATTTCCTCGACCACGGCCTGAAGGAAGGGGGACAGATTCTCCGTCTCCTTGTCCGAGGCCGTTTCCCAGCTGTCGATCAGTTCCTCATCGGTCATGTTCCCGACCACGGCCCTATGATCGCTTTGCGCATCCGCAGCCATGACGATCCTCCGCTCTACGGCCTGGGTCAGTTGCCGTCGTCCATGATCGCTTCGCCGCCTTCCTCCTCCTCCAGGAGAACCGCTGCGGAACCCGACGCCGAAAGCCGGACCTGATTCCCTTCCACCGCGGCGACCAGCCCGCCGGCAATGAAATGATGATGGTCCCCATGCGATCCGCTGTCGGCCTTGACCATCTTGATCCGGTCGCCTTCCACCTTGTCGACCGTGCCGATGTGCACGCCGTCGGCGCCGATGATGTCCATATGTTCCTTGATTGCGCTCAGCTCTGCCATGTCCGTCTCCTTCTTCCGCCCTGAACGCATGGAGCCGCGCGAGAGATGCGCCGGGCGCCGCCGACTGGCGCGCCGGAGCCACGACTTCACGCAAAACCGCCCCTCTGCCCAGATGGGGCCGGCACCGGGCCGCATGCCTTCGGCACGGCCGATCGACGACGAAAGTATCATCCCGGTCCCGATGCGGACATTGCGCCGAATCTCCTGAAAGCTTACGGTTTCAGGCAAGGCCGTCTGCCCGGCCGTCGGCGGTTCAAGGGTCGACGCGGCCGGAAAGTCATACTCCGGAGGTATCATCATGTTGGACATGCGCCTTCTGCGCTACTTCGTGGCCGTGGCGGACGAGGGCAATTTCAACCGCGCGGCGGAACGGCTGCACATCGCGCAGCCGCCGCTGTCGCGCGCGATCCAGCAGCTGGAGGCGCATGTCGGCGCGCCCCTGCTGGACCGCGCCAGCCGTCCGCTGCGCCTGACCGGCGTGGGGCGCCTGCTGCACGCGCAGGCGGTGCAGGTGCTGAGCCGCATGGAAGATGTGGAGGCGATGGTGAAGGCGGCGGCGACCAGCCGGCGGCGGCGGCTGGTGATCGGCTTCGTCGCCTCGACCATCTATGCGCGGCTGCCCGAATTGATCCGCGCGTTCCGCAAGGTCGCCGACAATGTCGAACTGGTCATGGTGGAAAGCACCACGCTGGACCAGATCGCCGCGCTGAAGGAAGGGCGGATCGATGTCGGGTTCGGCCGCATCCGGTTCGAGGATCCGGGCGTGCGCCGCATCATCCTGCGCGATGAAAAGCTGGTCGCCGCCTTTCCGATCGACCATCCCCTGGCAAGCGGCGAAGGGCCGATTTCGCTGCGCGAACTGGCGGACGAACCGCAGATCGTATATCCCCGCGCGCCGCGCCCCAGCTATGCCGATCAAGTGATTTCCCTGTTCCGCGACCAGGCGATTGAGCCGCGCATCGTCCATGAAGCGCGCGAGCTTCAGATCGCCATCGGCCTCGTCGCGGCGGAGGAAGGCATGGCGATCGTTCCCGAATCGGTCCGGCGGGCGCGCAGCCACGACGTCGCCTTTCGCGAACTGGCCGAACCCGCCACGTCCCCCATCATCTTGAGCCATCGTCCCGGCGACCGCTCCCCCGAACTCGCGCTGATGACATCGGTCGTCGCCCGCAAATATGCGGAGTGGGGCTATGACGTGCCCGCAGCGCTGAGCGAGGAATCCTGAGCGGGCTGCGCGAAGCGGCGGTTCCGCCAGTCCACCCCTGCCATTTTTCACGGAGATATGGCGTGCGCCTTCCGCCTCGCTTATGCGGGTAGGAAATCGAAGCGAGGAAGAGAGTTACCCATGGCCCTGGTGAAAAAGGCTGCGCTCGGCAAGGCTGGCCGTGGCAGATCGGTCGCATCCTCTCCTGACGACCGGCCGGCAATGGACAAGTCCATGGCCCCCAACGGGTCCAGCCCGCCCAAACGGCTCCCTGCACGGCCGGGACGCAGGCGCAAGCCCATGACCGCGGTCGAGCGGCTCGACCAGGCGACGCAGGAACTGGCCAGCGGGTTGGGGGAATCGGCGTCCGCCGCGGCCGAACTCCAGCGCAATGTCGAGCAGATGGCGAGCGGCGCGGAGGAGGCGGCCAGCGCCGCGCAGGAGTCGCTCGGCCTCGTCGGCCATCTGCGCGCCAATTTTCGGGAAGCGAGCATCCGCGCCGCCGCATCGCGCAGCCAGACCGAAAGGCTGGAGGCGTCGTTCAAGGAAATCTCCGAACAGATCGATGCTTCCGTCGCGGCGATAGAGTTGAACGCCCGCCGCCAGCTTGGCTCGGTCACGGTGATAGAGCAGTTGGAACTGGCCGCCGCCCGCATCGGCGCGGTGGGCGACGCCATGGGCGACCTGGCCGAACAGACCGGCATGCTGGCGCTGAACGCATCGATCGAGGCGACCCGCGCCGGGGACAGCGGCAGGGGCTTCGGCATCGTTGCCGACGAGGTTCGCGAACTGGCCGAAGCGTCGGAGGCGAGCGCGACCGACATCCGCGCGATTGCGACGGGCATCGTCGCGGAGGTCCGCGCGATTGCGGCGCGGGTCCGCGCGGCCAGCGAACGCGCCAGCGGGGAGGCGCGGAGCGGCAGCCATGTCAGCACAGCCCTGGAAGAAGCGCGGGACGCCCTCGCCACCGTTCTGGGCGGCGCGCAGGAGATCGCCGCCGCCGCCGTCCAGGCTGAGGTGGCCGCCACGGAATCGGAACGCGGGGCCGAGCAGGTCGCTAGCGCCGCGGAGGAACAGTCCGCCGCGGCGGCCGAGGCGCAGCAGGCGATAGAGCAGCAGGCCGCCTCGCTGGAGCAGAGCCAGCAGACGGCGGAAGCGCTGGCGGCGCTGAGCGGCGCGCTGGGGACGGAACGGGCCGGTTCGCAGGAGGTCGAGCAGATCGCCGTGGCCGCCGAACAATTATCCGCCACGGTGCAGGAGCTGTCGGGCGCATCCAGCCAGATCCAGATCGCCATCGAGCAGATTGCGCGCGGCGCACAGCTTCAAAGCGCCGCCACATTGCAGGCCAGCGCCGCCATGGGGCAGATCGAAACCAGCGCCACCATTGCAAAGGACAGGGCGGCCGGCGCGGTCGAAAGCCTGGACGGGCTGGTCGCGACGGTCGGGGAAGGAAGCGCGAAACTGACCGGCCTGATCGACGGCGTGGGCGCCGCCGTCGAAGACACGCGCGCCGTGCTGGACCTGCTCGGCAGGCTGAACGAAACGGCGCGGCGGGCGGAGAAGGTGGCCGACACGCTGGCGCTCGGCGCGCTCCAGACCAACATGCTGGGGGTGAGCGGCGCGGTGGAGGCGACCCGGTCCGGCGAAGCGGGCGAAGGCTTCACGACCGTCACGGCCGACATTCGGAAACTGGCGCGCAGCCTGGCCGCCAATGCCGAAGAAGGCAAGGATGTCGTGCGCGCCATCCAGGAAGGCATTCAGATCGCGCAGCGCACGCTCGACCAGATCGCCGCGGCGGGGGAGACGGAAACGACGCGCAACGAAGCGCTGCTTGCCCGCTTCGCCGGCATGGCTGCGGAGCTGAACGCGACCCGCGCCGACAATGGCGTGATCCTCGATGGCGCGGAGGCGATACAGCACGCCGCGCGAGAGGTGCGAAGCGGCTGCGAGCAGATCGCAAAGGCGGCCGAACTGGCGGCCGAAGCTGCGCGGGAGGCGGGCGCTGCCGCTCACCAGCAGGCGCAGAGCGCGGAAATGCTGGCTGCGGCCATTGAAGACATCGCCTCTCTCGCCGCCTCGCTCAACAGCGGAGAGTCCGGCGCATGACGGCGGGCGACCGGCTCGTCTTCCGTGCCGGTGACAGGCGCTATGCCGTGGCGGCGGGCCGCGTGCGCGAACTCGCCCGATTGCCGCGGCTGACGCCGGTTCCACTGGCGCCGCAGGGTCTGCTGGGGCTGGGCAATGTGCGGGGAGAGACGATCGCGGTGCTTTCCCCGGCCGCGATGACCGGCGGCGAAGCGCTGGGCGCGGCGCGCCATTTGCTGGTGCTGGGGGGCAGCGATCCCATCGCCCTGGCCATCGATGCGGTGGAAAGGTCCGACGGGGACGAGGCGGGCAGGATCGAGGATTTCCCCCTCGACCAATGGATCGCACAGGCCTTTCCCCTGCGCGCGAGTGCGCGACGCGCCAGCGCAGGCGGGGCCATGGCACGACCTGTCCGGCACGCCATGCGGGACGACCGGCTGGCGCTGCTGCGCGTGGCGATAGGCGATCAGAGCTTCGCCCTGCCCCTGGAGGAGGTTGCGCAAGTGCTGCGCATGCCCCGCGACGTGGCGCTGCTCCCCGGCGCGGATGCAGCCGTGGTGGGGACGATCCGCTGGCGCGACCGGTCGCTGGGCGTGCTGTCGCTCGCGGCGCTGCTGGGCCTTTCCGGCGATGAGGGGGCGGAGACGGACCGTGCCCGCCGCCGCATCGTCGTGGTGACGCTCGGCGGGCAGAATCTGGGACTGCTGGTCGATCATGTCGAAGGACTTTTGCGCGTGTCGCCCGGGCGGATCGACAGCCTACCCACCGCCCTGTTGCGGACGGAAGGCGAGGCGCGGATCAGCGCCATTTGCCGTCCCGAGGGCGGCGGCCGGCTGGTGTCGATGCTGGCGGTCGACGAACTGCTGCGTGATCCCGCCGCGCGCCTGCCGGTGACGAAGGATCAGCGAACCGGCAAAGCCGCGCCTGCATCCTCGCCCTCCAGCCCGCGGATGTCCCTGCTGCTCGTCCGCATCGGTCCCCATGACCTTGCCCTGCCGGTCGGGGCCATCGACAAGGTGATGGGGCCGCCGGAGCGGCTGACCACGCTGCCCGGTGCGCCGCCGTGGCTGGCGGGCCTGGCGGCGACTGGCGGCGAACCGCTCGCGGTGGTCGATCAAGTCATGCGTCTGACGGGTTCCCCGGCCAGCGGAGCGCGGCGACGGCTGATCGTGCTGCGCACCGACGGCCGGCGCGTCGGCTTTCTGGTCGACGAAGCGCGCACCATCCTTGCCGTCGAACGCAGCATGCTCGTTCCCGCACCCCTTCCCGATGCGCTGGCCGATGGGATTTTCGGAGAGGTGCTGCACGCTTCGGACGGTGGCGGCAGAACGCTGCTCGTCGTCCAGCCGGCAGCGTTGCTTTCTTCAGCCGAGCAAGCCCTTATGGCCGAAATCGCTCGCCGCCAGCCGACGCCAGCGCCATGATCCGACTGCTGATCGTCGACGACAGCCCATTGATGCGGCAGCTTCTGACCGAAATCTTCGCCGAAGCCGGGGATTTCGAGACAGGCACGGCCCGCAACGCCGACGAAGCCCTGGCACAGCTCAGCGCGTTCCAGCCCGATGTCGTGACGCTGGACATTCACATGCCCGGAATGGACGGACTCGCCTGCCTCGACCGCATCATGGTCGAGCGGCCGACACCGGTCGTCATGCTGTCCTCCCTCACCGAAGCCGGGGCGGACGAGACGCTGGAAGCGCTGGCGCTGGGCGCGGTCGATTTCATTCCCAAGCCGCGGGGACCGCTGTCGATCGAGATCGAAGGAATCGCGGCCACGCTTGTCGCCAAGGTCCGCGAGGCCGCCAGCGCCCGCATCCCGCGCAGCGCCCGGCTGACCGAGCGGGTCCGGCGGCGCGCCGCCGCCACGCGCCTTGCGGGCGGCTCCGCTGCTCCCATCCGCCCGTCCATGCCCAGACAGGCCGCGACAGCCATTCCACCCCGCAGGCGGCCCGCCCACCTTCCTTCGCACGAGAAAGCCGAGGCGCTTTCAGGGATAGAGGCGGTGCTGGTGGGCGTCTCCACCGGTGGGCCGTCGGCGCTGGACGCGCTGCTCGGTCCGCTGCCTGCCGACTTCCCCTGGCCCATCGTCATCGCCCAGCACATGCCGTCCAGCTTCACCGGGCCGCTGGCCCGCCGCCTCGACCGGGGATGCGCCATCGCGGTGGAGGAGGTGCGGCAGCCCCGCCCCCTTCGCCCCGGCACCGCCTATATCGGGCGGGGAGACGCGGACCTGATCTTCTCCCGCCGGGATGGCGTGCCCCAGATACTGGCCGCCCCGATGCGGGCGGATCGGCTATGGCATCCCAGCGCGGACCGGCTGGTCGAAAGCGCGCGGGCGCTGTTCCCGCCACGGGCGCTGGTCGCCGTGCTGATGACAGGCATGGGGCATGACGGGGCGGAGGCGATGGCCGCCCTCCACCGGGACGGCGGCCATGTGCTGGCGCAGGACGAGGCAAGCTCCGTCGTCTGGGGCATGCCCGGCGCGCTCGTCGCGGCTGGCGGCGCCGATCTGGTCCTGCCGCTGGAAGATCTGGCGGCGCAGCTCCTCGCTTGGGCGCAGGGATGACGCAGGTGCCCGAAACGCTGCTTGCGGGATCGTCGCTGACGCGGCTGACGGCGCTGCTCTACCGCCTGACCGGCATGAAGTTCGACGAGAAGAAGCGCTTCTACCTCGAACGCCGGGTCGCGCACCGCATGGACCGGACCGCGACAACCGACATCGCCCGCTACCTCCTGCTGCTGGAGCGCGATGCGCACGAGCGGCAGATGCTGATCAACGCCGTCACCATCAACGAGACCTATTTCTTCCGGGAGGAGCATCAGCTCACCGCGCTGGCGGACGAGATCCTGCCCAGGATCGCCGCGGAAAAGCGGCCCGGCGACCTGATCCGCATCTGGTCCCTTCCCTGCTCGACCGGGGAGGAAGCCTATTCGATCGCGCTCTGGCTGCTGGAGCGATGGCCGCTGGTCGACGCCTATCATGTCGAGATCGTCGGGTCGGACATCGACACCCACGCGCTCGATGCCGCCCGGGACGGCCAATATGGGGCGCGCGCGCTCGCCCGGCTGCCGGCGGACATGCTCGCGGCCTATTTCGAACGCGAACATCAGCACCGCAGACGGATCGTCCAGGACCTGCGCGAATCCGTGCTCTTCACCCAGGCGAACCTGAACGATGCGGCTTCGGTGGCGAGCCAGGGCCGCTTCGATATCGTGCTTTGCCGCAACCTGCTCATTTATTTCGATGACGAATCGCGCATCGCCGCCGCCCGGCATCTGCACGAGGCGCTTCTTCCCGGCGGCTATCTCCTGCTCGGCCATAGCGAATCCATGGCCCGGATCGACGAGCGCTTCGATCTGGTTCGCTTGCGCCAGGCAATCGTCTATCGTCGGCGCTGATGGACGAGCTGCTTCAACAATTCCTGCTCGAAGGACGCGATCTGGTGGCGGATGCGCATGCCGCCCTGGTGGCGCTTGGCCGCGACGCACGGGATCGCCCGGCGCTCGACCGGCTGTTCCGCGCCACCCATACGCTCAAGGGGTCGGTGGCCCTGTTCGACATGGCGCCGGCGGAACGGCTGCTCCACGTCGCAGAGGCCCGACTCGAAGGCGCGAGGAAAGGCGACGGGGCGCTGGACGAAGCCATGCTCGACCTGTTGATGCAGGCGATCGACCAGACCGACCGCTGGATCGACGCCATGGAGGGCGCCGCTTCGCTGGACGCCGACGCCACCGGCCTTTCGGACCGCCTGATCGCCCTGATCGCAGGGGACGGGGAAACCGGTGAAGCTGACCTCCCCCTGCCCGTCTCACCCCCGGTCGCGGCTGATCAGGACTGGATCGCCGCCCTGCGCAGCCGCGCCGAACTGGCCATGGTCGACCCCGGCCGGGCGAGAACGGCCTTCCGCTATACCCCCGATCCCGACTGCTTCTTCCGGGGCGAGGACCCGCTGTCCATGGTCGAGAATGTGCCTCAATTGCTGGGCATCGCCATATTGCCCGCCGGCGATGCCTGGCCGGACCTCGCCGCCTGCGAGCCGTTCCGCTGCATGGCCGCCATAGAGGGGTTGAGCGCCGCCGACGAAGCGCAGGTGCGCGCCGCGTTCCGGCTAGCGCCCGATCAGATTGCGGTCGCGCCGTTCAATCCGTCGCCAGCGGCAAGCGATTCTGCCCCCTATGCCACCGAACTTGCGGCCACGCTCAGGGTCGAGGCGGTCCGGCTCGACCGGCTGGCCGACCAGAGCGGCGAACTTGCCGTCGCGATCCGTGCGCTGCAACCGATAGCGGCCCGCCTGCGCGTCATCGATCCGCTGCTCGCCGCCGAACTCCGTGCCGCGGAGGACGAGATCGCCCGCGTCGCCGGACGGCTCCAGCGCTCGGTCGCGCAGGTGAGGCTGGTGTCGCTCGAACCCGTGCTGCGCCGCCTGCCGCGGCTGGCGCGGGAGGCCGCGGCCATGGTGGACAAGGCGATCCGCTTCACCATCGAGGGGGAGACGGCGCAGGTCGACAAGCAACTGGCCGACCAGTTGTTCGAACCCCTGCTCCATCTGGTGCGCAACGCCGTCGACCACGGGCTGGAGCCGGCCGGACAGAGGGTGGCCAGCGGGAAACCCGCCGAAGGGCGGATCGGGCTTGCCGTCCGGCAAGATGGCGGCCATATCTCCATCGTCCTGACCGATGACGGGCGCGGGATCGATCCGCAGGCGATGCGGGCGGCAGCCGTCGCCAAGGGCCTGATGAGCGGCGAGGCGGCGGCCGCGCTCAGCGATGCGGAAGCCTTGCATATCGTCTTCCTCCCCGGTTTTTCCACCGCCGAAAGCGCCACTATGCTGTCGGGCCGGGGCGTCGGCATGGACGCCGTGCGGGCGGCGGTCGAACGGCTGGCGGGGACCATCACGATCCAGAGCGATGTCGGCCGGGGCACGCGCATCACCCTGCGCCTGCCGGCCAATGCGATCACGACTCCGCTTCTGGTCGTCGCGGCGGGGGACCGTCAGCTCGGCGTCAGGCTGGACCAGATCGTTGAAACCGCGCGGATCGACGCCAGCGCGGTCCAGCCGGTCGGTCAGGCGCATGCCTGCATATTGCGGGACAGGACCGTGCCCGTGCTGGACCTGGCGGCGCTGCTGGGGCTGGAACCCACGAGCGGCGCGCTTGCCCGGCTGGTGGTGACCGATGCCGGACCCTGCCGCACCGCGCTGCGCGTGGCTGCCTTCGGGGAGCGGTTCGACGCCGTCGTGCGCGAAAGCACGGGATTGCTGGCCGCCATGCCCGCCGTGGCGGGTACGGCGATGATGTCCGACGGCAGCGTGCTGCTGGTGCTGGACCTGCCGGAGCTGGTGGCATGAGCGTGGTCGTGGAGGAGGACCGGATCATCCTCTCAGGCGCTGCGACGGTGGAGGACGCCGAACCGCTGCTGGCCGCGCTGCTGGAGCATCCCCATCACAGGATCGACATCGCCGGGCTGGCGCGGGCGCATCTTGCCGTGGTGCAGTTGGTCCTCGCCGCCGGCCGGCCCGTCATCGGCCGGCCCGAAAGCCCGTTCCTGCGGGAAATCGCCTTTGCATCGCCAATGCGGATCAAGGTGTAACAATTTCATATCTGCGATTGCGGTTCCTTCCTATAGAAGAAGATGAAGGCCCGACCGGGTCGAGATTGAGTGGAGTCATGAATGCCCGTTACCGTGTTGATCGTGGACGACAGCAAACTCGCGCGGATCGTCGCGGGAAAGGCATTGGCGGAACTTCAGCCCGACTGGCAGAAAATCGAGGCCGGCAGCGGGGCGCAGGCGCTGGAACTGCTGGGCAAGGAGCGGATCGAAGTCGCTCTCATCGATTTCAACATGACCGAACAGGATGGGCTGGAACTTGCGGGCGAGATACGCGCTTTGAGGCCGGACATGCCGATCGCGATCATCACCGCCAATATCCAGGACGAGATCATCGCGCAGGCGCGGGCGATCGGCGCCGCCTTCATCGCCAAGCCCGTCACCAGCGAGGGCCTTGCCGGCTTCCTGACCGGCGCTGCGCTCAAGCTGAGGTCCAGCCAGGAATGATAACGGGCCACGTCGCGCTGAGCGAACTCGAACAGGACGCCCTGACCGAGATCGTGAATATCGGCGTGAGCCGCGCCGCCTCTTCCTTGAGGAAGATGATCGGGGACCAGGTCGTCCTGTCCGTCCCTTCGGTGGAGGTCGTGAGCCAGCGCCGCGCCGCCCGCCTGATCAGCGAGCGCGAAGTGGTCGACCTGATCGCGGTGCGGCAGGATTTTTCGGGTCCCTTTTGCGGGCGGGCCCTGCTGATCTTCCCCGAAACGAACAGCCTGGAGCTGGTTCGGGCGGTGACGGGCGGCGCCCTTTCGGCCGAGGAAGCGGTCGAGATGGAGCAGGAGGCGCTGGCCGAGACGGGCAACATCATCCTCAACAGCTGCCTTGCGACCATGGCCAACATGCTCAAGCGGTCGCTGTCCATGACCATCCCCGAAGTGCTGCGGGGCAATGGCGCGACCCTGTTCGAAATCGACGAAACGACAGGGTCGGAAGGGCTGGTCCTCTTTCTCTACATCGACTTTGCGGTGCGCCAGCGCGACATTCGCGGCTATATCGCGATGCTGATGGACATTCCTTCGCTCGCGACGCTCAAGCAGTTGCTCGACGAGTTCATCTCGCGCATCGTGGGCGAGGATGGCTGACGAAGCGATCATCGGAAACGCGGATCAATTGCGCGCCGTGCTCGCGGCGGCGGGGGCCAGCGGCGCCTGGGACTGGGACATCGTCCGGGACCGGCTGACCGTCGATGCCCGTTTTGCCGAGCTGTACGGATTGGGCGCCGATGCCGCCGACCAGCCATTGCCGACCGCCGCCTTCTTCCGCGCCATCCATCCGGAGGATCGCGCCCGCATCCGCATCGCGGTCGCTGGCATGCTGGCGGGCTCCGAATTCTTCTCCAAGGAATTCCGCATCATCGCTCCGGACGGTGCGATATTATGGATGCACGGCCGGGGCCGGAGCCAGCTTGACGATCAGGACGAGCCGATACGTTTCACCGGGCTGCTGGTCGATGTGACCGACCGCAAGCGCACGGAGGAGCGGCTCCGCATCGCGCAGAGCGCCGGCGGGATCGGCACGTTCGAATATCGGGACGGCTTCGCGACAGTGTCGGTCTCCAGCGAATTCTGCCGGCTGCTCGGCCTCCACCCCGCCGACCGGCTGCCGGTCAGGACGATCAACGCGGTCGTGTGCGAGGACGAGGAGCCGTTGATACCCGAAGACGGTGCGGAACCTGCCAGCATCGACAGCGTGTTCCGCATCCGCCGCAGCGACGATGGCGCGGACCGCTGGATCGCCCGCCGTGGCGAGGCGATGCGCGACAGCGAGGGTAGCGGTTACCGGCTGCTGGGCGTCATCTATGACGTGACCGATGCGAAGCTTCAGGAAACGCGGCTGCGCGAATTGAACGACACGCTGGAGCAGCGCGTCGCGCAGGAGATAGACGAACGCCTGCGGGCGGAGGATGCGCTCCGCCAGGCGCAGAAGATGGAGGCCGTCGGCCAGCTTACCGGCGGCATCGCGCATGATTTCAACAATCTGCTGACCATCATCACCGGCAGCGTCGACATGGCGCTGCGGCGGCTCGACAATTCGGCCGATCCCAGGGTGGGCCGCGCGCTGGACAATGCCATGCGCGGTGCGGAACGGGCAGCGGCGCTGACCCAGCGCCTGCTTGCCTTCTCCCGCCGGCAGCCGCTCGACCCCCGTGCCGTGGAGGTGCCCCGCCTGCTGGCCGGCATGTCGGACCTGCTCACCCGCACCATCACCGAAGCGGTCGCCATCGCCATCGAGGCGCCGGACGACGTCTGGACCATAGAGGCCGATCCGCACCAGCTTGAAAATGCGATCCTCAACCTGGCCGTGAACGCCCGCGACGCCATGCCGCAGGGCGGATCGCTGACCATCGCCGCAGGCAACCGGCAGGTCGCCGCGCACCAGAGCGACGAAAGCCATGTCAGTCCCGGCGATTATGTGGCGATCACGGTAAGCGACAACGGCACCGGCATGGACGCGGACACCCTGACCAAGGTGTTCGATCCCTTCTTCACCACCAAGGAGGTCGGGAAGGGCACGGGCCTTGGCCTGTCCATGGTCTATGGCTTCGCCAAGCAATCCGGCGGCAGCGTGCTGATCGACTCGGCATTGGGGGAAGGCACGACAGTGACGCTGCTGCTGATGCGCAGCGTCCAGAGCGCGGAACCGCCCGCCGATGCGATGGACGAGCGCGAACCCTTCGGCAGCGCGTCGGAAACGATCCTGGTTGTCGAAGATGACGACGATGTTCGCGCCTATACGGTGGGAACGCTGCGCGAGCTGGGTTATCGGGTGGTGGAGGCGCATGACGGCGCTTCCGCCCTTGCCCTGCTGGACAAGCAGGACCAGCCGATCAAGCTGCTGATCACGGACGTCGTCATGCCCCGCATGTCGGGCAGCGAACTCGCCGCGGCGGCCCGCGCCCGGCAGCCCAGGCTGCGCATCCTCTACACATCGGGTTATCCCAGGGATGCGATCATGCGCGACGGACGGCTGGACAGCGGCGTCGAACTGCTGGCCAAGCCCTTCACCTTCCGCAGCCTGGCGGAACGGGTACGCGAGATCATCGACAAGGGCTAGGACGCGCTGCGTGAATTCCGGCGCAGGTCGTCGGTGGCGCCTCATTCCGCTGCGTTGAACGCCACCTGCTCGATCTCCCGCGCTGTGGCGTGCAGCAGTTCGATCACCTCGTCATGCCCGATCTTCCTCGCGCTCATCGACTGCGATATGGATATGGCGGCGGGCACCATGCCGTCCGGCCTCCGGATCGGAACGGCCGCGCAGGTCAGGTCTTCGGCAATTTCTCCATCGTCGATCGCATATCCCTGCCGCGCCACCAGATCGAGCTCGCATGCCAGGGCGCCGGCATCGACGATGGTGCGCGGAGTAAGGGCAACGAAGGGGCCGTTGGCGAGATAGGCATCCCGCTCGCCGGGGGGAAGATGGGCGAGCAGCACCTTGCCCATGCCGGAGCAATAGGCCTCCAACTGCATTCCCACCCGCGTGAACAGTCCTGCCGCCCCCTGGCCGATTTTCAGGCGATAGGTGACCATGTCATTTTCCAGCGTCCCCAGCTGCACGATCGTCCGCGCCTTCACGGCCAGCCGGTGCATGGCGGGCGCGGCGACGTTGACGATCAACTGCTTTTCGTCGAGCCGCTGCAAGAGCCGCAGCAGCCGCGCGCCCGCGACATGCCGTCCGCGCCCGACCGGCGTCAGATACCCTTCCTCGACCAGCGTCGTCACCTGCCGGTGGGCCGTCGCCACGGGCATGTCGATGGACCGCGCCAGCGCGGAAACGCTGTTCTGCCCGCCATCGGCCACAACCCCCTCCAGCATGGCCAGGGTCCGCTTGAGCGAACTGATTTGCGGCGTCCTGTTTCTCATGATGTGAGAAGATCACAGCTTGGCCCGGTGGCGTCAAGTACAAAGCTCCCTTATTCTGATGCCCTGTGAGGCGGCCCGTACCCGGCGCCGGCGACATGCGTTTCCTTTACGAAAAGGCTTGAAGGATATGGCCAAAACCAAGGTTGCGATCATCGGATCGGGAAATATCGGCACCGACCTGATGATAAAGATCATGCGTCTTTCGGAGACGCTGGAAATGGGTGCCTTCGTCGGCATCGATCCGGAATCGGACGGGCTGAAGCGCGCCGCCCGCATGGGCGTGCCCATCACGGCGGAGGGCATTGGCGGCCTGATCGCGCTGGAGGGTTTCAAGGACATCGCCATCGTGTTCGACGCGACGTCGGCAGGCGCGCACAAGCGGCACAATGAACTGCTCCAGGCGCATGGCAAGCGGGTGGTCGACCTGACGCCCGCGGCCATCGGCCCCTACACCATTCCGCCCGTCAACGGCGAAACCAACCTGGATGCGTCGAACGTCAACATGGTGACCTGCGGCGGCCAGGCGACCATCCCCATCGTCCATGCCGTCAACCGCGTCGCGAAGGTGCATTATGGCGAGATCGTCGCCTCCATCGCCTCCAAGAGCGCAGGTCCCGGCACGCGCGCCAATATCGACGAATTCACCGAGACCACCAGCCAGGCGATCGTCGACGTCGGCGGGGCGAGCCGCGGCAAGGCCATCATCATCCTCAACCCCGCCGAGCCACCGCTGATCATGCGCGACACCGTTTATTGCCTGTGCGACGACGCCAGCCAGGACGAGATCCGCGCCAGCATCGACCGCATGGTGGCCGAAGTGCAGACCTATGTGCCGGGATACCGGCTGAAGCAGGCGGTGCAGTTCGAACATATCGGATCGAACCGTCCCCTGCGCATTCCGGAGATGGACGGGGAATTCACGGGCCTCAAGGTCAGCGTCTTCCTGGAGGTCGAGGGAGCCGCCCATTACCTGCCCGCCTATGCCGGCAATCTCGACATCATGACCTCGGCCGCGTTGCGCACCGCCGAAAAGATCGCCGTCCGCATGCATGAAGGAGCCGTCGCATGACCTTCGATCCGACCCAGACCAAGCTCTACATCCAGGACGTCACGCTGCGCGACGGCATGCATGCCGTCCGTCACCAATATAGCATCGACCATGTGCAGAAGATCGCCCGGGCGCTGGACGACGCCAAGGTCGACGCCATCGAGGTCGCCCATGGCGACGGCCTTAGCGGGTCGTCCTTCAACTATGGTTTCGGCGCGCATACGGACCATGACTGGATCGCCGCCGTGGCGGACGTGCTGGAACATAGCGTCCTGACGACGCTGCTGCTGCCCGGCATCGGCACGGTGCACGATCTGAAGCATGCCTATGATCTGGGCGTGCGGTCGGTGCGCATCGCCACCCATTGCACGGAGGCGGATGTTTCGAAGCAGCATATCGAGGCGGCGCGCAACCTGGGCATGGACGTGTCCGGCTTCCTGATGATGAGCCACATGACCGATCCGGATGCGCTGGCGCAGCAGGCCAAGCTGATGGAAGATTATGGCGCGCACTGCGTCTATGTCACCGACAGCGGCGGCGCGCTCAACATGGAGCAATATGCGGCGCGGCTTCAGGCCTATGATCGCGTGCTGAAGCCCGAGACGCAGCGTGGCGTGCACGCCCACCACAATCTTTCGCTGGGCGTCGCCAATTCCATCGTCGCCGTGCAGAACGGCGCGGTCCGCGTCGACGCCAGCCTGGCCGGCATGGGAGCCGGCGCCGGCAATGCGCCGCTGGAGGTGTTCATTGCCGCAGCGGACCGCTATGGCTGGAACCATGGCTGCGATCTCTATGCGTTGATGGACGCCGCCGAAGAACTGGTCCGCCCCCTGCAGGACCGGCCGGTGCGCGTGGACCGCGAAACGCTGACCCTGGGTTATGCGGGCGTCTATTCCAGCTTCCTGCGCCATGCGGAAAAGGCGGCGCAGGACTATGGCCTCGACGCGCGCAGCATCCTTGCGGAAGTGGGCCGTCGCAAGATGGTCGGCGGTCAGGAGGATATGATCGTCGACGTCGCGCTGGATCTCAGCGCAAAATAAGCGGCGGGGCGGCTTCGCCCCTTCGCCCGTGAGCAAGCCCATGGCCTGACGGTTCGTCCGTCAGGCCATGGGCGAGCCAGGCCTCACACCCGTTCCCAGATGGCCGCGATGCCCTGGCCGCCGCCTATGCACATGGTCGTCAGGCCCAGGCGGCCGCCGGTGCGCTGCAGTTCATAGACCAGCTTGGTCGTGATGATCGCGCCCGTCGCCCCCACCGGATGGCCCAGCGAAATGCCGCTGCCATTGGGATTGACCCTTGCCGGATCGAAGCCCAGCTCCCGCGAGACGGCGCAGGCCTGCGCCGCAAAGGCTTCGTTGGATTCGATCACGTCCAGATCGCCCACGCCCATCCCCGCCCGCTCCAGCGCCTTGCGCGTGGCGGGCACCGGGCCGATGCCCATATAGGCCGGATCGACCCCCGCATGGCCATAGGCGACCAGTCGCGCGAGCGGCTTCAATCCCTGCGCCTTCACCGCCTCCCCGCTTGCCAGCACCACGGCGGCGGCGCCGTCGTTGATCCCCGACGCATTGCCGGCCGTCACGGTCCCATCCTTCTGGAAGACGGGCTTCAGCTTGCTGAAATCCTCCGGGGCCGCATCGGCGCGCACGAATTCGTCGGTGTCGAACGGCACCGGCTTGCGCCGCACCGTCACCTCCACCGGCACGATCTGCTCCCTGAAATAGCCCTGCGCGATGGCGTTCGCCGCCCGCTTCTGGCTTTCATGGGCGAGCGCGTCCTGGTCTTCCCGCGAAATGCCGTAGCGGGCAGCGACATTCTCCCCCGTGACGCCCATATGGATGCCGTGGAAGGGATCGGTCAGCGCGCCGGTCAACCCGTCCTGCACCACCGCATCGCCCATCTTCTGGCCCCAGCGGGCGGCGGGCAGGAAATAAGGCGCACGGCTCATGATCTCCACGCCCGCGCCCAGCGCGATGTCGCAGTCACCGAGCATGATCGACTGGGCTGCAGTAAGGATCGCCTGCAAACCCGATCCGCAGAGGCGGTTGACGCTGTGCGCCGGAGTTTCCTGCGGAATGCCCGCGCCGATCGCCGCTATGCGCGCGGCATAGGCGTCGCGCGGCTCGCAAGGGATGACATTGCCCAGCACGACATTGCCGATCAGGCTCGCCTCGAGCCCCGCGCGCTCGATCGCCGCCCGCGCCACATGCGCACCCAGTTCGCCCGGCTTCTGGTCCTTGAGCGAGCCGCCGAAGCTGCCGATGGCCGTCCGCGCCGCCGATACCAGAAAGACATCCGTCATATGCTGTTCCTGTCCTGAATGTTGAGATCCCCGAAGCGCCCACCCTCGGCAGCGAGCCGCTCGATCAGCGGGGCGGGCGTCCATGCCCATCCGTTACGGCCGGCGGCAAGGGCGCGAAGCCGGTCCAGAACGGTGGACAAGCCCATGATGTCGGCCTGGAACATCGGCCCGCCGCGTTCGCGGCCGAAGCCATAGCCATGGATGTAGATCATGTCGACGTCGACGGGACGATAGGCGATTCCCTCCTCCACGATCCGCGCGCCTTCATTGACCAGGGCCAGCAGGCAACGGCCGACGATTTCCTCATCGCTGAACGCGCGCCGCTCAAGGCCTGTCTCGGCGGAGTAATCCTCGATCAGCCTTGTGATTTCCGGATCGGTTTCCGCCGTCCGGCCATCCGGATAGGCGTAGATGCCCTTGCCCGTCTTCTGTCCGAACCGCCCCAGTTCACAGATGCGGTCTATCACGCCCGAATAGGGCCGGTCGGGCTGTTCCGCCATACGGCGCTTGCGGATCGCCCAGCCGATGTCCTGTCCGGCCAGATCCATCGTCCGGCACGGCCCCATCGCCATGCCCCACCGCTCCATGGCGGCGTCGATCTGCTGCGGCAGCGCGCCTTCCTCCAGCAGGAACCAGACCTGGCGCAGATATTCCTCGAACATGCGGTTGCCGATGAAGCCGTCGCACACGCCCGACACGACGCCGACCTTGCCGATCCGCTTGCCCAGCGCCATCGCGGTCGCCAGCACATCCGGCGCGGTTTCCCTGCCGCGAACCACTTCCAGCAACCGCATGATATTGGCGGGCGAGAAGAAATGCAGGCCGACGACCCGCGACGGATCGGCCACCAGCGCGGCGATGGCGTCGAGGTCGAGCGTCGATGTGTTGCTCGCCAATATCCCATCCGGCCGGGCGATCGCATCGAGCGCGGAAAAGACCTGCTTCTTGACGCCCATATCCTCGAACACCGCCTCGATCACCAGATCGGCATCCGCGAGCGCCTCCAGTTCGGTCGCCGCCGTGAAGGCGGCGATGCGCGCATCGGCCACGTCCTGACCGATCCTGCCCTTCTCCACATCGCGCTGGATCGTCTTGCAAATGGTGGCTTCGGCCTTGGCGAGCGCCTCGGGCCGCAGTTCGGCCATCGTTACGGGCAGGCCCGCATTCAACAGCGCAAGCGCGATGCCCGTGCCCATCAGGCCGCCGCCCACAACACCGACATGACCGACGTCACGGGGGCGCACGTCCGGCGCCAATCCGGGAATGCGCGCCACAGTCCGCTCCCCGAAAAATACGTGACGCAGGCCGCGAGAGGCTTCGGAGCGCAGCAATTCCCCGAACAGCGCCGCTTCCAGCGCCAAACCGGCGGCCAGATCGCCGGACAGCGCCGCGACGCAATCGACGATCCGGGCAGGCGCCTGGCTCAGCCCGGCCCGCAGCTTCGCCCGGCGCGACGCGACGGCCCCGGCGAGGTCGGCAGGCACCGGCAGCGTGCCCGAACGGCGCAGCGGAGGCACGTTGCGCGCCACCTCCAGCGCCGCCTCCACAACATCGCCGTCCACCAACTGATCGACCAGTCCCGCCGACAATGCGCGCTCCGCCGTCACGGGCTTGCCCGACAGCATCATGTCGAGCGCTGCGCCTGCCCCGATCAGGCGCGGCAGGCGCTGCGTACCGCCCGCGCCGGGCAGCAGGCCCAGCGTCACTTCGGGCAGGCCAAGGCGGCTTCCCGCCTGGGCAACGCGGTAGTGGCCCGCCATGGCCAGTTCCAGGCCACCGCCCAGCGCCATGCCGTGGATCGCCATGATCACCGGCTTGGCGCACGCCTCGACCGTCGCAATCAGATGCCGCAGCCGGTCGACCTGCTCGGGATCACCGTCGAAATCGCCGATGTCGGCGCCGCCACAGAACATCCGGCCGGCGCCGGCGATCACGATGGCGCGGCAGGCGGGATCGCTCGCCGCTTCCCCGACTTTCGCCCCCAGTTCCTCGACAAAGCCGTTGCCCACCGAAAGGGCATTTACCGGCCCGTTGGACAGGCGCAGGACGATGGTCGCACCCGCCCGGGTCATCTCGACGGCCATGATGATCCTTTCGTTCAGAAGGCGTCGGCGCCAAGCGCCATGATCGTGGCCTCACCCGCCGCGATGCCGGCTGCCAGCCCCTGGGCCTGCGGCAGCATCCGTTGCGCGAAATAGTCGGCCAGCGCGCGCTTCGCCGCATGCAGCGGCGCATCCCCCCGCGCGGCGGTGGCCATGCGCGTCCACATCCAGCCCATGGAGACCAGCGCGAAAAGGCGCAGATAGTCGACCGCCGCCGCTCCGGCTGCGTCGACCCCCGCGCCGCGCAGCGACGCGGTTACGCCGCGCAGAAGGGTGAGCGCGTCGCCCGTCTTCGCTGCAATGTCCAGCCCCGCCCCAGCTTCCAGATCCGCGTCCACCAGGGTGAAAAAGCCATCGACCACCGCGCCGCCCGCCATGGGAAGCTTGCGTCCGACCAGATCCATCGCCTGCACGCCATTGGTGCCCTCATAAATCTGGGCGATGCGGGCATCGCGGACATATTGCTCCATGCCCCATTCGCGGATGTAGCCATGCCCGCCGAACACCTGCTGCGCCTGCACCGCGCTTTCGAAGCCGAAGTCGGTGAAGGCCGCCTTCACCACCGGCGTCAGCAGCGCGACCAGGGCATCCGCCTTCGCCCGCTCAGCGGCATCGGGATGATGATGCGCCCGGTCGAGTTGCAAGGCCGTCCACCCGGCCAACGCCCGTCCGGCCTCCACGAAACCCCGGATATTGAGCAGCATGCGCCGCACATCGGCATGTTCGATGATCGCCACCGGACCCCGCGCGCCATCGGCGCTGCGTCCCTGGAGCCGCTCCTTCGCATAGCCGGCGGCCTGCTGATAGGCTGCGCCGGCAATGCCCAGCCCCTGAATGCCGACCATCAGGCGCTCGGCATTCATCATGGTGAACATGGCGGCCAGGCCCCTGTTCGGTTCCCCCACCAGCCAGCCGGTCGCGCCGTCATAGTTCATCACGCAGGTCGGCTGGGCGTGGATGCCCATCTTCTTTTCCAGCGCGCCCACCGACATGGCGTTGCGGATCGTGAAGCCGCCATCGGCGTCGGGCAGATATTTGGGCACCAGGAACAGGCTGATCCCCTTCACCCCCGCCGGGGCATCGGGCAGGCGCGCCAGCACCAGATGGACGATGTTGCCGCCGAAATCATGATCGCCCGAGGAAATGAAGATCTTCTGCCCGGTGACGGCGTAGCTGCCGTCGGCGCCGGGCGCCGCCTTGGTCTTCAGCAGCGCCAGGTCCGTGCCCGCGCCGCTTTCGGTGAGCGCCATGGCGCCGGTCCATTCGCCGCTCACCATGCGCGGCAGATAGGTGGCCTTCAGCGAATCGCTGGCATGGGCGATGATCGCCTCGCACGCGCCGCGTGTCAGGCCCGGGAACAGGCCGAAGGACAGGTTCGCCGCCGACAGCATCTCGTCCAGCCAGAGCTGGAGGATGAAGGGCAGCCCCTGCCCGCCATATTCCGGCTCCGCCGATAGCGATGCCCAGCCCGCAGCCGCGAAGTCCCGCCAGGCGTCGGCAAAACCCTCCGGCGTCTTCACCGATCCGTCGACGAGATGGCTTCCCTCCTCATCCCCATGGCGGTTGAGCGGGTGCAGCCGGTCGGCGCACATCCGGCCCGCTTCCTCCAGGACGGCCACCGCCAGGTCGGCATCGACCTCCTTTCCAATGTCCGCCATTGTCCGGTCGAAGCCGAGAACCTCCGTCAACAGAAAGCGATAATCGTCTATCGGGGGAACATAGCTGAACATCGGGACTCTCCTGGAAATCGCGGGCCTCTGCTATACCAAACATCTGTTACAGTCAATCGCGGCGCATCCCCTGCCATTCGGCAATCCCCAAGGTCCACGACCGACTTATTAACATTCCGGAAACCCGCCGGTGCGAATAGTCGGAAAATGCCCATACCAGCGATCGTCGACCAGCCACCCGAGTCCGAAAACAGGCGAGACGCCGCGCGTTGGCGCATTCGCCTGGAACTTCCCGGCACGTCCGACGGCGCGAGCACGAATGTGGTGATCCACGACATCTCGACCGCCGGCATGCTGATAGAAACCAGGTCGACGCTGGAGATCGGGCAGAGCATCATGCTGTCCCTGCCCGATGCCGACCGGGTCGTGGCCCGTGTCGTCTGGCAGAACGAGACCCTGTTCGGCTGTCGTTTCGAAACGTCGCTGCCCCAGGGCGCGGTAAGCGCGATCAGGCTGCGCAGTCCAGGGCGCGACGATGTGGAGCCTGCCGCCGATCCGCCGGAGGAAGCCGCCGCCGAAGGATTGGGCGAACGCCTGCTGCGGCTGCGGCATGAAAAGGGGCTGAGCCGCACGGCATTGTCCGAGCGGACGGGGTTCAGCAAGCCCACCATCTGGGGATGGGAGACAGGCAGGACGACCCCGAGAAGGGAAAATCTGCGCATTCTTGCGGCGGTCTTCGGCCTGTCCGAGCAACAGCTGCTGTACGGCAAGGGGCGTCCGCCGCTCCGGGAAACCGACGCATCGGGCGCGGAGGCCTATGCCCGGTCGCTGAAGGAGGTCATCGATCAGGCGAAGACGCGCATTGCCGAAGCGGCCGGGGTGAGCAAGCTCAAGGTGCAGATTTCCATCGAATTTTAGCACGCGGACGCCCTCCCCCGGCGGGGCAGAGATCATTCATGCCGAAAGACGGCGACGATCTGCGCCGCAATCTCCGCCGGAGCAAGCTTGCCGGGACGGTACCAGTCGGCGGTGGCGTTCAATTGCGCCAGAAGCAGGTTGCGATAGATCGACCGGTCGATAGGGGCCGGCAGCGGCAGTTCCTCGACCAGCGAACGAAACAGCCCTTCGAACCGGTCGCGCCGCGCGATCAGCTGTTCGCGGACATCATCCGGCACTTCCCGAAAGTCGTTCATCATCGGCGTGGTGAGGGAGCCGGGGGCAAGCTGGATGTCCAACAATGTCGCGCAGGCCGCGTACAGCCGGGCCCAAGGATCGGATTGCGCCCGCACGGCCGCGGCTATGCGTTCTTCCGCCCTGTCGAGCGCGGCATTGTGCAGTTCCACGAACAAGGCGTCCTTGGACCTGATATGATGGTAAAGCGAACCGCCCAGCACGCCCGCCTGCTCGCCGATGTCGCGCATGGAGGTGCCGCGATAACCCTTTTTCGCGAATAGCTGGGCGGCGATCTCCAATATCTGGCGGCGGCGCGACGATGGCTCGTCATTCGGTCCAGAAGGCGGCACAGGCTTTGTCATCGTGGCGGCGCTAGCACATCCTTAAATGCCCGCGAAGCCTCCGTTCCCGATGAAGGGACCGGCGCTTCATCTTTGCCCGAGCCGGCCTCCTCAGATGGCCGCGTCGAGTTGGCGCATGATCTCCCGTCGGCGCCGTTGCGCTTCGAAGCGGGCGCGCTCCGGATCGCCGTCGAGGATCGCGGCGATGATGGCGCGTCTTTCCCGCTTCCAGCGCTGCTTGCCCTCGCTTCCGCCATAGACCGGCCCGCGCGGATATTCGGCATAATGGTGCACGGCCACGCGGGAGAGCAGTTCCATCAGCGGGCGGTCGACCATCAGGTAGAGAATGTCCAGCATGCTCTGGTCGAATGCGCCGCGCTGCCGCGCCGTATTGCGCCCGTCGATGGATTTGACCAGCGCCGCAAGCTCCTGCCGAAGCGCCTCGTCCGTGGCGCGCGCCGCCGCCGCCATCAGTTCGCAGTCGAGCAGGGTGATGATGTCGATGGCCTCCGGATGCGCCGAATGATGCAGCGCCAGGAAGCCGGAAATCGCCTGGCTCAAACCCTCCGCATCGGGCCGGGTGCCGTAATAGCCGCCGCCGGGGCCGCGCCGAACCTTCAGGAAACCCTCATGCTCCAGCACGCGCGCCGCCTGCTGCACGGTGACGATGCCCACGCCCAGCGCCTTCGCCAGATCGGGCAGGGATCCGATCTGCGCTTCGGGCGGCTGGGCGACGATCATGTCACGCAGCTTCGCCACGGCCGCCGTCACCAGTCCTTCGCGGGAATTCTGCTTGCGGATGCTCATCTTACTCCTCGTCTGGGGTCCGACCGCCCATAGCGAATTTGCCGGCAAAAGGGCACTCCTCATACATCCTGTCCTATTATGTGCATATTATTTGTTTGATTCTTTCCGGTTTGGCGGTATTGCGATTCATAGGGGTCGATAATGGGCATATTAGTATGGGCTGAGGATAGGACGGCTTTTGGCCGCGCCAGAGCCCTGCCAACATGGGACGAGGGTGGATGCAGTGAAGATCGGCATAGTGAAAGAGATGGCGCCCGGTGAGCGCCGCGTTTCCGGCACGCCGGAAACGGTCAAGAAATTCAAGGCGCTGGGCGCGGAAGTCGCGGTGGAAGCAGGGGCGGGCCTGTCCGCCGCCATATCCGATGCGGACTATGCCGCCATGGGTGCGACGGTGGCGGATCGCGTCGCTACTGTGGCGGATGCCGACATCATCCTGGGCGTGCAGGGGCCGGACGTGGCCAGCATCGCGGGCGCCAAGCCCGGCGCGTGGATCGTCGCGGGCCTCAATCCCTTTGTCGAGCGGGCGCGGGTCGACGCCTATGCCGCCGCCGGTTTCGAGGCGCTGGCGATGGAGTTCATGCCGCGCATCACCCGCGCGCAGTCGATGGACATTCTCTCCTCCCAGTCCAACCTTGCCGGCTACAAGGCGGTGCTGGACGCGGCGGCCGAATATGGCCGGTCCTTCCCGATGATGATGACGGCGGCGGGCACGGTGTCGCCGGCAAAGGCGTTCATCATGGGCGTCGGCGTCGCGGGCCTGCAGGCGATCGCGACCGCGAAGCGGCTGGGCGCGCAGGTTTCCGCCACCGACGTGCGCTCCGCGACCAAGGAGCAGATCGAGAGCCTGGGCGCAAAGGCGATCTTCGTCGAGAGCGTCGCGGGCATCGAGGGCGAGGGCAAGGGCGGCTATGCCACCGAAATGTCCGAGGATTATCAAAAGGCGCAGGCCGAGCTGGTGTCCGGCCATATCGCCAAGCAGGACATCGTCATCACCACCGCGCTGATTCCGGGCAAGCCCGCGCCGCGCCTGATTTCAGACGCGCAGATCGCGTCGATGAAGCCGGGCAGCGTGATCGTCGACCTGGCCGTCGAGCAGGGCGGCAATGTCGAGGGCGCGGTGCTGGGCGAAGTGGTCGAACGGCACGGCGTCAAGATCGTCGGGCACAAGAATGTGCCCTCGCGCCTCGCCGCCGACGCATCGGCCCTGTTTGCGCGCAACCTCTATAACTTCCTCTCCGCCTTCTGGAACAAGGACCGGAACGCGCCGGTGCTGGACGAGGAAATCGGCAACGCCATCCGCGTGACGCAGGGTGGGAAAGTCGTCAGCGAAAGGCTGCTTCAATTGACGGGGGCACTGTCATGAGTTCGCTTAATCCCGATTATCTGTTCGTCTTCATCCTGGCGGCCTTCGTCGGTTTTCAGCTCATCAAGAAGGTGTCGCCGCTGCTGCATTCGCCCTTGATGTCGCTGACCAACGCCATCGCAGCGGTGGTGATCGTGGGCGCGATCAGCATCACGGGCGAGGAAGGCGCGACGCCGCTGGCAAAGACGCTGGGCTTCGTCGCGGTGTTCTGCGCCACGGTCAATCTGGTCAGCGGTTTCATGATCACCGACCGCATGCTCAAGATGTTCAAGCCGCGGGGGAAGTGAGATGAACGCATTCGTACCCTTTGCGGCGATCATCGCATCGTCGCTGTTCATCCTGGCGCTGATGTGGATGAGCCACCCGTCGACGGCCCGCCGGGGCGTGCGCGCGGGCGAGATCGGCATGCTGGTCGCCATCGTCGGCGCGCTGGTCCAGCATGAGGTGGTCGATTACAACCTGATCCTCATCGCCATGGTCGCGGGCGCGGCCGCCGGCATCCCGATGGCGCTGCTGATGCCGATGACGGCGATCCCGCAGCGGACCGCCATCTCCCACGCCTTCGGCGCGCTTGCCGTGGGCCTGATCGGCGCGGCGGAATATTACAAGCACGCCCATGGCGAATATGCCGGCAGCTTCATCATGTGGGCGCTGATGTTCGAGATGCTGCTGGGTTTCCTGACCTGCACGGCATCGGTCATCGCCTTCGCGAAGTTGCAGGAGATCATGGGCAGCCGTCCCGTCTCCTTCGTCGGGCAGCGGGTGGTGAACGGCGCCGTGGCGCTGGCGGCGCTGGTGATCGCCGCGATGCTCGCGCTCGATCCGACGCAGACCTGGCTGTTCCCCGCCTTCGTGGCGCTGGCGCTGCTGTTCGGCATATTGCTGGTGATCCCGATCGGCGGGGCGGACATGCCGACCGTGATCGCGCTGCTCAACAGCTATGCGGGGCTTGCGGCGAGCGCCATGGGCTTTGCCCTGGGGAACAAGCTGCTGATCGTGGCGGGCGCGCTGGACGGTGCGTCGGGCTTCATCCTGGCGGTCATCATGTGCAAGGCGATGAACCGCAGCTTCGCCAATGTCATGTTCGGCGGCTTCGGCAAGGTCGTGGCCGGCGCGGCGGGCGGCAAGGACGACCGCGTTGTCCGTTCGGCCTCGGCCGAGGAAGCGGCGTTGCAGCTTGAAAACGCCAGCAGCGTCGTCATCATTCCGGGCTATGGCATGGCGGTGGCGCAGGCGCAGCACAAGGTGAGCGAACTGTATCAGGCGCTGACCAAGAAGGGCGTCGATGTGAAGTTCGCGATCCATCCGGTCGCGGGCCGCATGCCGGGACATATGAACGTGCTGCTGGCCGAAGCCAACGTGCCCTATGAGCAGTTGATCGAGCTGGACGACATCAACCCCGAACTGCCGCAGGCGGACGTGGCGCTGATCATCGGCGCCAACGACACGATCAATCCGTCGGCGCGCGACGATCCGCAGAGCGCGATCGCGGGCATGCCGATCATCGAGGCGGATCGGGCCAAGTCGGTCTTCGTGATCAAGCGTTCGATGAATGCGGGCTTCGCCGGAATCGACAATCCGATCTACTATAACAGCAACACCCAGATGCTGTTCGGCGATGCCAAGGACATGGTCGGCACCATCGCCAAGGAACTGGCTGGCGGCGGTTCGGGCCTGCATTGAGCGACGGACTGGCGCCTCCCTCCGCAGCATCCGAACGGATGGAAGGGCGGCGGGCCGGGTGCGGGCTGGACGCCTTCGCGAGCGGGGCGGAAGAATGGCGCAGTCCTGTCCGCCCTGCACCACCGTCATCTTGAAAGGCGACAAAGGTCGTTCCGGGATTATGCCTCTGGAACGACCTTTGTTTTTGCGGCATGTCTTGCAGGATTGGCGGAGGGGGGCTTCATGCGTCTGATATGTCCTGCGATAATCTCGGTTGCGGTCCTGGCTCCCCAGGCGCTCTTTGCTCAGCCTTCCGCGCCGAATGCCCAGGGCGACCTGTCCGTCACCATCTATAATAACGATCTGGCGCTGGTGCAGGACCTCCGCCGCATCACCCTGCCCTCCGGACGCTCCCGGCAGGAATTTCCCGATGTCTCGGCGCGCATTCGCCCGGAAACGGTGACATTGTCGGGAGAAGGCATCGGCATTGTCGAGCAGAATTTCGACTATGACCTTTTGTCACCCGCATCGCTGATGGAAAAGGCGGTGGGCCAGACGATCACCCTGCTGCGCACCAACCCAGCCACCGGCGCGGAAACGCGGGAACAGGCAATGGTGCTGGCGGCCAATGGCGGGGTGGTGCTGAAGATCGGTGAGCGGATCGAGGTGCTGCGCGACGACGGTCTGCCTGTGCGGGTCATTTTCTCCTCCATTCCGCCCAATCTGCGCGCGCGCCCGACGCTGAGCGTCACCATGGATGCGCCGCAGGGCGGTGCAAGGCCGGTGACGCTGAGCTACCTGACGCCGGGCATGAGCTGGAAATCAGACTATGTCGCCCTGTTCGACGAGAAAGCGGGCAAGCTCGACATGCAGGGCTGGATCACGCTCAACAACAGCACCGGCACCGCTTTCGCCAACGCCCGCGCCCTGCTGGTCGCCGGGGAAGTCGGACAGGTGCAGCAATCTTATGGCGGCTATAATGGCGGCCGGCCCCAGCCTCGCGGAAACCGGCCCGGCACGGAGAGCGGCGGCGAGCAACTGGGCGACTTCCATGTCTATCCGATCGAGGGTCGCACGACGATCGCCAATGCCCAGACCAAGCAGGTGAGCTTCCTCGACGCATCGGGCGTGCCGGCGGAACGCGGTTACGAGTTCCGCAGCAACTGGATGGAAAGCAAGGACCAGGCGGAAAGCGCCGCATCGGTGCTCAAATTCTCCAATGCCAAGGCTTCCGGAATCGGCGCGGCCCTGCCCGCGGGCACGGTTCGCGTCTATATGCGGGATGCGCGCGGGCAGGCCCAGTTCATCGGGGAAAGCGGCATTCCGCACACGCCCGGCGGCTCCACCCTCGCCCTGCGAACGGGCGACGCCTTCGACGTGAAGGTGCAGCCGGTGGTCGAGCAGCGCGACACGATCACGACGGACGAATGGACGAAGACCGAGCGCTGGCGCGTCGCCTATCCCGACGGCACAAAGGCGGAAGGCTATGTCGAGCGGCCGCAGAAATATTTTCGCACGCGGATGCGCTACATCGTCACCAATGCCAAGCCGGTGCCGGTGAATGTCGACGTGGTCCAGTCCGGCCTGTCCCAATGGTGGTGGTGGCGCGACCTGCGCGTGCCGGAGGAGAGCATTCCCGGCGTGCAGGAAACGGCTGACCTGCGGCGCTGGGTGGTGCCGGTGCCCGCCAATGGCAAGGTCGAACTGACCGCCACTTTCCTCACCCCCTGGTAAGCGCGGCCATGCCCCGCCTGTGGCTGTGGCTGATGATCCTGCCGCTTTGGGCGCCCCTGGCCGCGAGGGCGCAGTTGCCGGTCGTGATCTCCAGCGGTCCGGACAAGGTGGCGGTCACGCTCTACCGCGACCCGGAGCGGGGAGAGGCTCCGCTCGACCGCGATGAGCCCGGCGCCTTCGCCCTGATCGCGGAGACGCGCACGGTTATGTTGCCGCCGGGCGAAGCCGTGATCCGGTTCGAGGGGGTGGCGAGCGGCATCGTGCCGCAATCGGCGATCCTCTTTGGCGCGCCCCCGCGGGAGCGCAATCGCGACGCGGCGCTGCTGTCGCAAAAGGGGCTGGTTGACGCCTTTACCGGGCAACGGGTGATCCTTCGCCGCACCGACCCGGCAAGCGGCAGGACGGTCGAGGAAAGCGCGACCGTGCGATCCGCCGCCGACCGTCTGGTGGTGACGACCATGCGAGGCGTGGAGGCGCTCTATTGCTCCGGACTGCACCAGACGCTCCTCTATCCGGGGGCGCCCGCGACCCTCTCCGCAAAGCCGGTGCTGACCATGACGACCAGGGACCAGCCCGGCGGACCTGCGACGATCACCCTGGCCTATATCGCCACCGGCTTCGACTGGGATGCGACCTATGTCGGCACATTGGCCCCGCACGGCCAATCGCTGGACCTGCTCGGCTGGCTGACGCTGGCGAGCGCGGACGACACCAGCTTTGCCGATGCAACCGCTTCCGCCATAGCCGGAAGGGTGAACCGTTCGGAGGACAGCCGCGACGACAGCGGCGAAAGGGCGCGTGAAGAAGCCCGCTATCTGAACAGGTTCAGCGCCTGCTGGCCCGCCGGGACGACGAGCGACCTGGGCAGCGGCACGCCGCCGCCGCCTGCACCGCCGCCCATGGCCATGATGATGGCGGGCGAAGACATTGTCGTGACGGCCCAGCGGCGGCAGGAAGGCATGCTGTCGGCCCCCGCTCCTGTCGCCGTGGTCGCCAGGGCGGAAAATCTGGGCGACCTCAAGCTGTACCGCATTCCCGTTCCCGTCACCGTCGCCGCCCGTGCACAGAAGCAGGTGGCGTTTCTGGTGAAGCAGAAGGTGAAGGGCAGCCTGGTCTATCGCACGGAGATGAGGTGGGAAGAGCCGGACGATCCCCGGATGCTGTTCCGCTTCCGCAACGGCAGGAAGGATGGCCTGGGCGATCCCCTTCCGGCGGGACGCGCGGTTCTCTATCAGGACAGCCCCTGGGGCCGCATGTATGTCGGGGAAAGCACCACAGGCGACAAGACCGTCGACGAGGAAGTCGAATGGTCCTTCGCGCAAGCCAGCAACCTGACACTGGAACCGGAACAGGAAGAGGCGGGCAAGGGCATCCTCCATCACAACCTTGTCGTGCGCAACGCCAATCCCTTCCCCATCCGTTTCGAGATCGACTTTCCAGCGAACGGCGGACGGCTATTCAGCGGCTTCAGCGGTCGCCTGACGAAAAAGCCGGGCAAGCAGGTCTGGGCCATGACGGTGCCGGCGAACGGAACGATCCGCCTGCGCTTCCGATCCGCCGGGCAGCCGAATTAGGGCCCGGCCCTGGAGCGCATCCGGATTCCCGCGAAACCAGTATCGCGGCAGAAGCCCTGCGCTTCTTCACTGATCGAGGTCCAGCCCCCCTTCCCCGAATAACAGGATGGAGTCAGCGCGCGCCAGCGCCACCAGAGCCAGCCCCGCCCCCGCCGCCCGTTCGGCTGCAAGGCGCGTCGGCGCGGAGATCGTCACCAGCAGGGGGCAGTCCGCCAGCACGGCCTTCTCCACCAATTCATAGGAGCAGCGCGAGGAAAGCAGCGCAAAGCCGCCATCCCATGTCCATCCACGCCGCCACATCGCGCCGATCAGCTTGTCGAACGCATTATGCCGCCCGACATCTTCCCTCGCCAGGCGGATCGTGCCGTCTGCCGCCACCAGCGCCGCCGCGTGGGCCGCGCCGGTTCTCGCATTGAGCGGTTGATGTCCTTTCAATTCCCCCAGCGCCCGAAAAACCGCCTGTTTGTCGGCCCGTGTCGAAACCGTGACGGATGGCAGGGGCCGGATCGCCTGTTCCAGATTCTCCACCCCGCAAATTCCGCAGGACGATTCCGAGGCGCGATGCCGCACCCGGCTCAGCAAGGCTTCCGTTCGCTCCTCCGGCAGGGTCGCCCGGGCAATGATCCCTTGTTCGGTCGCATGCACATCCACCTCGAACGGCGCATCTTCCCGGCCGATCAACCGCTCCGCCAGCGTGAAACCCAGCACCAGTTCCTCGACATCGGCGGGTGTAGCCATCAACACGGCATAGCCGATGCCGTTGAATTCGATGGCGATCGGCACTTCCTCTGCCAATTCCCGCGTCACCGGGGTGATGGGGCCTGCCGGCGTTATGTGCCTGAAGGTGAAGGGCCGATCTTCGGGCGCGGCGCTCAAAGCGCCACGACCCGGCCGACAGCGGCGGCGGCTATCGGAGACAGTGCGCCGGGACGCGCGGCCGCCAGCAAAGCAATGCGCTGCTTCATCGCCGGATCCCAGAAGGCACGGATATGGTCCGCCGTCATGGCGACAGCTTCCGCCTCGCCCAACGCCGCGACATTGCGCGCGATCTGGTTCGCCATGTAGATCAGGCGGTCCTCGGTCGACATGACTTCATTTTCATCGCTCATGCGCTCGATCCTATTCGGCCGCTTCCAAGGGCGCAATGCGCCTGCTGTGCCGTGCCTGCTCCGCATAGTCGCGCTGCCAGTCGCTCGGTCCGTTGGAACGCATGACCTGGACCGCCGTCACCTTATATTCCGGGCAATTGGTGGCCCAGTCGGAATAGTCGGTGGTGATGACATTGGCCTGCGTGTCGGGATGGTGGAAGGTGGTGTAGACCACGCCCGGCGCGACCCGCTCCGTGATCAGGGCGCGCAGGCTGGTTTCCCCGGCCCTGCTCTTGAGCGAGACCCAGTCGCCATCGCTGATCCCGCGATTTTCGGCGTCGTTGGGATGGATTTCCAGCCGATCCTCCGGATGCCAGGCCGCGTTCGCGGTCCGCCGCGTCTGCGCGCCGACATTATATTGGCTGAGGATGCGCCCGGTGGTCAGCAACAGCGGGAAGCGCGGCCCGGTCTTCTCATCGGTCGGCACATAGTCGGTGACGACGAACTTGCCCCTCCCCCGCACAAAGCCGCCGATATGCATGGTTGGCGTGCCGTCGGGCGCTGCATCATTGGCAGGCCATTGCAGCGATCCCTCTGCATCCAGCCGGTCATAATGCACGCCCGCGAAGGTGGGCGTCAGCGCGGCGATCTCGTCCATGATTTCGGAAGGGTGCGCATAGGACCAGCCCAGCCCCATGGCCTGCGCGACCAACTGGACGATCTGCCAATCGGCATGGCCGTTGAGCGGCGCCATCACCCTGCGCACGCGCTGGATGCGGCGTTCGGCGTTGGTGAAGGTTCCATCCTTCTCCAGGAAGGTCGATCCCGGCAGGAAGACATGGGCATAATTGGCCGTCTCATTGAGGAACAGGTCCTGCACGACGACGCATTCCATCGCGGCAAGCCCCGCCGCGACATGATGGGTGTTGGGATCGGACTGGAGAATATCCTCGCCCTGGATGAAGATGCCCTTGAACGTGCCGTCCGTCGCTGCATCGAGCATGTTGGGGATGCGCAGCCCCGGCTCCGCATCCAGCGTGACGCCCCAGGCCTGTTCGAACTGGCCGCGCACCGCATCGTCGGAGACATGGCGATAGCCCGAAAATTCGTGCGGGAAGCTGCCCATGTCGCAGGCACCCTGCACATTATTCTGCCCGCGCAGGGGATTCACGCCCACGCCTTCGCGCCCGATATTGCCGGTCGCCATGGCGAGATTGGCGATGGCCATGACGGTGGAGCTGCCCTGGCTGTGCTCGGTCACGCCCAGTCCGTAATAGATCGCGCCATTGCCGCCGGTCGCATAAAGCCGGGCGGCGGCGCGGACCTCCGTCGCCTTGACGCCGGTAAGGGGCTCGACCGCTTCGGGCGAGCGCTGCGGTTCGGAAACGAAATCGGCCCATTCGGCAAACTCATCCCAATCGCAACGATCGCGGATGAACGCCTCGTCATAGAGCTTTTCCGTCACGATCACATGCGCCAGCGCCGTCAGCATGGCGACATTGGTGCCGGGCCGGAGCGGCAGATGATGGGAAGCCTCGACATGGGGCGACTTCACCAGATCGATCCGCCGGGGATCGATGACGATCAGCTTGGCGCCCTGCCTGAGCCGTTTCTTCATGCGGCTGGCGAAGACCGGATGGCCGTCGGTCGGATTGGCGCCGATGACCAGGATCACGTCGGCCTGCATCACGCTGTCGAAATCCTGCGTGCCCGCCGAGGTTCCGAAGGTCGTCTTCAGCCCATAGCCGGTGGGAGAATGGCAGACCCGCGCGCAGGTATCGACATTATTGTTGCCGAAACCCTGGCGGATCAGCTTCTGGACGAGGAAGGTCTCCTCATTGGTGCAGCGGCTGGAGGTGATGCCGCCGATGCTGCGCGTGCCATATTTTGCCTGGATGCGCCGGAACTCGCTGGCGGTATGGGCGATGGCCTCCTCCCACGACACTTCGCGCCAGGGTTCGTCGACCGAAGCGCGGATCATGGGTTTGAGGATACGGTCGCGGTGCTGGGCATAGCCCCAGGCGAAGCGGCCCTTGACGCAGCTATGCCCGTGATTGGCCTTGCCGTCCTTCCACGGCACCATGCGGACCAGTTCCTCGCCCCGCATCTCCGCGCGGAAGGTGCAGCCGACGCCGCAATAGGCGCAGGTGGTGACGACTGCGCGATCCGGAGTGCCGATCTCCACCACCTTCTTCTCGGTCAGGGTCGCGGTCGGGCATGCCTGGACGCAGGCGCCGCAGGACACGCATTCGGACGAGAGGAAATCCCGCCCCTGCGATGGCGAAACCCTGGAGTCGAAGCCCCGCCCTTCGATGGTCAGGGCGAATGTGCCCTGCACCTCGTCGCAGGCGCGCACGCAGCGGGAGCAGACGATGCATTTGCTGGGATCGAAGTCGAAATAGGGGTTCGACCGGTCCTTCGCCTGCCCCATATTGGTCGCGCCGTCATAGCCGTAGCGCACGTCGCGCAGGCCCACGGCGCCCGCCTGCTCCTGCAATTCGCAATCGCCATTGGCCGGGCAGGTCAGGCAGTCGAGCGGATGGTCCGAGATGTACAGCTCCATCACCCCGCGCCGCAACTGCTTCAGCCGCTCGCTCTGCGTCCGCACCACCATGCCCTCGGCAATCGGCGTGGTGCAGGAGGCGGGATAGCCGTTGCGTCCTTCCACTTCGACCAGGCAGAGGCGGCAGGAACCGAAGCTTTCGACATTGTCGGTCGCGCACAGCTTGGGGATCGAACAGCCGGTCAGCGAGGCCGCCCGCATGATCGACGTGCCTTCCGGCATCGTCACGGTATCGCCGTCGATGGTGAGGGTCACGCTCCTGCCGGTCGATATGGCGGGCGGGGTTCCATGGTCGGTTTCGCGCGTGTAGCTCATTCCGCAGCTTCCTTCACCGGCGACTTGGCACCGAAATCCTCGGGGAAATGATCGAGCGCGCTCAGCACCGGATAGGGCGTGAAACCGCCCAGCGCGCAGAGCGAGCCATGTTTCATCGTGTCGCAAAGGTCGCGCAGCAACGCCGTCTGCGCCTCCAGCCCGGTATCGATCCGGTCGGGCGTGCGGGAATTGAGCGCTTTCTGGAGATACCCCTCCCAATTGCGTCCGGCCTGAACGACGGTCGCGCTGTCCCGCGCCGCGATGATCCGGTCCATCACCTCGACGCCCCGCGTCGACCCGATCCGGCAAGGGGTGCATTTGCCGCAGCTTTCGACCGCGCAGAATTCCATCGCGAAGCGGGCCATATGCGCCATGTCGACGCTGTCGTCGAACACGGTGATCCCGGCATGGCCGATCAGCCCGCCAGCCTGCGCGAAAGCCTCATAATCGAAGGGCAGGTCGAACATGCTGGGCGGGAAATAAGCGCCAAGGGGGCCGCCGACCTGCACCGCGCGGACGGGCCGCCCGCTGGCCGTGCCGCCGCCGATGTCGTTCACCAGTTCGCCCAGCGTGATGCCGAAGCCGATCTCATAGAGGCCGCCATGCTTCACATTGCCCGCAAGCTGCACCGGGATGGTGCCGCGCGACCGGCCGAAGCCGACGTCCGCATAGGCCTTCGCCCCTTCCGCCAGGATGAAGGGAACCGCCGCCAGGCTGAGCAGATTGTTGATCACCGTCGGTCGTCCGAACAGCCCCGCCAGCGCCGGAAGAGGCGGCTTTGCCCGCACCTGTCCCCGCTTGCCCTCGATGCTTTCAAGCAACGCAGTTTCCTCGCCGCAGACATAGGCGCCCGCCCCGACGCGCACTTCGAGCGTGAAAGGCGCGGTCCGCTCGGCGGAGAGTTGGATCGCTTCCCGCATGGCGGCGATGGCGAAGGGATATTCGCTGCGGATATAGATATAGCCGTGGCTTGCTCCCACGGCATGACCGGCTATCGCCATTCCTTCGATCAGGCAGAAGGGATCGCCTTCGACCAGCATCCGGTCGGCAAAGGTGCCGCTATCGCCTTCATCGGCATTGCAGACGATGAACTTGGCGTCCGAAACCGCATCCAGCACCGTCTGCCATTTGATGCCGGTGGGAAAGCCCGCCCCTCCCCGCCCGCGCAGGCCGGATGCCTTCACCGCATCCACCACCGCCTGGGGCGTCATGCCGCGCGCCGTTTCCAGCCCGCGCCAGCCGCCATGTTCGGCATAGTCCTTCAGGCTGAGCGGATCGATCACTCCGCAGCGCGCGAAGGTGAAGCGTTGCTGCCCGGCGAAGAAGGGCAAGGCCGCCACGTCGCCCAGCCGCGCTTCATGGCTGCCGTCCAGTACGGCCGCTATGTCGGCGGGGCCGACCGGCCCGAAGCCGATCCGCTTCCCCTCGCTTTCGACCTCGACCAAGGGCTCGATGGAAAAGAGCCCCCGGCTGCCGGTGCGGACCACCTCGCATCCTGCGGCTTCGAAGGCGTGGGCAACCTCGTCCGCGCCCAGGGCGACGGAGGCCATGTCCCGGCTGACATAGACCCGCTTCATGCCGCGATCTCCTGCGCGATCCGGTCCAGCGTGGCCGCATCGATCCGCGCGACCGGCCTTCCGTCGACAAGGGCGTTGGGACCGACGGCGCACAGGCCGAGGCAATAGACGGGTTCCAGCGTGACCTGTCCGTCCGGGCGCGTCTCGCCCATGGGGACGCCCAGCCGATCGGTTGCGGCCTTCTCGATTGCCGTGGCGCCGCGGGCCTGGCAGCTTTCGGCGCGGCAGAGTTTTACGACATGCCGGCCGGCGGGGGTTCGGCGGAAATCATGGTAGAAGGTCACAACTCCATGAACGTCTGCGCGACTGAGGTTGAGTGCGGTGGCGATGGCGGGGATGGCTGCATCATCGATAAAGCCTATCTCTTCCTGCAACATGTGCAGCAGCGGGAGCAGGCGGTCGCGGGTGCGGCCATGGGTCCGGGTCCAGTCCTCTATCAGCCTCGTCGCGTCTTCCTGCTGCATCTTTTCCGCCCTTTCCTGCGCGCCATGCTGCGCGCTGGCGGGAGTGGCGTCAAATCGAAGACGATCATGTTTGATAGAGATTATCTATCAAACCGCCGTCACGATCATTCCGTCTTCGACCGTCACCGGCCAGGGGATCAGCGCAGCGCCCGCGCAGGGGCCGCCCAGGCATGCGCCGTCGGATGGCGCGAAGAGGGCGCCGTGCCAGCTACAGGCGATCAGGGCGCCGTCCGGCGTCAGATAATCGTCCAGCTTCTGTGCCAGGGGCAGGCCCATATGGGGGCAGCGGTCGACATAGCCGCGGACTTCGTTCCCGATGCGCAGGACGAAGCCGTGAAAGCGGCCCTTGCGCATCTGGATCACGAAATTGCGCGCCTTGCCGTCCGCTATGCTGTCGAGCGGAGCCAGGGCCACGCCCGGCGGGGTCGCGGTCAGCCGTTCGTCCTCGCTCATGGATCGGCGTCGGGCTGGACGGACGGATGGGCCATTGCAAAGGCGTCCAGCGCCCGCGCCTTTTCCCCCGCCGCGACGAGGGCGGGAAAGGCGGACAGGTCGACATGGAAGCGCTCCGCCGAATAGAGTTGCGGCACCAGATAGCAGTCCGCCAGCCCCGGCCGATCGCCAAAGGCGAAGCCCCGGCCATGGCGCATCACCCATGCCTCCAGCGCGGCGAAGCCGTCCGTGATCCAGCGGGCGATCCATGTGTCGAGGGCGGGCTGGTCCGCGCCGAAATCCTGCTTCAGCGCCTGAAGGACGCGCAGATTGTTGAGCGGATGGATGTCGCAGCCGATCAGCGCCGCCATGGAGCGCACGATTGCCCGCCCCTCCGCATCGGGCGGCAGCAGGGGCGGTTGCGGCCAGCGTTCCTCGATCCACTCCAGAATGGCGGGGCTTTGCGTGAACGCAAAACCCTGCGCCTCCACGGCGGGGACCAGCCCTTGCGGGGACAGGGCACGATAGTCCGGTTCCCGCTGCGCGCCGGTGCGCAGGTCGTGCGTGACCTGATCATAGGCCACGCCCTTCAGGTTCAGCGCGATCCGTACGCGATAGGAGCTGGTCGAACGCCAATAGCCGTGGAGGGTGAGCGCGCTCATCGCGCCGGCTCGATCAGGGCGCGGCATTCCCCGAAGCCGATGGGGACATAGCCGTCCGCCCGCGCCACCGCCTTAAGCGCCAGTTCGTCGCCATCCTGCAAAAAGGCGCGTTCCTCACCGGTCGGCAGGAGGATCTTCGTCTTGCCGCCCTCGGTCAGTTCCATGAGGCTGCCATAGCTGTCCGGCGTCGGGCCGGAGAGCGTGCCCGTCCCCAGCAGGTCGCCGGGATTGAGGTTGCAGCCGTTGGACGCATGATGGGCGACGATCTGCTGCGCGGTCCAGTACATGGAGGAAGCGGGGCCGCGCGAGAGGCGCATGGGCGCGAGGCCCTGCGCCCGCATGTTTGCGCTCGACAGATGGACCTCCAGATCGACGGACAGTGCGCCATGGGCCTGATCCTGTTCGTCCCACAAATAGGGCAAGGGTTGCGGGTCGCCCTGCGGCCTTGGAGGCTGGGCGATGCGGAAGGGGGCCATGGCCTCCGCCGTCACGACCCAGGGGGAGATGGTGGACTGGAAATTCTTGGCCAGGAACGGGCCCAGGGGCACATATTCCCATGCCTGGAAGTCGCGCGCCGACCAGTCGTTGAGCAGGCAGAAGCCCGCTATATGGTTCGCCGCCTCGGCAATCGGCACAGGCTCCCCCAGCGCATTGCCCGCGCCGATCCAGATGCCCAGTTCCAGCTCATAATCCAGTCGTTGGCTGGGCCCCACCACCGGAGCATCGGCATCGGGGGCCTTGCGCTGGCCCTGCGGGCGGATCACCGGCACGCCTGACGGCCGGATGGAGGATGCCCGTCCATGATAGCCGATGGGGACATATTTATAATTGGGCAGCAGCGGATTGTCGGGGCGGAACAGCTTGCCGATATTGGTGGCGTGGTGAATGCCGACATAGAAGTCGGTATAATCGCCTATCGCGGCGGGCAGGTGCAGCGCGCAATCCGCCGCCCGGTGCAGCAGGGGTTCGACGGCGTGGCGCTGTCCTTCATCGCTGAAGAGGGCGCTGAGCCAGCGGCGCAGCGCCAGCCGGTCCGCCGCCGGGAGCGCCATCAGGGCGTTTAGGGTGGTTCCGTGCAGGACGGCGGCGGCGGCGGCGGGAAGCAGGCCCGCTTCGGCGGCGGCGCGCAGGTCGAAAATCCGCTCCCCTATCGCGACGCCCGCCCGCGCCGCGCCGCCGGGGGGCGAGAAAATGCCGTAGGGCAGGTTCTGGACCGGGAAGTCGGGATGGCCATCGGCTCCCTCGACCCAGCTCGACCGGGCGGGATCATGGGTTTCGTCTATCTGCGGGAAGCTCATGCCCCCTCCTCTTCTCTTGAGCCGGCCCCTTGCGGCAGTTGCGCCTTGGTGAAGCCGGACCAGCAATCGTCATAGTCCAACTGGCCCAGCGGCGTTTCCATCGCGAAGCGGGTCGGGCGAAAGGCGAAGCGGCTTTCGAACATGAAGGCCATGGTGTCGCTGATCCGGTGCGGTTTCAACTCGGCGGCCAGCGCGCCTTCATAGCTGGCCTTGTCCGGGCCGTGGCCCGCCATGCAATTGTGCAGCGACGCGCCGCCCGGCGCGAAGCCGCCTGCCTTGGCATCATAGACGCCGTGGATCAGGCCCATGAATTCGCTCATCACATTGCGGTGAAACCATGGCGGGCGGAATGTGTCCTCCGCCACCATCCAGCGCGGCGGGAAGATCACGAAGTCGCAATTGGCGGTTCCCGCCCGGTCGCTGGGGGAGGTCAGCACGGTGAAGATCGACGGATCGGGATGGTCGTAGCTGACCGTGTTCATCGTGTTGAACCGGCGCAGATCGTAGCGGCAGGGCGCGAGATTGCCGTGCCAGGCCGCCACGTCGAAGGGGGAATGGTCCTGCGTCGTCGTCCACAGCTGGCCGGCGAATTTCTGGACGATTTCGTGGGGGCTGTCGTCATCCTCGAACCAGGCGGCGGGGGTTTCGAAATCGCGGGCGTTGGCGAGGCCGTTGGCGCCGATGGGGCCGAGGTCGGGGAGGCGGAACAAGGCCCCGTAATTTTCGCAGACATAGCCCCGCGCCGTTCCGTCGGGCAGGTCCACCCTGAACCGCACGCCGCGCGGGATCAGCGCGATCTGTTCCGGCGCGACGTCCATCACGCCCATTTCGGTGGTGAGGCGCAGCCTGCCCTGCTGCGGCACGATCAGCATTTCGCCGTCGGCATTGGTGAAGGCGCGCTTTTCCATCGGGCGGTTGGCGGCGTAGAGATGGACGGCCAGCCCCTCGCCCGCCGCCGGGTCGCCCGCGCCGCAATAGCTGATGAGGCCGTCGAGGAAATCCACCGATCGTTCGGGGAGCGGCAGGGGGTCCCAGCGCAGGCGGTTGGGCGTCGGGGGGGCTTCGTCGAAGGGGCCGCTGCGCAGGAGGGTGTCGGCCTCATAGGGGCGGTAGGGCGGGTGATTGGCCGCGGGGCGCAGGCGGTAGAGCCAGCTTCGCCGGTTTTCCGCACGGGGCGCGGTGAAGGCGGTGCCGGACAGTTGTTCGGCGTAAAGGCCATAGGGGGCGTGTTGCGGGGAGTTGCGGCCCACGGGCAGGGCGCCGGGCGCCGCCTCCGTCGCGAAATGATTGCCGAAGCCTGTCAGCATGGCGGCTGCGGATGGCCTGCTCTCTCCCATTTCGGCGCGACTCCTGTGGTATCAATTGTTACCATCATAGCGCTTTGCCGATGAAGTATCAAATGTTACCAGTTGTGGATGACCGCCAAGACGCTGCGCCTCGATCAGTTCATTCCCTATCGCCTGTCCTTCACGGCGGCGTTGCTGAGCGACACCATCGCGCAAAGTTATGAGAGGCTGTTCGGGATCAGCATTGCGGAATGGCGGGTCATTGCCTGGGTGGCGGAGCTTGGCAGCGTTACGCAGCAGCAGATCTGCGCCCGGAGCCGCATGGACAAGGTGACGGTCAGCCGGGCGGCGATTGCGTTGAGCGGGCAGGGGATTGTCCAGCGCCTGCCCAATGCGGAGGACCGGCGGTCGCATCTGCTGGCGCTGACGGAGGAAGGGCGGCGGTTGCATGGGGCCATCGCGCCCAGGGCGCTGGAGCTGGAGAGCGGGATATTCTCGCATTTCAGTGCGGAGGAGGTGGAGTCGTTCGTCGCCATGTTGCGGCGGATCGATGCGATTGTGTTGGGGGATGGGGAATAATTTTTGTCCGGCCGCTCTACGGGATCAGCCGATCCCGTTCGGGTCGGGCGCGCTGCGTTTCAACCCAGCCCCATCCTGTCCGAAATGTCCCGCGCCACGGTCAGGACCGCTTGCGCCAGCGGGCCCAGCGGGGCGCGGTCGGAGACGATCACGCCGATGCGGCTCCCCTCCTCCGCGTCCGGCAGCGCGAAGGTGCGCACCCAGTCCAGACCGTCGAGCAGCATCGCATGGCTGTCCGGCACGATGGAGCAGAGCCGCCCCTGCCGCACCAGCGCGAACAGGGCGACATAGCTGTCCGCCGTCACCACCGGGCGCAGCGCGAGGCCCCGTTCGCCCAGCCGGGCGTCCAATATGCGCCGGTTCTGCATGCCCTGATGGAGCAGGCACAGCGGCAGGGCGGCCACATCCTCCCAGTCCGGCGGGCGCTTTTCATCCAGCACGCCCCGCGCCGCCACCAGCATGTAGCGCTCGACATAAAGGGGCGCGGCCAGCATGTGGGAGGGCGGCTCGAAATCCAGATAGGTGAGGCCCGCGTCCAGTTCGAAGGCGGCGAGCTCCCGCTCGATCTGGCGCGAGGTCAGCGCCCGGACCGAGATGTTGAGGCCGGGATGCCGCTCCAGCAGCGCCTCCACCAGCGGGCCGACGGCGGGCATGGCGGCCGGGATCGCGCCCAGGCGCAATTCGCCCTGCAAGGGGCCCTTGGCGACCGCCGCCGCCTGCATCAGATTGTCCGCCGCCGCGACAAGCTGCTGCGCCCAAGGGAGGATCGCCCGGCCCTCCTCGGTCAGCCCGGCGTAGCGGCGGTTGCGCTGAATCAGGCGCTTGCCGAGTTGCGCCTCCAGCGCGGAAATGCCGGCCGAGAGCGTGGGCTGCGAGACATGGCAGGCAGCGGCGGCGCGGGCGAAATGCCCTTCCCTCTCCAGGGCCAGGAAATATTGAAGAAGGCGGGTCTGCATGCGCGCTTTACTCTCTTTTTTCCGGCTGATAGGGCAAAGTGGCGCTCCGTAGAAGCCGTGTCTGGACGATGGGCGCAACTCTCACTATATACCGCTCGGTATGGAAACACAGACTCAGACAGCGAGGGGACGCCCGAGGGAGTTCGATCCCGAAGAAGCGCTCAGTGCCGCGCTGACCGTCTTTTGGCGGCGTGGCTATGAAGGCGCGTCCATGGCGGAACTGACCGAGGCGATGGGCATCACCAAGCCCAGCCTCTACGCCTGTTTCGGCAACAAGGAATCGCTGTTCCGCAAGGCGCTCGACCTCTATGAGCGCGACAAGCTGTGCTACATCAAGTCCGCGCTGGACGAACCCACCGCAAAGGGCGTGGCCGAACGGCTGCTGCGCGGGTCGCTGGCGATCCAGACCGGGACGACCGATCCGCATGGCTGCCTGGGCGTGATCAGCGCGGTCGCCTGCGCCACGCAGGCCGAGTCGATCCGCGACGAGGTCATCGCCCGCCGCGCCTCCTCCGACGCGGCCCTGGTGGCGCGGCTGGAACGGGCGCGGGAGGAAGGCGACTTTCCCGACACGATCGAGCCGAAGGCGCTGGCCACCTATCTGACCGCCGTGGTGCAGGGCATGGCCGTGCATGCGAGCGCGGGGATGTCGCGTGAACTGCTGGAGCAACTGGTGGAGACGACGCTGGCCGTCTGGCCGGGGAAGTGACGGAAAACCGGGCTTTCCGGAATTCCATACCGAAAAATTACCAAACGGTATAAAAAGCCTGTTGACCCTGCTGCTGCACCGCATTATATACCAGTCAGTATTGAATAGACCTGCTCTCCAAAAGAGGTCACATGATGCGGACGTTTCTCAAATCCTGTCGTCGCTGACGACCTGACGCGACCAGCCCAACAGGGCGGCGCGACCTGACCATCATTCCATTGTTCGACGCGCGGCCCGCCGGTCGCGCGGCGGAGAGGTTTTTTTTCCACGTTCGGCCGGGATGGCTCGCAGCGGACGACGATGCGTCGGCCCGATTCCCGGTTGCGCGTCATGCACAGGGGAATTGCCATGGCATTTCTGCAACTTGCCACGCTGGCCGAAGATGGCGGAGCGATTGGCGTCAAAAGGGCGGCGAACGCCGGTTTCGCGCCCGTCGAATGGCAGATCATCCAGCTTGCGCGGGGGGACGGCCTGTCGTCGCTGCGCGCGCCGGACCGCTGGGACCGGGTGAAAAGCTGGATATTTGGGGAGCGGGCCAATCCGCGCCTTGCCAACAAGCGGCTGGAGAGCCTGCGCCGTCTGGCGGTCGACGCCTGGCATCGCGGCTATGCGGTCCGTCCTTCCTTCCTGAAGGCCTTTTTGAAGGCCGGATTCAACGAGGGCCAGCTCGAAACGCTGCTGGCCAGCATCAGCGCGCAACGGCGCTTCCAAGGTTCCCGGAGCTGACACCATGAACATGCACACCCCCATCGACGTCGACACCAGGTCGGCCACCCCCCTCGCCCGCTGGCGAAAGCGCCATGTTTCGCTGGGCGTGATCGCGCTCGCCATCCTGGGCGGCGTGACGTGGAAGCTGATCGACAGGCCCGAGGCGCAGGCCGCCGCCACCCCGCTGGTCACCGTGGGCGTCTCCGCCCCGCTGACCCGCGCGGTGACGCAGTGGGACGATTATGTCGGACGCTTCGCGCCCAGCCAGACGGTCGAGATTCGTCCCCGCGTGTCGGGGTCGGTGACGGCGATCCACTTCAGGGACGGCGATTATGTGAAGGCGGGGCAACTGCTCTTCACCATCGACCAGCGGCCCTTCCTGGCGGCTCTGGCGGAGGCGAAGGCCAGCACGGCGAGCGCCCGCAGCGCCTTGCTGCTGGCGCAGAATGATTATAGCCGCGTCCAGCGTCTGACGGGGGATGAGGCGGTTTCGGCGAGTGAAGTGGACTCGCTCCGGTCGCGGTTGCAGGCGGCGCAGGCCGCGCTGGCGGGGGCGCAGGCGCGGGAGCGGCAGCGGGCGCTCGACATGGAGTTCACGCAGGTCCGCGCGCCGATTTCGGGGCGGGTTTCGGACCGGCGGGTCGATATCGGCAATCTCGTCTCGGCGGGCGAAGGGGCGGGCGCGACATTGCTGACCACGGTCAACAAGCTCGATCCCATTTACTTCAACTTCGATGCGTCCGAGGCGCTGTATCTGAAGTCGCAGCGCGACAGGGGCGCTGGCGGGGCGGTCGAGGTGCGGTTGCAGGATGAAGCGGATTATCGGCACAAGGGGCGGCTGGACTTCACCGACAATGGGCTCGATCCGCGTTCGGGGACGATCCGGGTGCGGGCCGTGTTCGACAATCCGGACATGTTCCTGACGCCGGGGCTGTTCGGCAATATGCGGCTGGCCAATGGCGGCAAGGTCAATGCCTTGCTGGTGCCGGATGAGGCGATCCAGTCCGATCAGGCGCGCAAGACCGTGCTGGTGGTCGGGCGGGACGACAGCGTCGCGGCGAAGCCGGTGGAGCTGGGTCCGGTGGTGGACGGGCTGCGCATCATCCGCGCGGGGCTGACGCCCGGCGACCGGGTGATCGTGTCGAACATTCAGGCGGCCATGCCGGGTGCGAAGGTCGCGACGAAGCCGGCGGCGATCAAGGCGGCTCCGGCGCCGGTTGCGGCGGTGGATGCGGCGGCGCCGGTTGCGGCGCAGGCGACCTTTGCGCGCTAAGGCATCACGCCCTCCCCGTTCGGGCTGAACCTGTCGAAGCCCTGCACTTTTCCTTGAAGAGAAGTGAAGCCCCCTTCGACTGCCTGCAAGGCAGGCGCTCAGGACAGGCTTCGACAAGCTCAGGGCGAACGGAGGCAGAGGTAGGAAATCAAGCTGAAACGCGCGCTCCCCGGATCGCGAACCCCTTTTCACGCCATCGAGGAATTCGTCCGATGCGCCTCTCCCGTTTCTTCATCGACCGGCCGATCTTTGCCGCCGTGATCGCGGTGATCATCACCGTGGTCGGCGCGATCGCCTTTGTCGGTCTGCCCGTTTCGCAATATCCGGACATCGTGCCGCCCACGGTCACGGTGTCCGCCCAATATCCCGGCGCATCCGCCGAAACCGTCGCGTCCACCGTCGCCGCGCCGATCGAGCAGGAGATCAACGGCGTCGACGACATGCTCTACCAGAGCAGCCAGTCGACCGGCGACGGCAAGGTCACGATCACCGTCACCTTCAAGGTCGGCACCGATCTGGACGCCGCGCAGGTGCTGGTCCAGAACCGCGTCGCCGTCGCCATCCCGCGCCTGCCCGAAGAGGTGCAGCGGCTGGGCGTCGTCACGCGCAAGACGACCCCGGAATTCCTGATGGTCGTGAACCTCCAGTCGCCGGACGGGACGTTCGACCGCGATTATATCTCCAACTATGCGCTGACGCAGGTGCGCGACCGGCTGGCGCGGCTGGACGGCGTGGGCGACGTGCAGCTTTTCGGATCGCGCGACTATGCGATGCGCATCTGGATCGACCCCGACCGCGCCGCCGCGCTCAACCTGACCGCGGGCGAGATCGTGCAGGCCCTGCGCGCCCAGAATGTGCAGGTGTCCGCCGGTTCCATCGGCCAGCCCCCTTATGATCGCGGTGAAGCCTTCCAGCTTGGCGTCGAGATGCAGGGCCGCCTGACCGAGCCGCAGCAGTTTGCGGACATCGTCATCCGCACCGATGCGGACGGCCGTCAGGTCCGGGTGGGCGACGTCGCCCGCGTCGAACTGGGCGCGCAGGATTATGGCATCAACACCTATCTGTCGAACAAGCCCACCGTCGTCATCGCGACGATGCAGCGCCCCGGCTCCAACGCGCTGGACGCGGCGGAGAAGGTGAAGGCGGAGATGGAGCAGCTTTCCAAGCGCTTCCCCAAGGGGCTGGAATATAGCGTCATCTACAATCCGACCGAATTCATCGCCCAGTCCATCGACGCCGTCTATCACACGCTGTTCGAAGCGGTGATCCTGGTCGTGCTCGTCATTCTGGTCTTCCTCCAGAACTGGCGCGCGGCGGTCATCCCGATCATCGCCATTCCGGTCTCGCTGATCGGCACGGCGGCGATCCTGGCGGGGCTGGGCTATTCGCTGAACAATCTGTCGCTGTTCGGGCTGGTGCTGGCCATCGGCATCGTCGTCGACGACGCCATCGTCGTGGTCGAGAATGTCGAGCGCAATATCGAGCATGGCATGTCGCCGCTGGAGGCCGCCCGCGTGTCCATGGATGAGGTGTCCACGGCGCTGATCGCCATCGTCCTCGTCCTGTGTGCGGTGTTCGTGCCGACTTTGTTCATCACCGGCATTTCGGGCGCTTTCTACCAGCAGTTCGCCGTCACCATTTCGACCGCGACGATCATTTCGCTGATCCTCTCGCTCACTCTGTCTCCGGCGGCGGCGGCGCTGTTGCTGAAGTCGAAGCCCCATGCCCAAAATGGCGGGCATGATCTGGACAATGCGCCGCGCTGGCGCCGGTTGGCCGGGCAGGCGGCCGACCGCTTCAATCGCGGCTTCGACCGGCTGAGCGCTGGCTATGCCCGCCTCACCCGCTTCCTCGTCGCGCGGCCCAAGAAGATGCTGCTGACCTATTCGGGGCTGATCGCCGCCACCATCGCCCTGTTCTGGGTGACGCCCGGCGGCTTCATCCCCGCGCAGGATCAGGGCTATTTCCTGGCCGTGGTGCAGTTGCCCTCCGGCGCTTCGCTGGAACGCACCGACAAGGTGACGCGGGAGGTCGCGGCGAGAATCCTGCCGGTAAAGGGCCTACGCGGCGCGGTGATGTTCGCCGGTTTCCATGGCCCTTCGCAGACGCAGGCGCCCAACAGCGCCGCCATCTACTTCCCGTTCAAGACCTTCGCCGAGCGTCGGCAAGAAGGCGTCACCTATGCCGGGATCATGGAGCAGGCGAACAAGGCCGTCGCCGGTTATGACAAGGCCCGCATCCTGCTCGTGCCGCCGCCGCTCATCCAGGGCATCGGTTCGGCGGGCGGATACCGCCTGATGGTGCAGGATCGTGAGGATCATGGCTATGCCGGGCTGAACAAGGTCGCCCAGGACTTCATCGCCAAGGCGAACCAGACGCCCGGACTCAACATGGTCTATACGCTGTTCGATGTCGGCACGCCCCGCGTCTATGCCGATGTGGACCGGCGCAAGGCCGACCTGCTGGGCGTGCCGCCGGAGCGCGTGTTCGAAGCGATGCAGGTCTATCTGGGCTCCGCCTTCGTCAACGACTTCAACCTGCTGGGGCGCACCTATCGCGTGACCGCGCAGGCCGATGCCGACCATCGCGGCACGGTGGCGGACATTGCCAATCTGAAGACCCGGTCGAACAGCGGGCAGATGGTGCCCATCGGTTCCGTCTCGACCTTCAGGGACAAGACCGGCCCCTATCGCGTGGTGCGCTACAACCTGCTGCCGGCGGTGGAGATCGACGGCGATACCGCGCCCGGATACAGTTCGGGCCAGTCGCTGACGACGATGGAGAAGCTGGCCGATTCCACCCTGCCCGCCGGTTATGGCAAGGAATGGACGGGCGTCGCCTATCAGCAGGTGATCGCCGGCAATACGGCGGGCGTCGTCTTCGCCATGGCGGTGTTCTTCGTCTTCCTGGTGCTGGCGGCGCAATATGAAAGCCTGACGCTGCCGCTGTCGATCATCCTGATCGTGCCGATGTGCCTGTTCGCGGCCATGCTGGGCGTGAACCTGCGGGGCATGGACAATAATATCCTAACGCAGATCGGGCTGGTCGTGCTGATCGCCCTGGCGGCGAAGAACGCGATCCTGGTGGTCGAGTTCGCCAAGCAGGCCGAAGAGGAACAGGGACTTTCGCCGGTGGATGCCGCCGTTCAGGCAGCGCAGACCCGTCTGCGTCCGATCCTGATGACCAGCTTCGCCTTCATCCTGGGCGCGGTGCCGCTGGTGATCGCGAGCGGGGCGGGCGCGGAGCTGCGGCAGGCTTTGGGCACGGCCGTCTTCTTCGGGATGACCGGCGTGACGGCTTTCGGCCTGCTCTTCACCCCCACTTTCTATGTCGTGTGCCGCGCATTGGGCGACCGCTTTTCCCGCAAGGGCAAGGGTCAGGCCCCCGCCGCGCTGCAACCCGCCGAATAAGGAACGGCATGATGATCAAGACACTCCTCCCCCTTCTGCTCGGCGCGTCGGCCCTGACCGCTTGCGCCGCAGGGCCGGACTATAAGGCCCCGGCTACCCCGACCGCTGCTGCCGGGGCCTTTATCGGCGCGGCCAGTCCGGCGGCCAGCACAGCAGTCAGCACGGCGCAGGCCGACGAGCATTGGTGGCGGCTCTACAGCGATCCGATGCTGGACGGGCTGGTGCAGGACGCGCTGAAGGCCAATAGCGACATCCGCGTGGCCGTCGCCCGGCTGGAAAAGGCCCGCGCCCAGTTGCGCGGCGCCCGTTCCGACAGGCTGCCGCAGACGACCCTGAGCGGTTCGCCCAGCTATGGCCGGGCGTCGGCCGCGCAGACGCTGCCGGGGGCCGACCGCGAGAACTGGACCGTCGATGCGGGGTTGAACGTCGCCTATGAGGTCGACCTGTTCGGGCGGGTGAAGCGCAGCATCGAGGCGGCGAAGGGCGACGTCAACGCCGCCGCGGCCGACGCCGACGCGGTGCGCGTGGCGGTGGTCGCGGACACGGTGCGCGCCTATGTCGACGCGACCAGTTCGGCGGAGCGGATCGCCGTGGCGCGGCAGACGGTGGCGCTGCTCGACAACAGCATCCGCATCACCAATGCGCGGTTCGAGGTGGGCCGGTCGGACCGGCTGGACGTGATCCGCGTGACGGCGCTGCGCGACCAGCAGGCGGCGATCATCCCCAGCCTGATCGCGGACCGGGACAGCGCGCTGTTCCGGCTGGCGACGCTGACGGGGCGGACGCCGCAGGAGCTGCCCGCGCCGGTGCAGGACCAGAAGACGACGCCCGGCCTCAGCCAGCCCATACCGGTGGGGGACGGGCGCGCCCTGCTGGCCCGGCGTCCGGACGTGCGGGCCGCCGAGCAGCGGTTGGCCGCCGACACGGCGCGGATCGGGGTGGCGACGGCGGACCTTTATCCGCGCATCACGCTGGGCGGATCGATCGGCACGACGGCGGTGGGCGGCGGCGATATTTTCGGCGGCGGGCCGTTCCGCTGGCTGCTGGGGCCGCTGATCAACTGGGCCTTCCCCAATCAGGAGGCCAATCGCGCCCGGATCGCAGCCGCCAGGGCCGATGCCGACGGGTCGCTCGCGGCGTTCGACGGCACGGTGCTGCAGGCGCTGGAGGAAACCGAGACGGCGCTGTCCGTCTATGCCCATGCGCTGGAGCGCCGCGATACGCTGAAGGCCGCGCGGGAGGCCGCCGGGCGGGCGGCCCGCATCAGCCTTGCCCGGCAGCGGGAGGGGCAGATCGATTTCCTGACCGTGCTGGACGCGCAGCGGACGCTGGCGGCGGCGGAGAGCGATCTGGCGACGGCGAACCGGGCGGTGGCCTTCGCCCAGGTCGACCTGTTCAGGGCGCTGGGCGGCGGCTGGACCAGCAGTTGAGCCCGCAGCGCGGCGGCGGTCAGAAGCGCGCCGAAACGCGCCCATAATAAAAGCCGCCGCTCAGCCCGAACGGCGCGAAATTGCCGTAGGCGCCCGATCCGTCATAGGCGATCACGCCATGGCGGTCGGGATAGACGTCGAACAGATTGTTCGCGCCGACCGACAGCGTCAGCCGATCGCTGATGTCATAGCCGACATCGAGGTCCGCGATCCATTTCGCGCCGAAGCGCCGGTCGCCGGTCGCGACATTGCTCGATTCCACATAGCGGCCGAAGCGGGTCAGCCGCGCCAGCGCATGCAGGCGGCCCAGCGACCAGTCGTTCGTCAGCACCAGCTTCGTGCGCGGGGTCGCGGCGACGAGGTCGCGCTGCGCCTGGCGCCCGAACAGGGTGACGTTGAGCGAGGCGAGTTCCGGCGGCGTGTCGACGACATGGGTGATTTTCGTGCGGTTATAGCTATAGGCCGCGTTCAGGCGGAAACTGCCGAGCGCGCCGGTGCGCAGCGTATATTCCGTCACGACGTCGATGCCGCGCGTGCGGGTGTCGATGGCGTTGGCGAAGAATTGGGCGCTGTCGACATCGTCGATGCCGTTGGCGACCAGGATGGCGCGGATGGCCGCCCCTCCATTGGCCGCCGTGCCGAGGAATTCGGTCTTGACGATGCGGTCGTCCACCGCGATCTGATAGGCGTCGACGGTGAGGCGGAACGGGCCGCGCTCAAAGGACAGGCCGGCCGTATAGTTGAGCGACTTTTCCGGCTTGAGCGGGGTGGCGCCCAGCGCCTGCGCGGCGATGCTGCCGACCGGCAGGAATTTCGATGTGGTGCTGACCCGGTTATTGCCGATGATCGTCGCCGTGTTCTGCGTGGTCGAAAAGCCGCCCTGCGCCAGCGAGGGAGCGCGGAAGCCGGTGTTGACGCCGCCACGGACGGCAAGGCCGGGCGCGAATTCGTAACGGGTCGAGAATTTGCCCGACACCGTGTCGCCCGCGCTGTCGTCATAATGTTCGAAGCGCCCGGCGACGCCGACGAACCAGCCGGGCGTCAGGTCGGTCGACAGGTCGACATAGGCGGCGATGTTGTTGCGGCTGAGCGTCGCCTCGTCCGCCGGAGAGGTTCCGGTGAAGGAAACCAGTCCCGGCGATGGCGACCGCCCGCCATAGGCGTTGCCGAAGGGCGTTCCGTCGGCGGGGATCACATAGCCGCCGTCGCGATAGCTGTCCGGCTCCCCCGCGCGGTTGCGGAACTTCTCCCAGCGATGCTCGAACCCGATGGCCACGTCGAGCGGACGGGCCGTGCCGATGTCGTAGCCGCGGGTGAATTCCAGATTGTTGACCCAGAGGTCCTGTATCTGCTTGCCCATGAAGAAGCTTGTCGGGCTGGACGGGCCGAGCGAAGGGTTGAGGGTGCCTTCGGCGCCCAGCTTCACATGGTCGCGCCCATAGCTGGTGGAGAGGTCGAACGACCAGCCTGCCGTCAGATCGCCGCGCAGGCCGATGGCGGATTGCCAGTCCCATTCCTTGATGCGCCGGCGCGCCTGGAAGCCGGAGGGATAGAGGCCGGGAAGGGATGTCTGGCCCTGCACATTCGCCTGCCCGCCATAGCCGGTGGTCGCCGGGAAGATCGCGCCGCGCTTGTCATCGATGTCGCGATAGCTGAGGGTGGAAAAGCTGTAGGCGGTCAGCGCGCCGAGGGGCAGTTCGGCATTGACCGATCCGTTGACGATCTTGTCCCGGTTGGACCGGCCATAGCCGCCCGCGATCAGATGATCGGCATGGGTTTCGCGCGGGTCCGGGGCGCCGTTCACGAAAGGATAGACATAGGGCACGGGTTCGGCGGAGCTGTCGGCGCGGTCGTGATACTTCCCCTCCACGGCGATGCGGACGAAGCCGTCGCCGCTGATGCGGGTGCCGTAGCTTAGCCCCTGCTGCACCAGTGCGCCGCCCTTTTCGTAAAGCTGCCCGGCGGTGGCTGAGAAGGAGCCGCCCTCCGGCGCGTCGTCCAGCAGGATGTTGATGACGCCGGAAATCGCGTCCGACCCATATTGGGCGGCGGCGCCGTCGCGCAGCACCTCGATCCGGCCCACGGCGTTGGTGGGGATGAGGTCGATGTCGACCGGGGTGGAACCGCCCGATATGCGCGAAAGGTTATTGATGAGCGCGGTCGTGTGCCGCCGCTTTCCATTGACCAGCACCAGCAGATAATCGCCCGATAGGCCCCGGATGGAGATGGGGCGCACGCTGGCCGAGGTGCCGCCGCCGCCCAGCGCCGGCATGGTGAGGGAGGGGATGATGTTGCCCAGCACTTCCTTGAGGCCCGTGCGGCCGGTGGCCTGCAATTCCTGGGGACTGATGACATCGATGGGCACGGGGCTGTCCGCCACCGTCCGTCCCCCGCCCCGGCGCGTGCCGGTGACGACGATGGCCGATCCGGCGGCTTCCGCATCGTCGGCGGCGGCAAGCTCCTGCGCGGCGGCGAAGGATGGAAGGACGGCGCCGGAAAGTGCGGCGCCGGCGAGAAGCAGGCTTTTCATCGGAGATCCTTCGAAATGAAAAAAGAGGGCGTCAGTCCCGCCGGGCCAGGGTCGTGGCGTTGAAGGACGGGTCATAGGCGCCGCGAATGTCGGGCAGCGCGGGGATGATGCCGGCGCGGCGGTAACGGGCAAAGATTTCGGCCTGTTCGCGAACCAGAGCATCGTTTATCGGTTCCGCCGTGCCGATATAGGCGGTGATGGAGAAGCGGGCGACCTTGAAGGGCAGGCCGGTCTCCTGCGCCAGCGTCCGGGCGAAGGCGTCGGGATGCGCCGCCGCCCAGCGCCGCGCCCGGCTCAGCCGCGCCAGGAAATCGGCCAGTATCGGCCGCTTGCCGTGGATCGCGGACTCCGATGCCGCAAAGAAACCCGTCTGGGCGGGAAGGCCGCTGGCATCGGCCAGCACCCGGTCGCCATTTTCCATGACCGCGATGCCGACATAGCTGCCCCAGGTCGACCAGGCGTCGATCGCGCCGCTTTCCAGCGCCGCTTTGGCCGCGCCGTTGTCGAGATAGGTCCAGCGGACATCGGACGACGCAAGGCCCGCTTGTTCGATCAGGCGGAGCGCCAGATCCTGCCCGGCCGAACCGCGCACGGTGGCAAGCTTGCGCCCCTTGAGCTGCGCCACGGACCGGACCGGCGAGTCCTTCGGCACGACGATGGCGGAGGCGCGGCCAACGCCGGGGCCCTGCGGACGATAGGCGAAGACCGCCTTGATCTTCGCGCCGCCGGCATAGGCGAAGGCGAAGGGCGGAGCGCCGACGCCCCCCACATCGATCGCGCCCGCCGCCAGCGCCTCCAGCAAGGGAGAGGCTGCCGGAAACTGCGCCCATTCGATCCGGTAGGGCAGATCGTCCAGTTCGCCGGCGGCGCGCATCAACGCCTGCGCGCCGCCGCGCTGATCCCCGATCTTCAGGACGGGGCGGCCCGGATCGCCCCCGCCATGCGGGCGGAGCGAGGCGAAGCCGATGGCGGCGAGCGCGATCAGGGCGAAGAGGACGATCCAGGGAAGAAGAACCCTGCGCCGGGAGAGGATGGTGCGCGTCATGGCGTCTCCGGGACCGGCGGCGGCGGCAGCCGCAACCGGCCCGCCAAGGATCAGAGGTTCGCGTAGAGCGGTTCGTCCGCGATCAGGATGCGTTCCAGCACGCGCGGGAAATCGCCATAGTTGCGCACGGCATAGTGAACCGCCGCCCGATTGTCCCAGAAGGCGACCGAGTTGGGACGCCAGGAAAAGCGGACCTGATATTCGGGCCGCTTATATTGCCGGACGATCTCCTCCAGCAATTCGCGGCTCTCCGCCAGTTCCACGCCCAATATCTGCGGCCGCTGGGTATAGTTGACCCAGAGGATCTTCTGCCCGGTTTCGCGATGGGTGCGCACGACGGGATGCGCGACGATGGGATAGTCGTGCCCGGCGCCGACCAGAGCTTCCCGGAAGTCATGGGTGACGTGCAGCCCCTCCAGCCGCGCCTTGACGTCGTCCGACAGCCCTTCATAGGCGAGATGCGCGTCGACCCAGATGGTGTCCCCGCCGACATCGGGGAGGGTGACGGCGCGCAGCACGGCGCCCCAGGTCGGCACCAGCCGCCAGCTCGTGTCGCTGTGATAGGCGTCGCCCGGCCTTACGTCCCGATGGATGCGCTTTTCATATCGGGCCGCGTCGGCCGCCGCGATCTTGTGGATGGGCGCGATCCTGGAATCGGCGGTGGTGCTGGGATGGGTGTAGAGCGGGCCGAAGGCCGCGGCGAAGGCGGCATGCTGTTCATTGGTCAGCGGCTGGTCGCGGAAGAACACGACCTTGTAGCGCAACAGGGCGGCGCGGATCGCGTCGCGCTGTCCGGGGGAAAGCGGCCTGCTGAGATCGACGCCGTCGATTTCGGCGCCGATGGTCGGTTGCAGGGGGCGGATGCCGATGATCCCATCGGCGCGGTCCAGAATATCTGCTGCTGCGGAGGACATATCATCACCTTTCAAGGTCGCCGGACGATTTCCGTGCAGGACCATTGCTAAGGGATGGATGCGCCATCGGGTTATGATGATTGGTCGGCATGCTTTGAATATCCGAATATTATTGGCAATACTCATCCATGTGGAAATACGGGTCCTTCAATATCATTGCCTTGGCGCAACAATTCATCGGCCCTCCTATTCCAATCATTCATGGTTCTTCGGGCAGAGAAAATAACTGTTCGCCGTCCGAAGCCTGTAGATCGGAACGGAAGGAGCGTCGCCACATCCGGTCGGGATCGTGGCAATTGCCGGAATAACGGAGATCGCGCCGATGGATTATGTGACGATCGATTTCGAAGCGAGCTGCCTTCCCCGTCATGGCCGGTCCTTTCCCATCGAGGTCGGAATAGCCGATGCGAAAGGCGCCCGGTCCTGGCTGATCCGTCCCCTGACCGACTGGCGCGCATGGGACTGGACGCGGGAAGCGCTGGACCTGCACGGCATAAGCCCGGAGCAGCTGGAGCAGGAGGGCATGCCGGCCGATCGGGTCTTCGCCGAACTCGACCGGGCGGTCGGCGGACGGCGCCTTGTCGCGGACAGCGGCATCGACGCCTATTGGTGGGATATGCTGGCGAAGGCCGCCGGCCGGGAAAGCGCCCGTCCGATCGAGCATGTCTCCGCCGTGCTCGACGCGCTGGCGGTGACGAGCGAGGACATATTCGCGGCGCAGCGGCATGCGGACCGGCTTTGCCCGGCCCGCCATCGCGCGGCGAACGATGCGCTGTGGCTGTGGACAGTGTTGGCGAAGCTGGAACCGCGCGCCGGGGAGTTGCCGCATCCGGCATATTTGCCGTCGCTGCCCAATTACGAGCCGCGCTCAATGGTTTTGCAGAATCGATAAATGGGCGACCATTATGCGTTGGTCGGCCGATGGGCGGAATAATAGACCGGTCCGCGCCAATCATTGAGCGAGAACCGATCATGTCCCAGCACCGTCATATCAAGCTCGGCTTCATCCTGCACGGCGTCGGCCGCACCTGGAACGACTGGCGGCACCCGGGCCGCGACGTCAATGCCAGCACCAGCCTGGCCTTTTACCAGAAGCAGGCGGCCACCGCCGAACGCGGCAAGTTCGATTTCCTCTTCGTCGCGGACAGCCTGTCGATCACGGAGAAGTCCAGTCCGCATTATCTCAACCGCTTCGAGCCGATCACCATCCTGTCCGCGCTGGCGGCGACCACATCCCGCATCGGGCTGGTGGGGACGCTGACGGTCAGCTATTCCGAGCCGTTCAACGTCGCGCGCCAGTTCGCCTCGCTCGACCATCTGAGCGGCGGCCGGGCGGGATGGAACATCGTGACGTCCTGGCTGGGCGATACCGCCGCCAATTTCAGCAAGACCGAGCATCCGCCCCATGCCGTGCGCTACCGCATCGCCGGGGAATATCTGGACGTGGTCCAGGGCCTGTGGGACAGCTGGGAGGAGGACGCCCATGTCGCGGACAAGGAAAGCGGCCAGTTCGTCGATCCGGAGCGGCTCCACCGGCTGGACCACAAGGGCGAGTTCTTCCAGGTGCGCGGGCCGCTCAACATCAAGCGGACGCCGCAGGGCCAGCCGGTCATCTTCCAGGCGGGCGCTTCGGACGACGGGCGCAATTTCGCGGCGAAGCGGGCGGAGGTCATCTTCACCCATGCCGAGGACGAGGAGGCGGGCCGGGCCTATTATGCCGATGTGAAGGCGCGGGCCAAGGGTTTCGGCCGCGATCCGCACCAACTGTTCATCCTGCCGGGAATCGCCCCGATCGTCGGAGAGACGGACGAGGATGCGGAGGCGCGTTATCGCGAACTGGCGTCGCTGGAATCGATCGATACCGGCCTTGGCTTCCTGTCGCGGACCTTCAACGACCATGATTTCCGCCAATATGATCTGGACGCGCCCTTCCCGGACGTCGAGCATATCGGCATCAATAGCCAGCAGAGCGCGACGTTGCGGATATTGGCATTGGTGCGCGCCGAAAAGCTGACCCTGCGGCAAGTGGCCGAAAGGCTGGCGACGCCGCGCGGCGCCTTCGTCGGGTCGCCCGAGACCGTTGCCGACCGGTTGCAGCAATGGTTCGAAAGCGGCGCCGCCGACGGCTTCGTCGTGTTCGAGCCGCTGCCCGGACAGCTCGACCTGTTCGTCGACAGGGTGATCCCGATCCTGCAGGCGCGCGGGCTGTTCCGCACCGAATATGAAGGCACCACCTTCCGCGAACATCTGGGCCTTGCCCAGCCGGACAATCGCTACAGCAGCAAAGCGGCCGAAAAGAGCGCCGCCTGATCGCCCGCGGGCCGACCGCAGGCCGGGCTTTGACGGAGGGGAGCGGCAAGGTCGCTCCCCCTTGCCGCCGGTCGGATCGCGAACCGGAACGGGATCGATCGTCCGGAAATCGCCCTATATTCCGCACCGTTCCATCTATGACGAAAACTCGATTGCCTCAATAATCTACCGATATAGTAGATAATTCAGCGCAGGGACGGGGCCGAAGCCATGTCCCGCCCGCGCGGATCATGCGACAAATCATAAGCAGGGGGACTTCATGCATTCGGTGAAAATCTGGGCCGGGGCCGGCGTGGCCCTGGCGGCGGTGGCGCTTGCCCAAGGCGCGCAGGCGCAGCCCGCCGACAATGCGGCGGCGGCGGCCGCGAGTGAACGCGACGCGATCATCGTCACGGGTACGCGCCGGACGGATCGCACGGTCAGCGAATCCGCCGTGCCGGTGGACGTCTTCAGCGCCGGCGACCTGGCATCGCAGGCGACCAGCGACATCAAGGCCGCGATCAAGAATCTGGTTCCCTCCTTCAACCTTCAGCGCAATGCGCTGTTCGACGGATCGGCCTTCGTCCGGCCGCCGACGTTGCGCGGCCTGCCGCCGGACGAGACGCTGGTGCTGATCAACGGCAAGCGCGTCCACCGTTCCGCGCTGGTGCAGGTGAGCGGCGGGTCGCTCGCCGCCGGGTCGCAGAGCGCCGACCTGTCGCAGATTCCCGGCGCGGCGGTCCAGAGGGTCGAGGTGTTGCGCGACGGCGCCGCCGCCCAATATGGATCGGACGCGATTGCCGGCGTCATCAACTTCGCGCTCAAGAGCAATGCGGAAGGGCTGAGCCTCAACGCACGCTATGGCGAATATTATGAGGGCGACGGGCGCGACATCCAGTTGTCGGGCAATTGGGGATTGAAGCTGGGCAATGAAGGCGGCTTCATCAACCTGACCGGCGAATATATCAACGCCCATGACACCAATCGCGCCGTACAGCGTCCGGACGCGGTGGTTCTGGAAACGCTGGGCTATGACGTCAAGCAGCCGGTGACGAGGTTCGGCAGTCCCGACACCGAAGCCTATCGCTTCTTCGTCAACGCAGAACTGCCGCTGGGCGACGACGCGCTCTATTTCTTCGGCAATTACGGCTATTCGGATCAGGTCATCGACTTCAACTATCGGCGTCCGATCGCCGTGACGACGACAGGGCCGGCCGGCAGCCCCTTCACCTTCGGCAAGTCGATTTCGCTCTATTATCTCGACCGCAATGCGGATGGGACATGGAATGCCGATGGGCGGACCTGGAATGACGCCAATATCTTTCCCAATGGCTTCACGCCGCGGTTCCGCAGCACCAATACGGACATTTCCGCTGTCGGCGGCTATAAGGGCGAAATCGGCGGACTGCATTATGACGCCAGCATCGGTTACGGCCAGAACCGGATCAAATATTATATCAGCGACACGTTCAACCCGTCGCTGGGGCCGGATTCACCGACCGACTTCTATGACGGGTCGCTGGAGCAGCGCGAGCTGAACGCCAATCTGGACCTTAGCTATCCGCTGGAGATCGGCCTTGCCAGCCCACTCAACATTGCGGGCGGCTTCGAATATCGGCGCGAGAGCTTCCTGATCGGCGCGGGCGACGCGGCGTCCTATACGCAGGGCATCTATGCGTCCCAGACGGTGCGGCGCGCCGACGGTTCGACCTTCCTCGTCACGCATCCGGTCGGCTCCAACGGCTTTCCCGGCTATGGCCCGACATCGATCGTCGACCGGTCGCGCGCCAGCCAGGCGGCCTATCTGGACCTGGAGGTGGACGTGACGCCGCGCTTCACCCTGGGCGGGGCGGTGCGTTACGAACATTATGACGACTTTGGCGGCACCACCAATGTGAAGGCGACGGCGCGTTATGCGTTCAGCGACGCCATCGCGTTGCGCGGGGCGGCCAGCACCGGCTTCCGCGCGCCCACGCCGGGGCAGCTTTACCTGCGCAACCTTCAGACCTCCTTCATCGGTACCAATCCGGTGCCGGTGCAGATCGCCACATTGTCGCCCGAAGACGCCGCCGCCAGATATTATGGCGCGACCGCATTGAAGCCCGAGGAGTCGGTCAATTTCAGCGGCGGTCTTGTCCTGACGCCCACACCGTCCTTCACCATCACGGCGGACTATTATAATATCAAGGTGACGAACCGCATCGGACTGACCAGTCGGGTTTCGGTGACGGATGCGGATCGGGTGCAACTGGCCGCGCTGGGCGTGGTCGATCCCAATTCGCTGGGCGCGGTCCAATATTTCACCAATGGTTTCGGCACCCGGACCCAGGGCGTGGACTTTGTAGCGAATTATCGGGCGAATACGGGCTGGGGCAAGTTGGGATCGTCGCTGGCGGTCAATTACAACCGTACGAAGCTCAGCTATCGCCGGACCATCACCTTGCCGGGCGGACGGTCCCTGCAACTGATCGACGACGAGCGCAAGCGCGACATCGAGACGCTGCTGCCCCGCTGGCGCGGCGTGTTCACCCAGACGGCGGAGGCAGGACCGGTCGATGTCGTCGCCCGCGCCAATTATTTCAGCAAGTTCACCAATAACCAGCTTGCCTCCAATGGCGGGAACAAGACTTTCGGCGCGGAAGTCTCCTTCGATCTGGAGGTCGGCGTGAAAGTCGCGGACAAGTTCCGGATCGCCGTGGGCGGGGAGAATATCTTCGACAATTATCCCGACCGCGAGACCCGGCTGCTCTATCCTTCCACCGGCGCTCCGGCGAGCGGGTTCGTCTATCCCGACGCCTCGCCGCTCGGCGTGCTGGGCGGCTTCTGGTATCTCCGTGTCTCGGCGGAGCTTTAAGGGCGTGGCGTCGCTCGACCGGCGCGCCCTGCTCCGGTCGCTGGGCGGCGCCACGCTCGCGGCGGCGCTTCCCGCTCCGGTCGTTGGTGCGACCCGGACGGACGGGGTGGGGAGCGTCGTTATCCTGGGCGCGGGCATCGCCGGGCTGGTCGCCGCAAGGGAACTGGAGCAACGCGGCGTCGACGTCACCGTGCTGGAGGCGCGCGAGCGCGTCGGCGGGCGGGTGTGGACGCTGCGCGGCGGCGACAGCTTCACCGACACAGACGGGACGACGCAGCGGGTCGGCTTTGGCGACGGGCTGTACCTGAATGCGGGCGCGGCGCGGATTCCCAGCCATCATGACGGCGTTCTGGGCCTCTGCAGGGACCTGCATGTGCCGCTGGAGGTGCTGGTGAACAGCAGCCGCAGCGCCTTCATCGCGGATGCGGACGGGCCGCTGCGGCTGCGGCAGGCGGCGAACGACCTGCGCGGGCATCTGTCCGCCCTGCTGGAAAAGGGACTGCGCGCCGGGTCGTTCGACCAGACGATCGATGCGCCGACGCGCAAGGCGCTGGAAAGCTTCCTCACCGGCTATGGCGACCTTGCGGCGGACGGCCATTATGGCGGCAGCGCGCGGTCGGGGCTGGCGCGCCCGCCGGGCGCGTTCGACGAGGTGCAGCAGGCGGTGGCGCCGCGAACGCTCGACCAGTTGCTCGCCAATCCCAATCTGGCGGGCCTGCTGTTCGAGGAAGAGATCTACATGCAGGCGACCATGCTGGCGCCCGTCGGCGGCATGGACCGGATTCCCCGCGCGCTGGCCGCATCGCTGCGCAGGCCCGTCGTCACCGGGGCGGACATAGTGGAGGTCAGGCGGGCCGGCGCGGGCGTCGGCATCGTCTGGCGCGATGCGAAGGGCGGCGCGCAGGTCGTGCGGGCCGACCGCGCCATCATCACCCTGCCCCTGCCGGTGCTGGCGGGCATCAAGGGCGATTTCAGCGCGCCCGTGAAGCGGGCGATAGCCGCCGCTCATTATCAGGATACGGTCAAGGTCGCCTTCCAGAGCCGTCCCTTCTGGGAAGAGCAGCAGGTTTATGGCGGCCTGTCCTTCGTCGGCGGCGAAACCTCCGTCATCTGGTATCCGTCCGACCGTTTCCAGCAGCCGCAGGCGGTCCTGCTCGCCGCCTATATGGCATTGGACGCGGCGAAGAGCTTTGCCGCGCGGCCGATCCCGGAGCAGATCGCGCTGGCCCGCGCCGCAGTCGATCGCATCCATCCCGGCCATGGCGCGGACCTGCAATCCCCGGTCGTCGTCAACTGGCGCAAGACGCCCCATAATCTGGGGCCCTGGCTGGACTGGCATGCGGACGGCAACAGCCTGGACGATTTTCGCCTGCTCAACCAGCCCGATGGCCCTTTCCTGTTCGCGGGCAGCCATTTGTCCCAATATTCGGGCCATTGGCAGGAAGGCGCGGTGCTTTCCGCCCGGCGCGCCGCCGATGCTCTGGTACCGTCGCCCGCAAACGTCACCCCCCGTCACGCCTGAAAGAAGGAGTTTCCATCATGTCCCATCCCCTCATCCGTCCCCTCGCCGCGCTGGGCCTGCTGGTCGGCGGCGCCGGCAGCGCCCACGCCGCGTCGGAGGTCGTCCGGCATGGCGCCGAGGGCCCATCGCCCATATTGACCGGCGTGACCGTGCCCGCCGGGGCGGAGACGCTCTATCTGAGCGGGCAGGTGCCGCCCGTGGCCGACAAGGCGGCCGACCCCACGACACCCGCCGCCTATGGCGACACGCGGACGCAGACGGTCGGCATCTTCCGCAAGATCGAGGCGCTGCTGGCGGCACAGGGTTATGGCCTGCAGGACGTGGTCAAGCTGACCGTCTTTCTGGTGGGCGATCCCAAGCTGGGCGGAAAGCAGGATTTCAAGGGATTTTCCGAAGGCTACGCCCAGTTCTTCGGCACGGCGGCGCAGCCCAACAAGGTCGCCCGGTCGACGGTGCAGGTCGCCGCTCTCGCCAATCCGGGCTTTCTGGTCGAGATCGAGGCGGTCGCCGTCAAGGCGAAATAAGCGGTTCCGTTCAGAAGCTTCAAACAGCCTATGAGAAGGCCTCGTTGGTCACTGTCCCACCGCCTGGTCTAGACTTTTCCCATATTCGGAGGATTTGGACATGGCGGACACGGCGCAGCGGCAATTGCATCTTGGCGCGATATTGGAAGGGGTCGGGGCGGATCATGTCAGTTGGCTCGACCCCGAGCTGCCGGGCGACGCCAGCATCGACATCGACTGGTATATCGACAATGCCCGGGCGGCGGAGGCGGCGAAGTTCGACCTGGTCTTCATCGTGGATTCGCCCTTCATCACGCCCGATACCGCGCCGCATTTCCTGAACCGGCTGGAGCCGCTGACCCTGCTGTCGGCGGTGGCGGCGTCGACGTCGCGCATCGGGCTGGTGGGCACGCTCACCACCTCTTACTGGGAGCCCTATAATGTCGCGCGGCAATTCGGGTCGCTCGACCAGATCAGCCGGGGCCGGGCCGGATGGAATGTCGTCACCACCGGGCTGGAGGGCGCCGCCCGCAATTATGGGCGGGAGGAGCATTTCGACCACAAGCTGCGCTATGCCCGCGCCCGCGAATTCGTCGATGTGGTGCAGGGCCTGTGGGACAGTTATGAGGACGACGCCTTCCCCCGCGACCGCGAGGCGGGCATTTTCCTGGACAAGGCCAAGCAGCACCGGCTGGACCACAAGGGCGCGCATTTTTCGGTCGCCGGGCCGCTGGCGCTCAGCCGGTCGCCGCAGGGACAGCCGGTGATCTTCCAGGCAGGGGACAGCAATGAGGGCCGCAACCTGGGCGCGGCCATTGCCGAGGGCACCTTCACCAGCGCGGAGGATTTCGAGACCGGGCGGGCCTATTATGCGGACATCAAGGCGCGGGCGGCGGCGCTGGGGCGCAATCCCGACCTGATCAAGGTGCTGCCCGGACTGGCGCCGATCATCGCAGAGACCGACGAAGAGGCGCAGGCCATCGCCGCGGCCGCGCAGGAAGCGCTCGACGTCGGCAAGCTGCTGGTGCAGATCGGGCGGGCGTTCAACTATCACGACTTTTCCCGCTACGATCTGGACGCGCCCTTCCCCGACCTGAGCGGCGTCACGCTGAACAGCTACAAGGGCCATGCCGAACGGATCATCCGCGTGGCGCGGGAGGAAGGGCTGACGCTGCGCCAGGCGGCCTATCGCTTCGGCCAGTGGCGGACGGACTTCGTGGGATCGCCCGAGACCATAGCGGACGAAATCGAGCGCTGGTTCACCGGGCGCGCCGCCGACGGTTTCCTGCTGCGAGTGACGCGGCCCAAGGATTTCAGGCTGTTCCGGGAGCGGGTCGTGCCGATCCTGCAGGCGCGCGGATTGTTCCGCGACGATTATGCGCACCGCACCTTGCGCGGACATCTGGGCCTGCCGGTTCCGGAAAACCGGCATGCGCGGGAACAGCACGCGATCGCCGCGGAATGACGGAGGAAGGGATCGACCTTCAGGCCGACGTGCTGATCATTGGCGGCGGCATGGCTGCCTGCTGGGCGGCGATCGCCGCGGCGCAGGCGGGCGCCGACGTGCTGCTAGTCGACAAGGGATTCGTCGGCACCAGCGGCGTCACGGCGACGGGCGGCCCCAATCACTGGTGGGTCGCCCCCGAACCCGGCAAGCGCGAAGCCGCCGTCGAGGAACGCCATGCGCGCAGCTTCGGACTGGCCGAGCGGCACTGGATGGCGCGCATCATCGAGGAAAGCTGGATCGCCCTGCCCACGCTCGCCCGCTATTATCCCTTTGGCGGCGACGGCAGGGGCGGCACCTTCTATCCCGGCGTCCGCGGTCCGGAATATATGCGCGCGCTGCGGCGCTACGCGACCGATGCGGGGGTCCGTATCCTCGACCATCATCCGGCGCTGGAACTGCTGGTGCATGACGACGGATCGGTCGCGGGCGCGGCCGGGCATGGGCGCCTGACGGGGCAATCATGGCGGGCCCGGGCGGGCGCCGTGATCATGGCGACGGGCGGATGCGCCTTCCGTTCCGGGCTGATCGGCAGCCATGGCAATACCGGCGACGGGCTGCTGATGGCGGCGGAGGCGGGCGCCGCGCTGTCCGGCATGGAATTTTCCGTTTCCTATTCCCTCTCCCCCGCGTGGAACTCGACACGCACCCTGCCCTATTTCGCCGCGCGCTTCTTCGACCAAGACGGCCGGGAACTGGACATTCCGCCGCCCATAGGCGGGGAAGGCGCGCATCTGAGGGCACTGGCGAGCGCCATGCTGGCCGGGCCGGTCATCGCCGACCTCAGCGATGCGCCGGACGGGTTGAAGCCGATATTGCGGCGCATCCAGCCCGCCTCCCCCACGCCGTTCGAGCGGCGCGGGCTGGATATTTTCCGGGACCGGTTCGAGATCAAGCTGTTCGGGGAAGGCACGGTGCGGGGGACCGGCGGGTTGCAGGTCGTGGACGCGCATTGCCAGACGAGCCTGTCCGGACTCTATGCCGCCGGCGACAGCGCGACCCGGGAACTGGTCGCCGGGGCGACGAGCGGCGGCGGCGCGCAAAATGCCGCCTGGGCGCTGACCTCCGGCCGGATCGCCGGTGCGGCCGCGGCGGCACGGGCGAAGCGCGACGGGCGGCGTCTGGGCGCGGCGGCGCGGGCCGTCGGCCAGGCGGGGTTGCGCCCGGCCGCTTCCCCGCGCCCGGTCGATCTGAAGGCGGTCCTGCCGGTCGTTCAGCATGCCACCATCGGTTATGACGACGCCCTTTGGCGCAGCGCGCCCAAGCTGGCGCGGGCGCGTGACGCGCTGGACGGCGCGTGGCGCTTGCTGGCCGATCATGACCAGGGCGTGGGGCTGGACAGGGGCGGGCTGCGCGAACATGCCGCGATGATCGCCGCTGCGCGCTGGGTGACCGCGGCCGCCCATAGACGCGACGAGAGCCGGGGCATGCATATGCGTGCGGACCGCCCCGCGACGGACGCCGCGCTTGCCAGCCGCCTGCTGACCGGCGGCACCGACAAGGTCTGGACCCGTTTCGAAACCCCCGCCTTGCAGGAAGCCGCCGCATGATCGCCCATATCTTCGAAGACCGGTGCACCGCCTGCCAGGCATGCGTTTCGGCCTGCCCCACCCATGTGCTGGATGCCGGGCCTGATGGCGCGCCCCGGATCGCGCGGCTGGACCAATGCCAGACCTGTTTCCTGTGCGAGCTTCATTGCGAAGCCGACGCGATCTATGTCGGTCCGGACCAGAGGCAGCCCGAAGCGATCTCGCCAGAGGCGATCCTGGCGTCCGGGCATCTGGGGCGGCTGCGCCACGACCATGGCTGGGACCGGGAGCCGGAGCCGGGCAGCACGGGCCATTTGCATGACTTCTGGCAGCTGGGCCCGCTGCTGCGCGAAGGCGCCGAGATCGCGGCGCGCCGCTATTCCGAACGCCAGGCGTCCGACAGGGCGTGAGTGACGGACAGGGCGGGGAGCGATGCCGGCGCATGAGCCGGTTCTGCCGCTGTGAAACGATCGATCCATGACGCCTGAGCAGGCGGGCCGTCCCCTCGCCTTCCCCGCATTGGCCATGGGAAAGGCGAGGCGTTCCGTCAGCCGATATGCTGGTCCACATGGTGGAGGACGGTTTCCGCTTCGGGGCGGTCGAGCCAGTCGGGGCTGACCTGCAACCAGCGCAGCACGCGCCCCGCGCCGACGAGCAGGAAAGCGGGCTGGGGCAGTTCCCAACTGCCCGTGCCCGTCACTTCACCGATCCAGCCGGCCGGCGGCGGCGAGGGACGATGATCGGGCTGGAAACTGATGTTCAGCAGCCGCGCCAGCGCGTTATCCGCGTCGGTTGCGACGAGAAAGGGCAGATCGTGCCGCGTCTTGACCTCCCGCAGCAGCAACGGCGGTTGCGGGCTCAACGCCACGAGCGGAATGCCGCGCTGGCGAAGGCCGGGGAACAGCGCATCGGCATAATAGGGCAAGGCGATGTTGCAGGCCGGACAACCGGCATAGCGGAAGAAGAGGAACAGCGCGGCGCCGCCTGCCGTGAGTTCGTCCAGGCCGAGGGTATCGCCCCCCACCTCCACGAAGGACAGAGGCGGCAGCACGGTGCCCGGCTGGGCCACGGCGGCGGGATCGAAACGGTCCAGCAACTGCTTGCGTTGCCGGGCATTGCCCTCAAGCTGGGCCGGGGGCCAGCTCCTCTCCCGCTCCGCCTGCAAAGCGACATAGCGAGCCTTGAGCGTTTCGTTGACTGTCGTGGCCATGATGATCTCCTTCGCCGTGCACCTCCCCCATTTTGGCGGCGACCGGCGACCGCCACCAATGAGACTTGCCCGGCCAATCACGAAGAATGATCATAGATCGGTTGCATTCGAGGGGGCCCGAGCCGGCGAACGGGCCGGTTTTCGTGAGAATTTCCCGGTCGGGTGGGCCTGTGCCGGCATGGAGATCGAAACTGGCCATCGCAGACGGGCCCAGGCTCAGGACCCATTACTGGCGGGTCCTGAGCCTAGGTGACGCCCCGCTGTTCACCGCCCTCGCCGCTCGCCGGCGTGATCCCGGCGGCCAGGGCGAGCTGAAGCAGTTCGGTCAGGCTGTTCGCGTTCAGCCGATTCATCACCTGGGCGCGGTGCAGTTCGACCGTCCGGGGGCTGATGCCGAGCTTCTGGCCGATGATCTTGTTGGTCCCGCCGTCGACCAGGCCGACCAGCACCTCGCGTTCGCGGGGTGTCAGTCGCGCGATGCGGGCGCTGGCGTTTTCGTCCCGCGTTGGCGCCCGCGCCGAAGCCTGGCACTCCGCAATGGCGCCGGCAAGGCTGGCGCGCATCGACGCCTCGTCTCCGGCAAGGATGTAGTCGACGGCTCCCGCCTTCATCGCGGAAACCGCGCACGTCACATCGGCACCCGCCATGTCCAGCGCGATGGTGGGTATCGTGATCGCCCGCGCCCTGAGCTCGCGTGGCACGGACAGCCCCTCGTCCCGCCCCTTGCGCAGGTCCAGGAGCACGCAGCCCGGCGAGAGGACGGGCGCCATGTCGAGAAAGGCGGAACCGCTGTCGAACGTCCGTCCGCGATAACCCAGCGCCCGAACCAGCGCGCTCAGCTTGCGCGCCTCGGCCGCCTTGCCGCTCACCACATAGACATGGCGGACATCGTCCTGGGTCAGGTCTTCGGTGATCCCGCCGATCCGGGTCACAGCGCCCGCGTCGTCGAAAATCGGAAAGCTGGTGTCCCGAAGCCAGCGCATGGCGCCATCGCGGGGCCGCACGATCCGGTATTCGAACTGCACGACGTCTCCGGCCTTCACGGCGGCGAGGGCGTGGCCAACCTGCGGGCGATCCTCGGGGTGCACGTCCTTCATCCATTCGGCGAAGTCGCTCGCCGCCTCCTGGCAGGGCACGCCCCAGATCCGCTCATAGGCGGCGCTCCGGTAGATGATCGCGCCGGCGACCGGGTCGCCGATCCAGATCAGGTTGCTGCTATGCGCGGCGAAGCTGCGGAATTGCGCCTCGCTCGCGCGGATCGCGGCCTCCGCCCGCCGCTGCGCCGTCACGTCGATCGCGGCGCCGATGAACCCGACCGCGCGCCCGTCGGTGAAGCTTGTGCGGCCGGAGGTGGCGATGCGGCGCGTGATGCCGTCTTCTTTCCCGATCACGCGATATTCGACATTATAGCTGCCGTCGCCACGGGGATCGACGCAGCGCGCGATCGCATCGCGGACCGGCTGGCGATCGTCGGGATGAATGCCGGCTTCGAACAGCGTCATGTCGACCGGCGTATCGGCAGGCAGGCCCCACATCGCCCTTAGCCGCTCGTCCCACTCCAGCGATCCGGTGTCCGGGTTCCACGAGTAGATGCCGATGCCCACCAGTTCGGTCGCCGCCCTCAGACGGGCTTCGCTACTGCGAAGGGCGTCCGCGAACCGCCGCCATTCGCTGGTGTCGCGCGCCGGCCCGTCGTCGTCGGAACAGAGCGCTTCGCTGCCTTCCCGGGCGGCCGTTGGTCGTAACTCTTGCACCACGGCGCCGGCTCTCCTCAAACGCTTGCCGCCCAGTCGGCAAAAGCCGCTGACCGGGGAAGGTTCCCTAGGGATCGCCCTTATGGGTTGCGGGCGGGGCGAGCCCCAGATGGGCGCCATCCAACCAAGGAGACCGGCATGAAAGCCCTAGTCTGGCACGGCAAGGAGGACATCCGATATGATACCGTATCCGATCCTTCGATCGAAAACCCCCGCGACGCCATAATCAAGGTTACAAGCTGCGCGATTTGCGGTTCCGACCTTCACCTTTTCCACAATCTGATCCCTGCCATGCTGCCCGGCGACATCATGGGCCATGAGACGATGGGCGAAGTCGTCGAAGTGGGCAGCGCGGCCAAGGATTCGCTCAAGAAAGGCGACCGCGTCGTCATACCCTTCACGATCCAGTGCGGAGAATGCGACCAGTGCCGGCGCGGCAACTTCTCGGTCTGTCAGCGGACGAACCGGAAGGGCGGACTGGGCGACAAGGCCTTCGGCCACAGGACGGCGGGGCTGTTCGGATACACCCACCTGACCGGGGGCTATCCGGGCGGTCAGGCCGAATATCTGCGCGTGCCGTTCGCGGACACCACGCACATCAAGGTGCCCGACGGGATCGAGGACGAGAAGCTCCTCTTCCTCTCCGACATCCTGCCGACGGGATGGCAGGCCGCCGTTCAGGCCGACATCCAGCCGGGCGATACGGTGGCGGTCTGGGGCTGCGGCCCGGTCGGCCAGATGACGATCCGGTCGGCCATCCTGCTGGGCGCCGAGCAGGTGATCGGCATCGACCACCTTCCCGAACGCCTGTCCATGGCCGCGGCGGCGGGCGCCATCACCATCAACTTCGAGGAGGAAAGCGTCGTCGAGCGGCTGAACGAGCTTACCGGCGGAGAGGGGCCGCACAAGTGCATCGACGCCGTCGGCACCGAGAGCCATGTCAATCTGGGCCAGCCGGACACGCTGATCGACCGCGCCAAGCAGATGCTGATGGTGGAGAACGACCGGCCGCATGTGCTGCGCGAGATGATCTATGTCTGCCGGCCTGCCGGCGTCATCTCGATCATCGGGGTCTATCTTGGCTTGGTCGACAAGATTCCGATGGGGCAAGCCATGAACAAGGGCCTGACCTTCCGCATGGCGCAGGCGCACGTCCCGCGCTGGACGGGCGATCTCCTCCGCAGGATCGAGGATGGCCAGATCGACCCCTCGTTCGTCATCACCCACAAGGTCGACCTGTCCCAAGGTCCCGAGATGTACGCCACGTTCCGCGACAAGGCGGATGGCTGCATCAAGGTCATGCTCCAACCCTGAAGGAAGCACCCATGCCTCTCACCAATCTCACCGGTATCGCGCGCTCCGACGGGGACCCCCGCGTCGAGCAGAAGGGTCCAAGTTCGATGAGCAGTGCCGACCGGCTGGCGCGCGCGCTCGGCTGGTTCTCCATCGGCCTGGGCATCACCGAACTGGTGGCGCCCGGGCGCATCGCCCGCGCGCTGGGCCTTGACGACAAGGCAGGCCTGATCCGCGCCTATGGCGTGCGCGAATTGGCCAGCGCGATCCCGACCCTGTCGGTGGACAAGCCGCTGGGGCTTGCAGCCCGGATCGGCGGCGACGCGCTCGACCTGGCCACCCTGGCAACCGGCTTGCACCGCGACAATCCCAAGCGCGGCAATGCCGCGATCGCCATCGCCCTGGTGGCGGGAATCACCCTGCTCGACATCCTCGCCTATACGGGCGTCAAGGCTGTGCACCGCCGCGACCCACATTCCGGGGAGCGGGACTATTCCGATCGGTCGGGCCTTCCGCGGGGACCGCAGGCCTCACGCGGGCTTGCCCGCGGGGACTTCGACATTCCGCCGGATTATCGGGCGGAGGGCCAGACGGCGGACGCTGTTCCTCACCTGGTCGCCTAGCGTCGCCAATCCCTGACCCGGCGAAGGCGTTCGCCGGCGACAGCGGAGCCCGGCCGCACTTTGAACGAATGAGGGATGATCATGGATCGAACCGGCAAAATCCTTATCGTCGTGACCAATGTCGACCAATATGATCGAGTGGGGTTCAGGACCGGCCTCTGGCTTGGGGAGCTTACCCATTTCTGGGATGCGGTCGAGGAGCACGGCTTCCAAAGCGAGATTGCGAGCCCGTCGGGCGGCTGGGTCCCGCTCGATCCCCAGGGGCTGATGATGCCCGAAATGGGGCACAACAGCCGCCTTGGCGGCGGCGTCACCCGCCATTATCGTGACAGGCAGTTCATGGACCGCCTCAACCACAGCCTGCCGCTTGGCGAGGTCAGCGTCGCGGACTATGACGCCATCTATCTGGCGGGCGGCCATGGCACGATGTGGGACTTCCGCTCGCCCGAGCTTGGCCGCCTCCTTGCCGAATTCCACGACAGCGGGAAGATCGTATCCGCCGTCTGCCATGGCCCGGTGGGGTTCATGGAGGCAAGGCTGGGCGACGGCCGTTGGCTTGTGCAGGACAGGGACCTGACCGCCTTCTCCTGGGCCGAGGAACAGGCCGACAATCGCGAAGACATCGTGCCGTTCAACCTGGAGGAAGAATTGAAGGCGCGCGGCGCGCGCTACACCAAGGCTGTCTTGCCGTTCGGCAAGCATGTCGTGGAGGACGGGCGGCTGATCACCGGCCAGAACCCGGCGAGCGCGCGCGGCGTCGGCGAAGCGGTCGCCCAGGCCCTGCGGAAGTCCGCGCCACCGGTCCACGGGGATGCCGCCGCCATATAAGGGTCGAGGAGCCGAAAGAGCGCGCCGGTGGGAACCGGACTGCCGACCGGGCGCAGATCCCCGGCCGCCCGATTGCCTGTTGAGGGTAGGACATGATCATCGAACAGATATTCGGCGCGGCGTTGATCCTGCTGTTCCTCGCCGACATCTTCCTGACCGTGCTCTATGCGCGGGCGGGCACCGGGCTGCTCGCGCCCCACTGGAACCGTGGGATGTGGGCGCTGCTCCACGCCATCGCCGGGCTGTCGGGCAGGCGTCGCGGCACGATGCTCTCATTCGCCGGCCCGCTCATCGTCGTTTCGCTGATAGGCTTTTGGGCGATCGGCCTTTCGCTGGGCGCTGCGCTCGTGATCCGGCCGGAACTCGGCACCGCGATCCGGCCGTCCAGCGGCGAGTCCCCGACCGACTTCGTGACAGCGCTTCTGGTCGCGGGGAACAGTCTGTCGATCGTCGGGGGCGGCGATTATTCGCCGCACACGACCGGCACGCGCCTGCTCTTCCTCATAAATTCGCTGATCGGCGCGTCGGTGCTGTCACTGGTGCTGAGCTATCTCGTCCAGGTCTATTCCGGCCTGCGCGAACGCAATGTCCTGGCGCTCGCGGTTGACCTGATGACTGACGGAACCGGCGATGCGGCGGTGATGCTGGCGCGGCTCATGCCGGAAGGCGAGGCGAGCAACGCGGCCAGCGAGCTGGGCAATCTCGCCCGATCGCTCGCCGCGACCAAGGAGGCGCACCATTTCTATCCGCTGCTGTTCTACTTCCGCTTCGAGGAGCCGCTCTACGCCGTGTCGCGGTTGACCTTCGTCCTGCTCGACGCGGCTACCCTGATCGAAACCGCGCTGGATTCGCGGCGCCATGGCGCTGCGGCGGCCTTCGCCCCGGCCGCCTCGATGCGACGCGGCGCCCGGCTGCTGCTGGAGACGCTGGATTCGAACTTCCCGACCGCCGACGTCCGCAGCGATGCCGCCGCCGAGGCCCAGCGCCTCCGCCAAAGCTATCTGCATGCGACCCGGACGCTCAGAAACGCCGGGATCGCGGTGAAGGCGGACGGCATCGAGGCATATGTCGCGGCGCGCCAGGAATGGGAACCGCTGGTCCGGCGCGTTGCACCGACCCTGGGCTATGCCATGCCCGAGATCGACCGGCGGCCTGCGCGAACGGAGACAGGCGCCGCATATTGACGCTTGCGATTTGGGCTGCCGACCGCAATTCTGCGGTGAAGATTGGAGACGGTCGTTGTTAGGATCAGAGGCACCCATGGGACCGCCAATGATCGCCCAAAAGGACAGGTATCGCAAAAGATAGTGGTGCGTCCGATCTGCCGGCATGAACGTCGTGTAGCTGAAGAACGCCATCCTGTCGCAAGTGACTGGAGCCTTTAGATCGAAGAGCTGATGGATCGAAATCACCCACGGCGCGCTTCCCCGTTGCCGACGACTTCGCGAAAGAACAAAGCCAGGCGGTCGCGCGTGCCCTGATCGAGAGATTGGGAGAGGAACAGCCGCCTCTCCCAGGTGCCGACCTTGACGATCGGCACCAGGCGGTGTTGGCGATCCAGCCTCTGCACAGTGGAATGCAGCATGATGACGGCCCCCGCGCCCTGCGTGGCCAGTTCCACGGCAACCTCGTGATGCTGCACCTCGCTGTGCAAAACCGGTTGCATGACTCCGGCCGATGCGAGCATGCGCAGTTGGTCGCAGGTTCGCAGCGGCGGAATGTTCCAACTGATGAAGGGGAGCGACTGCAAGCCCCTTAGCTTCGCCTGGTCGCGCAGCTCCCGCGTGGCGAAGACGAAGGCCGGCTCTGCGAAGATCGGTTCGAACCCGCCTTGCGGATCGGATTGCTCGCGGGAAAATATCGCGCAGTCCAGAATGCCCCGCGCCACCTGGTCGTCGACGTCCGCCCCAGACGCATTGTGGACGAAATCCAGGGCAATGTCGGCATTCTCCATCAGGAAACGCGGCAGCGCGGGCCGCACATATTCGTTAAGCAGGAAGGTGCCGATGAAGATGCGCAGCTTCTGCGGCGTCGCCCCGCGGAACAGCCGCCCCAGCTCATGCCCCTTCTGGACGAAGGTCTTGACGCCTTCCTGGAAGCGTTCGCCTTCGGCTGTCAGGCGCATGCTGCGTCCCGCCCTGCGGTGGAACAGGGTGGCGCCGATCTGCTGTTCCAAGGCGCGCATCTGCTCGCTGACGGCGGCCTGCGATATGCGCAGATTTTCCGACGCCTGACGGAAAGACTGCGCCCGGCCGACCGCCAGGAAGATTTCCAACTGGCGCGGCGTGAAACGGAACATGGCCGATCTCTCCCCCTGCTGCTGCCGCGCCTCTGCGGGCGCTGCACCAGGGTATAGGCTGCACCTTGTCACCGGGCAAGGTCGAGCCCCATTGTCCTGCCGCCTCCTTATGGCGACAGTGCCCGGAACAAGCGGGGCCGACGGATGATCGGCCAGATCATGGAGGGGGAGATATGAACGGGAAACGACATCTGGCGCGCCGCATGCCGAGGCTGGCGCTGCTCGCCGGGCTCTGCCTGCCGGCGATGGCGGCCGCGCAGGACGATGCCGGATCGGCCGGCATCCAGGACATTGTCGTCACCGCGCAGAAGCGCGCGGAAAATGTCCAGGACATCCCGATCGCGATCAACGCGCTGGGCGGAGAGGCCCTGGCCGAACGGCGGATCGCCGATCCGACCGATCTGGTCCGGCAATTCCCGAACCTGAGCTTCAAGCAGAGCTCTGCCGTCAATGCCGGCATTTCCATCCGCGGCGTCGGCACCCAGAATTTCCACCTTACGGCGCAACAGGCGGTGGGCCAGTATCTGGACGAGGTGTCGCTGGTGACGCCTTTCTCCAGCACCTTCGGCCTGTTCGACCTGGAACGGGTGGAGATATTGCGCGGGCCGCAGAACACCCTGTTCGGCCGCAACACCACCGGCGGCGCGATCAACTATGTGTCGCGCCGGCCCGACGCGGGCGAGGGCTTCAACGGCTATGCCCGCATCAATGCCGGGCGCTTCAACCGGATCGATGTGGAAGGCGCGATCGGCGTGCCGCTGACCGATACGCTCGCCATCCGCGTGGCGGGGCAGGTGCAGACCCGCGACGGCGTGTTCCGGGATGTCGCGACCGGCGAGAAGATCGGATCGACGAAGCGCTATTCCGGCCGCTTCGGCATCGGCTGGCAACCCGATGACGACACGGAATTGCTGCTGTCGGGCCATGTCGGCTATAATCGCGGATCGCGCCCGCCGCGCAAGGCGGTCGGCCGCTTCCTGCCCGACGGCGTCACCCCATGCCCCGCCAACGATCTGGGCGTCGAACAGTTCGAACGCGTCAATAATTGCGTGTCGACCGGCAAGGGCGGCCTGACCTTCAATCCCTCCCTGTCGCGCTGGCGCGACGCCTATGACGCGGGCAGCAACCTGGCCGATGTCGATTTCGAGGGCGGATCGCTGCGCCTGCGCCATGATTTCGGCGGCTTCTCCCTGACCGCCATCTCCGCCTTCGACCGCACCAAGGTTCTCTATGCGGAGGAAGGCGGCGGCCTGCCCTACGCCCAGTTCCAGGTGTTCCAGGACGCGCTCTACGACGTCTATTCGCAGGAGGTCCGGCTGACCTCCGGCACGGACGGGCCGTTGAAATGGATCGCCGGGGCCTATTGGTCCTATGAAAAGGACAGCCTGGCCACCATCGTGCGCAACAATTTCGCCGGACCGCCGACGCTGGCGGTGGTGCCGATGGTCGCCATCGACCAGAAGGCGGAGATCGCCTCCTTCTACGGGCAACTCGACTATGCGCTGACCGACCGGCTGGACATCAGCGCGGGCCTGCGCTGGACCAATGACAGGCGGCAGGGCCTGCGCGACGTGATCACCGCCCTCGACAGCGTGACCGGGCTGCCCGGCGCGGCCCGCCTGCCCGCCGACTTCTTCTTCTCGCACGGCTTCTTGACCGGCCTCGCCGCCAATTTCACCCTGCCCTGCGCGGCCGGCGTGGTCGGCTGCCACGGCCCGCTCACGCCCTTGAAGCAGGATGTCAGCAAGCTGGCGGGCAAAATCTCCGCCAATTATGAACTGGCGACCGACGTCATGGCCTATCTCAGCTATTCGCGCGGCTTCAAGTCGGGTTCCTTCGACATCCGCGCCCAGGGCGTGTTCAACGGCACCGGCAACACCCCGGTCCGCCCGGAAACGCTCAACGCCTATGAACTCGGGCTCAAGTCGCGCCTGTTCGATCGCCGGGTGCAGATCAACGTCGCGGCGTTCCGCTACGACTGGAAGGACCTGCAGACCTTCGGCCAGGTGCCGGTGCTGGGCCCGGCCTTCATCAACCTGCCCAAGGCGCGGCTGACCGGCGTGGAGGCAGAGGCGAAGATCGCGCCCGGCGGCGGCTTCGAACTGGACCTGGCGGGCGCCTTCCTCGACACCGAGGTGATCGACGTCGGCGCGCTCACCCCGCAGACCGCGCTCAAGGGCGCGCCGCTCCAGCAATCGCCGCGCTGGTCGTTCAACGGGACCGCAAGCCAGACCGTCGAGCTGGGCGACAATCGCCTGACCGGGCGGCTCAGCGGCCGCTATGTCGGCGCGCAATATAATGAACTGACCAAGGCGCGCAGCGGCTATATCGATCCCAGCTTCTTCGTCGACGCCTCCATGGGCTTCGATTTCGGGCGGGACCGGCGGCACCAGATTTCCTTCTACGCGGACAATCTGACCTCGGAAAAGACCTGTCTGCGCAAGGAGCCGTTCGACGGCCTCAGCAACACCAACACCTGCGTGCCCAACGAAGGAACGGTCCTCTACGGCGTGACGCTGTCGACGCGCTGGTGACCGGACAGGAGGTTTGACGACATGAAGACATCGATGACCGGCGCGATGACGCGCCGGGCGGCGCTCGCCGCCCTGGGTTCGGCGGTGGCGGCCCCCGCCGTCGCCCGCGGCGGGCGATCTGGCCCGCGCCGGCCCAACATCCTCTATATCATGGCCGACGACATGGGCCATGCCGACCTGGGCTGCTATGGCAGCCGCAACATCCGGACCCCGGCGATCGACGCCATGGCCGCGCGGGGCGTGAAGTTCGGCAACGCCTATGCCAATAGCTGCGTCTGCTCACCCACCCGCGTCGCCCTGCTGACCGGCCGTTACCAGGGGCGGTTCCGCATCGGGCTGGAGGAGCCGATCGCCTTCAACGGCGCCGAACTGTCCCTGCCCCGCGGCACCAGGACCCTGCCCGGCCTGCTGCGGGATCTGGGCTACACGACCTCGCTGGTCGGGAAATGGCATATGGGGGAACTGCCGGCCTCCAGCCCGCTCGATCACGGCTATGACTATTTCTTCGGCATAGCGTCGGGCGGCACCGACTATTTCGCCCATGCGACCAGCATCAACGGCCATGAGATGGGCAAGCTGTTCGAGAACCGGACGGAAATCGACCGCCCCGGCTATCTGACCGACCTGCTGGGCGCGAAGGCGATCGACCGGATGCAGCAGGCGGCGAGGAAGGAACGCCCCTTCTTCATCAGCCTGCACTTCACTGCCCCCCATTGGCCCTGGCAGGGTCCCGGCGACGCCGCCCAGGGCAGCGCCACCGCCGATCCGCGCCAGATGGACGGCGGCAATGTCCGCGCCTATGCCGCGATGATGGAGAGCATGGACGCCAATGTCGGCCGCGTGCTGGCCGAACTGGCGCGGCTGGGGCTGGAGGAGGACACGATCGTGATCTTCACCAGCGACAATGGCGGAGAGCGCTTTTCCGACAGTTGGCCGCTGACCGGGATGAAGGGCGAATTGCTGGAGGGCGGCATCCGCGTGCCCCTGATCGTCAGTTGGCCCGCCCATCTGCCCCAGGGGCGCGACAGCGCGCAGGTGACCATGTCGATGGACGCGCTGCCCACGCTGCTGTCGGCGGCGGGCGGCGACCCCGACCGGGTGGAGGGGCTGGACGGCATCGACCTGATGCCCTTCCTGCGCGACGTCGACAGCAGGACCGACCGCACGCTGTTCTGGCGCCACCGCGCCGGCGACCAGATCGCGGTGCGCAGCGGCCAGTGGAAATATCTGCGGTCCTACGGGCGGGACTATCTGTTCGACCTGTCGCAGGATGAGCGCGAACGCGCCGACCGCAAGGCGGCGATGCCCGGCAAGGTCGCCGAACTCAAGGCCGCCCATGCCGGCTGGCTGGCGCAGATGCTGCCCTATCCGGAGCATAGCTATAGCGAGGACATGCTGGGCAAGTTCGCAGACCGCCCCGGGGAATGAAGGGCGTTCGCGGCGTTCAGCCGCCCGCCTGCTTCAATCGATAGTCGAGCTGCCGCCGGGACATGCCGAGCATGCGCGCCGCATCCGCGACATTGCCCCCGGCGCGGCGCAGCGCCTCCTCCACCAGCGCGGCCTCATAATCCGCCAGCAGCAGCGGCGCCCTGTCGATGTCGGGTATCAGCGGCGCGCCGGTGACCGCCAGCCTGCCGTCCGGGCGCACATGCGCCTGTTCGCGGCTGTCCGGTTCCAGCACGATCGACAGGGTGTCGACGTCGATCCGCCCGCCCGGTTCGGCCAGCAGCACGCCGCGCTCCAGCACATTCTCCAGCTCGCGCACATTGCCCGGCCAGCGATAGGCGATCAGCGCGCGCATCGCCTGGTCGGACACGCCGCGCACCGGCTTGCCGTGCCGCCGGGTGAGCCGTTCCACCAGCGCCTCGACGAACAGCGGAATGTCGGCCGCCCGATCGCGCAGCGGCGGGATGGCGACGGGAAAGGGGTTGAGCCGGTAGAAGAGGTCGGCGCGGAACGTCCGGGCCGCCACCGCCGACGCCAGATCGACATTGGTCGCCGCGACGATGCGGACATCGACATGGCGCAGCCTGTCGCCGCCCAGCCGCTCCACCTCCCCCGTCTGGAGCACGCGCAGCAGCTTGACCTGCGCGGGCAGGGGCAGGTCGCCCACCTCGTCCAGGAACAGCGTGCCGCCGTCCGCCCGCTCGAACCGGCCGAGCCGCTGCCGCTGGGCGCCGGTATAGGCGCCGGGCTCGACGCCGAACAGCTCGCTTTCGATCAGGTCATGGGGGATGGCGCCGCAATTGATCGCGACGAAGGGCTTGTCGCGGCGCGGCCCGTTATCGTGCAGCCAATGGGCGAACACTTCCTTGCCGACGCCCGTTTCCCCGGTCAGCAGGACGGTGATGCTGCTGTCGGCGGCGCGGCGCAGCAGGTTCATCGACTTCAGGAAAGCGGGCGACTGGCCGATCAGCGATCCGGCCTGCTTTTCCCGCCGCAGGGATGCGCGCAGTTCCCCGATCTCCTCCGCCATGGCGCGCAACTGGCCGGCGATGTCCTCCGGGTGCATGGCCTTCAGATAGGGGTCGTCCGCCGGCAGGTCGGACGCGATCTCGCCCACGATGGTGCAATGCGGGTCGCCCTTCGCCTTGCACATCGTCTCCCGGAAGATGACCGGGCGGCCCATGAAGGCGCTGACATAGCCGGAGGCATAGCCCAACTGGTTCCAGCAGGTGGCGTGTTCGCCGATGCCGAAATGGACTATCTGGCTTTCCGCCTCCCAGCTTTCGGTCCAGCGGAACTCGCCGTGGAAACGCCCGGCGTCCAGGTCCAGCTCGCACCGGATGGTCTCCACCTGCACCAGCCCTTCCAGCTTGTGCAGCCGGGGGCCCAGCAGGAAGACCTCCTCATAATCGCGGTCGCCCACCATCTTGCGGGCGATCTCCGCATCCTGCATGCCGGATTGATAGCCCATGCGCATCAGCAGCGCGCCGGCCCGGCCTTCGCCCAGCGTGCGCACCATTTCCGCCCGCAGCGCGCCCAGCGACCCGGCGTGCAGCAGCAGCATCCGCTGTTCGTCCAGCCAGACGGTGCCGGTGCCGGGGTCGAACCGCAATTTCGACCACAGGTCGATCCGGCCCGATCGGTCGTCGAGCGCCTTGCTCGCCATCTTTGCCCTTCTCCCCTCGCCGGTCCGGCCGTTTCGCCGCTTTCAGCCCGATCCTAGCGCAATATCCGGTCAGATGCGCCTGAAAAGCGGACTTCGAACCTGCTGCGCGTCTGCGGCGGAGAAGAATTTTTCGGTGTAGATGTCCTTTTCGAACAGGCGCCCCTGCATCAGCGTGGCAAGGCAGGCCTCGATCATCACCGGCGGACCGCAAAGATAGGCCTTGTGTCCGCGGAAATCATTGTCGAAAGCCGCCCTGGCGGCTTCGTGGACATAGCCGCGAAAACCCGTCCAGCCGCTGTCCGCCGGTTCGTCCGAAAGCGCGGGGACGTAGCGGAAATTGGCATGGGTCCGGGCCAGCGCCTCGAACTCTTCATGATAATAAAGCTCCTCCCGGCTGCGCGCGCCATAGACCAGCGTGATCGGCAGCGTCTCGTTGCGGGCGATCAGGTCGAGGATCATCGAGCGGGGCGAGGACAGGCCCGAACCACCGGCCAGGAAGAGCATGGGCGCCTTCGCCGAATGGCGCACGAAGAAGCGGCCATAGGGGCCGGACAGCTTCACCCGGTCGCCCTCCTTCAGATGCTCATGTATCCATGTCGTCCCGACGCCGCCGGGCACGATGCGGATATTGAGTTCGACGGCGCCGGGCGCATGGGGATTGCTGGCGAGGGAGAAGGCGCGGGTCAGAACCCCCTCCTCCCCCACCGTCAGGTTCACATATTGCCCCGCCTGGAAGCGGATCGGGCGATCCAGCGCGACATGGATGCCCCTGATGGTCGGGGTCAGCGGATCAATGCGGGTGACGACGCCCTCGAAATCCTCGACCGGGATTCCCAATGCGTCGGGGTCTTCCTCTATATCCGCCTCTATGCTGACATCGCTTTCAAGGCGGGCGCAGCAGGCCAGCGCCTTGCCCTCGTCGCGCTCGAAATCCATGAGCGCGAAGCTGGACGCCTCCCCATGGTCGATTTCGCCGTCCGTCACCTGGATCTTGCAGGTGGCGCACAGGCCATGACAACAGGCATGCGGCAACCAGATGCCCGCGCGCAGGCAGGCGTCGAGGATGGTCTGCCCCTCCGCCACTTCCACCTCGTCGCCGGTGGTTTCGATGGTCAGCGTGTAGCTCATCAGATGCCGGCTCCGTTCAGGCCGTCGCGGCCAGGCGTGCGGAAGCGCAACGCATCCTTGTGGCTGAGGCCATTGGCCGCGATGCTGGCCTGCATGTCGGGGGCGAAGGCTTCGCCGTTACGGGTCCAGACGGCGCTGTTCCAGTCGATCCCCGCCCAGTCGGGATGCTGGCCGAAAATCTCCGCCATGGGTCCGGCGATGAAGTGCGCGAAGGGCAGGTCCGGCGGCAACGGCCAGGCATAGGGGCTGGAAAAGAGCAGATGCCCGTCCCAGCCGGCATAGATGACGCAGGCGCCGTGGAAATTTTCAGCCTTGTCGGCCGGTTCGAATTCATAGGTGTCGATGGCTTTGACGGCCATGATGTCTCTCCTGGAATATGATCCCTTCCGTGAGGGCGGTGTGGCCGGCTGTCAGTCGTTGGCCTTTGCAAGGCCGCGCCACAGGGCGAAGTTCCTTTCATCCGTGGACCCGTTGTGCAGGCCGTTGTCGCGGCCATGTTCGATGCGGAAGAAAGCCAGCGCCTCGGCGGCGGGATTGAATCCCTCGGCCGTCGGGTCCGTGCCGGGGCGGAAGGCGTTGCCCTTGAAGACCTCATGCCCTGCGATCTTCGACTGGATGAATTTTTCCGGCTCATCCTCGAAAATGTCGCGGCAATGGTCGGAGCAGAAATGATATTGCTCGCCCTTGTAGTCGGCATGGCGCTGGCACAGTGTCAGCGGATCGCCCGGTTCGGTGAACATCATCGGAATCTGGCAGACCTGGCATTGCATCGGCACGGCCGTCGCCTCGAACGGCTTTCCTTCCGCTTCGCACTTCGCCCAATATTCATAGCGCGGACGGTAATAGCGGTCGAACGTGTCCGGATATTTGGCGGACAGCCAGTCCATGTCCTCCTTCGACGGCAGCCAGACATGGAAGTCGCTGGTGCCGCGCGCCTGATAGAAATGGCACCATGCGATATGGGACAGGTGGTCGCGCTCCAGCCTGATCTGCTCGACGCAGGGCGGCATGACGATGCCGTAGCGGGCGAGATCGCGGAACAGGGCGCCGCAATTCTCCTCGAAATAGATTTCCCACGCCTCCGCCCAGCTCATCACCCGCTTGGGCAGCATGTAATCCTGCATCATCGCGACCAGCGTCAGCAGCCGCACGCCGCGCCAGGTCCATTTGTTCAGCCATTTCTGGACGATGGGGACATTGACCGGGTCCTGCTCCAGCACGAACTTGATGACCTCCAGCCCCAGGGTCATGTGCCGCGCCTCGTCCGACTGGGCGGAAAAGCCGAAGGTCATCGCGCCCATGTCGCCATTATAGGCCGCGCCCGAAATGAAGGGCACGAAGACGAGGTTGGTGAGCACATATTCGAAGGCGAAGCCGATGGCGACGATGAATTCGAACGGGCCGCCAGTCGCCGCATCCTCGAAGAAGCTCTTGGGCACCTGAAGATAGGGCAGATAGTCGTGATGATGGCGGAACTCCGCCATGCCGCTATAATAGCGGTTATAATTGCTGATGGCGTGGATCTGCGTCTGCGAATGGCGCATTTCGTCCAGCGACTGCATCATGCAGGCGACGCGCGGGCCGACGTCCCGGAATTGCCGCCCGATATGGGCGAACCCCCGGTGCGACATATATTCCAGCGGGGCGAAGCCGTTGACGAACAGCTTCACCGTATTGATGTAGCGCGCGTCGGACAGGGTGAGATGGCCGTTGCTCTGAGCGAAGGCGTCGACGATGGCGTAGAGCTTCCGCTCCTTTTCCGCCTGATATTTCCAATAGGCGTCCATGGTCAGGCGGAACGGGTCTTCCCATGCGTCCCAGTCGTGGATTTTGATCCCCTCGAACCGGTCCATCGGGAAGATGTCGTCGATCGGCTGATAGCTCGGTTCCCAGCCCAGGCCCCGCGTCATCAGCGCATAGCGTTCCTTGAGGCCGAGTTTCTTCTTCTTCGTGACGGGCATGTCCATGGCTCAGCGGTCCCAGCTCAGAGTGAAGATGTCGTCGGTCTCGTCCACGCGGCCCGACAGGGAGATCATGTTGACGTGCAGTTCCTGAAGGTCGAAATCGCGGCCGACCAGCTCTTCGATCGTTTCGCGGCGCACGACCAGCGTGCCCGGCGCGGTGATGCGCACCATCGCCGGCTGCGGGTCCAGGCTGGCGGCGGGATTGTCCGCCATGATCGCGTCGATGACATGGCGGGTGTCGTCATTGGCCTGAAGCGCGAGGAAGACGGTGCTGCTCATGCGCGGACCCCCGCCCTGGCGGCGCGGGCGTCGAGCGCGGCGCACAGTTCGTCCATGACGGCGGCGGACCGGTCCCCCAGCCCCATTTCGGCCAGCGGACAGAGCGCCGCGGCGGCGCGCGGCGTCCATTTGGCGATCCACTGGCCGATCAGCGCGGCATTGCCCGCATCGTCGGCACAGGCCGCCTTGATCTGCGCGTCGACCCATTTGCGCGTTTCCGCCGCCCATTCATTCTGGAACTGCGTGACCATCGCCACCGCCGCGCCGCCGCGCTGCGCCAGGTCGCCGTCGACGATCGTCTGGAAGACCAGGGGATAGAGCAGGCCGTCGAGCACCAGATCCTGCGCTACGAACAGTTCGAACCAGTCCTGCTCCACGAACAGGTCCTCGACCAGGCGGCGCAGCGATTGCCAGCGCACGTCGTGCAGCCACGCCTCCTTGGCCGCGTCCAGCGCTTCGGGTTCGGCGAGCAGCAGGCCAAGGCGCGTGTCGAACTGCGCGATGCCCAGCTGGTCCATCGCATAATAGAGCGCCGGCTGGGTGATGCCGGTTCCATAGCCATAGGCGGCGATGAAATCATTGTTCATCGACGCGCCCCAGGCGACATGGCGCAGCGGCAGGATCAGGTCGAGCGCGAGAGCGCGGATGTCGTCGGGCAAAGCGTCGGCCAGCCCCCGCGTCTCCACGAAGTCGAAGGCGGCCTCCGCCGCTTCCTGCTGCCTGGCGCGGGCCAGGACGTAGCTGCCGTAATAATATTGGCGCGGATCGCGGAAGGCGTACCAGTCCGCCATCTTCAGCTTCGTGCGGCTTTCGTCGAAATAATCGTGGGCCGGGTCCCAGAGCGGACGATAATGCTGGTTGCCCGTGGTCTGGAGGCCGATCGTGCCCTCCTGATAGCGGGACGCCGGCTTGTCGCCGCCGATATGGCGCGCGACATGGCCATAGGTCTGCCGCTGCGGCGCGATGGTGACGGTGCGCAGGTCCATCTGCATGGGGTCGGTCTCTCCTCTCTTGCTTATCGGGCTTCGCCGGCGAGCACCCGCGCCAGCCGGGCGTCGAAATCGTCCTGCTCCAGCGGCTGGCCGGTCACGTCGGTCACGCGGTTGACGGCGCAGAATTCCTCGAACGCCGCGGTCGGCATCAGCAGTTCCACGAAGATTTCCGGGGCGCCGATGGCGAAGTCGAATTCGATCAGGCCGTTTTCGCGGCGGTTGCGGACGCGCACGAACTTCGCGTCCAATATGTCGGATTGCGGTCGTTCCGCCATCTTCCTCTCCCGGCTGTTGCCTTGTCCTTTCTGTTTAGCAAGGCCCATGCCAGTTCGACTTTCCCGGAAATCCGGGCTCTTTCGCGCACGCCGCATCGACAATTTTGTCAAGGGCGGGCCGCCGTCGACAATTTTGTCGAAATCGCGCCCGCCCCCTTCCCGCCCAAAAAAAGGACCGCCCGGACCGGGCTGCGGAGGCGGCCGATCCGGACGGTCATGGCAGGCCGCGCGCGGGAACCGTCCCTTGCGCCCTCTGTCCCGCGACGCCCGACCGGCCACGGGAACCCCCTTGTCCTCAGTTGCGCACGCGCAGGGTCAGGAACCATTCGCGCGGGCGGCTGAATACGCCCGAATAGATCGCCTCCGCATTGGTGTAGCCGGACACGACGGCGCGGCGGTCGGCGATGTTGGTGACCCCGGCCTGAATTTCGTAGCGTTCGCCGGGCGCGCGCCAGGTGACGGAACCGTTGAAGAAGCTGCCTGCCGGCGTGGCCAGCACCGGCGTATTCGCCTCGTCATTATAGGTCTTGCTGGCATAGGTCCAGTCGACCCGCGGCGTGAAGCTGCCGATGCCGCTGGTCTCGAAAGTGTAGGCGGTGCCCGCCTGCGCCTGCCATTTGGGCGTGTTCACGAACTTCTCCTTCCCCGTCAGCGGCACGCCGGGCAGGATGCTCTGATATTCCGCGTCCAGATACCCAAGGCTGGCGTCCAGCGTCCAGTTGCGCACCGGGGCCAGGTTCAGCTCGGCCTCCACGCCGCGGATGCGTCCGTCCCCGCCATTGGCGGTGACCGGGGACGACCCGTTCTGGAAGGTGAGTTGGATGCTGTTATATTCCGTGTTGAAGGCCGCGACGTTCAGCCGGACGCGGCGGTCGAACAGTTCGGACTTGATGCCGATTTCCGTCGTATAGGCCTTTTCCGGGCCGAAGGTCGGCGCGGGCAGCTTGACCGGCACGCCGTTGACGACGGTGAAATTGGGCAGCGTCAGGCGCGTGGTCCAGCCGCCGCCCTTGTAGCCCGTGGCGTAGGAGGCATAGGCCATCACCCGGCGGTTGATGTGATATTCCGCGCCGATCCGGTAGGAGACATTTTCGAACGACATGCTGTTTTCGCCCAGCGGATAGACGCGGTAGATGTCGTTGGGATCGGGCAGGACGAGCGCGGGCGGCGCCTGGGTCAAGCGCAGGCCGAAGGCGTTTTCGTCCCGCTGCGTGCCGGTGAAGCGCTTGTCGTCGCGGGTATAGCGGATGCCGAGGGTCAGCCCCAGCCTGTCGGGGATGACATCGATATTGTTGTGCATGAAGGCGGCATAGGATTTGGTGTCGTAACGGTCGTTCGACACGATCTGGATCATGCCGCCGATAAAGGGCACCCGGTCCGCGTGGCGGCCATATTCATGGAAATAATAGCCGCCCAGCACGAATTTCCAGCGGTTTTCCCATATATTGCCGACCAGTTGCACTTCCTGCGAAAGCTGGTTTTCCCAATCCGCGAAGGTGGGCGCGAGCGCGGAGAAGGGCGCGCCGCCGATGTCGGCGCCGAATTTGGACTTCAGCCGGCGATAGGCGGTGATCGACTTGATCGTCAGCGCATCGGTCAGGTCGTAATCGATCTGGCCATTGATGCCGTAATTGTCGATCTTGTTGTAATTGGCGCCGCTGGCGTAGCTGAGATCGGGATTGATGCTGCCGTCCGCGTTGCGGATCACATGGCGGTTGTCATAGGGCAGGTTCTGCCCCGCCTGGCTTTCCAGCGAAGGCTGGATGCCGGCCGGCGACCCGGCATTGCCGCGCACGCCCTGGCACAGGTCGGTCACGCCGGCGGCCGGCACGCCCGCCAGCGCGGCGACCGGCGCGTAGAAGGCCGGATTGCCCGAGATGCAGGTGTTGTAGAGCGCGACATAGGCATTCTGGTTGACCGCCAGCAGCGAGAAGGGCGTCGCCTGCTCATCCACGTTCAGATAGTCGCCGATCAGCCGCATGGTGAGCCTGTCATTGGGCGTGAACAGGAATTTCAGGCGCACGGCGGTCTGGTTCATGTTGCCCGACCGGTCGGGCCTGTCCTTCGCCGTCGTCGGGAAGAGGATCGCGCCGTCCGTATTGCCGTTGGCGGGGCCGCCCGACGCGCCGCCGGTCGCCAGCAGCCAGATCGGGTTGTTGCCGGTATCGCCTTCATAGGGAATGCGCTTCTGCCAGCCGTCGCGATGCTTGGTGGAGAAGGCGAGGCCCATGTGCAGCACGCCCGGCGCCAACGGCGCTTCCAGCGCGCCGCGCACGTCGATGCGATCGTAGCGGCCGGTCGTGACTTCGCCCTTCACCTTCCATTCGTCGCCCGGATCGGAGGTGACGATGTTGAGCGCGCCGCCGATGGTGTTGCGGCCGAACAGCGTGCCCTGCGGTCCTTTCAGCACTTCGACGCGCTGAAGGTCCAGCAGGTCGACATTCGCGCCGATGTTGCGGGCGAGGTAGACATTGTCGACATAGACGCCCACGCCCGGTTCCAGGTTGAAGCCGAAATCATTCTGGCCGATACCGCGGATATAGGTGAAGAGGGTCGAGCTGGACCCGCCGAACGCGCCGGAGCTTTTCAGGGTGACGTTGGGCGCCTGTCCGGAAATGCTGGCGATGTCGGTCAGCCCCTTGGACTGGAGCGCTTCCGACGTGACGGCGGAAATGGCGATCGGCACCTGCTGCGCGCTTTCGGACCGCTTCTGCGCGGTGACGACGATGTCCTGGAGGCCGACATTCTCCTGCGGCGCGGCGGCGTCCTGCGCCATCGCGGCCGATGTCGAAAGGACGAGCGCCACCGCCAGCGCGGACGCGCCGTTCGAAATTCCAGACTTCATGATAAAACTCCCCTTGTCCCTTATGTATCGGCCGCCTTGTCGCGGCCTGTCTTGTCGATGACCGTCAGGTCAGAACGTTCAGAAAGCTCTCGCGCGGCATATTGTCCTGCGAGAAAGTGGCCTTGCCCAACTGGCTGGTGTCCCAGGTCAGCGTCGGCGTATCGGGATAATGGACATAGCCGCCGGTGAAGACTTCATTGCGGTTGCCCGACGGATCGAAGAAATAGATGGTCGCGCCGCGCGTCACCCCATGGCGGTTCACCGACACGTCGACCGGGATTTCATATTTGCCGATCAGGTCGCCCGCGTGGAACAGGTCGTTCACCGAATCCAGCAGGAAGGAGACATGGTGGAAGCGGCTGCCATCCGGTTGCAGGATGAAGGCGATGTCATGCGGCTTGTTGGAGCAGGAAAGGAAGACCGCAAGCCGGGTCTCGTCCCCCTGCGTGACCAGTTCCTCGCTGACGGTGAAGCCGAATATCCCGGTGAAGATGTCCCTGTTCTCGACGATGTTGGGTCCGCCCAGCAGCACATGGTCCAGCCGCACGCAGCGGAAGCCGCGAATATAGCCTTCGTCGGGAATGGTGCCGGGGTTGCGGGTCGGCATGCCGTTGCCGATCTTCTCCTTGTCGGCATAGATGTGCATGACATGGCCCGACGGCAGGGTGAAGCGGATGCGCCGGCCGCTCTTGGGATACACGCCCGGCTCGACATGTTCGACGGCAAGGCCATATTCGGTCAGCGCCGCGGCGAAATGGTCGATCTCCGCATCCTCATAGGTGCGGAAGGCGAAATATTCGACGCCGGGCGCATCGGCCTTCTCCAGGACCAGCGAATACCAGTCATGCTCGTCCGCGACCTTGTAATAGAGCTTGTCGGGGTCGCCCTGATAGGTTTCGATAAGACCCATCCGCTCGCCATAGTGGCGGCGCGCGTCGTCGATGTCGAACACCCTGACGCACACTTCGCCGACCCGGAGCAATCCACGAATCGCCATTCATTCTCTCCCAGAAATATCGTCGCGCAGCATGGCCGCCAGGGCGGCTGCGGCGATGTCCTCGTCTTCCACTTCGCTGCCGCCCGACACGCCGACCGCCCCGATCAGGCGCCCCTGCACCTCGGCGGGACAGCCGCCCGGAACTTCCGTCAGGCGCGGCCGGCGCAGCAAACCGTCGCGCACCGGGCGGGGCGCCCGCTCCAGCAGCGCGCCGAAATCGCGCGTCGCCATTGCGAAGCTGGCAGCGGTATAGGCCTTGTCGATCGCCAGTTCGCCTGAACTAAGGAACGATCCCGGCATCCGCAGATAGCCCGCGAGATTGCCCGCCCCATCCACGACCGCGACATGCACGCGGGCGCCGATCGCCTCCGCGCGGGCGCGGCCGGCGGACAGCATCCGCTCCACCGCCTGCGCCGCGGGGGCGCCGATCTCCGCAATCGCGCTCATGCGGCGCGGCCGACCGGGGCGGCGCCGAAGGATGCGCGCGGCAACGGCACGGCGCGAATATCGCTCGACGGATAGGCGCGGCAGGCCAGGACGATGCCCGCCTGCTCATCGGCGGCGCTCACCACGGCGCGGTTCATATGCCCGGTGGAACAGCGGCCCGCCTGTATCCGGATGCGGCAGACGCCGCACCCGCCGCTGCGGCATCCCACGGCCAGCGCCTTGCGTCCGGACGCGATCATCGCCGCCAGCAGGCTCTGGTCGGCGCGGCAGGGAAAGCGCACGCCCCCTATCTCTATCTGAAACGGCGCCGCTTGGGTCAGGCCTTCAACATCGCGATCGTCCATCCGATCTCTCTCCTGCCAGTCATTCTGTTCTTTTCACCGATCATAATCATGGGGTGAATTACCGACAAATACCCTTTCCGCTCGCCTGTGATACTCCATGCGCATCACCCCTGCCCATCATCCTTGGCCCGTCATCCGGCGCGCAGCGACGCTTCGGACGCGCGCGCCTCGCTGGCGGGAACGCCGCCGATGCTCCACAGCGCGGGGGCGACCGGCATCACCGTGCCGCGTATCAGCGACCGGTCGCAGCCCAGATGGCGTTCGACAAGGTCGGTGAACCCCGCCGCCAGGGCCTGCAACTGTTCTGTCGGGCGGCCTTCGAGGGCGATGCAGGTGAACCAGGGCGCTGCCGCCCCGCCATCGCTGACCAGCCGGCCGCCCGTCGCCCAGCGATGCGCCGGCACGCTCGTGGCGAAAGCGCGCACCCGCTCCAGGGGCGGCGGCGAAACCGTGGGATAGAGCGCCTGCACATAGAAGAACGAGGCTGCCTCCAGCAGCGCGGCGACGGCTTCTTCCGGATATTGGTCCGCCACCAGATGGAATTGCACGATGGGCATGCCGCTTCTCCTTCCTCAAGGCAGGCCGCGCCGGCGGCCCGCGTCCAGCATTATCGCCGCGCCCGCCATGGCGTCCGCCTCCGCATCGAGCAGCATCGCCACGGCCCAGGCGACCTGGCCCGGGGTGGTGAGCGCGCCGATGGCGGATTCGCCGCGCATCGCGTCCAGCTCGTCCGCGACCGAGCCGCCGTTTTCCGAGGCCCGCGCCGCCGCGACCTTGTGCAGCCGATCGGTATCGGCGGGGCCGGGGGCGACAAGATGGGCGGTGATCCCCTCCCCGCCATAGGCCCAGCTCATCTGCCGCACCACATTGGCGAGCGCCGCATTGGCGACCCCGGCGGTGGCGGCATAGGCGGTCGGCTCGAACCCGTAATGGCCGCCGATCGCGACGAGGCGGCTGTGGCGGCGCAGTCGGTCCTCCACCGCGCGCACCAGCCGGACGAAGCCGCCGACCTTGATGTTGCAGGCCTCCACCAGCGCGTCGGTGGGCGCGGCGCGAATGCCGCCCGCCACCGGCACGCCGGGCGCATGGACGACCATGGCGACCGGCCGGTCCAGCCGCGCCCGAAGCGCATCGACCGCATCGTCGGACGCGAAGTCGGCCACGACCGGCATCACCACGCCCGCGCCATGGCGATCGACCAGCGCCTCCAGCGGCTCGCGCGACCGCGCCACCGCGACGACATGCATCTTGCGCGCCACCAGCCCGGCGACGATCGCCTTGCCCAATGCGCCGCTCGCGCCGACGACCACGCAATGGGCGCCGAAATTCCTGCCCGGAACGGACATGCTCTTCACTCCGATCTGAAAACCGGGCGTCAGGCCGAAATCAGCCCGCGCTCCTTCGCCATTGTGAGGGCGGTATCCTCTATCATGTCCTCCTGCCCGCCGATCATCTTCAGGCGGCCCAGTTCGACCAGCAGGTCGCGGGCGGGCAGGCCATATTTGCGCTCGCAATCCTTGGCCGCGTAGAGGAAGGTGGAATAGACCCCGGCATAGCCCAGCGTCAGGCTGTCCCGGTCGGCGCGCGGGGGCTTCGCCATCATCGGCAGCGCCCGCTCCTCCGCGACGTCCATCAGGCGGAAGGTGTCGACGCCCGTTTCCACCCCCATCCGCTCGCACACGGCGGCGAATACCTCCAGCGGGGTGTTGCCGGCGCCAGCGCCGAAACCGGCGGCGGACCCGTCGATCCGGCTGGCGCCCGCCGCCACGGCGGCCAGCGAATTGGCGATCCCAAGGCCAAGATTGTGATGGCCGTGGAACCCGATCTCCGTCTCCGCCTGCAACGCGCCCTTCAACGCGCCGATCCGCGCCGTCACATCTTCGGGCAGCATGTAACCGGCGCTGTCGACGCAATAGACGGTCGTCGCGCCATAGCCTTCCATCAGCAGCGCCTGTTCGACCAGCGTTTCGACCGAGGTCATGTGCGCCATCATCAGGAAGCCCACCGTGTCGAGCCCCAGCTTCCGGCCGAGGCCGATATGCTGTTCGGTCACGTCCGCCTCCGTGCAGTGGGACGCGACATGGACGCAGCCCGCGCCGCAATCCGCCGCCATGCGCAGTTCGTCCAGCGTGCCGATGCCCGGCACATGCAGGACCGACACGGTGGCGTTCTTCATGCGGGACGCGACGGCGGTGATATAGTCGCGGTCGCTATGCGCGCCGCGCCCATAGTTGAGCGACGAACCGCCCAGCCCATCGCCATGCGTCACCTGCAACAGGGGCACGCCCGCCTCGTCCAGCCCGGTCGAGATGGCGATCATCTGGTCCAGGCTGATCTGGTGCCGCATCGAATGCATGCCGTCGCGCAGGCACATGTCATGCAGCTTGACCTTCCGGCCCTTGATCTGCGCCGTCGTCGTCATTGCACGCTCTCCATCATCTCCTGCGCGAACATCTCGCCCGTGCGCGCGGCGGCGGCGGTCATGATGTCCAGATTGCCCGCATATCGGGGCAGGAAGTCGCCCAGCCCCTCGACCTCCAGGAAGATGGAGACCTTGCGCCCCTCGAAGGTCGGCCCGTTCTTCAGCCGATAGCCCGGCACATAGCGCTGCACCTGCGCGATCATCTCTTGCACGGATGCGGCGATCGCGTCCCGGTCCGGCTCGTCGGCGGTCTCGCAATAGACGGTGTCGCGCATCATCAGCGGCGGTTCGGCGGGATTGACGACGACGATCGCCTTGCCCTTCGCCGCGCCGCCCACCTTCTCGATCGCGGCGGAGGTGGTGCGGGTGAATTCGTCGATATTCTTGCGGGTGCCGGGGCCGATCGACCTGGACGCCACCGTCGCGATGATCTCCGCATAATCGACCGGCTGGACGCGGCTGACCGCGTTCACCATCGGGATCGTCGCCTGACCCGCGCAGGTCACCATGTTGACGTTGACCGCGCCGTCGCGCGCCTGCTGCGCCAGGTTGACCGCCGGCACGCAAAGCGGACCGATGGCCGCCGGCGTCAGGTCGATCATCAGCACGCCCAGCTCGTTCAGCTTGCGGCTGTTTTCGGCATGGACATAGGCCGACGTCGCGTCGAACGCGATCTTCACGCCGTCCCTGGCGACATGCGGCACCAGGCCGTCGACGCCCGCATCGGTGGTCTTCAGCCCCAGCTCCCGCGCCCGCGCCAGCCCTTCGGACGCCGGATCGACGCCGACCATCCAGACCGGCTCCAGCCTGTCGGAACGCAGCAGCTTGTAGAGCAGGTCGGTGCCGATATTGCCCGGCCCGATGATGGCGCATTTCACTTTGGTCATCAACTTTGTCCCTGCTGCGCCTTTTCGCCGAACGTCACGCCGGCGACGGCATAATGGTCCAAGGGGGTTTCGTTCAGGATCACGCGCACCTGGTCGGGACGCACGTCCATGGTTTCGACCGTCGCCCTGGTGAGGGCGCGGATGAAGGCCCATTTCTTTTCCATCGAGCGGCCTTCGCCAATGACCACGGATATAATCGGCATCAGTCTATCCTCACATTGATGCTGCCCATGTCCTGAAAGCGGGCGCAAACGATGTCGCCTTTCGCGATCGGCATCGCTTCCGTCGCGGCGCCGGTCAGCACCACCGAGCCGGCGGGCAATATCCGCCCCCGCTCATGGAGCCAGGCGACCAGCATCTGCACGGCGCGGGCGGGATGGCCCAGCACCGCGCCCGAACAGGCCAGCGCCGCCGCCTCGCCGTTGATTTCCAGCACGATGCCGATGGTCGCGGGGTCGACATCATTGGGCCGCCGCATCCGCCCGCCCATGACGAAGCGCGCGCTGGAGCCATTGTCCGCGACGACGCTCGGCAGGTCGAACCTGAACTTCTCGAACCGGCTGTCGAGGATCTCGATGGCGGGCTGGATGAAGTCCGTCGCGGCATGGACCTGATCGATGGAAACGGCCGGGCCGGACAGGTCGCGGGCCATGACATAGGCGATTTCCCCCTCGACGCGCGGATGGATCAGCCCGGCGGTCGGCACCACGCCGCCTTCCGCATCGCATGTGTCGCGCATCAGCAGGCCGAAGCTCGGCACGTCGACGCCCATCTGGATCATCTTGGCCCGCGAGGTGAGACCGGCCTTGTAGCCGATCAGCGCCCGGCCCCGCGCCTGCCAGCGGCGCAGGCATTCGTCCTGCACGGCATAGCCGTCATCGACGGTCATGCCCGGATAATCGTCGGTCAGCTTCGCGATGGTGTGGCGGTTCGACTGGGCGCCGTCCACCCGGTTCGCCAGTTCGGCGATGGCTGCTGCATCAAGCATCGGCGGTCCTCCGGCCGAAGGTCAGGGAACAATCGCCGATCCCGCCGATGCGCATGGCGATATGGTCGCCCTCGCCCACCGGGAACATCGGCCCCAGCGCGCCGGACAGGATCACCTCCCCGGCCAGGAAGGGCATGTCGAGCCGGCCCAGCGTATTGGCGAGCCAGGCGACCGCATTGGCGGGCGATCCCTGCACGGCCGCGCCCACGCCCACGGCCACCTGCTCGCCATTGCGTTCCGCCCACATGCCGGCCAGCGCCAGATCCACGTCGCGCGGATCGATCTTCTCGCGGCCCAGCGCATAGACGCCGCAGGAGGCGTTGTCGGCCACCGTGTCCTGGATGCGGATGTCCCAGTTCGTGATGCGGCTGTCGACGATCTCGAAACAGGCGCGGACATGGTCCGTCGCCGCCAGCACGTCCGCCGCCGTGACGCCCGGGCCTTTCAGGTCGCGTTTCAGGACGAAGGCGATCTCCGCCTCCGCCTTGGGCTGGATCAGCGCTTCGATCGGGACGGTCGCGCCATCGTCATAGGCCATGGCGCTGGTCAATATGCCGAAGTCCGGTTCGAACACGCCGATGGCGTTCTGCACGGCCCGGGAGGTGACGCCGATCTTCTTGCCGACGACCGTCTCGCCCGCGGCGACGCGCCGCCCGATCATGCGGGCCTGGATGTGGTAGGCATCGACGATGGTGATGCCCGGCACCCGGTCCCGCAGATTGGGGACAGTCGCGCCGGCGACCAGCGCCTCGTACAGTTCGTCGCCGTGCCGGGCGATGGCGGCCGCGTCCAGCACGGTCACAGCTTCACGCAGATGTTGCGCAGCTCGGTATAGAATTCGAGGCTGTGGACCCCGCCTTCCCGGCCGATGCCGCTATGCCCGGTGCCGCCGAAGGGCGTGCGCAGGTCGCGCAGGAACCAGCTGTTGACCCAGGTGATGCCCACGTCGACCTCCGCCGCGACGCGGTGCGCGCGCGACAGGTCCCGCGTGAAGATGGCGGTGGAAAGGCCGTAATCGGTCGCATTGGCGACGGCGATGGCCTCCTCCTCGCTGTCGAAGGGGCGGATGTGGCAGCAGGGACCGAAAATCTCCTCGTTCCAGACCGACGCCTCGTCCGCCAGGCCGGTCCAGATCGTCGGCTGCACCCAATGGCCGCCCGAAAGTTCCTCGGGCATGGTCGGCACGCCGCCGCCGGTCACGACACTCGCGCCCTCCGCCACGGCCTTTTCATAATAGGACAGCACCTTTTCGCGGTGCTCGGCGGAGATGAGCGGGCCCAAGGTCGCGCCGGGCCTGAGCGCCTCCGCCTTTTCCTTGAGACCCGCGACCAGCGCCTCGAACAGCGGCCGCTCGACCAACACCCGCTCGGTGCCCAGGCACACCTGCCCGCAATTGAGGAAGACGGATCGGCCCAGCGCCTCCAGCGTCACGTCGAGATCGGCGTCGGCGAAGACGATCGCGCTGTTCTTGCCGCCCAATTCGAAGGACACGTCACGCAGGCCATGCGCCGCCGCCTGCATGATGGCGGTGCCGGTGCGCGTCTCCCCCGTGAAGGTGATCGCGTCGACGCCCGGATGCTGGGTCAGATATCCGCCCGCGCTGTCCGGGCCGAAGCCGTGGACGACATTATAGACGCCCGCGGGCACGCCCGCATCGTTCATCACCTCGCCCAGCAGGGTCGCGGTGCCCGGCGTCTCCTCCGACGGCTTCACGATCACGCTGTTGCCGCAGGCGAGCGCCGGCGCGACCTTCCACGTCATCAGCAGCAGCGGCGCGTTCCATGGGCAGATGACGCCGATCACCCCCTTGGGCTTGCGGATCGCATAGTTGAGCGCGCCCCGCCCGTCCGGAGTCGGCGTCTGGAAGCTCTCGGTCGCGACATTCTTCACAACGTCGGCGAAGATCCGGAAATTGGCCGCGCCGCGCGGGATGAAGGCATGTTCCATCATCGACCGGGGCTGGCCGGTATCGGCCATTTCCGCCGCCACGAAATCGTCGAAGCGCCGGACGATGCCGTCCGCGACGGCCCGCATCAGGTCGGACCGATCGTCCACCGTCAGCCTTGCCCAGGGGCCCTTCTGCGCCGCCCGCGCCGCCTGCACCGCCAGGTCGATTTCGGCGCGGCCGCCCTCATGCACATGGCCGATCAGCGCGCCATCGCTGGGCCGATATTTGGGGAAAGTCCTGCCGGACGTTCCGTGCGTGAAGGTTCCGTCGATGAAATGCTGGAAATGCGCCAACTGTCCTCTCCATGTCGTTGCCTGACCTTCTAACGAAGGATAGCCTTACCCAATAATACTGTTTTATACGCTTTGAGATACCTGTAAGGCATATCTCGACCAGCATCGAAAGGCGCAAGACATGTTCGCGAACCGCATCGACATCCGCCACCTGCGCTATTTCGTGGAGACCGTGCGCCATGGCAGCATCCGGGGCGCATCCCAGGAACTCCATCTGTCCCAGCCGCCGCTGACCCGCCAGATCCAGTATCTGGAGGAAGTGCTGGGCGTGTCCCTGCTGGTGCGCAAGCGTCATGGCGTCGAACCCACCGCCGCCGGGCAGGCCCTCTATACGGAGGCGGTCAACATCCTGAACCTGGTGGAGCAGGCCTGCGCCACGACGCAACTGATCGGTCAGGGCGCGCTCGGCCGGCTGGACGTGGGCGTGTTCGGGTCCGCCGTGCTCGACATCGTGCCGCGCATCGTGCTCGATTTCCGAAAGCGCTATCCCAATGTCGAGGTGATCCTGCACAATATGGACCGCGACACGCAGGTGAAGGCGTTGCAGGAACGGCGGATCGCCATCGGCTTCAACCGATTCTTCCTGGAATATCCCGGACTGCAATGGGAAACCGTGGTGCACGAGCCGATGATCATCGCCATGCCGCGCAACCACAGGCTGGCGGGCCGCGCATCCATCGCCCTGTCGGACCTGGCGGGGGAACCGATGATCTTCTATCCCCGCGCCAGCCAGTCGGGCGGGTTCAGCAATTTCCTGCTGCGCGCCTTTCACGACCTCAACATCGAACCCAATGTCGTGCAGACGGTCGACGACGTGGTGACGGCCGTCGCCTTCGTGTCGAGCGGCGTGGGACTGGCGGCGGCGGTGGAATCGGCGCGGACGCTGCAATTGCCGGACGTGGTCTATGTACCGCTGGCCGAAGATGACGGTCCGGCCGCGTTCGACCTGTGCATGATCTACCGCTCCGGCGACGAATCGCCGCTGATCGACGGTTTCCGGCAGGCGGTGAAGACGGTGACGGAACGGCCGTCCGACCACGGCCGTTGATTTCCGGCGGGGCCCTTCATCCGCCCCGCCGCCCCTTCCAATATTGCACCTGCGCGCGCGTCATGCCCAGCGCGGCGGCGGCGGCGCTGACATTGCCGCCGCTGCGGCACAGGGCGGCCGCAATCAGTTGATCCGCGATCTGTTGCTGGCTGAGTCCGCTGTCGAGCAGCATCGCGCCGACATCCTGCTCAGCGCCCCTGCCATGCTGGCGAAAACGGCGCGCGACGAAATCGCGGAACGGGTCGGGCACGAAGCCGTCTGTCCGGTTGCCCACGCCCAGCGTCAGATGGTGCAGGCCGATCGCCTCCCCGTCCGCCGCCAGGATGACGCCCCGCTCCACCAGATTCTCCATCTCGCGGATATTGCCCGGCCAGCCATAGTCGTGGAAGGCGCGGACGACCTCCGCCTCCAGGCGCAGCAGGCCGCGGCCGTGCCGCTGGCAGAGGCGGGCAAGGAAATGATTGGCCAGCACCGGGATGTCCGCCCGGCGCTCCCGCAGCGGCGGGATATAGACGGGAAAGGGACTCAGCCGGTGGAACAGGTCGGCGCGGAAACGGCCCGCCTCCATCTCGGCGCGCAGGTCGGCATTGGTGGCGGCGATCAGGCGGACGTCGGCGGTCAGCGTCTTCGTCCCGCCCACCCGCTCATAATCGCCGTCCTGCAAAACGCGCAGCAGCTTGCCCTGCGCGGCGAGGGACAGCGTGCCGATCTCATCGAGGAACAGGGTGCCGCCGGCGGCCCGCTCGAACCGGCCGGGGCGTGTCGCGACAGCGCCGGTGAAGGCGCCCTTCTCCACCCCGAACAATTCCGCCTCCAGCAATGTCTCCGGAATGGCGGCGCAATTGACCGCGACGATCGGCCTGTCGGCGCGCCGGCTGCGCTTGTGCAGTTCGCGCGCGAACACTTCCTTGCCGACGCCGCTTTCGCCCAGGAACAGCACGGGCGCCATGGTGGGCGCGACCTTGTCCACCAGATGCAGCACCGTGTTGAAGCCGGACGACGCGCCCACGATCGCGCGCGCGCCCATATGCAGGTCCACGTCCACCGGCCCTGCGCTGTCCGGCGGCACCGGTCGACGGCTGTAGGTGTCGGCGCGGAACCAGCGCAGTTCGGCGTCGGCGTCCGGCCATTCATCCGCCGGCCGCCCGACCAGATAACAGCGGTCATGCCCCATCGCGATGCATTCCAGTTCGCGGAACACCATCGGCCGGCCGAAGAAGGTGGAGGCATAGCCCGATGCATATCCCGCCTGCTGCCATCCCGCCGGATGCGCGCCGATGCCCATTTCCTGCACATGGGACGCGCATTCCGCCGAATTGTGCCAGACATATTCGCCGTAGAAACGCCCGGCCTCGAAATCCGCCTCGAACGCCAGTTCCTCGACCTGCACGGCCCCCTTCAGCGCATGGAATTGCGGACCGGCGCGATAGATGTCCTCCAGGCTGCCGCGATGCCGCAATTCCTGCGCGAGCTGCGCATCCGCGACGCCGGTGCCATAGCCGATGCGCGACATCAGCATGCGCGCGCTTTCATAGCCTAGCGCGCGCACCAGTTCGCGCCGCAACTGGCCCAGGACGATGTCGTCGACCAGCAGCATCCGCCGCTTGCCCAGGCGGATCTCCGCGCTTGCCGGGTCGAAATGGAAGCTGTCGCGCAGGTCGGCAAGGTCGCGGTCCCCGGTGGGCGCGACTCCGCCATCGTGAAATGCGGTCCCCAGTCCCGACTTGCCCGATGTCGATCCGCCTGCCCGCGCCACGCCCCACTCCTGTCGATTATTCGACAACCATAGGGGAAGAAGCAGATGATTTTCAACAGTCCGATCCTGTTCCACCCCCATACAGGTGGTCGTGCGCGGCATGTCCTTCCCACCCCTTGTCCGGGAAGAACGGGATTTCGGCCCGCTTATGCGGAACGGACGGGGCGGAGACGCGCAATCTGGCACGCTGCTTGCTGAACGATCCGCATCAGCCGCCATCCGTGCGGCGACCATGGGAAAAGGATCATCATGTCTGCAAAGAGCCTGTATCTCAAGCGCGCCTGGTACGTCGCCGCCCTCTCCAGCGAAGTCGATGCGACGCAGCTTTTCCACCGCCGGATATTGGGCATGTCGATCCTGATCTACCGCGATGCGCGGGGAGAGGCGGTCGCCCTTCAGGACCGCTGCCCGCACCGTTTCGCCCCGCTTTCCATGGGCAGCCGGGTGGGCGACGCCATCGCCTGCCCCTATCATGGACTGCGGTTCGACGCGGGCGGGCATTGCGTCCACAACCCGCACGGCCGCGGCCAATTGCCCAAGGGACAGGTCGTGCGCAGCTTTCCGCTGATCGAACGGCACGGTTTCCTGTGGATCTGGATGGCGGAGGAGGCCGCCGATCCCGCGCTGCTGCCCGACTTCGCGCCGCTGGACGAGGGCCATGCCAACGGCGTCGGCCACACCTATATGAAGTTGCCGGTCGATTACCGGCTGATCCTGGACAATGTCATGGACCTCAGCCATGTCGACTACGTCCATGGCGAGATCATCACGACGCGCGGACAATTGTCGCCGCTGATCCCGCAGGTGGAGGAAACGGACCACAGCGTTTCGGCCAGTTGGGACTACAGCCAGACCCCGCCCATCGGAATCTTCGCCCCCTTCCTGCCCCGCCCGGAGGAGACGGCGCGGCACAGCATCCGCGTCACATGGACGGCGCCCGCCAATATCCAGTTGTCGATCGCGGCCGCGCAGGACGATGTGCCCTTCGAACAGGGCGTCAGCCAATATGACCTGCACAGCTGCACGCCCGGCGACGAGAATGAGACCCATTATTTCTTCGCCACGCGCCGGAACCATGCGGAAGAGGATGGAGACTATAACAGGTTCAAGACGGCGGCCATGCACGCGGCGTTCGAGACGGAAGATGGCCCCATCATCGCCGCGAGCCAAAGGGAGATGGGGGGCGAGGAATTCTTCGACCTCAAACCCATGCTGCTGTCCAACGATCTGGCGGCCGTGAAGGTACGCCGACAGCTGCAACGGGCGATAGATAATGAAAATGCGACTTCAAGTGGATGGGGCCGCGCCGTTGCCCGGTCCTGAACCAAAATAGTCGGGCGGCGCCGGGATTTCGCGCTTCATCGGCAAGAAGCGCCGGGCGTCAGGCGCGAAAACAGGTCGGCATCAGGGATTTACTTCCGGGCGGGCGGCAAGTTCGCCTTCCCCTGCCGGCAGGGGCGGCGGCATCAACTCCCGGATCACGCCCCAATAGCTCTGCGTGACGTGCGCTTCCGCCGCATAGACCGGATCGGTCATCAGATGCGCGTGCAGCCGGCGCAGATTGGGCCAGGGCACCGACGGGAACAGATGATGTTCCAGGTGATAGCTCACGTTGAAGGGCGCGATCAGGAACCTGTCGAGCAGGGTGGGGATGACCGTGCGCGTGCCCTTCAGCTCGCTTTCGTCGGAGACGCCGTTATGCTCCGCCATTGCCCGGATCCGATTGAAGACATTCGCCCAGATGAACTGCGGGATCAGCAGGAGCCCCAATATCTTCCAGCGATAGGGCGACAACAGGATCAGGCCGTAGAAGAGCAGCGCCCACAGCACATAGCGGATGCGCAGGCCCAGGGGAAAATCATAACCGAAGCGCCGGGGATTGTGGAAATTGGCGAAGGGCGCCCAGACGCGGCTGTCCCGCGCCATGCGATAGAGGTTGAGGCCGGTCACGCTGCGGACCAGCAGCCAGGCCATGGCAGCCGCGCTTTTCGGGAAATGCTGGTCGGGATCCCGCCGTTGGACACGATAATCGCGGTCGCGCAGCGTGTTGGTGTAGCGGTGGTGATGCAGGTGATTGGCACGGTACAGGTCGACGCTGAAGCCGAGCGGATAGGCGACGAATATGTCCCCTATCAGGTCGTTGAGGCGCCGGTTGCTGAACAGCATGCCGTGACATGCATCGTGCATCATCACCGCCAGGCACTGAATGCGCGTTCCGATGACGATGCCGGCCAGCAGGTAAACCGGAATTCGGTCGACATGGATGGCGATCGCCCCGGCGCCGATCGCTATTGCCCATTGGAGGACGAGCAGCAGAGCGTTGCGGCGATCGTCGATGACGGAAAGATCGCGGATCAGCGCCAAAGTGCCCCGCCGCGAATATCGATAGCCGGGGGGACGCTCCTTGGCGCTTTCTTCCATGGGAGTAGGTCTCCGAATGCAACATCAAACCGTCGCGGACGCTATGATCGGTGCGATCCGGCGTCAAGCTCGCTCCTGATGCGGGCGCTCGCGCAGCGCATCGGATCGCCCGCCGCCGCGGGCCAGTTTTCCTGAAGGGCGGACAACCGGTCCATCGCGCCCGTTCCACAAAAGGTCGGCGCGGCGATTGCCGCCATGCCGGATGGTGATAAGGATGGCTTATGCCCGCCTCTGAACCACTTGACCGCCGTTCGCTCACCCTTGCGGCGCTGTCCACCGTGGTCGAATGGTATGATTTCACCCTGTTCCTCTACCTGGCCACGGTGCTTGCGCGCGTGTTCTTCGTGGGCGGGAATGCGATGCTCACGACGCTGGCGGGGTTTGCGGTCGCCTATCTGATGCGGCCGCTGGGCGCGATGGTGTTCGGGCATTTCGGGGACCGGCATGGGCGAAGGGCGACGCTGCTCCTGTCCATGGCCTTGATGACGGTGGCGATGCTGCTGAGCGCCCTGCTGCCGACCGTGGCGCAGATCGGCCCGCTCGCCGGGATATTGCTGCTGGCCCTGCGGTGCGTGATGGGATTTGCCGTGGGGGGCGAATATACCGGCGTCGTCGCCTATCTGCTGGAAGGCGCGGCGCCGCATCGTCGCGCGCTCGTCACGTCGATGGCGGCGGCGACCAGCGAGGTCGGCGGGTTGCTGGCCGCGGGCGCGGCGGCGCTGACCGTGAGCCTTCTTCCCGCTCCGGCGCTTGAAAGCTGGGGCTGGCGATTGCCGTTCCTGTTCGGCGCGGCGCTGGCGGGCACGATCCTGGTGGCCCGCGCGGCGATGCGGGAATCGCCCGAGTTCGCGCTTCATCGCGCGGCAGGGACGCTGGTGAGCAGGCCGCTCGGTCATGCGGTATCGCGCCATGGAGCAGGCGTGGCGAGGGGCTTCGCCATCTCGGCCCTGGGATCGATCACCTATTATGTCGGCATCACCTACCTGCCGATCCATCTGGTCTCGTCTGGCGGGCTCGGCGAGGCGGAGGCGCTCAAACTGGCGACCGTCGCGGCGGTCGCCGTGATTGTCGTGACGCCGTTTGTGGGCCTGGCCGCCGACCGGTTCGGGCGTCGCCCGGTGCTCGTCGCCCTGGCCGTCCTGTCGGCCGCGCTGCCCTATCTGTCCTTCCGACTGCTCGCCGGAGCGGGAACGTCGTCGGCGCTGGCCGGCGCCGTGGTGCTCGCCGCTTTAGCGGGCGGCGTCAGTGCCGTGGGCGCGGTGACGACGGCCGAACAGGTTCCGGCCGCAGGGCGGCTGAGCGGGCTAGCCCTTGGCGCCACGACCGCGACCGCATTGTTCGGTGGCCTGACGCCGTGGCTCGCACAACTGCTGACGGAGCGAACAGGATCGACCGCAGCGCCGGGCATCATGATCGCGCTGGTGTCGCTGGCGGTGCTTCCCGTGCTGCTGACGCTTCCCGAGACGCGGCCGCCACGAGGCTGAGCCTCAGAGACCGAAGCGCACCTTGGCTTAGGGCCGTCCAGAAATTGCAGGCCGTGAAGCTGGCCTTGGGGTGCCCCTGCCCGCGAAAAACCTTCCCAATGCCTTTCGCGACAGCAGGGCTATTGCCTGATCGGGGGCAACTGTGCTCATCGGGGGCAGCGCGCCATGGGAGGATCGCATCCTCCCGCTTTCGTCGGCGCCCGGCAGAATGAGGACTGGCCATGCATGCGATCCCGAAGCTTTCCCCCGCAACCATCGCCATAGAAGGATCGCAGGAGCGCTTTCCCATTCGCAGGATATTCTGCGTCGGTCAGAATTACGCGGACCATGCGCGGGAAATGGGGTCCGATCCGGACCGGGCGCCGCCCTTCTTCTTTTCAAAGCCGTCCGACGCCGTCGCGGCGAATGGATCGCGCCTTCCCTTTCCGCCTTTGACGAGCGATCTGCATCATGAGGCCGAGCTTGTGGTGGCGCTTGGTTCGGGCGGTGCGAAGATCGGCGCCGAACAGGCGAGCGCGGCCATCTGGGGTTGGACCGTCGGCCTCGATCTCACACGCCGCGATCTGCAGTCGGAGGCGAAGAAGGCGGGCCGCCCCTGGGACATGGCCAAGGGGTTCGACGATTCCGCACCCGTCGGAGACCTGCGCCCCGGTCTGCCGCCGTCGTCGGGGGCTATTTCGCTGGCTGTCAACGGAGAGCTTCGCCAGTCCGGCGACCTGTCCCAGATGATATGGTCGGTGCCCGAAATCATCGCCAATCTTTCGACCTATGTGGCGCTCGCCCCCGGCGATCTCATCTTCACCGGTACGCCCGCTGGAGTGGGGCCGATAGGAAGAGGCGACAGGCTGGTCGCGTCCATCGCCGGATTGCCGCCGCTGGAAATCTCCTTCGAGGATTGAATGCAGGCCCGCGCCCGCTGCGCATCCGTTCGCCGGCCTAATCGACCGCATAGGGTTTCAACCGGGCGCAAGTCGATGCGCGCATCGTCCGGCACCCGCTCAACGGACAGCCACCGACAAGGAGAGGAGCGCGGCGGACACAGCCGCGCATCCTTCCTGCGCCATGCCCTCAGGCGTCGAAGCCGGGCGACTGGCGCTGCGCCTTGCGGAGCGCGGCCTCCCAGACGAGGTCGTAATGCGATCTGGCGCCTTCCACCGGCTTGCGCTCGCGGCTCATCTGGCGGCGGACTTCCTCCTGCGCGGCTTCCGGGGCGATCAGCACCCTGTCGCGGCCCACGGCAAGGCTGCGGACCTGCGCCTTGCAGGCTTCCTCCAGATGATAGATGCCGCTGAACGCCTCGCCCGGCGTCGAACCCAGCGCCAGCGTGCCGTGATTGCGCAGCAGCATGACATTGGTGTCGCCCAGGTCGGCCACCAGCCGTTCGCGTTCGTCCAGATTGAGCGCCACGCCTTCATAATCATGGTAGGAAAGGCGCGGGATCAGGGCCAGGGCGCGCTGGTTGAGCGGCAGCAGCCCTTCGGCATAGGCCGACACCGCCATGCCGTCGGCGCTGTGGAAATGGGCGATATAATGGGCATCGTCCCGCGCGCCGTGGATCGCGCTGTGGATCACATATCCGGCATAGTTGATGCCATAGTCGCTTTCCCCGATGACATTGCCGTCGAGGTCGACCTTGACCAGGCTGGAGGCGGTGATCTCATCGAACATCAGGCCGAAGGGGTTGATCAGGAAATGATGCTCCGGCCCCGGCACGCGCGCCGAGATATGGGTGTAGATGAAATCGTCCCAGCCATAGAGGGCGGACAGGCGATAGAAAGCGGCAAGATCGACGCGGACCTTCCATTCCGCTTCGCTGATGCCCGACTGGCGGAAGCGGTCGTCCTTCAAGACTGTGGCCATGGCGCTGCTCCTTTGCGCGGTATTTTAGGGAGGCGGCGGGACACCGCCCAATGAGAATGACTTATCGATCGATTGGCGGCGCTCATGCGGGGAACAAGCCTGCGTCCACGATCGAGGCGACGTCGATATGGGCCGGCAGCTCGCCATCGGCATGGAAGCGGTCGACCACCCGTTGCAACGGCTTCACCACCGTCGCGTCAGGCGGGATCAGCAGCGGGTTCTGCCGTTCCACGATCAGGGCGGCGAGTTTGGGGTCGACCTTCGTCTGCCGGACGAAGATACGGGCGTAGTCGGCGGGATGCGCCTGCGACCACAGGCTCGCCTTGCGGAGGCGGGCGAGGACGTCGCGCAGGGCTTCGCGCTTCGCCGGGTTGTCGAGCGCCGCTTGCGACGCGGCGATCAGGGTCAGGCCGCTGTTGATCCCCTCCCCGTTGCGCAGCACGCGCGCGCCGCGCTGTTCGGCCGCGAGCTGATAGGTGCCGAAGGTCGCCCATGCCTCTATCTGCCCGGCGGCGAAGGCGGCGGCGGCGTCATTGGGCAGCATGAAGCCGATGTCGACCTTTCGCCGGTCGAGCTTCGCTTCCTTGAGCGCTTCGAGCAGCAGATAATGGGATATGCTGCCCCTCGCGCTCGACACGATCACGCGCTTGCCCGCAAGGCCCACGACGGACCGGATCCGAGAGTCGCCGGGCACGAGAATGCCGATGTCCTTGGTCGATGAAATCGAACCCGCGATGATCTTCAGCGGCACGCCGGCCGAGGCGGCCAGCACGACCGGCAGGTCGCCCGCCGGAGCGGTGTCGACCGCCCCGGCGTTAAGCGCCTCCAGCAGCGGCGCGGCGCCGACGAAATTCGCCCATTGCACGTCATAGGGCAGGTCGTTCAGGGCGCCCGCCGCCTCCGCCTTCGACTCCAGCAGATGGACCTGGTCGCCCAGCACCAGTTTCGTGCGGCCGCTTTTCCCCGCGCAGGCGGCGAGGCCGAGGGCGGCCGCCCCCGCCAGGAAGGTGCGGCGATCAGAAAGCAAGCGCGATCCGTCCATAATAATAGCCGCCTGCGGGGTTGAAGGGCGACGGGCCGTAATAGCCCTGCCCGGTCTGGGGATTGCCCGGCCCGTTGGTTTCCGGGCGGACGTCGAACAGATTGGTGGCGCCCACCGAAAGCGTGGCGAATTCCGTCACCTTCGCGCTGACGCTGGCGTCGGTGATGACCTTCGCCCCGAACTGACGGTCGTCGCCCGCCGCCGTGCGCTGCGTATATTTGCCGTAGCGGGTGGCGGTGAGGCTGAAGCCGAAAATGCCCTTGCTCCAGTTGAGCGTGCTGACCAGTTTCGTGTGCGGCTGGAGCACTTCCAGCTCACCGATCTTGTCGCCGCCGAAGAAGACCGAACCCGCCCCCAGCAGCGAAGCGCCGGTGGGACCGAAGAGTTGCGACGGGGTGGCGACGACGTCCGTCACCTTGGTCTTCGAATAGTTGAAGGCGAAGGTCAGGCCCAGCTTGCCCAGATCGCCCAGGTTCCTCGAATAATCGGCCACCAGGTCGAAGCCCTTGGTCGTGGTGTCGGCGGCGTTGATGAAATATTCGGCCTGTTCGATGTCCGACAGGCCATTGGCCGCGAGGATGGCGGAAATGCCGGGCCCGAACAGGCGCCCGGTGCGTTCGATCCGGTTCTTGATGCGGATATAATAGCCGTCCAGCGTCACCGACAGGGACGGCGTGGGCGTAAAGACGAAGCCCAGCCCGGCATTCCAGGTCTTTTCCGCCTTGAGCGGCTTCGCGCCCAGCAGCTGGCCGACGGCGGAATCCGCCGTCACCAGCTTGGCGACGGTGGGCCGCAATTCGGTCTGCCCGGTCTGCGCGTTGAAGAAGGAGGAAGTGCGCCCATCGGTCTGCGCATAGCCGATCTGCGTCAGCGACGGCGCGCGGAAGCCGGTGCCCACCGTGCCGCGAATGGCGAAGGTGGGGCTGACCTCATAACGGCTGTTGAGTTTCAGGCCGACCGGACTGCCCGAACCGTCGCTATAATGTTCGGCGCGGATCGCGGCGCCGATATACCAGGCGTCGAGCGGATAGATGCCGAGATCGACATAGCCCGCATAGACCTTGCGGCTGATGTCGGCTTCATCGGCGGGGGAGAGGACGATGCCCCCCTGCACCACCGGCGAGGCGGTGACGCCGACATTCCAGTCATATTGCTGGTCGCCGGGACGGAAGCTGTATGTGGCCGGTTCATAGGCCAGCGGATCGCCCGCGAAGGTGCGGAAACGGTCGAGCCGATATTCGCCGCCGATGGAGATTTGAAGCGGTTGGGCCAGGCCGATCTCAACCTCCCGATGCAGATCGACATTATGGGTCCATTGCCGGAACTCGAAATTGGCGAGATTGGGCCAGCTCGTCGGGCTGGTCGGTCCCAGCGAAGGACGAACGGACAGCTTCGAATATTGATGGCTGTAGTTGCGGCCGAAGGAGGAGCTGACATCATAGTCCCAGCCCCAGAGCGTTCCCCGAAGACCGCCGACGAACTGGAAGTCGTTCTCGTCTATATTGTTGAGCGGATAATAGCCGTCCGGGAAAAGCGCGGTGAAATTGGCGGTGCTGTTGGGGCGGCGGAAATTATTGCCGATCTGGGCGTCGCGCTCGCCATAGGTGCCGAAGCTGTAGAGGGTGACATTCTCCGTCACCGGCAGTTCGGCATTATAGGAGAGGTTGAACGCCTTGATCTGCGGGTCGCCATTATGCGCGCCGTCGCGGCTCCATTGGGCGTTGCGGGCATTGGCGGCGGCGACATTGGCCAGCACCTGATCGCGGGTGAGGCCGCTGGTCGCCGCCACCTGGTCCACCGTGCGGTTGGCGGGAAGGCCGTAGATGTTCGCGTCGGTCGCGGGCAGATTCCACCAGGCGCCGCCGCGCTTGCGGATGTCGCCGCTCAGGGTCAGGAAGCCGTCCTCCCCGATCTTCGTGCCGTAGCGGATCGTCCCCTTCCAGCTGTCCGGCCTGCCATTGGCGTCGTAGAGCGTGCCATAGGTGAAATCGCCGCTCAGCCCTTCCTTCTTGGCCAGTTGGATATTGATGACCCCGGCTATGGCGTCCGTGCCATATTGGGCGGCGGCGCTGTCCTTCAGCACCTCGATCCGGTCGATCGCGCTGGTGGGAATGAGGTCGATGTCGACCGGGTTCGCGCCCGAGGTGTCGGCGGTCGAATTGTTGAGGAAGGCGCCATTGTGCCGCCGTTTGCCGTTGACCAGCACCAATGTGTAGGCGGGCGCCAGGCCGCGATTGGTGACGGGGCGCCCGATGGAGAAGACGCCCGCATGGGTCGCGCCGAAATTGAGCGAGGGCAGCAATTTGGACAGCGCTTCGCCAAATTCGGCCGAGCCGGTGGCCTGCAACTTCTCCGCGCCGACCACATCGATGGGCGCGGGGCTTTCCGCCACGGTGCGGGGCGCGCCGCGTACGCCGGTCACGATGATGGCGCTCGAATCGGCCGCCTCGGCATCCGCGCTGTCAGGCGTTGCAACGGTCTGCGCGAGCGAGGGCGCGGACGTCAGAAGTACCGCGACAAGCGCGGTCGAGCACAGATAAAGGCGGTCAAGGTTCATGAATATATCCCCCGGTTTCCGGGGACCATCTATTTACTATCGATATGATTGAGAAATGACTTCGCTAGCCGATTCATGAGTAAATCTGAATTTTAGATATGCTTGGCGGCGACGAAGCTCAGCTTCATCCGCCGGTGCCGAAGCTGCGGTCGAAGGCGTCGGCCACCGGGCGCTTGCCCTCGGTCAGACCGGCTCTCTGGAAGCGCTGCGTGATGTCCTGCTCATGCGCGACGATCTTGCCGTCGATGGGCCGCGCCACGCGGTTGTTGCGCTCGAAACTGGCGCGGGCGATGTCGAGCGGCAGCCCGGTTTCCTTGGCCAGCACCTGCGCGAACTCGTCCGGGTGCGCGCGGGCCCACTCGACGGCCTTCGCCTCCCGCCGGAGGAAATCGGCGAGCAGGGCGCGCTTGGGGCCGATGGAATCGCCATGGGCGATGTCGATATAGACCGGCAGGCCATAATCCTTCGCATCGACGACGGCCCGCGCGCCTTCCTTGATCGCCACATTGGTATAGGGCGTCCAAATGGACCAGGCGTCGATGGCCCCGCTGTCGAAGGCGGCCTTGGCGTCGCCGGGCGGCAGGAAGGTGACGCGCACCCGATCCGCCGGAACATGCGCCCGCTCCAGCGCCTGGAGCAGCAGGTGATGGCCGATCGATCCGCGCGTCGTGGCGACCGACTTGCCGATCAGATCCTGTATCGAATGCGCGGGCGATCCGTTCTTCACCAATATGGCCAGCGCTTCGCCAGCCTGGGCGAAGGGCGTCTGGATGCCTATCGCCTTGACCGGGCTGCCGCTCTGATAGGCGAAGATGAAGGGCGCGTCGGCGGCAAGGCCGAGGTCCGCGGCGCCGCCCCCTACCGCTTCCAGCAAGGGCTGGGCGGCGGGAAATTCCGACCATTCGACCGTGTAGGGCGCATCCTTGAGAACGCCCGAGGCGATCATCATGGATTTGACCTGCCCCTTCTGGTTGGCGACGCGCAGCACCTTGTCGTCGCCGCCACCGAATTTCGCGGCGGCAAGGCCGAAGCCCGCCACCGCCACCAGCGCCACCGCGATGATCGCACCCCTGTTCTTCGCCATGTCAGCCCGCCAGCGCCAGTTCGGCCTTTTCGCGCTCGGCCACCTTGCGCCGCACGACGGGGAGCAGTTCCCGGCCATAGAGGATGGAATCCGCCAGCGGATCGAAGCCGCGGATCAGGAAATGGTCGATGCCGATGTCATAATAATCGAGCATGGCGTCGGCCACCTGCTCGGGCGTGCCGACCAGCCCCGTGCTGTTGCCCGATGCGCCGGTCAGCGCGGCGATGCCGGTCCATAGCCGCTTGTCGCGCCGGTTGGCGCTGGCGGTTTCAAGTAGGCGGAGCGACCCCGCATTGGGCGGACGGTGGCCGGTCAACGGCAATCCGGCGGCAATGCGGTTCTCACGCACCTGCTCCTCGATCTCTGCCGCGCGCTTCCACGCCGCTTCCTCCGTATCCGCGATCACCGGGCGCAGCGACAGGGAGAAGCCGGGATCGCGGCCATAGCGCACCGCCGAGCGGCGCACCTGCCGAACGGTGTCCTGCACCGCCTCCAGCGTTTCGCCCCAAAGAGCATAGACATCGGCATGGCGCCCCGCGACCTCGATCGCCTCGGGCGACGAGCCGCCGAAGAAGACCGGCAGATTGTCGGGCTTGACGGCGCTGAACGCCTGCTTGACGTCGTAGAACCTGCCCTGATGGTCGAAGGGCTGGGCCGCCGTCCATTCCTGTCGCAGGATCGACAGATATTCGTCGGTGCGGGCGTAGCGTTCCGCCTTCACGCTTCTGGTGTCGCCGTCCCGCGCCATTTCCTCGTCGGCGCCGCCGGTTATGATGTGGACGGCGACGCGGCCGCCCGACAATTGATCCAGCGTCGCCAGTTGGCGCGCCGCGACGGTGGGCTGGGTGAAGCCGGGCCGGTGCGCGACCAGGAAGCCCAGCGTCGAAGTGATCGCCGCCGCATGGGCCGCGACGATCTGGCTTTCCGGACTGTTGGAGCTGAAGGGGATCAGCACGCGGTCGAAGCCGCCCTCCTCCTGCGCCTTCGCCGCCGCTTCGACATAATCCCTGTCGAGCGCGCGGCTGCGCACCGCCGACTGGATTTCGGAGCTGTTGTTGAAGCCGATATAGCCGATGAACTTGACGCTCATGATCGTTTCCTTCCCGATCAGATCACGAAGAAGCCGTGGGTGCCGTCGCGCTCCAATTGGGCGACGAGGCCATATTCCCAGTCGAGATAGGCCTGCATGGCGGCGGCCTTGTTGTCGGTGCCTTCATAAGGGCGTTTGTAGCGGCCCTCCGGCCCCCGCGGGCCGGGCGCGCCATCCGGCCCCTTCTCCAGCGTCACGGCGGACCAGTCGACGTCGAGCACGAAGACCTCCCACCCCAGTTGCGCGAGCCAGGAGGCGGTCATGTCGGCGCGGGGACCGAGGTCGTCGGTGACGACGATGCGCGCGCCGCGCACCGGGGCATTATGGTCGGTTTCCTGCACCAACTGGCCGCCCTGCGCGTTGCGGAAGCCGGGGAGATGGCCGCCCTCATATTCGCGCGGCTGGCGCACGTCATAGAGATAGAGGGTGCGGGCCTTGTCCGCCTTCAGCTCCTCCAGTTCGTCCCAGCCTATACGCTTCACCCCGGCGCGATAAGCGACATCGCGGGCATGGGCGCGGGCCTCCTCCGCCGAGCGATTGTCCACCTCCGGCGCGACGCGGGTCTGGCCGGTCTCCAGCTCCTGCCCGGCCAGCGTCCAGCCGATCGTGCCGTTGCGCAGCGCGAAGATGCGGTTGGGCAGGCCCGCATTGACCAGCGACTGCGTGCCGATGATCGACCGCGTCCGGCCGGCGCAGTTGACGATGATCGTCGTATCGGGATCGGGCGCGATGGTCCGGGCGCGCAGCACCAGTTCGGCGCCGGGCACGCTGGTGCCGGTCGGAATGCTCATCGTGTTATATTCGTCGTAGCGGCGGGCGTCGAGGATCGCGATGTCGGCCTTTTCCCGGATCAGCGCCTGCACCTCCTCCGCTGCCAGCGAGGGCGTATGGCGACGATGTTCGACCAGTTCGCCAAAGGCCTTGGAATAGCTGTTCACATCCTCGAACAGCTCATAGCCCGCCTCGCGCCAGCCGGTGAGGCCGCCTTCCAGTTCGCGGACGTCGGTATAGCCCAGCCCCTCGAACCGCACGGCCGCCTTGCGCGCCAGACCTTCGCCATTGTCATAGACGACGATCGGCGTGTCGAGCCGGGGGATGCGCCAGCGCGCTTCCTCGTCGATACGGCGCAGCGGTATCTGGGCCGCGAAGAGGGGGTGGCCCTGCGCGAATTCATGCTCCTCGCGCACGTCGATCAGGGCGATCTCGCTGCCCACCAGCAGGGCGCGGCGAATATCCTGCGGCGTGGCAGTCTGAATACGGTCCAGCGTATCGGTGGTCATGCGTTTCTCGATCTGTCCCAGAGGTTGGGGATCACGCCGTTGGCGTAACCCGATATGAAGGTCTTGGGCGTGCCGTCGGCGGCATAGGTCGCCCGCTCGACCGCGCCGATATTGGCGCCGTAGACATGGATGCTGATCGACGGCCGGTCGGGCAGGCCATTGGTCACGCGATGAATGTCGCCGATGCGGGGGGAGACGGCGTCGACTTCGCCCTCGCGCAGAAATTGTTCGCCGTGCGGGATCAGCCGGCCATCGGGCGACTGACGGAAGCGCTCGACCTTTTCCACGCCGCGCAGCACGCCGACCAGGCCCCAGACGGTATGATCATGGATGGGGGTCGACTGGCCCGGCCCCCAGACGAAGCTGACGACGCTGAACCGTTCCCGGCTGTCGCAATGGAGCAGATATTGCTGATAGCGGTCGGGATGCGGGCGGGTGAATTGCTCCGGCAGCCAGTCGTCCCTGGCGATCAGGCGGCTCAGCAGGGCGCGTCCGCTTTCCAATATCGCCCCTTCATCGCGGGTCGCCGCCAGCAGGTCGGCAAAGGCGGTGACGAAGCCGCGCAGGCGGCCGATATCCGCAGCGCCCTCGACGGGTCGTTGCAGGGTCGAGACAGCGTTCATTCGGCTGCCTCGGCAATGGGCGCGAAAGGAACGACGCCCTCGCCATGATCCTCGCCCCCGAGATAGGAGAGCAGTTTTTCGCGCAGCCGCCCGGAAATGGCGGAGCGTTCGCCGCGCGGAACCGTGATCCGCTCCTGCGCGACGATGCGTCCCTTGTCGAGCACCAGCACCCGGTCGGCCAGCGCGATCGCCTCCTCCACGTCATGGGTCACGATCAGCACGGCGGGCCGGTGCGCGCGCCAGAGCGACAGGACGAGGTCGTGCATGCGATAACGGGTCAGCGCGTCGAGGGCGGCGAAGGGCTCGTCGAGCAGCAGCAGCTTGGGTTCGCGCACCAGAGCGCGGGCGAGCGCGACGCGCTGCGCCTCCCCGCCGGAGAGCGTCAGCGGCCAGGCGTCGAGCCGATGACCAAGGCCGACCTCCTTGAGCGCGGCTTCGCTGCGGTCGCGCACCCGGTCGCCCTTGAGGCCCAGGGCGACATTCTTCCATACCGGCTTCCAGGGCAGCAGCCGCGCATCCTGGAACACCACGGCGCGGGAATCGGGGACTTCCACATCCTGACCCCGCACCTCGTCCAGCCCGGCGAGGGTCCGCAGCAGGGTGGTCTTGCCCGAACCCGAACGACCCAGCAGCGCGATGAACTCGCCGGGCGCGATGTCGAGGTCCAGGCCGTCGATGATCGTGTTGGGGCCGAAGCGTCGGGTGAAATCGCGCAGCCTCACCACCGGTTCGGGATGCGGAATATCGCTGTGGCCGGCGGCGCTTTGCAGGGCGGTGAATCCGAGACGGGCGTCCATGCTTATTGCTCCACTATGCTGGGGCGCCAGATCAGGGCGCGGGCTTCGACGGTGCGGACCAGCCAGTCGGCGCCAAGGCCGAGAATGGCATAGACCATGAGGCAGACGACGATGATGTCGGTCCGCATGAAATCGCGGGCATTGTTGATGAGATAGCCGAGCCCCGCCGAAGCGTTGATCTGCTCCGCCACGACCAGCACCAATATGGCCACGGACAGGGCGTAGCGCAGCCCGACCAGCAACGAAGGCAAGGCGGAGGGCAGGACGACGTGCCAGATCTGCTCCCAACGGCTGAGACCGAAGCTTTTCGCCGCATCCAGCAGGCGCAGGTCGACGCCGCGGATGCCGCTGTAGAGGTTGAGATAGACCGGAAAGACCGCCGCGAAGGCGATGAGCGCGATCTTGGGCGTTTCCCCGATCCCGAACCAGACGATGAAAAGCGGCGTGAGCGCCAGCACGGGAATGGTCCGCTTGATCTGCATCAGCGGGTCGACCGCCAGCTCTCCGGTACGGGACAGTCCGGCGACCAGACCGAGGGCGAGGCCAAGCCCCACCCCGATCAGCAGGCCGACGGCGACTCGGGCGAAGGACACCAGCAGGTTCGAGGGCAATTCGCCCGACAGCAGCATCTCCACCAGCGTCCCGATGACGGCCGAGGGCGCGGCCAGCGTGCGTTCGGGAATCAGGCCGCTGCGCGACCCCAATTCCCACAGCAGCAGCAAGAGGACAGGCGAAAGCCAGCGTCCGCCGAAGCGCGCCAGGGAAAATTTCTGTACCCCGCCATGCGCATGGCCGCGCCTGTCCGCCGTCAAAACCGTCATCAACTCGCCCTCTCGATAGGTGAGGGAAAGCCCAACATGAATTCTCTACTGTTTCAATTAAGTTTTAATTGGCCGACCTATGAGCAGCGCTCATTCGAACCGGTTGAGCCTGAATCGGACGCGTCCGGCCGCAGAAAATGGCGGGTTTGCGCGTCCGGATCGTTGTACCCAAGATTTTTATGCCCTCTTTAAATCTCTACTATTTTGATTGATATATAAGTCTTCGCGATAAGGCTGCGACTCCGTTCCCGGCTTCGGATCGGCTGTGCTTCCCTTGCAATGAGGTTTTCATGCCGGTCAATCTGCCTACCAATCTGCTCCGCAGCTTCGTCGCCATCGTGGACACGGGGTCTATGCTGAACGCGTCGGAGCAGGTGTTCGTGACCCAGTCCGCGCTCAGCCTCCAGATCAAGCGGCTGGAGGAACTGGTGCAGCAGACCCTGTTCCTGCGGGAAGGCCGGCGGCTGAACCTGACCTCTGCGGGGGAAGTGCTGCTCGATTATGCGCGGCGGGTGCTGATGCTGCATGACGAGGCGGTCGCGGCGGTCAGCGCAGGCCGTTTCGCCGGCCCGGCGCGCATCGGCATGGTGCAGGATTTCGCGGACAGCCTGCTCAGCGGACTGCTGTCGCGCTTTTCCGAACTGCATCCCGATGCGCAGATCTATGCGCGGGTTGCCGGCACGGCGGAGTTGCAGACATTGCTCGACCGGCGCGAGCTGGACATCCTGCTGGGTTTCGCCGCGCCCAACGATCCGCATGCGGTGACGGTCGCGCCGATGAGCTGGTATGGCGAGGCCGCGCTGGCAGAGCGGGAGGTGATCCCGCTCGCCGTACTGGAGGAACCTTGCCGTTTCCGGGAGGCGGCGATCCGGGCGCTGGAGGATAGCGGGCTGCAATGGCGGATCGCGGTGGAGACGCCCAATCTGGCGACGCTGAAGGCGGCGGTGGGGGCTGGCCTGGGCATTACCTGCCGCACGCATCTGTTCCTGGAGAACGACCGGGTGCTGGAGCATGACGGCCTGCCGCAACTCCCGCGCGTCGCCGCGATCCTGCGCGCTGGGGAAAAACTGGACAAGGCGGCGCATCGGCTGGCCGAATTGGCGCGGGAAACGGTGCAGACGCTGTAGCGCGGTTTCGGATCCGATTGACCGGATCGCAGCTTTCGGCCTGTCGTTGTCGTTATGGATTGCCCAGTCATTGCCTGGAAATCGCCTTGGCGCGCCGGACGGCAAATTGTCGCCGGCCATTGCCGCCGCCGAACCGCCATGCCGAAACAGGTTCAGCATGACGATGATGACATGTTCGACGGCATCGCTCCGGATCGGTCCTGATGCGGCTCCTTCCTAATAGCCACGTGCCGGGTCGACGATGTCGCTGGGCTTTTCGCCGCGGATGAAGCGGGACAGATCGTCGTTCACCTTCTCCAGCAAGCGGTGGCGGATCAGGCTGTAGTTGCTGGAGATATGCGGCGTCAGCCGTACGCGCGGATGGGTGTAGAGTGCATGCCCCTCGGGCAGCGGCTCCGGATCGGTGACGTCCAGCGTTGCGAAACCCAGCCGCTCGCTGTCCAGCGCATCGATAAGCGCCTCCTGATCGATCACCGAGCCCCGCGCTATGTTGATGAGATGCGCGCCGGGCTTGATCCGGGCGAACAGGGCTTCGTTGAAGAGGTGGCGGGTCTCCGGCGTTCCGGGCACGGCGATGACGATATGATCCGCCTCCGCCGCCAGCGTTTCCAGGTCGCGGACATGCTGCACGCCGCTGATGCCCGATTGCGCGCCGCTTCGCCGCAGGCCGATGACCTGCGCGCCCAGCGCCAGGCCGCGCCGCGCCACCGCTGCGCCGATCGCGCCCAGCCCGACGATGCCGATGGTCGTCCCGGATACGCGGCCCAGCGGGCGAGGAACCCACTGATCGCGCGAACGGGCGGTCGCCGCCTCCAGATTCTTGGCATGGGCATAAATGGCGGCGATCACATAGTCCGCGATCTCCTCCGACGCGACGCCGCGACCGCAGGTGACGAGCGGGGCGTCCAGCAGCCAGCCGGGGTAGAAATCCACCCCAGCCGAGGCGCTATAGACCCATTTGAGCCGCCCCGGCCATATTTTCGGCCGGGCCTCCTGTGTGGATCGCCGCCAGGCAAGGGACGGCCGCACCAGCAATATGTCCGCCTCGTTCGCGGCGGTCCACGGCTCATCCTCCGCCACGTCGATCAGGGTCGGGGCGGACGGGTGCAGGCCAAGGCTGCGGTTGAAATCGGGTTCCAACTGGCTGGCGATGATCAAGGACATGTCAGTTCCCCGGCACGGCGACTCTTGCCGAAGGGTCCGTGTTCCAGCACGGCCTGCCGCGCAAGTTGCTCATGAATGCCTTGCGGCCGGCCCGGTGCTCGGGCGGGCGATACAGGATGAGGATGGGTCGTCATTTTGAAATCGCGATAGAAGTTGCGATGAACATGCTCGCTTGCTCCAGCCAAGATGTTCCTGCCTCCAAGGCCGATGTCGGCATGGCAGGTTCAAGGATCGGCATAGGGAATATACCTGGCTGCCCGCGCTCACATCTGAATTTTTCTCAAGCATGAACTCGAGAATTTAATGGCTCACCGGGGGCGACCGACTTCAGGCCGACACTTCATCGGGATTCCGATTATGGCTGGAGGAGAAGCCGGTGGGGAACATCAGGCGCCTGCCCCAATGAGAAAATGCGATATTGGGATTTATGTTATAAAATTGACGCGCCCTTTTGTTGCGTCCATTGGCTTTCATGGTGGCTCGACAGGGTTGATCGCTCGCCTGATCGGAGATGTTGTCGAGTTCCGGCAGCGGACGGAAGCGGCGAGGAAAGACGTCGATCAGCCATCGGCAATCGGTCCTTTTTTGATATAGCGCTGGGGAAATAATGGCGACAGCATCCGACTTGCGGCCCACTCCTGTCCCGGACGAAGTTTTGGCCATTTTGCGCGAGCGTTTCGCTGCAACCGCCGCCGATCATGATCGCGACGCTTCCTTTCCCTTTGCAAATTTCGCCGCCTTGCATGAGCATGGATTATTGGCGCTGACGATTGCGCCCGAAAGAGGTGGCCGGGGCGCGGACCTTGCGGAGACCAGCCGAGTCGTGCTGGAGATTGCGAAGGGGGACCCCTCAACGGCGCTGGTCCTCATCATGCAGTATCTGACCCACGCCGGTGTGCGCGGCAAGGACCGCTGGCCCGCACATCTGCGCCGCCGTGTCGAGGCCGAAGCAGTATCGCGGGGGGCGCTTTCCAATGCATTGCGTGTTGAGCCGGAACTGGGCACGCCCACGCGTGGCGGCCTGCCGGCCACCACGGGGAAGCGCGACGGGGAAGGCTGGCGGATTTCCGGTCACAAGCTCTTCTCCACCGGAAGCCCGATCCTGAGCTACATGATCGTCTGGGGCCGTACCGAGGGGGACGATCCGCTTGTCGGCTACTTCCTTGTGCCGGCAGGCAGCCCGGGCATACGCATAGAGGAAACCTGGAATCATGCGGGGATGCGCGCAAGCGGCAGCCACGACGTCATCCTGACCGATGTGGCGATTCCGTTCGACCACGCCGTCGACTTGCGGCGGCCGGAGGAATGGAACGAGGATAATTCGCTCCAGCTCGCATGGATGGTCGGCCTGCTCGGCAGCCTCTACGACGCGGTGGCGCAACAAGGGCGCAACTGGTTCGCGGAATTTGCGAGCAGCCGTATACCGACAAATCTGGGGGCACCCCTATCCTCCCTTTATCGTTATCAGGAACTGCTGGGCCGCATGGACGCGCTTCTGCTGAACAACAGGATATTGCTGCAGGACCTGATCCGCCGTACCGACGAAGGGTCGCCGCCTTCCGCGTCGGACGCGCAACTCCTCAAATATCTCATCACCGGCAACGCCATCGATGCCGTCGCGCTGGCGGTGGAGGCCACCGGCAATCCGGGGCTTACCCGCAATAATCCGCTTGAGCGCCATTATCGCGACGTGCTGTGCAGCCGCGCCCATGCCCCGCAGAACGATTCGATCCTGACTTCTGCCGGACGCGCCGGTTTCAGCCGACAGGCGTCGCCGCGGAAGGGCGACAGGTGACGCCCCATCGCCCTTCCGGAACGGTCATGCGCTACCGTTCCCTGATCACGAGAGATTTGCCCAGATAGCGCGCCGGATTTACGTTACGCAGCGTCTGGACCTTGCGCCCGTCGCGAGCCATCCAGCTGACTTCCACCTTCACTGCTTCCATCGACTTCAGGCCGAAATGCAGGGGCGCCGCATTTTCCGAATTATAGCCGTCGCCGGTCGAAAGCTGGCGCGTGGCGAGGATCTTGCCCGCCTTGTCATACAGGCGCACTTCCGCCCCCATGCGGGTAAAGCGCCCCTTCGCGTCGAGTAGCGTGACGGACAGGCTGCGCTTGGCCGCCGCGCGATCCAGATCATTGTGGAACAGGAAATGTCCACCCTGGCTGGTATAGCCGCGCATGACAGAGAGATCGAGCGCTCCATCCCGGTCATAATCGACCCACTGCACCCCATGGTCCCCGACGTTCAGCCTGGACTTTTCTGTCAGGACCTGGCGGAAGCCCCTGCCGCCTTCATTGTGGAACAGGCTGTCCCTGGGCTGCTGCTGATCGCGCGGGCCGTGGTAGGACGTGACATAAAGGTCGATGAAGCCGTCATTGTCATAGTCGCCCCAGGCGGCGCCGACGGCGTGATTGTCGATGGCGACACCCAATTCCTTCGCGACATTGGTGAAGCTGCCATCGCCATTATAATGATAGAGCGTATTGATGCCGTAATTGGGCACGAACAGGTCGAGAAAGCCGTCATTGTCATAGTCGCCGACGGCGCAGCCGACCCCGCCTTCCTCCTTCGACCGGCCCGGATTGTCCATGCCCAGTTGCGGGGCGACGTCGGTGAAGCTGCCGTCGCCATTGTTGCGCCAGAGCGCGTCCGCCGCGCCCGACTGGTTGGCGAGGAAGACGTCGAGAAAACCGTCGCGATCATAGTCGAACCAGCAGGCGCCCACCGTCGGCCGCGGGTCGGATATGCCCGCACCCTGCGAAACCTGCACGAACCTGCCGCCATCGTTGCGGAACAGGCTGTTGGGACCGATGCGGTTGGCCGCATAGACGTCGAGGTCGCCGTCATTGTCATAATCGACCCAGCTCGTCTGACGCGCTGAACGGTTGGGGATGGTAAGGCCCAGTTCCGGGGCGACATTGGTGAATTTCCGCCCGCCCTCATTGTGGAAGACAAGGCTCAGATCGCCCGGCATGGTGGCCCCGCCCAGCAGGTCGATCCACCCGTCGCCATCATAATCGCCCCATGCGACGCCCCGCATTTCCGGGCCGGAGGTCGGCAGGCCCAATTCCGGTCCGACATTCACGAAGCGGCCTTTGTCGTTGCGGTATAGACGGATGTCGCCGCCCTTCAACGATACGGCCAGGTCGAGATCGCCGTCATTGTCGAAATCCGCCCAACTGTTGGACAGCGAACCGGCAATGGCGAAATCGGCGGTCTGGACGGAGGTGAACGGCGGTTCCGCCGGCGCCGCGTCTTGGGCGACGGCGGGCTGGCAGAGCAGCATCGCCGGCAGGATATGGCACAGGGACGGGATCTTGGTCTTCATGGGGCTCCCCCTTCTTTCCACAGCTAGATGCGGCTGGTGTTGCGGGTATCGGGCATGCGCAGATAGACGATCAGCGAGACCCCGATCATGGCGGTGACATACCAGTAGAAGCCGCCCTCCATTCCGGCATGTTTCAGCCAGAGCGCGGCATATTCGGCCGTGCCGCCGAACAATGTGTTCGCCAGCGCATAGGGCAGCGCGACGCCCAGTGCGCGGATATTGGCCGGGAACAGTTCCGCCTTCACGATCGCGTTGATCGAGGTATAGCCGGTGACGATGACCAGTCCCGCCAGCACCAGCAGGAAAGCGCTGAAAGAGGAGGTGACCGTTTCCAGCGTTGTGAAGATCATCGTGGTGAACAGCACGCCGCCCGCCCCGAAGCCAATCAGCAAAGGCTTTCGCCCGATCCGGTCGGAAAGCCATCCGGCCATGGGTTGCAGCAGCATGTAGATGAACAGGGCCGAGGCCATGATGGCGGTCGCCGTCTGCCGGCCGAAGCCGGCGCTGTTCACCAGGAACTTCTGCATATAGGTGCTGTAGGCGTAGAAGGCGAGCGTACCGCCCGCCGTCAGCGCCATCACCAGCAGCACTTCGCGGGGATGGCGGCGAATGAGGTTCCATCCGCTCGATCGCGGCTGCTCCTCCACCGCCGCGCTCTGCTCGAACGCCTCGGTTTCCCTGAGGCCCCGGCGCAGGCGATAGACGCCCACCGCCATCAGCCCGCCAATGACGAAGGGCACGCGCCAGCCCCAGCTTTCGAGCTGATGTTCCGTCAGGGCAAGCTGGAGCAGCAACAGCACGCACAGGGCCAGCAACTGCCCCGCGATCAGCGTCACATATTGGAAGCTGGAGAAGAAGCCGCGCTGCCGCTGCTGCGCCATTTCGGAAAGATAGGTCGCGCTGGCGCCATATTCTCCGCCGATCGACAGCCCCTGCATCAGGCGCGCGAACAGCAGCAGCAGCGGCGCCATCACGCCGATCGACGCATAGCCGGGGATCGCCGCGATCATCAGCGAACCGCCCGCCATCAGCATGACCGACAGGGTCAGACCTGCCTTCCGGCCCCTTCGGTCGGCATAGATGCCCATGATCCAGGCGCCGATGGGGCGCATCAGAAAGCCCACGGCAAAGATCGCCGCCGCGTTCAGCAGTTGCGCGGTGCTGTCGTCCGAAGGAAAGAAGACGGGGGCGAAATAGAGGGTGAAGGCAGAATAGACGTACCAGTCATACCATTCGATCAGATTGCCGATCGACCCGCCCAGGATGGAGCGCAGGCGGTCCTGCCTGGACAGGCTGGCCGGCTGGAGAGACGAAACATGTTCCATCCCTGCGGATACGGACGGCCCGCCGCCTTCTGCTAATGCTATTCGGCGGACACCAATATAATCGAACTGTCGCTGCCGGGGACGGCGCGCACGCCGAAGCCGCTCTCCAGCGCCTGGACGAAATCCTGCGACCGGTCCAGCCGGAAGGCGCCGCCGATCCGCAGGCTGGCAATGGCGGGATCGCCGATCACCATGGGGTTGGAGCGATAGCGGTTGAACTCCTCCACCGCCTGCGCCAGCGTATCGCCGTCGAATTCGACCATGCCTTCCTGCCAGGCGATCCGCTGCTTCATCTTGGCCGGCTCGAGATGGGTGACGGCAATGCTGCCGCTGCGCACGGCGGCGCTGCGTCCGCTGCCGATCCTGCGGACGGCGGAGCCTCCGTTGCGCACCGCCACCATGCCCTCGATCACCGTCAGTTCGGTGACGTCGGGGCGCAGGCGCACGTTGAACATGGTTCCCACCGCACGGACCAGCGTGCCGTCGGCATTGACGATGAAAGGCCGCCTGGCGTCGTGGGCGACATCGAAGCGCGCCTCCCCCTTCAGCAATTTGATCGACCGGATGTCGTCGCGCAGGGCGACCTCGACCGAGCTGTTGGTGTTGAGGTGAACCAGCGATCCGTCCGCCAGCTTGACCGTGCGGGTCTCGCCCAGCGCCGTGCGATAGCGGTCGACCGCCCCCAGCAACCTGAGCGTCACTGTCGCCGCCACCCCTATCGATGCGGCGGCAGCGGCAAGGCCGACGAGCAGGCCCCGCCGCCCGATCAGCGGGACGGCGGCGTCCTCGGCGCCAGAAACCGATGGGACGGGGGCCGGTTGATCGTCCCCGCCGACAGGCAGCTCCTGCAACCGGCCGGTCAGTTCCCAGCCCGCCTCCGCCTTGGCGAAGGCGAAGCCGTGAGCGGGATCCTGCGCCACCCACGCATAGGCCTGGTCCCAGTCTTCCGCGGCGTCGCTTGCCCGCGCCTTAAGGTACAGACGAGCCGCTTCGGCCTCGATCGCCTGCATGTCCTCCGCGCTTCTGTAGCGACCAGCCAAATCCAGAACCCTCAAACTGCCCGATAGCCTGCATTATCTTCACGGCCGCCCGCGTCAAATGCTTGTCTACGGTAAAGACGGATAGCTCCATTTCCTCTGCTATGTCCTTGACCGATTTCCCGTGCACGCGGCGCAGGATGAAGGCCCGGCGGCATTGCGGCGGCAGCGTGTCCAGAATGGCCTGCAGATGACGCAGTTCGTCACGCGCCTGCAGCGCTTCCTCCGTCGAATTGTCGGCCTGCAGCACGTCGAGTTCGGCCACCAGTTCGAGCGAGACGATCTTTTCCCGCCTGGCCTCGTCGATCAGAAGGTTGCGCGCGATCTGGAACAGAAAGGCCTTTCCGCTATGCGCGCGGTGGATGTCGCCGCTCGCATAGGCGCGGGTCATGCATTCCGCGACAAGATCGTCGACATCGTGGCTGCGCGATACGACCCTGCGCAGCCGCGAACGCAAGGCGCCCTCATGCGGCAGGATGGCCTGCTTGAACCAATCCAGCCTCGCCCTGATCGATTCCACGTCCACGCTTGTCCCCTGTTCCTGTCGATACCTCCCTACGCTTTCGTCTCTTTGGCGGCGCAGCGGTCTTCATTCGATAGAATGAGCCTCGACGTCACGAAAATGAGATATTTTCAAGCGTCGTTAGCAGAAACGCGATCGGCCTCCGTATCCACCACTGACAATGCAAATTTTCACAGGGGGTACGATGACGCAGAATTTTCGGAACCTGTCGTTGTGCGCAACGGCGGCGCTCATTGCATGGAGCGCGCAGTCGGCGGCCGCCGCCGAACCGACGCAGTTCAAGATCCCGGCCCAATCGATGCAGACCGCGCTGACGCTCTTTGCCAAGCAGTCGGGCATCCAGCTTCTCTTTCCCTATGATCAGGTTGCCGGGCTGCACGCCCAGTCGGTGAATGGCAAGATGGCGCCCGACGTCGCGCTCCAGCGGCTGATCGCGGGGTCGGGTCTGAAGATCACATTGTCGAACAACAATGTCATGGCGCTGGCGCTGAGCGCCCGGGCGCAGAAGACACGCGCGGTAGAGGTCGCCAGCCTGGGCGTCACCGCCCTGCCCTTCGCCGTTCAGTCGGCCGGCGCAGGCCCTGCCCCTCAAGCCGGCGCCACGAGCACCGAAGAACCCGACGGTCCCGCCATCGTCGTCACCGGATCGCGCGGGCAGGCGCGCACCGTCACCGACAGCCCGACGCCGATCGACGTCATTTCCGGCGCGGACCTGACGCGGACGGGCAAGGCCGGCGTCTTCCAGGCGCTGAACACGCTGGTGCCATCCTTCAACCTGCCGGTGCGGGCCGGAGGCGCGACGTCCACGGTCATCGCGACCGGCGGTCTGCGCGGTCTCAATCCCGATCAGGCGCTGATCCTCGTCAACGGCAAGCGCCGCCACAAGACCTCGCTCATCAACGCGGTATCCACCCTCTACAACGGATCGGTCCCTTCGGACCTCGACATGATCCCGACCTCCGCCGTCGATCATATCGAGGTGCTGCGCGACGGCGCGGCGGCGCAATATGGCTCCGACGCCATTGCGGGCGTCATCAACATCATCCTGAAGGATGACGCCAAGGGCGGTTCCGCCAACGTCACCGCCGGCCAGAATTTCGACCGTTCCGACGGCGAACTGTACCAGGCGGACCTGAACTTCGGCATGAAGCTGGGCGACAACGGCTTCGCCAACCTCTCCCTCAACCTCAAGAAGCAGGAGATGTCGAACCGGGCGCTGCCGCTGGCCGACTGTTCGGTGACGGCGACGACCACCTGCCTCTATCCGCTGATCGGCGGCCAGCTCGACCCGCGCGATGCCGCAGCCGTGGGCAAGGAGCGGATCGTGACCACCAGCTTCGGCGTCATGCCCTCCCGCAGCATCAATACCGCGCTCAACGCCGGCTACGACCTTGGCGGCGTCCAGCTCTATGCTTTCGGCACCTACAGCCAGCGGCGGTCGGACCTGTGGTATTCCTACCGCTATCCCAAGGACGTCAACAATGTGATGGCGATCTACCCCAATGGCTATCGCCCGCACGTCATGATCGACGAGGAGGATTTCGAATTCACCGTCGGCGCCAAGGGTGAACTGTCCGGATGGGACTGGGACTTTTCCACCGGCTACGGCCGCAACCGCGCCCGCCAGTCTTCCGAAGGCACGGTCAATCCCACGCTGGGCGCGCTCAGCCCCACCGAATTCTACATCGGCACGCTGAAGTCGTCGGAGTTCGTCACCTCGCTCGACCTGACGCGCGGCTTCGACGTCGGCGGCGGCAACCTCCAGGTGTCGGCCGGCGCGCAGCAGCGGCACGAGCGCTACCAGACCTTCGCGGGCGATCCGGCAAGCTATGCGGTCGGCACCTTCATCTCATCGGGCATGACGCCCGGCGCGCAGAGTTCCGCCGGCTTCCAGCCCAGCGACGCCGCCTATATGTCGCGCGACAACTATGCCGTCTATGGCGATGTCGCCTGGGACCCCAGCAAGGACATCACCATCGGCGCGGCTGCCCGGTTCGAGCATTATGACGACGGCAGCGGCAATACGCTGATCTGGAAGGTGAACGGCCGTTATGCCATCGCACCGTGGATCGCCCTGCGCGCAGCGGCGAATACCGGCTTCCGCGCGCCGGCGGTGGCGCAGCAGATCTATACCCAGACTACCAACCAGTTCCGCACCGTCAATGGCGTGAACAACGTCCTGCTTCAGATCAAGACGCTGGCGGTGGACGATCCGGCGGCGGTCGCGCTGGGCGCCAAGCCGCTGAAGCCCGAAAAGTCGTTCAACATATCGGGCGGCGTTGTGCTGACCCCCTTGCCGAACTTCAACCTGACGATCGACGCCTATCAGATCGACGTCGACGACCGCATCACCATCACCAGCACGCTGACCGGCACGGCGGTTTCCAACATCCTGATCGCCAGCGGTATTCCCGCATCGCAGGCCAATACCCTGTCGGCCCAATATTATACCAATGCCATCGACACCCGGACTCGCGGCATCGACATCGTCGCCTCATACAAACACAACCTGTTCGATGCGCTCGCCATGCAGTGGAACCTTGGCTACAACTACAACAAGACCAAGATCACCGACATCATCGACAACCCGCCGGAACTCAGCACGATCAGCTTCGAACTGTTCGACCGCGCCCGGCGCAGCAATATGACGACCAACCTGCCGCGCACGAAGCTGTCGATCAGCAATCTCGCGACGCTGGGCGATTTCACGCTCTCCTCCCGCCTGACGCGCTTCGGGAAGTTCCAGGTGTTGCAGAACGGCGTGACCAGCGGCGGCGTCACGACCTATCCGAACGACCGCAGCTATGGCGCGAAGTGGATCACGGACATGGAACTGGGCTGGCAGGTCACGCCGCTGGTCAACCTGGCCGTCGGCGCGAACAACCTGTTCAACGTCTATCCCGACGAAACCGGGCAGATCAGCGCCACGCTGGGCCAGGGCGCCTATCCCGGCACTTCGCCCATCGGCTTCACCGGCGGGTTCTATTATGCCCGTGTCGGACTGAACTTCTAACCCACAGGACCATGAAGCGCCGCCTTCCCACAGAGGCGGCGCATTTTCCGCGATGACAGGAGATGATGGCGATGCGCCACATGACGATCTGGCTGGCGGCGCTGGCCGCTTCCTCCGCAATGACTGCCTCCGTCGCCGCCCCTTCGGCCAAATGGGGCGGGGGCGAGATTTTGTGGGACAGCTTCGGCGTGCCGCACATCTATGCCAGGACGGAAGAAGGCGGCTTCTACGGTTTCGGCTATGCCCAGGCGCAAAGCCACGGCAATCTGCTGCTGCGCATGTATGGCGAAAGCCGCGCCCGGGCCGCGGAATATTGGGGGGCGAAATATGAGAGCCAGGATAAATGGCTGATCGCCAACGACGTTCCCGAACGGTCGAAATCATGGTTCAGGCAGCAGACCCCGCAGATGCGGAAGAACCTCGACGCTTTCGCCGCCGGGGTGAATGCCTATGCCGCCGCGCATCCCGACAGGATCGCGCCGGAGGTCAAGGTCGTGCTCCCCTTGACCGGGGTGGACATCATCGGTCATGCGCAAAGGCTGATGAACTTCGGCTATATCGCATCCGACCGGAAGGTGTTGAGCGATCCATCGATCAACGAAGCGGGCGGATCGAACGCCTGGGCTGTTGCGCCGTCCCGCTCGGCGAGCGGCAAGGCGATGCTGCTCGCCAATCCGCATCTGCCCTGGGCGCCAAGCCAGCTCACTTATTATGAGGCGCAGATCAATGCGCCGGGCCTTGCCATCTATGGCGCCACGCAAGTGGGGCTGCCCGTGCTGCGCTTCGGCTTCAACAATGACCTGGGTTTCACCAACACCGTCAATACGATGCAGGGCTTCACCAGCTACAGGCTGACGCTGGAAGGCAGTGGCTATCGCTTCGACGGGAGGGTCCTGCCGTTCAGGTCGGTCACGAAAAGCTACAAGGTGAAACAGGCGGACGGATCGCTGAAAACCGTCAGCTTCGAACAGAAGAGCGCCGTGCAGGGCCCGGTCTTCACCCTGCCCGACGGCAAAACGACCATCGCGCTCAAGGTGGCCGGGCTGGACCGCCCCGGCGTGCTCCAGCAATATCTCGAAATGGGGAAGGCGCGAAACTGGGCCGGCTTCGAAAAGGCGCTGCGCAAGATGCAGGTGGTGATGTTCAACATCATCTATGCCGACCGTGCGGGCCATATCCTCTATCTCGACAACGGCCTGTTGCCCAGACATGCGAACGGCGACCTCAGCTATTGGTCCGCGCCCGTTCCCGGCGACACCTCCGCAACGCTGTGGAAGGATGTCCACAGCTATGACGACATGCCCAAGGTGCTCGATCCCGCCAGCGGCTTCGTGCAGAACGCCAATGATCCGCCATGGCTGGCCACCTGGCCCCGTGCGCTCGATCCCAGGGATTTCCCCGCCTATTTCGCGCCGGTGGGACCGATGAGCCAGCGTGCGCAGATGTCGGTCAAGCTGATGAGCGGTACGGACAAGATCGGCTTCGAGGATTTCGTGGCGCGCAAGGTGACGACGACATCGCTGATGGCGGAACGCTTGCTGCCCGATCTGCTGGCGGCCGCGTCGGCCTCCGCCGATCCCGATGTGCAGACGGCCGTGACGCTGCTCAAGGGTTGGGACCGTCGCTTCGAACCCGACAGCCGTGCCGCCCTGCTGTTCGAGACCTGGGCCGCTATCTTCGCGCCGAAGAATTTCACGGATCAATCCAACTATGCCGTCAAATGGACGCTGGACGATCCGCTGGAGACGCCACGCGGCCTGAAGGCCCCGGCGGCGGCGGTCGCCATGCTGAAGCAGGCGGTGGCGAAGACCAGGGAAGTCTATGGCGCGGTTGACCGCCCATATGGCGAAGTCTCGCGCTTCCATATCGGCGACGTGAACCTTCCGGCCAATGGAGGCTTCGGCAACACCGGCGTGTTTCGCACGATCACCTGGGGGCCGATGAAGAATGGCGAGCGCACGCCCGTCCACGGCGAAACCTGGGTGTCGATGGTCGAATTCGGCACGCCGATGAAGGCGGTGGGCCTGATGAGCTACGGCAATTCCAGCCAGCCGGGCTCCAAGCATAACAGCGACCAGCTCCCACTGCTGGCCGACAAGAAATTCCGCACATTGTGGATCGATCGCGCGGATGTCGAACAGCATCTGGAGGAGAAGACCGCCTTTTGACGGTGGCCGGATCGCCGGGACATATATGTTGCGTCAGACCGCGACCAAGCCATCCGGCATGTCTTCGCACAGACGCAAGGCGCGGCGGGCCCGTTACTGCGCCGCGCCGCCGCCGGCGGTGTCGCTGTCGAAATCCTCGGGATTCCCGCCGCCGCCCGCGCCTGCACCGCTGCCTTCGACTTCGCCAATGCCCTCCTTCGGCCGCTTGCCCCGATTGTCAGTGCCCGCTGCGGGTGGGGTGCTGATGTCAGGCTTGCGGTCCGGGGTGAGATGTGAGCCGCTGCCGACAGCCCCATGCGGGTCTCTACCACCCGCTGCGGGCAGGTCGTCCAGGGACGCGCCAGTCCCGTCAGCCTGATCCTTGCCGTCGGGAATATGTTGGGGAACCATGGATCTCTCCTGTCAGCCGTAAAAGGAGCCAACTGGCGGAGAGCCTGCATGTTCCAGTGCCCGGCAGCAGCGGTGGCGGGCTTTGGCGGGAGCATACTGGCCGAGATGCCGACGCGAAGCCTTGCGACCGTGTCGCGGCCTTGCTGCTTTTCATGCATGACCGCCGGCTTCCCTGGCGTCCTGCCGGAATAGCGAGCGCGATCGGCCTTTCCCACCCGGCGGCCTGAGGCGACGGGTGGGTGGCGGACCATGATTTTCAGCCTCTTTTCGGTATGGAATCGTTGAATCGCGCGTCCCAGAGCGGTCGGACATCGACCGGCTTGGGCAGCAGCTTCTGCGCGAGGAAGAGGTCCGCCACCTGCTGCTGCGAGGCGATGGCCGCATCGGAGACGGGGCGCAGTTCGTAACTGTCGCTCTTGCGGCGGAACTGGTCCACCACATAATCGCGCGGAACGCCGATGTCCGTCGCGACGATGCCCGCCCATTCGGCTTCATTGGCCACGGCCCAGCCATAGGCCTGCTGCACCAGCGCCAGATATTGGCGGATGATCTGGGACATTTCCGCGTCGGCCAGCGCATCGGCATGGGCGCATACGAGATAGTTGCCCGACAGGATGCCGTAAGCGGTGCGCAATATCCGCGCACCCTCGGTCGCGATGGCCCGCTGGATCGGAAAGCCATAGATCGCCCAGGCGTCCAGCGCGCCTTGGGAAAAGGCCGCCGCGCCGTCGGCAACGCCCATGGCCACGGGCGTAATGTCGCCCCAGCCAAGACCCGCTTCCTCCAGCATCCGGATCAGGAAATATTGCGAGGTGGTTGCCCGCACATAACCGACGCGCTTGCCCCTCAGGTCGGCTATGGAACGCGCCTTTGATCCCTTGGGCACCAGAACCGCCTGATTATTGACGTCGCCGTGAAGGACGGCGATCTGACGGAAGCTCTGGATCGTAGAGGCGGCCGCGAAGATCGGCGGAATCTCGCTCATTCCTCCATAATCCAGCGACCCGCCGTTCAACGCCTCCACCACCAGATGTCCCGACTGGAACTCGCTATAGTGGATGTCGAAATCCTGCCGGGGGATGCCAGCGGCCTTGAACAGCAACCGCATGTCGGTCTCGCCCTTGCCGACGATCGCGGCGCGCAGCCGGGGCCTGCCGCGCCCCGCGCCACAGCCGGCCAGCAAAAGACCGGACGCCGCGCCCGCCGCCAGAAAACCACGCCGCGACCAGCCCTCAGCGACCACCGGCGCTTTCCTGCTGCGGCGCGCGCTCGAAGAGGATCACATTCGGATCACGCAGAAATTCGCGGCGGGCGGCATCGCGCAAGCGGAGCCAGGAATCTATCAGGGCACGTAACGGCTTCATACTCATCCTCCCGGCATGGAATGGCCATTATCTATTTTAATGGTAGAGATTAGTCTCACAAGCAATGCTGGTGGACCTATTAGATTTCTTTAGCGCAGGACCGTGCCCTTCGAAGGAGCGGCCAACCCATAAACGGCGATGAGGGAAGCCGGGCGCGCACCATGGGTCATGGAAGCGCCCCGCCCCTTTCCCATGCCCCCATGACCGCCGGCGGGGGCCCGCACTCCCAAAAAACTGGCCCGACAGCCGAAGCCGCCGAGCCAAGGAGAAAGGCATGAAAGCCCTTCGGGTCGCAGAGCTGCTCTTGCGCAATCCACCCGATTCGGATTGTAAAAATCCGACATGAGGGGCGAGGACGCCGGACCGCCTAATCCATGTTGTTTGCGCATGATGCAGGGAAAGATAGTCCGCCAACGGTCACGAAGGAATCGGGTCGCACCGGTCCCCGCCCCGCTCGCCGGGGCGGGGATTTTCTGCGGCGGGATCGCCGGGGCGGGGATTTTCTGCGGCGGGATCGCCGGGGCGGAAACAGCCGGAACGCCAGGGCGATCACGGTTGCGCGGCCAGCATCCCCCGCGGGAAACCGGCGGCGAGATGGTCGATCCAGGCCCTGACCGCCGGGGGCAGGCCGCGCCGGGTCGTGAAGACCAGATGCACGATCCCTTGCACGCCGCGCCATGCGGGAAGGATATGCACAAGCTGCCCCTCCGCCAGCGCGGCATTGCAGATATGGTCGGGAAGCAGGGCGATCCCCAGGCCCTCGACCGCTGCCTTCCGCACCGCCAGCATGTCTTCGCAACCCAGCCGGAGCGCAAAGCGGATGGTATGCGAACGCCCGTCGTCGGTTTCCAGATGCCATTCGCTTTCATCGCCGGCGTCGCTCGTACCCAGGCAGGGCAGATCGGCCAGTCCGGCAATATCGGCAAGGCGGCTCGCCCATTGCGGGCTGCCCACCAGAATGCGCGTCGATTTCCCCAATGAACGCATGGTGAGGGCCGCATCGCCCGTCAGCGTCGTGCGCACCCGCAGGGCGACGTCGATGCGTTCCTCGATCAGGTCCACGGCCCGGTCGGTCGCGACGATTTGAAGGCGGACCCCGGGATAGCGCCGGAGAAAAGCGGGAACCAGGTCCGAGACGATTTCGACGAGACCGTTCGGGCAACTGAAGCGAACCCGGCCATGGGGTTCGGCCTGCGCCTGCATGACCAGTGCTTCGGCCTGTTCCACTTCGGCCAGGATAGTGCGGCATCGCTCATAAAAGGACTGGCCTGTGTCAGTGACGCGGAAGCGGCGGCTGGACCGTTCGATCAGCCGAAGCCCCAGACGCTCCTCCAGACCGGCGATGCGGCGGGACAGTTTCGACTTGGGTTCGCGCAGGGCGCGGCCGGCCGCCGCGAAACCGCCATGGGCCACAACCTGCGCGAAATAGGCATAGTCATTGAGATCAATCTTCATCACCGTTCCTCTGGAGGAACGCTAAGTGCCATATCTGCCGACTACAAGCCTTATCGTCCCGGATCTATCTCCATCGGGCAAGGGCGATCCCGCCGAAATGCTCAAGGAGACAGACGATGACGGACAAGTTCGACAACAAGGTGGTGGTGATCACGGGCGGCACGAGCGGCATCGGGCTGGCCACGGCGAAGGCCTTTGCCGGGGAAGGCGCATCGGTGTTCATCACCGGCCGCCGTCAGGATGCGCTCGACGCGGCGGTCCGGTCCATCGGCGGCAGGGTGACGGGGGTTCGCGGCGACATGGCGGACCTGGCCGACATCGACCGGCTCTACGACGCGGTCCAGCAGGACCATGCACAGATCGACGTCCTCTTCGCCAATGCGGGCGGCGGCGAGTTCGCCCCGCTGGGCGCGATCAGCGAGGACCATTATCAGCGGACCTTCGACACCAATGTGAAGGGCGTGCTGTTCACCGTGCAGAAGGCCTTGCCCTTGCTGAAGGACGGCGCATCCATCGTCCTGACGGCTTCCACCACCAGCGTGGCGGGCACGCCGGCGCTGAGCGTCTATTCAGCCACCAAGGCAGCCGTGCGCAATTTCGCCCGCAACTGGATATTGGACCTGAAGGACCGCCGCATCCGCGTGAACGCGGTCAGCCCCGGCGTGACCGAGACCGCCGGCCTCAATGAACTGTTCGGCGGCGGCGAACAGGCGGAAGGAACCAAGGAATATCTCGCGGGACTGATCCCGGCCGGCCGCGTCGGACAGCCGGAGGAAATCGCCAGGGCGGTGTTGTTCCTCGCCTCCGACGAGGCGAGCTTCATCAACGGGATCGAACTTTTCTTGGACGGCGGGCAAGTGCAGATCTGAAAGGCCCGCTTGCCGGACGGCGCCGGCCCCCCGGGGGAGGGGGGGTCGGCGCCTGTTCCTGTCAAGACCCCGATGACGCCCGGCGCCCGCTCATATCTGCGCCAGGCCGCCGTCGACGAACAGCTCGCCGCCGGTCATGAAGCTGCTGTCTCCCGACGCGAGGAACGCCGCCGCCGCCGCAATCTCCGACGGATCGCCCAGGCGCCCGAGGGGCGTTGCTTCACCCAATGCCTCGAAAGCCTCCCTGCCGACGACGTCGAGCGCCAGATCGGTGAGCGTCGGCCCGGGCGAGAGCACGTTCACGCGAATGCCGGTGCCCTTGAGGTCCAGCGCCCAGCTCCTTGCCAGATTGCGGACGGCGGCCTTGGAAGCGCTGTAGACACTGAAGCTGGGCGTTCCCATTTCTCCGGTGGTCGAGCCGGTCAATATGATCGCGCCGCCCTCCCGCATCAGTGGCAAGGCCTTCTGCACCGTGAAGATCGCGCCCTTCACATTGACGTCGAACGTGCGGTCATAATGTTCCGGGGTGATTTCGCCCAAAGGCACCAACTCGCCGGTGCCTGCATTGGCCACCACGATGTCGAGCTGGCCCCGGCGCGCTTCCACCGCGGCGAACAGCCGGTCGAGATCCTCAGGGCTCGTCACCGATCCCTGCACGGCGACCGCGTTCCCGCCAAGCCGGGCGACGGCCGCATCAAGCGCTTCCTGCCGACGTCCGAAGAGGAAAACGAAAGCGCCCTCCTCCACGAAACGCTGCGCCGTGGCGAAACCGATGCCGCTTGCGCCGCCCGTCACCACCGCCGTCTTGCCATTCAATCTCTTCATCTTCGCGTCTCCTTGTTCAGGTGATGCGTAGCTGGCGAGGCACATTCCTATGGACAAGTATGCACCTTTTGGTAAGTATCAAAAATATGTCCGAGCAACCATCCTGCATGCCGGGCTTCTCCTGCGGCCTGGACGCCACCCTCAAGGTGATCGCCGGCAAGTGGAAGCCGTTGATCATCTACTTCCTGCTGGAAGCGCCCAATCGCTATGGCGAACTGAAGCGGGCCGTGCGCGGCGTGAGCGACAAGGTGCTCATCCAGCAGCTCAAGGAACTGGAGAGCGACGGCATCGTCGTCCGGACGGACTATAGGGAAGTGCCGCCCCGGGTCGATTACTCGCTGACCGCACTGGGCCGCAGCCTGGCCGATGCCCTAGCGCCCCTGTCCAATTGGGGCGCGGAACATATGGAGGAAGTCGCCCGCGTCTTTGCCGAGCGTGACAAATGGCGGCGGGGCTAGGCGATTCCCGAGGGGCGAACCGCCCCGGACTGCCACATGGGTCGTGCTTCCACAGGCGGAAGCCGGTGCCGCCGCTCCATCCGCCTAGGCCAGGAAGCGATCGCTTTCGGCAACGAAGTCCTCGATTTCCTGGAACAGGAAGCCATGCCCGGTCTCGGGACAACGGACCAGCTTGGCGTTCGGCGCCTGTTGCGAGAGGACATAGGATGGTTCAGGAGGAGCCATGCCTCTATCGGGAGAAGATCTTCTCCACGCTCACAAGGCGGGTCGACGGTTCAAAGTCGTCGTTTAATCCTCCAAACTTGCCTCGCTTCGTGCGGCGGTGGCCTGCGGCATCGAGATAACGGCGCATTCGCGCTTCTTCGCGGACAATTCGACACCCGGCTTCACCGGCTTGCTGCCGGCCCTGCCAGCCATCTCCTACGAGGTTGCCCTTTCCTCCAAGCCCTCACAACGCGCCCGGCAACTGGCGGACCGCATCAGGGACATGCTCCGGCTCAGCCCGCTGCAGGAGGATGCCATGACCGCAGGCCGGCATGTCCGGAAGCCGGACCATCGCTCCCCTTCCCTGTCAGTCCTGTCGAACCTTCTGGACGATAGCAGGCGTATAGGCAGGCCAGCGGCAGATCGCCTGCAAACGCGTGCGCTGGAGGAACAACATGCCTGACGGAGACCCCTGATCATAAGCCTCAGGCCGACAAGCCTCACCCCCGCACCGGTTGACGGTGCTTCGCGTCCCGCGCTCCGCTTCAACGAGGCAGTAGCCGTCAAAACATAGCCGCTTCCTCCAGGAAATGAGGCGCCCGCATGGCGGAATCGTCGCTCGAATATCCATCGCCATGCCGAAAAACGCGCTGCGGGGTAGCGTTCTCCCCTTGCAACCAGCCCGAAAATGCTCGTTAAAGGCAGGCGCATGAACCGGCTGCTCGCCCTATTCGCCTGTCTCGCGCTGGCGCTGTCCTTTACGACGGCATCGGTCGCGCATGCGATGGAGCCGATCGATTGCATCGACGCAGAAGGACCAGCGGCTGCCGAAACGCATGACGGCGGCGATGCGGGACAGACGTCCGGCGATACCGACCGCGCCTATCCTCACCAACATGGGGGATGCCATGGGCATCATGTCGCGGCCGCTGTCGCCATGTCGGAAATCACGTCCGGTCCGGTCCATCGGATGGTGAAGCTGCGTTGGACGCCCACCATCCATGGCGCCGCACCTCCGCGGAGCGAGTTGAGACCGCCGATCGCCTGACCACTGCCGCCCGGCCTGCGCATCGCGCAGGCGGTCATCCGTTGTCAGGAGTTTCCGAACATGAACCGTTTGCTGGCGGCGTTGCTTGCCGCCACCTCACCCCTATCCGCCGCGCAGGCGAAGTCCGCGCCGACGGCCGAAGCACCGCCCGGCCTGACGCTTGAGCAGGCGCTCGATCTCGCCAGCGCCACTGCCCCTTCGCTGGACGCGGCCGGGGCCGGCGTCGATGCAGCCAGGGCCGCGCAGGCAGCGGCCGGTCTGCGGCCGAACCCCATCCTCACCGTCGAAGCCGAGAATGTGGCCGGCACCGGCCTCTATTCGGACACGAAAAGCCTGGAGGCCACGACTTCGCTGGCCCTCCCGCTGGAACTGGGCGGAAAGCGATCGGCCCGGCTTGCCATCGCGGCCGCCCAGCGCGATCGCGCCTTCATCGAACAGGCGGTTGCGCGGGTCGACCTGCGGTTCGCGGTGACGCGGGCCTATGCGGAGGCCGCGGCGTCGGAGCGGCGGCTGGCGAATGCGCGCGACCAGCTTCGGATTGCCGGGGAAGGCTTGCATGCCGCTCATGTCCGCCTGCGTGCCGGCCGCGCCTCGCCCATGGAGGTGCAGCGCGCCGAGCTGGCCAGGATCAATGCGCAGGCCGCTCTCGTGCGGATGGAACGGTCGGCGGAAACGGCCCGCTTCATCCTGGCCCAGCGAATCGGGCAGGCGATCCCCGGCGCTCTCGACGCAGGCTGGTTCGACCGCATCGGCACAGCCCCCGGCCCGTTGCAGCCCCTGGAGCTGACAGAGACGCTGGCGCTTGCCGCCGCCAACGCCGATCTGGCGGCGAGCAGCGCGCAGGTGCGGCTTGCCCGAACCCAGCGCATTCCCGATCTGACGGTGGGCGCGGGCGTCCGCCGACTGGAAGCGACCAACGACAGCGCAGCGCTTTTCAGCCTGTCGCTGCCCCTCCCCTTCCTCAACGGCGGCAAGGCGGCGGTCGGGCAGGCCCTGGCGGAGCAGCGTCGCGCCGAAGCCCAGCGGCGAGCCACCGCGCAGGAGGTCGCCCAGGCGATAGCCCAGGCGCAGGCCGAGGCCGCGAACGCCGCCATCGGCGCGGAGACGGCGACCGGACCCGCCCTTGCGGCCGCTGAGGAAGCCGCCCGCATCGCCCGCATCGGCTATCGCGAGGGCAAGTTCAGTCAGCTCGACCTGCTCGATGCCGAACGCACGCTCACCGAAACGAAGGCAGCCGCCATAGAGGCGCTGCTCGCCTATCACAATGCACGAGCGCAGCTGGAGCGATTGACCGCTCGCGCGCCGGATCAGGGAGACGATCGATGAACCTCCTCCAGCGGACCGTCATGGCCGCAATCCTGACATTCACGGTCGCCGCCTGCGGAAACCAGCCTGCCGAAGAAAGCCATGCCGAAGGGGAGGCGCATGCCGGCGGGGAAGGGCTGATCCGCCTCACCGCGCAGCAGATCGCCGCCGCGGGCATCGAACTCGCCCGGCCCACCCCGGGTGGGGCGGGCGCCATCACCCTGCCCGCCACCATAGAGGGCGATCCGCAGGGGACGCAGGTGGTTTCCGCCGCGATCGGCGGGCGCATCGTGGCCCTCAGCCGCAATCTGGGCGAATGGGTGCGCAAGGGCGACATGCTGGCGGTGATCGAAAGCCGCGAGATCGCCTCGCTCAAGGCGGAGGCCGAAGCGGCGCAGGCGCGGCTGGCGCTCGCCCAATCCAATTTGCGGCGGGAACAGCGCCTGTTTGCCGAACGGGTTTCGCCCGAACAGGATCTGGTCGCGGCACGCACCGCCGCGACGGAGGCCGGGATCGCGCTGCGCCTCGCCCGGCAGCGGATTGCGGCGTCAGGGGGCGGGGGCGGTGGGCTCAACCGGCTGGGCATCGCCGCACCGATCGGTGGCCAGGTCATCACCCGCACCGTGACGCTGGGGCAGATGGTCGCCGAGGATGCCGAACTCTATCGCGTCGCCAATCTCTCTAAACTGGCGGTCCGCCTGTCGCTTTCCCCTGGCGATGCGAGCCGCGTCCGGCCGGGCGCGCGGGTGGACATCACCGCGCCGGGCCGCAGGACCAGCGCACGCATCGGCTTCGTCTCTCCGGTGCTCGATGAGAGCACGCGCCTCGTCCCCGTGCTGGCCATTATCGACAATCGCGGCGGCCAGTGGCGTATCGGCGAACCCGTCACCGCCGCCATCGCGGTGACGGGCGAATCGGGCGGCATGACGGTGCCGTCCGGCGCGGTCCAGACGGTCGAAGGGCGGCCCTCGGTCTTCGTCCGCACAGCCCAGGGGTTCAGGGCCGTGCCGGTCACTACAGGCCGGCCAGGCGGCGACGCGGTCACGATCCTGTCGGGCCTGACCGGGCGCGAGCAGATCGCCGTCGCCAACAGCTTCACTCTCAAGGCCGAGCTCGGGAAGAGCGAAGCCACGCATGAGGATTGAACCATGATCGGGCGTATCGTGACCTTTTCGGTCGAGCGGCGCTGGTTCGTGCTGCTCGTCACCCTCATCGCGGCCGCGATCGGCGGCTGGGCGCTCAGCCGCCTGCCCATCGACGCGGTTCCCGACATCACCAACAACCAGGTGCAGGTGAATATCCGCGCGCCCGCGCTGTCGCCCGAACTGGTCGAAAAGCAGGTCGCCTTCCCGATAGAGACCGCGCTGGCGGGGGTGCCGGGGCTGGAATATACAAGATCGCTGAGCCGCAATGGCTTCGCCCAGGTGACGGCGGTCTTCACCGATTCCACCGACATCTATTTCGGCCGCGCCCAGGTTGCCGAACGGCTGCGCAGCGCGGAGGATAGCCTGCCGGACGGCGTCACGGCTGAAATGGGCCCGATCGCCACCGGCCTTGGCGAAGTCTATATGTGGACGGTCCATCTGGCCCATCGCAAGGATGATCGACACTCGCCCGGCGAACCCGGCATCCAGCCCGACGGCAGCTATATCACGCCGGAGGGCGAGCGGCTGGTCGGCCAGTCCGATCAGGCGACCTATCTGCGCACGGTGCAGGACTGGATCGTCGCCCCGCTGCTCAAGAACACGCCAGGCATCGCCGGCATCGATTCCATCGGCGGCCATGTGAAGCAATATCAGGTCGCGCCCGATGTCCAGCGGCTCGCGGCGCTGAACCTGAGCCTCAACGATCTGGCGACCGCATTGGAGGAGAATAACAGCGCCGTCGGCGCGGGCGTCATCGACCGCAACGGCGAAGGGCTGACGGTGCGGTCGGATGCCCGCATCCGCAACGCCGACGATCTCAGCCGAACGGTCATCGCGACGCGGGAAGGCGTTCCCATCCTGCTCCATCAGGTCGCGACGGTGCGGACCGGCCAGGCGCTGCGGATGGGGTCCGCATCCGAGAACGGACGGGAGGTCGTCGTCGGCACCGCGGTCATGCGGATCGGGGAAAACAGCCGGGCCGTTGCCTCCGCCGTCGCCGGGCGACTGGACGAGATCAATGCCTCATTGCCAACCGACGTCATCGTAGAGCCCGTGCTGGATCGCACCGCGCTGGTCAACGCGACGATCGGCACGGTGGCGAAGAACCTGTCCGAAGGCGCGCTGCTCGTCATCGTCGTGCTGTTCGCCCTGCTCGGCAATTTCAGAGCCGCGCTGATCGCCGCGCTGGTCATCCCCATCACCATGCTGCTCACCAGTTTCGGCATGCTGCGCGGCGGTGTCTCGGCCAATCTCATGAGCCTGGGCGCGCTCGACTTCGGGCTCATCGTCGACGGGGCCGTCATCATCGTGGAAAATGCCCTGCGCCGGATCGCCGAGCACCAGCATGACAGTGGCCGGACGCTGAACCCTGAAGAAAGGCTGTCGGCCGTGGCCTTGGCCGCGCGCGAGATGATAGGCCCGTCCGTCTACGGCCAGGCGATCATCATCCTCGTCTATGTCCCGCTCCTCACGCTGGACGGTGTGGAGGGCAAGACCTTCACGCCGATGGCGATGACGGTCATCCTCGCGCTCGGCTTCGCCTTCATCCTCTCGCTGACCTTCGTTCCGGCCATGCTGGCCCTGCTGCTGTCGAAGCCGGTCGAGGAGAAGGAGGGGCGGATCATGTCCTGGCTGAACGCACGCTATCGGCCGGGGCTGGAAACGGCGATGCGCCGGCCCAGCCGGACGATCGGGATCGGGGTCGCGGCATTTCTGGCGGCCATCGCCGGCTTCTCGATGCTGGGGCAGGAATTCCTGCCCCAGCTCGACGAGGGCGACATACTCGTCCAGGCGGTCCGCGTTCCGGGCACTTCGGTCGACCAGAGCCAGGCCATGCAGTTCGCGGTCGAACGCGTCGTCGCGGGCGAGCCCGAGGTCCGCTTCGTCTTTTCCAAGACGGGCACGGCCGAGCTTGCTTCCGACCCCATGCCGCCCAATGCGACCGACACCTTCGTCATCCTGAAGCCCCGCGCGCAATGGCCCGACCCCCGCCTCGCCAAGGCGGATCTGGTCGAACGGCTGGAGCAGCGGCTCGCGATGCTGCCGGGCAACGCCTATGAGATCACCCAACCGATCCAGATGCGCTTCAACGAGCTGATCGCGGGGGTGCGCGGCGACATCGCCATCAAGGTCTTCGGTGACGATGTCGACCAGATGAGCGGCACGGCGGATCGCATCGCCGCCGTGCTGCGGCGGACCCCAGGCGCCACCGACGTGCGGGTGGAACAGACCGAAGGCCTCCCCATTCTCGACGTGCAACCCAATCGCAATGCGATGGCGCGGCTGGGCATCAGCGCGCGGGTGTTGCAGGACATATTGGCCGCCGCGGTGGGCGGGCGCGACGCGGGCATGATCTTCGAGGGCGACAGGCGCTTTGCCGTCACGATCCGGCTGAGCGAGGAGGCGCGAACCGATCTGGAGACGCTGAGCCAGGTGCCGGTGCCCACTCCGGCGGGTGCCTTCGTGCCGCTGGCAAGCGTCGCCCGGATCACGCTGGTCGACGGCCCGAACCAGATCAGCCGCGAAAACGGCAAGCGCCGGATCGTCGTGCAGGCCAATGTGCGCGGGCGCGACGTGTCCGGCGTCGTCGCGGATGTGCGGGCGGGGATCGCGCGGGACGTGCGGCTGCCCGCCGGCACCTATCTCCAATGGGGCGGCCAGTTCGAAAATCTGGCATCGGCGCGGGAACGGCTGCTGCTGGTCGTACCGGCCTGCTTCGCGCTCATTCTCCTGCTGCTCTACGGGGCGCTCGGCAGCGTGCGGGACGCCGTGATCGTCTTCACCGGCATCCCTCTCGCGCTGGTCGGCGGCGTTCTGGCGCTGGCGCTGCGCGGCATGCCTTTCTCGATCTCGGCCGCGGTGGGCTTCATCGCCCTGTCCGGCATCGCCGTGCTCAACGGGCTGGTCATGGTGACGTCGATCCAGGACCTGATGGCGCGCGGCATGGATCGCGGCAAGGCAGCCTGTGAAGGCGCCAAGGTGCGGCTGAGGCCGGTGGTCATGACGGCGCTGGTCGCCTCGCTCGGCTTCGTGCCCATGGCGCTGGCGACCGGCCCCGGCGCGGAGGTGCAAAAGCCGCTCGCCACCGTGGTCATCGGCGGCCTTGTTTCCGCAACCTTGCTGACCCTGTTCCTGTTGCCGACGCTCTATGCCCGCTTCGGCCGGCGGGTCGGGTCGGCTGCGCCGGGACAGGAGGAAATGGCGGCCATCTCCTGAAAGGGGAATGCCCGCTCCCCCGGCTTGCTGCCGGGGGAGCGGGAGAGATTTCATGTCGCAGGTGGAATCCTTGGCACTTGCGGGCTCCGCCGCAGTTCCCAGCGATAAGGAGGATGCCGTGCCGGACCAGATCGTTTCCATTGGCCTGCTGACAGCGAAAGACCTTGAGCTTCTCGGTCAAGGATTCCGGCGGCACTTTCCCATACAGGATGACGACCTCTTCAAGGACCTGCTCGCGAAGCTGGATGAACTGCCGGCGCGGCCCGAGCCCCGCGCCAAAGACAGGCGATGAGCGGGCGACGCAGAAGGCTTGGCATGGGCCTGCTGCTGACGGCGATCCTGTTGAGCATTGTCGTCATCGTCGGCCTGATGATCCATTCAAGCATCGACGCGCCCGATCCGGCGTCGCGACCCCCCACGGGCGCCATGCCGCCGGAGGGCGAACCGATGCGCCCGGCGGATTAGATCACGCATTCATCCCGCCTTGCGCGGCGCCCATCAGGCGGTGCATGGAGCGGCAGCCATGTCCCAGACCAAAACGCCCAACATCCTTATCGATGCCGACGCCTGCCCGGTGAAGGAGGAGACCTACAAGGTCGCCTGGCGCCATGGCGTGCCGGTCATCGTCGTCAGCAACAGTCCCATCAGGGTGCCGGCGCATCCGCTCGTCTCCCGCATCGTTGTGGGCGAGGGCTTCGATGCGGCGGATGATTGGATCGCCGGGCATGTGGACGCCGGCTCGATCATCATCACCGCGGACATCCTGCTGGCCGACCGATGCCTGAAGGCTGGATGCGGTGCGGTGATCGCGCCCACGGGCAAGCCCTTCACCCATGCCTCCATCGGCAATGCCGTGGCGGTACGGGCGATCAAGGCGGACTTGCGCGCCGGCATCCTGGCGGACGGCGTCGGCGGACCAGCGCCGTTCGCGAAGGCCGACCGGTCCCGCTTCCTGTCCGCCCTGGACGAAGCGGTCGTCCGATTGCGGCGGCGGTAAGACCAAGACCTGGAGCAGGGCCCGAAACCCGACCGCGCCCTAACCTGCGTCATCGATGGGACAGGATCGCCCGGCGCCCGGTCGCGTTTGATGAGGCGCAGGTCGGTGATCGGCTCGCGGGACGCTGGTGCGCATGCCAAGAGAGGAGGAAAGGATGGTCCGTATGCTTTTGATCGCAGGCAGCCTGCTTGCCGGGGCCTGTTCGGGCGAGACCCCGTCCGACCGGAATGCAGTCAACGGATCGGCCATCAACCGCGCGGACGATGCGCCGGGCAATGGCGCCGCAGGACCGCTGCCGACCAGCGGATCTGGCGAGGTGCCGCCCAACGCGCCGGGCGCGGATAATCAGGCGACGGGCTCCAATATCAGCGACCGATAAGGCGGAATTGCCGGAACCGGGCGCTCCGCGCACCGGCGGAAATACGACCTCTTCGGCGCATTGTTCCGGCGTCGTCGAGCCAGTAGAGATGGGCCATGAGTCTGCTTTCGGCGGCCCTTCTCGCGCTCGCGATCGTCCTGCTGCTGTTCGGGATCGCCACCATCGTCGAGAGGCGCGGCGGCCTTGCGCTCGGCCGTTATGACGTGCGCCACGGCGCCTATGCGCTGGCGCTGGGCGTCTATTGCTCAAGCTGGACCTTCTACGGCGCGGTCGGGAGCGCCGTGCGCGACGGCTGGCATTACCTCCCCATCTATCTCGCGCCGATCTGCCTGCTGATCGTCGCGCCCCGTTTCCTGCGCAGGCTGGCCGAGGCGGTGGCGGAGGAACAGGCAACCACCGTGTCCGACTTCATCGCCGCGCGTTTCGGTCACGATGTGGTCGTGGCCCGTCTGGTCACGGTCATCGCCTTGCTGGGAACAGTGCCCTATGTCGCGCTGCAATTCCGCTCCATCGGCAGCGCGATCTCCATCGTGACGGGCCGCCCCGTCGCGACGCTGACCATGCTGACCGCCGCCTGGCTGCTGGCGCTGTTCGCCATGCTGTTCGGCGCCCGCCGGTTCGAACTGGCGGGGCGCAGCGAAGGCCTGGTCTATGCGATCGGCATCGAATCCCTCCTCAAGATCGTCGCGCTGACCGCGGTGGCCGTCCTCGCCTTCGTCCTGCTGGGACAGGCGGACCCGACGGACCTCAGCCGCGGCGTCGCCATATTGTCCGCCAATTTCCGGCCGGAACGGTTGTCGATCGAGGTCGGCATCATCTTCCTCATCTCCGCCATGGCCGTCATCGTCCTGCCCCGGCAATTCTACATGGGCCTGGTTGAGGCGCGGGAACCGGGCGATCTTGTCGGCGCGCGCTGGGGACTGGCCGCCTATCTCGGCGCGATGGCGCTGATGGTGTTGCCCATCGCGCTGGCCGGCGCAAGCCTGCTGCGCGGCGCCCAACCCGATCTCTACATGCTGGCCCTGCCCGGAATGACCGGACAGGGCATCGTGCTTGCCCTGGCCCTGCTGGGCGGGATCGCGGCGGCGGCGTCGATGGTCGTGGTCGATTCGACCGCGCTCGCGACCATGGTCTCGAACGACCTCCTCTTCCCCACCCTGCTCGCGCGCGAGAACGGCGGGGAAGCGGGCGCCGGGGCGCTCGGCCGGCGCATGCTGCTCGTGCGGCGCCTCTCCATCCTCGCCATCATCGCGGCGGCGCTCGCCTGGGCGCTGCTGGTTTCGGCCGAACAGTCGCTCGCCTCGATCGGCCTTGTCGCCTTCGCCGCCATGGCGCAGTTCACGCCGCACCTGATCCTGGCCACCTATGCGCCGGGTCGCGATGCGCTGGCGGCGCGGGCAAGCCTTGCCGTCGGCCTTGTCATCTGGTTCTACACCCTCGCCCTGCCGCCCATATTGCCGCCCGCCTGGCTGGATGCGCTGGAGGGAAGCGCCGCCGATCCCCTGCGCCTCTTCGGCATCGGCGCCGCGTCGCCGCTGGTGCATGGCGTGGCGTGGAGCCTGGGCGCGAACCTTTTGGTCTTCGGCCTGGTCGCCGCGCGCAAGGTGAAGGCGCCCGTCCTGCCCCGCCTCGGCAGCCAGCGCCCGATCACCGACCTGGCCGAACTGGCGCAGCTCACCGCCAGCTTCATCGGTGAAGAGGAGGCTGCCCGCGAATTTCCGGCGGCCATGCGGGGCACGCCCATCGACAGGCGGTCGGCGCAGCGCGCCCGCACGCTCATCGCGCGCGTCGTCGGCGCTTCCTCCGCCCGCGCGCTGGTCGCCTCGGCACTGGCCGGGGGGCAGATGAGCCTTTCCGACGTTACCCGGCTGCTGGGAGAGCGCGGCCAGTCGCTTCGCTTCTCCCGCGAACTGCTCGCCGCGACCTTCGAGCATATCGATGCCGGCATCAGCGTGGTCGACGCCGACATGAACCTGATCGCATGGAACAGCCAATATCTCGACCTGTTCGACTTTCCTCCCGGCTTCCTGCGGGTGGGCGTGCCGATCGCGGAACTGATCCGCCATAATGGGCGGCTGGGCGATTTCGGCGACGAGGACATAGAATTCCACGTCAGGAAACGTCTTCGGCACATGCGCCGCGGCCTGCCCCACAGTTTCGAACGGCGGCGAAAGGACGGCCGCGTCATCAAGACCATCGGCGGGCCGATGCCCGGCGGCGGCTATGTCACCAGCTTCATCGACATCACCGAGGATGCACGCATCCGCGACGAGCTGGGCCGCACATTGGCGGAACTGGAAACCCGCGTCGCCGACCGCACACGCGAACTCAGCGAGACCAATTTGCGCCTGGCCGAGGCGACGAAGGACAAGACCCGATTCCTCGCCGCCGCCAGCCACGACCTGCTTCAGCCGCTCCACGCCGCGCGGCTGTTCACCGCCGCCCTGCAACGCGAGGTGGAAGGAACGCCGCACATCCTTGCCGAACGCATCGACAGCGCGATCATGGCGGCGGAAGGGCTGCTTCGCGCTCTCCTCGACATCAGCAAGCTCGATGCCGGCGGTGTCGAGCCCAGCCCGGAGCCGATCGACCTTACGCCGTTTCTCACCAGCCTTGCTGAAGGATTCGCGCCGATGGCGAAGGAGAAGGGGCTGCGCCTGCTGACCGGTCCCCTTTCCGGCCATCTCGATACCGACCCGGGACTGCTCCGCTCGGTCCTCCAGAATTTCGTCTCCAACGCCCTGCGCTACACGCAGCAGGGCGGGATATTACTGGGCGTCCGGCGCAGGGGTTCGATGATCCGGATCGACGTCGTCGATAGCGGCGTCGGCATCGCCGCCGACCAGATCGGGACGATCTTCGGGGAATTCACCCGGCTCGGCGCGCTGGACGTCGAGGGACTCGGCCTTGGCCTCGCCCTTGCACGCCGCATCGTCCGGCTGCTCGGCGGGCGGATCGAGGTGCGGTCCGTGCCCGGAAAGGGCAGCCGGTTCAGCCTGCTGATGCCTGCCGCAACCGGGCCAGCCGCGCCGGCACCGGCACCGGGGGCGCAGGCCCCCCTTCCGGCGGCGAGGGGTCTGGCCGTGCTGGTGGTCGATGACGATCCGATGATCGTAGCCGCGACCGAGGCGCTGCTGGCCAGCCTCGGCCATCGGCCGCTGGCCGCCGCCGAAGGCAGGACCGCCCGAAAGCTCGCGTCCGCAGCCGACGCCGCGCTGGTCGACTTCCAGCTTGGGACGCAAGAGGACGGCCTTGCCCTGATCGCGGCGCTGCGGCGGGAGCATCCGGGATTGCCCGCCGCGCTGGTCACGGCGGAGGACGATGCGAGCCTCGCCACCCGCGCCGCCATGCTCGACATCGCCTTCATCGCCAAGCCTGCGGCGCCGGAGGCGATCTCGGCCTTCCTGGCCCGCGTCAGTGGTTGAGATCGAGCCCCAGCGAGCGCGCGACCAGTGCCGCCTGCGTGCGGTTCTGCACATCCAGCTTGCGCATGATCGCGGTCATATGCGCCTTCACCGTCGCTTCGGTCACCATGAGGTCGTGCGCGATCTGCTTGTTCAGCTTGCCGTTCAGCACCTCCAGCAGGACCTTCAACTGGGTCGGCGTCAGGGATGCGATCTCCTTCTGGACCGCATCCTCGGGTCGCGGCGGAGCGGGCGGGAGCCGGTGGCCGCCCAACGCCCGCGCGATCGCCGCCTCGATCGCGGGCAGGTCGCTATCCTTGGAGAGGAAGCCGACGGCGCCCAGCGCCTGGGCTTCCTCCGCCGCCTTGGCCCCGTCCGCGCTTGAAACCACCAGGATCGGCACGTCCGGCTGTTCCGCATGCAACAGCGCTATGCCCGAATAGCCGACCGCGCCCGGCATCTTCAGGTCGAGCAGGATGAGGCGCAGGCCCGTGGCCCCGCTCGCCGCCTGAACGGCGCCGGCGAGCGTCCCCGCTTCGATGATGCTGGCCCGCGGAGCGACCTTCATCACCGCCACCGCCAGCGCCTGACGGAAAAGCGGGTGGTCGTCCGCGATGAGAATCGTTTCTATTGCGCCTCTTCCAACCGTGGTCTGTTCGCCAGCAGATTATCGACCACGGTGGGATCGGCAAGCGTCGACGTGTCGCCCAGGTTGGAAACGTCGTTTTCCGCGATCTTCCGCAATATGCGCCGCATGATCTTGCCCGAACGGGTCTTGGGCAGGCCGGGGGCGAACTGCACCACGTCCGGCGATGCGATGGGGCCTATTTCGCTGCGTACCCAGCGTATCAGCTCGCCGCGCAGGGCGTCGTCCGGCTCGACATCGGCATTGGTGGTGACATAGGCGTAGATGCCCTGCCCCTTGAGGTCGTGCGGCATGCCGACGACGGCCGCCTCGGCAACCTTGGGATGGGCGACGAGCGCGCTCTCGATCTCCGCCGTGCCCATGCGGTGGCCGGAAACGTTGATGACATCGTCGATGCGGCCGGTGATCCAATAATAGCCGTCCTCGTCGCGTCGGCATCCGTCGCCGGTGAAATAGCGCCCCGGAAAGGTCGTGAAATAGGTCTGGAAGAAGCGGTCATGATCGCCCCAGACGGTGCGCATCTGCCCCGGCCAGCTATCCGCGAGGACGAGGCAGCCTTCGCCCGCCCCCTCGATCAGCCGCCCGTCGCCATCGACCAGTTCGGGCCTGACCCCGAACATCGGCAACGTCGCGGAGCCCGGCTTGAGCGCGACTGCGCCGGGCAGCGGGCTGATCATCGCGCCGCCGGTCTCCGTCTGCCACCAGGTGTCGACGATGGGACAACGCCCTTCCCCCACGACATGATGATACCATTCCCATGCCTCGGGATTGATCGGTTCACCGACGCTGCCCAGCAGCTGCAGGGACTTGCGACTGGTCTTGCGCACCCATTCGTCGCCCTCGCGCATCAGCGCGCGCAGGGCGGTGGGGGCGCCGTAGAAAATCTCCACGCCGAACTTGTCCACCACCTGCCAGAAGCGGGATGCATCCGGGAAATTGGGCACGCCCTCGAACATCACGGTCGTCGCGCCGTTCATCAGCGGCCCATAGACGACATAGCTGTGGCCCGTGACCCAGCCGATGTCGGCGGCGCACCAGTAGATCTGGCCGGGGCGATAATCGAACACATATTGGTGCGTCATCGCCGCCCAGACGGCATAGCCGCCGGTCGTGTGCAGCACGCCCTTCGGCTTGCCCGTCGAACCGGAGGTATAGAGGATGAAGAGCGGGTCTTCCGCGCCCATCTCCTCCGGCTCGCACTCCGCGGGCTGGGCTTCCACCGCCGTGGCCCAGTCGATGTCGCGCCCCCCGACCATCGCCACATCGGCGCCGGTGCGGCGCAGCACGATGACGGTATCGACATCCGCGCAATGGGCGAGGGCGGCGTCGACATTCGCCTTCAGCGGAACCTTCCTGCCGCCGCGCAGGCCCTCGTCGGCGGTGACGACGATGCGGCTCGCGCAATCCTCGATGCGGCCGGCAAGCGCTTCGGGCGAGAAGCCGGCGAAGACGATCGAGTGGATCGCGCCGATCCGCGCGCAGGCCAGCATCGCGACCGCCGCCTCCGGCACCATGGGAAGATAGAGGGTGACGCGGTCGCCCCGCCTGACGCCCCGCGCCTTCAGCAGATTGGCGAAGCGGCATACCGCCTCATGCAGCGCGCGATAGCTGATGCGCCGTTCGGGCTCTGCCGGATCGTCGGGCTCCCAGAGGATCGCGATGGCGTCGCCACGCTCCGCCAGATGGCGGTCGAGGCAATTGGCGGACAGGTTGAGCGTGCCGTCAGCGAACCAGCTTATGCCGAAATCCTCCGCCGAAAAACTGGTCGCCTTCACCTGGCTGAAAGGACGCATCCAGTCCAGGCGCTGCGCCTCCTCCGCCCAGAAGCCATCCGGATCGGTGATCGAGCGCGCATACATCTGCCGGTATCGCGCGGCGTCGACCAGCGCTTCGTTCGCCCAGTGGTTGGGAACGGGGTAAATGCCCTGGTCCATAGTCTCGCACTCCTCTCCTTGATCGCTACCGATCCGTGGGCGGCATCCTAATTGCCGCAGGCGCACATCGGACCCCCGACGAAGGTCGAACATGTCCGACCATGGTTCGGCTGTCGCGCCACGGCGGCATGCGCGATCCTGACCATAGCCGGAACACAAGCCGGATCCTGGAGAGGTCGATGCCAAAGCCGAACAGGCCATTATTGCGCGTGCTGCTGGGGGCGAGCGCGCTCGCCGCGCCCCAGTTGGCCGGCGCGCAGACCATGAAGGAGGCGGATCTCGCCGCGCGTCTGGAACGGATGGAGAGCGAGATCACCCAGCTCCGGACGGAACTCGCCGCCGCGCGCAGCCAGCAGGACGAAACCCGCGCCGCCGCCGCCGACGCCACCCGCAAGAGCCAGGAGGCTTCGGCGCAGATGAGCCGACTGGCGGACGGCACGCCCAGGCTTGGCTTCCGCTCTGGCAATAGCAATGTCGTCCTGTCCGGCTATGTGAAGCTGCTCGCGAGCAGCGCCCGCTACAGCGGCGGCGACGATCCGAGCAACACGCTGGGGCGCGACCTCTATCTGCCGCAGTCCATTCCCGTCTTCAATCCCGCCTCCCCGACTTCCCCCACCCATGTCACCGATTTCTCGGCCAAGCAGACGCGCTTCTGGGTGGATGCCACGACCAAGCTCGGCAAGCATGCGCTGAAGGCCTATATCGAATTCGACTTCCAGGCCGCGCCCGGCACGCCCCAGGCGCTGGGCCAGGGCACGCAGCGCACGACCAACGCCTATGACCTCGCCATGCGGCGCGCCTTCATCCAGCTCGATCGCTGGACCTTCGGGCAGGATTTCACCAATTTTTCCAACCCCGCAATCTTCCCGGAGAGCACCGACTATGTCGGGGGCGTCGACGGCCTGATCTTCGTGCGCCAGCCGATGGTGCGCTACAGCCTTCCGCTGGGCCACGGCCTCACCTTCCATCTGGCGGCGGAAAATCCGGAAACGGCTTCCGCCACCGTCGGCGCACCCGCCCTCGTCGAAAATGGCGAGGACCATGCGCCCGACATCACCGGGCGGCTGGAATATGCGGGCGGGTTCGGTTTCCTCGACCTTGCGGTGCTGGGCCGCCAGTTGCGCGTCGACAATGCGAAAACGGGCGCAGCCCATATCGTCGATTCCCGCCTGGGATGGGGCATCAGCGCCGCCGGCAAGATCTTCCTGGACGACAGGCATGGCAGCGACATCCGGTTCCAGGCAAGCTATGGCGAAGGGATCGGCCGCTATCTCGGCCTGAACTTCGGCACGGACGCGGTCCTCCAGGCCAATGGGGAACTCGCCCGCGTCCGCAACCTCGCATTGTTCGGCGCGGGCCGCTATGCGCTGGACGACCAATGGCGCGTCAACCTGATCGCCAGCTATCAGCGCATCTCCTACGCCGACGATCTCGATCCGGCGACGACTTCGGGCATAGCGATGTTCAATCGCCAGGCGTGGAGCGTCGCCGGCAACCTCTTCTATTCCCCGGTGAAGAACGTCGATCTCGGCATCGAGTACCGGCATGGCGAGCGCCGGCTCGTCAACGATCTCAACGGCCATGTCGACCGGTTCGACGTCGCGGCGAAATATAATTTCTGACAGGAGGGACGGTTATGGCTTCGACATATGACGGACTGCCAAAACATCATGAAGCGACGCGAAGCGAAAAGCTGATCATCACCGCCAGCTCGCTCGGCACCGTGTTCGAATGGTATGATTTCTACCTCTACGGGCTGCTGACCGCGATCATCGCGGCGCAGTTCCTGACGGGCCTCAACCCGACCACCTCCTTCATCATGGCGCTGCTGATCTTCGCGTCGGGGTTCATCGTCCGTCCCTTCGGCGCCCTCGTCTTCGGCCGCATCGGCGACCTGTTCGGGCGGCGCTACACCTTCATCATCACGCTGCTGGTCATGGGCCTGTCCACCTTCCTGGTCGGGTGCCTTCCCACCTACAAGTCGGTCGGCGTCGCCGCGCCGATCATGCTGGTGGTGCTGCGCATGTTCCAAGGGCTGGCGCTGGGCGGCGAATATGGCGGCGCGGCGACCTATGTCGCGGAGCATGCGCCCGACAACCGGCGGGGCTTCTACACGAGCTGGATTCAGATCACCGCGACCGCAGGGCTCGCCATGGCGCTGCTGATCGTGATCACCGTCCGATCGCCCATCACGGGCGTGGGCGAGGAAGCGTTCAAGGAATGGGGCTGGCGCATTCCCTATCTGGTCTCCGGCCTGTTCCTCGTCCTTGGCCTTTGGCTGCGCCTGAAGCTGCATGAATCGCCCGTTTTCCAGAAAATGAAGGCGGAGGGCACAGGCTCCAAGTCCCCGATCAAGGAAGCCTTCGGTGAGTGGAAGAACCTCAGGATCGTCTTCATCGCCTTTTTCGGCGCGATCGCGGGCCAGGCGGTGGTCTGGTATTGCGGCCAGCTCTACGCGCTGTTCTTCCTGGAGAAGATGCTGAAGATCGACGGCCTGACCGCCAACACGCTCATCATCATCGCGCTCCTCATGGCAGCGCCCTTCTTCCTGTTCTTCGGCTGGCTGTCCGACCGCATCGGCCGCAAGCCCATCATCCTTTCGGGCTGCGCCCTGGCCGCGCTGACGCTGTTCCCGGTCTTCCACCTGCTCACCGACGCCGCCAATCCGGCGCTGGCCCGGGCACAGGCAGCCGCCCCGGTCACGGTCACGGCCGACCCGGCGGAATGTTCTTCCCAGTTCGATCCGGTCGGCGCGAACAAGTTCGACACGACAAGCTGCGACATCGTCAAGAACGCACTGGCCAAGGCGGGCGTCAACTACACCAACGTCGTCGCCGCGCCCGGCACAGTCGCAACGGTCGCGGTCGGCGGCAGGCGCTTCACGGCGCCCGACCCGTCCCGGCTTTCGGGCGACGCGAAGAAGGCGGCCATCGCGCCCTTCACCGCCCAACTGATCGGCGCGCCCGCCAGCCCGGCCAGGGCGGCGGAGGGCGACAAGCCTGCCGTCGCGGCGCGCCCTGCCGTCGAGGGTGAACTCGCCAGGGTCGGCTATCCCGGCAAGGCGAACCCGGCCGAGATCAACAAGCCGCTCGTCGTCGCCCTGCTCTTCTACCTCGTGCTGCTGGTGACGATGGTCTATGGTCCGATCGCCGCCATGCTGGTCGAACTGTTCCCCAGCCGCATCCGCTACTCCTCCATGTCGCTGCCCTATCACATCGGCAATGGCTGGCTGGGCGGGCTGCTTCCGGCGATCGGCTTCGCGATGGTCGCGGCGACCGGGGACATCTATTACGGTATCTGGTACCCGGTGGTGGTGGCGGCGGCGACCGTCGTCCTGGGAATGATCTTCCTGCCCGAAACCTTCCGGCGCAATATCGACGCCTAAGGCGTTTTCCCAGCAGACGGGATCATCTGCTGGCTTGGAAAACGCGGTAAAGCAAAGGCCTGGAGGTTCCCTGCCGGCGCACCCTGATCCTTCCAGATTGTCGAGGATCAAGGTGCGCCGTCGGTCCGACAGCTACTCTGGCGCCGTTGACAAGGGAGACAGTTTCATGACCGACGCCAAGACCATCCTCAGCCTGCCGACCCGGTCGGGCCTCCAGCTCCATGTCCGGCCTGCGGAGGAAAGCGACGAGACGCTGCTCGCGGCCTTTTTCGACAAGGTCAGCGACGAGGACCGACGCTTCCGCTTCTTTTCCGCCGTGCCCCATGTCGGTCATGAGCAACTCGACCCGCTGATCCATGCCGACCATTTCCGCAGCGAAAGCATCCTGGCGTTCGATGGCGCCACGGGCGAACTCGTCGCCTCCGGCATCCTGGCCTGCGACAATGCGATGGACACGGCCGAAGTCGCCGTATCGGTGCGCGGGGATTATAAGGGCCGGGGCGTCGGCTGGGCGGTGCTCGACCATCTGGCCGGCGAGGCGCAGAAGCGCGGCGTGCGGCGGGTGATCTCGATCGAGAGCCGCGACAATCACGGCACCATAGAATTGGAGCGGGAAAAGGGCTTTGCGGTCGAACCGGTGGAAGGCGATCCGACGCTGGTCATCCTCGCCAGATCATTTCGCTGAACGGGCAAACCAGATGCCGCGGGAGCGGCGTCCCGATGGGGCGCCGCTCCCGCGTCCAAGTCAGAAGCGATAGCCGACGACCAGCGCAGCCTGGTGGCGCTCGGGCTTCACGTCGAAGACGCGCTCATAGCTCGAATAGCGATATTCGAGGCGGGCAAGGAAACCCATCACATTGGTTTCGACGCCAGCGCCCAGACGATAGCCCTGAAGGTTGCCCGAGGCGGTCTGGATCGTGGCGCCGTTCTGATAGGAACCCTTGGCGCGGGCGTTGGTGTAGCCGCCCTTGGCATAGAGCATCACATTTTCGGCAACCTGGCCGCCGATGCGAATGCCGGCATAGAGATCGCGGCCGGTGCGCGCGCTGACGCGATCGCCGGCGACGAAGACGTCGGTGCTCGAATCCTTGGTGTCGGAATCGGCATATTCGCCTTCAATGCCGAACACCGCGCCCCGCAGGTTGATGTCATAGCCGATGACGCCGCCATAGAGCAGCCCGGTGTCATGCGCGTCCGCGCCGAGATCGGCATGGTCGGCACCCACGACGGCGCCGACATAGGGGCCGGAGAAGTTGGAGCGCACCGCGTCCTGCGCGAAGGCGGGAGAGGCGAAAGAAGCCGCGACGGCGGCGATGGCGATGATCTTCTTCAAGTCAATATCCTTCGAGAAGCTTCGAAATCCAGAGGGTGCCGCACTTAGAATTCGAATAGTCCCGCGTAAACCGCCGGTCGGTCTTCATTGGTCGCAACAGCTTGTCCTTGTTGCACAATTGCACCAGCGACGTCGCCGATAAGCCCGTATGACGGACGATCCTTCTCATCGGATCGTGAGGCCGGGATTTTTTTATGAGAGGACGGAACCATTATTGCTGTTGTTCGTGCAGGCGCATTCCCATGCCGCGCTGACCCTGTTCATGGGTCACCCCGGACGTTTGCGCTATCGGGACGCTCTTTTCGTGGCGAACCAGATGACGTGCCGTGGCCCCTTGCCGTTGCTGCGGGCGCGCACGGCAACCTCTTCGACCGTCAGGCCAGCGCGGGAAAGGCGGCGGGTGAAGCTCGCATCGGGAGCGGCGGACCAGATCGCCAATATGCCGCCGGGCCTGAGCGCGGCGATCGCAGCCGCGATCCCCTGCGCCGAATAGAGACGGTCGTTCGCCTGGCGCACTAAGCCGTCCGGCCCATTGTCGACGTCGAGCAGGATGGCGTCGTACAGCCCCCGCGCCGTGCCGATCAGATCGGCCACATCAGCCTGGACCAGCCGCACGCGCGGATCGTCCAGGCAACCCGCGGCCAGTTCCGCCATCGGCCCGCGCGCCCACTGGATGATCTCCGGCACCAGTTCCGCCACGGTGACGGTTGCCGTGCCGTCGAGCGCCGCCAGCGCCGCGCGCAACGTGAAGCCCATGCCATAGCCGCCGATCAGCAGATGCGGGCGCGCCCGGCCGCGCAGCCGTTCGCAGCTCAGATTGGCGAGCGCCTCTTCCGACCCGCTCATCCGGCTGCTCATCAGTTCGTTGCGGTCGAGCACGATCATGAAATCCCCGCCTCGGCGATAGAGGGTCAGTTCCTCCCCGCCGGGAACCTGCGCCGTTCCGATGAATTCGCGTGCCTGCATACCAACTACTCCCGGCGGGTCCGCCGCCAGCGGGGGCTTTACGGCAATGCGGCGCGGCGTCAAAGGAGCGAGATGCGATATTTCCTCGATACAGAATTCAACGGCTTCGGCGGCGACCTCATCAGCCTGGCGCTCGTCCCCGAAATTGGAGACCAGGATTTCTACGTCTCGCTTCCCCTGCCGGCCGAAATCCATCCCTGGGTGGAGAAGAATGTGATTCCCTATCTGCGCTTCGTGCCGCCGGGCGTCGACCATCAGTTGAACCGGGTGGAGGCCGCCCAGCATCTGGAAGCCTATCTGGCGCATGACCGCGATCCGCTTATCATCGCCGACTGGCCCGATGACCTCGCCCATTTCTGCGCCCTGCTCGTGACCGGCCCGGCCGAGATGATCAGGCTGGACGGGCTGCGCCTTGAACTCATCAACGGCGCGGGGTTCAGCGCCGCGTCCAACAGCCGGATGCCGCACAACGCCCTCCATGATGCGCACGCGCTCAAGGACTTCTACCTGAACTGGGCCGTCTGAACGGCGCGCTGGCGCGGTTCCTTTCTTTGACAGCGGGTGCAGGACGGCGCATGGGCGGGGCATGCACCTCGCCCGTTTCGACATTGACCTGTTCCTGCGCCACCATTGGCAGAAGCGCCCGCTGCTGATCCGCAACCCGTGGAGCGCGTGGCGCAACCCGCTGGAGCCGGACGAGCTGGCCGGCTTCGCCTGCGAGGAGGGCGTCGAATCGCGCCTCATCACCCGGCAGGCGGATAGGCTCGCCATGGAAAGCGGCCCGCTGCCGGAGGATCGTTTCACCGAACTCGGCGACGCCTGGACACTTCTGGTGCAGGCGGTCGACCATCATGTGCCCGATGTCGCGGCGTTGATCCAACCCTTCCGCTTCATACCCGACTGGCGCATCGACGATGTGATGGTCAGCTATGCTACCGACGGGGGCGGCGTCGGGCCGCATTTCGACCAATATGACGTGTTCCTGGTGCAGGGCCTGGGCAAGAGGCGCTGGCGCGTCGGCCCGCGATGCGATTCCGCAACGCCGCTGCTGCCGCATGACGACCTGCGCCTGATCCCCGATTTCGAGGCGACGGGGGACTATGTCCTCGAACCCGGAGACATTCTCTATGTCCCGCCCTGCTTCACGCATGACGGCGTGGCGGTGGGCGGGGACTGCATGACCTATTCCATCGGCTTCCGCGCGCCGTCCCGCGCCGAACTAATCGAAAACTGGTGCCGGCATCAGGCCGACGACATGGTGGACGAGGATCGCTATGCCGATCCCGACCTCATCATCCAGCCCAATGCCGGTGAGATCGCGGCGTCGGCCCTCGACCGGATGCATGCCATGGTGCTGGAGGCGCTGTCCGACCGCCGCGCCTTCGCCCGCTGGTTCGGCCTTTACAACAGCCTGCCCAAGTCGGCGGACATGGATTGGCGGCCGGATGAGCCGGCGGACGAAGCGACGGTGCGCGCCCTTCTGGCTCAGGGCGTGCCGCTCAGCCGCAATCCCGCCAGCCGCTTTTCCTTCATCCGCCAGGGAGAGCCGGAACTGCTGCTGTTCGTGGACGGCCATGGCTTCGATTGCGACGGCGACACGGCGCGACTGGCCGAGGGGCTGTGCATGGAACCGGCCATGGTCGTGGATGCGGAACTCGCGGCCTCCGCCGCCGTGGTCACGCTGGTTGCGGCGTTGATCGACCAGGGCAGCCTGGCGTTCGATGCGGACTGATCCGTCATGGCGCTGATCCTGTTCAACAAGCCTTATGGCGTGCTCTGCCAGTTCAGCGATGAACGGACGGGCCCGCCCCGTCCGACGCTGGCCGCCTATATCGACCGCCCCGGCTTCTATCCGGCGGGCCGGCTCGACCTCGACAGCGAGGGATTGTTGCTGCTGACCGACGACGGCCGCCTGCAGGCGCGGATAGCCGACCCGCGTTTCAAGATGCCCAAGACCTATCTCGTGCAGGTGGAGGGGGACCCGGACGGGGCGACGCTGGCGGCGCTGCGGCGTGGCGTGCGCCTGAAGGACGGCCTGACCCTGCCCGCGCAGGTCGAACGCATCGACGCGCCCCCCCTCTGGCCCCGCGATCCCCCGGTCCGGTTTCGCAAGAGCGTGCCGGATTGCTGGCTGAGCCTGACGATCCGCGAAGGACGCAACCGACAGGTCAGGCGCATGACGGCTGCCCTGGGGCACCCGACTTTGCGGCTGGTGCGGTGGCGGATCGGGGACTGGACGCTCAACGGCATCGCGCAGGGACAATGGCGCGAAGCGGCGGCAGAACAGGGCAGGGTCCGACCAGGCGCGCAGTAGAGTGTCCCGCCCATCCGATATAACCGGATCGCCGCGCCAGAGCATATTCCAAGCAGGAGCAATCCTCTGCCGACCCGGAAAAGGCGGTGAAAACACAGATCCAGAGCGGCCGAACCGACGGGTCGAAATCTGGTCTAGTTCAAGCTAAAGGGTATGCGCAACGTCGTGCGAATATCGCTGGCATCGTCGGTTGCGCCCACTTCGACCGTCCAGTTGATCATAGCTGGTCTCCAGACCCGTTGGTCCATTATTCGCTCAACGGCCCCTCCTGGAGCCTGTCCGACGAGCTGTTCTTCTATGCGCTTTTCCCATGGCTTTTGAAATGGCGCGAGCCGGTGCTGCGCGCGGTCTTCATCGCCGGCATGGTCCTGATCGTGGCGGGAAGCTGTTTTACCGCCCTTAGGGTCGCGGGTTATTCGCCCTGGGTGGACTGGATCTTCTATGTGTTCCCGCTTACGCGGCTGTTCGAATTCATTGCGGGCATCCTGCTGTGCCGGGCCTGGCGATCGGGCATCGGACGACGGTGGGCGACGAGCGCAACGGAAGCACTTGCGGTCATTTCGCTGCCGGCGACCATGGTCGCCGTGGAATGGTTCGCAGTTCCGCTCGCTTTTCGCTACCAGCTCATCTTCCTGCCGCCGATGGCTGTCCTGATATTGATATTCGCCCATGGTCAGGGCGCATTATCGCATCTGCTCCGCCAGCCTGGGCTGCAATCGCTGGGAGCGGCCTCCTTCGCTCTCTATCTCGTTCACCGGCCGATGATCACATTCATGGAAAGGTGGTCAGGCGGCGGGGCCGCAAGCGACATTGCCTTGGCGACCGCCATGCTGCTGATGGCCATGCTTGCGTCCATCCTTGGCTTCGCCCTGCTGGACCGGCCGGTGCAGCATTGGCTCCGCCGTCGCGAGACATTCACGGTGAAGCGCAAGGCATTCGCCATTCGGCAATGAACAGGCCTGCTGCAAGCATCGATGCCCCGCGACTTGGCCAAGCGGCAAATCGTTCCCTCATGGAATCGGGCCTCATCGATCTTTTTCCCATCGACTTAGGGAGACGTCCGACGAATAGTCGCAGGAACTGCAACGCAACCTCGATAGCGAGAGGAACAAGCTTGTCGTCGAGCCCTTCTACAGGCACGAGAAGATCGATGGCTCCATCAAGGGCCCCTTCGACCTCCGCGCCGTGGGCGGCCCGGACCCGTTCATCCGGTGATTTAATTCGGATGGACGACTGAAGACTTCCCCCGCGTTTTGGCAGCGGGGCCGACACGCCTCGCTGTCACGCCATAAATGGTCGGACCATGCCCGAATAATATTTCTCATATAATGTCATTGCTGAAAACAGGATGGAGGTGCAACAGCACCTTCGTTGACCTGTTCGGGCATGGTTCATAGCCTGACATGCTTCGTGGCAAACCCATCGAAAATTCGCGACACGCCGCAACAACTCAGCACCCGCAGGTTCAACATCGGTCAAGGCGCGGGGCCGTTCCGCCATGGCCGCGGCGGCCATTGTCCGTGACGCCCAAGGCGCAGCTTGATCTGGGTGATTCCTTTTGCGGTTGCCGGAAGCAAACAGCGCCCGCATAGCGGTGGCATGGACGAGAAGACGACGAATCTGATCATGGCTATTCTCAGTCGGGCGCCGCAATGGATCAGGCACGACCTGCTGTCCAAGGATGCGGGCGTCAAGCAGCGGGCGGAGGAGACGCTGGCCGCCATGATCGCCAACGCCCTCGCCACAGGAACCGACGACTCGACGGCGAGTTAGGGAGGAAGTCCGTTCCAACAAGGCTCCAGCAATGACATGCCGCTCTCTCCCCGGCGCCCTCATGCCGATGGCCGCCATAGTGGCGGCCGCCGCGACCCTCGCGCCGGCAGGCGCACAACGGCCGGACGCCGACATGGAGGTCCAGTGCGCCGCCGGACGGCGCTTTTCCGTCCGCGCCGATGCCGACCGCGCCACTGTCGTCTGGAAGGACGGGCAGCTCACGCTCAAACGCGGGGCAATATCGCTGGGCCGATATTATCGAAGCCCCCGGGCGGCCCTCATCATCGACGGCGACTATGTGTCTTTCGTGCCCAGGGGCGACCGGAACTGGCGCGACTGCCGCCTCATGCCCAGGACCGATGTCATTGAGAAGGATTGATGCCCGATCACGCACGCCGATTTGACGATCATGGAACGGGATCGACTTTCCGACATTGGATCGATTGCCGGCAAATACAGGCATAGAAGACCATTTACTGGAAATCCGACATTTACAATCTGTGTCGATTTGCGCAAATAGCGCTAACATCCTCCTGAAACGGGTTCGCTCACATGGCCGACGAAGACAAGAACGACATCACTGCCCTTACCGTCCAGTTGCTCAGCGCTTATGTCTCGCGAAACAGCGTTCCGAGCGAAAGCCTGGCCGATCTGATCAAGACCACCCGCACGGCGCTGACGGAAAATGCCACGGCGACCATTGCCGAGCCCGCTGCCGAAACCTTCACGCCTGCGGTTTCGGTGCGCAAGAGCCTCGCCTCGCCCGATCATATCCTCAGCCTGATCGACGGCAGGCCGTACAAGACCTTGAAGCGCCATCTGGCCGCTCATGGCCTGACGCCGGAACAATATCGGGAACGCTACAAGCTGCCCAGCACCTATCCGCTGGTGGCGCAAAGCTATTCGCAGGCGCGTCGCGCCGTCGCGGAAAAGGCCGGCCTGGGCCGTAAGCCGGCCGTCGCTGCCAAGGCCGCAGCCCCTGCGAAGGCAGCGGCCACTCCGGCAAGCCCGGCCGCCGCGCCCAAGGCGGCAGCGCCCAAATCATCGGAAAGGGCTGCTCCCGCCGCCGGGTCCGATGCGCCGGCGAAGGCCGCGGCGCCTGCTAAGGCCGCAGCGCCAAAGACGAACAAGGCGAAGGATGGGCCCGCCCCCGTCATATCGAACCGCGGCAATCGCGCCGCGGCGCCGGCCTCCGCCAGTAAGGACAGGAAGGAGCCGCGCCAGCGCCTTTCGATCGCCGCCGCCAAGGGCGACAAGGCGGACGGCAAGGCTGCCGCCGCTTCCAAGGCCCCTGCGCAGGAAAAGGCCCCGGTAAAGAAGGCCGCTCCTGCGAAGGCCAATGGAACCGCCAAGCCCAAGTCGCTGAAGGCGGCATTGGAAGCAGCCAGTTCGCATCTGGGCGGCGAGGAAAAGACGCCCGAAGCCGCGACCGCCAAATCCTGATCATGGGTGGGAAGCGAGCGATCACGATCTCGCTTCCCATCCGGCCATCCGGGCGGTCGTAGCAACGGAACGGCGGCAAGCCCGCTCAGGCCCGAGTGAAGCGCCAGCGATCGGGCTCGCTCTCCCCGGCATCGAAGCGATAGCCGTCGCTGTCGAAGCCGCGCATCGCATCGACGTCGGTTATGCGATGCTCGCACATCCATCGGGCCATCATGCCCCGGGCGCGCTTGGCATTGAAACTGACGAAGCGCGGTCCGTCGGGACCGGGCTCGCGAAAATCGACGTCGATGATGCGGATGCCCGCCAGCTTGCCTTCCACCGCCGCGAAATATTCCTGGCTGGCGAGGTTGAGGACCACGCCCGACCCCTCCTCCGCGATCTGCCCGCGGAGCAGTTCAGCGATGCGATCGCCCCACCAGTCGGTCAGCTTCTTGTGGCGCGGCGCCCAGCGCGTCCCCATCTCCAGCCGGTAGGGCCGGATCGCGTCCAGCGGCCGCAACAGGCCATAAAGGCCCGACAGCATCCGGACATGGTCCTGCGCGAAGGCGACCGCCGCTTCGTCCAGCGTACTGGCTTCGAAACCTGTATAGACATCGCCGGCGAAGGCGAACAAAGCCTGCCGTTCGGGCAAGTCGGCAAAATCGCGGAAGCGGTCGGCATTGAGCTTCGCCAGGCGCGGCGAGATATGCATCAACTCCGACAACCGCTTCTGCGAAAGGTTGGCGGCCGATCTGGCCAGGTCGCGCGCCTCTTCGGCGAAATGCGGGGTGGTGACGGGCAGGGGCGGCAGCGCGCGTTCGAAATCAAACGTCTTGGCGGGGGATAGCAGTGCGATCATGCCAGCCTCCGTAGCGAGCGGCCGCCCATGCGTCAAAATGCCGTTGCACAGCATATTGCCGACGGCGTTCCATGACGCCGGATCGGCATTGCCGCGACCCTTGTCCACAATGGGGCTTGCCCCTATTGCCTGTCCGCTCCTAGGCTTGGGAAATGCGTTCGGGCGGAAGGGGTTGGGACAGTTGCGATCCTGCTTCTTCCATGGTCCGCCGCGCCATCCGGGCCAACCGCTGTTATGGAAAAATGCCTGATCCATGCTGAAGGTCGATCACGCCGCCATTATCGGAGGAGGGTTCAGCGGCACGCTGCTCGCCATCAACCTGCTTCGTCATGGTGCGTTGCGCGTGACGATGGTGGAGCGCCATGAAGAACGGATGGGCCGGGGCCTCGCCTATGGAGCGGCGCATGCCGGCCATGTTCTCAACGTGCGCGCCGCCAATATGAGCGCTTTGCCCGACAGCCCCCATCATTTCACCGACTGGCTGAAGCAGCAGGGACTGGGCCAGGAAGGCAGCTTCGCCACCCGGCGCGACTATGGCGCCTATCTCAGCGCCATGCTGGACCAGATGCGGGGGCAGGCCGCGGACAGGCTGACCATATTGAGCGGCGATGCCGTCGACCTGCAGCTGCGCGACGACGGCATATGCGTCGTCCTGCGTTCCGGGGGCGGGATCGAAGCCGACATCGTGGCGCTGGCGCCCGGCAATCTGCCGCCGCACGACCTGCCCGCCTTTGCCGGATTGCGCGACAGGGACGGCCCCGAGAACGCCGTCTATGTGAACGATCCCTGGGCGGCGACCATCGCGGCGGGCTTGCAGGACAGCGATCGGGTGCTGCTGCTCGGCAGCGGGCTGACGGCGGTGGATTGCGCGCTCAGCCTGGATCGTGCCGGGTTCCGGGGGCGGATCGTCGCCCTATCCCGCCGTGGGCTGGCGCCACAAAGCCATGCGCCGGCACCCCCCTATGCGCCGCGCAGCGACCGGCCGAAGGGCGCCGCTTCCACGCTGGTCCGGACGCTGCGCAGGCGCAGCGCGGAAATCGGCTGGCGCAATGCCGTGGATGAACTTCGCCGCTTCACCCAGGATATGTGGCGGGCCGCCAGCGCGGAGGAGCGCAGCCGCTGCCTGCGCCACCTGCGCCCCTATTGGGACGTACACCGCCACCGCATCGCACCGCAGGTGGCGGAGCGGCTGGCGGCGATGCAGGCGGAAGGACGGCTGGAAATCCGCGCCGCGAAGGTCGTGCAGGCCGTTCCGGAGGGCGGCACGATCCATGTGCATCTGCGTCGTCGTGGCCGGGAAGAGGGCGAGACCGTCGCCTTCGCCAGGGTCGTCAATTGCACCGGCCCGCTGGGCGACCTGCGGCGCACCGACGATCCGTTGCTGCGTCGCCTGGCATCGCGGGGCGACATCCGCCCCGATCCGTTGGCGATCGGCATCGATGTCGACCGCCAATGCCATGCCATAGCCCGCGACGGATCGGCCCAGCCCCGCCTTTTCGTCGTCGGCCCGATGACCCGCGGCGCCCATTGGGAAATCGTCGCCGTTCCCGACATCCGCCGCCAGGTTTGGGAACTGGCGCGGGAGATCACTGGCGCCCATTGGGTCGAGGCCGAGGGTTTGTAGTAAAGCCCGATCCCCGTCTTGCGGGATCGGCCACCACTTCATGATATGGTCCTGATGAAGTCGCCTATCCGGCGATGATGCGCCAGTGATTCCAGCTTGTTTAACACTTGTCCGGGTCGCAAGGGAAATGACCGGCCTTTATCCGTCAGCCGCCCGATCATGATATTCCCTTTATAATCCAATCCGGTTCAGGTTGAAAAAATGCCATGAATCGAGCCGCACCTGTATCTCATTGGCACAAAACCGATCCTTGCTGCCCCGGATCGTTACGGATGAGACATGACAGAAAAGCCCGGTGGAATGTATTTGCCGACATATACCGTTCAGAAACAGTCTATTAGCGAAACGATCGGCATATCTTTCTTGATCCATATCAGCTTTCAGTTTTTTGTCGCATCCCACTGTCATTCTATTAAGAAAGATATAGTAAATTAGCTATAAGCAACAAACTACTTACCGTTCACGCATATGGGGGGCCAATGCGCCGCGATGCTCGCAAACTGCTGGAGAAGCTGAACCGCAAGGACTTCGCCTATCGCGAATTTGAGGACCGGTTCTCGGAAACGGAATTATGGCCCATTTTCGCGGCCGTACTGGGCGACCAGAAGGTGGTGGGCGATGACGCCGCACGGCTGCCCGTCCGGCAGGTCCAGCAGGACGAACGGCCCGCCCCCGCCGCCAGGACATCGCAGCCCCAGGCCGCGCCGAATCAGATCTTCGCCCAATATGGCGCGCCCCAGCGGCGGGCGGCGCCGAAGAACAATGTCGACCTCAAGGAATTCTTCAACCGCTTCTCGGAGCTGGATTGATGGCCGTCATCCTGCTTCAATCGCCCAAGGGGGGCACCGGCACGACTTTCCTGGCGGCCCAGCTCGCCCTGCACCTTGCCGGCAAGGGCTATGAGGTCAACGCGCTCGACTGCACCTTCCAGGATTCGCTGAAGATGCATTTCGGCTTCATGCCGGCGCAGGCCGTGCCGGAATGGGGCGCGGGCGGCGGCGAACCGCTGGTGGCCTTCGGGGTCAGCGTCATGCAGGGCCATGGCCAGAGCCGCTCCGCCGCCTTCGCGGCGCGGGTGGACCGGGAGTTCGAGCGGATGTTCGATCCCGGCCATATCTGGATCGTCGATGTCGCATCGGAGGACCGGCACCTGCTGGAACTGCTGATGCCCCGCTGCGTGCTGCATATCTGTCCCCTTCTGCCCACCGCCGCGTCGCTCGCCACGCTCAACCGCCTGAGCGAGACGGCCCCGGCGATGAAGCTGGACCGCACCGTCTTCGTCCTCAACCAGCTGGACGACCGGCAGAAGCTGTCGCGCCACAGCCACAGCTTCGTTCGCGACCTGTTCGGGGACCAGTTGCTGGCCACCATCCGCCGCGACGAGGCCGTCAACGAAGCGCTCGCGCGGTTCGAACTCATCAGCAAATATGCGCCGCCGAGCGCCGCGTTGCAGGACCTGCGCCTGTTCGCCGACGCCGTGGAAGAGCGCATCGGACTGAAACCCGCCCCGGGAGAGGCGAACATCGAGGTTACAGGAGACGCCTGATGTCCCTCCCTTCCCAATTCGCCCCGCAGGCCCTTCTCAGGCTTGCGGCGGGGCTCTTCGTGGCTGCCGTCGTCATCGTCGTGGTGACGGTGCCGCTCGACCTGGAATCGCAGTGGATATTCGCGCTGACCACCATGGCGGGCGTGATCCTGTTCAACCGTTCGCCCGGCAAGCGGTCGACCATCGCCATCGGCATATTGTCGCTGCTGGTATCCACCCGCTATCTGTTCTGGCGCACGACGCACACGCTGGACTTCGACAGCCTGCCCGCGGCCCTGCTGGGCACCGGCCTTTATCTGGCGGAACTCTACGCCTGGGTCATCCTGGTCCTGGGCCTGTTGCAGACGAGCTGGCCGCTGGACCGCCCGGTCGTGGAGATCGAGGGCGAGCCCGATCAATGGCCGGTCATCGACGTCTATATCCCCACCTATAATGAGAGCCTGGCGATAGTCCAGAACACGGTTTTCGCGGCGATGGACATGGATTATCCGCGCGACCGCTTCCACGTCTATATCCTGGACGACGGCCGCCGCCCCGAATTCCGGGCCTTCGCGCGGCAGGCCGGCTGCGGCTACCTGACGCGGGCCGACAATCTGCACGCCAAGGCGGGCAATCTGAACGCCGCGATGAAGAAGACCGACGGGGAACTGATCGCGATCTTCGACTGCGACCACGTCCCCACCCGCGCCTTCCTGCAGATGACGGTCGGCTGGTTCCAGAAGGACGCGCGGCTGGCGCTGATGCAGACGCCGCACCATTTCTATTCGCCCGATCCGGTGCAGCGGAACCTGGGCAATGTGAAGGAACTGCCGGGCGAAGGCGACCTGTTCTACGGCGCGGTGCAGAAGGGCAACGACCTGTGGAACGCGACCTTCTTCTGCGGGTCGTGCGCGGTCATCCGCCGATCCGCGCTGGAGCAGACCAACGGCTTTGCCGGCGAGACGGTGACGGAGGACGCGCATACCGCGCTGAAACTGCAGCGCATGGGCTGGAACACCGCCTATATCGGCATCCGCCTGTCGGCGGGCCTCGCGACCGAGCGGCTGGTGCTGCATGTCGGCCAGCGCATCCGCTGGGCGCGCGGCATGACGCAGATCATGCGGATCGACAATCCGCTTTTCGGGCCGGGCCTGAACTGGCACCAGCGGCTTTGCTACCTGAACGCGATGCTGCATTTCCAGTTTCCGCTGCCGCGCATCGTGTTCCTGACGTCGCCGCTCGCCTATCTGATCGGCGGACAGAACATCATCCATGCGTCGGCCGCGCTGATCTTCGCCTATGCGCTGCCGCACCTGTTCATCTCCACCATGTCGAGCGAGCGCATCCAGGGCGGCGACCGGCGGCCCTTCTGGGGCGAGATCTACGAAACGCTGCTCGCCTTCCATCTGGTGAAGCCGACGCTGTTCACGCTGCTGAACCCGCGCAAGGGCAAGTTCAACGTGACCGACAAGGGCGGCCTGCTGGACCAGACCTATTTCGACGGCACCACGGTGCGGCCGCATGTCATCACCGCGCTGCTGCTGGTGTTCGGCGTGATCTTCGGCTTCGTGAAGCTGAACTTCCCCCTCCTGTTCGACGCCCAGTGGGACACGGTGCTGCTGAACACCGCATGGGCGAGCTTCAGCCTGCTGATCCTGATCGCGGCGATTTCGGTCGCACGGGAACAGCGGCAGGTGCGCGAGAATATCCGCATCACCGCGCAAATGCCCGTGACGCTCTATTTCGACGACGGCTATGTCGTCGACGGGACGACCGTGGACATTTCATTGGGCGGGCTGGCGGCGGAGCTGCCGGACGGTTTCGCGCTCCAGGGACGCAAGGTCACGGACATCTCGCTGCCGATGGGCGACGAGACGCTGACCATTCCGGTCGACACGGTTCGCCTGGATAACGGCCGGGCCAAGCTGCGCTTCCAGCCGCTCGACATGGTGCATGCCCGTCATCTGGTGCGCGCCGTCATGGGCCGCGCCGATGCGTGGCAATCGGACAAGCCGCTGGCGCCGGTCGCCGGCCTCAAATCCATCAGGGATATTTTCAGCGTGGGCATCGACACGATCATCGACATATGGCGCCTGCCGCGCCGCCGGAAGAAGGCGATGCGCGCCATGGCCGCCGCCGCGGCCGCCGGGGCGCTCGCCACCACTTCGGCCAATGCGGTTCCCGCCGTGCCGGCGAGCACCCCCGCCGCGGCCACGCCGGTCCCGGCGGCGGGCGGCAAGCCGCAGCGGCTGCTGCTCAAGGACCTGCAGGTCAAGAACCCCATCCGCCTCGCCGGAACGCGCGGCGAATATGGCATTCCCTTCGGCCTGCGCAGCAACCAGGTCGTGACCGGCGCCTCTCTGACCCTGGCCTTCAACTTCTCGCCCTCGCTGCTGGGCGACCTCAGCCAGATCGTCGTCCTGCTGAACGGAGAAGTGGTCAACGCCCTGCCGCTTCGGCCTTCGGACGGCACGACGCAGACGGTGACCGTGCCGATCAACCCGGCGCTGTTCCTGCCGGGCGACAATTCGCTCAACCTACGCTTCATCGGCCATTACACCCGCGACTGCGAAGACCCCTTCCACAGCTCGCTCTGGGCCAATGTCAGCAACACGCGGTCGGTGCTGAACATCACCACCCAGTCGCTGCCGCTGAAGCCCGACCTCGCGCGCCTGCCCGCGCCCTTTTTCGACCGCAACGACAATGTGGCGCTGAAACTGCCCTTCGTCTTCGCGGGCAAGCCCACCAATGGCGAGCTGGAGGCAGCGGCCAGCACCGCATCCTGGTTCGGCGGCATGGCCAGCTATCGCGGCTATTCCTTCAAGCCCAGCTTTGGCCAGATCCCCGCCGGCAACGCCGTGCTGTTCGTGACGCCGGGCCGCCGCATTCCCGGCATCAACCTTCCCGGAGGGCCCGCCGCCACCATCATCACCAATCCGGTGGACAGCGAGGGCCAGTTGCTGGTCGTCAGCGGCAGCGACGAGAAGCAGTTGAAGCAGGCGGCCGCGGCGCTCGCCATCGGACGGGGCATGCTGGGCGGGGCGAGCGCGTCGCTGGACGGCGTGCGCCTGCCCTCCTTCCCCCGCTATTCCGCGCCGCGCTGGCTGCGCACCGACCGGCCGGTGCGCCTGGGCGAGATCGTGCCGCGCTATGCCCTGCAGGGCATCGGCCTGCCGCCCGGCCCGCTCAGCGCCGGTTTCCATGTCGCGCCCGACCTGTTCTTCTGGCCGCGCCAGGGGGCCAAGCTCGACCTGCGCTACCGCTATCCGTCCGCCCCCTGGCTGGACAAGTCCCGCTCGCGCCTCGACCTGTCGATGAACGGCCAATATCTGACCACCCTGCCGCTGACCGGCGAACATTGGTGGGACAAATGGTTCGGCGGCGGACGGCCCACGGCCTATACGTCGCGCGCCGACGTCGTGCTGCCGCGCTACGACCTGTTCGGCCAGAACTCGCTGGTGTTCGACTATAATCTGCTGGTCCAGTCCAAGCAGCGCTGCGAGGGGATGCTGCCCGACAATGTGCGCGTCAGCATCTTGCCGGAAAGCTCGATCGACCTCAGCCACGCCTATCATGCGCTGCACATGCCCAATCTGGCGAGCTTCGCGGGCGGGGGCTATCCCTTCACCGTGCGGCCCGACATGGCGGAGACGGTCGTCCTGCTGCCCGGCGATCCGACGGCCGCCGTGGTCGAGGCCTTCCTGAACGTCATGGGCCGTTTCGGGGACGCGACCGGCGCACCCGCGATCCGGGCCAGCGTCACCCGGTCGGTCGATGCCGCGCGCATGGCGGGCAAGGACATATTGGTCATCGGCCCGGTCCAGATCGCCCAGTCGGAATCGCTCTTTTCCGGCGCGCCCGTCTTCTACCAGGACGGCCGGCTGCGCGTCACCGAACGCACGCCGGTGGAGCGGGCCTTCGACCTCTTCTCCCCCTATGAGCGCAGCGACAGCGGCACGGTCGACGGCTTCTTCTCCGGGTCCGACAGCTTCAGCGGCATCGTCGGCTTCCAGTCGCCCTTCGACACCGGCCGCAGCGTCGTCGCGCTGCTGGCCAGCGATCCCGAAGCGCTGCCGGCGCTGGTCAACGGCCTCAACGACACCAGGATCAACGCGCAGGTGCAGGGCGATCTTTCGGTGGTGGACGGCGAAGGCATGGCGAGCTTTGCGGTGGGCGACGGCTATTGGGTCGGATCGCTGCCGGTCTGGATGAAGATCGCCTATTGGATGAGCCAGCGGCCGTTCCTGATCGCCCTGGGTGGCCTGCTGGTCGCCTTCCTCATCTCCGCACCGGTCTATCTGCTGTTCAAGCGGCAGGAAACCAAGCGCCTCGAAGCGGTGAAATGATCATGAAGAAGACGATCTCCATCCTCGGCCTGCCGCTGCTGGCCATCGCGACGATGCCCCTGGCGCAGGCGGAGGTGCAGGGTGTCGCCCCGCTGCTCAAGCAGGCGCGCTACTGGCAGTCCAAGGGACGCGGCGACCTGGCGCGACAGGCCTATAACCGGGTGCTGGCCATCGATCCCGCCAATGCCGAAGCGCGGCGCGGCCTTGCCGGCAATGCGCCCCAGCCCAAGGCCGCGGCCAGGCCGCAGCCTGCGCAAGCCGCCCGCCCTGCCCCTCCCGCCCAGGCGGCGGCGCAGGCCCCGGCGCGCACCGCGACCGCGCCCGCGCGCCCCACCCGTACGGACCGGGGCGGCGACGCCCGTGCCGCCGGCTTCCGCGCGCTGGAGGCCGGACAGCTCGACGCCGCGGCCGCCCGCTTCCGCACGGCGCTATCCGCCAATCCCAACGACGCCGACGCGCTGGGCGGCATGGGGATCGTGCGGCTGCGCAAGTCCGAATTCGCGCAGGCCCGCGACCTGCTGACCCGCGCCTCGCGCATGGGGGGCGCGGGCAAATGGGCCGAGGCATTGCAGTCGGCGCGCTTCTATGCCGATTTGGACTCCGCCCGGACTGCGCTCGACAAGGGCGACCTCGCGCAGGCGGAGCGGCTCGCCGCTGCGCTCAGCCAGTCGGACTTTCGCGACAAGGGGCCTGCGGTATCGGTGCTGGCCAGCGTCTATGAACGACAGGGCCGCTATAATGAGGCGGCCGAACTCTACCGCCAGTTGGGCAAGGCCGGCGCTGGAGCCGCGACGGCCCAGGCCAGCGCCACCCGCAACGAGGCGCGCGCCGCCCTCGACGCAGGGGACAGCGCCCGCGCCGAACAGTTGCTGCGCGCCGCCATGGGCAATGCGCCTGACGATCCCTGGGTCGCCTACGACCTTGCCGGGCTGCTTCAGCAGCAGGGCCGCGTGGCGGAGCAGGACGCGCTGGTCCGCCAGCTTTCCTATTCCGACAAGCCCGAACCGCTTTACGCCGCCGCGCTGATCCTGGACCGCGCGGGACGCACCGGCGATGCGCAGGCCGTCGCCGCGCGCATCCCGGAAGGGCAGCGCACGGCGGAGATGCGCAATTTCATCGCCGGCCTCGGCATATCCGCCACCATCGCTCAGGCTAAGGCCGCTGGGGCGCGGGGCGCGCAGGGCCAGGGGCTCGCCATGTTGCGCCAGGCGTCGGAGATGCGCGGCCTGTCCGCCGACCGCATGGGCGCGCTGGCGCAGGGCATGCTGGAACTGGGCGATGCGCGCGGCGCGGGCCAGCTGGCGGCGCAGGCGCTGGACGCCCCCGCCAATGACGCCGGCGCCTATGACGCGGCGGTGCGGGTGCTGGCTCAAACCGGACAGGACGGCATCGCCATGAGCGCCGTGCAGAAGGCGTCGGCGCTGGCCGGCCCCTCGCTTCAGGGCCAACGCAGCCTTGGCAATCTGAAGGCGACGCTGGCGGCCGCGCAGGCGGACCGGATGCGGCAGGCGGGGCAGTTCGCCCCGGCCTTCGACATGTTGCAGGCGGCATGGAACGATGCGCCGGGCAATGAGGAAATCCTTTCGGCCCTGGCGCGGCTGTACCAATCGGGCGGCCTCAACGCGCAGGCGGCGCAGACCTTCCGCATGCTGCTGGCGCAGAAGCCGGCGGATCGCGACGCGATGGTGGGCCTGATCGACACGGCCAGCGCATCGGGCGACATGGAAACGGCGCGCGCCGTCACCCAGCAGGCGATCCAGATGCATCCGGCCGATTACCGGGTCTATATGGCGGCCGCCCGCATGGCCCGCACGCGCGGCAATGACGGGGACGCGGCGCGTTACCTCAAGACCGCCCGTGCGCTCTACATGCGCGAAACCGGCATGGCGCCCGGCGCCGTCATGGCGAACGGCAATCCCTTCGCGGCGGCGCCCCAATCGGCCAACCCCTTCCGCGCCATGGCCGCGCCGCAGCCGGTCAATCCGTTCGCGCTCGGCAGCAATCCCACGGCCCTGTCGGCGCCCTATGCGCCGCCCATGGGCTTTGCCCCTCAGCCGCCCGTGGGGTCAGGCTTTGGCGCGCCCGTCCCGGCTGCCATGCCCGCCTACCCGCCCGCGCCGGGCTATGCCGCCCCCGCCGGGTTTCCCGGAATGACGGCCCCGGCGCCTTCCTACGGCAACTTGGTCTATGCCGATCAGGCCTATGCCGATCGGAACAGCGGCGTAACGAACGTCCCCGCAGATCCGGTGCTGGCGGAGATCGACCAGCAATTGCAGCAATCGGCCGACGAAAGCGGCCCGCGCGTCGACGTCGACACAGGCTATCGGTCGCGCTCGGGTGAAACGGGCCTCAGCAAATTGCGCGAAATGACTGGCAGCGCTTCCCTCTCCGCCCCCGTCGCGGGGGGCCGGGTCGGCGTCAAGGCGACGGCGGTCGTGCTGGATTCGGGCCGCCCGACCGGGTCGGGCCTCGCCCGCTTCGGCACCAACGCCACGCCCGAGGCGCAGGGGATCGTGGACGAGCAGCCGTCCCAGCTCACCAGCGCCGAAACGCAGCATCAGTCAGGCGTCGCCGTCACCGCCAGCTATGTCAGCAAGCTGCTGAAGCTGGAAGCGGGCGTCACGCCGCTGGGTTTCCCCAAGGAGCATGTCACCGGCAGGATCGAGGTGACGCCCCGCCTGTCGACCAATGCCACCGCCCGCATCTGGGCCGACCGCAAGCCCGTGACCGACAGCATCATCGCCTATGCGGGCACGGACGACCCACGCACCGGCGCCTTCTGGGGCGCTGTGATGAAGAGCGGCGGCGGCCTGTCCCTGTCCTATGACCGCAACGGCAATGGCGTCTATGCCGACGGCTCCTTCTATCATTATGACGGCACGGCGGTGCGCGACAATGACAGCGTGGAGATCAATGCCGGCGGCTATTTGCGGGCGTGGCAGAATGCGCGCTCGGGCGTTTCCGTGGGCTTCAACGTCAATTACCAGAATTACGACAACAACCAGAATTACTTCACCTACGGCCATGGCGGCTATTTCAGCCCGCAGAGCTTCCTCAGCGTCAATTTCCCGATCCGTTACTGGACGAATGACGGCCCGATGAGCATCCAGGCCAGCGTCGCGCCCGGCTATCAGAGCTACGATCAGCAGGGTGAGCCCGTCTATCCGACGGAGCCGGGCGCGCAGGGCGTGCTGGATTTCCTCAAGAGCCAGAACAGCGACGTCCGTTCCCGTTATGACAGCATCAGCAAGACCGGCTTCGGCCTGTCGGCGGCGGGCGCGATTTCCTATCGGGTCAGCCCGAACACGCGGCTGGGCGGGGAACTGAATATCAACACTTTCGGTGAATATAAGGAGTTCAAGACACTGATCGGGCTCAAGCAGAATATCGGAGGCAATTGATGTTGTTCGTGAAGGATTTCCCGGTGGCGGGCAATCAGGACATCGCCATGCTCGCATCCGGCGGGGAGGCCGCCCAGCGCTTCGTCAGCCTGATCCTCGGCGAAATCGCCTCCGCCGCCACGGCGGAACAGATGCAGGGCTTTTTCCGCGCGGTCGGCGCGCGGCTTGCCAAAAGCCATCCGATCGTCAATGCCAAGGATATGGACAGGCTGACCCAGCACGGCAACATGGTCTGGGACAGGCTGCATTGGGGCAGCGTCCGATTCGAACTGGACGATGAAGGAATCGACATCTTCCATGACGGCCTGCCCGAAAGGCTGGAGGGCGATGCCGACGGCATATGGGCCGGAGTCGCCCCCTTCATCCTGGAGGGAGCCTATGACGCATGGTTCCGGCAGATGGGCAGCGGGGAACGGCTCAGCACCCGGATTTCACGCAGCCAGGGCGGGCATATCGAACTGCGTCATGGGATTTGAACGGCGGACGGTCCTGACCGCCCTCGCCTTTGCCCTGACGACCGGCTGCGCCCGCGCCAAGTCCTCCGCCAAATCCATGGATGGCCTGATGCTCGATCCCGCGCTCTGGCAGGGCTACAAGGCCCGCTTCCTGGCGCCAGAAGGCCGGATCGTCGACAATGGCAATGGCGGCGTCGGCCATAGCGAGGGTCAGGGCTACGGCATGGCGCTGGCGCAGGCGGCGGGCGACAGCGCGGCCTTCGACGTCATGGCGCGCTGGACCGCCCAGACGCTGTTGCGCAAGGACATGGCGCTGCATAGCTGGCGCTACACGCCCGGCCGCGCCGATCCGGTGGCCGATCCCAACAATGCGACCGACGGCGACCTGCTGATCGCCTGGGCGCTGCTGATGGCGGGTCGCCGCTGGGGCAAGGCGGATTATCTGCAGCAGTCGGCAGCGGTCCGGGGCGCGGTCGCGCAGAAGCTGATCGTGCAGCGCCACGGCTTCACCCTGCTGCTGCCCGGCCTTGTCGGCTTCGCCAAGGCGGATCGAGTGATCGTCAACCCCTCTTATTATGTCTGGCCGGCGATCGACGCCTTCGCCCGGCTGGAACCGCGCGTCTGGGGTCCGTTGGCCGCCGATGGGCTGAAGATCCTGAAGGCCGCGCGCTTCGGCCCCTCCGGCCTTCCCGCCGACTGGCTCGACATCAAGGGCAAGGGCGTGGTCGAACCGGCGGAGGGACGCGATCCGGTCTTCGGCTTCGAAGGCATCCGCGTGCCGCTCTACTGCCTGATGAGCGGGCGGCGGAGCGCTTGCGACTCGATCGCGCGCTATTGGCTCGCCCTCGTGCGCGCGGGCAGGCCGCTGCCCGCCTGGGTGAATGTGGTCACGGGCGAAACCGCGCCCTATGCGCTCTCCGCCGGCGCCACCGCCATCGCCGGACGCCTGCTGAACCGCAACCTGCCGGCCGCCGCCGCCGATCAGGACTATTATGCCGCGACGCTGGGACTGATGAACCAGATGCGGATTTGAGCGGTTTTCCGGGGTGGATTGCGGACATTCCCCCTCCCGCAGGCGGGAGGGGGCTAGGGGGTGGGCTGGCGCGGCATCAGCGTGAGTTTTCAACGGCTAAGCTGGAAGCTCGCTGCGCTCGCACCCACCCCTAACCCCTCCCGCCTGCGGGAGGGGAATGTCTTAAACTGGCCATTTCCGGTCAAGAATCCTAAAGCCACCCGATGACGACATCCCCCAACCTTGCCATCCGCATGCGCCGCGCCGATTTCAACCGCGCCCTGGCGGAGGCGGACCTGAACGCCATCGGTCCCCTGCTCGCGCCCCAGGCCATGCTCGTCACCGGATCGGACAGCGCGGTGATCTCCGGCCGCAAGGCGCAGCTTCAGGCGTGGAAGCGGGAATTCGCCGCAGCGGAGCGCACCATCTACACCCGCACGCCGGAGCATATCGTCGCCTCGCCGGTCGAACCCGTCGCGATGGAGCATGGCCGATGGCAGGGCGTGACCGCCGGTTCAGACCGTCCCCTCGCATCCGGCACCTACAGCGCCAAATGGCGGCAGGTCGGCGCGGACTGGGTCATCGAAGCGGAAATCTATCTGACGCTCGCCTGACCGGAAACGCTTGAACAGCCGCTCACCCACGCCCAATTAGAGGCTGTTCCTCCTGCCACGGAGGCCCGCAAGCCACGAGTAGCCATGACCACCGCCAATCCCCTCCTTGCCGACAGCGACCTGCCCGATTTCGCCGCCATCCGGCCTGCCCATGTCGTCCCCGCCATGGAGGAAGCGATCGCGGCCCACCGCGCGGCCATCGAAGGGATCACCGCCAGCGGGAAGGATGATTTCGGCGCGGTCATCCTGACCGCCGAGCGCGCCGATTTCCTGCTGTCGCGGGTCTGGTCGCCGGTGGGGCATCTCGCCTCCGTCGCCGACACGCCCGAATTGCGGGAAGCGCATGCCGCAGCGCAGGCGCTGATGACAGCCTATCTGATGGAGGCGGGCCAGAACCGCGCCCATCACGATGCCGTCGCCCGGCTCGCCGCCCGGTCGGATTTCGCCAGCCTGCCGCCTGCCGCCCGGCGCGCGGTCGATCTTGCCCTGCGCGGCTTCCGCCTGGCGGGCGTCGCGCTGGAGGGGGAGGCGCGGCAGCGTTTCCTGGACATCGGCGTGGAGTTGAGCGACCTCAGCACCAAATTCGGCAACGCGGTGCTCGACGCCACCGAAGCCTGGAGCGAGCATGTCACCGACGAGGCGGCGCTGGCGGGCGTTCCGGACAGCGACAGGGCGATACTGGCCGCCTATGCGCAGGAAAAGGGGCTGACCGGCTGGCTGATCACGCTGCGCCAGCCGAGCGTGCTGGCGATCCTCTATCATGCGCAGGACCGGACGCTGCGGGAGCGGGTCTATCGCGCCTACAACAGCCGCGCCTCCGATCAGGCGGAGGACAGGAGCCACGACAATAGCGAACGGATCGACGCGATCATGGCGCTGCGTCATGAAGCCGCGCAGATATTGGGCTTTGCCGATTCCGCCGCCCATTCGCTGGAGACCAAGATGGCGGCCGACGCGGACGAAGCGCTGGCGTTCCTGGCCGACCTCGCCCGGCGGGCGCGGCCGGTCGGGGAACGCGAACTGGCGGAGGCGCGCGCCTTCGCGGCCGAGCATCTGGAGCTGGACGATGTGCAGCCATGGGACCTTTCCTATGTGGCCGAAGCAATGCGCCGCACGCTGCATGGCGTGGATCAGGAGGCGCTGAAGGCCTATTTTCCCCTGCCCCGCGTGCTTGCGGGAACGCAGGCGCTGATCGAGCGGCTGTTCGGCGTCCGCCTCGTCGCCCGGCAGGGCGTGCCGACCTGGCATCCGGACGTGCTGTTCTACGACGTGCTGGACGCGGACGACAGCGTGGTGGCGGGCGTCTATCTCGACCTGTTCGCGCGGGCGGGCAAAAGGGGCGGGGCGTGGATGGACGTGTGCCGTTCGCGCTTCCGCGATGCCGACCGGCTGCATCTGCCCATCGCCTACCTCACCACCAATTTCGCGCCGCCCGCGGGCGACCGGCCTTCGCTGGCGACGCATAATGACGTGGTGACGCTGTTCCACGAATTCGGCCATGTGCTGCATCATCTGCTGACCGAGGTGGACCTGCCGTCGATCGGCGGCATCAGCGGCGTGGAATGGGACGCGGTGGAACTGCCCAGCCAGTTCATGGAGAATTTCGCCTGGGACGGGGACACGCTGATCGGCCTGTCCGGCCATGTCGACAGCGGCGAGCCGCTGCCGCAGGCGATGTTCGACCGGCTGCTGGCGGCGCGCCAGTTCCAGGCGGGCCTTGCCATATTGCGGCAGATCGAATTCGCGACCTTCGACCTGCTGCTCCACCGCGACTATGACCCGGCCAAGGGCGCGCGAGTCAACGCCGTGCTGGATCAGGTGCGCAAGGCGGTCGCCGTGGTGCATCCGCCGGAATGGAACCGCTTTGCCCATGCGTTCAGCCATATCTTCGCGGGCGGCTATGCGGCGGGCTATTATTCCTATCTCTGGGCGGAACTGCTGTCGGCGGACGCGTTCGAGATTTTCGCCCATGCCGATATTCCGGGCGGCGGGGCGACCGCTTTCCGGCGCGAAATCCTGGCCGCCGGGGCGAGCCGCCCCGCCGCCGAGAATTTCCGGGCCTTTGCCGGGCGCGCGCCGGAGGTCGACGCGCTGCTGCGGATGCGGGGGTTGGCTGCCTGAATCGCTTCAGAAATGGGCGGTGTAGCCGCCGTCCACCGCCAGCACCTGTCCGGTGACGTAGGATGCCGCGTCCGACGCCAGGAACAGGACCGGGCCGACAATCTCCTCCGGCCGGCCCCAGCGTCCGAGCGACGTGCGGCGGGCGAGATGATCCGCGACGGCCGGGTCGGCGGTCATCTCCCCATTGGCCTCGGTCGCGAAATAGCCGGGGGCGACGGCGTTCACGGTGATGCCGCGACTGCCCAGTTCCGCCGCCAGCGCCCGCGTCAGCGCGTCCAGCCCGCCCTTCGCCATGGTGTAGGCGGCGTCGCCGGACCGGGCGATCTGGCCCGCGATGGACGTGACGTTGACGATCCGCCCGCCCTCCTTCATCCCGGCCGCGATGGTGCGGGCGAGGTCGAAGGGCGCGACCAGATTGATCTCCAGCATCCGCCGCACCGCGGGCCGGTCCAGTTCTCCAATCGGTCTGCGGTCGCGATGGCCGGCATTGTTGACCAATATGTCGATCGGGCCGCAGGGGCCGAGCGCCGCCCGCAGCGCTTCGCCATCCTCCAGGTCGAAGATCAGCGGCGCGCTCGTCCCGCCCGAGGCGGCGATGGCGGCGGCGGTCGCCTCAAGCTGCTCGATATTTCGGCCATGGAGCAGGACATGCGCGCCGGCCCCGGCCAGGCCCAGCGCGATCTCGCGCCCCAGGCCGCGTCCGGCTCCGGTGACGAGGGCGATTTTTCCTTGCAGCATCCAAGCCTCTCCATACAGCCGGTCAGGCGAGGACGAAGGTCTTGCTCCGCCCGCGGTTGATCAGCAGCACCAGCCCCGCCCCGATCAGGCACAATATCCCCGCCGCGACGAAGGCGGGCATATAGCTTTGCCAGACGGTGCGGGAAAGGCCGCCCGCCAGCGCCGCGCTCGCCGCGCCGAGCTGATGCCCGGCGAAGATCCAGCCGAACACGACATTGGCCCGCTCCGGTCCGAAACGCTGCGCCGTCAGCTTGACCGTCGGCGGCACGGTCGCGACCCAGTCCAGGCCGTAGAACATCGCGAAGACCGACAGGCTGTAGAGCGAGAAGTCGCTGAACGGCAGATAGAGCAGCGAAAGGCCGCGCAGCCCATAATACCAGAACAGCAGCCAGCGATTGTCGAACCGGTCCGACAGCCAGCCCGACGCCAGCGTGCCCGCGAAATCGAACAGCCCCATCATCGCCAGCATCGACGCCGCGCCCACCGCCGCCAGCCCATAGTCGCCGCAAAGCGCGATGAAATGCGTCTGGACCAGCCCGTTGGTGCTGGCGCCGCAGATGTAGAAGGAAAAGAACAATATCCAGAAGCTGGGCACCCGCGCGGCATCGGCCAAGATGCGGAGCGGGCTCATCAACAGGGCGCCGAAGCTGGCGGGCTGCGGCGGGGCGGGATGCACCTCGCTCTCGCCATAGGGCGGCAGGCCGAGGTCGGCGGGACGGTCGCGCATCAGCAGCAGCACGACCATCGCCGCCAGCAGGATCGCGCCGCACACCAGCAGGACCGAGGCGCGCCAGCCGAACCGCTCCGTCAGCGCGGCGAGCAGCGGCAGGAAGGCCAGCTGACCCGTGGCGGTGCTGGCCGACAGCAGCCCCATGACCAGCCCGCGCCTGTGCGCGAACCAGCGCGTGGCGACGGTGGCGCCCAGCACCATGGCGGTGAGCCCGGTGCCGATGCCGATGACGACGCCCCACAGCAGGACGAGATGCCACAATCGGGCCATGCCCATCGACAGCAGCAGTCCGCCGACGATGATGGACAGCGAGATCAGCATCATCCGCCGCACGCCGAAGCGGTTCATGAAGGCGGCGGCGAACGGGCCCATCCCGCCGAACAGCAGGAAACGGATCGCCAGCGCTCCGGAAATATCCGCCGAACTCCAGCCATATTCCTTTTGCAGGGGGATGATGAACACGCCGGGCGCGCCCACGGCCCCGGCGACGACCAGCATGGTGAAGAAGGTCGCGGCCAGCACGGCCCATCCATAATGGATTTGCCGCGTGCCCATTTGGCGGGCGAGAGTCGCTGACAGCATGAAGGCCTTCCTCCCGGATCGATCGACCGGCGTTAGATGACGATCGTCATCAGATGGTCAAGGGGCCAATTGACGGAATATGGACGTGGAAGGCCGCGAACAGGCGGGGCGGGCCGGCCGTCAGGCGGAAGCGCGCGGCTGGACCAAGGCGTCCTCCCGCTTTTCCGGACGGATATAGATGGAGGTTAGTTCGGGAATCGCCCGCTTCATCTCGCTTTCCATCTCCTCGATCAGGCTTTCGGCCCGGCCCATGCGCAGATCGTCGGCGAAATCGGCGCTGATCGCCACGAACACCGCGTCGGGCGCGGTGTGGATGGTGCGGATGTGATTGACGGCGGTGATTTCCGGCCGCCGGTCGAGCAGCGCCCAGACCGCGTCGATGATGGCCCGGTCGGCGCTCTCCCCGATCAGCAGGCCCTTGGCCTCCCGCGCCAGCAGCACCGCCACCGCGCCCAGCACCAGCCCGATGACGATGGAGGCGACGCCGTCCAGCCGCGCATTGCCGAAATAATGGCTGGCCCAGACGCCGATGGCCGCCACGATCAGCCCGATCAGCGCGGCGCTGTCCTCGAACAGGACGATGAAGCCGGCGGGGTCCTTCGACCGGCGGATCGATTGCCACCAACTGCTGGGGCCGCGTTTGCGTCCGAATTCCCGCACGGCGATGGTCCAGGATGCGCCCTCCATCAGGAAGGCGATGGCCAGGACGATGTAGTTGACGGCGGGGTCGCGCAGCGGCTCCGGCTGCCGGATATGAAGCCAGCCTTCATAAATGGATACGCCCGCGCCGACCGCGAAGATCAGGATGGCGACGACGAAGGCCCAGAAATACAGCTCCCGCCCATAACCGAAGGGATGGGCGGCGTCGGCGGGCTTCTTCGCCCTGGCCTGACCATAGAGCAGCAGCAATTGGTTGCCGCTGTCGACCATCGAATGCACCCCCTCCGTCAGCATGGAGGAGGAGCCGGTCAGGGCCGAGGCGACGAACTTGGCGACCGCAATGCCGATATTGGCCAGCAGCGCGCCGTAAAGGACGATATTTTCCCGGATATGCGCGACGCGGCCGGTTTTCGCCACCTGGGTTCAGCCCGGATAGGGGGAGGACCGGAGCAGGCCGGCCAGATGCGCCGCATTGCCCGCCACCATCTTCGCGGTCTTCTCCACCTTCTCCGGCACCTGCCCCAGATCCTTGAAATCGATCGAGCCCATGGCTTCCCCCACCCAATAGCAGGCGGCCGTGGCCGGAATCGTCCAGCCGACATCGTTCAGCGCCTGAAACCATTGCGCGGTCGAAAAATGCGCCCCGTCTTCATTGCCGACAATCGCCGCGACCGCAACCTTGCCATAGCTCGGCATGCGGCCCCGCTCGTCTGTCTCGCCCAGAAAGGCGTCCATGCGTTCCAGCACCCGCTTGGCGACGCTGCTGATCTGCCCCAGCCAGATCGGGCCGCCGAAGATCACTATGTCATGGTCCAATATCCTGCGGCGCAACGCCGGCCAGGCGTCGCCTTCTCCTTCATCGGACGTCACGCCCGGCCTGATGTCGAGCGCCGCGACCCGCACCGTGCCGGTGAGTTCGACATCATGGGCGGCAAGGGCCTTCGCCAGCACCGCGATCATCGCGTCGGTCGAGCTGGATTCGCCGTCCCCCGCCTTGAGGCTGCAGTTGAGGGCCAGGGCTTTCAGAACCATCGCATGTCTCCATCCGCCCCATCCACGCGCCGAACCGGGCTCCAGCCAATGAACTCCCCAGCAGGCGATGTGTTCTTCGGGGAAAGGAGATTTGCGATGCCCGATACCGAAGAGATGATCCATGAGGATGGCCTGCCCGGCCATGAAAGCCGGCTGGAGCCCAAGCCGGAATGGGAACCGCGCTATCCCGGCTCCGGCCGGCTGGCGGGCAAGGTGGCGATCGTCACCGGCGCCGACAGCGGAATCGGGCGGGCGGTCGCGGCGCTCTATGCCCGCGAAGGGGCCGATGTCGCGATCTTCTATCTCTGCGAACATGACGACGCGGAAAAGACCGCCGGGATCGTCCGGGCGGAAGGGCGGCGGGCGCTCACGATCGCGGGCGACCTGGGCGACCGGGACTTCTGCCAGCGGGCCGTGGCGCAGGTGGTGGAGCAGTTCGGGCGGATCGACATCCTCGTCAACAATGCGGGCGAGCAGCACCCCGACAGCGACATCACCGACATCAGCGAGGAACAGCTGCGCCGCACCTTCCAGACCAATATCTTCGCCATGTTCTTCCTGACGCAGGCGGTCCGCCCACATCTGAAGCGCGGGGCGGCGATCGTCAACTGCACCTCCGTCACCATGTATCAGGGGTCGAAGGAACTGCTCGACTATTCCAGCACCAAGGGGGCGATCACCGCCTTCACCCGGTCGCTGTCCGAAAATCTGGTGGGGGACGGCATCAGGGTGAACGCCGTCGCGCCGGGGCCGATCTGGACCCCGCTTAATCCCAGCGGCGGGGCAAGTCCGGAAAAGCTGGAGCATTTCGGGGAAAGCACGCCCATGGGCAGGCCGGGCCAGCCCAATGAAGTCGCCCCGTCCTTCCTCTTCCTCGCCTGCGAGGACGCCAGCTACATGTCGGGGCAGGTGCTGCATCCCAATGGGGGCACCATCGTCAACGGCTAGAGCCAATCGTGCGGAAAAGCTGCCCTGAGCCTGTCGACGGGTTGGAACCGGTTTTCCGCCTGAAAGGATGGGACAACAGAAAGCTGGAGCACGCGACCCGCGTCCGATCTGGCGCAGCATGCTCCAGGCGCGAGCGGATTGAAGCCGCACCACGTCCCTGCGCCTCACCTGACCGGGATCCGGTCTTCCCTCAGGCGGTCAGCGAGTCCGCGCCGCCTTCCCCGCGCATCCCGCGCGGAGGCCAGGGCGCGGCGCGCCGGTTCAGGGTGATGATGGCGCTATTCTCGCTCCAGGACTGGATCAGCGCGGGAATATTCTCCGACGGCGCGGGCCGGCCGAAATAGAAACCCTGGGCATAGTCGCAGCCCAGTTCGCGCAGCTTGACCGACTGGTCCGCTTCCTCGACGCCTTCCGCCACCACCTTCATGTTGAGCGCGCGGCCCAGCGTGATCAGCGCGGAAACGATGGCGGCGTCGCTTTCGCGCGCCGTCACGCCGCTGACGAAGGAACGGTCGATCTTCAGCGTGCTGACGGGCAGCGACCGCAAATGGGAAAGCGAGGCGAAGCCGGTCCCGAAATCGTCCAGCGCCAGCGGGATGTTGCACATGTGCAGTTCGTCGATGGAACGGCGCACCGTGTCCGACCCCGCGCCCAGGAACACCCCTTCGGTGATCTCGATCTCTATGGAATCGGGCGCGATGGAGAAGCGGTCCATGGTCTCGATCAAGCGTCCGGCAAAGCGTTCCCGCCGCAATTCGGCCGAGGACACGTTGATGGCGACATGCCCCAGCGTCAGCCCGCGCGCGCGCCACGCGGCCATGTCGGCGAACACCTGGCTGGTCATCGTCTGGCCGATCATGTCGGCGACGTCATGATCGTCGAACGCCGCGTAGATTTCGGCGGGCGAGCGGATGGTGCCGCAACTGTCGCGCCATCGCAGCAGCGCTTCGAACCCGACCAGTTCGCCCGTCTGCAACGACACCTTGGGCTGATAATAGCTGATGATCGTGCCGTCGCGCACGGCGGTCCGCGCCCGGTTGATCATGGCCACGCGCTCCTGCATGTCCTCCAGCAGCGACTGCTCGAACATCTGCATGCGCCCCCGGCCCAGCGACTTGGCGCGATAAAGCGCCAGGTCGGCATGGCGCAGCAGTTCCGTCGCGACCCGGCCATCCTCGGGGAATGCGGCCACGCCGATGCTGCCGCGGCATTCGAGCGAGCGCCCGGCGGCGAACAGCGTCTCCCGAATGGTGAGGACGCGATTGGCGAGATCGGCAAGCTGCTGCCGGCTTTCGACATTCTCGATCAATATGGCGAACTCGTCGCCGCCCAGCCGCGCCACCACCCCATCGCCGGCGAAGATTTCCTTGAGGCGGGAGGCAAAGCTCTTCAACAGCTCGTCACCGGCATGATGGCCCATCAGGTCGTTGACGTCCTTGAAATTGTCGATGTCGAGCAGGAAGACGCCGACCTTCTTGAAGTCGGTCATGGCGCTCGCCAGCGCCTTGTCCAGGCAGGCGTTGAACATCGCCCGGTTGGGCAGCTGCGTCAGCGAATCATGCTCGGCGTTCCAGCGTATCTGCTCCTCGATCAGCACGCTTTCATGGATGTCCTCGGTATAGCCGTACCAGCGGATGATCCGGCCTTCCTCGTCGCGCCGGGGATAGGCCTGCGCCCGCATCCAGCGATACTGGTCGTTGACCATCAGCCGGACGCGCACGTCGAAGGGCTCGCCGGTGGTCAGCGAATGGGTGATCCGGTGGGTCAGCGGGCCGATGTCATCCGGATGCGTCGCCGCCAGCCAGCCATTGCCCTCCGCCTCCTCCCGGTCCAGGCCGGAACTTTCCAGCCAGCGATCGGTGAAGTCGATGATCCGGCCGTCGGGATCGGCCAGCCAGGGAAGCTGAGGATTATATTCGACGATCAGGCGCAGATTTTCCGTGCTGCGGCGCAGCCGTCCGATTTCGGCATGTTCGGTCGTGACGTCGATCATCACCAGGTCGGCCGCCGGCCGGCCCGCCCCGTCACGACGGATGCGCGCGACGACACGCATATTCCTCATGATGCCTTCACGATCCTCCAGCGTCAGCGTCGCTTCGGCCCTGCCCATGCGCAGAACGGCACGGGCAAGCTGGAGGACGGGCTTGCGAAAGATCCGGTGCACGCCGCGGAACCAGCGGAGCAGCGGCTGGCCGTCCCGCACGCCGAAACGGCTCGCGGTGGCGGCATCGGGATGGCATAGCCCATCCCCGTCGACCGACCACCGCAAGACCCCTGCCGACGCCAGTATCTGCTGGTCGCCATCCATCGGGTCCTGCCTGCCTTGAAATTCATCAGGTGACCGCGATGAAATCTGGTCCGCCATTCTACTCCTGCTGTCCCGGCGCCGCGGCCCTTAAGAAGGTTTCACCATTTGCTGGCTAAGATTTCCTTAATGGCCGCCATATGGGCCATAGCCAGCACGCCCAAGCGCGACGTCCTAAAATGCCGCCGAAAGGCTGACGCCATAGGTGCGCGGCGGCCCGTATGCCGCCGTTCGGTACACGCCCAGACCGGACCGGTCGTCGGCATAGGTCTTGTAGATCCTGTCGGTCAGGTTCTGCACCCAGGCGGCGATGTCCCACTGCCCGCGACGCAGGCCGAAACGCAGGTTGACCAGCGTGCGCGGCCCGGCCTTGAAGGCGTCCGAATTGGTCGGCTCGAAATAGACGGTCGACCGGTGATCCACGTCCGCGCGGGCGAAGATCGTGCCGATCCGCACCGGAACCTCATAGCTGACGGCGCCATAGCCGGTGAAATGGGGCGCCAGCACCAGGTCGTTGCCGGTGCAGTCGGTGCTGGGGCTGCCGACAGAGGGAATGACCGACGCGGGAACGCCGCAATTGTCGAACCTCTTATAATGTGCGTCCAGAATGGCGGCATTACCCTCCAGCCGCAGCCGGGACGTCAGTTGCAGCGACAGCTCGCCTTCCACGCCCTCCACCTGCGCGCGGCCGGCATTGGTGAGCGCCAGCCCGCTGCCCAGCACCTGCGACACCTGCAACCGGTCGTAATCGGTGTGGAACGCGGCAAGGTTCAGCCGCATCCGCCGGTCCAGCGTCAGCATCTTGAAGCCGACCTCATAGCTGGTCGCCTTTTCCGGGCTGGCGGTCAGCCCGCCCAGCGAGGAGGCAAGGTCGACATTGTAAGCCGCGCTCTTGAAGCCGCGGGAGAAGCGCGCATAGACATTGGCGTCCGGCACGACCTCATAGGAAATGGTCGCGCTGGGCGACAGGTCGTCATCGGTCGACCGGCCGTCGAAGGTGAGGTTCGGGAAGCCCAGATAGGTGAAGATACCCGTCCCGCTGGCGTCATCCTGGACGAAATGGGCGCGCTTCTTCTCCCTGGTGTAGCGCAGGCCGGCGGAAAGCGACAGGCGATCGGTCAGTTCATAGTCGAGCCGCCCGAACAGCGCCCCGCTCTCCGTCTTGACGCTGCCCTTGGTGGTCAGCATCGGTTCGCCCGGCACGCCGGTATCGGCGCCCAGACCCAGGCCCCGGTCGGTGCGCACCATCTGGTCGAAATAATAGGCGCCCAGCAGATAGCGCAGCTTGCCGGTGCCGCCCGCCAGCCGCAGTTCCTGGCTGAAGAAATGGGAATCGTCGCTGAAATTGTCCGCGGAGACGAAGTCGACCTGCTCCTGATCGTCGTCCAGCGAGGCATGATAGGAGGAATCGCGATAGGCGGTGATGGCCGTCAGCGTGATCGCGTCCGATGCCCATTCCGTCCTCAGCGAAATGCCCTGGCTGTCGCGGTGCAGCCGGTTGGGCCGGTTGTTGTTGATGTGCAGCGGCTCCCGCGAAGGGAAATCCGCCGGATAGCCGGCCAGCGCGTCCGCCTGGAAGAAGGCGGGCGTGCCGCGGTCGCGCAGCCCCTCCCACCGGGCGATGAAGGACAGCTGGTCGGTCGGCGCATATTTGGCCGACAGCCGCCAGGTCAGCAGGTCGGTCGATCCCGCATCCCTGCCGCCGGACAGATGCTTGTAGAAGCCGTCCTGCCGGGCATAGGCCACCGCGCCGCGCACCGAAAGCCGTTCATTGAGGCGCGTGCCCAGCACCGCCTCGCCCCGCCTGTAATCGTAATTGCCCGCGTCCAGCCGGATGGAGGCGCCGGGATCGGCGTCGGGCTGCTTCGTCTGGACGTTGACGACGCCGGCGATGGTGTTCTTGCCATATTCCGTCCCTTGCGGGCCGCGCACGATTTCCACCCGGTCGACATCCAGAAGATGCTGGACGAAATTTTCCGGCCGGCCGACATAGACATCGTCCACATAGATGCCGACGCCGGTTTCCAGCCCGATATTGCGGACCAGGGTGGAGATGCCGCGGATCGAGATCTGCCCCTGCAACTGGCCTGCAATGCCCCCGCCGATGTCGACATTGGGGGCCATGCGGGTGAGGTCGGTGATGGTCTGCAACCCCGCCGCCACGATCGAATCGCCCGAAATGCTGGTGACCGCCAGCGGCGCCTTCAGCAGCGGTTCCGGCACCTTGCGCGCCGTCACCGTGATGTCGGCGCGCATGTCCGCATCGGCCGGGGCCTGCGCCCGGGCCGTGCCGGAAGCTGCCAGTTCGATCGTCGCGGAAACCAGAAGTGCCCACTTCCATCGCCGCCTGTACCCAAAATTCGTCATCGCCCACGAAACCCGCTATATTTTTTCAATCCGCCGATCATAGGCGGACTTGGTAAACCGCTGGTTAAACTCTTCCTGCGTCCGGCTCCGGATCGGACGAGCTTGCGCTCTGCGGCCGGCGGCCCCGCAACCCGGCGAACGCTCGTTCCGCCGCAAAGAGGAAGCAGGCGGCAGGAAGGCACGCTTAACCCGCTTTTAAGACCTGACGCGGCATGACGGCAGGCATATGCCGCGTGAGGAACCATGAGCGAATATATCCCCAGCACCCAGCTTCGCGCCGGAAGTTCGACCACCGCCGCCGATTTCATCGCGGGGGTCGACAGCACGCTCAGCATCGAGAGCCTCGTCACCCGCTTCAGCCAGGCCCTGGGCCTTCAGGCGGCGAGCCATGCCTGCTATGCTGTCGGCGATGGGGAGCGGCGCTTCCTGTTCGGTGAGACCGGCTGGTGCGGGCCGATCGCACAGCCGGAGGTCCTGCCGCAGATCTGCTTTCCGATCACCGGCTGGGACGAACGGCAATATGAGGTGGAAATCCGCCTGCTGAGCATGCTGGAAAGCCCGGAGGAACGCGCGAACCTGCACGCCATGGCGACGCTCTACCTGTGCCGGGGCATCGCCCTGCTCGACGCGCGCGACGATCTGGCCGCTTCCGCCCTGACCGAGACCGAGCTGTTCTGCCTCGACCAGCGGCAGGCCGGGTGGTGCGACCTCGACATTGCCGAAGCGCTCGACCGCTCCGTCCAGGCGGTGAAGGTGCATGTCCAGCGCGCCCGGCAGAAGCAGGCCGCCTGAACCCCCTTTATCGACCGGATTTTTGCGGGGAACATGGATTGCACCCTGCAACTTTCCGATGACCTCCCCTGTATAATATGTTACAGGCGCTGCCGCTGCATGCGGGGGACGAACGGATTTGATTCATCTGATTTCGAAGAACAATTCCGCACTGTACCAGGACGAGATCAGAGATTTGCACCAGGCCCGCGCGGAGGTGTTCGTCAACCAGCTCGGCTGGGATCTCAGGGTCGAGGACGGATTGGAATATGACGAATATGATGATGCGCGCGCGAGCAACATCATAGGCTTTTCGACCGAGAACCGGGTCGTCATGGGGCTGCGTTTCCGCCCCACCGACGACTGTTCCATGCTGCTCGATCATTTTTCGCATGTCCTGCCCGCCGGCATCCGCCCCATCGACGACGGGCGCACCTGGGAACTGAGCCGCGGATTCTGCATTGAGCGGGGCATGCGCCGCCACAATCTGCGACGGAAGGCCGCGTGCATGATCGCGCCGCTGGAACTGGCCTATGAGGCCGGGATCGACCGTTGCGTGGGCTTCACCGATGTCCGCATGCTCAGCTTCTGCTACGGCGTCGGCTGGAAGCTGACCCTGCTCGGTTCCGCCATGGACTACGGCCAGGGGGAGGCCGTCGCCTATGAGGTGGAGGTGTCGCAGGCCGCGCTCGACGAGATGCGCCAGATGTGGGGCCTGCCCCGGCCTTCGCACATCACCATCGACCAGCTTCTTCCGGAGGAGGAGAATGTGCACGTCGCGGCGGCCCGGCTGGCGCGCGAGCATCCGGAACTGCAGAAGATCGCCGCCCAGCCGGAGATCGGTTCCGTCACACACCCGTCCGCCACGACCGGGGCGGACGTCTATTATGGCAGATTCGGGGCGACCCGTTCGGCTTCAGGGGGACATTGATGAATTCCGACCTTATTCGACAGGCATCGGCAGAGGAAATCGAAAGCTGGATCATTGCCCGCATCGCTGAAATCGTGAATGTGGCGCCCGCCGCCGTCTCTCCCGATGCGCCGTTCGACAGTTTCGGGATCGATTCCGCCAAGGCGATCTCGCTGATGGTGGAGCTGGAGAACTGGCTGAACCTGCCCGACGAACTGCCGCTGGAACTGTTGTTCGAGGCGGAGGCGATCCGCGACGCGGCGACGGGCATCGCCGCGGCGGTCAGCGACATGGCGGCGCAGCAGGGCGGCGTCCGGCCATGATCCAGGACGAACAGATCGAATTTGGCGGATCGGCCGCCGCCATCCGCCACCATTATGATGTCGGCAACGACTTCTATTCGGCGTGGCTCGACCCCAGCATGACCTATTCCAGCGCGATGTGGGACGGCCTGCCCAAGGACGCCCCGCTGGAGGAGGCGCAGCAGCGCAAGCTCGACTATCATGCGGAATCGGTCGGCGCCGGCGAGGGCATGCGCATATTGGACGTCGGTTGCGGCTGGGGCGGCATGATGCGCAACCTGCGGCGCAGGCATGGCGCCGCCGAATGCGTCGGCCTGACGCTGAGCGAGGAACAGCTCGCCTATATCGAGCAATCGGGCGATCCCGGCATCGGCGCGGTCCTTTCCAACTGGCACGACTATCGTCCCGACAGGCCGTTCGACGCGATCATCTCCGTCGGCGCGTTCGAGCATTTCGCCCATCCGCAGCAGAGCGTGGACGAGCGCCGCGGCGTGTACCGCGAATTCTTCCAGGCCTGCCGCGACTGGATGGAAGGGAAGGGCCGTCTGTCGCTCCAGACCATCGCCTATGGCAGGATGTCGCCGGAGGACGCCAATCCCTTCATTGCGAACGAGATCTTCCCGGCGGCGGAACTGCCGACGCTGGAGGACATCGTGGTCGCCTGCAAGGGTCTGTTCCGCGTCGAGCGGCTGCGCGACGACGGGCTGGACTATGCGCGCACCTGCGAGATGTGGAGCAACCGGCTGCGCGGCGCGGTCCGCAGCGGGGTGGTCGATCCGGCCATCCATCCGGTCGAGAAATATTCCCGTTATCTGCGCATGTCGGCCGCCGGTTTCCGCATGCGGAAGATCGGCCTGCTCCGGATAGCCTTCGCGACGGAATGACCGGAATATCCCGGTCACCGGGCGGAATCGCCTGGCGACCGGGACCATGCGGCATCAAAGGACTGGGCGTTTTCGCTCCATGTGAAAAGGCTCCAAAGCATCGGGTTCGCAAAAAAGATGCAGATAGACTTCAGCCGGTCGATCGTCGACATCGTACTGGACCATGGGAACAGCGTCCCGGACCGGCCGGCGCTGATATTCGACCAGGGCGATGGTTCGCAGAGCAGCCTGACCTATGCGCAGGTGGCGGCGCAGGTCGGGCAGCTTGCCGGCGCCATGGCGGCACGGGGGTTGGCGGCGGGGGGGTTGGCGGCGGGGGGGCCGGCCGGTCCCCGGATCGCCCTCCTCTTCTCGGCGGGGACCGACTTCGCGCTCGCGCTGCTTGCCTGCCTCGCGGTCGGCGGCGTCGCCATTCCGCTCGCCCCGGTCGGCCGGCGCAAGGCGCGGCTTCGGAATATCCTGAACATGCTGGACGACATCCGGCCCGACTGCATCCTGCTGGACGACGGCATGGCCGGCCTGTTCGGGGAGGAACTGTCCGCCGCCCTGTCCGCCGGCCCGGTGCGCTATCTGGAATTTGCCGCGCTCGCGGCGGAATCGCACGCCTTCTCGCCGCTGGCGCTCGCGCCGGACCGGCTCGCCGTGCTCCAGTTCACCTCCGGCACCACGTCGAACCCGAAGGGGGTGATGATCAGCCATGGCAACATCATCGCCAATGAGACGATGATCCGCGCCGCCTTCGGCCACGACCGGGATTCCCATTTCGTCGGCTGGGTGCCGCATTATCACGATCAGGGGCTGTTCGGGAACATCCTGCAACCGCTGTTCCTGGGCTCGACCTGCGTGATCACCTCGCCCGCCGCGTTCATCAACAGGCCAATGTCCTGGCTGCAACTCATTTCCCGTTATCGCGCGCATACCAGCGGCGGGCCCAATTTCGGCTACGACCTCTGCGTCGACCATGCCACGCGGCGGGGCATGCCGGACGGTCTCGACCTGTCGGGCTGGCGCGTCGCGTTCAACGGGGCGGAGCGGGTGCGGCCCGCCACGCTCGACCGCTTTGCCGAATGCTTTGCCGATGCCGGTTTCGACAGGCGCGCCTTCCTGCCCTGCTATGGACTGGCTGAATCCACCCTCGTGACCATCGCGGTTCCGCCCCGGAGCGACCCCATCGTCAAGAGCTACGACAGCCGCGCTCTCGCGGCAGGTCGGGCGGTGGAGAGCGCCGGCGGGGACGCCGTGCTGGACCTCGCCTGCTGCGGCCCCGCCATGGCCGGGGCGGAGGCGCGGATCGTCGATCCCGAAACCGGCGAGGCGCTGCCCGATGGCGCGGTGGGCGAAATCTGGCTGCGCGGCCCGCACATCACCGCCGGCTATATCGACAATCCCGCCGCGACGGAGGCGAGCTTCGGCCGGCTGGACGAAGGCGGGCCGTTCCTGCGCACCGGCGATCTCGGCTTTTCCACGGCCGACGGATTTTTCATCGTCAGCCGCCTCAAGGACCTGATCATCGTCCGGGGCCGCAACCATGCGCCCAGCGATGTCGAACAGATCTGGTCGGAACTTTCCGGCACGGTGGGACAGGCAAGCGCCGCCGCCGTGGAGATCGAGATGGGCGATGCGCAGCATATCGTCCTGATCGCGGAGATGAAGCGCGACGACGCCCGGTCCCTGTCGGACGAGAAACTCCAGGACCTTGCCGCCCGGCTGCGCGCCACGGCCATGGAGCGGCTGGAACTGGCCATCACCGATCTGGTGATGGTGCCCGCCAGCGCGATCCCCCGCACGACCAGCGGCAAGGTGCAGCGCAAGCAGGCCGGCAGGATGCTGATGGACGGGGAATTGACGGTGCTGGGCATGGCGGGACCGCTGGCGCAGGCGTTCGCGCCGTCCGGGCAAAGGGCATCCGCCTGAGTTCGTCCTGACAGGGTGGAACGCGGTTCGACCCGACAGGCGAAACCCTGAGGGCCGGGATCGGCCGGCGTCCGCCCGACCGTCTCCCACATCGGCATCCGCGCGAAGGCGCGACCTGCGCCCGATTGAACGCGGCGCTCTGGCTGACGGTCGGCACAGCCGAAGGTCGTCGCGGCGATGGCTGCGCCGTTCGCCCGCGCCAGGTCCGACTCGTTCCTTGATGCCCTGGCCCCGGAAGCGTAAATTGCATGCCGGTCGGGGGCGTGGCCGCCGAAGCGGAGAGGATGGACCGATGATTCGCCTGTCATTGCCGATGCGCTCTGCCATCCCCCTGCTGCTGGCGGCGAGCGCGGGTCCCGCCCTTGCCCAATCGACGATCCTTCCCGAAGGCATGGCCATCCAACTGGAAACCCGACAGGAGATTTCCTCCAAATCCGCCCGCGTCGGCGACAGGATCGAACTGGCCGTGGCCAAGCCGGTGACGATCGGCGGCGTGACGCTCATCCCCGCCGGCAGCCCGGCGGTGGGGGAAGTGAGCCGCGTCAGGGACAATGGCCTGCTCGGCCGATCGGGCAAGCTCGACATCAAGGTCAGCACGGTCAGGGCGGGCGGGATGGACGTGCCGGTGCGCGGCCAGCGCAATTCCCAGGGCAAGTCCGGCACCCTGGGCGCGGTGGGCGCGGGCATCGTCTTCCTGCCGCTGGCGGTGATCGTCCGCGGAAAGGACGTCAAGCTGCCCGCCGGCACGCTGTTCGAGGTCTATGTCGACAAGGAGGTTTCCCTGGGATCGGGCGTGGCTCCGGGCGGCCCGGCCGCCGCCACTCCGGCCGAAAGCCGCGACATGCCCGGCAGCATAAGGACCGTCGATCCCAATCAGGCGCTGGGTTCCTGAAGCCCGTCTCGGCAGCGGTCAGCCCTCGCCCTCCGGCCCCAGCCGCAGCGCGCTCGCCTGCTCGAAAATGGCGGCGATCACCGGATCATTGTCCGAAATACGCCTGGCCACATGGAACTCGATGGGCGACAGGGCCGGCATGCCCTCCAGTTTCACGAGGGCTCCGCTCATCAGGTCGGCACGGGCCATGGGTTCCGGGAAGATGCCGATCCCGCCACCCGCCTTGGCGATGTCGATCATCATCCGCGCATTGTTGCACAGGTTCAGCGATTTACGGGCGATCTGCGAAGCGGCGATCGCGTCGCGCATCCGCCCATAGATCGGGGAATGGCTGGCCAGCGACCAGATCGGAATGGTGCGGTCCGCCGCATCGCCGTGGAATGACGCGGCAATGGCGGGACTGGCGAGCCAGACCAGGCTCACCCCGCCGATGGGACGCGACTGGAGCGCCGGATGCGCGATGGGCCCGGCCGCGAAGGAAATATCGGCGCGCCCGACCAGCAATTGCTGGATCAGGTTGGCGGTCAGGTCGATTTCCAGTTCCAGGCTGACATGCGGCATTGCCCCCTTCAATTGCGACACGAAGTCCGGAAGGCAGCTTGCCGCGGCGATTTCGCCTGCGCCGATGCGGACCACGCCGCTCGCTTCCGCCAATCCGCCGCAGCGCAGCAGCATGCTCTGCAGATCGCTCCAGAGAGGCCCGCAATCGCGCACCAGTTGCCGCCCGGCGGGGGTGAAGGACATGGTCCGGCCTTCGCGGCGGAACAGGCGGGCGCCCAGATGGCTCTCCAGTTCCCTTACCCGCGCCGAAATTGCCGGCTGGGTGGTGTTCAACCGCTCCGCCGCCGCAGCGAATGTGCCGAGCCGGTCGATCCAGAGCAGGGTTTCCAGATGGAAGAGGCCGATGCGATTAGTAGACATGGCTTTTGGCTAAAGCAAAAAACAAATCATTAGAAATGATAGTTGGCCTCCGCCAGAATGGCGATCCGAAGGAGAGGCATGCTTATGGTCAAAAAGCTTTATTCGGATGCGGCGAGTGCGTTGGAGGGTTTGCTGTTCGACGGCATGCATCTGTGCGCTGGCGGGTTCGGTCTGTGCGGGATACCCGAGCGGCTGATCGATGCGATCCGGGATTCGGGCGTCAGGGATCTGACCATCGCCTCCAACAATGCGGGGGTAGATGGCGAGGGGCTGGGCAAGCTGCTGCGCACGCGGCAGGTCAGGAAGATGATCTCCAGCTATGTGGGCGAGAACAAGGAGTTCGAGCGGCAATATCTGGCCGGGGAGCTGGAGGTGGAGTTCTGCCCGCAGGGCACGCTGGCCGAACGCTGCCGGGCGGGCGGCGCGGGCATTCCGGGCTTCTACACCAGGACGGGCGTCGGCACGGCGGTGGCCGAGGGCAAGGAAGTGAAGAGCTTCGACGGGCAGGATTACATATTGGAGCGCGGCATCTTCGCCGATGTGGCGGTCATCAAGGGCTGGAAGGCCGATGAGAGCGGCAACCTCATCTTCCGCAAGACGGCGCGCAACTTCAACCAGCCCATGGCGACGGCGGCGAAGATCTGCGTCGCGGAAGTGGAGGAGGTGGTGCCCACCGGCAGCCTCGACCCCGATGCGATCCATCTGCCCGGCATCTACGTCAAGCGCATGATCGTCGGAGCGCCTTACGACAAGAAAATCGAATTCCGCACCGTCCGCCAGAGGGAGGCCGCATAATGCCCTGGACTCGTGACGAAATGGCCGCGCGGGCGGCGAAGGAATTGCAGGACGGTTTCTACGTGAACCTGGGCATCGGCATCCCGACGCTGGTGGCGAACCACATTCCCGATGGCGTGGAAGTGACGCTGCAGTCGGAGAACGGCATGCTGGGCATCGGCCCCTTCCCCTATGAGGGGGAGGAGGATGCCGACCTGATCAATGCGGGCAAGCAGACGATCAGCGAATTGCCGCAGAGCTGCTATTTTTCCAGCGCCGACAGCTTCGCGATGATCCGGGGCGGGCATATCGACCTGACCGTGCTGGGCGCGATGGAGGTTTCGGAACATGGCGACATCGCCAACTGGATGATCCCGGGCAAGATGATCAAGGGCATGGGCGGCGCGATGGACCTGGTCGCGGGCGTCCAGAAGATCATCGTCGTCATGGAGCACACGTCCAAGGACGGCAGTCCCAAGTTCATCCCGGCCTGCACCCTGCCGCTGACCGGCAGGAATGTGGTCGACATGATCGTCACCGACCTCTGCGTGTTCCAGCGGCCCGACCATGACAGCCCGTTCCGCCTCATCGAATGCGCGCCGGGCGTGACAGCGGAGGAAGTCGCCGCCAAGACCAGTGCGCATTACACGGTGGACGTCGCTCAACCGGCCTGAGGAAAGAGGGCGAGGCCCCTCCCGTCAATGGGCCTCGCCGCCTCAGGCATCGAAGCGAATGCGCCCAGGGTCGCGTCTTCCGATCCACGGCAAAGTCATCCTGTTCAGGGATGGCCTGAATAGAGTGAAGCGAATCGCCACAGGACATATCCGGGCCAGGCCGGCGCCAAGCTTTTCTCCGCAGAAGGGCCATGACCCCGAAACAGGATGCGGATCAGGCTGCCTGCGCCCGCGCCGCGGCTATGCAGGCCTGCAAGTGATTATGCCGGAAGGGCTTGGACAGGCGCGTGATGTCGGGCGCGATCAGGTCCACCCCCTCATAGCCCGATATGATCAGCAACGCGATGTGCGGATGATCGGCCCGCAGGCGCAGCGCCAGTTCCACCCCCGTCATGCCCGGCATGATATGGTCGGTGATCAGGATGTCCGGCCGGTCGCCGGATTCGATCATGCTGAGCGCGCGTTCGGCCCGGTCGGTGTCCACCACCTCATAGCCCATGTCGATCAGCATCTCCCGCGTGCTGTTCCGGACGAGATCGTTGTCGTCCACCAGCAGCACCTTGCCCGAACGCTCTTTCGGCCCCTCCTCGACTGCTGGGGAAGCCGCCTTCACGGCAGGCGCCCGCTCGACGGGCAGCCATAGCCGGACGCTGGTGCCCTGTCCCACGGCGCTGTCGATCTCCACCGTGCCGCCAAGCTGGGCGGCAAGGCCGTGGACCATGGAAAGGCCAAGCCCCGTGCCATGGCCGGACGGCTTGGTCGTGAAGAAGGGCTCCATGGCCGCCGCCTTGACCGCCGGGGTCATGCCGGTGCCGGTGTCGCTGACGGTCAGGCAGACATAGGGACCGGGCGTCAGCGCGGCGGGCAGGCGGCTTTGGCGCGCCTGCGCCTTTATGCTGAGCGCGCCGCCATCGGGCATGGCGTCGCGGCCGTTGACGGCCAGGTTGAGCAGCGCGACCTCAAGCTGATGGGCGTCCGCGCGCACCGGCGGCAACATCGGCTGGAGATCGACCGACAGCGCGATACGCGGTCCCAGCGTGCTGGTCAGCAAGGCCTGCATCCCGCCAAGCAGCTCCGACAGGTCGACCGCCTTCGCGGTCAGGGGCTGGCGGCGGGCAAAGGTCAAGAGCCGCTGCACCAGCGTCTGCGCGCTCTCCGCCGCCTGCATCGCGATGGTCGCATGCCGCTCGATCGATTCGGGCGTCCGCTTGCCCGACAGGATCAGGTCCAGCCCGCCGACGATCGGCATCAGCAGATTGTTGAAGTCATGGGCGACATGGCCCGTCAACTGGCCGAGCATGTCCAGCTTCTGGACCTGGCGCAGGCTGTCCTGCGACCGCTCCAGTTCCGTGGTGCGTTCCCGGACGCGGCGTTCGAGCTGGTCGTTCAGCGCTTCCAGCGACGCAAACAGCCGCCCGTTCTCCAGCGCGGTGGACGCGGCGCGGGCCAGCGCCTCCAGCAGCGCGATCTCATTGTCGGTGGGCTGCGCGAATTCGGACCAATAGGCGCCCAGAGCGGCCATGGGTTCGATGCGGCCGATCGGCACCATCACCATCGACCGCACGAATGTGGTGCGATAGGCCTCCACCGGCACGCGGGGATCGTCGAAGACGTCCGGGATCACCGCCGTCCGATGATGCTCCATCGCCCATCCGGACACGCAACTCGATGCCGGGAAGCGCTGTCCCGCCCAAAGCGGTTCCATCGAATCTTCAGCGATATAATGACACTGGTCCTCGTCGCGCAGGACGACCGCGATGCCGTCCGCCCCCACCGCGCGGCGCGCAAAGGCCCGCAGGACATTTATGATCGCTTCCATCGACCGCGCGCCGGCCAGCGCCTCCATGGCTTCGGCGGCTATGGTCCATCGTGCCGCCAGCGCCTTTTGTTCGGCACCCCGTTCGCTTGCCAATTTCCTGTCCATCGACAACCTTCTGCATCGGAACCGCGCGTCTTTCTAACATCGGACGGCGTCGATCACAAAGCGATTATGATCAATGGCTTAGAGGCGGCCTGGGTTTGCGGCCCGTCAACTCATCCTTAACCCTGTTCATCCGCCGGTCCGCCGGCGCGGGCGCCGGGCGCGCAAGCCCGCGACGCCCGCTCCGCAGGAACCGTCACAATGCCTCGACGATGGTCACGTTGGCGATGCCGCCGCCTTCGCACATGGCTTGCAGCCCATAGCGCTTGCCCCGCGCCCTCAATCCATGGACAAGGGTCGCCATCAGCTTCGTCCCACTCGCGCCGAGAGGGTGGCCCAGCGCGATCGCACCGCCATGGACGTTCAGCTTGCCCGGATCAGCGCCCAGCACCTTCAGCCAGGCCATGGGAATGGAAGCGAAAGCTTCGTTCACTTCGAACAGGTCGATCTCGTCCAGGCCCAGCCCCGCCCGGCGCAGCGCCCTTTCCGTGGCCGCAATCGGTTCCTCCAGCATGATGACGGGGTCGCCCGCCGTCACCGTCAGATTATGGATGCGCGCCAGCGGCCTCAGGTCGAACCGCTTCAGCGCCTCCTCATTCGCGACCAGCACGGCGGAGGCGCCATCGGTCATCTGGCTCGCATTGCCGGCGGTGATCGTGCCGCCTTCGGTCAGCGTCTTGAGACCGGCCAGCGCCTCCATCGATCCATTGGCGCGCACGCCCTCATCCTGCGCGAAGCGGCCGTCCGGCGTATCGACCGGCACGATCTCGCGCTCGAAAGCGCCCGCGGCGATGGCGGCCGCGGCCTTGCGATGGCTCTCCAGCGCGTAGGCGTCCATGTCTTCGCGGCTGAAGCCATATTTGTCGGCAATCGCCTGCCCGCCATGGTACTGGCTGAACTCGTCGACGCCGTAGCGCTCGCGGATGCTGGCGGGCCATGGCCCTTCCCCAATTCCCGCCTGCGCATGCAGATTGAAGTTGGAGCCCATCGGCACGCGCGTCATGCTTTCCACGCCGGCCGCGATCACCAGATCCTGCGTGCCGGACATCACCGCCTGCGCCGCGAAATGCAGCGCCTGCTGCGACGATCCGCACTGCCGGTCGATGGTGACGGCGGGAACGCTGTCGGGCAGCTTCGACGCCAGCACGACATTGCGGCCGAAGGCGAAGGATTGTTCGCCGCCCTGCGTGACGCAGCCCAATATGACATCCTCGACCGCGGCGGGATCGATGCCGCTGCGGTCGACCAATGCGTTCAGCACCACGGCGCCCAGATCCGCCGGATGAACGCCCGACAGCGCGCCCTTGCGCTTGCCGCCGGCAGTACGCAGCGCCTCGACAATATAGGCTTCGGCCATTTTCAGCTTCCTTCGACATGAGGAGGAGCGGCGGACCGAACCGGTCCCCCGCTCCAGAAGGCGGCAGGCGCGCGCGTGGAACCAGCGCTTCGCCTGCCGGGGCCGCTCAACGCGGCGCCATTCGGATCGCGCCGTCCAGTCGGATGACCTCGCCGTTCAGCATGGGATTGGCGATGATGCTGTCCACGAGCTGCGCATATTCGTCGGGCTTCCCAAGGCGGCTGGGATGCGGCACCTGCGCGCCCAGAGCATCCTGCACATGCTGCGGGAACGCCTCCAGCATGGGCGTCAGGAAGATACCCGGCGCAATGGTCATCACACGGATCTTGTGCTGCGCCAGGTCGCGGGCGATGGGCAGGGTCATGCCGACGACGCCGCCCTTGGAGGCGCTATAGGCGGCCTGGCCGATCTGACCGTCGAACGCCGCAACCGACGCCGTGTTGACGATGACGCCCCGCTCGCCCTCGATCTCGTCCGCCTTCGCCAGGGAAGCCGCGAAGCGGGCGATCATGCAGAATGTCCCGATCAGGTTCACTTCGACGGTGCGCCTGAACACGTCCAGCGGATGGGGCGCATGCTCCTTGCCGACGGTCTTGATCGCCGGCGCGATCCCCGCGCAGTTGACCAGGATGCGCGCGACGCCGTGCAGCGCCTCGGCCTGTTCGAACGCTGCCGCGACGGCGCCCTCGTCCGTCACGTCGACCTTCATGAACTGGCCGCCAATGGCGTCGGCATGGGCCGTCCCCAATTCGGCGTTCAGGTCGAACAGCGTCACCCTGGCGCCGCCCCGGGCCAGACGCGCGGCGGTGGCTCCGCCCAATCCCGACGCGCCGCCGGTGACGATGGCAGCCATTCCCTTCAGATCCATTTCAGCCTCCGGAAACTCATGAGTGACCCATGCACTTTTGGGTGTATTGCGTCGCGCCGGGTTTCCTGTCAACGCTCCGATGGAGAAAAAAGAGGACATTGATGCACGCCGCTTCACCATTCCGCACCCCCGCCCAGAAAGAAGCCGAGCGCCTTGCCAAGCGCGAGGCCGTGCTGCGCGCGGCGGTGCGGATGTTCAACGAACGCGGGTTTCACGCGACGTCGCTGGACGACGTCGCCGCCAGCCTGGGCATATCCAAGCGCACCATCTACCACTATCTGGCCAATAAGGATCAGGTGCTGCTGGAATGCGTCACCATCGGCCTGCAGCAATTGCTGGAAGCGGCCGATCAGGCCCGGCGGGAGCCCGGTGACGGCCGCCATCGGCTGACGCGCTTCCTGCGCCGCTATGCCGAGGTCAACATGGACGATTTCGGGCGATGCGTGATCCGGACCGGGGACGAAGTGCTCTCGCCGGAAAGCCGGCCGCGCTATCGCGCGCTGAAGCGGGAGATCGACAATGCCTTGCGCAGGTTGATCGAAGACGCCGTTGCCGATGGTTCGATCGCGCGGATCGACGTGAAGATGGCTGCTTTCGCGCTGGCGGGGGCGCTCAACTGGCCGGGGCGCTGGTACGATCCGGAAGGGGCGATGCCGGCCGGAACCGTGGCGGAAAAGCTGGTCGACATTCTGGTTTCGGGACTCGATCCGCGCGATTGACTTGGGTAGAGCGTGCGCGAAGGCGGCTTGCCCTCCTTCCAACGTCGATCCCGATCACGGCGGCAGGGCAGGATGCCGGGGGACACGGGCACGCTTCCGCTTCACGGCTGCAATTTGGAGGCTCAATGGCAGAGACAAACCGCAAAAAGGCCCCGGACGAAAGCGCCGCCGCGAAACAGCCCGGCCAGCGGCGGAAGACCAACCGGCGCGAACAGCAGCGGTCCGTCGAAACGCGCCAGGCGATATTGGAGGCGGCGCTCAACGAATTTGCCGAGCGCGGGTTCGACGGCAGCAGCGTGCGCCGCATCGGGGAACGCGCGGGCCTGGAATATACGCTGATCACCTATCATTACCGCACCAAGGAGGCGCTGTGGAAGGCGGTGGCCGAATATGCCTTCGAGCAGATCGAGACCATGTGGGACGAGGCCATTCCCCCCGATTCCCGAATGTCCGCGTCAGAGCGCGTGCGGGCCGAGTTCCGGACCTTCCTGCGCTTCACGGTCGAACATACCGCGTTCCACCATTTCATGCTGCGCGAGAACCAGGGATCGAGTCCGAGAATCGGTTGGCTGGTCGAGAAGGTTCTCAGCAAGACCCGCGACCGCATCCTGCCCCAGATCCGGGCGGCGCAGGCGGAGGGCCAGCTCCTGCAGGGCGATCCCGATCATGTCTATTACATGCTCATCGGCATGACCTCCACCCTGTCGTCGCTCAACCGCGAAATGGCGGAAACCATTGGCTTTTCCATCAGGAATGAGGAGGCCGTCGAACGCTATTGGAACCTCGTCGAACGCGCTGTCTTCAAATAAACTCCACAACTGTAGAGTTTTTATGGACTCCTGCGGCAGGGCATGTTAGCCCTGCTCTCCAGACGGCAATGACCGTGATGGAGAAGATGCCCCGTGGATGTTCCAGTCATCGTAGCGGGTGGGGGGCCTGTCGGCCTTACCACCGCATTTGAGCTTCAAAGCCGCGGCGTTCGCACGCTGCTGCTCGAACGCAATCCCTCGACCACGCGCCATCCGAAGATGGACGTGACCAATGGCCGCAGCATGGAGCTGTTCCGCCGCATGGGCATTGCGGAGAAGATACGCGACATCGCCGTGCCGCGCGGCAATCCGATGGACGTTTCCTGGGTGACGCGGCTGAACGAGTGGGAACTGGCCCGCTTCCGCTATCCCGACGTCGAAAGCTGGCGGGAAGACATTCGCGCCAACAATGACGGGTCGCAGCCGCTGGAACCCTATATGCGGTTGAGCCAGGTCGTCCTGGAACCGCTGCTGCGCGGGTTGCTGGAAGAATCTCCGCTGGTCGAAATGCGGTTCGGCTGGGCGGTCGAGGGTTTCGACGACGATGGCGAAGGCGTGACGGTCCATCTGCGCGAAGTCGCGACGGGGCGCACCGAACGGCAGCGCTGCGCCCTGCTCGCGGGCTGCGACGGCGGCGGCAGCATCGTCCGCGAGAAGCTGGGCTTTGCCTGGGACGGGCAATATAATGTCGCCCGCTTCTTCATGGTGCATTTCCGGTCGGAGGCGCGCGACCTGCTCCAGCGCTTCGGCATCGCCTGGCATTATCAGTCGCCCGCCGGCAGCACGCTGATCGCGCAGGACGACGAGGAAATCTGGACGCTCCACTGCATGCTGCCCGAAGGGGCGGACGCGGCGGCCATCGATCCCCGGCAACTCGCCTTCGATGCGCTGGGCCAGGAATTCCCGATCGAGGTGATCCAGGCGAACCCCTGGTCGCCGCATCTGGTGCTGGCGAACGGATATGGGCGCGGGCGGGTGTGGATGGCGGGCGATGCCGTGCATCAGGTGATCCCGACCGGCGGTTACGGCATGAACACCGGGATAGGCGACGCCGTCGACCTCGCCTGGAAATATGCCGCCATCCTGCAGGGCTGGGGCGGCTCCGCCCTGCTCGACAGCATAGAGGCGGAGCGCCGGCCGGTGGGCCGCGCCATCGTCGACGCGTCGCGCCTGCACATGGGCGTGCGCCTGAAGATCGCGCAAGCCTATGCCCCGATCATCCATGACGACACGCCGGAGGGGGCCGCCGCGCGCGACGCCTATGGCGCGCTGATCGCGGAACTCGGCAATGCGGAGAATGAATCGCGGGGCATCGAACTCGACCATCGCTACCGCCAGTCGCCGATCGTCTGCCATGAATGCGACGAACCGGAATGGCGGCTGCGCGATTATGTGCCCAGCACCTGGCCGGGCATGCGGGCGCCGCATCTGTTCCTGGAGGATGGCAGCGCCATCTTCGACCGGCTGGGGCCCTGGTTCACCCTGGTCCGCTTCACCGACGCCCCGGCCCAGCCGCTGCTCGACGCCGCGCGCGAGCGGGGCGTGCCGGTCGACCTGCTCGACATTCGCGACGCGCATGCCCGGCGGATCTACGAGCGCGATTTCGTGCTGATCCGCCCCGACCAGCATGTCGCCTGGCGCGGCGACGCCATGCCGGAAGACCCGATGGCGATGATCGACCGGATCAGGGGAGCAAGGTCATGATCGGCCAAGTCGATCCCATCGTCCGGGCGGACGCCGTCGTCCATGTGAGCTTCGAGCGGCGCGACATCGATGCCATGGCCCGCTTCCTGGAGGATTTCGGCTTCGTGCCGGTCGCGGGCGGCAGCGGCGGGCAGCGCCATTTCCGCGGCTATGGACCGCAACCCTATTGCGTCGAGCTGATCGCATCGGAGCGGGACGCCTTCGTCGGCTTCGGCCTTGCCGCCAGGGACCGTGCCGATCTCGATCGGCTGTCCGCCGCCACCCAGTCGCCGGTCGAAGCGACGAATGCGCCGGGCGGCGGCGAGCGGGTGCGCCTCTTCGATCCGGAAGGCGTGCGCGTCGACCTGCTCTGGGGCGCGGCATCGCTGGAGCCGCTGCCGGTGCGGGAGCCCTTGACCGAGGTCAACTCGCCCGTGGCCAGCCGCCGCATCGACAGGCCGGTCCGGACGCCGACCGCGCCCGCGCCGGTGTTCCGCATCGGCCATGTCGTGCTCCAGACGCCGGACTTCGAACGGACCGCCACCTGGTACCGGCGCCATTTCGGCTATCTCCCGACCGACGTCGCGACCGTGGGCGAGGATGCGCCGGTGCTGGGCTTCTTCCGCTTCGACCGGGGCGCGGAGCCCGCCGACCATCACAGCCTCGCGCTGCTCGCCGGGCCGGAATCGCGCCTGCTGCACATCTCGACCGAGACGATCGACGTCGATGCGGTGGGGCAGGGCCAGCAATATCTGCGCGGCAGGGGCTGGAACCATTATTGGGGCATCGGCCGCCATGTGCTCGGCAGTCAGGTCTTCGATTATTGGAAGGACTCCGCCGGGGACGAGTGGGAACATTATGCGGACGGCGACCTGATGACCGCCGATTATCCGACCGGTTTCCATCCGCTGTCCCGCGGCGACCTCTGGTCCTGGGGCGACGACCTGCCCGATTCCATGCGGCCGCCCGCCCCCGCCCCGGCCGACGCGCCGCCGCTCGTCCGCAATATCGTCGACGCCCTGCTGGTGCCTCCGCGCCCCTGGCTTCGCTGACATCCCCATTGGAATGCAGGAGTAGAATGATGGCATTGATGATCGTCCGCTATGATGAAGGCGCGGGCCCGCGCTGGGCCGTGCTGACCGGCGATGCGCCCGAGGGGCCGGTCGACCGGGTCGAGGGACGGGGCATTGCGAGCGGCGCGAAGACCCTGGGCGAACTGATCGGCGCGATCGAAGCCGCGCCGGACCTGACCGCCACGGGCGAGGCGGTGCGCTTTGCCGCGAGCGCCCTTCTGAGCCCCGTCACCCCCGATGCGACGCTGATCTGCCAGGGGCTCAACTATGATGAGCATGCGGCGGAGGCCGGTCATCATGTGCGCAAGGAGAACCTCCTTTTCGCCAAGGCCAGTTCGTCGCTCTGCGGCGCCTATGCCGACATCGTCCGTCCCAAGGGGGTCGAGCTTCTGGATTATGAGGTGGAGGTCGGCATCGTCCTGCGCCGTCCGCTGGAGGCGGGAACCACCGTGACGGCCGGCAATCTCGGCTCCTATCTTGCCGGCGTGGTCCTGTGCAACGACATGTCGGCGCGCGACACCATGTTCGGCGCGTCCTTCATGCAATGGTTCCAGGGCAAGAGCTATCGCACCTTCTGCCCGGCCGGGCCGGTCTTCTATCTGCTCGAACCCGAAGAGGTCGCGGCGACGGTCGACAATCTGGAACTTTCGCTGACCTATGATGGAAAGGTCCGCCAGTCCGCCAACACCGGACAGCTGATCTACAAGCCCGCCGAAACGCTGACCCAGATCGCGGCGATCATGGACCTGAAGCCCGGCGACATGGTGCTGACCGGAACGCCGGGCGGCGTCATCGCGCAAGGCACACCGGGCCTGATCGAACTGCTCAAGACCAACCTGCTGAACGACGCCGCGCGCCGCGATGGCATGCGCGTCGAAATGAAGACGCTGGGCCGGTTCCTGCAACCGGGCGACGAGCTCAATCTGACGCTGCGCGACGGGGTCAGCGGCATGTCGCTGGGCGGGCAAAGAAGCCGGATAACAGGCGCGTAAATGGGAGGCTGGGAAATACTCCACATATGTAGAGTTTTATATTGACACAGCCCGCCGGCATGGCATTCTACGGTCACAGAAACCCGAAAAGAAAAGCCGAGCCGACAGGGCGAACCGGCGGCGCCGAGATTGTCCACGACATCAACGCGCCGCATCGAAAGACCGCCAACCGCCCCTGACCCCCACGATCGATGCGGGGCGGGGCGGCAGGGCAACAGGGCTTTCCGGAGAGGAAATGCGATGTTCATCGAGAGCATTTGGTATGTCGCCGCCCGCTCGCGGACAATCGGCGCGCCGCGATCATGCACCCCACTTCCGTCCGACCGTCCCGGCCCCGCCGGTCTGGCGCCTTGCCCGGCGGCTGTGGAAGCGCGCCCGCCGCTGACCTGAACGAAGGGCATGCGGCCCGGGAAGATGCCGCGCCAAGGAATGAACAAACAACCCGGCTGCCCCACCAGATCAGGCAGTCAGGGCTTGAACGAGGGAGAGGAAAAATGAGGAAGCCCATATGCGTCCTGCTCGCGACCAGCGCGCTCGTCGCTCCGCTGTGCAGCCATGCGCAATCCCCCGCCGAACAGGCCGAGGCCGCGCCGCAACGCGACCTTGCCGTGGGCGAGATCATCGTCACCGCGCAGAAGCGTGAGGAACGGCTGAACGACGTGCCGGTCTCCATCACGGCGGCGTCCGCCAGCCAGCTTGAAAATGCGGGCGTGACCCAGCCGTCGGACCTGGTGAAGATCGTTCCCGGCTTCACCTATCAGCCGAGCGCCTATGGCACGCCGGTCTTCACGATGCGCGGCATCGGCTTCTACGACGTCGCCGTCGCCGTGGCCCCGGCGGTCAGCGTCTATGTCGACCAGGTGCCCCTGCCCTATCTCGCCATGACGCAGGGGGCGTCGCTCGACGTGGAGCGCGTCGAGGCGCTGAAAGGGCCGCAGGGCACGTTGTTCGGCCAGAATTCGACCGGCGGCGCGATCAACTATATCGCGGCCAAGCCGACCGACCACCTCGCCGCCGGCGTCGACCTCAGCTATGGCCGGTTCGACCAGGTGGATGCGCAGGGCTTCGTCAGCGGCCCGATCGCAAACAATCTGAAGGCGCGGCTGGCGGTGCGCCACGAATATCGCGACGGCTGGCAGATCAGCCAGACCCGCCCGTCCGACCGCCTCGGCCGCCGGGACTATTCCACCGCCCGCCTGCTGCTCGATTGGGAACCCACCGACACGCTGCGCTTCGAATTCAACGCCAATGGCTGGATCGACCGGAGCGAAACGCAGGCGGCGCAGTTCGTCAAATATGCCCCGACCGTGGCTCCGTCCGCGGGCGGCTATACCGACATCACCGCCGCGCTGGAAGCCGCCGTCCCGGCCCCCAACCGCAGCCGCATCGCGGACTGGGACCCCGGCGCCGACCTTCGCCGCGACGACAGCTTCTATCAATTCTCGCTGCGCGGCGACCTGGACGTCAGCGATGCCGTGACCCTGACCTCGATCAGCGCCTATTCGCGGTTCAGGCAGCGCTCGCCCAGCGACACTGACGGCGTGCCGCAGAATAATTTCCTGCTGACGATCAACGCCGACATAGAGACGGTGTCGCAGGAATTGCGGCTCGCGGGCATGGCGGGTCCGATCCGCTGGATGCTGGGCGGCAATTACAGCCACGACACCACCGGGGACGACCAGCGCGGCGATTATATCGCCAGCAACAGCGGGGTGGGGCCGTTCCGCTACACCTCCTTCATCAACAGCAACCATCAGAAGATCACGACCAAGGCGGTGTTCGGCAGCCTCGACTATGAGCTGACGGACAGGGTGACGGCGCAGGTTTCGGCGCGCTACAGCGACCAGCGCAACCGGTTCAGCGGCTGCCTGCTGGACGTGGGGGACGGCCTGATCTCCAACGCGTTCAGCTTCCTGTCGAACCTGTCGCGCAATTTCGATCCGCCGACGGTGGCGCTCGCGCCGGGCGCCTGCGCGACGCTGGGCGAAGTCGGCTATGGCACGCCCTTCATCCCGGTGCCCAGCGTCGAAAAGTCGCTGAAGGAGGATAATATTTCCTGGCGCGCCAGCCTCAACTGGAAACCGAATCCCGACAGCCTGCTCTACGCCAACGTCACGCGCGGCTATAAGGCGGGCAGCTTCCCGACGGTGCCCGGCCTTTTCCCCAGCCAGTTCGACCCGGTGACGCAGGAATCGGTGCTCGCCTATGAGGCCGGCTTCAAGCTTTCGCTGCTCGACCGGCGGCTGCAACTGACGGGCGCGGGCTTCTATTACAAATATGACGACAAGCAGATCATCGGCTACATCACCACCGCCTTCGGCAATCTGCCCGGGCTGGTGCAGGTTCCGAGGTCGAGCGTCCGCGGCGCGGAGCTGAGCGTCAACTGGCGGCCCGTCGACGGGCTGACCTTCAATGGCGGCGCGACCTATGTCGACTCGCGCGTCGACCGGAGCTTCCTCGCCAACGATCCCTATGCCGCCGTCGTCGACATCAAGGGCGAACCCTTTCCCAGCACGCCAAAATGGCAGCTCAACGGCGATCTCGACTATCGTTTCGCGCTGACCGGCAATCTCGACCTCTCGCTGGGCGGCAATGTCCGCTACCGCTCGCGCAGCGTGGCGGCGTTCGGGGGAGCGCCCGAATTCGCCCTGCCCGGCTATGCCGTGCTCGACCTGCGGGTCGGCATCGAAAGCCCGGACAGCGGATGGAAGTTCCAGCTCTGGGGCCGCAACGTCACCAATAAATTCTACGTCACCACCGTCACCCATGTGGTCGATACGGTGGCGCGCACCACCGGCATGCCCGCCACTTACGGCGCGACGCTCAGCTACAGCTATTGATGCGATGAACCGGGCCGTCATCCTTGCGCGCCGTCCGCAGGCCATTCCCCAGAGCGAGCATTTCGCGCTGGAGGAACGCCCCATGCCCGTTCCCGCCGATGGACAGATATGGGTGCGCAACCATTATCTGTCCGTCGAGCCCGCCATGCGGGGCTGGCTGAGCGATGCGAGCAACTATTCCGACCCGATCCATGTCGGGGACGTCATGCGCGCCTTCGCCGTCGGAGAGGTGGTGGAATCGCGGCATGGCGATTTCGCGCCGGGCGACAGGGTTATGGGCCTGTTCGGCTGGCAGGAGCATGCGGCGGTCGACCCGTCCGCCATATTGCTGCGCGTCCCGGACACCGATCTGCCGCTGTCGCTCTATCTGGGCATATTGGGGCTGAACGGCGTCACCGCCTATTTCGGGCTGCTCGATATCTGCGCCCCCCGTCCCGGCGAGACGGTGCTCGTCTCGACGGCGGCGGGTTCGGTGGGGTCGTGCGTGGGCCAGATCGCCGCCATATCGGGCTGCCGCACCGTCGGCCTGGCGGGCGGGCCGGAAAAGCGGCGCCAGTGCTTGGACGAGTTCGGCTATGACGCCGCGATCGACTATCGCGGCGAGCCCGATCTGGATGCCGCCATCGCCCGCGCCTGTCCCGACGGGGTCGACATTTATTTCGACAATATAGCCGGGCCGATCAGCGACGCGGTGCTGCGCCATTTGCGCCTGCATGCGCGGATCGCCGTTTGCGGCACCGCCTCCATCGCAAGCTGGGATCCCTGGCCGCAGGGCGCCCGGCCCGAGCGTCACCTGCTGGTGAAGCGCGCGACGATGCGCGGATTCCTGACGTTCGACTATGCCGATCGCTTCGATGAGGCCGTCGCCCAATTGTCGGCCTGGCTGCGCGAGGGACGGCTGCATTACCGCGAGGACATATTGGAAGGGCTTGGCGAGGCCCCCGGCGCGATAGCGCGCCTCTATTCCGGGCAGAATCAGGGGAAGCTGCTGATCCGGCTTCCCGCAGCGAAGGATTGAACGGCGTGTCGAAGGTCATCATCAGTTGCGCCCTCACCGGCGCCGTCCACACCCCCACCATGTCCCCCCATCTGCCGGTGACGCCCGACGAGATCGCGCAGCAGGCGATCGAGGCGGCCGAGGCGGGCGCATCCGTCCTCCACCTTCATGCGCGGGACCCGGAGACGGGCAGGCCGACGCCCGATCCCGATGTGTTCATGCAGTTCCTGCCGCGCATCAAGCAGGCGACCGACGCCGTGGTCAACATCACGACGGGCGGCGGCCAGGGCATGTCGCTCGACGAGCGGCTCGCCGCGCCGCTGCGCGCATCGCCGGAGCTTTGCTCGCTCAACATGGGATCGATGAATTTCGGCATGTATCCCATGCTGGAGCGTTACAAGAGCTTCCGACATGACTGGGAAGCGGCGCATCTGGAGGCTTCGCGCGACTGGATCTTCAAGAACACCTTCAAGGATATAGAGCTGATCCTGGAGCGGCTGGGCAAGGGGCACGGCACCAAGTTCGAGTTCGAATGCTACGACACCGCCCATCTCTATACGCTCGCCCATTTCCTGGACCGCAAACTGGTGACGCCGCCGCTGTTCGTGCAATCCATCTTCGGCCTGCTCGGCGGCACCGGCGCGGACACGGAAAATCTGCTCCACGCCAGGCGCATCGCGGACAAGCTGTTCGGGGACGATTATCGCTGGTCGGTCATGGCGGCGGGCAAGCATCAGATCCCCTTCGTCACCATGGGCGCGATCAATGGCGCGAACGTCCGCGTCGGGCTGGAGGATTCGCTCTATGCAGGCAAGGGACGGCTCGCCCGGTCCAATGCCGAACAGGTGCGGCTGATCCGATCGATCCTGGAGCCCTTGTCGCTGGAGGTGGCGACACCGGCGGAGACGCGTGAGATATTGGCGCTGAAGGGCGGCGACAATGTCACCTTCTAGAGCAATCGACAGGGAGGGAGAGCCCATGGCCGAGCAGCAGGACCATTCGCCCCGCATCATGGCGGTGATCGACTATTTCCGGCGGGGCGACGCGGGTCGGCCCGACATGCTCGACGGGTTCACCGACGATTTCGAATTTTTCTTTCCCAAATTCGGCATCGGCCGGGGTCGCGATGACTTCATGGCCTTCGCCGCCGGCCTTGTGGGTTCGTTCAAGGCGTTCGGGCACGATATTGACGGGCTGCGCTTCATCGAGAGCGGCGACAGCGTGGTGGTCGAAGGCACCACGCGCGGCGAAGACAGGGAAGACGCGACATGGGAAGGCGGCACGACGCCGGGCGGGCGCTTTTGCAGCGTCTTCGAATTTCGCGGCGCGCTGATCGCCCGCATGCACATCTATCTCGACCCCGATTACACCAGCCGGGACGAGGCGCGGTTCCTGTGGGGCAGGGACCGGCGCTGGTGATCGCCATGAAGGAGGAGAGGTTCGCATGAGCAGGCTGCAAGGCAAGGTCGCCCTGATCACGGGCGCGGCAAGCGGCCAGGGCGCAGCGGAGGCGCGGCTGTTCGCGGCGGAAGGCGCGAAGGTGGTCGTCACCGACCTCAACGAAGCCGGAGCGGCGGTCGCCGCCGAACTGGGAGCCAACGGTCATTTCGTTCGCCATGACGTGGCGGAACAGGCCGATTGGGCGCGGGTCGTGCGCGAGGCGGAGGAGCGCTTCGGGAAGATCGACATTCTGGTCAACAATGCGGGCGTCTACAAGCCCGCGCCCTTGCTGGAGACGGACGCCGCGCTGTGGGACCTGCACTATCGCGTCAATCAGCTCAGCGTCTTCCTGGGGATGCGCGCCGCCGCGGAGGCGATGGCGAAGACCGGCGGCGGCGCCATCGTCAACATCTCGTCGGGCGCGGGCCTGGGCAATGTTCCCGGCATCTTCGCCTATGCCACCAGCAAATGGGCCGTGCGCGGCATGAGCAAGCTGGCGGCGTCGGAACTCGCGCCGCTCGGCATCCGCGTCAATTCGATCCATCCCGGCATCATCGACACGCCGATGCTGGGCGAGAACACGCCCGAACGGCTGAAATTCTACGAGGACATGATCCCCATGAAGCGCATCGGAACCACCGACGAGGTGGCCCGGCTGGTGCTGTTCCTCGCCTCCGACGAGGCGAGCTACGTCACCGGCGCGGAAATCACCGTCGACGGCGGGATCGGCTGAAGGATCGAAAGGACATCATATGGGGCGGTTGCAGGGCAAGGTTGCCATCATCACCGGCGGGGGGCGCGGCATCGGCCGCGCCACCGCGGAACTCTTCGCCCGCGAGGGCGCGCAGGTTCATGTCACCGACGTCAACCCGCCCGACGCGCCCTATGACGATCCGGCGATCCGCTTTTCCATCATGGACGTCGCGAACGAAGGGCAATGGGCGGAGCTGGTGGAGGGCATCGTGGCGCGTCATGGCGCCGTCGACATCCTCGTCAACAATGCGGGCATCGGCGGGTCGCAACTGCCGCTTGCCGATGAGAATCTGGCCGACTGGGACCGGGTGATCGCGGTCAACCAGACCGGCGTCTTCCTGGGCATGCGCGCCGTGCTGCCGGGCATGCGCGCCAAAAGGGCGGGGTCGATCGTCAATTTCTCGTCGATCTGGGGGATCGCGGCGGTCCCCGGCGCGGCCGCCTATCATGCGTCCAAGGCGGCCGTCCGGCACCTGACCAAACATGCCGCCGTCACCTATGCGCCGGACAATGTGCGGGTGAACTCGATCCATCCCGGCATCATCGCCACCCCCATGGTGCTGGAGGATCAGGCGGAGGAAACCAGCGCCGGGGTGGTGGCGGCGACGCCGCTGGGACGCATGGGCCAGCCGATCGAACTGGCCAATGGCGTGCTGTTCCTCGCCAGCGACGAATCCAGCTTCATGACCGGCGCCGAACTGGTGATCGATGGCGGCTATCTTGCGCAGTGACGAGGCTATCGCATCCATGACGCGGGATAGTCTGGACGAACTGCTCGCGCGAACGGACGCCTTCATCCGCGACGTGGTGATCCCCTTCGAAACCGACCCCCGGATGGGCGGTCACGGCCCTTCGGACGCGCTGGTCGAGGATTTGCGGGCGCGGGCGCGCTCTGCCGGCCTCATCGCCCCCCATCTGCCGCCGGAACTGGGCGGACAGGGGCTGGACCATGCCGCGACGGCGCGGCTGTTCCGGTCGGCGGGCTATTCGCCGCTCGGCCCGCTGGCGATGAACCTGGCGGCTCCGGACGAGGGCAATATGCACCTCCTCGCCCGCGTGGCCACCCCGGCGCAGATCGACCGCTTCCTCCGGCCGCTTGCCGCCGGGACGACGCGGTCGGCCTTCCTGATGACCGAACCGGCGGACGAGGATGGGGCCGGTTCCGACCCCTCGATGCTCAGGACCGTGGCGCGCCCCGATGGCGACCATTGGATCATCGACGGGCGCAAGAGCTTCGCGACAGGCGCGGAGGGCGCTGCCTTCTCGATCGTCATGGCGCGCACGGGGGAGTCGGCCACCATGTTCCTTGTCGACATGGACAGCCCCGGCATCACCGTCGAGCGGCTGCTCGACACCATCGATGGGACCATGCCCGGCGGCCATGCCGTCGTGCGGCTCGACGGCGTGCGGGTGCCCGCGACCCGGATACTCGGGGAGGTCGATCAGGGCTTCCGCTACGCGCAGGTGCGTCTGGCGCCCGCGCGCCTCACCCATTGCATGCGCTGGTGGGGCAGCGCGAGGCGCGCGCACGACATCGCCCGCGGCTATGCCGTCAAGCGACAGGCCTTCGGCAAGCCGCTGATCGACCATGAGGGCGTGGGCTTCATGCTGGCGGACAATCTGATCGACCTGAAACAGTCGGAACTGATGATCGACTGGTGCGCGGGCGTGCTGGACTCCGGCGCGCCCGGCATCATCGAAAGCTCGATGACGAAGGTGGCGGTATCCGAAGCGCTGTGGCGGATCGCGGACCGCTGCGTGCAGGTCATGGGCGGGACCGGGGTGAGCGGCGACACGGTGGTAGAGCAGATATTCCGCGAAATCCGGGCCTTCCGCATCTATGACGGACCGACGGAGGTGCACAAATGGTCGCTCGCCAAGGCCATCGGGCGCGCCCATCCGGGGGACGTGCCATGAGCACCGGTGAAGCGGAAAACGCCGGCACCGTCGCCGTTCGGGAGGCGCACCGGTTCGACGAAGCCAGTCTGGCGCGATGGATGGCGGATCATGTCGAGGGCTATTCGGGACCGCTCCGCGTCGAACAGTTCAGGGGCGGGCAGAGCAATCCCACCTACAAGCTCGTCACGCCGGGTCGCCACTATGTGCTGCGCCGCAAGCCGCCGGGCCGGCTGGTCAAGGGCGCGCATGCCGTCGAGCGGGAGGCGCGCGTGCTGTCCGCGCTGGGATCGGCGGGATTTCCGGTCGCCCATGTCCATGCCCTCTGCGTCGACGAAGGGGTCATCGGCACCCCCTTCTATGTCATGGACATGGTCGAGGGGCGGATATTCTGGGACGCCAGCTTCCCGCAGGTCGCCAGCCATGACCGCCCGGCCTATTTCGACGCGATGAACGAGACGCTGGCCCGGCTGCACAGCCTGGATTATGCAGCGATCGGACTGGCCGACTATGGCCGCCCCGGCAATTATTTCCAGCGTCAGATCGACCGCTGGTCCAGGCAATATCTGGAGGATGCCGATGCCGGGCGGGACCGGAACATGGACCGGCTGGTCGAATGGCTGCCGGCGCATATTCCGCCGGACGACCAGACGTCGATCGTCCATGGCGACTTCCGTTGCGACAATATGATCTTCCACCCCACCGAACCCCGCGTCCTGGCGGTGCTCGACTGGGAATTGTCGACGCTCGGCCATCCGCTCGCGGACTTCGCCTATCATGCGATGATGTACCGGATGCCGCCCCACATCGTCGCGGGACTGGGCGGCATGGACATCGCCGCGCTCAACATTCCCACCGAGGCGGAGTATGTGGCCTCCTATTGCCGCCGGACCGGTCGGGAGGCGATTCCCGATCATGATTTCCACGTCGCCTTCAACTTCTTCCGGCTGGCGGCGATCTTCCACGGCATCAAGGGCAGGGCGCTGCGCGGCACCGCCGCCTCGGCCCAGGCGCGCGAACGGGCGAACGCGTTCCCGGAACTGGCCGAACTCGCCTGGATGCAGGCGGAAAGGGCGGCGGCAGGGTGACGCGCCGGGCGATCGTTCCGGATATGGCAACGATGCTTTGAGGAAATGGGCCTGGCATCCCGATTCCCGCCGCCATAAATCATCGTCTCGATCGCTGCGGAGCAGGAACAGGAAGCATTATGGCAACCCTTCATGGAATGATGGCCGGCACGGCGGCCCCCCGCCCGGTCGTTCATCGCACGCGCGGCAGCGGACATGGTTCGATCGTCCGGCTGATGAGCCCGTCCGATCTGGGCCGCTATCTGAAGCCCTTCGTGTTCCTCGACCTGTTTGCAGGCGACATGCGGCAGCTTTCCGCCGCCATGCCGCTGCATCCCCATTCGGGCATCGCGACCGTCACCGTCTTCACCGAAGGGGACGTGACCTATGACGATCCGCAGGCGGGCACCGGCACGCTGGCCTTCGGCGGCGTGGAATGGATGCGCGCGGGCGGCGGCGTCTGGCACGGGAAGGAACTGTCCGCCGGACGCTCGGCGCTGATGCAGGGCTTCCAGCTCTGGATCGCCCTGCCGCCCGAACTGGAGAACGGACCGGTCGACAGCCAATATATAGAGGCGGACCATATGCCCATGGCCGGCCCCGCTTATGTGATCCTGGGCCGACACGCGGGCGCGCAGAGCCCGGTCCGCGCGCCTGACGGGATCACCTATCTGCTGGTCCGCCTGCAAGCCGGGGAAAGCTGGACCTACGCACCGCCCCCCGGCCATTCGCTCGCTTGGGCGGCGGTAGCGAAGGGCGGTCTTTCCGGCTCCGCCCCGATAGCGCAGGGCGAGATGGCGCTGTTCGAGCCGGGAGAGGAGGCGATCACGCTCCAGGCGGGCGATGCGGGCGCGATCTTCGTCCTGGGGTCCGCACGGCCGCATCCCCATCCGCTTCACCTCGGTTCCTATTCGGTGCACACGACAGCCGCCGCCCTTGCGGAGGGCGAAGGGCGGATCGCGGAGATCGCCCAGCGGCTGAGGCAGGAGGGCCCTGCAAGGACGGCATCGGGAAGCGTGCCGGTCTTCCGCTAGAGCGATTTCCAGACGATCGGAACCCGCCAAGGCTGCGGGTTTCGATGAGACCCGGGGGCCGAAAGCATCACCGGGCCCGGTTCCGGATCAATTCCTCCACAATGGCCGGCTCGGCCAGCGTCGATATGTCCCCCAGCGCCTGGGGCGACACCTCGCCCTCCGCGATCTTGCGCAGGATGCGGCGCATGATCTTGCCCGAACGGGTCTTGGGCAGGCCGGGGGCAAACTGGATCACGTCGGGCGTCGCGATCGGCCCGATCTCGCTGCGCACCCATTTCACCAGCGCCTGACGCAGTTCGTCGGTCGCTTCCTCGCCGCTGTTCAGCGTCACATAGGCGTAGATGCCCTGTCCCTTTATGTCGTGCGGGAAGCCCACCACCGCCGCCTCCGCCACCGCCTCGTGCAGCACCAGCGCGCTTTCCACCTCCGCCGTGCCCATGCGATGGCCCGACACGTTGATCACGTCGTCGACGCGCCCCGTGATCCAATAGTCCCCGTCCGCGTCGCGCCGGCAGCCGTCGCCGGTGAAGTACAGGCCCGGATAGGTGGTGAAATAGGTCTGGAAGAAGCGCTCATGATCGCCCCACACGGTCCGCGCCTGCCCCGGCCAGCTCCGCGCGATGCAGAGATTGCCTTCCCCCTCGCCCTCCACGGCGACGCCATTGCCGTCGACCAGCAAGGGCTCGACCCCGAAAAAGGGCTTGGTCGCCGCGCCCGGCTTCAGGTCCGTCGCGCCCGGCAGCGGCGTGATCATGTGGCCGCCCGTCTCCGTCTGCCACCAGGTATCGACAATGGGGCAGCGCCCCTCGCCCACCACCTCATGATACCAGCGCCAGGCTTCGGGATTGATCGGCTCCCCCACCGTGCCCATCAGCCGCAGCGAGGCGCGGCTGGTGCGGGTCACATGTTCGTCCCCCTCCTTCATCAGCGAACGCAGCGCCGTCGGCGCGGTGTAGAGCGTCGTCACCCGATGCCGGTCGACCACTTCCCAGATGCGGCTGGGCGTCGGCCAGTTCGGCACCCCCTCGAACATCAGCGTGGTGCCGCCATTGGCGAGCGGTCCATAGACGATATAGCTGTGGCCTGTGACCCAACCGACATCGGCGGAGGACCAGAAGACCTCGCCCGGCCGATGGTCGAAGGCAAGGTCGAAGGTCATCGCCGCCCAGAGCAGATAGCCGCCGGTCGAATGCAGCACGCCCTTGGGCTTGCCCGTCGATCCGGAGGTGTAGAGCAGGAACAGCGGGTCTTCCGCCGCCATCGCCTCTGCCGGACAGTCGGCGGAGACCTCAGCGGCCAGTTCGTCATAATAGGCGTCCCGCGCGGGGTCCATCGCGACGTCCCCGCCCGTCGCCCGGACGACAATCACGCGTTCCAGCCCCGGCGCCAGAGCCGCCGCCGCGTCGACATTGCGCTTCAGCGGCACGATCCTGCCGCCCCGCCGCCCCTCATCGGCGGTGATGACGATCCGGCTGTCGCAATCGCTGATCCGTCCCGCCAGCGCCTCGGGCGAGAAACCGCCGAACACCACCGAATGGATCGCCCCGATCCGCGCGCAGGCGAGCATGGCGAAGGCCGCCTCCGGAATCATCGGCAGATAGAGCGTCACCCGGTCGCCGCGCCCCACGCCCGCGCCTTTCAGCACATGGGCGAAGCGGCACACCTCTTCATGCAATTGCCGGTAGGTGAAGCGCCGCGCCGGTTCCTCCGGATCGTCCGGTTCCCAGATGATCGCCGCCTGATCGCCGCGCGTCTCCAGATGGCGGTCCACGCAATTGGCCGACACGTTGAGCATGCCGTCGCTGAACCAGCTTATGCCGAAATCCCCTTCCGCAAAGCTGCTCTCATCGGCGCGGGTAGGTGTCTGGTTGCGACACATCATTGGCGTAATATAGTACGTCGTCGACTTTAGTCATAAGATCGTCCGGTACCATCGGCTTGTAAAGAGGATTGGCGAGCGCGGGCATTAGGTCGATCCGCTCCTCTAC
>NZ_SEON01000007.1 GCF_004152845.1 Sphingobium fuliginis
GCGTGGTCCGAGCTTGGGGATGTATCTGCACCATCACGAAACCTCATCAGCAAGAGCAGCAAAGCGCCACGCGTGATCCGCGATAGCGCTCTTTACCATATCCCAATGATGTGTCGCAACCAGACAGCTAGAGCCGGTCGGGCGCGATCGGCCCCGTGGGTTCAGGCGGCGCTATTTCCCGGCACGACGCGCAGGAACAGGTTGCACGAGAGAATCTCGACATCGAGATGATAGCGATGACGCCTGGGCTGAAGCTGCGAGACGCGAAAGCCGCGTTCGGCGGCACAGCGTTGGGCGTTGGCTAGAACCTGCTGCGCCCATGGCAAGTCATCATCATCTGCGATGACCAGCAAGCTTTCGCCGCGATAATCGGTCGCTTCGAAACCACACCATTGTGCTCACCTCAGGGTGGATTGGTTTAGAAGCAATCATATCTGCCGGACTCGGGAAAGGGATCGAGCACGTTGCACCAGACGGCGTCGAGCACGCCGTCGATCCGTTCCTTTTCAGCAAAGCGTTTGACGGCGCTGACGATGCGCTCGTCGAAATCGAAGACGGTGACCTTCGAGGGGCCAAACGCGAGTATTTCGGGGCGGGATGACTGGCTCGCCGCCTTGCTCATAGATGAGATCATGCAGGCTGTCGGCGTCGTAGGCGCGATCAGCGAGCACTTTGTCGGCTGGGATGCCCCGGATGAGATCGCAAGCGGGAGCCATGTCGTTCTGCTGCCCGGGGCCGAGGAAGAAGCGGATCGGCAGTCCCAGCGCATCGACTACGCATGGACGTTGGTGCCGAACCCCCTCTCGCTCGGCCGAGAGCCTGGGCTTGAGCGCGCCCCCTTTTTACCCGTGCCCGGCGGCTTGAGCCTGAGCGCGGATCACAGTGGCATCGATCGCCAACCACTCTATGTCGGGATCATCCGACACATGGGGTAATCGCGGGAGCGAGTCGTTGAGATGCCTGTGCAAAGGAATTGAACAGGAGGTGGCTGCTCTCCGATAAGATGGAAGTACGGGCTCACGACTGGACGCCGGGCCCAAACATCTAGCGGAGAACAGCCATGGATGAGTATATCGGACTCGACGTTTCGATGAAAGAGACCGCCGTTTCTATCCGTAGTGAGGGCAAGCGGATTTGGCGCGGCAAGTGCGCGTCAAATCCCGCAGCTTTGGCAAAACTTGTTCGCAAGCGGGCGCCCTATGCGAAGCGAGTTGTGTTTGAGACCGGGCCGCTGTCGTATGGTTTTTCCATGCCTTGAAGTCCGAAGGGCTGCCAGCGATCTGTATCGATGTACGGCATGCCAAGGCGGCCCCCGACATGGCGCCGAACAAGACCGATGCTAACGATGCCGACGGGCTGGCACATCTGGCCCAAATCGGCATCGAGGCGCCCCTTATGCGCCCGACCGGGTGATGAGGATCGTCCCGTCGGCCAGCCGGGCGGAATAATTGCCGGCGGTCGCGGGCGCCAGGCCACGGGCATCCAGGCGGCGGCCGGCCTGGCAAGCGCATCCGCTGGATCAGGTAAATCAGGCACGGTGGCGGGCATATCCAGATCTGGAGAAAACCGCGGTTCGGCGCGGCGCCGGTCATCCCTGTCGGACGTCCCGGCTGGACAAGGGCGTTCGATGATCCTTCGATGACAAAGAACCATGGCGACCTTAGCGGGCGGAACGGAGGGCCGCAATCGGTCCTTTCACGACCCGGAGCGCGCGCAGCACGAAACGATCGGCGGCCGCGCGGCCATTCTCCCGTTCCGCCGGGCTCCGGCGACCGTGAAAACAGGCTTGCTCAACGCTTTATGAAATTATCTTGAGTGTCCTGCCGCATCCAGCGTCTAAGGAGAATGGACGGAGGCCAGCTTCATATAGGGATACGGAATGGAATATCGCACATTGGGACGCACCGGGATCGAGGTCAGCCTGATCTGCCTCGGCACCATGACATGGGGCTCGCAGAACAGCGAGGCGGAGGCGCATGAGCAGCTCGACCACGCGGTGGGCCACGGCGTCAACTTCATCGACACGGCGGAGGCCTATCCGGTGACGCCCGTATCCCGCGAGACGCAGTTCCTGACCGAAACCTATATCGGCAACTGGATCGCGGGCCGGAAGCGGCGGGACGACGTCATAGTCGCCACCAAGATCGCAGGTCCCACCCGCGACGCCGTGCGGGAATTTCGCGGCGGCAACAACCGGCTCGACCGGCGCAATGTCGAACAGGCGGTGGAGGACAGCCTGCGCCGACTGCGCACCGACTATATCGATCTTTACCAGGTGCACTGGCCCGACCGGCCGGTACCGTCCTTCGGCGCTCGCGGCCTCACGCGACTGGACGATACGCCCGACACCGTGCCCATAGAGGAAACGCTGGGCGCGCTGGCCGACCTGGTGCGGGCAGGAAAGATCCGCCATTTCGGCGTCTCCAACGAAACCCCCTGGGGCGTGTCCGAATATCTGCGCCTGTCGCGTGAGAAAGAATGGCCGCGCGTCGCATCGATCCAGAATGCCTATAATCTGCTCAACCGCACCTTCGAACATGGGTTGTCGGAATATGCGCTGCGCGAACAGGTGTCGCTGCTCGCCTATTCCCCTCTGGCCGGCGGCAATCTGACGGGAAAATATCTGGGCGGCCGCATTCCGGAGGGTTCGCGCAGGGACGTGAGCCGCCAGTTCGTGCGGTACGACCTGCCCGGACAACCGACCGCCAGCGCGCGCTATGTCGCCATCGCGCAGGCCCATGGCCTGCCCCCGGCGCAACTGGCGCTGGCCTTCGTCAACAGCCGGCCCTTCGTCACGTCGACGATCATCGGCGCCACATCGCTGGAGCAGCTCAAGATGGACCTCGCCAGCGTCGACGTCCGCCTGGATGCAGATGCGCTGGCCGCCATCGAAGCGATCCATCGCGAACTGCCCGATCCCTGCCCCTGATCGCGGGGATCGGCGGCGATCCTTTAGAAGGCGTGCCGACGGCGCGCTATCACCATATTCGTGCAAAATACCCCAAGCGGGGCGCGGCAGGAGCGATTCCGGCCAGGCGTTTCCCGCCATCAGTCCCACGACCCCTGCCGCGCCCGCTCGCGCATCGCCTCCAGGAACAGCCGCACAGCAGGCATTGCCGCGCGCCCGGCGTCGTAGAGCAGGCTCACCGGCACGGGCGGCGGCGCGTGGTCCTCCAGCAGCCGGACGAGCCGCCCGGCCGCGACCGCCTCCGCCGCCTGGTAGCTCAGGACATTGGCCACTCCCACCCCTGCCTCGGCCGCCGCGATCGTGCCGTCGATCGTATTGACGGCCAGGCGGGGAGCGACCTCGACCGTGCTTTCCGCCTTCCCGCCGAAACGCCAGGCGGCGCCGATCCTGATGCCGCTGCCGACGATGCAGCGATGGCCGGCCAGATCGGCCGGCGTCGCCGGAACGCCATGCGCAGCCAGATAGGCAGGGCTGGCCACGATGGTCTGCCGCACCGATCCGATGCTCATCACCCGCAGCGCGCTGTCGGCCAGCGGCCCGATCCGCACGGCCACGTCGATCCCTTCCTCGACGATGCGGACATTGCGGTCGATCAGCATCATGCGCGCGCTCAGCCCGTCATGAGCCGCCAGCAGCGCGCCGATGGCAGGCAGCACATGCAGTCGCCCGAACATCACCGGAGCGGTCACGTAAAGTCGGCCGCGCGGCGCCGACCGGCCGCCCATGACGATCTGCTCGGCCTCCCGCAGGTCGGACATGATCCGCCGCGCCCGGTCCAGAAAGGCCGCACCTTCGTCCGTCAGCGACACCGCGCGGGTGGAGCGGTGGAACAGCGTCACGCCCAGATGCCGCTCCAGCGCGGCGACGGCACGGGTGACGGCAGGCGGGGACATGCCCAGCTTGCGCGCTGCGGCGGCGAAGCCGCGCTGGTCGGCCACCGCGACGAAGGCGGACAGGGCATCGAACCGATCCATTATTCCCCGAACTGAAACAGTGAAAGCCAATCATCGACCATTATCATGCAGCGCGCAATGGCTTAGCTTGCCCGGCATGGCACAGGTCTATCTCCACACCATGTTCGGCAACGGCGCACGCGCCATGCAGGAAGCCGCCGGTTCGCGCGCTTCCTATGCGCGCATGGAGGCGAATGCGGGCGCGGCCGACATGCTCACCGACCGGGAGGCGGACTTCATCGCCGCCCGCGACAGCTTCTACATGGCCAGCGTCAGCGAGGATGGCTGGCCTTACGTCCAGCATCGCGGCGGCCCGGCCGGCTTCCTGCGGCGGATCGGGGACAACCGGATCGGCTTTGCCGATTATCGGGGCAACCGCCAATATCTCTCGGCCGCGAACCTCGCCGCCGACGACCGGGTGTCCCTGTTCCTGATGGACTATCCCAACCGCCGCCGCCTGAAGCTGATCGGCCATGCCCATGGCAGCGACGATCCGGCGACCATCGCGGCGCTGATGACGCCCGGCTATGGCGCCGAACCTGAGCGCGCCTTCCTGATCGATGTCGTGGGCTTCGACTGGAACTGTCCGCAACATATCACCCCGCGCTTCACGCAGAAGGAGATCGAGCGCCTCACCGCGCCCCTGGTGGACGAGCTCGACCGGCTTCGCGCACGCATTGCCGAACTGGAAGGATAGAAATCATGAAAGACAAACTCACGCGCGGCGTCCATCATGTCGGGCTGACGGTGCCCGATCTCGACCAGGCGCGGGCCTTCTTCTGCGGCCTGCTCGGCTTCGACGAGGTGGGCGGCGTTCCCGATTATCCCTCCATCTTCCTGTCGGACGGCGCGATCCTCCTCACCCTCTGGCGCGCCGCCGATCCGCTGAGCGCCCGGGCCTTCGACCGGCGGGCCAATATCGGGCTGCACCATCTCTCGCTCGCGGTGGCCGACGATGCAGCGCTGGACACCGCGTGGGAGAAGGTGCGCGCCCATCCGGAGGTGGTGGTCGACGCCCCGCCCGGCCCGATCCGCGCCGGATCGGCCACCCGGCACTTCCTGGTCTTCATTCCCGGGGGCATCCGCCTGGAATTCGCCACGCCCTTTTCCTGAACCGCCATCCTCCGACGTGCAAAGGGCTCCGGAGCATGCATGCTCCGGAGCCCTTCCCATGCGACCCGGCGAAGGGATTACATGCGGATGCGCAGGCCCACCGAAACCATGCGCCCGATCGGGTTCGACACGAAGCCGTTATAGCCCCATGCGCCGCCCAATATGCCGTTGGTGTTGCCGTTGTAGAAGGGCGGGTTCTTGTCGAAGATGTTCTGGGCGTCGACATAGATCTGCCATCCCCGGGCGAAGCTTTCACCCTGAAATTCATATTGCAGGTGCAGGTCGAACGTATCGTTGGCCTTGACCTTGTCGCCGCCGCCGATCGGGTTGCCGATCGAATTGACGATGATCGGTTCCACCGTCGTGCTGATCCAGTTGCGGTAGGAACCCGTATGGTTCCAGAACAGATCGGCGGACAGTCCATCCTTGGCCCAGCCCAGTTGTGCGCGGTTCTTGAACCGCACCGACGGGAAGGTGGTGTTGTAACCGGAAGTGTTGAGGATGCTGAAGTCCGTGCCGCCGCCGAAATTCTGCCGGAACTTCGTGAAGTAGGTGAAGCCCGTGCCGATCACGAAGCTGCCCAGTTCACCGATCTCCGTGCGATAGTTGAACTGCCCGTCGATCCCCTCCACCGTCAGGTTGAGCGCATTGCGGCTGCTCTGGTCGATCAGGAAATAGACTTGCGGCGGGATCGCGCCCGACACCGTCGCGCCATTGGCGATATTGGCGAACTCGTCGATCTGCGCCTGCGAACAGGTCTGCGGACAGATGGTCAGCAGGTTGCGCAGCCCCGCCGAGTTCACGATGGCGCTGGGGCTGGGAGAGGAGACGCCGCCGATGAACTTGTTGTGGAAATAGGTGAAGGCGGCGGTGAAGCCGGGCAGGAAGCGCGGCGCCAGGTCGATGCCCGCCGACCAGCTGCGGCCCTTTTGCGGGGTCATGTTGGAAAAGCCGCCGCCAAGCTGGCGCCGCATGCCCTGGATCGCCGGCGTGCCGATGGTGCAGGTGGTCGCATTGCACTGCACGCCGGGGATGTTCGCCACATCGGGATAGTTGGCGATGGGCACGGCGATCTGCGTGCCGTTCACGCCGACGCTGCCGGATGCGTAGAGATAGCCCTGCGTCGGATCGCCGATCACCGCGGTCGGCGGCGCCACGAAGGCGCGGGAATAGTTGCCGCGCAGCTTGACGCCCTCCACCGGCTCCCAGTTCGCGGCGAACTTCGGATTGGTGGTCGATCCCACGTCGCTATAGCTGTCGTAGCGGCCGGAGATGCTGAGGTCGAAACTGTGGACCAGCGGAATGCCCATATCCGGTGAAACGACCGGAATATAGAGTTCGGCGTAAAGCGACTTCACGTCGCGCTTGTAGTTATAGACGCGGAAGTTCGAACCGGTCGTGGTCGGGCCGGTATTGTTGGAGCCCGTGATCTTCTGGGTCTGTTCATACCAGAGATATTCGCCGCCGACCGCGATCTTGAGCTTGCCCGCGGGAAGATTGAACAGCGACCCGTTGAGGTCGAGCTTCATCTGGTTGAAGGTGTTGTAGTTCGTATTTTCGCTATTGTTGCGATAGAGCGAGCGGATGACCGCTTCGGAAGTCCGGTTGGTGCCGTCGAAGGGCCGCCAGACGTCCAGCGCGTTCGCCGCCGTCAGCGGCAGGTTGAGCGCGATGACGTTCTGGCCCGGAATGTCGGTCGCCGTGGTGCTGCCGCTCAACTGCGCGGTGCCGTTCAGCGCCAGCAGGGCGCAGGCGGAACAGAAGCCGTTGACGGTGTTGAGCGCCGAGCGGTTCCAGCCGAAGGCGTCGCTGAAGGTCAGCGTCCAGTCGTCATTGACATGATATTCCGCGACGGCGGTCGAATAGATCGAATCCGACTGGGATTCCTGTTCGCCATAATCCGCGTCGGGCAGCAGGGCGAGCCATGTGACCGTCTGCTGCGTGGCGCCGGGCGCGCCCGCGGGCGCCTGGTAGAAGGGGTTGATCTGGCCGCCCCGGCCCGATCCGGGACCGAATACGGTGGCGTTGGTCAGGCCGCCGGGTCCGGACGCATTATGCGTTTCCTGGCGGTTATAGTTCATCATCGCGGTGACGGTGAACTTGTCCGAAAAATCGTTCGTGACCTTGATCATCGCATTCGCGCGGAACTGCGAAGGCAGAAGATTGGCGTAGACCGAATTGTTGCAGGGCGCGTTCGCCTGAATATTGGGAACTGTCGTCGTCGCGCCGGGCGAAAGGAAGACGCCGCTGACCCCCGGCGCGATGATCGTCGCGGGGCTGCACTGATAGCTGTTGGTGTTGGTGCCGCCGACCGGACGATAATCGCCCAGGCTGGAAAAGCGGCGGTCCCTGTTCTTCAGTTCCGACTGGTCGGAATAGGAGCCCGCGACATAGACGCCGCCCGTGTCCCACTTCTTGCCCCAGATGAAGTTGAAGTTGGTATTGTGATAGCTGTCGGCAAAACCCGCCTGCGCATTCGCCTCGAACCCGTCGAAGGTCCGCCGGGTGATGAAGTTGACCACGCCCGCGACCGCGTCCGACCCGTAAACGGACGATGCGCCGTCGGCCAGCACCTCGACCCGCTGGATCGCGCTGACCGGGATGATGTTGGGGTCGGTCTGGGCGAACTGCGTGCCGCCGCCGGGCAGGCGCAGGCCGTCAAGGATCACCAGCGTGGTGTTGGACGACGATCCCGCAAGGCTGTGGATCTGCGGCGAATAATAGGAATAGGCATTCTCGCCCTGCGCGACCGAACCGGCCGTGGAAATGGACGGCACGGTGTTGACGAGTTGCGACACGTTGACGGGCGCGGTCTTCTCGATCGTATCCTGGCCCACCGAAATCAGGTTGGACCCGACGGGCGCCACGCCCCGAATGGCGGAACCGGTGACGACGATGTCGCTATCCGTTACCGACTGGCTGTTCTGGGGCGGCGGCGCGATCGTCGCATTGTCCTGGGCCAGCACGGGCTGGCCGGCCACCATCACCGCCGTGATCGCGATCAGCGAACTGTTCAATCGTGCAGGCAGATATTCTCCCAACATGGCTCTCTCCCTCATTATCATATACTATAGGATTTTTATGCGAGTTTATGGCTGTCCGGAGGCTGAAAGTCTCCGGATTCCGGGGTATTTGGCGATGGCCCCCCAAGGGGCGCGGTTCAGTGCGGCTGGAAGCTGTGCAAGCCGCGGGGATAAGGGTTGATCGCGACGCGCGTGGCCATCTGCCCCGGCTGCCCGCCGAAGCTGGCGCGATGCCACCGGCCCTGGGCGGCGGTCACGACGTCGCCGGGCGACGCGGTGAAGAACGGTACGCCTTCGATCTGGTAATCGACATTGCCTTCCATGATGAACCAGAATTCATCATAGCCGAAGTGGAAATGGCCAAGATCGCTGGTCGGCGGAGTCTTGATGCCCTTTCCGCGAATATTGTTCACGAACAGATGATCGCCGGCAATGAAGGCGCCGGCTCTTTGCCCGCCGGTCACCACATCCTTGTAATAATCGAGATAAGGCCGGTCGGCGGCGCCATAATGCCCGTCGCCGCCCATCAACGCGGCCTTCACATAGGTGAAGCCCGGCACGTCCCTGGGCTTGTCCGGCCTGGTCGCGGCGGGATAGAGCGGCACGTCGTCCGCGCCGTGCACCTCCAGCCACAGCGCCGGCTCGTCGCCCACGCTTTCCAGGGTGAAAGGCAGGCGGAAGGGAATATTGACCTCTCCGCCCTTGACCGCGACGAAGGGTTCCTGCCCCTTGATGCTGACCCGAAGCTGCCCGCCCCAGACGATGAGGGCGGTCGCATTGTCGGCATACATCAGCGGTTCGGTGCGCTGCCCGGCCGCCATCTGGTGCCAGTCCGCCTCCAGATCGCGGTTGCGGACGATGGCGTGCGTCCAGCTTTTCTGGCCCTTGTGCGCGGCAAGGATGTCGGCGAGCTTCCACCAGGGACGATTGGGCGCGTCATAGGCGCGCGGCGGCGTCCGCTTGGGCGACCAGGCATTTTCCATGGGCGGGCGGGCGGGCGGCGCAGACGGTGCCGGCGCAGATGTCTGGGCCGACGCCCCCAGGATGAGCAGGGCGGGCGAACACAGATAGAATGCGGCCTTTATGATTGCCATCAATCCTCCCCTTGAGCAGACTTTTGCGTCTTGCATTTGATCATATAGGATATGATGTTAGAGCATTAGTCAAACAAATTATGACATGAAAAGAGGAGAAGGGCGTGAAACACATCTGGAAACTGGCCGTGATCGGCGGGATTGCGTTGTTTCCGCAATGTGTCGCGCTGGCGCAGGAAGATGGCTGCGCGCGTCTGGACGACCCGTCGGAACGCCTGGCCTGCTATGATCGCCGGTCTGGCCGGGCCGCGCAGGACAGCCGCCCGATTCCCGTCCCCGCGCCGCCCGCCGCGGCATCGGCGGCTGCGATCAACAGCTATCAGGACCGTCGCGACGCCCTCAAGAGCCGCACGGATTTCGACAGCCGCTTGAAGGCGGCGATCCCGTTGCGGCACGGCTATCACCGGCTGGAGCTGGAGGACGGCACCGCCTACGACACGACGACCGTCGCGCCGCCGCCGCCCGTCGGGGCGGTGATCCATGTCCGCCGCACGCCGTTCGGCACCACCTTCTTCGACATGGAAGGGCGCAAGCCCTTCACCGTCAGGCTGTCGCGCCGCCAATAGGCGTCCGGGCGCCCTCCCCGGCCGGCTGCTCCAGCAGCCGGTTCGGGTCCACGATCACCCAGGCGAGCACGCCCGCCAGCACCACGGCGGCCCCCGCGATGAAGGCGGCGGTCCAGCCGAATTGCGCGGCGATCATCGGCGTCAGGGTGGAGGTCAGCGCCCCGCCGATCTGGCACCCCATGTTCATGAAGCCGGACACGACGCCGCTATGCGGGCCCGCTATGTCCGCCGTCACCGACCAGAAGGAGCTTTGCGAGAGGTAGATCGCCCCCGCCCCCCCGGCCAGGATCAGCACCGCGAGCCACGCATTGTCCACCATCGATCCGCTGGCGAGGAACAGGCCGGTCAGCACGAAGGAGAGCACCCCCAGCCCGGAGCGTCCCCAATAAAGGCCGTAGCGCGCCGACACCCGGTCGTTGATGACCCCGCCCAGCAGGCAGCCGAAGGTCATGCACAGGAAGGGCAGCATGGAGAAGACAGCGCTGGATTTGACATCCAGATGCCGCGCTTCGGCAAGATAGATGAAGAACCAGCTGAAGAAGATCCAGATCACATATCCGAAGGCGAAATAACTGACGAACAGGCCCCAGACATTGCGGCTGGAAAATATGGCGCCCCAGGGAATGGGTCCGGCCGACGCCGTTTTGGCCGGGGGCAGGCCCGCCTCGATATGCGCGAGTTCGGCCGCGTTCACCGACGGATGCTCCTGCGGCCGGTCCCGCGCGAGCCAGAACCAGACGGCGGCGGCGGCAAGGCCCATTGCCGCGCAGGCATAGAAGGATGCGCGCCAGCCGCCCCACAGGATGATCGCGGTGATCAGCGGCGGCGTGATGCCGGAGCCGGCGCCCACTCCGGCGAAGATCCACCCGTTCGCCTTGCCGCGCTCCTGCGCCGGTATCCAGCGCGACAGGAACTGGTTGCCGCACGGATAGACGACCGACTCGCCGATGCCGAGCGCGAAGCGGGTCAGCGCCAGCAGCAGCAGCGCGGCGCTGCCCTCCGGATGGATGAGCGCCGTCGCCGCGGTGAACACGCCCCACCAGAGCAGCGCGCCGGTCAGCACGATGCGGGGACCGTAGCGCGCAGCGAGCCAGCCCGCCGGCACCTGGAACAGCGCATAGCCGATCAGGAAGGCGCTGAAGACCCAGCCCAGCTGCACCTGGTCGATGGCATATTCCTTCCGCATCTCCACCCCCGCGACGGAGATGTTGGTGCGGTCGAGAAAAGCGATCGCACTGATGATGAACAACAGGAAGATCAGGCCCAGCCTGACCCTGGACCGCGCGGCTCCATTCATAACCATCCCTCCCGCTTGGCTTCTGCGCCAAACAATATACTATATGATTCGTGATAAGATGATGTATGTCGGCATAAGCAGGCAAGAGCAAGCATTGGAGAGGGGAAGATGGGCATGGGCACGCCGCGCATGGCGCTGGTCGCAGCGCTGATGGCCTTTGGCGGAACGGCCATGGCGCAGGGCGCGCCGCCGCTGGCGCAACGCATCGGCCACAGCGATCCGGACAAAATGCGGGGTGCGAACGGCGTCCATGGCGGTGCGGGATCGATGAAGTTCGGGCCGCTGCTCGGCACCAATGCGCTCAGCACCAACCTCATCTTCGTCCATCGCGGGACGATCGCGCCGAAAAGCGGCATCGGCCAGCATTTCCACAATGATTGCGAGGAGATGTTCATCATCCTCGACGGCGAGGCGGAGTTCACCATCGACGGCCGCACCTCGCGCCTGGCCGGGCCTGCCGGCGTGCCCGACCGCAAGGGGCATGCCCATGGCATCTACAATCCGACCGACAGGCCGCTGCAATGGCTGAACATCAATGTCGGCATGACCAAGAGCTATGACAATTTCGATCTGGGCGACCCGCGCACCGATGCGACGCTCGATCCCGTGCCGCAGTTCATCAGCATGCGGCTGGACCGCGCCCTCCTGAAGCCGGCGGCGGCTGCCTTGCCCGATGCGACCGGCGGCGTCCTCTTTCGCCGCGCGCTGGGACCGGCGGTCTTTTCGACGCCCTGGTCCTATGTCGATCATGTCCTGCTGCCCGCAAATGCGGCGCTCGGCCGCCGGGTGCAGGCGGATATGAGCGAGGTCTATTATGTGATCTCCGGCACGGGCGAAGTAACGCTGGACGGGGAAACCGCACCGATCAGCGCGGGCGACGCCGTGCCCGTCGACCTTGGCGAGGCGCGGGCGATCCGCCAGACGGGGGCGCAGCCGCTCGAACTGATGGTGATCGGCGTGGCGCGCGATCTGGCGGCGAAGGCCCGCTACCGCGCCGAAGCCGAAGCGCGCATCCAACCGCGGCGGTAACATCGCGCCGATCCTCCCGCGTCCCTCCTTTCGATCATCCAAGAAGGAACCAAAGCCATGTCATCCCGCCTTCGCGCCGCCCTGCTTGCCGCTGCGCTCTGCCCCCTGACCGCGCCATTGCTGGCGCAGGAACCCGCCGCACCGGCCGCCGCGCCATCCTTCGAGCGGCTGGACCCGGCGCTCGACGCGATCATAGCGCCGGGCACGCCGATCGAGCGGGTGGCGACCGGCTTCGGCTTTACGGAGGGGCCGCTATGGCATGAGGGCCGGCTCTGGTTCTCCGACGTCACCGGGGACAGGATGCGGGCCGTCAGCCCGGATGGAAAGGTGGAGGAACTGGTGGCCAATTCAGGCGGCCTGCCCAATCCCCCGGCGGGCGCCAGCATCGGCTCCAACGGCATGGCCCCCGCCCCCGACGGCACGGTGCTGATGACGCAGATGGGCGCTCGCCGCATCGTCAGGGTCGGCAAGGACGGCAGCCTGCAACCCTTCCTGTCGGAATATCAGGGCAAGCGGCTGAACAGCCCCAACGACCTCGTCTACGACAAGAGCGGCGCGCTCTGGTTCACCGATCCGCCCTTCGGCCTGTTCAACGGCATGGACAAGGACCCGGCCAAGGAACTGCCCTTCAACGCCGTGTTCCGCTATGCCGACGGCAGGCTGACGCCGGTCATCACCGACATGACGCTGCCCAACGGCATCGGTTTCTCCCCCGATTTCAAGACCCTCTATGTCGGCAATTACGGCCCCGAAATGTATATCCGCGCCTATGATGTGCGCCCGGACGGCAGCCTGTCCGCGCCGCGCGAGCTGATCCGCTTCCCCGGCGGTCGCGGCGGTCCGGACGGGCTGAAGGTCGACACGGCCGGCAATATCTGGATGACGGGCCCGGGCGGCATCCGCATCGTCACGCCGCAGGGCAAGGTGCTGGGGCAGATCAGGCTGCCGGAAACCGCGGCCAATCTGGCCTTCGCGGAGGATGGGCACATGGTCTATATCACCGGCAGCACCAGCATCTATCGCCTGCGCAGCAAGGTGAAGGGAATGCTGCCGCTCTACGCCGGGGGTCAATGAAGGGCAGCGGGCGGCGACGCGCCGCCCGCTTTGGCCGAACCGCGTTTAACGGCCGCCCGCGCCCGGCCCGGCACCGGGCGCGGGGGCGTAATTTTTCGCCAGATAGGCCGTGATCGTCTTGACCTCCTCCGGCGAGACCTCGGCCCCGCGATCCGCCATGCCCTGCACGGTCGCCGCCCATTCCGCCTCGCTCCGCCGCTTCTGGAAAACCTGCCCGGTCGTGTGGCAGAAACCGCAGCGTTCGTTGATCAGGTCCAGGCCAGGGCCGGGCGGCGGCGGCGCCACGGCTACGGTCGCAGGCGCCTGCTGGGCCAATGCCCCCGCCCCGATCAGGGGCAGGGTCAGGGCCATGATCATCAGTCCGACTTTACGCATGTCATGTCCTCAAGGAAGCGCATAGGCCACCACCTCGTCGCTGGTGGCCGGTGAAAAGGCGAAGCCCCCTGTCGCCACGACGGCGACCATCTGCCGTTTCCCCACGGCATAGGTCATCGGCGTTCCGTAGCTGGAACCGGGCAGTTCCGCCGTCCAGAGCAGCTTGCCCGTCTTCGTTTCGAACGCGCGGAAGCGCTGGTCCTTGGTCGCGCCGATGAAGGTCAGCCCGCCCGATGTCGTGAATGGCCCGCCCGCGCTGGTGATCCCCGCATCCTTGAGCGCGGGATGGCCGGTGTCGCCCAAGGGCCGGCGCCACGCCACCGTGCCCTTGGCGACATCTACGGCCACCAGCTCGCCCCATGGCGGCTTGTGACAGGGGAAGCCGGTTTCCATGTCCGCGAAATAGGCGTAGCCGCCCTTCATGCCCCAGCTTCCGTCGGGCTGCTGCTCCAACTGCTGTGGGCTGGCGAGTTCGTTGAGGTTGATGACGTAGAGGCCCAGATCGGGGTCGAACGCGCCCCCGCCCCAGTCCACGCCTCCCAGGCTGCCGGGAAAGAAATTGATCGCGCTGTCGGCGCGCAGCGGCTGGAACGGCTTGCTGGGGGTGATGTTCAGCTTCTTGACCAGCGCCTCGCACCGGGCCTTCAGCTCCGGCGTGACATCCAATATGTCCTCGGCATTATAGGACAGGCGGGTGAGCGGCGGCGGCGCGACCGGCATGGGCTGGGTCGGCCAGGGCTGCTCGCCCGGCACGTCGGTCTCGGTCGGAACCGGCACTTCGCGCACGTCGAACAGCGGCTTGCCGGTCACGCGGTCGAGGATGAACATGATCGCCGTCTTGTTCATCGCCACCAGCGCGGGCGTGACCCGCCCGCCGCGCTTGATGTCGACCAGCGTCAGCGTCGGCAGGTCGAGGTCCCAGATGTCGTGATGCACGGTCTGGAAATGCCAGAGATATTTGCCGGTCGCCGCGTCCACCGCGACCACCGAGTTGGAATAGAGATTGGCGCCCTTTCGGTCAGCGCCCCAGCGGTCGAAGGTCGGCGCGCCGACCGGCAGATAGGCGATGCCGCGCTTTTCATCGACCTGCACGAAGGTCCAGACATTGGTGCCCGATCGCGCCTTCGCGCTGTCGCCCTCCCAACTGTCCGCGCCCTTCTCCCCCGCCTGCGGGATGGTGTGGAAGGTCCAGACCAGCTTGCCCGTGCGCGCGTCCCAGGCCCGCACATCGCCCGCCGCGCCCTTGACCGGCATCTCCTGCACCCGCGATCCGGTGATGACCAGGTCCTTGTAGATGGCGGGCGGGCTGCTCATGCCCAGCGGCGCGGCGCGCAGGCCGTTCATCACCTCGGGCGTCTTCATGTTGACGATTCCCGCCTCCCCGAAAGCGGCGGCAGGCTGGCCGGTCGCGGCATCGAGCGCGATCAGCTTGCCGGACCGGGTGCCGAAGAAGATGCGCGCGCCCTTCCCCCTGGCTCCGGGCCAATAGGCGACGCCGCGAGTCGAGGGCTGGTCCTTGTTCGCGAGCGTATAGGCCCAGCGTTCCTTCCCCGTGGCGGCATCCAGCGCGACGACGCGATTATAGGGCGTGGCGAGATACATGACGCCGTCGACCACCAGCGGCGTCGCCTCCGACGCTGAGAATCCGGTGGCGAACTTGGCGCGCATGCCGTCCGGCATCGGTCCCACATCGGCCGTCACGCCGGGCGGGCGCATATGATATACCCAGGCCTGCCGCAGCGTGCCCACATTGGCGGTCGTGATCTGCCTGAGCGGCGAATGGCGCGCGCCGCCGGGATCGCGGCCATAGGCGGCCCAGTCGGCATCTGCCGACGGCGCCGCCGTGGCTGCGCCGTGCAAAGCGCCGGCGGCAACGGAAATCAGGGAAGCCAGCGCGATGGACCGGCGGAACGAAGATGTGATTTTCAACGACATGCCTCTCCTGAAGGCGGGGTTTGACCTTTGGTCGACAAGCCCGGTTGTTCTTTTGTCAGGGGAATGCTAGCAGAGGGTCAAATCATATACAATATGATCTGTGACCGAAAATCGGCGCCCCCATATGGCGCATAAGGGAGAAGGAATATGGCGACGCTGCCATTGGCGGGCATCAGGGTACTCGACATTTCGCAGGTCATGGCAGGCCCGTTCTGCTGCATGCTGCTGGGCGACATGGGCGCCGACGTCATCAAGATCGAACCGCCGGTTACGGGCGATTCGACCCGGCATTCGATGGGCTTCCGCCTGAAGGGGGATGACAGCCCCGGTTTCCTCGCGCTCAACCGCAACAAGCGCAGCATCGCCCTCAACCTGAAGGACGATGCCGATCGCGAAGTGCTCTATGCGCTGGTGAAGAGCGCCGACGTGCTGGTGGAAAATGCCCGCCCCGGCGTCGCGGCGCGGCTGGGCATCGACTATGACACGCTGGCGAAGATCAATCCGCGCCTCGTCTACGCCAGCATTTCCGGCTTCGGCCAGACCGGCCCATGGGCGCAGCGCCCCGGCTTCGACCTGATCGCGCAGGCGATGTCGGGGATTTTGAGCTCCAACGGCTTTCCCGGCATGGAACCGGCGAAGAACAGCATCGCCGTGGCCGATCTGGGGGCCGGTCTTTTCTCGGCCTATGCCATCCTCTCCGCCATTATCGGCCGGGAAAAGAGCGGGCAGGGCCAATATATCGACGCCTCCCTGCTGGAAGCGGCGCTGGGCCTTTCGATCTGGGAGACGACGGAGCTTTGGGGCACGGGCAAGTCGCCCACGCCCATCGGTTCGGCGAACCGCATGTCCGCCCCCTATCAGGCGATGCAGGCGTCGGACGGCTGGTTCGTCATCGGCGCGGCCAATCAGGGATTGTGGCTGACCTTCCTCGACGTCCTCGGGCGTCCGGAGCTTCAGCACGATCCGCGCTATTCCAGCAACGCCGCCCGCGTCGTCAACCGGCTCGCGCTGATCGATGATCTAGCGCCCACCTTCCTCACCCGCACGCGGCAGGAATGGATCGACGCCCTGCTGGCGGCGGGCGTTCCCGCCGCGCCGATCCTCGACTATGGCGAGGCGGTGACCAGCGAACAGGCCGTCGCGCGGGAGATGGTGATGCAGGTGCCCCATCCGGTGGAAGGCGAATTCAAGGCGCTGGGCTTCCCGGTGAAGATGCGGGGCACGCCGCAGGAGGTCCGCCTGCCCCCGCCGCTGCTCAACGAACATAGCGACCTGATCCGGCAGGAACTGGTGGAAAAGGGCCTGCTCGCCCCGCAGCGGGAAGCCGCGAAATGAGCGAGGCGCGCCTCATTTACGAGAAGCGGGGCAATCAGGCCCATATCCGCTTCGACAATCCCGCCGCCCATAATGCGCTGACCGGCGCGATGTGGCACGACCTGCGCGACGCGGCGCGGGACATAGCGGCCGACCCCTCCATCCGCGTCGCGGTGTTCCGCGGCGTCGGGGGGAAGGCGTTCATATCCGGCACCGACATTTCCAAATTCGCGGATTATACGACCGGCCGGCAGGGCGTCGATTATGAGCGCGACATCGACGAATGCATGGGCGCGGTCGACGCCATCCCCTGCACCACCATCGCGGTCGTGGAGGGTTGGGCCGTGGGCGGCGGCATCAACATCTCCTCCGCCTGCGATTTCCGGATCGCGACCCGCGATGCGCGCTTCGGCTCTCCCATTGGCCGCACCATAGGCAACTGCCTCTCCGCCGCCAGCGTCGCTCGGATCGGCGCGGCGGTCGGCGTGCAACGGGCGAAGCGCATGGTGCTGCTGGGCGAGATGCTGACGGCGGAGGAGCTGCTCGCCAGCGGTTTCCTGCTGCGGATCGTGGAGCGGGAGACGCTGGATGCGGAGGCCGACGCGCTGGCGCGGCGGGCCGCCGAAAATGCGCCGCTCACCACCCGCGCGACGAAGGAGACGATCCGGCGCATGGCCTTCGGGGCTTTGCCCGATGTCGAGGATCTGATTGCGGAAGTCTATGGCAGCGCCGATTTCCGGCGGGGCGTGTCCGATTTCCTGGCGCGCACGAAGAAAGTGCCGGACTGGACCGGCGCCTGATGGGGAGGCGGGCGGCGGGACGCCGCCCGGCCCTCATTTACCGCATTTGCATTCCGGCGCGGGCTTGGCCGGTTCGGGCCTTTGCGCCACGATCCTGACATTGGGCATCAGCGCCGCATTGGGCGGCAGTGCCAGGTCGCCGGCGGGAAAGCCGTTGGCTTCGAACATATAGGCTTCGATGTCCGCGACCTTCCGCCCGCCCAGGCTGCCCGGCGCGTTGAGCGGCATGGTCGCCTGGATGCGCGCGAACAGATCGCCGGCGGACGTGTTGTTCCAGTTGTTGAGGAAGGTCGGCCCGACCAGAGCGGGCGCGACGTCGATCCCGGCCAGCGTTTCGCCATGGCAGGCCGCGCAATTCTCCGCATAGGCGGCCTTGCCGCGCTCGGCCTGATCCTTCGTATAGACCCCGGTCCAGACATGGCGCTCGGGCGCCTGCGCGCGCGTCACGACCGCGCCGCCCGCAAGCAGCAGCGCGCCCGCCAGCCAATATCCCCGCGTCACCTTGCCCATCGAGCCACTCCTGCCATCAAGCCATTCCTGGAAGTCGGAACGCCACCAGTTCGGCGCTGTAATTGCCGCCGCCAATGGCGACGACGATATATTGGCGGTTGTTCAGCATATAGGTCATGGGCGATCCGCTCTGCGGCGCGGGCATGTAGACCGCGCCCTTCTCCTCGCCCGTGGCCTTGTCATAGGCGCGCAGCATCGCGCCCCTGATGCCATATTCATTGGTGTAGAAGCCCGCCTCGCCGCAGATCACCAGGCTCTTGGTGCACAGAGGCCCCAGATTGCCTGCCCGGCCGGTGCGGGGAATCTTCAGGCCCTTGAGCGCCGGGTGGTTGCGGACATTGTCCGGCGTCTCGCCATGGGCGACCTGCCATTTGAGGTCGCCCTTGCCAAGGTCGATGGCGGTGATGCGGCCATAGGGGGGCTTGAGCAGCGGCAGGCCCTGCACGGTCAGGAAACCGGGCGGCGGCCCCGAACCGGGCTTCGCCGCCGGGGGCCGCATGAAGGGCGTCGGCGCCGCCGCGCCCATCGCCACCTGCGGTCGCACTTCGGACCCGGCAATGCCGTGCACATGCGGAAATTCGGAGACGCTGGGGTCTTCGTTCGGGATGATGCCGATCACGGAGGGCTGGGTCTTCGAATAGACGAAGACGGTATGGCTTTCCGGATCGTAGCAGCCGCCCGGCCAGTTGGTCCCGCCCTGGATGCCGGGCGCGGATATGGTGCCCCAGCGGCCGGGCTTGCTGACCACGGGCGGCGTGTAGAGCGGCCCGATCTTGTACTGCTTCACCAGTTCCACCGCCTGCGCGCGCAGTTCCGGCGTGAAGTCGATGAGGTCGTCGATGCCGACGCCCTGCACGTCATAGGCGGGGGGCTTGGTCGGGAATGGCTGGGTCTTGGCATACCATTCGCCCGGCACGTCGCCCGCCTCCACCGGCCGCTCGACAATGGGCCAGATCGGCTGGCCGTTGGTGCGGTCCAGCACATAGAGGAAGCATTGCTTGGTCGGCTGCGCCAGCGCCTTCACCGTCCTGCCGTTCACCGGAATGTCGCACAGGATCGGCGCGCAGGGGATGTCCCGGTCCCACAGGCCGTGATGGACGAGCTGATAATGCCAGCGCCGCACGCCCGTCTCCAGGTCCAGCGCGACCAGCGACTCCCCGAACAGGGCGTTGCCGCGCCGGAACATGCCCATCTCGTCGCCGGTGGGCAGCTCCACCGGCACATAGACCAGCCCCAGTTCCTCGTCGGCGGACATTTCCGCCCAGACGCCGCCATTGCCGGCTTCGTCGGCGTCGCCGTTCAGCCAGCTGTCATAGCCATATTCGCCCTTTTTCGGGATGGTGTGGAATATCCACTTGCGCTTGCCGGTGCGCACGTCGAAGCCGCGCACATAGCCCTTCACATTCTTGCGCACCGCCGGCACGTCGCCCGCCGTATGCGCCGCGCCCACCACCACCGTGTCGCGGGCGACGAGCGGCGTCGCGTGCAGCCCGACATCGGCGGTTTCCGGATCGATCTCCTGATCGAAATCCTTCTTGAGGTCGACCACGCCGTTCACGCCAAAGGCCGGATCGGGGATGCCGGTCGCCGCATCCAGCGAGACGAGCTGATAGCCGATGGTTACGAACAGGATGCGCTCCTGCTTGCCGTCGGTCCAATAGGAGCAACCATGGCCCGAAAGCTGGCGCGGGGAATTGAGCGCGCGCTGCCCCTCGTCCTTGCGGAACATCCAGAGCAGTTCGCCCGTCGCCGCGTCGATGCAGACGCAGTCGCGGCGCGACCCGGCGGTCAGGAACAGCCGCCCCTTGACCAGCAGCGGCGTCGGTTCGAACTGATATTCCTTGCGCGCCCCCAATATGTCCGTCTTGAAGCTCCAGGCCACCTGAAGATCGCTGAAATTATCGGCGTTGATCTGGTCGAGCGGCGAATAGCGCGTATTGGCCTGGTCGGCGGCATAATGGCGCCATTCGGTGTCCGGCCCGCCGGGCAGATCCTGCGCCATGGCGCGCCGCATCGGGGCCGTGCCGATGCTTGCGGCGACGGCGACCGTCCCGCCCAACAGCCTGCGTCGGGTCATCTTGAACATCGCGCTTTCGGCCCCTTCCCTCTCTCTTTTCCGTGCCGTCGACCGGCTGCGGCTTACCAGCTCACCGCGATATATTTCGCCTCGCAATATTCGAGCAGGCCGTGATGTCCGCCCTCCCGCCCGAGGCCGCTCTGCTTGACGCCGCCGAAGGGCGCCGCGGCGTCCGACACCAGGCCGCGATTGACCGCCACCATGCCGGCCTCGATCCGCTCGGCCAGTTGCAGCCCCCGCTTGAGGTCGGCGGTATAGACATAGGCGGCCAGGCCATATTCGGTCGCATTGGCCAGCGCCACCGCCTCCGCCGGATCGTCGAACGGGATCACCGCCGCGACCGGGCCGAACACTTCCGTCGTCAATATCTCCGACCCCGGCTGGACGTTCGCGATCACCGAGGGCGGGTAGAAGAAGCCCGCACCCTCCGGCGTCCGGCCGCCCAGCCTGACCTCCGCGCCGCGCGCCACGGCATCCGCCACCAGATGCTCGATCTTGTCGATCGCCTGCCGGTTGATCATCGCGCCGCACTGGGTCGCGCTCTCCAGGCCGGGGCCCATCTTCATCGCGCCCATGCGCTCTGCCAGCTTCGCGACGAAGGCGTCATGGATGCCGCGCTGGACATAGAAGCGGTTGGCCGCCGTGCACGCTTCCCCCGCATTGCGCATCTTGGCGACCATCGCACCCTCGATCGCCTCTTCGATGTCGGCATCGTCCAGCACCAGGAAGGGCGCGTTGCCGCCCAGTTCCATGGAGGAGCTGATGACCTGGTCCGCCGCCTGGCGCAGCAGGATGCGGCCGACCTCGGTCGATCCGGTGAAGGACAGCTTGCGCACGCGCGGGTCGTGCAGGATGCCGCTGCACAGCGGGCCCGGATCGCTGCTGTTGACGACATTGACCACGCCCGCGGGCACGCCCGCCCGGCGCATGATCTCCGCCACGGCGAGCGCCGTCAGCGGCGTTTCCTCGGCCGGTTTCAGGATGCAGGTGCATCCCGCCGCCAGCGCCGGGGCGATCTTGCGCGTCGCCATCGCCGCCGGGAAGTTCCAGGGCGTGATCAGCAGGGCGATGCCGATGGGCTGATATTGCACCATGATGCGGTTCGCGCCGGAGGGCGAGACGGCCAGCTCCCCGTTGATGCGCACCGCTTCCTCCGCATACCAGCGGAAGAATTCGGCGGCATAGGCCACCTCCCCCCGCGCGTCGGGCAGCGCCTTGCCATTTTCCAGCGATATGAGCTGCGCCAGCCATTCCTGCTCCGCCATCATCGCATGGAAGCAGGCGAGCAATATGTCGGCGCGCTTGCGCGGCGGGGTCGCGGCCCAGGCCGCCGCTGCGGCGGCGGCGGCGTCGACAGCGGCGATGCCCTCGGCCGGGCTTGCGTCCGCGACGGAGGTCAACACCGCCTCCGTCGCGGGATTGAGGATGTCGATGCGCTTGCCGCTGGCGGCGGGCACCCATGCTTCCCCGATCAGCAGGTCGGTCGGGATGGCGAAGGGACCGGCATGGCCGTCGGTCGTCGTGCAGCTATAGCTTTGCGTCGTCATGGGAAACCTTGTTCGAGAAGTCAGGCGGACTTGAGCGCCGCCCGCTCGCCGGAAAAGGCGGCGCGGGTGATGCTCTGCATAGCCGGGAGATCGAGGGGACGGGGATTGTTCTTGACCAGCCGGGCGGCGTTCAGGGCGTTTTCCGCCACGAAGTCCTGCTGGTCGGCCTTCAGCCCCAGCGCCGCGAGCGAGGGTGGAATGTTGACGCGGCCAAGCAGGTCCGCGACCGCATCGATGAACGCCTGCGACATGTCCTCTTCCGCCGCATCGGACAGCCCCACCGTCCGCGCCAGTTCGGCGAAGGCGGGGGCGCAGAAGGGCCGGTTGAACTGCATGACATAGGGCAGCAGCGTCGCCACCCCGTCGCCATGCGCGGTGTGCGTCAGGTTGCCGACCGGATATTGCAGCGCATGCGCCGCCGCCGTACCCGCCGTACCGAAGGCGCAGCCCGCCGCCAGCGCCGCCAGCATCAGCCCTTCGCGCGCTTCCATGTCGCTGCCGTCGCGATAGGCCCGCTCCAGGAAGCGGAAGATGTTGTCGACCGCCAGCCGCGCGAAATGATCCGACAGCAGGTTCTTGCCCACGAACACATGATCCTGCGTCAGCATCGGGTCGGCGGGGCGCGCCAGCGTCGTATAGGCCTCCACCGCATGGGTCAGCGCATCGGCGCCGGAACAGGCGGTCAGGGCGGGCGGGCAGGTGGCGGTAAGTTCCGGATCGCAGATCGCGACCAGCGGGATCAGATGCGGGCTGGCGATGCCGACCTTCACCCCGCGCTCGTCGTCGGACACCACCGCGACCGGCGTCACTTCCGATCCGGTGCCCGCCGTCGTCGGCATGGCGATCAGCGGCATGACCGGGCCGGGCACGGCGAATTCGCCATAATAGGACCGGATGTCGCCGCCATGGGTCAGCAGCACGGCGACGACCTTGGCCATGTCCATCGAACTGCCGCCGCCGATGCCGACCACCAGATTGGGGGCGAAGCCGCGCATCTCCTCGACACAGGCGTTGATCGATCCGATCGGCAGGTCGGGGATCGTCCGGTCGAAGACCCGGACCTCCAGCCCATGGGCCTGGAGGTCCGCGACCATGGCGTGGAATTCAGGCTGGGCGGCCTGCCGTTCGTCGGTGCAGAGCAGGGCGCGCTTGCCCAGCTTGCCGGCGGCGGAGCCGAGCGCGTGGCGCTGCCCGCGTCCGAACAGGACGGAGCGGGGCAGGCGCAGCGCGCCGAAGGCGGGAGGGAGGTCGCTCACTTCTTGCCACCATCCGCGCCATATTGTTTCAGATAGGCGATGATGTCGGCGCGATCCTGCGCGGCGGCCATGCCGGGGAAGATCATCTTGGTGCCCGGAACCAGCTTCGACGGACCTTGCAGCAGCTTGTCGATGCTGGCCTCGTCCCATCTGATGCCCGACGCCTTCATCGCGGGCGAATAGCCATAGCCGCCTTGACTGCCCGCCACGCGGCCGACGACGCCGTTCAGCGAAGGCCCCATGGAGCGCGCCGGGTTCGGCCCGACCTTGTGGCACGCGGCGCAGCGCGCGAAAAGCTGCTGCCCATGCGCGGCATTTCCCTTCGGCACGGGGGCGGCGACCGCCGTGCCGGCGATGACCGCGCCGATGCCCACAGCGAATATCCAAGTCTTCACCTAAACAACCTCCTGTCGTGCGCGCCATGCGCGCGATGTCCGAACCGAAGCGCCGGGGCGCTGCGGATGATTTCCGGCGATGGCATCACGCCTGGGCCCCCTGCCCGTCACGCAGCTTGCGCGAGGCGTCGATGCGCAGGAACAGCGCCGCCGCGATCAGGCAGAGGACGGAGAGGACCGCGAAGGCGGCGAACCAGCCGCTCATGCTGACGATATAGCCGGTGACCGCCGCCGCGACCGCCGCGCCGCTGTTGCCGAGCGTGTTCATGACCGCCGATACCGAGCCCGCATATTCGCCGCCAATGTCGAGCGTCACCGCCCAGGATACGCCGACCGTCAACTCCAGCCCGAACAGCGCGATGCAGAAGCAGAGGATGCTCGCCACATGCCCGTCCATGGCGGCCGCCAGCGGGATCATCGCCGCGGCCGTCAGGAAGCCGACCACCGCGACCGAGCGGCGCGCCATCTTCAACCCCGCGCCGCGCTTCACCAACAGGTCGGACGCCCATCCGCCCATCAGGTCGCCCACCACGCCCGCCATCAGCGGCAGGCTGGCGAACAGGCCCATCATGGCAATGTCGAACCCGCGCGCATCGTGCAGATATTTGGGGAACCAGGTCAGGAAGATGTTGATGCAATAGGCGTAGCAGAAATACATGGCCGACAGCACCCAGAGCTGCGAATTGGCCAGCAGGTGCCGCCATGGCACGCTCACCCGCGCCCGGCCCGCGCCCAGCGCGCCCTCGATCATCGCCAGTTCGGCGCTGTTGACCGAAGGATGCTCGCGCGGCGTGTCGCGATAATAGAAGAACCACAGGGCCGCCCAGCCGATGCCGACCAGCGCGAAGGCCATGAAGGGCATGCGCCAGCCGAACTGGACGATGAGCAGCGCGACGAACACCGGCGTCACCGCCCCGCCCAGCCGCGCCCCCGCATGGGTGAGGCCCTGCGCCCAGCCCCGTTCCGACGGCAGCATCCAGCGCGAGAGCGATCGGGTGGCGATGGGAAAGGCCCCCGCCTCCCCCATGCCGAAGAGGAAGCGGCACACCATCATCGACCCGGCCGACCAGGTCAGCGCCGTCGCGGCGGTGAAGGTCGACCACCAGAGCACCACGCCGGTCAGCGCCCGGCGCGGCCCGAACCGGTCGCCCAGCCAGCCCCCCGGAATCTGGAACAGCGCATAGGCGATGGAGAAGGACGCGAAGATCCAGCCCATCGTCACCGGCGAGAAGCCATATTCCTTCTCGATCACCGGGGCCGCCGTGGCGATCACGACGCGATCCATATAGGTGATGAGATAGGCGAGCACCGTCAGCCACAGCACGACATGGCGCGCCCGCGTCGGGCGCGCCGCACCGGCTCCGGCGGCCGCGTCGCGCGGTTCTGCGACGCCTGCCTCGCCGGTCACGGGCGGGGCCCGCAGGCATCGGCCGCGCGGCCGGTGCAGGTCTGCCAGATGGTCGGCACCTTGTTGCCGGCGATATAGACGGCGTCGATGGCGCGGGTGTTGCGGATGTCCGCCGTGGGATCGCGGTCCAGCACCAGTAGGTCGGCCCATTTGCCCGGCGCGACGGTGCCGATGTCCCTGGCGCCCATGAACTCCGCATTGGCGCTGGTCGCGGCCGTGATCGCCTGCATCGGCGTCACCCCGGCCTTCACCATCAGTTCCAGTTCCCAATGCGCGAAATAGCCGGGAAAGCGCGCCGTCGGGCCGCTGTCCGTGCCCATGCCGTAGCGGATGCCCGCCTTCGCCTCCCGCGCGAAATTGTCCATCGCATATTGCAGGGTCGGCGCATATTTGGGGAAATTGGGCGCCGCGCCCAGCTTCGCCGCCCGCTCCGGACTGGCCAGTTCCTTCAGCACGGCGGGCGTCACCCCCCGCGCGAAGAAGGGATCGTCCAGGAAGGGCAGCGTCCTGTAGGTGAAGGACGCCTCGCGGCTCAGCGTCGCCGCCATCTGCCACACGCCCTTCGCCTTCATCTGGCCGAGCAGCGCGTCGTCCACGGCGCGGTCGCGCACGGAATGGGCGAAGGCGTCCACCCCTTCCCGCGTCAGTTCGGCGGCGTTGGAATAATAGAAGATGTGGGCGACGGTCTTCTTCCCGTCCTTGTGCGCCTGGTCGATCACGGCGCTGCTGATCCGGGGCGGCATGCGTTCCTCCAGCATGCCGAATTCGTCGTCGACCCACAGCTTGATGAGGTCTGCGCCCTTCGACGCCTCCTTGTCCACCATCGCCCGCGCCTCTTCCGCCGTGGCGACCGACTGGTCGAGGCCGGGGACGCCGCCATAGCTGCCCTTGAAGACCACGCCCTGCCCGACGGTATAGACCCGTGACATCGCCGTGGGCCCCTTGCGCCTCTGCTGGATCGGGAAGATCAGGTCCTTCTCCGTCCCCAGCGTCTGGACGGTGGTGACGCCATAGGCGGCGTAGATGCGAAGCTGCTTCTCGATATTCTCAGCCGTCTGATATTGCAGGTCCTGGGTGATGCCGTCGACCAGCCCCAGATGGACATGGCTGTCGATCAGGCCGGGCATCAGATATTTGCCCTTCAGCCTTTCGACCTTCGCCCCGGCCGGCGCCTTCAGCTTCGCGGACGGCCCGACCCAGTCGATCCGCCCATCCGTCATGACCAGCGCCTGGTTCGCCGCCGGCGCCTTGCCGGTGCCGTCGATCAGCGTGAAGTCGCGCAGCACCCTGGTTTCGGCCAGCGCCGCCGCCGGAAGTCCGGCAAGCATCGCAACCGTCAGGCTGACAAGTGAAAAACCGGCTTTCATGGCTGACCGCATTACCCATCCTCTCCAGGATCTATTTCATATCCTATATGATCCTGTGCGACCGTGGTAGGTGGTTGCCGCGGGCCCGTCAAGGGGCTTTCCCACGTCGTTGAACGTTCGGCCAACACGTGATGCCTCCCCCATCCGGGGGTTGCGCGATCAGCGTCGAGACGTGCCGTTCGCCCGGTCCATCCGCTGTTGCGAACAGGTGAGATGGTCGCGCACCGACTGCTCGGCCGCGACGGGATCATGCGCCAGCAGGGCGGCGATGATCGCCTGATGCTCCCGCGCGGCCACTTCGGGCGCATTGGGCTGGGCGCTGTTCTGGTAGAGCGATCGGAATATCTGGAGATGCGCGTGCAGCCGCTCGATCGTCTCCTCGATCAGGCGGTTCCCGCTGCCCTTCGCGATCAGCCGGTGGAGCTGCGCATCCGCTTCCGCAAAACGGGCATAGGCCTGCTCGTCGCGCTCGACCACGGCGTCCATGTCGGCTTGGATCGACTGCAGGACGGAAAGCGTCTCATCGTCGATCTGCTCGGCTGCCCGGGCGGCGGCATAGGGTTCGATCAGCAGGCGCAGCGTATAAAGGTCGTGCACCTCCTCCGGCGTCATCTGCGGGCTGGCGCGGTAGCCGACATTGGTGGTCTTGTAGACCAGCTTCTCCGCCTCCAGCTGGCTCAGCGCCTCGCGAATCGGCGTCTGCGAGATGCCGAGCTGGCGCGCGACGGTGTCGATGGGAATGCGTTCGCCCGGCGCGATCTTCACCGTCATCAGCATGGAGAGAAGATGCTCATAGGCACGCTCCACCAGCGTCGGTCCGGAGGCGGCGCGTGCCGGGGAACCAAGGGCGCCCGCGGGCTGTGACATGTTGTGAAGGTCGGACATGGAGGCCGCTTATAAGGTCAGATGCGGAACATATAGGATATTTTCGTCGCAATGGCGATGGCCATCTTGCAGGAGACAGGGCCGGCGCGACGATCCGTAACCGTCCTGCTACAATGAAGGTGCAATATCGATTATGCTCCATTGGACCAGCCGGCCGCTTAGGCTGTTCTAGAATTTGGAACGAATAGGTAGATTTTATACGCCTGTTTCGCAGAAGCGAGGGAAAGTAGACCGACATCAGCCCGAACGACGGGCCCCTGCACTTTCAAGGAAGGAGACCCGCCATGTCGATCACCGCCATTCCCACCCCCGCCGATGCGCTGCTGTCCCCCGACGACCACGCCCTGATCCTGATCGACTTCCAGTCGCAGATGGCCTTCGCCACCAAGTCGATCGCGCCCGAAATATTGCGCAACAATGCCGCCCTGGTCTCCAATGCCGCGGCCGGATTCCACGTCCCCACCATCCTCACCACCGTTGCGGAGAAGAGCTTTTCCGGCCCGATGTTCAGCGAGATCGCCGACGCCTTTGGCGACCAGCCGATGATCGACCGCACCAGCATGAACAGTTGGGAAGACGCCGCCGTGATCGGGGAGGTGAACCGCATCGGCAAGGACCGCCTGGTCATCGCCGGACTGTGGACCAGCGTCTGCATCGTCGGCCCGGTGCTCTCCGCGCTCGAACAGGGTTTCGAGGTCTATGTCATCACCGACGCCAGCGGCGACATTTCCGAGGAAGCCCATGACCGCGCCGTGGAACGCATGATCCAGGCGGGCGCGCGCCCGATCACGGCGCTGCAATATCTGCTCGAACTGCAACGCGACTGGGCGCGCGCCGAAACCTATGCGCTTACCACCGGCATCGCCCGCCAGTGGGGCGGCGCCTATGGACTGGGCATCACTTATGCCAGCACCATGTTCGGCGCCTCCGAAGGCGGCCACTGATCCCCCCTTCCCCACAGCCGGGCCGCCCCTTTGGCCCGGCTGCCCCTTCTCCCGCACCCCCAAGCCAGAGCGATGAAAGGATTTCCCGATGAGCAATTTCGTCACCACCCCGGACGGCGTCGACATCTTCTACAAGGATTGGGGCAGCAAGGATGCCCAACCGATCATGTTCCATCATGGCTGGCCGCTTTCCGCCGACGACTGGGACACGCAGATGCTGTTCTTCCTTGCCCGGGGCTATCGCGTCATCGCCCATGACCGGCGTGGCCATGGCCGCTCGCAACAGGTCGATTCCGGCCATGACATGGCCCATTATGCCGCCGACGCGGCCGCCGTGGCCCGGCATCTCGATCTGCGCGACGCCATCCACATCGGCCATTCGACCGGCGGCGGCGAAGTGGCCGCCTATGTCGCCCGCCACGGCCTGCCCGAAGGGCGCGTCGCCAGGGCGGTGCTGGTCAGCGCCGTGCCGCCGATCATGGTGAAGACGGACCGCTATCCCGGCGGCCTGCCGATCGATGTGTTCGACGGGCTGCGCGCGGGCCTTGCCGCCAACCGCGCGCAATTCTTCCATGAGGTTGCGGCCGGCCCCTTCTACGGCTTCAACCGCGAAGGGGCGGAGGTGAAGCCCGCCGTCGTCGACAATTGGTGGCGGCAGGGGATGATGGGCAGCGCGCTCGCCCATTATGAAGGGATCAAGGCCTTTTCCGAAACCGACCAGACCGACGATCTGAAGGCGATCACCGTCCCCACGCTCGTCCTGCACGGCGACGACGATCAGGTCGTGCCCTACAGGAATGCAGGCCTGCTCCAGGCCGAAATCCTGCCCAACGCCACGCTGAAAATCTATGAGGGCTATTCGCACGGCATGCTGACGGTGAACGCCGATGTCCTCAACGCCGACATTCTGGCGTTCATCAAGGCCTGACGCAGCGAAGGAACGGACCCATGAAAGCCTATATATTCTCGCTGGGCGCCGGGCTGCTGGTCGGCATCGTCTACAGCCTGCTTGGGTTCCGTTCCCCAGCCCCGCCGGTCATCGCGCTGGTCGGGCTGGCAGGCATCCTCGCCGGCGAACGGGTCGTGCCGGTCGCCGGCAGCCTGTTGCGCGGCAAGCCTTTCACCCCCGCGCAACAAAGCGCCGCCGCCCTGCCGCCAAAGCCGGAGCAGGAGCAGTGATCACCCGCCGCCGGGCGCTTGCCGGCGCCGGCGCCACCACCCTGTTCACCGCCACGGAAAGCTTCGCCATGACCGCCAGGGACGTCATCATCATCAATGCCAGGGTCACGACGCTGGACCGGGAAAATCCGGTAGCGCAGGCCGTGGCGATCCGCGACGGCACATTCCTGTCCGTCGGCGGCGAAGGCGAAGTCCGCGCCGCCGCCTCCCCCGACGCGCAGGTCATCGACGCCGGGGGCCGCCGCCTCATCCCCGGCCTGATCGACAGCCACATCCATGTCATCCGGGGCGGCCTCAACTATAATATGGAATTGCGCTGGGAAGGCGTTCCGACATTGGCCGACGCCATGGCGATGCTGAAGCGCCAGGCGGAAATCACGCCGCCGCCGCAATGGGTGCGCGTCGTCGGCGGCTTCACCGAGCATCAGTTCGCGGAAAAGCGCCTGCCGACCCTTGAAGAGATCAACGCCGCGGCGCCCGACACGCCGGTCTTCATCCTCCATCTCTATGACCGCGCGTTGCTGAACGCGGCGGCGCTGCGGGCGGTGGGCTATGCGAAGGATACGCCCAACCCGCCGGGCGGCGAGATCGTCCGCGACGCGCAGGGCAATCCGACCGGCCTTTTGCTGGCGCAGCCCAATGCGACCATCCTCTACGCGACGCTGGCGAAGGGCCCGAAGCTGCCGCCCGAATATCAGCTCAATTCGACCCGGCATTTCATGCGGGAACTGAATTCGCTGGGCGTCACCAGCGTGATAGACGCAGGCGGCGGCTCGCAAAACTATCCCGACGATTATGAGATCGTCGAGAAGCTGCACAGGGACGGCGATCTCACCCTGCGCATCGCCTATAATCTCTTCACCCAGAAACCGAAGGAGGAGCTCAGGGACTTCGCCAACTGGTCGACGAAGATCAGGCCCGGCGACGGCGACGACAGCTACCGCCACAACGGCGCGGGCGAGATGCTGGTCTATTCGGCCGCGGATTTCGAGGATTTCCGCGTCGCCCGCCCGGACATGCCGCCGGAAATGGAAGGCGATCTGGAACCTGTCATCCGCCTGCTGGCCGAACGCCGCTGGCCCTGGCGCCTGCACGCCACCTACGACCAGACCATCGGCCGCGCGCTCGACGTGTTCGAGAAGGTGAACAGGGATATTCCGCTGCAGGGCCTCAACTGGTTCTTCGACCATGCCGAAACGATCAGCGACCGCAATATAGACCGGATCGCGGCGCTGGGCGGCGGCATCGCCGTGCAGCACCGCATGGCGTTCCAGGGCGAATATTTCGTGGACCGCTACGGCGCGAAAGCCGCAGAGGCCACGCCGCCGATCAAGCGCATGATGGCGGCGGGCCTGCCGGTCGGCGCGGGCACCGACGCGACCCGCGTCGCCAGCTACAATCCCTGGGTGTCGCTGTCCTGGCTGGTGACGTCGAAGACGGTCGGCGGGCTGGCGCTTTATCCGGTGCGCAACCGGCTGGACCGCGAGACGGCGTTACGGCTGTGGACGGAGAAGAACACATGGTTTTCCAATGAAGTCGGCAAGAAGGGGCAGATCAAGGCCGGGCAACTGGCCGACCTGGCGCTGCTGTCCGACGATTATTTCACCGTGCCGGAGGATGAGATCGCCCATCTGCGGTCGGTGCTGACCGTGCTGGGCGGCAGGATCGTCTATGGCGAGGGCGATTATGGCCCGCTTGCCCCGGCCGCGCCCAAAGCGATGCCCGACTGGTCGCCGGTCGCGACCTTCGGCGGCCATTACCGGAAGGATGCGACGGCCAGGAAGATGGCGTCGGCCTGCGGTTGCCATTCCGCCTGCGCCGTCCACGGTCATGACCATGCAGCGGCGCTGGGCGCATCGGTTCCCGCCGCCGATGTCCAGAGCTTCTGGGGCGCGCTCGGCTGCGGCTGCTGGGCAGTGTGATTTCGCCTGCCGACCGGATAAACGCGCCCAGCCCCCTTTAACAGCCAAGCGATTCGAGGACATCATGACCGCTCCCAACGGCCCCGCCGCGCCGCTGCCCTGGCTGCTCCTCCTGCTCTCCGTCACCACAGGCCTGGTCGACGCGATCAGCGTGCTGGGCCTGGGCAAGGTGTTCACCGCCAATATGACCGGCAATATCGTCTTCCTGGGCTTCGCCGCCGTGGGTACGCCGGGGTTCCACGCGCTCTCCTATCTGGCCGCCATCGCCGCCTTCCTAATCGGGGCGCTGGTGGCGGGGCGCGTGGGCAGGCATCATGTCGGGCTGCCGCTGCGCCGCTGGCTGATGGTGGCCGCACTGGTAGAGGCTGTGCTGCTCTGGATCGCGGCGGGCGTCGCCACCGGCTTCGACATCGCCAGCCAGTCGCCCGGCAGCGCGCTCTATGCGATCATCGCGCTGACCGGCCTTGCCATGGGCTTCCGCAACGCGACCGTCCGCCAGCTCAAGGTGCCGGACCTCACCACCACGGTTCTCACCCTCACGCTCACCGGGCTGGCGGCGGATTCGGCGCTGGCGGGCGGCAGCAGCCCCAATCGCGGCCGCCGCATCGGCGGCGTCGCCGCCATCCTGCTGGGCGCGGCCATCGGGGCCTTGCTGGTCAATCGCGCCGGTCTCGTCGCGCCGCTGATCCTCTCGGGCGCGCTGGTCCTCTTCGGCACCGCCGCCTGCGCCCTGCACCCGGACGCCAAGGCGCCCGCCTGATCAGATGTCGCCCATGCCCTCCACATCCCGGTCCAGCGCGCCCAGCGCCACGAACTGATCGAGCAGCCAGGAGGCGGCCGGCCCCGGCGGCGTGTCGCGCCGCCAGATGGCGGAGAAACGGTACATGCCCCCGTCATGGTCGGGCATGGCGAGCCGCACCAACGTCCCCGCGACCAGATCCGGCTCGATCATCGGCAGCGGCATATTGCCCCATCCGATGCCTTCCCGCAGCAGCGCATGCTTGGCGCTGAGGTCGGCAAGGCGCCAGGTCTTGGGGCTGCGCACCGAATAATCCCGCCCCTCCGTAAATCGCGAACGGTCCGTCAGCACCAGCTGTATATGGTCGCGTCCGGCGCCCGGCGCGATGGCCTCCATCCGTCCCAGCGGATGATCGGGCGCGGCGACCGGCACCATCGCCACTGCTCCCGCCGTCCGGCTCTCGATCCCCTCGACCCCTGCGGACAACGGCCCGGATATGCCGACCACCGCCGCGCGGTCCAGCACCATGGCGGTGATCGCGCCCAGCGCCTCGGCATGCAGGCGAAGCTGGACCGTCGGGAATTCGCGGGCGAAGGCGCGCAGCACGCGGCCCAGGCGCTCCGACGGCAGCATCACGTCGACCGCCAGGTCGACCTCCGCCTCCAGCCCGTCGAGCAGCCCCTTCACCTTCGCGCGCAGGCCGTCCACGCCGTCGGCGATGCTGCGCGCCTCCGCCAGCAGGGCGCGGCCGGCGACGGTGAGTTGCGGTTTGCGCGTCCCCTCCCGGTCGAACAGCGTCAGGCCAAGCTGCGCCTCCAGATTGGCGATGCCATAGCTGATGACGGACACGGCGCGGTTCAGCCTGCGCCCCGCCGCCGCGAAACTGCCGCTGTCCACGATCGTCAGGAAGATGCGGAGCTGGTCGAAGGTCGGCATGCCCGGATTGTTCACTGTTCCATTTCCTCGAACGGTTCGATGCAATTTATCCCACTGAACGGGAAAGCCGCACGCCTGTAAAGAGATGTTCAACAGGGCAAGGCCATTTCCGGCCCCCGCCCGATGAGGAGACAAGACATGATCGAACTGCGTCCCTTCGACAGCCTCGGCGGCGCCAATCACGGCTGGCTCGATGCCAAGCATCATTTTTCCTTCGCCGGCTATCACGATCCCGCCCGCATGCACTGGGGCAATCTGCGCGTCTGGAACGACGACACCATCGCGCCCCAGACGGGCTTTCCGCCGCACCCGCACCGCGACATGGAAATCATCACCTATGTCCGCGAAGGCGCGATCACGCATCAGGACAGCCTGGGCAACAAGGGCCGGACAGAGGCCGGCGACGTCCAGGTGATGAGCGCGGGCACCGGCATCCGCCATTCGGAATATAATCTGGAGGATGTGACGACCCGGATCTTCCAGATCTGGATTCTGCCCACCCGCGACGGCGAAGCGCCAAGCTGGGGCGCCCGGCCCTTCCCCAAGGGCGACCGCGCCGGTCAGTTCGTCACCCTTGCCTCCGGCTACGACAATGACAATGACGCCCTGCCGATCCGCACCGATGCGCGGGTGGTGGCGGCGACGCTGAAGGCCGGGGAGAGCGCGGAATATCCGATCGGCCGCGACCGCAAGGCCTATCTGGTGCCGGCGACCGGCGCGATCCGGATCGACGACGTGCGCGTCAACGCCCGCGACGGCGCGGCGATCAGCGACATGGACGTGATCCGCGTCACCGCGATCGAGGACAGCGAGATCGTCCTGGTGGACGCGGCATAACGAAAGCAGGAGCGGACGCGGCCCTTGGGCCGCGTCCCTTCACCCTGCGCAAGAGGAGGACGACCATGCTGAATATCGCCCCGCCCGAGCTCAGCCCCGCAGAATGGCACGATGTGAAGGCTGCCCTGATCGCGGTGGCCGATTGCGGCTGCGGTGATCCGGCGCCCGCCGGACCGCTGCGCGCGCGCCTTTCCCATGCGCTGAACGCGATCATCGGCGCGCCCCGGACCGCCCGCACGCCGCCCGCCGATCTTCTGCCCCTGCGCGATTTCCTGTGCGAGACCGGCCGCACGCGGCAGATTGCCGAACGGCACATGCCCGCCCTTTACGAAAGAGGCTTTTCCCGGCGGCAGATCGATGCGCTGGCGCTCCTGGGCGCCTGATTTCGTCGCAACGGCCCACAGCGGGAGCGCGGTCGAACCGGCGATGAAAAGCGCGTCCGAGCGATAGAGACACAACGCGGCCCCCAGATGAGAGGGGTGGCCGCGACGAAGCCGTTGCGGCTGCCCTTCAAGCCGATCCTGCGATGCACCGGCGAAACGCCCTGCCCTGTCACGCCGCAACGACGCCGCCCGCATGGCGGCGGACACCCGGCGCAACCGCTTGCGAAAAATGCATTGACATGCACTTTTTATGCTTCTAGCGAATTATGCATCACAGTATATATTTGAATAACAAACCCTTCCAGCGAGAGGAGACTTGGGATGAAGCTGTCCGTTGCGTCCGCCACATGCGTCGGTGTGAGCTTGCTGGCACTTGTCGCTCCGGCCATGGCGCAGACCGCTCCCCAGGTCGACGGCGCCCAGCTCCGGTCGGAAGACCCGGCCGACGCCGGCACGGACGCCGGCGCCAGCGACATCATCGTCACCGGATCGCGCATCGTGCGCGACGGCTATACCGCGCCCACCCCCGTGACGGTCGCCACGACGGAGGATCTGGTCAAGGCGACGCCCACCAACGTGCCCGATGCGCTCAACAAGCTGCCGCAGTTCCAGAACAGCTCCAGCCCCTCGCGCAGTTCCCACAACTTCGCCAACAGCGCCAGCCATGGCAATGTCCTCAACCTGCGCGGCGTCGGCGGCAACCGCACGCTGATCCTGTTCGACGGCATGCGCGTGCCGCCCACCACCTATCAGGGCACGGTCGACACCAATGTCATCCCCAACGCCCTGCTCCAGCGCGTCGACATCGTGACGGCGGGCGCATCGGCCGCTTATGGGTCGGACGCCGTGGCGGGCGTCGTCAACTTCGTCCTCAACCGCAAGTTCACCGGCCTCACCGGCAGCGTCCAGGCCGGCGTGTCGCAGCGCGGGGACAATGGCAATCAGCGCATCAGCCTGGCCGGCGGCATGGACCTGTTCGGCGGGCGCGGCCATCTGCTTCTGTCGGGCGAATATTATAATAATGACGGCATGCTGCGGTCCGACCGCAAGGGCGGCAACGCCAATTACGTCTATGTCGGCAGCGTTCCGGGCAGCACAGCGGCGCCGGGCTCCAACGCCAATCCACGCATCCTTCAGGACAATATCCACCTGATCTTCGCCAGCGACAACGGCAAGATACTGGACGGCCCCTTCGCCAATTACCAGATCAACGGCGACGGCACGATCCGGCCCTTCGACAACGGCACGCCGACCGGAACGGCGGCGTTCAACATCGGCGGCGACGGCTTCGTCATCCCGTCGGACGTCCATGCGGTCGCGCCGCTGCGCACCTACCAGACCTTCGGCCGGTTCAGCTACGATGTGACGGACGACATCAATGTCTTCGTGCAGGGCAATTTCACCCGCAGCGAACTCAGCTATATCAGCCAGTCCAATGCCTGGGTCGGTACGCAGAACGCCCCCGTCTTCCAGGGCAACCCCTTCATCCCCGCCCGGATCGAGGCGGCGCTGACCCCCGGCCAGCAGTTCAACATCGGCAAATATTCGGGCGACAGCGCGAAAAAGCCCTTCACCCAGGAACGCACCGATTTCTGGATGGCGACGGCGGGCCTCGAAGGCAATCTGGGCGACGGCTGGAAATGGTCGGTCAACTATACCCATGGCAGTTCCAGGCACAGCGTCGACCAGCATGGCCTCTATGACTATCAGAAGGCCTATGCCGCGCTGGACGCCGTGCGCGACACCAACGGCAATATCGTCTGCCGCCCGACGCTGAGCGCCGATCCCGTCATCCGGGCGCGCTTCGCCGGATGCCAGCCGCTCAACATCTTCCTGACCGGCGACGCCTATACCAACCAGCCGGGCTATGATTATGCGACCGGCACCATGTCCTATGACGCGCGGATCAAGCATGACGCCGCCGCGCTGCAGTTCCAGGGTTCGCCCTTCGAACTGCCGGGCGGTCCGGTAGACATCGTGGTCGGCGGCGAATGGCGCAAGCAGTCGCTGGACCTCACCAGCAACAGCGACCCCTCGCGGCTCGACACCGCCGCTGAACGCAGCGAATATTTCGCCGGCCTGCGCGGCGTGTCCTCGACCTCCCTCTTCTACTGGCTGACCAATGTGGGCCAGGCGCAGGGCAGCGTGACGGTCAAGGAAGCCTTCGGTGAAATCAACCTGCCGATCGTCAGGGACATGCCGTTCCTCAACTCGCTGGAACTGAACGGCGCGGGCCGCATCACCGACTACAGCACGTCGGGCCAGGTCGAAACGTGGAAGGTCGGCCTCACCTGGAAGCCGGTACAGGACATATTGCTGCGCGGCACCATCTCCCGCGACATCCGCGCGCCCACCTTGTTCGACCTGTTCGCGGGCGACCAGAGCGGCATCGGGCTGCTGACCGATCCGGTGTCGGGCCAGAGCGGGAACGTCTCCACCGTGTCGGGCGGCAACCGCCTGCTCGATCCGGAAAAGGCGAAGACCAGAACCTTCGGTTTCGTGCTGACGCCGCGCTTCCTGCCCGGCTTCAGCCTGTCGGCAGACTATTTCAACCTGAAGATCGACGGCGCCATCGGCACGCTCGACACCACGCGGATCGTGCAGAACTGCGTCGCCAATGCCTCTGCGCCCGAATGCGCGCTGATCACCCGGCCAAGCCCGACCGCCTTCCCCAGCCTGGTCCGCATCGCGGCCGCCAATATCGCCAGGCTGGAAACGGCGGGCGTCGACATCGACGCCAGCTATGCGACGCGCCTTGGCAACGGCAATTTCAGCGCCCGCGCCTATGTGAGCTGGCTCGACAAATATGTGACGCGGCAGAGCGCGGCGGTGCCCGCCTATGACTCCGCGGGCTACGGCATCAACAATGGTCCCATCGCCCGGCCGAAATGGCGCGGCACGCTGAACCTCAACTATGTCAGCGACGGCGGGCTCACCATCTTCGTCTCCGAACAATATACCGGTCCGGTGAAGGTGGGATCGCGCGAACCGAACAACAATTATTCCGGGGCGAAGGCGCCTTCGGTCTGGTACACCGACCTCACCATCAGCCAGAAGATCGAGGGTTGGGGCGGCAGCCTGGAACCGTTCATCACGATCAACAATCTGTTCGACCGCGATCCGCCGCTGGTGGCCGCCGATATTCCGGGCGTGAACCTGCCGACGATCATCTCCACCTATGACACGGTGGGACGGGCGTTCACCGCCGGCGTCCGGTTCAAATTCTGATCACGGGGCGGGCGGCGCACCGAAGGGACGCCGCCCGCCCTTCATGGGGAGAGATGGGGTGAAGGCAGCAGCATTTCTGGCGGGCGCCGCCTGCCTTTCGCTGGTCGGCGGCAGCCTGGTCGCGGCGGCTCCGGCAGGTCCGGTGGTGGCGACCGCATCCGGACCCGTGCGCGGCGTGGCGCAGGGCGAAGGCGGCGTCTTCAAGGGCATCCCCTTCGCCCGGACGACCGGCGGCGACCATCGCTGGACGCCGCCGCACCCTGCCGCCCCCTGGACCACCCCTCGCGACGCCTCCCGCTTCGGCCCGATCTGCCCGCAGCCCGAGACCCCCCATGAACGCGGCGCTCCGCAAAGCGAGGACTGCCTGTCGATCAATGTCGCCACCCCCTCGTTCGACGGCAGGATGCCGGTTCTGGTGCTGATCCATGGCGGCGCCTTCTTCGTGGGTTCCGGCGCGGAACTGTTCGACGATGCCGCCCGGATCTATAACCGGCGCGGCATATTGGTGGTGTCGCTCAACTATCGGCTGGGGCGGCTCGGCTTCTTCTCGCACCCCGGCCTGCGCGCGGAGCAGCCGGGGGCGCCGACCGGCAATTACTGGCTGATGGACCAGGTCGCCGGTCTGAACTGGGTGCGCGACAATATCGCGCGCTTCGGCGGCGATCCGGACAAGGTCACGATCATGGGCTGCTCGGCGGGCGGCTCCAGCATCAACGCGCTGGTCGCCTCGCCCCAATCGCGCGGCCTGTTCGCCCGCGCCAGCGCGCATAGCGGCGGCGGCATCAACAATGCGACCCGTCTGCAGGCGCAGGCGGAGCGGGAGGGGGTCGCCTTCGCCGCGCGCGCGGGCGTGACCGGCGAGGGCAAAGAGGCCATCGCCGCCCTGCGCAGGCTCGATCCGGCGGCAGTCATGGCGGCCGATCCCGGCCCCCCCAATTTCGGCGCGGTGGTCGACGGCGAGATGATCCCGGAGGAAACCGCCATCGCCTTCGCCAGGGGGCATATCGCCCGCGTCCCCTATATCGCCGGCTCCACCAGCAATGAAGCGAGCATCTTCGGCCTGATGGGCTTTGACGAAAGGGTGCTGAAGGACCGCTTCGGCATCGACATGGCGGCGGTGCGGAAGGTCTATGATCCGCAGGGCAGGCTGCCCCCGGCGGAACTGCTGCGGCAGGTGCAGACCGACTTCATCTTCACCGCGGCGGCGACCGCGACGGCGGCTCTCGCGGGGCGCTGGCAGCCAAGCTGGTCCTATCATTTCGCCTATGTCCCGCCCGCCGAGCGCGGCAAGGCGGCGGGCGCGCCGCATTGCGCCGATTTCGGCTATACGCTGGGCGCGGCCAAGGCGTCGCAGGGCGCCGAAAATGCGCGTCTGGCCGCGATGATGCAGGATTATTGGGCGCATTTCATCAAGGACGGCGACCCCAACGGCCTTGGGTCGGGCAACAGGGCTCTGCCGCGCTGGACGGAATATGAAGGCCCTCATCGCGGCCCGCTGCTGATCGACCGCAGGACCGCCGTCGCCCCCGATTTCCGGGCTGGGCAGATCGCCTATTGGTGGCGACTCTGGGCCGACCGCACCGGCCAGACCCTGCCCTGAGCGAAGGAAGACGATGGCGCGTCGTCCGATCTGACGCAGCGTCCTCCTGGCCTCAGCCAATGGGTCCGATGCGGACGGACCCGCCGGTGGCAGGAGCCGCGCCAAGGCCGCGATAGTCGACAATGGCGGGATGCGGGGTCTCCATCGGCCGGTGATGGGTCGCGGTGACGACCAGGATGCTTGCGCCCGCACGCTCCGCCGCCATGATCCCCGCCACCGAATCCTCGATCACCAGACAGCGGTCCGCCGTCGTTCCCAGACGCTCGGCGGCCAGATGGAAGCAGTCCGGGGCGGGCTTGCCGCGTTCCACATCCTCCGCCGCGATCAGCAGCGGCGGAACGGGCAGCCCAGCGGCCAGGATGCGGCGCAGCGCAAGCTGCCGCGGGGCTGAGGTGACGACGGCCCAGCGGCAATCGGCCAGCGCCGCGAGAAACGCCGCCGCGCCCTCGATCGCCTCGATCCCGTCGACCGTATCGATCTCCGCCTGGGTGACGAGCGCCGCCTCCGCCACCGGATCGACGCCGGGCAGGCCCAGCCGCCCGATCGTCTCCACCGACTGCACGCCATGGACGGTCGGCAGGAAAGCGTCGACATCCAGTCCATGGCGCAGCGCCCATTCGCCCCAGACCCGTTCCGCCACCTTGATGGAGTTCAGGATCGTGCCGTCCATGTCGAGCAGAACCGCATCCACGGACCTGTGTTCCATCGGCACCGCCATCCTTGCGAAAAGACCATGCGGGCGGACCGGCATCCGCCCCCCGACCGCCTCCTACACAGGACCGCCGCGAAACGCACGCCCGTTTCGATCCGGCGGCTCGCCGCCGGATCGCCAGGTCACTTCGCCGTCGTCTCGACCCTGGCGTGGCTGCCCTCCTCGCTCGGGCGTATCCTGCCGCCGAACAGCATCTTGAGCTTTCCGGTCAGCGACACGTCCGCCTCCCACAACTCCGCCTCGTCGATGTCGAAGCGCAGCAGGGCCAGATTGGGGTCCGACCTGCCGCCCGGAAACCACGCTTCGACCGTCGTCGACCACAGCTTGTCGATCATCGCCGGATCATTGTCGATGCGCGCGCGACCGGCGAAACAGGCGAAGAAATCGTGCCCCTTGGAAACGAACTGGCCCATCGCCGCGCCGCCGCCGGCCAGACGGTTGTCCTTGCCCACGAAGAACCACAGCGTATCCACCTGGTCCTTGTCCAACTGGACGGTCAGCGGCTCGCTATGCTGCCCGCTGCCGGTCAGGCCCAGCATCATGAAGGGGCTGTCCGACATGCGATCCCACAGATGTTCCTTCAGCTTATGCGCATCGCTCATGATCATCATCTCCCGATTATGGAACGGACTATACGAATGGCGGGCGCGAAGGGTCCGCCCGCGCGGCGGGATGAAGCCGATCCGCCGCCCGGGCGTTGTCCCTCCAATGCAGGGAAGAAGGGAAGGAGAAGAAGTCAGATGACGATCCGCTGGCCCGCCCAATTGATCATCGCGCGCCATGGCCAGAGCGCTGGCAATGTCGCGCGGGACGCCGCTCATGAAGCGGCGGCCGACCGCATCGCCCTGTCCATCCGCGATGCCGACGTGCCGCTGAGCGATCTGGGGCGGGAACAGGCCGCTTCGCTCGGCCGCTGGTTCGCGCGCCAGCCAGAGGATTGCCGTCCGGATGTGCTGCTGTCCTCCCCCTATTTGCGCGCCTGCCAGACCGCCCGGCTCTTCCGCGACCATGGCGGCGCGGCGGGGGAGGAGCCGATCTGCTTCGACGAGCGGCTTCGCGAAAAGGAGTTCGGCATATTGGACGGCCTCACCACCGGCGGCATCCGCAACATCTTCCCCGACCAGGCCGAATTCCGCCGCCTGCTGGGAAAATTCTATCATCGCCCGCCCGGCGGAGAGAGCTGGTGCGACGTCATCCTTCGCCTGCGGTCGGTGATGGACACCATCTCGCTCCACTATGCCGGGCGGCGGGTGATGATCTTCAGCCATCAGGTCGTGGTGCTGTGCATGCGCTATATATTGGAGAGCCTCACGGAAACCGAGATTCTCGCCATCGACGCGAAGGGTGACGTCGCGAACTGCGCCGTGACCGATTATCGGCTGGAGGCGGATGCGGGCCGCGACGGCCGGCTGGTCCTTCAGCGCTACAATGTCACCGCGCCGATGGAGGAGGACCGCACGCCCGTCACCAAGGCGCCCGACGCCATTGCGGGAGCGCGCGGATGAGCCCGCCACGGATCGATCGCCGCTGGCTGCGCGACCATCCGCTGCCGGGGCTCGCGGACGCATCGGACAAGAATGAGCGCGGCCGCGTGGTTGTGATCGGCGGCGCCGAATTCGTCCCCGGCGCCCTGCGCCTGACGGGGGAGGCAGCGCTCAGGGCGGGGGCCGGCAAGGTGCAGCTGGCGACGGTCCAGTCGGTCGCGACCGCGCTGGGCGTGCTGGTGCCCGAGGCGTCGATGCTGGCGCTGCCGTCCGACCGCAATGGCGAGATCGCCGCCCAGGCCGTGGCCATGCTGGAGGACCATGTCGGACGATGCGACGCCATGGTCCTGGGACCGGGGATGAGCGTCAGCGACCGCACCGACACGCTGGTGGCGCGCCTGCTCGCGTCCCCGCGCCAGGGCCTTGGCGTCGTGCTGGATGCGGCGGCGCTGACCTCCGCCCGCGACCTGGCCCCCGTCATCGCCAGCCATGAGGGCCGCGTGATCATGACGCCCCATCGCGGGGAGATGGCGATCTTCGCGGGGATGGATGAAGCCGCCGTCGCCGCCGATCCCGAAGGCGTCGCAGCCGACATGGCCGGCCGCTTCCGGTCGGTCATCCTGCTCAAGGGGCAGGAAAGCATATTGGCCGATCCGTCCGGCCGGCTGCTCCGCTTCGACGGGGGCTGCGTAGGCCTGGCCACGGCGGGATCGGGCGATGTTCTGGCGGGCATCATCGGCGGCCTGCTGGCGCGTGGGGCCGATCCGTTCCGCGCCGCGGCCTGGGGCTGCTGGCTGCACGGGGCGGCGGGACGGGCGCTGTCGGAAGAGATCGGCAGGATCGGTTTCCTGGCGCGCGAACTCGCCGCCGTCGTCCCCCGCCTGCTGGATGAGACGATGACCGCGCCGCAGAATAGGTGAGACGGAAGCGGACTTCGCTTCGCTGCCGCCGTCCCGCCTCATCCCGGCCGGGCCATGGGACCAAAGGCCGGAGAGAAGAGGCTGGCCGCCGGCAGGCCCTGCTGATAAGCCATTGGCCGGGCCTCCATGCCCTGGGGAGACATGCTGCCGATGATCTTTGCCGACTTCCTCCGCAATCGTCGCCGCGAGCAATTGTCGGATCAGGATCTCGCGGCGCTGGAGGCCAGCGTCAGCCAAGTCCGCAAGACCCATGCGCGCCAGCTGCTCGCCCATGCGGGCGAACCGATCGCATGCAGCACTTACCTGATGGAAGGGTTCATCTGCCGCTACATGGACGACCGCAACGGCCTACGCCAGCTCGTCGCCGTCCACGTCCCCGGCGATTTCGTCGACCTCCACGGCTATCCGCTGGGGCGGCTGGACCATGATGTCGCGACCCTCAGCGCTTCCAAGATCGCCATGGTCCCGCATGAGGCGCTGGACGGCCTGCTGGCCCAGCGGCCCAATCTGACGAAGCTGCTGTGGTTCAGCACGCTGCTGGACGCCGCCATGCACCGGGAATGGATATTCCGCCTCGGCCGGCTCGACGCCGTCGCGCGGATCGCGCATTTCTTCTGCGAGATCGAGGCGAAGCTGCGCGCCGTGGGGCTGAGCGACGGCAGCCGGTTCGCGCTGCCGCTGACCCAGGCCGATCTGGGCGAGGCGTGCGGCATGACGTCGGTGCACATCAATCGCATGTTGCGGGAACTCCGGGAACGGGAACTGCTCCAGGTCCAGCGCGGCAGGGTCACCATCTCCGATCTCGCCGCGCTGCGGCGGCTGTGCGATTACGACCCATCCTACCTGTTCATCGGCGGCTGAGGGAACCGCATCCGTCTGCGGAGCGTCCTTCCCACATGAACGGAAGAGGATGGTCCATGCCCCGAGACGGCGTTTTCGATGAATCCGGCAAGGCCTATGCAGAGGAAGGACAGGTGATGCTCGACGGCCCGGACGGTGTCGCCATCAGCATGACGCCGGATGCCGCGGAAGAGACGGCGAACGAACTCATCAGGGCAGCGTCGGAGGCGCGGCAACAGATCGACGACAGGGAAAGCGGCGCGTCCGGCTCGTGACGCGCATCGGATAGGCCTGACTTGATCGAAGTCAATCTGCGACGCATTCAGGGCGGCCGCTTCCCATGGTAATCGCCGATGCTCCTGCCCTGAAAGGAGATGACGTGGAGACCTATTCGACCGAACAGGCCCTGGCGGGGGTGGATGGCCTTGACGACATTCTCTCCGGCGGGCTGACCCGCGGCCGGGTCTTCCTGCTGGAAGGCAGTCCGGGCACGGGCAAGACCACCATCGCGATGCAGTTCCTGATCGAGGGCGCCCGGCGCGGCGAACGCTGCCTCTACATCACCCTGTCCGAAACCGAGGACGAGATGCGCGAGAGCGCGGCATCGCATGGCTGGACGCTGGAGGGGGTGGACCTGTTCGAACTGGTGCCGCCCGAAAGCCTGCTGGACGAGCAGCAGCAGCAAAGCCTGCTCTATTCGTCCGACCTGGAACTGGGCGAGACCACCCGCCGCATCTTCGATGCGTTCGAGCGGGTCCGGCCGGACCGGGTGGTGCTGGACAGCCTGTCGGAAATCCGCCTGCTGGCGCAAAGCTCGCTGCGCTACCGCCGCCAGATACTGGCGCTCAAGCACTTCTTCTCGAAACAGAATGCGACGGTGCTGATGCTGGACGACCTGACGGCGGAGGTGGCGGACAAGACCGTGCACAGCGTCGCCCATGGCGTCATCCGGCTGGAGGAACTGTCGCCCGGCTACGGCCCGGAGCGCCGCCGGATGCGCATCATCAAATATCGCGGCCGGCATTTTCGCGGCGGCTTCCACGATTTCGTCATCGAGAAGGGCGGCGTCCGTGTCTTTCCCCGGCTGGTGTCGGCCGAACACAAGACCAGCTTCGTTCGCGACGTGCTGAAAAGCGATTCCGGCGAACTCGACGCCCTGCTGGGCGGCGGGATCGAGCGGGGCTCCAGCGTGCTCGTCCTCGGCCCGGCGGGCACCGGCAAATCCCTGCTCGCCCTCACCTTCGTCACGGCGGCGATCCGGCGCGGGGAAAAGGCGGCGATGTTCGTCTTCGACGAGGAGATGGGCCTGCTCTTCAACCGCGCCCTGGGCCTTGGCATCGACATGCAGGCCATGGCCGGGAGCGGCGACCTGATCGTCGAGCAGGTGGACGCGGCCGAACTGTCCCCCGGCGAATTTGCCCAGCGGGTGCGCAACTGCGTGGAACGGCATGGCGTGAGGACCGTCGTCATCGACAGCCTGAACGGCTATCAGTCCGCCATGCCGGAAGAAAATGCGCTGGTCCTGCACATGCATGAGCTGCTGCAATATCTGAACCGGCAGGGGGCCACCACCTTTCTGACGGTCGCGCAGCATGGGCTGGTGGGCGACATGAAGACGCCGGTCGATGTCACCTATCTGGCCGACACGGTCATCCTGCTGCGCTATTTCGAAGCGCTGGGCCGGGTGCGCCGCGCCATGTCGATCATCAAGAAGCGGACCGGATCGCATGAGGACACGATCCGCGAATTCCGCATCGGGTCTTACGGCATTCGCCTGGGCGAACCGCTGGTGGGCTTCCAGGGCGTGCTGCGCGGGGTTCCGCATTTCGTCGGCAGCGCGCCGGCGCTGCTCGAAGACGAGAAGGCGTGATACCGCATCTTTCCGAACGGGCGCTGATCCTCGCTCCCGTCGGGCGCGATGCGGAGATCGCCGCATCGATGCTGGCCGAGGCGGGATTGCGGTCGCAGATCTGCCGGGATCTTCCCGCCCTGCTGAACGGCATCGACCATGGCGCCGGCTTCGCGCTGGTGACGGAGGAGGCGCTGCACAATCGCGACCTGCACCCGCTGGTCGGCTGGTTGCAGGATCAGCCGGAATGGTCGGACTTCCCCTTCATCCTGTTGACCCGCCGCGGCGGCGGGCTGGAACGCAACCCGTCGGCGTCGCGCTATCTGGAGATGCTGGGCAACGTCAATTTCCTGGAGCGGCCCTTCCACCCCACCACGCTGATCAGCCTCGCCCGTTCGGCGCTGCGCGGCCGCCGGCGGCAATATGACGCCCGCGCGAGGCTGGAGGAACTGCATCGCGGCGCGGAGAAATATCGCACCCTGTTCGATTCGATCGAGGCGGGCTTCTGCATCATAGAGATGATCTTCGACGAGGCGGGGAAGCCGGTCGACTATCTCTTCATAGAGACCAATCCCGCCTTTGCGCGCCATACCGGGCTCAGCGATGCGGTGGGAAAGCGGATGCGCTCGCTCGTGCCGGAGCATGAACAGCATTGGTTCGACATTTACGGCCAGGTCGCCTGCACCGGCGAGGCCGTCCGCTTCGAGGACGCGGCCGATGCGCTGGGCGGCTATTGGTACGACGTCTATGCCTTTCGCGTGGGCGACCCCAGGGCGCCCCAGATCGCCGTGCTGTTCAACGACATCACCGAACGCCGCCGCATGGAGGCAGCGCTTCGCCAGAGCGAGGAGCGCCTGCGCGCGCTCAACGAAACGCTGGAGGAGCGAGTGCAGCAGCGCTCGCATGAACTGGAACTGGCGCAGGAGGCGCTGCGCCAGTCGCAGAAGCTGGAATCCATGGGCCAGTTGACCGGCGGCGTCGCCCATGATTTCAACAACCTGCTGACGCCGATCGTCGGCAGCCTCGACCTGCTCCACCGCCGCGGCCTGGGCACCGATCGGGAGCGGCGACTGATCGAAGGCGCCCTGCAATCGGCCGACCGGGCGAAGATGCTGGTGCAAAGGCTGCTCGCCTTCGCGCGGCGGCAGCCCCTGCAACCCACCGCCATCGACATTGGGGGATTGGTGCGGGACATGCGCGACCTGATCGTCAGCACGTCGGGCCCGCGCGTGCAGGTCGAACTGGCGGTGGCGGACGACCTGCCGGCCGCCCATGCCGACGCCAACCAGATCGAAATGGCGTTGCTGAACCTGGCGGTGAATGCGCGCGACGCGATGCCGGACGGCGGGCAGCTTCGCATCGGCGTGAACTGCGACAGCATGGCGGCCGACAACCGGCTGCATCTGCGGGAGGGGCGATATGTAAGGCTGTCGGTGGCCGACACCGGCATCGGCATGGACCAGCAGACAGCTGAAAAGGCGATAGAGCCCTTCTTCACGACCAAGGGCGTGGGCCAGGGGACCGGCCTTGGCCTGTCGATGGTGCATGGCCTGGCCGCGCAGCTGGGCGGCGGCCTCACCATCGAAAGCGCCGTGGGCCATGGCACGACGATCAGCCTCTGGCTGCCGACCAGCGAGATCGAGGCCGGGAAGGAAGCCGCCGGGCCGGACATCGCCCCGGTCAAGCTGGACCATGGCATGGCGCTGGTGGTGGATGATGAGGAACTGGTGCGCGCCAGCACCGTGCACATGCTGCGCGAACTGGGATATGACGTGCTGGAGGCCAGCTCCGCCGAACATGCGCTCGCGATCATGAGGACAGAGCCGGGCATCGACGTGCTGGTCACCGACCATCTGATGCCCGGCACGACCGGCACCGACCTGATCGAGCAGGCGAGGGCGCTGAAGCCGGAGATCAGGGCGCTGCTGATTTCCGGCTATGCCGAAAATGCCGGAATTTCGGCGGAACTGCCACGGTTGACCAAGCCTTTCAAGCAGATCGATCTGGCCAAGAGCCTTGCGGCCCTGTGAAGGCGGCGTGCGGCTGCCGGCGTCCGACCGTGGGTTTCAGGCACATTATGCATGGAATTGCGGAGGTTGGCGTGGAACTTTTCTGACGCGGCTGCGTAACGACTCCACGATGCGCGGGCGATCCTCGCGCCGGGGGCAAGCGCAATGGGCAGCGCAGGGGGATGAACGAAAATGGCATGGGCTTTTGGCGGCGCGGCGTTCGGCGGAGTGGCCGTGGGCCTTCTGTCCCTATACGGTACGGCCGCCCAGGCGCAGAGCATCGAAGAACTGCGCGACATGCCGATCGCCGCGCTGTCGAAGCTGGACGTCACGTCCGTCACCCGGTCGGCGGCTTCGCTGGCCGACTCCCCGGCATCCATCTATGTCATCACCCATGACGACATCGTCCGTTCAGGCACGCTGACGCTGCCCGGCATTCTCCGGCTCGCCCCCAATCTGCAGGTCATGCGCGGCGGCCCCAACGATACGGTCGTCGCCGCCCGCGGGCTTGGCGGCAACGACGCCGCTCAGAATTTCTCCAACAAGCTGCTCGTGCTGATCGACGGGCGCAGCGTCTATTCGCCGCTTTATTCCGGCGTCTATTGGGACATGCAGGACATATTGCCGGAGGATGTCGACCGCATAGAGGTGATCTCCGGCCCCGGCGCCACGCTCTGGGGATCGAACGCCGTCAATGGCGTGATCAACATCATCACCCGCGACGCAGGGGCGACACAGGGCCTGTACGGCACCGGCGTGGTCGGCAACAGCACCTATGATCTGGGGCTGCGCTATGGCGGCCATGCCGGCGGCAACGCCAGCTATCGCCTGTTCGTGAAGCGCCATGAGAATTTCGAAAGCGCGTCGAACGCGGACGACGGCAACCGCCGGACCCAGGGCGGCTTCCGCTTCGACTGGAACGCGACCCCCGCCGACGCGCTGATGGTGCAGGGGGACGGCTATTACGGCTCCCGCTCGCGGGGGACCGCGTCCGACGAGAGCCTGCACGGCTACGACCTGCTTGCCCGCTGGCGCCATGGCGCGGCGTCCGGCGCGACGCTCCAGCTCCAGGCCTATTACGACCACACCGCCCGCAAGATCGAGGATGACGGCGGCCGCTTCGCGCTCGACACCTTCGATGTGGAGGGGCAGCACAGCTTCACCCTGGGGCGCAACCACAGCATCGTCTGGGGCGGCGGGGCGCGCCTCGGCCGCTATGTGATCCGCGACATTCCCGGCCTGGACTTCGTGCCCGAGCGGCGAAACCTTTTCGTCGGCAATCTGTTCGCGCAGGACAGCATCGCCCTGACGCCGTCCATCACGGGCACGGTCGGGGCCAAGCTGGAGCAGCGCAGCTACATGGACCTGACCTTCCTCCCCAGCGTTCGCCTGTCCTGGAAGCCCGACCCCGGAACCCTGGTCTGGGGCGCGGTCTCCCGCGCGGTGCGTTCCCCCACCCCCTTCGACGAGGATGTGGTCGAATCCATCGAAGGCACCGTCTTCCTGACCGCCCTTCCAAGCTTCCGCTCCGAAAAGCTGACCGCCTTCGAACTGGGCACGCGGCTGATGCTCTCGCCCCGCGCGTCGCTTTCGGTCTCGGCCTTCTACAATGTCTATGACGACCTGCGGACGGTGGAGCCGGCGCCGGAGGGGCTGCTGCCGCTGCGCTGGGGCAATGGGATAAAGGGCGACAGCTATGGCTTCGACGCCTGGGCCGACATCCGTCTGGCAAGCTGGTGGCGGCTCAAGCCCGGCTACAGCCTGCTGATCCAGAAGTTCCGCTTCAAGCCGGACTCGGTGCCCCTGCTCGGCGTGTCGCAGGTCGGCAACGATCCCAAACACCGCGCGACGCTGCGCTCTTCCATGGACATCGGGCCGGAGGTCAATGTCGATTTCGACCTGCGCTATGTGTCCGCCCTGCCCGACCCCCATGTGCCGGGCTATGTGGAGCTGGGGGCAAGACTGGGCTGGCAATTCGATGAGCGCGCCGAACTGTCGGTATCGGGCTTCAACCTGCTGCACCGCCGCCACCGTGAGCTTCCCGCTTCGCAGGCGACGCCGCTCCGCCGCAGCGTGTTCGTGGCGCTCAAATGGACGATCTGAACCCTTCACCGCGCGGCAGGCGGGCACGACGCCGGCGATGGGCCGCCCTGTCCTGTCTCGCGGCGGCCGCGATCGTCGTTCCGGCGCCGGTGCCGGCCAATTCGCCGACGACGCTGGAACGCGCGATCCAGGCGAATTTCCTGTTCAAGTTCGCGCCCTTCGTGGAATGGCCCCCGGCGGCATTTTCCGGGACGGAAAGGAATTTCGTCATCTGCGTCGTCGGAGAGGACCCGTTCGGCACCCTGCTCAACGAGGTGGTGCGAGGCCAGAAGATGGTCGGCCGGCCGGTGGTGGTGCGGCGTGCTGGCGGCGAAGCGGGCCCGACCGGCTGCCACATCCTGTTCGCCGGACACTCGACCGATCCCGGCTATGCGCCCTTCGCGACGACAGAGGGGCAGCCGGTGCTGACGGTCGCGGACAAGAGCGCGGGGCCCAGCGGCGCGATGATCGAATTCGTGCGGCAGAGCGGCCGGGTGCGGTTCCAGATCGATGACGGCGCGGCCCGGGCCAACGGCCTCAAGATCAGTTCCAAATTGCTGGGCCTTGCCATCGCGGTGAACCGGAAATGAAGCAAGCGACCCCAAGCCGGCTCAGCCTGGGCAAAGTCGTCGGACAGATGGCGACGCCCCTTTCCGCCGTCCTGATCGCCTTCCTGCTGCTGGCCGCGGGGCTGGCCGCCGCCATCCAGCTCGAACAGCTCGGCCGCGTCGAAAAGCTGCGGCAGACGACCGTCCAGGCGCAGGTTCTGGCCAATGGGATCGCCGCCCCGCTGGCGTTCGAGGACGATGTCGCGCTCCAGGAATATCTGAACGCGCTGAAGGCCGATCCCCAGATCGTCGCGGTCGCCGCCTATGACGGCAAGGGCGCCTTCGCCGCCGGCTTCGCGCGCCCTCCCGCCCGGCTGCCCAAGCGGGCGGAGGAGGCCAGCCGGGACGCGCCGCCCGCCGCGCTCGCCGTCACCGTCCCGGTGAAGCAGGGCGGCACGCGGCTCGGCTCCGTCTATCTCCAATCCACCATGGACAGCCTGTCGCGCCGCCTGACCCGCTATCTGGGCATCGCCGTCATCGTCATCGCGGCGGCGGTGCTGATCGTGATGCTCGCCGCCTCCTATTCCTCGCTGCGCCGCGCGCACCAGGCTCTCCAGGCGGAAATCGCCAGCCGCCAGCAGGCCGAAGAGGCGCTGCGCCAGTCGCAGAAGATGGAGGCGATGGGCCAGTTGACCGGCGGCGTCGCGCATGATTTCAACAATCTGCTGATGGTCGCTTCCGGCGGTCTCGACCTCATGGAACGCACCCAGGACGCGGCCAGGCTGGAGAAGCTGCGCGCCGGGATACGCCAGGCGCTGGACCGGGGCGCGAAACTGACGCGGCAACTGCTCGCCTTCTCCCGCCGCACCCCGCTCAACCCGGAGGTCGTCGACCTGCGGGAGCGGATCAGGGGCATGGATGCGCTGCTCGAACGATCGCTGGGCGAAAGCATAGGGGTGACCATGCACCTTCCCGCGGACCTCTGGCCGGTGGAGGTGGATGCGTCGGAACTGGAGGTGGCGATCCTCAACATCGCCCTCAACGCCCGGGACGCCATGCAGAAGGGCGGCACCATCGTCATCGAAGGCGCGAACCGCCCGGTCCATGGCGACCTGCCCGACCGGGTGCAGATCGCGGTGACGGACAGCGGCGCCGGCATCGCGCCGGAACTGGTCAACAAGATCTTCGAACCCTTCTACACGACCAAGGCGGTCGGTCAGGGCACGGGGCTTGGCCTCAGCCAGGTCTACGGCTTCGCGCGGGCGTCGGGCGGGGAGGTGCTGGTCGACAGCATCGTCGGTAGGGGGACGACCATCACCCTGCTGCTGCCGCGATCCCTGCTCGCGCCCCGGGAAAGCGACAGGCCGGCCGAACCCGTCGGCGCCTCCGGCAGGCAGCGCATCCTGCTGGTGGAGGATGACGACACGGTGGCCGACACGGTGGGCGGCATGCTGACGACGCTGGGCTATGAGATGGAGCGGGTCGACAATGGCGACGCGGCGCTGCGCCGGCTGGAGCGAGCGGACGATTTCTCCCTGATCCTTTCCGACATGATCATGCCGGGCGAGGTCGGCGGCATGGAGCTGGCGCTGCGGATCAGGAAGCACTGGCCGCATCTGGGCACGATGCTGATGACGGGCTACAGCGCCGCGGCGGCCTCCGCCGCGAAGGAGGGCGTGCCGCTGCTGGCCAAGCCGTTCACGATCCAGGACCTGTCGGTCCACCTGATGGCGGCGCTGGACCACAGCAAGGCGTGACCGCCGTCCCGCCACAAGCCGCGCCCTCACCCCCCTCAGCCCGGCAGCTTGGCCAGGATGATCGCGCAAATCGCGATCACCAGTCCGAACGACAGCGTCGCCAGAAAGACGACATCCAGCGATTGCCTGACCCGATCCACCATCGACATCTTGTTTCTCCCTCATCGAAAACCCGCTTCGCGCCGCCATTCTGGAGCGCGCCGCGGTGAACCGGACGCAAGATCGCGCGCGCCGGATCTTTATCGCCGCATCCCTTCAGGCGGAAAGCCGGTTGCCGCCTTCGACCGGCTCAGGGCGTGATCAGGACCTTCAAGGCCTGGGTCTTCGCCGCCCGCCCGAAAACGTCATAGGCGTCCAATATGGCGTCCAGCGAAAAGCGGTGGGTGACGAGCTGCCCGGCGTCGATCTTCTCCGCAGCCACCGTCTTCAGCAGCATCGGCGTGGTCACCGTGTCCACCAGCCGGGTCGTCACCGTGATATTGTGCGACCAGAGCCGTTCGAGATGCAGGTCTGCCTTCCTGCCATGCACGCCGATATTGGCGATCACCCCGCCCGGCGCGACAAGGTCCTGGCAAAGCTCGAATGTGGCAGGGACGCCGACGGCCTCTATGGCTGCGTCGACGCCCTGTCCGTCCGTCAGGCCCCTGACGATCTCCACCGGGTCTTCGGACCGGCTGTCGATGGTGCGTGTGGCGCCGAACCGCCGCGCCACGGCCAGCCGGTTGGCGTCCATGTCGATCATGATGATCTGCGCCGGAGTATAGAATTGCGCGGTCAGCAGCACCGCCAGCCCGATCGGCCCCGCGCCCACGATCGCGACGCTGCTTCCGGGCGCGACCTTGCCGTTGAGCACGCCGCATTCGAAGCCGGTCGGCAGGATGTCGCTCAGCATCACCAGCGCTTCCTCGTCCATCCCCGCCGGAATGGGATAGAGGCTGGTGTCGGCATGGGGTATGCGGACATATTCCGCCTGCGTCCCGTCGATCTCGTTGCCCAGCAGCCAGCCGCCGGTCCTGCAATGGGAATAGATGCCGCGCCGGCAATAGTCGCACCGTCCGCAGGCAGTGATGCAGGAAATGAGGACATGGTCGCCGGGCGTGAAGTTGGTGACGGCAGGCCCGACGGAATCGATCACCCCGACGCCTTCATGCCCCAATATGCGGCCGGGCGCGCAACCCGGCACATCGCCCTTCAGGATATGAAGATCGGTGCCGCAGATGGTGGTGTGCGTCACGCGGACGATCGCGTCGCCGCCCTCCGCGATCTGCGGCTTGGCCCTTTCGCCCAGGCTCTTCTCGCCCGGTCCTCCATAGATCAAGGCTTTCACGATGGCCGATCCCTTCCAGATGGTTCGCCTCAGTGGCGATCCCCCGGAAGTTCCTCTCACCGGCCCTTCATTCCTATCCGTAGATTCCCGGACGGCGCCTGCCTGAACGCGCAAGCGGTCCTTGCCTCATCCTCTTGCCCGCCGGCCCGTGCCTAGAAGGCGACATTGTCGGCGCCCTTGAGGTCAAGGATGGCGCGGGTCTCCTCCGCCGTCGCGACCTCCAGCGACAGAAGTTCGAGGATGGACCGGATCAGCGCGACCTGCTCCGCATTGGATGTCGCCAATTTCCCCTTCCCTGCGAACAGCGAATCCTCCAGCCCCACCCGGACATTGGCGCCGTTCAGCGCCCCCATGGTGACGAACGGCAATTGAGCCGCCCGCTCGCCATCACATCTTCCGCTATGGCGGGCGCTTCCTGACGGACAACTTCCCCTGTTCCCGAATCCGGATCGTGCCGCTGGACCGCGACCGGATGGTGGGGCTTTTCAACCTCGGCATCGAAATACCGTTAGCGCCCTTCTTCGGCAGCATGGGCGTGGCGCGGCCGACCGCACGCGGCAGGGTCGATTCCTCGCCGCCCGCCATCCATCGTGGTAATATGGACAGCCACGCCACGCGCAAGGCGCTTCGCAACATGATCGACTTTCTGGGCGAGGCAGCGTTGCGGGCGATGGCTCGTCGACCGCAACAAGGGCGTGCATGTCGTGCTGCCGAAACGGTTGTTCGCGCAGTAGCGGCCGCTTCCCTGCGCGACAGGGCCGCTCCCTACAACGCCCGCAAGGCGCGGGCCGGCCGCACCGACATCAGCGGGATCGACCCCAACAGCCCGATCCCCAGTGTAAGCACCGCCCCCGCGCCCAGGGTCGAGAGTACGAGCAGCCAATCCGGCGCCCAGTGGAAATCGAATATCCGCACGATCACGAACCAGCCCGCGCCAAGGCCAAGGCCAAGCGCCACCAGCGCCAGCACACCGGCCAGCAGCGCATATTCAATGCCCTGCGCGCCCAATATCTGCCAGCGGGTCGCGCCCAGCGTCTTCAGGATCACACTGTCATAGGCCCGCGCCTGGCGCGACGCCGCAATCGCCCCGATCAGCACCGCGATCCCTGCCAGGATCGCGACCGATCCCGCCAGCACGATGGCCGTGGACATCTGCCCCAGCAGCACCGTGACCTGCGCCACCACCTCGCCCACGGCGATGATCGAGACGGAGGGGAAGGCCGCCAGCAGCGTGCGCGTCATCGCCCCTTCCGACGCGCCCTTCATCGTGATCGTCGCCGACAGGCTGTGCGGCGCGCTGCGCAGCGTGTTGGGGGAGAAGACCATGATGTAGTTGAAACCCATCGTCTCCCAATTGACCTGCCGCAGGGAGGCGATGCGCGCCTCGATCTCGCGCCCCAGCACGGACACGGTGAGCGTGTCGCCGATGCCGACGCCCATCACCTCCGCCGCCTCGCGGTCGAGCGAGACGAGCGGCGGCCCGGCATAGTCGCGGGGCCACCATTGCCCTTCGACCAGTTCCGACCCCTCGGGCAGAGCCTCGCTATAGGTGACGCCCCGCTCACCGCGCAGGAACCAGGCGCCCTCGGGCAGTTCCTTGAGGTCCGCCACCCGCTGCCCGCCATAGGCGACGATCGTCCCGCGTAGGGTCGGCACCATATTGACCTTGGCACCCGGCGCCTCCCTGCCGACCAGCGCAAGGAACCTGTCCCTGGCGGCGATGGGGATGTCCAGCACGAACTGGTCCGGCGCGGTGCGGGGCACGGTGTTGCGGATTTCGGCGCTGAGGCTCGACTGGATCGCCGCCAGCGTCACGAACAGCGTCAGGCCCAGCCCCAGCGCCACCACCAGCGCCGACGTCTGCGCACCGGGCCGATGGAGATTGGCGACCGCCAGCCGGGCAAGCGGACGACGCGGCGCGGGCAGCCGACGCGCGACGCGCCGGACCAATAGGCCGATGCCGGTCAGCAGCGCCAGCATGGCCGCGACCGCGCCCAGCATCGCCGCCGCGAACCAGGGCTCCCGCGCCGAGCCCAGCGCCAGCGCCACGGCGGCCGCCCCCGCCGCGCCCACCGCGATCATGCTCAGCCGATCGACCCCGCGCCGCCGGTCGACCGTTTCGCGGAACAGGGCAGCGGCGGGCAGGGTCCGTGCCCGCGCCAGTGGCGGCACGGTGAAGATGAAGGCGATCAGCAGTCCGTAAAGCGCGCTGGTGACGAGCGGCCAGGGCGCGATGGCGAAACCGGGCTGCACCGGCAATATGTCCCGCATCGCCGTCACCAGACCCAGCGGCAGCACGACCCCCGCCGCCAGCCCGCAGCCGATGGCCAGCACGGCCACCGCGCCGATCTGCATCAGATAGATGCGGGCGATGTCGGCGGAGGAAGCGCCCAATATCTTCAGCGTCGCAATGCCATTGCGCTTGATCGCCAGATAGGAGGCTACCCCGTTGCTGACCCCGATCCCCGCTATGGCGAGCGCCGCGAGGCCGATCAGCGACAGGAATTGCCCCATCCGCTCCAGGAAACGGCTGGTCCCCGGCGCCGCGCCGTCGCGGTCCTTGATCTCGAAACCGGCAGAGGGGAAGGCGCGCTTCAGCCGCTCGCTCTCAGCCCCGGCATCCCTGCCTGCGTCCAGGCGGATGCGATATTTGCTCTCATACAGGCTGCCCGGCTGGATCAGGCCGCTGCGCCTGATGCCCTCTATGGAGGTGAGCGCGACCGGCCCCAGGGTGAAGCCCTCCCCCACCCGGTCCGGCTCCTCCGCGATGATGTCGCGGATGCGGAAGGTCGCCGCGCCATAGCGCAGGCCATCGCCCGGCTTCACGTCCAGCCGGTCCGCCAGCGCCTGTCCGATGACCAGCTCGTCGGCGCGCATAGGCCCGGCCCGCCCGCCTTTCAGCGCCAGCGCGCCATAAAGCGGGTAGGCCCCGTCCACGCCCTTGAGTTCGGTCAGCACGGCGGAGGGTCCGGCGCCCTCCCCCACCCGCTGCGCCATGGCCCGCAGTCTGATCGTCTCGCTCAGCACGCCCTCGCGCCGGAAGGCCGCCTTCTCCGCCGCGCTGGCCTCGCGCTGGGACATCGCCACCTCGACGTCGCCGCCCAGCAACACCTGCCCCTTGCTCGCAATCTCGCCGGTGATCGCGGCGGTCAGCCCGCCGATGGTCGCCAGCGTCGCCACGCCCAGGAACAGGCAGATGAACAGCAGCCGCAAACCCCGGAAGCCGCGATGCAGGTCGCGTTGGGCGATCCGCCAGCAGCCGCGCCAGCCCAGCGCAGTTTCGGGCCCCGTCACAGCCTCCGGTCCGCGACAATCAGCCCATCCCGCATCTCCACGACTCGGTCGCACCGCTCCGCCAGTCCGGGGTCATGGGTGATGATCACCAATGTCGCGCCATTCGCTTCCCGCCGGGCGAACAGCAGTTCGACGATCGCCCCGCTGGTCGCGCCGTCCAGATTGCCCGTCGGCTCGTCCGCGAAGATGATGTCCGGCCCCGGCGCGACGGCGCGGGCGATGGCCACGCGCTGCTGCTCGCCGCCCGAAAGCTGGGCCGGATAATGGTGCAGCCGGTGCCCAAGTCCCACCGCCTCCAGCTCGCTCGCCGCGCGCGCGAAGGCATCCCCGAAGCCCGCCAGTTCCAGCGGCACGGCGACATTCTCCACCGCCGTCATGGTCGGCAGCAGGTGGAAGCTCTGCAACACGATGCCCACGCGCCCGCGCCTCGCCCGCGCCAGCGCATCCTCGTCCAGCGGCCCATAATCGATCCCGGCAACCCGAACCTCCCCGCCGCTGGCGCGCTCCAGTCCCGACAATATCGCCATCAATGACGACTTGCCCGATCCCGACGGCCCGAGGATCGCCAGACTCTCGCCCTTTGGGATGGAGAGGTCGACGCCCTTCAAAATCAGCGTCGGCGCCTCGCGCGTGCCAAGCGAAAGGGTGACATTGCGCGCTTCAATCGCAATATGGGCAAGGGAGGACGAGCCGTGCATCAGCGAAAGGAACCCCATGAAGGCGGGAAGATGGTCGATATATGTGGGCGCCATGGCGATTGTGCAATTGCTCACCGCCTGTTCGGGCGAACCCGCCGCCAACAATAGCGCCGCGCCGACGGCCGAGGTCCGGAACGCCGCAGCCCCGATGGCCGACGGCAAGCTGGTCCTCGCCTTCGGGGACAGCCTCTATGCCGGCTATGGCGTGGCCCAGAATGAAAGCTTCCCCTTCCGCCTCGAACAGGCGCTGAAGGCAAAGGGACTGGCGGTTCAGGTCCGCAATGCCGGGGTTTCGGGCGAAACCTCTCTGGGCGGCATGCAGCGTCTCGCCTTCACGCTCGACGGCCTGCCGCGCAAGCCCGACCTGCTGCTGCTCGACCTGGGCGGCAACGACATGCTGCGCGGCCTCCCGCCGGAGGACAGCGAGAAGAACCTGCGCGCCATATTGGACCAGCTCAGGCAGCGGCAGATCCCCGTGCTGCTCACCGGCATGATGGCCGCGCCCAATATGGGCAAGGATTATGGCGCGAAGTTCGACGCCATCTATCCCCGGCTGGCGAAGGATTACGGCCTGCCGCTCTACCCCTTCTTCCTCGACGGGGTGATCGGGAATCCCAGGCTGATGCAGGCCGATTCCATCCATCCCAATCCGGCCGGAGTGAACATCATCGTCGGCAAGATCGCGCCGGTCGTGACGGGCTTGCTGAAGAAAAGCTGAGCGTGACCTGCTCCTGCGAAGGCGCGCTTTAGCCTCTTACCCGATCATCATCAGGCTGGCATTGCCCCCCGCAGCGGTCGTGTTGATGGAGGTCGACACCTCCTCCAGCAGCCAATCGAGCGGGTACCCCCCATCCGCCCCCGCCGCATGGACGCTGACGACCGGCCCCGGCATGACTGCCACGTCCCGAACCACCGCACCGATCTGCGCGGCATCGCCCTCGACCAGCACCGCCCCAAGCAGCCCATCCGCCTGCGATGTGAAATGCGCCGCAATATGCGCGGGCAACCCCAGCGGCAGTTCCATGTCCCACAGCACCCCGCGATTGCCCGTCGCCAGTACCGCCGCCATCTGCTGCAACAACCCCTGCCGCGTCGCGGGCCGCATCCCGATCAGTCCTCGCGGATGCAGCGCATAGAGGTTGCGCTCCCCCACCGGCCCGGGCAGGGTCATCTCAACGCCCAGCGCCGAGGCATCGCCACAGCGCCGCGCCATGGCCGAAGCCTCCGCCTCGCCCTTCGCCGCCAGCCAGTCGGCAAAATCGCTGAGCGGCGACCGGAGCGAACCGGCCCGCTCCGCAAAGACCGGCGGCACCGCCACCAGCCGCCCCAGATAAAGCGGCCCGCCCGCCTTCGGCCCGGTGCCCGACAGGCCCCGCCCGCCAAAGGGCTGTACGCCCACGATGGCGCCGATCACATTGCGGTTCACATAGAGATTGCCCGCCTTCACCCGCCCCGTCACCTGCGCGACGGTATCGTCCAGCCGCGTATGCAAACCGAAGGTCAGGCCATAGCCGGTCGCGTTGATCGCATCGACCAGCGCGTTCAACTCGGTGCGAGGGAAACGGATGACGTGCAGCACCGGCCCGAACACCTCGCGCCGCAATTGCGCGATGTCGTCGATCTCGATGATCGTCGGCGGCACGAAGCTGCCATGCGCGGTTTCCTGCGGCAGCGGCTGCTGCTCCACCGCGCAGCCCAGCGCCCGCATCGCCTCTATATGCCGTTCTATCCCTTCCTTCGCCTCGTCCGTGATGACCGGCCCGATGTCGACCGCCAGCCGGTCGGTCCGCCCGATCTGCAATTCCCTGAGCGCCCCCTTCAGCATCGCCAGCGTCCGGTCCGCCACATCCTCCTGCAGGCAGAGGATGCGCAGCGCCGAACAGCGCTGCCCCGCGCTGTCGAAGGCGGATGCGATGACATCCGCCACCACCTGCTCCGCCAGCGCGGAGCTGTCGACGATCATCGCATTCTGCCCGCCCGTCTCCGCGATCAGCGGAATGGGCCTGCCCGAAGCAGAGAGGCGGGCGGCCAATTGCCGCTGGATCAGCCGCGCCACCTCGGTCGATCCGGTGAACAGCACCCCGGCGGTCTGCGGCGCCGCCACCAGCGCCGCACCGATCTCCCCAGCGCCGGGCACAAGCTGCAACGCATCGCCCGGCGCCCCAGCCTCATGCAGCAGCCGCACCGCCTCCGCCGCGATCAGCGGGGTCTCCTCAGCGGGCTTGGCCAGCACCGCATTGCCCGCGACCAGCGCCGCCGCGACCTGCCCGGTGAAGATCGCCAGCGGGAAATTCCAGGGCGAAATGCACACGACCGGCCCCAGGGCGGTCTGCGCCGCGCCGAAAGCCGCCCGCGCCTGCGCCGCATAATAGCGCAGGAAATCGATCGCCTCCCGCACTTCGGCTATGGCGTTGGGCAGCGACTTGCCCGCTTCCCGCACGATCAGCCCCAACAGGATCGGCATGCGCGCCTGCATCGCGTCGGCGGCCCGCTCCAGCATCGCGGCGCGCTCCGCTACCGGCACCAGCGCCCAGCCGCTTCCCTCCGCGCGCAGGACCGCCGCCCGCGCATGGTCCGCCGACGCCTCGAACACCGTCCCCACGACATCGCGCCGATTGGCGGGGTTCAGCACCAGCCGCGCCGTGCCTTCCTCGCCCTGCGGCGCCGCCGTCCAATTGATTTGCGCGCTTTCCGCCAGCGTCTGCGCCAGCATCGCCAGCGCATTCTCGTCGCTAAGGTCGATCCCGTCCGAATTGCGCCGGTCCGGATACAGTTCGGATGGCAGCGCGATCTCCGCATGCCGCGCGCCCGGATGCGGCATCGCCAGCACCTGCTCGACCGGGTCCGCGATCATCTCCTCCACCGGCACCGCCGGATCGGCAATACGGTGCACGAAGGAACTGTTCGCGCCATTTTCCAGCAGCCGCCGCACCAGATAGGCGAGCAGCGTCTCATGCGTGCCGACCGGCGCATAGATGCGGCAGGGACGGTCCAGATTCCCCGTCCCCACCACCTGCTCATAGAGCGGCTCGCCCATGCCGTGCAGGCACTGAAACTCATAGTCGCCCAGCGTGAAACCCGGCTCCGCCAGATGATGGACCGTAGCCAGAGTCTGCGCATTATGCGTCGCGAATTGCGGGAACACCCGGTCACGCGCCGCCAGCAGCTTCTTCGCGCAGGCGATATAGGCGACGTCCGTATGCACCTTCCGCGTATAGACCGGGAAGTCGGCCATCCCATCGACCTGCGCCCGCTTGATCTCCGCGTCCCAATAGGCGCCCTTGACCAGCCGCACCATGATCCGCCGCCCGGCGCGCTGGGCCAGATCGACGATCCAGTCGATGACGAAGGGACAGCGCTTGCCATAGGCCTGCACCACGAAGCCCAGCCCGTTCCACCCCGCAAGCTCCGGGTCCAGCGCCAGACTCTCCAGCAGATCGAGCGACAATTCCAGCCGATCCGCCTCCTCCGCGTCGATATTGAGGCCGATGTCATAGCTTTTGGCGAGCAGCGCCAGCTCCTTCACCCGGGGCAGCAATTCCCCCATGACCCGCTCCGCCTGGGCGCGGGAATAGCGCGGATGCAGCGCCGACAGCTTGATCGAGATGCCCGGCCCGGCATAGACGCCGCGCCCATCCGACGCCCGCCCGATGGCGTGGATCGCCTGCCGGTAATCCTCCAGATAGCGGGCCGCGTCCGCCGCCGTCGCCGCCGCCTCCCCCAGCATGTCATAGCTGTACTGGAAACCCTTTGCCTCCTCCGTCCGCGCCCGCTTCAGCGCTTCCCCGATGGTCTCGCCGGTCACGAACTGCTCGCCCATCATCCGCATGGCGAGGTCCACGCCGCGCCGGATCACCGGCTCGCCCAGCCGCGCCACCAGCCGGGTCAGCGCCGCGCCCAAACCCCGGTCGTCCACGCTGCCGACCAGCTTGCCCGTCACCACCAGCCCCCAGGTCGCCGCATTGACGAACAGCGACTTGCCGCCGCCCAGATGCCCGCCCCAGTCGCCGTCAGCGATCTTGTCGCGGATCAGCGCGTCGCGGGTCGCATCGTCGGGAATGCGCAGCAACGCCTCAGCCAGGCACATCAGCGCCACGCCCTCCTGGCTGGAGAGCGAATATTCCTGCACCAGCGCCTCGACCCCGCTGCCCTTGCCGTTGGCGCGTAGCGTCGTCACCAGCCTGCGCGCCATGTCACGCACCCCCTGCCGCATGGCGTCGGGCAGCGCGGCGGCTTCCAGCAGGGGCGCCATGCACTCTGCTTCATCGCGGCGATAGGCGGCCGTAATGGCCCGGCGGAGCGGCGATTGCGGCCGGATGGCGGGGGCGAAATCGGTGAAGGGGGGCGGGTTCGTCATGTGCGCCATGATAGGGAAATCATGGCATGCAATCCGACTTATAAACAGCTCATATTAAGGCAATCTGCCTTATTAATTGCGATTATCCAGTCAAATCATCCACCGTATCCACCCCAAAAGGGCGAAAATCCGCCTGCCGTCAATCCGCGTCGATCAGGATGCGCACAGCCGCTCCATCCGTATCCTCGAACTGGCCATTGCCCAGCGCCCAGAAAAAGGCCGCCAGCCCCAGCAGCCCCAGCCCAAGCGCAATCGGAATCAACAGGCTGAGACCGGTCATTTCACGACTCCTTTCAGACGCAGGGCATTGGCGATGACGATCAGCGAGGATGTCGACATCGCCACCGCCGCGACCAGCGGCGTCACCTTCCCCGCTATGGCCAGCGGCACCGCCAGCACATTATAGCCGATCGCCAGCGCGAAATTCTGCTTCACCACCGCGACCGTCCGCCGCGCCGCATGCACGGTCAGCGCCACTGGCGCCAGCCTGTCGCCCAGGAATACGGCGTCGGCGGTAAGCTGGCTCGCATCGCTGGCGGAGGCGGGCGCCATGCTGGCATGACCCGCCGCCAGCGCCGGGCCGTCGTTCAGCCCGTCCCCGATCATCAGCACCTTCTCGCCCCTGGCCTTCAGCCGGTCGATCAGCGCCAGCTTGTCGGCGGGGCGCAGATGGCCGATGGCGGTAGTGCGGGTTTCGCGGGCAATCTCCTCCAGCGCTTCGGGCCGGTCGCCGCTGGCGATCAATATCTTCATCCCCATGCCGCGCAGCACGTCCAGCGTTTCCGCCGCATCGGGCCGCAACGCGTCGGTGAAGCCCAGCAGCAAGGCCTGATCCCCGCGCCGATATTCCGCCGCCAGCCCGAACAGGTTGATCAGGCTGCGCGGACGCGCCAGCGACACGGCCACGCCTTCATAGTCCGCGAACACGCCCTCCCCCGCCACTTCGCGTACATTGTCGAGCGCGGCGGGCGTCGCCCCCCGCGCCTCCAGCGCCTGCCGCAAGGCGACGCTCAGCGGATGGCGAGACGCCCGCGACAGGGACAGCAGGATCGACCGGTCGTCGCGCCACAGACGGCGCAAGCCCTGCGGCACCGGACGGCCCAGCGTCAGCGTGCCGGTCTTGTCGAACACCGCTTCGCTGACCTCCGCCAGCCGTTCCAGCGCCGACCCGTCCTTGACCAGCACGCCCCGCCGCATCAACGCGCCGCAGGCGACGATCTGCGCCGCGGGCACCGCCAGCCCCAAGGCGCAAGGACAGGTGATCAGCAACACCGCCACCGCGATCAGCAACGCCTGATGCACCCCCGCCCCGGCGATCATCCACCCCGCGAAGGACAGCGCCGCCAGCAGATGGACGCAGGGCGCATAGAGCCGCGCCGCCCGGTCGGCCAGCCGCACATAGCGCGACTTGCCCTGCCCCGCCTCCTCCATCAGCCGGGCGATGTCGGCAATAACGGTGTCGGCCCCCGCCGCCGTCACCTCCACCCGGATCGGCCCGTCGATATTGAGCGCGCCCGCCTGCACATCGTCGCCGGGATGCACCCGCACCGGCGCGCTTTCCCCGGTCAGGAAGGCGATGTCGAGCCCGCTTTCCCCCTCCGTCACACGCCCGTCGGCGGCCAGCCTTTCGCCCGCCGCCGCCAATATCGTCATGCCGGGGCGCAGCACGTCGGCCCGCGTCCACCGGCTGCTCCCGTCCGCCTCCAGCACCAGCGCGCCCGGTGCGGTCTGCTTCAGCAGCGCCGCCACGCCCGCCCGCGCCCGCCCACGCATCATGCTATCGAGCGAACGCCCCGCCAGCAGGAAGAACAGCAACATCACCGCCCCGTCGAACCAGGCATGCGCCCCACTGGTGACGGTCTCATAGAGACTCATCCCGGTCGTCAGCAGCACGCCGATGCTGATCGGCACGTCCATATTGGTCCGCCCCTGCCGCAACGCCGCCCAGGCCGAACGGAAGAAGGGCTGGCCCGCATAGGCCACCGTCGGCAGGGCGATCAGGGCGGAGAGCCAGTGGAACATCTCCCGCGTCGCCCCCGCCGCCCCGGACCAGACAGACACCGACAGCAGCATGATGTTCATCGCCGCGAAGCCCGCCACCACCAGCGCCCGCGTCAGCCGCCGGCTTTCGGCCGCCGCCACGTCCAGCCCCGCATCGGCCAGCGGCTCCGCCTCGAACCCCAGCGCGGCGATGGCGGCGCGCAGGTCGGGCGGGGTCAGCGCCGGATCGTGCCGGATGGCGACCCGCTTCGCCCCCATATTGACCCGCGCCGACAGGATGCCGGGCTGGCGCGGCAATCCCTCCTCGATCTTGGCGATGCAGCCGACGCAATGGATGCCGGGGACGGCGAACAGGCTTTCGACCGTCTCTTCCGCCACCGGATCGGGGATCAGCGCCTTCGTGGCCATCAGTCGACCTCCCTCAACAGATGCTCCTCGCGCCCGGTCAGGCGCAGGTCGAAGCGGATCTGCCACCGCCCCTCCGGCACGGCCCGGTCGCTGGCATAGACGCCCGGCGCGGTCTCGCGAAAGACCAGCGACAGGTCCGGCGTCCGCCCCAGCGGATGCTGCGCCACCGCCGTCACCTTGCCGCCCGCCACTGGCGCGCCCCTGGCGTCGGTAAGGGCCAAGCCGACATGCCGCGCCGTATCCAGCGTCACCGCGTCCCGCCATCCCAGCCGCTTCTGCGCCCGCGCCTCGGCCAGCCAGCCGTTGAATTTCTGGCTGGCGACATAGCTGTTCTCGACCACCGTACCGCCGAAGGATCGCACCGCAACGGTCGCCATCAGCATGTTGACCGCGATCACCACGGCGAAGAACGCCGCCAATATCGCCGTCATGTGCCAGCCGGTGAAGCGGCGGATGGGGGATGGAGCAGGGGTCATGCTTCAGGGCCTTTCAAATCGGGCGGGTTCGCTGGCGCTGCCGCCTTCGCGATCGATGGCGCGCACGGTGAAGCGGAAATCCTGCCGCGCCGGGCCGCGGGACGGCAGCGTCAGGAAGATGCGCAGCTTCGCCACGCTGTCGGCGGGCACGGTCGTGCGCACCGTCGTCGCGGCGGTTTCACGCAATCCCGCATCGGTCCACATCCGGCCGCCGGGCAGGCCGGTGAGGCCCACCTCCATCGGCCGGGGCCGCGCCTGCATATTGCGCAGCTTGACCGTATAGGCGTTGCGGATCGCGCCGTCAGACAGGCGCACGAAGATTGGGTTGCGGTCCTGCTGCGCGCTGATCTCCAGCCGCTCGCGCGCGCCCAGCGCGAACAGCATGGCCGCGCCGATCCCCGCCCAGACCGCGAAATAGGCGATGGTGCGGGGCCGCAACAGCGTCTTCAGCACCGGTCGCGGCGCCGCGCCCTTCTGCTCCGCCTCCGCATCGTCCTGCGTGCAATAGTCGATCAGCCCGCGCGGCCGCCCGACCTGCGCCATCACCTTGTCGCAGGCGTCGATGCAGAGCGCGCAGGTAATGCAGCCGATCTGCGGCCCTTCGCGAATGTCGATGCCGGTCGGGCAGACCGCGACACACTGGTTGCAATCCACGCAGTCGCCAAACGCGCCCGGATGCGCCTGAGCCTTCTTCAGACTCCCGCGCGTCTCCCCGCGCCAATGCTTGTAGGTGACGATCAGCGACTTCTCGTCCAGCATCGCGGTCTGGATGCGCGGCCAGGGACACATGTAGATGCACACCTGCTCCCGCATGAACCCGCCCAGCACGAAGGTCGTCGCGGTCAGCACGAAAGTCGTCGCATAGGCTTGCCACGCGGCGGTCCCGCTCCAGAACTCCCGTTGCAGCGTCGGGGCGTCCGCGAAATAGAATATCCACGCGCCTCCGGTGACGAAGGCGATCCCCAGCCAGACCGACCATTTGAAAAGCCGCCGGGCAATCTTCGCCGCCCCCCATGGCGCCTTGGCGAGCCGCAACTGCGCATTGCGGTCGCCGTCCACGAAGCGTTCGACATGCTGGTAGAGGTCGGTCCACACCGTCTGCGGACAAGCATAGCCGCACCAGGCCCGCCCCACCGCCGACGTGACGAGGAACAGCCCGATCCCCGCCATGATCAGCAGGCCCGCGACATAATAAAATTCCTGCGGCCAAATCTCGATGGAGAACATGTAGAAGCGCCGATGGGCCAGATCGACCAGCACCGCCTGATCGGGCGCATAAGGCCCCCGGTCCCAGCGCAGCCAGGGCGTGCCCCAGTAGATGGTCAGCGTCACCGCCATGATCGCCCATTTCAGGCGGCGGTAGAAGCCGTCCACCGCCTTGGGATAGACGCCCTTGCGCTTCTCATAGAGCGAGGCGGAGCCGGACATGAACATGGCTTATCGACCTGCCCCCGCACCAGCGGGAGGGGCCGCCTCACCCCCGCCCAGGCTGTGCACATAGGCCGCCAGCATCCGGATGGTCGCCTTGTCCAGCTTGTCGTCCCAGCGCGGCATCACGCCATGGCGGCTGTTCCAGACGGTCTCGTGGATGGTCCCCGCATCGCCCCCGTAAAGCCAGATCGCATCGGTCAGATTGGGCGCGCCCAATTCCCGGTTGCCCTTGCCCGCCGGGCCATGGCAGACCGCGCAATTATCGGCAAAGACCTTGTCCCCGCGCCGCGAAGCCGCGCTTGGCCTGTCCTGCCCGCTGATCGCCCGGACATGCGCCACCACATCGTCCACCTGCGCCGCCGTCAGCAACTGGTCCTTGCCGAAGGCCGGCATCAGCGACTGCCGCGTGGCGTCGTGATCGGGATTGCGGACGCCAGCGGTGATCGTCTTCTCGATCGTTGCCAGATCGCCGCCCCACAGCCAGTCGTCGTCATTGAGGTTGGGATAACCCCTGGACCCCGCCGCGCCCGACCCATGGCACTGGACGCAATGCACCCGGAAAGCCGCGCGCCCGCCCTCGACCGCCTGCTGCATCAGTTCCGGCCGCCCCGGCAGCGCCGTGACCGGCGTCTCCGCAATCGCCCGGCGGATCGGCGCAATCTGCCTTTCCCGCGCCGCCAATTCCTTGTCCAGCGCCCCCCGGCTAGACCAGCCCAGCATGCCGCCGGTCGCCCGGTCGATCATCGGGATAGCCGGATAGGCGATCATATAACCGATGGCGAACAGGATCGTCGCATAGAAGGTCCACAGCCACCAGCGCGGCAGCGGCGTATCCAGTTCCTGGATGCCGTCCCATTCATGATGCTTGATCTCCGTCCCGGTCGCGGGATCGATGCGCTTGTCGTCAGCCATGCCCGGCCTCCGTCTGATCGTCGAAAATGGCGAGCGCGGCCTCCGCGATGCGCTGCCGCCCATGGGGCAGGAAATGCCAGCCGATGAGGGCCACATAGAGCACCCCCATGAACACCAGCCCCCAGCTATCGGCAAAATGCCGCAAGGCGTCGTAGCTCATCTGTCGACCTCCTGCGGTTTCGCGCTCTCCACGTCGACCAGCGTGCCCAGCATCTGGAGATAGGCGACCAGCGCGTCCATCTCCGTCAGCTTGGCCGGATCGCCGTCGAAATCGCGCGCCTGCGCCTTGGGATAGCGTTTCAGAAGGTCGCTGCTGTCCGCATCCGGATCGGCCTGCGCCTTCAGGTCGTCATTCGCCCTGTCGATGTCGTCCTTCGTATAGGGAACGCCGACATCATTGAGCGCCGTCAGGTCCTTGCGCATGTCGGGCAGCTTCAATTCCCGCTCCGCCAGGAAGGCATAGCCAGGCATGATCGATTCCGGCACCACGGCGCGGGGGTCCTTCAGATGCTGGACATGCCACTCGTCCGAATAGCGGCCGCCCACCCGCGCCAGATCCGGCCCGGTGCGCTTCGATCCCCACTGGAAGGGATGATCGTACATGCTCTCTGCCGCCAGGCTGTAATGGCCGTAGCGTTCCGTCTCGTCCCGGAAGGGACGGATCATCTGGCTATGACAATTATAGCAGCCCTCGCGGATGTAGATGTTCCGCCCCGCCAGCTCCAGCGGCGTATAGGGCCGCACGCCCTCCACTTTCTCGATCGTATTGTCGATCCAGAAGAGCGGCGCGATCTCTACAATGCCGCCGATGGCGACTGTAATCAGGGCAGCGATGCCCAGCAGCGAAACATTCCGCTCCAGCCTGCCATGGTCGAAGAATTTACCCTTGGATGGTGCAGTCATTATCCGGTTCCTCAAAGGAAAACCTCCGTTCGCCCTGAGCCTGTCGAAGGGCTTTTCTTCTTCTTGAAGGCCCAGCCCGAACGGAGAGGGGTTTCAGGTCGCCGCGGGCACCAATGGCCGGTCGGCCTCCACATCATAGGCCGCATCGTTCATCGGCTTTTCCACACGCAACGGGCTGCCCGCGATGGTCTTGCCGATGTTCCAGGCCATGACGATCGCGCCGCTCAGGTACAGAAGACCTCCCGCCGCCCGGATCAGGTACAAGGGGAACATGGCGCTCACCACTTCGGAGAAGGCGTAGACCAGATAACCGTCGCTGCCATATTCGCGCCACATCAACCCCTGCATGATGCCCGCGACCCACATCGACGCCGCGTAGAGGACGATACCGACGGTCGCCAGCCAGAAGTGCCAGTTCACCAGCCGAAGACTGTACAGCCGCTCCCGCTTCCATAGTCGTGGCGTCAGATAATAGAGGCAGGCGAAAGTGATCAGCCCATTCCACCCCAGCGCACCACTATGCACATGGCCGATGGTCCAGTCGGTATAGTGGGATAGACTGTTGACCGCCTTCACCGACATCATCGGACCTTCGAAGGTCGACATGCCGTAAAAGGCCAGCGCCATCACCATCATGCGGATGATCGGATCGGTGCGGATGCGGTCCCATGCCCCGTTCAGCGTCATCAGCCCGTTGATCATCCCGCCCCAGCTCGGCATCCACAACATGACCGAAAAGACCATGCCCAAAGTCTGCGCCCAGTCGGGCAGCGCGGTATAATGAAGATGGTGCGGACCCGCCCAGATATAGAGGAAGATCAGCGACCAGAAGTGAATGATGGAAAGCCTGTAACTATAGACCGGCCGCTCCGCCTGCTTGGGTACGAAATAATACATCATGGCCAGGAAACCGGCGGTCAGGAAGAAACCGACCGCATTATGCCCGTACCACCATTGCGTCAGCGCATCCTGCACGCCCGCGAAGGCGCTGTAGCTCTTGGACCCGAGCCAGCTCACCGGCATGGAAAGATTGTTGACGATATGCAGCATCGCGATCGTCAGGATGAAGCTCAGGTAAAACCAGTTCGCCACATAGATATGCGGCTCGCTGCGGCGCAGGATGGTGCCGCCGAACACGACCAGATAGGCGACCCAGACGATGGTCAGCCACAGGTCGACATACCATTCCGGCTCGGCATATTCCTTGCCCTCGGTAATGCCCAGCAGATAGCCGGTCGCCGCCAGCACGATGAAAAGCTGATAGCCCCAGAAGACGAACCGGGCGAGCGCCGGAAAGGCCAGCCGCGCCCGGCATGTCCGCTGCACCACGTAGAAGCTGGTGGCGATCAGCGCATTGCCCCCGAAGGCGAAGATGACGGCGGAGGTATGCAGCGGCCGCAGCCGCCCGAAACTGGTATATTCGATCCCCAGGTTGAGCGCCGGAAAGGCCAGTTGAAGCGCGATGTACAACCCCGCGAGAAAGCCCGCCAGCCCCCAGAAGACGGTCGCGATCACGCCCCAGCGGATCGGGTCGTCGTCATATTTCCCCTGGGATGCGGGCATCTTCAGCAGCCCGCGGGTGATCGCCTCATAATCGGCGTGCCGCATCGTCAGCACGGCGACGGCCAGCGCGGCCGCGCACACGATCCCCATATGCACGGCAAAGCCGAAGTCCGCCGCCGCCAGCGCCGCCAGAAAGGCCAGCGTCGCGAGCGCGAACCAGCCGCCCGTCTTCCAAACCAGTTGCTCCATAGGATTTCCCCGTCAAAGGCTTTGCGGCGTCCTTCGTCCGGGAGCCGCCCTTATGCATTGACCTCTGTCAAAGCCCGCACCGCAGGTATGTAGGGGAATGTCCGTATCGGGTGGATTGCGGCAATTCCCCCTCCCGCAGGCGGGAGGGGGCTAGGGGGTGGGCTGGCGCGACATCAGCGTGAATTTTCAACGGCTAAGCTGGAAGCTCGCTACGCTCGCACCCACCCCTAACACCTCCCGTTTACGGGAGGGGAAGGTCCTGAATTGGCCAAAAACAGCCCCCTCACTCCCCCTCGGCCATCCCCTCCAGCCGCCCGGCATCCACGATCCGCACCCCGCGCCGCCCGGCGAGCGCGATCACGCCCATCCGCTTCAGATCGCCGATCTGCCGCGACACCGTCTCTATGGTCAGCCCCAGCACGTCCGCGATCTGCTGCCGCGACAGGGGCAGTTCGATCACCCCGGCCCGGTCCGCCCGCAACCGCCGGTGCATGTCGAGCAGCAGGGTCGCCACCTTCTCCCGCGCATTCTTCCGCCCCAGCAGCAGCATCCACGCCCGCGTCCGATCCAGATCGTCCAGCGTCCGCTGCAACAGCCGGTGCTCCAACGCCGGATGTTCCCGCGCAAAGCCGTCGAACGTCCCCCGCGGATAAAGGCACAGCCGCGCATCGGTCAGCGCCGTGACACTGTGCGGCGTCCGCGCGCCGAAGGGGCGGCCGATGAAATCCGATGCATAGACGACGCCGACGATCTGCTCGCGCCCGTCGCCGGTGGAGGTGGACAGCTTCAGCGTCCCCTCGATCACATTGGCGACCAGCGTCGAACTGTCGCCTTCCCACATCACGGTCTGCCCGGCCTGCAGCGACACCCGCCGCCCGATCCGGTTCAGTGCCACGCGCTGCTTTTCGTCGAGATCGGCGCAGATCGCCTGATCGCGCACCTCGCACCGGTCGCAATATTGCCCACCGCAGCCCTTGGCCGGCGGCGTCGCCGCCATGACGAAGGCCCCATCGTCCTGCGCCTTTTGCGCCAGATCAAATCGCATATCCATGCGCCGACCCATGCCGCCACCGCACGCCGCAACCTATCCGTAATTGTCCCTAAGAGGCGAAAGTGGGTGGATTGCGGACATTCGCCCTCCCGCAGGCGGGAGGGGGCTAGGGGGTGGGCTGGCGCGACATCAGCGTGAATTTTCAACGGCTAAGCTGGAAGCTCGCTACGCTCGCGCCCACCCCTAACCCCTCCCGTTTACGGGAGGGGAAGGTCCTGAATCGGCCAAAAGCCGCCACCCCTTCCCATCAGAACCTCATTCCCACACCCACGCCGAAGACAAAGGGATCAAGCTCCAGCTTCACCTTCTGCACCCCGGCAGCAGCAGTCGACAGCCGCGCCGTCGTATCGATGTCGATATATTTGAGGTCCAGATTCAGGAACACCCGCTCGTTAAGGTCGATGTCGACGCCGACCTGCCCCGCCCAGCCGAAGCTGTCGGACATATGCACCTTGGTCGCGCCCACAGCGCCCTCCAGCGCGTTCGACGCCTTCTCATTATAAAAGAGCGTATAATTCACCCCCGCCCCGACATAGGGCCGGATCTTTCCTTCGGGCAGGAAATGATATTGCGCGGTCAGCGTCGGCGGCAGCACCCAGGTCGACGCAAGCCTGCCGATGCCCCCGGTCGTGCCGGTCCGCCCGCTCGCGCTATGCTTGGTGGTCGCGGCGATCAGCTCGAAACCGATATGGTCGGTCGCCATATAGGTGACGTCCACTTCCGGCATCACGCTGTTGTCGACCTTCACTTTCTCGCCCGGAAAGGCGGGCAACACGCTCCCGCTCTTCTCGTTGGGCGCGACCATGATGCCGCGCAGCCGCACCAGCACATCGCCCTGCGCCGCCTGCGCCGGCGCGGCCAGAACGGCGCAGCCGGCAGCCGCCCCCAGCAGGATCGTCTTGAGGGTCATGTCCTTGATCTCCATCCCTGTTTGTCGGTGCCGCCCTTCTGCCGCGCCCGAACGGACCCGGCATTGATCCTGCGCAACCGGCAATTTGACCTGCCTCAATGCCTCGGTCGCTCGCGTCCCTTCTTATGCCGACGGCGCAGTGATGGCCCGGACGACGGTGCTGTCGATCATGTCGGCCGATCTCTCTCGGCCCGCCATTTCGGCCAAGGGTTTCAGGCATGGCGTCGAACGCCAGACATGCATCCGGTGACAACGCATTTGCAGTGGGCCGACAGCAGCCATGCCTCCCGTCACCGAACAGATTCCGGTCTCCGGATCAGGCAAATGCGAGGCATTTCTACAAGCTGAGACCACCTGAAACGACCAGGACCTGCCCGCTGATGTAATCACTCTCGGGAACGCACAGCAGGTAGATGCTGTCCGCGGCCTCCCGCGCCGTTCCTGCCCGTCCCAACGGCACGCTGTCCAGCAGGGCGTCCCGTACCGCGGAAGGAATACCGGTGTGCAGGGGCTGCCCCCCGATCGGGATGGATGCCTCCGACCCCGAAATGGGCTGCGTCAACCGCGTGTCGATGATGCCGAAGGCCACGCAATTCACGCAGACTTTCAGGCGCCCCCATTCCTTGGACAGCGTCTTGGTCATGCCCACCAGGGCGGATTTGGCCGCGGAGTAGTTGATCTGTCCGGCATTGCCGTGCGTGCCGGCCATGGATGATATGTTGACGACCTTGCGGATAACCTCGCGGCCTTCGGCGGCTTCTTTTCGGGCCATCGTTCGCAGAGGCTCCGCAGCTGCGCGCAGGATGCGAAACGGGGCCGATACGTGCACGTCGAGCATTGCCTGGAACTGCTCGTCCGTCTGCTTCTGGATGACGCCGTCGCGCGTGTAGCCGGCATTGTTGACGATGATGTCGAGCCCGCCGAACGTCTCGAGAGCCGTGCGGACGAAGCGCTCGCCGAACTCATCGGCCGTGACATCGCCAACGCAGGCGGTCGCTGTCCCGCCCGCATCCCGGATCTGCGTGACAACCTCATTGGCGGGCGCCTCGTCGAGATCGTTGACGACGACGCTTGCGCCCTGTCCCGCGAGCTTGAACGCCAGTTCACGGCCGATGCCGCGACCCGAGCCGGAGATGATCGCGACCTTGCCATCCAGTCTGCGCATGAAAGTCCCTTCGATGATTGATCGCCGAGCGGCCCGTCAGTCCGCCCGGCCGTACAGCGTCACTACGCACGCGCCGCCCAGACCGATATTATGCTGCAAGCCGAAGCGAATGCCGTCGACCTGCCGCTGCTCCGCCGTTCCCCGCAATTGGTGGGTCAACTCGTAACATTGGGCGAGGCCGGTAGCGCCCAGCGGGTGCCCCTTGGACAACAGGCCTCCCGAAGGATTTGTGACGTGCTTGCCGCCATAGCTGTTCAGCCCGTCGCAAATATATTGCTCCGCCGTTCCCTCCGGCGTGAGGCCAAGCGCCTCGTAGGAGATGAGCTCGTTCGGCGTGAAGCAATCGTGCAGTTCCACGGCCTGAATATCGTCCGGACCAACGCCCGCGGCCTCATAGACCTGCCGGGCCGCCTCCCTCGTCATGTCATGGCCCACCACACTCATCATGCCGCGCTCCTCGAACGTGCCGGGCAGATCGGTGGTCAGCGCCTGCGCGACGATCTCCACCGAAGCGCTCAGCCCGTGCCGGGCGGCGAAGGCTGGCGAGACCAGGATAGCGGCGGCAGCGCCGCAGGTGGGCGGGCACGCCTGAAAGCGGGTTATCGGCCCATAAAGATGCTTGGAGGACATGACCTCTTCCAGGCTGATCGGTTCCCGCAGCAGCGCCAGCGGATTATTGGCCGCATGCCGTCTCGCCTTCACGCTGATGCGGGCGAAGGCTTCGTCGCTCGCGCCATAACGCGCCTGATAGCCCAGCCCCGCGCCACCGAACTGCTGGGCGGCGAATGGGGCGTTGTCGTCGGCCGCCTGCAACTGGCCCTGGCGCGTCAGCGCCATCTCCAGCGTGCCCTTGCGGTCATTGAATATCATGCCAAGCGCGCCCGGCAGCATCTGCTCGAAGCCGACCGCCAGCACGCAGTCTGCCACGCCCGCTTCCACCATCTGGCGTGCAAGATACAGCGCGGTCGAGCCGGTGGAGCAATTATTGTTGACGTTGACGATGGGTATGCCGGTCAGTCCGACGCGATAGAGCGCGGACTGGCCGGCGGTGGAGTCGGCATAGACATATCCGGCATAGGCTTGCTGGACCTGCCCGTAAGCGATCCCGGCGTCCGCCAGCGCCAGGCGGATTGCCTGTTCGGCCATGACGTCCCAGTCATCGCTTCGCCCCGGCTTGGTGAAAGGAATCATGCCGACGCCGGCAATGCGCGCCTTGCTCATGTCATTCTCCTGCGATGTCGGACGTGGGGGCTATGCCGCGAGCGTGGCGGCACCGATCTCGCAAAGCGCTGCCGCCGGCGCGTTCGCCGCGGCGGAGAACCGATCTCGCCAGGGCTTGCGATATGATCGAGGACGAAGCGCCGTTCTGCAATGGCAGGTTCGAAAGTCATACCCGAATATTCCAGTGATCGGTCGAAGGGCGTCAGCCCATGGGAAGAAGCGCCTGCAGATCCAAAGTCGCCACAGTGACGCCGCGTTCGCGCAGATCCGCCTTCTTCACCTTTTCGGTGCCCGTCCGTGGCAGGTCCGTCAGGAATTCGATGTAGCGGGGCTGCGCATAGCGCGGCATCCGCGCCCGGGCGTGGGCAGCCAGCGCGGCGGGATCGATCTGGCCGTCGGCATGCGGCACGACGGCGCACATGATCTCATCCTCGCCGCCCGGAATGTCGGAAGGAACCGCAAAGGCGGCCACCTCCTTGACGCCGGGCAGTTCCGCCAGCGTGCGCTCGATGTCGGTGGCGGAGATATTTTCGCCCCGACGGCGGATGCAATCCTTGATGCGGTCGACGAAGGTGACATAGCCGTCGGCATCCATCCGCCCCGCGTCGCCCGTGTGGAACCAGAGGTTCCGCCACGCCTCCACGGTCCTGTCGGGGAGGCCGAGATAACCGGCCATGAAGCCGTAGGGCACGCAAGGGCGAACCAATATTTCCCCCACTTCGCCCGGCCCAACCGGAATGTCCGTCGCCGGGTCGGCGATCCGGACCTCGAAGCGCTCATAGGGGCGGCCACAGGTTCCGGGCCGCGCTTCGCCCCGGCGGCCGTAGAGCGGGATGTTGATCTCCGTCATGCCATATCCGCCCAGCACTTCGGCAATGCCGAAGCGTTCGCGCCATATCCTATCGTGATCGGGATGATTGGGGGCGGAGGCGATCGCCCGAAGCTTGTGGTTTCGATCCCGCCCGCCCGGCGGCTGTGCGATCACGAACGCGCTGATCGCGCCCAGCGTGTTGGTCACGGTCGCACCCGAACGATGCAGGTCCGACAGCCAGCCACTCGCGGAAAACCGCTCCCGCACGGTAGCGGTGGCGCCCGCGATCAGCGTCGCGCCGAGCTGCATGAGCAAGCCGTTCGCATGGGAGAGGGGAAGGCAGACATAATAATGGTCGTCAGCCGTAACCCCCAGATTCTCCACCACGCCAAGGCCGAAGAGGAAGCAGTGGGCATGGGGCATCAGAACGCCCTTGGGAGCGCCGGTCGTACCTGAAGTGTACATGATGCAGGCAATGTCGGCGGCGCCCGGAAGCGGAGCGTTCAGGGCGGTTGCGGAGCGCCATCGATCGAACATGTCCCCAGCGGGCCGTTGGTCGGCGCCCGCGACGAAGATCTTCCGGACGCTCGACATCGCCGCATCCAGCCCGTCGAGCCGGGAGACATATTGCGCGTCGACGATCAGGACGGACGGGGCGGAGTCCGCGAGCGGATGGGCCAGGAACGCGCCCGTCAGTTCGCTGTTCAGAATGACCGCCGTCGCCCCCAGCCGGCCTATACCCGCCCAGGCGCGCAGGAAGTCGAGTCCGCTCGGCAGCATGAGCGCGATCCGGTCTCCCGCCCGAGCCCCGGCCGCCGCCAGCATGCCGGCGACCTGCGCCGCGTCGTCCCGCAACTGCCGGTAGGTGATGCCCTCTCCCGTCGTCATGGTGACGAACGGCGCGTCGCCCAGCACCGCCGCCTGTTCCTCTATGACGAACGGAAAGGTCCATCGCCGCTGATCGGACAGGCCGGAATACATGGTCAGCGCGCTCCCGCGTTCAGGCGGGCCTTCAGGAACCCCGCCATCAGCGCGTTCGCCTGCTGCGTCTCGGGAATGTCCATATAGGCCCAGAAAGCGTGCGGCAGGCCGTCGAAGACGACAAGGCGGGCATCGACGCCCCGCTCCAGAAGGGCGCGGGCAAAGATCGATGTGGGGCTGAGCAATATGTCGCGGGTGCTGGTCACCAGCAACGTTGGCGGAAAACGGGAGATGTCGCCCTTGAGCGGAGACAGGACGGGATCGGCCGGCGGGGTCTTGCCGACATAGCTCGATACGCTCTCAGCCATGGTCCTGGCGCCGCCCGGCAACGGCATCCAGGATTCCGAATCCCCGCTGGTGGTGAGATCGGCGCTGCCCGAGAAATAGCCCATGGCCGCGGGCATCGGCTTGCCAAGCTGCGTCAGGCGCGCGATCAGCTGCCCGCTCAGCGCCGCACCCGCCGAAGTGCCGTAGACGGCGATATGCGAAGCCGAACGGTCCTTTTCCAGCGCCTGATAGACGGCGAGCGCGTCGTCCAGCGCAGCGGGATAGGGATGTTCGGGCGCGAGCCGGTACAGCACGGCCACCACGGGAATGCCGGTAAGGGCGGCGATCGGGATCGTTTCCGTCAACGACCCGGAATCGAGCTGAAAGCCGCCGCCATGCAGATTCATCAATATCGGGGCCTTGCCCAGGGACGTCACGCCCTTGGGATAGACGATCCGCACCGGCACGCCGGCGATCGACGACTGCTCCACGCGAACGCCATAGCGTTTGACCAGTTCCCGGCCCATGCCAGCCTGAAGATCGTCGACAAATTGTCGCTGCGCTTTCAGCGGCGGCTCAGGGTCCGGAACCGGCGCGGCGGCGATGGCCGCCGCCATGGCGCGGCCTTCCGGGCTGAGGGTGTTGGGCAGCGACCATTTGGCGATATTCTTCTGGTCCGTCGGCGCCGTTTGCGCGGTGGCCGACGCTTTTGCCGCGGCCGCCACCATGGCTGCCATCATGGCCTTGTGGATCAGGTAGCGAAGCTTCGAAAGCATGCGTGTCTAACTCCTTTCCGGCGACGCAGTGATCCCGCCGGGTTCAGCGGCAGGAGCGGCGCCCGGATCGCGCCGCGAAAAGAGAGGCCAGGCGAGCACGCCGGCAAACGCCGCCAGGACCGCCATGGCAAGATAGGAGAAGGCGACGCCATGCGGCCACAGCCATCCCGAACCGGCGGTCGTCACCGACAGCGCGAGGCCCAGCAGCACCGCGTTCAGGCCCTGCGCCGCCGCGCTCGACTGCATCGGCACCCATCTGGCGATGGTCAGCATGGCGCCAAGGATAGCGCCTGTCGCCGTCAACCCCTGTAAAAGCTGGACGACGAACAGCGGGGCGACGCCCGGATTGCCGGCCATGATGATCCAGCGCAGCGCGGCGAAGCAGGCGGCGATCCAGATCATCCATCTCGGGTCCCTCCGCCCCAGCAGCTTCGATCCGAACCAGAAGGCCAGGATTTCGGCGCTGACCGCGCAGGCCTGCAGCAGGCCGATCGTGCCCGTGCCGATGCCCCGCGCGCTCCATTGGATCGCGCCGAAGCTGGTCAGCACGCCATGGCTGGCCATGACAAGTGCGGAGGCGGCCATGGCGCGGATGAGCGCGCGGTCGGCCATGACCTCGCGCCAGCGTCCGCCGCGCACGGCGCTGGCCTGTATCATCCGCCGGTCGGACGGAACCAGGGCGGCCATCATCGCCGGCAGCAGCAGCAGCGCCGCCACGACCAGCGGCAGCGCTTCGATGCCGAGCAGGTCGAAGGCCCAGCCTGCGCTCGCGCTGGAGACGACCGCGCCGATGGAACCCCAGACGCGCATGCGGCCGAAATCCAGTCCCCGGCTCCGCGCCGCCATCACCGCATAGGCGTCGGTCAGCACCGGCACCTGGTCCCAGACGATGGCGAAGGCCAGCACGATGGCGATCCGGCCGATATGACCGGGCTCCAGGATCAGCAACGCGACCAGCGCGGCTGAACTGAGCGCCGTGACGAGGATCGAATCCCGCACCCGCCCGCTCTGGCCGGCCCAGGCGGAAAAGGGCGCGACGGTCACGAGCCGCAGGACCAGCGGGATCGCCATCAATATCCCGATCTCCCCGGCCGGCGCGCCCATTTTCGCGAGCCAGAGCGGCAGGAAGGCGAAGAAGCCGAAATGAAGGTAGAGCGCCAGATAGAGGCCCGACACCTCCAGCGACAGGCGCTTGCCATCGGATAGGGGCGGGGCCGCGGGCATGGCGTCCGCGCCTGACAGGATGGGCTGTTCAATCATCGGCCGCCTCCTTTACATCCGCCGGTCCAGTTGGGCCGCCAGTTCGTCCCGGAAGCGGGGGTGGGCGATGCCGATCAGCGCCTTTCCGCGCTCGGCCAGAGACTTGCCGCGCAGATCCGCCCAGCCGAACTCGGTGACGATGATGTGCACGTCGTTGCGCGGCGTCGTGACCGGCCCATTGAGGCGCGGCACGATGCGCGAGACGGTGCCGCCCACCGCGGTGGCATGGCACGCGATGATGGATTTGCCCCCCGGCGAAGCGCCCGCGCCGCGCACGAAGTCCAGTTGCCCGCCTGCCGCGCTATATTGACGGCCATTCACCACCTCCGAATTGCAGGCGCCCTGCAAATCGACTTCCAGGGTCGCGTTGACCGAAACCGCCCTGGGATTGCGCGCGATAATCGCGGCGTCGTTGACATGATCGACCGGATGCCCCTCCAGATCAGGATTGCCGTCGAGGAATTCGTAAAAGCGGCGATCGCCCATGGCGAAGGTGAAGATCGTCTTGCCCGGATGAACGGCCTTGCGGCTGTTGTCGACCACCCCCGATGCCATCAACCCGGCGAGCCCCGGGGTCAGGAGTTCGGTGTGGATGCCCAAATGGCGATGCCCCTTCAGGGCGGCGCACACCGCTTCGGGCACGGCGCCGATCCCCATCTGCAGGCAGGCGCCGTCATCGACGAGGCCGGCGATGATCGCCCCGATCGCATCGTCCTCCGGCCGCCGCGACACTGGCATGATCTCGGGCAGGGGCTGGTCGTGCTCGACGATCGCCGTCACCGCCGATAAGGGGACGACGCTCGCGCCGCCGGTCCGGGGCATGTGGCGATTGACCTCCACGATCACCCGCGTGCAGCACCGCGCGGCAGCATGTGCATAATCGACATTGGTGCCGAGGCTGAAATTGCCATCCTCATCCGGGGGCGCCACCTGCGTGACGAGCGTATCCACCCCTATGTCGTCGCGCAGCATCTGCGGAACCCGGCTGAAGGCGACCGGGATGAGGTCGACCGGCCTGCCGCCCAGCGCCGATGCTTCCTTGTCGAGGGCACGTTCCACCGCGCTGTGAAAAAGGGACATGGGGCGGAGCCGCTCGCCCAGCCCACGCCGCAGCACACTCGTCCCGGCAATGGCGGTGGAGAGCAGATAATAGAGGCTGGCGCCTTCGATGTCGCCGATTTCCGCCCGCCTCGCCAGAGCCTGCAATATGGCCGGCGGCTGTGCCACGCCCAGCCCCATGCAGATGCGCGCGCCATGGGGGATGGAGGCTGCGGCCTGCTCAGGGGACATCAGCTTGCTGCGATAGGCATCGGTATCGCGCGTCATTCGATCGGTCCTTCCGGCATGGCCGCAAAGCGGTCGGGCACGCCATGCACCGTTACCGGACCCCGGCCTTCCCGGCCTGATGAATGGATCCTCAGCAAGTCCATGAACGCCGCCGTCACGCCGTTCGTCCAGCCGAAGCCCAGTTGCGGCGTATATTCTCCGCCTCCGCCGCCGATACCCCGCTCGACATCATATTTCTCGTGAATCCAGCCTGTGCGCTGGAACACCGAATCCACGGTCTCGACCCATCGCGCCGCGATGATGTCGGCAAGGCGGCGATGGCCATATCGGCGCAGGCCCATGAAGGCGATCCATTGCAGCGGCGCCCAGCCATTGGGCGCATCCCATTGCTCGCCCGTTTCGATCAGCGTCGTGCGTAGCCCGCCGGGGGCGATCAGGTGGTCGGACGTCAGCCTTGCCACGGCGGCCGCCTGGGCCTGGGTCGCTACGCCGGTAAATAGCGGGGCATGGGTCGCCGCCGTCAGCTGCCCGCAAAGTTGCCCGCTCTCCAGGTCGAAGTCGCTGAAATAGCCAGCCTCGCACCACAGCCAGCGGTGGATCGCGGCGCGCCGGCGCTTCCTCGCCCCGTCAAACTGCCGCGCGATCCTGTCTTCGCACAGCTCGTCGGCAAGGCGGACGATGGCGCTCTCCATCCCGTAAAGAAAGGCGTTCAGGTCGACGGCGACGATGTGGTGGGTGCGAATGCTGTCCAGCGCGCCGCCCGGCGTGAACCACCGCGACGAAAAGTCCCAGCCGCTCTCGGCCCCGGCGCGCAGGGCGCGGAAGACATCTTCCGGCGGTCGCATCGTCGCGTTGGCGGTCGCGACATCTTCCAGATAGGATTCGTCCCGCGGCGTGTCGCGATCGTCCCAATAGCGGTTCAGCAGCGCGCCGTCGGGCATCCGCACGACGCGCTTCGCGCACTCGCCCGGTCCCAGCGCCGCCGCGCCGTCCATCCAGAAGCCATGTTCGATCAGAAGGGCGTCGAGCCGCTGACGCATCACCGCCGGTCTGGCGTCCGGCACCAGGTCCAGCATGGCGAAATAGAGCGGCGGCTGCGATCGGCTGAGATAATAGCTGCGCGTGCCGTTGGGAATCCGCCCATAGCGTTTCAGCAGATCGGCAAGGGCTGTGACGATCCCCTGCGCGACATGTTCGAACCCGTCGCGCAGCAGGCCAAGGATGCTGAAATAACTGTCCCAATAGTAAAGTTCGACGAAGCGGCCGCCCGGAACGACATAGGGCCCGTTCACGGGAAGAAGCGAGCCGTTCTCAGGCGGATGCGCGCCATCCCGGTGCAGTTCAGGCCAGATCGAACGGATGTAATGGCGCAGGTCCGGTTCACCGTGCGCCGGGTGCACACCGGCGGGATCGGGCAGGTCGAAATGGGCGATGACGAAGTCGCGAAGGCACTGGCTGTCGTGCGGCAGGGCCTCGAAGGCTCTCAGAATATCGTCGGTGCTCCTCCGGGGCACGGCATCGACGAAGGTCTTGCCGTCCTCAAACAGCTGATTGAGCTGCACCTGCGCCAGCATAGCCCCGTAAAGGTCGGCGGGCGTCGCCACATATCCCGCCTTGCCGCTGGGCGGCTTGCGGCCATGTTCCAGGCCGCAAGCCGTTCCGGATTGTACAGGCTCCGGAAAATAATCGATGAAGGTCGGCGCCGAACGCAAGGTCGTCACCAGTGGAACCGCAATTGCGCGCCATAGGTGCGGGGTTCGTTATAGGTGTAGGTGACCGTGCCGCCGCCGACATTATACAGATCCTGCAACCCCGTCGCGAAGCTGTTGTCGGTCGCATTGGCCATGAACAGGTTGAGGTCCAGGTTCGACCCGCCGATGCCGTTGACCCCGGCCCGCAGCGCCAGCGTGTCGTAACCCGGCAGATTGCGCACCTGGGCAAGGTTGTTCTGCGCGGTCGAGAATTTGCTTTGATAGGCCCAGTTGGCCGACAGGGCCAGCGTCCCGACCGAGCCCAGATCGGCCTGGTAGCTGCCACCGAGCGTCACCTTGTGCCTGGGCGTATAGGGGAAAGCCGATCCCGTCAGGATCGCGCCGGCCGACGCATCGGCGACCCTGGTATATTTGGCGTCGATATAGGAATAGCTGCCGTTGAGCGTCAGGCCGCGCACCGGCTCGACAGCGGCCGTGACCTCGACGCCCTGGATGCGCCCCTTCGCCGCGCTGCGCGTGACGTTGATCAGCGCTCCCTCGATCAGTTCGGTCGTGGTGCGCTGGATATTCCTGTAGTTCCCCCGATAGGCCGCGACATTGAAGCGGGTCGGGACGCCTGCGATCCTCATCTGGCTCTTCAGGCCGATTTCCACGTCTTGCAGCTTTTCGGGCGGGAAGGTGCGGAAGGAGGAACCTTCCGGCACCGGGCCGTTGACGCCGCCTGCCTTGTACGCGTTCCGGCTGGTGGCATAGACGTGCACGCCGGGCGAGATCACATAGTCGGCGCTGAGATTGTAGCTCGTATAGTCGAACTTCGCCGTCCCGCCCGTCGCCGGGAGTACGGAAATCTGGGTGAAGTTCGCCGTTTCGTCCCAGGTGTGGCGCAGGCCGCCGGTCAGGCTGAGGCCGGGGATCACGCCTGCCTTGCCAAGGTCGATCGTGGCCTGGCCGAAGACCGCATAGCTTCTTGCCGTCGTATTGATGACGGCGGGTATCTGGCCGATCAGCAGGCTGAGCGGATATTGCGTGAAGAGCCCGCCCTGATCCTTGTGATGGCCGAAGCGATCATAATAGCCGCCCACGCTGAAATTGAGCGCGTCGTTCCAGAGCTTGCCCTGCAACTGCAATTCTTCGGTCAGATAGGTGGGCGCCTGCGTGGGATTGCCCGTCCGGCTGGTCTGGCCGCCGATCGGAAAGGGGCTCGCATCGTAATCATAGGCGTAGCGATAGGTCATTTCGGAATAGCTGACGATGTTCTTGAGCGTCAGTTCGTCCGTCAGATCGACGCGCGCCTGATTGAGGACCTGCCAGTAGGAGGTGGAGGAAAACTGGTCGAGATCGTAGGAAACCTGTCGCGGCCCACGGTCCTGCTGATCAGCCACCGCAGTGGCGAGGCCGGGGAAGAGGAGGAGCGCTGGCGCGGCGGGAACGCCGAGGGCCGGGTTGAACTGCGTGAGGACGGTGCCCGGACCATTGGTCCTGGAATGATAGTAGCGCGCGACGGTATAGAGTTCCACATTGTCCGTCGGGCGGACGATCAGGCTGGCCCGGACACTTTGATAGTCCAGATTGTCATATTTCTTGCCCGGAAAATAAGGGCCGACATCCCTGGTATAACCGTCTCTCCGGCCTTCTTCGCCAGCGATACGGAACAGTATTTTGTCGCTTACGATCGGCAGGTTGACGGCAAATTCTGCCCGCACATCCTGCAGATTGCCGACCTCCAGTTGGAGATAGCCTTCCTGCCGGTCGGTCGGCCGCTGGGGTTCGAAGAGGATGTTGCCGCCGGTCGCGTTCTTGCCGAACAAGGTGCCCTGAGGGCCGGACAGAACCTGCACATTCGCCAAATCGAAATAGGAACCGACGCGGCCGTCGATGCCGACCAGTGCCGGAACTTCCGCGAAATAGTTGATCACGCCGGGAACGGAGCCAAAGGCCGGCCCCTGCCCGCGCAAGGCGAAGAAGGCAAACTCGCTCGGATAGCCGCCGGTGATCGTGATAAGAGATGGCGTGTAGTTGGCAAGGTCGGTCCGCCCGACAATGCGGCTCTCGCTCAGCGCCTCGGGCGAGAAGGCGGTTACGGAAAGGGGAACATCCTGAAGACGCTCACTTCTACGCCGCGCGGTGACTACGATGTCGCCGAACGTCGTCTCGCCGCCCCCGCTCGCCTCATCAACGGACTGGCTCCTCGCCTGAGTCGCGCCCGCGCCGGAAGCCGCTGCCGTTTCACTATCGGCAAGGCCGGCAAGCTGCTGCGCGTGAGCAGGCGATATAAGCGCGATCGCCGAAGTGCTCGCCAGTATCAACATCCAACCCTTCACGCTCACCCTCCCAAAAATTTCATTTGTGCGAACCGGCACTATCGGGCAATGGTATCGATGTCAATCGGAGATCATCACGCGTGAAAAAGTCTGTAGAAAAAGAGGATGAGGGGTTTGGCACCGATAACAATTGGGATGGCGCCGCGGTGCCGCCGCCTCCGTTCGCCCGCTGGGTCAGCGGCATGGCCGGGGATCGGTTTGAGGCGATCAGGGCGGACGATGCGCCGCCGATCGAAAGCGTCGATGAATTGCGCCGTCACTACGACCGCATCAACTCAGCGCGCCTGGAAGTGGCAAGCCGTCACTATCCGGTCGAGACAGAGGCTCTCGTCATCAACGGGATACCGGCGCAGTTGGTGCGGCGTCCATCGGCGCCCCCGGACAAGATCCTCATCTGCCTTCATGGGGGCGCTTTCATGTGGGGGAACGGGGCGGGAGCCTTGATCGAGGCAGTGCCGGTCGCGGCGGTTGCGGATATGGCGGTTCTGGCCGTGGAATACCGCCTCGCGCCGGAACATCCTTATCCCTGCGCCGTGCTGGACGTGCTCACCGTCATCGATGATCTCCGGTCGAAAAACCCTGCCCTCAAACTGGGCATCTATGGCTGCTCCGCGGGCGCGGTGCTGACGGCGCAGGTCGTGTCCCGCATGATCCAGCGCGGCGACCGGCTTCCGGAGGGGATAGCCATGCTCCATGCGGCCGGCGTCGATCTCGGCGGCGATTCGCTGGAGATGGCGGCGCTGCTCAACGGAACGGCGGATGCGGCGGCCGTCCAGCGGCTTCATGATCTGCCCTATTTCGCCGGTACCGATCCGAAGGACGCTTTTGTCTTTCCCGGTGAGCACCCCGCTGTTCTGGCACGATTCCCCCCCGCCCTGCTTGTGAGCGGGACCAGGGACTTCGCGGCCAGCTCCGTCACGGTCATGCATCGGCGGCTGAGGGCGGCGGGCAGGGAGGCTGAATTGACGATGTTCGACGGCATGTGGCATGCGCACCACGTCGACGTTGACCTGCCGGAATCGCGGGAGGTATTCGCGCTTCTGGCGGCATTCTTCCAAAAACGCCTCTGCTGAGCAGAAGCGGGTTCCTCAGCTGCTCTGCCGGACAATGAGTTCCACGGGAAGGATCGTGGAGGAAAAGCCTTTTTCTTCCCCCGCGACCGACTGCAGGATCGCCTCGCCCAACAGCCTGCCGGCAGCCGACCAGTCCTGGCGAATCGTGGTCAGGGGCGGCCGGTTGCTTGTGGCCACCGCAATATCGTCGAAACCGGTGATCGCGACCTCATCGGGCACTCGCATGCCTCTGTCGATAAGAGCGTCGCAAGCGCCGGCAGCGATAAAGTCGCTGGCCGCGATGATCGCGTCGAACTCCATATTCTGGCTCAACGCCTGTTGCACGGCTGACGCACCCGCCACGCGCGAGAATTCGCAAGCGATGCTGCCGACGAGCGCCGCCGTCGTGGCGGCCACGACATCGCGAACCCCTTCCAGGCGTTCGCCCACCTCCGGGTGGCGATGATCGCCCAGGAAAAGAATTTTGCGCCGGCCCCTTTCCACCAGATGCCCGGCGGCGAGCCGTCCACCCTGCCGGTTATCGCTCCCGATGACGGTCAGGCCATTTGCGGCAGTGACGGCGCCCCATATCACCATGGGCAAGCCCAATGCGGCGATCGGCTTCACCCTTTCCCCCTTCAGGCCCTGTCCCAGCATGATGATGCCGTCCGCATCGATGGCGTTATGATCAAGATAGTGATCGCTGGTGGTCAGAAGCATGGCGTAGCCGGAAGGGGTCAGGATTTCCAGCAGGCCGCCGATCATCGCAAGCAGCAGCGGATCGGATATGGGGCGGTCGCCGGCGATCAGGCGTTCGATGACCATGGCGATGGTATGCGACCGCCTCGTCCGCAACGACCGTGCCGCAGAGTTCATCCGATAGCCGGCCTCACGGGCAATCTCGACTATTTTTTCGCGCAACTCGGGCCGCACAAGGGCACTGCCGCCCAGAGCGCGGGACACGGTGATCTTGGATACTCCCGCCATCTTTGCGACCATCGCCATGGTGGGGCGGGCTGGGGCGCTCTCTTTCTTGGGTGGCGTACTCATCTGTCACCGAAATAGGATTTGAGGCATTGTGCCAACTGGTCGAATGCACGATCTACCGCCTGAAGGGACGTCGGCAAGACCATAAAGCCATGCGGCAGCCCCGGCAGACGCTGAATCAACACTTCGGTCCCGGCCCGGGCAAGTGCCAGGGCGTAATTCTCGCCATCGTCGCGAAGCGGGTCGACCTCCACGGTATAGATGACGGAGCGGGGAAGATTCGACAGATCCGGGCATCGCATGGGAGAAATCCATGGGTGCGACGCATCCTGGTCCCCAACATATATTCGCACGCACGCTTCCAGATATGACCGCGTCATGCCGGGAAGCGAGACATCATCGATACTGGATTGGCCCAACAGCAGGTCCGTTGCCGGATGAACGAGGAACTGGAAGGCGGGCTGGTCCTGGGCCCGATCGCGAAAGCGGATGGTCAGGGCGGCGCAAAGATTGGCGCCGGCGCTCTCTCCGCCAAGGGCGATCCGATCCGCGTCGCACCCCAAAGACCCGGCATTGGCCAACGCCCATTCAAAGGCATTGGCGCAATCGTCGAGCGCCGCGGGAAAAGGATGTTCGGGCGCGAGACGATAGCCTACGGCCAGCACCGCGCATTGCGCCCTGTCCGCAAGGACTCTGCACGGCGCATCGTGGCTTTCGATATCGCCAAGCATCCAGCCGCCCCCATGAAGGAAGACCAGGAGTGGCGTTGGAACATGCTGCATGCCATGCGGCTTGTATAACCGCACCGGAACGCCATTGGCTTCGTGATCCTGGATCTCCAGCGTCGGCGCCGGCAAAGCGGCCCCGGCCATTCGCATTCCTTCGCGCATCGCGGAAATCCCCGACGCGTCGAAAATGGGATGAGCATCCGATCCCGGGCCCAGGAACTTGGCAATTTCTTCATTGAGCATCCGGCGCCTTTCCCAAAATGACATCGATAGCATTTTTCGGGCTCATGCGCATTTTTTAATGCAAGTGCAAACAGGCGAATGGAATACGGTCCATCGCCGCTTCAGCCGTCGGTGCCATGCCGGGCTATGGGAGGGGGTATTGGAGGCACCGACCGCCCCTCCACGACTTCATTGACGCGTACGACTTTGGCCGCCGCCTCAAAACCCTGCGCGGCCTCACGCCATACGAACATATCTGCAAAAGAGCCGCAGCGGTTTACGCTCGACCCACACCATCAGATGCAGGGACTAAACAATCAGGCAGTTCCGCCAACGACCATCTCATCGATCCGAATGGTCGGCTGGCCGACACAGACGGGAACAGTCTGCCCTTCCTTGCCGCAAACGCCATCAGCGAAACGCAGATCATTGCCGATCATGGACACATGCTTGAGCGCCTCGTGGCCGAGGCCGATCAACACGGCGCCCTGGATCGGGGCGGTCACCTTTCCATCTTCGATCAGATAGGCTTCGGTGGCCGAAAAATTGAACTGGCCACTCGTAATGTCCACCGTGCCACCGCCAAAAGCGACGGCATAGACACCGTGTCTGACCGACCGGATAATCTCCTCCGGCTCCTTGTCGCCGGGGGCAAGGTAGGTGTTGGTCATCCGCGGCATCGGCAGATGAGCATGGCTTTGGCGCCGGCCGTTGCCAGTGGGCGCCCGCCCCATCAGACGAGCGCTTTTCCGATCCTGCATCAAACCGGTGAGATGCCCGTTTTCGATCAGGACGTTGCGTGAGGTGGGCACGCCTTCGTCATCCACGTTCAGCGAGCCGCGATGTTCGGCCAGGGTGCCGTCATCGATCACCGTCACGCCCTCCGCCGCGATCCGCCCGTTCATTCGTTCCGTAAAGACCGAGGACCGCTTGAGGTGCGCGTCCGCTTCCAGGCCGTGGCCGACCGCTTCGTGCAGCAGGACACCGGGGAAACCATTGCCCAGCACCACCGACATCACACCCGACGGCGCCGGCCGGGCGTCGAGGTTCACAAGCGCTATTCTCACGGCGGTGCGCACCAGCCGTTCCAGCCGCTCGCCGTGGAACTCGGCCAGGGTGAAGCGTCCTCCCTCCACGCCGGTGCCCATGGCCCGGCGCGTCCCGGACTGGGCGATGACGGTGACGGCCAGCTGCACCAATGGCCGCACATCGGCCGCGACCGATGCGTCGCTGTCCATGACCAGGATAATGTTGTGCGAGGCTTCCAGCCGGCCTGATACCTGAACGATACGCGGATCGGCCTCGCGGCAGCGACGATCGAGTTCCTGTAGGAGCAAAATCTTCCCGGCGTCAGGCAACGACTCCAGCGGATTGTCGATGCCATACAGCAGCGGGCGCTTGTTGCCGGTGTCGATGGCCACACCCCCGCTCCGTCGCGCGTCATCGCCATGCAGCAGCATGCTTCGCACGGTACCGGTGGCCGCCTCGATCGCCTTGGGCGTCATATCGCCGGAATATGCGAAGGCTGTCTGCTCTCCGGTGACCGCGCGTGCGCCGAAGCCTTGCGAGATGGAGAACTGTCCCGCGGACACCTTGCCGTCGTCAAGGCTCCAGCTTTCGGCCTGGCCTGCCTCGAAGTAGAGATCGGCATGGTCGGCACCGTTGCCGAGCAGCCTGTCGACAGCGGCAGCCACTGTCCCGCGCACCAGTCCGGCGGGTTCCAGCAACCGGTGCTCCGCGATCGACACCGCATCCTGTTGCGACATTTCCTGATAGGCCGACATGGTTTCTCCTGCTCCGCGATCACCGGCCCGCGATGCGCATGGACTCGATCAGAACGGACCCGGTCCGCACCGCGCCGCTGCGATGAACATCGCCGCCGATCGCGACGATCTGCCGCAGCATCACCGGCAGTTCACCGGCAATCGTGATGTCCTGCACCGGAAAGGCGACGGCGCCATTCTCGATCCAGAACCCCGCGGCTGCCTTCGAATAGGTACCCGTGACCGGGTCGACGGCCCCCCCGATCAACTCAGTGACCCAAAGTCCCCGATCCAGAAGACGCAGCAGCGCCGCTGTCGATCGGGGGGGATGGCGGCTGGTGAAATGCAGGTTGCGGACGCCATCGGCATTGCCCGTCGGTTGAAGGCCGAGCTTGCGCGCGTAGAAGCACGATAGAAAATAATCCTCCACGCGCCCACCTGAAATCACGAAACGGTGGATGCTCGCGACGCCCTCGCTGTCGCACACGCCGCTGCCAAGGCCATAAGGTTCGAACGGGTCCTCAAGCAGATCGACATGGCCGGAAAGTGCCTGCGCGCCCTTGCCCCCGGTCAGGAACGTCGCGCCCCTATATTGGGCCGCGCCGGTCAGTGCCCCGACAATATCGTACACCAGGCTCGCGGCGACCGGCGCGTCGAACAGGACGGGGCATGTTTGCGTGTCGACTGTGCGACCGCCCCGCTTGCGCAACGCGCGGTCCGCCGCCGTCCTGCCGACCATGAAGGGCGGCAGGAGCTGCGATACGCGCCGATCGGAACTCGACCAGCTATCCTGCACCATCATCCCGTCTTGCTCGGCGATGGCGCTGCACCAGATATCATGTCTGGACGCGACGAGCGAACGATCGAAATCGCGCCCGATCGCCATGGCGGCGCTGGCGTCGATGCTGGCGGCGCCGGCGTCATTGACGCGGACCGACCCGCCGCCTGTCGCCAGGGCCGCCTCTTCGATCTCCAGCGCCATGCCGCCAAGATCCTGCGCGGTGAGGTTCGAAGGCTCGAACATCGGCACCTCGGACGCGGACCGTGCAAGCCACTCGTCCGCGGCGGGAGCGGCGTCGGGATCGGGCTCGACCGTGCGGGCGATCGCGATGGCGCGTTCCGCCGCGAGATCAAGGCCCGCCCGGGTCAGGGCGGAGGTGGTCGCCGTTCCGGTACGGCCGCGATCGAATACCCGAATGCTGACGACCTGCTTGCCTTCGCGGACCGCGCTGCCGAACACGCCGCCGCGCGCGCGCATGACGATGCCTGCGACTTCGTTGGCGGAAGCAACGACCTGCTGCGCGCCACGCTGCATGGCGCGGTTTGCTGCGTCTCGCGCGATCTGCGCCAAATCTTCCCTGCTTTTCAGGAGATAACCGTCGCCTGAGCCACGCACGATCCCGTTCCTCCTCACCCAGTCCAGTCGCTGTACGGCCGATGACATCCTGTTGATCCTGCCCCGTCGCCCATACGGCCCGTCACCGCCGTTTCAGGCGCTCACCATCGAAGCCGGCGCGGTGGACAGAGAGGCGACCTGGCGCAACAAACCGTCTCGACCGAGGCGGTACATATTGTCGACCGCGGCCCGCGTCCGCTGGCCATAAAGATCGAGGTCGGAAGGATTGGCGGCGATGAAGTCGGCCACACCCTTGTTATAGGCGTCGCGATAGAAGGGCGTCGTCTCGATGGGCCCTCCTTCAGGCGCTACGTCAGTGCCTTCCGCTCTTGCCTGCTGCACGGCGGCGTCTGCGTTTGCACGGGCGGAGGCGGCCATGCGATCGAAGCGCTCGTTGGCCGCGGATTGCTTTTCCGCGGTCCACTCCAGGTCCCGGCCCACTTCAGCGAACAGCATGGCCTTCCAGGCGTAGATCATGTCGGCCGCTGCGCCAGGCGCGCTGCCAAGGTCCCAGGCTGCCGCGGCAATCCCCTCAATCGCTGCCGCCTGCACGTCATCGCCGCCATCGCGGCTCGCCAGCCTGATCCGCACCTGTCGCCAGTCGCTGCGAGCCACGTCCTCGCCCGCAGCGGCACGGCGCTGGAGGTCGCAGACCCTGTCCCCGCTCGCCCGCAGCACGGCATCGCCAACCCGATTTCGAAGTCCGGTCTCCGCATCCGTCCATAGCCATTCGATCCAGCGCGCAGCGGCAATCCGGCCGTCCGCGCCTGGCGGCAGTGCTTCAACGACCTGGCGCCAGAAGCCCACGTCGCCGGTCGCGAAGGTCATGATCAGGTTCAGGAAACTAAGGTCGAGATCATATCGGGCTGCAAAAGCCGAGACCTCCGCCGCCGGCGTTGCATAGAATGGCAATGCCGCCGCATCGCCGTTCCGCTCGGCCTCCGCGATCAGCGTCAGCAGAGCGCGCCTGCTCGCGATGCTCACTGGGCGGCCTCGATGGCGGCTTCCAGCGCCGCTGCCAATTTCGACCGGCTCATGCTGCCGGTGAACCGTTCCACCAGTTCGCCGCGGTTGAAGATCATGAACGTGGGGACGCCCATGATGCCCTGGGCATGACGGGTGTCGGGATTCTCGTCGATGTCGACCAGATAGACTGCCGCCTCGCCCTCATATTCGCGCGCAAGGTCCTCGATCGCCGGCGCCATCGCCTTGCACGGCCCGCACCAGGCCGCCGTAAAGTCGACAAGCACGGGAATGTCCGACTTCAGGACCTTTTCCTCGAAGGTTGCGTCGGTGGCCGATGGGATATTTGCCATGATATGTTCCTCAATGGTGGCCGATCTTCGCCGTTCTCAAACGGGAAGAAGGGGCGTGATGTGTTGGGTGAAGGGGTCAGCGGCTGACGATGCCGCACAATCCGGCCCGCAATTCTTCAACGCGCGCGGTCATGATCTTCTGCCGCTCCGCCTGCCAGGTCCGCCAATTGTCGAAATCGTCCGAGCTGAGCGGGACGGGGTTCTCCAGCGTGTATCGCTGCAGGCGTTCACCGAAGGCGGCATCGTCTTCGCCGGGCAGCCTGCGGTTATGATGCGCCTGCTCGATGCCATAGGCGTCCCAGGTCGATTGCACCCGATGATGCTCGGCTGCCGTCCAGCCTGCCGGTTCAAAGGCATCCGCAGCGCTGGATTGGACTATCCAGGTGCTGGCGACGTCGGCCACGGCTCCCGGCGTCGCATGGAGGTCCCACATAGACGACATGATCGCTTCGACCGCTGCCTCGGGAGCGTCCGGCGTCATCGCCGCTGCGAACTGCCGGCGGGCCGCGCGCCAGACCGGGTTGCTGACCGCCTCTCCGGCAAGCACGCGCCGGTGGATCTCCATGACTTCCTCGACCGCCCGAATGTCGCGCTCTTCGGACAGGCGGGACCGTATCGGCGTCGGCGCATCGTTCCACAACCACAGCAACCAACGCAGCCCGTCCCCCGGCTGGATTCGCGCTTCTTCCACAATGGCCGTGACGAAAGCCGCCTGTCCATGCTCGTCCATGCGGGACAATTCGCCTGCAAGCAGGATGGTGGCCGCATCAATGCCTCGCGATCCTGCCCATTCGATCAGCGCCGCAGAGCGCGAACCGTCAGTGAAAAGCGGGGCGACCGGGTCGGCGGCGGCGGCCACGTCCTGTAACCTCTGATTGTGCTCAGTCATTATGGGATCTTTCAGACTGGTTGATTAGCGCCCCCTCGGCAGCCCCCTTGAGCTCGGCGATCGTGACCCCACCATTCTCGATCTGCAGCTGATGGCTATGATATCGAGTCAGCCGGTCGGTATGGGCGATCGTGACGAGCGACGTGTCGGGCAGTCGCCGGGCAAGCACGTCGAACATCGCCGCTTCCGTCTTGGGATCGAGCGAGCTCGTCGCCTCGTCCAGGAACAGGAAATCGGGCTTTTGCAGCAGCGCCCGGGCGAGCACCACGCGCTGCTGTTCCCCGGGAGAAAGCCGTTTCGCCCAGCTCCGCGCGGCGCCGATGTCGCCGATCAGGCGCTCAAGCCGAATGTCCGTCAGCACTGCACGATAGTCCGCCGGGGCGAACGCATCGGAAGGACTGGGATAGCTCAGCAGCTCCGCCAACGTGCCGTTCGGCAGATAAGGCTTCTGCGGCAGGAACATGACCCTCGATCCTTGCGACGGATGCTCTACCGTGCCCGATCCAAACGGCCAGATGCCAGACATGACCCGGAAGAAGGTGCTCTTGCCCGATCCGGACATGCCCCGCACCAGCCAGCGCTCTCCGGCGCCGATCGTGAGCTTGTCGATCGAGAACAGCTTATGGCCGGCCGCGGTTCGTACTTCCAGGTCGCGCACCGCAAACTCAGGCCTGTCGGCAGCGGCGTGCACGAAGCCCGAGGACTGCTCATATGACAGCGACTCGTCCATCAGCTGGATACGCTGCGACGCCGATCGCAGGAGCGCAAATCCGTCATAATTTGTTGAGATGCTGCCAAATGCGTGAAACACCGCGCCGAATGCCACCCCCGCGATGGTAAGGTCGCCGACCTGCATCTTGCCGGCCAGAACGAGTGGGAAGAGAAGGACAGTCGGAATGACCGACGCCAACAGGGTGATCAGCACCCGCACCGCCTCAAGGCTCGCGGCACTCCCCGTGTACGGTCGCCAGTTCCGCCGGATCAGTGCATAGTCGTGCCGGGCACGGGCTTCCTCGAGCGCCTGCCCGCCGCCCAGAACGATCTGTTCGGCAAATTCGCGGGCCTGACCGAGATCGTGGCGGAAACCTGCCTCGATCCGCTGCCGCACCACGTCCAGCCGCGTATAGATCCGGCCGATCAGGTGAGCGCTGAGCGTCGCAACGATCGCCGTCGCGATCGCCAGAACATAGAGCGCCCGTGGTATGATGATCTGCCCGCCGGACGGCATGGAGACTGGCAGCGGTGAAGACAGCAGCCATAACTGGTTGGAGTAAAGGTAGAACGTCGTGGCCGACGTAACCAGCGCGGGAGCCAGCTGAATAAGATACAGGCCAAAATTATAGACATCTTCCTGGACCCGCTGTTCGGGATGGTCGAGCGCGTGGTCCTGCAACGGACGATAAAAGCCGCGGCCGCCCAGCCACCGCCTCAATAGCTCGCCCGTGAGCGCCGTCCTGATGCGGATACGCAGGGTATAGGCGAGTGCCGATTGCAAGCCATGATGGATTGCGGTCAGGACGATGAAGACCACCGCGCCTGTCAGCGCGGCGACCACGGCAGGACGATTGCTGACGACCAGACCGTTGGTGACGTTTGCAAGCTCCCTGATGTACCGCAATTGCAGGTAAGAGCCGACCGCGCCCGCGCCTAGCAAAAGAACCCACAAAGGCACGGCAAAAATCCAGTCCCGCCTGACGTGAAACGCAAGGAGGCGGACCATGTAGGCGACGTCTCCCCAGACATTGCGATGTGCAAAATCCGGGGGACATTCGGTCGCGACTACGGCATCAGCACCAATGTCGGATACGCTCGCGGTCACATTCTACCTCGATTTCGGCAAAGCCGCGGTGAAGACGAGCCGAAATTCCCGGCCGACCCCCTGGTAAAGGCTGTTGGCCACCAGCGGCGTATAAATATTGAACCGATCGAACAGATTGTTGACCGTCAGGTTCAGCTTATATGGACCGTAGGTATAACCGACGGCGGCATCGAAACGAACATATTTAATCGGAAACTTCGGATAAGTGGTTATGCCGGTCAAGGAATCGGTCTTAACCAGATTGACATTGCTCTGATAGTTGCCGCCAAAGCCGATGTCGAGTTGCTGCCTGTCGCCAAGCGTGAAGGACTTCAGCAGCCAGGCATTTGCCTGATAACGCGGCGCTGAAACAAGGGGTGTTGCGCTTCTGGAGGTGGTGTAGGCAAATCCGCTCTGCAGGAACAGCGTTGGCGTGATCTTCCCACTTTGATTGATCTCGAAACCCTCCGACTTCTGCCCGGGACCGGGAATGTAAAAACCCGGATGCGCCGGATCGATCAGGGGATAATTGTTGTTGTCCTTTCGGAAATAGTCGCCGGTTACCGAAAGGCGGCCACCGAAAAGCTCCAGCTTGACGCCGGCTTCGTGCCCTGTGCTGATGGCGGCCGGAAATGGCGCCCCCCGATAGGTCCGGACCCCCAAATTAGGGGGGGTTACGGCCTTCTGATAGGTGTAATAGATCGACGCCCATTTCGTGGCGCTAAAGACCAATCCGCCGGTCGGCAGCAGCTTGCTGATGCGCTGATCCGCGTCGTTGTTGATAAGATAGGGGTAAAAGACCTGCCGACTTGTCAAATCGTACCAGGTCTGGCGCGCACTGAGGAGGGCATGAAAGGGCCCCCAGCTTATCTGGTCCTGAACCACGAGGCCGTAATCCTTGCGGGTTGCCCGCAGCTCATTCCTGTTGGGATTGCTGCTGTCGGGAATAGACCCAAGCGAAGGAAGCGGCTGGAAGGGGACCAATGCGCTATAACCGGATGCGATCTGGTTGATCTTCTGCCATGAATAATCGAAAGCGACGATAAATTGCTGCGTGACCGATCCGGTCTCAAGCTTGGCGTAAAGGTCGCTCGATGAGCTGAACTGATAGTTTTTCGAGAAACTGTTGTTGCCTGTCACCAAGTCGATGATGCCGATGGCGCCGCCGAAATTATACTTGCCCTGATAAAGCTGGTTTTGAAGGGTCTGCTCGGCATATTGATACCGCATTCGCGATCGCAAGCGGAGCGTGAACGCCTCGGACGTGACAAGATCGCGTTCGACGCCCAGATTCTGCGACAGCGACCGGGTTTTATAATAGTTGTTATCGTTGGAAAAAATTGTCACCGGCTGAACGGTGTTTGTCGTCGGGTCTGCATAATATAGTTTGCCGTAGACAATGCGAGTGTCGTAGACTTGGGAACTTGCGTCGATCTTCCATCCATTGTCCCGGTAACCGAAGATCGCGGAAGCCGCATAGGAATGTGGATTTTGCCCTCCATTGCTTTGCCGGTCCGCATGCTCCGACAAGCCGACAAAACGCCAATACAGCCGGTCGGATTCGGAGATCGTTCCTCCGACATCCACTGAACCACGAATATAGTCGTTGCTGCCCACGCCGAAGTCGAATTGGGGAAGGCTTGTCCCCGTCGCCCTTTTCGGGTTGAGATTGACCAGGCCGCCAGCCACCGAGGTCCCGGTCAGAACGGATGACGGTCCTTTCAAAACCTCGATCGACTCCACGTCGATCGTAGGCGCGTCTCCCCCCGCAATCGAGTTTCGGAGGCCGTTGGTGAACGAAGCGCCCCGCGTGCTGTCCCCACGTGAACTGATCTGGCTCGGCGGACCTGGGGTATAAGTCACGCCCGGCAGGTTCCGAATAGCTTCGTTCAATGAAGTCGTGTTCTGGGTTGCGAGCACCGATTGCGTCACCGACACGATCGTTCCCGGCGTATCCTTCAAGGGCGTGTCGGAGCGGGTGAGAAGATTGGAGTCCTCCTTGCGAAGAGGATCGCGCCTGCCAGTGACGATGATGTCCGCGTTTCCGCCGGAGCGGGCGATACGAACCTGTCCGTTACCCGCCGTCTCGACGAACCACTTGCTGCCTGCCAGCGCCTCCCGAAGGGCTTGCGCAAGTGTCAAATTACCGCGTACAGGCCCCACGACCTGATCGAGCCCCTTGTCGGCCGCGTCAGCGAACGATACGTCAGCACCTGCGATACCGGCGATTGTCTGGATGACCTGCCGCCGCGGGCCTGCCGCAACATCGAAGTCGTAGCGCGTGACGGTCTGCCCATAAGCCTGTTGCGCGCCGCACACGGCCAGCGCCACCACAGCGGTTGTAGTTCCCCACCTCATTCCGAGTCCTCCCTTTCGTGCCTCGACGCCCGGGATCTGTTTCACCGAACATCGCAATCCAGGCTGGCATGACCATCTCCGCAGCTGCCGCGCTCCTTGCAGCGCATTTGTCGAGTTTGCGCTGAAACGGAAGAAGAAGGGGCGAGGTGACGGCGAATCGTTATCCCATCTCGGGTTGGCAGGAGCGACATTAATTCGCCATATTGATATATTCAAGGGATTATGTTCGCTTTATATGACGAATAATCTAATTTTCTTTATCACGCGGAGTTTGCGGTGGTTTTTCGTTTCGCTGTCTCGTCGTCCCGGCAGCCTTCAGCTATGGTGCCATGCCACATTCAGCGCCGATCTTGGCTGATCTATTGACCCGAAATCGCTATGCCCTCACGGCAAAATCGACGCCGGGCATTAAGGAGAGCGACGTGCACGATTTCGACCTTCACGACATCAAGATATTGGGGATTGTGCAGGATAATGCCAATGTAACGATCAAGGAGGTTGCCGAACTCGTGGGGCTGTCCCAGAATGCCTGCTGGAAGAGGATCAAATCTTTTGAAGACCGCGGCGTCATCAAGAGGCGAGTGACCGTATTAAATCCGTCTTCATTGGGGTTTCATCTGATAGCCTTTGTCAACGTCAAGGCAGCGGAGCATTCCGAGGAATGGAACACCAGTTTTCAACAGGCGGTTTTAAGCATACCGCAGGTCATCGAGTTTTACAGGCTTGCCGGCAGCGTTGATTACATCATCAAGGTCCTTCTGCCCGACATTGCGGGTTTCGACTCATTCTACAAGGTGCTGACCAGCAAAGTTCGCCTCACCGAAGTTTCGACGTCCTTCGCAGTGGGGGAATATCGCAATTCAAGCGCCATTCCCCTGCCTTTGCCATTGAACACGTCCCCGGACGCGGCTGAGTAATCCATTTCGGCATGCGCTGGTTTACAGGGGCATCGTCCGCCTCAACGGTGCTCCACGATCAACCCGTGCCGCTTCAGGATCGCGCTGTTGTCGGGGTCCCGGCCGCGAAAGGCGCGGAAGCTGTTGGCCGCCGGGCGGCTGGCTCCCCTAGAGAGGACCTCGTCGCGAAACAACTCGCCGGTCGAGCGATCGACAAGGCCGGCTTCCGCGAACCTTTGAAACCCATCGGCTGCGAGTATCTCTGCCCAGAGATAGCTATAGTAGCCCGCAGCATAGCTTCCCGCGAAGATATGCGTGAAAGCATGCGGGAAGCGGTGCCACGCGGGCGGGCGAACGACGGCGACCTCTTCGCGGACCGCCTCGATCACCTCCATCGGATCGGAGCCCATCGTACCCAGATGCAGCAGGATGTCGAACATCGACAACTCCACCTGCCTGACGATGAACATGCCCGACTGGAAGTGCCGGGCTGCGGACAGCCTGTCGAACAGCGACTGCGGCAAAGGTTCGCCGGTCACATGATGACCCGACATGCCGGTCAACACATCGCGATCCCAGGCGAAATCCTCCATGAGCTGGCTCGGCAACTCGATCGCGTCCCACTCGAAGCCCGTCGTTCCCGCGATGCTCGGCCGATCGACCCGCGTGAAGAGGTGGTGGAGGCAATGTCCGGTCTCGTGAAGGAGCGTCAGCACATCGGTATGAGACAGCAGCGAAGGCGCCGCTTCGCTTTTCGGCGTGAAGTTGCAGACCATATAGGCGACCGGCACGCCGATCATATCGCCATCGCTCAGCCGAGGACGCGCTGGAGCCATCCACGCGCCGCCGCGCTTGCCCGTCCGCGCGTGCAGATCGAGGTACAAACCGGCAATCGCCACGCCGCTCTCGTCGGCTACATCGAAGTAGCGGGCGTCCTCATGCCACAGCGCGACATCCTGACGTTCGATCAGGCTGATGCCGAAAAGGCGCTTGAGAAGCGTTCCCCAACCCTGGAGGACACGCTGAACCGGGAAGTATGCGCGCACCGCCTGTTCATCGACCGAGTAACGCGCCTGCCGCAAACGGTTTGCGGTGAAGCCGATGTCCCATGGCTGGAGGGTTTCGATGCCCAGTTCGGCGGCGGCATGGTCGCGCAATTCCGCAAGGTCGCACTCTGCCACCGGCTTGGCGCGCTTCGCCAGGTCTCGCAGGAAGGCAAGAATCTCGCCGGCGTCGCTCGCCATCTTGGTGGCAAGCGACCAGTCGACCGGATCGGCGAAGCCCAACAGATGCGCTGCCTGGTGCCTCAACTCCAGAATTCGCGCGATCCTCGCGGAATTGTCGAACTTCCCGGCCTGCGGTCCCTGATCGGAGCCGCGCGTGCCATAGGCTTCGTACACACGAGCGCGAAGTTCGCGATTTTCGGCGAAAGTCAGCACGGCGTTGACGCTCGGTTGCTGCAATGTGACCAGCCACCCCTCTCGTCCCATTGCGAGAGCGGCCGCACGGAACATATCCTTGTCCGTGTCGGAAATCCCGGCGAGCAGCGCTTCATCGGTCACCAGTTCGGACCAGGCATCGGTCGCGTCGAGCACGGCGCTCGCAAATTCGGTCGAAAGCCGGGACAGTTCGACCGACATCTCGGCGTAGCTTGCCCGTGCCTCTGGTTCCAGCGCCACGCCGGACAGCCTGAAGTCGCGCAGGGCATGCTCGACCGCGACCCGATCGGCAGCCGGCCGTTCTGCGAAGCCGGGCGATGTGGAGAGCGCCGTCAGAACATCGAACAGATCGCGATTCTGTCGCTTGCGCATATCGGCTTCGACCAGCCTGGCCTCGCCTGCGGCATAAGCAGCGCGAAGTTCCGACGTGTCCGCCACGGCATGCAGATGATAAACCGCTGACCAGAGCGCCTCGATCGCAACCCCGGCCCGCTCAAGCGGAAGCCATGTCTCCGTGAACGCGGTGGGCCGGTGCCGGACCAGCGCTTCGATGACCGCATCCTGCGCCGCAATGGCGACATCCAGCGCTGATCCGATCGCCTCCGGCGTGATCGCCCCGAACGGAGGCAGTTCATTCGCTTGCAGCAGCGCGTTGATCGGCATGGGTACCTCTTCGAAACAGAAAGGACATGGCAGCGTGGCGCCCGGCCTGTGCCGCACGCGCCGACGCGCTCAGACAGTGACGGGAGCCCCGGGCTCCGCGGCGATGGCGTGAGGCATATGGCCTGCAAGATAGCGCTCGGCCTCCAGCGCCGCCATGCAACCCATGCCGGCGGACGTCACGGCCTGACGAAACAGCTTGTCCTGCACGTCACCGGCCGCGAATATGCCGGGCACGCTGGTGGCGGTCGAACCGGGGGTCACCAGAATATAGCCCTCCGCATCCATCGCGATCTGACCGGCGAACAGCGACGTGGCGGGATCGTGCCCGATCGCCACGAACAACCCATCGACGGCCAGCGCACGCGCTTGCCCATTACGGACATCGCGAAGCTCGACACCCGTCACGACGCGGCCATCGCCCCGGACCTCGGCCACTTCGGCATGCCAGACCATCTCGATCTTGGGATTGGCATGGAGGCGCGCCTGGTTGGTGCGGTCGGCGCGCAGTTCGCCCCTGCGATGGATCAAATAGACCTTTTCAGCGAAATTGGTGAGGTACAGCGCTTCCTCGACCGCGGTGTTTCCGCCGCCCACCACGGCAACCACGCGGTCGCGATAGAAGAAGCCATCGCAAGTCGCGCAAGCGGATACGCCCGCGCCGCGATACCGCGTCTCGCTGTCGAGCCCCAGCCAGCGTGCCGACGCCCCTGTCGCGATGACGACGGTATCGCCCGTATAGCGCGCGCCGCTGTCCCCAACCGCGACGAACGGCGTTGCGGCAAGATCGACCTCAACGATCGTGTCGGAAACGACCTCCGTGCCGACATGCGCCACCTGGGCAGCCATCCGCGCCATGAGGTCGGGACCCAGCACGCTCCTGTCCCCCGGCCAGTTCTCGACATCGGTGGTGATGGTAAGCTGACCACCGGGCTGCATCCCTTCGATCAACAGGGGCTTCAGCGCGGCACGCGCCGCATAGACTGCCGCGGTGTAGCCCGCCGGCCCCGAGCCAATGATGAGCACCTTGCTATGGCGATCACGCGGCATTCCTTACCCCTTGCCAATATTCGTCGAACCAGTCGCCGCGGCCTATTACACAGTTTCATAAATAAAGAAACAGACAAGATGCCGCTGTGATCGGACCCGCCATCGCGCAATCGGCCGCTCCGCCGGGAAGTCGCCCACTGTTCCGACCCCGCAACGTCAGGCCCCCTCCCCTTTCTTCACGTTCCGGCTGCGCGGGCGGCGATGGTTTTCGATTGGCGCGCGACTTCGATGCAGCCGCCAGGCGCATCGCACATGATGGGTCATGACGCTGACCGGATCTCCAGCCTCAGCTTCTGTCCACCACCGCGAACATGGCCGCCGATCCGACATGAGCGCGCCGTGCGGGAGCATCCTCGCGCCTTATCCCGGCTTCGAGCGGATCGTTGCTGCCGAAGGCGGCGACTACGATCCGCACCACAGCGGCGGTCCGCTCGTCGATCAACCGGTAAACGACGGACTTGGCATCCCGCCGCTGGGCGACGAGTTCTGCACGCCGAAGCTCGCCCAATTGTTGGCTCAGGGCCGGCTGGCCGATCCCCGTGGCGGCATCGATGGCGGCCACCGACTGTTCGCCTTGAAGAAGGGCCGTCAGGATCGCCAGTCTTTGCGGCTGGGCAAAGACCCGCAATCGCTCCACGATCTCGGTCGCTGTCGCCCGGTCGATCGGATCAGCCATGATCGGGACGCTCGCGATAAAACCAGAGCTCGTCCCCCGCCTCGCCCAGCGCGCTCCCATGCTGGGGCGCGGGCAGGAGGACCGATCGCCCGGGCCGCCATCCCTCGGGCGCCAGCACCTCTCCCGTGGCCGTCTTCTGGAGCGCGTCCAGCATGCGCAGCAGCTCGTCCACGGAGCGGCCGACCGACAAGGGATACCATATCATCGCCCGAACGATGCCGTCCGGATCGATGAAGTAGACCGCGCGCACCGACGAGCTGTCGGGGTCGCTGCGATCCACCATGCCATAGGCTTCCCCGATCGCCATCGACGGATCTTCGATGATGGGAAACGATATGGTCACGCCCAGGCGCTGGCGAATGACGTCGATCCAGGCCAGATGCGAATACAGGCTGTCGACCGAGAGCCCCAGTAGATCGCAATCGCGCCTGGCGAATTCGTCGGCAGCGCGAGCCAGCGCAATGAACTCGCTCGTGCAGACGGGCGTGAAGTCGGCCGGGTGGGCGAACAAGATCAGCCAGCGGCCACGGAAGTCGCGAAGCTGGACTTCGCCCATGGTGGTACGGGCGCGAAAATTCGGCGCCGCATCGCCGATGCGCAAAGCCGTCCGTCGCTGCACGGAGCCGGGGTCGGGAAGGCACGGGCTGGAGGTCATCACCCCTCCTACAAAAGCTTGCGGCGCGAGCAAAGAGCGGTTCGCGCGACAGGGCGCAAGTTGCGGCTATTTCCGCGATCAGGCCGCCACATGGCCATCGTCCGCCGTCAGGGCGAGGACAGCGAAGGTCGCAAGCCAGTGCTCGCCCATATAGTCGTCGGCAAGGTGGGGCAGCGCCGAACCCAGATGGATCGAGGCGATGTCCCTTATCCGTTCGGGCAGGGGCAGAAAGGGCGCCAGCGAGAACCAGCACCATGCGCGCGAAAGATTGAGCCCGTCCATATGTGCCAGCCGCCCGTCGGTTCGGTCGGTCACCGTCGCGGGGGACGTGAGGGCGCGCATATCGTCCCCGAACGGGTCCGGCATGAACGCGGCCAGCCAGCCGGCAAATCTCTCGCCGCCCACCTCGCGCATCAACATGGCTTCGCATAATGTGGGCGACAGGAAGTCCTCGCCGCTCGGCTCCCATGGCCGTGCCGCCCGGTCGCCGCCGAACCAGCCGGTCGCCCGCTCCTCGATCAGCAATGCCAGATCCGCTCTGCGGCGTCGTGCCCAACGAAGCGCGTGCACCAGGGCAAAGGCCGTATTATCGTGCTTGCCGCTGCGCACCGGGTAGCAAAGCCGGGGCAGGTAGGCGGCAAGACGGTCAGCGATCCGTTCGGCCAAGGGCGCCAAAGCCTTCGCCCACGGCCGTGCAGGCCGGAAGGCGAGTTCGTCGTGAAGCGCGAGAAGCCATCCCCAGCCATAGGGCCGCTCGAAGGCGGCGGCCATGGGACGATCGAGCGACATGCACTCGCCCATGATCGCCTCTTGAGTCAGCGTGCCGTCGGCAAGCGCGTCGACCGCCTGGACCTCGGGAAGATGCGGGAACAGCCGGCAGAGCCGCATGACCTGCCACCAGCCATGGACGCAGCTGTGCCAATCGAAACTGCCGTAGAACGCCGGATGGAGCGAACGTGGCGTCGCCAGATCGTCCGGCGAGGCAAGTATCTGATCGAGCTTGTACGGCCATTCGCGCGTGAGGTGCCCCAGCGTCAGCCGAAGGAAGCGGCCCGCCATGGCCTCGTCCAGCCTCATGGCAATCGACCAAAACCGCCGCCGCCCGGCGTCTCGACGACCAGCACGTCGCCTGTCTGCATATCGACTTCTGCCGTCGAGCCAAGCGGCTCGATATGTCCGCTGGCCCGCTCGATCCGCACGGCGCCGGCTGCGCCGTTTTTCCCGCCGTCAAGACCGAACGGGGGCACCCGATGCCGATTGGCGAGCAGGCAGGCGGTCATCGGGCGAAGGAAACGAATTCGCCGCACGGCGCCGTCGCCGCCGCGGTTCAGGCCTTCGCCGCCAGAACCGCGGCGTATCGCGAAGGCCTCGACGAGACAGGATGTCCGCCCCTCGAATATCTCGGGGTCGGTCATGCGGCTGTTGGTCATGTGGGTCTGGATCACGGATGCACCGTCAAACCCCGGTCCGGCCCCCGCGCCGCCCGCGATGGTTTCATAATATTGGTATGCGTCGTCGCCCAGGGTAAGATTGTTCATCGTGCCCTGCGAAGCGGCAACCGCGCCCAGCGCCCCGAACAGCGCGTCGGTGACCACCTGGCTGGTTTCGACATTGCCGGCGACCACCGCCGCGGGATGGCACGGCTTCAGCATCGAACCTTCGGGAATATGAATGTCCACGTGACGCAGACAGCCGTCGTTGAGCGGGATCGCATCATCCAGCATCGTGCGCACGACGTACAGCACGGCTGCCCGCACGATGGCAGCAGGCGCATTGAAGTTATTTTGGCGCTGCGCACTGGTGCCTGTGAAATCGACCGACAACCGCTCCCGCTCGCGGTCGATCCTTATCTGGACCCGCACGACCGCGCCATCGTCCATCTCATAGGCGAACGCCCCATTCGCCAGCGTCGGCAAGAGCCGGCGAACCGCTGCGTCCGAATGTGCCTGGACATGCTCCATATAGGCGGTGACGACATCGGCTCCATGACTTTCGGCCATGTGAGCCAGACCCTCCGCCCCCCTTGCACAGGCGGCGAGTTGAGCGGTGAGATCGGCGATGTTCTGGTCGATATTCCGCGCCGGATACGGGCCAGCGGCAAACATCAGACGCAGTTCGGTTTCAAGGAACCGTCCCTCATCGACCACCAGGACATTGTCGAGCAGCACGCCCTCCTCCTGAAGGGTGCGACTGTTGGGCGGCATCGATCCCGGCGTTACGCCGCCCACATCGGCATGGTGACCGCGCGCGGCCACGAACCAGGTCGGCTTGTCCGCCGCTTCGTCTGCGAACACGGGCATGATGACGGTGATGTCGGGCAGATGGGTGCCGCCACGATAGGGTGCGTTGAGCGCATAGGCGTCACCCCGGCGCATACCCCGTCCGTCGCGGCAGTCGCCACGGTCAGCGATGATCGTGCGGATGCTGTCCCCCATCGAGCCGAGATGCACCGGGATGTGCGGCGCATTGGCGACGAGATTGCCGCTGGCATCGAATAGCGCGCAGCTGAAATCCAGCCGTTCGCGGATGTTGACGGAGGTTGCCGTGCGCTGGACCGCCGCCCCCATTTCCTCGGCTATGTTCATGAACAGCCCGGCGAAGATCGCGAGACGGACAGGATCCGCTTGCGTGGCGTCGGCCACGACCTCGTTCGTGCGGGGTTCGACGCGGTCCAGGATCAGGCTGCCCTGCGGATCGACACTGGCGCTCCATCCCGGCTCCACGACTGTTGTGGACACGGCGTCGATGATCAGGGCGGGTCCTTTCACGATCGCGCCGGCCGGCAGCCGCTCGCGCGCGTGCACCGCCGCCTCCCGCCAGGCGCCGGCCATGCGGACAGGCGCTGAATCCAGCGGCGGCGACGGCTCGCGCGGCAGGGAAACCACAGCGTCCTGGGAAACATCCGATGCCGAAATCGCCTCCGCAACCATACGGTCGACAATCAGGGCCGCGCGGGCGTCGAAGCCGAACTGCGCACGGTGCGCCGCATCGAACGCGGCGGCCATCGCGTCTGTCTCGCCGAAGGGAATCTCGATCGTATGCTCCGTATCGCCGCGACGCAGATGAACGCGCTGATCGACCTTGATCGACGCCGGATCGACGCCCTGCCGCCGCAGCGCCTCGCGCGCCTGCTCGGTCAGCGCGTCCAGCGCACTGACCAGCGCTGCCCGATCGGACGCCGGCGTGCCGAGGCTCGCCTCCCGAACCTCGCGCCGGTCCGCAAGTCCCATGCCATAGGCGGACAACACCCCCGCGAGAGGATGGATCATCACCCGATCCATCGCCAGCGCATCAGCGACAAGGCAGGCATGCTGCCCGCCCGCACCGCCGAAGCAGGCCAGGACATACCGGGTCACGTCATGGCCCCGCGCGACGGAAATGGTGCGGATCGCATTGGCCATGTTCGCGACCGCCACGGCGACGAACCCCTCCGCCGCGCTTGCCGGATCGAGCGGAAGCTCCGCAAATCGCGCTTCCACCGCTTCGCGGTCGGGCGGAAGGCTCCCGTCGGGTCCGAACAGCGCCGGGAAATATTCCGGGCGGAGTTTCCCCAGCAGAAGGTTGCAGTCGGTGACCGTCAAGGGGCCGCCGCGCCTGTAGCAGGCAGGACCCGGCACCGCCCCGGCGCTTTCAGGCCCCACGACAAGGCGCCCGTTGTCGAGGCGGCAGATCGATCCGCCGCCCGCCGCGACGGTGTGGATGCGGAGCATCGGGACCCGAACGCGCACGCCCGCGACGATCGTCTCCGAATCCCGCTCGAACTCGCCGGCATAGTGGGAGACATCGGTCGAGGTCCCGCCCATGTCGAAGCCGATCACGCGGTCGAAGCCGGCCTGGGCCGCAGTGACCGTCATGCCGACGATGCCGCCCGCCGGGCCGGAAAGGATCGCATCCTTTCCCCGGAAAGCCTTGCCGGCAACCAGACCCCCGGAAGACTGCATGAACAGCGCCTCCCTTTCAAGGGCGGCGGTCAACCGTTCGACATAGTTCCGGACGACAGGCGACAGATAGGCGTCGGCGACGGTCGTGTCGCCGCGGCCGATGAGCTTCACCACGGGCGCGACGCGATGACTGACGGAAATCTGCGTGAATCCCTGCCGTTCCGCCAGCGCCATCAGCGCCGCCTCGTGCATCGGGAAACGCCACCCGTGCATCAGCACGATGGCGATGGCCCTGTATCCCGCCTCGAACGCCTGCCTGAGATGCTCTGCCGCTTTCACCCTGTCCAGCGGCTGCAAGACCCGGCCGTCTTCGGCGACCCGTTCCTCGACCTCTATCGTCCGGGAAAAAAGGGGCGGCGGCCGGTGCGGATCGCGCGCGAAGATGTCGGGCCTTTCCTGATGGCCGATCAGCAACGCATCACCAAATCCGCGCGTGATGGCCAGCACCGTCGGCTCGCCCTTGCGCTCCAGCAGAGCATTGGTCGCGACCGTCGTGCCGATCCGCAGCTCGAAATCGACAGGCGCGCCTTCCGTCAGCCGCCGGATCGCTTCAACCGCGGCATCCTCGTAGCGTTCCGGGTCTTCCGACAGGAGCTTGGCCGTGACGATTTCACCGCCCGGCTTCCGCGCCACGACATCGGTGAACGTGCCGCCCCGATCGATCCAGAACCGCCAGCCAGTCATGCCGCATCCTTGCCATGTCGGCGCACGATCGGCCACAGGCGATCGCATCGCGCCCGTTCGGTGCGCCTGTTGTGGCCAGCGACGCTCATGTCAGTGCGCCATCAGCGGTCGAGCGCCAGAAACGACGCCAGCCGGGCGGCAGATGGCGCCCAGCAAATGTCACGTTCGGCCATCCAGTCATCGTCATAATAGGTGCAGCCATAGCGGTCTCCGCTGTCGCACAGCAGCGTCACGACGCTTCCTGTTTCGCCAGCAGACGCCATTTCCCGGATCAGCGCCTCGCACGCCACCAGATTGGTTCCCGTCGAACCGCCGACCCGTCGGCCGAGCCGGTCGGACAAGGCGCGCATCGCCCCAAGGCTGTCGGCATCATCGACTGCGAGCATCCGGTCGATGACCGAGGGCAGGAAACTGGGCTCCACCCGCGGCCGCCCGATCCCCTCGATGTAGGACGCGCAACCTTCGGGCAAGGCGACCACATCGGCGGCATCGAAATGGCGATGGAAGACCGAATGGAGCGGATCGGCGACGCACAGCCGGGTGGTGTGACGCTGGTAACGGATGAAGCGGCCGATCGTCGCGGAGGTTCCACCCGTTCCCGCGCCGCAAACGATCCAGGATGGAACGGGGTGTTCCTCATGCGCCATCTGCGCGAAAATCGATTCGGCGATATTGTTGTTGCCGCGCCAGTCGGTCGCCCGTTCCGCATAGGTGAACTGGTCGAGATAGTGGCCGCCGGTCTGGGCCGCCAGCTCATGCGCCACCTCATAGACCTTGCGCGGATCTTCAACCGGATGGATCTCGCCACCATAGAAGCGGATCGCCTCCAGCTTGGGCGCGGCCGTGCTGGCCGGCACGACGGCGATGAAGCGAAGCCCGAGCATGCGTGAAAAATAGGCCTCGCTCACCGCGGTCGAGCCGGAGGAAGCTTCGATCACGCACGTATCGGGCCCGATCCAGCCGCTGCAAAGCGCATAAAGGAACAGCGAACGCGCCAGCCGATGCTTCAGGCTGCCGGTGGGATGTGAGCTCTCATCCTTGAGGTAGAGGGTGATACCGGGATAGCGGGGCAGATCCAGGCGGATCAAATGCGTGTCGGCTGAGCGATTATAGTCCGCCTCGATCCGACGTACCGCCTCCGCGCGCCATTCACGAACGTCCTGCCTCATCATGCCGCGACGTTCCCGCCGGCTCGACACTTGCCGTGCAACTTATCGATCGTGCCACCAGCGGTGATTGGCGATATGCCGCTCATCAGCCCGTTCCCTCCACTTCCAGCTCCGCCAGCGAAACCCCAGCGAAATTTTCATTACACGATTCAGGTAATATTGAAAGTGTTTGCGTTCGGTCAGGATCAACTACGGCTATCCAGACCACACCCCCCAAATGCGAGAGACCGCTTTACGATAATCCCGATAGATAGGCAGCCATCAGAATGCGAAGGCTTCGGTGATCCGCCGCTCCGCAATCAGGAAGGCGTCGGAGACAAGCCGTAGCGGCCTTATATCCACATCGCTTTGCCCCGCTGCGATCAACTCCGCGAACCGGGCGTAGAGGCGTGCATATTCCCGGTCCGCCGCAATGCTCTCCGGTTCGCCGGGAAGTTGCAATATGCTGCCGCCCATGGCGAGGCGCAGGGTGCCGGCGTCGGTATCGACTTCTATGGACCAAATCTGCGGGCCGGTTTCGAGAAAGTCGAATATCGCGTGCACTACGGCATCGCCGCAGCGCATCCTGAGGTCGGCGGCGATGGGAGACATGCGTCCTGCCGGCACATCCAGGCTGGCCTGCTCAAGCAGCAGTTCGTGCGGCAGGATCTCGGTCGCAATCGACAGGGCGTTGATGCCGGGGTCGAATACGCCAAAGCCCCCCGAACCGAGGATCCATTCCTGATCCGGATGCCAGCGGCGGATGTCTTCGCGCCAGTCGATCCGGACGGCGAGAATGCGTTTATCGGCAAGCCACGCGCGCGCTGGAGCCACACCCGCCGCCTCGCGCGAATGCCAGGTTGCAAAGAGCGTCACGCCTGCCGCACGCGCGGCCTGCGTCAGTGCCGCGATATGCGAAAGCGTCACCGTCGGCGGCTTTTCCAGCATGACATGCAGCCCGGCTTCCAGGGCGGTCAGCGCCTGTGCGTAGCGCCCATCCGGCGGCGTGCAGAGTGAAACCGCGTCCAGTCGGCAGGCTCTGATCATATCCTCAATGTCATGATAGCCGTCGATCCCCTCCACGCGGCCCTGACGACTGGCAGTGGCGGCAAGGCGGAAGCGGCGGTCGGCGGCGATGGCGGGCAGATGCTGGTCCCTGGCGATCTTGCCGATGCCCACGAGACCCAATCGGACAGGCTCCACGGTAAATCCTCTTGTCTGGACAGGATGCAGGCTGAACGCCTGGCCGGCCATTGGCGCTGGTCTAGGGCAACCGATCCTCGATAAGGAGGAGCACATCGCCAATGATCCGCCGCATGGCGATCCGCGCCCCGTCGGGATCGTGCAGGACGATGGCATCGCGCACCTTGGCATGCTCGACGACGTCGGCGGTGCGGCCCTTGATACGATTGGTGAAGCGGATCGAGGTGCGCAACGCGGTACTCACCACATCCCGCAACTGGATGTAGAAGGGGTTTTTCGACGCGCGGAGCACGGCGACGTGAAAAGCGATATCCGCTTCCAGCGGGTCATCCAGCCCGTTTTCCGCCGCCTGCATACGCTGCAGGCCATCGTCGATGCGCTTGACATCGTCCTCCCCCGCGACTCGCGCGGCCAGGGCGGCCGCCTCCGGCTCCACCGCCACGCGCAGCTCGTTGAACTGGCGCAGCAGGTTCACCGAAAGCTGGCGTTCCAGCATCCAGCGCAGCACGTCGGTGTCGAACAGATTCCATGAGGAGGTCGGCTGCACGGTCGTGCCCTGGCGCGGGCGGGCGCTCAGCAGACCCTTGGCGGTGAGCATCTTGACCGCTTCCCGCGTGACGGAGCGGCTGACGCCATGCTGCTTGGCAAGTTCCCCCTCGGTGGGGAAGACGACATCGTCGAACCGGCCGGTAACGATGGCGCGGCCGATGCTGTCGAGCAGGCCATAGGTCAGATTGCGGCCAAGCTGCGCTGCCGGTTCGTCCACGATGAGATGAGATGCCTCTGCCAAGACGCTGTCCTTGTCCTTACCCGCTCCGATGCCATGGCAATCCATGTTAATGCCCGCTCCAGCCCAGGCAAGGTCCTTTCATATGATAAGTCAATTCATATGATAATTCCGACAGGCATTGGACGCCCCTTTGCGCACCTCTATGGGCCGGATCGTGCCGCAGGTGAGCGCGGCACGAGCACGGCCGCCTCTCACCTGCGGTTCGGAAACGCCTTCACCAGCCTATCATATTGCTCCTTGCTGATCTCGACCATGGAGCCGTGGCGCAGTCCGGCGGGCATCTCGAAGCGGTTCCATTCCGGCACGCCCGAATTGCCCGAGACCTGGAACCAGGGGCCCGTCAGGCGCGGCGCCTTGGACAGGCCATAGCTCGTTCCCGCATATTGCTCATAGTACATCAGCCAATCCTCGCCGTTCGGCGCGCGGATGACGGTCGGCGCTTCGCGGAAATTGGGGCTGACCGGCGGTCCCGGCGGCGGATAGGGACCAAGCAGGTCCTTGGCGCAGGAGATGCGCACCGTCTTGCCGGTGGTCCAGTTGTAGCTGGGATAGCGCTCATCCTTCACGATAGCGCAATAGGCGCTGCCATCGGCCTCCGGCCGGATGAAGGTGTCGATCGTCGCCATGTCCCAGTCGAACAGGCGGCGCGGCGGCTTCGCGAAGCGCTTGAGATCGGGCGAGAGGACGTAGAGCGTGCGCTGGCTCGCCCAATAACGCTCCGGGTCTTCGGGAACGCCGGGGACGGTGGCGGTGTGCCACGTCAGCAGGAACTGTCCCGACGGCTTGTCGAAGAACAGCTTGGGCGCGCCGATCCGCTGCATGGCGTGCGGCAGGCCGGGGATGTTCGACAGGTCGGGACGATAGGTGCCATAGGGTTTCCAACCGACCAGATCGTCGGAGACCCAGAAGCGGATATAGGGGTCTTCGTCGCTCTTGTTGCCGACCAGATAATAGCGCCCGTCGCCCCCGCGCGCGATCGAGGCGTGGCCGTGATAATCCTCCGACACCGGCCTGCCGCCGTTGATCTGCTCCCAGTGCAGCCCGTCCCGGCTGACCGAATAATAGAGCACGCCATAGCGCTCCTTGGTCATGTGGGCGAAGAGATAGGCCTTGTCCGGATCGACATAGGGCGTCTCAGGCGCGCCGGGCACGACCTCGGCGCGCACCGGTTTCGACTGGGCTGCGGCGGGAATTTGCATGAATGAAAGCGTGATGGCGGCCGATGCCGCAGCAAGCGCGAAAAGCGATTTGCCCCGAGCCAATTTCCGTCTCCCTTGATTGTTCGGCGGAAGATAGACCTCTCCATCGAAATATTGTCAAGATTGATATTATAAATATGTGTTTTATGAAGAAGCAGATCGGCAGGCCCGGATCACGCGATTCGCGGCCATGCGACCGGCACGTCCGTTGCTGGAAGATTGGGGAGACGAGATGGGACTGGCGACGATCGACATCAGCGTGGTCGTGATCTACGCAATCGGCATATTCGGCCTCGCGCAATGGGTCAGCCGCGACAAGGCGGGGGCCGGGCCGAAAAATTCGACCGACTATTTCCTGGCGTCGAAGAACCTGCCCTGGTGGGCCATCGGCGCCTCGCTGATCGCGGCGAACATCTCGGCGGAGCAGATCGTCGGCATGTCCGGTTCGGGCTATGCCATCGGCCTCGCCATCGCTTCCTATGAATGGATGGCGGCGGCGACGCTGCTGATCGTCGGCAAATTCTTCCTGCCGATCTTCCTGCGCAACGAGATCTACACCATGCCGCAATTCCTGGAACGGCGCTACGGCAACGGCATCCGGACGCTGATGGCGATATTCTGGCTGGTCCTCTACGTCTTCGTGAACCTGACCAGCATCATCTGGCTCGGATCGGTCGCGGTGATGAAGGTGGCGGGCGTCAACCAGGACGTGGCGCTGGTCGCGCTCGGCGTCTTCGCCTTGCTCTACCAGCTTCGCGGCGGGCTGAAGGCGGTGGCGCTGACCGACATCGTGCAGGTGACGCTGCTGGTTCTGGGCGGCCTCGTCATCGCCGTGCTGACACTGGGGGAGATCGGCGGGGGCGCAGGCGTCATCGCCGGTTTCTCGCGCCTGGTCGAACGCGCGCCCGACCATTTCCACATGATCCTCCAGAAAGGCGACCCGCATTATATGGACCTGCCCGGCCTTTCGGTGCTGGTCGGCGGCATGTGGATCGCGAACCTCAGCTATTGGGGCTTCAACCAATATATCATCCAGCGCGCCCTGGCGGCGAAATCGGTGGACGAGGCGCAGCGCGGCATGCTGTTCGCGGCCTTCCTGAAGCTCATCATGCCGATCATCATCGTGCTGCCGGGCATCGCCGCCGTCGTCCTGGCGCCCGACCTCGCCAAGCCGGACGAAGCCTATCCGACGATGATGCGGCTGCTGCCGCCGGGCCTGCTCGGCCTCGTCTTCGCGGCGCTGGTGGCGGCGATCATCGCGTCCACCGCGTCGAAGATCAATTCGATCGCCACCATCTTCACCCTCGACGTCTGGGCAAAGTTCCGCAGGATGGAGGAACCCGGCGAAAGGCGGGAACGCCATCTGGTGCTGGTGGGCCGCGTCGCCGCCGCGATCGCGATCCTCATCGCCATCCTCACCGCCCGGCCACTGGTGGGCTCCAGCGAACAGGCGTTCCAGTTCATCCAGGAATTCACCGGCTTCTTCACGCCGGGCATCACCGTGATCTTCCTGCTCGGCCTGTTCTGGCGGCGCGCCAACGAGCCGGGCGCGATCACGGCGGCGGTGGCATCGGTGGCGCTGTCCTGGGGCTTCAAGCTCTGGGCGCCGGGCGTCCCCTTCCTCGACCGCATGGGCCTGGTCTTCCTCGCGGCGCTGGCGCTGGCGGTCGCCGTCTCCCTCGTCACCCCGGCGCGGCGCGACAAGGACAGCATAGCGACCGGCGACGTGCGCTACGCCACCTCGACCGGGTTCAATGCAGGAGCGATCGCGGTGATTCTGGTGCTCTGCGTCCTTTACGCGGTGTTCTGGTGAGCGGCGCGGCGTTCATCGCGGTCGATTGGGGCACGACCAACCGCCGCGCCTATCTGATCGAGGGCGGCGAGGTCGTCGCCACCGAGCGCGACGATATGGGCATCCTCTCGGTTCCGCCGGGCGGCTTTCCCGCCGCCGTGGCGGGGCTGCGCGAGCGCCATGGCGGGCTGCCGATGCTACTCGCGGGCATGGTCGGCTCCAACCGGGGATGGCATGATGCAGGCTATGTGCTGGCTCCTGCCTCGCTCGCGGACCTTGCGGCGCGCCTTGTCTCGCCCGAAGAGGGCGTCGCGATCGTGCCGGGCGTCTGCCGCGACGGCGACGAGCGGCAGGACGTCATGCGCGGCGAGGAAGTGCAGCTTCTGGGCGCGGTTGCGGCGGGGCTGGCCCCCGGCGACGCGCTGCTGTGCCAGCCGGGCACCCATGCCAAATGGGCGCTCATGAAGGACGGCGCGCTTGCCGACTTCATCACCGCCATGACCGGCGAGATGTTCGCGCTGCTCAAGGGTCATGCGCTGATCGGCAGCGAAATGACCGGCGAGGTCGAGGCGGATGCGGATTTCCGCAAGGGCGTCGAAGCCAGCGCCGACCGGGACCTGCTTTCCGCCCTTTTCGGCGTGCGCGCCGCGGCGGTGCTGGGCAGACGCGCGCCCGGCGCGGCGGCCGCCTATGTCAGCGGCCTGCTGATCGGCAGCGACTGCCGGGCACGGATCACGCTGCCGGGGCAGCAGGTCCATCTGCTGGCTGACGGCCTGCTTGCGCGACTTTATTCCGCCGCCATCGCCATCGCCGGAGGACAGGCTGTCGTCGTCGACAGCCACGCTTCCTTCGTCGCCGGCATCACCCGCATCTGGGACATCAAAGCATGATCGATTTTTCCGACGCCTTCTCGCAACTCCCACTGGTCGCCATCCTGCGCGGCATCCGCCCCGATGAGGTGGAGGCCGCCGCCGACGCGCTGGTCGAGGCGGGCTTCCGCCTGATAGAGGTTCCGCTCAATTCGCCCGATCCGCTGCTCAGCATCGAAAGGCTGGCGCGCCGCGTCGGGGATGCCGCCATCGTCGGCGCGGGCACGGTGCTGACCGTCGATCAGGTGGCGCAGGTGCAGGATGCGGGCGGCGCGATGGTGGTTTCGCCCAACACCGACATCGCCGTCATTGCCGAAACCGCCAAGCGCGGCATGGTCTCGCTGCCCGGCTATTTCACGCCCAGCGAAGCCTTTGCCGCGCTGGCGGCGGGCGCGAGCGGGCTCAAGCTGTTCCCGGCGGAGGCGGCGACCCCCGCCGTGGTCAAGGCGCAGCGGGCGGTGCTGCCCAAAGAGGTGCCGCTGCTGGTGGTCGGCGGCATCACCCCCACCAATATGGAACCCTGGCGTCAGGCAGGCGCGGACGGTTTCGGGCTGGGATCGGCGCTGTACCGCATAGGCGCCACCACGGAAGAGATCGCCGCCAGCGCCCGCGCCTTCGCGCAAGGCTGGGCCGGACTGGAGGGCCGCTCATGATCCGCGCCTTCGCTCCCCTGACTCTGGCTCCCCTGACTCTGGCCGCCCTGCTGGCGCTTGGCGGCTGCGCCACCGCCAGCACGCAGCAGGCCGCCCCGACGCTCGCCAATCCGCTGCTATCGAGCGGGCCTGACCCGTGGATCGTCCATCATGGCGCGACCTTCTATTTCCTCGGGACCAAGGGCGACCGCATCGCCATCCGCCAGACCGACGATCTCGCGAAACTGGCCGACGCGCCCGAGCATGTGATCTGGACCCCGCCCGCCAGCGGCCCCAATGCGATCTCGATCTGGGCGCCGGAACTGCACCGGCTCGACGGCAAATGGTATGTCTATTACACCGCCGCGGAGGCCGGGCATGATGACGACGCCCATCGCGGCGTCTTCGTGCTGGAAAATGCCAACGCCGATCCGCTGAAAGGCGAATGGATCGATCGCGGGCGCGTCAACACGCGCATGACCGGGCTGGACGGCACGGTGTTCGAGCATGGCGGCAAGCGCTATTTCGTCTATTCGGCCTATGACGGGCCGGACAGCGTGCTCGCCATCGCGCCGATGACCAATGCATGGACGCTCGGCCCCGGCGAAACGGTGATCGCGCGCCCCGACCAGCCGTTCGAGCGTCAGGGCGGGCGGCAGATATTGGAGGGCCCGGAATTTCTGCCCGGCCCCAAGGGCGACCTGTTCCTCACCTATTCGGCCAGCGCCTGCTGGTCGGACGATTATGCGCTCGGCCTGCTTCACGCCCGGCCCGGCAGCGATCCCATGAACCCGGCAAGCTGGACCAAGGCGCCGCGCCCGGTGCTGGCCAAGGCGCCGCAGAACAATGTCTATGCGACCGGCCATAACGGCTTCTTCACGACCGATGGCGGCAGGCAGACATGGATCGTCTATCACGCCAATGACGGGGCGGACCGGAAATGCACCGCCGCCCGCTCCCCCCGCGTGCAGCGCATGGAATGGAGCAGGGACGGGATGCCGATCTTCCCTGTGCCCTCGCGCGCGGGCGAGGCTGTGGCAGCCCCAAAGCCGTGAAGAAGCTGCGGATTCTCCGCCCGGATCAGTTTGCCGGGCGGAGCGCCGAAAGATCCACCGCATCCCCCATGGCGCGCAGACCCGCGTCATTGGGGTGGAGGTGGTCGCCCGGATCATAGTCGGGCCGCAGGTCGGCGGGCGAGGCCGGATCGCGCACCGCTGCGTCGAAATCGACGACATCGTCGAAAATCGCCCCGGTCCGGATCGCGGCGTTCACCGCCTGCCGCGTCCGCTCCTTGGCGGGCGACATATAGCCCGCATGAAGCGCGGGCGTCATGGTCCCGCCGATCACCCTGATCCCCAGCGCATGGGCCCGCGCCACGAACTGGCGATAGCCCTGGACGAGCTGGTCGGGCGCCGTCGCCTCCGGACCGCTGTCCTTGCCCGCGCCGATGTCGTTTATGCCCTCCAGGAAGATCACATGGGTAACGTTGGGCACGCTCGCCACGTCGCGCCAGAAGCGGTCGAGCGCGGACGTCGCCCGGCCCCGGCGCAGCACGCGGTTGCCGCTGATGCCCATGTTGACGACGCCGCAGCGCCGGGCAGAGGGCAGCGCCGCCAGACGCTCGGCCAGACGGCCCGGCCAGCCGCGGGTCTGCGGCGAAAGGCCAAGGAAGCCGTCGGTGATCGAATCCCCGAAGGCGACCACGGTGCAGGGCGCCCGCTTTGCCCGCACCGACGCGAGCGAGAGATAGGATCGCACCTTGATCGGCGTGAATAGCGGCTCGGCCCCGGCGGGCGCGAACGCCATCTCCAGCCCCAGATTGGTGCGCGCCGGCCGCGTCGGCGTCGTGAAGGTGACGCTGACGATCACGTCCTGCCCGACACGGAACGGCGCGGCCAGCGGATCGCTGACGACCGTATGTCCTTCGGGCAGCGCGATCCCCGACTGGCCTGAGAAAGTGAGCGGACGGAGCGGATTGGCGCCGATCTCCGTGCCGGTGGCGGCCGAAGGATCGGCAATGCCGACCGTCGCGATCGCCAGCGGCCTGTCCCCTTCCGCATTGCTGAAACTGAGCTGCAAGGCGTCGCCGGCCTGCGTCAGCCTTACCCGGTACCGATAGGTGCCGGGCGGCTGTTCGGGCTCGCGGGCATCGCTGTCGGCCGGAGCATAGCCCCATGCCCCTGCCCACACCGACGCGGCATGGGCGGGAACGGACAGCGCAAGACCGCAGAGAGCGGTCAATAGCGGGACGGTGCGCATGCAGCTCTCTCCTCGAACCGGCTGACCGGCTTATTTCTTCGCGGGCACCACGCCCTTGGGCGCCTTGGCCAGCGAACGTATCAGGTCGGTTTCGGCCTGGCGATAGGGCGTGCCGTCGTTGCGGAAGACCTCATGGAACCAGATGGTCGGCTCATCCTGCGTATAGGGTTTTTTCCAGCTATCCCAGGGCAGGCGGGTCTGCGTCCTGCCGTCGACGAAGCCCCAGTTCATCATCGCCACATTCTCGCGCTTGCCGATCGGCAGCGATCCGTCGAAGGTCGAGCCATTGCCCCGCGCCATATATTCGGTGCACAGGATCGGGCGGCCATAGACCTTGAGCTGGTTCACGCGGTCCTGGAATTTCTCCGGCCAGTTATAGTCGTGGAAGGAGATCACGTCCGACTGGCTGAGTTGCAGCTTCTCCATCGGCGTCAGCGCGCTTTCGGTCTTCCAGTCGTCATGCTGCCACACGCCCGAGGTGAGCGGCTGCGTCGGGTCCACGTCGCGCGCCCAGCCATAGACTTTGGTGAGCAGGGCCAGGACCAGGGGCTGCTTGCCTTCCTGGCCCTTATACTGGTCGGCGCCATTGTCGGGCTCGTTCCACAGATCCCAGCCAAGCACGCGGTCGTCCTTGGCGAAGGCGCCGACGACGCCCTGCACATAGGCCTTCAGGCGCGGTTCCTGCGCGGGGTCGCGCAGCGCGGGCAGGCCCGGGCTCTGGACCCAGCCGGAATTATGGACGCCGGGGATGGGCGGGCGCTGCGGCCCCAGCACCGGATTGGGGTCCCAGCAACTGTCGAACAGCACGAACAGCGGCTTGATCCTGTGCTTCGCCGCGATCGTCAGAAACTGGTCGATGCGCTTCCTGAAACCCTCGGCATCCTGCTGCCAGAGCTGATCGTGCAGGAACACGCGCATCGTGTTCATGCCGATGCCCTCCGCAAGGCCCAGTTCGTGATCGATGCGCGCCGGGTCCCATGTCTCCGCCTGCCACATCTCAAGCTGGTTGATGGCGTTGGCGGGCGCATAGTTGGAACCGACCAGCCAGGGCTGCTTGGCATACCACGCCTTGGCTTCCACAGGCGTCCATTGCGGGCGCGCATCGGCGGGCATGGCGGTCAGCGCGGCGACGGAGGCCAGCAGGCAGGTGGTGAGAGCTTTCACGAACAGTCCCCTCTATTGTGCGACGAAGAATTTGTAGGTCATGACATTCCGGTAGGTCTTGCCCGGATCGAGGCGGACCGACGGGAATTGCGGCTGGTTCGGGCTATCCGGGAAAAGCTGCGGCTCGAACACCAGCGAGTCGCCCTCGCGGTAGATCTGCCCGCCCTTGCCGACGATCGTGCCGTCCATGAAATTGCCCGAATAAAATTGCAGGCCCGGCTGGTTCGACCAGAGTTCGAAGCCGCGGCCGGACGCCGGTTCGGTGACGCGGGCCATCAGATGCTGGTCTTTGGTGACGGCGTTTCCGACCACCCAATTATGGTCATAACCGCGCCCGTAGCGGATCTGCTCGTCGCCGCCTTCGCGCACGCGCGCGCCGACCGGGGTGGGCTGGCGGAAATCGAACACGGTGCCCGCGACGCTGCGGTGCTGGCCAAGCGGAATGGAGGTCGCGTCGGTGGGCGTGAAGCGATCCGCCGGAATGGTCAGCACATGGTCCATCGCCGTGCGGCCCGGCCCTGCGAGGTTCCAATAGGCATGATTGGAGATATTCACCACGGTCGGCTTGTCCGTGGTCGCGGTATAGCTGATCGTCAGATTGCCCTGCTCATCCAGCGCATAGGTCGCGTCGGTGGTCAGCGTGCCGGGATAGCCCTGATCGCCGTCGGGGCTGACATAACGCATGGTGACGCTGGCCGATCCGCCGGATTTCCGGCCCTGCTTCACCTCGCGGATGGTCCAGACGACCTTGTCGAAGCCCTTCGTCCCGCCATGCAACGAATTGGGACCGTTGTTGACGGGCACTGCATAGGCCTTGCCGTCGAGGCTGAATCGGCCCTTGGCGATGCGGTTGGCGACCCGGCCCACCGTCGCGCCGAAGAACTGGCCGTCCTTCGCATAGCCTTCCAGGCTGTCATAGCCGACCGCGATGTCCACGGCCTTGCCGTCGCGGCCCGGCATCATCACCGACTGGATCGACGCGCCCAGCGTCATCACGCGCACCGACATGCCCTTGGCGTTGGTGAGCGTCACCGCCTCCACCGCCGTGCCGTCCGGCATCCGGCCGAAGGTCTCGCGCCGGGCCTCGGCCGCCAAAGCGGAAGTCGACACCGCGCCCAGCAGGGCGACGGCGGTCATGGTCCTCAGCATCGTCTCTCCTCTCGAAACTTCAGTCTTGATACAGGAACGGGGCCAGCCCGCGGCAACCCGGATCGATCTCGAACAGCGCGCCGCCCTGCGCTTCCTCGACGCCATCGGCGGCGCTCGTGACATAGATCCGGTCGAGGTCCGGGCCGCCGAACACGCAATTGCTGATCTGGCTCGCGGGCAGCGCGATGCGACGGACCGGCGTGCCGTCCGGCGCGAAGCGGGTGACGCAGGAGGCGCCCCAGCACGCGACCCAGAGATACCCTTCGGCATCGAAGGTCATCCCGTCCGGCGCGCCCCAGCCCGCCTCGAAGCTGATGAACGGTTCGCGCTTGCCAAGCAGGCCATCCTCCAGCGGATAGCGGAAGATCACGCCCATCGCGCTGTCCGTATGCAGCAGGAAGCGCCCTTCGGGATCGATCGCGGGACCGTTGGGAATCGTATAGGGCGCGGCGTCGGCGCGAGTGAACGAACCCTTCGCGAAGCGGTGGAAAGCCCCTGTCGGCCCATCGCAGGCGAAGGGCATGGTGCCCAGCCAAAGGCGGCCCTGCGCATCGGCGGCGGCGTCGTTGACGCGATTGGCCTCCGGCTCGCCGGGGATCGTCGCCAGCGTCTCGCAGGAAAAGGGATCGAGCGACACGCTGGCGACCGAACGGCCGATCCCGGCCACGAAGCCGCCGCTGGCCCGCCCGATGATCCAGCCGACGACGTCCGGCGCTTCCCAGCTCTCGACCTGCCCCGTGGCCGGCGTCAGGCGGTTGATCCGCTTGCCCAATATATCCGTCCACAGCAGCGCGCCGTCGCGGACCGACCAGAACAGCCCCTCGCCCAGAATATCCACGCGGTCGCGGGCGATGACGCGCACGGGGTCCATCAGTGGCTGTCCCTCGGCAATCCGCGCGTCTGGGCGATGCGCTGATATTTTTCGGAACCTTCCAGGATCGCGCCGGTCGCGAACTGGCCCACCAGGCTGCGCTGGATTTCCTGCCAGGGCGTCTGCGATTCGGGCGTGACGGCGCGTTCGATCTCCGCAAGTTCCTCCCGCCGGCGGGCGATCTCCGCATCATCGACCAGCATGTCCGCGCTGCGGTTCTTGAGGTCGATGCGCACCCGATCCCCCGTGCGCAGCAGCGCGAGGCCCCCGCCCACCGCCGCCTCCGGCGAGGCGTTGAGGATGGAGGGGCTGCCCGACGTGCCGGACTGCCGCCCGTCGCCGATGCAGGGCAAGGCGTGGATTCCGGCGCGGATCAGCGCTGTGGGCGGGCGCATGTTCACCACTTCGGCGCCGCCCGGATAGCCGACCGGCCCTGCGCCGCGAATGACGAGGATGCAATTTTCGTCGATGCCAAGGTCCGGGTCGTCGATGCGCCGGTGATAATCCTCCGGCCCGTCGAACACGACGACGCGGCCTTCGAACCTGTCGGGATGCTCGGGATCGGAGAGATAGCGGCTGCGGAACTCCTCGGAGATCACCGACAGCTTCATCACGGCGCCCTCGAACAGATTGCCGCTGAGCACGGTCAGCCCGGCCGCCTGCTTCAGCGGGCGCCCGAACGGCCGGATCACATCCTCGTCATGGATTTTCGCGCCCGCCAGATTCTCCGCGACGGTGAGGCCATTGGCGGTCAGAGCATCGCCGTCGATCAGGCCCGCCTTGAACAATTCGCCCATCACGGCTGGCACGCCGCCCGCCCGGTAATAATCCTCGCCCAGATATTCGCCGGCAGGCTGGAGATTGACCAGCAGCGGCACGTCCGCCCCCTGCTCCTCCCAATCCTCCAGCGTCAGTTCGACGCCGACATGGCGGGCGATGGCGTTGAGGTGGATCGGCGCGTTGGTCGACCCGCCAATGGCCGAATTCACCCGGATCGCATTGAGGAAAGCCGGGCGGGTGAGGATGTCGGAGGGCTTGCGGTCGGCCTTCACCATCTCGACAATGGCGCGTCCCGTCTCCCAGGCGCATTCCTGCCGGTCGCGATAGGGCGCGGGGATCGCCGCCGATCCGGGCAGCGACATGCCCAGCGCTTCGGCCAGCGAGTTCATCGTCGTCGCCGTGCCCATGGTGTTGCAATAGCCGGTCGATGGCGAACCCGATGCGACCAGCTTCAGGAAGCCCTGATAGTCCAGCTCCCCCTTCGCCAGCATCTCGCGCGCTTTCCAGATGATGGTGCCCGCGCCGGTGCGCTTCCCCTCATGCCAGCCGTTGAGCATCGGACCGACCGACAGCGCGATCGCGGGAATGTTCACCGTCGCCGCCGCCATCAGCGCGGAGGGCGTGGTCTTGTCGCAACCGATGGTCAGCACCACGCCGTCCAGCGGATAGCCGTAGAGCAGCTCGACCAGGCTGATATAGGCCAGGTTGCGGTCAAGGCCCGCCGTCGGCCGCTTGCCGGTTTCCTGCAACGGATGGCTCGGAAATTCGATCGGGATGCCGCCCGCGTCCCGGATGCCCGCCTTGATCCGCTCGGCAAGGACCAGATGATGGCGGTTGCACGGCACCAGATCGCTGCCCGACTGGGCGATGCCGATGATCGGTCGGCCCGACTGCATCTCCTCGATCGAGAGGCCGTAGTTCAGATAGCGCTCCAGATAGAGCGCCGTCATGTCAGGATGGCTGGGATCATCGAACCATGCGCGGGAGCGCAGCTTCAGGGCCGGTTCGATCTTGCCCTCATCAGCAGAAGAAATGTTCGCCTCCCATCCATTTTACCCGATTCGGCCGCTCGCCACGCAAAGCAGCATCTCTCGGGAATGTTAAGGATGCCGCTACCATCGGCTTTTCATACAGGCAACCTATTTATCCTACAAATATGTCTTGTCCGATCAGACCGCGAGGGTTATGAGCCCCACCAAGGCCCAACACAGGGCCGAGCTGCTGTTCGAAGGGGAGGACCATGAACCGTATCGCCCGCTCACTTATCTGGACGTCTTCCGCACTGGCGATCTTCGCCGGCATACCGGCCCATGCGCAGGACGCGGCCGCGCCGGCCGACGATAGCGCCGACATCATCGTCACCGGCCAACGCGCCAGCCTTGAAGCCGCGCGCAATGTGAAGAGGAATTCCGACCTCGTCGTCGACTCGATCGTGGCGGAGGACATCGGCAAGCTGCCCGACACCTCGGTCGCCTCCGCGCTTCAGCGCATCGCGGGCGTGCAGGTGCAGAACGGCTTCAACAACGAAATCCAGAATCCGATCATTCGCGGCATCGGGGACATATTGACCACGCTGGACGGGCGGGAGATCTTCACCGGCGTCGGCCGTGGCTTCTCGTTCCAGGACCTGCCCGCCGAAGCGATCGGCGGCATCGACGTCTACAAGTCGAACTCAGCCAATCTGATCGAAGGCGGCGTCGCGGGCGTCATCGACATGAAGCTGCAGAAGCCCTTCAATTTCAGCAAGGGCTTCACGGTCGCCGCCAACGGCCGCGTCTATCGCGGCGACATTTCCGGCGAGACCAGCTATACCGGCGGTCTTCTCGTCTCGAACCGCTGGGATGCGGGCGACGGCGAAATGGGCCTGCTGGTCGATGTTTCCTATGGGCGCAACAATTTCAGCCGCCCGATCTCCTCCAACTGCGATCCGCGGTCGAGCAACCATGGCCCGGCGGGCGCCGCGAACATCGTCCTGCCCACCTGCGTCGGCGGCCTGACCGATACCGGCCACAACACCCGCCCGCAGGTCAACGCCGCCTTCCAGTGGCAGATCACGCCGGAACTGCAATTCTATCTCGATGGCCTCTACACCGGCTATCGCTCGACCTTCGCGACGAACTTCATCTTCTCGGACCTGTTTGCGGGCAGTTCGATCACCAATGCGGTCGCAGGCAATGACTGCTTTTCCGGGCTGGTCGATTCCGGAGGCTTTCCGACGACCGATGCAGAAAACCCCAATAACAGGATCGAAAATCTTTGCATTGGCAAGTCGGCCACCTTCAACGGCGTGGACGTGCTCACCAGCACCCAGGCGAAGAAGCAGCGCACCGACCAATATGTGTTCGGCGGCGGTCTCAAATGGGACAGCGACACGGTGCATCTCGTCTTCGACGGCAGCTACATCCAGTCGAAGAACGCGAACCGCACGATCATCGTCGACACCGCCAAGCATGGCGCGTCGGTGGACATCATCGTCAATGACGGCGGCCACGGCACCACCGTCATGCAGGGCGATCCGCTCGGCAATCCCGACGGCTTCGTCTTCGCGAACTCGCTGTTCCAGGATCTGAGCAAATCGAACAGCCGCCAATATGCGTTCAAGCTCGACTCGGCCTTCGACATCGAAAGCAATTTCCTGCGCCAGTTCCAGGTCGGCCTGCGCTATTCCGACCGCACCGGAACGTTCCGCGCGGTTGCGGGCGGTCCGAACTTCCCTGGGGCGAACCGCGCCACGCTGGTCTCCTCGGTGGGCCTGCCGTCGGACTTCATGGTGCTTTCACCGGACTCGATCCCGTACATCAACAACGGGGCCCACTGGTACACGCCGAACCCGGACTATCTGCTCAGCAACACGGATGACCTGCGTGCACTCTATGGCGCCCCCGCCGGCGATCCCGCCTGGGATCCGACGCGCAACTATGAAGCGGCCGAGAAGACCTGGGCGGCCTACATTCAGGGCAAGTATCAGATCGACCTCGGCGGGTCCTCGTTGATCGACGGCCTGGTCGGCGTTCGCCTGGTCGACACCAAGCGCACGCTGGACGGCACCTCGCGCGTGATCGGCGCAGGTCCGAACAATACCGACCTGTTCAATCCGATCAGCCGGGGCACCCGTGACTTCTACGCGCTTCCGAACGCCAGCATCCGCTTCCGCGCCACGCCGAACCTGCAGTTCCGCGCGAGCTACGCCAAGACCGTCGCGCGGCCGACCTTTGGCGACCTCAACCCCGGCCTGTCGCTGGCGGCTCCCGGTGGCAACCCGAACGTCAGGCTGGCCGGTTCGGGCGGCAACCCGGACCTCAAGGCGCAGATGTCCGACAATTTCGACGTCACCGCCGAATATTATTTCGGCCGGTCAAGCTATGTCTCGGTCGCCGGCTATTACCGCAAGCTGAAGGATCGCGTTGCGCCCTCCAACTCGGTGCAGGTCATCAACGGCCAGACCTACCTGATCACCCAGCCGCGCAACCTCGGGTCCTCCAAGCTCAAGGGCATCGAAGTCGCGGGCCAGGCCTTCTTCGACTTCCTGCCGGAAGGTTTCGATGGCCTGGGCGTGATGGGCACCTTCACCCTCGCTGACAGCGAGGTGACGACCCCCGGCGATCCGCTGGAAGGCAAGGAACTGCTCGGCGTCTCCAAATATAGCTACACCGCCGGTGCGCTCTACGAGAAGTACGGCATCACCGCGCGCGTCGTCTATACTTGGCGCTCGGGTTACAACGAGTCGCTGTTCGGCGCCGGCACCCTTACCAGCCCGGATTACGACAGCCAGTTCAACAAGGTCAAATCCAATGGCCGCCTCGACTTTTCGGTCGGCTATGACGTGACGCCGAACATCACCGTGACGGTGGACGGCGTGAACGTGAACGGCGGCAAATATTACAGCTATTTCGACTCGCCGGCCTTCCCGCACGACATCCGCATCGATGACAAGTTCTACGGTGCGAGCGTCCGCGTGAAATATTGACGCCTCCCTTCCGGGGGCGGGGCGGACTGCACGCCGCCCTACACCTCCAATGCCCCCGGTGGATCGGGCGGGACGGCGATGGCCGTTCCGCCCTTTTTTTTCCAGATCATGCGCCGCAACTTCACCGTCCACCTTTGCCGTGGAATTCGCCGATCGATAGTCAGGTAGGACCTCCGTCCCTGCCTTGCGTGATGCCGACCGCCGCGCACCGTCCATAAACGAAGGCTTCCCAAAGTATCGCCGTTGATTTTGAGGCACATCAAGACGCGCTGGCGATCATTGGGCTACATGGCTTTCAACGCTTGTGACCGATACCAGCTGAAGCGTCAGACATCTCTTCGACGGAGCTATCGCCATGTTCATCGCGCATCGTGCCGCGAAATCCCCTCCGCTGGTGAACAGAGCGCGGCCACAAGCCGAAAGCTGCGGAAATCCGTGGCTTTCGGTAGGACATTCGGCGCGTTCCTGAGTGGAAATGATGTGGACCTACCATCCCGACCTGCTCGCCCGGCCCGTGCCGCGCTACACCAGCTATCCCACCGCCGCGCAGTTCAGCGGCGATGTCGGCGCGGCGGAGCTTGCCGCCCGGCTGGACGGGGTGGAAAGGAACGACCCGCTCTCGCTCTACGTCCACATCCCCTATTGCCACGACATATGCTGGTATTGCGGCTGCAACACGGGCGCGGCGAACCGCGTCCAGCGCCTCACCGCCTATGTCGAATCGCTGGAGCGGGAGATTGCCACGGTCGCCGGGCGGCTGAACGGCAAGGGCCGGGTGCAGCGCATCGCCTTCGGCGGCGGCAGCCCCAACAGCCTGCCGCTGGTCGATTTCGTCCGGCTGCTCCAGCAATTGCTGCTCTGCTTCGATGCGCATCATGCCGAACTGTCGGTCGAACTCGATCCCCGCCGCCTCGATGGGCCATGGATCGCGACCATGGCCGCCATGGGCGTCGACCGGGCGAACCTCGGCGTCCAGACCTTCACCCCCCATGTCCAGGCGCGGATCGGCCGCGTCCAGCCGCTCGACATGGTGGAGCGCGCCGTCGACCGGCTTCGCGCCGCCGGCATCGCGACGGGTTTCGACCTGATGTACGGCCTGCCCGGCCAGACGCCGGATGACCTCGCCGCCACGCTGGAGGCCGCCATCGCCATGCGGCCCGCCCGCATCGCCCTGTTCGGCTATGCCCATATGCCCCGGCTGCTGCCCCGCCAGCGCCGCATCGACGCCAGCGACCTGCCCGATCTCGCCGCCCGCTTCGCCATGGCGGCGCAGGGCCATGGGACGCTGACCGGCGCGGGCTATGTACCCATTGGCTTCGACCATTTCGCCCTGCCTGAAGACGGCATGGCCCGCGCCGCCCGCCAAGGCACGCTGCGCCGCAATTTCCAGGGCTTCACCGACGACCCGGCGGAGATATTGCTGGGTCTGGGCGCCAGCGCGATCAGCCAGTTCCCCGACCTCATCGTCCAGAACGAAAAGCAGGCCGGTCCCTGGCGCGAACTGGCCGATGCGGGCCGATTATCCGCCACCCGCGGCACGCCGCGCACGCCGGAGGACCGCCGCCGCGGCCGCATCATCGAAGCCCTGCTCTGCCAGGGCGAGGCGCATGTCGGCACCGCCCATCCCATGCCCGATTTCAGCCGCTTCGAGGAACTGGGCCTTGTCCGCGTCAGCGAGGGCCGGGTGGCGCTGACGCGGGACGCGCTGCCCTATGCGCGCAGCATCGCCGCCTGCTTCGACGCCTGGCTGGAACCGGCGGAAAAGCGGTTCAGCCATGCGGTCTAGCGCGCTGGCCCTGCTGGCCGTCATCCCGCTGACGACAGTCCATGCGCCCGCCGCCGCCATGCCGAACCCCTGGTATTGCGGCTCCGCGCCGCCGGGCTGGACGCCCCCCTGGCAGCGCAAGCCCGTCAATCCGGACGACAAGAACGCCCCCTGTCATGTCATCCCCTGCGACCGGAAGAAGATTCGCGAAACCCGCCAATAAAGCGGATTCCATGCTCCCGCGAAGGCAGGAGCACGGACCGCTCAATGGCAACCGCCAGCCAAAGCCGAACAAATTCAGGCCAAAGCCAGCACGCTCGTCAGAATATAGCGCACCAGTTCCGCCTGCCCCCGCGCCCCCGTCTTGGCGTAGATCTTCTTCGAATAATTCCGCGCCGTCTCCACCGTCAGCCCCAAATCGGCGGCCGCCTCGCTGATCGACATGCCCTGCGCGATGGCCCAGGCCAGCCGCGCCTCGCTGGGCGACAGGCCGAACAGGTCGACCAGCTGGTCGCACCGGTCCGCCTGCGACCAGCGGTCCCCGCTGATATAGGCGATGGCGACGGGCGCCGACTGGGCGGACAGCGACCGGTCCTGGATCGGCCGCACCAGCATGTCCATCAACGGATCGCGGCTCAGGTTGATCGCCCTCGGCCGCGCATCCCGATCCGCCGCGAAGCTCTTGACCAAGGCGGTCAGTTCCCGGTCGACCGCCGGGGAAGCCGGCGTCAGCCGGTCATAACGCCCCCGGCGCAACAGCCGCGACCGCTGGAAAAGCTGCTCCAGATGCGGCGTCATGTCGACGATGCGGCACTGGGCGTCCAACGTCAGCCAACCGAAATTGAGCCGGCCGAACGCCTCCGAATTGACCGAGGAACGGAACTTCTCCCGCTCGAACGCGACGAAGCTGCGCAGCGCGATCCGCAGATGCGGCACCAGCGCGGTCAGCAGCGCGCCGACGCCCGACCCCACTTCCCGCCCCCCCGCGCAGCTCAGCCAGGCGTCCATGCCGCTCGGCTCGGTGACGCGGACCGAACGCATGTTGGTGATGCCCAGCGGCTCCAGAAACTCGGCGCGATAGCCTTGCTGCACCCTGTCGCCGGGGTCGAGCAGTTCGTCCAGCGTATAGACCCGCGCCTCCCGCATCCGCCGGTAGGGCAATGGATCGCGCCCATATTTCTGGTTGAACAGCCGGTCGAGATGCAGCGGCGTCGGCGGCCCGGCATAGAGTTCGACGATCCGCTCCTCATCCACCGGGCGGAAGGCCAGGCTGGCATAGGCGGCCCCCGACCGCGCGCGCAGCCTGTCGAGGAACCCGTGCCAAAGGGGTTGCTCGAACATACCCTCATGGAGAGCCGCCAATAATCCGCCGTCGTCCAGTCGCATGGCTAATATGTATATCCTCCCATATGGGAGGTCCAGAGCTTCGCCACTTCTGCCATCAGGCAGTCACGAAACAAGGCGGTGAACATGATCGATTCGAAAAGGCTGACGCATTTGGAGCGTCTGGAGGCGGAAAGCATCCACATACTGCGCGAAGTGGTGGCGGAGGCCGAAAAGCCGGTGATGCTGTACAGCGTGGGCAAGGACTCGGCCGTGATGCTGCATCTGGCGCGCAAGGCCTTCTACCCCTCGCCGCCGCCCTTCCCGCTGCTGCACGTCGACACCACCTGGAAATTCAGGGCGATGTACGAGCTGCGCGACCGCATGGCGCGGGAATCGGGCATGGAACTGCTCGTCTATCAAAATCCCGAAGCGCAGGAACGCGGCATCAACCCGTTCGACCACGGCCCGCTGCACACCGACATGTGGAAGACGGAGGGGCTGAAGCAGGCGCTCAACCTCTACGGCTTCGACGCGGCCTTCGGCGGCGCCCGCCGCGACGAGGAAAAGAGCCGGGCGAAGGAACGCATCTTCTCCTTCCGCACCGCCTCGCACGGCTGGGACCCGAAGAACCAGCGGCCGGAACTGTGGAACCTCTACAACGCCCGCAAGAACAAGGGCGAGAGCATCCGCGTCTTCCCGATCAGCAACTGGACCGAGCTGGACATCTGGCAATATATCCACCTGAACGACGTCCCCATCGTGCCGCTCTATTTCGCGGAGGAACGCCCGACGGTGGAGCGCGACGGCATGCTGCTGATGGTCGATGACGAGCGCTTCCCGCTGAAGCCGGGCGAGGAGCCGGTGATGCGCTCCATCCGCTTCCGCACGCTGGGCTGCTATCCGCTGACCGGCGCGGTCGAGAGCGAGGCGAAGACCTTGCCGGAGGTCATCCAGGAAACGCTGCTCACCACCACATCGGAACGGCAGGGCCGCGCCATCGACAAGGACGCAGGCGGCGCGGGCATGGAGAAGAAGAAGCAGGAAGGGTATTTTTGACGAGCCGCCACCCCAAGCCGTCATCCCAGCGAACGCTGGGATCTCAGGCCCCATGGCAGACCCTCTCGCAGACCGACCCTTCGACCCAGATCAACCAGATGCCAGCCTCCGCTGGCATGACGGGACAGATGACATGACCGACACGCTCGACGAACCCATCTACAAGACCGACGCCCTCATCGCGGAGGACATCGACCAGTATCTGGAGGTGCACCAGCACAAGACGATGCTGCGCTTCATCACCTGCGGGTCGGTGGACGACGGCAAGTCGACGCTGATCGGCCGCCTGCTCTACGACAGCAAGATGATCTTCGAGGATCAGCTCGCCGCGCTGGAAGCGGACAGCAAGCGCGTCGGCACCCAGGGGCAGGAGATCGACTTCGCCCTCCTCGTCGACGGCCTCGCCGCCGAGCGCGAACAGGGCATCACCATCGACGTCGCCTACCGCTTCTTCGCCACCGAAAAGCGCAAGTTCATCGTCGCCGACACGCCCGGCCATGAGCAGTACACCCGCAACATGGTGACCGGCGCGTCCACCGCCGACCTTGCCGTCATCCTGATCGATGCGCGCAAGGGCGTGCTGACCCAGACCCGCCGCCACAGCTATCTGGCGCACCTCATTGGCATCAGGAACATCGTCCTCGCCATCAACAAGATGGATCTGGTCGATTACGATCAGGCGGTCTATGACGGCATCGTCAAGGATTATACCGATTTCGCCCATAGCATCGGCATCAAGGCCTTCACGGCCATGCCCATTTCCGGCTTCAAGGGCGACAATATCACCGGCCCGTCGGCAAACACCCCCTGGTACAAGGGGCCTGCGCTGATCGAGCATCTGGAAACGGTCGAGGTCGATCAGGTCTCCGACCAGCTCAAGCCCTTCCGCATGGCGGTGCAGTGGGTCAACCGCCCCAATCTCGATTTCCGCGGCTTTTCCGGCCAGATCGCCACCGGCACGGTGCGCAAGGGCGACGCCATCCGCGTCCTGCCGTCGGGCAAGACCAGCACCGTCAGCCGCATCGTGACGCTGGATAGCGACCTTGACGAAGCGGTCGCCGGCCAGTCCGTCACGCTCTGCTTCACAGATGAGGTCGACTGCTCGCGCGGCGACGTGATCGCGGCGTCCGACAATCCGCCCCAGGCCGCCGACCAGTTCGAGGCGACCATCGTCTGGATGGCGGATGAGGAAATGCTGCCCGGCCGCCCCTATTGGCTCAAGATCGGCACGCAGACCGTCACCGCCACGATCCAGCAGCCCAAATATCAGGTCAACGTCAACACGATGGAGCATCTGGCGGCCAAGACGCTGGAGCTGAACGCCATCGGCGTCGCCAACCTGTCCACCGACCGCCAGATCGTGTTCGAACCCTATGAGACGAACCGCACAAGCCCCAACAAGGTGCTGGGCGGCTTCATCCTGATCGACAAGATCACCAACGCCACCGTGGCGGCGGGGATGCTGCACTTCAGCCTGCGCCGGGCGCAGAACGTCCATTGGCAGGCGACCGACGTCACCCGCGAATTCCATGCGGGCCTCAAAAACCAGAAGCCCGCCGTGCTGTGGTTCACCGGGCTTTCGGGGGCAGGCAAGTCGACCATCGCCAACCTTGTCGAAAAGAAGCTGGCGCGGATGAACCGCCACACCTTCCTGCTCGACGGCGACAATGTGCGCCATGGGCTGAACAAGGATCTGGGCTTCACCGACGCCGACCGGGTGGAGAATATCCGCCGCGTGGGCGAGGTGGCGAAGCTCATGACCGATGCGGGCCTGATCGTCATCACCGCCTTCATCTCGCCCTTCCGGGCGGAACGAGAGATGGTGCGCCAGATGATGCAGCCGGGCGAGTTCATCGAAGTGCATATCGACACCCCCCTCGCCGATGCGGAGGCGCGCGACGTCAAGGGCCTCTACCGCAAGGCGCGGTCCGGCGAGCTCAAGAATTTCACTGGCATCGACAGCCCCTATGAAGCGCCCGAAGATCCGGAAATCCGGATCGACACCACCGCCATGACCGCCGAAGAAGCGGCCGAAGCCATCATCGCGAGGCTGATCCCATGAGCATGACCGACGCCGATCTCGCCGCCCATCTGGCCGACATTGCGGGGCGCCTGCTGCTCACGGTGCGCGACAGCGGCCTGTTCAGCGCCGGGGCGCTGGGCAAAGCGGGCGACCAGACCGCCAACCAGTTCCTGGTCCATGCCCTGCGCGAACAGCGTCCGGAGGACGGCCTGCTGTCGGAGGAGATGAAGTGCGACGGCTCCCGCCTCGGCAAGTCGCGCGTCTGGATCGTCGATCCGGTCGACGGCACGCGCGAATATGGGGAGGAACGCGCCGACTGGGCGGTGCATGTCGGCCTGTCGGTGGACGGCGGGGCGACGGTGGGCGCGGTGGCGCTGCCCGGCCTCGACGGCGGCATCGTGCTGCGCACCGACCAGCCGCACACCATTCCGCCCGCACCGGAAAAGCTGCGCATGGTGATCAGCCGCACCCGCCCCGCCGCCGAAGCGGTCGCCGTCGCGGAAAGGCTGGACGCCGAACTCGTCCCCATGGGCAGCGCGGGCGCAAAGGCGATGGCGGTGATCCTGGGACAGGCCGACATCTATCTCCATTCGGGCGGCCAATATGAATGGGACAGCTGCGCCCCGGTCGCCGTCGCCCTCGCCCATGGCCTCCATTGCAGCCGCCTCGACGGATCGCCGCTCCTCTACAACCGGGAGGATGTCTATCTGCCGGACCTGCTCATCTGCCGGAAGGACCATGCGCGCCAGGTGCTGGACCTGATCGCCGATCTGGCCCCCACCGGCAACTGAAGTCCCCGCCGCAAAAGGACGAAATGGCGGGAGGGGGCCGGAATTCCCCCTCTCCCGCAGGCGAGTGTCCCGCCCGTTATCCCCTGAACGGACGCGCCGCCCAGTAAAGATGACATGGCGGCACATTGCGCCATTCGAAACCCGTCTCGACCGTCTCGAACCGCCGCTCCAGCAGGGGCTGCACGGCCTTCCGCATCTGATAGGCGAGGAACCGTCCATCCGGCGCCAGCGCCCGCGCGCTCGCCTCCATCAGCCGCTCCGCCCGGTCCGGCGCCAGAGTGGAGAAGGGCAGGCCCGACAGGATGCAATCCGCCTCGTCCAGCCCATGATCGGCCATGATGGCGCGCACGGCATCGGCGGAACCGGTAACGGCGATCAGCCGCCTGTCGGGCGTCGCCTCGCGCAGATGATCGATGAAGCCCGCGCTGGTGTCGATGGCCAGCAACCGCGCATGGCCCGGCAGCCGGTCCAGCAGGGCGCGGGTGAAAATGCCCGTGCCCGGCCCATATTCGACCACGCAATCCATCCGGCCCCAGTCGATGGGGGACAGCATGCGCTCGACCAGATAGCGCGAAGCGGGAAAGGCGGAGCCGACCGCCATCGGATTCCTGAAGAACTCCCGAAAGGCGAGAGCCAGATATTCCGGACCGCGGCCCTCGGCGGCGCCCCATGCGCCCCGCGCCACCCTGTCTTCGAACGATGTCGCCACGATTGCTTCACTCTCCCGTCCTGTGATGCCGCAATGCCCGCGCATCGAAGCTTGCCCGGAAAACCCATGGGATCGGAGGCGGGTTCCTCGAAAACCGCCTTACATGGATCAGGAACCGGCCGCCGCCCGGCGGAAGAAGGGTGACAGCGCGCACCATTGCGCTATCGCAGGGATCGACTTTAAGGACTCGGGCGTCATCGCCGGAAGGCAATGGAGACAATCGACATGCGGCAGGTGGACCCGATGAGCGTGGCGCTGGGCTATTGGAGCCTCGGTCTAGAGGCGGCGATGGTGATCGGCCTTCGCCTGCCCCGGCTGTTGGCCGGCAATCCGGCAGCGGCGCTGGAGGCGCAGAAGATGGTGGCGGAGAAGATCGAAGCCGCCGCCCTGCTGCAGTGGAAGGCGATGACCGGCGCGCTCGGCACGACGCCGCTTTCCGTCATGCACGCTTCCACCGCCCATTATCGCAAGGCCGTGGGCAAGAACCGCCGCCGCCTGACCCGTCGTTAGGACCGACCCCTCGGTGAAGCAGGGCGCCGTCCACGCAGGACGGACTTCGGCTCAGCCAAGAAACGCCGTCACCGCCTCTGCAAAGGCCTGGGGCTGCTCGACATTGGCGAGATGCGCCGCCTCCAGCATCGTCAGCCGCGCCCCCGCTATCGACCGGCCCAGCGCCTCGCTGTGCGGCGGCGGGGTGGCCGGGTCCTTCGTGCCCCCGATCACGAGCGTCGGCGCCTCGATCAGCGTCACCGTCCGCCGCATGTCCATGTCGCGGATCGCCGCGCAGCAGCCGGCATAGCCCTGCGGATCGGTCGCCTGCAGCATCGCGGCGACAGGCGCGATGGCGTCCCCGCCGCGCGCGGCGAAGGCCGCGGTGAACCAGCGCTCGACCGAAGCCTCCGCCAACGGCGCCATGCCCCGCTCGCGCACCAGCGCGATCCGCGCGTCCCAGGCGGCGGGCGGCCCCATGAAGCTCGACGTGTTGGCCAGCACCAGCCGCCGCAGCCTGCGCGGCTCCCTTATGCCCAGCCATTGCCCGACCATCCCGCCCAGCGACAGGCCGCAAAAATCCACCGCGTCGATCCGCAAAGCATCGAGCAGCTCGATCGCGTCCCGCCCCAGCCGGTCGATGGAATAGCCGCCCGCCGGCGCATCCGACGCGCCATGGCCGCGCTGGTCGTAGCGCAGCACACGGAAGGCCCGCGTCCACGCCGCCATCTGCGGCGTCCACATCTCCAGCCCGGTGCCCAGCGAATTGGACAGCAGCAGGACGGGCGCATCCTCCGGTCCGTCCATCCGCCATGCGATGCGGCATCCGTCGCCGGTCGTGACGAACCGCTTCTCCATCAGACCCACTCCACCGCCAGCGCCAGCCCCTGGCCGACGCCGATGCACAGCGTCGCTAGGCCAAGCCTGCCGCCCGTCCGTTCCAGACGATGCACCAGCGTCATCGCGATGCGCGCGCCCGACATGCCCAGCGGATGGCCCAGGGCGATCGCCCCGCCATGGGCGTTGACGCGCGGGTCGTCGTCGGCAAGGCCCAACCCCCGCAACACCGCCAGGCTCTGGCTGGCGAATGCCTCGTTCAGCTCGATGGCGTCGAACCGGTCGATGGACAGGCCCAGCCGCGCCATCAGCTTCCTCGTGGCCGGCACCGGCCCGATGCCCATGACGCGCGGCGGCACGCCGGCGCTCGCCATGCCCAGGATGCGGGCGCGGGGCGTCAGTCCATGGGTCTTCGCCGCCGCCTCGCTGGCGACGATCATCGCCGCCGCGCCGTCATTGACTCCCGATGCGTTGCCCGCCGTCACCGTGCCGTCCGGCCGCACCACCGGCTTCAGCGCCGCCAGCATCCCCATCGTCGTGTCCGGGCGGGGATGTTCGTCCGCGTCGACCATGGTTTCGCGACCCTTGCGGTCCGCGACGACGACCGGCACGATCTCCTCGGCGAAATAGCCCGATGCCTGCGCAGCGGCGGCCGCCTGCTGGCTGCGCAGGGCGAAGGCGTCCTGATCGGCGCGCGATATGCCGAAGTCGGCCGCCACATTCTCGCCCGTCTCAGGCATGGAATCGACGCCGTAGAGCGCCTTCATCCGGGGATTGACGAAGCGCCAGCCGATGGTGGTGTCATGGATCGCATTGCTGCGCGAATAGGCGCTCTCGGGCTTGGGCATGACGAAGGGGGCGCGGCTCATGCTCTCCACCCCGCCCGCGATCATCAGTTCGGCGTCGCCCGCGCGGATGGCCCGCGCGGCGGAGCCCACGGCGTCCAGTCCGGACGCGCAGAGCCGGTTGACGGTCGATCCGCCGACGCTGTCGGGCAACCCCGCGAGCAGCGCGGCCATGCGCGCGACATTGCGGTTGTCCTCCCCCGCCTGGTTGGCGCAGCCCAGGATCACGTCGTCGACGGCGGCGGGATCGACGCCGCTCCGCCCGATCAGCGCGCGCAACGGGATGGCGGCGAGATCGTCGGCACGGACGCCCGCCAGGCTTCCGCCATAGCGGCCGATGGGGGTGCGCACCGCATCGCAGAGGAAGGCCTCGCTCATGCGGCGGCAGCCACGCCGGCGATGTCGATCGGCGCGCCGGTGCCCGCCGCGATCTCCTGCACGGTGACGCCCGGCGCCGTTTCGACCAGCCTCAGCCCGCCCGCCCTGCGGTCCACCGCGATCACGCCCAGATCGGTGACGATCAGGTCGACCACGCCCCTGCCGGTCAGCGGCAGGGTGCAGCGCTCCAATATCTTCGGGCTGCCGTCCTTCGACCTGTGGTCCATCACCACGACCACGCGCTTGACGCCCGCGACCAGGTCCATCGCGCCGCCCATGCCCTTCACCATCTTGCCGGGGATGGTCCAGTTGGCGAGGTCGCCGTTCGCCGCCACCTCCATCGCGCCCAGCACGGCCATGTCGATATGCCCGCCCCGGATCATCGCGAAACTGTCCGCGGAGGAGAAGAAGCTGCTGGTCGGCAGCGCGGTGATCGTCTGCTTGCCGGCGTTGATCAGGTCCGGGTCCGCCTCCCCCTCATGGGGAAAGGGGCCGATGCCCAGCATGCCGTTCTCGCTCTGCAGCGTGACGTTCACCCCTCGGGGCACATGGTTCGCCACCAGCGTCGGAATGCCGATGCCCAGGTTCACATAATAACCGTCGCGCAGTTCCTTCGCGGCGCGGGCCGCCATCTCGTCGCGGGTCCAGGGCATCAGGCCGCCCCTCCCACGGTCTCTCGCGCGCCCCCGGTTTCACGCGCCCCCCCGGTCTCACGCGCCCCCCCGATCTCACGCGGACGCGTCGTCAGCTTCTCGATCCGCTTCTCGTTGATGGTGCTCAGCACGATGCGGTCGACATAGATGCCGGGCGTATGGATGCAGTCGGGGTCGAAACCGCCCTCGGGCACGATCTCCTCCACCTCCGCCACCGTGACCCTGCCGGCCGTCGCCATGTTCGGGTTGAAGTTGCGCGCCGTCTTGCGGAACATCAGGTTGCCCGCGGGGTCCGCGCGCCACGCCTTGATGATGGAAAGGTCGGCGCGCAGCCAGGTCTCCCGCACATATTCCTCCCCCTCGAAGGTCTCGACCGGCTTGCCCTCCGCCACCATCGTGCCCACGCCCGTCTTGGTGTAGAAGGCCGGGATGCCCGCGCCGCCCGCCCGGATGCGCTCGGCCAGCGTGCCCTGAGGGTTCAGCTCCAGCTCCAGTTCTCCCGAAAGATACTGGCTCTCGAACAGCCTGTTCTCCCCCACATAGGAGGAGATCATCTTGCGCACCTGGCGGCTCTCCAGCAGCATCCACAGCCCGAACCCGTCGGCCCCCGCATTGTTGGAGATGATGGTGAGGTCCTTCACGCCCGATGCCCGGATCTCGGGGATCAGGCTTTCGGGATTGCCCGAAAGCCCGAATCCGCCCGACATGATCGTCATGCCGTCGAACAACAGGCCTTCCAGCGCGCGCCTCGGACTATCGACAATCTTCTGCATGGAAAAGCCTCTTGCTCAAACCGCTGCGCGGGCCCGTAACGAAAAACCCTCCTCGGTGGAAGCGCCGGCCTTCTGCAGCTCGAAATCGAAGACGATGGTGGCGGCATCGCCCTGCCGGTTCGGCACGGGCAGCAGGCCTTCCCGCGTGGCGAAGGCGAAATCGTCCGCCGCGAACGGATCGTCCCCGAAGTTGATCTGCGTCGTCAGCGTGCGATAGCCGGGCGCCTCGACGAAGAAATGCACATGGGCCGGGCGGTTGCCATGGCGGCCCAGCGCCCGCATCAGCCGGTCGGTCGCCCCGCCGGGCGGCACGCTATAGCCGTTGGGCATCTTCGAATGGAAGCTGTAGCGCCCGTCGCTGCCGATCCGGATGCGGCGGCGGTTGTTGAAGGGCGTCTGCTCGCCGGTCGGGTCGAAATGCGAATACCAGCCCTGCGAATTGGCGTGCCAGACGTGCAGGATCGCACCCTCGACAGGCTCCCCCCCGGGCCCCCTGATCACGCCGCTCATGTACAGCGTGCCGGTATCGTCGGGATCGTCGCTCAGGTTGACGTCCCCCTCCACCAGCGGCGCGCCCGCGACATAGAGCGGCCCTTCGATGGTGCGCGGCGTCCCCCCGGTCCTGCCCGCCTCGGCATCCCGGGCGTCCATCAGCAGGTCCATGAAATGCTCCAGCCCCACGCCCGGCACGATCAGGCCGAATTCGGCGGCGCCTTCCTGGAAATACTGGATCGCGGCCCAGAATTCGCTTTCGCTCACATCATGGCGGACGATGGTCCTCATCACCGCTTCGGCCAGCTCGCGGACGATGGCCTTCAGCCGCCCGTCGCCGCCTTCGGCATCGAGGCCGCTGGCCCGGTCGAGCAGGGCCTGGACCGCTGCGCCGTTCACGAAATCTTCGGTCATGTTCACCTCTCCGGAAGTTTGAATATCAGCGATCGTCGTCATGGAGCGAGGAAGGATGGCGGCACAGCGCCGTCACCTTCACCTCCATGAAGGGATAGAGCGGCAGGCTGGTCAGCAGGTCGTGGAGCTGCGCATTGTCCTCCACATCGAAGATGCTGACATTGCTGTACCGGCCCACCACCCGCCAGATGTGCCGCCATGTCCCGTCCCGCTGCAACTGCTGGAAACGCGCCTTTTCCGCGGCCTTCAACTGCTCGAAGCGCACCGGGTCGCAACCGTGCGGAACATGGACATCCATGGTGACGTGAAACAGCATCGGCCTATCCCTTCGCCTGTCCGGAAAGAAGGACGGTGGTGCGCGCGGGCGCGTCGCGGCGGAAGGCGGCGACCGCGTCGGGGTTCAGCGCGATGCCAAGGCCCGGCCCGTCCGGCACGGCAAGGCTGTAGTCCGAATAGTCCAGCGGCTGCGCCAGCACCTCCTCGGTCAGCAGCAGCGGCCCGAACAGCTCCGTCCCGAAGGCGAGATCGGCGAAGGTCGCGAACAACTGCGCCGACGCGACCGTCCCCACGCCCCCCTCCAGCATGGTGCCGCCATAGAGCGCCACGCCCGCCGCTTCGGCAATGGCCGCCAGCCCCCTGGCGGCCGTCAGCCCCCCGGCCTGGGCGATCTTGATCGCGAACACGTCGGCGGCCCCGGCGGCGGCATAGGCAAAGCCCGTCTCCGGCCCGTACAGCGCCTCGTCCGCCATCACCGCCAGGCGGCCCATCGCGGTCAGCCGCGCCATGCCCGAAAGGCTGCTCGCCCTGATCGGCTGCTCCACCAGGTCGACGCCCGCATCGGCCAGCATCGCCAGCCCGCGCTTGGCCGTCACCTCGCTCCACGCCTGGTTCACGTCGACCCGCACGCTGGCCCGGTCGCCCAGCGCCTTCTTGATCGCCGCCGCATGCGCGACATCGGCCTCCAGCGGGCGCTTCCCGATCTTGAGCTTGAAGGCGTCGTGGCGGCGCGACGCCAGCATCGCTTCCGCCTCCTCTATGTCGCGCGCCGTATCGCCGCTGGCCAGCGTCCAGAGCACCGGCAACCGGTCGCGCACCCGCCCGCCCAGCAATTCGCTGACCGGCACGCCCAGCCGCTTGCCCTGCGCGTCGAGCAGCGCCGTCTCCACCGCATTCCTGGCGAAATGATTGGCGGCGATCTCCCTGCGCAGCCGAGCCATGATCGCGGCCGGGCGCGTGGCGTCCGCCCCGGTCAGGACCGGCGCGAAATAGGTGTCGACGGCCAGCTTGATGCCCTCTGGACTTTCCGCGCCATAGCTGAGGCCGCCGATGGTCGTTCCCTCGCCTATCCCCTCCACCCCGTCGGAACAGACCAGCCGGACGATGACCATCGCCTGCGACCGCATCGTCGCGACCGACAGCACATGCGGCCGGATGGTCGGCACGTCGAGTATGAAGGCCTCGACGCTATCGATGGTGATGGAGGACGCCATGAATTCTCCGTTGCAGTCCGGAACAGATAGAAAGGCCGAGCGGCAAGGGAAAATGCCGTTTCGGTTCGATTTCATACCGGCAAGGTATCAGACACCCGGCTCGATGCTCTCGACGCGCCGCACCAGCCGGGCGGCCATGGACGACCGGACCGGCCGCCCCGCGATGATCTTGCGCCAGCTATTATAGCTGATGCCGAACCGCGCGTTCAGCGCCTCGTCGGTCCGGCCGGTCTCCAGATGCAGCATGCGGTCCACGACATCGCGGCCGATGACGACCGATCCCGGCATTTTCGCCCCGCTCATGGCGATCACGCCTGCGTGCCATATTGCCGCCGCACCAGCTCCGCCACGCCCATCCGCTCCAGGATCGGCGTCGGACAGAGGAAGGTGACGCGCACCACGCCGGGCAACCGGCTGATCTCGATCGATCCCGCGATGGTCGCCCGGTTGAGGATCTCGTCATAGGGCAATCCCGTCACCTCGGCGGCGCGGGTCAGCCCGTTCCTGGTCGCGTCGTTCAGCGTCGGCCCCGAACCGATGAAGGTGATCGGCGCATTGTCCTCTATCACCTTCTGCCCATGGCGCTCGGCCAGCCGCCCGACCGCCGCGCGCTCCTCCCGGCTCATCGGCTGCGCCAGGAAGGGCAGGTCGTCGCGATGCTGCAACAGGATCGGGCCGTCCAGCTTCAGCCCCTTGATCACCTTCACTTCCAGCTCGACCACGCCCGACACGTCGGTGGCATGGCCGGCAATCTCGCCATTGCCCTGCTGCGCATGCATGTCGCCCATATAGACGCCGCCGCCGGGCACCTTGACCGGGCAGATGAGGATCGCGCCCTCCCGCACCGAATTGGTGTCCATATGCCCATCGGTCTTGTGCCGGTCCAACTCCTCCTGCGTGAAGCTGTAGCCATGGGGCGCATCGATCAGGAACGACCCGAAATCCCCCGCATTATGCGAATCCGGCAGGTCGCGGGACGGCATCGTGCCGATATTGCCCAGAAAAGGCCGCATGCGGCTCGCCAGGCCCGCAATATCCGCCCGCGCCAGCGCCAGGATCGAATGCTGGTCCGCCCCGTCCGGAATGGCCGCAATATTCCGCGCGTCGCCTGCGATCCGTTCCGCGACATCCTTGCTCACGGTCAGCGACACATTGTTTTCCCGGTCCAGCACGATGACATAGCCGTTGGAAAAGCGGAACGCATTCACCTCCGCCCCGCAATTGTCGCAGCGCACCGCCTCGTCCCCGATCCCTTCGATATGGCTGGACGGCGCGGTCGTGCCACAGCTCGGGCACAGCTTCGCGACGAAGGGATCGCCCACATAGCGCCCCTCGACAAATTCCATCACGCCCGAAGAGGTGGCGAGCGACGTCACCCGCACGGTCTTCAGCGTGATGGCAATGGCGTCCCCGACCTCCGCCCCTTCAACCAGCACGGGACGGGTGACTTCATGCCCGCCCTGGAATTTCGGCGTGATCATCGGCCCCCAGCAGCCCGGCGGCGTGCCGGTGCGGATGGTGCCGCCGTCGCGAACGGTCCCGGCCGGCGCGATGCCCGGCCCGACGATCCCGCCGCTATAGTCATGAACCTCGATATGCGAACGCGCGTCAGACATTGGAACTACCCTTTGTTGCTATGGGACCGCTCAAAGCGCGGCATCGCCATCCATGCGCACGAAGCGCCGCGCATCGAAGCTGAAGGGAACGGCGCTGCTGCCCCCATAAAGCTCATGATGCGGCGACGCCTCGGCAAAGGCGCAGGCCAGCAGGAAGAGATTATGGACATCCTCCGGCATGCCGCTGGCCGGATGCTCCGACAACAGCCGCAATATTGCGTCCAGACGCGGCATCATCGCCTCATACAGCGCCCTGAAATCGGCGGCGCTGGCGCTCCAGCGTATCTCGCTGCGCTCATTCTCGCTGGGCCGCGCCCAATGAGCGGCCAGCGGCGCCAGATCGACAAAGGGCGCGGGGAGTATCGGGTCGGTCATGCTAAAGTCCTCAAGCCGCGAGATAAGTGTCGAGCGTGCGCGCCGCGTGGCGGATCAGGAATTCCTGGTCCATCAACTGCATCGCGTCGATCGATCCGGACATGATGCCGGCGAAAGTGTCCTCCATGGTGGCGGTATCCTCCAGCCAGGCGTTCCGATGCAGCGCATTCACATGCTGCTGCGCCACCTGCTCCGCCGCATTCTGGGCTGGCCGGAAATAGTTGATCCCCTCCCACAGCGTCCGCCCATGGTCGAGCGGCCAGAATTGATGCGTGAAGAAGGACATGCCCGGATAGCCGCAGCCCGACGCCAGATGGATGATGAAATTGGGGAAGAGATTGGGCAGTTCGAACTGGAAATCCGCCCGCCGCTCCGGGTTGATCGCGGGCGGCAACTGGTCGGGCCGCGGCCGGTGGCGCTCGGTCGTGCTCAGCATCGACGCGAAGGCCAGCGTCGAGGGCGCCGTGTCCATCCCCGCCCCATAGATGGTGGAGGAGGCATGCGGCCCCATCAGCTTGAAATCGCCATGCTCCACCCCCTTGAAGCCCGGCAGCGATCCGGCATGGATGGTCGGCACATGATAGCCTTCGCTGAAGGCATAATGGGCGACCTTCCAGTTGCAGTTCAGCACCGTCGAATAGCGGAAGGCGGTGGTCGATTCCGCATAGGGATAGCCGCCGAACAACCGGCCGAAATCGCCCAGATAGTCGGTCAACGTCTGCGCCGGTTCGGGGTCGAAATGGATGAAGACGAAACCTTCCCAGCTATCGCAATGGATTTCGCGCAGGCCAAGACAGGCGGTATCCAGCTTGCCGAACTTCTCCTTCATCGGCACGGAACGCAGCGGCCCGTCGGTCGAAAACACCCAGCCATGGAAGCGGCAGGTGACGACATTGGCGCGCGACCGCCCGAAGGTCTCGAAACCGCTGCTCGGCACGACCTTGTTCCCGCGATGGGTGCAGACATTGTGGAAGGCCCTGATCCGCCCGTCCTTGCCCCGCACGATCAGCACGGATGCGTCCGCCACCGGCAGTTCCTTGACCTTATAGTCGCCGGCATGGGGCAGTTCCCAAATTGTCGCGACCTTCAGCCAGGTTTTGCTGAAGATTTTCTCCCGCTCCAGTTCGTAAATGGCCGGATCGCTGATCGCCCGCACCGATACCGGATCGACGCCCAGTTCTTCGCGAATATCATCGACGCTGCGGTTGATATGGCGCAAGTCTTCCGCCGTGCATGTCGTGGTCATCCTACTCTCCGATATTTCCCGTAAACTCTATCGCTTCTTCGCCACAGGACCCAGGGCAACAGCGTGCCGACCCGCCCCCGTTCGGGCTGAGCCTGTCGAAGCCCTCCTCTTTCCTGACAGGACATGCTCCAACTTCACGCATCTCCCAAAGCCTCCGGCTTGTCCCGCCACCCATCGGGATAGTGGGAGATCAGATCGGCCCGCAGTTCCAGCGCACCGAACCGCCAGCCGCCCGCCATCTTCCGCACGTCCGCGACATAGCGCCCGCCGATCCAATAGGCCCGCCCGCTGGCTGAGGTCGCAACCTCCCACAGCATGAATTCCACGCCCGCCCGCTCATAAGCGGGATCGAGCGTCACCTTGGGCGAAACCAGATAATGCAGGGTCCATCTGAACCCCTGCTCCGCATTGCCCGCCACGCCCTCAGCGATGGCTTCCCCGCCCGACAACAGCCCGTATCGGTCGACCCGGAAGACCGCATCCTCGGTGAAAAGCGGCCGCAGCATCTCCGCCGAAGGCCCCGCATCGAAGGCCCGCGAAAGGTCGACGATCAGCGCATCGATGTCGCGCAACGCCTCCAGCCGCTCGACCCTGCGTTCCCATATTTCCGCCATGCCGTCCTCGCCCGCCAGGGCGGACGCCGGGAAGACCGGCGCCCGCATGATTGTCAGAAGGTCCGCCGCGCGCTCAGGAACCATTCGCGGGGCCGCCCGAACGCCCCCTCCGTGATCCCGCCGAAGGAATCCACGAAGCCCGATCCCAGATAGACTTGCTTGGTCAGGTTCTTGACGCCCAGCGTGATCAGCCAGCTTTCCGGCTCGTCGCTATAGCCGATGGAGGCGTTCACCAGATGATAGCCCTTCTGGATCAGCAGCGGGCTGTTCACCGCGTCATTATAGACCTTCGACCGGTAGGACCAGTCGACCCGCGGCGTGAACCGGCCCACCCCGTCGACCCGGATGTCGTAGGAAGCCCCCGCGCTCAGCGTCCATTTGGGCGCATTCTGCAAATGGGAATCCCTGGTCACGCCGCTGTTGAGCGCCCGAATGTCCACCTGCCGATATTTCGCGTCCAGATAGCCGAGCCCCGCCTCCAGCTTCAGCGCCTCGGTCGGCCGGGCCTGCACTTCCAGCTCCAGCCCCTTGATGCGCGCCTTCGCCGCATTCTGGATGATCGGCGCGAAACCCAGACGCGGATCGTTCACGGTGATCTGCAGATCGTCATAATCGTTGACGAAGGCCGCGCCATTCACCCGCAGCCGCCGGTCGAACAGGTCGGACTTGAAGCCGACTTCGTAGGTGGTGCTGGTCTCCGGCCGGAAGGACGGAATATTGGCGAAGGGCGGGAAGACGCGCTGGGTGAAGCCGCCGCCCTTGAACCCCTGCGAATAGGATGCGTAGGTCAGGAATTCGGGCGACCAGCGATAGGAAAGGCTGGCCATCGGCGTCCAGGCGCGGTCCTTGATCGTCGTCCGTCCGGGCGGGCCCATCAGCGGATCGCCGTCCTGCAACCCCGACCCGTCGGGATTGAAGGGCTGCCCCGTCAGGAAGCCCGCCGCCACGACATATTGATTGCCATTGTCGAATGTCTTCTTGTCCTCGGTCCAGCGTATGCCGCCGGTCAGGCTGAGATTATGGACGATCTCGAACGTCGCCTGACCGAAGGCGGCAAGGCTCCGTCCATCGAGGATCGCACCGCTCATGAAGACGGCGTCGACAATGTTGACCAGATCCTGGTGATTGCCGCTTTCCTTCGAATAATAGCCGCCGACGACCCAGTTCAAACGACTGTCGAGCGCATCGCCGATCAGTTGCAATTCTTCCGAAAACTGATCCTGCTTCCAGTCGCTCTTGGTCTGGACGATGCTGGCCGGGCTATGATCGGAATCGCGGGTCCAGAAACCCGTCACCTTGCGGTAGGCGGTGATGGACTTGGCCGACACATTCTCGCCCAGCCGCCATTCCACCGTGCCGGAAACGCCCCAGATATTGAGGTCCGACGCCGACTGGTAACGGCGCTTCCCGAAATTGTCGAAGACGCTCGACACCGCCCGGAACGTGCCGCCATGGCGATAGGGCGCCTGCGCCCACTGGCTGTTGTAACAGCGCGTGTCGGACAGCCGGGCCGGGTTGGACAGGTCGGTGCAGATGCCCGCCGCGCCCGAATAAAGGCCGTTCCACACCTGCGCCGCCGGCGCGTTCTCATCGACCGCGAGCATGACGTTGGGCGCGGTTTCCTCCCGCGACCGCGTGCCGTCGACGGCGATGTTGATGGAAAGCTTGCTCGTCGGCTCCAGCCGCAGCGCGAAACGCCCCGCCATCGTATTGGTGTCGCCCAGGTCCGGCGCCAGCGGCACCGTGCCTTTCACATAGCCGTCGCGCATATGATAAAAGCCCGAAAGGCTGGTATAGACCCCCTCGGCCAGCGGCACGTCGATCGAGCCCTTGATCTGCACCCGGTCGTAGCTGCCGGTCGTCAGCTCCAGGCTGGCCCCCGGATCGTCGGCGGGCTTCTTCGTGACCACGCTCACCGCGCCCCCGATGGTGTTGCGGCCGAACAAAGTCCCCTGCGGCCCGCGCAGCACCTCGATCCGCTCGACATTGAGGACGTCGAGCACATTGCCGACCCCCCGCGAAATATAGACGCCATCCAGATACAGTCCCACGCCCGGATCGGCGGAAAGCTGATAGTCATTCTGCCCGATGCCGCGAATGAAGATCGCCGCCGTGGCGTTGCTGGCCGATACCGGCACCGAACTGTTGAACTTCACATTCGGCGTGAAGTCTCCGATCTGCGTGACATTATCGATCCCCCGCTGCGCCAGACCTTCCGAAGTCACCGCCGAGATGGAGATCGGCGTATCCTGAAGCGACTCCGCGCGGCGACGGGCGGTGACGGTGATTTCCGCGATACCGCTATTCTGGCTCGCAGCCGGGTCTTCCGGCGCCTGCTGCGCCAGAACGGGCGCTCCGGACGCCAGCGCCAGCCCGGCGACCAGCGCGCGCACCGAACCCGATTGCAGACGCCGGGCCGCGCGGCCGGACGATATGGGTTTGCAGCTTTCATCTTCCATATTTGACTCCCCGTCTCGATTGGCATTTTGTTTTTCTGGTACCGCCATAATCGAACCCAGATCGGCCAGCCGCGCTAGCCTGATCCCGCGAAGTTCATCATCTGAGCGCGACGGAGTGAGGAACCGCGAAAAAGCCCTTCCGCACCGCTTCCGTCCCCCCGCGCCTTTGATGCGCCCCCAGGCTAAGGCGCACCGGATCGGGCTAGCGGGGCATGGCGCGCGCCGACATCATCCATGCCGATTTCACGCATTCGGAAGCCGCAACGACAACCGATGCAACGGCAAGGACAGGATGATGAACGACGCGCATCGCTGGTTACACGAACATCCCGAACTGGGATCGGGCCCCATCTCCATCGAACCCTATATCGACCCGGACTGGTATGAACGGGAACGGGAGAAGATATTCAGGAAGGTCTGGCTCTGCGTCGGCCGCGTCGACGAAATCCCCGACAGGGGCGATTACAAGGTCAAGCGCCTCGCCGCCGCCGACACGTCGGTCATCCTGATGCGCGGCAAGGACGATGTCGTGCGCGCCCATCACAATGTCTGCGCCCATCGCGGCAACACCGTCGTCACCGAAACCGGCCCGGAAACCTTCGGCCGCAGCAAGGCGGCCATCGTCACCTGCCGTTTCCACGGCTGGGTCTATGGCGCGGACGGCGCGCTGAAACATGTGCCGAGCGAGGAACGCTTCTACCCATGTTTCGACAGGCAGCGGAACGGCCTCACCCCGATCCATACCGATGTCTGGGAAGGCTTCATCTTCGTCAACCTGGCCGAAAATCCGGACAACAGCCTGACCGATTTTCTGGGCGACTATGCCGCGCATTTCGCGGGCTTCCCCTTTGCCGAACTCAGCTACCAGTTCACCTACCACACCGAACTGGAATGCAATTGGAAGGTCGCGCACGACGCCTTTGCGGAGGCCTATCATGTCGACACCATCCATGCCGGCTCCTTCCCCAACACCTTCTCCACCGGGCTGCAAAATGTGAAGCTGATGGGCCCGCACCGCAGCTGCGCCGTCTGCCTGACGCTGGGCGCGAAACCCACCCCGGTCGCGGGCATCGCCAATAGCATCGCCGGCGCCTCGCTCGTCACCCAGCGCGCCGAAACCATGCTGCCCCCCGCGATCAACCCGGACAAGCGCGACGATTTCGCCTTCGAACTCAGCGTCCTCTTCCCCAACACGCTGATCCACGTGTCGGAAGGCATCTGGTTCACCCACCAATTCTGGCCCATCGCCCATAACCGCACGCTCTGGGAGGGCCGCTATTATGTCCGCCCGCCAAAGACCAACGCCGAACGCTGGGCCATCGAACATGCGATGACGCTCCAGCGCAACGCCTGGCTGGAGGACACCGCCACCATGGAGGACACGCAAAGGGCGATGCAGTCCCGCGCCAAGCTCGTCCAGAATCTCCAGGACGACGAAATCCTCATCCGCCACAGCGCCGCCGTGGTCGACCGATATGTCAATGCGTGAGGGGGAAAAGACCATGACGCAACCCACTTTGCCCACCGGCTTCGAAGACCTCTCCCTTTGCCTCGACTGGAACCTGCCGACGGCCGACCAGCGCCAGCGCAAGCGGCAGGCGTCGAACGCGGCGGAACTGCGCGCCTTCTACGACCGCATGCTGCCCCGCCTGCCGGACGCGCTGGCGGAGGTCGACCGCTTCCCGCTGGGCGCGCTGCCGGAAAGCCACCACCCCCTCTACAATCTCGCCCTCTCGCTGGCCGAGGTCGCCCCGCATATCGAACTATATTCCGGCTCCCCCGGCGTCCCCTATGCGTTCGAGGAGGCGCGCTTCGTCGCCGTCCATGGCGGGCAGGAGACATGGCGCGGGCTGCGCCCGATGGCCGCCTGAATATGGCCCCCCTGCCCATGGAGGAACGGCTGTTCCGCATCGAAGCGCGCCAGGAGATGGAAGGTCTCGTGGCGCGCTACGCCCACGGCGCGGACCGAAGGAACGATCCGGCGATCATGCGACCGCTGTTCCACGCGGACGCCACCTGGTCGGCGGAGGGCTTCGCCACCTTCCACGGCGCCGCCGCCATTGCCCAGGGCCTCGCCCGCATCGCCGCCGAACAGGTGCTGTGGTCGATCCACTATATGGTCGCCCCCCATGTCGAATTTATGGAAGACGCCCGCTCGGCGCGCTGCCGCTGGTATCTTTGGGAACTGTCCACCATGGCCGGGGACTCCGGCCCGGAAGATCGCTGGCTGGGCGGCTGGTACGACAGCCTGACAATATATGAGGAAGAAGAATGGAAATTCACGTCCGTGAAGCTGGACCTGCGCGTGCAGGGCGTGGCGACGCCCCCCTGGGCGATCAAGAAAGCGTTCGCCCCATGATCCGCCTCTGCGCAATCGACGATCTCAGCGAAGACGAAGTGCACCGCGTCGAACTGGACGGCGGCCACGGCATCGCCGTCTATCTGCTGGACGGGGAGGTGTTCGCCACCGACGACCTCTGCACCCATGGCGAAGCCTCGCTGGCGGAAGGCGAGATAGAGGATGGCAAGATCGTCTGCCCCTTCCACCTCGGCAGCTTCGACATCAAGACCGGCGCGGCCTGCGCGGCCCCCTGCTCCATCGCGCTCAAAACCTATGCGGTAGAGATCATCGACGGCGCGGTGCATATCGCGCCCTGATGGTCGGTGCAGCGCTTAAGTCAAACCTCCACCCTGTTCCTGCGAAGGCAGGAACCCAGTCCCGCCGCTGGAACTGGACTCTCACGAGCCACTCGTCTCGTTCGAGTGCCTTCGCAGGAGTACGCTGCGCCTCAATCCCACCGGAACAGAACTGACACGCGCCCGCCCCTCACCCCTTCAACTGCCGCAACGTAGCCGAGGGCCGCTCCCCGAACCGCTCCGCATAGTCACGCGCGAATTTGCTCAAATGGCTGAACCCGCAGGCCAGCGCGACATCGGTCACGCTATGCCCCTCCTCCACGCCGCCCAGCAGCATCTTGCGCGCCAGGTCCAGCCGCACATTTTTGAGGTAAACCATCGGCGTCACCCCGCGAAACCGCCGGAACCCCGCATGCAGCGACCGCGCGCTGACCCCGGAAATCTCGATCATGTCGATCAGGGAGATCGCCTCGCACGCATGGCCCCGCACGAAATCCTCGACGCGCCGCACATAATAGGGCGCGGGCCCGGATGGCGCGCTGTCGAACAGTTCGGAATGATTGTGCGGCACCGCCGCCAGCAGCAGGCGCTTCAGCGTATCCTCCACCGCGCCGCTCGCGCGGGGATGGGTATAGCCCGTCAGCCCGTAATCGATGTCGTCGCAGATAGTACGGACCAGATGGGCAAAGGCCTGCGCCGCCCCCACCAGCGGCACCGGCCGGGTCGAAAAGACCAGATCGTCCGGCCGGAACCCCAGTTCGCTCGCCAGCACCTGCTCCAGATCGGCCTTGGGTATCTTGATGGTGAAATGCTTGTAGCCCGCCTCGAACGTCTGGCGGAAATGCGAATCCGGGGCCAGCACGCACATCTCGCCGGGCGCCAGGCTGAAACTGTCCCTGTCATGGGTGATGAAGGACGTGCCCGTCAGCGAGAATTGCACCAGATAGATCTGCCCCATCTGCGGCACGTCGATGGAAATCCGCCCGAAGGGATTGCCATAATCCTGCGCGTTGAAGGTCAGCGCCTTGAGCTGCGCCTGATTGTGGCGGAAATCGATCGGCGGCCGCCCGCCCTGCACGTCCAGCCTGTGGGGGCAGAACATCCGGCTCATATGCGCCTCGACATCGCCCGCGTCGGTGCTGCTGAACCTGTTCCACTGAACCAGCGGAAGCGCCTCGCCATTCCAGAAGCGGCTCGGCGCAGCCATTTGCGTCAACATGCTCGTCCTCCCTGGCCCGGTCCCCGACCCGGCTTGAAACGCCTGCCTCGCTCCGGTGGACGCTGCCCACCCCGGCGACGGATCATCGACACGGCCCTCCCTCGGCTGCATCGACATCCGGAAAATGACGCGCCGGACATGGCGGTCCCGCGATCCGGAACGCAGCGTGCCGGAAGCGCGGACGACCGCCATTTGCAGGCCGTCATGGCTGGATGTCGTTACAGCCTCGTCCCTTTCGCGATGACACTCTTATTACAGGGCCGGGTCAAGCCTGCCGCCCGAAAAGACCGCGCGATCAGGGCAAGGCCTGCGCTCAGGGGATAGTTGCCGCGGCGATTTTGGCCCAGCTTCGAAGCATCGGCATGGGCTGTCGCCGGCCCGAACGATCCGCAATGTCGATGAGAAACAGGCCGTTGCCCCTCGCCGCCCGGCAATCCGTTCGCGCGGCGCGGCGGCGGCGCGCCCGCGACGGCCCGGAAACGCGCCGGATCGTCGCCCGGCGACCGCGCACAGGGGAGGAGAATCGCATTGAACGAGCAAACGGACGTCCTCATCGTCGGCGGCGGCCATGCGGGCGCGCATCTGGCCATTGCGCTGCGGCAGAAGGGCTTTGCCGGCAGCATCGCCGTGGCGGGCGAAGAGGACTGCCTGCCCTATGACCGCCCTCCCCTCTCCAAGGCCTATCTGGTCGGCGCCGTGCAGATCGACCGGCTGCTGCTGCGGGACAGCGGCTATTGGGACGAACAGCGGGTCCGGTTCGAACTGGGATGCAGGGTCCGTTCGCTCGATCCCGCCGGGCGGCGCGCCGAACTGGACGATGGCCGGACGATCCGCTTCGGATGGTGCGTGCTGGCGACCGGCGGCAGGGCGCGCACCCTGCGCTGCCCCGGTTCCGGCCTGCCGGGCATCCATCATCTGCGCACCGTCGCGGATGTGGACGCCATTCGGGCGGGGCTTCGCGGCGGCGGCCGCGTCGGCCTCGTCGGCGCGGGCTATGTCGGGCTGGAGGTCGCGGCGGCGGCGCGCGAAATGGGGCATGAAGTCGTCGTCATCGAGGCGCAGCCCCGCGTCCTCCAGCGCGTCACCTCCCCCCTGCTCTCCGATTTCTTCGAACGGCAGCATCGCCGCCGGGGCGTCGACCTGCGCCTGGGCGAACGGATTGCGGACTTTTCCGGCGCGGATCGCGTCTCTGCCATCCGCCTGGCCTCGGGCGGGGAAATCCCCGTCGACATCGCCATCGTCGGCATCGGCATCGATGCGGAAACGGCGCTCGCGGAACAGGCGGACATCGCCTGCGACGGCGGCGTGCTGGTGGACGGATATTGCCGGACCTCGGCGGAAGGCATATTGGCGATAGGCGACTGCGCGCGGCACCCCAATCCCCATGCGGGCGGGCTCTGGCGGCTCGAATCCGTGCAGCATGCGATGGATTCCGCCGCCACCGCCGCCGACACCATATTGGGGGCGCCGGCCGAATATCGCGCGCTGCCGACCTTCTGGTCCGACCAGTATGACATCAGGCTGCAATCCGCCGGCCTCAACCGGGATGCCGACGACATGGTCGTGCGCGGCGATCCGGAAAACGGTCCGTTCACCGCCCTCTATCTGCGCGGGGGCCGGGTGATCGCGGTCGACGCCATCAACAGCCCCAGGGATTTCATGGGCGCCCGCACCCTGATCCTGAAGGGCGTCGCGGTCGACCGGACAAAGCTGGCCGATCCCGCCATCCCCGTGAAGATGGCGGCCTGAACGCCCGATCTCCCGCCGAAGGCGGCGGTCGGGGATCGGCCCGCGCCCCTATAAGCGCTCCCGCATCTCCCGCGTCACCTCCTCCAGAAAATCCGCCGCCGCCCGCACCCTGGGCAGCCTCTGCAGATCGGCATGCATCACCAGCCAATAGCTGCGCCACACCTCCATCGACTCCGGCATCGACTCCGGCATCGACTCCGGAAACAACTGCACCAGCCGCTCGTCCTCCGCCGCCGCGAAGACGTGCAGCACGCCCAGCCCCATCCCCGCCGCCACCGCCGCATGCTGCGCGGCGCTGGAACTGGCGCGGAAGACGATGGCCGCGCCGGGCAACAGCTGGTCCAGCGCGATCATCTCCGCGAACCCGGCCAGTTCCTCGATATAGGAAACGAAGACATGACGGCTCAGGTCGCCCCGCCCCGTCGGCACCCCCTCCCGCGCCAGATAGGCTTTCGACGCATAGAGGCCCAGGCGGTAATCGGCCAGCTTGCGGGTCACGAACCGTCCCTTGGGTGGCGGTTTCAGCATCACGGCGATCTCCGCCTCCCGCCGCGACAGGCTGGCCGCCTTGCTTTCGGACGCAAGCTCCAGCGTCAGGCGCGGATGGCGCTCCCGCAACTCGGCCACGCGCGGCGCGATCAGATGGCTGGCAAAGGCCTCCGGCGTGGCGAGCCGCACCGTCCCCTCCACCTCCCGGTCGCGCCCCGCGACGCTGCTCATCGCGGCGAGCAGCTCGCTCTCGATCCGCTCGGCATGGGAAACCAGCGCGAAGGCGGCGGGCGTGGGCGTCACCCCGCGCGGGCTGCGGTCGAACAGCCGCGCGCCCAGCGTCGCCTCCATATTGGTCAGGCGCCGGGCGACCGTGCTATGATCCACCCCGACCCGGCGCGCGGCGGCCAGCATGTTGCCCTCCCGCATCACGGCCAGGAACAGGCGCAGTTCGTCGGAATTCAGCATGGGCAAATCCGCACAACCAATGTGTCCACATACCCGTATATCTGCAAAGCTGACCCGTCTATACCAAAGCCATCCACCGGCAGGAGAGGAAACCGGAAAAATGCGTTCAATTACTCATTTCATTCATGGACAATCCGCCCCGCTCGCCGGCGCCCGCCTGTCCGACGTGCTGAACCCCGCCACCGGCGCGGTCCAGGCGCAGGTCGAACTCGCCACCGCCGCCCATCTCCAGAAGGCGGTGGATTCCGCCCTCGCCGCCCAGCCCGAATGGGCCGCCACCAACCCGCAGCGCCGCGCCCGCGTCATGTTCCGCTTCAAGGAACTGATCGAACAGAATATGGACGAACTGGCCGTCCTGCTCTCCTCCGAACATGGCAAGGTCGTCGCTGATGCCAGGGGCGACATCCAGCGCGGCCTGGAAGTCGTCGAATTCGCCTGCGGCATCCCCCATCTGCTGAAGGGCGAATACACCCAGGGCGCGGGTCCGGGCATCGACGTCTATTCCATGCGCCAGCCGCTGGGCATCGCCGCTGGCATCACCCCCTTCAACTTCCCCGCGATGATCCCCCTCTGGATGAGCGCCATGGCCATCGCCTGCGGCAACGCCTTCATCCTCAAGCCCTCGGAACGCGACCCCTCCGTCCCGGTGCGCCTCGCTGAACTCGCCATGGAGGCAGGCATGCCCGCCGGCATCCTGAACGTCGTCCATGGCGACAAGGAGATGGTCGACGCCATTCTCGACCATCCCGCCATCAAGGCGGTCAGCTTCGTCGGATCGTCCGACATCGCCAATTACGTCTATGCCCGCGGCGCGCAGAACGGCAAGCGCGTGCAGGCGATGGGCGGCGCCAAGAATCATGGCATCATCCTGCCCGACGCCGACATGGATCAGGCAGTGGCCGACATCGTTGGCGCGGCCTATGGTTCGGCGGGCGAACGCTGCATGGCGCTGCCGGTGGTCGTACCGGTGGGCGAGGCGACCGCTGACGCCTTCCGCGCCAAGCTGCTGGACGCCATCGAAACGCTGCGCCCCGGCATCCCTACCGATCCCGACGCGCAATATGGCCCGCTCGTCACCGGCGTGCACAAGGCCCGTGTCGAAAGCTATATCCAGATGGCCGCCGACGAAGGCGCGGAGATCGTGGTCGACGGGCGCGGCTTCTCGCTTCAGGGCTATGAGGAGGGCTTCTATCTCGCCCCGACGCTGATCGACCGGGTAACGCCGCAGATGAAAAGCTATCAGGACGAGATTTTCGGCCCGGTGCTCCAGATCCTGCGCGCCCAGAGCTTCGAGGAGGCGCTCAGCTATCCGTCGAAGCATCAATATGGCAATGGCGTCGCCATCTTCACCCGCAACGGCGACTATGCGCGCAAATTCGCCGCCGATGTCGAAGTCGGCATGGTCGGCATCAACGTGCCGATCCCGGTGCCGGTCGCCTATCACAGCTTCGGCGGCTGGAAGCGTTCGGGCTTCGGCGATCTCGACCAGTATGGCATGGACGGCGTGCGCTTCTACACCCGCACCAAGAAGATCACACAGCGCTGGCCCGATGGCGGCGCGGTGATCGACCAGAGCTTCGTCATCCCGACGATGCGATAGGCTTCTGCCCGGCAGGGGAACGGAAGCGCCCGCTTGTCCGTTCCCCAGGGTGATGAGCCAGTACCCCGTCACCTTCGATCCCCCGCCGGAGGCTGCCGAATTCTACGCCGAAAGCCTTGCGCATCTGGTGGAATCCGGCATCCCGTTCATGCTGTCGGGCACCTATGCGCTGGGATGCCATACCGGCATCATGCGGCCGACCAAGGATCTGGACGTCTTCTGCAAGCCCGGCGACGCGCCCCGCATCCTCGCTTATTTCAAGGCGCTGGGACATCGCGTCGAATTCGAGGATGAACGCTGGATCGGCAAGGTCTGGCGCGACGGCAATTTCTTCGACGTCATCTACAACATCTCCTCCGCCAGCCTGCCCGTGACGGAGGAATGGTTCCGCGATGTCTCCCATGCGGAGGTCTATGGCACGACGGTGCGGATCACGCCGCCGACCGAATTCATCCTCTCGAAGGTCTTCATCCAGGACCGCTACCGCTATGACGGCGCGGACGTCGCGCATATCATCCTGCGGCAGCATGAACATATCGACTGGCAACGCCTGCTGGACGCGATGGAACTGCACTGGGAAGTGCTGCTCATCCACCTGCTGAACTTCCGCTTCATCTATCCGACGGAACGCCATTGCATTCCGCTCTGGCTGTTCGAGGAATTGCTGGGGCGCTTGCAGACCCGCGCCGAACTGCCTGTCCCCAATCTGCGGGTGTGCCGGGGACGGCTGCTGTCGCCGCGCGACTATCTGGTCGACATCACCGATTGGGGCTTTGCCGACGTGGTCGGCAAGGGGCTGGAGGAGAGCCATGATCGCAACCAGTGAGCCGCGGCCCAAGGACAGCCTTGTCCTCGCCGCCGTCGGGGACCTACATGTCACCGATGCGTCCGAACATCGCTACCGCGCCATGTTCGAGGAGATTTCGGCTCAGGCGGACATATTGGCGCTATGCGGCGACCTCACCAATTTCGGCAAGACGCGGGAGGCCGAAATACTGGCCGAAGACCTGCGAAGCTGCACCATTCCGACGGTCGCGGTACTGGGCAATCACGACCATGAATGCGGCCAGCCTGAGGTCGTGGCGCAGATATTGCGCGGCGCGGGCGTGACCGTGCTGGACGATCAGGCGGTCGAGATAAAGGGCATCGGCTTTGCCGGGGTAAAGGGCTTTGTCGGCGGTTTCGGCCGGGGGGAGCTTGGCGCTTTCGGGGAAAGCGCGATCAAGGGCTTCGTCGAGGAATCGATCAACGAGGCACGCAAACTGGAAAATGCGCTGCGATCCCTGCGGACGGAACGGACCGTGGCCGTGCTGCACTATGCGCCGGTGGTGGACACGGTGCAGGGGGAGCCGCAGGAGATTTTCCCCTTTCTCGGTTCCTCACGGCTGGCCGAGGCGATCGACAGGTTCGACAATGTCCGCTTCGCCGTCCACGGCCACGCTCATCGCGGCGCCTTTGAGGGGAAAACGCCCGGCGGCGTTCCGGTCTATAATTGCGCGCAGTTCGTCCTGTCGGAGCGGTTCGACCGTCCCTACGCGCTGATCGCCATTTGACGAGCACGCGCCGGTTTTACGGGACGCCTGAACCAGAAGGTCCAGACTGTCAGCGTGCCGAGCAGCGTCATCGCCAGGCCCGACAGGGTCATGACCAGCCTGAACGCCAGACCGCCGACCTTCGCCGCGTGGAGCGGGTAGAGCAGATTATAGCCCTTCACCGCCATCGGCAGCGTCGCGGCATCGCGCGCCGCAACCAGCGCGCCGCTGTCCGCCGCGAACCAGAGGGTGGTGCGGCCATTGGGCAGCCATTCCTGCGGCCGCCGCATGCGGATTGCGATCAACCCATTATCCTTGCGCGGCAGGCTGAGGCTGCGCAACTCCGCATCGGGAAAGCGCGCCTTGGCCGTCATGACCATGGCCGCCCAGTCAAGCCCTTCGCCGAGTTTGGCGTCGCGCGGCGGCGGTGGAGCGAGCGCCTTGTCGATCTGCGCTGGCGCCCCCGGCCCGAACAGCAGCGCCGCCATCGGCCGGAACACCAGCACGGCCCCTGTGACCAGCGACAGCAGCAGCAGCGGCGCGACGACGACGCCCAGATCGCGGTGATGCCGCACGATCGCAGGGCGGCTCATCCGCGCCGGCCATAGGCGCCATTCGAAAGTCCGCCGCGTGCGCCACCAGAGGATGAGGCCGGTGAACACGAAGAACAGGCCGCAAAGCGCGGCGATGCCGATCACCCAATCGCCCGTCTCGCCGGAAAAGAGATGATGGTGGAAGTCGAACAGCCAGAGTTCGGGCCGCTCCCACTGGCTGCTCCACCGCGTCACCATGGCACCCCGCTGGTCTGCATAGGCGCCGCCGCCATTGTCGAACAGCAGCTTCAGCAACCCGAAATCATCGGACGCATAGCTGATCGACTGGGGCCGTCCCGCCGGATCGGCCATGATGCGCTGCGTCGTCTCGGCCAGTTGGCGGACATCCTCCACGCGCGGGTCGCCGGCATGGGGCGCCAGGGTCCAGGCATTTTTATGCACCAGCAACGCGCCGCTAAGGCCCAGAAGGGCGAGCAGCAGCCCGATCAGCCCGCCGGTCCAGCGATGGAGGGTGTCGATCAGCTTCACTAGAACCTATAGTCCCATGAGAGGGTGAAATTGCGGCCGCGTCCCGCGAAATAATGGGCGTTGTCATTGGGCCGGACGGTCTGGCTGTAATAATCGATGTAGAATGTGTCGAAGATATTCTGCGCCGCGAGCGTCAATGCCCCGAACCGGGTCTGGTAACGCAGCGACAGATCGGTCACGTCATAGCCGTCGAACCGGTAGAGCGGCGGATAGGCGCCCGGCGTCCGTTCGAACTGCCGGGACAGGAAGAATTGCGTCTGGATGCGCGCTGAAACCGGACCGTGCACATAGCTGGCGGCCAGGTTCAGACGGTCAGGCGAGATATTGGCGCCGTCCAGATCGCGATCCACCTTGTCGATGCCATTGTCCGATCCGTCGGTGCGACCGATCAGATGGGCATAGCCGGTCGAGAGGGTCAGCCCCGGCAAAGGCGTCCTGGCCGACAGGTTCAGTTCCAGCCCCTGTATTTCCACCCGCTGACGCTGGACCTCAAACACTCCGCCGCTCTGCACCAGCAGCGATCCGTTCTTGCTGGTCGACCAGAAATAGGCCGCGCTGGCGTCGATCGGGCCTCGCTTCACTTCGAATCCGATCTCCCGGTTGTTGGAGACGATCGGGCTGATATTCACATAATCGTCGATGTCGACGCCGGGCGTGGCGACTGCCCGGGCGATCCGGCCGACATCGGGCACGGTATAGCCCTCGGCATAGCTGGCATAGGCGCGGATGCCGGCCCAGGGTTCCAGGATCACGCCACCATTGAGCAGCGTATCGCTGAAAGTCGGCCTGCCGCCCGCGACGTCGACGCCCCCGCCATAGGTCCAGAGGGTATGATAGTCGTCGATGCTGATGCGCACATCCTCATGACGCAATCCGCCCGCCACGCGCAGCTTCTTGTCGAACAGCGCCAGATTGAACTGGGCGAAGGGCGCGAGGCTGCGATAGTCGGTCGGCGGCACCCAGGTCCGACCGGTCGCGATCAGCCGCTGTTCGGTCAGGTCATAGAGCGCGTCGAAGCCGATGGTGGCGGTCAGCGCCTCGAACCCCGGCATCGCGCGTTCATAGCTGATCTTGCCGCCATATTTGCGGCTGCGGTTCTGCGACTGGTCGAACAGCGTATCCCTGGGCGCGATGCGCGGGTCCTGGAAGCTGGCGATCGGCGCCACCTCCCCGCCATAGGTGTCGCGCGAGCGGTTGAAGAAGAGCTGGGCGATGAAATTGCCGCCCCACAAATCGCTGTCGGTCAGTGTCACCGCCGCGCTTTCGGTACGGTTGGTGGCGGGAACGCCCGGCGGCGTGCCGCGCACAGAGGTGGTCGGCCGGTCGACGCGATAGTCACCGTCCGCTGCGACATAATCGCCCTCTCCCTTCAACTGGAAGCGGCTCATGGTCAGGTCCAGCCGGGCGCTGTCGCTGAGCGCATAGCCGAAGCGGCCGAACAACGACCAACTCCGGCTATCCTGCGTCTCGCCCTGGGTCAGGTCGGTGCCGACGCGATTGCCATGGCCGTCGTAAAAGGCGCCGCGCTTCTCATAGGCTGCGCCCACCGTCGCATCCCACCGCCCGGAACGCCAGCCGATCAGCCCCGCCACCTTGCCCCCGATGCCGTCGCTGCGAAAGCCGGTGTCGGCATTGCCCTGCACCAACATCCGGCCGGTCAGTCCATCCGCCTGGGGAGGCGCAACGGTCACCTGGTTGACGATGCCGCCCGTGCCGCCGATCCCCTGCAGCGCATTGGAGCCGTAGATCAGCTCCACCCGGTCGATGAAGAAAGGATCGATGGTGAAGCCATCCCTCGCTCCGTCGCGCAGCGGAGCGGTCTGCGGAATGCCGTTGATCGCATAAAGCGGCGAGCGGCCGCGCAGCGTCTCCCCCGCGCCGGACAGCTTCTGCCGCGTCGGCGAGAAGGAGGGGGTCAGCGCGGACACCGCATCGACGATGGACCCGCCGATTGCGACCTGCTGGTTGAGCGTTTCCTGATCGATGACGTCGATGGTCAGCGGCAGGGCGTTGGCGGGCAGGATCGTGCGCGCCGCAGTCACGATGATCGGGCCGGCATCCTCGGCTGCAGGTTCGGACTGGGCCAGCGCAGGCTGGCTCAACAGCGCGAGCGCGCTGGTGGCGAACAGGACAGACGAGCGGATATGCATTCTTTCCCCCATAAGGCTGCTCGTCCGCTAGCCAAATGAGCAGGATGTTGCAAGTCATTAGCAGCATAAGAAGGGTGTTTTGCGGGTCGGGCCTGCGTGCACCCTAGCTTTCGATCAACGCTTTCAAGGCCTTCAGGTCGCGGTTGATCCAGCGGATGTCGGCGGCGAATCGGTCATCGTCCATGTCCGGTTGGCGGAACAGCGTGAGCATGACTTCCGCCCCTTCGCCATTCTGCACGACGCGCAGCGGGACAAACACCTCCTCGCCGTTGCCCAGGTCGACATGATGATCCATCACGCCATAGACATTATGCGGCGTGAAGCGGATGCGGATCGGCCCTTCAGGGCCATCGGCCAGCCAGTGCGCGCCTTCCTGCCGCAAGCCGGATTCGGCAAGGCCCGACGCCCAGCGCGGGAAATATTCCGGCCGCCAGATGATTTCGTAAAGTGCGCGCCAATCGCGGGCGATGGTGATGCTGAAGGTCCGGGCGGGCAGCATGTCGCTCTCCAATGAATCGTTGCGCGGGGCCATAGCATGGGATGGACGATCTCGCCCTTGCGTTCCGGCCGATATGGGACGAACATCCCTGCTTCCAAGCGACCGGCTTCATCAAGAGAGACGGATGGATTGGAGGAGAGCCAGGATGAGCGGCTGTTACACCCGGGCCATCGCGCTCGTCGGACCCGCCGGGGCGGGCAAGACCAGCCTTGCCGAAGCGATGCTGTTCATAACCGGCGCGATCCCGCGCCAGGGATCGGTTCAGGCGGGAAACAGCACGGGCGACGCCAGCCCGGAGGCGCGCGAACGGGGCAGTTCCACCGAACTCAACCTGATGCATTTCGAATGGATGGGCGACCGGTTCGCGCTGATCGACGTGCCCGGCGCGCCGGGCTTCGCCGCGGATGGGGCATCTGCGCTCGACGTGGCCGACCTTGCCGTCGTGGTGATCGATCCCGATCCCGAGCGCGCCGCGCTGGCCCAGCCGGTGCTGCGCAGGCTGGAGGGCGCGGGCATCCCGCACGCCTTGTTCGTCAACAAGATCGATCAGGCGCGGGGCAGCATAGAGGAACTGTTGACGGCGCTCGCGCCGATGAGCGCCGCCGCTCTGGTGGCGCGCCAGATCCCGATCCGCGCCGGGGAACGAGTCGCGGGCTTCGTCGACCTCGCGCTGGAGCGCGCCTATCATTATGAGACGGGCAGGAAATCGCAGCAGGTCGCGCTCGCCCCGCATGTGAAGGACGATGAAAGCGCGGCGCGTTTCCACATGCTGGAACAATTGGCCGACCATGACGACCTGTTGCTCGAACAATTGCTGTCCGACGAACAGCCCAGCCTGGAAACCGTCTTTGCCGATCTGGCGCGGGAGACCGCCAGCGGCCTGATCGTCCCGGTGCTGTTCGGTTCCGCCTCCAACGGTTTCGGCATCCGACGGCTGTTGAAGATGCTGCGCCATGACACGCCCGCGCCCGCCCGGACGGCGGAGCGACTGGCGATCAGGGGCGAAGCGGCGCAGATCTTCAAGATCTCCCATGCGGCGACGGTCGGCCGGCTGGCGCTGGCCCGCATCTTCGGCGGCGCGCTTGCCGACGGGGCGGAGATGGCCGACGGCAAGGGGCGGCCATTAAGGCCCGGCGGATTGTTCGCGATCCAGGGCATGGCGACGGCGAAGATCCCGGCAGCCGAAGCCGGCTCCATCGTCGGCATCGCCAAGGTCGAGGCCGTTCAGGCAGGCGAGCTGATCGGCATGGCCGGCACGGCCCCGCAGAGCGGCCTGCCGGTGGAGAAGAGGGCGGCGAACTGCGCGCTGGCGATCGCGGCGAAGGACCATAAGGACGAGGTGCGGCTTTCCACCGCCCTCAACCGGCTGGCCGAAGAGGATGCCGGACTGCACTGGGACCAGGATGAAGGTTCGCGGGAGACCCTGCTGCACGGCATGAGCGAGGACCATCTCGCCGTCGCAGTCGACCGGCTGAAGCGGCGTTACGGCGTCGCTGTGTCCGTTCAGGCGCCGACGATTGCCTATCGCGAATCGATCCGCAAGGCCGTGACCCAGCGTGGCCGCCACAAGAAGCAATCCGGCGGCCATGGCCAGTTCGGGGACGTCGTGCTGGAAGTCCGTCCTCTCGAACGGGGCGAGGGCGTGCGTTTCGAGGAACGGATCACTGGCGGCGCGGTGCCCCGGCAATATATTCCGGCGGTCGAGAAGGGCGTGATCGACGCCGTCGCAAGGGGGCCGCTCGGCTTTCCCGTCGTGGATGTCTGCGCGGTGCTGGTGGATGGATCGTTCCACAGCGTCGACAGTTCCGAACTCGCCTTCCGCACCGCCGGGCGCATCGCCATGGCCGACGCCCTGGCGGCGGCGTCACCCTATCTGCTGGAACCGGTCGCCCATGTGACGATCATGAGTCCGGGCGCCGCCACGTCCCGCATCACATCCGCCATTGCGAGCCGCAGGGGCCAGATGTTGCGGATGACGACGCGGGACGGCTGGCACCATTGGGACGTGCTGGAGGTCCTCCTCCCCGAGGCTGGGTTGCAGGGGCTGGAAGCCGAGATCCGCTCGATGAGCCAGGGCATGGCGCGTTATGAGGCGCATTTCGATCATCTGGCGGAGGTCAATGCGAAGCTGGCCGACAGCATCGTGCAGCGGGCGAAGGAGCCGGCTTAGAGCCAATCGACATTCAGATGATGACGAGCCGAAAATGGCGGTTTTACGTCGAAGTTCACAGTGTACGCGCGCGCGCGTGCGAGCGCGCGCGTATGCGAAGGCGGGATTTTGATCGGACGTTTCAAAGAGGGACGCGAGATAGCGCGGCAGGGACGGAATAGGACAGGCCGAATGGGCCCTGTTGGAGAAATAGGATGTTTTTGGAGGAAGCTGTTGCGGTTGGGTGACGCATTTGAGGATGGATACGCGCAGACGCAATGGGGACGGGCTCTAGGCTCAGGACCCAAAGCGGCGGTCCGGCGCGCCTGCGATCAGGCCGGGCTGAGCCCCTTCACCACGAAGGGCAGGCATTCCCCGTCCGGATCGGTCAGGGTCAGATAGGCGCCCGGATGGATGGCATGCGCGTCCAGCCGGTAGATTTTCTCGTCATCCGCCTCCCCCGGCTCATAGGACAGCGCCCAGCCATGCCGGGTGTGCAGCAGCGTACCGTGCCGGTCCGGCTCATTGGGCCAGAACCGCCGCGCCGTCGCCAGTTCGGGATGGATGCGATATTCCCTTTCGTCGATCACGCCGCCGCTGCCGAGCGGCAGGCGCAGGACATAGCTTCGCGCCGCCGATCCGTTGGGAAAGGCCGGCGTCCGGGCAAGTTCAAGGCGTATGGTCGTCCAACTCATGACCATTGCAATCGGATTCCGCGGCGGAAAGAGATATAAGGATTATTCCTGATGGCGACCGCGCCGGGGCAGTCCTAGCCAGAGGGTGAAGAGACGCTTGCCGGGAGACAGACGATGAAATCGGTCCTGCTGCACATTCATGAAGATCATGGCGCGGAAAGCCGCTTGCAGGCGGCCTGCGATCTCGCCCGCGCATCGGGCGCGCATATCCATTGCGTGCAGGTGACCGCCATGCCGGATTTCGTGGCGGCCGACATGTATGGCGGCGCTTCCATGGCGCCGGCGATGATGGCGGAGCTTTACGACATCGACGAAAAGGCGCGAATGCGCACCGAGGACCGGCTGCGCCGCGAGGACGTGAGCTGGGACTGGCGCCATGTGGAGGGCGACGTCGTACATGGCCTGCTGTCCGCCGCGACGCTGACCGACGGCATGATCGTCACCCTGCCGTCCGGGCCGCGCCGGGAATTCGCCGACCCGCTGCACCTGGCCGCCGATCTGGCGCTGGCCGGGCGGGTTCCCGTGATCGCCGTGCCGCAGGAGGCGAAGTCCTTTCCGGTGACGGGCCGCGCCGTCGTGGCGTGGGAGGGCTCGCAGGAAGCCTCCGCCGCGCTGCGCCTGTCCGTGCCGCTGCTGAAGCTGGCGGAGGAGGTGCATGTCGTGACGGTCGAGGAAGCGGGCAAATATCCCTTCCCCGCGACCGACGCGCCCGAATATCTGGCCCGCCATGGCATCAAATGCCAGTTCCATAGCTGGCCGCAGGATGGCCGGACCGTCGAAGCGGCACTGAAGGCTGCGGTCGGCACGCTGAAGCCGGACTGGGTGGTGATGGGCGCCTTCGGCCATAGCCGGCTCAGGGAAATGGTGTTCGGCGGCGTCACCCGCGCCATGTTGCGCGAGATACATGTTCCGCTCTTGCTGGCGCACTGAAGCCACGGCATGGTGGGAGCATGGCGGTAGCGGACGATGAGACGGAAGGCTTGACGCAGCGCGAGCACAGCCTGGAACAGGCGCTGCTCGGCTCGATCCTGGCGACCGTGCCGGACGCGCTGATCGTCATCGACATGCACGGGCAGATCGTGTCCTTCAGCGCGGCGGCCCAGCGCATGTTCCAATATGCCGAAAGCGACGTGCTGGGCGAGAATATCTCGATGCTGATGCCCTCCCCCGACCGGGAGAGGCATGACGGCTATATCGGCCATTATCTGTCCACGGGCGAAAAGCGGATCATCGGCATCGGCCGCCTGACCAGCGCGCGGCGGCGGGACGGGTCGACCTTTCCCATCGAACTGTCGGTGGGCGAGGTGCAGGACGAGGGGCGGCGGCTGTTCACCGGCTTCATCCGCGACCTGACCGAGAGCCAGCAGGCCGAGCGGCGCGTGGCGGACCTGCAGGCGGAACTGGCCCATGCGGGCCGCGTGACGGCGATGGGCACGCTGGCGTCGGCCCTTGCGCATGAACTCAACCAGCCGTTGACCGCCATCGCCAATTATCTGGAGGCGGGGCGCGACATGCTCGACGCCGAGGGTCCGGTGGACCGCGATCTGCTGCGCGAGGCGATGGCGGAAAGCGCGTCCCAGGCGCTGCGCGCGGGGGAAATCATCCGGTCCCTGCGCGAGTTCATCAAGCGCGGCGAGACGATGCGCCAGCCCGAACCCCTGCGCCTGTTGCTGGCGGAGGGGGCGGCGCTGGCCTTCATCGGCGTGGACAGCCGGGGCCTCGACATGGACATCAGCGTCGATCCGCGCGTCGACAAGGTGCTGGTCAACCGGGTGCAGTTGCAGCAGGTCATCATCAACCTCACCAAGAACGCCGTGGAGGCGATGGCCGGCAGCCCGGCGCGCATCCTGCGCCTGTCCGCCATCCCCGGCGAAAACGGCAGGGTCGAGGTGATCGTCGCGGACAGCGGGCCGGGGCTCGCGCCGGAGATGTCACGCACCCTCTTCACCCCGTTCACCACCACCAAGCCATCCGGCATGGGCGTCGGCCTGTCGATCAGCCAGACCATCGTCGAAGGTCATGGCGGGCGCATCTGGGCCGGACCGTCGCAATGGGGCGGCACGGCCTTCCACTTCACCCTGGACGCAGCGGACTAGAGCGTTTGAAGTCGGCCGGCACGGCTGACGGGCTCGCAAAATGCCGCCAACAAGAAGGACCATAGCATGAGCGAGCCATTCCCCATCTATGTCGTGGACGATGACGAGGCGATCCGGCGGTCGTTGTCCTTCATGCTGAAGACGAGCGGTTTCGCGGTGAAGCTGTTCGACGGCGGCCTGCCCTTTCTGAAGGAGGCTGCCGACCTGGAGCCGGGCTGCGTGCTGCTGGACGTGCGGATGCCCGACATGGACGGGCTGGCGGTGCAGCGCGAGCTGCGGGCGCGGGGCATCATGCTGCCCGTGGTGATCATGACGGGCCATGGCGACATCGACATGGCGGTGACGGCGATGAAGGCAGGCGCGAGCGACTTCATCGAAAAACCGTTCGAGAAGGCAGCGTTGCTGGGCTGCGTCGATGCCGCGCGGCGGGTGGCCGTGGCCGACCGTGGCGCGAGCGCGCGGGCGGACGATGCGCGGGCGCGGCTCAACATCCTGACGGAGCGGGAGCGCGAGGTGCTGGACGGGCTGGTGGAAGGGCTGCCCAACAAGACCATCGCCTATGACCTGGGGATCAGCCCGCGCACGGTGGAAATCCACCGCGCCAACCTGATGCAGAAGCTGGAGGTGAAAAGCCTGGCCGAAGCGCTGAGGATCGCATTCCATGCGGGAGCGGAGAAGGACGAGGCGTAGATTGGGCTGGCGGCCGGCATGGCCCCGGCCGAAAACCGTCAGCCCGTCAATATCGCCCATGCCAGCAGGATACAGCCCATGCCCGCCGCCACGGAGACCATGCGGCCCCAGGGCAGCAGCTTCTCCAACGCCACCAGCAGCGTCAGCAAAGCGATCCAGGCCAGGTTCATGGTCCCGCCCACGAACAACAGCGTCATCAGCATCCAGCAGCAGCCGACGCACCAGGCGCCATGCATCATCCCCATCCGCAAAGCGCCGGTCCACCCCGGCCGGTAGTGGCGGCTGAGGAATTGCGCGGGATTGCGGCACTGGCGCAGGCAGGCGTCCTTCCATGGGCTGATCTGATAGGCCCCCGCCCCGATCAGGAGCGCGGCCGCCAACGGGCGGCTGGATGTCGCCATCGCCATGGGGGACAGCATCGCCATTGTGGCCAAGCGCCACTGCGCCAGCGTGGCTGTCAGGGAGAAAAAGCCCCAGACCAGCAGATAGCCCAGGGTGAAGCTCTCCGTCGCGGGGCGCGTGGAGGCGGGGGCGGCGCGAGCGTAGAGGAGGACCATCGGCGCGGCGGAGGGGAGCATCATCGCGATCATCATCACCCACCACATGGCGAACGTCACGACGAACTGCGCGGCTGTCCATGGCATGTCGCCGGGCATCATCATCGCCAGCATCGGGTCTTCCGCCAGGCCGGCCGGAAGCAGGGAGGCGGTCGGCGCCATGCCCATGCCCGCGCCCGAAAGCAGCCAGCCCCAGGCCACAAGGATCAGCACCGCGAGCGCGACAAGCGAAATCAAGCGGTGCCGGGCGAGCACCGCGCCAAATGCCGGCACCGTCAGCCCCTGACGACGCCGTGGCTGTCGAGGTGGAGATAGGCGAACTGGCCGTAGCTCGCCGCATGGTCGAGCCGCATCGGCGCAATCGAGCGGCTGGCGCCGGAGCCGACCTCCGCCACTTCATATTCGAAGCCGTCGGGCAAGTGGATCTGGGCGCGGATTTCCGATCCGTCCACCGGGCTGCGGATCGGTTCGCCGTCCATTTCCAGATGGCCCGGGATGCGCAGGCGGCCCTTGCGTCCTTCCACGTCGACCTCAAAATCGACAGGAACGAAGCTGGGTTCGTGCATGGTGGCGATGGTGGAAGCGAAGACGGCGAAGACCGTCGCCATCGGAGCGGTGTCGCCGCCGGTCATGATCGTCAGCAGGGCATTGCGTTGCGCTTCTGTCGCCCGTTCGTCGACGAAGGCGGCACATTCCCCCTGCCCTTCATGGATCGGGCCGGGCCAGCGGAAGACTGCGGCGATATTGAGGCCCGACAGGTCGGTACTGCCGTGGCGCCCCTCATCGATGGCGAAGCCGAAGGCGGCCTGGCAATGCCCCTTGTCGGGCAGACCGCCAAACTGGCAGTTGCAGCCATATTCACAGTTGCAGTTGGCGAATTCGCGGCCCTTGAGCATCCAGTAGACCATGGTCCGACTCCCCTGACAGCCGGAAGACCATAGCAGATTCACGCGGCCGCGTCGCGCTTTCGGCGGAAGGGATAGAGGAATTGCGCGCGATAGCCCTGGGGCACCTGTTCGGGCACGCCATAGCCGGTCGGCCATGCGCTGTCGGGCAGATGGTGGGTGCCGAACAGGCGGTCCAGCAAAGGGAAGTGGATCGCGAAATTCTTGTCGACCGCGACCTCCTCTATCGCATGATGCCAGTGGTGGAAGCGCGGCGTCGCGACGATGCGGCCGAGGCGGTTGAAGTCGCCGCGCAGATTGGCGTGGAGCAGCGAGGAGTAGATGTAGACGAAGCCGATATAGGCCTGCATCACCGATGGCGAGAAGCCGAAGGTGAGCAGCGGCAGCGATGTCACGCCGCGCAGGGCGATGATCTCGAAGAAATGCATGCGCGCGCCTGCGAGCCAATCCATGGACCTGGCCGAATGGTGCACGGCATGGAAACCCCAGAGGAAGGGGATGCGGTGGAAGGCGCGATGGAACCAATATTGGACGAAATCGGTCAGCAGCACCACTTCCAGGAACTGGAGCGGCCAAGGCTGGCCAGCGATCATGGCGCGGATGCCTGCGAGGCCGGCGGTGTTGGCGTTGATGAAGCTGGACGGCGCCAGCGCGAGGAAGGTGATGAGCTGCACCATCATCGAGCTGATCAGATAATAGAACAGGTCCTCCCGCCATTCCTGTCGGAACAGGCGCTGCTGCGCCCTATGTGGGAAGAGGCGCTCGATCGGAGCGAACATCAGGCCGGTGGCGACCATGTTGACGGCGAAGAAATCGACGCCGAAGAATACGCCCCAATCATGGGTCTCACGCGGCTGGACTTCCGCTCCGCCCAGCAGGGTGGCGAGCAGCGCGACGATGAGCGCGGTGGCGCCGATGGCTTTGCGTGTACGCAAAAGCAGGCTGAGCAATGCCAGGGCATAGCCGCCGATCAGCAGCGCATGGACCATGGGACGCAGCCCGCCCCATGCATGCAGCGCCGCCAGTTCGGGCGTCGAAAACCAGTCGGGCCAGCGTAGCGCCATGACCAGACAGAGCCCGGTGATGCTGAGCAACAGCGCGAAGAAGCCGGAGAACCAACCGCTGCCGAGGCGCCGCACGGCAAGGGGCGATTGCAGGTCGCGTTCCAGACTGTCGAACCAGTTTGCCATGATATGTCCCCTCTGCCTCCGGCTTGCCCCGCCTGCCGTGCCTGCTGCCTATGTTAAAGCTTCGCCCCTGCCGCCCTCAAGCTTTCCTTGACCCGCGCGGTGGCCATTTCGAGAGGGGCCGTCTCGCCCAAAAGGGCGAAGCTGCCGTTGAGCGCGAAGGTGCAATGGCCATGCACCGTCGCCACCAGCGAGCGGGCAAGGCGCGGGGCCACGTCCTTCGCATCCGGCGGCAGGACAGCCGCGACTTCGCGCACGACGACCTCCGTAAGGCCGGCGCGCTGCCGGGCATAATCATCCGGCATGGGCACGCCAGGCGGCAGGCGATGGTCGTAGATCGCCATCCAGATGTTCGTGTTTTCCGATGCGAAGCGGAAATAGCCCTCCACCAGCGCGGCGATCCTGTCCTGCGGCCGGCTGGCGAGGCGCTGTTCCAGAAAGGCGGCCCAGAGGTCGAAGGTACGTGTGTTGATGGCGACGATCAGCCGGTCATAGCTGCCGAAGACATTGTAGAGCGTGCCCACCGAATAGCCGATGCGCTTCGCCACCTCACGCGAGGAGAATTTGGCGAAACCGGACTCGGCCATGTGGCGATGGCCTTCCTCCAGGATGAGCGCCTCCAGTTGTTCGCGGCTATGGTCGGATCGTCTGCCCATGGACAAGCGGATAGAAGATCAATTGAACGCTGTCGAATTATTTTATTGAACAGTGTGTAATTTTTGGGTAGCTGAGACTCCATTGGCTGGGTTTGCAGGGGTTCGACTCATGCTTGTGACGCTGGTTCTGCTGGTTTTCGGAGTGATGCTGTTCGACATGCGCGGGCGGTTGAAGGCGGCCGAGCATAGGTTGGCGCTGCTGGAAGGGATTGGAGACGCGCCCTTCCCCGCTCGCTACCGGCACGCCGACGGGGATGGAGATGACGATGCCGGGGGGAATACGGCGGCGCCCGCAAGCGTCGTGGAGCGGCGGGTGGCCATGGACACCGCTCCCCCGCACCCCATGCCTGCGGTCGTGATCGACCGTCGATCCAGCGAAGGCGAGACCCACTCTCCTGCGCGGTCCGCTTCGGATGAGGTTCGGGAGATCGATGCCCCCTTTCCCCCGGATGACGTGGAAAAGGCGGAAGGCATCGATATGGCAGCCGAGCGCCCGGCCCGCCCCTCCTTCAGCTTCGAGGACCTGTTCGGCCGCCGCCTTCCGATCTGGGCGGGCGGGGTGACGCTCGCCGTGGCTGGCGTGCTGCTGGTCAAATATTCGATCGATGCAGGGCTGCTCGCGCCGCTGGTGCGCGTCGTTCTGGGGCTGCTGTTCGGCGGAGCGCTGATCGGCGGGGCCGAGGCGGCGTTGCGGCTGGAGGATCGGGTCCGCGACGCGCGGGTGCGGCAGGCGCTGGCGGGCGCAGGGCTGGCGACGCTCTATGCCGCGATCCTGGCGGCGCACATGCTATATGGGCTGGTTGGACCGGGCATCGCCTTTGCGGGGCTTGCGGGGGTGACGGGGCTGGCCATGGCGCTGTCGCTGCGCTTTGGCGCGCCGAGTGCGCTGCTGGGGCTGGTCGGCGGTCTGGCGGCGCCCGCCCTGGTCGAGGCGGGGCAGCCCAATGTGCCCCTGCTAAGCTGTTATCTCGCGCTGGCGGTCGGTGGGCTATGCGTGCTGTCGCGCACCCAGCGCTGGATGTGGCTGGGGGTGAGCGCGCTGGTCGGCGGGGCCGGCTGGGGCGTCGTCATGCTGGCGATGGGCGCGCTGGATTGGGCATCGTCGCTGTCGGTGGGGTTGCTGGTGCTGATGCTGGGGATGGCGTTGCCGGTCCTGGCCTTTTCCGGAACGCGGGCCGCGCTGCTGCGCATGGGCGCGGCCGTGGTGGCGGCGGGCCAGATGGCGGCGCTGGTGGCGACGGGCGGCTTCGGCCTGCTGCAATGGGGATTGTTCGGGCTGCTGTCGCTCATGCTGGTGTGGCTGGGGCGGGACGCGGCCTTGCGGCCGCTGGCGGCGATCGGCGCCGGGGTCGCGCTGCTGCTCGCGGCGGTGTGGCCGCGGCCGGAAATGGGCCACTTCGCCCTGGTGATGCTGGGCATGGTGACGATTTATGGCGGCGCGGCCCTGCTGCGGGTCTGGCGCGGCGCTTTGGTCGAGGCGGGACAGATCGCAGGACTGGCGCTGGGTGGATTTGCCGTCGCGCTGGGGCAATGCTGGCGGGTCGGGCTGGACGGGGAATTCGCCCTGCTGGCGCTGGCGGCCGCCGGATTGCCGGGCGCGGCCATGGCGATGGGCTGGCGATGCGGGACCCGGCGGGAGGATGCGCGCTTCGTGACGCTGGCGAGCGCCGCGGCGCTGCTGCTGGTGGTGGCCGGCGGGCTGGGGCTGCCGGAGTGGAGTCTGGCCATGGTGATCGCTGCGGTTGCAGCCGGGCTGCTGAGGTTGGCGGCGCTGGCGGAGGACCGGCGGGTCGAATGGAGCGGCTGGGGCTTCGCCTTCGGCGCGCTGGTGGTTCTGGCCGGATCGGACGATGTCGTCCGGCTGTGGGGAGAGGCGGCGGATGAGCCGGACTGGCAGGGCGTGATGCGTTGGGCGGCGGGAGCGGCAATGGCGGCGCTGTTCGCCTGGCGGGCGCGCTTTGCCGAGGGGCGGATGGTCGCGCAGGGCGTGGCGGTGCTGCTCGCCTATGGGGCCGTGGCGCAGGCGGTGCCGGCGCTCTGGGTGCCGGTGGGAGTCGCGCTGGGGCTGGCCATGCTGGCGGAAGGAGCGCGGCGGCTGGCCGTCGGGCGAATGGCGCCCGCCCTGGGGGTGGCCTTGGCGCTGGTGGCGCTATGGGCCGCCTGGCCCCTGGGGATCTGGCTGGGCCGGGTGTTGCTGTCGCTGGTGGGTGAACCCGTGCTGGTGCGGGACTTGCCCGGAATAGGCGAGGTGGCGCGGCGGATCGCCTTGCCGGCGATGGCGCTGGGCCTTGCCCTGTGGCGGGGCGGTTCCGCCGTGGATGCGGTCGGGCGGCGGATCGGCTGCTGTGTCGCGGCGGTGCTTGGCGGAGTGGCGGCGCATGTCGCCTTCAAGCAGCTTTTCGCTTTGGGGAGCCTGGCGGAAGTGACGCGCCTTGCCCTGGCGGAGCGCACGCTTTGGGAGGCTGTGCTGATGGGCCTGGGTTTCGTTGCGTTGCGGGGCCGGATCGCGCTGGCCCGATTCCATTCGTTGCGGAAATCCGGGGAGAATGTGGAGCGCGCGGTCGGGACATGCCTCATCGCGGCGGGATTGGGGCATTTGCTGGTTTATTCGGTGGTGCTGCACAATCCGCTCTGGTTCCCGCAGGCGGTGGGGCATTGGCCCCTCCTCAATCTGCTGCCGGTGGTTCTGGCCCTTGCCTTCGTGGCGCTGAAGGTGGCGGATGGCTGGTCACGGCGTATGGCGGATGGCGTGCGAATGGCCTTAATCGCGCTGTTCGGCGTGGCGCTGCTGCGGCAGCTTTTCGTCGGATCGCTGCTGACCGTGCGCGGAGTAGGCCAGGTGGAGGATATTCTCCGTTCGGTGCTCGCATTGGCGCTCGCCATCGGCTTCCTGCTCTGGGGCATCCGCGGGCAGGCGCAGGCCGCAAACGCCAGGGACTGGCGCATCGCTTCGCTGCTGCTGATGCTGTTCGCCGTGGCCAAGGTGTTCCTGTTCGATGCGTCCGGGCTGACCGGGCTGCTGCGGATCGCATCCTTCCTTGCCCTGGGCTTCAGCCTGATCGGCATCGGATGGCTCTATAATCGCCTGTTGCGGGAGCCGGTTAACAACTCCGCGACTATTGCTGCATAATGCGTGAAGGACGGGGGTAAGAAAATGTCCGCACCTGATCTGTCTTTGCTGGGTAAACGCCGTTTCGCGCCCTTGTTCGTGGTGCAGTTCCTGGGCGCGTTCAACGACAATCTGTTGAAGTTCGCGCTGCTGTTCCTCGCCAATTTCAGCCTCTATCGGGCCGAGCCCGACAAGGCGGAGATGCTGGCGACCATCGCCACAGGCCTGTTCATCCTGCCCTATTTCCTCTTTTCCGCGCTGGCCGGGCAATTGGCCGACGCCTGGGACAAGGCGAAACTGGTGCGGGCGGTGAAGGCGGCGGAGATCGTCATCATGGCCCTCGCCGTCACCGGATTCTGGCTGGAATCGGTGCCGGTTCTGCTGTCCTGCCTGTTCCTGATGGGGCTGCATTCGACCATCTTCGGGCCGGTCAAATTTTCCATCCTGCCGCAGCATCTGCGTGCCGACGAGATCATGGGCGGCACCGGCCTGATCGAGGCGGGCACCTTCCTTGCGATATTGAGCGGGCAGTTGCTGGCCGGGGTGATCCCGCCCTGGGAAGCAGGGCTGGTGGCGGTGGGGCTGGCGACGCTTGGCTTCCTGGCCAGCCTGGCGGTGCCGGCCGCGCCGACCGTGGTGCCGGGCCTTCGGATCGAGCGGAACATCTTCAGGAGCACCTGGCATATATTGAAGGCGGCGCGGCATGGGCGCGGCGTGTGGCTGTCGATCCTGGGGATAAGCTGGTTCTTCGCCGTGGGCGCGGTATTGCTGGCGGAGTTCGCGCCGCTGGTGAGCGGGGTGCTGAAGGCGAAGCAGGAGGTCGCGACCTTCTTCCTGCTGATCTTCTCGGTCAGCGTGGCGCTGGGGTCGATGCTGGTCAACCGGCTGCTGGGCGGGCAGGTTTCGGCGCGCTTCGTGCCGGTATCCGCGCTGGCGCTGGCCGGGTTCATGATCGACCTGTGGCTTTCGACCGGTTCCTATGCGCCCATGCATTCGGGCGCTGGCATAGCCGAATTCGTCGGGTCGCCGGGAAGCTGGCGGATCATGGTCGATCTGTTCGGCATCGCCTTTTCAGGCGGCATGTTCATCGTGCCGCTCTATGCGATCCTCCAGACGCACAGCCCGCGCGAGGAACGGTCGCGCACCATTGCGGCCAACAACATCGTCAACGCGGCGGTCACGGTGGCGGTCGTCACGGCGGTGACGGCGATGCTGGCGCGGGGCGAGAGCGTGCCCGGCGTGATCGGGGTGATGGGCTTTGCCACGCTGGCGGTGGCGCTGATCAGTTGCTGGCTGCTGCCGGAGACGGTGATCAAGGCGATCGTGCGCGGGATGCTGCGGCTCTGCTATCGGGTGGAGGTGCTGGGCGCCGGGAATATGCCCGGCGTGGGCGAACCGGCGGTCGTCGTGGTCAACCATGTGTCCTTCCTGGACGGCCTGCTGCTGGCGGCCTTCCTGCCGGGGAAGCCCACCTTCGCGGTGCATACGCGGATTGCCAGGGCGTGGTGGGTAAAACCGTTCCTGTCGCTGTTCGACGCCTTTCCGGTCGATCCCACCAATCCGCTGTCGGCCAAGGCGATGGTGAAGGCGGTGCGCGAGGGGCGGACGCTGGTGATCTTTCCGGAGGGGCGGATCACCGTCACCGGCGCTTTGATGAAGGTGTTCGACGGCCCCGGCATGGTCGCGGACAAGGCCGACGCGCCGATCATTCCGGTCCGGATCGACGGCGCGCAGTTCACGCCCTTCTCGCGGCTCAGGGGCAAGGTCCGGCTGCGGCGCTTTCCCAGGATCACGCTCACCGTCCTGCCGCCACGCCGCTTCGCCATCGAGGGCGAGATGACGGCGCGGGCACGGCGCGCGATCGCGGGGCGGCGGCTCTATGACGAGATGAGCCAGATGATGTTCGCGACATCCGACACGGACAGGACATTGTTCGAGGCGCTGCTGGAGGCGTGCCATGTGCATGGGCGCGGGTCGGCCATCGTCGAGGATGTGAAGCGCGAACCGCTGAGCTATGGGCGGCTGGTGACGGGGTCGCTGGTGCTGGGGCGGGTCATGGCGCGTTCGACGCGGCAGGGCGAGGCGGTCGGCGTGCTGCTGCCCAATGTCGCCGGGGTGGCGGTGGCCTTCTTTGCCTTGCAGGCGGGTGGGCGGGTGCCGGCGATGCTGAACTTCACCGCCGGGCTGGCGAACCTGAAGGCGGCGTGCACGACGGCCGGCATTCGGACGGTGGTGACGGCGCGGGCCTTTGTCGAGCAGGGCAAGCTCGGCGACGTCGTCGCCGGGCTGGAGGCGGAGGGGATCGCCTTCCTCTGGCTGGAGGATGTGGCGGCAGGAGTTGGAACCGGGGCAAAGCTGCGCGGGTTGATCGCCAGCCGCTTTGCCAGGCGGGCGCATGGGCGGCTCAAGGTTTCGCCGGACGATGCGGCGGTGATGCTGTTCACCAGCGGGTCGGAGGGGCTGCCCAAGGGCGTGGTGCTGACGCATCGCAACCTTCTGTCCAACTGCCGGCAATTGGCGGCGAGGATCGACTTCAATTCGGCCGACGTGGTGCTGAACGCCCTGCCGGTATTCCATAGTTTCGGCCTGACCGGCGGGACGTTGCTGCCGATCTTCCATGGGGTGAAGACGCTGCTCTATCCCAGCCCGCTGCATTACCGGATCGTGCCGGCGCTCGCCTATGACGCCAATGCGACGATCCTGTTCGGGACCGACACCTTCCTGTCGGGCTATGCGCGGATGGCGCATGGCTATGACTTCTACTCGCTGCGCTACATCTTCGCGGGCGCGGAGCGGGTGCGGGACGAGACGCGGAAAATCTATGCCGAGAAGTTCGGGCTGCGCATCCTGGAGGGCTATGGCGCGACCGAGGCGGGGCCGGTGATCGCGGTCAACACGCCGATGCACTTCCGCGCCGGGTCGGTCGGGCGGCTGTTGCCGGGGATAGAGGCGCGGCTGGACGATGTGCCGGGGATCGAGGAAGGCGGGCGGCTTTCGATCCGGGGGCCGAACATCATGGCGGGATATATGAAGGCCGATGCGCCGGGCGTGCTGCAACCGCCGGAAGGGGGCTGGCACGATACCGGCGACATCGTGACCATCGACGATCAGGGCTTCGTGACGATCCGGGGGCGTGCGAAGCGCTTTGCGAAGATCGGCGGCGAGATGGTCTCGCTGCCCGCCGTGGAGGGCTATGCCTCTGCCGTGTGGCCGGATGCGGACCATGCGGTGGTGACGCGGCCCGATGCGCGCAAGGGGGAGCAACTGGTGCTGTTCACGACCGCGCGGGATGCGAAGGCGGCCGCGTTGCAGGCCTGGGGGAAGGCGCATGGGGTGGCGGAGCTGGCCCTGCCGCGGGACATCCGCGTGCTGGATGCGCTGCCGCTGCTGGGAACCGGGAAGACCGACTATGCGTCCATGACCCAGATGGCGGCCGGGTAGGACAGATCCTTCCTGCGCCGAAGGCATGGGAAGGATTGGGTGTTGGTGGAACGGCCTTCTCATCTGGTGCGGCGGTTGCTGGTGCGCCAGGTGCGGGGCGTGTTCCATGACAGCGCCCGGGGAGAGGCGCCGGTCGTCGCTTCGGACCGGGCGCTCTATCCGCCGGGGTCGGTGATCCGGCGGGTGCATGGCGACGTCACCGGCATGATGATCGGCGGGGTCAGTGCATTGCTGCTCCAGATGCTGCATCCGGCCGCCCTTGCCGGCATTTGGGACCACAGCCGGTTCCGTGACGACATGCTGGGGCGGTTGCGGCGGACGGCGCGGTTCATTGCCGTCACCACCTATGCCGAACGGGCCGAGGCGGAGGAAGCGATCGCGCGGGTGCGACAGGTGCATGAGCATGTGCGCGGGACGCTGGCGGACGGGACGGCCTATGCGGCGGGCGATCCCCGGCTGCTGGCCTGGGTGCATGTCTGCGAGGCGACGAGCTTTCTCGACGCATGGATGGCCTATGGCGAGCCGTTCATGCCGCTGGCGGAGCAGGACCGCTATTTTGCCGAGGCGGCGCTGGTGGCGCGGGCCCTGGGGGCCGATCCGGTGCCGGACTGCAGGGCCGAGGCGATGGCGCTGATGGCGCGTTTTCGCGGCGAGCTGGCGGCGACGGAACGGACGCGGGAGGTGGCGCGGATCGTGCTGCGGCAGCCAGCGCCCTCGCTGGGGCTGATGCCGGCGCAGGCGATGATGATGCAGGCCGCGGTGGCGCTGCTGCCGGGTTGGGCGCGGCGGATGCACGGCTTTTCGATGCCGGTCCTGGCGCGGCCGCTGGTCCGGGCGGGGGCCTTTGCGCTGGCGGGAACGATGCGCTGGGCGTTTCGCGGCGAAGATTGATCGCAGCCCCCCATGGGGGCTGGAATGACGGAAGCGGGGTTCAGGCGTTGAAATGGGCGACGAGGGCGTAGCGTTCGCCGGGGTAGAGCAGGCGGGCGTAGGTGATGCGTTCCCCGCCGCGCCAGGTCCAGCGTTCCAGCGCCAGGCAGGCGGCGTTTTGCGGGACGTCGAGGGCGTCCGCCGTCTCTGGACCGGCGTTGAGGGCGGTGATGCGATGTTCCGCCTCCGTCCAGGGAACATGGGCGAGCAGCCAGGAGCCGGGAGGTTCGGCGCTGAAATCCACCTCGGCCGCTTCGGGAACGGCGCGCAGGTTGATGAGGCGGGTTTCCGTCGCATAGGGCAAATCCTGGACGAAGTGGCGGCATTCCAGAGCGAGCAGATCGCCGTCTGGCACGCGCAGCAGCGCCTTGTCTTCCGCGCTTGCCCGGCGGCGCTCGCGACGGATGAGGTCGAGGCGGTAGCTGAGGCCCTGCCCTTCCACTTCGGCGCGGATGTCCGGGATTTCCAGCGCGGCACGGTGGAAGCGGGGCGCGGCGACGAAGGTGCCCGCGCGCTTTCGGCTTTCGAGCAGGCCCGACTGCACGAGCGCGCGCAGCGCCTTGTTCACCGTCATGCGGGAGCAGCCATAGGCGTCCATCCATTCCGCCTCCGTCGGGATGCGGTGGCCGGGGCGCCATTCGCCCGACATGATGCGGCTTTCGATGTCGCGGCGGATGCGGCGGTGGAGCGGGGTCAATCGAGCAGGGCCTTGAGGAGTTGGGTGTAGCGCGCCTCTATGGCGGGGCGGGCGTGGTGGAGGCCTGCGGTAACGCGCCTGACGCCGGCGCACCAGACGCTATCGATCTGGGCGCGGGCGAAGATCCAGCTGTCGAGCAGGCGGTCGCCGGAGCGGGCCGCGGTGGTGGGCTGGCCGGGGCGGAGGGTGACGATGTCGGCGCGGGCGCCCGGCGTGAGGGTGGCGGGGGGATGGCCGAGCGCCTGGGCGCCTTTCCGAGCGTGATGGTAGAGGCTGGCGCCGGTTGACTGGCCTGGGGCGGTGAGGAGGTTGCGGGCCTGGTGGGTCAGGCGCTGGCCATATTCGAGCAGGCAGAGTTCGGCGGCGGCATCGATCCGGATATGGGAGTCTGAGCCTATGCCGATGCGGCCGCCCTGGGCAAGGAAAGCGCGGGCGGGGAAGAGGCCGTCGCCCAGATTGGCTTCGGTGATGGGGCAGAGGCCGACGGTGGCGGCGCTTTTCGCGATGGCGTTCCGTTCGCTGTCGGCGATGTGGGTGGCGTGGATCAGGCACCAGCGTTGATCGACCTCCGCATGGTTCATGAGCCATTCGACCGGGCGCTGGTTGCTCCAGGCGAGGCAGGCTTCGACCTCCGCACGCTGTTCCGCGATGTGGATGTGGATGGGGCCGTCCGGTGTCAGGGCAGTGATGGCGGCGAGTTCCTGCGGGGTGACGGCGCGCAGGCTGTGAGGAGCGACGCCCAGGGTCGCGTTCAGGGGTTTCAGGGCTTCCAGCAGGCGGGCGTAGCTGTCGGGGGTGTGGAGGAAGCGGCGTTGGCCTTCGGTTGGGGGGACGCCGCCGAAATTCGAGTGGGCGTAGAAGACCGGGAGCAGGGTGAGGGCGATGCCGGTGTCGTCGGCTGCCTGCGCGATGGCTTCGGCCATGGCGGCGGGGTTGGCGTAGGGCGCGCCGCTGGGGTCGTGGTGGAGATAGTGGAATTCCCCGACGCTGGTGAAGCCGCTTTCGAGCATTTCGGCATAGGCCAGGGCGGCGATGGCGCGGAGGCCTTCGGGGTTCAGGCGGTCGAGGAAGCGGTACATCGCCTCGCGCCAGGTCCAGAAGCTGTCGCCACCCTCCCCTGCTCTTTCGGTGAGGCCGGCCATGGCGCGCTGGAAGGCGTGGCTGTGGACATTGGGCAGGCCGGCGAAGGCGGGGCCGTGGCGTTCGTCGCCGGGTTCGGGGGGAATTCCATGAACGATCCGGTCAATGAACCGGCCTTTCAGAATCATGCGGACGGAAGGACGCCAGCCTTCGGGGAGGAGAGCCTGTTCGAACCAGAGCGCCATTTCGATTTCCCCTCTCCAAAGACATGGGATTGGCCGGAGATGGCTAATCCAAGACATTCCCCTCCCGTAAACGGGAGGGGTTAGGGGTGGGCGCGAGCGTAGCGAGCTTCTGACTTAGCCGTTGCAAAACAGCGCAGATGCCGCGCCAGCCCACCCCCTAACCCCCTCCCGCCTGCGGGAGGGGGAATGTCCGCCTTCCACCCTGTTTCCGTTTCCAACCTGAATCCTTGCGCGCTCTGGACAATGGTGATCTGCTCCATTTATGTATATACATTATTGAGTCGGCGCCAGTGGAAATGACGATGCGGCCTGCCTGCGACAGAATCTGGACCCATGCGCGTCTTGCGACTTTGCGGGATGGGGTGGGTGTCGTCGAAGACGGCGCGGTGGGGGTGCGGGATGGCTTGATCAGCTATGTCGGCAGTGCGGACGGCGCGCCGGATGCGGTCGAGACGATCGATTGCCAAGGGCGGTGGATCACGCCGGGGCTGATCGATTGCCATACGCATCTGGTGCATGGCGGCAACCGGGCGGCGGAGTTCGAGATGCGGCTGGCCGGGGCCCGCTATGAGGACATAGCGCGGGCTGGGGGTGGGATCATCTCCACCATGCGGGCCACGCGGGAGGCGAGCGAGGAGGCGCTGGTCGAAAGCGCCCTGCCCCGGTTGGATGCGTTGATCGCCGAGGGCGTTACGACCGTCGAGGTGAAGTCGGGCTATGGTCTGGACCTCGACAATGAGGTCAAGATGCTGCGGGCGGCGCGGCGGTTGGGGAGCGAGCGGGCCGTTTCCATCAGGACCAGTTTTCTGGGCGCGCATGCCCTGCCGCCGGAATTTTCAGGCGACGCGGACGGCTATATCGATCTGGTCTGCGGCATGTTGCCGGAGATTGCGCCGCTGGCCGACGCGGTGGATGGGTTTTGCGAGGGGATCGGCTTTTCCCCGGCGCAGATCGGAAGGCTGTTCGAGGCGGCCGGGCGGCTGGGGCTGCCGGTGAAATTGCATGCGGAGCAATTGTCGAACAGCCGGGGGGCGGAACTGGCGGCGCGGCATGGGGCGCTTTCCGCCGATCATCTGGAGCATCTGGATGCGGCGGGGGTGGCGGCCATGGCGCGGGCGGGGACCGTCGCGGTGCTGTTGCCGGGGGCCTTTTACTTCATGCGCGACACGCAGGCGCCGCCGGTCGAGGCCTTGCGGCGGGCGGGCGTGCCCATGGCGGTCGCGACCGACTGCAATCCGGGGACCGCGCCGCTGACGTCGCTGCTGCTGGCGATGAACATGGGGGCGACCCTGTTCCGGCTGACGGTCGAGGAATGTCTGGCCGGGGTGACGCGGGAGGCGGCGCGCGCGCTGGGGATGCTGGAGCGGGTCGGGACATTGGAGGTCGGCAAGCGGTGCGACCTTGCCGTCTGGGACATCGAGCGGCCGGCGGAACTGGTGTATCGCATGGGGTATAACCCGCTCCATGCGCGTGTGTGGAGAGGAATATGAAGCTGGTTCCGGGCGCGGTTTCGCTGGGGCAATGGCAGGCGATTTACGAGGGCGCGGCGGTGGCGCTGGACCCGGCCTGCGCGCCCCGCATCGCGGCCGGGGCGGCGGCGGTCGAGCGGATATTGGCGCGGCATGAGCCGGTCTACGGGATCAATACCGGCTTCGGGAAGCTGGCGAGCGTCAGGATTGGCGACGATGATCTGGCGGTGCTTCAGCGCAATATCGTGCTGAGCCATGCGGCGGGGACCGGTGCGCCCTCCCCCGTGCCGGTGGTGCGGTTGATGATGGCGTTGAAGCTGGCGAGTCTGGCGCAGGGCGCTTCGGGCGTTCGGCCGGGGACGGTGGCTTTGCTGGAGGCGATGGTGGCGCGAGGCCTGATTCCTGTGGTGCCTGCGCAGGGGTCGGTGGGGGCCAGCGGGGATCTGGCTCCCCTGGCGCATATGACCGCCGCGATGATCGGGGTCGGGGAGATCTGGGTTTCGGGCGAGCGGGTGCCTGCCCTTGAAGCATTGGCGCGGGCCGGGTTGGGGCCGGTGGAACTGGGGCCGAAAGAAGGGCTGGCGCTGCTCAACGGGACGCAGTTTTCGACCGCGAACGCCCTTGCCGGACTGTTCGGGGCGGATCGCCTGTTCCGGACGGCTTTGGTGACGGGGGCGCTCTCGACCGAGGCGGCCAAGGGGACCGATGCGCCGTTCGATCCGCGCATTCACCGGCTGCGGCGGCATGCGGGGCAGATGGCTGTGGGCGAGGCTCTGGCGGCGCTGATGGCGGGGTCGGCCATTCGCGCTTCGCATCGGGACCATGATCCCCGCGTGCAGGACCCATACTGCCTGCGCTGCCAGCCGCAGGTGATGGGCGCGGCGCTGGACGTGATGCGGTCGGCCGGAGCGATGCTGGAGACGGAGGCCAATGGGGTTTCGGACAATCCCCTGATCTTCGCCGAGACGGACGAGGCGCTTTCGGGCGGGAATTTCCATGCGGAGCCGGTGGCTTTCGCGGCGGACATGATCGCCATGGCGGTCTGCGAGATCGGATCGATCGCCGAGCGGCGGATCGCGATGCTGGTCGACCCGGCCCTGTCGGGACTGCCCGCCTTTTTGACGCCCCGGCCGGGGTTGAATTCGGGCTTCATGATTCCACAGGTGACGGCGGCGGCCCTGGTGTCCGAAAACAAGCAGCGGGCCTTTCCGGCGAGCGTGGACAGCATTCCGACTTCGGCCAATCAGGAGGATCATGTGTCGATGGCGGCGCATGGGGCGCGGCGGCTGGCGGAGATGGTGGCGAATGCGGAAGCCGTGATCGGGATCGAGCTTCTGGCGGGGGCGCAGGGGTGCGATTTTCATGCGCCCTTGCGGTCTTCGCAGGCGCTGGAGCGGGTGCGGGCGAGGCTGCGCGGGCAAGTGCCGCATCTGGAGGAGGACCGGCATTTCCATGCCGATATGGAGGTCGCCAATCTTCTCGTGCGCGGCGGGGCGGTCGTGGAGGCGGCGGGGCTGGACCTGCCGGGCGTGCTGTGACGGACTGGCTGACGGTCGAGCGGGGCGAGGCTCCGCTGGTGGTGGCCCTGCCGCATGCGGGGACCGATCTGGTCGATGTGGAGGGCGCGTTTCGTTCGCCGGAAGTGGCGCGGCGGGATGCGGACTGGTGGGTGGACCGGCTTTACGGCTTTGCCGGGGATTTGGGCGCGACCGTGGTGCGGACCGGGGTGTCGCGCAGCGTGATCGATGTGAATCGCGATCCTTCGGGGGCTTCGCTTTATCCGGGGATGGCGACGACGGAATTATGTCCGACGACGACTTTCGATGGGGAGCCGCTTTATCCGGGGGATGAGCCGGACGAGGCGGAGATCGCGCGGCGGCGGGAACGGTGGTTCGATCCCTATCATGCGGCGCTGGCGGGGGAGATCGATCGGCTGCGGGCGCGGCATGGGCGGGTGGTGGTCTATGACGCGCATTCGATCCGCAGCCATGTGCCCCGGCTGTTCGAGGGGGAGTTGCCGCTGTTCAATATCGGGACTTTCGATGGGGTGAGTTGTTCGGCGGAACTGGCCGAGGCGGTGCGGGCTGTTTGCGTGGGGAGCAGCCATGTAGTGGACGGGCGCTTCAAGGGGGGGTGGACGACGCGGCATTATGGGGCGCCGGAGCGGGGCATTCATGCGATCCAGATGGAATTGGCGATGCGGGGCTATCTGGATGAAGGCGCGGGGTGGCCGCCGGTTTTCGATGCCGGGCGGGCGGCGGGGACGATCGCGGTGCTTCGGGAGGTTTTGGGGGGATGTTTGCGGTTTGCGGAAGGGGGTGGGTGAAGGTGACGTCTCACCCTCACCCTTCCGCCGCGCTTTGCGCGGCTCCCTCCCTCTCCCGGTGGGAGAGGGAATATGGAAGGATGTTCGATGACTCGGATCGATAATGGGCGTGTTGTTCGGGCGGATATTGGCACCGTTCTGCGGGCGAAGAGTTGGTTGACCGAGGCGCCTTTGCGGATGCTGATGAACAATCTGCATCCCGATGTGGCGGAGCGGCCGGAGGAGTTGGTCGTCTATGGCGGGATCGGGCGGCCCGCGCGGGATTGGGAGAGTTATGACCGGATCGTCGAGACGCTGACGCGGCTGGAGGAGGACCAGACGCTGCTGGTGCAGTCGGGGAAGCCGGTGGGGGTGTTCCGGACGCATGCGGATGCGCCGCGGGTGCTGATCGCCAATTCCAATCTGGTGCCGCATTGGGCGAATTGGGCGCATTTCAACGAACTCGATAGGCGTGGCCTCGCCATGTACGGGCAGATGACGGCGGGGTCGTGGATCTATATCGGCACGCAGGGGATCGTGCAGGGCACCTATGAGACTTTCGTCGAGATGGGGCGGCAGCATTATCAGGGCGATCTTTCGGGCAAGTGGCTGCTGACCGCCGGGCTGGGTGGAATGGGGGGCGCGCAGCCTCTGGCGGCGGTGATGGCGGGGGCTTCCTGCCTCGCGGTGGAGTGTCAGCCGAGCCGGATCGAGATGCGGTTGCGGACGGGATATCTGGATGTGGCGGCTTCCTCGATTGACGAGGCCTTGGCGATCATCGGGGAGAGTTGCCGGGAGAAGAAGCCGGTTTCGGTGGGGTTGCTGGGCAATGCGGCGGAGGTCTTGCCGGAACTGTTCCGGCGGGGGGTGCGGCCCGATCTGCTGACCGACCAGACCAGCGCGCATGATCCGGTGAACGGCTATCTGCCCATCGGGTGGACCGTGGCGGAGTGGATCGAGCGGCGGGAGCGGGAGCCTGAGGCGGTGGCTAGGGCGGCGAAGGCGAGCATGGCGGTGCATGTGCGGGCGATGCTCGACTTTCAGGCGGCGGGGGTGCCGACGACCGATTATGGCAATAATATCCGGCAGATGGCGAAGGATGAGGGGGTCGAAAACGCCTTCGATTTTCCGGGGTTCGTGCCGGCCTATATCCGGCCCCTGTTCTGCCGGGGAGTTGGGCCGTTTCGCTGGGCCGCGCTGTCGGGCGATCCGGAGGATATTGTCCGGACCGACGCCAGGGTGAAGGAGTTGCTGCCCGATGACGCGCATCTGCATCGGTGGCTGGACATGGCGCGGGAGCGGATTCGCTTTCAGGGACTGCCGGCGCGGATTTGCTGGGTGGGACTGGGGGACCGGCATCGGTTGGGGTTGGCCTTTAACGAGATGGTGGCGAAGGGAAAATTGAAGGCGCCGGTGGTGATTGGGCGGGATCATCTGGATTCGGGGTCGGTCGCCTCGCCCAATCGGGAGACGGAGGCGATGATGGACGGGTCGGATGCGGTGAGCGACTGGCCTTTGTTGAATGCGATGTTGAATGTGGCTTCGGGGGCGACATGGGTTTCGCTGCATCATGGCGGCGGGGTCGGCATGGGCTATTCGCAGCATGCGGGCATGGTGGTCGTTGCGGATGGAACCGAGGCGGCGGCCAGGCGATTGGAACGGGTGTTGTGGAACGATCCGGCGACCGGCGTGATGCGGCATGCGGATGCGGGCTATGAGATTGCCCGGACTTGCGCGCGGGAGAAGGGGTTGGACCTGCCGGGAATATTGGGATGACACTGTTTCAGATTTTTGGGTGATGTGATGATCCTGTTTCAGGAAAACGGGGAATGGGCGCGGAATTGAAACCCCTTTTCCCGTCTGGCGTGCGATAAGGCTTTCCTATGGCACATGCGGAACTGACACTTCCCGAAGGCGCGGCTGCGGACTGGACGGTTCCGCAGGACTGGGCGGCCTATACGCCCGACGAGCATGCGATGTGGGACCGGCTGTTCGAACGGCAGGCGGCGATGCTGCCCGGGCGGGTGGTGCCGGAATTTCTGGATGGGCTGGATATTTTGCGGATGACGAAGCCGGGGATTCCCGACTTTGCCGAATTGTCCGAGCGGTTGATGAAGCGGACCGGCTGGCAGGTGGTGGCGGTGCCGGGGCTGGTGCCGGATCGGGTGTTCTTCGAGCATCTCGCCAATCGGCGCTTCGTGGCGGGGCGGTTCATCCGCAAGCCGGAGCAGATCGACTATCTGCAGGAGCCGGACATTTTTCATGACGTGTTCGGCCATGTGCCCTTGCTGACCCATCCGGCCTTTGCCGATTACATGCAGGCCTATGGCGAAGGCGGGTTGCGGGCCGACCATATGGGGGCGATCGATCATCTCGCGCGGCTTTACTGGTACACGGTGGAGTTCGGGCTGATGCGGCGGGGCGACGACCTGCGGCTTTATGGCGCGGGGATCGTTTCATCCTTTGGCGAGTCGGTGTTCGCGCTGGACGATGCTTCGCCCAACCGGATCGGATTCGATCTGGAGCGGTTGATGCGGACCGAATACCGGATCGACGACTATCAGCAGAGCTATTTCGTCATCGACAGTTTCGAGGATCTTTTGCGCAGGACTTCGGACGTCGACTTTGGGCCGATCTATCGCGCGCTGGAAGGGGCGAGCGATCTGGCGCCCGATGCGGTGCTGGCGGAGGACCGGGTCTATCATCGCGGCACGCAGGACCATGCGCGGGCGAAGATGGCATGCTGACGCGGGAGACCGATCCTGTTTTCGCTGCGGGCATCGCGCCTTTTCCATAATCGAGAGGATTGCCTTCATGGCTGACATCATCAATCCGCTGGGCCTGAACGGCTTCGAATTCGTGGAATTCACCTCGCCCGATCCCGAAGCCATGGGGCGGCAGTTCGAACAACTGGGCTTCGTCGCGAGCCATCGGCATCCGACCAAGAATATCACCCGCTACAGGCAGGGGCGCATCAACCTGATGCTGAACCGCGACGATGCCGGGCGGGTGGCGGCTTTCCGGGGCGAGCATGGGCCGTCCGCGAGCGCCATGGCCTTTCGCGTGGCCGATCCGGAGGCGGCGATGCAATGGGCGCTGGAGCATGGCGCGAAGCCGACCGATGAGGACGATACCGTGATCCAGGGGATTGGCGGCTCCTATCTCTATTTCATCAAGGATGGGGAAGACCCGTATGCGGGCTGGGCGGAGTTTGCCGGGTGGCGGGAGGCCGAGGCGGCGAACAATGTCGGTCTCGATCTGCTCGACCATTTGACGCATAATGTGCGGCGCGGGCAGATGCGGGTGTGGAGCCAGTTCTACCGCACGCTGTTCGGGTTCGAGGAGCAGAAATATTTCGACATCAAGGGGCAGGCGACCGGGCTGTTCAGTCAGGCGATGATCGCGCCGGACAAGGCCATTCGCATTCCGCTGAATGAAAGTCAGGACGACAAGAGCCAGATCGAGGAGTTCATCCGCCAATATCATGGCGAGGGAATTCAGCATCTGGCGCTGACCACCGACAATATCTACGATACGGTGGAGAAGTTGCGGGCGCGGGGCGTCAGGTTGCAGGATACGATCGAGACTTATTATGAGCTGGTCGACAAGCGGGTGCCGGGGCATGGCGAGGATTTGGAGCGGTTACGGAAGAACCGGATATTGATCGACGGGTCGGTGGAGAATGGCGAAGGGATTTTGCTCCAGATCTTCACCGAGAATATGTTTGGGCCGATCTTCTTCGAGATCATCCAGCGCAAGGGGAATGAGGGTTTCGGGAACGGAAATTTCCAGGCCCTGTTCGAGAGCATCGAGCTGGATCAGATACGGCGCGGAGTGATTTCGGTCGATGCCTGAGGGGGCGAACTCCCCGGTTTGATTTGCTTTGTGCTCCTGCGGCCCGAAGGGGGGCGTAAGCCAGGGCAGGAGCACGGGGGATTGTGGGGCAATCGGAACCGGTTCGGATCAATCGCGGCTGCTTTTGCGTAGCAGGCGGACGCAAAATCCCGGCGGCACCATATGCAAAGCGTGCTTTTCGCGACCTGTCCGCACTCCATGACTTTGCACCGTTCCGGTTGCTTCTTTCATGCCCTGACAATCGCCCAAAGCCTATGAATTCCCTCGGTCGAAGCATTTTGCGTTCACGCAATATGCGCATGGGGGAAAGCGATGCGTTTGGGTTTGAGGGCCAGGCTGACGATCGCCATCGGGCTGACCGCCGCTTCGGCTTTTCTGCTGCTGGGCGTCAGGGAATTGCGGAACGCTTCCGCCGCGACGGTTGAGGGCCGGGACGCGCCCGCGAGGGTGGCCGCGCCGGTCGCGCTGCTGGTGCAGGCGGCGCGGGCGATCAGGACCGGGGAGACGATCAGCGCCGCCATGATCCGCAATGCGGCGGGCGATCCGGCGCGCTTTCCCTATGCCGCGACCTCCGCCGAAGTGGTGGGGAAGGTCGCCACGCGGGAGATTCCGGCCGGGGCGCTCATCGCCCGCGACGCGGTGGGGATGGAAAGCAAGCTCGCCATTCGCGTGCCCATGGGGATGCGCGCCATCAGCATCGACACGACGGCGGAGATCGCCGTGGCCGGGCTGGTCCGGCCGGGCGACCGGGTGGATGTGCAGGTCGTCTATCCGGGGGCGGACGCCATCAGCGGGGCGCGGGGAGCCGGACGCAGCCGGGCGCAGACGCTGTTGCAGATGGTGCAGGTTCTGGCCGTCGGTGAAGTGGTGGTGGGGACGCAGCAGGCGTCCGGAGCCAATGACGGCGTGGAGGGGGCGCTGGCCGCCCCTCCCCCGCCTGCGCGGACGGTGACGCTGGCCTTGACGCCGGAGCAGGTGTCGACGCTGTCGCTGGCGAAAAGCACGGGCGCGCTGACGCTGTCGCTGCGCAATCCGGCGGATAGCGCGCAGGTGGCGGTGGCCGTCGCGGCTTCGGCCGGGTTGGAGCCGGGGGTCGCGCCGGTCGCGCCTAGGGTGGTGGCGGTGCCTGCGCCGCGTGCCGTGGTCCGCCCGGCGGCGCATGCCATCGAACTGGTCGTGGGCGACCGGCGCGAGACCATCTATTCGGGGAGTGGCGGGCGTTGAGGAATTCCGGGCATTTTGGGTTGAGCCTTTCGATCCGGTTCAGGGACGCGGATTGGTCTTGTTTTCAGTCATCCCGGCGGAAGCCGGGATCTCCGGCGATAGGGCGCGGTCTGGCCTCACGAGATCCCAGCTTACGCTGGGATGACGGTGTTTATGGGCGGCGCGCTGCTCTATGGCCGGTCGCCGGGTTGATCGCGCTGGCCTTGCCCTTGGGGGCGATGGCGCAGACGGCGTTGCGGGTGAAGGAGCAGCATGTCCTGTCCTACCCCCGCGCCATCGGGCGGGTCGAGGTGGATCGGGAGGGGGTGCTGGCCGTCGCCGCGCCTTCGGCCCGGTCGCTGCGGCTGACGGCGATCGGCGAGGGAGAGGCGACCGTCAGCGTCTATGGCGGCGATGGCGGGTTGATCGCGCGAGAGCCGGTGCGCGTGGGGGCCGATGCGGCGGCGAGCGCGCCGGTGGTCCGGGCGGGCGAGCAGGTGGTGGCGGTGGATGTGCAGTTCGCCGCCGTGTCCGCCACGACGCTGAAGGCGCTGGGGTTCAATTTCTCCAGGCTTTCCGGCGATATTCAGGGGGCGATCGTTTCGCCCAGCAGTCTGGGGAGCGCATCCTTCAATCCCGATGGGCTGTCGCTGGAGGCGAGCGCGCCGATCCAGAATGCGTTCAACCTGTTCCTCTCCGCCCCCAATCGGGGGATCGGGGCGGTGTTGAGCGCGCTGTCCTCCAACGGCCTGTCGCAGCTGCTGGCGCAGCCGACCCTGCTGGTGCGGTCCGGCGAGCAGGCGAGTTTCCTGGCCGGGGGCGAGTTTCCGGTGCCGGTGCCGCAGGTTTCGGGGTCCGGCAATACGCTGTCCATCCAGTATAAGGAATTCGGGGTGCGGTTGTCGGTGACGCCCTTCGTGTTGTCGAAGGAGCATATCGTGCTGAAGATCGCGCCGGAGGTCAGCGAACTCGATTATAATAATGGCGTGCAGTTGCAGGGCTATGTCGTGCCGGGGCTGCGGCGGCGGTCGGCGGAGACGACGGTCGAACTGGGCAGCGGGCAGAGCTTCGTCATCGCAGGCCTCAGCTATTCCAGCCAGACGGTGACGAAGGAGAAGACGCCCCTTCTGGGCGATATTCCGGTGCTGGGCGCCTTCTTCAAGCGGCAGCAGAACCAGAAGGAGAAGCAGGAGCTGATCATCGTCGCCACGCCCCGGCTGGTGGGGCCGGTGAAGCCGGAGGAGGTGCCGCCCCTGCCCGGCGCGGCGACGGCGGGCATCGATCCGGGGATAGGCGACATGATTTTGGGCACGGACGGGCTGGACCAGTCCAGCGCGCCCTTCGGCGTGGTGCGGCGGTGAGCATGGCGAAGATCCTTCTGCTGTCGGTCGACCGGATGCTGGCGCAGCGCATCGAGGAAGCGGCGGGCGGCCGCGCCACGGTCGAGCTGGCGCAATCGGTCGAGAGCGAGGCGCTGGACGGGCCGGCGCTGATCGTCATCGACCGCGCCGCCATTCCGCCCGAGCGCGCCCTGTCGGTCGCGATCGGCGCCGTGGTGGCGGGCGCGGGCGGGCGGCCCGTGCTGCTGGCGACGGATGAGATGGAGGCGGGGCCGCTGCTGCGCGCCATTCGCGCCGGCGTGCACGACGTCGTTCCGCGCGACGGGGAGCGCGGGGAGATCGCCCCCATATTGGCGCGGCTGTTGAACGAGGCGGCGGCGGACCGGGGCAGCCGGGGACGGCTGACGCTGCTGCTGGGAGCGGATCGCGACGCCTGCGCGATGGTGGCGACGGACATGGCCGTCGCCACGGCGGCGCGGGGATCGACGCTGCTGATCGACTGCACCCTGCCGACGAGCGCGGCGGCGACCTATCTGGACCTGGGCGTCGATTATGGGCTGGCGTCCGCGATCAGCGACATGGACCGGCTGGACGCCAGCCTGCTGGCCAGCACGGTGGCGCGGCATGGGCCGAGCGGGTTGATGCTGCTGACCTTCGACGGCGGGACCGGCGCCGAACCGGCAGGACTGGGCCCGGGCGACCTGGCGGCGCTGATCCGGCGGCTGCTGGGCTGTTGCGGGCATGTGGTGTTGAATGCGGGGAGCCTGCGCCATGGCGGGCTGCTGCGCGAGGTGGTGGCGGAGGCGGATCGGGTCGAACTGCTCTGCGGCCAGACCATTTGCGAGATCGAGGCGTGCCGCCGCCTGCTGGACAGGATCGGGACGGAGCGCGAGCGGATAGAGGCGATGCGGCTGCTGGTGTGGGACCATCTGCCCGGCGTGCTGCTGGATGGGCGGCGGATGGCGGATGCGCTGGGGGTCGGCGCGGCGCTGGCGCTGCCCATCGACCGGGCGCGGATGCGCAATGCGCTGAACGCCGGGCGGCCGATGGCGATGGAGGCGGATGGCGGGGCCTATATGGCGGCGATCCGGCGGGTTTGCGGGGTCGCGCCGAAGCCCGGCGGGATCGACCGGTTGCGGGGGGCGATGCTGCGCGTCGTCCAGCGTGCGTCATGAGCCTGCTGACCGGCGAAGAGGGCTTCATTCCGGCGCGGGAGGTGCGGATGGCGCCTGTCGCGCAGCCGGCGGCGCAGCGGATGAGCGACATCTATCAGATCGCCAAGGCGCAGACCTGCGCCCAGTTGATCGAGCAGCTGGAGGCGCGGGGCGATACGGCGGAGACGCTGGGGCCGAGGGCGCTGCGCGAGGAGATAGAGCAGGTCGTCGCCAGCCGCAGCCGCCGTGGGCAGATGGCGCTGAACAGCGCGGAGCGGCTGCTGCTGATCGAGGATGTCGAGGATGAGGTGGCGGGCATGGGCCCGCTGGCGCCGCTGCTGCGCGATCCAGGGGTGGACGACATCATCGTCAACGGGCCGGGGCATATCTATGCCGAGCGGGGCGGGTTGCTGGAGAAGGTCGAGACGCGGTTTCGCGACGACGCGCATCTGATGAACATCATCCAGCGGATCGTCGGGCCGATCGGGCGGCGGGTGGATGAGGCCAGTCCCTATGTCGATGCGCGGCTGGCGGACGGGTCGCGGGTGAATATCGTCATTCCGCCGGTGGCTCTGGATGGGCCGACGCTCTCTATCCGCAAGTTCCGGTTGCAGAGCATGACCATCGAGGACTGCGTTTCGGCGCAGATGATGAGCGCGGACATGGCGGCTTATCTGAGCGCGGCGGTGCGGTCGCGGCTGAACATATTGATCTGCGGCGGGACGGGGGCGGGCAAGACGACTTTGCTCAACATGCTGTCGACCTTCATCGGCGACCGGGAGCGGCTGATCACCATCGAGGACGCCGCCGAACTGCAGTTGCGGCAGAGCCATGTGGTGCGGCTGGAGACGCGGCCGCCGACGGTCGACGGCAGCCGCGAGGTGAGCAGCCGCGAACTGGTGCGCAATGCGCTGCGGATGCGGCCGGACCGGATCATCCTGGGCGAGGTGCGCGGCGTCGAGGCCGTGGAGATGTTGCAGGCCATGTCGACCGGGCATGACGGGTCGATGGCGACGCTGCACGGCAATAGTCCGAGGGACGCCTTTGCGCGGCTGGAGATGCTGCTGGGCTTTGCCGGGGTGCAGAGTGACGTGCGGGCGATCCGGCGCTTCATCGCCAACAGCGTGCATGTGGTGGTGCAGTTGCAGCGGCTGTCCAACGGCAGCCGGCGGGTGATGTCGGTGAGCGAAGTCACCGGGCTGGAGGGAGACGCCTATTCGCTGAATGAACTGTTCGCCTTTCAGGAGCAGCCCGCGCTGTCGGGGACGGGGGAATTTCGCACTTTGTCGTTGCGGCCCTTTTTCGCGGGGCGGCTGAGGGATTATCGGGGCGCGCGGCCGTGCTGAGCGGGGCGGCCTTTCTGATATTGTCGCTGCTGATCCTGATGGGGATCGGCTGGCCATTGCTGGCGCGGCAGGCGCGGCAGCGGGCGGCGATCGACCGGCGGCTGGGACTGGCCCCGACCGCGGCGATGCCGCGCCCGGCGGTGCTGGCGCCGCCGGACCGGATGGCGCCGCTGCTGGCGCAGGCGCAGATCGACGTGACGGCGCGGGCGCTGGGCATGGTCGGCGGCGGGCTGCTGCTGATCGCGCTGTTCGCCCTGCTGGCGGCGGGGCCGGTGGCGGCGCTGGCGGTGGTGGCGGGCGTGCCGATGGCGCTGGTCGGCTGGGTGCGGCGGCGGGCGCAGCGGCGCGTGGAGGCGCTGATCGAGGCATTGCCCCATTATATCGACGCGGTGCGGCAGATGCAGGCGGTCGGCAATTCGCTGGCGCAGGCGCTGGACCGGGCGCTGGCCGACGCGCCCGCCGTGGTGCGGAGCTATATCGCGCCGGTCGCAAGGCGGCTGGAGCTGGGCGCGCCGGTGGCCGATGCGATGCAGGTGCTGGCGGAGCGGCTGCGCGTTCCTGAAATATCGATGCTGGCCGCCGCGATCCGCACGAACATGCGCTATGGCGGGTCGATTTCGGCGGTGCTGCTGAACCTGGCCAACATCCTGCGCGAGCGCATCCGCATCAAGCGCGAGCTGAAGGCCGCCATTTCCGAAGCGAAGATCAGCGGCCGGGTGCTGATCGTCATGCCGCTGGTGGCGATGGCCGTGCTGGTGGCGATGAACCCCGATTATATCGGTTTCTTCCTGCGCGATCCGCGCGGGCATCGGCTGGCGGCGATCGCGCTGGTCTTGCAGGGCATGGGCATGCTGGTGATGCGGCGGGTGATGAGGCTGGCCTTCTGATGGGGGCGCTGTTCCTCCTTTGCGCGGCGCTGGGCGTCGCCTGCGCCGCGATGGGCGTGCGGATGCTGCTGGCCGACCGGCGGCTGGAGGCGCGGCTGGGCATGGCGGGCGACCGGCCGGGCTTCCGCCTGCCCGTGGCCTTCGCCGCCAGGGGGCGGGACCGGTCGGAGATTGCCGACAGGCTGATGCTGGCGGGGTTCCAGGATGCGCGGGCGGCGGACCGGTTCGTCTGGGCGCGGATGGCGGCGACGGTCGGCGCGGGGCTGGCGGCGATGCTGGTTTCGCGGATCGGCTGGGGCGGATTCCTTGCCCGGCCCCTGCTGATCGTCATCGCCGCCGGCCTGACCTATGTCGGGGCGAAGCAGGCGATCCATCTGCTCGCGGCGCGGCGGGCGCGGGCGATCATGGCGGAATTTCCCTTCCTGCTGGACCTGATGCTGATGATGCTGGAAAGCGGCATCTCGCTGGACCAGTGCTTCCGCGCCATTGCGCGGGACGAGGCCATTGCGGTGCCGCACCATGCGCGGCTGATCGCGATGCTGGTCGCCGATCTCGACCGGGGCATGCGCTATGAGCAGGCGCTGGACCGCTGGGCGGCGCGGGTGGCGGTGAACGGGGCGAAGGAACTGGCGGCGCTGTTCCGCCAGGCGCTGTTCCAGGGGGTCGAGCTGGCCCCCGCCCTGCGCGAATTCGTGCGGGAGTTCACCCAGCGCCGCGTCGCCAGCGCGCGGGAGGCGATGGGCGGCATCACCGTGCGCATGGTGGTGCTGATGATCCTGTTCTTCATGCCCGCCCTGTTCGTGGTGCTGGGCGGGCCGCCAGTGGTGGCGATCTTCGATACTTTGCGGGGGGTGTCGCAATGAGGCGGTTGATGCTGGCGGCGATGCTGATGGCGGCCGCGCCGGGGGAAGCGGAGGAAGCGCCCGACACGCGAGGGCTGTATCTGCAACTCATCCACCAGGCGCGGGCCGACGGGCGGCCACGGGCGGCGCTGGCCTATCTGGACGATTTCGAGCGGCGCTATCCGGGCGATGCCGAGGCGCGGCTGCTGCGGGTCAACAGCCTGATCGACCTCGGGCAGATCGACGCGGCGGAAGTGGTGGTCCTGCCGCCGGAGACGGCGGGCGGTGGGGTCAGCGCGGTGCGCGGGCATCTGCTGGCGGCGCGGGGGCGGTGGGACGAGGCGGCGGCCTGGTACGAGCGGGCGAGCCGGGCGAGTCCGGCCGATCCGCTGCCGCGCAATGCGCTTGGCTATGCGCTGTTGCGGGCCGGGCGGGTCGGCGCGGCGATAGAGGCGTTGCGCGGGGCGAGCGATCTGGGGCCGCAACTGGCGGTGGTGCGCAACAACCTGCTGCTGGCGCTGATCATCGGCGGGCGGCGCGACGAGGCGGAGGCCGGGTTGCGCCGGGCGGGAGACGGGGCGCTGCGGCAGAAACTGGCGGCGGAAGCGGCGCGGATCGGCAAGGGAGGATGAGATGGTGGTGCTGTTGCTGATGGCGGCTGCGCCCGCGCCGGCGCCGGCGCCGGCGGGCGAAGCGCGGCGGGTGGTGGAGGCGCAGCTGAAGGCCCCGGTGCGCGAGGATGCGGGGCTTTCGGCGGAGGAGGCTGCGGTCATTCGGCAGCGCTATCTGGAGTCCATCGGCCGGCGGGTCGAGCGGGCGGTGGACGGGGCGCGATGATCCGGGCGCTGTGCATCGCGTTTCGTCGGGCATGGCTTCGGCGGCTGGCTGGCGACCGATCCGCCGCCGTCGCGCCGCTGATCGCGGCATTGGGGGCGGTGTTGATCGGGGCGGCGGGGTTCGCGCTGGATGGGGGGCTTTATTATGTGAGCCTGCGCAATCTGCGGGCGGCGACCGATGCGGCTGCGCTGGCCGCCGCGCAGAATCCGGCGCAGGCGGCGGCGCGGGCGCGCGATAGCCTGAGCCGCAACGGATATGATCCGGCCATTCTCCGATCGGTCGAACTGGGCCGCTATTGCGCCGATGCGGGGCTGGGCGCGGCGCAGCGCTTCGACGCGAGCATGGCGCTTTGTCCCGGCAATGGGCGGGTCAACGCCGTGCGCATCCGCACCGGGAAGCCGGCGCGCCAGTTCCTGATGCGCGTGCTGGGTCCGGCCAACCCCCTGCCCGACCTGTCGGCCAGCGCCACGGCGGCGCGTATCGACGAGGCGGGGATCGGCATCAGTTCCGGCGTGCTGACCGTCACCAATGCGCTGGTGAACAGCGTCAACGACCTGCTGAGCGCGCTGCTGGGGATCAAGCTGCGCCTCTCCACCGCCGATGTCGAGGCGTTGATGGCGAGCCATGTCGATGCCGGCCTGTTCTTCGACGCGCTGGCGCAGCGGGTCGGGGAGAGCGGCAGCTATGGCGCGCTCACCGCGCGCACGGTGGCGCTTCGCGACCTGCTCGCCGCCGCCGCCAGCGCGGCCGACAACAGCGCGACCGCCGCGACCCTGAACCTGCTGGCCGGGCAGGTCGGCAATGGATATGCCGTGCCGCTCAACGGCCTGTTCGGCCTGGGCGTGTGGAAGAACATGCCGGTCGGCGGGGCGGACGAGAAACCGGCCCTGCGCGCCGGGATCAATGCCTATCAGCTCTTTTCCTACGCGGTGCAGGCGGGCAATGGCGCGGTGGACCTGTCGGACGCGGTCGGCACCGTGGCGCCGGGCAGCAGCGTCCTGCTGGCGGCGATGGCGACCGGGCCGATGGACCGGCCCCGCTTCTCCTTCGGTCCGGCGGGGGAGACCGGCGTTTCCACGTCCGCCTTGCGGCTGCAACTGGATGTCGGGATCAGGAATGTCAGCCTGCTGGGCGTTCCGCTGATCGTCGTCAACCTGCCGGTCACGATCGACATTGCGGCGGCGCAGGGGCAGGTCAGCGCCATCGATTGCCCCGACACGGCGGAACAGGCGCGCGACACGCGGGTGACGGTGCAGGCCGGCAGCGGCCTCGTCAACGCCTATATCGGCGCCTTGCCCGCCGGCGCCATGACGCGGCCGATGCCGCCCCTGTCCGCCGCCGACGTGCGTCCGGTCCAGATCGTCAATGTGCTGGGCGTCGTCGCGGTGGACAGCCGCGCGGTGGCGCAGCCGGTCATGGGCGCGAGCGGCGCCGTCGTCTTCGGCCCCGGCGGGCAGGGCCGCATAGGCCGTCCCGGATCGCCCGGCACGCCCGCCAGCATCGGCAACGGGGCGCAGGTCGGGCCGCTGCTGACATCGCTGGTGGGCAGCCTTGGCGGACAGGACGGGTTGCAGGTGACGTTGCTGGGATCATGCCTGCCGATCGTCTGCGACGCGACCCGGGCGCTCGCCCGGTCCCAATTGTCGAGCGCGGTGGTCAATCCGGTCGCCGGGCTGGTCGGCACCACCATCGATCCGCTGGTCACCAATCTGCTCGCCGCGCTGGGCGTCCAGCTTGGCCATGCGACGCTCTGGGCGACGGGCGCGCGCTGCGGGGTGCCGGTGCTGGTGTGAGTTTTCATGGCGGCGCGCGGTTCCCCCTCGCCATGCGCCGCCGGTCCTTTGCGGAGGGGATTGGAGGACAAGCATGAACAAGTTTCTGGGTTCGCTGATCGCGAAGCTGGCGCGGGATGAGAAAGGCCTGACGGCGGTGGAATATGCCGTGCTGGGCGCGGTGGTGGTCGCCGCCATCGTCGCGGTCGGCGCCAATTTCCGCACGCAGCTGGGCGCCGCCTTCACGACGATGTTCAACAGCGTCAATCCGGGCTGATCGGGATGCGCGCGGCGCGGCGGCTGCGGACATGCGAGCGGGGGCTGGCGGCGCTGGAATTCGCGCTGCTGGCGCCTGCGCTGCTGATGCTGGTCTTCGCGGTCGTGCTCTATTCCTTCTACTTCGCCGCGCTGATGGGCGTGCGCCATGCCGCGGTGGAGGGCGCCCGCGCCGCCGTGGCGGGGCTTTCCACGGCGGAACGCACGGCGCTGGCGCAGGGCCGGGCGCAGGCGGTGATCGGCGGCTATGGCACGCTGCTGGCGGCGGGGGGCGGGCCCGTCGTCACGGCAGGGCCCGATGCGACCGGCACGTTCCGGGTGCGGGTCAGCTATGACATGAGCGGCAGTCCGATGATGCGTTATGCGGCCTTCATACCCATGCCCTCCCCCACGGTGAGCGCCAGCATCGTCGTCACCAACGGGAGCTATTGAAGGGAACGCCCCTTAAACCTGTGTTAGCGGCCTTCCGCTTTGGCCCGCCGTCCAGGAACCGGGGGCGCGGTGCGGCGCTTGCATGGGAGTCACGCCCATGAGCAGAGGAGCATCCCATGTCCGTCATCGACAGGATCGTCGCAGCCGTCACGCCGCCGGAATCGGAAGAGGACCGCGCCCGCGCGCGGGAGAAGGCGCGGGCGGCGGCCATGGCGGGGGACTGGCTCGACCAGATCCTCCAGCACCACCAGCAGATCGAAATGGCCTTCAGCGAGGCGGAGGCGGCGATGGACGCATCCAGCCGGACGCGCGCCCAGAGGAAGCTCGCCGCGCTTCTGACCGCCCATTCCAGCGCGGAGGAGGCGGTCATCTACCCGCAGCTTTCCCACGGTCACAAGACGCATATGGCGATGGCCTATGAGGAGCAGCAGGCCGCCAAGGTCCAGCTTGCGCTGCTGGAAGCGCTCGATCCGCTGAGCGAGGATTGGAGCGAAAAGCTGGAGCATATCAGGGGCGCGGTCGCCCATCATGTCTATGAGGAGGAAAATGACCGCTTCCTTCATCTGAAGGAGGAAATTCCCCCGGCGGATCAGGAACGGATGACCGCGCGCTATCGGGAGGAGATGGCGCGTTACGACAGCGGGCTTTAGAGCCAATCGACATTCAGCCCTGACGGCCTGCAAATGACGCTTTTCCGTGCTTCCGGTGCCCACCTACTTTGAGTAGGCTGCGCGCCGGGTCACGGAAAACCGCCATTTTACCTTCGGTGGCCTTCGGCTCGGCTCGTCATCATCTGAATGTCGATCGGCTCTAGGGCGTTTTCCAGGCCGACAGGATCATCGGCCGACTTGGAGAGGGCGGTAGAAAAAAGACCTGAAGCGGCCGATCCGATATAATCGGCTCGGCCGCTTCAGGGTCGGTCCTGTCCAGCCTGTGGCGGGTCAGCCCGCCGAAGGGCGGGGCTGCGCGGCGGCGGCGAGGTGGGCGGGCACGGTGCGGATGGCGGGGGCCCTGGTCATCCGGCGGTAGGTCGCCAGCGCCTGTCCCACCACCTGGTCCATGTTGTAATAGCGGTAGGTGGCGAGCCGCCCGACGAAGGTGACGTCGGTCTGCACCATCGCCAGCGCTTCATAGCGTTTGAAGAGCTGCTGGTTTTCCGGCCGGGGGATGGGGTAATAGGGGTCGCCGTCCGCAGCGGGGAATTCATAGGTGATGCTGGTCCCCGGCACCTGCTGCCCGGTCAGATGCTTATATTCGGTGATCCGCGTGTGCGGCACGTCGGGGGACGGATAGTTCACCACCGCCACCGGCTGGAACCGGTCGACGTCCAGGCTGACATGCTGGAACCGGAGCGAGCGGTAAGGCAGCTTGCCATGGCGATAGCCGAAATATTCGTCGATCGGGCCGGTGAACACCAGATGATCGTGCGGATAGGCGTCGCGCGCCTCGCAATAGTCGACGCCCAGCAATATGTCGATATTGGGATGGTCCAGCATCCGTTCGAACATGCGCGTATAGCCTTCGAGCGGCATCGCCTGGAACCTGTCGGTGAAGTAGCGATCGTCCTTATTGGTGCGCGTCGGCACGCGCGAAGTCACCGCCTTGTCCAGTTCCGACGGGTCGAGACCCCATTGCTTGCGCGTATAGCCCTGGAAGAACTTCTGGTAGAGTTCCCGGCCCACGGCGGAGATCACCACATCCTCCGACGTGCGGACGACCGACACCGGCTCCGCCTGCGCGGCGAGGAAGGCGGCGGCCTCCTCCTCCGTCCCCAGGTCCAGGCCGTAGAGCATGTTGAGCGTGGTCCGGTTGATCGGCATCGGCACCAGCAGGTCGTCCACCGCCGCCAGCACGCGATGTTCATAGGGCCGCCATTGGGTGAAGCGGGAGAGATAGTCGAATATCTCCTGCGAATTGGTGTGGAAGATGTGCGGCCCGTAGCGGTGGATGAGGACCCCGGCATCGTCCAGCTCGTCATAGGCATTGCCGCCGACATGCGGCCGGCGGTCGACCAGCAGCACCTTCCTGCCGCCGTCCGCGGCCAGCCGTTCGGCCATGACGGCGCCCGCGAAGCCCGCGCCGACGACCATCACGTCATAACGCCGCGGCGGGCCGTCCTTCCAGCTGGTGGGCGACACAATGGGATGGGCATGGGCGCCGCGCGAGATCGCTTCCCTGATGAGGCGGCTCATCTGCTGGAAACTCTTGTCCCAGGACATGCCGGCCAGCACCTTGTCCGCCTCCGCCAGCCAGTCGCCGCCCGAGCGGGACAGGGCCAGCGCCGCGTCGCAGGCGCGGATGAAGGCTTCGCCGCGCTCCGCGATGCGCACCGCGCCGATCCCACCGTAATGGCGGATGACGTCGGCGATCGGCGTCGACACGACCGGCTTTCCCGCCGCCAGATATTCGGGCGTCTTGGTCGGGCTGATGAAGCGGGTCGCGTCGTTGATGGCGAAGGGCATCAGGGCCACGTCCCAGCCCGCGACGCAGCCGGGCAGATCGTCATAGGAGCGGCCGCCCAGGAAATGGAGATTGGGCCGTCGCGGCAGGTCCGCCTCGCCGATCTTCACGACCGGGCCGACAATTTCCAGATCCCAGCCGGGGCGCGCATCGGCCAGCGCCGCCAGCAGTTCGACATCCATCCTTTCATCGACGACGCCGTAGAAGCCGAGGCGCGGGCGGGCGTCCTGCGCAGGTTGCGTTCGGGCGGAGCGGGCCTGGGCGAAATGCGCCGCGTCGACGCTGGAGGGAAAGGGATAGACATGGCCGTGCCTGTCCTTCTTCGCTTCATAGAGGCTGTAGCCGCCGGTGAACACCAGGTCGGCCTGGGAGAGCAGGCGCTGTTCCAGCGGCAGCAGTTCGGGCGGCGCGCCCCTGAAATTGGCCAGCTCGTCCATGCAGTCGTAGACGATGCAGTCGGCCATGACATGCTCCGAAAAGGGCAGCATCATGGGGGTGTAGTACCAGCGGACGAACGGGCCGGATTCGCCCGCCAGGAACAGGTCGAGCAGGCCCTTCAAATTCTCCCCATCCTGTTCGCGCGCGCCGTCGGCGGGCAGTTGCGGCGTGATGACGGTGACGCCGCTGGCGGCGCAGACGTCGATATGCAGGTCGGGCTCCGCCAGCTTTTCGACAAGGCAGGGTTCTTCCCAGAAGAGGACGCGGGACTGGGCGGCGAAGCGACTCATCAGGTGCTGGGGACGTTGAAAGACGAATTTCCACCGCAAATGACTGAAGCAGAGGATGGTATGCGTGCCGTTCGACGGAATTGATCCAGATTCATGCCAAGGGGAAGACTGGGGCTGGACCATTATATGCAACCTTTCTGCGGGATGAACATTGGTCAAACCGCGGCGGAGAACGATCCGTTCCTTCTTCTCCACTGATCCAGGTTGCTGGCATGTCGCAATTATCCTGCTTTCACTTGATCGAAGTTCAACGAGCCAAATAATCGCGCCCATCATTGCAACGGAGACCGGAATGACCATGCAGCCGCAGCTATGGGGTGGTCTGGAATGCACCGTGAACCGCGTCCACGACAGTTACCGCGACCAGATCCGCGCGACAGGGCATCAGGATCGGGCGGACGACCTGGACCGGCTGGCGACGCTGGGCATCCGGGCGATCCGCTATCCCGTCCTGTGGGAGAGGGTCAGCCCGCGCGATCCGGACGAGCGCGACTGGCAATGGACCGACGAACGGTTGAAGCGGCTGCGCGACCTTGACATCCGCGTCATCGCCGGGCTGGTCCATCATGGCAGCGGCCCGGCCCATACCGGCCTGCTGGACGAGGGGTTCGCCGCCGGGCTGGCGCGTCATGCCGGGGCGGCGGCGGAGCGCTATCCGTGGATCGCCGACTGGACGCCGGTCAACGAGCCGCTGACCACCGCCCGCTTTTCCGCCCTGTACGGCCATTGGTATCCGCATCACCGGTCCGAACCATCCTTCTGGCTGGCGCTGTTGAACCAGACCGACGCCATTCGCCTGTCGATGCGGGCCATCCGCCGCGTCAGTCCCGGCGCGCGGCTGATCCAGACCGACGATCTGGGCCGCACCTATGCCACCGCCTCCCTTCGGGAACAGGCGGGGTTCGACAATCTGCGCCGCTGGGCGAGCTGGGACCTGCTCTGCGGCATGATGACGCGCGAGCATCCGCTGTGGGAGCGCCTTTCGGGCTTCGGCTTCGCGGACCGGCTGCGCGCCATTGCCGACGATCCCTGTCCGCCCGACGTCATCGGCATCAACCATTATCTGACGAGCGACCGCTTCCTCGACCATCGGCTTCACCGCTATCCCGGGCATAGCCATGGCGGCAGCGACACGCAGCTTTATGCCGATGTGGAAGCCATCCGCGTGCTGGAGCCGCCGCCCCAGGGGCTGGAGGGTGCGCTGCGCGAGGCATGGGCGCGCTATGGGCGGCCGCTGGCCGTCACCGAGGTCCATAATGGCTGCACGCGGGAGGAGCAGTTGCGCTGGATCGCGCAGGCCTGGGACGTCGCCGGCCGATTGTGCGCCGAGGGGATAAAGGTCGAGGCGGTCACCCTCTGGTCGCTGCTGGGCAGTTCGGGGTGGAACAGCCTGCTGACGCAGCCGGGTCATTATGAGCCGGGGCTGTGGGACGTCAGCAGCGGAACGCCGCGCGCCACGGCGCTGCTGCCTCTGGCGCGGGCGCTGGCGCGCGGGGGCGAGCGCCCGATGCTGGCGGAGGGCGCCGGCTGGTGGCAGCGCCCCGTGCGGATCGCCCATCCCGGCGTGGCGCGCCCCGCATCGATGAAGGCGCATCTGGCCGGGCGTTTGCATCCCTCTCCGGCCCGTCTCTCTCCGGCACGGCCGCTGCTGATATGCGGCGCGACGGGGACGCTGGGGCGGGCGATGGCGCGCGCCTGCGCGTTGCGGAACATTCCCTTCGTCCTCACGTCGCGGGGGGAACTGGACCTGTCGGCGCCGGGGACGATCGCCGCCGCGCTCGACCGCATCGCGCCCTGGGGCGTCGTCAACGCCGCCGGCTGGGTCCGGGTGGACGAGGCCGAAACGGCACGCGACGCCTGCCTGACCGCCAATGCGCGGGGGGCCGTGGCGCTGGCGAAGGCATGCGGGGATCGCGGCATCGCGTCGCTTTCCTTCTCCAGCGATCTCGTCTTCGATGGGGAGAAGGGCGCGCCCTATGTGGAGGATGACGCGGCCGCACCGCGCAATTGCTATGGCCTCAGCAAGGCGGAGATGGAGGAAGGGATCGCCGCGCTTGGGGTGCCCAATCGCCACCTGATCATCCGCACCGCCGCCTTCTTCTCGCCCCATGACGATCATAATTTCGCGGTCGCCGTGGTGCGGGCGCTGAGCCGGGGGGAGACCATATTGGCGGCGGAGGACCTGATCGTGACGCCCACCTATGTGCCGCATCTGGTCGCGACGTCGCTGGACCTGCTGATCGACGGCGAGGTCGGGCCGTGGCACCTGACCAATGGCGAGGCGCTGTCCTGGGCCGATTTCGCCCGCCGGATCGCGATGCGCTGCGGCGGCGACCCCTCGCGCATCCGGGGCGTTCCCCACCGGACGCTCGGCTGGGTGGCGGAGCGGCCCGCCAATACGGCGCTGGCGAGCCGTCGAGGGGCGCCGCTGCATTCGCTCGCCACGGCGATCGATCATTTCGCGGCGCATCTGCCGGGGGAGATGGTCCGGGAAGCGGCGTGAGACCGCATCCCGTCCCATGCGGTTGGTCGTTTCGGACCTGTATTATTTCGATTTCATAATCAAAGGGCGCGTTTCCATACTATAACGATCATGTAACGAAGACGGGTTGGGACAATCTTCGAAAAGATCGAAATTTCCTCTTACTCAGATCATATTAATCTTCTTGTCCTATAGATGACCGATGTTAATGGCCGCCTTCAGGGTGACAGTAGAAGCGGGTCTTGAGCGGGTATATGGGCAATCGTTGGACGCCGGAAGCGGCGCATCGCTGGTTCGAACGGCAACCGTGGCTGGTGGGGTGCAATTTCACGCCCTCCAACGCCATCAACCAACTGGAAATGTGGCAGGCGGGCAGCTTCGACCTTGCCACCATCGACCGCGAGCTGGAGCTGGCGGCTTCGGTGGGGATGAACAGCGTCAGGGTCTATCTGCACGACCTGTTGTGGCTGGACGACGCGGCGGCCTTTCTGGACCGCATCGACGCCTTCCTTACGGTGGCGGATCGGCATGGCATCCGCGTCATGCTGGTGCTGTTCGATTCCTGCTGGCATCCCGAACCGGCGCTGGGGCCCCAGCCCCCGCCGCGCGAGGGGGTTCACAACAGCGGCTGGGTCCAGTCGCCGGGCGTCGCCGTGCTCCGGAATCCGGCCGAGCATGCGCGGCTGGAGGATTATGTGCGGGGCGTGGTCGGCCGCTTCGGGCAGGATGAGCGCGTGCTGGCCTGGGACATCTGGAACGAGCCCGACAATGGGCCGGAGGTCGCGCTGTGCGATCCCGCGGCGCTCAGGGCGAAGGCAGACCTGGTCGTGCCGCTGCTGGTCGCGGCGTTCGGCTGGGCGCGGGAAATGCAGCCGATGCAGCCGCTGACCAGCGGCATCTGGCTGGGCGACTGGTCGGCGCCCGACCTGCTCAGTCCGATCCAGCAGGCGCAGACATCGCATTCCGACGTCATCTCCTTCCACAATTACGGCATTGCGGAGGATTTTGCGCAGCGCGTCAAATGGCTGAAGACCATGGGCCGCCCGCTGCTCTGCACCGAATATATGGCGCGGCCGGCGGGCAGCACCTTCCAGGCGATCCTGCCGATCGCGAAGGAGGAGCAGGTCGGCACCTTCTGCTGGGGCCTGGTGAAGGGGAAGACGCAGACCCATCTGCCGTGGGACAAGTGGGAAAACCCCAATCTGGAGGGGCTGAAGGAAAAATGGTTCCACGATATTTTCGATGCGGACGGCACGCCGCATGACGAAAGCGAGGTGGCCTTCCTGCGGCTCATCAACCGGCTGGACGAAGTGACCGCCTGAAGGAGGCTCTCTTCCTGCGGGCGACGGCTCGGGAGAGGCGGCATCGAGAGACGAGAGCGTTTTCCGGGCAGGCAGAATCATCTGCTGGCCCGGAAAACGCGGTAGAACAAAGGCCGGGGGCGGCCGATGATTCTGGCTGCTCTATATGGGGTTGCGATCCACCTTGCGGAGCGCGTCCAGAATCTCGTCAATGGGGATCGGCCGATCGTGCCGCGGCGGGCGCCTGACGGCGGGATTGCCCTCCACGGCATTGGCGTCCGAAGCCCAGGATGCGAGGATCGCGCGCTTCACTTCAGGTTCCAACTGGGGATGATGGGCCACTTCGAAGGGGCCTTGAAAATGGGAGAGGGACATGGGCTTGCCTCCTTTCTTCCAATCCTCTCTTCCTTCCGGCGGCGACCGCCACGCGCCAAATTAGGGACAGGGCGGAGGCTGTTCAAGATGGTTTTGCGGGGCGGGGCTTCGCTAATGATGATCGTGCTTCCATCCTGCCGAGGCAGCTCCGCACCTCCCGGATTGACTGGCCCGCCGCCGCATCCTACCCACAGCGGATCGGCGTTGCCCGACCCTGGGGCGTCGGGGCGGCGAGAGAAACAAAGCCAGACCGCGCACCGGATCACCGGCCGCATTCCGATCATCAGAGTGCAGGAAGGTGCAGGCAGGACAGCCATGGCGGACGGACGGACCATGAACGGGGTGGATCGGCGCGGCCTTATCGCCGCCATGGCGGGGGCGATGTTGCCGGTACCCGGCTGGGCGCGGGCCGGTGACGGCCACGCCGCCCTGCCCTTCGGCAATGGCGAGCGGCCCTTGGTCCGCTATCCGCAGAAGCGGGCGCTCATCGGCCTTACCGCGCGGCCGCCGCAACTGGAGACGCCGTTGGCGCTGTTCGACGGGCCGATCACGCCCAATGATGCCTTCTTCGTGCGCTACCATCTTTCGGATTTGCCGCTCGACATCGATGCGCGGCGGTTCCGGCTGGCGCTGGGCGGTCATGTCGAGCGGCCGCTGTCCCTTTCGCTCGCGGAATTGAAGCGCGACTTTCCCGTGCAGGAGATCGTCGCGGTCAACCAATGTTCCGGCAATGGGCGCGGCTTTTTCGAACCGCGTGTCGGGGGCGGGCAGCTGGGCAATGGCGCGATGGGCAATGCCCGCTGGCGCGGCGTTCCGCTTCGCGCGCTGCTGGACCGCGCGGGGGTGCGCGCGGGGGCGCGGCAGGTTGCGTTCAACGGGCTCGACAATCCGCAGGCCAACGGCATCCCGGACTTCATCAAGGCGCTGGACGTCGACCATGCCCGCGATGGCGAGGTGATGGTGGCCTGGGCGATGAACGGCGCGGACCTGCCCTTTCTCAACGGCTATCCGTTGCGTCTGGTCGTGCCGGGCCATTACGGCACCTATTGGATCAAGCATCTGCATGAGATCAACGTCGTGGACGCGGCCTATGACGGCTATTGGATGAAGACCGCCTATCGCATTCCCGACAATGATTGCGCCTGCGTCGCGCCCGGCGGCAAGCCGGACAGGACGCGGCCCATTGGCCGGCTCAACATCCGGTCCTTCCTCACCAGCCATATGTCCGGGGCGCAGGTGGCGGCGGGCAAGCCGGTGGCGCTGTCCGGCATCGCGTTCGACGGCGGATCGGGAATCGCGCGGGTCGACATCTCCGCCGACGGGGGCGCAAGCTGGCGGCAGGCCGAACTGGGCGAGGATCTGGGCCGCTACAGCTTCCGGTCATGGCGGTCGGCGCAGAGGCTGGCGCCCGGCCGCCATCGCATGCTCGTCCGCGCGACGGGCCGGTCGGGAGAGGTCCAGCCGTTCGATCCGCTCTGGCAGCCCGCCGGCTATATGCGCAATGTCGTCGAAGCCGTGGAGGTCGTCGCCCTGTGAAAGCGCTGCTGCCCATCGCCCTTCTCGCCGCGAGCGGCGCGGCTGCCGCGGGCTATCGCCTGCCCGACGAACGACCCATTGTCCTGCCGCCCGGCGACGGCGCGGAACTGACGGCGGCGACCTGTTCCGCCTGCCATTCGCTGGATTATGTCACCACTCAGCCACGCGGCAAGGGGGCGCAATTCTGGCAGGATAGCGTCGGCAAGATGATCAAGGTCTATGGCGCGCCGATCGAGCCTGCCGATGCCGAGCGGATCGCCGCCTATCTGGCCGCCACTTACGGCCGGAAGGAGGCCGCCGGGCCTTCATAGAGCGCCGGCATCAATGGTCGCGGGCTTTTTGCGTATACGCAAAGTCGCCTGTTGAGGCTCCGGAAACGATCGCGATCCTATTGCATGACGGGCGCGGCGCGGGCCGCGACGATGGTTTCGCGCAGCCGCGCCAGCAGTTCGTCCAGATCGGCATCCTCCGATATGCTGAGGTCGATGGTCAGGCCGCCGCTTCGACCGGGCCGGGGGCGGCCGATGCGCGCGCCGCCCGCGACGATCGCCATGTCGCGCGCTTCCTCCAAAGGCTGCGGCGTGGCGGCATCGCGCAGCCGGGCCAGCACCGTCGCGGGGGAAAGCATGCGGCCGCCATCCCGCGCGAGCGCCTGTTGCTGTTCCCCGATGGACTGCGCTTCGGCAATCATGCGCGCCCGCTGGTCCGGACGGCGCAGCAGCGGGGTCAGGATTTCGGAATAGCGCACGCGCAATTCATCGGGAGTGGCGAAGGCGTTCACCACCTCCTCCGGCAATTGCGCCAAGGCGAGCAGGCGGCTTAGCTGGCTGTTGGAAAGGGTGAGCGCTTCGGCCATGCGCGATTGCACTCCGCCGTAGAAGCGTTCGACCGCATGCTGATAGCTGCGCGCCCGGTCCAGTTCGCTGATGTCCGCCCGCTCGCGATTTTCGATGTCGGCAAGGCGGAAGGCTTCCTCGTCCGACAGGTCGACGACCAGGGCCGCCAGCCGCATTTCCGGCCGCCCATTATGGTTGAGCCAGTCCACCGCGAAACGGCGGCGGCTGCCGACCAGAAGCTGATAGGGCCGGTCCGAACCCGGCGGATTGAGGCGCACGAGGACGGGGATGCGGTTGCCGCCTTCGCTGGCGATGGAATCGATCAGCGACCGGCAGCCGTCCGCCGTCAGTCCCGGCTGGTCGCGCGGATTGCCGTCCCAGACCGAACATTCGTCCGGCTGGATCGAAATCGTGCCGCGCGATCCCGGCCCCTTGTCCGCGAAAGGCGCGAGCCGCTGGTCGAGGCGGCTGAGCGCCTGCTGATCGGGCGGGCCCCTGCCGGCGGGTTCGTGGGAAAGGGTCGCCAATATGTCGCGGATGAAGCGGGCCATGGATCACTTCCTTTGCGTGAGCAGGCCCACGCAATAGCGGGATATGCACGATTGTGGCGCGGAATCCGGTTCGTTTCGGAGCAATCCCTTTTGCCTAGAAACGCCGTCCGACCGTCAGCGCCGCCGCGTGGACATGGCGGTCGGAACCGAACTCGCCCGCATAGCCCAGGCGGAACGTGGTGCGGTTGTTCCAGGTCGCGCTGATCCCGGCATTCACCAGGCCCGCGTCACGCGCCAGCCGGGTGGGACGCAGCGTGAAGATGGGCAAGTCGCGGGTGGCGAAGCGGGCCTCTATTCGGCTGTCGGGGCGGCTGCGCAGTTCGCGCTGCCATTGCGCCTCGACCGAGGGGCGAAGGGTCCAGCCGCCTTGCGTCGCATTGGCGGAGATGCGCGCGCCCAACGCGCCGCGAAGCGATCTGGTGCGGAAGGCGGCGACCTCCAGCGCGGCGGGTCCGCCATTTTCGACGAAGCCGCTGACATCGGCATAGCGATGGTGCAGGCCGGCGAAGGGCTGTATCCGGACCGGGCCTGCGCGCAGCATCGCGCCCGCCTCGCCCGATGCGGCCCAGCCGTCGCCGTCCACGGGCGCCACCAGCCGCCCGGTAAAGCCCGCCCAGCCGATTTGGCGCCGCAGCTTATATTCGGAGAGCGTATAGGCCGCCGTCGCGTCGACATAGAAGCGGCCGTCGCTATAGCTGGCATAGGAACCGATCTGGCTGTTGAACTGGCTGATGCGGGGGCGCCGCGCCGGGTCGAGCCGCGCATCGATGCCGTCGATGCCCAGGGTCGCGCCGACGATGAGGCCGGGCACGGGCTTCACATCGACGGCGAAGCGCAGCGACCGGCTGTCGGATTCCGCTTCGGGGCGGTCGACGCGCGCCTTATAGCTCGCCCGCTTTATCCCTCCGCTCAGCATCATGGTGATGGTGCGGTCGCCGCTGGCCGGAACATCGGCCGGCGCATCGATGGCGATGCTGCGCCGTTCGGCCAGCCAGGAGCGGATTTCCCGGTCGGCGGCGTCCATCGACTGGATCGACAGGCGGGGCAGCAGCGAATAGCTGCGCGGCGAGAGCTGGCCCAGCGCATCGGCACGCGCCGCGGCCGTCGGCAGGGCGTCGATCGATGCGAGCATGGCCGCGCGGTCGCCGCCGGGTGCGTGCGTCGCCGCGTCCAGCATCGTTCCCACCGCGGTTTCGCCCGGCGTTACGGCATAGGGCGCGTAGGGACCGGCCATGGCGGGCTGGGCATTGAGCAGCAGCAGGGCCGCAGCGCCATCGATCAGGCGGCGGATGAAGAAAAGGCGGTTCGGCAAGATGATATTCCCCTTTGGCGAAGATTTTTGCGTGAACGCAAAGCGTGCCGGCCTGCGTTCGGAATCGGTTTGAGGAGGCAGTGCGCCAACTGCCTCCTCGCCCCCGCCCTTCCCCCGGGGGCTATGGGGGAGAGCATCGTCGGCGTGCGGCCCGCCATGCATGAGGACCATGGCGGGCCGCGCCGCCGCGTCAGTTGCCGCCCCCGAGCAGCCCGCCGAGCAGGCCGGTCACGGGCGCCGTGGCGGAACCCGATCCGGTCGCCGGGGCCAGCGCGCCGTTCAGCAGGCCGGTGACGGGGGCCAGGGCATTGCCGCCGGTCCCCTCCCCTGCTCCCAGCAGGCCGCCGGCCAGGCCGGTCACGGGCGCGAGCGGGGAACCGCTTTCTCCTCCGGGCAGCGCCGGGGCCAGGCTGTTGACGGTGTCGAGCAGGGGCGCGGCGACGCTGTCGACCGTGCTGGTGGCGGCCGCGACCACGGGGGCGACGGCGCTGGTGACCTGAGTGACGGTCGCTTCGGCCTGCGGGCCAAGGAGACCCCCGGCCAGGTTGCCGACCGGTTGCAATCCGGCCTCTACCCCGGCCGCGGTCGTCGGCACGGCGATGTCGACCAGATTGCCCTGCGTCAGGACATCGACCGTCGCCAATTGTCCGGCAGCCGCGCCGCCGTCCGACGGCAGCAGGTTGACCCCGACAAGCGTGCCGGGCGTAGAGGCGCCGGTCAGGACATTGCCGCCGACATTCGCGCCGACAAGCGGTCCGCCCAGTGCGGCGGAAGGATCGCCGCCGACGCCGCCCAGAGCGCCGGTCAGGCCGCCCACCGCATTTTCGACCAGCCCCGTCACGGGCGCGAGGACGCCATTGTCGCCCACCAGCGGACCGGTGACGGGCGAAAGCGCGCCGTTGACCGTATCGAGCAGCGGCGTGGTGAGCTGGCCGACCGTCGAGGTGACGGCCGCCACCGTGGGGGAGAGACCGTCGGTGAGCTGCGTCACCGCTTCCCCCGCCGGTGCGCCGAGCAGGCCGCCTGCGAGCGTGCCGACCGGCGCCAGCCCCTGCTGCACGCTCTGGGGCGTGGTCGGCAGGGCGAGCTGGGCGACGGTGCCGTCGCCTGTCAGCAGATCGACGGTGGCCACGCTGCCGGTCGCCTGGCTGTCGCCCGGCAGGACGTTGACGCCGATCAGCGATCCGGGACCGGTGGGCCCGACCACCGGCAGATTGCCGATGGAAGCCCCGATGATCGATCCGCCGCTGGTGGGGCTGGTCGGACCGGTGGGTCCGGTGGGTCCGGCAGGACCAGTCGGGCCGCCGGGACCGGTGGGTCCGCCGGGGCCGGTCGGGCCAGTGGGTCCAGTGGGGCCGCCTGGGCCGGTCGGACCGCCGGGGCCCACGGGACCGGAGGGGCCGGTCGGGCCTGCTGGGCCGGTTGGGCTGGTGGGACCGGCGGGGCCGCCCGGACCCGTGGGGCCGCTGGGACCGGAGGGACCGGACGGGCCGGATGGACCCGAGGGACCGGACGGGTTGGTCGGGCCGGTGGGACTTGTCGGACCTGTCGGGCCGCTGGGACCGGAGGGGGACTGGCCGCCGCCCGCCCCTATGTCGAAGCCCACGCCGTCGGCGCAGGCGCTGAGCAAAAGAAGAGGTATCGCCGTGGCGCACAGCAGATAGTGCCGTCCCGACCGGACCGATCCATAACGTGGCATTGCAAGACTCCCTGTTTTCCTGCGAGCAGATCGCAACGGGAGCAAGTTAGGCCCGGCAGTCCTTATCGCCGCGTCAAGAAGAAACCGGTCTGGTCAGAACGGCCGGCTTTGCCGATATTGGTCCCGGTTCAGCGCGCAAAAGCCTGTTGCCGCCTGCGCAAAGCTGGTCGAAAGATCAGGGAATCCGCATATCCGGCGGCTTTTGGCGGCATCCTTAAGGTCCCTCGTCCGCAAAGCCGGGTTCAGGGCAAGCAAATCGTCCTTCGCGGAATTGCTTCCGATATGGTCCATTTTCCTTCGAAGCGGCGACGGAAGGCATGGGTTGCGGCTGCGGTCGGCGCGCATCCATGCGGGCCGCGCCGATCGTGGTTCGATCGCCGGAAGATCAGAGATCGGAGGATCGGACCGTCAGCGGCGGCTTAGAGCCAATCGACATTCAGATGATGACGAGCCGAGCCGAAGGCCACCGAAGGTAAAAGGGTGGTTTTCCGTGACCCGGAGCGCAGCCTACTCAAGGTAGGTAAGCACCGGAAGCACGGAAAAGCGTCATTTGCAGGCCGTCAGGGCTGAATGTCGATTGGCTCTAGCGCCACCGGGGCCCTTCGATCCAGCTCACCAGGCTGCGGCGGACGCCTCTGGTCACCGGCAGGACGCGATGCTGGAGGAAGGAGGGGAAGATCAGCATGCTGCCGCGTGGCGCGAAATTGACGCCCGGCTGCTGAAGGCCGAAAAATTCGAAGGCGCCGCCCTCATACTCATCCGGGTCGGACAGTTGCACCACCACCGACAGCTTGCGGTCGAAGGGGCGGGAGGATTCCAGCCACACATCCTGATGCCAGTCATATTTGCCCTGAGCCCGCCCATGATATTCGGTATATTGCAGTTCATAGGGGCCGGCGATGTCGATCCCGAAATTGGTGCGGTTGGAAGAATGGACGAACTGCATCAGCCGGTCGACAATGTCCTTGTCGCGATGAACGTCCAGCCAGCTTATGGTGGACGAGCGATATGCATGATCGCTGCGCACCGCCTGCGCGAAGCCGACGGTCGCGCTTTCCGGCTGATAGAGCGCCGCGCGCTTGACGATGGCGTCGCATTCGGCCCCGGTCAGGGCCGAGGGCCATACCTCCCACACATTGTTCATGTCTTGCTTCCCATTTTCTTGTTTTTGCGTATTCGCAAAAGGATGGATCAAAATGCCCGCCCCACCCCGAAGAAAAACCGCGCCTTGCGGCTGAGGGTCGGGTCGGGCCGCTTGACCGGCACGGCCACTTCCGCGCTGACCCGCCATTTCGCGCCCAGGCCCAGCCGCAGCCCGCCCCCCGCCGATGCAAGGCTGTAGTCCCGCGCCGCGAGGCGGTAGGCGGGCCGCGCCGTGCCATGCGCCAGCGCACCGTCAAGCGCGACGAACAGCGCGCTGGCCTTCAGCACAGGCGACCGGGCGGGCAGCGACCAAGAGAGTTCGGCGCTGCCGGCAAGGGCCTGTTCCGCCGTCAGCGTTCCGGTGCGAAAGGCCATGCCCGCGCCCCGGCCGCCCAGCGGAAAGCGCTCCGTCACCGGAAGATCGTCTTTCGAATATTGGCCCTTGACCGAAGTCCGGAGGCTGAGCCTGCTGCTGATCCCCTTCACTGCGATGGCCTGAACATTGACCTTGGTGAAGCCGGTTTCGGAAAAGCCGGTGAAGGGCCGGGCGCCCAGCGCGTCGATCCCCTGGCTGACGACCGTGGAAACCGCATAGCCGTTCCTTGCGTCGGCGCGGGACCAGGAGGCCCCCAGGCGCAGCGCCCGCGACCGGTAATCCCCGAAGCGGATGTCGAGGAAATAATTGTCGCTGTCGATGCCGTCGAGGGACGCCGTGACGGACAGTTGGGACTTTGTCGACCGCAGCACGGGATAGCTGAGCGTCAGGCCGGCCAATGTCGCCTCACCCGTCGTCCTGCTGTCGCGCGAACGGGTTTCGACATGGGCGGCCTGCGCGGCCAGGGTCAGGCCATTGCTGCCGATGGGCGTGCTGTGGCTGAGCGAATAATATTGATAGCGGTCGGGATAGAAGGGCAGGTAGCCGGCGATGCGCGTGCTGTCGCCTTCGCGCGCAAGGCCGTTGACCGTGACCGACATCTGCGCCTGCACGCCCTGCACGACATTGCTGACCCCGCTATTGTCGATCGTGAGGCCGATCTGCACCTGCTTGCGCTTGACGATGAGGTCGATCAGGAGATCGCCGGGCGCGCCCGACTGGCGCAGCCGGGCGTCGACCGTCTGCCCCGGAATGTCGCGCAGCAGCGCCAATGTCCGTTCCAGACGGCTCCTGCGCAGCGGCGCGTCCCGCATCAGCCGGCGCATATGCGCGGCGATCAGCCCGGCGGGCATGCTGGGCGACATGCCCGCGAGGCGATAATCCCTGACCCGCCCCTCGACCAGACGGACGGTCAGGACGCCGCCGCCAGGCAGCTGGGGCGGAATGGAGACGGAATAGAAGGCGATGTCGCTCTTCGCATAGGTCGCACTGATCGCATGAGCGATGGCCTGGAGCGTTTCACCGGTCAGCGGCCGACCGATAAAGGGGGAAGTGGCGGCATCGAGCCGGGATTTGGGCAGCGTCGTTCCGCTATAGATAAGCCGCGTCAGCAGCGTCTGGGCCGCGGAGGAAGCCGCGGGCGCGACCTGGACCGAGGGCGCCGGGCGCGGCGCGGCGACAGGCGGAGGCGCGATCTGCGGTTCGAGCCGGTCGGTGCGGTCGCGGTCGATGATCGGGGCGGCGCTTTGCTGGCCGGGCGCTGCGTCCTGCGCCGCCGCAGGGACCGCCAGCATCAGCCCGAGGCCCACCGCGACCGCCCGCGCCGCGCGCCTGCACCACCCCATCCCCGCCATGCTCTGCCGCCACATCGTCCCACGCCATTCCGGCCGCAAGGGGCCGCCGTGCAGGAAGGATGGGAGAAAATGACGCGGCCTTCATCTGCAACCGCGACCGGATCGGTTCTATCCGCAAGCTTTTGTAAAAGGGCTGCGCCGGGCCAAAGTCCCGCCCTTGGCGGTCCACCCCCGGCACGGCGCGGGCGGGGCGCGCGACAATTGCGACCATTTTGGCGGAACAGCCGCCCGGAGGGCCCTTTTCACGGGCGAAATGCCTGCTCGTGCGGCGGATCGGAACCCGGGCGGAGGAGTTGCCGCCGGCGGGAAAGGCGGCCCGAAGGCTCCGGTCGGGGTCATTTTCCCATCCGAAAGCGCCAATAACGCGATTTTACTGCCGATTTTCGCTGTTCGCCGGTCGCAAAGGGGCTAGTTGAGTGCGAAGAGACAGGTTAAGACCATCCGTCCACGAAAGGGAGATCATCATGAACAATACTGAACTCGCCGAAGCACTGGCCGCCGACCATGGCCTGACCAAGGCCGACGCGCGCAAATATGTCGACGGCGTCTTCTCCGCCATCGCCGGTGCCGCCGCGAAGGGCGAGGAAGTTTCGCTGAACGGATTTGGCAAGTTCAAGGTCAAGGACCAGCCCGCTCGCGAAGGCCGCAATCCGTCGACCGGCGCCGTGATCCAGATCGCCGCCTCGAAGAAGCTGACCTTTACCCCGGCCAAGGCCGTGAAGGACCAGCTGAACGGCTGAAGACGATCTTCGGCGGCCGCGCCTGGCCGCCCAAGTCTTCATCGATGCAAGATCGGAAGGATCGGCCCGGACGAACGGGCCGCCATCCCTTCCTTGATCGAATGGCGCGCCCCTGTCGTACCGGCGAGGCGCGCGCCAGTCTGGCGGGATGGACCCCCGCCCTGCCCTTTTCAGACATATGCGCGATCTTTGCCGGGTGCGTCGCACGCGGCATGGACGTTCGTCGCGAAGCGTTCGCCCTGAACGATGCGCCGTCCGTGGCAGGGCATTCCGACATGGTGCGATATGAAGCCGGCGCCGGGAATTGCGCGCAACGCAATCACATCGCCGCGCTTCGCATTTGCCATTGGAAGTCCGGCGCGCCATTTGGCGGGTGCCTTTCAGGCATCCTCTCCTAAACTCAGTAGGCCGGTCGAAAGACCGGCCTTTTTTTTGTGCAGAACAGGTTTCGCTGTCGACAAATATTGTCGCCCGCCGGTCGAACACTGGTACTGGGCAGGCGAATATAGATGAGCGCCCTGCCTATGCTGTTCAAGGCGCCCTGCCTTCGCGCCGTTGACTGGCGAATGATATGGCGAAGATGGTTCCACCCCGGCGGACGGAATTGCGCGGTCAGGCTGTCCCATCTCGAAACAAAATGAGCTTGTTTGTTCCTGTTCGACAGCATGCGGACGGGCTGTCAAGTCGTTTCGGATTTACATTTAACGCAAAACCGCGCAAAAGGCCGCTTCTATTACTCAAAGATGGGAAGCGGGGCCAATGTCTGAAAACAACCAGCCTGACATCACGACGCTCACTGTTCAGCTGGTGAGTGCCTTTGTCTCCAACAATAATGTAGCGAGCGAAGGTCTTGCCGACCTCATTCGGACCACGCGTCTGGCCTTGACTGATGATCTTGCCGCAAAGCCCCAGGAGGAGGCGGCGCCGACTTACACGCCGGCCGTGTCGGTCCGCAAAAGCCTGTCTTCGCCCGAACATATTCTGAGCATGATCGACGGCAAGCCGTACAAGACGCTGAAGCGCCACCTGGCCAGCCATGGCCTGTCGCCCAATGACTATCGCGAACGCTATGGCCTGCCGAAGTCCTATCCGCTGGTCGCGCCCAACTATTCGGAAGCGCGGCGCGCCGTCGCGACGAAGCTTGGCCTTGGCCGCAAGCCGGTGAATGCCAAGAAGCCGGCCGAAGCGGCTCCGAAGGCGGCCGCTGCTCCCAAGGCTGCGCCTGCAACGGCAGCACCTGCAAAGGCAGCGCCTGCCAAGCCGGCGGCGGCCAAGGCCCCTGCGAAGACGTCCGCTCCCAAGCCTGCGGAAGCGAAAGCCCCGGCGGCAAAGGCCCCTGAGGCAAAGGCGCCCGCAACGAAGCCTGCCGAGGCGAAGCCGGTTGCTGCCAAGGCGCCCGCCGCCAAGGCTCCGGCTGCCAAGCCCGCCGCATCGCGCAAGCGCCTCTCCATCGCTACGCCATCGGCGCCCGCGCCGAAGAAGGACGCTGCCGCTCCGGCTGCTGCCAAGCCTGCGGAAAAGGCAGCGGCGGGAAGCAAGGCGGCAACGCCTGCCAAGGCGCCCGCCAAGGCCGCTCCCAAGAAAAAGCCGGCAGCCAAGTCCGCCAAGGCGCCTGTGGCCGAAAAAGCCTGATTGTACGTCTGGCCGGTTCGGACGATCCGGACCGCCGACCAAGATCACGCCCCGAACGACGCAAATGTCGTTCGGGGCGTTTTCCTTTCAAGGATGCGGCCGATGAGGGCTGGACTTTATTGATGGCGGCGGGGTCAAGGCTATCGGAAAATCGCGCTGTGCAATCGCAATTACCGGGAGGCGGCGAGAATGGTGGCAGCGGCTTGAACTGTTGATCTATCCATCTCCATTACCACAATTGAGACGCCCTTGCCTTGCGATGCAATGTTCGAGCTTTGCCAGCAATGCAAGATGATCCGATGGGTGAAAGTCTTCGCTGGATGATATCGCTCCGTGCCTCTCGGGATAACGGGCTCTTCGATTGGGATGCCCTATAATGGTCATGGACGGGCTTTGGTCGTGCCTGACTCCGTTTTGCGATTGTCAAAGGCCGGATGCCGGTGAAGATTGCTGCACTGGATCATGAATATATCCCATGATCCTCTGCGGGGACTTTCAGTTGTCCGGTCGATCAGGCGGTGCCCTTGCCTGCTCCCGTCGGGGGCGATCGAATATAGGCCGGGCGTGTTGCGGCATCCGTTCCTGTTCCTTTGATATGATGATGAGTTTCTCCGCAGCAGGTCATCGTGGGGTGAATCGATGCCGCCCTATCCATCGCGTGCGGCTCTATGACGTTCGCGATCCCCAGCAGGATAGGAGCTACGGCAGCCGGCGCATTGTTCCTGTGGGACGGGAGAACAGATCGATGGGCCTAGTGCCTAAAATTTGGGCAGGCTGGGAAGCTCTCTGAAAGGCAAAGGGCGGTGTCGATGAGCTTGTCTATATTTGACTGCCCACCGGTGCCTGACGGGCTTCCCAGGGCAAAATAGCACTATTTCCTCTTTTGTTCCCGTTTTGCGGATCGGTTGGATGCCCTCCCCTTTCGCCTTTACCCGACGGACGTGTCCGAGAGGGGCGTCGTCTTATTTCAGGGCTTTTGTTCGGGTCCCCACTTTGGATGTTCGATTGACGCTGGCGGGCGTTACTGCATTATGGCATAAGAAAGAGCGTGGCCATTCGCCGTCGATCAGACGGAGCAGCTGCCTTCCCCACCATCATAGCATATACAACCAACTCGCCTCTTTGGTTGTAGTCCATCTTGCGCTATCCATGGGAAATGCAGGATTTTTCAGCTTCGCCGGATCATGCCCTGCTTCTTCTCGGGCGGCTCGACGGGCGGCTTTGCAACAGCCCGGCGACCGATGTCTGGCTGGCCAGGGCAAGGCTGAAGGGCGCCTCCATGCTGTCGGGCTTTGCCGGCGTGCCGGTGTCGGTTGCGGAGCTTCAGAACTGGATTTGCGGGCGGACGCCGCCGCCGCGCCATAGCGAGGGGCTCAACGATCCGCTTTCCGTCGCCGCGCTCTTCCATTTTGCGCTGTCGGCAGGCGATGACCGGGACCCGGTCGCGCGCGCGACCCTCAACATCTCCCGCACCTTGCTTGACGACCGCAAGGAGGTGGGATTGTGGGCGCCCGAGGATCTGGTCCGCTTCGGCCCGGCGTGGCGCATGGCCCAGATGCTGCTGGACGCCCCCTACGCTGCCGGCACCCTGCCGGCGGTCGCGCAGCGGCTGATCGATGCGAGGGGGAGCCTCGATACGCCCGTCACCGAGGGGCATCTGGTGACGACGGCCGACGGGCGGCAATGGCGCATCGATCCGCGACGGTTTGATATGGGCTGGGTGCTTGCCTGCCACCTTCCCGGCGCCTTCGTGGCGGCGGGGCTCAGCCTGCGTCACCTGCCCTGCCTTGTCGGGTTGCCGCGCTTCCTGCCGGACGATGCCGCTTCTTTGGCGGGAGAGATTGCCGCCATGGTCGCGCGCCAGGCGGCGCAGGGGTTGATAGAACTGGATCGGCTGGAGGCGAAGCTGGCTCGGCTGCCGGTGGAACTGGAGGTGACGCGGCGGAGCAAGGCCCCGTTGCTGATGCGGCTTGAGCTGGCCTATCCGGGGCTGAGCAAGATGGCGGTCGCGCGGCTGCTGGGCGTTTCGCACCAGGGCGCGACGAAACTGGTAGCGCAGGTCGAAAGACTGACAGGGCGGCATTAGACGGCGCTGCCCAAGGCTTCTCATCCAGTTTCTTGCCAAAAATATGTCTCGCCCAGGTTATAAGGTTTCTAGGAAAGTTAAAGAGTTACTGGGCGGGGATGCGGGAGGCGAATCGCCATAAGAGCACGAGTCGGCGTTGGATCGCTGTTCCCATAGGATCGTTGGTCCGTTCCTATAGTGTCGACGCTGGCGTTCCTGAAATGTCGGGGAAACGTTCCTAAAGGGGCGAAGGGTGTTCCCGGAGTGTCGAAGCATGCGATTTGCTGTTGTCGGTGGGTGGGGGATTGAATCATATTGGAGGGGGGTGTTGGAAAGGACGTTCAAATTCCGGGGCGGATTGAGGTCCGCTATCGGGGTGTTTGACGGGTTGTCCTTTCCCATCAGCGCTACCCGACACTTCGGGAACGCCCTCCCCGGCATTTCGGCGTTGCATGGGCATGGGGTGCGTCGGCTGAATTGCAGGGTCGGGATATGGCGCGAGTTTTGGGCCGGTTTTGGTCAAGCGGTTTGGCCTTTTGGGATGCGGCTCGGCATCGCAGGGCCGGTTTTCTGCTTGAAAGGATGTGACGACCTGCGTCCGGTTAATGCAGCGCGCTCTGGAGCGATTTCCAGGCGACCGGTTCCGAATCTGGCGGGAATCGCGGAAGACGGGGAATGTGGAGCGGCGACCTGATGGAATCGGAGCGAAACCCGCTCTGGAGCGCGCTGCGTTAAATCATACGCAGGCCGCGCGCTCCAGGCTTTTGTTGTCGTATCCTTTTAAGCGCAAAACCGGTTCCCGCTTTTGCGCACGATGCTCTAGAGGCGGTGGCGGTTCTTCTCGTGGAAGCGGCGGACGAAGCCGATGAACGCCTTCTGATAATTGACAGGCGTGCGGGTGGGGTCGGCTTCGAGCCAGTCGCGAAACTCCTGATGGAGCGTCTGATAGTCCCAGCCGGGATAGTCGGCGCGCAGGGTCGCCATGGTCGCGTCCGTGATCTCCCCGGCGCTGGCCTTGGCGGACATTCCGGCCAGGGTCCGGCGGATCATGCTGCCGGCATCGACCAGCATGTCGGCGTCGGTTGGTGCGGGGGACGGCGTTGTCTTGGGAGGGGTGGATTGCGAGGCCGTCGCCGGTCGGCGGGCGACGGTTGCCGGGAGCGGATCGGCCTGGGGGCGGCGGCGCATGCGGAGCGACGGTTCACGCTTGCCGTCGGGCTGTTCCAGTTCGACCGTATAGCCGGGCAGGGGATCGCGTTCGGCGATCTTGGCGATTTCGAATTTGAAGCGGCGATAGGCGCCTTCGGCCCCAGACTTTTCGAAGAGGGTGGGCATGGAGATGGCGAAGCCCCCCTCCCCTGCCCCGCCGGCATGTTTGCGCGCGACCTTGTAGAGCCAGCGTTCGCGGCCGCCGGTCAGGTCGAAATAGGCGCGGTCGATGCTGAGCACCCCGCCCTGCATCAGCACGCCTTCATAGAACCAGTTGCTGAGTTCGATGGTCATGCCGCGGGAGCGTTCGGTGCGTTCGTCGACCAGTTGGGTCCAGCCGTCGAGCCAGCTGAAGGTCGCTTCGCGGCGGTTTTCGGCGCGGATGTTGGTCTTGATCGTGGTGGAGACGAGCCGGTCGAGCGACTGGCCGAGCAGTTCATAGGCGCGGCCGGTCGTCGGGCGGTGGATGGCGCGCAGCAGGTCATAGGGCATGAGGTGCAGCTTGCGCGGGATGTCGTTGAGGCCGCGGCGCGCCATGTCGGCCAGGACGGAGGCGCAGTAGATCAGTATGTCGGCATCCCAGATGGTGGCCATGCCATAGTCCGGATTGGCCGAGACATGGACCCAGGCCTTGCCGTCGGGGGAGGTGTAGTCGATCGGCTTGACCCGCTTGGACTTGGCGAGGCTGAAGAAGGGGCGCTCCATCATCTCGCGCTGGTCGCGCAGGGGCATGTCCGCGATATAGGGGAGGAAGAGTTCGAACTGGTCGGTGATCTCGGTCCTGGAAGCGCGGGTCATGGGCGGGTCCTGAAGATGAGCGTCAGCCCATGGCGTGATGCGGCAGAGGAGGGGAGGGGCGCGCGGGGGCTATTCCAAGAACGTTCCGGAGAATGGACGGGAGTTATGGAATGAGGGGCGCATGTCGGGATGGGAGCCGATGCGTGGCTGCGGCCGTGCGGCGACCAGGCCAAGCTGGCGGCGCTGGCCGGGGATGCCGGCGAGGGCGGGCTGGTGGCCGGGGGGATGGGGGATCGGCTGTTTCCCCGGGGAAACAGCGGACGTGTTTCCCATGGGGCGGCGGGGACAAGGGGCTGATGTTTCCCCGGGGAAACGGGGGGCAGGGCGGAAGCCGCCGGTTCGACCGGCCTTTCGCTTCCGTCATATGTCCTGTGCCCCCCGCTTTCCATCAGCGCTGGAGCCCCATGCCCTGCCGTTCGAGATGTTCGAGCGTGTCGCGCAGCGCGGTGGCGAGCGTTTCCATGTCCGCGCCCGAACCGGCGTGGAGGCGGATGGTGACGCCCTGGCGGTTGACCGACTGGACCGTCAGCGCCGGACGGCCATAGTGGGTGGTCCAGGTGAAGGGTTCTTCCCTGGGGGCCGACTGGGCGGCGCGGGGGGCGTCGAGCAGGCGTTTGAGCACATCCGAGGCCGGGATGGGCGCGGCGCCCGCCGACCGCAGCGCGCGCTGTTCGGAGGCGAGGCGGTTCGCCTCCGCGCGGATGGCGGGCGCGCCCTTGGGGTCGTCGAGCGATTGGGCCAGCGCATAGGCGGGCTTCAACTGGACGTCGGCCGGGGAGGCGAAGGCGTCGATCACCGCGTCCTCGATGCCCGCCACCTTGATCATCTTGCTGAGCCATCCCTTGGAGAGCTTCAGCCGTTCGGCCATGCGGGTCAGGTGGCTGCCATAATGGGCCTTGAGCGCATCGGCATAGTTGCGCGCGCGTTCGAGGTCCGAGACGTCCTTGCGGGCGCGGTTTTCGAGGTCGGCGAGGCGGAAGGCGGCCTCATCGTCGAGCTGGGCGACCTGCGCCACGAACATCATGTCGGAATAGCTGTTGGCGCGCAGCCAGCTGATCGACCAGTGGCGGCGGGTGCCGGCGATCACCTCATAATCATGATCGGGATCGCCCTCTATCCGGCGGACCACGGCGGGCACCTTCTGCCCGCCCTCCGCGATGATCGAGTCGATCAGTTCGCGGCAATTTTCCTCATTGAGATGCGCATAGAGGCGGGCATTGCCGCTCCAGATCCGGACTTTCGCCGGGTCGAGCAGCAATTGCGTGACCTGCCGCACCTCGCCCGAGGCCAGGCGGGCAAGGGCGGATTCGCGGCCGAGCAGGGTGGTGCCGCGGGCGCGATCCTGGCGCGGCGCGGCCGGGCCAGAGGAGGGGGAGGAGGAGGGGGAGAGGGGCGATGCGGGCGGGCCTGCCTCCTCCGGCTCGACGGGCGTTGCCGCTGCCGCCTCGGGCTCGTCGGAGAGAAGGGCGGCCAGATAGTCGGATTGCTTACGCGCCATGGCATTCCCTTTCGGCAAACCGGGAACATATCATGAACATGCGGAAAGGGGCTTCATGCCGCATTGACGATGTCCTCTTCCCGCGCAGGGGCGACGCGGCCCCAGCCCTGACGCACCAGCGCCTCGATCTGGCCCATGGCCTCGTCCAGATTGGCGCGGCAGCGCTTGTGGGTGCGCGGCGTGCCGATCGGCTTTTCCAGTTCATAGACGGTCATCATGCGCAGCGCGGCATGGCTGATTTCCGCGCTGTCGAGGATCGGAATGGGCAGGAGAGCCGGGCCGAAGCTCTGTTCCATGATCGCGCGGACCATCGAATGGCTGGGATCGTTGCTGTCGAATTTCGAGCAGAGCAGGCGGACGAACTGATAGTCGACCTCTATCCCCGCCTGCTGCAGCTGGCCGATCACCTGATCCATCATCGAGAGGAACTGGACGGTCGAGCAGAAGTCGGGCGTGGTCGCGGCCAGCGGCACCAGCAGGGCATTGGCCGCCTGCATCACGGCGAGGCTGATCGTGCCCAGCGCCGGCGGCGGATCGAGCAGCACCACGTCATAATGGCGGGCAAGGTCCATCAGGCCCTGCTTCAGCTTGCGGAAGCGCGCCGCAAGGACGGAGCCGCCGTCGCTGCCCGCCGCCGCCAGCTCATATTCCACGTCGAACAGTTCGAGATTGGATGGGATGAGGTCGACATTGGGCCAGGCGGTGTGCTTGACCGCGTAGAGCAGGTCGACCTGCGTCGGGTCGATGGAGAGATAGGGGTAGAGCGTTTCTTCCCGCTGGATGTTGAAATGCGGGTTGAAGCCGAACAGCGTGGTGGTGGTGGCCTGGCTGTCGCAGTCGACCACCAGCACGCGATAGCCCTGCACCGCGAAATAATGGGCGAGATGGGTGGTGACGGTCGACTTGCCGACGCCGCCCTTGAAATTCTGCACCGCGATGATGGCGGGAATGTCCAAGGGGGCGCGTTCGGGCGAGGCGCCCAGCACCTGCCGCATGTTCAGCAGTTCCTCCACCTTGTAGCCGGGGCGGCGGCCGTTTTCGGTCGGCGGGGCAGGGGGAAGGCGTCCGTCCTCCTCCGCCATGCGGATGCGATTCGTGGAGCAGCCGAGCAGTTGCGCGGCTTCAGCGATGCCGAAGCGGATGTTGAGTTCCTTGCGGCTATCCGGCAGAAAAGCCTTGCGCCGCAGGCGTTCGACCATCTTTTCGCCGGCCTCCGCCAGATCGCCGATCTGGGTTACCACTGCGTTCATTCCTGCCCTCTTGCGCGAAGTTGAAGCTTGTTTGGGATAGATGTGGCATAAATAGTTCAAATAGGCAAATGAGGGCGGGGTGGGATGAGGATCGGCATGGAGGAAGCAGCATGAACCGGTTTTCCTGCGCCTGCGCGGGAGAAGCGGCCTATATTCCGGCCAAGCGACAGGCGGTCGGGATTCGCCGGAGAAGAGTGGCATGAACTGGTATGAACGGCAGGAAAACTGGCAGGCGCAGAGCGAGGACGCCCGCAATGAAGCGGATGTCGACTATGCGCGGGTCATCCATTCCGCGTCCTTCCGCCGCCTGCAGGGCAAGACGCAGATCCTGAACCTGGGCGACAGCGATTTCTATCGCACGCGGCTGACCCATTCGCTGGAGGTCGCGCAGATCGCGGGCGGCATAGCGCGGCAGTTGCGGCAGGATTTCCCCGACCACCCGGCGATCCCGCATCTGCCCGACCACAGCCTGATCCAGGCCATCGGCTTCACCCATGACTTGGGCCATCCGCCCTTCGGCCATGGCGGGGAAGTCGCGCTGAATTACTGCATGCGGCAGGCGGGCGGGTTCGAGGGCAATGGCCAGACGCTGCGCATCCTGGCCCGGCTGGAGAAATTTTCGGCCGGGGCGGGGGCCAATCTCATGCGGCGGACGCTGCTGGGCGTGCTCAAATATCCGGTCCCCTATGCGCAGGCCTGCAATCCCGCCTGCGCGCCCCGGCTGAGCGGCAGGCCTTCTTCCATCCGCATCATCGACCGGGCCGCCAGCAAGCCGCCCAAATGCTATCTCGATACGGAGCGGCAGGCGGTGCAATGGATATTGGCGCCCTTGTCGAGCGCCGACCGGGAGGCGTTCACGGCGATCGAGCCGCAGGTCGGCAGGCACCACCGGGCGATCCACAAATCCTTCGATTGCAGCATCATGGACGTGGCCGACGACATCGGCTTCGGCGTCCATGACCTGGAGGATGCGCTGGCGCTGCGCCTGATCGGGGAGGAGGCCTTTCGCAGGCTGGTGCCGGAGGAGGAATGCGCGTCCTTCCTGGTCCACCTCAAGCGGAAATATCCCGGCGAATCCGAGAATAATGTCTATGAGCGGCTGGTCGGGACGCTGTTCGGCGAGGGCGGCGGGCGCAAGCGCTGCATCGGACGGATGGTGCATCACCTGATCACCCATTGCCGCATCGACACGCGGGAGGAGTTCGAGGAGCCGCTGGTCCGATACCGCGCGGGGATGCAGGAGGGGCCGGCGCGGTTCCTGGGCGCGCTGAGGAACGCGGTCTATCAGGAGGTGATCCGCAGCGCCGGGGTGCAGCAACTGGAGTTCAAGGGACAGAAGATGGTGGTGTCCGTCTTCGAGGCGCTGGCGTCGGAGCCGGAGACCCTGCTGCCGGCCGAGCAATGGGCGCTGGTGCGGGCGGGGGAGGAGGCGCCGCGGGTGATCTGCGACTATATCGCCGGGATGACCGACGGGGCCTTGCTGAAGGCCTATGACCGGCTGTTCAGTCCGCGCATGGGGTTGATCTTCGATCAGTTCTGAGGGGCGCGGTCTTCCCTATCCGTCGCATGCTCCCGCGCGGGGCGGGAGCATGAAGGCGGAGGGGTTGCCGAATATCCGTCGGGCCCGGAACGGGGGTGGGATGGTCGGGCCTGGCCGCGCGACGCCTTCGTTCAGCCCCCGTCCGCATAGACCTTGATGTCGCGGACGATCATGTCGCCGGTGCCGTCCGCATAGTCGCCGGTCGTCTTCACCGCGACGTTCATGATCGGGTACCAGCGGAAGCCGGCGAAGGGATTGACCGCCTGATAGGTCTCCTTCCCGTCGATGAACCAAGTGATATAGTCGGGCTGGATGTCGACGGCGAAGCTGTGGAAGCCCGTGGTGAAGCCGCCGATGCCGTAGACCTCTTCGGTGTTCATGAAGACGCCCTGCTGGAAGGTGCGGGTGATGTTGGCGCCGCCGTGCAGCGTGTTGGCGGTGTAGCGGTCGAAATCCCACCAGCTTTCGAAGCCGAACCCTTCGTAAATGTCGATTTCCGGCGGCCAGCCGGCGGTCGAGATCAGCCAGAAGGCGGGCCAGGAGCCGCGCCGGTTCGGCATCTTCGCGGTGAATTCATATTGGCCGTAGCCGATCTGCACCGGCCGGGTGTTGTGGCCGCTGAGCACGACCGCGCCATAGTCATAGGGGACGCCGTCCCAGGCGATGGGCTGCTTCAGCTTCTGCGTGTGCATGACGAGCCCATCGTCCGTGTAGCGCAGGGGCGCCTCTATGCCATAGTCGCGATAGACCCAGCCGTCGAGATAGATGCCGGTTTCCTGATTGCCCGGTTGCGAGCGGCCATTGGGCAGCTTGGTCGACCAGGCCTTGTCATGGCCGGCGTCGGACCATTTGAGGGTTTCGCGGCTCATCCTCCACTGGAGCGTGCCCGTGGGCTGGAAGGCGCGGGGTTCGCGCCCCGCGACCTGTTCCGCCGTCGGTTCCTGCTGGAAATCGCATTGGACGAAGGCGCGGTCGGTGCCCATCTTGCCGCCCCATGGAGCCTCCACGAAGCGGACGATGAAGTCGGCCTGCGGCACGCCGAGCAATATGGGGACGGAGACCGTCTTGGTCAGCGGGTCGCCGGGGCGGAAGATCACCGCCTTGTAGATGCTTCGATAGTTGATGCCCGCCACGCCGCGGACGAGGCCCGGTCCATCCTCCGTCATCACCCGCGCGATCACGGTGTTGGGCGTCGGGCGGTCGAGCGTGATCGGCACATAGGCGACGGTCGCGCCGGGGCGGTAGAAGGCGGGGCCGACCGACGCGGTCGCCTGTTCAGGGTAGCGGGTGCCGCCGGCGAAGTCGAAATTGGCGAAATCGCCTGCCTGCGCGGCGGTGGCGGCGGTGGAGAGGGCCAGCATGGTGCTGACCGGCGCCATCGGTCCGGCGGCGCGCCCGGCCGGGCCGCCGGTTCGGGCGGCGGCGGCGGTGGTGGGAAAGAGCGCGGCGGGATTGCTGCTGCCCAGCGCCGTGGTCCAGGGGCTGGGGGAGGGGCGGGAGAAGTCGATCTGTGGCGTCGGGTTGGCGGTCCGGCCGAAAAAGCCGTTGGTGAGGATGGAGGCGATGCCCGGCGGGTCTTTCGCCGCTGGCGTGGGCGCGGAGATTTTTTCCGTGTCGGCGGTGAGGGACAGGCCCCATTCGCTCATGCAGAATATGAGCACGCACGCGAACAGCACGCCCGCAAGCGGGCGAAGAGAGAAAATGCGCATGGTACGACCCCGTTGTTGAGCGGCCCTGTGCCGCCTTTGTTGAACCTCCTTCCCGGAACGGCGGATTGCCCCGGCGCCGTTGCGGGTTCGCAAGATGGTTGGTGCGGATTCGTCCGCTATGGCTTTGAATAATAATGGATTTTCATGGCCGTGAAAAGGCTGCGGACGTCATGTGTCGATGTTCATGCACATATCGGCTCAAGGGGGATGGCGGTCATGCGCGGGGGCGCGCCACCGGCGGGCCGGTTGTGCGGCGCGCCGATGGGGGGGCTTGCGGTGGGGTTTGGGGGTGGGGGGAAGAGCGGCGGACGGCTATGGCGCGCGATGGCTCAAATCGGGCGCGGGCCGCGCGCTGCGGGTTTCTGTCGCATCGGTTTGAGCGGAAAACCGGTTCCCACTTTTGCGCACGATGCTCTAATTATTGCCGCCGATCAGGTCGCCTAGGCCGCCGAGCACGGAGCCTTCGCCGCGATTCTGGCCGCCGCGGCTGCCCGCCGCCGCCAGCATGCGGCCGGCGAGGCGCGAGAAGGGCAGGGACTGTATCCACACCTTGCCCGGCCCGGTCAGGCGCGCGAAGAACAGGCCTTCGCCGCCGAACAGGATGCTGCGCACGCCGCCCGCGCGCTCCAAGTCGAAATCCACCGTGTCGGTATAGGCGGCGACGCAGCCGGTATCGACGTGAAGCTGTTCGCCGGGGGCCAGTTCGCGCTCCACGATGGTGCCGCCCATCTGGACGAACACCCAGCCGTCGCCCTCCAGCTTCTGCATGATGAAGCCTTCGCCGCCGAACAGGCCGGTCATGATCCGCTGCTGGAAATGGACGCCGATCGATACGCCCTTCGCGGCGGCGAGGAAGCTGTCCTTCTGGCAGATCAGCCGCCTGCCGACCTGGTCGAGGCGAATCGGCAGGATCGCGCCGGGGGTGGGGGAGGCGAAGGCGACCCGCGCCTTGCCCCGGCCATTATGGGTGAAGACGGTGGTGAACAGGCTTTCCCCCGTCACCAGCCGCTTTCCCGCGCCCAGCAGCTTGCCCATGAAGCTGCCGTCGCTGCCGCCGCTGCCGTCGCCGAAGACGGTGGTCATGCCGACGGCCGCGTCCTTCCAGACCAGGGCGCCGGCCTCCGCCACGGCGCTTTCGCCGGGATCGAGTTCTATTTCCAGAAATTGCAGTTCCTGGCCCTTGATCTCGAAATCGATGTCGTCGGCCAGGCCGGCTTGACGATGATGTTGCCAGGGACTGGGGTTCGGCATGGTCGCGGGCTCCTGAATGGTTCCGGCCGATCATAGCCGTTCCCGGCCGGGTTGGGCCAGTCTTTGCGTGTACGCAAAGCTCTGCCGGGGGAGCGTGGCCCGGAAGGCAGGCGCGCGGGATTACCGGTCGAAGATGATCTTCAGGCTCTTGATCAATCCGGAAGTCTCGCTGAATTCGAAGAGGTCGACAAGATCGGTGTCGATCCTGACATCGTCCTTGCGTACCCATTCATAGGCGAAATGGGCGGCCCAGCGGCCCGGCAGTTGGAGCCGACCTTGCAGAGCGGCTTCCGTCCGGGCAGCTTGTTGCTGGAGGTGGAGGTTTTCGGCTGCCATTCTGCCGATCTAGACGTTCGAGGCGGGGGCGGCGCGATCCGGCTGGCCAATGACACCGAATATCGGCTGGTCGCCTAATGTCTTCAATCCGATCTGGCCCGGATGCAACGATTGACAGCGGAGTAGGTCGCTCCTTGGGAAAACCCCTTGAACTGAACGGCCATAATATTATGTTGGCTGCAAACAGTCATTTGGGAAAGAGGCGCGTTTTTTCCTGTAAGCGGCTGTGGTCAGGTCACTTATGGGATTATGCATGAGATATCCAAGCGACCATAAGGCGCGTACGCGGGAGCGCATCCTGACGGAGGCTTCGCGGGCGATCCGTTGCCAGGGTATTGACCGGGTGGCGGTGGCGAATGTGATGTCCGCGGCCGGGCTTACCGTCGGCGGCTTCTATGCCCATTTCGCGTCCAAGGACGATCTGGTCGCCCATTCGGTCGAGCATATGTTCCACGAACGCTATGAGCGGTTCTTGGGCCTGCTGGATGTCGGAGAGCCCCGCGCGGCGATCGCCAAATTCTTCGACGGCTATCTGTCGATGACCCATCGCAGCCATCCGGAGACGGGGTGCCCGATCCCGTCGCTCACCAGCGAGCTGGCCCATCTTTCGGAGGATGGGCGTGGGCGGCTGAGCAATGGCATGCGCGGACTGATCGACGGCGTGACCCGGCTGCTGGAGCGCGCCGGGGTCGACGATCCCGAGGAGGCCGCGAACGCCGCCTTTTCCGAAGCGCTGGGCGCGCTGGTAATGGCGCGGATGACGACCGACCTGAAAACCGCGGAGAAAATCCTCCAGCGGGCGCGGAAATCCGTCAAGGAACGGCTGGGCGTCGCGGATGTCGATACCCGCATTCCCTTGCGTCGCCGCTTCGCCAACAGTTCAGAGGCGGAGTCGGGAAAGACCGAAACGAGCAACTGAAGAAGTCAGGGTGGCTTGCCTTCGCCTTCTTGGCCTTCTTGCTCCGCCAGATGGGAACTGCCCATCGGGGGAAGCTTTAGCCGCGGGAAGGCAATGGTCTCCACCGCGCCCGATTCCTTCCGGGTGATCGCCGCCACGCAGTGAAGTTCCGGCCCGCCCGCGATCCTCGCGTCATATTCCGCGAAGCTCCTGTTGCCGATCGCTTCATGATAGGTCGGACGCATATGGTCATAGGACGCGCCGGCCGCCTGGATCGTCCGCAATATCCTGTCGCGGCCGACAATCGGTTTGCGCGTGACCGTGGAGTGGAGGACGGACTGATCGTCCAGATCGTCGCGGAACGGATGCTTCGGTTCAGCATGCGATGCTCCTGAAAGATGGTGCGCCCCGCGTTCAGCGGGGAACGACGCAGGTGGACGTGCCGTGCGCGAAGATCCGGTTGTCGAGGCTTTCGATGCGTCCGTCCAACGCGACAAGGGACCGGCCGCGCGAGATGACGGTGCCGATCACCCGCATTTCCCCGATATTGGCGGGGATGGGCCGCAGGAACTTGACGCTGGTTTCATAGGTGGGGGCGAAACCGCCCTCGTCCAAGGTGGTTGCCGCCGCGAGGCCCATGGCGGAATCCAGCATGGTCAGCGCCCAGCCGCCATGGACGACGCCGCCAAGGTTGAGGAAGCGTTCGCCCGGCGTCGCCCTCAGCTCCACGCGCCCCATTTCGGGCGGAAGAAGGGTGAAGGGCACGGTATCGGCCATGGGCGGGCGGGGCAGTTCGCCCCGCGCCAGAGCGCTTATCGTATCGTGACCGATCTTTCCCCCGCATCCGTGCCGCCGTCACAGCGTTTCCAGTGCGAGCGCTATACCCTGGCCGCCGCCGATGCAAAGCGTGACAAGGCCCCGCCGCACGCCGTCCCGCTTCATCGAATGCAGCAGCCGGGTCGTCAGCACCGCGCCGGTCGCGCCGATGGCATGGCCATGGGCGATCGCGCCGCCCTCCACATTGACGATGTCCTCCGGCAGGCCGAGTTCCTTGATGATGGCCAGGGGTACGGCGGCGAAGGCTTCGTTGATCTCGAACCGCTCCACGTCCGGCAGCTTCCAGCCGGCGCGTTCGACCGCCTTCACCACGGCAGGGACCGGCGCGAGGCCGAAGAGGCCCGGCTCCAGCGCGGCGACGGCGTAGGAGACGATCCGGCCCGCCGGTTCGACGCCGTTCGCCTCGGCCCAGGCGCGGGTGGCGACCAGCATCGCGGATGCGCCGCTGTTGAGGCCGGGGGCATTGCCGGCGGTGATCGTGCCGTCCGGGCGGAAGGCGGGCTTCAGCCGGGCCAGTCCCTCCAGCGTCGTATCGGCGCGGGGCGCCTCGTCGCTGGCGAAGCTGACGTCGCCCTTGCGGCCCTTGATGGTGACGGGGGCGATCTCCGCCGCGAACCGGCCTTCCGACTGCGCCTGCACGAAGCGCTTCTGCGAGCGTTCGGCCCAGCGGTCCTGCGCATCCCGCGAAATCTGGGAGCGGGTGACGAGATCCTCCGTATGCCAGCCGGAATGCTGGCCGGAAAAGGCGTCGTTCAGGCCGTCATGCAGCATGGAATCGATGATCGCGGCGTCGCCCATGCGATAACCCCAGCGGCCGCCGGTCATCAGATAAGGCGCGCGGTCCATATTCTCCATGCCGCCGGCGATGGCGACGTCGTGCAGGCCAAGCTGCACTTCCTGCGCGGCGGTCACGATCGCCTGCGCGCCCGATCCGCAGACCCGGTTGACGGTGAGGGCGGGGACCGAGACCGGCAGCCCGGCGTGGATCGCCGCCTGGCGCGCCGGGTTCATCCTGTTGCCGGCCTGGATCACATTGCCCATGGTGACCGCGCCGACGGCATCCGGCGACAGCCCTGCGCGGCGCACGGTTTCCCGGATGGCGACGGCGCCCAGTTCGGCCGCCGGCACGTCCTTGAGCGTGCCGTTATAGCTCCCGATCGGGGTGCGGACGGGATGGGCGAGGATGATTTCCGCGGTCACTCTGGCATTTCCTTCTCTTGTCGTCCGCACCGGTAGCGGCGGACCATCACATGATGTCTATAATATCATTGATCGTGATCGTCGCCTGTCTTTTCAAGGGCGGGGCGCGAATCGAGCCACGGATTCCGGGCCGGCCGATCCGGCGCTATCGACGCGCGGGCATCAGAAGGCGACCTTGTCCCCGCCCTTGAGGCCGAGCCGGGCGCGCGCTTCATCGGCGGTCGCTATCTCCAGGCCCAGATCTTCGATGATCGCGCGCACCTTGCGCACCTGTTCGGCATTGCTGGAGGCGAGCCGCCCCTGGGCGATGTTCAGATTGTCCTCCAGCCCCACGCGCACATGGCCGCCCATCAGCGCCGCTTGCGTCGCGAGCGGCATCTGATGGCGTCCCGCGCCCAGCACCGACCAGTGATAATCCTGTCCGAACAGGCGATCGGCGGTCCGCTTCATGAAGAGGAGGTTGTCGACCTCCGCCCCGATCCCTCCCAATATGCCGAAGATGAACTGGATGAAGACCGGCGGCTTGAAGAAGCCGCGGTCGATGCAATGCGCCAGATTGTACAGATGACCGACGTCATAGCATTCATGTTCGAACTTCACGTCATGGGCATCGCCCAGCGCATGGGCGATCTTGCCGATGTCGCGGAAGGTGTTGCGGAAGATATAATCGTCCGATTCCCGCAGATAGGGCTCCTCCCAGTCATGCTTCCATTGCCGGTAGCGATCCGCCATCGGATAGAGCGCGAAATTCATGCTGCCCATGTTGAGCGAGCACATTTCGGGCGACGCCAGCAGCGGCGCGGCCAGGCGCTGCTCGACCGTCATGGTGAGGCTGCCGCCCGTGGTGATGTTGCAGATGGCGTCGCAGCCCTGCCTGATGCGCGGCAGGAATTCCATGAACAGGGCGGGGTCCGCCGAGGGTCGGCCGTCCCTGGGATCGCGCGCATGGAGATGGAGGATGGCGGCGCCGGCCTCCGCCGCCTCTATCGCCTGTTCCGCGATTTCGGACGGCGTGACCGGCAGCGCGTCCGACATGGTCGGCGTGTGGATGGAGCCGGTGACGGCGCAGGAGATGATGACCTTGTCTTTCATGCTTGATCCCGATTCCAGCCGACGAGTGGTCGGCCATGTCATGCCATTTGCCCGTTCGCGGTCCCGGCCCGAAACCGGCCCCGGGGGAGGCGGGCGGTCGCGCGGACGATGTGCGAGTATTGTCCATGAGTCAACAGAAAGTGCACTTTTTGTTATAACGGTTGTAGATGGGGGAAAAGTGAACTATCAAGGGCGAATGGCAGAGAAATCACCGGCGCCCAGCCGCACCCACCGCGTTTACGAGCAGATCCGGTCCCGGCTGCTGAACGGCGCGCTTCCGCCCGGTCAGAAGCTCGTCATTTCCGACCTGTGCGAGAATCTGGGGGCGAACCAGAGCGCGGTGCGCGAGGCGCTGGCGCGGGTCACCGCAGAAGGGCTGGTCACCGCCGAACCGCAGCGCGGCTTCCGCGTGAGCGAGATCGCGGCCGAGGACCTGCATCATCTGACGGATGTGCGCCTGTTGATCGAGGAGCCCTGCATCCGCTCCGCCATCGCGAACGCCACCATCGCCTGGGAAAAGGGGATCGTCGCGGCGCTGCACGGCCTGCTGCGGACGCCGCGCAACGACGATGACGGCAAGGTGACGCAGGAATGGGCGGACGCGCACCACGCCTTCCATCACGCGCTGGTCGCCACATGCGACAATCCCTGGCTGCTCCGGGTGCGCGACATGCTGCTGCTGCAGAGCGAGCGCTATCGCTGGCTCTCCATCTCCTCGCCGTCCAAGCGTTCGAATCTGGAGAAGGAATATAGCAAGCTGGCCGACGCCTTTCTGGCGCATGACGCCGATCTGGCGATCAAGCTGATGCGCGAACATTATCTGATGACGACGAAGATCGTGCTGGGCAAGGACCAGAAGCCTGCCCGGACCCGCAAGGCCTCCGCCAAGGTGACGGAAGGGGCGTAGGGGATTGCGGCCGGGCGCGCTTCCCGCCCTGCCGCCCCCGCGCATGACAGGAAGAGGAGAGGACCGTCCATGCCCGCTTATGTCGTCATGATCCGCGACCGGCTGAACGATGCCGGGGAGATGGCCGCCTATGCCGCGCTGGCGGTCAAGGCGCGGGGGGAAAAGCCGGCCCGGCGGCTCGCCTTCTATGGGGAGCATGATGCGGTGGAAGGGCCCGATCCCGACGGCGTCGCCATATTGGAGTTCGACGATCTGGATGCGGCGCGGGCCTGGTACCACTCGCCCGCTTATCAGGAAGCATTGCAGCATCGGCTTGCCGGTGCGGAATATCGCGTGATCCTGGTCGACGGCGCTCGCTGAAGCGCCGCAAGGCACGCCCGCCAAGAGGCGCGCCGGACAGGACTTATTGTGGGAGGATGCCGATGAAGGACAAGTCGCATATTTTCCGCGCGCTTTTCCCGGGGGGCTGGCAGGCGGTGCGGTCGCTGGAAAGCCTGCTCGCCGGCTATGGCGACATCATGCTGCTGCTGGGGGAGGAGGAACGGCCCCGGAAATGGCGGCGGCCGGGCGCGCGCCGCTGACGAAATCCCGCGCCCCCGGTTGGCCCACCCGGGCAGTCCCATCCATTCACCCGAGCGGATGCACAGCCGGACAGAATCCCATTGTCCGGAATCCGGCGCTCGGCTTGGGACGGGGACGGTTCGTTAACTATAAGGAGAATGGAGATGTCGCGGTCTTTCACGAAATTCGCGCCTCTGGCGGTGATTTTGGTGGGTTCGCTGGCGCTGGGGGGCTGTGCCACCAAGGGCTTCGTGCGGGAACAGGTCGCCGCCGTGAACCAGCGCGTCGATGCGCTCGACTCGCGCCTGCAGGCGACGGACGCCACCGCGAAATCGGCGCTGGCGGAGGCGCAGGCGGCATCCGGCCAGGCGCAGAACAATGGCCAGCGGCTGGACCAGATCAATGCCCGCGTCGACGGCATCGAGCAGCGCATGCAGGAAAATCAGCGCAAGCGGCCGCGCAACTGACGCCCGGAACGGGGCCGAATCCGGTGTTCCCGCGCCGGCGTCCGTCCTGGGCGCCGGCGCTTTCCTTCGAGTGCATTGAGCGATGATCCCACTGTTCCTGGCGCTGGCGGTGCTTGCGCCGGCCATTCCCGCGACGGAGGGCGTCCGGGCGGCGGAGCCGGCGAAACCGCAGGCGGACATGCCGCAGGAGGCGGGAGCGAAGCTGTCCGGGGAAGCGGCGCGCGTGGCCGACTGGATCGCCGCGTCCCGCGACAATGGCGCGCTGCCCTATATCATCGTCGACAAGAAGGCGGCGGTTCTCTCGCTCTATGACGCCAGCGGGAAATCGCTGGGTCATGCGCCGGTCCTGATCGGCGTGGCCGTCGGGGACGAGGCGAGCCCCGGCATCGGATCGAAGAATCTGGCGGAGATCGGCCCGGCGGAAAAGACGACGCCCGCCGGGCGCTTCCTGGCGAAATTCGGGCTGGCGGCGGGGCGGCAGAAGGTGCTGTGGGTCGATTATGCCACGTCGGTGGCGCTGCACCCCATTCCCAAGGGCGCGCCGAAAAGGGAACGCCGCCGCGAGCGGATGCTCTCGCCCACCGGCGACGACAATCGCATCACCTTCGGCTGCATCAACCTGCCCACCGCCTTTTACGGCAAGAACGTCAGCCCGCTGTTCCGGAAAAAGGGCGGCTATGTCTATGTGCTGCCCGACACCAAGCCGCTGGAAGCGGTTTTCCCCCGGTTGCGGGTGCAGGCGGCGATGAATGGCGGCGGGGGTTGAGCGTCCCGGTTTTCCGGCTTCATGGGCAGGCCCGACCCAAGGTCTAATTGTCCATTTGTCCGAAAGGTTCATCCTGTCCCTCAACTTTCAGACGAGTCCGGGAGAGGATGATGTTACAGCAGGCAATGGCGCGGTTCGCGGGGAAGACGCTGATCCGCGATAAATATGAGAATTTCATCGGCGGCCAGTGGGTGGTGCCGGTTCGCGGGGAATATTTCGACAATCTTTCGCCGGTGACGGGGCAGAGCGTGTGCAAGATCGCCCGTTCGACGGCCGAGGACATCGAGCTGGCGCTGGACGCCGCGCACAGGGCCAGGGAAGGCTGGGGCCAGCGTTCGGCGACGGAGCGGGCCAATATCCTCAATCGCATCGCGCAGCGGATGGAGGAGAATCTCGACCTGCTCGCCATGGCGGAGACGATCGACAACGGCAAGCCGATCCGCGAGACGACCGCCGCCGACATTCCGCTCGCCATCGACCATTTCCGCTATTTCGCGGCCTGCGTGCGGTCTCAGGAAGGCTCCATCGCGGAGATCGACCATGACACGGTGGCCTATCATTTCCATGAGCCGCTGGGCGTGGTGGGGCAGATCATCCCCTGGAACTTCCCGATCCTGATGGCGGCGTGGAAGCTGGCCCCGGCACTGGCGGCGGGCAATTGCGTGGTGCTGAAGCCCGCCGAGCAGACGCCGATGTCGATCATGGTGCTGATGGACCTGGTGGGCGACCTGATCCCCGAAGGCGTGCTGAACGTCGTCAACGGCTTTGGCGTGGAGGCGGGCAAGCCGCTCGCCACCAACAAGCGGATTTCGAAGATCGCCTTTACCGGGGAAACCACCACCGGGCGGCTGATCATGCAATATGCGAGCGAGAATCTGATCCCGGTGACGCTGGAACTGGGGGGCAAGTCGCCCAACATCTTCTTCGCCGACGTGATGGATGCGGACGACGATTATTTCGACAAATGCCTGGAAGGCTTTGCGATGTTCGCGCTCAATCAGGGCGAGGTCTGCACCTGCCCCAGCCGGGCGCTGGTGCAGGAGAGCATCTACGAAAAGTTCATCGAGCGCGCCGTCGCCCGCGTGCAGAAGATCGTGCAGGGCAGCCCGCTCGACCCCGCGACGATGATCGGGGCGCAGGCGTCGAACGACCAGTTGGAGAAGATCCTTTCCTATATCGACATCGGCCGGGACGAGGGCGCGAAGGTGCTGACCGGCGGCACGCGGGCGCATCTGGGCGGTGAGCTGGAGCAGGGCTATTATGTGACGCCGACCGTGCTGGAAGGGCATAATCGGATGCGCATCTTCCAGGAGGAGATTTTCGGCCCGGTGCTGTCGGTCACGACCTTCAAGGATGAGGCGGACGCGCTGCATATCGCCAATGACACGCTGTACGGGCTGGGCGCCGGGGTGTGGAGCCGGAACGGGAACACGGCCTATCGCATGGGGCGCAACATCCAGGCCGGGCGGGTCTGGACGAACTGCTACCATGCTTATCCGGCGCATGCGGCCTTTGGCGGGTACAAGCAGTCGGGCATCGGGCGCGAGACGCACAAGATGATGCTGGATCATTATCAGCAGACGAAGAACCTGCTGGTGAGCTATTCGACCAAGGCGCTGGGGTTCTTCTGAGGCGAGGGGCGGATCGCATGCCGAAGGCGGGTCCTTCCCCCTTCACGCCTTCGGTTCGGCGGGCGCCTCTCCCGGGCGTCCGCCTTTTTCTTCTTCCCCCTCCCGCAGGCGGGAGGGGGCCGGGGGGTGGGCGGGCGCAACCTCAGCGCCATTCTGCAATGGCTAAGCTGGAAGCTCCCCCGGATCAAGTCCGGGGTCGCGCCCCCCTAACCCCTCCCGTTTACGGGAGGGGGACTGGAGATCATTATGAACCTTCCACCCCGCATCCTCGCCACGCCGGAAGCCGAAGTCCTGATCGCCCGGCTGGCGGCCCGGCATGGGCCGCTGATGTTCCACCAGTCCGGCGGTTGTTGCGACGGGTCGGCGCCGATGTGCTTTCCGCGGGGCGAGTTCAGGACCGGCGGGCAGGATGTGCTGCTGGGCCAGATCGCGGGCGACGTGCCGGTGTGGATCGGCGCGGCGCAGTTCGAATATTGGCGGCATACGCAAGTCACCATCGACGTCGTGCCGGGCCGGGGCGCGGGCATGTCGCTGGAAAGCCCGGAGGGGATGCGCTTCATCGTCCGCTCGCGCGTCTTCACCGATGAGGAGAATGCGGCGCTGGAAGCGGCGGGAGAGCCTTTGCGCGGCGGCTGATTCCCATTAGACAAGAAAAGAACAGGGAGAAAATGCGGGGAGAGGAACATGACGGTGCTGGCATCGGAGATCGCCTTTGCGTCAAGCCATGCGGGCGATCCGGCCAAGGCCATGGCGGAAGTCGCCGGTCAATTGGGGGACGAACCGCTGGCCGGGATGCTGCTGTTCTGTTCGCATCGTTTCGACCGGGAGGCGCTGGCGCGGGCGGTCAACCGCCGGACGGAGGGCGTGGTGGCGATCGGCTGCACCAGTTCGGGCGAGCTGACCGAAAATGGCTATGATGAGGACAGCCTGAGCGTCATCGGCTTTCCGGCTTCGGCCTTTCACATGACCTCGCTCTGTTTCGACGACATCGAGAATTTCGATCCCGCCGCCGCGCGGCAGGCGGTGCGCGGGCTGGCCGCGCAGGCGGAGCGGGAGAGCCGCCATCTGGGCGGGAAGGTCAATCATGTCGCGCTGTTCCTGGTCGACGGGCTGTCGCATCGGGAAGAATTGCTGACCATGACGATCCAGGACGCGCTGGGCGACATTGCGCTGATCGGCGGGTCGTCGGGCGACGGCATGGCCTTTCGGGAGACGGCGGTCTTCCATGGCGGGCGCTTCCATGGCCATGCGGCGGTGGTGGCGATCCTGTCCACGCCGCGCCCGCTGCATGTGTTCAAGGCGCAGCACTACCGGCCGAGCGAGGCGAAGATGGTCGTCACCGGGGCGATCCCGAACGACCGGATCGTGACCGAGATCAATGCGGAGCCCGCCGCGCAGGAATATCTGCGGCTGGCGGGTCATGCGGGCGAGGCGCTGGGCGTCGCCTTCTATGCCGCGCATCCGCTGATGGTGCGGGCCGGGGGCGATTATCATGTGCGGTCGATCCAGAGCGCGAATCCCGACGGCAGCCTTACCTTCTACTGCGCCATCGACGAGGGGATCGTGATGACCGTGGGCGAGCCGGTGGACCGTATTGCGCGGATGGACGCGCTGTTCGCGGACATTGCGGCGGAGGTGGGACCGGTGGACCGGATCATCGCCTTCGATTGCGTATTGAACCGCATCGATGCCGAGCAGCGGCAGATCAGCCGCGCCGTGTCGGAGCTGTACGGGCGGCATCGGGTGATCGGCTTCAACACCTATGGCGAGCAATATCATGCGCTGCACGTCAACCAGACCTTCAGCGGCCTTGCCATCGGCCGATGACCGACGCGGCCCTCTCTTCCGCCGAACTGGAGGCGTTGCGGGAAGAGAACCGCAAGTTGCGCAAGATCAATGCGGCGCTGATCGACCGGGTCGAACGGTCGAGCGACATGGCCGGCAACGCCTTTTCGATGTTCGAGACCGCGATCTCGCTGGAAGCCATGGTGCGCGAGCGGACCGTGCAGCTCGAAGACGCGCTGGCGAAGCTGGCGGAGGCCAATGCCGACCTCGCCTCCGCCCATGGCCATGCGGACGCGGCGCGGATGCGGCTGCGCGACGCGATCGATTCGATCAACGAAGGCTTCGTCCTGTTCGACGCGGAGGACCGGCTGGTCCTCTATAACGAGGCCTATCTGGGTTTCTGGCCGGAGATTGCGGACCATATCCGCGAGGGCATGAGCTTCGACGAGATCGCCAAGCTGGCGGCGGCGCATCACCGCCCGGTGGGACAGGACCGATGGGTGTCGGACCGGCTGGCGCGCCATAGCGTGGCGGAGGGCGGGCATGTGCAGGCGCTGTCCGACGGGCGCTGGGTGCAGATCAACGAACTGCGCACCAGCGAGGGCGGCATCGTCGGCATCTATACCGACATCACCGAGGTGAAGGCGGAGGATGCCCGCGACCGCGCGCGGGAACTGGCCGAGCGCAACATTGTGCTGCAGGCGACGCTCGACAACCTCTCCGAAGGCGTGTGCCTGTTCGATGCCGAGGGGCGGCTGGCGGCGTGGAACGAGGCGCTGCAACGGCTGCTGGAACTGCCGGAGGACTGGGCGCAGGAGCGGGATAGCCATGCCGCGCTGCTGGACTGGTGCCGGGGCAATCTGGGGATGGACGACAGGGGCTGCCTCGACCGGGGCGGGGCGCGCCATCGCAGCGAACTGGTCCATGCCGGGGGGCGCAGCTTCGAGATTCGCAGCAACGCCATGGAGCGGGGCGGGCAGGTGATCGGCTTCACCGACGTGACCGACATGCTGCGCGCGCAGGCGGCGCTGCGCGAGACGGCGGAGACGCTGGAGCGGCGGGTGGCGGAGCGCACCTCCGAACTGGAGGCGGAGGTGGCCGAGCGGCGCCAGATCGAGGCGCAGTTGATGGACGCCAAGACGGCGGCGGAGAAGGCGAACCTGTCCAAGACCAGCTTCCTGGCGGCGGCCAGTCATGATCTGTTGCAGCCATTGAACGCGGCGCGGCTGTTCGTCGCGGCGCTGGGCGACCGGCGATTGGCGCTGCCGACGCGGGCGCTGGTCAACCAGACGTCCACCGCGCTGGATTCCGTCGAGGATCTGCTGGAGGCGCTGTTGGAGATCAGCCGCCTCGACGCGGGCGCGATCCAGCCGGAGATCAGCGATTTCCGCATCGATCGGCTGCTCGATACGCTGCGGACGGAATTCGCGCCGATGGCGCGTTCGGCGGGGCTGGTGCTGGCGGTGGAGACGGCCCCGGTCTGGGTCCGCTCCGACATCCGGCTGCTGCGGCGGATTCTCCAGAATTTCCTGTCCAATGCGCTGCGCTACACCCAGCGCGGGTCGGTGCGCGTCGCCTGCGTCGCGGAGGCGGATGGGATAAGGCTGAGCGTCGCCGACAGCGGTCCCGGCATCCCCGTCGACAAGCAGCAACTGATCTTCGAGGAATTCCGCCGCCTCGACACGCCGGGGGGCAGGGGGGCGGGCGGCAAGGGGCTGGGCCTCGCCATCGTCCGCCGGGCGAGCGACATGCTGCGCCATGAAGTGACGCTGGAATCGGTGCCGGGGCAGGGCGCGACCTTCTCCATCCGCGTGCCGCAGGGCGAGGCGGTGGTGGAAGAGGGCGATGGGGGCAGCGCGCCGCGCAGCGACCGGTCGATGCGCGGGCTGAAGGTGCTGGTGGTCGACAATGAGCGGGCGATCCAGACCGGCATGTCGACCCTGCTGGGCGGATGGGGCTGTACCGTGGCGACGGCCGGGGGATTCGCGGAGGCGGTCGCCGCCTTTTCGGAAGGCGAGGCGCCCGATGTCATCCTGGTCGACTATCATCTGAACGACGGCGAGACAGGGGATGCCGTGATCGAGCGGTTGCACGGCCATTTCGGGCGGGCGGTGCCGTCGGTGATGATCTCCGCCGACCGGGGCGAGGCGCTGAAGGCCCGGATGGACGGCTGGGGCATTCCGCTGCTGGGCAAGCCGGTGAAGCCTGCGCAACTGCGCGCCTTGCTGCGCACGATGTTGAAATAGGCGGTTGTTTCTGTCGGGGCTGAAAGTTGATCCGGTCGGATGCTTTAGGTGTTCCCACTGATCGCCCGTCCTTGCCATCGGTGATAGGCTGAATCCCCCACATCATGGAGCGGGCTATGAGCGCTTTCGACGTCGCGACGGCTCGATCCTCACTGATCCGGGATGGGTTCACCGTGATCAGGGACGCCTTTTCCGCCCGTTCCGTGGAGGAGATCGTCGAAATCCACCGCTTGCTGGTCGCGGCGCTCGATGATCCTGTCCGTCCCGGCGACCGTTTCCGGATGGACATGGGGCGCGGGCTGGCGGGCGCCGGCCCTGCGCGGCTCAGCCAGCATGAGATACGCTATGCCTCCAACCTGGCGCCGCGCCTGATGGCGACCGAGGTGTTCGTGCGGAGCCAGCGGCTGGTCGATGCCATTGCGGGGCCGATGCACTTCGCCTTCGACCATATCATCTTCAAGCCCGGGCATTCCGCCACGACCACGCCATGGCATCAGGACATCGCCTATCGGAAGCTGGGCGGCGGGGCGCATGCCGGGGGCCTTGCCCGGCTCCACCTGTGGATTCCGCTTCAGGACACCAGCCTTGAGCAAGGTTGCATGGAGTTCGTCCCCGGCAGCCATCGCGCCGGGGTCATGCCGCATCTGCCCTTTACGCGCATATCGGGCACTTTGGGCCGGGAGGCGGCGGTTCCGCAAGCCGGCGAGCGGGTCGCATGCCCGATCGAGGCGGGTGGGCTGACCATCCATACGCCGCTTACCCTGCATTATACCGGCGCCAACCTTACGCCCAGGGCGCGGGGAGCCTGGATCATCCAGTTCAGCCGCTTCGGCCGGATGGAACGCGCGATCAAGCGCGGGCTGGGGATCGCGCCGCGCACCGTCCTGGCGGAATAGCATGGCGCAGGAGCAAGCGCCGGGGCGATCACCAGTGGCGCGGTTGCAGATGGCGTCTTTCCATTTCGTCCAGCACGGCCTGCTCGAACCCGGACGGGTTCTTCGGGTCGCCCATCCTGCGGCGGATGGCGGCCAGTTCCTTGTCCGTGAGGGCCGCTGCCTCGGCAGCATCCTTCAGATGATCATGCACGGCGAGTCTCCGCATCATGGCGGCGGCACTGTCGCATGAAAAGCGGGCAAGCTCAATTCAGCGAAAGGCTTAGCGTCGACCCCATGCAGGGCGCCGTGGAAAGGGCCGCCCCCGAAGGAGCGGCCCGACCCCTTATGCCGCCAGGTCGAAACGGTCGGCGTTCATCACCTTGGTCCAGGCGGCGACGAAGTCGTTCACGAACTTGTCGCCCGCGTCGGCGGAGGCATAGACTTCCGACAGGGCGCGCAGTTGCGCGTTCGATCCGAACACCAGGTCGACCCGCGTGCCGGTCCATTTCTGTTCATTGGACTTGCGGCAGGTGCCGGTGAAGATGTCCTTGTGACCCTCCACCTCCTTCCACGCCGTGCCCATGTCGAGCAGGTTGACGAAGAAGTCGTTGCTGAGCGTCCCCGGACGGTCGGTGAACACGCCATGGCCGGACCCGCCATGATTGGCGCCCAGCACCCGCAGCCCGCCGACCAGCACCGTCATTTCCGGGGCGCTGAGGGTCAGCAACTGGGCGCGGTCGATCAGCAGTTCCTCGACCGGCACGCTGAACGGCACGGGCAGATAGTTGCGGAAGCCGTCGACCTTCGGCTCCAGCACCTCGAAATTCTGCACATCCGTCTGTTCCTGCGAGGCGTCGGCGCGGCCGGGGGTGAAGGGCACCTCGATGCTGCGCCCGCCATCCGCCGCCGCCTTCTCGATCGCGGCCGATCCGCCCAGCACGATCAGGTCGGCGAGCGAAATCTTCTTCGCGCCCGCACTGTCGAACTCGGCCTTGATCTTCTCCAGTACGGAGAGGACGCGGGAAAGCTGTTCGGGCTGGTTCACGTCCCAGTCCTTTTGCGGAGCCAGCCGGATGCGCCCGCCATTGGCGCCGCCGCGATGGTCCGACCCGCGATAGGTGGAGGCCGACGCCCAGGCGGTCGTCACCAGTTCCGCGACGCTGAGGCCGGACGCCAATATCTTCTGCTTGAGCGCGGCGATGTCCGAAGCGTCGACCAGTGGATGGTCGACCGCCGGAATCGGGTCCTGCCAGATCAGGTCTTCGGCGGGGACTTCGGGGCCGAGATAGCGGGCCTTCGGTCCCATGTCGCGATGGCACAGCTTGAACCAGGCGCGGGCGAAGGCATCCTCGAACGCGGCGGGATCGTTGCGGAACCGCTCGGAGATTTTCCGATATTCCGGGTCCATCTTGAACGCCATGTCGGCCGTGGTCATCATCGTCGGCACGCGCCTGTCGGGGCTGTGCGCGCCGGGGGCCAGGTCTTCGGGCTTCTGGTTCACCGGCTGCCACTGCTTGGCGCCCGCCGGGCTCCGCACCAGCTCATATTCATAGTCGAGCAGCATGTGGAAGAAGCTGTGGTCCCAGGCCCGGGGCGTCGGCGTCCACGCGCCTTCGATGCCGCTGGTGATGGTGTGATCGCCCACGCCGCTTTCATAGCCGCTCTGCCAGCCAAGGCCCTGCTGCGCGATGTCGGCGCCTTCGGGTTCCTTGCCGACCTTCGATGCATCGCCCGCGCCATGGGCCTTGCCGAAGGTGTGGCCGCCGGCGGTGAGCGCGACGGTCTCCTCATCGTTCATGCCCATGCGCAGGAAGGTTTCGCGAATGTCGCGGGCCGATTGCAGCGGGTCGGGGTTGCCGCCCGGCCCCTCCGGATTGACGTAGATGAGGCCCATCTGGATCGCGGCCAGCGGGCTTTCGAGGACCATGTTCTTTTCCGGCTGGATGCGGGTTTCATTGCCCTCCTGGCCGACCCAGAACTCCTCCGTGCCCCAATAAACGTCCTTTTCCGGCTCGAACACGTCGGCGCGGCCGCCGCCGAAGCCGAAGACCGGGCCGCCCATCGATTCAATGGCGACATTGCCGGCCAGGATCATGAGGTCCGCCCAGCTCAGCTTCTGGCCATATTTCTGCTTGACCGGCCACAGCAGGCGGCGGGCCTTGTCGAGATTGGCGTTGTCCGGCCAGCTGTTGAGCGGGGCGAAGCGCTGCGAGCCGGAGGAGGCGCCGCCGCGCCCGTCGCCGGTGCGGTAGGTGCCCGCCGAGTGCCAGGCCATGCGGATGAAGAAGGGGCCGTAATGGCCATAGTCCGCCGGCCACCAGGGCTGGCTGTCGGTCATGAGGGCCGTCAGGTCCTTCTTCACCGCGTCATAGTCCAGCGACTTGAAGGCGGCCGCATAATCGAAATCGTCGCCCAGCGGATTGCCGGACAGGCCGTTCTGCTGAAGGATGTCGAGCGAGAGCTGGTTCGGCCACCAGTCGCGGTTGGTGCGCCCCAGCAGGGATCGCAGCGCCGCAGGCTCCTTCACGGGGCAGGCCAGCGGATCATTGCTCGTCTTTGCGTCCATTGCACGATTCCTTTCAGCTTCTCCGGGACCGGATTCTAGGCCATGCCCCGCGAAGGGGGAACTGCGAAGGCCATGTTATTTTTCCGATAACAGTGTGGAATTTATTAGATGAAAGGGGACCATGACTCCCCTCCCGCCGCGGGAGGGGGCACCCCTTCCTCTCTAAATACTGAACGCGAAATGCCCGGAGCCCTTTTGCAGCCGCCGCCAGTTTTCCGCATTCATATGAACGAGGGTGTGATGGTCGCCGCCCTCGAACCAGACATCCTGATCCATCAGCATGTCGTCGTCGATGATCGTCTTCAGCCCATAGGCCGCGCCGACCGGCGGAAGCGCGCCCAGTTCGCAGTCGGGGAACAGCGCCGCGGTCGTATGTTCCTCCGCCAGCGAGACGTCGCGGGCCAGCCATTGCTGCAGGAAGTTGAAGCTGACATGCTTGGAGGAGGGCAGGACGGCCAGCAGATATTCGTCGCCGGCCTGCACCAGCACCGCTTTCGCCACCTGCCGGCCGGGGACATGCGCCGCCTGCGCCGCCCGCGCCATCTCCGCCGAGGGTTCATGCGGCCATTCGTCGAAGCTGGTGCCGCAGCGGTCCATATAGCCGCGCAATCTTTGGGAAATCGCCATGACATCCTCCATCGGCCTGTGCCCGCGGACATGGGTCAGGGGGGCGTCGTGCGCGGTGCCGGGAACGGGTGCCGGCACAAGGGCGGGCGGCGGGTCTGGCCAATGCCGTCGATAGGATCAGGAATAGCAGATTTGCGGCCGATAACCAATCGCCCCGGCTGCCCCCTCCGCCGCGCGGTTACGGCCGGGCGGCGTCGGGCGCGGTGGCATTGCCGCCGCCCAGCGCGATCTGCATGTAGACGGTGTCGAGCCAGCGGCCCGCCTTCCAGCCCATGCCGGTGAGGCGGCCCACCTGCCGGAAGCCGCAGGCGGCGTGGAGCGCGACCGAAGCGGGTTCGCCGCCGCCGATCACCGCCACCATCTGGCGGAAGCCGAAAGCCCCGGCCGCGTCCAGCAGGGCATCGAGCAGCGCCCGGCCGATGCCGCCGCCGCGCCGGTCCTGCGCCACATAGATGCTGTTTTCGCACGCAAAGGCATAAGCGGGCCGGTCGCGGAACTGCGTCGCATAGCAATAGCCGACCACCTCCGCCCCGTCGCACGCCGCGAGGAAGGGCCAGCCCCGGCCGGTCACGCGCTCGATCCTGGCCACTGTCTCCGCAACGGACGGCGGCACGAGCTCGTAGCTGGCGGTGCCGTGCAGGACATGGTGCGCATAGATGGCGGCGATGGCGGCCGCATCCCCGACCGTCGCCTTCCGGACCGTGACGCTCATTGCCCTGTCGCCTCCACCATTTCGCCATCCTGCCCGACGCCGGGCGGCGACACAACCGGCCACCGGCTGGAGAAGAAGGGAAGAAATCGGGGAAAAGGGCTCAATCGGCGCGGAAATGCACCTGATTGGCCTTGATCACCGCCTGGGTGCGGCTGAGCACGCCCAGCTTCTGGAGGATGGCGGAGACATGCGCCTTGATCGTGGTCATCGACACGCCCAGATCGTGCGCGATCTGCTTGTTCAGCCGCCCGCGCACCAGATGCGCCAGCACCGTCTTCTGCTGCGGCGTCAGGCTGTCGATGCGGCGGGCGATCTCATCCTCCTCCGCCGTGGGCGCGACATTCTCTCCCATGGCCTCCGGCAGATAGATTTCGCCCGACACCACCCGATGGAGCGCATCGACGATGGCGCTGCGCTTCAGCGATTTGGGAATGAAGCCCGCCGCGCCGGCGGCCAGCGCCTCCTGCACGATGGCGCGGTCGAAGGCGCCCGACACCATCACCACCGGCAGGATCGGGAAACGGTCCCGCAGCAGTTTCAGGCCGTCCAGGCGGCGGACGTCGGGAATGTTGAGGTCGAGCAGGATGAGGTCGAAATTATCCTGCTTCTCCAGCAGCGAGACGGCCTCGTCCATGCTTGCCGCCTCGAAGATGTCGCAATTGTCGAAGCTGATCGCGATCACGCTGCGCAGCCCGTCGCGCACGAGGGGGTGATCGTCGACGATCAGCACCCGCTCCATGATTGCCTCGCCACCCATATACTGGCCCACCCCTCGACCCGGATCATCGGACAAGTCATGGGCCGTGGCAAGCCGCATCGCGCCGGGCGGAACCGCCGGAATGGAGTGCATGTGGTTGCCGCGTCCCATGACGATCATCGTTCTTGTCCTCTTATCTGGGCAGCTTGAACACCCAGAGCGCGCCGCCCTGGTTTATGTCCTTGAAGCTCTTGGCGACTTCGCCGCCCCAGAGCGGCACCGCGCCGCCCCAGCCGGACATCACCGCCACATATTGCTCGCCATCCTGTTCCCAGGTGACGGGGCTGCCCACCACGCCGGAGCCGGTCTGGAACTTCCACAATTCCTGGCCCGTCTTCGCGTCGAAGGCTTTCAGATACCCCTCCGGCGTGCCGGTGAAGACCAGGTTGCCCGCCGTCGAGAGCACCCCGCCCCAGAGCGGCGCCTTGTTCTTATATTCCCAGACGATCTTGCCGGTCTTGGGGTCCATGGCGCGCAGCGCGCCGATATGATCCTCGGCAATGGGCTTAATGGTGAAGCCGGCGCCCAGATAGGCCGCGCCCTTCTTGTAGGCGATGGGCTCGTTCCAGATGTCCATGCCCCAGTCGTTGGACGGAATGTAGAAGAGGCCGGTGTCCTGGCTGTAGGCCATGGGCATCCAGTTCTTTCCCCCCAGGAAGCTGGGGCTGGCGAAGACCGACTGGCCCTTGGCCGCTTCGCCCGGCGCGCCGGGACGGTTGGCGTCGTTATAGTTCGGACGGCCATTTTTGTTGAAGCCATTGGCCCAGGTCGTCTGCGCGACGAACTTGTTGGCGCTGATGAACTTGCCGTTGGTGCGGTCCAGAACGAAGAAATAGCCGTTGCGGTCGGCCTTCGCGCCCAGCTTCATCGGCTTGCCGTTGATCGTGGCGTCGAAGGGGATGAATTCGTTGACGCCGTCGAAGTCCCAGCCATCATGCGGGGTCGTCTGGAAATGCCATTTGATGACGCCGGTGTCGGGGTCGATGGCCAGCGTGGAACTGGTGTAGAGATTGTCGCCGGGGCGCAGATGGCTGTTCCAGGGCGCGGGGTTGCCGGTGCCGAAGAAGAGCAGGTTGGTTTCCGGATCATAGGTGCCGCCCAGCCAGGTCGCGCCGCCGCCGGTCTTCCACAGGTCGCCCTGCCAACTGGCGTTGGTCTTGCCGGTGATGCCGTTATCCTTGCCGTTGAGGGTGCCCATATTGCCCTCGATCGTCGGGCGGCGCCAGATCAGTTCGCCGGTGTTGACGTCGCGGGCCTCCACTGCGCCGGTGATGCCGAATTCGCCGCCGGAGTTGCCGTAGATCACCTTGCCCTTGACGATCATCGGCGCGGCGGTGGCGGAATAGCCCGCCTGATAATCGGCGGTCTGCTTGTTCCAGATGACCTTGCCGGTGTGGCGGTTGAGCGCGACCATGTGCGCGTCCAGCGTGGCGAAGATGATCTTGTCGCCATAGATCGCCGCGCCCCGGTTCACCACGTCGCAACAGGGCATGATCGCTTCGGGCAGGCGGGCGTCATATTGCCACTTTTCCTCGCCGGTGCGCGCATCGAAGGCGAAGAGGCGCGAATAGCTGCCGGTGACGTAGATGGTGCCGTCATAGACGATCGGCTGCGCTTCCTGCCCGCGCTGCTTTTCCCCGCCGAGCGAGGAGGCGAAGGCGGGGACCAGCTTCGCGACGTTGGAGGCGTTGATCGCCTTCAGCGGGCTGAAGCGCTGCGCCTGCGGACCCATGCCATAGGTCAGGACGTCGCCGGGCGTCGCCGCGTCGTTCATCAGGTCCGCATCGGTGGGGCCTTCGGCCAGCAATGGCGCGGCGGCAATCGCCAGGCCCAGGATCGCGGCGCCGGACAGGGCTCGCGTCAAACGTCCTTTCATTCCATCCTCCCTCTGTTGAAAGGGCGTGCTCCGCGCCCCCGACTGTTTCAGATTATTGCACCCGTTGTGCGCAGCAATTGGACCTTGGGTCGGTCCTTCCGTCTTTGGCTCCTTCCCCTCCAGAGGAGGGAAAGGGCAGGGTTCATCCTGCCGCCAGCGCGGGCGTCCACTGCACGCCATAGGTGGCGAACAGCGCCTTCATCTCGCCGCTTGCGGCCATGGCGGCGACAATCTCCTCCACCGCATCGCCCAATGTGCGGCTGTTTTCCTTGACCGCCATGCCGATGTCCCAGCCGGGCGAGGTGAAGGCGGGCAGCGGCCCCTTGCGCAGGGTGAGGCCCTTCGCGCCGCGGTGCAGCCCTTCCTCGATCTGGGCGCGGCTGGCGAGCACGGCGTCCGCCTTGCCCGCCGCCACCGCCGCGACCGCGTCGGAGCCGCTGGGATAATGCGCCACATCCTTCGCCAATATGCCGCCGAAGGAGCCGATCAGGTAGAAATCGGGGATGGAGTCGAGTTCGGCCGCCAGCCTGTGCCCGCGCCAGCCGGTGGGCGGCGCTTCCAGATCGATGGCGTTTTGCGTACCCGCAAAACGGAAGCTTTCGCGATAATAGGGCGCGATGATCGCCACCTGGTCGTTGCGGGCGGCGAAGGTCCGGTCGAAGGGGACGTGCAACATCAGGTCGCCCGGCGCGAAGCCCAGCAGCCCGCCCTTCCACACGCCATGGCGCAGATCGTCGTCGGCGCTTTCATCCGCTACGAGCTGGGCGAGGTCGGCGCGCACGCCCAGTTTCCCGGCAATGGCGCTCGCCAGGTCGGCGTCGAGGCCGACCAGTTTCCCGCCCTCCTCCCAGGACCAGGGGCGGTTGTCCTTGTAGACCACCACGCGCAGCACGCCCAGTTCCTTGACCTTGCCCAGCGGCGCGGCGTGGGTCATGCCGGGGCAAAGCCCCAGCGCCATCGCCGCGCCCGCTCCGCCGATCAGGCCACGCCGGCTGAGCATGGCCTTTAGCCCTGGAACTTGGTTTCGAGCCAGGCGCGGATCGCCCAGCCGGCCTTCTGGCCCAGCACGTCGCCGAAGGGCGGCATATAGACCTTCCCATCATGGCTGGAGCCGTGGCGGAAGCGTTCGACGAACCACTGGTCGCCCGATTCGCCCTGTTCGAGATAGCGCAGGTCGGGCGCGATGCCGCCGCTTTCCGCGTCGAGCCCATGGCAGCGGGCGCAATTCTGGCCATAGGCGGACTGGCCGATCTCTATCGCCTTGGCATTGCCGCTATAGGGGTTTTTCGCAAGCCATTCCTCGCCAATGTCCGGCAGGGCGGAGGTGTCGACGGCCTGTGGCGTCACATTGCCGTGCGCCATCAGGCCGGTTGCCGTGGTCGCGCCCAATATGGCGATGGCGCCCAGCAGCGAAATGCGTCCCAGATTCATGCTCGAAATCCTCACCCGAATTGATTGGGGCGAGTGTAGGGCAGCGCGCTTTGCGTCCCTATTGGCCGTTGGTACAATCCCGGTGACGCTGTGCGCGCTATAGAGCCATAAGCGCTTATGCGCAGGAACATGACGCATAACGAGGCACGGCGGAGAGGATCGGGGCATATGAAGCGCATCATTCTGGCGGGGTTGATGCTGGTTCCGATGAGCGCGCAGCCAGTGAGCGCGTGGGCGGAGACGCTCTATGTCTCCAACGAGCGGGGCAACAGCGTCACCGTGATCGATGCGGCCAGCGCGAAGGTGATCGCGACCTGGGCGGTCGGCGGCCGGCCACGGGGGATCACCGTGTCGAAGGACGGCAGATATATCTATCTCTGCGCATCGACAGATCATGCGGTGCAGGTGATCGAGCGGGCGACGGGGAAGGTCGTGGCGGAGCTGCCGTCCGGGGAGGACCCGGAGCAATTCTTCCTCTCGCGCGATGGCGGGACGCTGTTCGTCGCCAATGAGGACAATGCTGCGCTGACCGCCATCGACCTGGCGAACCGGACCGTCGCCTTCCAGGTCGACGTCGGCGGCGAGCCCGAGGGCGTGGCGCAAAGCCCGGACGGCCGGTGGGTCGCGGTGACTTCGGAGGAGGAGAATGTCGTCAACTGGGTCGATGTGGCGAAGAAGGAGATGATCGACGCGACGCCCGTCGACCTGCGCCCGCGGCATGTGGAGTTCACGGGCGATGGCGCGCAGCTGTGGGTCGCGGCGGAGGTGGGCGGGACGGTGCAGATCGTCGATACGGCCTCCCGCAAGGTGGTGGAGACCCTGCATTTCGCCATTCCGGGCGTGGCGGAGCATCGCATATTGCCCTGCGGCATCCGTTTCACGCCGGACGGCCGGACGGCGGTGGTGGCGTTGGGGCGGGCGGATCATGTCGCGCTGGTCGACGTGGCGAGCCGCAAGGTGCGCGCCTATGTTCCCGTGGGCAAGCGGGTGTGGCATGTCGCGGTCAGCGGCGACGGGGCGCGGGCCTATGCGGCCAATGGCCTTTCGGACAATGTGAGCGTGATCGATCTGGCCAGGGGCGAGGTCACGGGAACGATCCCGGTGGGGGCGGCGCCGTGGGGGATCGTGGCGGTTCCCTGAAATGGCGGCTGCGCCGGCATTCGGAGGAGAGTTTTGGCCCATTAGAGGCTGATCGCACAAAGGCAGTCCCGGGAAGCGGCGCTGAGCCACTGCCTTCGCAGGAGCCATACCGACCCGTGGCGACAATTGGCCAAGCACGCCATGCCCAGCTGCATCCAAAACGGTGAGGCCCGGTCCTGCTTGCGCAGGCCGGGCCTCATTCCCTCTCCAAACTGGTGACTGGATCAGCCGTCGTAGTCGCCGCCGATATTCTGGTTGCGCGGCGGGGCGGCGGCGGTCAGGCGCAGGGCCTCCGCCGACTGGGCGATCGAGCCGATTTCGTCCGGCGTGTCGTCGTCATCGATCTGCACCTTCTGCAGCGAGGCGACGAGCGAATCATGCAGATCCACCGGCAGGACGGTCTCTTCCGCGATCTCGCGCAGGGCGACGACGGGATTTTTATCGCGATCACGGTCCAGAGTCAGCTCGGCGCCGCCCGAAATCTCACGGGCGCGCTGCGCGGCAAGCAGGACGAGGTCAAAACGGTTGGTAACCTTGTCGACGCAATCTTCGACGGTAACGCGGGCCAAACGGGCGCTCCTGAACCAAGAGAAATGGTGAAATGCGCGCCTAACAGCGCAGGCCTTAAGAGTCAATGAAAAGCCCATAAACTGTGGCCAGCCGCCCCGAATGCGGGCATGAACGGAATATGGCGAGCATCCAGCAGGCAGGGCCGGGTGATGGCGGGTGGGAGGGCGAGGGACAGATCGGCCTGTCGCTGCACGCCGACCGCCTGCGCGTGATCGAGACGGGACCGGCGTTGCGGCAGGCCCTGGTCGACCTGATCGACGGCGCGCGGGAGAGCCTGAAGCTTTATTATTATATCTTCGCCGCCGACGGCAGCGGGCAACTCATCCTCGACCGGCTGATCGCGGCGCGGGGGCGCGGCGTTGCGGTCACGCTGATGATCGACGCCTTCGGATCGGGATCGACGCCGCTTGCCTTCTTCGATCCGCTGGTGGCGGCGGGCGGGCATTTCGGCCGCTTCGGGGCGCGGCGCTCGACGCGCTACCTGATCCGCAACCATCAGAAGCTGGCGATCGCCGACGACCGGCGGCTGCTGACGGGCGGCTTCAACGTCGAGGACGGCTATTTCGGGATTCCGGCGGAGGATTGCTGGCACGACCTGGGCCTGCTGGTGGAAGGGCCGCAGGTGCAGGCGATGACAAGCTGGTACGGCCAGCTCTGGCGCTGGGTGTCGACGCGCAAGCAGCGATTCCGCACGCTGCGCCGCATGGTGCGCAACTGGCACAGCCCTCTCCACACCGCGCCGGGCGAGCCGATGCGCTGGGTGATCGGCGGTCCCACCCGCCGGCTCAGTCCCTGGGCGCAGCTTGTGAAGCATGACCTTGAGCGGGCGCGGCGGCTCGACATGGTGGAGGCCTATTTCTCGCCGGGTCGCGGCATGCTGAAGCGCATCGCCCGGGCGGCGCGGCGAAAGGGGTCGCGCCTCGTACTGCCCTCCAGGTCCGACAATGGCGCGACCGTCGCGGCGGCCCGCCTGCTCTATGGCCCGCTGCTGAGGCGCGGGGTGGAGATATGGGAATATCAGCCCTGCAAGCTGCACATGAAGCTGATCGTGGTGGACGACGCGGTCTATATCGGATCGGCCAATTTCGACATGCGCAGCCTGTTCCTCAACCTGGAGATCATGCTGCGCGTCGAGGACGCCGGTTTCGCGCAGGATATGCGCGCCCTGATCGACCGGCGGGTCGCGCAAAGCCGCCAGATCACGCTGGAAACGCACCGCGCCCAGCGCAGCCTGCCGACGCTGGTCAAGCAGTGGATCAGCTATTTCCTGGTCGGCGTGCTGGACTATACCGTGACCCGCCGGCTCAATTTCCGCGATCCGGATGCCGACTAGGGCCAATCGACATTCAGATGATGACGAGCCGAAAATGGTGGTTTTCCGTGACCCGGCGCGCAGCCTACTCAAGGTATGTGAGCACCGGAAGCACGGAAAAGCGTCATTTGCAAGCCGTCAGGGCTGAATGTCGATTGGCTCTAGCATCGGAACCGGCCTCTTGTCCGGGGCGGGTCCGTTTCGGTTCCCCCCGTCCCCGAAGCGCGCTAGGGTGGCGGCGTGACAAGGGATAAGGACCCGGCGGCCCATGATCTTGCCGTGATCGGCGGCGGCGTCAACGGCTGCGGCGTGGCGCGCGATGCGGCCGGTCGGGGTGCGCGGGTGCTGCTGCTGGAGCGCGGCGATCTGGCGCAGGGCACCTCCTCCGCCTCCACCAAGCTGATCCATGGCGGGCTGCGCTATCTGGAGCATCGGGAATTCGGGCTGGTGCGCGAATCGCTGGCGGAGCGCGAGCGGCTCTGGGCGATCGCGCCGCATATCGTCCATCCGTTGCGCTTCGTGCTGCCCTGGGTGCCGGGGCTGCGGCCGCGCTGGATGCTGCGGCTTGGCCTCTTCCTCTATGACCATATCGGCGGCCGACGCGCCCTGCCGCCGACCGAGAGCGTCGACCTGCGCCGTCATCCGGCGGGCCGGCCCCTGAAAACCGGCTTCGGCACGGCCTTCGTCTATTCCGACGGCTGGGTGGACGATGCGCGCCTGGTCATCCTGAACGCCCGCGATGCCGCCGACCGGGGCGCGGAGGTGCACAGCCGGACGGAGGTGCGGCGGCTGGAACGGGAAAGCGGCGGCTGGACCATATATGCGCGGGCGGCGGACGGAACGATGCCGCGCTTCCGCGCGCGCGCCGTGGTCAACGCCGCCGGGCCGCTGGCGCTGGACCTGCTCCATCGCGCCCATGGCGAAACGGACCGCCACATGCGGCTGGTGCGCGGATCGCATATCGTCGTGCCGCGCCTGTTCGACCATGGCTTCGCCTATTTCTTCCAACTGCCCGATGGCCGCATCTTCTTTGCGCTGCCCTATGAGCGGGACTTCACCCTGATCGGCACCACGGATCGCGATCATCGGGGACCGGTCGACGATGTCCGGCCCGATCCCGACGAGATCGCCTATCTCTGCGAAGGGGCGAACCGTTATTTCCGGAAGAGCATCGCGCCGCAGGATGTGCTGTGGTCCTATGCCGGGGTCCGCCCGTTGGTCGACGACGGTTCGGGAAGACCGGAGGCGGCGACGCGCGGCTATCGGCTGGAGCTTGATGCGCCGGACGGAGAGGCGCCGCTGCTGAGCCTGTTCGGCGGCAAGATCACCACCTACCGCCACCTCGCCGCGGAGGCGGTGGCGATGCTGAAGCCCTTTCTCCCCAGCCTGTCGGGCGGCGACTGGACCGCGAAGGCGGCGCTGCCGGGCGGCGACTTCCCGATGCAGGGGCGCGACCGGCTGATCGCGGACCTGGGCTGCGACTATCCTTTCCTGGACTATGCCTCGGCGGAGCGGATCGCCTGCGCCTATGGCACCCGCGCCTGGGAGTGGCTGGACGGGGCGCGGGACATGGCGGCGCTGGGCGCGCATTTCGGTCATGGCCTGACCGAGGCGGAGCTGCGCTATCTGGTGGCGCGGGAATGGGCGATGACGGCCGACGACATATTATGGCGCCGGACGAAGCTGGGGCTGCGTCTGGATGCGCGCCAGACCGCGCATGTCCGGGAATGGCTGGGGGGGAAGGCATGAGCGAACGGCCGATATTGGTGCTGGACGAGGGCACGACGTCGACGCGGGCCATGCTCTATGCGCCGGACGGGCGGCGGCTGGGCATGGCGCAGGCGGACCTCAGCCAATATTATCCGCGGCCCGGCTGGGTCGAGCATGATGCGGCGGAGATCTGGGACAGGACCCTGGCCTGCGCGCGCGACATGGTGGCGCTGGCGGGCGGGGCCGACCGTGTCGCCGCCATCGGCATCACCAACCAGCGCGAGACCGTGGTCGCGTGGGACCGGCGGACGGGCGAGCCGCTGGCCCCCGCCATCGTCTGGCAGGACCGCCGCACCGCCGATCATTGCGCCGCCCTGCGCGAGGCGGGCAAGGAGGAGGCGATCCAGCGGCGGACGGGGCTGGTGATCGATCCCTATTTCTCCGCGACGAAGATGCGCTGGCTGCTCGATCATGCGCCCGCCGTGGCGGCGGCGGGCAGCGCGCTGGCCTTCGGCACGGTCGAAAGCTGGCTGATGTGGAAGCTGACCGGCGGCCTGCATGTCAGCGATGCCAGCAACGCCAGCCGCACCCAGTTGATGGCGCTCGACGCCGCCGATTGGGACCGGGGGCTGTGCGACCTGTTCGGCGTGCCGCCGCATGCGCTGCCGGAGATCGTCGACAATATCGGCCCCTTTGGCGAGACGCAGGACCAATGGTTCGGCCGGCCGATCCCGATCCGGGGACTGATGGGGGATCAGCAGGCGGCGACCATCGGCCAGGCCTGCCTGACCCCCGGCGACGCCAAGGCGACATTGGGCACCGGCGCCTTCGTCCTTGCCCATATGGGGAGTAGCGTGCCGGTATCGCGGCACCGCCTGCTCGGCACATTGCTCTGTCGATTGCCGGGCGAGACGAGCTATGCGCTGGAAGGGTCGCTGTTCGTCGCGGGCAGCCTGATCCAGTGGCTGCGCGACGAACTGCGCCTGATCGCAACGGCGGAGGAAAGCGAAGCGATGGCCCGTTCGGTGCCGGACAGCGGCGGCGTCGCCATGCTGCCCGCGCTGGCGGGGCTGGGCGCGCCGCACTGGCGCGCCGACGCCAGGGGGGCGATCCATGGCCTGACGCTGGGCACGAAGCGGGCGCATATCGTGCGCGCGGCGCTCGAATCGCTGTCGCACCAGCTTCACGACCTGGCTGGCGCATTCGCGGCCGACGGCATGCCCTGGCGCGCCCTGTGCATCGACGGAGGAATGAGCGCCAATGACTGGATCGCGCAGGACCTGGCGGACATTCTGCAGCTGCGCGTGGATCGCCCCGCCGATGTGGAGACGACCGCCCGGGGCGCGGCGATGCTGGCGGCGGTGGGCGCGGGCCTGTTTCCCTCCCTTGCCGAGGCGGCGGGGGCCATGGGGGCGGAACGGCGAAGCTTCGCCCCGGCCCTGCCGGACGATGTCAGAGGCGAAAGGCTGGGGCGATGGCAGGCATTGCTGGCGTCGGCATGATTTTCCCCTGTGTAAAATCATCATCGTGAGTATATCTTAACGATAAGCGTCTAGGGCGGGGCGAACATGCAGACGTCTCTTCGACATCCTTCTTCCCGCGTGGAACCGGTTGCCCTGGGTTGCGCCTATTTCCTGGCGGCGTCGCTGGCGCTTGCCAGTTCACGATTCGAAGGGGGATTGGCCTTCATCTGGGGCGCCAACGCGCTGTTGATGGCCTATCTGCTGACATCGCGAACCGCTTCCTGGCCGTGGGCGCTGATCGCCTGCGGCATGGCCAGCGCGCTGTCGACCGCGCTGTGGGGGATGGGGACGCTCGCCGCCGTGCCGATGGCGGGCATCAACCTGCTGGAAGCGCTGATCGTCGCGTTGATCTGCCGCCGCTTCGCGCGAGGCGGGAAGTTCGCCGGTTCGATGCAGCCGCTGTTCGTCTTCATCCTGGCGCTGTGCGGTCCGGCCAATCTGATCGCGGGCCTGGCCGCCGCCACTGTCGCGTCGGCGCTGACGACGGTGTCCTTCGGCGCATCGCTGCTGCAATGGTATACCGGGCATGTGCTGGGCGCGCTGACCTGCACGCCGATCCTGATGATGCTGATGCAGGGCGAATTGCGGCGCTGGTTCGGCCAGACTTCGCGCAGGGGCAAGTGGGAAGCGCTGGCGCTGCTGCTGCTGTTCGCGCTGGCGACCGCCTTCGTCTTCTACGCGGCGCGCTATCCGATGCTGTTCGCGCTGCTGCTGCCGATGGTCGCGATGGTCTTCCGCCTGGGCAATCTGGGCGCGGCGGCTTCGGTCATGATCCTGGCCATCATCGGCGGCATGGCGACCATGACCGGTCATGGGCCGCTGTACATGATCCCCGGCACGCTGGGCGAGCGGATGCAGTTCTTCCAGCTCTTCCTGGCCTTCAGTTTCCTGCTGTCGATGCCGATCGCTGCGGAGCTGAACAGCCGCCGCCGCCTGTTCCAGATGTTGCAGGAAAGCGAGGCCCGCTATCGCGCCATTGCGGAAAATAGCGGCGACGTGGTGCTCAACATCAGCGTTGGCGGCGTGATCGAATATGCCTCCCCCGCGGCGGCCGAACAGATCGGCTGCGCGCCGGAACTGCTGGTCGGGCAGGACGCGGCCAATCTGGTCGACCCGGCGGACCGGGAACAGGTGATCGCGACGCTGGACCGGGCGCTGGAGCAGCCGGGCGAGGTGCAGACGGTGGAATTCCGCCCCTTCATTTCCGCGCAAGGCAGCGACTGGTGCGAGATGGTGGCCCGCGCCGTGGTCGACGAGCGCGGCCTGCCCACCGGCCTTGTCAGCACGATCCGCGACATGTCCCGGCACAAGGCGCGGCAACGCGCGCTTCAGCAGGTGGCGGCGCTGGATTCGCTGACCGGGGCGGACAGCCGCCGGGCCTTCCTCGAAAAGCTGGAGGAGGAGATGCTGCGCGTCCGGCATGGCGCGCGGGCCTGCCTGCTGCTGATCGACATCGATCATTTCAAGGCGGTCAACGACGGCTACGGCCATGGCGCGGGCGACCGCGTGCTGGCGGGCTTCGTCGAGCGGTTGCGTCCCGGACTGCGCAGCGTCGACAGCATCGGCCGTCTGGGCGGGGAGGAATTCGCCATCCTGCTGAGCGGCACCGACGTCGTGCGGGCGAGCATGATCTGCGAAAGGCTGCGCGAAATGGTCACGGCCCATCCGGTGCAGATCGATTCGGGCGAGGTGATCCCGGTGACGTTCAGCGCGGGACTGGTGGCGCTGGGCGGCCAGAGCGAGGGGCAGGCCGTGCTGGAGGCCGCGGACAAGGCGCTCTACAACGCCAAGCATAGCGGACGCAACTGCCTGCGATTGGCGGCGTAAGGTCAAGATCCTGACCCTTGCCGCGGATGCTCTCCGCGCGAACATCCATGCGCCCTTCGACCAAAGTAGTGCCTGATTCCTCCTGTCTGAACCGGGCTCTTGCGCGCCGCGCCCTTGCTTCGAGCGTCCGCGCAGGCGCCGCCTGCGGCCTGGAGCCATGCGTCCCTTCCTCCCAAGGGAGGAGGCCCTAAGTCCAATTTCCGCCGCGCCCTGCCGGCCTCAATCTCTCTTCAGCCGGGGGCATTGACCGGCACAAAAGAGGGAGGATGTTATGAAAAGGACGCTGCTCCTCGCGAGCGCGGCCATGGGGCTGCTTTGCGCGACTGCCACGCCGGCGATGGCCGGGACCACCGCCGATCTGCTGAAGCGGCTGCATGAAAAGGGAATCCTCTCCGACGAGGAATATCAGGAACTGCTGAAGAATGAGAGCGCGGAGGCCGCTGCCGCGCCGGCCGCGCCGCCGGTGACGCCGGATGCGTCGGGCGGCGGTCGGAGCGTCCGCATGACCGACAGCGGTGTCGGCTTCGAAATGGGCGACGTCACGCTCAAATTCTCCGGATCGGTCAATGGCTTCTACGTCCATGACAATGGCGAGGCGCCCAGCGCCACCAACAGCGTCGTCGGCGGCGTGGCGACGGTGGGTGGCAAGAGTTCGGCCATCCGCAACGGTCTGCTGCCCGGCTTCCTGAAGGTGGAGGTCATGACCAGGCAGGGCGGCTGGGACGTCGGCGCGCATTTCGGCATGTATCCGGGCATCAACTCCGTCAGCTATGCGGGCAGCGGCGCGAACAGCCCCGGCAATCCGCGCGGGCTCCAGACGGCGGGCATCGATTTCCGCCAGACCTACCTGACCTTCGGCCGTCCGGGCTTTGGCGAGGTGAAGATCGGCCGCGACATCGGCCTGTTCGCCTCGGAGCAGATCCTGAACGACATCACCCTGCTGTCGTCGGGCACGCCGGCGGGCAATGTCGCGCCGTCCAACACCACGCTGGGGCGGATCGGCGTCGGCTATATCTACACCGATTTCCAGCCGCAGATCACCTATACCACGCCCAGCTTCAGCGGCTTCACCGCCAGCATCGGCATTTTCGAGCCCTTGTCCTCGCTGACCGGACCGGACGAGGCCAACAAGGAGCCGGGCTTCCAGGGCAAGCTGGTCTATGACGGCAAGTTCGGCGGCGTGGGCACCCGCCTGTGGGCGGCGGGCATCCGGCAGAAGCATGATGTGATCGCCGGGCCGGACTATACGAGCTGGGGCTGGGACGCGGGCGCGAAGGTGACGGTGGGGCCGCTGACGCTGGTCGGCACCTATTATGACGCTTCGGGCCTTGGCACGACGGCGCTCAACCTGTTCGACACCGATGGGCTGGGCAACAAGCGCGACAGCCATGGCTTCTATCTGCAGGGGCTGGCGAGCTTCGGAAAATTCTCTGTCGGGGGCAGCTATGGCGAGAGCAATCTCGACTATGCCAATGCCGCCGACGCGCTGGCGAACCCGACGCTGGTGGACAAGAATTCGAGCTGGGTGGGGCAGGTCCGCTACGGCCTCACAAGCTGGGTCACGCTGCTGAGCGAATATGTCCACACCAGATCGGAAGCGCATAACGGCAATCAGGCCAGTTCCGACGCCATCGCGGCGGGGGCCATCCTGTTCTTCTGATCCCGACCGAAGGAACAATGTCACGGGGCGGGGCCGCATCCTAACAGGGATGCGGCCCCATTTTCATGGCTGGACAATGGCCTGGCCGTTGGGGAACAAAGAAGAAGAGGCACGGGGATGAGGAAGGGCATGTGGCTGGCCGGCGCGGCATGGGCGATTCTGGCGGGGCAGGCCACCGCGCAGAACGCATGGGCGGATACCGCCGGCGCCGATGCGGACCGGCAGCCGATCGTCGTCACGGCCCCCGGCGGCGCGATCGATGCCGACGATGCGCTGCGCCTGACCGGCGCGGACATCAGCCGCGCGGGAACGCCCGATCTGCTGGGCGCGCTCACCCGGTCCATCGCCGGCGTCACCCTGCAGGACGCGCAGGGCAATCCGTGGCAGCCCAATCTGGTCTATCGCGGCTTCACCGCCTCCCCGCTGCAGGGGCAGGCGCAGGGGCTGGCGGTCTATCTCGACGGCGCGCGATTCAACCAGCCCTTTGGCGACACGGTCGCCTTCGACCTGTTGCCGGAGGCGGCGATCCGCAGCCTTACCCTGTTCGACAGCAGCGCCGTCTATGGCCTGAACGCGCTGGGCGGGGCGATGGTGATCGACACCAAGACCGGGACCAGCGATCCGGGGCTGGAGGCGAGCCTGACCGGCGGACGCTTCGGTTCGCGGGAGGCGAGCGTGGCGGGCGGGTTCCGGAAGGGCGATTTCAGCGCATTCGGCGCGTTCCAGTACAGCCATGAGGATGGCTGGCGCGACCATTCGCCCTCCACCCTCCATAATGGCTATGCCGATCTGGGTTTCGACACCGCGAGCGGCGGGCTGCATCTGAAGTGGATCGGCGCCGACACGGACCTGACGGGCAATGGCGTCGCGCCGGTCGAGTTGCTGGCGGTGGACCGGCGCGCCGTCTTCACCTGGCCGGACAATGCCAGGGCGCGCTATGGCCGGATCAGCCTGCATCCCTGGGTCGCGCTGGGGGAAGGGATGCGGATCGAGGGCACGCTCTATGCGCAACGGTTGAAGCTGCGCACGGTGAACGGCGACGCCGCCGACATAGAGGGGTGCGAAGACGGGCTGCTCTGCCTGGAGACCGTCGAGGGGGCGGACGAGGCGTTGCTGACCGATGCGGACGGCCGCACGATTGCCGATGTGCTGGGCGGCGAGGGCTATGGCGTGCTCAATCGGGGAAGGCTGGACAGCCGGGCGATGGGCGTGCTGGTCCAGATGATCGACGAGCGGCCGCTGTGGGGCGGGCGCAATCACCTTGCCATCGGCATGAGCTATGACACGAGCCGCAGCCGCTTCGGCGCCTCGACCGAACTGGCTGCGCTGACGGAGGATCGCGGCGTCGAGGGGCTGGGGCCGGCCATCGTGCAGGCGGACGGCGCGATCGGGCCGGTGGGTCTGGTCGCCCATGCCGGCTATTGGGGGCTGTTCGCGCAGGACCGGCTGCCGCTGACCGACCGGCTCTCGGCGGAGATCGGGTTGCGCTACAATCATGTGGTGATTGCGATGCGCGACCGGATCGGCACGGCGCTCAACGGCGATCATCGGTTCAGGCGGCTGAACCCCGGGCTGGAACTGGATTACCGGCTGACGGAGGGGCTGAACCTGAGGGTGGGCTATGCGGAGAGCAATCGCGCCCCGACGCCGGCCGAACTGTCCTGCGCCGACGAGAATGCGCCGTGCAGCCTCGCCAATTTCTTCATCGCCGATCCGCCATTGAAGCAGATCGTCGCCAGGAGCTGGGAAGCGGGCGCGGGCGGGCGGGGCCGATGGGGCGGGTTCCGACTGGAATGGCTGTTGTCCGCCTATCGCACGCGCAACCGCGACGACATTCAGTTTGTCGCGTCGGCGATTCGGGGGCGCGCCTGGTTCCGCAATATCGGCGCGACCCGGCGGCAGGGCGTGGAATTCACCCTGAAGGCGGTGCGCGGCGGCCTTTCGGGGGCGTTCAGCTATGCCTTCACCGATGCGACCTACCGTCATGACCTGGCGCTTTCCAGCCCCGCCAATCCGGCGGCGAACGGGGACGGGGTGATCTTTGTCCAGCCGGGGGACCGGTTGCCCGGCATTCCGCGCCACAGTGCGACGCTGTCGCTGGATTATGCCGGGCGCGGCTGGTCGGTCGGCGGCGACCTGATCGCGCGGACGGGGCAATATCTGGTGGGTGACGAGGGCAATGACCAGCCGCGGCTGAAAGGCCATGCGCTGGTCAACCTGCGCGCCGGGATCGACATGGCGCCGGGGGTGACGCTGTTCGGGGAACTGCACAATGCGTTCGACCGCAAATATGCGACCTTCGGCACGTTCAGCGACGTCGGGGAGGTGGAGATGGCGCAGGCCCCCGATGCGTCCAATCCGCGCGCCTATGGGCCGGGCGCGCCGCGCCGCTGGTATGCGGGGGTGAAGGCGCGGTTCTAGGCCTTGATGACTGGCTGGTCGACGAGGGCTTCCGGCTGCGGCGTGGCGACGAGGCCGATCGTCATCATCTCCGCGAAGTTCGCGTCGTCATGCCATTTGCGCGCGGCGGCCAGGGCGGCGTCCTGCGCGTGGCGGGACATTTCGGCGCCCGCGCGGCGTTCCCACAATTCCGCCTGTTCCCTGAAGAATTCCGACGTGGGCATCGCATCCTCCCCCCTTTTTAACCAGCGCCCGAACGCGCGAACGGGGCGTTAGTTCCGGGGGCGGATCAGCCGGGCCGGTCGATGCGGGGCAGCAGCCGCGCCTCCAGTCCCGGATAGAGGTGGGAGACGCTGCGTTGCAGCTCATAGCGCGCCGCCGCCATGGTGGAGAAGCGCGCCGGTATCGGCAGTTCGCCCGCCTCCACCATGTCGAGGCCCGACTGCACCGCCTGCGTCAGCGCCTCGTCCAGCCAGTCGATCCAGTCGCGGGTCTGGGCAATGGCGGCCCGGCCGCTGGGATCGAACGGGCCATGGCCGGGGATCAGGCCGCCATGCGGTTCCCGCGCCAGCCGGTCGAGACTGGCGCGCCAGCCGGGGAGGTCGGCGGTCGGGGTGCTGGGCGCGCGGTCGTGGAAGACGAGGTCGCCGCCGATCAGCACGCCGCTGCGTTCGTCGAGCAGCGCCAGGTCCGCGCCGCTATGGCCTGAAAGCGCCAGCAGCCGCAGCCCTCGCCCGCCGAACTCCTCCCGTCCGGCGGCGATCGGCCGGCCCGGCAGCACCAGTTCGGTGCCGCGCATCCAGTCGTTCAGCAGCCGGTACATGGCGTCCGAATAGCCGCGCCCCTCACGCGCCAGAGCCTCTATCGTGCCGGGCAGGGCCGCGACGATCCGGGGATCGAAGGCGGCGATGCCCATGCCATGGTCGGGATGCAGATGGGTGACATAGACGCGGACCACCGGCTGGCCGGTCAGTCCCTCCGCCACCTTGCGCAGCGCCTGTCCATAGGCGAGCGACGGGCCGCAGTCGCACAGCACTGTTCCAGCGGGCGTGGCGATGATGGCGATATTGGCGATGGCGCCGCCATTGGCCGGTTCTATGGGGGCGTCCGCGCCGTGGATCATCCAGATGCCGTCCGCGACCGGGACGGGGGCAATCGCATAGCTGCGCCGCGCCTGCGCGGGCATGGCGGCCAGCGCCATGCTCCCCGCGATCAGCCTGCGCCGGGTCAGCATCATCGCGGCAGGGGCGACTGGCGCGCGACGGCCAGCGCCGCGTGATAATCGCGTCCATTGGTGTCGCGGGCATCGACGGCCAGCATGTCGCCCGCCGCCGCATGGGGGATCAGGGTGATGGCCGGATCTTCCGCGACCGAGGCCCAGATTTCCATCCGGCCCAGTTCGCGACCGGCGGCGTCGCTGACGGTCAGTCGTTCCAGATGATAGGTGGGAATGGCGTCGACCAGCCCGGTGTCCATCGGGTGCCGGAAGTTGAGGCGAAGGCGGCTGGCGTCGACCGGCCCCGCGACGGGCCAGGCCTCGCCCCTGATCTCGCCCAGATGGTCCGCCCAGTCGCCCTTGACCCGGCTGACCGGGGGCGTCGAGCAGCCGCCGCCCGCCGCGTCGATCCAGCCGCCCGACACCAGCCATTCGCCGCTCGCCAACTGCACCGCGCCGCGCACGGGGGTGCGCTGGTCCAGCTTGATGCGGGTGGCGAGATAGGCTTCGCTGTCCGTCGGGCGATAGTCGACCGCGATCGGGATCGGGTTGAGGTCCGCCATCAGGACGATGCGCCGGACGCCGGGGATCGCGCGGGCGTCGATGGCGACCGGGAAGCTGCGCTGGTTCTCCGCGATCTGGGGGAAATCGACCTTCACCCGCGGGTCGAAGCGGACCGGATCGTTGCCGAACAGCAGCTTTGCATGGGCTTCCCACATCGGCGATTCCAGCGGATCGGCGGGCGTGGATGCGCCCGCCCCCGCCGCCAGCGCGAGCAGGGCCAGGGTCATGGCTGCGTAGCTTCGCCTTTTCACATCCTTCTCCCTTGGTGCAGGTCTAAAGGCTGGCGCAATGCGCTACCATTGGTCCTTGGGTCGGATGGGGAGGGAAGCGGGATGAGGAGGACGATCTGGGCCGGTGCTCTGCTGCTTTGCGCGGCGCCCGTGGCGGCGGAGCCGTTGTTCGCGCCTGACGGCTATCGGATCGCCGCCTATCGCGCGCCGGTCTCCCGCCCGCCGGCCGGGGTCGGGCGGATCGCGCCGGCCGCCGCCGCAGCCCTGCGGCCGGGCCGGGATGCGCTGTTCCTCGACGTCCTGCCGGCCGAGGGCGGGCATCGGGAGAGCGACGGGCGCTGGCGGCTGGCGGCGCAGCATGAGAGCATTCCGGGCGCTCGCTGGTTCCCCGAAGCGGGAAGGGGCGTGCCGGAGCCCGACATCGCGCTCTGGTTCGCGGCCGGCGTGCGGCGGCTGACGGGTGGCCGGCGCGATCGCATGCTGGTCGTCTTCTGCCGGTCCGATTGCTGGATGAGCTGGAACGCGGCGCGGCGGCTGCGCGCCATGGGCTATCGCAATGTCTGGTGGCTGGCGGAGGGGACGGACGGCTGGCGCGACCTGGGGCGGCCCTTGGTTCGAGTGGCGCCGGAGGGGCGCGCGCCCTAGGACCAATGGCCCATTGCGGGGGTCCGCTGCGCTGCGTCATCACTTGCCCAAGCATGTTTGCATGGGAGAGAGAGCCTTGATCCGCATTCGCATCACCCTGGGCGGCGTTGCCGCCGCCGCGCTCCTGACGCTGGCGCCGCTGTCGGCGCAGGCGAAGGACATCGTCGTCCATATGAAGAACCAGGGCGCGGACGGCGCCATGGTGTTCGAGCCGTCCTTCGTGAAGGCGGCGGTGGGCGACACCATCCGTTTCCAGCCGACCAATCCCAGCCATAATGCCGAAACCATCGCGAACATGCTGCCGGCCGGCGCGACCCCGATGAAGGGCGCGATGAACAAGGAGGCGGTGCTGACCGTCACCAAGCCCGGCCTCTACGGCATCAAGTGCATGCCGCATTATTCGATGGGCATGGTCGCGCTGGTGCAGGTGGGCAAGGTGGCCCCGGCCGATCTCGCGGCGGCCAAGGCGGTGAAGCTGCCGCCCTTCGCCGCCAGGCGGATGACCGCCGCGCTCGCCAAAGTGAAGTGAGATCCGCCGATGCTGACCACGGCTCCCCCTGTCTATCCCGTGCCGCCGGCCTGGTCGGCGGAGGCGAAGGTCGATGCCGCCGCCTATGCCGCGGGCTATCGCCGATCGCTGGATGACGCCGAAGCCTATTGGCTGGAGCAGGCGCGGCGGCTGGACTGGCTGCGCGAACCTACCTGTCTGGTTGCGACACATCATTGGGATATGGTAAAGAGCGCTATCGCGGATCACGCGTGGCGCTTTGCTGCTCTTGCTGATGAGGTTTCGTGATGGTGCAGATACATCCCCAAGCTCGGACCACGC
>NZ_SEON01000008.1 GCF_004152845.1 Sphingobium fuliginis
AACGGGGTCCTTTTTGCACGCCGATCCACAATCCACGACATCGAACTGATGCTAGATCGCGAGCGCCAAGGGCGGGAGGCCAGTCCGAGCGCAGCAGTGATCGACAGCCAGTCGATTAAGGCGCCATCGGCAGAAAAGCGTGGGTTCGACGCAGGCAAGAGGGTTGTCGGGCGCAAGCGGCATATCGCCGTCGATACCGATGGACGGCTGCTGATGGTCAACCTGACCACTGCGGACATTTCGGACAGCGCGGGCGCCCAGACCATCCTCGATGGCATCCGCAAACGCTGGCCCTGGATCAAACATCTCTTCGCCGATGGCGCCTATGACCGCCTCAAACTCATGGACAAAGCAAGCTATCTGGATTTCGTCGTCGAGGTCATTCGACGCAGCGATCAGCAGCAGGGCTTCAAGGTTCTGCCCCGGCGTTGGGTCGTTGAGCGGACCTTTGGCTGGATGATCCGATGGCGCCGATTGGTCCGCGATTACGAGAAGCGCATTGACGTCTCGCAGGCCATGATCCTCGTCGCCATGGGCGGCAATCTCCTACGCCGAAACGCTCACCCCTGATTTTCCAAACAGACTCTAAGCCGATCCACAAAAGGAACCAACCGGTTTCCTTTTCGTTTGCGGACTTGAATTCAAATTATCAAGATAAGCCACCAGAAAGGAAAATGATGAAGATCGTGATCTCCGCCGCGCTGCTTTCTTTGGTGTCGGTGCCGGCTTTCGCCCAAGCAGTTGCCCCATCCACGTCAGGAACGATGACCAGCGCGGATGTCGGGGTAGAGCCGATTGCCAGCCAAAGCGGCCCAAACTACGTTCTCGCCGCGTCGGACGCGAACGTCTATCAGATAAAGGCTGCCCAGCTTGCCGCAACGCGCGCGCAGCGGGACGACGTCAAATCCTACGCCAAGCGCGTCCTAGCCGAGGCACAAAGCAGCCAGAAAGCACTGATGGCAGCGCTCAAAAACGATCAGCGCACGATCAAGGCACCATCGTCAGCGTTGTCGGCCGACCGCGCTGCTCTTGTCAAGTTGCTGCAAAAAGGCACCGAAGAGCGCTTTCGATAACCTTTATCTCACCCAGTCGGCGAAGGTGCAACAAGCGGCGTGGGCAATCCACAAGGGATACGCCCAAGACGGCACCGACCCAGCGCTGCAGCAGATCGCCGGCACGGCTGTTCCCGTGCTGGAAAACGAACTCACCACCGGCAAGTCACTCACACCCTCCGGGCTTGCGGGAAGGTGAACCTAGCTGGGCCGGGCCGCATAGCTCCCGGCGGCCTGGCCCAGCGTTTTGAACACCTTTTTATGATGGCATAAGTCGATGAGGATACAACCAGTAAAATCTATCGATTTCTAGTAAGTGCCAATATGACCACAGCAATTCCCCATGAAGCTAGCGATATGTATATTTGTTGACTAAAGAGAACCGCTCCGCCTACGATCAGACCGGCAGCGAGTATATCTCTTTGGGGCGACGGCCTCTCCTTGTTCGGTGATGGTAATGACACGTGAACCGGGATTGTACCTGACTTTGCTACTTTCTCCACCAGTCCAATCAGGTCGGGAGAGGCTGCGGCCAAGCGGCCGATCCCTGTTGCCAGGCGGCGCCCACCTTTTCTCAGTTCGGCAGGACTAATTCGCTCGCGCGCAAGCTCGCGGGCGATCGGCATCGCCCTAGCCGCGATATCGAACTCTGGGTCTAGAGTCCGTACCAATCCCTCGGCGGTCAGTAATGTGCGCAGGAGCAAAGCAAGGTCGGGCGGCAATGCCAGACGGTATTGGCGCAGTAACGTGAACACGCGCGAGAATATCTCGGACAGATCAACCTGTTTCAAGACAGCGCCACGAAATTGACCGATCAAAGACTCAAGATCCCTTTGCAACCCATCCACCTCAACGGTCCGGTCGCCTGACCAGTTTATCAGCACATCCGCGACCGCGCGCGGATTTTCTCCCGCGATAGCTAGGACCAAGGTAACCAGCTCCGAGCGACGGTTTGGAGTCAGCGTTCCGGTGGCACCGAAGTCGATGAAAGCGATCTTTCGGCTTGGAAGCACGAATACGTTCCCCGGATGGGGATCTGCGTGAAACCGGCCGTAAAAGATGATCATGCGCAATATGGCGTCCGCGTAGGCGCCTGCAATTGCGGCCGCGTCTGTTACCTCGTCTGCTGCTATAAGGACGCCGCGCACCGAGACTCCTTCAAGCCGCTCCTGGACGTTGACGCGGCGGCCGACATAGTCCCAAAAGAATTTCGGTGTCCTCACGCCTAGCGTGTCGAGAAATGACCCAATCCCCTCACATGCTGCCGCTTCGGCGCTCAGATCCATTTCTTGAGACAGGCTCTCGGCGAAGAAGCGAAGCAGTTCGTCAATCTTGAGCCGCCGCAGTTCCGGCGAGCGCCGTTCGGCCAGACGCGCAAGTCGTCGTAGCAATCTCAGGTCGGCGTCGACGCGGGTCGCTATTCCCGGGCGGCGCACCTTGACGACAACTTCGGTTCCATCGGAAAGGGCTGCACCGTGCACCTGGGCAATCGACGCCGCGGCGATTGGTATCCGATCGAAGCGCGCGAAAACATCAGCAACGGGCGCACCGAGAGACGAGACGAGTTCGGGTTCGATCTCGTGGAATGGTACCGCAGGAACTTGATCCTGTAATGTCGATAGCGCATTCACCCACTCCGGCCCCAGAAGATCGCCACGTGTGGCGAGAAGCTGGCCCAGCTTTATTGCGACCGGGCCTAGGTCGCGAAGAAGCGCGACTACCCGAGTTGATGCGTCCGGCTCGACGGACCATGTCAGCGGACCGCTCGCCAACCCAACGCGTGAGGCGAGGCCGCCGAGTCCGTGACGTGCGAAGATTCGCGCGAGCTCTCCAAATCTTTCCCGCTCACTCAACGGAATATCATCTGCGACCTCGGTCATTGCATATTCTCGGTTCCGAGTGCGGGAGGTAGACAGCCAATAATAAAAAGCTCGATGCCCCGTCTGACTCGGGCGCGGGCGTTTTCATCATAGGCCGGGGGGGCGAGGCCGAGTGCCGCGCGGCGCATCGGTGCTACGACCACGAGGGTCACGAACTGTTCAGCGGCGAAAACGGGATCCGGTAGATCGAGTTCACCCTTGGCGGCAGCAGCCCCGAGAATGCTCGCCACCCACTGAGCGGCGCGCTGAAAGCCGAACTCGTGAATGTTGGCGGCAAGCGCAGGAAAGCGCACGGCCTGCGCGATCACGACACGTTCCATTGAAGCGATACGTGGCGTAAGCAGCCACTCGAGAAGCACATCGGCTATCGACTGCAGCCTGTCCACGACAGCAAGATCCGCATCGACGGCCGGCTCCAGCGCCCGAAGTTGCGTGTCAATCTCGTCGAGGATCACAGCTTCGAACACACGCGCTTTGCTGCCGAACCTGGCGTAAAGGGTCCGCTTCGAGATCTTTGCACGCTCGGCGATCATATCAGCGCTCGCGCCGTCAAAGCCATGTTCGAAGAACATTTCACGAGCGCTTTGCAGAATATGGGAGGTGAGGCGGATCGCTGCCTCTGCCGTTGGCCTGCCAGTCCGACCGCCCCGCTTGCCGCTCCCCGATCGCACCTTCATTTCAATCTCGCCTCCGCCATGCCTGATAGTCGCTGAAGCTGAAATCGGCGACCGGTTGCCAAGATGCGCCACCATGTCCTGCTCACGCGCTCACGGCCACCGCCTTGTTCAATATGGGGAGGTCCCTGAATACAATCGGGGGCGGTCCCGAGGATGAACGTCACTCGTACCACGAAACGCTGGCGCTAGCGCGATGGTGGTGGCGACTGTTTTGCTGAATTGTAATCGGGCAACTTTGGCGCCCCGAACAGCTGGAGTCCTTCGCGATCAACGCGCTCGACCTGGTCGCCGAGGCGCTGTGTCGTGGATCGCGCCGAGCGAACGGACTCTGTGACCTCACGGCTTCGGCCTTCGAGGGCGCGAACGGCCGGGCGCAGCGCCTCCACATCGCCACGAAACTCTTCCGCCGCGCGCTGAGCGCTGCTCAGCTTGTCATCGATTCCAAGGCTGGCATCGCGACGCGCTTCCAGCTTGGCACGGATGCGGCCCGCTCGCTCGCCAGCGCGAGCGATTGAAGCGCCAGTGCTGAGGATCCGTCCGCGCGACCCGGTTAGCGTTTCAGATAACCGCGTCGCCCTGTCCGGCCACGCCGAGGAGGCGGCGCTGAGCGCTGCCAGTCGCTCGCGCGTATGCTGCTGTCCCCGGGCATCCAGATTGCTGGAAACATTGTCGACGGAACGGCTGATCTTTTCGATGAGTGCCATCGGGTCTCCGCCGGAACCCAGGAGCCCTCCCTCCTTCGCGGGGATGACGGGCAAGCCGCCATCGGTGGAAGCCGTGATCGCCGCGGCGCCCTTCACACTGCCGTCGATCGTGATCGTGGCGTCATCCCCGAGAAGCGACCGCACTATTTCGGCCTTAGCTCCATCCAAGATCGGGATGTCTGGATCTAGCCGCACCGTGACGAGGGCTACTGACGGATCTTGAAGGTCGAGACGGACATCGGTCACAACGCCCGCCCGAACCCCGGCATATGTCACGGAAGCGCCGCCCTTCAGCCCCCGGACGTCGTCGCTGAACCGGATCACGAAGTCTTGGCCATCGGGACTTTTGGCCGTCATCAGCCAGAAGGCGAAAACCGCGAGGGTCGCAAGCAGCGTGCCGACGACCAAGAAAACCAACAAGCGGTTTGAGCGCGTCTCCATACCTCCACGCAACTTAGCCAAGCAGCCATCAGATGTAAACCGTCCGGTGTATTTCCATATTTGCTGTTGACGCCTCATTGGTGCTGGGAAAGATTGCGCCACCGTGAGGAGAGCGATTTGGCCGACGTTCCGGGTTTCGCAGGCATAATCATTCCATGGAGTGCCGAACTGGATCTTGTGACGATCTCGGCGGACGATGGGTTGTGTTCGATGAGATTGCCCAGTCGGGCCGCCTTGGCGGACCATGCCGACGGGATCGCGCCCGGTGCGGTGGCAAGCCTCATCGACCATGTGTGCGGAGCCGCCATCATGTCGCGGCAGATGCCGATCTCGATCTCGACGCTGAACCTGAAGATCGACCATATTCGACCGGCGACGCCTGGGTCCGATGTGACGGCCTGGGGACATTGCTACCGGATGACCGACGCATTCGCCTTCGTGCGCGTAGAGGTCTGGGACCAAGACCCTTCAGATGTATTCGCCACGGCACAAGCCGTCTTTTCGGTGAAACACCGGGCAGCGGCATGAGCGCCGACGCGAAGATACAAGCGATCCTTGCCTCGTCGGGGTTCAGCTCGAAGCTCGCCAAGATGATTTCGGTCGAGGAGGCTGGCGCGCTCTGGAAGCTGTCTCCGACCGCGGAACTCGTCGGCAATCCGTTGGCTCAGGCGCTTCACGGCGGCGCCATCACGGCGTTTCTCGAACTGGCATGCAGCGCTGTCCTGTCACACCGGCTCGACCGAAACTGTCTGCCCCAACTCATTAGCATCAATGTGCAGTTTCTTGCCCCGATGCGGCTCGCCCCGGTCACGGCGCGGCCAAATCTGCGCAGGATCGGGCGGCGCGTCGCGGTCGCCCACGTTGATGCATGGCAGGATAGCCCGGACACGATTGTATGTGCGGCACAGTGCGAATTTCTGTGTGAATTCGCCTGACGCTGATTGGTCTCGCCGCGCGTCGATATCGGGGGGTATAGGTTAGCCCGGCGGCGACCGAAAACTGATCGGCTTCGCCAACGTCGACGACGGCGGGGCTCTGCTTATGTCTTGCGAGCATTCGGCCGTAGGCACTCCAGTCCCTATCCCGAACCCACGGCGGAGATCCCTGCTCAGGTTCTGGAAAGCGAATGCTGTCAAGTTGAAGCGCTTCCAGCCGGGATTATGGTGGAATACGCCCACACGCTTGCAGCCGCGACCGCAGGCGTCATGTTGGATGGGTGCGTCAGCCGGCCAATCGCTTTTTTCCGATCAAAATCGAAGGTAGAAAACAGCCGCATCAATTACTATGATACGATACGGTTTACATATTACAAGGTTGAAGAGTGGCAGATCGCAACGAACCCGAGACAGATGCGAGCGGGCATGACGACGAAGGGGAAGAGCGCGGCGACCGACCGACTGGCACTGATGGGGATGCGCCAGATAAACCGGGTCTCCTGACGCGATATCCCGTTATCCGCTACGCGCTGATCGCGGCGCTGGTGGCCGGGATCGTCGCGGCCGCCATGTGGTATGTCAATTATCGGGAACGCGGGCAGTATCGTCAATCGACGAACAATGCGTATGTGCGGGCCGACTTCGTGACCGTTTCTCCCAAACTGGGCGGTTATGTCGAACGGGTTCTCGTGCGTGACAACCAGCCCGTGAGACGCGGGCAGCTTCTGGCAGTGCTTGATCCGCGGGACTATCGTGCAAGCGTCGCACAGGCGCAGGCGCAGGTCGCCTCGGCCGTTGCCGGCATCCGGACAGCACGCAGCACGCTCGACGAGCAGCGCGCGGCCATCGCGCAGTCGGCGGCGCAAGTGTCCGCAGCCGAAGTCGCCGCCGAGGCCGCAGCCGCGGAGGTCCGGCGCTACGAGCCGCTCGCGCAGTCCGGGGCGGAGTCGCGCGAGCGGCTGGCGGCCTTGGTGCTCGAGCGCGATCGCGCGGTCGCCAACCTGCGCGCCCAGCGGGCTGCATATCTTGCGGCAAGGCGCGGGCTGGAAACGCAGAGTGCCCGCATCGGCCAGGCTCTGGCTCAACGGGAAACCGCGCAAGCGCAACTCGACCGCGCCTCGACCGACCTTGGCGCTGTCGAGCTTCGCAGTAGCATTGACGGCGTGGTTGCCGACAAGGCGGTGCGGGTGGGGCAGTTCGTCCAGCCCGCGACCCGGCTCATGTCGATCGTGCCGGCGAACCAGCTCTATATCGAGGCGAACTTCAAGGAGACCCAGGTCGCCCTCATGCGCGTCGGCCAGCCGGCGACCATCAAGGTCGATGCGCTGGACGGGGCCGAACTGCGCGGCCGGATCGACAGCTTCGCACCCGGCACCGGTGCGCAATTCTCGGTGCTGCCGCCCGAGAACGCGACCGGCAACTTCACCAAGATCGTCCAGCGTGTGCCGGTGAGGATCAGCATCGAGGCCGGACCCGAAGCGCGCAAGGTCCTGCGGCCCGGACTATCGGTGGAGGTCACGATCGACACCATCGGTGCGAAGGGCAGCCGCAAGCGGATCGAGGAGGAGAGCGAGCGGCTTGGGCGCGACGAGGCGCAGGTCCAGCGACGATGACCCGTGAACGCGCAAGCGCGCGGGACTGGCTTGCGGTCGCCGCGGGCACGATCGGGTCCTTCATGGCGCTGCTCGACATCTCGATCGTCAACGCGGCGCTGCCGACAATTCAGGGGGAAATCGGCGCCAGCGGGACCGAGGGGACCTGGGTGGCAACGTCATACCTGGTCGCCGAGATCGTCATGATCCCGCTCAGCCCCTTCCTTGTACGGCTACTGGGCCTCCGAAATTTCCTGCTCGCCGCCGCCGTTTCGTTCACCGGCTTCTCGGTGATCTGCGGCCTCTCGACGACGCTGCCCATGATGATCGCCGGTCGCGTCGGTCAGGGATTCACCGGCGGCGCGCTCATTCCGACCGCCATGACGATCATCGCCACGCGGCTGCCACCCTCACAGCAGCCGATCGGGACCGCGGCCTTCGGCGGGACAGCCATCCTAGGACCCGTGCTCGGCCCGATCATCGGCGGATGGCTGACCGACAATTACAGCTGGCACTATGCGTTCTTCCTGAACGTGCCCGTGTGCGCCGGCCTGGCTGTGCTGCTGCTCGTCGGCCTCGATCACGAGCGCCTGCGCCTCAATCAACTGCGGAACGCCGATTGGCTGGGCATCGCTGGGCTGGCGATCGGGCTCGGCTCGCTTACCGTCATGCTGGAGGAGGGGCAGCGGGAGATGTGGTTTGAATCGGCGATGATTATCAAGCTCGCCATCGCCACGGTCTTTGGGTTCACACTCATCGCCATCGGCCAGGTGAGGTCGCCGCAGCCGGTCCTGAAACTGTCGTTGATCTTCAGCCGCACCTTCGGCAGCGTGTTCGTGCTGAGCCTCGTAATCGGCGTCGTTCTCTACGGGGTGACCTTCCTGATTCCTCAGTTTCTGGCGGTAATGGCCGGCTACAGCGCGCTGCAGTCGGGGCAGGTCGTGTTCGTGTCGGGCGTCCCCGCGCTGCTGCTGATGCCGTTCCTCCCGCTCGCCTTCAAATATCTCGATGTCCGCGTGGCCGTCATCATCGGCATGGTCGCCATCGGGATCAGTTGCGCGATGGATTGGAGCATGACGGCGGATACCGCTGGCGGCGACCTCGTCGGATCGCAACTGGTAAGGGGTTTCGGCCAGATCTTCGCGATGATGTTCCTCAACCAGGCGGCGATCAGCGCCGTCGCGCCCGAGGACGCGGGCGATGCGTCCGCCCTCTTCAATGCTGGCCGCAACCTGGGCGGGTCCATCGGTCTCGCGATGATGGCAACCCTTCAGGATCGTCAAACCTTCCTGCATTTCAATCGGATCGCCGAATCAGCGTCGGCGAACGCGGCGGCGACGCAGGAATGGTTCGGTCGCGCGATGGCGGGGGCGGCCGGCGAAGCCGGGGCGTATCGTCAACTGGCGGGCCAGATGCTCCAGCAGGCGACCGTGATGGCCTATAACGACCTCTATGTCGTCCTCGCGATTGCGATCGCCGTCACGACCCCGCTGGCGCTGTTCCTTCGCCCCATCCCCTCCGGCACCCAGATGGCCATGCATTGATGATCCGCTTCCTGATCCCTGTACCGCTTCTGCTTGCCGGCTGCACGGTCGGACCCGACTATGAGGGGCCACGCCCCGTCGCGAGTGCCGAAAGAACTGGTGCGACGTTCCGCCGCGCCGACCCTGCCCAAACCGTCGCCGATCCCCCGCTGGCGCGGTGGTGGGAGGCGATGGCCGACCCGCGCCTCAACGCGCTCGTCGAGCGTGGGCTCGCCGCCAGTCCCGATGTCGCGATCGCGGAGGCGAGAGTGCGCAAGGCCCGCGCCGCCGCGCGTGAGCAACGGGCCAACCGCTTGCCCTCGATATCAGCCACTGGGACCGCCATCATTGCGGACCTCCCCGCCGGATCTCTCGCCCTCCCATCGCAGGGAGAGCAGGACGACCGGATCAAGGCCGAGTTCTACAACGCGGGCCTCGACGCCTCCTGGGAGATCGACCTGTTCGGCGGGCGCCGCCGCGCCGCGGAAGCCGCCTCCGCGCAGGCCGACGCGGCGCGTGCAAACGTGGCGGACGCGCAGGTCCGCCTCTCCGCCGAGATCGCCGATAATTACGTGACGTTGCGAGAACTCCAGCAGCGCCTGGTGCTGGTGCGCCGATCCGCCGCGCTGCTGGCGCAGTCGCTTGCGCTTCTCGAACAGCGCGAGCGGCGCGGCGCGTCGTCGCGCGACGACGTCGTCCGCCTGCGCACCGAACTCAACCGGACGCAAGGCGGCCTGTTACCGCTCGAAGGCCAAATCGCGGTGACGCTCGACCAGCTTGCGCTGCTCACGGGCGACGAGCCGGGTGCGCATGATGCTACCCTCTCCTCCCCCGGGGCCATCCCCTCCGTCCCCGCGAGCGTCGCGATCGGCGATCCTGAGACGATGCTGCGGCGCCGGCCCGACGTCCGGGCCGCCGAACGGCAACTGGCCGCTGGCACCGCGCAGATCGGCGTCGACGTCGCGCGCCAATTTCCCTCGGTCAGCATCATGGGAATCATCGGCCTTGGCGGCCCGAGTATCGGCGACGTCGTGGATACCGACAATGTGTCGAGCCTGTTGTTGCCGCGGATAAACTGGAGCTTTCTCGACTTCGGCCGCAATCGCGCCCGGGTGGAGCAGTCCCGCGCCGGACGGGACGAGGCGGAGGCGCAGTATCGCAAGTCCGTCCTTGCCGCCCTGTCCGATGCCGAGACGAGCCTGTCGCGCTTCGGCAATCTGCGCGCGACCCTCCTGTCGAGCTACCGGAGCGCCGAGGGCGCCCGGCAGTCTTCTCGCTTCGCAGCCCAGCGGTTCGAGCGCGGAGCTGCACCGCTGACATCATCCATAGACGCAGAACGCGCGGCGCTGACGGCGGACATCTCCGCGGTGGAAGCACAGGGGCAGTTCGTTCGTGCGTTTGTGGGCCTCCACAAGGCGCTCGGGCTCGGCTGGGAGGGGTCCAAAGAACGCTAGTCCATGTCATCCGTCAGTGTCTGCTGAAGGAGACGACTAGCGTCGCTGCTAACGATAATGTCTTGCGTGCAATCTAATTGCCAGCGATAGGACTGCGTATAGGAATCGCAAGTCTGGCAGGAGAACCTATGGGCCATCTCTATACTACCAAGGTCACGGCTATTGGAGGTCGCAGCGGGACCGTTCGCAGCGAAGACGGGATCCTCGATCTGCAACTGGCGATGCCAAAGGAACTTGGCGGCAAGGGCGGTGCCACCAACCCCGAACAGCTCTTCGCGGCCGGCTATGCCGCGTGCTTCGAGAATGCGGTCATTCATGTGACCCGTGCGCAGGCCGACAGGGTTCGCGACGAGGATGTCGAGGTGACCGGCGAAGTGGGGCTGCTCCCCGACGACCGGGGTGGCTTCAGGCTCGCCGTAACGCTTGGCATTACGATCAGGGGCGTGGATCAGGCGGCAGCCGAGAAAATCGTTCAGGCTGCTCATGCCGTCTGTCCCTATTCGAACGCGGTGAAAGGCAATGTCGACGTTCAACTCGACGTGACCACGCGGTGAGCGACGCGGGGCTGACCTTGGGGTTGGAGGAAGACCCGCTCCTGCTCGACCGCCAGATCTGCTTCCCGCTCTATGCAGCGACCAATCTGTTGGGCCGCCTCTATGGCCCGGTGTTGGGGAAGTTGAACCTCACCTATCCACAATATCTCGTCATGCTGGTTTTGTGGGAACAGCAGCCGCAGACGATCGGGGCTCTGGGTGCGCGACTCTATCTCGACAGCGGCACGCTGACGCCGCTGCTTAAGCGGATGGAGGGTGCGGGTTTGCTTTCCCGCGCCCGCGACCAGAATGATGAGCGGCGCGTTGTGGTCACGCTGACCAAACGGGGCAAGACGCTTCGGAACCAGGCCTTGCACGTTCCTGAGACTATGGCGAACGGCTACAATGCTGAAGGCGTCGATGCGCTGCGCGAGAGCGTGCGCGATCTGGTTTCCATTCTGGCGCAGCACAGCACGCGTTCCCGAGGGTCAAAGACCGCTTGAAAAAAACCCCTCGTTCCTTGATCGGAGAATTCATATGCTACGCTCCTTCCTTATCGGTCTGGTGGCGGGCCAGCGCGGCATGACCCCGCTGACCGTGATTGCCACGGCCACCCGCCGGCAGGAGATCGCGCCCCAACTCCCGCTCCAGCAGTTGATGCTGAACCCGATCATCGCCGCCGGTAATGCTGTCATGGCGGCAGCCGAGATGTAAGCGGTAAAAATCCCCCACATTTTCAAGCTGACAGGAGTTGGTAGTTTCGCCGTGTTGGATGGCGAGGTGACCGATGAGCGATGAAACTGATTTCGAAACAAGTTTCGAAACGAGCGTGACGGGCCGGGCGGAACGGCTTGATGTGATCGAAACTCCCGGTGGCAAGCGCCGGTGGACACCCGAGGCCCGGACGCGGATCATCGCTGAAAGCCTGGAGCCGGGAGTGAATGTGTCGGAGGTGGCGCGCCGACATGGGATGTATCCGCAGCAGCTGTACACATGGCGGCGTGGATTGCGGGAGCGGGCCGAGGCCATGAGCTTCGTGCCGGCGATGGTCGACCGGGAGAATGCAGGCCTGTTGCCCGGCGTGCCGTCGCAATCGGTGGGCGGGCAGATCGTCATCGAGACCGGCGCGTTGTCGATCCGTATCCCGTCCGACGTGAGCGCGGATCACATCGAGCGGGTGCTGCTGGCGGTGCAGGTGAACTCATGATCATCCCGCCTGGACCGCTCAAGGTGCTGGTGGCGACGCGGCCCGTGGACTTCAGGAAGGGAATGATAGGGCTCGCCTCTCTGGTCGAGCGCGAACTCCGGCTCAATCCCTTCTCTGGCGTGCTGTTCATCTTCCGGGCGCGTCGGGCAGATCGGATAAAACTCCTGGTCTGGGACGGCACCGGGCTCGTGCTTGTGACGAAGCGTCTGCACGATGGAAAGTTCCGGTGGCCGCGTCCGGGAGACGGCGTGATGAAGCTGTCGGCGGCGCAAGCTTCGGCCCTGATCGAGGGGTTGGACTGGTCGCGCGTGCACGTGCCGCGAGTGCCCAAACCGCTTCATGCGCAGTAGGTCGCATGCCTGATTCTGCCTGGCGCAAGGCCGTTCCTATCGAGGTAAATCCGGCTAGGATGCAGGCGTGGCGGCGCATCCCGAACTCCCCGCAGCGACTGGCCCGGAGGCCGGATACGACGAGCTCCCCGACGACGTCGAGCAGCTCAAGGCGATGCTGCTGGCCGAGCGCGCCCGCGAGCATATCCTCAAGCTGATCAACCGCACGACCTTCGGCAAGCGTTCGGAGAAGCTTCCCGCCGATCAGCTCGCACTGGCGCTGGAAGACCAGGCTGTTGCCCTTGGCGAAGCCCAGGGCCTGCAGGACAAGACGGACGAGGAAACCGAGCGTTATGGCCTCGTGCCTCGCAAGCACCGGCCTGCCGATGCACAGCGCGCATCGCTGCCGGCGCATCTACCGCGCTTCGAGGTGGTGATCGAGCCCGACAGCCTGGAATGCGCCTGCGGCGGCGCGCTGCACAAGATCGGTGAGGACCGTTCGGAACGGCTCGACATCATCCCGGCGCAGCACCGCGTCATGGTGACGATCCGGCCGCGCTATGCCTGCCGCTGCTGCACCGATGGCGTGCACCAGGCATCGGCACCGGCGCACGTGGTGCCCGGCGGCTTGCCGACCGAGGCACTGATCGCAGATGTGCTCATCAACAAATACTGCGACCACCTTCCGCTTTACCGCCAGTCGAAGATCTTCGCGCGGCAGGGCATCGAGATCAGCCGCGCCACGCTCGCCAACTGGGTCGGCCGGGGCATTGCGGCGCTGATGCCGATCGTCACCCGGATGCGCGTGGATGCCCTTGCCCGATCACGGCTGTTCGTAGACGAAACCACGGTCAAGGTGCTGGCACCGGGAACCGGTAAGACCAAAACTGGCTACATGTGGGTCATCGTCTGTGACGAGAGGGCCCATGGCGGTGCCGACCCGCCTCTGGCGCTCTACACCTACCTGCCGGGCCGCGGAAAGATGTGGGCGAAACAGTTGCTGGGGGCCTACCAGGGCATCCTGCAGGTCGATGCCTGGCAAGCCTACGACCAGTTCGGGCAGGAAGAAGGCGCCAACGTCGGCGTCCGGAAGTCCTACTGCTGGGCCCATCTGCGCCGCAAGTTTATCGACGCGGGCGGCGATGCTCCGGTCGCGCAGGATGCCTTGCAGCGCATCGCCGAAATCTATCGCATCGAAAAGGAAATCCGCGGTCGCCATGCCGAGGAGCGCCTCGCTATCCGGCAGAAGCGAAGCCGTCCGCTGATCGATAAGCTCCACGAGTGGTTCGCCGCCACCAGCCCACGCATCATGGCCGGCTCGGCGACGAGCGACGCGATGAAATACGCGCTGAAGCGCTGGGCGGGCTTCACCCGCTTCCTCGACGACGGCCGCATCGAGATCGACAACAACACCGCCGAACGCGCCATCAGGCCGGTGACTCTCCAGAGAAAAAATGCGCTCTTCGCCGGCCACCAACTTGGCGCCGAAAACTGGGCGGCGATCGCCTCGCTGGTCGAAACCTGCAAGATGCTGGACATCGAGCCCTACGCCTACCTCTCCGATGTGCTTGCCCGGATCATCACGCGCTCCGACACCGATGCGATCGACGATTTGCTGCCGTACAACTGGGTCGATACAAACGCCGGACAAACCGCGTTCGAAATGAGCAATCTCGCCAGCGCCGCCTGATCGCCGAAATTACTCCGCCGACCTCGCCGTAGTCGCTCAGCCAGCCAGTGGGGGATTTTTACCGCTTACGCCGAGATGGCGGGCGACAAGATGAAGACCGCGCCCGATCGCACGGTGTCCATCGGTCTGGCCGTGCGCAGTGTTAACGCAGCCTACGCGGGTGCCGCACTGGCCCCGCGCGACAAGCGCGTGTTGGGTGCTGTCATTGCAGTTGGCGCAGCGCTGACTTCCTCCCATGCCGGCCTTGCAGCGCGCAAGTGGTCGATGCGGCGCTATGGGCAGGTTCCGACTGGCTTTGTCGAGGATGCAATCGTCTTCGGCAGCGGCTTGGCCGCTGTCAGTCCTTCACTGGGTTCGCATGAGGCCTGATCATTCCGAGTGTACCTGGCGCCAGATCGAAAAGACCCGGAACCTCGGCAAATATTTCATTTTCTAGGGTTGGTCGCCTTCCCTCTCTGCTCCCATTGCGTCCTGCACAGACGCCGGAAAATGTCGGTAGAGCGTGGGCACCGAGACGCCGATCGCTGGCGCCACTTCGCGGACCGTCATTCCCCCCGCGAGCAGCTTGCGGGCCGCCTCGATCCGCTTGGGCGTCATCACCGTCTTTCGGCCGCCTACCCTGCCATCGCGCTTCGCCACCATCAAGGCGGCGGTCGTGCGCTCGCGGATGAGATCGCGTTCCATTTCCGCCAGCGCGGCGAGGATGCGGAAGACGAACTTGCCCGCGGTCCCCGATGTGTCGATCCCATCGGTTATCGAGCGGAGGCCGATATTGCGGGCTTCCAGCTCCGCCCCGAGATCGATCAAGCCCTTGGAGGTTCGGCCGAGCCGATCCAGCTTCCAGATCACCAGCACGTCGCCTGCGCGCGCATGCGACAGAGCTTCAGCCAGGCCGGCGCGGTTGGCCTTGGCGCCGCTCGCCTTATCGGTGAAGGACCGCTCGCACCCCGCCTCGCGGAGCGCGTCGAGCTGGGGCGTCAAATCCTGTTCGGGCGTCGACACCCGCGCATAACCGATCAGCATGAACCGTTCTCAAAACTCACCTTCCGCGCCTATCACGAGGCACCCCAATCGAGAAAGTGTTTTGATACGCGCTGCCTGCCTGCTACACGTTCTCACATGGTCCCGCTTCATAATCGATCGTTTGTGAGAAGGCCGCGGGGGCTGTCCCGTCCGTCGGTTTCCGAAAGCACGAATGGCGATGCCAACGCCGTCGTCCGGTTATCGAAAGCACGAACTTTGACCGTAAAATCGGCCATCACAGGGGAGCGCCACCGGGCAGCAGCCCTAATCTTCGTGCTTTCGACAACCGGCCGGAACCCGATGGGGCTGCGGACCACATGAGCTTGCCTATCCAACAGGGCGACCTGTTTTCGCTCGATAGCCCGCTGTTGAAGGAGGTTCGCGGCGAACGGTCGCTGATGGCGTTCCCGTTCTTTGCGTTGAGCAAGGGTAAGTGGACCAAGCCGCTCGCCTACAAGACCGACGCGGTTTCGATCGAGATCGTCGCCACCGCGAAGGGCGTTGCGACGATCTACGACAAAGAGGTGTTGCTTTACATCGCGAGCCTCATGGTGGCGAAGCTGGAGGCCGGCGTGGACGTCTCCCAGGACTTCTATTTTACCGCTCACGACCTATTCCGCGTCACCGGCGTCAACGGCTCGGCCCGCTCCTATACGCGCCTGTCGGACGCGCTGGAACGGCTACAGGGCACGAAGACCGGCGCTTCCGAACGAGGTGTTGCCGGAAGACGACCGTCAGCCTCGAACTGCTTCCGCAAATCCCGTCGCCAGGCATAGACTTGCGACGGATCCAACCCGTGACGGCGCGCGACGGCGCTGACACCTTCACCTACGTAACACTCGGCGACAATCGAGGCCTTTACCTCAGGCGGCCAGTCCCGTCGCTTGCCCGCGCCCGTGAATACCTCAAACCGCTGCGCGCCCTTGCTCACAGGATCATCACTCGTGATCATCATAGTAGCAGCGCACCCCAGTCCGTCAGGGCGCGGAGACTCGGCGCTGCTTCCTACGACCGCAAGGTGGGGTCAGGGCTCCGCTTACGGACAAGCCAAACTCGAGCGGGCCACAATTGCCACGGTGACGAGCTGGGTGCGCCACCGAGATTTACCAGCATGATCGGAAGCCTGTTGACTATGAACACCATGCGGCCGGCAAAGTTGATATAGCGCCGCCTTAAAACTACGCTGTCTAGAATCGTTCCTACTCGGCAGGAACCGCTATCGCATCCTTCATCCGCCGGAAAGCCCGGTGCGATTCGATATTTTCCGGTGCCAGCCCAAAAGCAGTCTGCCGCGGAATGTCCTGCGCGTTGATCTCATCGTAGCGCAGGTAATAGGCCTTGTGCATCCGGTAGAAGGGTATCTCCGGATAGAGGTGATGGATCAGGTGATAGTTCTGATAGACCAGCAGGGGGGTCAGCAGCCATTCGAACCCGAATCGCATCGTCGTCGCCATGTAAGGATCTTCATCCTGGGCTACCACGGCGGGATAATGCGGCAGAATGACGAACACGATCGCGATCATGAACAAGGAGATTCGCGATGGGACAAACCACAGCATGAACAGCTCCAGCCCGTAGCCGAAATAGAGCGCTCCCGCGAACAGCGCCACCAGGAAGGAGTAAAAGACGACAAGCTGCATTCCGTGCCGCTTGCGCACAGACTGGCCGTATTTGATGAAGTAATAGATGTAGGCGCCATCGAAGAACGTCCAGCGGAATGGCACCTGCCACCACGGCGATTCGTGTTCGAACAAATCCGGGTCCATCGGGCCATTGGCAAAACTGTGATGCTTGTTGTGAACCCACCGCAAAAGCACCATCGGCGCATAGGGAAAGAGAAAGAACAGGCCGATCGCCCCAATCGATTCGTTCAGCCAGCCGACGCGCGACAGCGAACAATGCGACGCATCGTGAATGACGCTGAACAGCAGGTAAGTGAGCAGTCCGTTGGCGATTGCGCCTTGCCAAAGCGCAATTTGCTCTGTCAGCGCCAGGTACCAGACGGTGCCGATCCCCAGCATCGACACGACAAACAGGATCGCCGTTGGCCATGCGAGCAACGGCGGCTGCCGCAATAGCTCGAAATATTCGTCTTTGCTCGACGGAAAAACGCTCGTAGCCACTGGCAATCCCTCTCCACGCCAAGGTTGCCGCCTTATCAGCCGACCTCTGGCTCCCCGCACACGGCCTTGACGAATCAGGCCGGTTTGTAACTCGTCGACTCATATCCCATCATTGCATAATGTGCAAATATTATCCCGTTAGGCCATTTGCCGCGACCGGAACGGCGGTCGCCACTCGGTCTGGAAAGAGGCCTGTTCGGAGGCATCAAACCGCACGCGACTGAAGCGCGTGATATCCACCGGCGCGCCGGGCTTCGTCCAGGCGCATTCCCGCATCAACGGCAGCGAGAATTGCCCTTTCGGCGGCTTCCACTTCTTCGGCGATCGCGACGACTTCCTCAACCCGACCCGCCGGAATCGCGACGACCCCATCGGAATCCCCCACCAGCCAATCGCCGGGATCGATCCGCACCTCTACAAGTTGAATCGGCACATCATAAGCATGCGCGGTGGATCTGTCTTTGGCAGTCCGCATTGTGACGCTGCGGGAGAATACAGGGTATTTCAGCGAAACACAGCAATCGCTGTCTCGGCAGACACCATCGATCACCGTGCCTGCGACGCCCTTCTTGTGCGCCACTCGGGTCAAGATATCGCCCCAGACGGTCTGATCCAATTTACCGCCGTTGTCGATTGCGACCACTGCCCCTTCAGGCACGTCGTCGATATAGTCTCCGACTATTCCCTGAGTCAGTCCGACCGGAAGCATCTGAACCGTGAAGGCTGGTCCCGCAAACTTCATCCCCCGTGCTACCGGCAGGATTCCAATCGCCTGGCCGCTGATCGCCAGGCGATCCAGTGCATCGGACAAGGCGGTTACACCCACTGCATTCAACCGCCTAACGAGTGTTTCCTTGCTCATCGCTTTCCCTGCCTATTTCAACATGTCTTCGTAGTTCGCGCCCATCACCTGATCAATTGGAGCGCCTTGCTCAAGGGCAGCGATCATGGCTGTTTCACGGCAAAGGATGCGCTCCGCCTCCGCCAGCACATCGTCCAGGTGTTGCTGTTCGAAGAACACGACGCCGCTTCCATCCGCCACAACCCAGTCCCCGGGGTTGACTACAATGCTGCCGATTGTAACGGGGCAGTTCCAGTCATGCTCGGCGACCCGACCGCGCGCTGTAAGTGGAACAACGGCGCGGCCGAAGACTGGGAAACCAAGTTCGCTGCTCTCATCCAGATCGCGACAGGCACCGTCGACGATCACGCCGGCAACGCCGTTCCGAGCCGCTCCCCGGCTCAGCAAGCCGCCCCAGCCAGAGGCATCGGTCCTTCCGCGATGCTCGACGATCACGATCTCACCCGGTTGTGCCGCCATGATGGCAGAGGCACCCAGGTGCCGTTTGGGCAGTCCTTCGATAGGCGGTCCAAGTTTCACGGTCACAACCCTGCCGGAAATGCGCTGCCCCTTTGCGGTCAACCGGACGAGACCCGGGACGACTCCGCGGAGACCGAGTTTGTCGAGCGCGTCTGAAATGGTGCAAGTGTCAAAGGCGGCGACACGCTGAGTAGCTGCCAAATAAGACGTAGGTGAGATGTCTTCAGGCATTGTCCGGCACCATCGCTATCGCTTCGCACTGCACCAGGATGTTGCCCGGGAGGTCATCGTAAACCAGCATATGCCGAGCCGGCCGCGACGAAGGATCTGGAAAGTGCCTGAGCCACAATTCGTTGATTGCCGGTCTAAGCTCTTTCGTCTTCACATAGAAGGTCAGTTTGGCAACATCGTCGAAACGCGCGCCGGCTGCTGCCAAGATCCGGTCCAGGTGCCAGAATGTCAGGCGGACTTGATCGACAGCGTCTTCCGCCACTTCGCCGGTTGCCGGATCCAAACCGTAAACCCCACCTGTCACGACAAGACGGTCCACCCGGCTCGCGGCAGGGATCGGATTGCCGGAATGGTGAAGGCCTTCAACTTCGATGCTGCGTCGTGTCACGATCCCCAATCCTTGAGAGCGACCTGTTGAATTATCGGAAGTCGCGGAAAATCTGCATCGTCGCCAAGCACGTAATCAAACGTCGAGACGGGAAAACAATCGACGGGCATTGCCTTCGAAAACACAGTTTAGAGCAGCCTGGTCAAGTGAAGGAAGCGCCTCGATCACGGGCTTGAGATCGTCGTAGTGGCGCCCTGAAACAGGATCGATGCCGTCTCCCGATCCGGGCCTTTCCGTTCCGAAACAGCATCGGTCATGTCCCACGGTCTTGAACAGAAGCGCGAGCGAATCCGGGTTATGAAGTACCGTGTCAAACCAGAATTTTCGTAGAATTTCATCGAATTGGGGTGCATCGGCAGCGATACGCCCCTGGGCCCGGGCCATTTCCCGATGCGAGCGCCACCGTCCGATCTGGTAGGGGATGGGACCGCCGCCATGGCTAATCATCAACTTGAGGTCGGGGAACCGGTCGAACACGTCGGCCCGGTAGATCGAGGTAATCGCTAGTCCCTCTTCAGCGATGAAATGCTCATCATAGGTCTCGCGCCCATTGCAGCATTGTCCCGAATGGATATGGGCAGGAAGATCCAACTCACACAATTTCTCGTACAGCGGGTACCAATAGGGATCGCCGAGCGGAGGCGATCCGTTCATCCCCTCACTGGGGTCAGGGTTCAGCAAGATTCCCACGAAACCGAGCTCATCCACCACTCGCTCGATTTCATCGAACAACGAGGTGATCGGCCGATCGACTTGCTGCGGCAAGGCTCCCACTCCCCGGAAGCGATTCGGATGCATCCGAACTGTCCGGGCAATCATGTCGTTTGTGTCACTTGTCCAGTCGACGATGTCATTCCACCGGGCAGTTCCATTCAAGGTCAGGAAAGGTCGAGGGGAAAGCAACTGCAGGTCAGTCCCCACCGCATCCATGATCCTGACGTTCTGGTCCGCGCTTTCTTCCAGCAGACGATCGGACACCTGCGCACGATAGCTGCTGCCATATTGCCCCCCTGAAACCACAAGATTGCTCCTGTGCGCGTACAGCGCTGCAGGCGCGACAAGGTGAGCATGGGCGTCGATTATCATCGCTTTGCGATCTTTCAGAGAGGTCCTGCCCCGGCTGGAAATTTCAGCAATGTTCAGCAGCGGATATCAAATCGGATATACCAGATACCGGGGCAGAACGGACGTATCGAGCTCGGCCCGTCTGGACAGCAGCTTCAACGCACCGGCTTTTTCCAAACGGATGGTATCAAGATATTGACCCGCAGCCAGAACCTGGGTGATGCCGCTATCGGTGGGCGTCATGAAGACCGAGAAATTCGATCGCATCGAGATAGTAGATGCATCGACGCGTTGATACGCGACGCGCTGGACGAAGTGACGGGTGCGATAGTCCTGGAACGTACCGACCCAGATATCGTTCACGAAAGTGACGCGATCCTCAAGCCTGGATCGGCAATCGTCGTACATGAACCCCAGGGCGAGACCATTTTCCGAATTTTCGGCGGAACGGCAGATGTAGGAAGCCTCGTCTTCCTCGGCATAGTTGGCGAGCCAGCCCTCCATGTCCTTGCCATCAAGCGCGCTGGAGTCAGCCAGCAGAAGGGCGTCGAGCGCGGCCTCAAGCGCAGTGTCGGTCTGCGTCATGCCTCGGCCCTCTCGAAACCCATCACCGACCGGTAATACTCCCAGCGGGGAAGATTGCCGCTCTCGTCGTTCTGGAGGAACTCCGACTCCAGCTTCGACTGGTCGTGCACGCCCTTCTGGAAAATCGCATTGCCGGGCGTGTGGTTGCCAATATGGATGCGATGGAAGATCGATGCGTCCTCCATGCTGATCAGGCCGCAGGGTCCCAGGAGGTTGGAGCTTTGCCGCAGACGATGGAGGACCATGTCCTCATCGTCGTCCTGGTGCGCGAAATAGGCGTAGTGGACCTCAACCGTCTCTTCATCGACCGGGGTTGCGAAGCGCAAATTGATGACATCGAGATGCTTGGTCGAAACGAAGGTCGGGAAGAGCGAAACGATGCGCGACCCGACCGAGGGGTCCTGCCCCTTGAATGCGATCAGCGAAGCGTCCTTGAGCACTGTGGGGCCACTGACCACCGACAGCGCCGATTCGAAACAGATGTGGCCATGTTTCGTCGCGGCGAACTGGCGTCCCTTACCGCCTTGCCAATTGAGCAGCTTGAATGCCTGGTGGAGCAATGGCGCATGGTAGCCATCATTGTCGGTATAGGACTTCCAGTTGCTGTCGTAGCGCACCTTCTGATAGCCCAGCAGCTTGAGCCTGCCGTCCCCTCCCAGCAGTTCGCGCAAGGTGTTCTGCGAATCGCCGAGGAATTCCGTCAACGTTTCGGTTTCAGCCGAAAGGGTCACGAAAATCAGGCCGTAGAAACTGTCGAACCGGGGCTGCGCCAAGGGATAGTCGGACTTGTCGAAGCCGGGCAGGAAATCGCGATGGTTGGGGCAACCGACCAGATCGCCCTTCGCATCGAACAGCCAGCGGTGATAGGGGCATTCGAATTCGGTCTTGTTCCCCATCACCGCGGTTTCGAGCTGGTTGCCGCGATGCGAACAGGCGTTGTAAAACACCCGCACCACGCCTTCCCTGTCGCGGGCGATGAGCAGCGGAACGCCGGCCAAGCGGAAGGTCTTGAAATCGCCTGGATTGGGCAACTCGCTTTCATGCGCGACCGGGTGCCATTCCTGCCCGAAAAAGATGCGCTTCATCTCTTCGGCGTAAATATCCTTGCGGGTGAACGCCGCCTTTGGAACCTCGTTGAAATTCTTGGGCCAGGTCAAGCCAATTTCGGTCATCGCAATCCTCCTAGGCAGCAGCCCCCAATGCTTCGGCTTCGAGCGCCTTGCCCAGTTCGGCCCACATCTGACCGGACTTGCGCGCGCCCGCCAGATAGGGCTCCGGACAGAGATGGTAGGGCGGACGCACAGGCCCGGCCTTCATCCAGCCACCGGCGTCCATCCGCGCCTTTTCAAGCGCAATATTGTAGGTCGAGAATTCCTTGAAGCTGCCGTTCGGGAACAAGGGTGCCGCGGTCGGGCCGAGGCGGCCCATGAACGCCTTGGCCGCGCTCCAGTCGCCGCTTGCGCGCGCCTGGGCGACCAGGTCGCGCAGGGTGGTCGTCACCAGCGGGTGGCAGACCGCTCCGCTCGACCAGAAAGCGTCGACCGAATCATCCATCCGCGCCGCGCCATAATAGTCGAAGTCGATCGGCAGCAGCTTGATCCGGCCCCGGATCGCGGCCAGATCGGGCAAGAGGTTGGCGACGCCGATATATTTGGCGGTCACGACCTGCGGAATTTCAGCCACTTGAGCCCAGAACGGACGCGGGAAATCGAATTTGAAGGCTTCCGGGTTCGCGTAGATCGCGATGTTCATTTCCGGCACGGCTTCGGCAACGTCCTTGTAAAACTGGACAGCGACGTCGAGGCTAGGCGCGCACCACATCGGCACGCCAAGCATCGTGCCGTCGGCACCGAGCGCGAGCGCTTCCCGCGTCAGCGCCACCGTATCGCGGGTGTTGATGCAGGTCGTGCCGACGAAAACCGGGACTCGGCCGGCCGCCGCGTCGATCAGCGCACGCATGAAATCCAGCTTTTCGTCATGGGTCATGGTCGCGGCTTCGCCCAGCGTTCCCATGCTCAAGATGCCGTCGATCCCGGCATCGATCAGCCCGTTGACCACGCGAGCAGTTTCATCGAGATCGACGGTCTTGGTCGCACGCCAGTCCGACGCGTTATCCTTGGACGGGGTCGGAATGATTGCCCAAGCGCCCTTGACATCGGCGGCGCTCAACAACGGCTTGGCCATGACTCATACTCTCCCAATGGAAATTGCCCGCCTCGAGCGGGACGTTCGCTATTGTGTAATGCTTTTCCTTATGTCACTTCAAGTCCTAATATCGGGCTCTTGCCGCTAATGGCAAGATTTGCCGAAGATCGAATAGGTCTCGTTCGCTGGGGCGGACGACGGGGAGAATGTGGACGTGACTTTGCTGAATCGATTCCATGACAAGGTGGCCGTGGTCACGGGTGGAGCGCAAGGTATTGGCTTGGCGACCGCAAGGCGCCTGGCCGAGGAAGGCGCCAGCGTGGTCATCGCCGACCGCGCAGCGGAGGCGGCCGAGGCTTCGGCCGCACAGCTCCAGGCGGAAGGCAGCAATGCCCTGGCAGTCGCGGTGGACCTGGAACACTGCGAAGGCGCTGTTGAACTGTATCAGACGGTCATTGACCGATTCGGGCGAATCGACGTCGCCGTTCACAACGTCGGCGGCACAATCTGGGCCAAGCCCTACTGGGACTACACCCCGCAGGAAATCACCGCGGAAATCAACCGGTCGCTGTGGCCGACACTGTGGTGCTGCCACGCGGTTTTGCCCCACATGCGGACTGCAGGGCGGGGTGCGATCGTCAACATCGGCTCGGTTGCGACACGCGGCGTCAACCGGGTCCCCTATGCCGCCGCAAAGGGCGGGGTCGCCGCGTTGACTACTGCCCTTTCGCTTGAACTCGAAGCTAGTGGCATCCGGGTCAACTGTGTCGCGCCAGGCGGAGTAAACGTGACCAGGGTCACCCCCCGCAATCCGGCTGCGCCCACCGAAGCGGATCGCCTGGGCTTCAGCCAGGTGATCGAACAGACGCTGCGCGATACGCCGATGGCCCGCTTTGGCGAGCCCGAGGAACTGGCCGCGGCGATCTGCTTTTTCGCCTCCGACGATGCGTCCTACGTCACAGGCCAGACACTTTTCGTCGCCGGGGGCGGCATCGGCTGACCGCACCGCGGGCTAATCAGCCCGCCTGCTTGAGCAGATCCCGCAAGGACACACCGGCGTCGGCCAGGCTCGCAGCGCTGGCGCGGGCCCGGCGTTCAACGAGCCGTTTTCCCACCCCCATGTCGGGCGCGCGGTTGACTGTCAGCACACCTTCGATCGCCTCGCCGGCCAGGAAGAAGGCGACGAAGGCGTTGCTGTCCATCTCGCCGCGGATCGCCACCTCGGCTTCCAGCGGAATCTGCCCGCAGAACTGGATGTTGAGATCGAACTGGTCGCTCCAGTACCACATCGGCTTGCAGTAGGAGACCTCCTGCCCCAGCATCGCCAGAGCAGCCGCCTGCGCCTGGTCCGCCGCATTCTGGTAGGTTTCCTGCCTGAACCGTCCGCCGAAAAACCCGTCCTGCTCGGCCACGTCGCCCGCCGCGAATACCGCCGGGTTGCTGGTCTGGCAGCGCCGGTCGACGATGATCCCGTTGTTGACCTCGATCCCGGCATCGCGGGCCAGCGAGGTGGCCGGCACGATCCCCACCCCCACGATCACGGCATCGCACGGAATCACGGTGCCATCGTCTGCCTCGACCGCGCTGACACGGTTGCCGGCAAACCTGAAGCCGGTCACGCCGCAGTTGAAATGGGTCGCTACTCCCCGCCTGCGATGCTCCTCGCCCAGCCATTGCCCAAAGCGCCGGCCGAGCGCTCTTTCCATCGGCACTGGCATCGGCTCGACGACGGTGACCTTGCAGCCGAGTTTTACCGCACTGGCGGCGACTTCGGCGCCGATCACGCCCATCCCGACGATCACGATGCCGGCCCCTTCGCGCAGGTCGAGGGCCATGCGGGTCGCATCGTCGCGGGTGCGCAGATAGTGGACGTTGGCGCAATCGGCCCCGGCAAGGTTGAGCTTGCGGGCGTGGCCGCCCGTGGCGAGCAGGATCCGGTCCGCCTGAACCAATTCGCCGCCCGACAGACGCACCCCGCCGCCCGCAAGGTCGATCGCTTCGGCGCGGGTGCCCAGCCGCATGTCGATACGGTTGTCATCGTACCAGGCATCGTCCTGGAGGAAGAAATTGTCCGGGACGTTGGCCGGGTCCCACAGCACTTCCTTGGACAGCGGCGGACGTTCATAGGGACGCCAGGGTTCTTCGCCGATCAAGGTGATCCGCCCGTCGAACCCTGCCTGCCGCAGGGCTTCGACTGCGCGCCCCCCCGCCAGATTCGCACCAACAATCGCAATCGAGCGCACTTGGTTCTCTCCCCACCTTCTGTTTGCCGGGCTGCTCACGGCAGCCCCAATTCACTGGTTTCTGTTGCACATTATACAATTCGTTTCAAGTGATGGATACCAAGGCTCTCGCTACCGTCCAATCTTTTCCAGGCGCGATGCAAGCTGCCGCCGGGTCAGGCCCAGGTCTCGAGCTGCCTGAGCGACATTACCCCGCGCAGCTTCCAGCGCGGCTTTTATGATCATGCTCTCAACGGCTTTCAGCCCTTCCCCGTTCTGTCGCAGCAGTCCGAGCAAGTGACCTATCGACTGAGCCTTTTCTCCACCAACCTCGGCACCAGACACCCGTCCATCGTTGGTCAAGGCCAGACCGACCCTGATACACGCGCGATCCGAGCCGAGGAACAGGTGCCGAAGGTCGATCGCCTCGCCATCGTTCACCAGCAACACCGCGCGTTCCACCATTCGTTCGAGTTCCCTGACATTGCCGGGGTATTCATGCATCAGCAGGGCATTGATCGATCTCGTCGTGAATCCGGCGACCTTGCGCCGATGACGCTGTGCGTACTTCGCGCGGAAGTGTTCCATCAAGCCGGGAATGTCCTCGCGGCGCTGGCGCAAGGGAGGAACCTGGATCGGCAAGGTTGCGAGCCGGAAGAACAGATCGGCGCGGAAATGGCCTGCTTCCATTGCCGTTTCCAGGTCGATGTTGGACGCCGCGAGCAACCTCACATCGACCCTCGTGGTCCTGGTATCGCCGACTCTCTCGAATTCGCCCTCCTGAATGACCCGCAGAACCTTGCTCTGGGCCAGCGGGGACAGCATCGAGATTTCGTCAAGGAACAGTGTGCCGCCATGCGCCAGCTCGAACCGTCCCGGTCGGCTTGCCACCGCGCCCGTGTAGGCACCCTTCGCCACGCCAAACAGTTCCGCCTCGATCAGTCCTTCGGGTATGGCGGCACAATTGAGCGCCACGAACGGCGCACCCTTCCGGAGACTGGCGCGATGCGCCATCTTGGCGAACACTTCCTTGCCGACGCCGGTCTCGCCCAGGAACAGTAGGCTGGCATCGGTCCCGGCGGCGCGTTCAATCATGTTCCGGACGGCGTGATACCCGGCTGAAACGCCGGGGACGAATTCGTGCCGATCGGCCTGCGAGTTAGCCAACATCAGCGGCGGCACCGATTTCTCGACGTCGTCGAGTTCGGGCCATTCCGCTTCTGGTCTGGCGTGCAGCAGACAGGCACCGTCTCCCATCCCCTGGCATTCGATCTCCCGCATGACGATCGGCTGGCCCGCGAAGGAACTGGCAAAGCCGCTCGCAAAGCCGGTTTGCAACCAGCAGACCGGATCGGCGCTGACGCCATCCGTTGCCAGATGGACCGCGGCCTCGATCGAATCGTGGACGACAAAGCTGCCGTGGAAATGGCCGCTCGCCGAATCGCTGTCCAAGGTCTCGATCTCGGTCCAGCCAAACCCGGTCAGCGCATGGGCTTGGGGCCCAACCGCAAAGGCTTCGAGAAACCCGCGATCGGGGCGCAGTTCCTTCGCCTCGACCGCGCACCTCGCGCCTTCCGCAAAGCCCATGTCCCAGAACAGGCGTCGCGCCCGCGCCAGTCCGAGTTGCGCCACCAGCTGGCTGCGCAGCGTGGTCAGCGCCGATTGGCTCAAAAGCACGCATCGTTCGCTGTCGCGCCAGATGCGGCCCTGCTCGGGCGAAAAGCGCAAGCGTTTGGTAAGGTCGGCGTAGCCGGGAAGCTGTTTCATCGCCATCCCTTTTACCAATATGTCAATCCTGCACCACGATTTTCTGAACAATTGACGAAAATGACAATCCCTGCAAGCAATCGAGCGTGAGCCGATCCCCCTTTTCGAGCATGTTTGCGCCATTTTTCATCTTGGCATGATCTTTGCTTTATTCATGACTACGTGGAACCGCCCGCTCCAAGCCGGGAGGTCCAACGGAGGAGAGGAGAAGGGCAATATGGATGTTGCAGATCTGGTCGATACGAGCACAGGCCGCCAATCACGCTCGATCTATTCCAGCGAGCCCGTCTACCGCCAGGAGCTTGAGCGCGTCTTTGGCCGATGCTGGCTGTTCCTTGCCCACATCAGCCAGATTCCGCAACCCAATGACTTCTTCCGCACCTACATGGGCGAAGACGACGTCATCGTCATCCGGCAGAAGGACGGCTCGGTAAAGGCCTTCCTCAACACCTGCACTCACCGCGGCAACCGCATCTGCCGCGCCGATCGCGGCAATGCCCGGTCCTTCACCTGCAACTACCACGGCTGGTCATTTGCTCCCGATGGCGCGCTGGCAGGCGTCCCGCTCGAAAACGAAGCCTATTTCGGCGAACTCGACCGCAGCAAGTTCGGGCTAGTGCCGGTGGCGCAGGTCGCCGAATACAAAGGGCTGATCTTCGGCAATTTCGATCCCGCCGCGCCGTCGCTCGAAGACTATCTCGGAGATGCCAAATTCTATCTCGACGTCTGGCTCGATGCTCTGCCCGGCGGCACCTCGCTGGTCGGCGAAACCCAGAAGATGGTATTGAACACCAACTGGAAGCTGCCGGTCGAGAATGTCTGCGGGGATGGCTATCATCTGGGCTGGGCCCATGCCGGGGCAATGATGGCGGTTCAATCGATGGACCTGTCCGGCCTCAGCGTCGGCAATGCCAGCGCCAATCTTGAAGGCGGCCTGTCGGTGGCGGGGCTCAACGGCCACATGGCGCTGACCTCGCTCGACGGGGTCTCGGGCTATGCCTTCTATCCCGAGCCCAAACCTATGCTCGACTATCTGGAGGCCAACCGGCCAACCGCGATCGAACGCCTCGGCAAGCTGCGAGGCGAGCAACTGTGGGGTTCGCAGATCAACATCACGATCTTTCCCAACCTCCAGTTCCTGCCCGGTCTCAACTGGTTCCGGGTCTATCACCCCAAGGGGCCGGGACAGATAGAGCAATGGACCTGGGCCATGGTCGAAAACGACATGCCCGAGGAAATCAAGACCACCATCCTCGACAACCAGTGCCTGACCTTCGGGCTGGCTGGGCTGTTCGACAACGACGATGGCGACAATCTGGCCGCCTGCACCGAACAGTCGCGCGGCTGGCGCACTTCGCAGATGGATGTCTACACCAACATGGCGCTGGGCCGCTCCGGCGCGCGCGAAGGCTTTCCGGGCGACATTGCCGCCGGCCTGGTCAGCGAACACAACCAGCGCTACTTCTACCGCCGCTGGCAAGAACACATGCAGGCCTCGAGCTGGAGCGACGTTCCCGCCTACAATCTCAATTCGCTGGCATCGCGGGAGGCTGTCGATGCTTGACGTACGCCCCCAACCCGCCCTGCATGACACGGTAACCGCCCTTACCCAGCGCCTCTTCCATGAGGCGCGGCTGCTCGACGACGAGCGCTTCGAGGAGTGGCTGGAGTTGCTGTGCGAGGACGTGTCCTACCATATGGCGCTCAAGAGCCGTCGCTTCCGGGCCGATCGTTCCGCCCCGATCGCGGTCGGCGCGGGGAATGTCTTCAACGACAATCTCGCCCGGCTGAAGTTGCGGATCGATCGCCTGCGCTCCGGCTTTGTCTGGGCTGAGGATCCGCCGAACTTCGTGCGCCGGGTGGTCTCGAACGTCGAGGTTTTGGACGCGGACGAGCCGAACGAAGCGGTGGTTCATTCGGTGGTGGTGATCCACCGGAACCGGATCGACGGGCAGACCCGGTTGCTCACCGCCGGACGCACGGATCGCTGGCGCAAGGGGGGCGAAAGCTGGCTTCTCGCTGCGCGCGAAATCGCGCTCGACCATTCGGTGCTGCCAGACAGCAACGTCAACGTATTTTTCTAAATCAACACAACGGGAGACGATGACCATGCGTTTGGAACGGATCGGCCGCGAGCCGGAATTTTCGCGTTACATGGACCTCAAAGAAGGCTGGCTCGACCGCCGCATCTTCAGCGACGCGGAAATCTACGAGGAAGAGCTGTACCGCATCTTTGCGCGATCCTGGCTGTTCGTCGCCCATGAAAGCCAGCTGCCCAAGGCCGGCGATTTCCTGACCACACATATGGGCGAGGACGCGGTGATCGTCACCCGCCAGCCTGACGGCTCGATCAAAGTCTACCTCAATTCCTGCCCGCATCGCGGCAACAAGGTCTGCTTCGCGGATGCCGGCAACACCCGCCGGTTCGTCTGCAATTATCACGGCTGGGCCTTCAACACCGCCGGAGAACTGCAGGGCATGCACGAGGAATACTGCTACGACGAAGGCGACATCGACCGCAAGAAGAACGGACTGCGGCAGGTCGCCCGTGTCGGCAGCTACAAGGGGCTGGTGTTCGCCACCTTTGCCCAGGACGGACCCAGCCTCGACGCCTGGCTCGGCGATTTCCGCTGGTATCTCGACATGCTGCTCGACAACGAGGAAGGCGGAACCGAACTGGTCGGCGGCTGCATCAAGTCGGTGATCAGCGCAAACTGGAAGTTCGGGGTCGAGAACTTCATCGGCGATGCCTACCACGCGGGCTGGACCCACGATTCGGGCTGCCGGTCGATGAACGACGGCCAGCCCTTCCCGCCGATCGACATGGAAAATTCCTACCATGCCAGCGTCAATGGGCACGGCTGGGAATTCGGCACCGAGGGCGTGGGCGACCTGTTCCTGCTCGGCCGCCCCAAGGTGATGGAATATTACGAGAAGATCCGCCCGAAGATGGCCGATCGGCTGGGCACCATGCGCTCGCAGATCTTCGGATCGGTGGCCTCCGCCTCGATCTTCCCGAACGTCTCGTTCCTGCCGGGCATTTCAACCTTCCGGCAGTGGCAGCCCAAGGGTCCGATGCAGTTCGAGCTCAAAACCTGGGTGATCGTCAACAAGGCGATGCCCGACGACATCAAGGACGAAGTGACCAAGGGCGTGATGCAGACCTTCGGCCCCGGCGGTACATTCGAGATGGACGATGGCGAAAACTGGGAAAACTGCACCACGGTCAACCGCGGCGTCGTCACCCGCCACGAAAGGTTGCACTACCGCTGCGGAATCGGACGCCAGATCGATCACGATACCCTGCCGGGGATCGTCTATCGCGGCCAGTACAACGACGCGAACCAGCGCGGCTTTTACCAGCGGTGGCTGGACATGATGGAGGCCACCGATCTCGGCGCGATGCCGCCGCGGCCCGAACCCCGCCTGACCGGGGTGGCCGAAACGCGCGACCTTCCCGGCCTGTTCGCGCTTTGAGAGGATATTAGACCATGAACCAGACCACCACTCTCGAGCGCCCCCGCACTGGCGCAACCGCTTCGCTGGAAGTGACCCATGCCTTGACCCAGACCCTCTATCGCGAAGCGCGCTGCCTGGACGATGAGGACTATGCTGGCTGGGTGGCGATGCTGGCCGACGACCTGCATTATCACATGCCGGGAATCGAAACCCGCTATCGCCGCGACAAGACAGATCAAGTCACCGACCTGACGCGGATGGCTTATTACAACGACAGTCTCGACGAGATCAAAAAGCGCCTCCTGCGCCTGGAAACGGGCACGGCCTGGTCGGAAGATCCGGCCACGCGCTACACCCACATCATCACCAATGTCGAAGTGGAACACACCGACAAGGCGGATGAATTCCGGGTGTTCTCAAACTTCTACGCCTATCGCAACCGCAACGAGCGCGACGAGGATTCGCTGATCGGCAGCCGGATCGACATCTGGCGCGAGACTGGCGGTGCCTATCAGCTGGTCAGGCGCCGGATCATCCTCAAGCACAACGTGATGCTCAGCAAGAACCTGAACATTTACCTCTAGTAATTCCCGGCGCGACATCGGGTGAACCCATCTGTCGCGCCGTTCAATCAAAAGACAATCGGACGCTTCCCGCATTCGCGGGCAGGTGCCTAAAATCGGAGAGAAGCCATGGATGCTCTGCGCTATTTTCTGGTCCCCGCCATGACCCTCACCGGCGTTGCGGGTTTCATCCTCGGCGGCCCGTTCGTCTGGCTTGGCATCGCCACCTTCGTGGTGCTGATGCTGCTGGATATCGTCCTGCCGAGCGATCACAAGGCGCGCTCGCGCGGGATTGCGCCGGTTGCGGATATCGCGATCTTCCTGCAGTTGCCGTTGATCGTGGCGCTTTATCTAGCTTTCGCCAATTCGGTGACGAGCGGAACCAACCCGATCTGGGGAACCGATGGTTCGGCATGGCAACTGATCGGTTCGATCGCCAGCCTGGCCTGGCTTTCGGCTGTCCCGACCCTGCCGGTGGCGCATGAGCTGATGCACCGCCGCCACTGGTTTCCGCGGGCCGTGGCCAAGGGCCTGAGCGCCTTTTACGGCGATCCCAACCGCGATGTTGCTCATATTGTCACCCACCATGTCCATCTCGACACCGGAAAGGACAGCGACACCCCGCGACGCGGCCAGACGATCTACAGCTTCGTGTTCCAGGCGACCTGGGGTTCTTACAAGGACACCTGGGAAAAGCAGGGCGAAATCCTGTCGCGTCTCGGACATTCGCCGTGGAGCTGGCGCAATGCCATGTGGCTCCAGCTGGTGCTAGTCGGCGCGATCATCCTGGGAGTTGCGGCGGCGGCAGGGCCGATCGCCGGATTCGCCACGGTTTGCGCAATGTTCTTTGCCAAGATGTTCGTCGAAGGCTTCAATTATTTCCAGCACTATGGCCTGCTGCGCGTGGAAGGCGTTCCCATCGCGAAACACCACGCCTGGAACCATCTTGGCATGATCGTGCGTCCGATCGGCGTGGAAATTACCAACCACATCAACCACCATCTCGACGGCCACATTCCCTTCTACGAACTTCAGCCCGAGCCGAAGGCGCCGCAGATGCCTTCGCTGTTCCTTTGCTTCCTGTGCGGCCTTGTCCCGCCCGTCTGGCACCGGTTCATCGCACAGCCGCGGTTGAAAGACTGGGATCTGCATTTCGCTTCGCCAAGCGAGCGCAAACTAGCGATGGCGGCCAACGCCCAGGCTGGTTGGCCCGCCTGGGCCACCACCGACTGACGGTTCCACCCGCATAGGGGTTTTCCTCTCCGATTGCCCCCATGTAACCTTTGGCGGGATCCCTTTAACGGGGATCCCGCTTCTTTTTCACAATTTCTTCATGTCCATGCAAGGCGACCCATGCAATGTTCTCAATTCTCAAGAAGCAGCGATCAAGCAAGGTCAGTATTGCCGGAGAACCGGCAATCCTGGAGATCCCACGAGGCAAAACGCTGCTTGAAGCGATGCTGGCAGAGGGGCTGGCCATGCCGCACGACTGCAAGGTCGGTTCATGCGGCACTTGCCGGTTCAAACTGATGGACGGCAAGATCGGGGAACTGAGTCCTTCGGCCCTGGTTCTCGAACGCGATGCGCTTTCACAAGGGTACCGCCTGGCATGCCAGGCGATGCCGCGCTCGGACCTGGTCATCGCACTTGATGCCCCTTTATCCCGCCAGCAGGCTGTGGAAAGTTTCACTGCAACCATCGTTGCCACGTCCCGGCTTTGCCCGGACATCATCAATCTTGTCGTCGAAATCGATCGCCCGATGCAGTTCTCGCCGGGCCAATATGCCGACCTCACGGGACCGGGCATGGCCGAACCGCGCAGCTATTCCTTCGCATTCGCCCCCGAACGAGGAGAGGCACAGCGGCTCGAATTCCATGTCCGGCACGTCCCCGGCGGCCTCTTCACCGATTGGCTGTTCGGTGAAGATCGCATTGGCCAGACGCTTGATCTCTCAGGTCCCTTTGGTCAATTTCGCCTCAATGACAGCTCAGCGCCGATGCTGTGCCTGGCAGGCGGCAGCGGCCTTGCCCCGATCATGGCGATCTTGCAGCAAGCCCAGTCCATGGGTGCGAACCGTCCGGTAACCCTGCTCTACGGGGCCCGGACCCGCCAACACCTCTATTGTCTGGACGAGATCGAAGCGCTTAGCGCGGCCTGGGATGCGCCCTTCGAATTTGTTCCGGTACTTTCGGAAGAGGATGCGGGCAGCGACTGGACCGGGGGCCGAGGGTTGGTCACCGAGCCGATCGCACGGCTTCCCGGCCTGACCCGCACCGAGGCTTATTTGTGCGGACCTCCAGCCATGATCGACGCCGCCGAAGCCCAGCTTATACAACACGGCGTGTTGCCGGAAATGATCGCCGCGGATCGCTTTCTCGACAAGAGCACGATGCGCTGAACCCCGGACTTCGGATGCGGTTCGAAGATTGAACGGATCCGTTCCTGGCCTCGGTCCGATACGCCGGAACCGGACCGAGGCCGGCCCGGGCGCGCAGTGCTCAGTTGTCGACCAGAACCATCTTTCGCACCATGTCCTGAACATCCACTTTTGCCTTGTTGTCCAGCAGCACAGCAACCCGGTTGAGGGTCGCGATCACCGAGGTGTACTGGCCATGCGCGTAATAGGCATCGATCGGGTAGACGACTGTCTTGTCGACCGGCGCCCGCTGGTAGCTGAGCTGGCCGATGCCATAGATCGCAAGCCCGCCTGCTTCGGCATGCCCCATCATGCGTTCGGCCCGATCCCGAGTGATATCGCCGCCGAATTCGACCAGTTCCGGCGGAGCAATCGTTGGTCCCACATGGGTTGGCTTCCACCGCGCGGCGCCGATCACACCCGCCACGTTCAGCAGTTCCTTGAACTCGAATTTCTCGGCCATGGTTCTCGATCCTCCACATTCGGATACAGGGTGTCGTTCCTGCGGTGTTTGCCGTCTGGCCGAACCAGCGGATCAGGCGTCGGGACGCTTGCCGATGCCGACGCCGCCGTCGCTGAGCAGAACCGTTCCGGTCATGTATGCGGAATCGCGACGCGAAGCCAAAAGCGCGTAGAGACCTGCATGATCGTCCGGCTCGGCGATCCGCGCCAGTGGCGTCATGCCCGCGATCATTCCGTCCAGGCCAGGCATCTCCTCCATCTTGGTTTCGGAAAACCCGCCAGTCTTGGTGCCGCTGAGCGGAGTTCGGGTGCCGCCCGGCGCGACGCCATTGACCCTGATATCGGGTGTCAGTTCCCAGGCCAGCTGCCGGATCAGGCCAAGCACCGCGTGCTTCGATGCGACATACAGTGTCCCGCCGCCGCCAGTGTAGTAGCTCGACGTCGAGGCGGTAAAGACGATGCTGCCTTTGGTTTTCCTCAGTTCGGGAATCGCGGCGCGCGCACCGAAGAAATACCCCTTCAGGTTGACGTCAAAGATTTCGTCGAATGTCTTTTCCAGAAGCTCGGGATCCTGCTGCTCAAGGGGCACCATGAAATCCCAGATCCCGACATTGCCGACAAAGACATCCAGCTTGCCGAATGCCCCGACTGTCTCGGCGACGGCCCGGGCATTGTCTGCAAAGGAACGGACGTCGCCCGCGACCACGGCGACCTTGTCACCGTGGCGCGAACGCACCAGCTGGGCCTGCTCGTCGTCTCGGACGAGCACACCAACCCTGGCCCCTTCTTCAATATAGCGGGCGACCACCGCCGCACCAATTCCGGTTGCGCCGCCAGTCAGCAGCGCAACCTGTCCTTCAAGCCTTGCAGACAATGCCACTCTCCTCTTCAAGCCGGTTGTGCGGGGTTGCTCGGCCTTACTGGTCGAACATCCCCACGCGACCTTCCTGCAGATTGATGACCACCGACTTCGTCTGCGTATAGTGGTGCAGCACCTCATGGCTGAATTCACGGCCGAAACCGCTCTGCTTGTATCCGCCCAGCGGCATGTTGGGCTTGAGGTTGTAGTAACGGTTGACCCACACGGTTCCGGTTTCGAGCTTGCGGGCAATCCGGTGCGCGCGGGAGATGTCCCTGGTCCAGACGCCACCGGCCAGGCCATAGGTCGTATCATTCGCCAGCGCCATCATATCGTCTTCGTCGTTCCAGGTCAGCACGCTGGTGACCGGGCCGAAGATTTCCTCGCGGGCGATACGCATCGAGTTGCTGACGTTGGTGAAGACCGTTGGCTTGATGAAATGCCCGTCGGCGAGGCTTTCGTTGCGACTGCCTCCGGTGAGGACCGTGGCACCTTCCTCGGTAGCCAGCTGAAGATAGCTCTGGACCTTGTCCATCTGCATCTGCGAAGCCTGCGCACCAAGCTGGGTGGCAAAGTCCAGAGGATCGCCCTGGCGGATGCCTTCGAGGGCCACCTTGAACTTGGCGAGGAACTCGTCCTGGATCGATTGGTGCAGGAACAGCCGCGAACCGGCCAGGCAGACCTCACCCTTGTTCAGCACCGTCGACATCGTGGCGCTCTCCACTGCCGCATCGATATCGGCATCCGCGCAAACGATGTGCGCCGACTTGCCGCCCAATTCCAGAGTCTGGGGAATGATGTTCGAGGAAGCATACTGGATGATCCGGCGAGCCGTCGCCACCGAACCGGTGAACGCGACCTTGCGGACATCCTCGTGGGTCACCAGCGCTTCACCGACGTCGGCGCCGTAACCGGTCACGACGTTGATTACGCCCGGGGGCAGAAGGTCGGCCATTTCGACGAAGAATTCGATAACCGAAAGGCAGACGGTTTCCGCGGGCTTGAGCACCACCGTGTTGCCTGAAGCCAGGGCTGGCGCGATCTTGCAGGCCATCATCAGGATCGGGACGTTCCATGGAATGATCTGCGCGCAAACGCCCAGCGGCTCGCGGTGGACGATGCCGATCGCATCGGGATAGTCCAGCGTCTGGCCGTGTAGGCCATAGGCTGCGCCGGCGAACACTTCGAATTGGCTTATAGCCTGCGGCATGTCAAAGTACATCGATTCGCGGATCGGCTTGCCGTTGTTCAGAGTTTCGAGCGTTGCGTAATGTTGGTGGCGCGCCTTGAGCCGACGGGCGACCTCGATCAGGATTTCCTGGCGCTCGGCGGGCGAGCTTTCCGACCACTTCGGGAAGGCGGCCTTGGCCGCCGCGACCGCGCGCTGAATGTCCTTGGCGTTGCCCGCCTGGATCTTGGTGAGCACCGCCCCGGTCGCCGGATTGATCAGGTCGATCGTCTTGCCGCTGTCACCCGAAACCCATTCACCGCCAATGAAGTGGCCGTATTCCGGCTTGATGCCGTATTCGTTTTCCGCGCTTTTCAGTTGAGTAGCCATCTTAAAACTCCTTCCAATCTTATTCCACTGCAATGACCAGATCTTCGGCCGGGAACAGACGGCAAGCCAAGGCATAACCTGCCTGGCGATCGCTATCCGACACCTTCGCCGCACTCATCTTGCCGGTCCGGTAATCGCCTTCGACTACCCTCACCCGGCAAATTCCGCATCCGCCGCCCCGGCAACCAACCCCGATATCGCCGGCACCACAACGTTCCATTGCGAGGAGGACCCGCTCGTCCCCGCCGCAGGTGAACTCGCCGCCGCCGACCACGCGGATTTGATAGAGGCCGGTCACGGTCCTAGCCTTGTCGAGCCGCCTTCGCGGCCGCTTTGGCAGCGAAGGTCTCTCCACCCACCGCGAAATGGCCCGGCGGCATCTCGCGCAGGATGATGCGAACCGATTCGCGCGGCGCACCGATCGCTTCGATGGCGGCAGCGGTCAAAGCCTGGATCAACCGCTCCTTGTCGTCGGAAGTCCTCCCTTCGAGCAAGTTGACCTCGATGATCGGCATTCAGGCCTCCACCTGGAACATGACCGAACCCAGCCCCTGGACGGTCGTGCGCACCGTTTGACCAGGTGCCAGATTGGGCGCGGCGGTAATCCCGCCCGCCATCACGATGTCTCCGGCCGAAATCTCCTCACCAGCTTCGGAAACAAGCCTGGCTGCCGCGACCAGCGAGCGCAGGGGGTGGCCGAGAATCGCGGCGGTCGAGCCGATTTGCTTCACTTCCCCGTCGATTTCGAGGTAAACGCCGAGGTTCGAGAAATCCATCGCGGGATCGTTCCAGGAACCGATCACCAGCCCGGACGACGAGGTATTGTCGGCGATGACATCGGACAACGCGAACTTGAAGTTCTCATAGCGGCTGTCGATGATTTCCATGGCTGGGGCAATCGCCTCGACCGCCGCCAGCGCGGCCGCCGCCGTCACTTTGCCGGCCAGCGTCGCCTTCATCAGGAAGGCGACTTCAGGCTCGACCCGCGGATGGACAAAACGCGCCCGCGACATGGCCGTGCCCTCCTCGATCAGCATGGCATCGGTCAATCGCCCCCAGGCGACCTCGTCGACCCCGACCTGCAGCATCTTGGCGCGGCTCGTCAGCCCCATCTTGACCCCGATGCGGCGTTCGCCCCGCGCCAGCCGCCGATCGACCGACAGCTGCTGGACCCGGTAGGCATCCGCGACGCTCAGGTCGGGATCGGTATGGGTGAGCTGCGGTGTGGCACGCGCGTGCAAAGCGGCGCTGTCGAGGATTTCGGCGTATCGCTCAAGTTTGTCCATTGCCTTGGCCTATGCTGCACGTGCGGAAACAAGATCGAGCGCGACATCGACGATCATGTCTTCCTGCCCCCCGACCATCCGGCGCTTGCCCAGTTCGATCAGGATTTCGCGCGTATCCAGCCCATACTGTTCGGCGGCCTTTTCCGCGTGACGCAGGAAGCTCGAATAGACCCCGGCATAGCCCAGGCTCAGCGTTTCGCGATCCACCCGCACCGGGCGATCCTGCAACGGACGGATGATGTCCTCCGCCGCGTCCATCAGCGACATGACATCGCAGCCATGGTTCCAGCCCTTGCGATCAGCGGCGGCGACGAACACCTCGAGCGGCGCATTGCCGGCCCCTGCCCCCATTCCGGCAAGGCTCGCATCGATCCGCACCGCGCCTTCCTGAGCCGCGACGATAGAATTGGCCACACCGAGCGAAAGGTTATGGTGGGCGTGGATGCCGCGCTGGGTTTCCGGCTTGAGGACGCGGTCATAGGCCCGCAGGCGATCGCGCACCCCGTCCATGTCGAGCGCGCCGCCGCTGTCGGTCACATAGACGCAATGCGCCCCATAGCTTTCCATCAGCAGGGCCTGCTGCGCCAGCGCCTCGGCATCGATCATGTGGCTCATCATCAGGAAGCCCGAGACATCCATGCCGAGGTCGCGGGCAATGCCGATGTGCTGCTTGGCGACGTCGGCCTCGGTGCAATGGGTCGCCACCCGCACCGAGCGCACGCCGAGCGCATAGGCGCGGCGGAGTTCCTCGACCGTGCCGATACCCGGCACCAGCAATGTGGTCAGCACGGCGTTCTTGATCACGTCGGCGGCGGCCTCGATCCACTCCCAGTCGGTATGCGCACCGAACCCGTAGTTGAACGACGTGCCGTTGAGGCCATCGCCGTGCGACACCTCGATCGCATCGACGCCGGCATCGTCCAGCGCCTTGGCAATGGTGCGGACACTTTCGGTGCCGTACATGTGAAGAATGGCATGCATGCCGTCACGCAGGGTGACGTCCTGGATGTAGAGCTTTCCGGTTTCGGGATTGAAGGTCATGCTGCCACCTTTTCAAGGCGTTGTTGGGCCAGACGCTCACCCGCTGCCTTGGCGGCGGCGGTCATGATGTCGAGGTTGCCGGAATACTTCGGAAGATAGTCGCCAGCGCCCTCGACCTCGAGGAACACGCTGGTCTTCAGGCCGACGAATTCGCCGTATCCGGGGATCTTCAGCGGCCGGTTCGAGCCGAACCGTTCGAACTGCACTTCCTGCTTGAGGCGATAGCCGGGCACATAGGCTTGCACGGTTTCGACCATTTCCTTGACCGAGGCGCGGATGGCGTCCTCGTCCACCTGATCGGTCAGCGTGAAGATCGTGTCACGCATGATCATCGGCGGTTCGGCGGGATTGAGGATGATGATCGCCCGGCCGCGGCCGGCACCGCCCACTATCTCGATCGCCTTCGCGGTGGTCCGGGTGAATTCGTCGATGTTCGCGCGGGTGCCGGGCCCGGCAGAACGCGAGGACACCGACGCGACGATTTCAGCGTAATGAACCGGGGTCACCCGAGAAACCGCGGCGACAATGGGAATGGTCGCCTGACCGCCGCAGGTGACCATGTTGACATTGCGGATTTCGCTGTCGAGCACTCCGCCGACCGGCGGGACAAAAAACGGCCCGATCGCGGCAGGGGTCAGATCGACAACCAGCTTGCCGTCGGCTTGCAGGGCCGCATCGTGTTCCTTGTGGGCGTAGGCCGAAGTCGCATCGAATGCGATGCCAATCTCGGGATAGGCCGGCAGCTTACGCAGCCCTTCAATACCCTCATGGGTTGTCGCCACGCCGCGTTCGCGGGCCATGGCGAGGCCTTCCGAGGCCGGGTCGATCCCGACCACCGCCGCCAGTTCAAGGGTATCGGACCCCTTGAGCAGCTTGATCATCAAATCGGTACCAATATTTCCGGAGCCGATGATGGCGCATTTCATCTTGGTCATTCTTCGATCTCTCCGTTCATCTGCGTCAGCCGGCCTCGGCAGCGAAAGCCGCCCGCACCGTTCCGACGCCATTGATTCTCGCTTCCACGACATCGCCGCGCGCGATCCCGGCCATGGGCCCGAGCGCGCCGGACAGGATCACGTCGCCTTCAAGCAGCGGGCGTCCGACCCGGGCCATCACCCGCGCCAGCCACAGCGATGCGGTGATCGGGCTGCCGAGGCAGGCAATCCCCGCCCCCACCGAGATCGGCTCGCCCTTTACCTCCATCACCATGCCGCATTCGCGCAGGTCGAGCGCTTCGAGCTTGCGCGGCACCGCACCCAGCACGAACAGCCCGCTCGAGGCGTTGTCGGCGACGGTGTCCCAGATGCGGATGTCCCAGTTGGCAACGCGGCTATCGACGATCTCGATCGCGGGTACGACATATTCGACCGCGCGGATCATCTCGGCGGTGGTGAGATCGGGATAGGGCAGATCCCGGCCGACCACGATCGCGATTTCGGCCTCGACCTTGGGCTGGATGACCTGATCGAGCGAGATCGGAATCCCCTCGGGCACGTCCATGTCCGAAAACAGCATGCCGTAATCGGGCTGGTCGACGCCAAGCTGGCGCTGGACCGCCAGCGAGGTCAGGCCGATCTTGCGGCCGACCAGGCGCCGTCCGCTGTCAAGGGCGTGCCGAGTGTTGATTTCCTGCACGGCGTAGGCGGCATCCACGCCGCCGGCCGAAATGAGATCGCGAATCGGCGCCACCGGCTTGCCGCTGGCAGCCGCGCCCCGCAATTGCTCGGCCGCCTGTTGGATGGCAGTGGGATCGATAGTGGTTTCAGTCGTCATGGTCTCAAAGCTTCACGCAGATGTTTTCGGTTTCCGTGTAGAATTCGAGGCTGTGCACGCCGCCTTCGCGGCCGATCCCGGAATGTCCCGAACCGCCGAATGCGGTGCGCAGATCCCGCAGGAACCAGCAATTGACCCAGCAGACGCCAACCTGCATCGAGGCGGCGACCCGGTGCGCCCGCGAGAGGTTTTCGGTCCAGATCGTCGCGCACAATCCGTAGTCGGTGTCGTTGGCCAGGCCGATCACCTCGTCTTCGGCATCGAAGGGAATGACCCCGCAGCACGGGCCGAAGATTTCTTCGCGCATCACCGAACTGTCGTGCGCCAGGCCTGTCCACAACGTTGGCTCGACATAAAAGCCGCCCGCTTCATCCCCAGAAATCGCGGGAACCCCGCCCCCGGTGACGACAGTGGCGCCTTCGGCCACCGCGCGCGCATAGTATCCCAGCACCTTTTCCTGATGCTCGGCACTGATCAGCGGACCAAGATAGGCTGGATCGCCGGTCGCTCCTGGTTTGAACGCCTTGGCCGCCACCGTCATCCGCTTCACGAATTCGTCGAAAACCGGCCGTTCGACATAGACCCGCTCGGTCCCGAGGCAGACCTGCCCGGTGTTCAGAAATACCGAACGCGACAATCCTTCGACCACCTTGTCGAGATCGGCGTCGGCAAACACGACGGCCGGATTCTTACCGCCCAGCTCGAACGAAATGTCGCGCACCCCGACCGCGGCCTTCTGCATGATCGCCTGGCCGGTGCCGGTTTCGCCGGTGAATGTGATTGCATCGATGTCGGGGTTCGAGGTCAGGAATTCACCGGCCGAACCCGCCCCGAAACCGTGCACCACGTTGTAGACCCCTTCGGGCATCCCGACCGCGTTCATGACCTCACCGAGCAGCGCCGCGGTCCGCGGCGTCTCTTCGGATGGCTTGACCACAACCGTGTTGCCGCAAGCCAGGGCAGGTCCAACCTTCCAGGTCATCAGCAGCAGGGGAAAGTTCCACGGGCAGATCACCGCGATCACACCCTTGGGCTTGCGCACCGCGTAGTTGAGCGCCTGCCCGCCATCGGGCGTTGCCGTTGCAAAGGATTCGGTCGGGGTCGTCGAAATGACGTCGGCAAACATCCGGAAGTTCGCAGCACCGCGCGGAATGTCGATATGCGAGGCGACATGGCGCGGCTTGCCGGTATCCGCCACTTCGGCTGCGAGGAAATCGTCCGCGCGGCGCTCGATCTCGGTGGCGACCGCGGAGATGAGCTTGACCCGTTCCGCCGTGGTCATCTTGCCCCAGGGGCCGTTGAGCGCCGCCTTGGCCGCGGCAACCGCATCGGCCACGTCGGCCTCGCTCGCCTCGTGGACAGTACCGATCCGAAGGCCGGTCGCAGGAGCGAAATTGTCGAAGGTCTTGCCGGTGCTTCCACGGCGATATGCGCCCCCGATGAAATTCAGGATGGTGTCGGTAACGGCCGGGGTAATCTCATTTGCCATGGGCTCTTCAATTCTCCGTAGCGTCTTGTTTCAGTGCGGCGATGGCCGGACGCTCAATATTCCGTCGCCCCGATCGAGATGAGGGCTGCGTTTGCGCACTGCGTATCCAGTTCTTCGGTTCCGCCCGACACTCCGATCGCGCCGACGATTTCGCCGGCGATCGCGATCGGCAGCCCGCCGCCGAACATGGCGATTCCGGGCTTCGCGGCGATACCTCCGCTTAGCGCGGGATTGCCTGCGACCATCTTGTAGACGTCCGGCGACGGAACCTTGAAGCTGGCAGCGGTATAGGCCTTGTCCTGCGCGATCTGAGAGGAGGGAAACGGGGCCCCGGTGGCGCGCAACAGGGCGACCAGTTCCCCGGTGGCGCCAACCACTGCGGCGACGAGGGGACAGCCCGCCTCGCCGCCTTTCGCCACCGCGACCTGCACCGCCTTGGCGGCAAGATCGTGTCCCACCGACCGGATTGTCGCCACTCCATTCATGCTCAGGTGTTCACCGTCATGAAGCGGTCGTTGAGCGCCTTCTCGTAATAGAAGATCGCCTTGCCGGCATTCTCGGCCTGCCACATCCGGCGCGGATTATCGGGATAATAGGTGTAGCCGCCGCTGAACGTCTCGTTGCGGTTGCCCGAGGGGTCGAAGAAGTAGATCGTCTGCCCGCGTGTGATCCCATGGCGGGTCGGGCCGATATCGAGCGAAATGTCGTAGCGGCTGATGATGTCCGCCGCATGACCGACATCGTGCCAGGATTCGAGGTTGAACGATGTGTGATGGATCCGTCCGTCCTCGGGATAGCCCAGAAACGCCACGTCATGCGCCTTGTTGCTGCATGACAGGAAGATGCCCAGCCGAGTGCCGGACCCTTCGTCCACCAATTCCTCGGCCACCGAAAAATCGAGAGCCTCGACAAAAATCTTCGCGCTCGCCGAAATATCGACACCATTGAGGGCGCAGTGATCGAACCTGGTCGCGCGCATACCGCGCGGTTCGGCGATCCAGACGTCCGGATTGCGCACGGCCGGACCGGTCTCGGACAGCTCCATCTCGGCATAGAGATCGAACACGTGGGAGGTTGGCGTATTGAAGCGGATCTTGCGGCCAACACCAGGATCCTCTCCGGCCGCAATCACGTCGACATGAACCCCGATGTCGAGCAGGCGTTCGGCAAAGTGGTCGAGATCGGCATCCCTGGCGACCTTGAAGGCCATCCGGTCGAGCCCGGCAGAATCGGCTTCGCGCAGAATGATGCTGTGGCGATCGAACTCGTCGAAGGCCTGGAAGAAAGCCCTGCCTCCCTCGACGCTCACCAGGTTGAGGCCGATACGGTCACGATAGTGCTGGATTGCCTCATCCAGATCGAGGACGCGCAACTGGACATAGCCAGGGCGAAGTACACCGGTCAGCGCCATTTCAGTTCTCCTTGTCCCTTCAGGCCTTGAGGCCGTTCTCGAAAAATTCGGCCACCATGCGGTTGAAGCTCGTCATCCGTTCGATCTGAACCCAGTGGCCGCATTCCGCGAACACGTGCAGGTCGGCGCGCGGCAACAGGCTGGCCAGGCGAACGGTCGATTCCAGCGGAATCACCTGGTCGAACAGGCCATGCAGGATGAGCGTTTCGTGCTTTAGCGCCGCCACGTCTTCCTCGCGGCTTGCCAGCATCGCGATGTTGCGCTGCCGGTCAGCCCCGCCGAACGTCGCGTGATACGGCTCATGCGCTTCGGGACGCGCACTCGCTTCATAGCGCGACTGGACCAGGTCTTCGGTCAGCCGGCTGTGATCCCAGGCGAGGTACTTGAGCGAGGTGCGCATTTCCTCCAGCGAAGGCTGGTAGCCCCAGACCAGGTCGAGCGCAGGCGTGATCGGGAAATCGAGCCCTGCCGGCCCCATCAGCACCGCCCTTTCGACCCGATCGGGATGCGCGATCATGAACGCCAGGGTTATGCCGCCGCCGAAGGAATTGCCGACCATCGAGACCTTGTCGATCCCGAGGCTATCGAGCAGCGATGCGACCTGATCGACCCACACCCGCTTATCTTCGATCCGGCCCTTCGAAGCCGAATAGCCAAACCCGAACATGTCGGGCGCGATGACCCTGAAGCGCTTCGCTAGCTCGGGCATGTTGAGCCGCCAATTGGCCCAGGCAGTCACCCCGGGTCCCGATCCGTGGATCAGCAGGACCGGTGCGCCATCGCCCAAATCGTGATAATTCGTGACGCTGCCATCAACCGTGATGGACTTGCCAATCTCCGGGCGTGCGATGTCGTTGGCTACGGCAGTCATGGCTCTCCCAATCGATATTCAACTGTTTTTTGACGCTAGCATTGCCTGTGTTCGCGCGAGGTCATGCACACAGCTTTCGCGTCCATCCGATTTCTCGTTACTATTGCACTAAATAGAACGCATTTGCAAATGGAGAATGGTTGAACTCCATCGCATAATGCGGGAAGTCGGACTGTCCGGCTCACGCCAAGCCTTCGGCCTTGAGCGCGGCACCCACGGCGGGACGCTGCGCGATCTTGCCGACATAGGCGCCGAGCGAGGGGTAGGCGGCCATGTCGATACCGACGTAGGCTGGCCAACCCAGCATCACGAACAGGTAGATGTCGGCAACACTGAAAGCATTGCCAGCATAGTGGTCCCGCCCGGCCAATTCCTTATCGAGCGCGGCGAGGTGGTTCTTGACCGATTCCGCGGCCGCCGCCTTCGCTTCGTCGGAAGTGCCGGGGGCGAACAACGGCACGAATGCCTTGTGGAATTCGGAACCGAGGAAGCTGAGACGGCTCAGCAGTCGGTAACGATCGAGGCTGCCTTCGGCCGGCGCCAGGCCAGACGCGGGGTTCTGGTCGGCTATGTACAGCAGGATGGCGGGGTTCTCGGTCAGGGTCTCGCCGCTGTCCAGGGTGAGGGCCGGGACCTTGCCGGACGGGTTGACGGTGAGGAAATCCTCGCCCGCCTCGGTCTTGCGCACGGCCAGATCGACCTTGACGGCTTCGAAATCGGCACCGGTTTCGCGCAGGGCAATGTGCGGGGCGAGGGAACATGCGCCGGGGCTGATGAACAGTTTCATGGTATTTCTCCTCTAGATTTCTTTTCGACGCCAGACGATGTTCGGCAGTCAGATTGGGGTCGCCAGCAGCGTCGCGATTCTGTGGGTGTCATAGACGCACATTCGGCTCACCAGCTTGGCTACGCCGTCCTTGATTAGCAGACGGTCGACATATTTCCCGGCGTTGTAGATGCGGGTCTCACCGTCGTTGCGCGTCTGCAGCAAGGCATAGCTTGCTTCGGCCGACACGGTATCCCCGTCGATCCCGGTCAAGACCGCTCGCGAAATCAGGTGACGACTGAAATGCTCCGGGAAAACGTTGGCGCGGCGCAGCGCCACCACCCGATCGACGAGCATGCCCTTGCTGTCGCAATACATCACCGCGGCCGGCAGCCCGTTGTCGACATTTTCGCGGGCGATCACCTGATAAAGGCAATCGTCGACGAAAAACTCGGGCCACTCCTCAAGCCGGTCGTCATCCAGACACAGTCCGTAAGCGGCGTTCAGGGAATCGACGAGACCCTGCAAAACAGGCTCGACCAAGCTCATGCCGATGCCTCGGCGCTGACGGCAAGAGCATCGCCCATCAGGCTCAGATAGCCTTTCCAGAAGCCGCGCACAGCGTTCTCGTCCATGCCCATCGGCGCGTAATAGCCCCGCACGTCGTCGCCGCCCATTTCGATGAAACTGTGCTTGCCTTCGGCCCCGACCGTGCCCTGCTGGCAAAGCTCGACCGCTTCACCGTCCTCCATCGAAATCAGTCCGGAAGGACCGACGAGGTTCAGGTTGCGCAGCCGGTGACGGGTCGTTTCCTCATCATCGTCGGCATAGCCGAAATAAGTCCATACCAGCTCGGTCTTGTCGACACCGTGAGTCACAATCTGGCGTGTCGCCAGCGTGTTCTGGATCTGCTGCAGCACGACCGACGGAAACAGCGACTGGATGTGCAAGCCCACATCGTCCTCGATCTCGGGCCGGAATTGCAACAGGCGTTCGTCCTGCAGTTTGGCGGACCCTTGCATTTCGCGATTGGCCTCATCGCCGAACGATCCGTAATCGATGTCACCCTTGGGCTTGGAGACGGTAAAGACATTGTGAAAGCCCTGCTCGGCCAGCTCACCCGCGCTGTCCTGACTTTGTCGGTAGATTCCGAAAGTCGGGTAGAACAGGTGCAGCAAGCCGCCGTGGTAGCTGTCGCGGCTGTTTTCGGAATAGAGCTTCCAATTGCCCGCCATATATTGCCGGGAGTAACCCAGGACCTTGATCGGGCGCTGGAAAACGCGGTCGATATACTTGCGCATCACCGGGCCGAGAAAATCGTCAAGCGACTCGATGTCGGCTGAAAAAGTGCCGAACACCATGCCCTTGTAGCTTTCTACCCGGAGCTTCTCGAGCGAGTGACTGGCCAGATCGAAATCCTTTTCGTACCCTCCAACGCCCTTCATCCCGCGCCGGAAGGGTACGCCGACCAGCGTGCCTTCCGAATCGTAAGCCCACTGATGGTAGACGCAGACGAACGCGCCGTCGGCCTGGTTGCCGCGCAACGAACGGCACACCGTCGCGCCCTTGTGCGCGCACCGGTTTACCCAGGCATGAAGCTTGCCTTCCTGTCCGCGCACGAGCACCACCGGCGTTTCGCCGAGATGGGTTGCGCGAAAGTCGCCCGCGTTGGGAATCTCGGCCTCAAGCCCAAGGTAGCACCAGGTGCGCCCCTTGAAGATATTGCGCTGCTCGGCGGCGAAAATCTGCGTATCGTGGTAGACTCTATAGTCCACCGCTGTCGGGAGCGAGGGCGCTCCCACTGGGGCCATGGCATTCATTGTGCTTCTCCTGTAAATCCCTGTCCAGATGCGAGCTGACCGCAAATGCGCATCGCGCTGAGCATCATCGCGGCGTCCGCCTTGCCCGTGCCGACAATATCGTAGGCGGTGCCGTGGGCGACCGACATGTGCAGATAGGGCGGACCCATTATGATCACGCAATTGCCCGAAAAGCCCCAGGTCTTTACGGCAATGTGCCCCTGATCGTGGAACATCGCGAGCACCATGTCGAAGCGCCCCTCGATGCACTGGCGGAAGACCGAATCGGGCGCAATCGGGCCTTCCACGGCAACGCCGGCTGCCCGGGCCCGTTCGACCCCGGGGGCAATCGCGAGCCGATCCTCGTCACCCATGGCGTGCGGGTTGAGCCCCGCCACGGCGATCCGCGGACGAGCGATTCCCCACGACCGCATGGCATCATTAACTTGCCTGATTGCCTTGGCGACGAGATCGGCGGTTATCACGTCGATCACCTGGCGCAGCGACATGTGATCGGTGAGATGCGCCACCCGCAAAGGACCGGTCAGCAACACCAGATAGCTTTCGCCCGGCGTGGGGCTGATCACCTTGTCGAGTTTTCCGGCCATCTTGAGCGAACCGCTGCTGATCGGTCCCATGACCGTCGCGGCGAAGGAGCCATCCCGGGCCAGCGCGTCGAGCTCGTCCAGCCATTGCGCGGTGGCATGGCCGGCCACTTCGGTATCCACACCCAGTGGCAAAACGCCGTCCGGCAAGGCTCCAGTGTCGATCACGTCGATCACCCCGACATCGTCACTGGGCTGTTCGAACGAACGCATCCGGCGCACCCGGGCCCTGACCCCGGTCATGTCGAGCGCACGCTCCACCGCCGCTGCCGAGCCAAGTAGCACCGGTATCGATACCTCGTGTACCGAACCGTCCGCCAAGGCCTTGACCGTCACTTCGGGTCCGATCCCCGCAGGATCGCCGATCATGGTCCCGACGACGGGACGCGCTGCTGGTGCTGCCATGGGTCGGTCAGATGCTGTAGACATCGAGCATGGTCTGCGCGAGGTCGTTGATGATCACGGTCTTCTTGCGCTTGATCACAAAACTCCCGCCGGCAGGCTCGAGATCATAGAAGGCCGATCCGCTGTAGACGGTTACCGCCCCATCGAGCACGGATGTTACCGTCCACGATGTGCGCGCCCGTACCAGGCCATCGCCTTCTTCCGTCGAAAGCAACGTGAACACGTGCGAAGTGCGCGGCCCGGGCGTGCTTGCCGAGGACCGCCCGGTGCGAATACGGAAAACCCGATCCTCCAGGCCGCCGCGATTGTGATAATAGATCAGCGAGATTTCGCGCTGCGGATCAACGGTAAGGCGCTCGCGGTCATCCCAGGCCGGAGCCCAGTATTCCGCGTCTTCGGCATAGAGCGACAGCCAGGCGTCCCAGTCCTTGTCGTCGAGCGCTACCGCCTCGCGTCCGAGAAAGCGGTAAACGGCAAGCCAATGCGCATCGGTTGCCGTCATTGCGCCAGCTCCAAGTCGCCCTTGGCAAGAAATTCTGCGGTCTCCTGGTCGATAGCGGAGTTCATCCGGCTGATCCACTCGTCGTGGATAGCTACATAGAGTCCCTCGTCGGCCACTGACGGACTGCTCATCACCGCATCCACCGAAAGGCCGGCGCCGAAACGCCCGGCGTTTTGTTCCCAGCGCGTCGAGCCGCGCGACATGTCGTTCATCCGACCTTCGCCTGCGCCATACCCGGCCTGGCAGTTGTTGAATTCGGTCAGATCGTCCGGCGTCGCCATGCCGCTGGCATTGAAGAAGTCCTCGTATTGCCGGATCCTCAGGGCCCGTGCCGAGGCGCTTTCACCCACCGGAGCGATGCAATAGGTCGTGACTTCGGTCTCGTCGACGGAGATCGGCTGGATGATCCTGATCTGGGTGCTGGTCTGATCCATCAGGAAGACGTTGGGGAACAGCTGAAGATTCCGGATGCGTTTGTTCATCCACAGCGCCTTCTCCTCGCCATGGGTTTCCTCGATCCAGTCGAGGGCCTCGAAATTCGGCCGATCCCGGAAATTGGCGTAGTCGGCCCAGAGCACTGAATGCCCGTTATGGAAGGAAAAAGATCCGCCGTCCTGCCGGTTGAAATTTGAAAAGTCGATCGCCTTGGTGTCGTTCTTGGAGGCCCCCTCGACTCGACGCATCACCGTCATGAAGTAATTGGCGTGGACCGTTCCGACGTGATACCCGTCCAGACCGTTTTCCACCTGCATCTTCCAGTTGCCGCGATAGCGGTACCGCGTAGCGCCCGGCAGCACCTCCATTTCGCCTTGCTGAGACTGGTCGACCAACAGATCGATGAACGCCTTCGAGCCGGCCAGATATTCCTCGAGTGGCAAGACATCGGGAGACAGGCTGCCGAAGATGAAGCCGCGGTAAATTTCCAGACGGGCGATCCTGGGAAGTCCGAAATCGGCGCGGTCGAAGCCAGGCGCATAACCCCCCGCCCCTTCTTCGGTGACGTCGAGAAGGTCCCCTGCAGACGAGTAGGTCCAGCCGTGGAAGGGGCACATGAAATTCTTCCTGTTGCCGGCCTTTTCGCGGCAGACCTTGGCGCCGCGGTGGGCGCAGGCGTTGACCAGCCCGCGGACAGTCCCAGACCGGTCCCGGGTGATGATCACGGGGATTCGCCCCATCTTGGCGGTAAGGAAATCGTGGGGTTTGGCGACCTGGCTTTCGTGAGCGAGGAATATCCAGTTGCGCTCGAAAATATACTTCATCTCGATATCGAACAGCTCGGCATCAGTGAAAGCGGCGCGGTCGATCTGGTAGATACCCCTCGCCTGATCTTTCACGAGCCACGATTTCAGGCGCTGTTTGATCGCTTGCAAATCGGCAATCCGTCCGACACGCTTTTCTGCGGCTTCCATAACGCTCCACTCCCACTTTGCGGCAGCCGGTCGGACGGCTTCCGCTGAATGACTGGACACCTTGGCGGTGTTCCCGAATCCGGTCCCGCGCCGCCCGCCCATCACGGGCGAATCGCTGGATCGACGTTCTGTTGCGCTATTCCTACACCAACAAATTACCCGGTGCAACGTATTGCACTATGGAGAACTATCGGCTATCGCCTCGACTCGGCCGGCAAGACCGGCGGCAAGACAATCGGCGATGACGGTCCCGCGAGATGCGAGCCGCGTCCTCTGGGAGAGAAAGCAAATGGCAGCAGTCACGGAACTCGGTTACCTCGGGTTGACCGTAACAAATCTCGATGCATGGCGCAGTTATGCTGCCGAAGTGGCCGGCATGGAGATTGTCGACGAGGGCGAAGGCGACCGCCTCTACCTGCGCATGGACCAGTGGCATCATCGCATCGTGTTGCACGCCTCCGACTCCGACGATCTTGCCTATCTGGGCTGGCGCGTTGCCGATCCGGTGGAATTCGACGCCATGGTGGCAAAGCTGACCGCCGCCGGAATCTCCTTGACGGTGGCAAGCGAGGCCGAAGCTCGGGAGCGGCGCGTGCTCGGTCTTGCCAAGCTGGCTGATCCGGGTGGGAACCCCACCGAAATTTTTTACGGGCCGCAAGTCGACACCCACAAGCCTTTCCATCCTGGGCGCCCCATGTACGGAAAATTCGTGACCGGATCGGAAGGAATCGGGCATTGCATCCTGCGTCAGGACGATGTTCCCGCGGCGGCGGCGTTCTACGGACTGCTGGGGCTGCGCGGGTCGGTCGAGTATCACCTGCAGCTGCCCAACGGGATGGTGGCGCAGCCGTACTTCATGCACTGCAACGAGCGGCAGCATTCGGTCGCTTTCGGGCTTGGCCCGATGGAAAAGCGCATCAACCACCTGATGTTCGAATATACCGACCTCGACGATCTCGGCCTCGCGCACGACATTGTGCGGGCGCGCAAGATCGACGTCGCGCTCCAGCTCGGCAAGCATGCAAACGACCAGGCGCTGACCTTCTACTGCGCCAACCCGTCGGGCTGGCTGTGGGAGTTCGGCTGGGGTGCCCGCAAGGCCCCAAGCCAGCAGGAATACTACACCCGCGATATATTCGGTCACGGCAACGAAGCCGCGGGCTACGGAATGGATATTCCCCTCGGCTGATCATCCATTTGATCGCCGGTCCATAACCTAGATTGGAATTGCCAGACGCCATGTCGAACAAATTGCGCCTTTGCCAAGTAGCGTCCGTCAAGGACGGTGAACCGGTCGCGGTCTACCAGGAAAAAATGCCTGCGCTTGCAGTCTACAACGTCGATGGCGAAGTGTTCGTCACCGACAATCTTTGCACCCATGGCAATGCCATGCTGACCGATGGCTACCAGGACGGCACAATTATCGAGTGCCCGTTTCACGGTGGTTCGTTCGACATCGCCACCGGAGCTGCCAAGGCCTTTCCCTGCCAGATCCCCATCAAGACATACCCCGTCACGATCGAAGACGGCTGGGTGTGCATCGATCAACCGAAAGAGAGCGCCTGAATGCTCCTCGACACCCCTTCCCGCTATGAGCTGCAGCAGCTCACTTCCGAGCTCAACGCGCTCTACGCCGAACTCATTGACGATGATCGCTTGGAAGAGTGGCCCGAACTCTTTGTTTCGGACTGCGTTTATACCGTGATCTCGCGCGAGAACTTCGAGCGAAACATGGATTCAGCGGCGATCTATTGCGACAGCCGCGGAATGCTTGTGGATCGCATTGTTTCACTGCGCAAAGCCAATATCTTCCCGGTGCATGCCTACCGTCATATTCTCGGTCCGACCCGGATGGTTTCCACAACGGGAGCACTTGCAAAGACGCAAACCAATTATGCGGTCCTTATGACCCGTACCGACGGACACACAACAATCTACAATTCGGGCAAGTATATAGACGAGATCGACTTGTCGGGCGAGCGCCCCTTGTTTCGTTCGAAGATCGCCGTTTTCGATACCAACCTCATCGACACGATGATGGTTCGCCCGATTTAGTTCGCGACCAGGATTTTGATCATGACCGACACAGCTCTGCCAGACGAAAATACCTCGAGAACCGCAAACGGAACTGGTCGCCGGATTCCCTACCGGGTTTTCACCGATCCGGAGTATCACGCGCGCGAGCAGGAAAAGATCTTCCAGGGCGAGGCCTGGTCCTTCGTCGCGCTCGAGGCAGAAGTGCCCGAGGCTGGCGATTTCAAATCAACCTTCATCGGAGAAACCCCGGTCATCGTCACCAGGGCCGCTGATGGCGCCGTTCATGTCGTGGTCAATCGCTGCGCTCATCGCGGGGCACTGGTATGCCGCGAACTGCGCGGCAATCGCCCCAATCTCGAATGTGTTTACCACCAATGGGCCTATGACCTCGCCGGCAATCTGATCGGGGTGCCGTTCCGCCGCGGTCTCAAGGGCCAGGGCGGAATGCCCGGCGATTTCGACATGAAACAGCATGGCCTCAAGCAGTTGCGCGTCGGGATCGTCGGCGGGCTTGTCTTCGCCAGCTTTTCTCAAAGCGTGGTGCCACTGAACGATTTCCTCGGCCCGTTGGTTGTCGAGCATATCGAACGGATCATGCACAAACCGATCAAGGTGCTGGGCGATCAGCGGCAATATGTTCACGGCAACTGGAAGCTTTATGCGGAGAATACCCGCGATCCCTATCACGCCAGCCTTCTGCACCTGTTCCACAACACATTCGGGCTCTACCGGTCGACCCAGACCGGCAAGGCACTGATGGACAGCGAGAAGCGGCATTCGCTGCTTTATTCCATCGCCGCCAGCAACGACGATGCCGCCGACAAACAGGCCTATGGCGATTCCAGGACGTTCGATACCGAGTTCAAGCTTCAGGACATGTCGCTGCTCAAGGGCCGCCAGGAATTCGATGACGGCATCACCCTGGTTATCCTCGCGGTTTTCCCGAACCTGGTCCTCCAGCAGATTCAGAACACGCTCGCCGTGCGGCAAATCGTGCCAAAGGGACAGGAAGCGTTCGAGCTGGTCTGGACCCACTTCGGTTACGCCGACGACGATGCAGAAATGCAGGCAATCCGGCGCAAGCAGACCAACCTGATCGGTCCGGCCGGCCTGATCTCGATGGAAGACGGCGAAGCGGTGGAAATCGTCCAGAACGCCATTGTCGGCGAACAGCAGGCAACCTCGTTCATCGCGATGGGCGGTGGCCGCGCCGAGGATGCCGACCACCTTGTCACCGAAGGCGCCATTGTCGGCTTCTGGGACAGTTACGAGAAGCTCGTCGGCTTCGGGACCGCACGATGAGCCGCAAGATCGACTTCTATTTCGACTTCATCAGTCCCTTCAGTTACCTCGCGCAGCTGAAGCTCCCGGAAATAGCCCGCAAGGCCGGTTGCGAACTCGAATATTGGCCGATCGATATCCCCGAGGCGAAGATCGCGGCGGGGAACTACGGCCCGTCCAATCGCGAGGTGGTTCCGAAAATCAAGGTGATGATGGCGGACCTCAACCGGTGGGCCCACAAATATGACGCTCCCTTGCGTTTTCCGGCCAGCTTTGCCTGCAAGGACTGGAACTGCGCCACGCTCTACGCGCGCGAGCAGGGCAAAGCGGAAGCATACGTCGCTGCCGCTTACAATCTGATCTGGGGACAGGGAATCGACCCAAGCGACCGCGGAGAACTGCGCGCCTGTGCAACAGAAGCTGGACTCGATCCAGAGGCGTTGACAGCCTTCGTGGACTCTTCACTTGGCCAGAATGAATATCGCAAGGCTCGCAGCCTAGCCTATCAGCGGGGAGTCTTCGGCGCGCCGTTAATGTTTGTCGACGATCAAATATTCTGGGGCAATGATCGTCTCGACTTTCTGCAGGAGTATCTATCTCAACAGAAGTAATTCTTAGAATTAAAAATATGCGGCGAGGGGAGAGGAAATGAAAGAACTTCAGATTAACTTGTTTGTAACTGCGGCTGCCGTCCTTGCGCAATCGCTTGTTCCTAGTGTCGCGCTCGCTCAGGATACAACAGCCGAGCAGCCCAAAGATGAGCAGGCGTCGACCGGTATCGAAGATATCGTTGTCACTGCGACCCGCCGCGAAGCAAGATTGCAGCAGGTGCCCGTGGCCGTCACAGCGCTGGGCGCAGATGCCCTGCAATCGGCCGACGTCTCAACAGTAAGGACGCTGACCCAGCTGGTGCCTGGCTTTGTAGGCAGCCGCAACATGGGTGTCTTCCAGCCCGTGGTTCGCGGTGTCGGCTCAACCGGCATCTCGATTGGCGACGAACCCAATATCGCCACCTACATCGACGGTGTCTATCAGCCCGAATCTGCCGCAAACTGGATCGATCTCGTCGAGGTCGAGCGGGTTGAGGTGCTGCGCGGTCCGCAAGGCACCACTTTTGGTCGCAATGCGACGGGCGGGCTGATCAATGTGATCACGCCGGACCCCAGCTTCGATTTCCGGGGCAAGGCTTCCTTACGGGTCGGCCGGATGCGGCGCGAAGCGGGCGACTATGACGCGCGGCTCTATGTGACCGGCCCTATCAGCGAAAAGGCCGCGATCGATCTTTCCGGCCTTTTCCGCAAGAACGATGGCTATATCGATGATCTGGTGCGTGGTGGAACGCTGGGCGACCAGCGGGTCATCGATTTGCGCAGCAAGTTTCTGTTCAAGCCGGCGGACAATTTCAAGGTTGTCCTGACCGGCGAATTCTTCGACCAAAAAAGCACTAGCAATTCGCCGCAACCGGTCGATGGCAACACTGTCGCGCGGCGCTTCCCCGGAGCCATCTTGCCTACCGGAGCCTGGCAAGCGTCGCTCACCGATGTTCCTCGCCTCGACTTGCGGCGCTGGACTTTCGCCTTGCACACCAAGCTCGAACTCGATGATTTCAACATCGAGACCACCAGCGGCTTCATGAACCTCCGCTGGAATCAGATCACCGATTCAGACGCTTCTAACCTGCGGCTAGGGAATTTTCCGGCGATCTTCCGTTCCGAGTCGGGCAGTCAGGAAATCAAGCTCAGTTCCGCCAACCCCGGCCCGCTCCAGTGGCTGGTGGGTGGATATTTCTACCAATTTGGTGGAAGTGCTTTTCTTCAGCCCTGGACAGCCCCTAGTCCCACGGCAGGTTTGTCCGGACCGACGCTCGAACCTGATCTGGGCGGCCGGTCCTTTGCCGGCTTCGCGGATATCACGTACGAGGCGGTACCGGGCCTGTTCGTCAACCTCGGCGGGCGTTACACGACCGAAAAACGGGAATTTTCACAGACACTAAACGGCAGTCTGGTGGTTAACAACGTTCACAGGTCCTTCAATAAGTTCAACTACAAGATCGGCGTACGTTACGAAATCGACGACAAAACAAATGTCTACGCTAGCTGGAGCACCGCTTTCAAAAGCGGCGTCTTCAATATGGCTAGCACACGTAACATCCCTGTCGAACCCGAAGAAATCAAGGCTGCTGAATTTGGGTTAAAATCAGATCCTTTCGACTGGTTCCGAGCCAATCTCGCGATATATTATTATGACTACACCAACCTGCAACTGCAGTCTAAGGATTCGGCCGGGTCTGGCTATATTCTGCAGAACGCAGCAAATGCCGAAATCTATGGCGGCGAACTCGAGACGACGATCGTCCCAACCGCTGGCCTGAAACTGCGGGCGGCGCTCGCCTATACTCACGCACAGTACAAGGATTTCCCGCTGGCTCAGGGTTTCTTCCCTCAGGCGGACGGGGGCAATACCGTCGTGACCCTGGATGCCTCCGGGTTCGTCATGACCCGGGCGCCGAAATGGTCGGGAAATGTCGGGTTTGAATGGGGACACGACCTTGGGGCCGGACGCATGGCACTAAACGGAAATGTCTCGTTCAGTTCGCGTCTCTATTACGACTTTGCGAACAACTTCTCGCAGAAACCATACACTCTTTCTAACGCATCGTTGTCCTGGACACCCGAAAACGAGAATTGGAAAGTAGCAGTGTGGGCCACCAATCTTACAAACGAAAAGGTTTTCCAGACGATGCGGCCGGGCCCGCTGTCGAACGATGGATTTTACGAACAGCCACGGAAAATCGGAGCGACCTTTGAGGTAAAATTCTAGCACTAAGGCGAAAAGCCTGTGATCGATGAGGGAGAGAAACTATGCCTGGAATTACATCTTTCTACAACGCCAAACGCATGCTGATAACTACGACCGGCCTGACTATGGCCAGTTTCGCACTTGCTCCGAATTCTGCTCATGCGCAAGATGTCGATCCGGGCGCACAGCAAGAAGCCTCGAGAGGCGGTCTCGACGACATTGTGGTCACGGCCCGCAAGCGGGAAGAGAACGCGCAGGAAACGCCGATCGCGGTTACCGCGATGAGCGGTGCCATGATCGAAGACCGCCAGATTGCCAACGTCGCGCAGGTGGCGTCCTTCGCGCCCAACGTCAACATTCAACCCGTCGGCAACATCTCTGGCTCCAGCGCATCGCTCACCGCTTTCATCCGCGGCGTCGGCCAGACTGACTTCAACATCACCGTCGATCCCGGTGTCGGCATCTATGTTGATGGCGTCTATGTTGCCCGTTCGGTCGGGGGCCTGCTCGACATGGCGGACATTTCGAACGTCCAGATCCTGCGCGGTCCGCAGGGCACCCTGTTCGGCAAGAACACGATTGGCGGCGCGATCATCGTCAATACCAACGAACCCGGGAACGAATTTGATTTGAAACTTGAAGCCGCGACCGGTCGCTTCAACCGCGCCGATATCAAGGGCATCGTCAATATCCCGATCAGCGATACGCTGGCGATGCGCGCCGTAGCGTCCTACGAAACCCGCGACGGCTACCAGCGCCGCCTGTTCGACGGCGGACGGCAGGGCAACAAGGACAGCTTCTCTGGCCGCGTGGCCTTCAAGTGGGAACCGACCGACAACTTCAAGGCAATTCTCGCCGCCGACGTCAACATTCGTCGCGAAGAACAGGCAGCTATCTATCTCATCGAAAACCGGGACTCACCCGATCTTCTGCAAATCGTGAATCTGCCTGACGGCCGTCAAGTTGCCTTCCCTAGCTCAAACTTCGGTTACAACAAGCTGGGCGGTGGCGCTGGACAATGTGGCGCCCCGGGTGAACTGGCACCGGTCAGCAATCCGAACTGCGTTTCTTCCCGATGGGTTACAGGCGATATCGATACGACTTGGGCCGGAGGTCCGAACCGTTCCGACTTCGACCTTTGGGGTACTAATCTGACGCTCGAGTATGATTTCGGCGGCGTGACACTCAAGTCGATCAGTGCGTACCGCGACCAGAAGTCGGTCATCGAATACGACTTCGACGTGACTCCGCACGAAGTGCTGCAGCTGACCAACAACATCGACCTTTGGCAAGCTTCGCAGGAATTGCAGCTCAACGGTAACCTGTTCGACGACAGGCTCAAGTTCGCTCTGGGCGCCTATTACTTGAAGGAAAAGGGCCAGGACATCGAACCGCTGCGGTTCGGTTTCGCGAACTTTTTTAGCGGTGGCAAAATCAACAACGACAGCTACGCAGCTTACATGCAGTTCACCTACAAGGTCACCGACAAGTTTTCGATCACTCCAGGTATCCGCTACACCGACGAAACCAAGCGTTTCGACCCTTCGGCCCAGGTAATCTATCGCGATTTCACCGCGGGTCTTCTCCCACCCTATCCTGATGGCGTGTTCATTCAGTACAGCCGCTGTCTGGTCGGCCAGCCAGCGCCGCAGCTGCTGCCGAACGGGTTCCCTGACCCGGCATGTGTTCCGTCGGCGACCAATCCTGGCGGCAACCACAATCTGCCCGCGGTCGAGGTGTCCGCCAAGGCCAAGGAATGGACCCCGGCGGTCTCGGTGAACTATCAGTTCACCGACGACATCATGGGCTATGCGTCCTATTCCAAGGGCTTCAAGAATGGCGGCTTCAGCCAGCGTATATTCCCGGGCGAACTCGTCACCCCTGCTTTCACCCCGGAATTCGTCGAATCCTACGAAGTCGGCCTCAAGACCGAATTGTTCGACCGGCGCCTGCGCATGAACATCGCGCTGTTCCAATCCGACTACAGCGACATCCAAATCGTCGTGAACGAGGGTATCGCGCCCAAGGTTCGCAACGGGGGTGAGGGCCGGATCAAGGGCTTCGAGATCGAAGGCCAGGCCGCCCCGACCGACTGGCTAAGGATCGACTATGGTGTCGGTTACCTCGATGCCTATTATCGTTCGGTGGATCCAAGTGCTTTCCCGGTAAACGTGAACTCCAAGTTTGCGTTCGTGCCCGAATGGACAGCGACGATCGCCGCGAATGCGACCGTTTACGAGAGCGACAAGGGCAAGTTCGTTCTTCGCGGCGACTGGTACCATCAGAGCGGCACCTTCAAGGATGCCATCAACAGCCCGCAGCTGTATCAACCCGCCTATAGCGTGTTCGGCGCCAGCGCTTCGTTCACCGACGCCAGCGACCACTTCACGGTAACGGCAGGTGTCACGAACCTAACCGACAAGCGCTACATCCAGGGCGGCTATGTGGATTTGGACGTTGGCGGCGTCGCCGAGGCAACCTATTCGCGGCCGCGCGAATGGTTCCTCAAGGTCGCCTACAAGTACTGACGGCTCTGCCTGGGGTGACCGAAAGGTCACCCCATCGATTGGGGGGGATCCGCTCCGGCGGTTCCGCCCCGTTTCGTTTGCATCCCTTGAACTTCCCAACCGACTGCCAAGGTTTCGCTCCATGCCTGTTTCCCAGCCATCCTTGTCCCGGCCCGAATTCGCTGCAGGCCTGCCGATCGTCGATGGCGAGGCCATAGCCACTACCGAGCGGGCGATTGCCGTGATCAATCCTGCGACGGGGATGGCGCTGACGGAAATCCCCCTCCTAGGTGCGGTCGAGGCGAACCGCGCCGTCGAAAGCAACGCCAGAGCCTTCGGGGAATGGCGGGCCCATTCGGCCGCCGAACGCGCCGCCATTCTGCACGCTTGGTTCGCGCTTGTTCGCGAAAACCGCAACGATCTGGCAATACTGCTCACGGCCGAACAGGGCAAGCCGCTCGCCGAAGCGCTGGGCGAGATCGACTATGCGGCCAGTTTCATCCAATGGTTCGCGGAAGAAGCCCGGCGCATCAATGGCGAGATCATCCCCGCCCAACGCGATCGCCGGGTCCTGGTTCTCAAGCAGCCGGTGGGCCTGGTCGGCGCGATTACGCCATGGAATTTTCCCGCAGCGATGATCACGCGCAAGGTCGCGCCCGCCCTGGCCGCAGGATGCACCGTTACACTCAAACCCGCCGAACTGACCCCGCTCACGGCCTTCGCGCTGGCCCGGCTGGCACTCGAGGCCGGTGTTCCGGCGGGCACTTTCAACGTCATCGCAGGCGATGCGCCGGCGATCGGATCGGTCCTGACCAGCCATCCCGGCGTTGCCAAATTCACCTTCACCGGCTCCACCACGGTTGGCAAGCTGCTGACCGCGCAGTGCGCGACGACGCTCAAGCGGGTGTCGATGGAGCTGGGCGGCAACGCTCCGCTGATCGTGTTCGACGATGCCGATATCGACGTCGCCGTGGCGGGCACGATCGCTTCAAAGTTCCGAAACACCGGCCAGACCTGCGTCTGCGCCAACCGCATCCTGGTGCAGAACGGCATCCATGACCGGTTCGCCGAAGCGCTGGCCGCCAGAGTCGCGGCTTTCCGCGTCGGCAACGGCCTGGAAGGCGAGACCGATCAGGGCCCGCTGATCACCGCCGCGGCATTGCAGAAGGTGCGCGAACATGTCGGCGATGCCGTCGGGCGCGGTGCCCGGATCGTCACGGGAGGCGAAGGCCATGAAGCCGGCGAGCTGTTCCACCAGCCCACGGTCCTGACCGGCGCCAACCCGGACATGCGGCTGGCGCTGGAAGAGACCTTCGGACCGGTCGCTCCCCTCTTCCGTTTCGAAACCGAGGCCGAAGCCCTGACCCTGGCCAACAGCACCCGCTCGGGCCTGGCCGCCTACGCATTCACCCGCGACATGGACCGGTTCTGGCGCCTTGCCGAAGGTCTCGAGGTCGGCATGGTCGGCGTCAACAACGGCATCATTTCTTCGGAAACCATGCCTTTCGGCGGGGTCAAGGAATCGGGACTGGGGCGCGAGGGATCGCGTCACGGGATCGACGAATTCCTGGAACTCAAGGCCATAAGTCTCGGCTTGCCGCCGCAGCCTGCGATTGAAGCGGAGAAGCCCCGAAGGACATAGCTTCAAGGTGCTCTTACATGTTGCTTATAGTACAATTTGTTGCATAATGGTTGAGGGAGAAGGATTCGGCCATGAACGTTGCGACGGGAGTACGCAGGGAACGCGCGGGCGGCGCAGTCCGCCCATGAAGCGCGTGGTCGTTGCCATAACCGGAGCGACGGGCTCGGTTTACGGGCAGCGCCTGCTCGAAATGCTCCGCGAACAAGGTGGCTGGGAAACTCACCTCGTCATGTCGCAAGCCGCCTTGCTCAACATCCGCGAAGAAATTCCGGACGGCCGTCGCCTGATCGAAGGTGCGGCCGATGTGGTGCACAGCGTCCGCAATGTCGGCGCCAGCATCGCCAGCGGTTCGTTCCTGTGCGACGGCATGGTGATAGCGCCCTGCTCGATGCGCACTCTGGCAGCGGTGGCCCACGGTCTGTCCGACAATCTGATCACGCGCGCCGCCGATGTGATGCTGAAGGAGCGGCGCAAGCTGGTGCTGATGACCCGCGAGACGCCGCTCAACCTGGCTCACCTGCGCAACATGGTCGCCTGCACCGAAATGGGCGCGGTCATTTTTCCACCGGTCCCGGCATTCTACGCCCGTCCTGCAGGCCTTCAGGACATCGTCGATCACAGCTGCACACGGGTGCTGGATCACTTCGACATACATCGCAACGCAGCGGGCCGCTGGCAGGGACTTTCCACCGAGAGTGCGGTCGCCGAACCGGCGCCGCTGAAGATCGAAAGGCAAGCATGATGGCTTGGGATATCAAGCGACGCGAGCTCCTGGGAGCCGGAGCGCTGGGCGCAGCCGTGGCCGGGCTTGGCGTATTGCCCGGAGCGGCGGCGGCCCGCGCACGCAGGGTGACGGTGATCGAGGAAAGCGCGTCGCCGGAAAGCCGGATGTTCGCGGCGACGCTTGCCGAAAGCGGCGTGGTTGGCCGGACCATCCGGCTTGACCGGTCGCTCAATGTCCTTCTGCACGAACTGGACGATGCCGATGGCCTGATCGTTGGCCTGACTTCGGATCCCGCAGCCATGATCGCCGGACAGGTCCTGGTTGAGCGCGGCGCCCGCCCGGCGTTGCTGTGGCGGCACCATTACACGGGCGGACGCTGGCAGCATCGGACCGAGGGCGCGGCGCAACTGCTCCAAGGCGCCGCGGCGGCATGGCCGGTGGCCGTCGCGCACCTGGTTCGCGACGCGCTCGGCGCCCCAACCGAAGCTCGCTTGAACACCTGTCAGTCGGGTTCGTGCGATATCGCGGCCAGCAGCCCCGGACTGCTGGCCTCCTGGGTTTATGAAATCGGGGGAGACCTGTCTTGAGCCGCATTGTTCCCCAGGGTGTCGACGCATCCACCTTCAACAAGGCGCTCGACGAGCTTGCCGCGGTTGTCGGCAAGCAATGGGTATTCCTCGACGAGCTTCCGCTTTCGGCTTACCGGGACGCCTATTCTCCGCTGGCCGATGGCGAAATGCTGCCGTCCGCCGCTGTTGCGCCCGACGGTGTCGAGCAAATCCAGAAGATCCTGGCAGTCGTCAACGCCTACAAGATCCCTGTCTGGACCATCGGGACCGGCCGCAATTTTGCCTATGGTGGCCCGGCTCCGCGCAAATCCGGTTATGTCATGCTCGACTTGCGGCGGATGAACCGCGTGATCGAGGTCAACGAGAAATATGGCTACGCGCTGGTCGAGCCGGGCGTATCCTACATGCAGCTGTACCGCCATCTGCGCCAGATCGGCAGCAAGCTGTGGATCGATCCTGCCGCACCAGCCTGGGGCGGCGTGATCGGCAATGCGCTGGAGCATGGCGCCGGCTATACCCCCTATGGCGACCATTTTGTCATGCAGTGCGGCATGGAAGTGGTGCTGGCCGATGGTGAAATCGTCCGCACCGGCCAGGGCGCGCTTGCCGGATCGAAGCATTGGCAGGTCACCAAGCACGTGGCCGGCCCGCATTTCGACGGCATGTTCACCCAATCCAATTTCGGCGTGGTGACCAAGATGGGCATCTGGCTGATGCCGGAACCGCCGAGCTACAAGCCCTTCATGATCACCTACCAGAAGGAGGAGGATCTTGAGGCGATCTTCGAGGTCACCCGGGCGCTCAAGGTCAACCAGATCATCCCGAATGCGGCGGTTGCGGTTGATCTGCTGTGGGAGGCCTCGGCCAAGACCACGCGGCGCCACTATTACGATGGCAAGGGCCCGCTGCCGCCGTCGATCCGTGCCAAGATCGCCGCGGACCACGATCTGGGAATGTGGAACTATTACGGTGCGCTGTACGGCCCGCCGCCGGTGATCGAGAACAACTGGAAGGTGGTGGAGGATGCCTTGATGAGCATTCCCGGCGCCAAGGTCCATTTCGATCGCAAGAACGATCCGGCCTGGGACTATCGCGTACGGCTGATGCGCGGCGAGCCGAACATGACCGAATTCAGCATCATGAACTGGATCGGCGGCGGCGGGCACATCAACTTTTCGCCGATCTCGGCGCCCAGTGGTTCCGAAGCACTTGCCCAATACAAGCTGATCAAGCAGCGCTGCAACGATCACGGCTTCGACTACATCGGCGAATTCCTGGTCGGCTGGCGCGACATGCATCACATCCTGATGATCATGTACGACCGCGCCGACGAGACGATGCGCAAGAGCGCCTACGACCTGTTCGGCCTGCTGGTTGACGAGGCTGCGGAGGCGGGGTTCGGCGAATACCGCACGCACCTCGCCTTCATGGATCAGATCGCCAGGACCTACAAACACAACGACGGCGCACTCTGGGATCTCCACCACCGCCTCAAGGATGTTCTCGATCCCAACGGCATTCTCTCTCCGGGCAAGCAGGGCATCTGGCCGAAGGCGATGCGCACAAGCGCGTAACGGCGCCGGATTCAGACCCAAGGAAAGCAGCAAGATGAAGAACCTCGATCACTGGATTGGCGGCTTGGCGGTAGCGCCTGGAAGTGGCACCTATTTCGACGACCTTAATCCGGTCGACGACAGCGTCTACGCCAGGGTTGCGGCGGGCACCGCCGCCGACGTCGATCATGCTGTCGAGACCGCCGACAAGGCGTTTCGCCAGCACCGCGATCTGCCCGCTGCGGTGCGCGAAGGCTGGATGGTCAAGGCCGCTGAAATCATGGAGCGCGACGCCGCGCTGTTCAGCGAGGTATTGATCGACGAAATCGGTTCGCCCGCTGCCAAGGCCGGGTTCGAGACGCGGTTCGCGTTGAGCTTCCTGCGCGCCGCCGCCGGGGTGCCGCGGCGGGTCCGCGGCGAGACAATTCCCTCCGACACGCCGGGACGCTTCAGCATGAGCCTCCGTCAGCCGGTGGGGGTAGTCGCCGGGATTACCCCGTTCAACGTGCCGCTGATCAAGGGCATCAAGCAATCTGCGATGGCACTGGCGACCGGCAACGCCTTCGTTCTGCTGCCGTCCGAAGCCGCACCCAAGGTCGCCGATCTGCTCGCCGCCTTGTGGCGCGAGGCCGGCGTGCCCGATGGGCTGTTCAACATCGTCTACGGCAATGGCGCGGAAATCGGAGATGCCCTGACCGGCCATCCCAAGGTTGCCTCGATAACCTTCACCGGGTCGTCGCGAGTCGGCAAACACATCGCCGGGATCGCCGCCCGGAACCTCAAGAAGTACACACTCGAACTTGGCGGCAAGAGCCCGTTGATCGTGTGCGCCGATGCCGATCTCGAAAAGGCCGTCGGTGCCGCGCTGTTTAGCATCTTCATGTATCAGGGCCAGGTCTGCATGGGGGCATCGCGGATCTACGTCGAACGACCGATCTTCGACGCCTTTGCCAAGGCCTTCGCCGCCGCGACGGCCAAGGCCAAGGGCGGCGACCTGCGCGAGCCCACCACCATGCTCGGACCGATCATTTCCGAACGCCAACGCGATCGCGTCCGCCGGCATATCGACGACGCCCGCACCAAGGGCGCTGCAGTTCTCGCAGGTGCGGAATGGAATGGCAACAGTTGCTCCGCCACGGTGCTGAGCGGCGTGACGCCAGAGATGACGGTCTTTGCCGAAGAAACCTTCGGCCCGGTCACTTCGCTCTATCCATTCGACTCGCTCGACGAAGCGATCGACCTGGCGAACGACACCGAATACGGCCTGAGCGCGTCGATCTTCACCCGCGATATCGACAAGGCCCTGCGCTTTGCCCAGCAGGCCGAAGCGGGAATGGTCCATATCAACGCTCCGACCCTGCACGACGAACCGCACGTCCCGTTTGGCGGCACCAAGGCTTCGGGGTTCGGGCGCGAAGGCACCGAGGCCGATCTGGAAATCATGACCGAGTGGAAATGGGTGACCGTCCAGACGGCCACCGCCGGCCACGGCGGCCATTGAGCTGGTCTGACTGAAGGGAACTGATGATGCAGGATCTGGCCAAGCGATCGCGGTCAATCACCTCGCTGCGGGACTTCCTCGAACTGCTAGGCGATGCGGGCCAGGCGATCACCTGGAGCGAGCGGGTGATGCCCGAGCCCGACGTGCGCAACATCGCGGTCGCCGCATCGCGCGACGCCAACGGTGCGCCAGCGATCGTGTTCGACAATATTGCCGGATACCCCGGAAAGCGCACCGCGGTCGGCGTGCACGGTTCGTGGGATAATATTGCGCTGTTGCTCGGCCGCCCCAAAGGCACGACAATCCGCGAATTGTTCTTCGAGATCGCCGGCCGCTGGGGCGATGCGGCGGCGCAGATCAGCATCGTTCCCGAAGGCCAAGCGCCGGTTCACGAATGCCGGATCGAAAGCGGGATCAACCTCTACGACGTGCTGCCGGTCTTCCGCATCAACGAATACGATGGCGGCTTCTACCTCGGCAAGGCGTCGGTGGCGTCGCGCGATCCGGAAGACCCGGACAATTTCGGCAAGCAGAACGTCGGCATCTACCGGCTGCAACTGCAAGGTCCCGACAGCTTCACCCTGATGACCATCCCGTCGCACGACATGGGCAGGCAGATCATGGCGGCCGAACGTACCGGCCTGCCGCTCAAGATCGCGGTCATGCTGGGCAACCATCCGGGCTTGGCGGTGTTCGCGGCGACACCGATCGGTTACGAAGAATCGGAATATTCCTATGCCTCGGCGATGATGGGCGCGCCGATCCGGCTGACCAAGTCGGGCAATGGCATCGACATCCTCGCCGACAGCGAAATCGTGATCGAAGCCGAAATGCAACTGGGCGAACGGGTCCTGGAAGGTCCGTTCGGAGAGTTTCCCGGTTCCTACAGCGGGGTCCGCAAGGCGCCGATCTTCAAGGTGACGGCCATCTCGCACCGCAAGAACCCGATCTTCGAGAACATCTATATCGGCCGCGGCTGGACCGAACACGATACCTTGATCGGCCTGCATACCTCGGCGCCGATCTATGCGCAGCTGCGCCAGAATTTTCCGGAAGTCACCGCGGTCAACGCGCTGTACCAGCACGGGCTGACCGGGATCATTTCGGTCAAGAACCGGATGGCGGGCTTTGCCAAGACCGTCGCGCTGCGCGCGCTGAGCACTCCGCACGGGGTGATGTATCTCAAGAACCTGATCATGGTCGATGCCGATGTCGATCCGTTCGATCTCAACCAGGTGATGTGGGCGCTTTCCACCCGCACCCGCGCCGACGACATCATTGTCCTGCTCAACATGCCGGCGGTGCCGATCGACCCCTCGGCCGTCGTTCCCGGCAAGGGTCACCGCCTGATCATCGACGCGACCAGCTACCTGCCCCCCGACCCCGTCGGCGAAGCCCATCTGGTCACCCCTCCGACCGGGCCGGACATCGACGAGCTGAGCAAGAAGATCCGGGCCATGCAACTGGGAGCTTTGCAATGAGCAAGACGGTCTGTCCGCGCTGCGCGACCGGCGGCGCCCTCGATGACTATCAAGGCAAGGAAGGCGGCAAGGTGGTGTGGACCATCCACCGCTGCCCGACTTGCTGTTTTTCGTGGCGCGACAGCGAACCGGCCAGCGCCATCGGCATCGGGATTCGTTCGGCGGACTTTGCCGTCGATGCAGCCAATCTCGATCGTTACGTGAAGATTCTCCAGCAATAGACAGGCGGAACAGGACCCATGACAGACCAAGCTCGCCAGATGGCCGCGCTGACCGCGGTGGAAGCTGCGATCGGCGCTGCGGCAGTCGATCGCACCCCTCAGGCGCTGGCCCGCTTTGCAATCAGCGGCGCGGCACCGCTTGGCATCGTGTTGCCGGCGGATGAAACCCAGCTCGCCAAGGCGCTGGAGGCGGCGCGAACCGCCGGCGGTGTGCTGCAACCCGTGTGCAACGGCGCCCACGGCCTCGAAAAGGCCGGGCTGGACAAGGTCATCATCCTCGATCTGCAGCGCATGAACAAAATTCTCGAGGTCAACGAGGCCCTGGCCTATTGCCTGGTCGAACCTGGGGTGACCTTCCACCAGCTCGATGCCCATATCAAGGAAAAGGGCATCAAGCTGTGGATCGACCATTGTGGCAATCCCGACGCCAGCGTGGCCGCAAGTTTCGTCCAGCGTCAGCCCGGCTATACGCCCTATTCCGACCACTTCCTGATGCAGTGCGGGCTCGAAGTCATGCTTGCGGACGGAAAGCTGGTGCGGACCGGCATGGGCGCCATGCCCAAGAGCACCTGCTGGCAACTGTTCAAGTTCGGCTATGGCCCCTGGGTCGATGGCCTGTTCACGCAATCGGATTTCGCCGTGCCGACCAAGGTCGGCATGTGGATGATGCCGCAACCGCCGGCCCACCAGACCTTCATGGTCACCGTGCCCAAGGAAGACCAGCTGGCCGATCTGCTCGACGTGCTCGGGCCGCTCAAGCTCAACATGGTCGTGGCCAATGGCGTCGCGGTCGGCAGCGCGCTGCACGAAACCGCCCTGCTCGGAAAGAAGCGCGGCGACTATGATGGCAAGGGACCGATGGCGGCCAGCGCGGTAGCCGCTGCTGGCGAGGCGCTGGGCCTGGGCCACTGGAATCTCTATGGCGCGCTCTATGGCTTGCCAGGCAATGTCCCGATCCTGTGGGATATGGTCAAGGGAGCGTTTTCGTCGATCTCCGGTGCGCGGGTGATCGCCGACGGCAAGGGCATCGATCCCCGCCTGTGGGCGTGGCGCATGGGCGCGATGACCGGCGTGGTGGCCGATGCGCCAGCATTCGTTCCGGCATGGAGCGGCGATCAGGCGGTTGCCGCCAACCCGGTGAGCCCCGTAGACGGTGAGGAGGCGATGCGGCTCTACGAACTGTCGCGCGACATCTGCGCCAAGCATGAATTCGACTATCTCGGCGAAACCGTCGCGATCTGGCGTTCGGCCAATCATCGCCAGCTTTTGCCTTTTTCCACCGCGCAGTCTGAAAGCGCTGCCCTAGCACGCGCGTGTGCCGCTGCGCTTATCGCGGGCCAGGCCGAAGCTGGTTTCGGACAGGCAGTCGCAGAACCCGGAATGCGTGAAGCGGTTGGCAAGACCTTCGAAACCAAGGGGCTTTCAACCTTGCATGAGCGAGTCAAGAAGGCGCTCGACCCGACGGCCCTGTTCGCATCCGCCTGAGCCGTCCCGCAATTATTCAAGTTGGAGACACGATGAAAAAGCTAGCTGTCTTATCGCTCCTCGCTGTCCTCGGTGCTTGCAGCAAGGCAAATGCCGAAAAGCCCGATGGCGCTGAGAATTACGTCCTCAAGTGCGCTGGGTGCCATAATCCAGGGCCCGGCCATCCCGGCACGATGTTGCTCAAGCAGCTAGGACGTCCGGTCCCGGCACTGATCGGCCGCAAGGATCTTGAGCTCGACTACCTGAAGGCAGTGGTGCGCCAGGGTCTGATCGAAATGCCGCCATTTCGTCCGACCGAACTGAGCGACGACGAGATCGCGGAAATCTACGCGTACATCAAGGATGCGAAACCGCCCGCGCAGACCCCGGCAATGCCGGCTAAGGAAGCGCCCTGACGATCAGCTGCACAAGCGGCACGGCGGCGGCATCGGGCGCTTCAAGGAACTGCCGGTATCGCTCCAGGCTTGCCCTCGCCGCGGCTTGAGGCGTTGGCATTTCATCGACTCGCGCCAAACCTGGCCTTAATGCTTCCACCAGCGCCGCCTGGACAAGACGTTCGGCGTTCAATTCCACTTGCTTGAGAGCTCCGTAAAGCTTGTATCGCGCAGTTTCGATAACGGGATCGGAGGGCTTGGCCCAGCGCCTGACCCGGCGCAGCGGCTGCACCAGGTTGTCGTTGAGCGGCGCGACGGCTTCGCGCAGTTCACGAATCCGTTCGGCATCAAGCGCCTTCCGCTGCGTCTCCGCCACCCACAGGCCCAGCAGCAGCAGATTGACGTCGAAACCGTATTCGTCCTGTAGGGCAATGCACAGTTCCGCCACCTGCGGCTTGGCATAGACCTCAAGCGAAAACGCCCAGAAGGCTTCGGCATCGGTTGCTGATTCATTCATGCGCGGCACCTTCAAACGGAAAGGGTGGCCAGACAAGACGCCCGACCACCCCTTCACTTCCTTGGTTGCCCAGCCCGGCTCTGCAAAGCAAGCGCTCGGCACTTATGCCGCCGCCTGCGCTCAGAACGAACGCGCGCCGAAGTGAATCTCCAGCATCGGTCGCATCACATCCCAGCGTTCGAGCTGCGACCAGTGGCCGGAGCGATCGAGCACGTAGAGCTCGGCATGCTTGAGGTGTTCGATCAGGTAGAGGCTGGTATCGAGCGGAACGATACGATCCTGCCGGCCGTGGAAGATCAGCACCCTGTGCGGCAGCTTGCACAGGATCGACGGCGGCATGTTGAGCGTATCAACACCCTGCTTCATCGAATCGATCATCTTGACCGCGGTCTTCATGATCTCGGGATCGGTGGCGATCTTGTAGCGATTCTTGACGATTTCTTCCATGCCTTCGAACTTGTCGGGGTCATAGGCGAAACTGTGCATCAGCTGGCGATAGCGCGAGGGCCGCGGATCGGAATAGAACGACAGCAGCCGCACCAGTTCGGGCGTCTTCGGGCCCGGCGCACCGATCGAGCCCATCAGCACCACCCGGTCGATCCGGTCAGGCTCCTCGCTCATCATCTGCAGGGTCAGCGCACCGCCCATCGAATTGCCGACAACATGGGCTTTATCGATGCCCAGCGTGTCCAGCAGCCCGAAGCACTGGTCCACCCGTGTACCGATCCAGGCCATGACATTGTCGGGCCAGGGTTCGGGGATGACCGACTGTCCGAAGCCGATCAGGTCCGGTGCGATCACGAAGAAGTTTTCCGCCAGGTCGGGCATCAGGTGCAGCCAGTTCGATCCGGCATGGGCTCCCGGTCCTGCCCCGTGCAGCAGCAGCACCGCCGGCTTGCTCGGATCGCCGGCCAGAAGGGTATGCGAAGTCAGGCCTCGCCCCATAATCTTTTCTTCCCGCACGCTTGTGTCGATGGTCATCCTCTATCTCCGCAGGTTTGCTCTTGTGCCTATTCGCCGCCGCCTTTGCGATCAAGGCAGGGGTCGTTGGGAGGGCGCAGGATGTGGTAGACGACCATTCGTTATTGTGCAATGCATTTGGCATATAGGTTAAGGTGTGGGGAGAGGATATGACAAGCCCGAATCGCGGCGCTCGACCCGGTCAATCGCAACCAACGCTTGATCCTGCTCTAGTCGCGGAGCTCGCGCGGGAACTCGATGCCGCCGAGCAGAACCGCAAGCCAATCCGCCAGTTCACCGCCCGCTATCCGGACATGACGATTGCCGATGGCTATCGGATCAGTAAGCAATGGGTCGATCTCAAGCTCGCGCGCGGGCGGACGGTCCATGGCCACAAGATCGGCCTCACCTCGCGCGCCATGCAGCAGGTCGCAGGCATCACCGAGCCGGATTATGGCACCTTGCTCGACGACATGGTGTTCGAACAGGGCGGCGACATCCCTTGCGACCGTTTCATCACCCCCAAGGTCGAGGTCGAACTGGCCTTTGTCCTGGCCCGCCGGATCGAAGGCCCGAATGTCACCGTGTTCGACGTCCTGCGGGCAACCGAATATGTCATCCCTTCGGTTGAAATCATCGACAGCCGCACGACAGTGGTGGATGCCGAGACCGGCGCCCGCCGCAAGGTGCAGGACACGATCAGCGACAATGCGGCCAACGCCGGCATCATCGTTGGCGGCCTGCCGATGCGGCCCGAAAAGGTCGACATGCGCTGGATCGGCGCGATGCTGAGCCGCAACGCGGTGGTCGAGGAAACCGGGATCGCGGCGGGCGTGCTCAACAACCCCGCCAATGGCATCGCCTGGCTGGCCAACCGGCTGGCGCCCTGGGGCGAGGCGCTCGAACCCGGCGAGGTCGTGCTGGGCGGCTCGTTCACCCGTCCGGTCGAAGCGCGGCCGGGCGACGTTTTCAACGCCGATTTCGGGCCGATGGGCGCGATCGGTTTCCGGTTCGTTTGAGGCAGCCACGCAGATGAAAACTCCTGCGAACCGCTTCAAGCAAGGCCTGGGCGAAGGCCCGGTGCAGCTCGGCTTCTGGCTCGCGCTGGCAAGCCCGAACATCGCCGAAATCTGCACCGGGCTTGGCTACGACTGGCTGCTGGTGGATGCCGAGCACGGCGCCCAGACCTTGCCGGGCATCGCCGATCAGCTCCGCGCGGTGGACGCCAATCCGCCCTGCTCGGCGGTCGTGCGCGTTCCGAGCGACGATCCGATCGCGATCCGCCAAATTCTCGATCTCGGCGCCCAGACGATCATGGTGCCGATGGTCGAAACCGCAGAACAGGCTGCGGCGATGGTCAAGGCTGCGCGCTATCCACCGCAAGGCGAGCGCGGTATCGGCGGTGCCCGGGCCGCGCGCTGGGGGCGCTACCCGGCCTATGTCGCCGATGCCAACCGGCAGCTGTGCATCATCGTCCAGATCGAGACCGCGCTGGCGCTGGAAAACATCGAGGCGATCGCCTCCGTCGACGGCATCGATGCGCTGTTCGTCGGCCCGGTCGATCTGGCCGCGTCGCTGGGTCTGCTGGGCGAAAGCAATTTCGCCGCGCTGTACGAAGTGACCGCGGGCGCTCTGGCCCGAATCCGGGCAACCGGCAAACCTTGCGGCATCCTGTCGCGCGACCAGCGCCTGGTGCAGCAATTCCTCGATGGCGGAGCGCGCTTCATCGCGGTCGGCATCGACGCCTTCGCGATGGCCAAGGCGGCCGGCGACATGGCCAAGGAATGGGCGGCCCGGATCGCCGGGCAAGCGGTGGACTGAAGCGATGACGACGACAGGATGGCAGAGGCAATCTCCCGCCGACGGCATGGCCAAGCCGCTGAGCGGGGTTCGCGTGCTGGAGCTGGCCCGGATCCTGGCCGGCCCATGGTGCGGACAGCTGCTGGCCGATCTTGGCGCCGAAGTGATCAAAATTGAGCGGCCGGTCAGCGGCGATGATACCCGTCACTGGGGCCCGCCATTTGTCATCTCGGAAAACGGCGAAAACCTCGGCGCGGCCTATTACCACTCCACCAACCGCGGCAAGCGATCGATTGCGATCGATATCGCCAGCCCGGCCGGACAGCGGTTTGTCCGCGAACTGGCCGCCTCGGCCGATGTCGTGATCGAAAACTACAAGGTCGGCGGGCTGAAGAAATACGGGCTCGATCATCCCGCGTTGAGCGCGCTCAACCCTCGACTGATCACCTGCTCGATCACCGGCTTCGGCCAGACCGGGCCCTATGCCCACCGTCCCGGCTATGACTATATCGCCCAGGCCTTGGGCGGCTTGATGTCGATGACCGGAGAAGCCGGGCGCCAGCCGCAGAAGGCCGGGATCGCCGTGGCCGACCTATGCACCGGGGTCTACAGCGCAGTCGCGATCCTGGCCGCAATCAACCGGCGGCACGAAGCCGGACTGGGCGCCCATATCGACATGGCCCTGCTCGATACCCAGGTAAGCGTCATGGCGAACCAGGCGCTGAACTGGATGACCTCGGGTACCGTGCCGCGCCGGGTCGGCAACGGCCACGCCAATCTGGTGCCCTATCAGGCCTTCCCGACCAGCGACGGGGATCTGGTCATCGCAGTGGGCAACGATGGCCAGTTCGCCAGCCTGTGCCGGGTGCTCAGCACCGGGCTTGATAGCGAAGCCCGCTTTGCCACCAACCCAGGCCGGGTTCGCCACCGCGAGGACTTGCTCGCCGCGCTCGAAGCGCTGACCGCAACCTGGACCCGGCAGGAGCTGGCCGACGCGCTCGAGGACGCCGGCGTTCCGGCGGGTCCGATCAACGAACTCAACGATGTCTTCGCCAACCCGCAGGTCGTCGCGCGGGGCATGGCAATCACGCGCGACCAGCGCACGGGAGTCGCCAGTCCGATCGTGATCGACGGGGTGCGGATGGTCTCGGATATTGCGGCGCCCGGCATCCCCGAAACGCTTGAGAAGCCATTGACCTCGTCCTGAGGCAAGCGTCTATCGGCTCGACGGATTGAGGCGCTGGAACAGCTTGCCCCGTTCGCTATAAAGCACAAGGGCCAAGGTCAGCGACCCGACCAGGACCAGCGCAATCGCGAGCGGCCGCGGTGTGCCATCGTAGACATAACCGATTAGGCCGCCCAGCCCTGCCCCCAGAACCAGCCGGAAGAATGCCTGGACCGATGCGGCCGCGCCGGCAATATGCCCGAAAGGCTGCAAGGCAATTGCAGTGAAATTGACGAAGACGGTGATCAGCAGGCACATATTGAGAGACATGAGGACGACAAACTGGACCAGGGTTTCGCCGGGAGCAGAGGCCAAGAGCAATTGTCCCACCGATGCCGCAAGGTGGCAGAAAATTGCGGCATGGCCGATCCGCCGGGTGCCGAAGCGCTCGACGATAGCCGAATTGACCAGGCTGGCCAGCGCCATGGTCGCTGCCATCGAGCCGAAGATCAGTGGATAGGCCGAGCCTGCGCCGAAATGTTCGCCAATCAGTTGCTGCGAACTGTTGATGAACCCGAAGTGCCCGCCGAAAATCAGCGACATGCCAATGACATAGCCGATCGACGCCCGGTTCCCGAGCACGGTCGCGACGTTGCCCAGCAAGTTGCCCGAGCGCTGCGCTTGCCGGTTCTGCTTCGGATTGGTTTCCTCCATTCTGAGCAGGAACCAGCCGGTCACTGCCAGCGCCAAAGCACCGATCACCAGGAAGATCGCGCGCCATCCCGCAAACTCGAGGATCGCATAGCCAAGGCTGGGCGCGAAGGTCGGCACCGCCATGAACAGCATCGCCACCACCGCCTGCAGCTTGGCCATGCCGGCACCTTCATAGCGATCGCGGATGATCGCCAACGGCAGCACCGTCAGCCCGGACGACGCGAACCCCAGTATCGCGCGCAGCGCCAGAAGCACGTGGAAGTCGCGCACCAGAGCTGACACCGCATTGACGGCCACGAACAACGCCATGTAGCCGAGCAGGACCGGCTTGCGCCCATAGCGATCGGAGATTGTACCGGGAACCAGCGAACTCAATCCCGAACTCACCAGGAAAACGCTGATGATCAGTTGGCGCTGGTTCGACTGAGCAACCTCAAAATCGGCAGCGATATGTCCGAGCGCCGGCAGCAGCGAGGTGAAGGCCAGCGACTGTAGCGCCTGTATCATCGCCATCATGGCGATGAATTCCCGTCGGCCTATGCCGGATTCCGTCGCGGGATTTTGAAGGTTCACTGAACCGCGCTCTCCTGAAGCTGCCACAGGGCCGGATCGAACCCACAACACACTGTCAGGAGTTAAGGAAGTCGCAGCCCTTATTGTGCAACGCGTTACGCATTTCGATACAAAGGGTCAAGCTGGGCCTGGCCAACCGATCGCTTCGCCTGCTTGCTGCGCCACCTTTACAATTTGTGCGATCTTTGCTTGGCTAAAATAAGCCTTGTCCTGTGAACGGGCAAGAACGCTCATCGTTGCGACTAAGCAATTCTGCGAGTCGAAAACCGGAACTGACACTGCTGCAAGACCTGGCACTACCGAGCCGTATGTTCTCGCATATCCAAGTTTGCGCACAGATTCGATTTCCTTGGATAGATCAGCATCTTTAACGATTATCCCCTCGGCTCTTTCCCTCTCAATACGCCCTCTAGTCTGCGCAGGTGGGCAATAGGTTAGGAAAAGACTGCCGGTAGACGAGCCCTGCAACGGCAAAATAGATCCAACATGCATTGAAGTAAATAGTGGGATGCCACCGTCAATCCAGCGAATCACCGTGGGCCCATAGTCGCCCCAAACGCTGAGTAACCCGGTCGTGTGCAACTCCTTCAGCAGTCCCTCAAGGTGTCTGGTGGCGATTCGCACAGGGTCGAGCGTTGCAATCGCCGCCAGCCCCAAGCGTACTGCAAGTGTACCAAGTGAATACCGCCCGCTGGACGCATCCTGCTCAACCATTCCGGCATTGACGAAGGCAAGCAAATATCGATGTGCTTGACTGCGGGAGAGCCCAGAATGGGACGCAACATCGCGAAGAAAAGATCCACCAGGATCTGTTTTCAATAGAGAAATTAGGACCCGTGCACCAATTTCTACGGATTGAATTGATTTCCTTTGGCTAATAACCTCCGGCATGTCGCCACCCGACACCATATTCCGGTCAGTTTCTTGCAAACTCAATTTTTTCACCTTTTCATATGAATATCGACCGTTGTCCTGAGGCCACGCTAGGGAGCGAGCCACGATTTTGCAAGCGATATGGAACCGCCCCTAGCTGTCTGGTTGCGACCCGTCACTGGGACATGGTAAGCTGCGCCATCGCCGATTAGGCGTGACGCTTTGTCGCTGTCGCGCCTGAGGTTTGGTGACAGTGCAGATACAGGCCAAGCCGGAACCATGCCTGCTGTGCGGGCGGAAATTGTCCTTTCTGCCGAGCTGGCCAGTCTCGCGGCCAAACGCTGTGGCATGAGCGACGAGACGGTCCGCAAGTGGCGCAAGCGCGGCGAGTAGGCTGTGCAGGATCGATCATGCTGCCCCACATCCTGAACGAGGAAGGTTAGCGTCCGCGCACGTAGTGTAATTTCCGGTGCAGATTGAGGAGATCACATGGGGTGGGGCATGCCTCACCCCATGGAATTTCGATCTCGGTGGCCACCGGGCTCATCGGTAAGGTGGAGTTACCACACTTCACAGCCCACCGACGAGTTGATCCCGATGACCGACAACAGATTTATGATATGCCACATAGCGATCGCCCGCATCCGTAGTCAGCGGCCTCTCACTCAAACCGAGTGATCATGAAGGGGGCAGGTCAGTGAGACAGCCAAAGGGGCATCCGGATGTGTGACTTTCCCAATTGGGATCGCGTTTCGGGAACGGCCCCCCTTCCTGATCGACGCCTATGCCTGCCTTCGGATATTCACTTGCTCGCGGGCATGGCAGGCTAGGACGGTTCTGCTATCAATCCGGGATGATCAAGATGCTTCTGCTCGCCGGTCGGGACCGAAACCGCCTTGGGGAGATCCTTCATGTCGCCTCCCGTTTCGGACTCGGCGTCATCCTCCAGCGACTGGGAATCGAAAGGAGTGCGGATGTCAGAGACGATGGCCCCGACGCGGACGCGATGCCCCTGCCGCGGCGCACGCGGCTTGCGCTCGAGGAACTCGGGCCGACCTTCGTCAAACTTGGGCAAATCCTGGCGACGCGGGGCGACCTGTTGCCCGAGGATTGGATCACCGAACTGGAGCAGTTGCACAGCCGCGCACCGACCGTGGCGTTCGAGCACTTGCGCCCCGCGGTCGAAGATGCGCTCGGCCAACCGCCGGAAACAGCCTTCGCCAGGTTTGATCCCGCGCCCCTCGCGGCCGCCTCGATGGCGCAAGTCCACCGTGCCACCCTGACGGATGGGCGCGAGGTGGTGCTCAAGATCCGGCGCCCCGGCATCCGTCCGCGTATGGAGGCCGACCTGCGTCTGATCGCGCAACTGGCGGCGATCGTCGAGAAGGCCAGTGCGGAAGCGCGCCGTTTCGCGCCGACCGCGATGATGCGACAGCTTGCGGAAGCCATATCGGAGGAATTGGACTTCACCACCGAGGGTCGGAACGCCGATCGGCTCCGCGCGGACTTCGCACATGAGGCACGCGTGGTAGTCCCCGACATCCACTGGGCCTGGACGTCCGAAACACTGTTGGTGATGGACTACATAGACGGCGTCCCGCCCCGCGATCGGGAGGAGTTGCGCGCCTCGGGGATCGATCCCGCCGCGATCGCGGCGCTCGGTGCCGATATGGTTCTCGACATGGTTCTGATGAACGGCCGGTTCCACGGCGATCCCCATCCCGGCAACCTGTTATGCGTGGCCGGCAACCGGATCGCGCTCCTCGATCTGGGCATGATCGGCCACGTATCGCCACGTCGACGAGAAGAGTTCATCAGCTTCGTCCAGGCCCTGAACGCAGGCGATCCTGCACAGCTAGCCGACGTTATCGCGACGTGGTCGGCGGGCAGCGGCACGTCGCGCGAGCAGATCCAGGCTGCTGCCGAGCGGCTTATCGTCCGGCATGGCGGCGGGCGACTGGTATTGAGCGCGATGGTGGCTGACTTTTTTCCGCTTTTGCGGGAGGAAGGCATGACGATGCCCGCCGACCTTCTGCTAATATTCAAGGCACTGGTCACGGTCGATGGCGTTCTGTCGCGTATCGAGCCGGACTTCGATTTATCGGCCGCCATGCAACGATCCTCGGTTCGGATACTCGCGGCGAGGCTGGCGCCCGATTATTGGACGCCAACGCTACAGGCACTGGCGTGGGAACTCGGCAAGATCGGTGACGATGCCCCCCGGCTGCTGCGCGCGGCGATACGTCGCCTTGAGGACGCGCGCCCGACAAGGTCACCAAACAACGGACAGGCCGACGCCATCTTGACCTCCGGCCATCGGATAGCCGCTGCGATTATCGCCGGATCGCTGCTGATCGCCGGCGCGCGCTTCCTGGCATAGCCTCCGCTCGGGGCAGTCTGATGGTGAAGATAGGTAAAGGATAGCCGCATTCCCGCTGGGATAGTATTCCGGGAAAGGTGACGACTTATCCATTTTTCCAATCGCTCCACGATCGTCACGAGCATTCGCGCCTCATCGTCGCTGATATGTCGCAGGATGTATTTGCGAACAGCGTCCGCATGGATCGGTCGTGCCCTATCCACCCGCTCCTTCCCTTCCGACGACGATTGCACCGTAACTCCGCGCCGGCGTCCAGCTTCGCCAGCAAAAGGCTCGCGATATAACGCAGAACCTCCTTGTCGTAGATCGAAACCGTGTCGGTCTTGTAGGCGAGCGGCTTGGTCCCCTTGCCCTTGCTCAAGAAGGGGAACGCCATCAACGAACGCTCGCCACGAACCCCAGTCAGCAACGGGCTGTCGAGGGCGAACAGGTCGCCTTGGGTCAAGGCAGGCTCGCTCACGCGGCCCCCGATCGGGGCTCATGCGGTTCAGTCGCCGAAGGCACGAAGATGGGGCGATCGCGGCCCGCTCTATAAGGGAAAGCGCCGATCGGAGGCGGGGGCGTTCGTGCTTTCGGCGACCCTACGCCGCCAGCTCTCCGGCATGTCTCGCAAACGATCGTTCTGTGGACGCTCTGAAGGGCGACTGCTTCACCCCTTCCATATCCGTTCTCACACTATGTTTCTTTACTCCTCGCTGTCCATAGGCGCAGATGAACTTTTTTGGACGGGAATCGGCATGACAAAGAGCAAGAAACAACCCAGCATATACGATCAACCTCGGTCGCGGTGCCTGATGATCTCTCCGCCCATACGTCTCCGGTAGGCTGGGAGCATATTGCATTCTCCGGCGATTTCCTATGGAAGCGAGCCGCCGCTTCCGCTGGCAGCAAGGCCCTCAATCTGCCGAAAGATAGCCGCGCCGCGTAAGCGTTCGCCGATTGTTCGCCCTTAGCTTATTTAGCGTACTTTCCACACTATGCCCTCAGGGAACGAAGATTTCCTGCGTACGATCGCAGAGAGCGTATGCAGATCATCATAGAGGCCGATGTCGACGGCATCGTCTGCGCTGGCCGGCATGAGCGTTCCGGGGACCTGCCGACCTAAGGTTTGTGGGGATTTAGGATTCCCATTTTGCTGGAGTTGTGATTCACACTCCGGACGGAACGCTTTGTCCTGACGGAAGCGCAATGGGCGCAGATAAAACCACACTGCCTAGGGAAGATCAGCGATCCCGGACGCAGTGGCAGGAACAACCGGCTATTCATGGAGGCGGTGCTGTGGATTGTCCGAACGGCCAGTCCATGGCGCGACCTGCCGGCGATGTTCGGCAACTGGAGCACGGCGTTCCGGCGGTTTCGTGATTGGCGAGAAACCGATGTTTTCAAGCGGATTTTCGATGCCCTGTCGGACGAACCGGACATGGAATACGCAATGATTGACGCTACCATCGTCAAGGTTCACCGGCACGGCCAGGGCGCAAACGTATGGCCCGCCCCGTCGGCAAGAGGGTTACGATCGATGGTCTGATCAGTCTGCGAAAACGTATCCGGCCTTTGGGCACCGACCCTCGGCCAAGATGGAGATCCGCGCGTCCTGGTCCTCATAAAGGAGCCGGCATCGAGTGCCATTTTGCGCCATAGGGTTCCGGGACACCGGTTGACTGTCAGGCCATCTATCGCTCGCCCCCCGCAGACATCTGGGACCAGCATTTATCGCCGATCGATCTTCTTAGGCCGACAGTGCCGGCATGTGGTAGGTACGCTCGTGGCGCAGCAGAGCCCAAACGATCCGAGCGAGTTTGGCGGCAAGCGCGACCACAGCGGTATTGGGATGCGCGCGGGCGAGCAGGCCGCGCAACCAGGCGCCGAGCCGGGTATCAGTCTTGCGCAGCGTCGGCATGGCTGATCTGGCGCCCTGGATCAGGAGCTTACGCAGGTAGCGGCTGCCGCGCTTGGTGATGCCGAGAAGCTTGGGCTTGCCGCCCGTCGTCGCCTGGCGTGGCACGAGGCCGAGCCAGGCGGCGAGATCACGACCACGCGCGAATGTGCCGGCATCGCCGACCGCGGCCACCAGCGCGGTTGCGTTGAGTGCGCCGATCCCGGGAATGGTCAGCAGTCGGCGCGCCTGCCCGTCCTGTTCCGCGGCTTGGGCAAACTCGCGGTCGAAGGTGGCGATCCTCTCATCCAGCGATCGCCAACGGTCACGCATATCGCCGACCAGCATCGCCATGCGCGTGCTCAGCCTCGGCTCCAGGCCGTCCAGCAGGTCGACCAGCGCTGCCGCCAGTCGAGCGCGTCCCTGGGGGACAACATGACCGCGCTCGAGCAACAGGCTTCGGATCTGGTTCATCAGCGAGGTGCGTTCGGCGACGAGCCGGTCACGCACGCGGTGCAACGTCTGCATGTCGAGTTGCTCCTCACTCTTGAGCGTTACAAACCGCATCGTCGGCCGTGTTGCCGCCTCCGCAATCGCCTCTGCATCGCGGTCGTCGTTCTTCTGCGCCTTCACGTAGGGCCGGACATATTCCGGCGACATCAGTCGGACCTCGTGTCCCTGGCCTGCCAGGATGCGCCCCATATGATGCGCCCCACAACAGGCCTCCATGGCGACCACGCAGGTCGGCAACTTGCCGGCGAACGCGATCACCGTCTCGCGCCGCATCCGGCGGCGAAGCACTACCTTGCCAGCCTCATCCAGCCCGACCAGGCTGCAGCTGTTCTTCCCCAAATCCACACCGAGCATCGCAATACGCATCATCCGTCCCTCCAAGTCAGCCAGATCGCAGCGTACTGCACCTAGCTTCGGTAAGGGGCGGGCCATCCATAACGGGGGACTCAGAGCCAGGCCATTGGTCGTTCCAAAGGGGGCATGACGACCAAGATCCTGGCCCTTACCGATGCGCTGGGCAATCTTGTCCGCTTCCGCCTGATGCCCGGCCATCGCTTCGACACGGTTGGCGTTGCTCCACTCATCAAAGGTGTCGAGTTCGGCGCACTGCTGGCTGACAAGGCTTTCGCCAGCAACGTTATCGTCGCCGATCTCAACAAGCGGGGCGCAAAAGTCGTCATCTCACAGCACCCGCGACGCGCCAAACCCATTCCGCTCGACGCAGAAATGTACAAATGGCGCCACCTCATCGAGAACTTCTTCTGCAAGCTCAAGGAATTCAAACGCTTCGCCATGCGCGCCTGCAAAACAGACCGCAGCTTCGAGGCCATGATCTACCTCGCCGCAGCCATCATCAATTCCCGATGAATTCCCACAAACCTTAGCGCAATGGCTATCGCGACCGCAGCCTCGACACCCGGCTCGGCAGGCTCAATCTGAAGATCCCAAAGCTGCGGACCGGCGCCTGCGATCTCCATGCGGATCACTCCAACTTACTTGACAGGCGACCCACTGCCCCCGCCTCAGCGGCGAGATTGCGATTGTAGCTCAACGGCATCCGCGGACTTTTCCAGCGGAGCGCATCCATGATGCCGGCGAGATCCTCCCCAACCACGAAGAGATCCTGGTTGAGCCCCACCCTCGTCGAATGCGCGCTTATTCCCTTCAGCAAGCGGGCCAGATCTTCTTTCGCAAGGTCCGGCAGCGCGTCGCGATCAAATGCCCGCTGGATGATCGATCGCCAGATCGGTCCGATGGAGCCGGGATGTAGAGCAGCCGTCCCAATGTCATATTCTGTGCGAGCCGAAATAGCCTTCTTCGGCAGTGTCTTACGCAAATCCCACTTCTCTCGTGAGGAAATACTGTCGATCGACCGCCCCTTGACGGCTGCTCGTGCCTTGTATCGTCGAACCTGCACCCTGCGAAACAACACTCCTTCCTCTATGCCGGCGGCCTCCATCCAGGCTGCGACCGCCCGAACCGACCGCGGCGACAGAAAGGCCGTAGCTCCCTCACCTTTCTGGTCGCTTTTGCTTCGCGGAATCGCCAGCAAGCGCGCTTCAGGATCAAGCGCACCCTGAATTTGCCCGACCTCAATCGCCACCAGCTCCGAGGCCCGCAGCCCGCTGTCATAGGCGACCGACAACAGCGCTCGGTCCCGCAACCCCGGCAAGTCATCCGAGCAAGCCTCCAGGAGTGCCTTGACGTTGATCCCACGGGGTTTATCGTGCTCGACGTCCTTCACCGGCCCCTTGAAGCGCAGCGGGCGCGCCTGCGCCTGGGCAGTGCCCTTCTCGCGGCGAATGGCGCGCAGCCGCAGCTTGACCAGCTCGGCCTGCGTGGGGTCCTTCAGGTCGAGCAGCTGGTGGATCTTAGCGATCGATGCCTTGTAGCGGCCGAGAGAAGCAGGCTTGGCCCCCTGCTCTGATCGTGCATCGAGGTAGCCGGCGACGATCTCCGGCGTTGCTGGTAACGCGATCCGCTTCGTGCGTCGGCACCACAGGTCGAAGGCCTCAAGATCGGATTTCAGCGCGCGGATCGAATGCGGCGAGCTGGCGGCCTGGTAAGCGGCGATCAGTTCCGCATTGACGACGATGTGGGTCTCCGTCCGCATCTGTGTTGCTGTCCAGGCAAGCTCGGGCATGGTCGCCGGTGGCAAGGTCGCCGTCACCGCGGCAGCGGCGTTGAAATCGCCGTTTTCAAGGCTTTTTTGCCCGGCTGATGCACTGGCTTCCATGCCGCCGCTGTACTCCACCATACAATGAGGTGTCAATTTCGCTTATGTGATAACTGCAATTATCACATGTTCGTTCACCAACCACCTGAGTAGTTGTGCAGTGTTTTGGCATTCACTACACATCCGGCATGGAGCGCTTCCATCCCCTCGCCGCCGACACCGACGTCCCACCCGAGGAGCTCGCCCTCGCGCAAGGCGAATGCGCGCTGGCGCTCGGCCGGCTCGACGGGCTCCTCGCCAGCCTCACCGATATCGAAAAACGGCTGTTCTGCGTAGGGCTGCTGCGGGAGGTGTTGCTTTCATCCCTGGCGCAAGCGGGATTTGCGGACGCCGAACACCGGTTCAACGCCTGGTTCGCCGGGCTCGACCGCGGCCCCCAAGAGACACCCCTCACCGGCTGCTCCGCCTATGCCGTGGTCCGCGCCCTGCTCGGCGAACTCAGCCGTCATCCGTGGGAACCGCTCGCCGATGCCGCGCAGACCATCGCTCTGGCCGCTCGCTTCGGGGCCGACCGCCCGATGCAAGCCGAAGACGCGCTGGCGGAGGAAGCGATCGGCAGGGCGATCACGCTAATGAAACAGGCCGGCGCGGATGACGAGACCCCCCTGCCCTTCGCGGGTCTGGCCCGCCTGCACGCGCTGCTGCGCGCCGATCCGCGGTTCGCGCCGCTGGAGCGCGCGGTGCAAATCCGTTCGTTTGGGAACCGCGCGGTGGCGATCGAGCAGGCCGCCACGCGCACCCCGCTCTGGGCGGTCGATGCCGCGCTGGGGCGGCTGCTGACCGCGTCCGGCGCGTGGGCCCGCGCCCTCCCCTGCCCCGGCGCGGTGACGGCGCAAACGCTGCAGCCGCAGCTCTGGCCGGGCGAACGCGCCATGCTGGCGGCCCGCAGCCTCCAGCGCAGCGTGACCCGGCTTGCCGAGCTGGTCGCGCAAGCGCGGCGGCGCGCGGTGCTGATGCGCGAGCAGTTGGGGCACCTGCGCTCGAGCGCGCGGGCACCGCAGGTGTGGATCCTGCTCGCTGGTTTTGCGCCACTCGGGCTCGATCAGATCACCTGGGCGTTCGGGATCAGTCGGCGCGGCACCTATGCGATCGGCGACGCCCTTGTGGCGGCGCGCATGGCACGGCGGGAGACGGTCAAGGGGAAGGCCCTGCTGGTCGTCGAAGAACCGGGAAGGGATGGGCAGCCGGCGTCTTTGGACCAGGCTACCGCCCTCCCCCATGCGGCTCTTGCCGAGTTCGACGCGGCGATGGGTGAGATCGACCGGCTGCTCGCCGGCAGTTCTGGCCATCCCTGACGCGGCATCGCGCGCATTCGGCGTGTATGAAAACTGATCTCTTCTTGACGTTATGTACAGATATCATACATAGACAGAGAAAGAAGGAGATGGCCAATGGCCACAACTGCCCATTCCGGCGTCCCCGCCAAAGCGCCCAGCCGCAAGGATCTGAGCGGTCCGGCGCTGCGCACCTTTTTCCGCATTGCCGACGCCTGGGACCTCAAGGAAGCCGAGCAGATGAAGCTTCTCGGGCTCGACAGCCGCTCGACCTTCCAGACCTGGAAGCGCGGCGCGGTCGCGGCGATTCCCAAGGATGCGCTGGAGCGCATCTCCTATGTCATGGGGATCTACAAGGGGCTGAAGATGCTCCTGCCCCGTACCGCCAACGAATGGGTACGCAAACCCAATGAGGCGCCGCTGTTCGCCGGACGCCCGGCGATCGAGCGGATGGCCTCGGGCAATGTTGCCGATCTCTACGTGGTGCGTCAATATATCGACGCGCAGCGCGGCTGATGGATGCCATTGCGACGACGCAAGTGCGGTGGCAACCGTGCTACCGGATCGTCGCAAGCCGGTTCCCGCCCATATCGCTGTTTGAGGATGTCGCGGATCCGGCCGACCTGGAAGCGGTCTATGCGATCGAGGCGATGACCAACGACCGGCTTCGCGACGAGGTCGGGGACCTCGCCCTCGTCCCACCGGAGGACCGCGTATCGGGACCCGGAACATCGGCGATCATGGCAGCGTTCACCCACCTAAATCCCGATGGCAGCCGGTTCTGTGACGGCAGTTTCGGGCTGTTCTACGCTGCCAGCACCATCGAGACTGCGGTTGCCGAGACGCGCCATCACCGAACCCGCTTCATGGCGTACACCCACGAACCGGCGCAGGAACTCGACATGCGCGTCTACGCGGTCGACCTGGACGCCATGCTCCACGATATTCGCGGCCTGCGCGATGAACGCCCTGCCCTCTACGCCCCGGACAGCTATGCCGCCGGCCAGGCGCTTGGCCGGCACCTGCGTGAGCAAGGTTCGGATGGCATCGTGTACCAAAGCGTGCGCGACGCCGACGGCGAGTGCGCCGCGGTGTTCCGCCCTCGCCTACTCGCCAACAGCCGACAGGAGCGGCACCTGTGCTACGTTTGGGATGGCCGGGCGATTGTCACCGTCTACGAGAAGAAGACATTCGCCTAAAGGTCCTGCGGACAAGCTAACCTTTCGGCCTTGAGTGACGCCTGTCAGGAATAGACCCCGGCAGCCATACGATCGAGATCTTCCATGACGATATCGATATCGCCATTCGCAACCAATTCCGCGGCCGTTTTCCCAACTCCAGAAATGGGTTGATGCTTGAACCAGATAACCGCCTTGCCTTCTTCGCCTGCAAGTTCTGCCGCTCGCGTTATAACTCGGGCTATTTCCTCCAGTTTAATCTGCACGGTCGGGGCGGAGGGATACAGAGTCATGGCCTTAGGATCCAGGCGAGCAACGCGAGCCAAATGCGCCATGGAGAAGCGCAGGCGCTCCGCCAGACGACGGGGCGAGATGATCTCATTCTCGCGAATGTCATCCTGGAAGGCTGCAGTCATAGGGCAGTCCATATTCAACATGTGAAGACAAAACTCTCACGTCTCAGAACCGCTGAAGATTGTCCTAGCTCCAATGCTGATCGAGCAGCGCTTTCAACGCGGCCTCCGCTTCAGCCCGCGTACCACCGGCATGCGGGAGCAAGGTAAGTTTGAGACCCTTACGATCCACCGCCTCCACTTTCAGCAATGGTTTCCCCCCTTCGGACACGATCGTTTCCGGCTTTCCTGACTTCTTGGGGGATCCTGACCTCTTGGGGGGATCGGCGGCCAGAGCGAGCGCGCGTATGATATCGGGGACCGGCATCGGTGCTGCGCGATCGGACTGCACCTGAGCGAGACGTCCCGCCTCGGCGAACACACGCTGCCGCCGATCCTCCGGTTTCAAGAGAGGCTTGATCGCGGTGACATGCTTGATCCTGAGATCCTGCGGAAGGGCGAAGGCCGCCATCAGTTCCGCCGGCAGCCGGGCAAGGTCGAGATAGCGGCTGAGCCAGCTTTCCGTGACATTGATCCGCTCGGCCATCACCTTCTGGCGCCCCTCATAATAGGCGTCGAGCGCGCGCAGATAGTCGCGCGCGCGCTCCAGATCGGTGAGATCGTCGCGCGCCCGATTCTCGAGGTCAGCGAGACGGAAGGCCTCCTCGTCGGTAAGGCTACGGATATCGACGAGAAAGCGGAAATCCGGATAGTTGTGGGCGCGCAGCCAACTGATCGTCCAATGCCGGCGCGCGCCGCAAATCACCTCGAAATCGAAGGCAGGATCGTCCTTCACGCGGCGAACGATGGCGGGCATTTCTTGCTTGCCCTGCGCCTTGATGCTCTCGATGAGGTCGGCGCACCGCTCCTCATTGAGGAGCGCATATTCGCGGTTATGCCCCGCCCACATTCGGCAGCGCGCGGGATCGACAAGCTCATGGGTGCGCGAGACGACGCTGCCCGTCGCCAATTCGGCAAGCCGGCTTTCCCGGCCCGCCAGCACGCTCGCACCGATGCCAGGGCGCCGCGCCGCTGGGGCTTGCGCCCCCGGGTCGATTCCGGCGACCAGATCAGCCGCGAAGTTGGCGTTCTTCTTGCTCATCATCCACCCCTTCTACCCGGAATTGCACCGGTGCAATTTTGCTCGCATCAGGCGAGTCCCTCCTTGCGAAGCCGCGTCAAATGGCTCGGCCACATCGACCGAATGTCGACCTCAATTTCACTGTTCACGCCATCAAGATAGGCAAGGCAGCGGTTGCGCACCGTCGAACTGGTGACCGGGCCGTCCAGCTCGTAGACGGTCATCAGCCGCGCCGTTGCATTGTCGATTTCGGCCGAATCCTTGAGCGGCGTACGGACGATCGCGTGACCGAAAAGGGTCCGCATCAGGTTCAGCAGTTCCTTCTGCATCGACTTATTCTCATCGACCTTGGACGCCACAAAGCGCAGGAACTGCAGCGACGGCGCCAAGCCGCGATCGGCCAGCGTCTCTATTGTCTCATCGAGCATGGCGAGGAAGGCCGCCGTCGACGAGAAGTCCATCACCGTCGGCGGAACCGGCACCACCAGCGCATTGGCCGCGCGCAGCACCGAAAGCGAGATCGCGCCGAGCGCCGGAGGCGGATCGAGAACCACCACATCGAACCGATCGGCAATGCTCGCGATGCCTTGCGCCATGCGGTCGATCAGGTTCCCCTGCCCCCGCGCCATGCGCGCTGCGATTTCATATTCCGACTGGAACAGCCGCAGATTGGCCGGAACAAGCTCGAGGCCGTCGAAGTGGGTCTTGCGCAGGGCATAGTCGAGCGACTCCATGTCGTCGTGCCGCAGGAATGGATAGAGCGTGTCCTCCTCGGTCAGGTCGAGGTCGGGCACATAGCCGAATAGCGTGGTTGCCGACGCTTGGCTGTCGCAATCGATGAGAGCCACCCGGTAGCCCTTGATCGCGAGATATTGGGCCAGGTGCACCGAAAGAGTCGATTTCCCCACCCCGCCCTTGAAGTTCTGCACCGCGATAACGCAGCAGGGATCGGTTGCGGCCCGCCAGGGCCGGGTGCCGAACAGTCCGCGCATGTCGTTGAGCTGCGCCAGGGTATAGCCGACACGCCGATTATTCTCGGTTCGCGGAGGCGGCGGCAAGCGGCCGTCCTTCTCGGCCTCGCGAATGGCCGCCGCGGTTCGGCCGACCAGTTCCGCGGCCTTGCCAATCGGGAACGTCGGCTCGCGCCGCTCGTCCGCCCGGGCACTCCGCGCGGAGTCGCGGAGCCGCTCGAGGACAGAGCTGGTCCGTTGTGCGAGCGTCGAGACGGACAGCAGGTCCTGCGTGCCCTCAATGTCGAGTGATGCAGCCAAGAGAGGCCCCCTTGCGAAACTAGAGGGGGCATAGCTCAATTTGCACTTTTAGGTCAATCGAAGGCTGATTTTCGCAAGTCGGCCCAGCCCGAAGGGCGAAACTTGCCCAATCTGCGCCGCAGACCTTTTGCGCCCCCTCGCAACCTGACCCCTTGGGGGCAGTTCACCCCGAAATTGCACCGGTGCAATTTCGGCTCAGGGGCGCCCGCGTCGTGCCAGGAAACTCTCGCAGAAGCCGGTCCAGGATGCGATCAGCTTGGCGCCCTTGAGCTTCGCCAGCCTTTCGCCCATCTGCGCGCGATAGGCATCGGCAATGAGATCGATGTCCCAACCGCCGCCAGCCGAACGGCCGATGGCCGCGAGCGTGTCCGAGCCAAAGCGGATCGTGCCGTTCGGGAAGGTGACCTCCCCTGCCCCAGCCTTATCCTTTGACACCAAGGCCGCCACCGCCGCCTGTGTGACAGCCTCGACGGCAACGGTCTCCACCTCGTCCTCGCGCCGCGCCTTTCTGCCCGCAGAGTGCCGACCGATCTCATCCACGGTCGCGATTTGGGCCGGAGCATCCTTGGGCTCAAAGCGGAATTCGATTTCGGTGACAGTTCTGCCCTGGCGGATCTCCCGCCACTCCACGCGAAAATGGGCGAGCTGGTCGATTTCGGCCTTCGCCTTTTCGAGAACTTTGCGGCGCAGCTGCGCGAAATCCTTGTAGACGTCCGGCGCGATGCCGAGCAGCGCACGCAGCGCCGTCATGTCGCCCTTCCAGAGCGACTGGCGCCTATGCAGCCTCAGCGCCCCGATCTCGTACAGCTTGAGCGCATAGGTTGATCGGAAGCCGAGCACCGCCTGGCGGTTCAGGACCGCATAGGTCTCCGATTCCTGGATCAGCTTTCGGGCTTCGGGCGTGAACTCCCACTCGATCCACCCAGCGTCCGCGCCCTCTTCGTCTTCCGCTTCTTCGCGCGACGACGAGATAAGCGAAAAGCGCAGCGTCGCCTTCTTGCCGCGCCAGGACTTGTCGTCGACCGCGAAAAGCGTGCGGTGCAATTCCTCAAGCATATCCGAGATGCGCTCATTGCCCTTGTGGCCGCGGCGAATGTCCGCCTTTCGCATCTTGTGCGGGCGGTCCTCCCAGGCATCACCGCCCGCGGTCAAAATCATCAGCGCAAGCAAACGCGAAGCAGTCAGGCTAAGCGACTGGCCTTTGACGAACTTGACCTCGACGATGCTGCCGGGCTTGGCGAACTCGTCACCGCCCTTTGCCTGCAGGGCGGCAGCCACCCGCATCGCCCGTCCCGGAGAAGCGTCATCGCCGGTGGGGGAGGGCGTTACAGCGTGATCTAGGGCTTGCTCGTCATCCATGCCATGAAGTCTGCGCCGATTCGTCCAGCGTGGGAGAAAATCTGCCTGACCTGTCCTTACGCGTCAAGTCAGGGCAGGATAGACACCGGATTCGGCCCCCAAGAGGTCAGGATGGAACTTCGCTCCGAAGCAGCAAACCATGAGGAAGTGCGGCGAGTCGCGTTTCCAAGCGCCCGGACCCGCGCAAACGGCAGCGCGGACGCCGAAGAAAGTCCCTGACGAACGCTATGGCGAGCGAATCACTCCAGCAGGAAGCTGTCCCCCATACGGTCAGGAAGGCCCCAGCAGGTCAGGTTGCATCCCCCGATCGGTCAGGGAAGCGCCCCCGGAAGGGCAGGCAAAATCCCCCGTCCGGTCAGGATAAGCTTGCTCAAACCCGCAGAAATGCTGTGCTTTCGGCCTCCTGAATCTGAATCCTTTTGAATCGGAAAAGCTTCCGCTGCGAGCAGCGGCGTTTTGATTCTTTTTATTTTGAGAAAGAGATCGGCGTCGCGCCTGATGCAATCGTTCAATCCCCCCGCCTGGAGGGATACGCGAAGTTAGCCGCCTACGATAGGCTGCCGGCCAAATGACCTTGCGCATGGAGGGTGCATGATCAACTTCGCCAAGTTCGAGATCATCGGCCGGATCGGGGAAATCGACGCGCGGCCGAAAGTCACCCTGCTGTCGGTCTGCGCGAATTATCGCCGCAAGGGTGACGATAACGAATGGCAGGAAGACAGCCACTGGAACCGCGTGAGCGTCTTCAGCGAAGGCCAGCGAAAACATATCGCCGACCGGGCTCAAGTCGGGGATCTCGTGCGCATAGCCGGACGGCTCAAGGACAACTCCTATGAACGCGACGGCGCGACGCACTACACAACCGATCGCATCGTCGAGGAATTCGGGATCCTGGCACCCAAAGGCATGCCGGGGTGAAATATCGGGGAGGGGAGGGCGCAATCAGCAGCGGCGCTCCACCACTTCCGAGGATTAGTCGATGCCCATACCTGCTCCCCATCGCGCCAAAGCCATTGTCGAAGCCCTGGGTGGGATCTGGCGCGGTACGCGCGGCGAATGCCGGTGCCCGGCACATAACGATCATGGTCCCAGCCTGTCGGTACGCCTGGGCGAGCGGGCGATCCTGTTCCACTGCTTTGCCGGCTGCGACACGCGCGATGTTCTGGCTGCTTTGCGCCGGCGCAAACTTCACGATGCGGAGCCGCTCACAATGCCGCGCCCGAAGGCGGCCGCGGACCATCGCGCTCTTGCACTTCGCCTATGGAAGGCGAGCCAGCCCATCGCCGGATCTCCAGCGGCCGATTATCTGGCGGCGCGCGGTCTGCCGCCTCCCTATCCGCGTTGCCTGCGCTACAACCCGCGCACCATCGTCGGGGCCGGTGAGCGCCGCCGGTTCTTTCCGGCGATGATCGCCGCGGTCGAGAATGATCTGGGGGTTGTCGCCGTCCAGCGGACCTGCCTCGATCTCGCCGACATCCTGCACAAACCCATGCCAAAGCCGAAGATTGCCCTTGGCCTTCTCGGCGACGCGGCCATTCGTCTGGCGCCGGCCGGCGAGGAGCTTGGCCTTGCCGAAGGCATCGAGGACGCCCTTTCAGCAATGGCCTGGTTCGGAACGCCCACCTGGGCGCTGGGCGGGGTCGAACGCCTTGGGCTTGTCGCCATCCCCGAACGGGTCAAGCGTATCATCGTCTATGGCGATCGCGGTGCCGCCGCTGCCGCCATGCTCAAAAAAGCCCGCCCCCATCTCACAGCCAATGGACGCGAACTGGTGCTCCGGCTGCCGGAACGGCACGCGGACTGGAATGATGCTTGGCGTGTCCGCCGGGCCGCCGAGGCGGCCTGAAAGGGGAGGGAGCCTTCCGGCTGATGACCTGGCGCTGATGCCAGGTGTCAGACCTGGAGATGCCCCATGGCCACACACCCCCTCGCGCTCACGCTGCCGCTCGATGATCCCGCCCGTACCGCTGCTCAAGGCATAGCCGACCGGCTGTCCGAAGGATGTCCGGTTGCACGTAACGACCTCCTTGCCGAAATGACCTCCGCTTTCGGTGGCTCGAGCGCCGATGGCCTGTGGTCATTGCGCGACGCCTACGATGTGCTCGAACTCGCGCAGGTCCTCCATCTGAAGAACGCGACGCTCCCGGCAGATGCGAATGCGCGGCTCGCCCAGCGGATCGCTATGACGGCGGCGCTTCCCACGCAAAGCGTGCGTAGCGAAACGCAGATCGCGTTCCAGCAATTCTCGACACCGGCGCCGATCGGCTTCCTTGCCGCCAAGGCAGCCGCGATCACGGCACACGATATCGTGCTCGAGCCCTCGGCCGGGACCGGCCTCCTGGCCGTACACGCCCATCTCGCCGGCGCGCGCCTCCTTCTCAATGATATCGATGCCTGGCGCACGCGTTTGCTGCGTCACGCCTTTCCCGAAGGCAGGCTGAGCACGCATGATGGCGAACTGATCGACGATATGCTCGATCCGCAACTGGTGCCGAGCGTCGTGCTCCTCAATCCGCCCTTCTCGCGAAGCCAGGGGCGCGCGCGCGATCGCCATGCCGCGCTTCGCCATTTGCGCTCCGCGCTGTTGCGGCTTGCTCCAGGCGGGCGCTGCGCCGTTATTCTCCCCGACCGCATCGAGACGGAGGACGCGGATTGGCTGCACGCCACTGCGGGCGCGCATGCCCGGCTGCATCTCGACCTGCCGCCCGATGCCTATGCCAAGCACGGCACCGGCCAGGCAGTCCAGCTCATACTCCTCGAAAAGGACGGGGCAGGGGGCTCGGTCCCGCGCCAGACCTGCACGACGCTCGGCGCTGCGCTTGCGGCCATCGATGCGATGGCGACCCCATGCGCGCCGCAGCCGCAGCCGATCTCCCGCCCCAGCGGATTGTTCCGGGGCCTCACGCGGCGGACCCGCCCCGTCTGCTCGCGTGCGGCGGTGACCCTGCCCACGACCCGCGCGGTCGCCTATCACCGTCTCGACGCGCCCGCACCCGCGGGCGAACCGCAAGGGATTTACCTGCCCTATCGGCCGAGCCGTCTGCTGATTGCCGATGCTCGTGAGCACCCAAGCGCGCTGGTCGAATCGCAGGCAATGGGATCGATTGCCGCACCCCCGGTCGCTTATGAACCCGTGCTGCCGGCCAGGATCCTGGACGACGGCCTGCTCTCGGACGCGCAGCTCGAAACGCTGATCTACGCTGGCGCGGCGTTCGAGCGCGATCTTCCCGGGCGGTTCATATCCAGCGAGGAGGGTCTTTCGCTGTCGCCGGCAGAGGCCGGTAACGCCTATCGGACCGGCTTTTTCCTTGGCGATGGCACGGGCGCCGGCAAGGGGCGGCAGGTGGCAGGCGTCATCCTCGACCAGTGGTTGCGTGGCAACCGCCGCCACCTCTGGATATCCAAGAGCGAGACGCTGGTCGAAGACGCTCGCCGGGACTGGTCGGCGCTTGGCGGCTTGCCGCTCGACATCCAGCATCTCAACCAGTGGAAGCTCGGCACCCCGATCGCGCTGGGCGATGGGATCCTCTTCCTGACCTATGCCACCCTGCGCTCCAACCGCGGCGACAGGGGCACGCGGCTGCGCCAGCTGATCGAATGGATGGGTGAGGATTTCAGCGGCGTCATCGTTTTCGACGAGGCGCATGAAATGGCCGGGGTGGCCGGCGGCGAGGGCCGGTTCGGCGCCACGAAAGGGTCCGAGCAGGGCATTGCCGGCGTCCGCCTGCAAAATCTCGCTCCGCGCGCCCGGATTCTCTACGCCTCGGCGACGGGCGCCTCGGATGTCAACAATCTTGCCTATGCGACACGCCTCGGATTGTGGGGACCGCAGACGGCCTTCGCCGACCGGCGGGCCTTCGTGGAATCCCTGCGCCGAGGCGGCATCGCGGCGATGGAGTTGATCGCCCGCGACCTCAAAGCGCAGGGCCTCTATGCCGCGCGGGCGCTCAGCTTCGCCGGCGTCGAATATGACATCCTCGAGCATCGGCTCAGCGAAGAACAGATCGCCGTCTACAATGCCTATGCCGATGCCTGGGCGATCATTCACAACAATCTGCAGGCCGCGCTCGCCGCCACGCGCGTCACCGACGGCTTCAGCGGTGCCACCTATAATAGCGGCGCGAAGGCCGCGGCATTGTCGATCTTCGAATCGACCAAGCAACGCTTCTTCGGCCAGATCCTGCTGTCGATGAAGCTGCCCTCGCTGATCCCGGCGATCGCCGCCGATCTCGCGCGCGGCGACTGCGCCGTCGTCCAGCTCGTGTCGACCTCGGAAGCGATGCTCGATCGTGCCCTTGCCGACCTGTCCCCCGAGGAGCGCGCCTGGCTCGATATCGAGCTGTCCCCGCGCGAATTCCTGGTCGATTATCTGACCGCGGCCTTTCCCGTGCGCCAGATGCGCACCTATACCGACGATAGCGGCACGGTGCGCTCGGAACCGATGATCGACGAGGCCGGGCAGCCCGTGCTGTGCCGGGAAGCGATGGCCATGCGCGACCAGCTCCTCGAGCAACTCTGTGCGCTGCCGGTCGTCGGCTCGGCGCTCGATCACATAATCGGGCATTTCGGGACGGAGGCTGTGGCCGAGGTGACGGGCCGCAGCCGGCGGATCGTCGTCGATGCCGACGGCCGTCAGCGGATCGAACGGCGCAGCGCGCGCACGAACCTCGCGGAGACCGACATCTTCATGCGCGGCGAAAAGCGCATCCTGATCTTCTCCGACGCCGGCGGCACGGGGCGGAGTTACCACGCCAGCCTCGACGCGCCCAATCAGAGCCGCCGCATTCACTATCTCCTCGAGCCCGGTTGGCGCGCGGACGCGGCGATCCAGGGGCTGGGCCGCACGCACCGCACCCACCAAGCCTGCCCGCCCTTGTTTCGGCCCGTTTCCACCGATTGCCGTGGCGAACGGCGGTTCATCTCGACCATCGCCCGGCGCCTCGACAGCCTGGGCGCGCTGACCCGTGGCCAACGCCAGACCGGCGGGCAGGGACTTTTCGACCCCCGCGACAATCTGGAGTCCGACTTCGCGCGGGAATCGCTCGACCAGTGGTTTCGCCTGCTGTTCCAGGCAAAACTCCAATCGGTCCACTTCGATCAGTTCCAGGCGCTCACCGGTTTGAACCTGGCCGGGGAGGGCGGGGGGCTCACCGAGACCTTGCCCACGATCCAGCGGTGGTTGAACCGCATCCTGGCGCTGCGCATCGACCTGCAGAACGCGATCTTCGACGAATATCTCGGCTTGATCGAAGCACGGGTGGAAAAGGCACGCGAGGCCGGCACCCTCGATCTTGGCGTCGAAACGATCGCGGCCGACCGTATTTCGATCCTCGACCGGACGGTGATCCGGCGCGATCCCGTGAGCGGCGCCGAAACCGAGATCCTGCGTATCGAAACCGAGGAGCGATATCGGCCGCTGACCCTGGAGCGAGCGCATTGGCTTCTGGCCGACCCGGAAGCGCGCGGGTTGATCAACCCGCGTTCCGGCAAGGCCGCCATTTGCCGGCCGACCTTCTCGCTGACGGACGAAGAGGGGCGGACCGTGCGCCGCTATGAGCTGGTGCGGCCGACGCGCACCGAACGGCACCGGCAGGACCTCTTCGCCGAAACCCATTGGACCGACGTGGACCGGGCGAGCTTCGACGAAGCCTGGCAGGCCGAATGCGACGCAATGGCGGCGCAGACGCGCACGCAGATCATCTATCTGGTCACTGGCCTGCTGCTTCCGGTGTGGGGCAAGCTGCCCGACGATCATGTCCAGGTCTGGCGGCTGACGAGCGATGACGGCCAGTCGCTTCTCGGGCGTCTTATTCCGGCGCCGCTGGTTGAGCGGATTGCCAGCGCATTCGGCATCGCGGCCCATGTCGAGATCGACCTCGGCGCGCGGGTCGAGCACGTCCGCACCTCGGGCGAGATCATGCCGATCGGAGCGCTGCGGCTGAAGCGCGCCTTGGTCGCCGGCGATCAACGCCTCGAATTGCTGGACTGGAAGCCCGAGGCGCTGCCGCATCTCAAGGCGGCGGGCTGCTTCACCGAGATCATCCAGCACCGCACGCGGCTGTTCGTTCCCCCGAGCCGCGCCCTCGAGATCCTCGCCAGGATCACGGACTGACCCGCGGCCGCGCCAAGCGACCGAAGAGAGGGGAGGGGGCCTTCGGCCGGGTGGGCCTGAGTGGCTCAAGCCGGCCGACGAGGTCGGCGCAACCCTCGAAGGAGACAACCGATGATCCAGTCCGTGAAGGTCAAGAACCTCTCGCTCTCGAAGGACAATGTCCGCAAATCCAATCGCGATGCCGACCTCGACAGCCTCGCCGACAATATCGCCGCGCATGGCCTGTTGCAGAATCTCGTGGTCACGCCGCTCAAGAAGGCAGGACATTTCACCGTCAAGGCGGGTGGCCGCCGCTTGCGGGCGCTCCAGCGGCTGATCGATTCAGGTCGGCTTGCCGGGGACCATGAGGTTCAGGTGCTGGTGCTCGAGGATGATGCTGGATCGGCCGAAGCGAGCCTTGCCGAGAATTTCCACCGCGTCGCGATGAACCCGGCGGATGAGTGCTCGGCTTTCAAGCACTTCCTCGACAAGGGCGCGAGTGCCGAGGATGTGGCGAAACGTTTCGGCGTCACGACCCGCTTCGTTGAGCAGCGGGTACGGCTTGCCGAACTGGCTCCTCTCGTATTCGCGGCGCTGGCGGCGGGCGAGATCACGCTGGGGGTCGCCCAGGCTTATGCCGTCACGCCCGACGTCGATCGCCAGGCGCGCGTGTTCGAGAGCATGAGCCGGTCCTATTATGGCGACAATCCCGACAATATCCGCCGTGCGCTCCTCAACGGAACGGTCAAGGCGACCGACGCCAAGGCACGGTTCGTCGGCCGCGAGGCCTATGTCGGCGCGGGCGGCCGGATCGAGCGCGACCTGTTCGGTGAAGATGTGGACGAGAGCTGGATCGACGTGGAGCTCATCGAGCAGCTGGCCGCCCAGAAGCTTGAAGCGGCCGCGGAAGCGCTCGCTGCCGAACAGAAGCTGGCGTTCGTGACGCCGGTTCTCGCGACGCATGTGCCCTATGATACGGAGTGCCAGCTCCACGAATATCATCCGCCGCTGCGCGAATTGAGTGAGGACGAGCAGGAGCGCGTCGATAGTCTCTCGGATGAGGGCGACGCGCTCATCCGCGAACTTGAGACCGAACTCGAGGACGGCACGCCCGAGGCCGAGGCGGCTTCGGCGCGTCTCGCCGACATCGAGCGGGAACTCGATACGATCGAGGCGTCGCGCACTATGGTCGACGATGCGATCAAGGACCAGCTGGGCACCTTCATCTATCTGGCGCCCGATGGCAGTCCGCGGGTGCACAGCCGCATGTTCAGTGAGCGCGCCATTCGGCAGGCGGGCGAGGACGCAGAACCCGAAGCACCGTCCGGCAAGGTCGCGGCCTCCCGGCTCAGCGCGACGCTGGTTGACGAACTCGCGACCCAGCGCCGGCAGATCCTGGCGGCCCATGTCGCCTCGGATGCCGGGTTCGCGCTCGATCTCACGATATTCCTGATGGCGCACCGGACGGTGTTCGCCAGCAGCTATGTCCGGGACCACGCGACGCTGCAGGCGGCCGCCGCGAGCTTCCCGATCGCCAGCTTCCGCGATGAAGGCAGCGCGGCGAGCAATGTCCTGACCGAACAGCGCCAGGCGCTCGATGTGAGCTGGGCAGGCGGGAACACGCTGTCGTCGCGTTTCGATGCCTTCCGGCAACTGGATGAACAGGCGCGCGCCGATTGGCTCGCCCATGTCATGGCGCAGACGCTGGAGCCGACACTCAACGTCGACGATGGCGGGCGCCGCAACGGCTTCCACGATCATCTCGGACGGCTGCTCGACATTGATGTCGCGCAATGGTGGCGGCCCGATGCCCAGAACTTTTTCGGGCGGGTGAAGAAGGACGTCATGCTCGAAGCGCTCGACGAGATCGGCGGGCCGGTGCTGCGCGGCCGATACAAGGACGCCAAGAAGGGTGACCTTGCCAATGCCTGCGCTGCGCTCTGTTCGGGGCAGGGCATCGTCGAGGCCGAAGTCCGGGAAAAGGCGCTCTCCTGGCTGCCCGACGAGATGCGGTTCGGCGCGATCGAAAAGCCCGAAAGCTTCCGGAGCTATTCCGCTTTCCTCAGCGATGAAGACGACAGCGACGGCGGGGCAGGGGAGATCGCCCCCGATGGCGATGCTGGCGACTTCGAACAGGCCGCCTGAGGCGAACGCCTAACGGCGGGCGGCGCTTTCGTGTCGCCCGCCGCCCTTCATTGGCGGCGCTGAGACAGCCGCTCTTTCGCGGAGTATCCACCATGACCCAATCATCGGGCCGGCCTTCGCCGGCCGAGACCATCACGCGCGCCATCATCGACCGGCTCGAGGCCGGTGTGCGTCCCTGGGTACGGCCCTGGCGATCATGCGCCGCGCAAGGGCGCCCGCTGCGCGCCAATGGCGAGCCCTATCGCGGCATGAACACCTTTTGGCTATGGCTGGCCGCCGAGCAGTGCGGCTATCGGTCTCGCTACTGGATGACCTATCGGCAAGCACAAAGCCTCGGCGGGCAGGTCCGTGCCGGTGAGCAGTCGCAATTTGCGATCTTCTACAAAGCCTATTCGAAGAAGGTCGATTCATACGAACGTCCGGGTGAGCTCGTCGATGAGCAGCGCCGGGTCATGCGGTCCTATGCGGTCTTCAATGCCGATCAGATCGATACACTGCCGGGCGATTTCTATCCCGAAGCCCTCTCCCTCGTCCCGCCGGGCGACCGCCTCGGTCCGCGGGCGGCGCGCTTCGTCGATCGGCTGCCCGCGCGGCTGCGCAGCGGCGGCGATCGTGCTTATTACGATCTGCGCGCGGACGTCATCACCATGCCGCCGATCGAGCAGTTCGACACGCGCGCCGCCTGGGCAGCCACCATCGCGCATGAGGCCGGCCACTGGACAGGGCATCCAACCCGTCTCGCTCGATCGTTTGGGAAGCGCTTCGGCGATCACGCTTACGCTTTCGAGGAGTTGGTCGCCGAACTGACAGCAGCGCTGGTTGGCGCCGATGTGGGTCTCCCAACCACCCATCTCGACGATCACGCGGCTTATATCGGATCCTGGCTCGCCATTTTGCGCAAGGATAATCGCGCATTGCTGACGGCGGCTGCGCGAGCGGAGGAAGCCGCCGGATTTCTGCTGCGGGCAACCGATCTCGCTTGCGAGGATGATCTGGACGAGCAGGCGGCTGCTTGATCTCTCCATGTCGCCGATTGCACCATATCCATATATCCGCTATCGTGGATATATGGATAACGAATCTGTCATCGTCGCGTTGGGCGCGCTTGCCCAAGCCACGCGCCTCGACGCCTTCCGCCTTCTGGTGCGTCACGAACCCGAAGGCCTTCCCGCCGGCGAGGTCGCCAAGGCGCTGGATGTCCCGCAGAACACGATGTCGGTGCATTTGGCGACCCTGGCGCGTGCCGGCCTGGTCACATCCGAGCGGCGTAGCCGGATCATCAACTACCGCGCCGATCTCGATGCGCTCCGCTCCGTGATGCTGTTCCTCGTCAAGGACTGCTGTGGAGGCCGGGCCGAGCTCTGCCATCCACTTGCGGATGAACTGCTTGCCTGTCGTGCTGCCTGAAAGGACATCAACATGACGGATCGCCTGTTGAACGTACTGTTTCTTTGCACGGGCAATTCCGCCCGTTCCATCATGGCCGAGGCGATCCTCAGCCGTGAAGGGCTAGGCCGTTTCAAATCGTTCAGCGCCGGCAGCCAGCCCAAGGGCGAGGTCCATCCGTTCACCATTCATCTCTTGGAGAAGCTGAACTACGACGCAAGCCGGTTCCGCTCGAAGAGTTGGGAAGAGTTTTCCGGCCCCGATGCGCCGTCCTTGGATTTCGTGTTTACGGTCTGCGACAATGCCGCCAACGAGCTTTGCCCGGTTTGGCCGGGGTAGCCGCTGACCGCCAATTGGGGGGTGCCCGATCCGGCCGTTATCGAGGACAGCGAAACGGTGCAGCACGCGGCCTTCTTCGATACTTACAGGATGCTGTTCAACCGCATCTCGCTGTTCACCAACCTGCCGTTCGAAGGCCTCGACAAGATGAGTCTGCAGAACCGGCTGAACCGGATCGGCAAGGAACAGGGCCGCGCCGACCTCCCAAGCGAAAAGGCACCCAGCGCATGAGCAATGCCGCAATCGATATCGTCATCTATCACAATCCCGAGTGTGGGACGTCGCGCAACACGCTGGCGATGATCCGCAACGCCGGGATCGAGCCGCATGTGATCGAATATCTCAAGACGCCGCCCAACCGCCCGCGCTTGGTTTCGCTCATCGCCCGCATGGGCATCAGCGCACGCCAGTTGCTCCGCGAGAAGGGCACGCCCTTCGCCGAGCTGGGTCTTGCCGATCCGACGCTCAGCGATGACCAGCTCATTGATGCGATGATCGAGCATCCGATCCTCATCAACCGGCCAATCGTTGTGTCGCCGCTCGGCGTGAAACTCTGCCGTCCATCGGAAGAGGTGCTCGATTTTCTCCCGTCCGCCCAGCGCGGGGCTTTCACCAAGGAAGATGGCGAGCAGGTCATCGACGCCGCCGGCAAGAGGATCGGGGCGTGAACGCGACCGTCGCGGCGCGACCCAAGCCGGCGATCAACAGCTTCGAACGCTATTTGAGCGTCTGGGTGGCGCTCTGCATCGCTGTCGGCATCGCGCTTGGCTATTCGCTGCCGAATCTGTTCGCAGCCATCGCATCGGCCGAGATCGCGCGCGTGAACCTGGTCGTGGCTGTGCTGATCTGGCTGATGATCGTCCCCATGCTGCTCAAGATCGACCTCGGCGCGTTGGGGTCGGTTCGCCAACACTGGAAGGGCGTCGGTGTCACCCTCTTCATCAACTGGGCGGTGAAGCCCTTTTCAATGGCGCTGCTCGGCACGCTGTTCCTGGGATGGCTCTTCCGCCCGTTGCTGCCGCAGGGCGAGATCAACGCCTATATCGCCGGGCTCATCCTGCTCGCCGCGGCCCCCTGCACGGCGATGGTGTTCGTCTGGTCGAACCTCTGCGAGGGTGAGCCGACCTATACGCTGAGCCAGGTGGCGCTCAACGACGTGATCATGGTCTTCGCCTTCGCGCCGCTGGTCGGACTGCTGCTCGGGGTCGCCTCGATCACGGTGCCCTGGGCCACGCTGCTCATCTCGGTCCTGCTCTATATCGTCGTGCCCGTCATCGTCGCGCAGGTCATCCGTCGGGCGCTGCTATCGTCAGGCGGGCAACCGGCGCTCGATCGGCTGCTGGCGACGCTCGGGCCGCTGTCGCTGGTTGCGCTGCTGACGACGCTCGTCCTCCTGTTCGGCTTCCAAGGCCCGGCGATCCTGGCTCATCCGCTGGTCATCGCACTGATTGCCATTCCCATCCTCATCCAGGTCTACTTCAATGCGGGCCTGGCTTATTGGCTCAGCCGGCGCTTCGGCGTGGCCTGGTGCGTCGCCGCTCCGGCCGCGCTGATCGGCGCGTCCAATTTCTTCGAGCTTGCGGTTGCAGCCGCCATCAGCCTGTTCGGCCTCAATTCCGGGGCCGCGCTCGCGACTGTCGTGGGCGTCCTGGTCGAGGTGCCGGTAATGCTGTCTGTCGTCAGCATCGTGAAGAAGACGCGGCCCTGGTACGAGCAACGTGTTCCTGCATGATCGCTACACTGCTGGATCCCAGGTCGCTTTCCGACCTGATGGCGGAGCTGAGCGCGGCGGGTCTGCCTGCCAGTGATCTCGCCGAGGCGGGACGCCGCTTCTTTCGGTTCGAGGATGATGTTGGCCTTGTCGGTTATGGCGGGATCGAAGGCGACGGCTCCGACCGCCTGCTGCGCTCGCTGGTCGTGAAGGCCGATCGGCGCGGATGCGGATTGGGCGGTGCCATTCTCACTTCGGTCGAATGCGTTGCAGCTGATGAGGGCGCGACTAGCCTGTACCTGCTCACCACGACCGCCGAGCCCTTCTTTCGCCGTCACGGCTATGAAACAGCCGAACGGACCGACGTTCCTGCCGTCATCGCGCGATCGGCCGAGTTCCGATCGCTATGCCCGGCGAGCGCCGCCCTTTTGTATAAATGGATTGCCTGATGTCGCGTCTTCGTATCCTTCCCGAACCCGATCACATGCCCGCGCTGGACCGTGCAATGATCCGGCTCGATCTCGCCGCCGGGCTCGGCGCGCTCGAGCCGAAACCTCGCATCCTCCTCCTCTACGGCTCGCTGCGCGAGCGGTCGTTCAGTCGTTTCGCGGTCGAGGAAGCGGCCCGGCTGCTCATCCTCTTCGGCGCCGAAGTGCGGATCTTCGATCCGGCCGATCTCCCGCTCCCCGACCAGATCAAGGACGATGATCACCCGGCGGTGCATGAGCTTCGCGAGCATGCGCTCTGGTCCGAAGGCATGGTCTGGTGCAGCCCTGAACGGCACGGCCAGATCACCGGCATCATGAAAGCGCAGATCGACCATTTGCCGCTCGAATTCGGCGGCATGCGTCCGACCCAGGGCCGGACCCTGGCCGTCATGCAGGTTTCGGGCGGATCGCAGTCGTTCAACGCGGTCAACACGTTGCGGCTGCTCGGGCGGTGGATGCGCATGTTCACCATCCCCAACCAGTCGAGCATCGCGATGGCGTTCAAGGAGTTCGACGAGGACGGCCGTCTCAGAGCCTCAAGCTATTATGACCGGATCGTCGACGTCATGGAGGAGCTGGTGCGCTTCACGGTGCTGACACGTCGCCATGCCGATCAGCTCGTGGATCGCTATTCGGAACGCAAGGCGGCAGCCGCCAAGCGCGACGCGGCCCAAGATCTGGCCTCACGGTCGACAGCCTGACGGCCCGGTGCTTGCGATGCGACGCGCTTTCATGCCGTCCTGTGCGTATCGGGAGATCGGGTTGCGGGTGCCCTTCTTAAGGTCCTCCGCGCCATGAATGCCTGACGCGACAGGGCCTCCGCGCCTTTCGCCAGAGGATGCAGCACATGGGCCACCGCGCTGGCGGCGGCAACCCGAACGCTCCGGCCGTGTTGGCGCGCCGAGGCGCGCCTGCCCGCACCACCCGGACCTTATCGGGTTCCCCTTGGGCGTTGCCCGGCGGTGCCGCCGCCGCTTTTTCGATGGCCCGGAGGGTGCGCATCCGGCGGAAAGGCCGCCGGCCCTGCGACACGGAAAGGCAATCCCTCATGACCAGCTCCCTTTCAGCAGTGCTCCAAGCACTCGAACTCGGCCATCTCGACCTGATGGGCGACCAACGCTCGATGGAAGCGCCGCCACCGGCCGAAGCGCTCGAACAGACCGTCAGCGCCATCTGGAGCGATCTCTTCGCGCTCTTCCCCTTCACCGCGCTCGAACGCGACATCGAGGATCTGGGCTGGGGCTTCGTCAATCTCTTCCACCGCGCGGCCGCCAAGAAGCATCAGCTGATCGATCGCCTGACCGACGAGATCCGGCTCCTGCTCGCCGAGCAGGACGGGTCGGAGATCGCGACCGCCGACCTCGAGGACAAGATCGATCTCGCCCGCAAGGTCGAGCAGTCCGCCCAGGCCTATGAGGGGATGCGCGACACCGCGGCGCGTCACTATCTGCACGAGACCGGCCGCTCCTGGGTGCCCGCGACCGGCAACCGCATCTCGCTCGGCACGACCGCTGCGATCGTCGATGGCCGGGCCTATTTGCAGGCGCGGCGCGAACGGGTGCGCGATGCCAATATGGTCCATGGCACGCCCGTGGTCTTCGCCGGCGGGCGCCTTCGCTTCGCCAGCGACGACGAGGCCAAGCAGTTTGCCGACAATCTGCTGCGGACCCTCAAGGCCGTGCGCGAACGTGTGGGCGACATGTATCTCGTCCATGGCGGCGACATGAAGGGCATCGAGCGTCTTGCAGCATCCTGGGCCGAGCAGAACGGCATCCAGCAGCTGCGGTTCGGACTTGATCGCAAGCTTGGCGATCGTGCCGGCTTTCGGCGCAACGAGCAGATGCTCTCGGTCAAGCCGCGCTACGTCATCGCCTTCCAGGGCAACGGTGTCACCGAACGGCTGGTGATCGAGGCCAAGGCGCGCGGCATCCATGTCGTCGATCGCCGCGGACCGCTCGGAACGCCGCCGGCGGCTTTATCCCGCGGCTGACCGCCGTGCCGGCCGCTTCGGCGGCCGGCTTTTCTCAATCTCGCGGATTCCGGTGCCGGAGGGGAGGGGGCGGGGCGGACGCGTCCCTTGTTCCCTTTGGAGGTTCCGCATCATGTTCATGCCCGATCGCGCCAGTGCGTGCGTGCTCCTTGCATTCCGCGCTGTGCATGGCCGCCACTGGAAGGCGAAGCTGCTGTCGTTATGGTCGACGGGCCGCGATGTGGACGAAGCCGATGGCGCTCACTTACGACATCTGCGCAACCAGGCCGGTCCTTCCTGGCTCGGCCAGCTGACGCCGCGCCGCTGGCGCGCGATCGAAAGATTGGCGGCGCCCGGCGACCCGGTGCTTGCAGCGGTGTTTCTCGATCGTGCGCGCGAATTTCATCGCGGCGCGCAGATTGGCGCGCCTATTGCGCCCGCGCCGGCACTGCACTTGCTCGCGATCTCCTGCGAACTGGGTTTGAAGGCGCATCTTTTGGGTCATGGCTGGACGGACGATGCGCTGGCCCGCGATCCCCGTCATGACCTTGTCCGCGCCCTCGACGAGGCGCGGCAGCTAGGCCTGCCGGCGCCCGGTCGTCCCCTGGCCGATTTCATCAAGAACCTCGGCCCGGCCTATGCCGTGCATCGGATCGACGCGCTGGTGGCAGGTGGCTATGCCTGCGACATCGGCGCCGTGCTTTGCGAGACCACGCAGCTCCTCGATGCCGTGGCGGCCTGCCTGAGCCCAGCCATGCCAGGCGCCGCCACCTTGCCCACCTCCTCTTCCCCCTCCGCGTGATCGTGCAACGGACGTCGTGTCGAGCCCACGAGTGGCCATGCGAAGGATCTACAATCCCGTCCCGCGGCTCAAGGGACGGGCAGATAAGGCACGCGCGTAAGGTCCGCGAGATGCCGGACCGGCGAGCTCAGCAAAGCCGGCAATATCGGCGGCTTCGATGGGTGGGCTCCGGTCATGGGCCAAGCGACGCACCGTCCTTCTCCTCATCTGACCCCTAAGCCGGCCGTCCGACCCATCCAACCCGCGAGCCATCGGGCCGAGTTGCCGTGTGCCACGGCTGCCCGCACCACCCCTTGTCTCGGGGTTCCCCGGCGCTGCGCTGCCGGTGGATGGGCCGTCCTGTCCGCCTTGGCCGGGGATCAGTCGAAGGGACGGCCCCTTGGACCCACATCGAAGGAACCCAGACCATGCAGAACCTCGTCATCCTCGCCGGCAATGTCGGTGGCACGCCGGAAACCCGCACCACCCAGGGCGGCACCCGCATCACCCATTTCAGCCTCGCCACCTCGCGCCCGAAGCGCGACAGCAACGGCAAGATCCTGCGCGACGACAACAATCACCGCCTCGAGGACACCGAATGGCACCGGATCACCTGCTTCAACGGCGTCGGCAAGACGGTCGAGCAATATGTCGACAAGGGCATGAAGGTCATGGTCCGAGGCCGTATCCACTACACCCGCTGGACCGACAGCGAGAACATCGAACGCTACGGCGTCGAGATCATCGCCGACGAGGTTACCTTCCTCACTCGCGCCAAGTCGAACGAGAATAGCGGCGGCGGCAACGAGCCCGAGGACGATGAAATCCCCTTCTGAGGTCGGACAGGGCGGCCCGGCGGCATCGCCGCCGGGCCTTTTATCCTGTTCAGGCGCGGCATGATCCCAAGCGGATCAGCGGGATCGGCATCGCCCCTTGGCATAGCGCTCCCAGCGTAGCACGGTGCCGGTAGCGATCATCGCGCAGCTGAGATCGCCGATGCCGGGCGCGCTGCACCAGGCGCCGGTCCGGTTGCCCTTGGCTTCGCCGGTCGAGACGCAGCGCATGGTGGGGCCAGCCACCCGAATATGCCCGGTGGATGTCTGGCCGCGCGGTCCGCCAAGCAGGCGCACCAACGCATCGCGGGCGGCCGGGCCACTTGCTCTCGGAGAGGGCTGGCCGGGGCGGCAGCTGTTGTCGATCTCGCGCGCGGCAATGCCGGCGAGCCGCACATGGGTGCCCTCGCGGCACCAGATCGGGCCATCGCCATCCCAGACGCGCGTCGGTGTGCAGGCGAAGGTCTGACCATTGGGGACCACGGCGGCGGCAAGCAGGAGCGGGAACAGCATCCGGCGGGGCTAACCAACAAGCGGCGGCCTGTCATCCGGCCCCCGCTGGATGGAGCGGCAGGCAGGGCAAGGGGCGGGGCGCGACATCGGCGGGGACCTGGCCTCCTGGCCGGCGGGTTCGCCCGCTCTCAATCGGCGCGATCCTTGGTCCACCCGGTGCCCTTTGCGATCAACCCGCAAGGGGTCCGGTCGCTTCGCTACGGCTTTTTGGGCCTCCAGCCAAAAAAGTGATCGCGGCCACCGGCCGGACACATCGGGCGCCTGTCGAGCGGGACGAACCCGCCGGCGCGCAAAGGAGCCTCGACATGTTCACCGACATCGCAATCGCTCGCCGCCACGCCTTCAGCCTCTCGCGCAGCCTCATGGTGGTAACCTTCGTCATCGCGATCGGGCAGCATTATGGCGTCATCACCGCCGAAGACGCCGACGGCAGCGTCGCCATCGTCACCGAATTCGATCCCTTTGCCTGACGGCTCGGCCGGGAGCCGCTCGGCTCCCGGTTATTCCCCTCGCTTCGCTCGCGGCTTGCGCCGAAGATGGGAACCGATTGTTCAGATGCCGCGACTATGCTGCGATAATGACGATTGAGGCTGAGATAGCGAATGCCGGCGATGATGCCCTGTGGGCGCGCGTCACCCAGGAGGTGAACGCCTGGCGCGGTGCCTGTCTGCAATGCTTCGCCTCGGTGGAGGTGGCCGTTACCGAGACTTTGCTGCATCTGAGCGCTCACCCGGGACGAGGACAGTCGGTGAAGCTACGGCATTTGGTCGGGCAACGGCTCGATGACCTTGCTGCACTCGTCAATGAGGGCGGCCCCTTTTCCGTGGAGGGAAAGGGTGTCGCGAGCCTGCTGGCGGAATTTAGGCACCAGGAAGGGCTGCGCACGATGCTCGCCCATGGTCAGGCGAAGCTGACAGTCGAACGGACCAGTCGATGGGCCGCCATCTTTCGTGTGATCGCGATCCGGGCACGGCAGGCTGATCGTTCGACGCTCGTGATCGAAGAGAGCGAGGCGGCGGAGAGGCTTCAGCAGCTCCGTAAGGTATCGCAGAAATTGTGCTCTGCTCTTGGCAATCTGCGACGGGCGGTTGCCGTCTGAAAGTCGGATTTCTGTGCATCTATGCGCTGAGAATGGCGGCTCCGGCGCGGCCGGACCGGGCTCTAGGCTTCGCCCTGAGCCTTGTGCCAAGTCTCAGCCCATTCGGGTGACGATCCCTGCCGTGGCTGCTCGCACTTTCAACCCTGCGCGCAAACGATGGCCCGGCCGGTCGCGCCGCGCGCTGGAGGGCAGTTGGCCAGGCCCGCGCGCAGGTGCTCATCGTGCAGCAATATGTGCCAGGGACGGTCATGGCCGCGCGCCGCGAGATAATAAGCCGCGCCGTCGCAGCCGACCATGCGGCATCGGGCCTGCCGATCTATGAGGCTGGCGCCTGCTCCATGGAGCCCGATAAGGGCATCGACATCCTCGCGCATCAACCCGCCGCAGCGGCGGCATTGCGATCGGACGAGGATTTGGCGCAGCCGCATCGCCAGGAGTGACGTGGTCCAGGCCGGGGCAAGGCGGAAGAGAGTGGCGCTGCTCGTCATAATGAGCGGAGGATAGCGCCGGGCTCTCCGCGGAGCCAGAGAATCAGGACACCGCGATCATCTCTTCGCGATCCTGCCCGCCAAGACCTTCCTCCTGTCGGCTCGCCTGGCCGGCGCGCGCGCCCGTGCAAGCCCGCTCCGCGCGCTTCTCCACTGCCGTTGCGACCCTGCGGGTGCTCGGCCGCGCTCTGCCGCCGGCCCTTGGCACGCCTGTCGGAAGGCCCCGGCGGGCGGGGCCGGACAGATCAGGAGCGTTCTCATGTCCCAATCCTCCCCGAATGCGATGAGCCAGGCCGAGCGGATCGCCCGCGTCGCCGAACTCAATGACGCGCTTCGCCGGTCCATCCATAGCCCGGGCCGCAACCAGATCGTGATGACTGCGGGCGTTGCGGCGCTGATCGGCGACGTCGCCCTGTTCCGCGGCTTTCGCCGCCGCGCGGAGATCCTCCGGATCGTGCGCGACTATGACAGCTTCACGCCCGACAACGATCCGATCGGCGAGCATGATTTCGGCCGCTTCGAGTTCGAGGATGCGATCCTCTACTGGAAGATCGACTATTATGATCTCGAGCTCGCCTATGGCTCGGCGGATGCCGCGAACCCCGAGGTCACGACGCGCGTGCTCACCATCCTGCTGGCCGACGAATATTGATCTGGCGCAGCCATCCCCCCGACCGGGGGGATGGCCCGCCCAAGTCTGCTTGAGCAGACTATGCGGGCAACGGACGCCGCGTCCGCAAATGCGGGAGGGGAGGGCGCGGGTCTGAGATGCCGCGCGATTGCGCGTGGCCGGCGCCAGTGGCGCCGTTCGTTTGCCCTTCACTGGCTCCAAGGAGACTTATCATGGCCGCATATTTCGCCGCGCATCCCGATCACGCGTTTCTCTTCGCGTTCGGCTGCTTCGCCCTCACCGTCTATCTGTTCCGCTATGTCGGTCCCGGCATTGGCGGTGGCGGCGACTGGTCCTCGCGCGATCATTATGAGCGCAACCTGCGCGATGGTCCGGACGACTATTGCTGAGGTGCCGCGGTCATGAAGACGATCGTCGTCAGCCTACTCAAGGGCGGGGTCGGCAAGACCTTCATCGCCACTCATCTCGCCTGGTATCTCGCCGGACCGCCTGAGCGCCGCGTCGCCTTCGTCGATCTCGATCCCCAGGGCAGCTCGACGCGGCGCCTGGGCGCCGAGCGGCAGGGCGGGTTTTCCGCCGATCTGTTCGATCCTGCCGCTACCCTGTGCGCCGACGGGCAGGCCGGGCTGACCGTGCTCGGCGCCGATCCCCGCCTGCAGATGGTCAAGGCGGCGCAGGATGTGCGCGACTTCATCGGGCGCTTCCCGGCGCTCCGCCCGCATTTCGACTATTGCGTCATCGACACGGGGCCGAAGTGGGACGAGCTCACCTTGAGCGCGATGGCGGTGGCCGACGCCGTGATCGCGCCGGTGCAGGTGGCTGAGGATTCGGTCGAATGCGCCAAGATGCTGCTGACCGCGCTGCGCAAGGCCGAGGCCGCGCGCGCCGGTCGCAAGATCGCTTTCCTCGGGCTCCTCCCCTCGATGGTCAATCCGTTCGACCGGCGCGAGATGGAGAATGCGGTGAAGCTCGCGCATGCGGTCGGCGAGAAGCTCATGTTCCCGGCCTTCATCAAGGCGCGGCCGACCTACAAGCATGCCGCGGAAAATCATCGTCCGGTATGGCTGGAGACCGGCAGCGGCGCCAAGGCGGCGGCCGAGGAGATCCGCGCGGTGCTCGCCGAGATCGAGCGGCGCATGACAAGCCAGGAGGTCGCGGCCGCCTGATGGGCAAGTTCGACGAGCGCATCGAGGAGTTCGGACTTCTTGTCGGCGACCATGAACGGGCGCGCCGGGTCGAGGATATCGAACTTGCGTGCATCCTGCCCGACCCCGGCAATCCCCGGCGCAGCTTCGACGATGACGCGCTCGCCGAGCTGGCCGCCTCGATCGCGTCGCGCGGCGTGCTGCAGCCGATCACGGTCACGCCGCCCGACGCGAACGGCATGCACCGGATAAGTCTGGGCGAGCGCCGCTTCCGCGCATCGCAGCTGGCGGGCCTTGCCACGATCCCCGCGATCGTCGTGCCGGTCGGCGAGGGGGTGCAACTGCTGGCCGACCAGATCGTCGAGAACGACCAGCGCGCCAATCTGTCGTCGGTCGAGCTCGCCCATGCGATCGCCCGGATGCTGAAGGGCGGGATGAACCAGGTCGAGATCGCGGCGGCACTCGGCCGATCCAAGCAGTTCGTCTCGCTCTATGCCGCCTATGGCGACATGCCGGCCTATCTCAAGGCGGCCCTGCCGTTTGCGCCTATTCGCCTTCTCTATGATCTGCACCGGACGGCGAGGGACTACCCTGCCGAGGTCGAGGCATATGTCGCCAGCTGGGGCGACGCCGGCGCAACGCTCGCCGCAGGATCGCGCTTCATCGCCGAACTCAAGCAGACGCACCCGGCGCCGGTCCCTCCGCGGGCGCCTGTGGCACAGCCATTGGCCCCCACCGACCGCGATCCGGTTCGATCGGGCCTCACGGACAAACCCTCCGCGCCGATCCGATCTCCTAGACTACCGGTCTTGGTCGACGGCTTCCCTGCGTGGCTCCCGCTGGCGCCTTTGGTCACGGTGATTTTCGAGGATGGCCGCGAGCGTGAAGTCGCTGCCTCGTCGATCGGTCCGACCGGCGAGAGAAGCGAGGCCTTGCCAACAACTGACCCGCCTCCTCCGCGTTCGTAGTTTATCTTGCACGATGGTTTGGGCCGTACCCTTCGGGGTGCGGCCCTTTTCGTGTCGATGGGCGGGGGCGGCGCCGAAGGCGCCGCCCCTTGCTGCGGACGATCGGTGTTCGAGAGGGGTTCGCTGGCCGAAGAACAATAGTCTGCCCAAGCAGACTATAAGATGAGTTGAGTAAAGATGAGGGCCGGATAGGCTTGGCGCCGGGGATGTATGACAATAGCGTTGGGGACATGCCCGTCCTCACCTTTCGGCTCGACGATGATGTCGCCCAGCGCTTCGCCGCGCTCGCGGCGGTATCGGGCGGCCGCTCGGCGCTGCTGCGCCGCTTGATCGGTGACGCCTTGGCCATGGAGGCGGGGGAGGGGCATCAGGCGCCGCGCGCCCGCCAGCGCGCAACCTGCCGGGTCGAGGTTCGGCTGATCCCGGAAGAGATCGCCGCGCTCGACCGCGCGGCGGATGTGCTGGGGATGAAGCGTACCGACTGGATCACCACGTTGCTGGCGCGGCGCTTGCGTGCAAACGCGCCCTTGCCGCGCGAGGAGCGGGCGGCCATCGCGCAGGCGTGGCGCGAGCTCAATCGGATCGGGATCAACCTCAACCAGGCGACCCGCGCGCTCAACGCCTCGGTGATGGTCGAATCCGGCCTCGACGTCGCGCGGGAAGCGGCCAGGGTCGCAAGCTTTAGGTCCGAGATCGTCGATGCGCTCGCCGGTCTCGGGGCCGCGCTCAAGGGCGATCTTCGCTACTGGGACACGGCCGATGCGTGAGGAGGAGGGGGTTCTCCCGCTTCCCAGCCTGATGGAGGCCTGGCGGTCGCCGGCAGGCGGCAAGCGGACCCTGCGCGGCGCTTATGTTCGGATCAAACCGGGCGGAAGCGGGGGCGGGGCCGCCCGGCCGATGTCGATGGACCAGGCCGAGGCGCGCGCCAAGCTCGAGCGGATCGTGCGCAAGGCGCCCGAGGTGATGGTGAAGGTCTCCGGCAAGCAATATGGCGCTCATCATGTCGCCGAGCATTTCGGCTATGTGGCGCGCCACGGGAAGCTCGCCGTCCGATCGAGCGAGGGCGAGATTGTCACCGAGCCGGATCGGCTCAAGGCCATCGCTCAGGACTGGGCGATGCTCGACGAGGCCATGAACGAACATGGCCGGGAGCGGCCGACGTCGATGTCGCTCGTGCTCTCGATGCCCGGGGGATCGACCGACGCTGAGACGCTTCATGATGCGGCGCAGGCATTCGCGCGGATCCTGTTCGAGGGGAACCATGCCTATATGCTGGCACTCCATACCGACACCGATCATCCCCACGTCCATCTGACGGTGGCGACCGAAGGGGCGGACGGAACCCGCTTCAATCCGCGCAAGGCGGATCTCCATCATATGCGTGAGACCTTCGCGCATGAGCTGCGCGCGCGCGGTGTCGCGGCCGAAGCCACCCCCCGGCGCGCGCGCGGCCATGTCCAGAAGCGGGTCCGTTCGTCCGCGCTCCATCTCGATGCCCGGCTTGGGGGCGAGGGGCGCAGGCTCAATCTCGCGCAGCTCAACGAACTGCGAGCGCAAAGCTTCGTGCGTGCGGCCGACCAGGAGCGCCGGGCAGAAGATGTCATGGCGCTTTCGCGCCAGAAGCAGATCCGCGGCGCCTATGCCGAGGCAGCGGTCGCGCTCGCCGGCACCGGGAAACCGGAAGATCGTGCCTTGGGGCAGGAAATCGCCGGCTTTCTGGCGGCGATGCCGCCGGCGGTGTCGCGGCGGCTCGCGCGCGCACGGGAGATACTGCAATCCGAACGGCCGCCGCAGGAGCGCCGAAACGAGCCGGAGGGCGTTTCGCCGCCCACAGGTGCGGACGAGGGGCGGCCATCGCCTCACCGGGATCGGGAACGATGATGGCCGGCGCTGTCGGCCGGCTTGCCTGTGCGGCTTGGGCATCCTATGTGGATGAAATGTCAAAATACCGCGAAAAATAGCTGATTTAGGCGCTGATGCGCGCTTCTGGCTTGTTAGAAAAAAGCGTGCTATTATCTAACGGGTAGGAGCACAGTCAATGTCTGCGGTAGCCGCTCGGATCATGAAGCGCGTGCGCGGCAAGGGCCGTGGCTGGGTGTTCACGCCCAAGAGCTTCGTCGACTTCGGGACGCGTGGGTCGGTCGACATGGCGCTGTCGCGCCTCGCGACCGCCGGCGACATCCGGCGCATCGGCCGGGGTCTTTATGACTATCCGCGCCAGCATGACAAGCTCGGTGCGCTCAGTCCCGATCCCGCCAATGTCGCCAAGGCCCTCTCGACGCAGAGCGGGGACAAGCTCGCGCCGTCGGGCGCGGCGGCGGCGAACAGGCTCGGGCTATCGACCCAGGTTCCCGCCCGGGCCAGCTATGCCACGACCGGGCGGACCCGGGTCCGACAAGCGGGCGGGCGCAGCCTGACGCTCAAGCACAGCCGCGCACCGGTGCTCGACAATGCGCCTGACTCGGTCAACGCGGTTCTGCAGGCGCTCGCGCATCTGGGGAAGGACAATATCGACAGCGACAAGATCCGGCACTTCGCCGCCCGCCTCGATGATCGCGACATGCGGATGCTCGCCCAGGCCCGGGCCGAGATGCCCGGATGGATGGGCGACGTCGTCTTAAAGATCGGTGCTGCCCGTCATGGATGAGTTCGCGCGCAGACCGGCCGAGGAAGATATCAAGAGAGATTAGTAAGTTTACAGAAAAAACATAAACTGCCATAACCTCGCTATGGACGCTCGTAGGAACCCCTTCGCGCCAGGCGCAGGCACGCCGCCGCCTGAACTCGCGGGACGCGGTGCATTGCTGGAACGCAACGCCGTAGCTCTTGACCGGATCCGCATGGCGCGCGCAGCCCGACCGAGCATCCTGTACGGTTTGCGAGGGGTAGGAAAAACCGTTCTTCTCGCCACCATGCGGGATGCTGCGGAGCGCGAAGGGATGGCCGTAGTCGCGATAGAAGCTCCTGAAAACCGATCGTTGCCGGGGATATTGGTTCCTGCGTTACGGGCGGCGCTGCTGCGCCTCGATCGGTTAAAACAAGCTTCGGCCGGCGTGAAGCGCGCTCTGCAGGCGCTGGCGGGATTCGCGAAGCTCAAGGTCAAATATGATGACCTTGAGGTCGCGCTGGATTTCGAACCCGAGCCGGGCCTTGCGGATAGTGGCGACCTCGAGGCGGACTTGGCCGATCTGATTGTCGCCGTGGGAGAGGCCGCCCAGGAACGAAAAACTGCGGTCGTCCTGGTGATCGACGAATTGCAATATGTGCCAGAGGAACAGCTCGCGGCATTGATTAGCGCGCTCCATCGAGCCAGTCAGAGACAGCTACCGGTAACCATGCTGGCAGCTGGCTTGCCTCAGCTTCTGGGGCAAATGGGGCGAGCAAAATCCTATGCAGAGCGTCTGTTTGAATTCATCGCCGTAGGTCCGCTGGATGACGAGGCGGCGCGGGACGCCATCCGTCTGCCAATCGCGCGCGAAAAGGAGTCCATCGAAAATGCGGCTTTGGATGCAATTTTGGCGCAAACCCAGGGGTATCCGTATTTCCTTCAGGAGTGGGGAAAGCATGGGTGGGATGTTGCTGATGCTTCACCGATCACCGCCGCCGATATCGCAGTTGCTACAAAAAGCGCACTGGCTGAACTGGACGCGAGCTTCTTCCGTGTGCGATTTGACAGGCTGACGCCGGCAGAAAAGCGATATCTTCGCGCCATGGCAAGCTTGGGTCCTGGTCCGCATCGATCAGGCGATGTCGCTGAAGCTATGGGGGTGAAAGTCTCGAGCGTCGCACCGACCCGCAACAGTCTGATTGCAAAGGGGATGCTCTATAGTCCTGCTCATGGGGACACGGCGTTCACAGTGCCGTTATTCGATACCTACATGAAAAGAGTGATGCCTGAAGCTTAGTCTTGGCAGATGATGGCTACCTGCTTGTGGAGGTGCGGCCATAAGTGATTGTTATACAACGATAAAAATCTGATAATAAAGATTATGTTAAATCGTAAGTGATATGAACTCTGGGTTGTCAGCGCGGGCGCTCATCACGAGCGGAGAAAATCCTCAATTGCTCGAAGCATGCTCGAGAAGCCTTTACCCTGTGAGTAGATCAATGGCCGATTGCCGCGATGCGTGCGTATGAAATCGGTGGCGGCGTGCTTCGCCGACAACCATGTCATCACAAACAGATCGCTGTTTTCCGCAAGCGCACGCAATCGGGCGCTGCCGCTATGGTCGGCATTGATATCGACCGTCACGGACGACGAGATTTCCTCGAGCGCTGCCTTGGCCTGTCGGCTCGAAGACTCTGTCAGCGAATAAATAGTTATGCGCATGCCAGCCAATCGACTCGCGAGACCATCGTCCGTCGGCGCGACATCGCTTGTCGGCGATACCGGCAATTCCCAGCCAAGCTCGCGCGACAACAGGGTGACGGCGATCCGCTGCAGGCGGGTCAAACGCCCGATTATGGGCGCGATGCGGGCTAGGATACGGTGAAGGAATGCCTCGCGCGCGTCCGCATCAGGCGTCGCGGAATTCATGAAGTTCTCGACGAGTTCTAGGACCCAATAGATCATGTCAACGCCGAAGCCGTCGCCCGCGATCTCGTCGGTGTCGGCAATCAGGTCACGATAGGCCTTTTGGTCAAGTCCACCCGCGAGAAGCGCTCCGACCAGCACCTGGCTCGATTCATAGACGGTCGCGCCTCGCGCGCTGCCAAGCGCAAACAGGGTTAGCAATTCGCCATAGATCGGTGACAGCGCAGCGCATGGGAAGTCCTTGTCGCGCTGCAGCCAAGCGACAAGGTATGGCAGGGCTTGGGTCGTGCGCTCTGCGGCGAGCGGATCGCCTTGCACTTTCTCGAGTGCTGCGACGAGGGTGTGTACCGCGACCGGGTCAGCCGTCGAAGCCCCGATCGCCCATTCGTCCTTTCCGCGCCGCGCGATCTCGAGTGCATCAGCGAACGCCGGTTCGGCCGTGCGGTCGAGCCACGCCACCCAAGAAGTTGGCGGCGCGATGCTGGCCAGGTTGTCGGTTACCTGCACGATTGGCCGGAACGGCATCGTTTCGCGTAGAAGCTCAAGTTCTTCAGGACTGAGGCGCGCCATCGCCGCCATTGCATCCGCCAGAAGGTCGACGCTGTCGACCGCCCCCGCTTGGATCAACGCGCCTCGAGCGACATCGATCGGCGCCGCGACCTCTACCTGTTGCGGCTCGATGGAGGCTTGAACCGGCAGAAGGTCTGCTATCCAGCCAAGGTCCGGCGCCTGGTCTGATAAGGCGGCGCGCCAGTCCTGACGGCCGGGATCGTCAAGGATCTCCAGACCAAGCAGGCGCCATCCCCCCGCCCCCAACGCTGGTGGCGGCGCAGTAATTCCCATCGACTGTACGAAGCCCTGAACGTCTCGCGTATATGACGAGCGCGTACCTGTGGCATCTCCATTGTCGAATGGACCAGCAATGTAAGTTCGATACAGCGCCTCGAGGAGTATCGCTGTGATCGCTGGGGTGCGCCGTGCGACGCATAAACTCGGAAATTCAGGAAGTGCGACGATCGACCTCCAATCCTCGAACGCCGCGAGCAATTGGACTTCGAGGAATTTAACGTTGAGCGCATCAAGTCGGAGTTCGCTGCGCAGCCGTTCGAGTATCCCGGTGGCACCGTCGCGGCGTCCGACATTGAGAAAATCTTGGAACCGTGCCAGCAGCCAAGAGGTAGGGACTGGGGCTGAGCGCTGTAATTCGGGAGCACGGGCCAGCGTATCGCGTGCGCGTAAGACGGCACGCAAGGCCGCAACGCGAGCACGGTCATCGCCCGGCAGGCGCATGATTGCGGTGACGGCTGGCGCGGCAAGTTGAAGACGGGCACCTACGGGATCGGAGGCGGCAAACGATTCCGGCAAGCCGTCGAACCCGGTGAGCGTCGGCCCGGCAAAGGCCAGCAGGACTGGCTTAAGCCGGCGCCAGTCCGACATGGTCGCCGCCGCAACGTCAATCTGCATTGCCCCGGCGCTATCGATGACGGGAACCAATGCACCGGGGAACGTCTCGGATATCACTGACTGGGATACATCCGCGCAAAGCGCCGCAATGTCCGAAGGCACGCCCGCGCATGGCCGAAGCGCGGTCAGATCTTCAAGCACGGTCCGCGCCGCATCAAGGTCCGTGCCGATCATGCCATCTGGCCTTCCCAGCGCGTCTCGAGTTCGATCGATTGCTCGGCGATCGCTGCCGGGTCCGTCCTCAACACAAGATGCTCGCCATTGATCGAGATGCCATTGAGGGTGAGGTTCATCGAACCGCTTAGGAAATAGTCGGCGCCGAGCAGACCCTTAGCGTGGAAGCTCTTCTCAACGGTCCATTTGATCTGGTCGCCGTAGCGCGCCTTAAGCATCTGAAGGCGGGCGATAAAATAGTCGTTGTGGCCATCCGCGCGGATCACCAGCCGAATCTCGACACCGCGCGCGAGTAGGGCACGCAAGGCTTGAGACAAGCGGATCGGCGCGGCCGGCCAGTCGGGTTCGAGTGCCGCGAACTCTCGCGCCGAATTGTCGATGATCTCGACATCGCTGATCCAGGCAAAGAAAAGCCACAGCTTCGGACTGGGATGGATGAGTTCGGCAACGAACAGACTCTGAAACAGGTCGCGGACCGCGCGCGACTGCGCTGGACCATGAAGATCGCGTGAGGGATAATGCATCAGACCTGCTCCCTCAGTGTCAGCGTAGCGAAGATTCTGCCGTCGGCGCGTTCGACGCGCTCGATGGCGGGAAAAAATTGGAGGACGCCGACACTAACGGGTGCCGCCGAAAGCCTGACGAGTGCCGCGCGGAACAGTCGTGCCTCGCCGGCATCGGCGACAAGCCGGGCTGTCCCCTGGGCTTCAAACGCGGTCGCAAGCTGCCTTTCCCAATCGGGATCGCCAAAGGCAATTGTCGCAATTGCCCGGCAAAGCAGTAGATGACGCACGACCGCAGGATCGGTCGAGCGTGTCTGGCGGAACGGATTGTAAGACTGAAGGACGCGTTGGCGTACTTCGTTGGCGCGGGGCCACATCAGGCTGGTAATCGCCGACAGGACTGTCACATGCGCGATCGCGGCCGCAGGTAGCGTCGCGGCAAGGAACGCGCGAACGGCGCTGGACAAAGTTGCGTCGCAACTCGCGATATAGGCATATTCGCGCAATCCGATGGCGATGCCGAACCGGCCCTGGGTCGCGTCCCAATGAGTCTGCAGGTCGAGCAGCAACTGATCGAGTTGGGGGCCGGAACCGGCGCGAAGCAAGCGATTGTTGAGTGAAACTGAAAGCGCGTGGCTCAGATCGATGCCGCCGCGCTGTGCGAGGCTGTGCGACAGTGCCCGCCATAGGGCCGCACGCTCGCTGTGCGAGCTTGTCGCACGCAGTAGCGCGACTTGGTCACCGATCGCGACATCGTTGATGCTGAGCGCCAGGATCTCGCGCAAACTACTGTCGACGAGTTCGAGGTCGCTGGGCGCCAACGCCGCATCGAGGGCGGAAAAAAACAGGCGTGGTTCGGAAGCAAAGCGGTCGGCAAAGGCTTCGAGCACACCAGCGCCGCCTAGCGTCGTTTCGCTGATCCAGACGCTTGCAACATCGGAAGTCGCATCATCGCGGATATCAACGAGGAGCGTCTCGACGGTCGCTTGCTTCGGTGCCGCTGCAATGCATGCCTGCAGCATCGCCTCACCGAGCGTTTCAAGGATCAGGCGCCGAAGCCACAGGCTGAACATCGCGGGATCCACCGCGACCAGTTGCGCGGCGAGTGCGCGCAATCGGTCCCGGACGATTGGACGGCCGATCTGCTGGAGCAGCGCTTGCTGCAAGCGCCCTCCCCCGGTTGCACCACCCGCGCCAACCGGCCCCCCGGAAGGGTACCCGCCATCGGCAACGTCGTCGGCATCGCTGTCTTGGGTATCATCGCTATCGGGCTGCGTCGGGGGCATCGCACCGAACACCTCGTCCATGACAGCACGGAACACGCCTTCGATCCGGTCGTCGTCGAGCAGATCGGCAATCGTCTCGGCAAGCGGCCGATCGTGGGCCGCGGCATCAGCCAGCAACGCCGACAACAGGAACTGGACCAGCCACTCACGCTGAAACTGGTTCAGGTCGTCGGGCAGTTCCGGGTCGAGTCGGATCTGATCGCGAATATAAGCCAGCCTGTTGGCGGCTAGGACATCGGGAGGCAAGCGGTCGCCGCTCAGCATTTCTGCATGCGGCAGGGCGAGATCGAGCCGGAAACCGTCAACCTCGAGTTCGAACCCGACTGCGGCAGGTCGATCGTCGTCGCTAGTGAATGCCAGCGTGACGGGAAAATCGTCCTGCAGCGTTCGGATATTCGCCTGAGCGATCCCTGCAAAGCGGCGCACGCTGACGCTCGAGCGAAACCGGTGCAGATGAAAGTCGATCGCGCGGACGTAGTGGCGCCACTCCGATCGCGTCGGGACCGGCACGCCCAGCGCATCGCCATTTGCGACGATGTCGGATTGCCAGAGGAGTCGGGCATTGCTGCTCGGTAGCGCTTCGGTTCGGGCGGCGCGCTCAAGGCGAACGGCCCAAGGTCGAAAGACAAGCAGCGGCGGTCCGCCGACATGATCATTGAGGCTGCCGGAAAAGACGCCGACGAACTCATGCTCGAGCGCATAGTCGCTGATACGACGGTCCTGCTCCGGAAGAGCCGGATCGACCGGAATCCAGTGCGACAGCGCGCCACGTTCATGCGCGAACCGGCGGGTCACGCGCCCAGGCACGAACTGATTAAGCGCTTGGAGGATCGGCATTTGCTCGACCCGTTCCTCGTGATTTACCGTCGCAGGCGGAATGATGACCCGCACTTCGGGTAGACTCAAGTCGCTGAACAGGTTGCGTGGCACGAAGTCTGGCAGCGGGTGATGATCGACCTGCCGATCGAGTGGCGCGCCGGCGTTGGGAATTGCAAGTTGCCAGCCCCGGAACAGCCGCCGGACTAAGGTCGGCACCGCCTCGAGCAGAAGCGAGCGCGGGGCTTCCCACAACAATGTCTCAGCCGCCGAATGATCGATCCCGAGCGCGCCCATGAGGTAGTTGCGCAGGTCGTCGATGATCGCGGCGTCGCCCTGCACCAGTTGGGTTAGCTTGGCTCGGGTGCGGTCGAGGACGGCGCGCTCGGCGGGGCTTGCGTGCGGCAACGGGCGGCTCAGCAAATTCCACTGCCAGGCCTTTTCATAGCCGGCGGTGGTCGCCGCGAGCCAGTCGAAGAGCGCGAACACTGCCTGAATCTTCATCACATAGGGATTGCGGATCGGGAGATATTGCGGCTCGAGCGATGGATCGAACAGGTGCTCGAACGCCTGGTAGAAGGCGCGGTCGCGGCCATAGTCCGACAGGACGGTCAGCGTGATCGGGCGCATCGCGCGGTCGCGGCCGGCACGTCCCTTGCGTTGCAGGAACGATGCCATGCCGCGCGGTGCCTTGTGCTGGATGACCGCACCGACGAGCGGATCGTTGAACCCGACCTCAAGCGCCGCGGTCGCAACCACGATATTGGCAGATTGATTGACGCCGGCATCCTGCGAGGTGGTACGACCAACGATCAGGCGGCGATCGAGCGGATGGCCGATATCCTCGCAGATCCGCCATCGCTGGCCTTCGACATCGCGAACCGCGGCATCGGGCCCGGCACGACGAATATTCGCCAGCGGCGTGCGCGCCGCATCGGGCCGACCAAAAATCGTGAAGGCCTCGGCGTCGCGCAGATCGTCATAGAGGCGATTGGTGACATCGAGGTCGTCGGTGAACAGGAAGGCGCGTCGGCCGAAGGTGCCGGACGCGTTGCTCGCGCCGGGCGGATCGAGCAGCCGGGGCAGTAGCATCGAGGTCTGGATCGTGGTCGAGAGTAGCGACGCGCGCGACGCCGGATCACCGCGGAGCAGGATCTGATATTCAGCGCCTTGTTCTTCGAACTCCTCGATCGTTGGCGTGATCTCGACCACATCGTCGAGCGCTGCACCGGTGAGATCCGAGAAGAAGCGCGCGGCATCGCCGAGCGTGGCTGAAAGGCCTACCCAGGAGATCGGCGCCGCCAGCAAGTGCCGCCACCGGCGTAGGGTGAGCGCAGCTTGCGCGCCTGTTCCGCCCTCATAGGTGTGCACCTCGTCGAGCAGGGCAAGCAAGGGCTTGCGCGTCGCCGCCAGCCCGACACCGAACAGGCCGCGCATCCAGTGATCGGACAGGCGTTGGTTCAAGATCTCGGTCGTGGTGAACAGGATGTCGGGCGGATTGCGCTGTAGCCGGGTCCGGGTCAGCACGATCAGATCGTCGCCGATGGTCTGGCCGCAGCTTGGTTGGACGCAGGCAAGCCGTTCGGTGCCCGACGCGATATCGGCACCGCGCCAGACGAGCTCGCCCTCGCAGCGCGGACAGCGCATCCACGGGCAGACGAAGTCCTCACCGCGTCGAACCCAACTCTTTTCTGTCAATTCCTGGCGGGTCGCACGGGTCGGTGTCTTTCCGAACAAAGCGCCGATGATCAGCGGCCGGCGCCCATGCGCGGCAAGTGTCTGATCGATTGTTCGCGCCATGCGAAACGCTTCAGCGAACTGGTCCTTGAGCAGTTCGATTCGCGGGTAGATCGCGATCGCCTTGACCCAGTGATCGGCGCCGATCGCTTCGCCGATACGGATCATGCCGGGCAGGTAGAAGGCGATGGTCTTGCCGCTGCCGGTGCCCGCGGTGACGATCGTGCCGCCATCGTCGGTTGCGGCCGACAGACGCAGCGCGGCGCGCTCCTGAAAGCCTGCGAGTTTCATGCCGTCGCGCGAGGTCAATGCCCGCCATAGGTCCAGGCGCAGTTGTGACCCGCCCAGTACCGACGCATGCTCGGCGAGGATATCGGCGGGCAAACGCTGTCGTTTGGGGAAGCGTCGCGGTCGGCAGTCGACTCGAAAGTCGGCGACGAGCGACGGCGCACCTTGCCAGGGCTTGTTGGGGAAGAGTTGACGGTTGGCAGCCAGGAGCCGCATCATTTCGGCAAAGCGCGACCGGATCCGGACGTCGCCGCCGACGCTGGCCATCTCGAAGATCAGCTTGGCATCGATGAGTTCCTCGACGAGGTCCTGCCCGTCAGTGCTACTGACTCCTGCCGCAGCGCATACCTGATCGCCGAGTTCGAAGGCTTCATCCTCGCTCAGCGAGCCATCGGTGAATCCCCATTCGAGGGAGCGCATTTCAATGGCTTCGATGCGGTCGAGCACCGCGAGGGCGTGGTTAGACACGGGCATGTTTGTGCCTACCTCAGCTTGATGCGGAACGCGCCCAGCAAATTGCGGCTTTCGAGCCACGTCTGCACTTCGGACGTATAAGCACTTAAGAGAGCCTCGCTATTGGCTGCGGAGCGAATGAAAGCGACGACGCTTGAGGGGATATCGGACGCCGCCAGGGTGTTCCATGCCGCCTCGTGCTGACTGACGAGCGCGTCGAGACTGGTAATCGCCGCCTTGGGGTCCGCGGGCAGGCTAGCACCAGAGGCTGCTACCTGGCTTCGAATCTGCCGTATCTTGGCGACGCTCACCCGGAACTGCGGAACCTGGCCGAGAGCGCTCAAGACATCATCGGCGCCAAAGGCAGCGCGCTTGTCGACATAGGTTTTCCACGCAGCGCTCGCGGCCTTGTGACCCGCGCTGGCGATACCGTTGAGGCGGTCGGTAAAGGCGTGTTTGATGTCGAACGGCGGATCGTTGACCTTTGCCGGATCCTCCTTGATCGCTTCGCGCAATGTGCGCGCCTTGTCGGCATAGCCGAGACCGTCGCTTGGTTCGAAATCGACCGGGACACCGGCTTCCGCTAGGGCGGTCAGTGTCTCGCGCAGTCCAGCTATTAGCAGCGATGCGGTCTCGAACTGCTTCGCGCGCGTAGCGAACTGTTCGGCTTCGGCAGCGCTGTTCTTGAGCTTCTGATAGGTGTTGATCTTGGTCGCGAGCGTGGCGGCGCGGTCAAGCAGCATCGGCTTGCTCCCCATCAGTTGTCGCCATCGCGATCAAATCAGCTTCGATCGCGGTCAGCGAACTTTCGATCTGATCGAGACTGGTCGCCACTGCACCCTGCTTGGCATCCAGACTCTGACTGGTCGCGCCGATATTGTCGTCAACGGTATCGAGAAAGGCCTGTGCCGCGGCGACCAGAGCGGTCCCCGCGTCGACCGCGCCGCGTCGACCTCGACCAAAGTGGGGAAGCGCGGCAACCGCATCGCCTTCGCTGCCAAGTGCCCGTGCGGCAGCTAGCGAGTCATCGAAATAGACGGTCCTGAAGCGGTCGAGCGCTTCGGCCAAAATGCGTCCCGTGGAACTGGTTCCAATACCAGCGTCAGCTACGGCCTGCCGCGCTGCATCAAGCGCCGTTACGATAGTGGCGCGCGTGGCGTTCACGCCGAACACATCTTGCATCGTATCGAGCCACGATTTGCGGACCGCCATCTCCGAGCTTGCTGCCGTGGGGAGCGCAGCCCTGACCTCCCGATAGAGTTTGGCGGGCTCTTGAGCCTCACCATCGGGGGGCTCCAAGCGCAACTGCCATTTCGCCTGACGAAATTCGCGGATAGGTCCGATGATGCGGCCGGGATTGAGCATCGCACCGGCGCGGCCGCCCTTCATGCTCGACATTTGAGATTGCGCGATCCCCACCAGCTTTTCGCGTTGCCTTATCAGCTTGTCGTACAGCGCCTTCATCTCGGGCGCCGTGCTTGCGCACTCGCTTGCCCATTGTGGGCTGAACGCTGCGTCGATCATGTCGGCGATCTTCGCGTCGGGCTTGATCTTGCCGCCGATCGCGGCGCCAACACAGAGGAGTTCGACGGCGGCGGCCGCTTGGTTCCACTGTGGCGTTGGCTGGCAGATGTCGCGCAATTGCGCCTCGACGTCCTTTGCCCAGATCTCGACGCAATCGAGGAAAGCGCCCAACATCTTCTCGCCGTTGGGGAACTCCCAGCGGAACTGATCTTTGCTGGCGCGCAATACGCCCTGGAGGGCCGCTGCTGCTGTTTCAGGCTGCACTAGGTTGCCTGGGATGACGAGTTTGACCTGCAGGTCGCTGCGCACTTGCGTCGTTTGCCGATCGAAACTGATGCTGGCTGTCTGGAACGCTTTACCGGTTCGACCGACGAAACTCGCCTTGGCCAGCCCGACCATGTCCCAATCGATGGCATTGGAGACGGCCGAAAAGACCAGCAACCTGAGATTGTTTGCAACGGATTGGTCGAGGCCCTGACCGCCGATCCACTGCTCGATCAGGAGATCTTCCTTGCTGGCGGCGTTACGCGGCGGCGCTTCGGGCGTCGGCGTATCGGCGGTTGGCTCGCTCGGTTTTGCCGCGTCGGCACCCGGTATCTCCGGGACCTCGAACGCCGCGCGAAGGCGCTCGTCGAGATTAGCGATCGTGCCGGTGCCGTCATAGAGTTCGAGAAAAGTTGCCCAACGCTGGTAATTTTGGGGATTACGGTTGCGCAGTTCGGCTTGAGCGACGGCGGGCAGCGCCGTGATGCCGCCGAGTTTCTCAAGCAGCTTGAACGGCGGAAATGTGCCGGTCGCGACCTCCGGCCCGAAGTTATCGAGCACTTCGACTAGGAGATCGTTCTGAAGGACGCGGGGGTTGAGCCGTTCCGGCATCGAAGCATCGGCGCGCGACGCTGCGTTCCACAAGGCCTGCGAGGTGAACGGATACAAGCCATAGCCGTCGACCTCGCCGAATATGGCGTGGCACTCGGTCTGGTGGATGCAGGTGTCGCATTTGGAGAGTGGACTGTCGCCGGGCGCTGCGGCATCGCTCCACTGGATGATGCCGTCACGGCCAAGTCGTACAGCGTTGAGGTAGCGCGCGGTGAACTGATTGAGCGAGGCCTTGGTGACCGACCGGCCCTCGGCCCTGCCGGCGGACCGATCCATATCGACGATATGGGTCGTGCGCATATAGGCGGTCTCGGCCACGCTCTGGAAAAAGCCCGTGGTGACCGCGATTGCCGTGCGCATCTTACACTGGCGCTCGTCGCCCTGCGAGGTAATCGCCTGCAACAGTGCTCGGTCGATGCCCTGCAAACGTGCGAATTCCTCGACGAGCAGGACGAGTTCCTGACCCTGCGACTTAAGATAAGTGCGCAGGCGGGTCATCAACTCCTCGATCCGGTCGCCAGAGAAACTCAAGGTGCGCGCTACGGCGCGATCGAGATTGCGGTTGATAATCCGTATCGCGAGTGGAAGGTGAACCGCTGGGTCCAGTTCGATGAGGTCGATCGCATCGCGCGCGAGGCGCGAGGCGTGCGCGAAGTCCATGCCGCCAAGTGGCAAGTCGCCCTCGACGAACACGCGGCGCTTATCGGGACGATCCTTGGCGTTGGACGGCGCGAAGATGTGATCGACAATCTCGGCGATGACGGTGTTGTCACCCAGGAAATGCTCTTTGCGCATATGCGGATCTTGGAACAGGTCGGGCAGGCTGCTTGCGAGCCCTTCCTCGATCTCGTCGGCGTCAGTCGGCAGAACCTCCTCGCGGATAACCTGCGCAAGGTCGTTGAGCAATTGCTGCTTTTGGTCTGCCCTGCTCTGAGTGCCATCGCCCGCCGATTGCAGCGTTTCGAGAAAACTCGCTTGCTGTTCGGTGGGCAATTCGGCGATGATCATTTTGACGATGTTGCGCAGAGAGGTGCCCGACTTGCGCACCACTAGGACGACGCGATCCTTCGTCGGCTTGATGTTGAGCCGCATCCAGTGAACGAGATGCGATTTGCCCGAGCCAGTCTCGCCAAGGATCGCCGCCAGGGCATGCGGTCGGTCCTCGCGCAGGAAATCCGAGAGAAACGCCGGGGGGGTCATATCGGCCCACGAGGCCTCGCCGATCTCCTGGAACGACTTGCCGACCTGCGGGCTGACCTTGAGATCCCAGTCGCTATGCACCGCGCGGAACAGGCTATCGCTGATATGTTCGGCAAACGGATTGATCACCTGGCGGACGGCACCGGGATCCCAGCAGAGAACGTTGCGCATTATGCGGCCTCTCGCAGCGCGATACGGCTGACACGACCTTCGCGCGGTCCAAAATCGAGAATGCGGCCGGGAGCGTCAGCGACGGTCGTCATGGTCAGGCGCTGGCGGTCAACAAGCCGCTGCAGCGCCAGGCTAGTGGTGATCGACAGTCGCTTATCGCTATCCGCCAGCCGGGTGAGCCGCATAGCTTCATAGTCCTGGCGAACGCTGCCGGTTTCGAAGACTGGAAAGATTGCTGCCAATCGCGTCATGAATTGCTCGATCGGCATGTCATTGCCTTCGGAAAAGATGGCTGGGAGCGCGCTTTCGATGGCCTTGACCGGATCGGGAATCACGCGGCGCGAGGTGAGGTCCTCGGCATCGCTACCGCCACCGACGATGGTCGCGAAGCCGAGATAGCGGGCCCAGTACAGGAAGTTCTGGTAGCGATTTAGCGAGGTCAATTCCGTTTTCGATGCGTGGTCGCCGATCTGCGCTTTCAGACTGTTTTGCGGCGGCTCGGAGAAATTCATTGGTCGCAGCGGACTCGAACTCAGAAACCAGGACAGGGCAACCATGAAGCCGGCTTGTTGGGTTTCGGCGGCTCGCGTCGGATCGAATAGGGTGCGTCGCATGAACGCCAAGAAGAACATCTCGCTGCCCTTGCCCTTTTTCCCGCCGCCGCGCGCATCGGTAGTCAAACGCAACTTGTCCTCAATCTCTTCGACCAGACCGATCCGCCGTGCTTCGGCAAGCGTGTTGCTGAACAATGTCGTGGTTGACTCGCCATCATCATCGCCGCCGCGGCCGCTGAGCGACGGCGGCGTTGCCCAGGCCTCGATCCGGTCTTTGACTTCGCCATTCTCGCTGTCGAACAAGGCCGCGTAGATCGCGAACAATCGGCTTGGAACAGCTTGGGCAGTTGTAACTATACTCATTGCGCTACTCTTGCATTAAACTCGTCGAGCGTCAGCGTTCGACCACCAAATACATCTTTCAACCTGCGTCCATCCGGAGCCGGCTGGTCGATCGGTGCCAGGAAGATACGGGGATTGTCGGCGCGCGGCGCAAGGTTCTGCGGCTCCAGTATTTGCTTGTCACCGACCATTACAAGTTCGGGACCGCGCGGCAGGCGCGACAACGCAAGCGACGATAGATCACTGACGAAGAATGCGCACTTTTCCGCGAATTTGAGCACTCGACCCATGTCGAACGGTTGCGGGCCCATCGTGATCAGTTTGGCGAGACGCGCTTGTGCCAAACGTTGCAGTGTGTCGCCGAGACGGCGCGACGCATTGCGGGCCAGGTCGCCTGGATCGTAGCTAACCAGCAGCCGGAGATCGCGGTCGAGAAGGTTCGCGACTAGCGGATGAAGGTCCTCGGTCCAGGGTCCCCGCGGCTCGCCGACCGCCACGCTATTGAGGCGGCACGTGTCGTCAGAACGGCATCGACTGCATCGGCTGCAGGTTCGTCCGACCCTGTTCGCGCCATAGAGCTCCTCAAGGATCGCGGCCGGACAGCGATCGTCGCGCAGATACTCGCGCATGAGGTCGAGATTACGCTTGGCGGCAAGCCAACCGACCTGGCGCACGGGTTCGACACGCGACCGCCAGAGCTCCAAGTCGAGATGGTGGTCGTCGATGATCTCGATCTCGAGCCAGTCCCCCTCCTGTTCGATCCGTGGATAGGGTGTGCCGAGTAACCGCAAAATGCCGGCACGCGCCATCAGGGCGACGGTGCGCAAGTTCCAGTCGGTATTGGCATCGCCGAACATGTCAATGTCGTGTTCATCAGTGCCGGGCCGGCCATCAATCCGCACGGCAAAGCGCCCGTTACCAAGACTGGTCTTGCGGGCGAACATCGTGGACCAGCGATGGTAGCCGCGATCGATGCTGATGACCTGCTGGGCGTTGATGCGTTCGGCGATCGCCATGTCCTTGCCTGTCGGAACGATCAGTGAAAGCGCGGCCTTGCCGTCACGTCCGCCGCGCCCGACCTCTTGATAGAAGCGATCGAGCGTCTCGGGGACACAGGCATGGATCACGCTGCGGGCATGGCCATAATCGATGCCAAGCCCAAACGCCGAGGTTCCGACGACGATATCAAGTGCGCCGTCGCGCCATTGGGCGACAATCTCTTCGCGCTCGGCGCGGCCGGTTTTGCCGTGAAGCTTGCGCACCCGGCGAAATCCCGCCTCGATTAGTCGCGCATACCAGGCGTTGGCGGCTGCAACTTCGGTGACATAAAGTACCGCCGGCCGGGGCACGTGATGAAGCGCCTCGAGAACCTGGGCAACGCGGTTGGCCTCGTTGGTTGACGGCGCGATCCAATAGTCCGGTTCGGGCCGCAGCTGGACCGCCGCAAGGCTTTCGAAATTGCTTTCAGCGCCGAACAGCGAGCGCAAGGTTTCGAGCGAGGAATCGGTAAGCGTCGCCGACAACATGATGGTGCGCAGCGCTTGGCCGGGGGGAGCCGCTGACAGCAGTTCGCGCCGCAGGCCGCTCAATTCCTGGAACTCGGTCCGGAAGCCCGTGCCCCATTGGTCGACGAGATGAGCTTCGTCGATCACCAGCGCGCGCAGCAGGCCGGCTTCTGCCGCGCGGCGCAAGGGATCGCGCAGACGATTGCACGCTGCCTCGGGCGACACAAAGCACAGGCCCTGGGTGCCGTCGGCGATCCGCTCGGCAATGATATTGTTTTGGACGTCGTTGCCGCCCTGGAACGCGAGCGGTGGCGATAGACCGCAAACATCGACCGCTTCGCGTTCGTGATTGACCCCGAGCGCGACAGTCGGAACAATCACCAGGGTGACGCCGCGGTTTTCCGCTTGATCGGCCCCGACAAAGCCGACCGTCTGGATCAACTGGAAGATCATGCTCTTGCCCTCGCCGGTGGGCAAAGCAACGACGAGGCTACCGCCGGCGGGGGTCGAGAGTGCGGCACGCACGGCGGCGCGCTGCCCGCGGCTACGATAGGAGGTCCGCCCAACAGCGGCGAGCAATGGATCCCCTTGGCAGTCGGCGCTATTGAACTCGCGGCGCGTTGTCTCAGAAGCGGCAAAAGCATCGACGCTGTCGCTAATGCCGGAGAGCCATGTCGGTTTCCAAGGCTGGAGCGTTACCAAACGCGCTTCACCGGTGGCGGTGCTGCGCAGTCCAACGGCATCCCATCCGGCAAACCCGTCGAAGCGCAGGTGCGACACGGGCACCGCAGGCGACACCATCGCGCCTCGTCGAACATGCTCGTGGCTCATTGCCTGACGGAGCAGGACTGCCAGATCGAGACCACTCGCCTGGCGAGCAGGGTCGACCAGCGCTTTGCGCAACCGTTCGATCGCAGGTGACCGGGCTCGCCAGTCTGCCCCGCTATCGGTGCGGTCGAGCAAATGGCCCAGTGCTACAAAGGCATCATGGCCATCCCGGTCAGCCATGAACGGTCCTGGTGATTGCCGGACCGAGGATGAAACATCCCATGGCGTCGAGCCGGATCGTGGGGGATTCGATGCTGGGTAGGATCGATTCAATTAGCGCGATATCCTCGCGGGCCATCGTATCACCGGCCGATTGGCGGCGCTGGAGGCGGTTCCGGCGTCGCTGCAGGTCGCTTGCGGCAAGGGTCGTGGCCGCGGTGATCGCGTCAAGTACCGCGGGTTGCTCGGATAGGGTTTGCCGTGCACCGTCCCGCACGCGGCGGCATACCACTGGGAACACAGAGGGATCGATGTAGTCGGCGAGGATGTGCGGCCGACTCCCTAGATTGATGTCGGCGCTCGGGCCTTTCCCATGGCTGTTATAGGGTTTGGACAGCACGGCGAGCAGGGCAGGATCGGTGACCGCCTCGCCATTGATGTCGAGGAACAAGGTCTGCTCGCTTTGCGCGAAATAGCGCTGTGCGCGGCGTGACGCGGCAAGCTCGGCGCGTGACGGCGCGAGCAGATCGGCCATGTCGAGACTGGGCTCGATCGTAAAGCAGAGCTTGAACCCGATCCACGCATCGCCCTGCCAGTCTGAAACGGGGCGATAAGTAACAAAGGCGGTCCCGCGATCGTCCCAGCGGGTGAATCGCGTCAGCACGTCGATAAGCGGCGTGCCCGGACGCAGCAAAGTTACAGCGGTGCGTCGTGTCGCGATCCGGCGTTTCCAACTCAGCGGCTGGCTATCGTCCAGTTCGAGTTGCTGCTGCCACGGCAAGCGCGGGATCAAGGTCTCTTTGGTGATGGCGAGTTTGAACGGATCTTCTACCGGCCAGGCGAAGGGCCGCTTCTTGAGTTGTAGCGTGCCAATCAGCCATTGGTCGACGCCGGCTTCGAGGGCCGCCTCATCGGCTTCGGCGTCGTCTAACGCCTGGATGAAGGTCTCGACGGGTTCCTCCGCGAGCGCGATCCGATCAAGCGCATATTGTTCGTCCTGCGACTTGCGTTCGTCGGCGATCTGGCTGCGGATTTCCTCGGCCAACGAGACCAATGCATGGGGTCCGGTCAACAGTAGCGCATGGAGTGCGCGGGTCTCGAAATCCTCAAGGAGGAACTGCACATCGCTTATCGAGCGGTGGAAGATCGAAAGACCATCAGCAAGCAAGGTTTGCCACGCGGCAAAGGGGCTTTCGTCTTCGTCCGAGGGCAGCAGGATCCGGTGACGGATGATCCCCTGCCGTCGGCCATAGCGATCGAGACGGCCGATACGTTGTTCGATCCGAGCAGCGCTCATCGGGAGATCGAGATGCACGATCGCGTCGGCGAAGCTGAGGTTGAGGCCCTCTTCGGCCGAACGATCAACGATGAGAACGGCTGTATCGGGCGTTTGCGCGAACGCCCCGAGGCCGTCTTCGTCATCCTCCCCTGCTTTGCCGCCTTCGACGAGCAGCAGACACGGCGTGTCATTGAGCCCGTTTTCGAGGGCTTCGTGAAACGCGACCGCCAGCGCAGTCGTGGTCGCGAACACCACGATTTTGGGATGATCGACGTCGGTCCGCAGCGTCTTGATCAGTCGCCGCACGCTTTCGACCATGGTCTCGATGCGATCGGCATCGTCATACTCCTCTGCCTGGTCGCGCAGCGCATTGAGGATTTCGGCTTCGCCGGCAAAGATCGGCGTGGCGGCTGCCAGCCAGGCACGAAACGCGTCGGCACCTTCGGACAACGCGCCCAGCAGGTCACGGTAGCGCGTTGAGAGCAGTGGCGCCCCGTCACCGCCATCGACCAGTGAATCGACGGCGGCCGATCGCCAATCCTCGAGCGTGCCGAGCAGCACCGCCAGGTCGTCGCTCGGATCGCCTTCGGTGCGCACGTGGGACATGGCGCCGCCATCGGGGCCGCGCGGTCGAAACTCCCATCCCTGGGCATCAGCCCGGCGTGAACGGATCAGGCGCTGGTGAATGCGATAGCTGTCGGCGACGTGCTCTTTGAGCGCGCCGCACAGGTCGACAAGTCGGTCGGGAGCTTCTCGCGTCGCAGCAATCATCTGTGGCGCCAGGTCCTGGACGACGGGATCGTCGGGAAAGCTGCGGACAAGCTCGGCACCGCGCTGGCGCAGAACGATCCCGGAAGCGTCGGGATCTAGACTGAGCAGCAAGCGGCCGATCGCACGGCGCTGCTCGAGTTTCAGGCGGAATCCGTCGAGGTCGTCGAGCGGATGGGTCAGCGGATCGAGCAGGTTGAGCAGCGCTAACAACCGGGCCTCTTCCCCCAGCGGCGGCGTGGCGGACAGCAGCAGCAGCACTGGCACATCGCGGGCGAGTTCACGCAGCCGTGCCGCCGAAGCAGCCAGCGGGCCATCGTCAAGTCCGACCAGGTGATGCGCTTCATCGATTACCAGAACATCGGGTGTCCGCGAGATCTGCGCGATATCGGCATGCGAGCAGCATTCGAAGGGTTCGCCGAACTGATCGAGGCGGAGCTTATCGGAAAGTTCATGCCGCCACTGCTCACATAGCGCCGACGGGGTAGCGATGAGCACTTCCGTATCGGGATTGTCGATAAGATGCTGTCGGATGATCAGGCCGGCCTCGATCGTTTTGCCAAGCCCTACCTCATCAGCTAGCAGATAACGCTGCACAGGGTCGCTTAAGACACGGCGAACGGCAGCAACTTGGTGTGGTACGAAGTCGATCCCGGCTGACAGCAGTGCGGTCAGGCCTTGTGCAGCGCTGGTCAACCCGCGCAGCGGCGTCAACGCCGCTTGGCGCCGGTCGTGAAGAAACTGGCTTTCAGCGCCGCCCGCCGCCAGCATCTCAGCTGGATCTTCGGGGGCATTCCATGGGCGGACGAACAAATCGAGTTCACTGAAATCATCCTGCTTTCCGTTGGGAAAGCGGATTTCATAGGTGACGAGCCCGTTTTCATGCTGGAGATAATCCCTGACGCGACCAACCCGCATGTGATCGCCATCAAGGACATAGGCTCGGGTTTGCGGACTTAGGTAAGCACGTCCTATCTCAGAAGCATAGCATTCGATCGTTTCTCTTCGATTGAGCGAGTAGAAAACAGAGATGGAGCAGCAACCATCAGTCGCCGCTTCTAATTTCCCGACACCCTTGTGCCCAGGTAGCCCTACTAACATCCCCTGAAACAGATTAGATCCCCCGTGAGCGAATCCCCCTTATCGCTCTCGAGGTTACTCTAATAAGGTCGCACTGGCTGCCAAGCTCAAATCTGCCGTCCTAAGTGTCCAATCTGGCGGAAAATTCCTGCCAACCAGCCCGCCGTAATTCGCAAGCCGGGCAGTGGCCGCAGCCCGCACCCCACTCATGCGTCGTTCCCCGATCGCCGAGATAGCAGGTGTGCGATTCTACACGCACAAGATTGACCAAGTCCGGTCCACCCAGCGCGTGGGCAAGCGACCAAGTCGCCGCCTTGTCGATCCACATGAGCGGCGTATGAAGCACGAAACGCTGTTCCATGCCCAGGTTGAGAGCCACTTGGAGAGCCTTGATCGTATCATCGCGGCAATCCGGATACCCAGAGTAGTCGGTTTCGCAGACCCCTGTGACGATGTGCTTGATGCCGCGGCGATATGCGACCGCAGCCGCAAATGTAAGGAACAGCAGGTTTCGGCCAGGAACGAAGGTGTTCGGCAGACCGCTCGCTGCCATTGCAATCTCGACGCCGGTCGTGAGTGAAGTGTCGCTGATCTGCCCAAGCGCAGCGAGTGCGATCATGTGATCGGTCCCGAGCTTGGTTCGCCAGTCAGCCTGTAGCTCCATCATACCCGCGCGCAACCGGTCTCGGACTTCGAGTTCGACACGGTGGCGCTGGCCGTAGTCAAAGCCGATTGTTTCGACGTGGTTGAAGCGGTCGAGGGCCCAAGCCAAACACGTAGCGCTGTCCTGCCCGCCGGAGAACAAGACCAGTGCGCTGCCGTCTGCACTGCTCATGCTACCACCTCCTCACCCCAGTAGGAACATGCCTCCCCGCTGCTGTCGCGATAGACAGTGACCTTGTGGAGGTTGCCGATCACCGGCGACAGTCGATTCCAGATCCACCGGCTAAGATTCTCCATGGTCGCCGGACCAAGGTCGTTGATCTCGTCCAGGAAGCGATGATCAAGAGCGTCGCGTGCGCCCTCCATCGTCCGCTGAAGTAGGCCCAGGTCCACGACCATGCCTGTCGTCGGGTCGGGCAGCCCCCTTACAAACACCTCCGCCCGATAGCTGTGGCCATGGATCCGCCGGCTGGTCTCGGTCTCGATCACGCGGTCGAGCGTATGGGCCGCGTCGAAGCGAAACTGCTTGCTCAGTTCGAACATCAGCGAATTCCGATCATCTTGTGAGACTGGATGGAGAGGCGCCATTGTGGGTTTTCGGTGCAGAAGCCGATGGCGGCTTCGAGGTTGGCCGATGCCATCGGTGAATCCATGGGCTGAAGAAAAAAATGCTCGAATTCGAGGCCAGCAAAGTGCTCGGGCCTCGCCTCGGCCTGAGGATAAACCAGCTTCAGCTCATGACCCGTCCGCAGAACAAGTTCAGCCCGCCCTTTTGGGCTGACACAAATCCAATCGATCCCTTCGGGCGCGGGTTGCGTGCCGTTGGTCTCGACGCCGATCTGGAAACTACGCCCATGAAGCGCGGCAACGAGGGCGTCATCGACCTGCAAAAGAGGTTCCCCACCCGTCAACACGACATACCGCCTGTGAGCGGGGCCAGCCCACTCTCGTTCGATTGCTGCCGCAAGCGCCTCCGCGTCAGCAAATCGCCCGCCGCCCATCCCGTCCATTCCGACGAAGTCAGTGTCGCAGAAATTGCAAGCGGCACCCGCCCGGTCCTCTTTGCGTCCCGACCAAAGGTTGCAGCCAGCGAAGCGGCAGAAGACCGCCGCGCGGCCGGACTGCGCCCCCTCCCCTTGAAGCGTTTTGAATATCTCCTTGACGGCGTAGGCCATCAAGCTCCCTCCGCTTGTTCGAACAGAGGTGTGGGGGCGATGCGCGCGCGCTTCCGTAGGTCCGCTTTCACGATCGAAACGAGATAGTGCTTCAGCAACGCGATATCGCGATTGACGTTCTGCAAGCTATTCCAACGGCGAATCTCGCCGCCGATCTCCCACTCGCCGCCGGTCCAGGCCGTTCGTCCCTTCAGGCACTCGAGACCTTCACGGAAATCCTCCACCGACTTTGCGTCCATGCGAGCGGCAAGCACTTCCATAACATCGCCCATCGCCTGGATGCCCGCCCCATGGAGAAGGCGCGAGGTAGCGGGCTTCTGCCCGTGCCACGCTTCGGGGAACACCTTCTTCACGGCCTCGAAGAAGTTCGAGACCAGCCGAACACACCGATCGCGACCGCGTGGCGTGTCGATGAGTTCGCGCATCACCCCATTGGTCAGCGATTCCATGATAATCTTTTGCACGACGGTGTCGGCGATAATGCCGTCCGGCTGGGTATGCTGCTTGATGTAGCCCTGCAGCGCTGTGTGCTCAAAGTTCAGACGAGCAGTTAAGTCGGCGGCAACCGACCTGCGGCTCAGCCGCGGGGGCAGATCATTGACCGACGGCAGGAGCTCGTAAATGAGCGACTTCGGCAACGGTTTGGTGTTGTTTATCAGAACGAACTGCCGCCGGAGTTCAGCTTCGTCGCGGCAAATAAGGGCCGAGACGAAGACCTGGAAATCCCGATCGACCTCCGACAGAGCGGTGAGACGTTGCTGGCCGTCAACCACAAGGCCGGGGACACCTTGGCTCATGTCGATCGTCAGGCGTACCGTCCCGTTCCCGAGGTCCTCGACCTTCGTTTGTTCGGTGAAAGCCACCACGATGGGGTTTGGGAGCACCGCGTCAGGCTTTTCGAGATAGTCCCGGATTTCACGGATATGCGCCGCGACCTGCGGCCGCTGGAAGCCGCTCAGTTCACCCTGGGCATCGCGACCGATACGATCGATCAATGCAAAGCGCAAGACGTCAGCCGCTCGGGCCGCGAACGTCAGCACGGTGTGCTCGCTGCTTTGCTTTGCCTGGACTGCGAAGAAGGAAAGAGAGTCAGTCGACGGCACGCTTTAGATCCAATCGTTCAATGTGGTCCTGATAGACAGCGAGGTTATGGATTCCCCGCCGCTTGTTGCGGTTGCTACCGCGGAAGATGATCACGTCGATCGCAGCGTCCCGACAGATCTTGCAGGAGCATTGCTTCCACGGCTGCTCGGCGAGGGTCGCGCGGTAACGCTGGGCAAGCCGTGTTAACGATACGCTGCCCTTGCAGTCCTCGTAGGGCTTCTCCTCTACGAGAGGAGCGCTGTAGACGAGGACATTGTGCAACGTGTCTTCGAGTTCCGCTTCGCCCCGGTCGAAAGCCCGCAACGAGTCCAGCGCCAGAGCCTCGAGGCGAATGAGTTCTTCCGCCCGGAACATGCCCTTCTTCACGCCCCGCTGTAATTTTGGATTCTCGATCGCCTGCGGCACCCGGATCGAAGTGAAGTAGCGCAGGCCCAGGCCCTCGCCGGGCAGATAATAGTTTTGCTTGGCGTCCTTGAAAGCACGTATCAACGGAGAAGTTGTATCGAAACTGGCAATATCATAGCCGTGGAAGCTATCGATATCGTCCGCCTTCGCGAAGCCTAGGATATGCAGGCGGGTGGCCGAAGGCACGGCTGCTCGAATTGCCTCTAGGCAGAGTTTGATCTCCGGCGATTTGAGCGGCACCATGCCACCTAGCGCTAGGTAATCGTAGCCCATTGCGACAAGGCGCCTAGCTGCTTCTGCCATGCTTCCAGGAGACCATCCCTGAATCACGCCAAGCGGGGTGAAGCCAGCATCGATTGCCCTCGCCTCGCGAAAGAAGGCATCCGCGTTCTCAAGGGTGATATCGAACCGGGTCTTGGCATGATCGGAGCCACCCTCGCGCGCCTTCCCGGCCGGATCGAAATCGAAAATGATATGGTCGACGGAGCAGCCGTGCGTGAAGCCGCACTCATCATAAAACTCAACCATTTCAGCCGGCGAATAGGGTGGTCGCTCTTCCTGAACATAGGTGAATGCGCCGCAGTCACCGAATATATCGAGATGGGCAAACTCTGGCTTATCTAGGCGCAAAAATTTCCGAACGCCGACCAGATGAAAACGCCGAGCCTGGCTCGCTGTGTACTTCCCCTTCACGCGATGATCGCCCACGATGCCACGGGACACGAGAACCCCGTCATATGGCGCATAACCCAGGATCTCATGGGGATATGCGTCATCCCAATAGGGTTGACGCTCGGCTGGGCTACGGTCGGCGATAAAGTCGAACGCTGGGTCAACATAGTCCAGGCTGTCGGCGAAGATAAACTTCATGCCGGCATCCTCGCCAATTCCCGCTCCATCCGGATGAGATGCTCGCTCAGTTTGTTGATATGCTGCGGTGTGGACTGCAATTCATTCCACGCAAGGCCGAGGCCCTCCCAGCGCCCTGCAGTCCAGCGGCATTGCGGCGCAAGGCGCCCGAGGATGTCCCGCACAACGGACGCCTTGTCAGCAATGCCGTCGGCGCGAAACATGATCATGTCCATCAAGGCCCCCATTGCCCTGATTCCCACGGAGTGCATGAGACGACTCTCTTTTGGTGGCTTACCCCATGCATCGGGGAAGGTGTCCCGAACCGCCGTCCAGAACGTGATAAGCGTTTCGTACATGGCGGTTGTGTCGTTGCCGTCACCATTCTGCTTGAACTGGCCCAAAGCGCCGGCGGTCGTGCGCAGGCTTGCCTTCATCGCCTCGATCAGAGCGTTATCGCTCACGATCCCTGTGCCATTCTTGGGATCGGATTCCCGCTTGATGAGGCCATGGAACGGCGACTTCGGATCGCTGTTCAACGCATTGCAGAGCTCGCTCGGGAGTTGGCGTGCCGCGAGATTTCTGGGAAGCTGAACCGAGACCTCTGGCAGCAATTCGTCGATGAGGCCCGTGGGCAGTTTCTTCGACTTATTGACGAGGATGAACTGCTCTCGTTGCGTGGCAACCTCATCCGAGACGAAGCCGATAACCGGCACGGCAATCTGCCGGTTCTTGGCCGCAGCCAGAGCAAGCGAGCGCTGTTGCCCATCGACAATCCAGGCCGCCCTGCTTCCCTCGGGATAAAGGGGGATGCTGAGTGTGCCAGCGTCGCCAACTTCGCACATGTTCCCCGGCGCACGACCACGCGCTGACGCGAAATCGACTTCTCGCGAAAGGGCTAGGATGATGGCGTTGGGGAACAGGACCGGGCCGCTGTCGAGGAAGCTCGTGATTTCCTTGACGTGCTCGCGGATCTCGCGGCGTTGAAACCCCTTTAACTCCTGATCTTCTCGACGAACACGGCTGATATCCGCGATGCGGTCTATATCGGCGCCATAGAGGAAGAACGCGAAGATGCCCGTACCCTGACCCTGCTCCGCCTTCACGGCTCGAACTTTGAGATATTCGCGGGCAGTCATGCTCGCTCACTCCGAATGATGCGAGCCAGGCCGGCATAGCGGCCTTGCTCGCATGCGACATTGAATTCACCCCGAAGTCGGCGAAGAGACATCCCCTTGGCGTCGTTCCAATGGGCCCGCAGGATTTCGAGGATCGCAGTATCTTCCAGGCGCAAGCGCGCTGGACGTTCGGGTTTTCGCCAAGAGGCGACGGCATTCCGCACCTCGCGCGCATGCTCCGCCAGCGAACGGGTGTCGTTCGGCAATAAAATTACGTCCGCGAAATGCCGCGCGGCGCGGCTAGAGAAGTCGCTTATTGTGCCGGGGATCGAACTGTCTGGGCCGTCCAATCTCTCATCGTAAGGCATTACTGACGCGCGAAGGCCTGGGTTTATCCGGTCTAACGGAGCGCGCGTAAACAACCGGACGCGATCGCGAACCGCTTCGGGTAACGCCAACATGTCGTCCGCGATCATCTCGATATAGGCGTCCGAGAGAGCCGCAAGAATAAGGCCCTTGGTATCTCGCAGAGCCTCAGGAAGGCTCGTCCCGAACGGCGAGACCTTGCTGAGCGCAGACCACCACTGTGGTGAGGAAAACGCCCCGCGCACTCTCGATGCTACACTATCGGCCGAGCCAGGTGCGATCGTGCAAGCATAGGGAGGCACCTTCGTCGCGGCGTCCACCAATCCAAGGCCAGCCGAAACGATAAGCAGACGCGCATCGAGCACGCCAGCGACACTCCGAGCCTCTTGGAAGCCTCTTCCGCCGTAGATCGCGGCAGGCAAATAGCACTCTTCCGCCGCCGCCAGTCGCTTTGCCCATTGCCCGACCACTTCCGGAAGCGATGCTGATTCCAGCGCACACACGCGGAGGTCGGGAGCGACCTCTTTTCGTTTCCGGTTCGTACAAGTGGTGATGATCACGGCCACAGCCACGCGCGTCTCCTTCGCATTTATCGCTATATCAGCGAGGAGATCTTTTCCACATTTAATTCACCAGTCACTGCCGAATAAATGGCAATAAATGATGAACCTGCGGGGCAAATGAATATCTGTTTATGGCCCTACATGGCCACAAAGGCGAGCATATAAGGTCGTTGCACCCGGTTAGGCGATGCCGTTTATGCGGCACGCCGCGCTGCGCATTGCCAGGCTCGGTGCTTCTCGATCAGCGGCCGCGCGATCGTTGCAGCGGCGGCCGTTCCTTGCCTACGTCCTGCCGCTTGCGGCCGGATGGCTCAACTGTCCGGACGGATGTGTCCCGCACTTTCGCGGCCTGAAACTGCCGCCCCGCCTGCAGATGCGTTTGTACCTTGTCGTTCGCGACCTTCATGACCCTGGCGACCGCTTCCGGATTGTCGAACAGCGCCGTGCGCACCACTGCCTCGATCACACGGAGCTGGCTCTGGGCCGCGCGCGAATTCTTCTCACGGGCTTGTGCTGAAGACGGTCGCCTCAATCCTTCCGGCGCCTGACGGCGGCTGCGATCGGGTTCGCGCGAGGCCGGCGCAGTGACGGTGGGCGCGATGCTGTTGCGGCTAGCCTCGCGCCGGATGCGGTCCAGCTCCTGCAAATCCCGTTCGCTCGGCCGATATCCCCGTACTTCCAAACCCTGGCGACCGGCTTCGAGCCACGCGGCCCTTCGGAACGTCTCGCTGCCCGTGACATGAACGTGCGACCACCCGCGGTAGCGAGCGATGGCAACGAGATCGCGCACGACCTCCTCACTTTCGCTCGAGGTGACAAGACGCCGTCCTTGGTCCCGAAATGCAGGCTCCTTCGCCTGGGCCGTCGTGAAGTAAGCCGGTTCCCCCGACCATTTGCCGGTCGACGAAAAGTAGCGCTTTTGCAGGGGCTCCGGTATGTCGCCGGCAGAAATTGATCGTGGCTGAACCCCCGCCCGCTCCTTGCCTTTGTTAGAGGTGCCGGGATCCTTGGGAATGTCGTCACGCGTGTCTTTCCCAGAACGCGGTACGGACTGACCTTCACCAATCGAAATGGCATTGGCGCGCTTCCTGGCGCCCCGCGAATTCTCGGGCTTCTCAGCGGACATGAGCTGTCCTTTCCTGGATAATGGATGTGGATGGCTGCCCGACCGGTGGCAAAAGTGCCCGCTCGACCATCGCCGACACGAAGGCGATCGCGGCGGCCTCGTCGCCCGGGGGCGGCAGGTCGGCCAGGTCGCCCAGAACCAGCATGTCATCCGTGATCTTGGCCGCACCTGCCAGCTCGGCGTCGGTCATTTCCCGCATCGCAATTTCCTCCTGTATGGTCCCGCCCGAGCTTGTCACCGGTTGCTGTGGGGCGCCGCTCAGACCGGATGTGCCAGCGCCCCACAGCGCTGAAGCCGACGTAGGTGGGGAAAGCATTGCCGCGATTGGACGGGCGGACAGCACAGGCGGAGCAACCACCCGTCGCGTGAAGCGTGGCATCCGGTAGTAGGCGATCTTGCGCCCTCGAATTGGTGGGATGCCGGCGCGAAGGAGCAGGAGTTCGTTCTTCGGCAGCTGCATGAGCTCTTGTGGCAGCAGGAGCGCGCGGCGCTGATCAGATTCCGAGATGCTCCGGTTCGCCAGCAGCCCGTGGATGGTACGGCTGCGGGATTTCACGTTCATCGTGAAAAAACCGAGCCGTTCGGAAAGTTCGTTCGCGACCTTTAGCTCCTTGGGCGTGAAGACCACCTCAAGGCCGCAATTGGCGATGATCTCGTCGGTGACATCGGGACCATAGATTGCGCGAAGCTGGGATCGGCTCTGAATGACCGGGACCAGGCGTAGGCCATAGCCGGCGACATAGGAGAAGCCGCTCGCAATCACCGAGGCTTTGCCGAGCCTGGCGAACTCGTCGAGCAGGACCAGGACCGGGACATTGGTCGCGCCCTCAGGAAGATCGCGGGTGTTGAGATCCACGAGTTGCTGTAGGAACAGGCTGTAGATCGGCGCGATGCGGTCGATATTGTCGGGCGACACGCCAAGGTAAATCGACATACGCCGACGCCGCACCTCGCGCAGGTCGAAGTCGCTTTCCGAGGTGGCGGCATCCACCATGGGGTTGAGCCAGAGATTGAGCCGCGCGGTGATGGTCTGCTTGATCCCGGAAAAGGTGTTGTCCGAGGCCGAGGTGAAATCCTGGATCGCGGACACGCAGGCTTGGCTGAGGCGCTGGCCCACCCTGCGGGCTTCCTGAAGCGTTGCGGGAAGGTCGCTCTTGGGATCCCCGCTCGTGAGGCGGCGGTATATCTCGCCGATGGTGAAGGGCAGGCCCGGGTTGGATGCGACCAGGGCGCCGACGCCGACAAAGGCCGCTCGCGCGGCCTCCGCCCAGAAGGGATCGGATCGCTCGGGCGCGGGGAAAAGCATGCCCGCGATCTTCTGCAGCTCGTTGACGACCTCTATGTCATCAGTCCGTCTGATGTGCGCCAGGGGGTTGTACCGCGCCGTCCGCCCCTCCGCGTCGAGCGGATCGAACAGATGCACGGCCTGGCCGGCCCGTGCACGATACCCCGCGCTTGCGCCCCAGTTCTCCCGTTTCACGTCGAGCACGACCACCGAATCTGGCCAGGTCAGCAGATTGGGAATGACGACGCCCACGCCCTTGCCCGCTCGTGTGGGTGCCTCGAGCAGAACATGCTCGCTCCCGCCGAATATCAGGAAACGTCCAGCCTTGCGGCCGACAACGATGCCGGACGCGGCGCGAAGGCCCTCCCGCCGGATCTCGCCTTCGCGCGCAAACCGGGCGGTGCCGTGCAATGCCGGCCCGCGGCGCAGAATCCCAATCGCGAGGAGCCCGACCACAACTGCGCCCGCCAGCGCCCCGCGCTTTAGCCAAAGAATAAGCAGTGGGTCCGCCCGATAGTACCACAGCCATGCGGGCAAGGCCGTGAGGTCGGTGTGAGAGCCGATCTGGCCCAGCCCAAAGAGGGCAACCAGCACGGCGATGGCGCAGCACAATAAGGTGCCGCCGGCAACGGACAGGCCGATCATCCAGAAGCTACGCTGCACCGGCATCGCCCACCTTCGGGTTGAAGTAGACCTCTTCGACCTCGAAGCGGCCGCCATGGCGCCGGGTCTGGACGACCACATCGATGAGCATTCGCAAAAGTCCGCGGATATCATCGCGCGCGAGATCTCGGCCGCCCTCGGATTCCTTGACCAGTAGCGTCAGCTGCTCGAAGGCACCCGCCGCAGAGCCGGCATGCACCGTGGTGATCGACCCAGGGTGCCCCGAATTGACATTGCGCAGGTAGAAGAACGCGGTGCCGTCGCGCAGCTCCTGCAGCAGGATCCGATCCGGGCGCATGCGCAGCGCGCTCTCGAGAAGTTGCTTGGGACCGACCTTTGCAAGGCCCTGCCCCTCGCTCGAATAGACCATATGAACGACATTGCGATGGGGCACGATGAGTTCGCGTGTGTCCTCGATCGTAAGCAGTCGCTCGTCGGGCGGGATGAGCTGGATGAGCGCTTTCGCCAAGGTCGTCTTGCCGGACCCGGTTGCACCGCTGACCAGGATATTCTTGCGCGCGGCGACCGCGACCTTGAAGAAGGCCGGCCAGTCGCCCGCATCGCGAAGTGCCACCAACTCGGCGTCGGTTTCGGTAAGGCCCCGGGCGCTCGCGCGCGTCGTGTCAAAGAGGCCAGCGCGTGCGAGCTGGTCGATCGGCAGGGTTACGGTCGAGGGCTTGCGTATCGTAAAGGACGGGCAGCCGCTCGGCGTCACCGACGGGATTACGATCTGGCAGCGCTCGCCGCCTGGGAGGACGGTCGAACAGATCGGGGTCTGCCCATCGATGTCCTGGTGCGTGAAGCTTGCCGCGGCGACGGCGAGCGTTCCAAGCCACTCGCTGTCGAGTTCGGACAGCTCATGCCATCGCCACCCCTGCCGGTCCTCGATTCCCGCCTCGCCCGGACGGTTGATGACGAGCTCGGTCACATCATCTGGCTCCAGCAACGGAAGAAGCGGTTCGAGGTAGTGACGAAGGACGGCGGTGTCGCGCATGGCTTACCGCCGCAGCTCTAGATTGTAGACATCGGCGAAGTTGAAGTCCTTGGCGACGAAGATACCGACCTCCTCGCCCTGGTTCTTTTTCAGCACCGGCCGGATATTGATGTTGTTCTGGAGCGCGATCGCGGCCCCTTCGCTCGGCGCACGCGTGACATTGTTGAAATTGCCGTTGCCGCTCGATGCGGCCTGCCCGGCAATATAGGCGGCGTCATCGACGAGCGAGAGCAGGAGCGCGCCGCCGAACCGTGCCCAAAAGAAGCTGTCGACTGCCCCAGCAAGCCCGGCGCGGCCGAGCGCGTCTGACCCAGGCGAGGCAAGGTCGATGCGGACGCCTTGTGGCGTCACCGCCCGGGTCCAAAGCACAAAGAGGCGGTTCTGACCCTGTTGGATACCTCCGCGATACTCGCCGAGCACGCGCGTGCCCTTTTCCATGAGCACGACCCGGCCATTCTCGGAGTAGACATCGCGCGGGATCATGCAGGACGTGTATCCAGGCTGCGCGGAATTGATGGCCGTCTGAAGGGTGCAGGGAATCAATGTCCCCGCAGTGATCAGAAAATTGCGATTGGGGAGCATCGAGGCTCGCGCTTCGCCTACGGCCGAACTTTGCCGCAGAAGATCCAGCGCATTGGGCGCCCCGCCCTCAGCGCTCCCTGGCGTTCCTGAATTTTCGGTCGGTTGCGCGCCCGAGGCCGCCGCCGGACCTTGCGAGGTCTCCCCACCGAGATCGCGCCCGCCATAGGCGATGAGTGTCGACCGTCGCGCCCGGTCGGCGAGGTTGGGCCGGGCGCCCGTCCCTCCTGTCGGTCCTGGCGCCGCACCGGGCTGCATGGCAGGGACGATCTGACCGTCGGGGCCAGGAACCCCTGCTGCGGGATTGAGCACAGGTGCGTTGGGATCGCTCCCGCCTGCGCCCAGCGGTCTCGGCTGCGGAGCGACCGCCGCGTAATCGACGGTTTCCCGCGCCACGATATCGCGCCGCTCTTGGGCCGCCCCGCCCGGTGCAGTGAGGTCACGATTGGAGCCCTGTTGGCTCGTCCCGGAATTAACCCACAGGATGCCCAGTACCATCGCCGTGCCGGCAAAGATGAGGGCGGTATTGCGCTTGGAAGGCGTCATCCCCCCGATCGGCTCGATACCGCGCTCGTGCAGGATCTCGTCTTTCTCCGGCGTGAGATCGGCGCTCGGCAGAAGGCGCGAAACGGAGGATGGATCTTCGGCCATGGCTCATTCCTGCGGATGTGTGATGGTGCGCTCGACATGGGGCGACCCGGTGTTCGTCCCATGATCGACCCCATAGGGTTCTGGCGCCTGATTATAGATGCACAGCACCTCGCCGCCTCGCCGAAGGCGCAGCTGACGCGCCACCAAATGGACGACGACGAATTCGTCGCGGACGTCGAAGGGGACCAGCGTCTCAGATCCGTCCGGTCGCACCAGATATATCGCCGGCACCTCGCGGTTCGCGGGGAAACGCAACACCGTGAACTGCCCGTTATCGGAGACCTCCGACGGCTGAAGCTCGCTGGAGCCCTGCACCTTGTAGTTCATGTTGCGAGGCCCTTCGACGACCGCATGATCGAGAGCGCCGCGAACGGCGCGGCCCTCTAGGGCAGCGGCCTGCATGGCAATCTGCGCGGCCCTGAGACGCGCGGCGCGGTCGGCGTCGTCCCTGGGATATCGGAACCGCACCTGAAAATAGGCTTGGCCGTTGCGGCCCGTGATCGGACCGCTGCGAGCGGTCAACTCGAACGCATAGCTGCGCAATTCGCCTCCGCGCGACGTGGTGACGATGAGATTGGTCGGTCCGGCACGCTCACGCGGCTTGAGGAACAGGATGTGCCCGGCGACGGCGACCTCCCAAGATACGGTGTCGCCCAGCGCGACGTGCTGGATCGTCTCATCGTCGCTCAGGACAATCTGCGTTGCGGTCCGGAACGTGCCGACGATCCGATAGACCTCGGTCTCTTCATATTCGACGAACTTGACGCGCGGGTCGGACGGACCACCTCGCGGAACTTCGACCGCGTGCGCCGCCGTTACAGGCACCAGCGCGCAAATGATGGCGGCGGAGAGCGCCCTCATCGGATCACCTCCGGATCGGCACGATAGTTTTCGACCTGGAATCCCAGCGGGTTCCGGTAGCGATCGCCTTCCGCCATGGGCGCGTTGGCGTAGGCGAACGTGATTGTGGCGATCCAATCGCTGTTCTGAACGTCGGTCTCGGTCTGGACCGTCCGCGTGAACCGCACATTGGCGACGCGATCATTGATGAAGGCGATGTTGCGCACGCGCGCTTGCACGACCGCATTCTTGCCCCAGACATTTTGGGGACTTGCACCATTGTTGCTGCTATAGAAACGCGCCCAGCGCTGCTGTTCAGTCGGTTGCGAGAGGATCGTCACGAACCGAAAATTTTCTTCGGCCGCTGCCGGGATCCAGCTTTCGCGGGTTCTCACATACTGGGCGAGGAAGTATTTGGTGACCGCCTCATCGTAGCGCATCGGCCGCTGGGTGAGCGCGGTCTGGACATCTACTGCGCCGGTGGTCTGGTTGACGCGAATAACATAGGGGACGACAGTCTTGAGAGGCGTCAGAGCCACAACTGCAAAGATCGATGCTGCGGCCAGGAGTGAGGCGATGGCCGCGATGCTCCAAGCGATGCGGGTCGAGCGCAGCGCGTTCCGGATCCTGTCCTGATCCCAGCTTCGTGCGTCCCGGAAATAGCGCTGCAGCCCCGACGCCGGCACCGCCTCCGAGCGGTCATCAGCAGCTCGCATAGTGCGGTCCCCTTGGTGCGAACGAGATCTTGTCGTCCGAGGTAGACGGCGACGGCACGGCGGGCGGCGGGGGCGGATCGCCGTCTCGTGGGTGGGACAGGGGTGGTATGGGCGGCGCAGCTCTTGGTGCCGTGGTGGCAGGCACTGGCGAGCCAGGCAGGACGCTTCCGTAGATGTTCACGTCTCGCAGGCGATGACCATTGCAAACCGCGAGCTTCTTGGGTCCGGAAGCACAGCCCGCGACGCCGAGCACAGCTAAGCCACCGACCAGGCAAGCGACGCTGCGGCGGAAGCTCGAGGCGGAAATTCGCGGAAAAAGGAAAGTCATGATGATGCCTCACTACGCCGCTTCGATGGTGCCGCCGCGACGAGCGGCGCGCTCCAAGTTGCGGCTGTTGCGCATGACGCGACGCTGTCGGAAGGGAGATGCCATTGTGCCCCAGGCCGTTCCGGCGAAAGCGCCCACACCTGCAGCGGCGCCCCCGGCTATTCCCGTCGCGATGGCGGGCGCTTGGAAGAAGAAGATAGTTCCTAGAAAGAGGTAAACTGCGAACAGAACCGCACCGATCGTCACATCGGCCTTTGATTCAGCAGCGGCGATTGCGATGGTGCCCAGATCCGAGATGAGCGTCGTGATCGCAATGATAACGCCCATGAGGACGATGTAGTTGAAGGCTTGACCCAGCCATCCATGGAAGAAGCGACGCGTCGGCTCAAACAATGAGAGCGCTATGAAGATCGGACCCAACGCAATGATGATTGCGAGGGCAATTTTTGCGAAAATGGTAATTGCGAAGCCGATTGCAGCTGACAAGCCAGCCAACGCATAGATTCCAACGGCTAGCGCGATTAGCACCAAGCGCATCGGGTTTATCTCGATGTATGTAGCGGCCTTAGCGCGGATTATGAGAACTATACTATCCGCTTGATTGAAATAGTCGTCGAACGCAGCGCCGACGCTTGTGATCGTCCTACCGGAAAGCGCTTGAGAAAGAGCATCCGGCATCCCATGGAAGAGCGGCGTCGTGATCCAATCGGAATAGGCGACCGTCGTCGCAGCAACATACAGCAGACAGAGCTTCACCATCCGATAGAAAAGCTCGCCCCAAGGTTCGCTGATGATACCCCGCATCACCATGTAGCCGAACAGGGCAATGTAGATGACCAGCCCGACCGCAAGTGGGCCGCGAACAACCTCAACGACATTTTGGAGACGCTCGTTCAGGAACAGGTCGAGCTGATTGTCGACCTGCAGATAGAAATCATTGAAGAGAGTAGAAGCCATCGAGAATTCGCCAGACGTCAAAGAGACCGTTTGAGGTCATCAAGATCTTTTACATCTTGCGCATTTGTGCACTCTCGGGAGCTCAGATGGGTGCCGTTCGCGCAGTTCCGGAGGGTTTCGTTCCTCAGGTTAGTATCACGGCGATACTCATCCTTCCCGGTCGGCTGTTTGCAACCCACTAATGCGGACGCCAAAATAGCGCTGGCGACGATCGTGCGGAGCATCACTCGCCACCCAAACTTGTCGTCAGGTCGGCCAGGTCCTGTTCGTCGTCACGTTGAATCCGAAGCCGACGTTGCGACTCTTGCCGCATCCGCAGCGCCTGCAATTGCAAGGCGTCGTTCTGGATATGGGCATTCTCGACCCCTACCCTCGCCTGGATATCCATGACCTGCTTGGCGTCCGAAGCCGTATCCAGCGAGGTTCTCAGTTCTTCGAGCCCGGCGGTACGCTGGGCCGACACGCCATAGGCCGCCTCCGCGATCGCGGCATCGCGCGCTGCGAGGTCGCCGTTCCGCAAGAGGTTGTCGCGGGAAGCGCGCTCATACGCCGACGCACCTGGTCGCAATTCCGGCAAAGCGATACGGTTGGCGTCCCGGATACGGGTCGCGGAGCTCCCGAGCGAGCCCAGGCTGGCATTGTCCGACGACATCAGCCGGCTGATGTCACGGGCCTCCCGCGGCAGAAGGTGGCGCATGGCATCGGTGGAAAGAGATGATGCGATGCCGTTGACGTCGGTGACCTGGTTGAAGCTGCCATAGAGCTGCTTCGCTTCTGCGATCTGCTCCTTCCCCTGATCGATCATCGACAGGGTGTTCTTCACCGTGGCCAGCGCCTGCAGATAACCGGAGCTGTCGTAGACGGGGATGCCTTGCGCGACTGCAGGCCCCGCCATTCCTAGGGCGATGGCGCCAAGTGCTGCGTATATGCCCTTACCCATAGCTCATCCTTTCCTGGCCGATGCAGACCGACGCTGCTGGTGAAAAAGAGGCAGCCATTTCGCCGGGTCGTCGCCGACATCAGCGCGAATGGCATCGAGGAGCGTCACGGTTTCCGTGGTGCCCGAGAGCACCGCGAGCTCGTCGGTGAGGCCGCCCAGGTCCAGTTCCACCACGATCGAGTCATGACCCTGCTTGATGAGGAAGCGGCGAGATTCGGGGTTCAGGTCGTGACGGATGAGCTTGAATTCCGCCTGGGTCAGGCCCAGCCCGTCGATATAATCCGTTTCACGCCCATAGGGGTTGGGCAGCAGGATCTTGGTCGCGACCTGCTCCATGATACTGTGTGAGATATCCGAGCGCAGCGCATCGGCCGGGCTCTGCGTGCCGAAAACCAAGAAGGCGTTCTGCTTGCGGTAGGTCTTCAGGCCATCCTGGGCAAAGGCGCGGAAAGCGTCATCACCCAGCGCCTTCCAGAACTCATCGATGTCGATCACCAGTCGGCGGCCATCCAGAAGGCCGTCGATGCGATGGAACATGTACATCATGATCGGCGTGCGAACTTCCGGATTGTCGAGGAAGTCGGTCATGTCGAAGCCGAGGAACGGCGCATCGAGCGACAAAGCATCGATCTCGTTGTCGAACACCCAACCCAGCGATCCGCCCCGCGACCATTTCTCAAGTCGAGCGCCGATGCCTTCCGGGTCGCGCTGGCCGAGCAGCTGGCGCAGGGCCAGAATGGATCGGTTCTCCGGTGCGAGCCGCCCGAGCGACGCCAAGCCTTCGTCGATCATGCGCTCCTGGGTGACGCCCAGCGGGCCGCCCGGCGGCGTCACCAGCTGCCGGATCAGACGACCGAGAAAGACGAGGTTGCGCGGTCCATATTCGAGCGCCCGCAGCGGCGCGAAGCCGGTTGGCTCCCCGTTCTTCAGCGTCAGATAGATCCCGCCAACAGACCGCACGTAGATCTCGGCGCCGCGATCCTTGTCGATGAAGATCTGCTGCGCGCCCGTCTTCTCGAGCTGCGCCATCAGGAAGTTCTGAACGACCGTTTTGCCCGCGCCCGAGGGACCGATAATGAGCGTGTGGCCGAGATCCCCGACATGGAAGTTGAAATAGTAGGGCGATTGCGCGGCCGTTTTCATCAGCGCGATCGCCGGACCCCAATGATTTCCGCTCGGCCGGCCCGCGGGATAGGTATGAAAAGGCGCCAATGCGGCGAAATTCCGCGATGTGATTGCCGCCGGCCGCGCCCGCCACGCGAAATTTCCGGGAAGCTGAGCCCAGAAGGCCGCCTCGAGCGCCGGCCCTTCCCTCGCTGATACCAGGCCAGCATCCGCGAGCGCGGCCCGCGCGGCCGACAGATTATCGGCGAGTCGCCTCTGGCTCTCGGCAAACACCCCAAGCGAGAAGTGATGTTCGCCAAGGACGAACCGATTGCTTTGAAGATCGTCGGCGGCGTCTTCAAGGTCGAGCGCCTGGCTTGCTGCCGCGTCCTCGGTCGAAGCCATCTGGTTCTGCCGGCGCCGCAGCCTTTCGGCCGCGCGCGCCTTCCCCATGAAGGTGAAGGATTGCGACACGACGAACGAGAAATCCTGGCCGAGCAGAGCGTTCATCTGACCGGGACGGGTGAGCGCGGGATATTCCCGGATGCCGAAAATGCCCAGCCAGCGGCTCGCATCATGGGCGCGGATCTCGACCGTCTCGCGTCCGAAGATCACCCGCTCGCCGTAGAGTGCGGATCCAAGATGGCCTCGGACCAGCGGCACCTTGGCCTTTGCGCCCATCATGACCTGCTCGAGCACTTCGAGCGGCCTGGAGAATAGGAGGCCATTTTGCTCATAGAGGCCGAGCCGCGCGGGGCTGCACCGCCGGAGGAGCTTTTCGATATCGCGCGCCTTCTCCTCGAAGCGGGCCAGTTCGTCGGGGTCGACCTCCTCATCGGCCGCCCTGGCTTTGGCGATGCGCTTGAGGAGAAGCCCGGTCCGATCGGCCGAGCCGACCGCCGGTCGCATGATCAGCGTCAGATAATGCTCGTTGACGAACATGCGCTTGGCAGTCACCCGCGCGCGATATTTTTCGTCCAGATCGGCCGCGAAGTCCGAGCGGAATTGGCCTTCGGGATAGTCATCGACCGGGCGGCGAACGATGTGGGTCCAGAGCGCGAGCCGATCGTCGGCAATGTTGCGCCAGGTGCCGTTGAGCTTCTCGTGCCAGTCATTGAGGTGGATCGGATCCGCGGTCTCGAACGCAAGCCCTTCAAGGCGGAACATCATCATGAGGTCGCCGCTATCGAGCGCGATCACCTCCGATGTCACGTGGCGCGCATAGGGCAGATAGCGACCCGGCTCGGCCTCTTGCCGCAATATGCGCCACGGCGTCTTGCGCGGCGGGAGCTGGGCAGCCGCGCTAGCCACGCGCAAAGCCCTTGCGTTTCAGCCCCGCGACCGGGAGCGGCGAATAGGAACTGCCGCCCCACCAGACGCGGTTCCGGCTTCGCGCCTTGGTCATGGTCCAGAGCCACAGCAGCCGGAAGGCGTTGGCATCGTGCCGCACGATGAGCCGTGCGACGGCGAGACAGGCGCCTCCGATGGCGCCGGCATAGAGCGGGTTGCCGCTGACGATCAAAGTGAGACAGGCGGCAAGCGCGATCGGCAACGAGGCTTCGAGCGGCACGCCGAGCCACATCGTCGGGCGCGTGACCGCCAGAAACAACGTCTCCTCGCGCAGCCGCTCGTCCAGGGCGGCGCTCTCCTTCACGCGCCACCCGTGATGGTGTCGACGATCCACTGCGCACTGAAGACGATGAAGATGCCAACGATGACCGTCACCAGAAGGCCGAGGCTGGCGCGCCCGGTGAAAAACATGAACCCGACGATCACGACCGCGATCACCGCGATGGTCTTGGCGAAAGTCCCGGTGAGCCAGGTCTTGATGTTCTCCGCCATCGACGTGATGCCGTCAGCCCCCTGCGCGTGCGCAGGATCGCTCAGCAGCATCGAGACAAGCAGCGCCAATGCCATCACGCCGATGACGCGCAGAAGAAGTCGCGCCCATTGGCGCCGTCCGCCCTGATGGGCGGTGATTGCTGTCATGGATGCTGTCCTTTCTGAGATGCGGCCCCGTCGCCAAACACCATGAGCGAGGCCTGGCTCGCCCTCGCCGCTGTGTTCCACCCGGCTGCGGCCGGTGGCGAAACAGGGGTGTCGGGTGGCGGAGCGAAGGCCGGAGCCGCTGGGGCAACGACCGAGTTTCTGGTCGCCGGCGCCGTACTCCGGATCAACGGAATGACGGCTGACGCACTGGCATAGACCCTGGCGACATAGCCGTTGCGAAAGCCGCGCCGCCGGTCGCCGGTATTGTACAGCGAAAGGGCGGTCGCGATCGCGTGATCGCGGCTCGGGGCAAGGCGCGCGACCGCCTGGTAGTTGGTCGCGATGACGCGGGCGGCGGCGGCCAAATTGGAGCAGGGTTCGAACGCATTTTCGACCGAAAGCCCCAGCCAGCCGAGATTGGCGCTGTTAATCTGTCCCAGGCCGAGATCGATGTTGTAGCCTCGACCAATCAGGCTGCGCGCCGCAGCGATTGCCTGCGCCTTGGTCGCGGGCTTTGGCGCGCGCACGCCGGGACTATTGACCCCGATTGCGAGACTGTTGAACCGGCTCTCCGTGTGGACGATCGAAATGAGCGTCTCAGGCGCCACCGTCGGTGCGCAAGCTCCTGCAAGCGAAAGAAGGGTGGCGACATCGAGGATCATCGGCGGCCGCCGTCCAAACGCTCGATGCCGGCCAGCGAGAAGGTCTGGCTGCGGCCGTCGTTGAACGTGATGACCACCCGGCGGCGAGTTGTGGAATCGCGATCATAGACCTTCGTGCGGGCGACGCCGCCGCTACAGCCGGGAAAGGCGCCGCCGGTGGCCAAGCGTTGCCATAGCTTGGTCATCGGCGACACGCATTGCGCGTATTGGGTCGCGCCACCGGGATTGGAAAGACACAGGAGAACCTGGCAGCCCAGGTCATTCGCCGCTGCCGGTGCGCTTGGAAGGGCTGTGGCGAGGGCGAGCATCGCCATGCCGAATATTGCACGTTGCATCGGGTCTTCCCCCGCGAGAGACAGCTCCCGCGTCGGGAAATGCCGTCAGCTATCCGTTGGATTTCACCTCTCTTTTGTTCCGACCGCGCTCGATTTCGGCAATCCCCCTAGCCGGGGGGGGAGTTGATCGGTTTGCTGCCGCAGGAATTCGGACAGAGCGCCTTCCTGGTCGGGCCGGAGAGCATCGATTGCGGCGAGATGGTCTGGCGGATCGCCGCCGAGCAGGATGGACGGGCACTGCCCGTCATAATTGCCGAGATTGGGGCGGTGCTGCTGGTAGCCGACCAGCGCGGCAAGCTCGGGATAGAATGCGCTGGCCACCTCGGGCGGATAGGTCAGCCACTGGTTCTCATAGGGCTTCAGCCAGCCGAGGCAGTAGCTGACGATGATGCCTCGGCGCACCGCGTTTGAACGATTCGCGCCGGCGCCATGGAGGGTCGATCCCAGGAATATGATCGCCGATCCCGGATCCGCTTCGATGGCGACCGGCTCCGCGCCGTCGTCGCCCTGCCCCCCATTGTGGCTCCCCGGCCAGACCAGCGTCGCCCCATTTTCGGCCTTGAACGGCGAAATCGGCCACATGACGTTGACGAGATATTCGAGCTCGCCGGTCGGACCGCGCCACATGTCCTGATCCCGGTGCGGAAATTGCGCTGGCGCCCCCGGGTGCAGCTCGAGCGCTTGCGTGAGGTTGAGCTGGACCGTGTCGCACCAGGGCTCGAGGATAGCGTGGACGAGGCGCATGACGGCAGGGTTTTGGACAAGACTTTCAACCGTCGGCGCGCGCTTCAGCAGGCCACCGAAGCGTTTTGTCCGAGGGCCGTAGAATCCGCCCTGGCAGAAAGGCGTGGCGGCAAAACGCGGATGGAGGGATCGATTGATCTCCTCGATGCGTGACCGAGACTCGACATCCCGCAGGATGCAGAAGCCGTGCTGCCGCAGATTTTCGTCGGCTTTGGTCGCGGCGGAGACGCCGCGCCGTGCGATCGTGGCCATGATCGCCCTCCTCATGCTGCGGCGGGAAGATCGGCAAGGCCGACAGGGCGGAAAATGCCGCTCGCGCGCAGCTGCTCGCGCGTTCGGTCGTCCACATCGATTTGCAAGGCGACGAGACTTCGCCCTTGCTCGGACGTGGGAAGACCCAATGGTCGGCAAGTCCAGCCGAAACCCAGGATCTGCTGGAACCACGGCCACTCGGCGACCCCGGTGAAGCTGTGGATCTGGTTGGCGAGGGCATATTCGACGAGCGCGGTGACCAGCTGATTGCGCAGCTCGAGACGCTCCCGGGCGCGCAATTTTCGCGCAAGGCAAAAGCGGGTGATTTCCAGGATAGCACTGCCGCGCGGCGGCGCTTCCTCGCAAAGATCCGGGAAGATCGTGCCGAGAATATGCTCGTGCGTGGTCGGCAGAAGCCGTGCGGAGGCCCGGTGTTCCCCGTCGTCCCCGGTAACAACGATGTAGACGGCGCGATCATTGTCGAACTGATCGATCTCGTAGCGACCGGCGATGACCGGAACGTCCCAGCGAAGAAGATCGACGAAGACCCGCTTGCGCTCCTCGAACATGGAGCGAAACAGGCGGTGTTCCATGGCTTGCGAAAAGCCGGTCCCGATGTGCATGACAGCCTCCTTTTGGTGAGGCCTGTCAGTCGATCAGAGGCGGCTTTTTTGCGTTATCCCCAGTTCTGGGGAGATCATCGGCCGAACACATCGGCAAAGCTGATTTGCCCTTCGAACAAGGCGCGAATGGCGAGGAGGGTGCGCTTGGTGACGCCATAGCGGTCGCGCGCATCCTTCACATGCTGGATCACCGTTTCCTGGCCGATGCCGAGGATCTGGCTGATCTCCCAATCGGTCTTGCCCCGCGCGACCAGCGCCACGCATTCGGCCTGCCTTTCGGTCAGGCTCGGGCATTCGGATTGCGGCGCGTGGATCCGGGAAATCTTGCGTGCCGCTTCGAACGCGAAGCTGCCGACGAGCTGCACGAACGGCAGCTGCCGATGGTCGAGCATCTCGCCCGCCGCCATCGCGAAGGAACAGGATCCATTGAGCTCGCCAGGAATATGGGCCGGAACGGTGAAGCCGTCGCCCAGCCCGGCCTCGTAGGCTTCTGCCAGGATCGAGCGATCGGCGGCCGTCAGAGAGATGATCGACTGAACCGCCGACCAGGCAAAGCCCACATTGGTGCGATGGCTGGCGCGGTGGATCGGGTCGCTCGCATAGAGGCGTCTCGCCTGGAAGCGCTCCACCCAGTCTTGCGGATAGTCGACGATGTGGACCGAGCGAACCGCAGGCTTCAGGTCGACATGATGGACCAGGGCATAGTGCCGAAAGCCCATGGCCTTCGTGATTTCGGCCATCAGGTCAGACAAGGCCGTAGCGTCCTTGATCGCGCCAGCGACAGCGCAGAAATCCTGAACTTGCCCAAGCCCGATCATCATATGGCCGGCGAGATCAGAGCAGCGCTTCCATGTTGAGATGACCATCGCGAACCGCGCGCAGCACCAGCTGCGTGCGTCGTCGCACGCCATAACGCCTGCGGGCCGATTCAACATATTCGTGCACGGTATCGCGGCTGAGGCCGAGGATCTGGCCGATCTCCCAGTCGCTTTTGCCTTGCGCGACGAGCGCGATGCATTCGACCTGGCGAGGACTGAGAGGGACGCAGGCCAATGGCCCTGCCCTTTCGCCAAGCAGCTCGCGCGCCCGATCATAAGCGACCGAGCCGAGCAGACGGGCGGTCAGAACCTCTTCTGCACTCAGCGGCTCGTCGCGTGATCGGGCCGCAGTGAAGATCGCCTCGGGCTCGCCCGGGGTCCGGATCGGCAAACTGTAGCCCGATGCAAGGTCATGATCCCGGGCGCGGTCAAGGATGCCTCGCTGGCGCGGCGTGAGCTCCAGCACGTCGCCGACACGGTCCCAGGCCAGTCCAGAGGGCGTACGTGCGCAGGCCGCATGGATGGGATCTTCGAGATAATGGCGCTCTTCGAGCACTTCCTCGAGCCAGGCCGACGGATAGGTTGTGAGGAACAGGCTTTGCTCGTCGCCGCGCCGAAGGTCGATATTGTGAAGCAGCGTGAACCAGCGGAAGCCAAGATCGCGCACGGCGGCATCGATCGTGCCATGCAGATCGCCAAGGGTTTCAGCACGCTGACAGTCCGTCGCAAAGCGCGTGAGATCATCAAGGCGGCCGCAGTCTTTTATCCTGTTCGCCATAGGCGACGGAAGCTCGTTCGCGAGGAGACGGCTCGTCCACACCTAAGCGGCGAGCGCCATGATTATCAGGATGAGTTGAGAACGATTCGCAACAATCTACGATTAGAATGGATCGCCTATGACACTTTATCCGCCGGCAAAGTGTCATAGCTGACAACCCGTCTGTGGCCGCCGATTTGGGATTCACATTGATCCTGCTTTGTGCTTGATTCCATCATGTTATGTTTCATGCAGGCAAGCCTCTTGAACCCTCCATTGGCTGTGATGTCGCGGCCGTGCTCGAGACGCTGGCGACCGTATCGAGCCGGCCCCGTTATGCCTTCATGCTGCTCAACCTGATCGCCCAGGTGGCGGGGCCAGATGGAAGCGCCGGTCCCTGGGTCAGGCGGAACGATGGGCTCGTTTCCCTGCGCGATTGGCTATGCGACGCATTGACCCCGATGGCCCAGCGTGGTCCGCGCAGCATTACGCTGGCCGAGCGGGTCGAGAGCGACCTCGCTAGAAACGGACTGCTCCCCGGCGATCCGGAGAAAAGGCGCGGCGTGATCGCGGAGGAAATGCGGGCACGCATTCGCACAGCCGGCAAGAGTAATCTCAGTCGCGCCGTTTCCGAACTGGTGAATGCAGGCCTGCTCCGCCGACATTATCAGGGCTATCGCGTCGACCATCGGAACCGTGGCGGCCAGCGCCACGCCGTCTATACCTTGATCGGCGATGCTCTGCGTCTAGTGCCGGGCATCAGCTCCACACCGAATCTGCCCGTGCAAGGCGAACTTGCCCTCCCAAGATGATTGCGCAGTCGAACCGGGATTGCTGCAGTAGTGTGCTGTGAGGTCGGGTAACGATGTCCGAATAATAAGGCCAGTCAGAACGTCAGCATTGACCTTGCCGGCAATTACATCAGCCATTCCCGTCAAGGATCGCCATGGCCTTCTTCGACGCGAATGGATTGTCAGATTCGGAATGAAGCCGGGCACGCGAGCCATATAATCGCGGTAAACCTCGCCGAAGTTGGCTAGCGCCTCCTTTTCCTCATGCCGAGCCAGCCGAATATACATCACGACGAGCACCGGAAACATAGCAAGGGTCAAAAGGGTCGGCCATTGTAGCAAAAAGCCGAGCATGACGAGAATGAAGCCGACATATTGCGGGTGCCGGATCCGGGCATAAATCCCAGTAAGGGCCAATTGGTGTTTGCGCTGACTCAAGTGAAGGGCCGTCCATGCAACCGAGATCAGCCAGTAACCCACGCCGATCAGCACAAAGCTGGCGATGTGGAATGGACCGTAATGGGGATTAACTCGCCAGCCGAACATCATCTCCAGGAGATGTCCAGCATCGTGGCTCCACCAGTCGACAGCGGGGAAATACGACTGGAGCCACCCCGAAAGCACGAAGATCGTGAGCGGGAAGCCATACATTTCCGCGAAGAGCGCTATGATGAAAGCGCTGAACGCCCCCAAACTGCGCCAGTCTCGTTTAGTTGCCGGCTTGAAGAAGCTGAACGCAAAGAGGATGAAAACGGCGGCGTTAACCAGCGCGAGCCCCCACAGACCATAGCCATAGTCGGCGTGCGTCATCGCGACTCTCCTTCGATGCGGCCGTTGGGATTGGCCGGTAAGCCGGCGGGTGCCTGACCGGGCTCATGGCCATGCTGATGCCCACCATGGCCGCGGTGCATGAACAGGTGCATGAGCGGGCAGGCGAGCAGGATGAGATAGGGCAGCACACCCAGGAAGTGCGCGGTATGCTCGGTGAGGAGGAAGAAGCTAGCGACGAGCAGGAAGCCGATCAGAACGATCTTGCCGCGCTTGCGCATGCGATGGTCATGTTCGCCCATATGCCGTCCTCTTCTGGTCAACGTCCGGGCAGCATAGGCTCGAGTCCAAGGAGCAAGGTATAAGTAGAGACCGAAGTCCCCCGGGCATCGCGCAGGCATGGGTAAGGCGATCGATGGGATCGGCCATCGGCGTTCGGGCGACGCAGCTGTCGGGGAGCAGCAGTCGTGCTGCGGATTTTGCGTATAGGCGTGCGGCGTCCGCGAACCAATGCTGCGCTCACGAACATAATCGTGAGAGGCAGGCCCGCGTCCATGCAAAAGAGAAAGAAACGGCACCATTCCCGCGTGACCATCTTCGAGCGTGAAGCAAGGATCGATCTGGCCAAGCGCCCGGCCGATGGTCTCGGCGTTGCCTTTCTCGGCGCATCGGGAACGGTCACAGGGTCGCGTTATCTGGTGGACGATGGTGAAACTCAGATCGTGGTCGATTCCGGCCTGTTTCAGGGACCCAGGGATCTGCGCCGCCTTAATTGGGCATCGATCCCACCCGAAGTCGCGGATGTCGGCCAGGTGCTGCTGACCCACGCCCATCTCGATCACTCGGGCGCACTACCGCGCATGGCGCGCCTGGGCTGGGACGGGACCGTCCTTGCCACGCGGGCGACCGCGGCCCTGTGCGAGCTCCTTCTTCCCGACAGCGGCCATCTGCAGGAAAAGGATGCGGAGTTCGCCAACCAGCACGGCTTCTCCAGGCACCAGCCGGCGCTGCCCCTCTACACCCAGGCCGACGCGCGTCTGGCATTGCAGCTCTTCCGCCCGATCGAGTTCGGAGCGTGGCATGCAGTCACGGACGGCATCAGGGTGCGCTACCATCGCGCCGGCCACATCCTCGGCGCGGCGTCGATCGAGATCGACTGGAAGGGGCGGACAATCCTCTTCTCAGGCGATATCGGCCGTTACGGCGATGCGGTGATGAAGGATCCCGAGCCGCCCGCGCGCGCCGACTATGTCCTAGTGGAATCGACCTATGGCGATCGGCGCCACGAGCAGGTCGATCCGACAAAGACGCTTGGAGATCATGTCGAGCGATGCGTCGAGAGAGGCGGGACGGTGGTGATCCCGGCCTTCGCCGTGGGACGGGTTCAGTCGCTTCTCTATCATTTCTCGCGTCTGCGCGCGCAGGGACGCCTCCGCGACATCCCGATCTTCCTCGACAGCCCGATGGCGATCAACGCGAGCGGGCTGATGTGCGATTTCATGGACGAGCATCGCCTGGCTCGCGCCGAGTGCGAAGCGGCGTGCAGCGTCGCGCACTATGTGCGCGAAGTGGAGGAATCCAAGGAACTCACCGCCAACCCCACCCCCAAGGTCATCATCTCGGCCAGTGGAATGGCAACGGGCGGCCGCGTGCTCCACCATCTCAAGCGCTTCGCGCCGGATGGGAAGAACCTCATCCTCTTCTCGGGCTTCCAGGCGGCGGGCACCCGCGGCGCCGCCATGATCGGCGGCGCCCGGACGATCAAGATCCACGGCGAGTATATCCCGGTCGAAGCCGAGGTCGCCAACCTGACGATGCTCTCGGCGCATGCCGACAGCGACGAACTCATGCGCTGGCTCGGGTCGCTGCACGAGGCCCCGCGCCACGTCTATGTCACCCATGGCGAGCCGACCGGCGCCCAGGTCCTGGCGAAGCGTGTCTCGGAGGAACTGGGTTGGGCATGCAGCGTACCGGCGCTGGGTAGCTGGGGCATGCTCGCGTGAAGCCCGGGATCATCGAGGACGCCGAAGCAGAGCCTGTCGCGACGACGCTGCGGGCACGCCGCATCGGCCTGTCGGCTGCCGGAAGCGATCTGATCGCGGTCATGCGCCACGACTGTCCCGTCTGCCGCTCGGAAGGTCTTGCGTCCCGCGCGCAGGTCGCGCTGCGCGCCGGCGGGCGGGAAATCGTCGTCTCGCTGCTGCACAGCTCCGCGGAGACTCCAGCGCCCGGCGAGATCGGCCTCTCCGAATCCGCATGGCAGCGGCTCGGCGTCAGCGATGGCGATCCGGTCGAGATCGCGCACGCCCAGCCTCTCGCCTCGCTCGCCGAAGTGCGTCGGCGCATCTATGGCAATCGTCTCAGTGACGGGGCTTTTTCAGCGATCATCACCGACATCGCCGAGCGACGCTATAGCGATGTCCATCTCTCGGCGTTCGTCACGGCCTGCTCAGCGGTCCCGCTCGATACGGACGAAACGATCAGCCTGACCAGGGCGATGGTCGATGTCGGCGAGCGATTGCAGTGGCCCGGAACGGTCATCGTCGACAAGCATAGCGTCGGTGGCTTGCCGGGCAATCGCACCACGCCGATCATCGTCTCGATCATGGCCGCGGAGGGCCTGATCATGCCCAAGACATCGTCGCGGGCGATCACCTCACCGGCCGGCACGGCGGACACGATGGAGGTGCTGGCACCTGTCGACCTCGACGTTTCCGCAATCCGCAAGGTGGTCGAGCGCGAAGGCGGCTGCATCGCCTGGGGCGGCGCCGTCAACCTCAGCCCTGCCGACGATGTGATCATCGGCGTGGAACGGGTGCTCGATATCGATGCCGTCGGGCAGATGGTCGCCTCGGTGCTGTCCAAGAAAATCGCGGCCGGTGCGACCCATCTGGTCATCGACATCCCGGTCGGGCCGACCGCCAAGGTACGCGGCGCCGATGCCGCCGACACGCTCGAGCGGGCGCTGAGCTCTGTCGCCCAAGCCTTCGGGCTTCGCACGCGCGTGATGCGCGGCCCCGGCGCCGAGCCGATCGGACGGGGCATCGGTCCGGCGCTCGAGGCGCAGGATATCCTTGCCGTGCTCCAGGGGCAGCCGGGCGCCGAGGATCTCGCCCACCGGGCCTGCGAGCTGGCGGGAGGACTGCTTGAGCTCGCGGACGCAGCCCCGGCCCGCGAAGGTTATGCGCGTGCGCGGGCGTGCCTCGAAAGCGGCCGGGCCTGGGCCAAGTTCCAACGTATCTGCGAAGCGCAGGGCGGCATGCGGGCTCCACCGGTCGCCCGGTTCCAACAGGATATGATCGCTCCCTATAGCGGCCGCCTGGTGAGTATCGACAATCGCAAGCTCGCGACGGTCGCGAAGCTTGCCGGCGCGCCGATGGCCAAGGCCGCCGGCGTCGCGCTGCAGTGTCGGCTGAACCAGATGGTGGATGCCGGGGCTCCCTTGTGTAGCATTCATGCCGAGAGCCCGGGCGAGCTCGACTATGCGGCGGCCTATGCGGTGAGCGACGGGCCGATCTTCGGGATTGAAGCGCTATGAACCGTCCCGTGCTGTTCGCGCTGTCTGGCAGCGAGGCCCTGGCACAGCCGCTATCCGCCGCGCTCGATGCAGAGGTCGGCACGATCGAGCATCGTCAGTTTCCTGACGGGGAAACCTATCTCAGGGTCGGAAACGACGTCAGCGACCGCGAGGTCATCCTGCTGTCCAGTCTCGATCATCCGGACGCCAAGCTGTTGCCGCTGCTGTTCGCAGCCGACACCGCGCGCGATCTTGGCGCTCGCAGGATCGGGCTCGTCGCCCCTTACCTCGCTTACATGCGCCAGGACATACGCTTCCATGCCGGCGAGGCGGTGACGTCGCGAACCTTTGCTGCGATCCTGTCTCGCCATCTCGACTGGCTGGTGACGGTCGATCCGCATCTCCATCGCTACCATGAATTGTCGGAAATCTACCGCATCCCAACCCAGGTTGTTCATGCCGCGCCGTTTTTGGCCTCGTGGATCAAGCGCAATGTCGCTCGCCCGCTGATCATCGGTCCGGACCTGGAAAGCGAACAGTGGGTCTCGCAGGTGGCGGCCGATGCCGATGCTCCGTTTCTCGTGTGCGAGAAAATCCGATCCGGCGACCGTCACGTCACCATCTCGATTCCGAATGCCCCAGCGTTTCTCGATCGCCAGCCGGTGCTGGTCGACGATATCGCCTCATCCGGTCGGACCCTCACCGAGGCGGCGCGCCAACTGGTCGGCATGGGGTTCGCGCGACCGGATTGCGTGGTCGTGCATCCGCTTTTTGCCGGCGATGCAGCGCAGGTTCTGGGTGGGCTTGTCGAAAGGATCGTCAGCACGAACGCGGTTGCACATGCGTCGAATGATATAGACGTCATGCCAGCGATCGCGGAGGCCGTTCGCCACCGGATTGAATGGCGTGCTGCGCGTCAGTTCTAAGACGGAAATGAACGCCCGGCAAACGCTGTGCGCGTCCTCATCCATTGACCCTAAACGAGTCCGAACCAATCTCCTGAGATCTCCCTTTCGGAGAAAATCGCGGCAGGGAAGGAGGATATGTCGTGTCGCACACACGCTCGTTCATCGATCCCCTCGACGTTGCTGGGCACCTGAAGCTTGAGCCCGAAGTAAAGCGCGCCACCCTGCTATCCTGGGCGTCCGATCGCGCAGCCGTCAAGGGCCAACCCGCCCCCCTCGCCCGCCGGGCGCCAGTAACCCGCTGCCGGTCGACGATGTGATGGAAGCGTAGCGATGGCTCGATCGCGCCGAGGGCGGCGCGGGCAACTCGCATGCATCGTCCGGAGCAGAGACCCGGCAATGAGCCGCAGCGACCGCGGCATTGGTGTGAGCGGAGTAGCCGAACCCTCACAGTTTCGCTGTCCTTCGCCGTTTTGCCTCGCCAAATTTTTACTCTTGACCTGGGACCATAGTCCAACGTGCAGAGAAGTATCCCTTGAAGCGCTGCCCTCGCGGCACTGCGTATTGATCGATCTCGGGGGCTATGGGGAACAAGCGCGTCGTGCATATCGTCGATGACGAAGAGACAATACGAAAAGCACTAAGTTTCACGTTGCGGACCGCAGGGTTTGCCGTAGAAGCCTACGCTTCGGGGCCGGAGTTTCTGTTGAGCGCAGAGGACGCCGAGAAAGGCTGCGTGGTTCTCGACATGCACATGCCCGACATGGACGGCCTGCAGGTTCAGGCGGAGCTGACGCGACGCGGTATCGACATGCCCGTCGTGGTGCTGACGGGCAATGGCGATCCTACGCTCGCCGTACAGGCGATGAAGGCGGGCGCTGCCGACTTTCTCGCCAAACCGGTCGAGAAGGCCGCATTGCTCGGCGCGATCGACCGCGGCTTCAGCTGGCTTGAGAGTATAGCCCGTCGTGCCTCCGAACAGGCCGACGCTCTTTCGAAAGCCGCGAGACTGACGCAGCGCGAACGGGCCGTTCTGAGAGGAATTTCGCGAGGCTATCCAAATAGCCTTATCGCAGATGAACTCGGCGTCACGTCGCGCACGGTCGAGCTGCATCGGGCCAGTCTGATGATCAAACTCAACGCGCAAAGCCTGCCCGACCTGTTGCGGATCGCTTTCGCCGTCGACCTGCACGAATCGACCGAAAACGGGCACCCCTAAAATTCTCGGCCGTGCGATGCCGGATGCTATGCGGATCGGGCCGCGGCCAGTTCGGCGATGATCGGACAATCCGGCCGCTCGTCGCCTTGGCAGCGCTCAGCCAGGTCGATTAGCGTGTCGCGCAGCGCCGTCAACGCCTCGGCTTTGCGCTGAAACTCATCGGCGCGGGCAAGGGCAAGCCGCTTCACCTCCGCGCTGGCACGGCCGGTATTGGCCCAAAGGCTGAGCAACGTGCGGATCTCCTCGATCGGGAAGCCGAGATCGCGGGCATTGGCGATAAACCGGAGGCGATGGAGGTCGCGCTCGCCATAGTCACGATAGCCAGCACCCCGACGCGCCGGCGCCGGGATGAGGCCGATCTTTTCATAATGGCGGATCATCCGCTCAGAGACGCCGCTCTGCCGTGACGTCTCGCCGATGTTCACAGTGCTTTCCGGTTGAGGCGCAGCGCGTTGGTGACCACGCTCACCGAAGAGAGCGCCATCGCCGCCGCCGCGATAATGGGCGAGAGCAGAATACCGAACAGCGGATAGAGCGCACCCGCCGCTACGGGCACGCCCGCGACATTGTAGATGAAGGCGAAGACGAGATTCTGGCGGATGTTCGACATGGTCGCTTGGCTGAGCCGCCGCGCCCGGACGATGCCAGTCAGGTCGCCCTTGAGCAGCGTGACGCCAGCGCTCTCGATCGCGACGTCGGTGCCGGAACCCATGGCGATGCCGACGTCGGCGGCGGCCAACGCGGGGGCGTCGTTGACACCGTCGCCGGCCATGGCGACGACCCGCCCCTCGCGCTTGAACCTGGCGACCACGGCGCTCTTCTGATCGGGCAGCACCTCGGCTTCGACCTCGTCGATGCCCAGGCGTCGGGCGACCGCTTCCGCGGTCGTGCGGTTGTCGCCGGTCAGCATGACCACGCGAATGCCCTCCGCCTTGAGCGCGGCGAGCGCTTCTGGTGTCGTGGCCTTCACCGGATCGGCGATCGCGAAGGCGCCGCCGACTGTGCCGTCGACCCCGATGAAGATCGCGGTGGCGCCATCCCGGCGCAGCGCGTCGGCCTGGCTGGCGAGCGCATCGGTCGCAACCCCTTCGTCGGCAAGGAACTGCGCATTGCCGAGGACGATGCGCCGCCCTTCGACCGTGCCGAGCGCGCCGCGCCCGGTCGGCGAGTCGAAGTCGATGACGTCGCTCGTGACGATGCCGCGATCCTTCGCGGCCTCGACGATTGCCAACGCGAGCGGATGCTCGGACGCCCGCTCGACCGAGGCGGCAAGACGCAGCAGCTCGGCTTCGTCGAAGCCGGGCGCCGGCACGACCTGGGTGACGGCAGGCCGGCCTTCGGTCAGCGTGCCTGTCTTGTCGACGACGAGAGTGTCGACCTTCTCCATATGCTCGAGTGCTTCGGCATTTTTGATGAGGACACCGAGCCCGGCGCCGCGGCCGACCCCGACCATGATCGACATCGGCGTTGCCAGCCCCAGTGCGCAGGGACAGGCGATGATCAGCACGGCGACCGCCGCCACCAGCCCATAGGCGAAGCGCGGCTCGGGACCCCAGATGCCCCAGGCGATGAACGCGACGGCCGCGACCGCGATGACCACGGGCACAAACCAGCCCGACACCTGATCGGCCATGCGCTGGATCGGCGCGCGCGAGCGCTGCGCCTCAGCGACCATCTGGACGATGCGTGCGAGCATGGTATCGCGGCCGACCTTGTCGGCGACGATCACCAGCGCACCGGTCTGGTTGAGCGTGCCGCCGATCACTGTGTCGGCCTTTGCCTTGGTGACGGGCATGGATTCGCCGGTGACCATCGACTCGTCGAGCGAGGAGCGGCCGTCCTCGACTACGCCGTCGACCGGCACCTTCTCGCCCGGCCGCACCCGCAGGCGGTCGCCCACCGCAACCAGATCAAGGCTGATTTCCTCTTCGTTCCCATCAGAACCGATCCGGCGCGCGGTCTTTGGTGCAAGGTTGAGCAGCGCCTTGATCGCGCCCGAGGTGCGTTCCCGCGCGCGCAGTTCGAGCATCTGGCCGAGCAGCACGAGGACGGTGATCACCGCAGCCGCCTCGAAATAGACGGCAACCATGCCGTCCTCGCCGCGGAAGGCCGGCGGGAACAGCTGAGGCGCGAGCGTCGCGATGACGCTGTAGATCCAGGCGACCCCGGTCCCCATCGCGATCAGGGTGAACATGTTGAAGTTGCGGGTCTTGAGCGAGGCCCAGCCACGCTCGAAGAACGGCCAGCCCGCCCACAGCACGACGGGTGTCGCCAGCACGAACTGGATCCATACCGAGATAGACATCGGCACGAGGCGATGGATCGCGGGAAAGACATGCGCGCCCATCTCGAGGATCAGCACCGGGAGAGCCAGCACGAGGCCGACCCAGAAGCGCCGCGTGAAATCGACTAGCTCGTGGCTGGGGCCGCTGTCGGCGGTCACGGTCGCGGGTTCGAGCGCCATGCCGCAGATCGGACAGGACCCGGGATGGTCCTGGCGGATCTCGGGATGCATCGGGCAGGTCCAGATCGTGCCTTCGGGCGCCGCGACCGGCGGCGTCGGCGGGCCGAGATAGCGCTCGGGATCGGCGATGAATTTGGTCCGGCAGCCCGCGCTGCAGAAATGATAGCTTTCACCGCTATGCTCGGCGTGATGCGCCGTGGTCGCCGGGTCGACGGTCATGCCGCAGACCGGGTCCTTGACGCCGGTCGCCGCTTTAGCGGTGCCGTGGCCGCCGCAGCAACCGCCGCCATGCGCCGCTCCATGTGTCTCGTTCATCGCCTCGCTCCTTTCGACGCCTGACGATCTAGGGTCTGACACCGTGTCAGGGTCAATACGTAATCGCCTAAGTGGCCAAATCGGCGGGCCCGTTCGCTTGGCCGCCATCAGGCCGGGGAGCACGCCGTCGGCATTGGGCTGGGTATCGTCGATGCCATCGAGCCGCTGCACGGTCAGGCGGAAGGCGAGCCGCATGAGACCCGTGCTGGCGGCCATAATCGGCGATTACCAGGCGCCAATCCGGGCGCAGCATGGCAAGCATGGCGGCACGCCACCGCTTCTCCCGCGCCCACAGGCGGATCGCGCGATCATAGTCTTTCGTCGATCCAGTCCCGCGCGGCGGGGTGTACGATTGCATTGGCTTCTCCCAACGCGAGGCGTTCGAAACGATAAACTACATCGACATGGGTGGCGACAGTGTCCCCAGCCAGGCGACCAGCCCGAGAATGACGATCGCAAGACCGCCTTCGACGACGAGGCTCGCGCGCAGCAGCGCCTGCGCCCGTGGCGCGTCCTCTTCCTCGATCGCCTGCGCAAGTGCCGGGGTCAGGCGATAACGGTTGAGCGCGGCCAGGCCCAGCATGCCGGCGAAGAGCAGCAGCTTGGCGATGAGCAGCAGGCCGTAGGTCGACTGCCCGAGAGACGCGATGTTGCCCGGGCCGACCAGGAACCAGCCGTTCACCGTCCCGGTCAGGATCAGCAGGGCGACGATGATCGTGCCGACGAAGGAGAAGCCCCGCAGCGCTTCCTCGGCGAGCATGACCCGGTCCATGTCTTCAGTGGCGAGATCATCGGTTGCGAGCCTGGTAAGAACCAGCGCAAGGAATGCGGCAAGCGCGCCGACCCAGGCGCCCGCGGCGAGCAGATGGATGAGATCGGCCCCCAGTTGCAGCCAGCCCGCCTCGCCTTCGCCGGCCGCGCCATGCCCGCTCCAGGCGAGGGTCGCGAGTGCGACCGCGCCTGCCAGAGTGGAGGCGATGAAGGCAGGACGGGATTGCCGGCGATAGAAGGGGATGGAGAGCAGAAGAACGAGGAGCGCGACGAGGCGCGCCTTCAGCGCCGTTCCCATGGACGTGCCGTTGAACAGCTCTGCGACCATGGAAAGATCAGGCTGGGTGAGCGGCAGCCCGGTCATGGCCGCTGCCTGCAACGCGAACCCCAGCGCCGACAGCAGGAGGGCGAGACAGGCGAGACCGGCCACCATTGCTACCATCGGCAGATGCCGCTGTACCATCCGGCCGCCGCCGGGCGCATAGAGCGCGAACAGCGGCAGGCCGAACAACAGGCCGAGATCGACGTAGAGCGCCCAGCGGACGGCGACGAGTGCCACGTCGTTCATGGCGTCACTTGACGGTAAAGGCGAGATTGCCCTGGATGCGGTGCGTGTCGGTCGAGACGACGTGCCAGGCGACCTGATAGCTGCCCGCCATGAGCGGCTTGGCGAGCGTCAGCACGAGCGTCTTGTCGCCTTCGACGGACGTCTTGAAGCCGGTTACCGCCATGCGGTGGTTGGGCATGCCGGGCATGCCGGTCATCACGATCTCGGCGCCCGACAGCTTCGGCATCAGACCTTCACTGAAGGTGAGCGTTATACGCGACGGCGCCGAGACGCTGGCGTTCGCGGCGGGCGTCGAGGACACAAGCTTGGGATGCGCGTAGGCCGGAGCAGAAACACTCAGGCCGACGGCGGCGATAACTGCGAGAGGCGAAAAGAAACGCATTGGAACATTCTCCTGTAGATCCCATGAGACAATACGCAGCCCGAGCCCCCACCCCTCGCAATTATTCTTTTCAATCTACAGCAAGGGTTCCTGGACCATCGTGCGTATTGATGGATGAAGACGGAGAAGCACCATGGATGAACTTGACCACCTGCTCTCGCGGTTGCGCGATGCGCCTCTCGATCCCAGGCTCGGCGGCCTGGAAAGCCGGGTCATGGCGGAAATAGCGCGCATCCGGGCCATACCAAGCCTTGGCGCTATGACGTTCGGCATCGCGGCCGCAACCGCGCTGTTCATCGGAATTGCCGGCTCGGCAGTTTCGACACGGTCTGCTGATGCCAAACCGCTATCGCCCTTCGATGCTCGGCTCGCGCTTGCGCCCTCGACGCTGCTGAGCTCGCAGTGATGCGCGACCGCCGCCGGCTCCTGCTCCTCGTCCTGGTGACCTTCGCCGCGGCGATCGCTGGCGTTGTCATTGGCCGCGTCTATGTGGTTCCAGTGCGCCCGGTCGAAAATGAGCTGCACGAGCTGCTCCATCGCGATCTGAAGCTGAATTCAGCGCAACACAGCCGACTCGAGACAATCGAGAAGAACTACGCGATCCGGCGTCAAGCGCTGGAGGCCGAATTGCGCGCCGACAATGCGCGTCTCGCGGAAGCGATCGAAGCGGAGCATGGCTATGGCCCGCAAGTCGCAACTGCGGTGGATCGCTCGCACCAGGCCATGGGCGCGCTGCAGAAAGAAACACTTGAGCATATCTTCGCGATGCGGGCCGTGCTGCGCCCGGATCAGACGGACAAATTCGACGACGCCGTGGTGAAAGCGCTGACGGCCAAATCCGAATGACCGCGTGCCTCCCCGACTGCTCGGACGGGGAGCTCGCGGCTCTGGCGCTTGGAGGCCGGCAAGCGGCCTATGGCGAGCTGGTCCGCCGGCATCAAGGTTGGGTTCACCGGCTCGTGCGCAGCCATGTCGGATCTATGGATGAGGCATTGGATGTCACCCAGGCGAGCTTCGTCGCGGCCTTTGCCGCACTCAACCGCTATGACGTAACCCGACCCTTCCAGGTCTGGATGTCCCGGATTGTCATCAACAAATGCCATGACTGGCGGCGTCGGCGAGCGGTTCGAAATTTCTTTGCCCTAGCCCTACCGCTCGGCGAGGCGGACGGCGTCGCCGACGACGCACCGCTGCCCGATCAGGCGATCGGGGCCGAACAGCAGCTCGCGCAAGCAATGAAAGCGATTGCTGCCCTGCCGTCTTCCCTCAAGGACACGCTTATTTTGCGTACGATCGACGAGAAATCGGAAGCTGAAACCGCCGAAATTCTCGGGATCAGCCAGAAGGCGGTCGAAACGCGCCTCTATCGAGCTAGGGCACGCCTTTCGGAAATATTAAAGAAAGTTTGAGGGGGATGAGGCCATGCTGCGTATTCCCAATAGGTACGCCCTCTTTCTTAAAGCTGAGACAACCGAATGATTTCTGCTCTCGACCGCCGCCAGTTCCTCCGCGGCGCGGCCCTCGCCGGCGGCGGCGCAGCATTGTCAGCCTGGCTGCCGGCCTGGGCGCAGACGATCTCGCCGGGGATGCGACCGACGCTGCCGACCGTGTCGGGCGAAGACATTACGCTCACCATCGCCCGGCAGTCGATGACCATCGACGGGCGCAAGTTCCGGGCAATCGGCCTCAACGGCACGGTCCCCGCCCCGCTGATCCGGCTGCGCGAGGGCCAGCGCGTGCGGCTCAACGTCATCAATCAGCTGGAGGAGGACAGCTCGATCCACTGGCACGGGCTGATCCTGCCGGCCAATATGGACGGTGTGCCGGGCGTGTCTTTTCCGGGCATCAAGCCGGGCTCGAACTACCTCTACCAGTTCTCCGTCGTGCAAAGCGGCACCTACTGGTACCACAGCCATTCAGGCCTGCAGGAACAGGAAGGCCATTACGGCCCGATCATCATCGATCCCGCCGGTGCCGATCCGGTCGCCTATGACCGCGAGCATGTCATCGTGCTCGCCGATCACAGCGCGCTCTCGCCGCAGGCGATCTTCCGGCGCCTCAAGGTCAACCCCGGCCATTTCAATTTCCAGCGCCAGACCCTGGCCGGGCTCCTGTCGGGCAAGGATCAGCCGCTCAAGGACCGGCTCGACTGGGGCCAGATGCGGATGGACCCGGCCGACATCTCCGATGTGACCGGATCCACCTACACCTATCTCGTCAACGGCCATGGTCCGATGGACAACTGGACCGCGCTCTTCACCCCGGGCGAACGGGTGCGGCTGCGGGTCATCAATGCGTCGGCGATGACCACCTTCAACGTCCGCATCCCCGGCCTGCCGCTGACCATCGTCCAGGCCGACGGGCAGAATGTGGTGCCGGTCACCGTCGACGAGTTCCAGGTTGGTGTTGCCGAGACCTACGACGTCGTTGTCAGCCCAGGCGATGACAAGGCCTACACCCTTGTCGGCGAGGCGATCGACCGCTCGGGCATGGCGCGTGCCACGCTCGCGCCGCGCGCCGGCATGGCCGGCGAGGTTCCCCCCTTACGCAAACGGCCGCTCGCCGACATGAAGGACATGGGCATGGACATGTCCTCGATGCCGGGCATGGAAGGCATGGACATGTCGGGCGGCGCTATGCGGGGCGTCGATCCGACGGCCGAGAAGAACGCGTCCGCGCGCCTCGCGACCGGCGCGGCGGCAGCGATGGCGACCATGGACAATAGCGCCATGGCAGGCATGGATCATTCGGGGATGGATCATTCCGCGATGAGCGGGATGGACCACGGCGCGATGGGCGCCGATGGCCAGATGGCGGGCATGGACCATGGCGGGCACGCGATGGGGTCGATGAAGATGCGAGACTTCTCGAACGCGCCGCAGGTGAAGCGCGACCCGAGCGTCCAGACCATCTCGCCGATGCCCGTCGACCGCACCGGCGAGCCCGGCCAGGGCCTCGCCGACGTCGGCCACAAGGTGCTTGTCTACAGGGACCTGATGGCGCTCGATCGCAATCCGGACGTGCGCGCGCCGAGCCGCAGCATCGACATTCACCTCACCGGCAACATGGAGCGGTTCATGTGGTCGTTCGACGGCGAAAAAATGTCGGACCATCACGAGCCGATCCCCTTCATCGAAGGCGAGCGGGTGCGCGTCAATCTCATCAACGACACGATGATGGGGCATCCGATCCATATTCACGGGCATTTTTTCGAGCTGGTGACGGGGCATGGCGATCATGCGCCGCGCAAGCATACGGTGATCGTCCAGCCCGGCGGCAAGGTGACCTGGGACTTCACCGCCGACGCGGTCGGCGACTGGGCCTTCCACTGTCATCTCCTCTACCACATGCATGCAGGGATGATGCGGGTCGTGAGCGTCCGTCCGAAGGGAGACGCGTAATGACCCGCATCCTCACGCCGCTGGTGAGCGCGATCGCCCTTTTCGCTGCCGCGCCCGCCTTTGCCCAGGATCATTCGATGCACGGCATGCCCGGCATGGCGCCGCCGGGCGAAGTGGCGCCGGCGCAGGAGAAGAAGAAGGACAAGGCCGCCGCCAGGCCGCGCGCTCAGACACCAGCGCCGGACGCCACCTCGGCGATGGACCATTCGCAGCACCAGGCCAGTCCTGCGCCGCAGGGAGATGCGGCCGGTCAGCCGCAACCCGCGTCTCCCGCGATGCCGGAGATGCCGGGTATGGACCATTCGCAGCATGGCCAGACAACGATGCCGGGAATGCCCGCCATGCCCGGCATGCAAATGACCGGCACGGCGCTTCCGGCCGGCAATGCGCCCCCGCCGCCTCCCCCAAGCGACCACTTCGCCGATCGTGATTTTCCCGGCGGCGAGATGGCGCGCTCGCGCGACATCATGATGAAGGATAGCGGCGGCAACAATTTCGGGCAAATGCTGCTCAACCTGTTCGAGTATCAGGCGCATAGCGGCCGCGATGGCTATCGCTGGGATGGCGAAGGCTTTTACGGCGGCGACATCAACCGGCTCTGGCTCAAGAGCGAGGGCGAAGGCGAGTTCGGCCGCGGCATCGACAGCGCCGAGGTGCAGGTGCTCTACAGCCGGGCCATCGACCCCTATTTCAATCTTCAGGGCGGTATCCGCCAGGACTTCGGCCGCGGGCCCGACCGCACCTACGCGACGATCGGCGTCGAGGGCCTGGCTCCTGGCATGTTCGAGGTCGAAGGCGCGCTGTTCCTCTCGACCAAGGGCGATGTTCTGGGCCGGGTCGAGGGCTATTACGACCAGCGCATCACCCAGCGCCTGATCCTCCAGCCGCGCGCCGAGGTCAATTTCGCCGCACAGGATATTCCGGAGAACGACATCGGTTCGGGGCTGGTCAACATAGAGCTCGGCGCGCGCCTGCGCTACGAATTCAGCCGCCAGTTCGCGCCTTACATCGGCGTTTCCTATCTGCGCAAAGCCGGAGACACGGCGCGGCTGTCGAGGCTTGCGGGCGAGGACGTCCATGCCACCAGCTTCGTCGCCGGCGTTCGCTTCTGGTTTTAGCATCAGGACGGCTGATGGCGGGGGCGAACAAGAGAGCGGGGCGTTACACTCATACCCAGGTCGGCCGGCGCCGAGCGAAGGAGATACGCCATGGACCATTCGTCCCACATGAACACCCGGAAGATGGGCGCCTATTGGAGCCTTGCCGTTCAGACCGTCATCAGCGGCGTCATCATGTATCTGGTGATGTTCGTCATGATCGACGGGCTCGACAGCTTCTACAACAACCTCAACATGCTCTACATGACGCTGATGATGGTCGCGCCGATGGTGGTGCTGATGATCCTCGCCATGCGGCACATGTTCGCGTCGAAGGCCGCCAACATCGCGCTGATCGCCGCGTCGCTGGTCGCCTTCTTCGGCAGCTTTGCACTCATCCGCACCCAGACCACGATCGGCGACACGGCCTTTCTGCGCTCGATGATCCCGCACCATTCCGGGGCGATCCTGATGTGCCAGGAAGCAAAGCTCAGCGATCCGGAAGTCATCCGGCTTTGCGAATCGATCAAGCGCTCGCAGCGGCAGGAAATCGACGAGATGAAGGCCATACTCGCGCGGCGCTGAGTGGCACGGTCGGGCTACGCCCGGATACGTGCGCCCGGCCAGGTATGTGAGCCGGCCGATGGTCGACACGAGGCGCGGGGCGGACGAGATTGCCAGGGAGGTGGCGCGGCTTGCGCCGCTGTTCCTGCGACAGGCTGGCGGCCACGTCCTGACGCTGCTCGATCCTTCCGGGATGGTGCTGAGCTATAATGAAGAAGGCGAGCGTGCCGAATGCTGGCCGCTCGATCGCGTCCTGGGACAGCCCCACGACCTGTTCTACCCGCCCGACGAGATTGCGGCGGGGCGTCCAGGCGCAGACCTGGCGGCCGCCCTTCACGAGGGCACGCTGGAGCGCGAAGCGTGGCGGGTCTGCGAGAACGGCGCGGAATATCTGGCGCGCCTGACGATCACCGCACTGTTCGAAGGCGACACACATCGCGGCTTCGCCTGCATCAGCCGCGATGTCACCGACGAGGCGGCGGTCCGCGCATCGATCGAGACCCGCGAGCAGCATCTGCAATCGATTCTGGCGACGGTGCCGGATGCGATGATCATCATCGACGAGACCGGCGCCATCACGTCGTTCAGCGCAGCGGCACAACGCCTGTTCGGCTACAGCGAAGCCGAGCTCGTCGGCCGCAACGTCTCCTGCCTTATGCCCCAGCCCGATCGCGACCGTCACGACGAATATCTCGCGCATTATCTGCAGACCGGCGAGCGCCGGATCATCGGCCTCGGTCGCGTCGTGGTCGGCCAGCGCCGCGACGGCTCAACCTTCCCGATGCAGCTGTCGGTCGGCGAGGCCGGTGAAGACGGGCAGCGGTTGTTCACCGGCTTTATCCGGGATCTCACCGCCAAGGAGCAGGATGAGCTCAGGCTCAAGGAACTGCAGGCAGAGCTGGTCCATGTCTCTCGGCTGAGCGCGATGGGCACGATGGCCTCGACGCTCGCGCATGAGCTCAACCAGCCGCTTGCCGCGGTCGCGCTCTATCTCGAGACGATCCGCGACATGCTCGACGAGCGGGACGACGAACCCTTCGTGTCGCTACGGTCGGTGATGGATGATGCGGCACAGGAAACGCTGCGGGCCGGCCATATCGTCCGGCGCCTGCGCGATTTCGTCGCCCGCGGCGAGGTCGACAAGAGCCTCCACGAGCTGCCGCAGGTCATCGCCGAGGCGAGCCAGCTCGCGCTGGTCGGTGCACGCGAGCGCGGCATCCGCAGCTTCTTTGCGGTCGATCCCGCCGCGACGCTGGTCCTCGTCGACAGGGTGCAGATCCAGCAGGTGCTGGTCAACCTGATGCGCAATGCCATCGAGGCGATGGCGGAGTGTCCGGTTCGCGACCTCAAGGTGGCGACCAGGTTGCGCCCTGACGGGCTGATCGAGGTGACCGTGGAGGATACCGGTCCCGGCATCGCGGACGGAATCCGCGAGCAGCTCTTCACGGCGTTCAACTCGACAAAGGCCGACGGCATGGGCCTCGGCCTCTCGATCTGCCGGACCATCATCGAAGCGCATGGCGGCCGTATCTGGATGGAGCGCCCCGACCGCGGCGGCACCCGCTTTCATTTTACCTTGATCCATGCGCGGGCGGAGGAGGAACATGGGGGATAGACGCGTCATCCATCTGGTCGACGACGAGGAGAGCATCCGCAAGGCGGCGAGCTTTGCGCTCAAGACCGCGGGCTACGACGTCGTGACCTATGCCTCGGGCGTGGAGTTTCTCAAGGAGGCGAAGTCGGCGGCCGTCGGCTGCGTCATCCTTGACGTGCGCATGCCCGAGATGGACGGTCTCGAGGTTCAGGCCGCCATGGCAGCACGCGGGGTCAACATGCCGGTCATCGTCCTGACCGGCCATGGCGACGTGTCGGTTGCGGTGCAGGCCATGAAAGGCGGCGCGGTCGACTTTCTCGAGAAGCCCTTCGAGAAAGCGGCCCTGCTCGGCGCCGTCAGCCGCGCGTTCGCGCGTCTCGACGATGTCGACTTTCGCACTCTGGAAACCTCTGAAGCCGGCGTGCGGGTCGCTGCACTGACGCCCCGGGAGCGTGAAGTGCTGGAAGGGCTGGCGAACGGCCTGCCCAATAAGACGATCGCCTATGACCTGGGCTGTTCATCGCGAACGGTCGAGGTCCATCGCGCGAGCCTGATGGCCAAGCTCGAGGTCCGCAATTTGTCCGAAGCCCTGCGGATCGCCTTTGCCGCGGGCATGGGCCGCAAGCCGAAGTGACTGCGACCTCTACGTAGCGACGGGACGAGGCGCGATATGCGATCGATGGTGCAATCGTCACACGGGTGTCCGCTTCTCGCAATGCCATCGGTCCGTTCCACTCAGCATGATGGCAGATACACCATCCTCGTCTCCGACGACGATCCCGGCGTGCGGCGTGGCCTCCAGCTGCTGCTGAGATCGCGCGGCTATGCCGTGTGGGGATATACGACCGGCCACGCGCTGTTGGCCGACCCCCGCGCGAAGGAGGCAGACTGCGTCATCCTCGACTATCGCATGCCCGACATCGACGGATTCGCGATGCTGCGTCACCTTCGCGAGATCGGATGGTCGGGACGCGCCATCATGATCTCAGGCTTTCACGACACGCTGCTGGCCTGGCGGGCCGCCGAGGCGGGCTTCGATCACGTTCTCGCAAAGCCTTTGATCGGCAGGGCTTTGCTCGATGCGTTGGACCGGCACCGCGCCGAGGTTCTGCGAAAGCATTGAGTTATGGCGGCCGGCCCCCGGCAGCCTCAGCCCGGCGCGATGTGGAAAGCCGATCTGCGCCGTCAAAGCCAGTGGCTACGTTTGAACCGGATGTAGAGCCCAATGCAGACCGCAGCGATGACGCCGAGGATGACGAAATATCCCCATTGCGTCTTCAGTTCGGGCATATTCTCGAAATTCATGCCGTAGATTCCGGCAATCGCGGTAGGCACCGCGAGGATCGCGGCCCAGGCGGCAAGCTGACGCGTGATCGCACCCTGGCGCTGCTGTTCGAGCAGGTGACTCGCCTCGAACACCGAGATCAGGATGTCGCGGATGCCGGTGATGGCGCTCTCAACCCTGAGCATGTGATCGAGCAAATCACGGAAATAGGGTTTCCTTCTCACGATCTGGCTTTTGAGCCATTCGAGCATGGAATCTTTTGCCATCATGGGCGTCGTCGTCGCTCTCGGCAGCATCGTCTACCGGGCCAGCATCCGCCGGTCATCAACGTAGGGGTCACGACGGTGGAGCGAGCGGTCGGCTCTTCAAGCCCAACGCGATCGGCTCATTTCTCGCTCACCAGTCGTGAACTAACGGCAAATTTGTCAGAATTTGAGGGTGAAAGTGATTTATGGCCCTCATTTTTGTTTCAAGCAGCGCCTGCCGAATGCATCTCTGCGATTGATGTCTTCTGCAAAAGCTTGTTGGCATCGGATGCTCGCTGATCACACCTAACCCGTAATCGTGCCTCTGGCTGACATACCCGACAAACGTATAAGCTCGCCATGCGCGGGCGTCACCAACCCAATTCCGCGTGCGATCCCAAGCGCACAAGCTGCAAGGTGTCGTCATCGGGCTTGCGGTAAATCAGCACGAGGTCGGGCTTTATGTGGCAATCGCGATGGTCGCGCCAGTCGCCGGTCAGCGCATGGTCGCGGTGGCGCGGTTCAAGCGGCTCGTCGGATGCCATCGCCTCGATGATCGGGATCAGGTCAGCGTCCAGCGTCTTGGCGTGCTGCCCCTTCTTCTCCCGCTTGTAGTCGCGCTTGAACCGCCCGAAGCGTTCAATCGTCCGCATTGAGGTCGGCCATCAGGTCGACCACCGTGGCGAACCGCTTGCCCTTTCCCTCGCGCGCTTCCTTCATGGCCTCGATCGTCTCGGCATTGGGCACCAGCGGTTCAAACGGCAAGGCCTTGTCGCGGGCAACGCGGGTCAGCATCAGGCGCACGGCATCGGAGACGGTCAGCCCCATAGCAGCCAGCACGGTCGCGGCTTCCTCCTTCACCGCTCCGTCGATCCGGGTCTGCACAAGAGCGTTTGCGGCCATGTCGATTTCCTTTCTGCATGACGATGTAATGCAAGCGAACGCAAAGTGCAATCAGGCAAAGCCCCGGCTATCGACATGGCGACCGGGCTTCGCGTTTTTCACCTTCAATGCTGTGAGTGCCATCGGTTCGGGGCCCTGATCGGGAATGTTGGGGCCGTTCTCACACTTTCGGTGGGCAAACGGTCCCACAATCGTTCCCACATTTTGGGCCAAATTCAGGCAAATCAGGGAGACGACCGCGAACAACTTACAAGACAAATCGTTGATTTTTCAGTGTAGGTAGGGGTAGGGACGCCATCAGCTCGCTTGACACAAGGTTCTACACTCGACAGCGGGGTCCTCTACCACCGGGCAATTCTGCAGGATGCTGCAAACCGCGCGATATCAATGGCGGGCGAAAATTCGCTGACCGGCGCTGCCGAAGGCCACCACCGTATAGGGTTGGCGGGCAGCGCCTGCCACTTCCATGCCCTCCGAACCGATCGGCATCCCCGCAACCGCAATGCCTTTGACGCCCGCAGGACGGGTCGCCAGCAAGCGCTTGACGTCGGATATCGGGACATGGCCCTCGATCATATAGCCATCGACGATCGCGCTGTGGCAAGATGCCAGCGTCCGGGGCATGCCGGCCTTGCGCTGAAGCTCGCTGCGCGACGCATCGTCACGCATGACGACCTTGCGTCCCAGCTTCGCGCGCACGGCCTGCGCCCACTTCTCGCAACATCCACATCCCGGATCCCGGTGGACGACGATATCAATGGCCGCAAGCGCTACGCCGGGCATGGCGAGGAACAGCAAGGCGACGAATAGGCGGGTCTTCATGAAATGACTCCCGGAAGAACGATAAGCATGGGGCAGAGGCCCCTTCTTTTCTATACGCATCAATGCGCCCCTCCCCTCATCACGCAGATGATTTTACGATGGCGGGCGGCCTCCAGGCTAGCGGCAGGGACACAAGCAGCGCTAGCGATAGACCACCAATCCCCCACAGAACGAGCGGCTGCGCCCCGGGAGCGACGATGGCTATCGCCAGCGGCGCGAGCGCCTGCCCGATGCTGGCGGCGGAATGCTGGAAACCGAGCTTCACGCCTGAAGGAGCCCCGCCGCCGCTGATCCAGAAGCTGGTGACCAATCGAAGGGTTGCCGAGCTCCAGCCGGCAGCAACGATGATCCCACTGAGCTCGGCCATACTCGCGGCGACAGGAAACATGAAAAGTGCCACAGCCAGCAGGCCCAGCGTCAATCCGGCAAGCCGCCTCGGCACAGTGACCAGCCAATCCAGCTTTGCATGGAAGATCTGTGCCGCCAGCATGCCCAATCCGCAGAGACTGAGCATCCAGGCGATCTCTTCGCGGCTCAGCGAAATGGCGCTCCGCGTCACCAGGAGATTGACATGCATCGCCGCCAGCCCGCCGCCCGCGACGATCGTGATAAAAAGCAGGATCAACGTCGCGCCGAGCGTAGGCGCGGGCAGGTCTCCGCCATCGATGCAAGGTGCACACCAGCGCGGCAGACGCACGGCGCAAAGCGCCGCCCCGACGGCACCGATGCCGAGAGCGAGGATCATGAGGGGAGCGCGGGGCAGGATCGCGGCCGAGACCTCCGCCACCAGCGGACCGGCGAGATCGCCCAGAAACACGAAGGCGGTCAGCCAGGTGAAGCGGCGCGCCTGGTCCGCGCGCCCGCTTGCGGCAAAGCTCGCGCAGAGCAAGCCCAACGGTATGATGGCGGCCGACGCCATCCCCGCCACCAGACGCAATGCATAAAGCTCAGGCAACCCGACGAGGCCGATCGGCGCGGTCACCAGCGCGAGGATGACCAGCGCTGCGCGCAACATCGCCCGATAGTCGACCCGGTCCGCGATCCAGCCCCAGAGCGGCGCCGCCAGCAAGGCTGCCAGGGGATGGACCGCAGTCAGGCTCGCGACGTGAAAATCATGAGCGCTTGACGATAGCGCGCCACGAGCCGGGTCGACCAGTGCCGGAAGGAAGGCGAGAATGGCCGTCTGTCCCGCCGACGCCGCAGCCGCCGCGAGCAACAAGACGAAAAAGGAGGCCGGCCAGCGACCGTTGGCTTGCGATCCAGCCTTGTCACGCGGCGCGTTCGCGGTCGATCCCTCGAGTGGCCATCCGCGGATCACCACCAGGCGCGCAAGCCGATCACCAGCCTGTGTTCGGAAGGCCCTTCCCTGCGCAGGCGACGGAAATCGGCCGTGCCGTCAAATGCGCGCTCCCAGACGAAGCCGATATAGGGCGCGAACTTGCGCGACACCTCGTAGCGCAACCGTCCGCTCAGCTCGACATTGCTGAAGCCGCTGCCGAGCTGCCGATCGCTCGACCGCTTCGAATAGATATTGGTTTCCACCTGCGGCGTAAGGATCAACCGATTGGTGAACAGGACCTCATAGGAGGCCTTGGCGCGCGCCGCGAGACGCCCATCGGTTCCTACATAGCCGGTGAGCTGGACGTCGAACCAATAGGGCGCCAGTCCCTCGACGCCGGCGGCGAGCCAGGTGGTCGCACCCTTGCCGAGATCCTGCCTGACCCCGAGCAGCGTGCCCCAGAACGGGTTCTTGCTGTGCCACCACAGCGCCTCGACGCTGCTCTCCGGATCGAGACGTTGGTCGCGGGAGTTCTTGAGCCCCTGGCTGCGCAGCCAGAGCTTGTCATTGTCCTGACCCTTGGTGACGAGCACGGTCCAGCCCACGCCCTGACCCTCGTTGCCGCTGGTGAACTCGAGCTCATCCACAAGTATCTTGGGGATCGAGAGCTTGTCGGCCATCTCATAGCCCGGCAGCGTCGAGTTGCGATAGCCGTCGGCATAATCGTCCGAGTTGCGCGCGTCCGGCGGGGCCTTGCCACCCTGCATCGAGCCCATGTCCATCGTGGCGCCGTTACCGGACGCCTTCGTGTCGGTCATATCCATGCCCGGCATGTCCATGCCCGCATGCTCCTGAGAGCCTTGCGCGGAAGGTGAGTTTGGATCGGGAGTGGCCGTTTGGGCAGGGGTGGCGGCGGGCGACGGGGGCAAGGCATCCTGCGCGAGGGCGGGAGCCGTGATCGCCGGCGCCAGGAAGAGGGCAACGCCAAGAGCAATGCCGCGCGAGGGGATAATCCGGATCATGCGACCACCACCTCCCGGAACATGCCGGCCGCCATGTGATAGAGCAGATGGCAGTGGAAGGCCCATCGGCCCATGGCGTCGGCGGTGACGCGGAAGCTCACCCGCTGGGCGGGCTGGACCACGACCGTATGCTTGCGGACCTGGAAGGCGCCGTCCGGGCCTTCGACATCGCTCCACATGCCGTGCAGATGCATCGGATGCGCCATCATCGTGTCGTTGACGAAGGTGACGCGCAGCCGCTCGTTCGGCTTGAAATGCAGCGGCCGGGAATCGTTGAGCTTGATGCCGTCGAGCGACCAGATGAACCGTTCCATATTGCCCGTCAGATGCAGCTCGATGTCGCGCTCGGGCTCGCGCGGGTCGGGATCGCCGCCCGGCGTGCGCAGATCGGCCAGCGTCAGCACGCGCCAGCCGCGCCCGCGCAGCCCGGCGCCGGGATCGTCCAGATTGGTGCGGGGATAGTCGACGCGCATGTCGGTATTGGCGCCATATTCGGTGCGGGCGTGCTGTGCCCTGGCCGGCATCTCGGTCATGCCGTGCCCGGCATGCGCGTCGCCTCCCATTGCGCCCATCGTCGCCATCGCGCCCATCATGTCGACCGGCTCGAGCCAGGTCCGGGCATCGAGCGGCGGCACGGCTGCCGCCATGCCCGGAGCCGGTGCGATCGTGCCGCGGGCATAGCCGCTCCGATCGATCGCCTGCGCGAAGATGGTGCGGGCGCCGCCCTCGGGCATGGTGAACTCGACGTCATAGGTCTCGCCCGGGCCGATCCGGAATTCCTCGACCGTGACCGGCTCGACCGGCTGCCCGTCGGCCGATACGACCGTCAGCTCGACCCCCGGGATCCGCACGTCGAAGAACGTCGCCGTCCCCGCGCCGACGAAGCGCAGGCGCACGCGTTCGCCGGGCGCGGCGATACCGGTCCAGTTGCCGGCGGGCGGCGCGCCGTTCATCAGATAGGTGTAGGTCGCGGCAGAGACATCGCTGTAGTCGGTCGGGTTCATCCGCGAGCTGTTCCACATCCGCCGCCGCTCGAGCGCCTTCCCAAGGCCCATGGCGCCGACATCCTTGAGGAAGTCGCCGGCTGTCGGCTGCGCAAAATTATAGTAGCTGCTCTGCTTCTTGAGATTGAGGAAGATCTGCAGCGGCGGCTCGTCCGACCAGTCGCTGAGCACGATGCAATAGTCGCGATCGGGCGCCCGCGCCGCCGGCGCCTGTTTCGGCTCCACGATGATCGCTCCATAGAGTCCCGTCTGCTCGGCGAGCGTGTGAGCGTGATACCAGTAGGTTCCGCTCTGGCGGACCTCGAAGCGATAGGTGAAGGTCTCGCCCGGCGCGATGCCGGCAAAGCTGATGCCGGGCACGCCGTCCATCTCCGCCGGCACGATGATGCCGTGCCAATGGATGCTCGACATCTCCTTGAGGCCGTTGCGCACACGGAGCGTGACCGTGTCGCCTTCGCGCAGGCGCAGGACCGGCGCGGGCACGCTGCCGTTCACGGCGGTCGCGATACGGCGTTTGCCGGTGAAGTTGACTGGCAGCTCGGCGATCTCGAGGTCGAACTCGGTCCCGCTAAGCTCGGCGGGCGAGACTGGGGCGGATCGCGCGAGAAGCGCCGGGGCGAAGCCGGCAACCGCGCCGCCGATCGCCAGCCCCTGGACGAAACGGCGCCGTGCGATCGGCCGGATATGTAAGGGAGACATGAACTGTACTTTCGCGAAGTCGGGTTCAGGCGAGGTCGAGGACGATCCGGCCCTCGATGTCGCCATGGTGCATGCGGGAGAAGACGTCGTTGATGTTCTCCAGCTTGTCTGCATGGACCGTGGCCTTGACCTTGCCGTCGCCGGCGAACGCCAGTGCCTCGAGCAGATCGAGCCGCGTGCCGACGATCGAGCCTCGCACGGTAATGCCGTTCAGCACGGTGTCGAAGATCGACAGCGGGAAGTCGCCCGGCGGCAGACCATTGAGCGCGACCGTGCCGCCGCGCCGGACCATGCCGAGCGCCTGCTGGAACGCCTTGGGCGAAACGGCGGTGACGAGCGCTCCGTGCGCGCCGCCTATCGCCTTCTTGAGCGCTGCCGAAGGGTCCTCGCTGTGCGCGTTGACCGTCAGTGTGGCGCCAAGGCGTGTAGCGAGGTCGAGCTTGCTATCGTCGATGTCGACCGCGGCCACATTGAGACCCATGGCACGGGCATATTGCACCGCCATGTGGCCGAGCCCGCCGATCCCTGAGACGACCACCCACTCGCCGGGTCGGGCCTCGGTGGCCTTCAATCCCTTGTAGACGGTGACGCCCGCGCAGAGGATCGGCGCAATGTCGAGGAAGTCGACATTGTCGGGAAGGTGACCAACATAGTTGGGATCGGCGAGGACATATTCGGCAAAGCTGCCATTGACCGAATAGCCGGTGTTCTGCTGTTCGTGGCAAAGCGTCTCCCAGCCACCCAGGCAATGCACGCAATGCCCGCAGGCGGTGTAGAGCCAGGGCACGCCGACCCGGTCGCCTTCCTTCACATGGGTGACGCCCGCACCGACGGCGGCGACATGCCCGACGCCTTCATGGCCAGGAATGAAGGGCGGGTTGGGTTTGACCGGCCAGTCCCCTTCTGCCGCGTGCAGGTCGGTATGGCACACGCCGGTTGCCGCAATCTTGACCAGGATCTGCCCGGGGCCGACCGTCGGGATCGGCGCGTCCTCGATGACCAGGGGCTTGCCGAATTCGCGGACGACCGCCGCCTTCATGGTTTTCGCCATGTCCGTTTCTCCTTTTGAGCGAGGGGTCAGAACAGGCCGAGCGCGTGCTCGTCATAGGAGACGAGCAGGTTCTTGGTCTGCTGATAATGGTCGAGCATCATCCGGTGATTTTCACGCCCGAAGCCCGACGCCTTGTATCCGCCGAAGGCGGCATGGGCGGGGTACTGGTGATAGCAGTTGGTCCAGACCCGCCCGGCCTCGATCGCGCGGCCCAGACGGTAGGCGGTGTTGCCGCTCCGGGTCCAGACGCCCGCGCCAAGACCGTAGGCGGTGTCGTTGGCAAGTGCGATCGCCTCCTCGACCGTCTTGAAGGTGGTGACCGCCAGGACGGGACCGAAGATCTCCTCCTGGAAGATGCGCATGTGGTTCTGACCCACGAACACGGTCGGCTGTACGAAATAGCCCTGGTCGAGCGCACCGCCCGGCAGCGCCTTGGCGCCACCGACCAGACACTGCGCGCCCTCGGCCTTGCCGATATCGATATAGCCCAGGATCTTGTGGAGCTGGTCCTCCGACGCCTGCGCGCCGACCTGGACCGAGGGGTCGAGCGGATCGCCCTGGCGGATCGCGGCGACGCGCGCCACGGCGCGCTCGATGAAGCGATCGAAGATCGACTCATGGATCAGCGCGCGCGACGGGCAGGTGCAGACCTCGCCCTTGTTGAACGCGAACAGCGTGAAGCCTTCGAGCGCCTTGTCGAAGAAGGCATCGTCCTCGTCGAGCACGTCCGCCATGAAGATGTTGGGCGACTTGCCGCCAAGCTCCATCGTCTGGGGGATCAGATGGTCGGCGGCCGCATGCATGATCTGCTTGCCGGTGACGGTCTCGCCGGTGAACGAGACCTTGGCGATGCGCGGATTGGCGGCGATCGCCTGGCCGACGGTCCGTCCCGGGCCGGTGACGACATTGAGCACGCCGGGCGGCAGGATGTCGGCGGTGAGCTCGGCGAACATCAGCAAGGTGAGCGGCGTCTGGGATGCGGGCTTGATGACGGTGCAGTTGCCCGCCGCCAGCGCCGGGGCGATCTTCCACGCCGCCATCAGCAGCGGGAAGTTCCACGGGATGATCTGGCCGACGACGCCAAGCGGCTCGCGAAAATGATAGGCGATGGTGTCGGCATCGATCGTCGAGATCCCGCCTTCCTCGGCCCGGATGCAGCCGGCGAAATAGCGGAAATGGTCGATCGCGAGCGGAACGTCGGCAGCGCGCGTCTCGCGGATCGGCTTGCCGTTGTCGATCGTCTCGGCAAGCGCCAGCAACTCCATATTATCCTCGAGCCGGTCGGCGACGCGATTGAGAATCCTGGCGCGGTCGGCGGGCGAGATCCTTGCCCATTGATCCTTGGCGGCGTGCGCCGCATCGAGCGCGCGCTCGACATCTTCCGGCGTCGACAGCGCAAACTCGGCGATCTGGGCGCCATTGATCGGGCTCGTGTCCGCGAAATACTCGCCGCTCGCTGGAGCGCTCCATCGACCACCGATGAAATTATCATAGCGGTGTCGGAAGGACGCCGCAGCATTGATGGTCCCGATCGCCTTCTCGAACATCGCCTGTCTCCATCTTTACCGATGCCTGATGAAGTAGGCCTTCTGATGAGACGGCCTATAAGTAAGTTCCGCAGACAAAAATCAGGCAGAGTTTTTACGAAGCGCCAGGCTGGACACGCAAAAGAAGCCGATGATTTTCTCATCAGCTCATAGATTATCTCGTCGCCTAAGCAGGCAATGGCTCTCGCCATTCAATCGCGGCGCAGAGGTCACTGAAGTTGATCCGGCCATGCTTGGTCGGACCTCTTAATCGTAAGCGCGGACCCGCAGCTCGGTGCCAACTCCTGGAGCTTTACGCATCGCGGGCTCCTCTCTCTCGCGGTGGACGCCTGCTTCTCGTTATGAAATCCTAGAAACTTGGAACACCTCTTGAAGAACAGGCCCGCCGCGGGGGCAGCGGCGGGCCCTCAGCCCCAGGGGTCTGTTCTCGGGGCTGGAAACCTCACATGTCGCTCATCGGCTTGTCGGCCATAGGCGTGGCCGGTTTCTTCTTGGCGGCCGGCTTTGCCTTTTTCATCGGCATCTTGCAGCAACCGCTCTTGGGCTTGCCAGCCTTGCTCGAACCGCTCCCCTGCGACGAGCCACCAGACATTCCGGCCATGCCCGCAGCGCCCTGCTGGCCTTGCGGCTTCTGCATGCCGGCTTGGTGATCCTGCATCATTTGGTCGTGCATCTGCTGCCCTCCATGATCCATCCCCTGCTGATGGGCATGGGCGGTGGATGGCTTCGGCTGCGCAGGGGCGTGCTGGGGCGCGGCGGGTGCCGATTGCGCCAGACCCGCGCCAGCGAAGTTCAGGGTCGCCAGGCAGCCGATCGCGCCGACTAGAAGTTTCGTCTTTCGCATTGTGGTTCTCCGCATGATGAGTCCTTGCCCGATCGCCGTTTGCGACCGCGACCATACCGACCCCTCATGCGGGCTTGGCCCTTTGGTCTGAATACGTAAGTTACGAATCCGCACTGGATCAGGACTGGCAGGCCCGCGATCTTGCGGGCGAAACCATGGTCCAAGGGTCCAGCGGATTCATGACTGCATCGCATTAAAGCTCGTGCAGACCTTTATTCTGAAACGCAATTGGCCCGCCGGGGAAACGGCGGACCAACGTTGCGGCCCGGTCAAACGATACCAACGCCTTGTATGGTGAGGCTTTGATCAACCGACCTCTGATGGGCTTTTGGTTCAGCACCCCCCGCCCGACCGATGCGACATGTCAGAAGCCCCCTCCTGGCTCCCCGATTCCCGCATGGCCATCCGGTGGCCTCGCATCATCTCACCGTGCATCTGGTCCTTGCCGTGCCGCATGCCCTCCATATGGGCCGTGCCGGACTGAGCCGGCGCAGGCTTGGCCTTGAGCGTCTCCTCGAGATCCGGCATGTCCGACGGCATGCCATCGGCGAGAACAGGCCCGGCACCGAGGGCAAGGAGGCCGAGGGCTGCGAGCGAAGTGATAACTACCGTTTTCTTGCGCACTATCGATTCCTTCAAGTCTGGTTTCCGTTCGACCGGCTTCAGATCCGGTCGTTTCTCGCTCCTCCGGGAGCTTGCCCTTGAGATGGTATCGGTCCTGACCCGGCAGTATACGTAATATGCGAAGCGGGTGGTCAGCCGGTCATGTCCGCCATCATTCGGCAGCTCGCCGCGCATTTCTTGCAGGTGGCCGAGCAACGCGCGATCCGCTGGTCCTCGCTATGACGCCCGCATTCCTCGGCGCAGCGCTCGCAAGCATCGGCGCAGGCGCGGCACAGGATGCGGTGCAGAGCCGATTCCCGCAGCATCGAGTTGGCTGTCGCCTGGCACAGTTCCGCACAGTCGTTCAGCATGGCGATCAACGACGCGCTCGCCAGCGCGCTGCTTTGCTTCGTCAGCCAGGCGGCGGTTTCGAGGCACATGCGGTGTGAAGCCAGGCAATCGTCGATGCAGTCCGTCATCGACATCGCCATCCCTTCCATTCGATGCTGCTGCCCCGCCGCCGGCGCAGCCAGCGTTCCGGCGGCGGCAAGGCCGGCGCCCGCCATCAGCAATTCGCGTCTCTCGATCATCATGCACCCTCCATCGGCTATCCCTTGCGCGGTGTGCCGCATCCGGCGGCCTCAGCCGTCGCCGGCGACCCATCCGACGCCGCACGCGCCTTCTCCCGCGCCATCCGGGTTTCCTCCCAAGGCCAGTGACCGTTGATCTCGACCCCGAGCGAGATGCTCAGGAAGGTCCGCACCAGCACAAGCCCGGCCAGCACGATGAGATCGTCGAGCGTCGGGTTGATCACCAGCGACTTGACGATGTCGCCGGCGACCAGAAATTCCAGGCCGAGCAGGATGCTGCGGCCGAGCGCCGAGCGGAACGTGCTATAGGCCTCGGTTCGGTCGCCCGCCCTCGCCCGCCGCGCAAACAGAAAGGTTGCGAGCCCCGCGCCGACCAGGATGGTCAGCGTGCCCGCCAGTTCCAGGCCGATCACGGCGAGCCGGAAGAAGGCGCTCAGCCAGTCGGCCTCAATGGTGATCATACCAGCCTCGCTTGCGGATATTGTTGAAGCTGTCGGTGGCGTGACAGGCATAGCATTGGTCGACGCGCGCCTTCGATCCGGCTGCGCGCTGCGAGACCATGCTGAAATGCTCCATGAAGTGACTGGGCGGCGCCTTATGGCACTCGGCGCACTGCGTCGAATTGACCGATGGATGGCGGTAATTGGCGATCTTCCAGCTGTCGGTCTTGTGGCAGCTCGCGCAGTCGGTGCCGAACAGGCCCTGGTGCGGATCGCGGAACGCATGGCAGCTCGCGCAATTGAGCGCGGTCTCGGGGGTCAGGCTTCGAGTGTTTGTCGACATGCCCGCCAAAGGCTGCCGCCACTTCGCCATGTCGAGCAACGCGGCGTGATCCATGCGGATGATGCCGCGCTCTCCCTCATGTTCGACGTGGCAGGAGGTGCACTGCGTCGCTTTCGCGTGGAACTGCGTCGACTGCTTCGTCCCGAAATCGGTGCCCGCATGGCAGGTGAGACAGGTCCGGGTTTCGACGCCCTTGCCCGGCGTGTGGCAGGCCGTGCATTGGCCGGCAAAGGACTGGTGCGCGCTCGAGAGCGGGCCGGGCGAGACGAGCTGCGCCACCAGGCCGGCATCCCTCGGCGCGTCCGATCGCATCCGGATCGCGACCGCGGCGACCATCACCAGCAGGGCTGCGATGAAGACGGCGTAGGAAAGACGCTGCCAGCTCATAGCCAGCGCAGCCCGTAATAGATCGCCGCGCCGACGTGGAGCGCGAGCAGCGCGAAGATGAGACAGCCCAGCAGGATGTGCAGGAACCGCCACCGCGCGAACAGGGTGTTGGTTGCCTCTTCGGCACGGATCGCGAATTCGGTATCGGCCAGCGCTGCGGCGATCCCCGCCTTGTCCTGGGGGCGCTGGCCCGCGGACGCATCCCCGGCGACGAACAGATAGCGCTTCCAGCCCGACAGCGGCGGGGCTGCGGTATCGGCCTGCGTCGGCGCCGCCGGCTCCTCGAGGAAGGCGGCGCGAAGCGAGGCCAGTTCTGACCTGCGTCCGCGCAGCGCCCGACCAAGCTGGGCAAGCAGGTAGCGGCCGATGAAGCCGGTGATGACCGTCATCAGCAGGAGGACGGTCAGAAGCAGGCCGACCGGGCTTTCGAGCTTGTGCGCGGCGTGGACCAGACCCAGGATCGGCGCCAGCACGCCGGCATAGATGTGGATGGCGAGCAGGGTTGGCTTGCTGACGACCCGGGAGAGCGCCTTGTCGACCCAGGCGATGTGCTTGGCCGCGACATAAGGAAGCGTCAGCAGCATCAGCACGAGCGCTGCGATCCCGATGATCCCGCCGGCCAGGCTACCCGGAAAGCGGGGCGACACATGCACGAGATAGCCGAACGGGAACAGCAGCAGGAACGCGACCAGCAGGCCCACGGCAATGTCGCTGCGTTCGCGCATCAGGCTTCGACCACGAGCGGCGTGCCCGTCCCCTTCGCCTGGCACGCGAGCACATAGCCTTGCGCCTTGTCGGCGGGCGCAAGGCCGGATTCGACCTCCATCGTCACTTCGCCCTGCAGCAGCTTGACCACGCAGGCGCCGCATGTGCCCGCACGGCATGCATAGGGGATCTCGACGCCCGCGCCCTCGGCCGCCTCCAGCACGGTCTCGTCCGCGGGCAAGGCCGCCGACACCCCCGACACGGAGAAGGTCACCGTGCTCGGCGCCACCTCGGCGCTCGGGGCCGGCTTATCCGCTGGCGGGGGCGCGGGCTTGACCTCGAGATCCTCGTGGTCGGCCGGCAGCGAGGCCGGACCGAACGCCTCGGTGTGCAGCTGCGCGTCGGGGACGCCGAGTTCCGCCAGCACGCCGCGCATCGCGCCCATCATCGCCGGCGGGCCGCACATATGGATGCGCCGGCTCGCGATCTCCGGCACCGCGGCCAGGATCATCTCGCGCGTGATCGGCCCTTCGGGGCCCATCCAGACGGTGCCGGGCGCGCGCTGCATCGCGGCGACGACATGGAGGTTGGGAAAACGGCGTTCGAGCCGCTCGAGCTCGTCGCGGAACACGAATTCCTCGGTCGACCGTGCGCCGTAGAAGAAGAAGATATCACCCTTCCACGCGGTGTCGGTGAGATAGCGCAGCACCGACATCATCGGGGTGATGCCGACCCCGCCCGCGATCAGCACGATGCTCTGGGCATCCGTTCCCGTGAAGGTGAAGGCGCCGAACGGTCCGCTGACCTTCAGCAGATCGTCGGCGACGACCTTGTCGTGCAGGTATCGCGAGACCACGCCCTGCTCCTCGCGCTTGACCGTCAGTTCGACATAGGCCCGCTGGGTCGGCGAAGAGGCGATCGTGTAGGAACGGCGCGCGGTCTTGCCCGCTTCGGGCTCTACCTCGACCTGCAGGAACTGGCCCGGCAGGAAGTCGAACGGCAGCCGGTCGGCGGTCGGGTCCGCGAGCCGGAAGGTCAGCACGCTCGGCGTCTCTCGCACGATCTGGACCACGCGCAGCTGCCCCGCCCAGCTTTTGGGCTTGCGCAGCGACGCCCCAGCGGGTGCGGCCGCATTGCTCGGCGCGAGCCCGGCGCTGTCGGCAACGGGTGCAGGCGCGGGCGCAACCCTGGTAGCGGGAGGGGCAGCCTTCGGCTCCGGCTTTGCTGGAACCTTGGCGGTGGCGACACCGCCGGCGATCGCCCCGATCCGCCGCAGGCGGAAGATCTGCAGCGCGATAAGCGTGGCGCTCACCAGCCCCAGGAACAGCATGAGAAGGAGGTGCGAGGGCGAGATGCCGAACCAGTGATCGGCATGGCCGGGCGCGGCCTGGTCGATGTCGAGCTGATCGCGCAGCCAGGCAAGCCCGACCTCCCGGGGCGGCTGCAAGCCCCCGATCGCGCCCTGCGCGGCGGTGCCGGAGCGGAACAGGTCGGTTCCCTCGCGCAGGCGCCGCGCCGCATCGAGCCGGGCCGAGACCGTGGTCGCACGCGCGCCGTCGGCCGAGGCGGCGTTGATCATCGCCAGACCCGTGCTTACCCGTTCGCCGGCCTGCGCAGCGACCCGCTGCCTTGCCGCTTCGTCAAGCGCGGGAAAGGCGAGCAGCTGCGAGATGAAGCCGGTCCGGCGCGATTCGTGGCCGTGCTCATTCTCCCCTTCCCCATTGATCATGCGATCCATCATGGGGTTCATCATCTTCGCCATGTCCGACGACCCCGGCTCTGCCGGTGCGGACATGCCCCCGCCGGCCGGCATGCCTGCGCCATGATGCGCGGCATGATCCTCGCCCTCCTGCGCGCCCGCGCTCGCGGACAGGCTGAGAGCGATTGCGCAGCCGAGGCTCAAGCGTCGAAGGCTGATCCGCCTGGACATCCTCATCCCCTTAGTGTGCGAGCCTACATATCCTTCATCGGCATCGCCGCATTGCCCGGCGCGGGATCGGGTGCCGGCGCGGTCTGGTTGCCGGCCCCGGCGCGCATCGCGTCATGGTCCATCGCCTGACGGTGATGCCGCTCCATCTCGGCCTGGTTGCTCATCGCGTCCATCGGCGCCGCGTCTGCAGCGTTGCCGCTGTCGGTCAGGACCGGGGTGGCGGCGACGCTGTTCGCCGCGGGCGGCACCGTCTGGTCGGCCTGGCGGTCGCAGCCCGAAAGCGCGAGCGCCAGCAACAGGCTTCCGCCGACAAGTGGAAGGGCTTTCTTCGCATGGTCGATCATGGCTTTGCTCCTTGGCTTGAAAACTGTGTCCGGGCGCCATCCCTGGCGTCCGGACCGGCTCATTGCGCGCTGCGCAGAATCCGGAGACACCGGTCGTGCGAGAGGTTCATCGGGTTGCGCCCCTGCCCCTTCATCTCGCCATGATCATGCGGCGTCTGGAGACCCATATTGCCCTCCATCGCCCGGCAACTCTCGACCTGCGCCGAGGTCGGCCGCGTGGTCACACAGGCGCCTAGAAGCAGCGCCGGCGTGAGGACGGCGATCAAACGCATTTTCTTCATGACAAAACCCCTTTCGCTCGTGGTGATCGTTCGTCCTGCGCTGCCTGATGTTTCTTGTTATGCTGCTGGTCTTTCCGCCGCGCCGTCAGGAAGGCGAGGATCGGGCAATCGGAGACCGGCACTTCGCCCGGGCATTCGTCGGCGAGCATCCGCAGCATGTCGCGGATATCCGACAGGCGCTCGAGCCGGGCTTCGGCGTCCGCGATCTTGGCAAGCGTGATATCGAGCACGGCCTGGGCATGCGCGGTGTCCGACGCCCTGAGTGCCAGCAGCTGCCGGGCCTGTTCGAGTGTGAAACCAAGCTCCTGCGCCGAGCGGATGAAATTGACGCGCTCGAGGTCGGTCGCGTCGTAGAGCCTGTAGCCCGCTGCCGTGCGCGCGGGCTCGCGCAGCAGGCCCATCCGCTCATAATAGCGGATCGTATCCCGCCCCACGCCTGCGGCCGCGGCCAGTTCGCCGATCTTGAAATTGCCCATGTCATCCGCTCGATCATGCCGGTTGGACCATGGTCCAGGGTCAAGCGGTTTCGCTTTGACCCCGAACGGTCTCCTCGTCGCCGGCGGCCCGCTGCCCCGACGCGTCGCAGGGCAGCCCGTGCCGCCGGGCCACCGGCTTGTCAGTTCTTGCGAAGCTCGACGATGTCGTGCCTGGCAGGCGTGCCGTCGGCGACGGACACGTGCGCGAAGTGATCGTCAAAGATATGGTCGATCGTCACATGGCCGACGAGCTGGCGGTGATAGGTCGGCGCCACGCCCTTGGACGGACCCGGATGGGTCACGACGCGATAGACCTCGAGCTTCTGGCCGACCTCGGCGCCATCGGCCTTGCCGATGCAGACGACCGTGCCGTTGCTGCCCGTGTCGACGATCGAGCCGCGCATGAACAGGCTGTGCCCGATGCCCTGGGCCATAGCGGGGACGGCAGCAAGCATCGAAATGCCGGCAAGCGCGACCATGAGAGTTTTTCTGACCATATTCACCTCCTTGGATGGTAAGCCACCGCCCGGACTTTGCCGAGGGGAAGAGCGTCTCTTCAGGCTTGGGACTACGGTCCCGGGTCCAGCCTCGATATACGTAGAGGCCGCAGCCGATCTTCTTCCCCGGGCCGGATCTTTATTGACGCGGAGTTGACGGAATCAGCCGTCAGCACTTCAAAATCCGCGCGGCGCGAGACTTTGGTTGGCTGCGCCCGCGAAACCCGCTAGATATCGAGGCCCGTGAAACGCCTGCTCGCCCTCCTGCTCGTCATCGGAGCGCTGTCCGGTCTCTTCGGAGCCCAGATGGCGGCCGCGCACAGCGTGCCGCAGGCGGCAGGCGCGCCGCTGGCCAAGGGCATGGATGCGGACTGCATGGCGATGATGGCCAAGCAGCAGCCTGCGCCCAGCGAAAAGCCCTGCAAGGGCCTGACGCTCGATTGCATCGCCGCGATGGGGTGCGTGATCCCGCTGGTCGCAGCGGACCTGGCAGGCGGCGTTGCGCCTGCGCGTCTCTACGACGCGCCCAGCTTCTGGACGACCGACACGATATTGACCGGCAAGGCGGTTGCGCCCGAGCCGGATCCTCCCACCAGCCTTGCCTGATTGAACGAGCACGGGCTGCGCGCATCGATCGATGCGTGCGCGCCCGGTTTCCTTCTTTTCAGTCAAAGGTTTTCGTGATGATCAAACTGCTTCCGGCCGCCCTTGTGGCGGCCCTCAGTCTCGCCGCGCCTGCGCTTGCAACCGACGCGAGCCGCACGCCGCAAGGCCATTGGGAATGGCGGTCGGCGCCGCAATATGGTCCGCGGGCGACTGGCCCTGCGCGTGTCCGCATATGGGTGCCCGACAGCCGGGACATGGCCAGCTGCGATTGCGCGATGATGCAGGCAAGCGCCGCCGACTGCATGCGCGGCGCAGTCAGGTCGGACAAGGGCTAAACCCGCTCCGGAGCGGCGCGTCACATCTTGGCGCGCCGCCTCTGTCATGAGGGGATGATATCCATGATCATGATGCCGAGGCGCGCTGTGCGACGCCTGTTGCTCTCTATCGGTGCGACGCTTGCGAGCGCCTGGGCCGTGCCGGTGTCGGCCGGCCCGCTCACCTACGAGCAGGCAGTGAGGCTCGCTGCCGCCAACGCGCCAAGCCTCAAGGCGCGCGCGGCGGCGACAGCCGGCGCCCGCTCTTCGGCGGTCGCGGCCGATCGCCTGCCCGATCCGACGCTCGACCTGGGCCTGCAGAACTTCCCGGTGAGCGGCCCCAATGCCGGCAGCTTCACGCGCGACGATTTCACTATGGCGACGATCGGGTTCAGCCAGACCTTCCCCAATCTCGCCAAGCGCCATGCACGCGCCGCGCGCGCCGCGGCCGATATCGGTATCGCCGAGGCGGGCGAGCTGGTCGAAGGCCGCAACGTGCGGCTCGAGACCGCCCTCGCCTGGGTCGATCTCTATTATGGAGAACGCCGGCTCCGGCAGCTCGACCTGCTCGATGCCAGCCTCGACGACCTGCAGAAGACCGTGACCGCACGCCTGGCGTCGGGCAGCGCGCGCCCGAGCCAGGCGCTCGAGCCCGACCAGCTCCGCGCCGCCATCGCCGATCGCCGCGCCGAGATGGCTGCGGTGGTGGCGCAGGCGCGGGCCCGGCTCGCGCGCTATACCGGCGACCCCGACCCGCAGGCGACGGGCGACCCGCCGATGCTCGATGTCGATCCGATCCGGCTGCGGGCCGGGATCGATGCGCTTCCCGCCCTGCGCGCGCAGGACGCGCGGATCGCAGTCGCCGAAGCGGACGTGCGTCTCGCGCGCGCCGACAAGCGCCCCGACTGGAAGGTCGGCGTCACCTATGGCCGGCGCGATCCCATGTACGGCGACATGGCCTCGGTCGGCGTGTCGATCGACCTGCCGCTGTTCGCCGGCAAGCGCCAGAACCCCAGGATCGCTGCAAGCGAGAGCCTTGCGCAAGGGGGTCGGTTCGACCGCGAGGCGATCCGCCGCGAGCTGGTGGCGCAGCTCGACGCCGATCTCGCAGACCATGCCATGCATCTCTCCCGGTTGCGCAATGCCCGCGAGACGCTGGTGCCACTCGCCAGGCACCGCGCCGAGCTCGACCGCGACAGCTATGGCGCCGGCAAGCTCGACCTTGGCGCCGCGCTGCTCACGACGCTCGGGCTCGCGGAGGCCGAGGTCGAGGCGCTCAACCGCGAAGCCGACGTCGCGCGCGACGCGGTCCGCATCACTATCACCTATGGGGAGGAGCGGCCATGACGCTCGATAAATCCGCGCTGCGCTGGGGCGCATCGATCCTGGCTGTCGCGCTGCTGGCCGGCGGCACAGGCTATTGGGCTGGCCATCGCCAGGCACCGCAATCGGAGGCGACCACGCCCGCCGGGGCAGGCAAAGTCCTTTACTGGTACGATCCGATGTTCCCCAACCAGAAGTTCGACAAGCCCGGCAAGTCGCCCTTCATGGATATGCAGCTCGTGCCGCGATACGCGGACGGAGGAAGCGCCGGCGCGGCCCCCACGGTCGCCGTCGATCCCGCCGCGCGGCAGAGCCTGGGATTGCGGGTCGTCGCGGCGAAGATGGGCAGCCTTGCCTCGGCCCTCGAGGTCACCGGCACGATCGACTTCAACCAGCGCGACGTCGCCGTCATCCAGGCGCGTTCGGGCGGGTTCGTGAGCCGCGTCTATGCGCGAGCGCCCGGGGACGTGGTCCGCGCCGGCGCGCCGATCGCGGACCTGCTCCTGCCCGAATGGGGCGGCGCGCAGACCGAATATCTGAGCGTCAGGCGGCTCGGCAAGCCCGACCTCACCGCGGCCGCGCGCCAGCGACTGCGGCTGATGGGCATGTCCGACGGCCTCATCGCCAGCGTCGAGCGGAGCGGACGCCCGAACGGCGTGGTGACGATCACGACGCCGATCTCGGGCACGATCCAGACGCTCGACGCCCGTGCCGGCGTGACGCTCGCCATGGGCCAGACGCTCGCCCAGGTAAGCGGGCTCGGCACCGTCTGGCTCAATGCCGCGGTGCCCGAAGCGCGCGCGGGCGATGTCCGGGTCGGCCAGAATGCCAGCACCACGCTGGCGGGCTTCCCCGGCGAGCGCTTCGCCGGCCGGGTGATCGCGATCCTGCCGACCACGCAGGCCGACAGCCGCACGCTCACCGTGCGGATCGAGCTGCCCAACCGGGACGGCCGGTTGCGGCCGGGCATGTTCGCCAGCGTCGCGCTTGGCGGCGATGCCAAGCCGGCGCTGCTGGTGCCGAGCGAAGCGGTGATCCGCACGGGCAGGCGCACGCTCGTCATGCTGGCCGCAGGCGACGGGCGCTATCATCCCGCCGAGGTCCGCATCGGCCGCGAGGCAGGCGGCGAGACCGAGATCCTTGCCGGCCTGTCGCCCGGCGAGAACGTCGTCGTCTCGGGGCAGTTCCTGATCGATTCCGAGGCGAGCCTGTCGGGAATCGAGGCGCGGCCGATCGGCGGCGGTGCGGCATCGGCGACCATCGCCGCGCCGGCGTCGAAAGCCACGCTGTACGAGACGACGGGCAAGATCGAGCGGATCACGGCCAATTCGGTGACGCTCAGCCACGAGCCCGTTCCCGCGCTCGACTGGCCGGCGATGACGATGACCTTCGCGCTCGCCAATCCGGGCATCGCGCGCGGCTTCAAGGCGGGTGACCGGGTCCGGTTCGGGTTCGACCGGCCCCCGGCGGGACCGACGCTGCGGCATATGGCGAAGGTGGCGGGCCAGTGATCGCCCATCTCATCCGCTGGTCGGTGAGGAACCGCTTCTTCGTCGTGCTCGGCATGCTCGCGCTGGTCGGCGCGGGCCTGTGGGCGGTGCGCTCGACCCCGATCGACGCGCTGCCCGATCTTTCCGACGTGCAGGTCGTGATCCGCACTTCCTATCCGGGTCAGGCGCCGCAGATCGTCGAGAACCAGATCACCTATCCGCTCACCACCACCATGCTGTCGGTGCCCGGCGCCAAGACGGTGCGCGGCTATAGCTTCTTCGGCGACAGCTTCGTCTATGTGATCTTCGAGGACGGCACCGATCTCTACTGGGCGCGCAGCCGCGTGCTCGAATATCTCAACCAGGTCCAGGGTCGGTTGCCGGCCAGCGCCCGCAGCGCGCTCGGGCCGGACGCGACCGGGGTCGGCTGGGTCTATGAATATGCGCTGGTCGACCGCACCGGCCGGCACGATCTCTCGCAGCTTCGCGGGTTGCAGGACTGGTTCCTGCGCTACGAGCTGAAGACCGTGACCGGCGTGGCCGAAGTCGCCAGCATCGGCGGCATGGTCAAGCAGTACCAGGTGCTGCTCGATCCGGTGAAGCTCGCGGCCTACGGCGTAACCCACGCCCAGGCAGTGCAGGCGATCAGCCAAGCCAATCAGGAAGCCGGCGGCTCGGTGCTGGAAATGGCCGAGGCCGAATATATGGTCCGCGCCTCGGGCTATCTGAAAACGCTCGACGATTTCCGGGCAATCCCGCTCAAGACTGCGGCGGGCGGCGTGCCCGTCCGGCTCGGCGATGTCGCCACGATCCAGGTCGGCCCCGAGATGCGGCGCGGCATCGCCGAACTGAACGGCGAAGGCGAGGTCGCCGGCGGCGTCGTTATTCTTCGGTCAGGCAAGAACGCCCGTGAGACCATCGCGGCGGTCAAGGACAAGCTCGCCGATCTCAGGAAAAGCCTGCCGCCGGGCGTCGAGGTGGTCACGGTCTATGACCGCTCGCAGCTGATCGATCGCGCGGTCGAGAACCTCACCCGCAAGCTGGTCGAGGAGTTCATCGTCGTCGCATTGGTCTGCGCCCTGTTCCTCTGGCACGTCCGCTCGGCGCTGGTCGCGATCCTGACCTTGCCGCTCGGTGTGCTGGCCGCGTTCGTCGTAATGCGGTTCCAGGGGGTGAACGCCAACATCATGTCGCTGGGCGGCATCGCCATCGCCATCGGCGCGATGGTGGATGCGGCGGTCGTCATGATCGAGAACGCCCACAAGAGGATCGAACGCTGGGAGCAGGATCACCCGGACAGACATCTCGATGGCGAGATGCGCTGGATCGTCGTCACCGAGGCGGCGGCCGAGGTCGGGCCGGCGCTGTTCTTCAGCCTGCTGATCATCACGCTGTCGTTCATTCCGGTCTTCACCCTGGAGGCGCAGGAAGGCCGGCTGTTCGCGCCGCTCGCCTTCACCAAGACCTATGCGATGGGCGCGGCCGCGATCCTGTCGGTGACCCTGGTGCCGATCCTGATGGGCTGGCTGATCCGGGGCCGCATTCCGGCCGAGCAGGCCAATCCGGTCAATCGCTGGCTCACCAATATCTACCGGCCCGCGATCGACTGGACGATGAAGCGGCCCAAGGCAGTGCTGCTGATCGCGGCTCTGGTGTTCGCCACCACGGCCTGGCCGCTCAGCCGGCTCGGCGGCGAGTTCATGCCCAATCTCGACGAGGACGACCTGCTCTACATGCCCTCGGCGCTGCCGGGCCTCTCGGCCGCCAAGGCGAGTGAGCTGCTCCAGCAGACCGACCGCCTGATCAAGACCGTGCCCGAAGTCGAAAGCGTGTTCGGCAAGGCCGGCCGCGCCGAGACCGCGACCGATCCCGCGCCGCTCGAAATGTTCGAGACGACGATCCAATTCAAGCCCCGCGACCAGTGGCGGTCGGGCATGACGCCCGAACGCCTTGTCGACGAGCTCGATCGCCGGGTGAAGCTTCCGGGTCTCGCCAATATCTGGGTGCCGCCGATCCGCAACCGCATCGACATGCTCGCGACGGGCATCAAGAGCCCGATCGGGGTCAAGGTGTCGGGCAGTGACCTCGCCGAGCTCGACCGCATCGCGCATGATGTCGAGACCGTGGCCAGGAGCGTGCCCGGCGTCAGCTCGGCGCTCGCCGAGCGGCTGACCGGCGGACGCTATGTCGATGTCGACATAGACCGCGCCGCCGCCGCGCGGTTCGGGCTCAACATCGCCGACGTCCAGGCCATCGTCTCCGGCGCGATCGGCGGCGAGACGATCGGCGAGACGGTCGAGGGCCTCGCCCGCTATCCGATCAGCGTGCGCTATCCGCGCGAATTGCGCGACAGCCTCGAAAGGCTGCGGGCGCTACCGATCCTGACGCCCGCGGGCCAGCAGATCACCTTGGGCACCGTGGCAAACGTCTCGATCGCCGAGGGACCGCCGATGCTCAAGACCGAGAATGCCCGGCCTTCGACCTGGGTCTACGTCGATGTGCGCGGGCGCGATCTTGCCTCGGTGGTCGGCGATCTGCAGCGTGCGGTGGCGAAACAGGTCAGGCTCTCGCCTGGGGTCAGCATCGCTTACTCTGGCCAGTTCGAATATCTCGAGCGCGCGGTCGACCGCTTGAAGCTGGTCGTGCCCGCGACGCTGCTGATCATCTTCGTGCTGCTCTACCTCATCTTCGGCCGCTTCGACGAGGCGGCGCTGATCATGGGGACGCTGCCGTTTGCGCTGACCGGCGGCATCTGGACGCTTTATCTGCTGGGGTTCAACCAGTCGATCGCCACCGGGGTCGGGTTCATCGCGCTCGCCGGCGTCTCCGCCGAGTTCGGGGTGGTGATGCTGATCTATCTCAAGAACGCGCTGGCCGAGCGCGGCGCACATCCGGACGCTGCCGAGGTCGAGGCCGCCGTGCGCGAAGGCGCGCTGCTGCGCGTCCGTCCCAAGGCGATGACGGTGGCGGTGATCCTGGCCGGCCTGCTGCCGATCCTGCTGGGATCAGGCGCGGGTTCGGAGGTCATGAGCCGGATTGCCGCGCCGATGATCGGCGGCATGCTGACCGCGCCCTTGCTCTCAATGTTCGTCCTGCCCGCCGCCTACCTGCTGTTGCGCCGGCCCAAGACCGATCCCATCCCTCAACCCGTTTCATCATGAAGGAGAAGACGATGAACCATGCACGACTGACCATTGCCCTCGGCCTCGCCGCCCTGACTGCCGCGTGCGGCAAGAAGGCGGAGGCCCCCGTTGCGACTGAGACCAACGAGGCGGCGCCCGCCGCGACCATGAGCGGCGACATGGGCAACATGTCGATGGCGCCTGACGCGAACGCCGCGATCAAGGCCAAGGGCCATGGCACCGTCACCGCGATCGACAAGGCGGCAGGCACGATCACGCTCGATCATGGTCCGATCCCGGAGGCCAAGTGGCCCGCGATGACGATGGCGTTCAAGGCCGCGCCGTCGATCACCGATGCGTTCAAGGTCGGCGACAAGGTCGATTTCGACCTCTCGCTCAAGGGCAGCGATGGCGAGGTCACCGCGATCGCAAAGCAGTGATCCGCTAAGTTCGACCGGAAAAAGCTGGTTGCGGCGCCGCTCCCGGGCGGCGACGCCCGTGCCGGCCGTCTGCCTGGCTGTGCGCCCGGTCGACGGTTGCGACCGGCAACGCCCAATGCCAGCGGCGTTTCCCTGCGCGATCACCGACAATTTGAGCACGCTTCGCGGATCGCACATTGAACGTGCAAGCCGCCCTTGCTCGCGATAGCCTGAACGGCAAGGAGCCCAGTTTAGATGACCCAGCCAGTATGACCTTGTTACCCGCGACACATCATGATCTCGTGAGCGAGCTTGTCCGTCGTTGGCGAGACGATCCCGGCGCCACCTATCGCTCCTGGTTTCTGTGGGACGAACGGCTGAAAAACTTCCGCTCCATCCGTCGCGGGCTGCAGCAGGTGGTCGCAGAAATCGAAAGTGGGCGGTTCGGCGTCGCCTATCGCGGCTCGTCACTGGAAACGGTTGTCCACTCGATCGCCGAACAGCGGCAGATCTTCAAGGGCGCCGACCATGCCTGGCTGTGGAAGCCCAAGCTGCGCATTCCAGACATCTACGAAAGCCCGGACAACCAGCGGGCGTTCGGTCGCCTGCTCGACAATTGCTCGTGCTGCGATACCGCCGAGGAGATCATCAGCCACATCCGCAGCATAGACGCGCTCAAGATCAAGGGGCTGGGGCCGGCGGCGGCCAACCTGCTCTATTTCCTTCACCCGACGCTGGTGCCGCCCTTCAATACCGCGATCGTCAAGGGCTACAATGCCGTCACCGGCGCCAAGGTGAAGCTCGGGTCATGGGATCATTTTCTCGCCATGCGCGCCGGCATCCTCGACCTCAACGACCGTTACCGCGAGTTGCTCTCCAACGATCTCGGCGCGATCGGCGGACTGTTGTTCGACATTGGCTCGGGCCGCTATCCCGCGCCACCGCTGGAGGATGACGCAACGGCGGCCGACGACTGGCTCGGCAGATTGGAACATGCCAGAGCGGAGGCAAGCCGGCTCGACAAGACAGCCGCCGCGCAGGGCGAAACCGATCGCACGCACGCCGAAATCCAGGCCTGGCTGCGCGACCTCGGCCATGCCCTCGGTTACGATGTGTGGATCGCCGCCAATGACCGCGGTCGACTTCACGCTGGCTGCCCGCTTGGACAGGGATGCCTCGAGCGCCTTCCAGACGCCATTGCGACCTCTCCCGGAGCGGACTCGATCCGCCTCATCGACGTGTTGTGGCTGGCGAAGGGTGGCGACGGCGTCGCCGCCGCGTTCGAGGTTGAACATTCGACCTCGATCTACTCGGGGATCGTGCGCATGCTCGATCTGGCGCTGTCGGGGAGCGATCTGCACGCTGCCGCCGGGCTATTCCTGGTCGCACCGAATGCGCGCGAGCAGGACGTTCGCGCGCAACTCCGTCGCCCGGCTTTCAGCCGTATTGCCGATCTCGACTTCGCCTATCTGCCCTATGGCGAGCTGGAGAGAAACAGGGACGCGATCGCTCGTTTTGGAACGGGATTGAAGGCCATCAAGGCGATCTCAAGCCCCCTTCCCTGAAAGGGGGCGTTTGCGGGAGGGGGCGGAATCCTACGCCAAGCTCGCCCAGATAGCCGGCGCGAGATCTTACTTGTTGCTGCCTTCTACGGTCGCGCCAGAAAGGCGACGGCTCAGTTCTATCCGGCGATGGCTACGCATTTTGAAGGTGTCTGGCCCAACGCGCCGATACTCAATGAAGCCGAGAGAACGCCAAAATCGCTCTGCCGCTTCATTCGCTTCCAGCACGGCCAACCGAATCTCTGTGGCACCTCTCGCAGCGGCCCAGCTTTCGACCGTCGAGTAAATTGAGCGTCCGACGCCACGACCACGCTGTGCGGCATCTACGATCATGAAGCCGAGATACCATGTGCCATCACGCGGATAATCGCGGAGGATGGCCGCGATTGCATATAGGCCGCCAGGCCCCTTCCATCCCAGGACAGCTTGATTGTGGGCGCTCTTTTCGGGCGGCACATCGGAGAAAAGCTCGCGAGCATCGTCCAGCGTGGGCGCGGCCCCGTCCTGCAACAGGAAATAGTCGCTGCAACGGTTGTACAGGTCTGCAACGTCTGCGGCGTCCGCTTGGGTAAGTTTGATCGGGGCTCCCGTCATCATCATCGCGTTTTGGCAGCAAGCACGCGCTGACCGTAATCCCGGAGTTCCCCGTTGGGACCGACATAGCGGTAGAGAGTGACGCGCTCGATCCCGAGTTCCTTGCAGAGGTCGGAAACGGACGTGTCGCGTTGGGCCATAGCAGCCTGAGCGAGCCGCACCTGGGCCTTGGAGAGGGCGAACTTGCGGCCACCCTTGCGTCCCCGCGCGCGGGCAGCGGCCAGGCCAGCCATGGTGCGCTCGCGGATCATATCCCGCTCAAACTCCGCCAGTGTGGCAAAAATGCCGAACACCATCCGGCCCGATGGCGTCGTGGTGTCGATCTGCGCGCCCTTGCCGGTGAGCACCCGCAGACCGATACCGCGATCCGACAGATTCTGCACCGTGCTGACCAGGTGGGTGAGCGTTCGGCCGAGCCGGTCGAGCTTCCAAACGATGAGGACATCGCCGTCGCGCAACGATTTCAGGCAGGCGGCAAGACCGGGGCGATCATCACGGCTACCGGATGCACGATCATCATAGATATTGCCTGGCTCGACACCGGCAGCGCGAAGGGCATCGTGCTGCAGGTCGAGCGACTGCGAGCCGTCGGCTTTGGACACGCGGGCGTAGCCGATCAGCATGGATCACAAACGAAGGTTTGAGGCGGTGACGAACATGAGCACATAAGATTGGGCTATTGTGTATCTTAACCAGCATCTCAATCAAGCTATCTCAAACCGTAGCTCGGAAAGAATAAGGAGCATGTATGCCGCGTCGCGTGACCCTGACCGATCGACAGCGCGAGGCGCTGCTTCACTTGCCGGTCGATCAAGGTGAGCTGCTGCGGCACTATACCCTCAGCGATGAGGATCTCGGGCATATCCGCCAGCGCCGGCGCGCCCACAATCGTTTTGGCTTCGCGCTGCAACTGTGCGTCCTGCGCTACCCGGGCCGGGTGCTCGCTCCTGGCGAGTTGATCCCGGCGCAGGTATCGGATTTCATCGCGGCCCAGCTCGGCCTGACCAGCGACGATCTACTCCTCTATGCCGCGCGCGAGGAGACCCGGCACGAGCATCTGGCGGACCTTCGCCGAATCTACGGCTATCGCTCCTTTTCGGGGCGGGGCGCACGGGATTTGCGCGAATGGATCGCTCGGGAAGCCGAGGCGGCGACATCGAATGAGGATCTTGCCCGTCGCTTCGTTGCGGAGTGTCGCCGCACCCGCACGATCCTTCCCGGCTCCTCGACGATCGAGCGCCTTTGCGCCGATGCGCTGGTTGAGGCCGAGCGCCGGATCGAGGATCTTATCGCCCATCGCATCACGCCAACCCTGAGCGAGAATTTGGCTCACCTGTTGGAGGATACGGTGGATGGTCGCGTCACGCGCTTCGTATGGCTGCGACAGTTCGAGGTTGGCGCAAATTCAGCAGCCGCTAACCGGCTGATGGATCGACTGGAATATCTTCAAAGGTTCGATCTTCCGGCGGATTTGCTGGACGGCGTGCCGGCGCATCGTGTGACCCGGCTTCGCCGGCAGGGCGAGCGCTATTACGCCGACGGCATGCGTGATCTGCCCGAAGACAGGCGGCTTGCGATCCTCGCTGTCTGCACCCTGGAATGGCGGTCATCGCTGGCCGATGTCATCGTGGAGACCCACGATCGCATCGTAGGCCGTCTCTATCGGGCCTCCGAACGCCTTTGCAACACCAGGATCGCCGACGAAAAGGCGGCCGTTCGGGACACGCTGAAGTCCTTTGCCGAAATCGGTGGTGCTTTGCTTGGAGCGCAGGACGATGGCACGGCCCTGGACGGGATAATCGCCACCGGGCCTGGCTGGGAACGGTTCAGAACCCTTGTCGCCACGGCCTCCGCGCTGACCAACGTGCTCGCGGCCGACCCGCTCAGCCGTGTGCTGGACGGCTATCACCGTTTCCGCCTCTACGCGCCCAGGATGCTGCGCCTGCTCGACATGCAGGCGGCGCCGATCGCCACGCCTCTTCTGGCGGCCGTTGCGATGCTGCGTAACGGGATCAAGGTCGATCCGCCGGTGGATTTTCTACGTCCCAACTCGAAATGGCATCGTCATCTTTGCGCTGAGCCCAGCGGCGACCACCGGCTTTGGGAAATCGCGGTGCTGTTCCACATCCGCGACGCCTTCCGGTCCGGTGACATATGGTTGGCGGGATCGCGCCGCTATGGCGACCTCAAGCAGCTTCTGGTCCCGCCACAGGCGATAGAGCAGACCGCGCGGCTCGCCGTGCCGCTGCGACCCGGCGAATGGCTGGCCGAGCGCAGGGCTCGACTGGATACACGGCTGAAGGAGTTTGGCCGCGCGGCGCGAACCGGCACGATCCCAGGCGGCATCATCGAGAACGGCAAGCTGCACATCGACAAGCTGAGGGCCGACACGCCCGAAGGGGCCGAGGATCTCGTGCTCGATCTCTATCAACAGCTCCCGCCCGCGAGGATCACCGATCTGTTGCTGGAAGTCGATGAGCGAACCGGATTTTCCGAGGCGTTCACGCATCTGCGCACCGGCGCGCCCTGCAGCGACCGGATCGGCCTGATGAACGTGTTGCTGGCGGAAGGCGTCAATCTCGGTTTGCGCAAGATGGCGGCGGCGACCAACACGCACAGCTTCTGGGAATTGCTGCGGATCGCGCGCTGGCATGTCGAAGGCAGCGCCTATGATCGGGCGCTCGCCATGATCGTGGAGGCCCACGCCGCCCTGCCCATGGCCGCCTTCTGGGGACAAGGGCAATCGGCATCCAGCGACGGGCAGTTCTTCCTTGCTACCGAGCAGGGCGAGGCGATGAATCTGATCAACGCGAAATATGGCAACGTCCCGGGCCTCAAGGGATACAGCCATGTGTCCGATCAATATGCGCCGTTCGCAACCCAGGTGATCCCGGCAACGGTCAGCGAGGCTCCCTATATCCTGGACGGGCTGCTCATGAATGACGCGGGCCGCCGCGTTCGCCAGCATTTTGCCGACACGGGCGGCTTCACCGATCATGTGTTCGCCGCCTGCGCCTTGCTCGGCTACAGGTTCGCCCCCCGTATCCGCGATCTCCCTCAGAAAAGACTCTATGCCTTCACGCCCAACGCGACGCCGGCCAATGTGCGAGCGCTGGTCGGAGGTAAGATCAATGAACCGCTCATCGAGCGCAACTGGCCCGACATCCTGCGCATCATGGCGACGATCGCAGCGGGGATCGTCGCCCCCAGCCAGATTCTTCGCAAGCTCGCCTCTTACCCGCGCCAGAATGAGCTGGCCCTCGCATTGCGAGAGGTGGGCCGCATCGAGCGAACCCTGTTCATGATCGACTGGATTCTTGATGCCGGCCTCCCGCGCCAGGCTCAGATCGGCCTCAACAAGGGTGAGGCCCACCACGCCCTAAAGCGCGCCATCAGCTTCCACCGCCGAGGTGAAATCCGGGATCGATCCGGCGAAGGCCAGCACTATCGCATCGCCGGAATGAACCTGCTCGCCGCCATCATCATATTCTGGAACACCATGAAGCTCGGCGAGGTCGTCAATACCCGGGCCGCCAGCGGTACCCATATCGCGCCTGATCTACTCGCCCACGTCTCGCCGTTGGGATGGGAACACATCAATCTAACCGGGGAATATCGCTGGCCCAAATCCTTAGCGTAGGATTCCGCCCCCTCCCGCAAACGCCCCCTACGATTGAGAAGCGCGGCGGAATCTCTTAGATTGATCGCTGGAGGCTTTGTTCGCGGAGACGCGCACATTGCCTTCTTTTCGTTTTAGGAAGCGCTGCCCTAAGCGACAGAAGCCAGAGCTTTGACAATGCGGCATTCCGCGATGGAGCCGACCATGTATCTTGATCCTATCGGTGCAGACACGCGATGATGGCGGTCACGACGGCGGTGGTTTCCGCGACGTCGCGCACCCTCACTGTGTCGAGGCCGATTTCAGCAGCGGGATAGTCATTCCCACCGGGGAATATCGCATCCCCAATGAACAGCATCCCGTCGAGCGGGACACCGCTCTCGGCACTCAGGCGCTTCAGGCCATAGCCCTTGTCGATCCCTGCTCTGGTCACGTCGATCGATGTCGTGCCACCGAGATTGATCGAGAGCTCCGGCAGCTTCGCGCGCAACGTGGCCTGCAACGCGGTCCTCTTCTTTCGGTCAGGATCCCACGCTTCCTTTTCCTTCAGCGGCGCTGCCTGCCCCAGGCCCGAAAAGGTGATCTGGCTGCCCCGGTCCTCGATCCGTTCGCCCCAGATACGTTCGTCGGCGAGACCGGCATCGGTCAGCGCCTGATCGAAGGCCGTGCGGATCTTCGCCTTCTCCGCGTCGTCGAACAGTTCGGCATAGACCGCGCGCCAAGCGCCATTGATGAACCGATAGAGTTTCGTGCCTGTGGTCGGCATCAACCAGAGACGGTCGAGCGCGACGCCGGCAGGAAGGCGCGAGGCGATCTGCTTTTCGAACTGCGGCCAGTCCCCGCCCGAGATCACCGCCACATCCGTGATGGCGAGCAATCGGGCGAGGATTGCGGCCATATCCTCCGATAACGGCCGCTTGCTCTCGGCAAGCGTGCCGTCGAGGTCGAAGGCGATCAGCCACTTCATGCCGCCTTCCCTGCCGGATCGCGGTAGGCGAGCAGCCTGAGCGCATTGATGACGACGAGCAGCGTCGATCCCTCATGAACCGCCACCGCTGGCCCAATGCCGAGGCCGAGGATGGTAGCAGGCACCAGGAAGGCGACGACACCCAGGCTGACGAAGACGTTCTGCCGGATGATTCCACGGGTATGGCGGCTAAGACCGACTGCGAATGGCAGGTGCGCCAGATCGTCGGCCATCAGCGCCACGTCGGCTGTCTCCAGCGCAACGTCCGACCCCGCCGCGCCCATCGCGATGCCGACCGTGGCGCTTGCCATCGCCGGCGCATCGTTCACGCCGTCGCCCACCATCGCGACCTTGTCTTCGCCGGCGAGCTTCTTGATCGCGGCAACCTTGTCTTCGGGCATGAGGTCGCCCCACGCTTCGTCGATCCCGACTTCGTCGGCGATCGCTTCGGCGACTTTCTGGTGATCGCCGGAGATCATTATCATCCGCGACACGCCCATCTCGTGCAGCCGACGCAACGCGGTCTTGGCAGCTTCGCGAGGCGTGTCCATCAGGCCGATCGCGCCCAGGTCGCGGTCCCCCTTGCGGACCACCATTGTCGTGCGGCCGTTCTCGCGCAGCTTCGCGATTGCGTCCTGCGCGCCCTGCCCCAGCGCCGGAATGCCCTCACTTCCGAACATCTCGGCCTTGCCGATCCACACCGTCTCGCCATCCACGCTCGCGGTGACGCCCCGACCGGTCAGGCTCTTGAGGTCGCCGGCAGTCGGCACGGCACGATCGTTCAGACGTTCGCGGCCGTCCTTGACGATCGCTTGGGCCAGGGGATGGTCGCTCAACGCTTCGACGGCGACAGCCAGCGCCAGCAACTCGCCTTCATCGGCGCCATCGACGGGCACGACATCAGTGATGCGCGGACGACCTTCGGTCAGCGTGCCCGTCTTGTCGAAAGCGATCGCTTTGAGCGACCCGAGGTTTTCGAGCGGTGCACCGCCCTTCACGAGCACGCCGCCCCGCGCTGCACGGGCAACGCCCGACAGGACCGCGCTCGGCGTTGCGATCGCGAGCGCGCACGGGCTTGCCGCCACCAGCACCGCCATCGCGCGATAGAAGCTGTCGCGGAACGGCTCGTCGACGACCACCCATGCGAACAGCAGGAGCACTGACAGGACCAGGACGGCGGGCACGAAGATCCGTTCGAACCGGTCGGTGAAGCGCTGCGTCGGCGACTTCTGCGTCTCCGCTTCGCTCACCATCTTCACGACCTTGGCAAGCGCGCTTTCATTGGAACGGCGTGTCACCTCGATCTCGATCGCGCCGCCGCCGTTGATCGTACCAGCAAAAACCCGGCTTTCCGCGTCGACTGCATCGGGCTTGGCGCGTGCCGCTGCGGCATCTGCGACCGGCACCTTGTCGACCGGGATGCTTTCACCCGTGACCGGGGCCTGGTTGATCGCGCTGGTGCCCTTGATGACGAAGCCGTCGGCAGGCAGGCGCTCGTTCGGGCGGACGATGGCAATGTCCCCGACGACCATCTGCTCGACCGGGATTTCGCTGGTCTGCCCGCCGCGTCGCACGGTCGCGGTTTCGGGCGCGAGCTTCGCCAGCGCCTCGATCGCCTTCTTGGCGCGGCCCATTGCATAATGCTCAAGCGCATGGCCGAGGCTGAACAGGAACAGCAGCAGCGCACCTTCGGCCCATGCGCCCAGCGCAGCGGCGCCGGCCGCAGCGACCAACATCAGCGTGTCGATCTCGAACTTCTTCATCCGGAGGTTGTCGATCGCCTCGCGCAGCGTGAAGAATCCGCCGAAGAAATAGGCTGCGATATAGCAGGCGGTCGGCAGCCATTCGGGCGCGCCAGCGACCAGCCTCTCGATCGCGTAGCCGATCCCCAGCAGCGCGCCACAGGCGAGCGCGAAGATCAGCTCGGTATTGGGGCCGAGAAATTCGGCGTGGCTATGGTCGTGGCCATCGCCGGGGCCGTGCTTCTCTTCGCCCGCGCCGTGGCCCCCGGGGCCGTGGTCGTGGCCGGCATGTTCATCGGCAGCGACCCGCTTGCCCACCCTCACCTTCAGCTTGCGAAGCGCAGCGCGCACCTCCTCTTCGGTGGTTTCGCGGCGATCATATTCGACCCGGACAGACCCGCTGGTGCTGGCGCTTGCCTGGACCACGCCGGGCAAGGCGCACAGCGCATCGCTGACCGTGCGCGCCCGACGTTCGTGGTTGATCCCCGTCACCTGCCAGATCGCATGGCCGTAGCGCTCGGTGATTTCGGCACCTGCGGCGCGCACCATTTCGCGCAACCGTGGCAGCGGCAGCTTGGCGGCATCGAAATGGATGCACAGCGCCGCTGGCGTGTTGCCGTCGAGACAGATCACATGCGCCCGCTCGACACCTTCGCGCTTTGACAGGGTTGATACGAGACGGTCCAGGCAGGCATCGGCCGCGTCAGGAAGGTCCGGCAACAACACTGGAATGTCGAGTTCGAGCTTGTCGTTCATGACGACCTCCTTTCGCTTTTCTTGGTTTCGGCGCGCGCGTCGCGCAGGATTTCGACACCGCCCTTGATGGCGATGATGGCGGTGGCGAAGCCGACCAGCAGGTCCGGCCAATTGGTACCCAACCACAGCACCAGCACGCCGGCGATCAGGATGCCGCCGTTGGAAATGAAGTCGTTGAAGCTGAAGGTGGTTGCGGCCCGGAGATTGACGTCCGGATCCTTGAGGCGCTGGAGCAGCCGCAGGCAGAGGTAATTCACGACGCCGGCGATCGCGGACATGACCATCATGGTAGGTCCGATGGGCTCGCTGCCCTGCACGTAGCGCCGTCCGACATCGATCAAGATGCCGCCCGCGAAGATCAGCAGCATGACGCCCGAAGCGACCGCGGCGCGTGTCTTCCATGTCTGGCCCCGGGTGAGCGCCACAAGGCTCAGCGCATACACAGCCGTATCGGACAGGTTGTCGACGCCGTTGGCGATCAGCGCGCTCGAGTCCGCGAAGAAGCCGGAAACGAAGAAGCCCGCAGCGATCGCCGCGTTCAGCAGCAGGACGATCCACAGTGTGCGGCGCTCCTGCCCGCCATTGTTGTCGTTGCCCGGGATCATCCCATCATCTCCTCAAGTGTCAGCAGGGCCAGGAAGCCGACGAAAAACATCGAGCTGATGAGCGGGGTGTCGGGTTTCTCGTGCGCCTCGACCAGCAACTCCTCCGTGACGAGGTAGAGCAGCGCCATCAGCCCGAAGCTGAGGAAGCCGGCGATCATCACCGGCGACAGCGCGGCGACCGGCACGGCAGCGAGCGCGCCGATCGGCAGCAGCAGGGCCAATGCCGAGACGATCACGATGATGCGCAAGCGCGAGCGATAGGTTTCCGCCAGCTCGTCGGTCAGCGTCAGTCCCAGAAATAACACTTCCAGAGTGAGCGCGATCGTCAGCAGGAGACCTGCCTTCTCGCCCGCCACGAAAGCGAGGCCGAGCACCAGGCCGTCGACCAGAATGTCGATGCCGATCGCGGCGAGTAGCGCCATCGGCCCCTTGAAGCGGGCCTCAAGAGCCTTGAGCCCCAGCATGGTCGCGACGCCCGCCGCCCCGCCGATCAACGTCGCGCTGGGCGATGCCTCATGCTTGACCTGCGGCAGGATTTCGGTCGCTGCCGCCGCGAACACGACGCCGGCAGCGAGATGCTGTAGGCCCGCCACGAGGCCAGGTTTCAACTTGGTGCGGCTCGCGACAATCGCGCCGAGCACGACCGCCAGCACAGGCGCAAGCGTATAGAGCAGTGCCTGCATTTCCTAGGACTCCTCCGGGGTTCGGTGGCAGACGCGGATCTTCCCGCGTCGCGTGAACGCGATCGATCCGCCCGCCACGACAGCCCGCGAATGGTCGCCGCGAAACTCGTCACCGGTTCGCTGCGCGCGCAGGATCTCGGTCCTGCCCTTCGGCAGCCAGGTGACGGCCATTTTCAAGCCGTCATCGATGAAGTCGACATCGGCGCGTGTGCCGTCGTCGCAGTACATGATGCGCTGCGCGATTAGTTTCGACGTCAGATGCTTTTCATGCGCCGGCTCGGTAGGCTGGGTCGGCGCTGGATTACACGCCCCTATAACCGCCCCGGAGACGAGAACGACGCCGAGGCGCGCGATCGCCAGACCGGCCCGATTCAGGCCGCACAAGGTTGTCACATTTGAAATCGACGTGTCAGACATCGGTCTCTTCCGACGAAGCGCCCTGTGGCGTTCGAAGGCAGGGCAGTTCATCGCGTGCCTTCCTGCTCGCAGATCCGGGTACGGCCATCGCCTTCCACGATGGTGAGCTGCGACCCCTTGAAGGTCGCGGTGGCTGTTTCGCCGACATATTGCAGGCCCTGCGCTGGCGCGGTCAGCATCATCGGCGGTCCCCCGTTGGAGCGCCGCAAATCGATCTGCAGGCCGTTGTCCTTGTAATCGACGAACAGCGGTTCCCCGTCGGAACAGCGATATCTATGCCGCCCCATTTCCCCGGTCGCCACGGCGCTGTCGGACGAATGGATCTGCTGCTCCGTTGGCGGGGCTGGCGGCTTTCTTTCCGAGCACGCCGCGAGCCCGACAACGAGGATGACGGCGGGCAGCACCCGCTTACAGTGCATCATCATCGCGCCTTCCTCCTGCAGCGGAAGGGGACGCGCTGACGATTGATAGCCCGGGCAGGCTGACCTACCCGCCAGCGGAGATAGGTTGCGAGGCGATCGTCAGATTCGACCATCAGGGATCGCAGGCGGCGCAACATCATCGCCGCGAACGGCAGGGAGAGCGCCCCGCGCAGCGTGCAGCTATGCGTTAGCCTGGTGCCGCCATCGTCCCCCGCCAGCTCGTACCGCTCTTCGAGCGTGAACAGATAGGGGATGCCGCAGGACCAAGCGAAGGCGTGCGGTTTATCGAATCGATCAATCCGTGCTGGCGTCCGAATTGGCCGGGTGATGCCCTGGATCGCAAAGGTGCATTCTGTGTCGCCGAGCCGGGACGGATCATCGAGAAATACGAGCGGACTCCACGCCCGGCGATGATCCGGATCGGTGAGTGCCGACCAGATGCGCAGTGGCCCGCCGTGAAGCATCGAGCTGGTTATGGTGCGAGGCATATCCCCATCTCCCAGAGATGGGCGGGGCGATCGCGGATCGCCCCGCCCATCCATCAGGCCAAGTTGTTCACGAAGGTCTGACCGTGGTCGTCCCCTTCATGCTCCTCATTGTAGTGCTCGGGTTTCTCGATCACTTTCTGCCCGAACCGGGCATAGAGTGTCGGCAGCACGAACAGCGTAAGAAGCGTCGCCGAGATCAGACCGCCGATGACGACCGTCGCCAAAGGCTTTTGAACCTCTGCGCCGGCGCCTTCGCCCAGCGCCATCGGCACGAAGCCGAGGCTGGCGACTAGCGCGGTCATGATGACGGGTCGCAGACGCTGCATCGCGCCAACATGCGCGGCTTCCTCGCGGCTCATCCCTGATCGGATCAGATCTTGGATCGAGCTGACCATGACGAGGCCGTTGAGGACCGCGATGCCCGAGAGGGCGATGAAGCCCACTGCCGCCGAGATCGAGAAGTCCATGCCCCGCAGGAACAGCAACAGGACGCCGCCCACCAGCGCGAAAGGCACGCCGGTGAACACGATCGCGGCGTCGCGGACCGATCCCAACGCCCCGTAGAGGAGCAGCAGGATCAAAATGAAGCAAGCCGGAATGACCAGCTTCAGCCGTTCGCTTGCCGATTGGAGGTTCTCGAACTGGCCGCCCCATTCGAGATAGGTGCCGGCAGGCAGCCGGAGTTGGCTGCCGATCGCCGCCTGCGCATCCGCCACGACGGATCCGACGTCGCGGCCACGCACGTTGGCTTGCACCACCACGCGCCGCTTGCCGTTCTCGCGGCTGATCTGGTTCGGACCATCGACCACCTTGATCTCGGCGACGCTGGACAGCGGTACATAGCCGCCGCCTGCCACCGGCACCTGCACCTGTTGGAGCAGGCCGATGTCGGCACGCTGCGCCTCCGACAGGCGGATCACCACGGGGAAGCGACGGTCGCCCTCGAAGATCTGGCCCGATGTTCGCCCGCCGATCGTCGCAGTCACGGTGTCCTGCACATCCTGAGCCGTAACGCCCAACCGCGCCATCGCGTCGCGGTTGACGCGAATGTCGAGCATGGGAAGACCGGTCGTCTGCTCCACCTTCACGTCCGCTGCGCCTTGCGTTCTGCGCAGCACCGCCGCGATTTGCTCGGCCGTCCGGTTCATCTGGTTGAAGTCGTCCCCGAACACCTTCACCGCGATGTCGCCGCGCACGCCGGCGATCAGCTCGTTGAAGCGCATCTGGATGGGCTGGGTGATCTCGTAGGCATTTCCCGGAATCTTCGCGAGATTACCCTCGATCCGGCTGACCAGCTCCTCCTTGGGAAGCTCAGGATCCGGCCAATCCTTGCGCGGCTTCAGGATGACGAACATGTCGGTCGCGTTCGGCGGCATCGGGTCGGCCGCCAGCTCGGCGGTGCCCGTCTTGGAATAGACGAATTGCACCTCCGGCTGCTTCGACATCATCCGCTCGATCGGCACCTGCATCGCCTGGCTCTGCTGGACCGACGTTGCCGGAATGCGGAGCGACTGGATCAGCAAATCGCCTTCGTCGAGCTGCGGCAGGAACACCGAGCCGAGCGTAGTGAAAGCAAGCGCCGCCACCACAAGGCTTCCCACACCCGCACCGATCGTCAGCGTCGGGCGCTTCATGGCCCGGTCGAGACCGGGTTCGTAGCGCTTCTTCAGCCACGTGATGATGCGGCCGTCCTTCTCCTCGACCTTCTTCGACAGCCAGATCGCAATCATCGCCGGCACGAAGGTGAGAGAGAGGATGAAGGCGAAGGCGAGCGCGATGATGACGGTCAGCGCCATCGGTCCGAACGTTTTACCCTCCACGCCGGTCAGCGTGAGCAGCGGTACGTAGACGAGGATGATGATTGCCTGCCCGTACACAGAGGGACGGATCATCTCACGCGCAGCGGCTGCCACGGTCGCGAGCCGTTCCTTGACGCTGAGCAATCGGCCTTCATGATGCTGTTGCTCGGCAAGCCGGCGCAGCGCGTTTTCGACAATGATGACGGCGCCGTCGACGATCAGACCGAAGTCCAAAGCCCCAAGGCTCATCAGATTGGCCGAGACCCCAGCGCGCAGCATACCAAAGCCTGTCAGCATCATGGTGATCGGGATGACCAACGCCGCGATCAGGGCCGCACGGAAGTTGCCGAGCAGCAGGAAGAGCACGACGATGACCAGCACCGCGCCTTCGGACAGGTTTTTCGCGACCGTCTTGATCGTCGAATTGACCAGCTCGGTGCGGTTCAGCACCGGCTGAATTACGACGTCAGGAGGCAGCGAAGCGTTGATCGTCTTCAGTTTCTCAGCGACCGCGGTCGACACGATGCGGCTGTTCTCGCCGATCCGCATGATCGCCGTGCCGACGACGACTTCGGTACCGTTCTCCGATGCCGAACCCATGCGGATCGCCTGACCCGTCTTCACAGTCGCAACTTGTTCGACCGTGATCGGCACGCCGTTACGTGTCGCGATCACGGTCCTGGCCAACTCGCTGGCATTGCGAACGAGCGCATCCGAGCGAACAGCCAGACCTTCGCCATTGCGATTGACGAAGCCACCGCCGACGCTGGTGTTATTGCGCTCCAGCGCATTTCCCAGGTCCGTCAGCGTGATGCCGAGCGAGGCCAGCTTCTGCACGTCGGGCACGACGAGGAACTGCTTGGCGTAACCGCCAATCGAGTCGACACCGGCGAGGCCCGGTGTGGTCTTCAGAAGCGGCGTCACGATCCAGTCCTGCGCGGTGCGCAGGTAGGTCGCCTTGTCCTCTTCGGTCGTCAGTCGCTCGCCCTCTGGCGTGATGTAGCTGCCATCGGGCTGTTGGCCCGGTTCACCGGGCTTGTGCTTGTCGTCCTCGCGATGATCGAGACGAACGGTGTACATGTACACCTCGCCCAGGCCTGTCGCGATCGGACCCATTTCAGGGTTCACGCCGTCGGGCAGATTCTCTTGCACGCCCCGCAGACGCTCGCCCACCTGCTGGCGGGCGAAATAGATGTCCGTCGCGTCCGAAAAGACCGCCGTGATCTGCGCGAAGCCGTTGCGGCTCAACGAGCGCGTATATTCCAGGCCGGGGGTGCCGGCGAGCGCGGTTTCGATTGGAAACGACACCTGCTTCTCGACCAGCTCGGGCGAGAGGGCAGGCGCGCGGACGTTGATCTGGACCTGATTGTTGGTGATGTCCGGCACCGCGTCGATCGGTAGCCGGTAGAGGGAAAAGGCGCCGATGGCGGCGACGATGACGGTGAGGAGCAGGACTAGCCAGCGCTTCTCGACCGCCCAGGTTACGATACGGGCGATCATGGCTTAATCCTCGTGGCTCGCTTCGCCCTTGCCGATCTCGGCCTTGAGCGTGAAACTTCCGGTGGTGGCGATCTGTTCGTTGCCGGTCAGGCCCGACCGGACGATCACCGTGTCGCCCGACGCATCGCCGAGCTGGACCGGGGTCGCCTTGAAGCCGGTGGGCGTGCGCACGAACACGACCGACTTGCCCTCGAAACTCTGGACCGCCGTCGTCGGCACGCGGACCGCCCCGCTCCCGCCGCTGCCCGTGAGCTGCACGGCTGCCGTCACAGGCTCGCCGACCCGCCATTCGCCACCGCGATTGTCGAGGGTGGCGAGCGCAGGCACGAGCCGCGTCTGCGGATCAAGCGCCGGCGACACGAAGGTCACGCGGGCGGTCGCCTGACGGCCTGCCGCCTTCACCAGCACCGTATTGCCGGGACGCACCCGGCCCGCATCCTCGGGCTTGAGATTAAGCGCGATCGACACCTGGCTCAGGTTGGCGATGCGATAGAGTTCGGCATCCGCCGCGACCGTTTGTCCCAGCGTCACGGGGCGCGCAATGATCTGGCCCGAGATCGGCGCGGCAATGCCGAGCCGGTTGAGCCCGCCGCCGCCGACACCCGCCGCCGAAACCATGCTCTGCGCCTGCGTCAGGGCGATCCGCGCCTCCGTCGCCGCTGTGCGGGCGGCGATCAGATCCTGTTCAGGGGAGACTCTCTGCGCGAACAGCCGCTGTTCGCGCGCGAGGTTCGAATTAGCGAGCTGAAGCCGCGCCCGCGCCGCCTCGACCTCGCCCTTGATCTGCGCCGCCTCGCGGCTTTCGATGACCGCAATGGTCTGGCCGCGTCCGACCGATTGGCCGAGGTTACGGGTGAGCGCGACCACGCGTCCCGCAATTGCGGCCGAGACGACCTGCGTTCCCTGTGGGTCGCCCTCGATGATCGCGGGCAGCTCGATCGTCCCGGCCCCGCCGATGATCGGCCGTCCGACCTGGACGCCCGCTGTGGCGATCTGGTCGGCACCCAATGTGACGACGCCTTCACCGGCATGACCGCCTTCAGCACCGCCCTTTTCCGTGCCCGCTGCCGTCTCATTGGCAGCTGCGCCTTCGGCAGTTGCCTCGTTTCCGCCATCCTTGCCGCCGCAGGCAGCCAAGAGCAGGGCGAGCGACGCCGCGCCCGCGAGATAAAAGCTCTTCATCACTGATTCCCCCCATTGGGCGCACGAGCGGTCAGTCGCTCCACTTGCGCGCGGGCATTCTGGTAATTGGCAAGCGCGTCGATCGCGGCGACCCGCGTTTCGGCGAGCGTGCGTTCAGCATCGAGCAATTCGAGCTGGCCGAACTTGCCCTCGCGATAGCCGATCCGCGCGATGCGGGCGGCCTCCTGTGCAGCCGCCAGCGCCGGCCCCGACGCCGCACGAGCCGTCGTTGCGGCATTGGCCGCCTGCGCCTGCGCGTCCGTGATCGCCTGTTCGATGTCGAGCGCGGTCACGCGGCGCTGCGCATCCGCCTGGGTCCGCTGCGCGGTCGCCTGCGCAATCGCGGCGCGACCATTGTTGAACACCGGGATCGGGATCGACACGCTGAACACCGCCGCCATGTCGTTGGTCGCTTCCAGGCGGCGGATCGACGGCCCGACGTTCAGGTCAGGCACGCGATTGGCGCGCGCGAGCCGCACGCCGGCTTCGGCAATGGAGAAATCCGCGTTGGCTGCCGCCAGCGCGAGTGTGCCGGTCGTGTTGACCGGTGCCAACGGCCCATAGACGTTCACATCGGGAAGGCGATCGAGCAGCGTGTCATCGAGCAGGCCGTCGATCGGCCGTCCGATCCGACGCGCCAGATTGGCGCGGGCCGCCTCGGCCAAGCGAAGCTGCCGCTCCACATTGGCGTCGGCATTGATACGCGCGACATCCGCGCGCTGTTGCTCGAGTGGCGATGCCCGCCCTGCCTGCACGCGAACGCTCGCGGCCCGCAGCGCATCGCTGGCGATCCGGGCCTGATCGCGGGCTGTCATTACCCGGCGATCGGCCGCGACCGCTTCGACATAGAGCTGCGTTACCTGAAGCCGGACATCCGCCGCGATGATCGCGGCCTGGATCTCGGCCCGGGACAATTGCGCATTGGCGACCGCGACGCGGGCGCCGCGCTTGCCGCCTAGCTCGATCGGGATCGCAAAGCCGACCGTGGTTTCCGCGCTGCGGACCCCCCGATACGGCCCGGAGCCGATGACATTCTCGACTTGGCCTTGAACCACCGGATTGGGCCGCAAGCCGGCGACTGTGCGACCTGCACGGGCCGCGTCGATTCCAGCTGTCGCCGCTTCCGCAGCAGGGGCCGAACCGCCCGCTGCACTGACCGCTTGGTCAAGCGTGTAGACCGGCGCATCCTGCGCAACAGGCGCGGACGGTCCGACCTGCGCCTGCGCCATCGTGGCGCAAGACGCTGCGGCCAGCATGGCCGCGAGGATACGATTCATGAAAATAGGACTCCTGACGATGATCGACAGGGGCGCGCCAACGCACGCCCAAATCGGACGTCAGGCTTGGGGGGGCCTCAAATGGACCATGCCGGTGCGGCCGTCGAGCGACGCAGAGGCGGAGATTGTCGGCTTGGGCACTGTGAGGACGGGGGTATATTCCATCGTCGTGCGCGCAGGCGCGCCGACGTCGTGTCCGTGACAATAATTGTGATGATGCGGGACATTCTTGTCCGAGTCCGATGGCACCTGATCGATGTCACCGGCGGTATGGACCGTGAACTCAACGCCCGCGATGCTTCCCCCCGCCAGATCGGCGGCATGGGCCATGCCGGAGAAGCTGGTCAGGACCAGCATCAGGCATGTCAGGAAAGGCAAAAAGGCTCGCACTAGCTTGCCTCTATCACGGAAGGGTTTTCATGTCATTGCACTAATTCGAACCAAGGGTCACTGAGCCGGAACCCGAGCGGGATCGGTCGCGCCCGTTCCAGGCGAACCCGACCGCAATGGCGACCGCCATCAGGAGTTGCGCCAGCACCGATTGCCAAGTGGGAAACACGCCGAGCATCGACAGCCGTGGCACGTCCGCGAGCGGTGCGATGTTGATAAGGCCGGCTTCCTGGAGCGCGGCGACGCCTTTACCCGCCAGCACGACGGTCAGGACCGCCATGAGCCAGGAGCTATAGCGGAAGAACTGCGCGATCGGCAGCTTGCGACTGTAGCGAAGCATGGCCCAAGCGATCAGGCTGAGCAGTCCAATCGCCGACCCGGCCCCCGCGAGAAGCATCCCGTTGTCACCTTGCGCCGAAAGCGCGGCATAGAACAGGATCGTCTCGAAGACCTCGCGATAAACTACGACGAACGCCAGCCCGAACAGGAACCAGCCCGACCCGCCCGAGAGCGCCCGCGACATCTTCTCGCGAATATAGCGCTGCCACTGATCGGCCTGCGCCTTGCCGTGCATCCAAATCCCGACCGAGAGCAGCACGACCGCGGCGAACAGCGAGCCAAACCCTTCCGTCAGCTCCCGGCTCGCACCGCTGATCCCGATCGCATAGGTGGCGACCGCCCAGGTGATCCCGCCCGCGATGATCGCGCTGACCCAGCCGCCATGCACGTACCGCAGCGCCTCGCCGCGCTCGGCTTTACGCAGGAACGCGATCATGGCGACAACGATGAGCAGGGCTTCGAGCCCTTCACGCAGCAGGATCGTGAACGCGCCCAGGAACGTGGACGCTTCGGTGGCGGCATCAGGCGCGAGCGCCGCTTCCGCATCGTCGAAAAGGCCGCCCAGTACTGCGACCTTCTCCGCGAGATCATCGGGCGACGCGCCCCGGTCGATCGAGGCGCGGAACTCCCCCATCGCGCCCTCGATTCGACCCATCAGCGTCGCGTCGCGCGCGGTGAGTGTTGGCTCGATCGGCTCGAACCCATCGAGATAGGCCGACAGCGCCAGCTCTTTCGCCATGCGCGCATCGCCGCGCCGCGCAGCCGCCACGCTTTCGGCGAGTTTGGCGCGGGCGACCGCGAGCGAGCCGGGAGCCTGTTGTATCACCTGTTCGGGATGACGACGCAGGAACGCGAGCACTGGGTCAGCCTTGGCGTCGCCGATCGCCGCGCCGAGCGCGGCCGGGGTGAGCGCGACCAGGGTTTTCAGGTCCGGAATGCGCCGGCGAAGGGTCGGGTCGGATTTCCAAAGCCGCTCGCCTTCGCGCGCCTGCGCATCCGTGAAGGCGAAGCTCCCGGCTCGGAATGCTAACGCCCAGCGCTGATCGTTGGGCAGATCGGCGAAGCTCTGCATCGCGGTCCCGTCGATGCCTTGCGTCACCACCTGATAGAGCGCGAACACGCTGCGCTGGCGCGCGCGCTCGGCATCGGTGAAAGCAATCGGGGGCGTAGCGAGCTTGGCGGCGTCAGGGCCACGGCCGTTGCCCGTCATCCCGTGGCAGGACGCGCAGGATTGTCGGAACAGTGCATCGCTGGAGACGAGGTTCGGAGCCTTATCGGGCGCGAGCGGCACCGGGTAGGCGCGCAACAGATCGGCCGCGAGCCCGTGCGCCAATGTTGCCACCTGTTCAGTCGGTCCCTTTTCCGCGATCACCGCCTGGAGGTTGGCAGCCCGCTGGATGAGGGCTTGACGCTCCGGCTTCGCCGGCAGGCCCTGAAGCCGTGTCGAGACCGACGCGGCGAACTCCGTCATCTCGGCATATTCCGACGTGCTCTTGATCCGACCGTTGGCGACCGCGCCGCCATAATCGACGGCCATATAGTCGAGCAGCCGCCATGCGGTTTGCACGTCGCCGGGTTCGGCGATTGCCGCAGCAGGGATCAGCAGCGCCGCGAGCGCGGAGAGCAGCCGCAACGAGAGCATTGCCCGGATCAACGCGAGCAGACGCACTACCGCTCTCCCAATTCGCGCCGAGCGCCAGTGACGATTTCATAAGCGGAGTGGAGGAACAGGAGGGCGATGAGGCCGGCGACGGCGAGGTCCGGCCAGGCGCTTCCTGTCCACGCCACCAGACCGGCCGCGGCGATCACCGCCACGTTGGCGAGCGCGTCGTTGCGGCTGAACAGCCAGATCGCGCGAACATTGGCGTCCCCTTCCCGGAAACGCGCAAGCACCAAGGCGGACACGACATTGATCGCGAGCGCGACAACGCCGATTGTGCCCATCAGTTCGGCATCGGGCGCGGTTGCGTTCAGGGCGCGCCAAATCGCGAAACCGATTACGCCCACGCCAAGCGCACCGAGAAACAACCCCTGCGTCAGCGCGACCTTTGCCCTCGCCCGTGCGGACCAGGCAAGCGCGAGAAGACCGATAAGGCTGATCGACCCGTCCCCGAGAAAATCGAGGGAATCCGCTTTCAGCGCTTGGCTATCGGCGATGAACCCGCCGAACAGCTCGGCGACTCCGAAGCCGAGGTTGAGCACCACGACGGTCAGCAGCGCACGGCGATAGGCCGGATCGGTTTGCGCGCGCGCGGGCTCCCCGTGGCACCCGCAGCTTTCGGTAGAAGCATTCATGCGGCCTTCCTTACCACCTCCAGTCGCTGTAGAAGCAAGCGAAATGTGCGACACGTTCGCATAAGCAAGGATGGCATGATGAAGCCGGTGATGATTGGGCAGCTCGCCAGCGAGACCTCGACGAAGGTGACGACGATCCGCTTTTATGAGTCGATCGGGTTGCTCCGATCCGCCCCTCGCACGGCGTCGGGTCGCAGAACCTACGATGCCAGTGACATTGAGCGTTTGCACTTCATCCGCAACGGTCGCCGGCTTGGCTTCTCCGTCGACGAGATCCGTTCGTTGATGGGGCTGGCGCAGAACCCGGACCAGGATTGTGGTGCCGCCTCAGCTATCGCTGCTCAGCACCTCAAGGATGTGGAGGAGAGACTGGCGCAACTCGCGGTGTTGCGGGATGAGTTGGCAATGCTCAGCCAGAGCTGCACCAAGGCGCGCATGGCCGATTGTCGGATCATGAAGGCGATCGGCAAAGGCCACCCTCAAGCCGATCAATAATAATCGGCCAGCCTGAGCTCGCGCACATCACCCGAGGCCATCGTCAGCTTTACGAGGGTGCCAGCAGGCCGGGAGCGCACTTGCCAGAGCTCCCCACGCGTATAGTTCGCATCGATCGAATGGCCGTTCACCGCCACGATCCGGTCGCCGACCGCCCAGCCAGCCTTTTCCGCGGGACTGTTCGCCGCCACATGAACAACGGTGAGCGCCGTTGGTGAGGCTGCGAGGCCAAGGCCGCTACGGTCCTTCAGCATCGGCAGGCGACGACGAGGACCGAGTGGCCGGAGCCACACGAATCCGGCGGTCACGTCGAACACCACGTCGAATTGAGCGATCAGCGGTAGGCCGACATTGCCAACCGTGCTGGTGGAGAGCCAAGCTCTCATCCCGAGTGTGGGGACGTTCGAGACGCCAAGCCCTTCGATGTTGATGTTCTGGATCGTGAAAGCATCGTTGATACGCACACCATCGACGCCGCCGATCGCCGCGGTCGAGACGAGCTTCCCGTTCAACAGCCCTTGATCGCGGGCATAGGCCGACGAGAGCATCAGCGCGGCCGAGCTGCCAAGATCGATCATCAAGGGCACGGGAGGCAAACCCGAGACGGAAGCTCGAATGAACAGCTCCTGCTTGGCACCGCGCCCGAGCGCGACAGCGCGCCAGTCGGGACCGGCGAGAAACGTGCCTGACTTGACGACCGCCATACGCCTTTTCGCGAAATCGAGCGCGATGCAGCTACCCGTGAACATATCGGCACCGAGGAGGATATCGATCGGTCGTCCGAAGGCCGCCGACACTGAACTCAGATCACCAACGACGGCAAAGGGTAAGCGACGGGTTTCGCGGGCGAGCTGTACGTCGATGTCGCGGACCAGCAGCACCGGGGCCTTGGCGCTCAGCCCGCTAATCATGCGCCGCTCACCATCGTTCAAGCCGAGCTTCGCCGCGAGCGCCGTGCTCATGATCGACGCGCCGCTGCCACTGTCGAGCACCGCCCGCACCGGCACTCCGCGCACTTGTGCCGAAACAAGGAGGGTATCACCCGTGCCGACTTCCAGCGGCTCCCATTCGAGGTGAGCCGCACCGAAGTTCCACGAGCCCGCAGACCGGGAAGTCTGTCGCGCGAGCGTTGGAGAACCGAGCACCAAGCCGGTTCCACAGGCCACCAGCCGCGCCACTAATGAGCGTCGAGACATACCGATTGCTTCAACACGGGCCGTCAAAAAGCCACCTCCAGCCCCCCGTCCGCAGGAGAGCAAATTGCGGTTACATGCTCCAGCCACTGGAGGAGCAAGTGCTTTTGGTGCGCCCGAAAATCCTCAGAAGCGCTTGGAGAACTTTAGATGAAGGATGGTGCAGACCGCTTAGATGCCTTCCCGATAACGAACGGTTCCGGGGGACGCTGGGCCGATCGGGACCGCGAACGGTGTAAACGCTCGCGCTAAGTGGCGGCATTCTGATCGCGCTATTTGTCGGCGAGCGTCGCTACGCGGCTACCGGCTTGGTCTCGGCCGATCGCACATAGGCGTAGAGTTTTGGCTTGGAGATGCCGAGCATCGAGCAAATCTTGGCGATCGGCATCGTGTTCTCGTGGTAGAGCCTGACGGGCAGGTCGCGCTTGTCCTTGCCGAGTGCGGCCGGCCGGCCACCCTTCTTGCCGCGAGCGCGGGCTGCGGTGAGACCGGCCTGGGTCCGCTCGCGGATCAGGTTGCGCTCGAACTCCGCCAATGCCCCGAACAGGTGGAAGGTAAGCTTGCCCGACGTGGTGGTCGTGTCGATCGCCTCGTGCAGGCTCAGCAGCCCGACCTTTTCCTCGTCGAGGTAGGTCATCCATCCGATCAGATCACGGAGCGAGCGGCCGAGCCTGTCGAGGCGCCAGACCACCAGTGTGTCGCCGGCGCGAAGCAGCTCCTTCACCTTTTCCAATCCAGGGCGAGCGGCAGTCGCCCCGGAGGCCTTGTCGGTGATGACCTTCTCGCAGCCGGCAGCCTTCAGCGCATCACGCTGGAGGTCCAGGTTCTGCTCGGCGGTCGATACGCGGGCGTAACCGATTTTCATGCGTAGGGCCGGTGGCGCCCCGATCGGGCGCGGTTTGGGAAGAAAGTCGTCATCGGCAGGTCTATGTTGCCCTAGTTTTCTTTACCGGGTAGATTTACGTCGAACAGGCCGGTTTGGCAACGCGAGCGGACTCGCATGGCGATGGGCAGGCAAATCTCCGTTTTCCTTACCTGCGACACGGACCGTCGGCGGTGACGCATCCGGCGCTTGTCCCGCCGCTGGCGATCGAGCGCTACCGCGTCCTTGAACCGCACCTCGCCGATGGCATCCCGCTCGCGGACCTCGCCCGCACCGGCACGCTGAGCGAGCGGACGTTGCAGCGCTGGCTCGGGCGCTACCGTGCCGAAGGACTTGCCGGTCTCGCGCGTCTGCCGCGCAACGATCGGGGCAGGCTGCACCTGCCGGAACATCTGGTCGAACTGACCCGCACTCTCGCCACCAAGCGCCCGCGACCCCCGGTCGCCGCCATTCACCGAAAGGTGCAGGAACTCGCCATCGCGCATGGACACCGAACCCCCAGCTATGCGGCCGTCGCGCGTGTCGTCAGGGCGATACCGGCAAGCCAGATCGCCGCAGCCTCCGATCCGGCCGTCTACCGCGACCAGCACGAGCTAGTGCATCGGCGCGAAGCCGCGACCTCGAACGAGATGTGGCAGGCCGATCATACCGTTCTCGACATTCTCGTGCTCGATGATGCCGGAACCCCGGTGCGTCCTTGGCTGACCGTCATCGTTGACGATCACAGCCGAGCCATCGCCGGTTACTTCCTCAGCCTCGATGCCCCCAGTGCCCTCAACACGGCGCTCGCCTTGCGGCAGGCGATCTGGCGCAAGCCCAATCCCGAATGGATCGTCAGCGGCATTCCCGAACAGCTTTACGTCGACAACGGCTCGGATTTCATCTCCGAGCATATCGAGCAGGCGTGCATCGCCCTCAAAATCCGCCTCATCCATTCGCTGCCGGGGCGTCCTCGCGGGCGCGGCAAGATCGAGCGGCTGTTCCGCACCATCAACGACATGTTCCTGCCCGACCTGCCCGGCCACCTGATCGCGGGCAAGCCGCTGTCGGCGCCAGTGCTCACGCTCGACGAGCTGCGCGCCCGCTTCGAGGCGTTCGTGTGCGGCGTCTATCATCGTCGCCCGCATGGCAGCACCGGCGAACCGCCGATCACGCGCTGGCAGAAGGGCGGGTTCCTGCCCGCAATGCCCGACAGCCTTGAACAGCTCGACATGCTGCTCGTGCACGTGCCCAAGCCCCGTAAAGTGCTGCGCGACGGCATCCGTCTGATGGGCAGGCGCTATGTCGAACCCACGCTCGCGGCCTTCGTCGGCGAGCAGGTCGAGGCGGTCTATGACCCCCGCGACCTGACCGAGATCCACGTCTACCACCAGGGCCGGTTCGTCTGCCGTGCGCTCAGCTCCGAGCACGCTGGGCACCCGTCGTTGCGCGCGATCCAGCGCGCCCGGCGCGGCGCGAAGGAGCGCGACAAGCAGGTGCCTGCCCCCACGGAGACCTTCGATGGCGACCAAGAGGATACGGCTTCCCGGCCCACCACCTACCGAGGGCTCCGGCTCTACGCCGCTGACGATTGAGTTCCTGGTCGAGCAGCCGTTCCTGGCGACCCGCGAACATGCCCGGTTCGTCGAGTTTGCCGAAGCCTGCGCGCACTACCGCTATATCGGCGTGTGTCATGGCCGGCCGGGCGTCGGAAAGACGCGATCGGCGCGCGAGTTTTCCAGCTTCCCCGACCTGGGGGAATATGCCGCGCTCCGTCCCATTGCCGCGCTCCTTGGCGAAAAGGTCGCTCGCTGCCGCGCCGTCTTCTAGGGGTGACTGCACGAAAGTGACTTATCTGCACGCTAAGAGCGAACGGACCGGGAACGCTGGGACTTTGTGTTCTTCTCCGTGGCTTCGAGGGCTTTGTAGAGGGCGGTTTTGCCGATCTTGAGGCGCGCGGCGGCCTCGCGAACTGTGAGGCCGGAAGCGATATGTTCGCGCGCCTTGCGGAGCTTGTCAGGTGTGACCACTGGCCGCCGCCCACCGGGGCGACCTCGCTCGCGAGCGGCCTTGAGGCCTGCATGGGTGCGCTCCCGGATCAGATCGCGCTCAAACTGGGCAAGCGAGCCGAAGATGTTGAACACCAGCATCCCGCCCGAAGTGGTGGTGTCGATGTTCTCGGTGAGCGAGCGGAACCCGATACCTCGCGTCGCTAGCTCGCCGACCTTCTCAATCAGATGGCTCATCGAGCGCCCAAGACGGTCGAGTTTCCAAACCACCAGCGTGTCGCCGCTGCGCAGATAGGCGAGCGCCTCGGCCAGGCCGGGCCGATCGGCTTTTGCACCAGATGCGTGATCGTCGAATATCCGGTCGCACCCGGCCGCGTTCAGCGCGTCGAGCTGGAGTGAGAGCTTCTGGTCTGCCGTCGAGACGCGCGCATAGCCGATCAACGCCACATGCAGCCCAATCCTGTCCGTTTTCCCATCATTATCTGATCTTGTCCGAATCGCCGTTATAGGTCCAGAGTTAACGGACATATTCCTGCTGGCCGCCAGAGGACCGTCTGACGGACAAGGACGCGGAAGGAGATAGTGCTTGGCGAGACGGCGACTGGTGAGCGCGGAAATCTGGGCAGGGCATTATGGCGCGCCGCTCGATGAGCGCGAGATTGCGCGGCACTATACGCTGACCGGTGACGACCTGGAAATTGTCGGCCGCCGTCGCGGCGATGCCACCCGGCTCGGCTACGCGATGCTCCTACTCTATATGAGATGGCCTGGCCGTGCGCTGGAAGCGGGTGAAGTCCCGCCCGCTCCTGTGCTCGCCTATGTGGCGCAGCAACTCGGCGTCGCGCCCGAAGCCTTCGCGGACTATGCCCATCGGGACCAGACCCGTCGCGAACATCTCGTTGAAATCCGACGATCGCACGGGTTCAGGATTTTCGACCGCAAGGCTTTCCACGAAGTTGTCGCATTCTCGATCCCGATCGCACAGACCATCGTCCACCCCGGCCAGATGGCGGGGGTCATCGTTGACGAACTTCGGCGCCGGCAGATCCTCCTGCCTTCTTCATCGGTTCTCGAAGCGGTACTCCGGCGTGCTCGCCAGCAGGCCGAACAGCTTACCTATGAAGTGCTCACGAACGGCCTGCGGCCCGATACGCTGCAGGGGCTGGACGATCTGCTGGCCCGACGAACAGGGCAAGCCGCGACATGGCTATCCTGGCTGCGCAATGCACCACAGTCGCCGGCAGCGCGCAACATCCTACGCCTGATCGAACGGCTCACTCATATCCGCGCGCTGGATCTCGATCGCGCCCGTGCCGACATGATCCCGGCTTTGACTTTTGACAGGCTGGCGGACGAAGGCAGCCGGATCACACCCCAGCACCTTGGCGAACTCAATGCCCTGCGCCGCCATGCGACGCTGGCGGCGCAGGGCATCCGTCTTGAGGAAAGCCTGACCGATGCCACCCTGACGATGTTCGACAAGCTGTTGGGCAGCATGTCGCGTCGCGCCGAGAACCGGACCCGTGACAAAGCCCTCAAGACGGTGCGCGAGTTGCAAGGCCATCTCCGGACGCTCACAGGGTCTTGCCGCATTCTCATCGAAGCGCGCACCAACGGTGTGGACTCTCTGGCGCAGATCGAGGCGCTGGATTGGCAGCGCTTCGCCGTGGCGGTCGCGCGGGCCGAAGTACTCGGGCGACCGGAAACCGTCGATCGCACCGCTGAATTGATCGAGCGGCATCGCACGGTGAAGCTCTTTGCCGGTGCCTTTCTCAACACCTTCGAATTTCGCGGCGCCGGTGCGGTGCAGGGACTCCTGTCGGCGCTTACCATCATCGCGGAGCTATACCGGACCGGCAAACGGCGCTTGCCTGATCGCGTGCCGCTGCGCTTTGTGCCCTCCGCATGGCGGCCGTTCGTCCTGCGGGACGGCATCGTCGATCGCGCCGCCTATGAACTATGCGCCTTGTCCCAGCTACGGGAGCGGTTGCGAGCGGGAGACATATGGGTCTCGGGAAGCCGCCAGTTCCGCGATTTCGATAGCTACCTCATCCCGCCGGCCACCTTCGACGCGCTTCGCGAGAAGGGGCCGTTGCCGCTCGCCATCGAAACGGACTTCGATCGTCATATCGAGGAAAGGCGCGCCAGGCTCGACACGGCGATCGAACAGGTGACGGTCCTCGCCCGACAGGGCGAGCTGCCCCAGGTCAGGCTTGACGAAAGCGGCCTTATCATCTCGCCGCTGAAAGCGGCAACGCCACCCGCCACCGAGATTGCCCGTCGCGCTGCCTATGACCGACTGCCGCGCGTGAAGATCACCGATCTCCTGCTTGAGGTCGATGCCTGGACCGGGTTCAGCGAATGCTTCATCCATCGGCGTTCGGGCCGGGAGGCCGACGACCGCAATGCGCTGCTCACCGTCATCCTTGCCGATGGCATCAATCTCGGCCTCACACGCATGGCGGAAACCTGCCGAGGCGCAAGCCTGCGCCAGCTCGCCCATCTCCACGACTGGCACATCAGCGAGGCCGCCTATGGTGAAGCGCTGGGAAGGCTGATCGACGCCCATCGCGCCATGCCGCTCGCCGCGCTGTGGGGAGACGGCACCACCTCGTCGAGCGACGGACAGCAATTCCATGCCGGGGGCCGTGGCGCCGCAATCGGCGACATCAACGCGCGCAGCGGCAACGAACCGGGCGTTGCCTTCTACACCCATGTCTCGGATCGATATGACCCCTTCGCGACCCGGGTAATCGCGGCGACCGCCGGCGAAGCTCCCTATGTGCTGGATGGCTTGCTGTATCAGCAGACCGGCCTGACAATCGAGGAGCACTACACCGATACAGGCGGTGCATCGGACCATGTGTTCGGCCTTATGCCCTTCTTCGGCTACCGCTTCGCGCCGCGCCTGCGCGACATCAAGCAGCGTCGTTTGCACCTCCTTCCCGGCCAGGAAGCCGGCCCCTTGCTTGCCGGCATGACGGCCGAACCGATCGCATTGGGTCATGTCGCGGCGCATTGGGATGAACTGCTGCGGTTCGCCACATCGATACGCACCGGCACCGCCACCGCTTCGGCGATGCTTCGCCGCCTGTCCGCCTATCCGCGACAGAACGGACTGGCCCTCGCGATGCGCGAGCTGGGCCGCCTCGAACGCTCGATCTTCATGCTCGACTGGCTGCGCGACATTGATCTGCGCCGGCGTACCCAGGCGGGCCTCAACAAGGGCGAGGCCCGCAACGCGCTCGCACGCGCGCTCTTCTTCAACCAGCTCGGCGAATTGCGTGATCGGCGGTTCGAGAACCAGACCTATCGCGCCTCCGGCCTCAACCTGCTCGTCGCCGCCATCATCCTGTGGAACACCCGCTATCTCGAAGTGGCGCTGGCTGATATCGGCACGCCCGACGAAATCGCACGTCACGTCGCGCCATTGGGCTGGGAACATATCTCGCTCACCGGCGACTATAGCTGGAATGTTGAAGATCGGCCCGATCCGGATGTCCTGCGGCCACTGCGCGCCATCAGTTCGTTGCTCGCCGCGTAACGTTCACCATACGTTCGCGCTTAGCGTGCGGATGCGTCACTTTCGTGTAGTCACCCCTATAGGCGTCAAATATTAGCCGGAGGAGCAGAGAGCGATGAACACGCAGGATCGGCCCCGCAGGGTTCCCGGCGTCGGAGCGGCGGTCGGCGATGCTGGCGGCGGCGCCGTTGATGCGACCGACGATCTCCCCAACGTAGCAGCAGCCGTTGCCGCCGGCGAGGCGGCACCGGACCCGAATATCACGCTCGTCCCGACGGCCATCGCAGTGGCGGAAGCGCCCACGCTCGACCCGCGTTTGCAGAAGCTGGTCGCCATCCGCCGCAGCGGGGGCACCACGGCAGCCACCGCCTCGACGGTCCCGGGCGAGGTAGCGGTTCTCGCTCGCGTCTCCGACGTGGCGGCATGGGAGGCGCTGAGCGAGGTGCGCCCCGGCGTCGCCCTGCCCGCCAATCAGGACAGCGACGGGGCCATCGTCACGGGGCGCATCCCGTTAGCCAGGATCGAGGCGGTGCGGCGCCAGCCGTTCGTGCTCAGCCTGAAGGCCGCACAGGATTTGCGCCCGGCGCTCAGCGCGAGCGTGCCCCAGGCGCGCGGCGACCCGGCAAGCCTCGGTGGCGGGCTCAGCACGCGCGGCGGCGCCGGCGCGGTCGTCGGCATCATCGACTACGGTTGCGACTTTGCGCACCTCAACTTCCGCAGCGCCAACGGCAGCCGTATCGAAGCGATCTGGCATCAGGGCGGCGTCAACAGTCCCACCGCGCCCTTTGGCTACGGCGCGCTCTACGAACGCGCTGCGATCGAGGCAGCGCTGCGGCAGCAGACTCCGTACACGACCCTGGGCTACGGCCCGGCCCGCGACTCCGCTGGCAGCCAAGGCACCCACGGTACCCACGTCATGGACATCGCCGCCGGAAGCGGCGGGGGCTCGGGCGTTGCCGGCTTCGCTCCGGAAGCGACGATCGTCTTCGTCGACGTCTCGTCTGACGATATCGTCTGGGAAGGCTCGGGCGTGGTCAGCACCTCTTTCGGCGATTCCGTCCGACTGCTCGAAGCCGTCCAGTTCATCTTTGATCGGGCCGGCACGCGACCGTGCGTGGTTAACATAAGCTTGGGCACCAATGGCGGGCCGCACGACGGCACTACGCTGGTCGAGCGCGGCATTGACCGCTTGCTCGGTCAGGCGCCCAATCGTGCCGTCGTGATCGCCGCCAGCAACTCCTACGGCGACCAGATCCACGCCTCCGGCCGGCTCGCTGCCGGCGGGAGCGTAGACATCACGTGGAACCGGCCGCCGAGCACCGGATGGCAGGACGAGCTTGAAATCTGGTACGGTGGCGCCGACCGCATCGCAATCGAGCTACTGATGCCCGACGGCAGCTCGCTCGGCGTGGTGGAGCCCGGCCAGAACGGAGAGGCCAAGGACGGCGGCAAAGTGGTCCTTCTCGTCGCCAACCGGCTCAACGACCCGAACAATGGCGACAATGTCATCGGCATCTTCATCGACGACAGCCTGCCAACCGGCACGTGGACCATCCGGCTTACCGGCCGCACCATAACGGACGGCGGGTTCCATGCCTGGATCGAGCGCGATGACAATTCGCAAGCTTCCTTCCTCGACCACATCGACGATGAGTATACAATCGGCTCGATCTCGTGCGGGCAGCTTAGTTTTGTCGTCGGTTCATACGACGCCCACAAGCCGAGCACGCCACTATCATGGTTCTCGAGCGCCGGGCCCACCCGCGACGGTCGGCAAAAGCCGGAACTGTCTGCTCCTGGCCATAGCGTCAGCGCCGCTCATTCCCGCACAAAGTCTGGCGTCATCCTGAAGTCCGGTACGAGCATGGCGGCCCCGGCGGTCACCGGCGCGCTGGCGCTGCTGCTGGCAGAAGCCCAGGCGCGCGGCATTGGGCTGAACCCTGCCGAACAGCATGCCCTCCTGCTCGGTAATCTGCGCGCGGCACCCGGCGCGCAGGGCTGGCATAGCCGCTGGGGGAACGGCCAGTTGGACGTTGCGGCCGCTATGGCCAATGTTGGGCGCGCGCCGCCGGCGGCGGCGCCGGCTCCTGCTGCTCCGCCTGCGGTCGCAACGAGCGCAGCCGCGGCGCCGTCCCGCAAGCGAAAGCGGGCCAGAGTCGAGGAAAGTACCCCCAAGAGGGGCCGCGCCAACAATAGCAAGTGATTCTTAGGCGCCGGTGTGATAGAGGTAGCGTGAACCAATCTCAGGGTTCGAAGGTTGATCGGTGATGGTGAAGCTTGCGATTTCCTCCAATTCGCTAAAGCGGGTGCAGATTCCGGTCTCGCGCGATGCGTCGCTCAAGCCGACCGACGAAGTCGAGATCGCGGTTCGCGTCACAAAGCCTAACTATGTGCCGAAGGACGTGAAGGTGCGCGCCCGCATCGATGAGACACTCTTCACCGGCAAGACGCTCCGCGGCAAGCTCGAGGCGCTCAATGCTGACGATGCCGTCGCGTCTGTGCAGATCGGCCACACCATCCGCGCGCCGAGGACCGATCAGGACTAGGCTTCTCCCGCCGATCGGCGCGTCAGGCTTGATGCTCGATGCCGACCAGGGGTTGGCGCTCGGTCGCGATGCCCGAGCCGAGCAACTCAGCCTCGGGTAAACCGAACACCGCCCAGCTCGCGCCAACCGTGGCGCTGACCTTGAGTGGGATGCTGCGCCCCATGCCGCTCAGGATGTTCTGCTTGGAGACGTGCGTGCCCCAGGCGCCGTCGAGCTTCACCGTGACGATGCGTCCGGTCGCTCCGAGTGCTTTGCGTAGCGTCTCCTCGGCCGCCGCCCGTTCGAGCAGCGGCACGCCTCCGGCATCGGCTTGGATTGCGGCGGCCAGCGTGTCGAACAAGGCCACTGCGCCGTTCGCCGCGCCGAGCGCCGCCTCGTGCGCGGCGCGGTCTCCTAGCGGATCGGCGTCGAGATCGTCCGGTGGCGTGTCCTGCTCGCCTTTGTCTCCTGCGCTTGCCTGCTTGGCCGCCTCCAGCCCTTCATCGATCCTGGCAACCGCGCCGGTATGATAGGCGGAACGCGCCCTCAGGGTCGCCGCGTCGGCCGCAAGCTTAGCCAGGCGAGCCGCGAGTGCGGTTCGTTCTGTATCGGCGGCTGGCGGCGAGAAGCCGTCGACCAGCACCTTCAGACCATTGCCTCGAAGCGTCGACGCTACCGCCAGCAGGAGGCTCCGATCTGAGGGAGCAAGCGCCCTACCTCCGACCTTGTAGTCGGTTCGAGCGAAGCCCAGCAGCGCATCGACACCGCCGAGGATCAGGGCCGCCGCAGCGATCGGCGCGGCGAGCCCCGCCCGGCGGTTTCCTGCTGATGGAGCGGCACGCTGTAGCGCCTCGTTCGAGACTTTGAGTGCCCCTGAAACCGCATTCTCGACCAGAGAGCACCGCGCGTTGAGGGCATCGGCGTGTTGAAACAGCGCGAGGCTTTCCGCGCTCGTGAGCAGCACGGTCACCGGGGTCGAGCCGATCGCCGTCCTGATCTGAGCGGACAGTTTGCCTGCGAGAGTGTCGAGGCTTTTGCGGGCGAGATGATTGATCTCGGCAACCCCTGCATCGGTGCCGATATCGACCGCACCTTTGTATGGCCCGGCGGTCGCCTCTCCAATCCGCGCCTTCAGCGCCTTGGTTGCGGCATCCAGCTCCGCGCTGTCCGCCTCGGCGACCGCCCTGCGGGCGGCAGCGACGTCGGCCGAAACCGATGCGGCGTCGGCCTGTGCCTGCAGCGCCGGGCTGAGCTTATGCTCGTCCGCCATCTTCTCCCCCTTCCGCGACTCAATTCGGCATCACGTTATCCTGCCCGAAAAAGCGGTACTTGTATCGGGCAAGCCGAGCCGATCTTGTACAAGTTGCGGTGCCGTTCGGCTGAGTAATGAGGTATGACTTGTCATTAGGGAGTCGCGGATCAAGCATATCTTGTTCGATGCGCTACGTTGGGGGGACCGGCGATGCAGATCCTGGATGAGCAGGCCTGTCAACGGGCACCGAAGATTCCGCAAAAGTGGGCATCTAAAATTCCCTAGTTTGGCGGGACGGTCTGTGCCGGTGATCAGCCGTGATGGAGATCTGGCTTTTCCTTTGCTGGTGGTCGGCCGCGCCGTTTCGGCAAGGGCGGTGGGTTGATGGATGGAGTTGCGCGCGCATGCTCAGGCAGCAGGTCGGCGTGCTGTCGCATACGATAGCTCGAGCCCTCGATCTGGATGACAACGGCATGGTGAAGGAGGCGGTCCAACAAGGCCGTCGCCACCACAGGATCGCCAAAGACATCCCCCCATTCCGCAAAGCCGCGGTTGGATGTGAGGATCATGGCGCCCTTTTCGTATCGGGCGTTGACGAGCTGGAAGAACAGGTTGCCGCCGCCCGGCGTGACAGGGAGATATCCGATCTCATCGACGACGAGCAGGGAGGAGCGGCACAGGAAGCGGATCCTTTCGCGCAACGTTCCTTCGCGTTCAGCCTTGGCCAGCGCAGCGATCAGATCGGCAAGCGGGATGAAGTAGACGCTTTTGCCTGCCTTCACGGCTTCGACTGCGAGGGCGGTCGCGATGTGGCTTTTCCCGGTGCCCGGCGGCCCCAGCAGATGCACGACCTCGGCCCGGTTGATGAAGTCGAGGCCGGCCAGCGCCAGGATCCGGTTGCGGTCGAGCGATGGCTGGAAGGAGAAGTCATATCCGTCCAGCGTCTTGATGATCGGCAGCCTGGCCATGCGCAGGGCCGCCTTGATCCTGCGGTTCTCCCGCAGCGACAGTTCTTCGTTCAGCAATATGTCGATCGCCTCAACGCCATCGATCTTGCCCTGCTCGATCCCGCGCAGGGTGGCGTCGAGCATTTCCAGGGCGCGCGGCATTTTAAGATGGACCAGACTGCGGCGGATATTATCAACGCGAGACGCAGCACCCCCATGGCTCATGGCCGTTCTCCTCGGGCCAGTTGGCTGCCGATCGCCTGATAGATCGCCAGGGAGCGCACAGCGACATGCTCGCCGATACGGCCAATGGTGATTGCATCCTTTGCGTGGTGACGACGCTTGGCCCCGCTGCCTCCGGTTCGATGCACAGGATCGATCCTGTACTGTCGGCGCCCCTCCAGGACAGGATGCTCGGCAATGACCTGGCCCAGGTCGATGATCCGGATCTTGTCGGGCAACTGCTGGATTTCGACGACGCGGCGGGTGCGATCGGGAACGCTGTAATAGTTGCCGCCGACGGAGACCATGCCGTCGTGGCTGACGCGGCGCTCCAGCTTCAGCACGGCATCGAAGCGCTCTGCTGGGAGCAGTTGCAGCTCAGGCTGCTCGGCGGCAAAGGCGTCGGCGATGATCCGCTGCGTCGTGCCGTGGACACGGACGTTGGCGACGGTATCGAGCCAGTCGATAAGCTGGACATTGAGATCTTCCAGATTGCGGAAACTCCGCCCGAGGAAGAAGTCTTTGCGGATGTAGCTGAACGGCCGCTCGACCTTTCCCTTGGTCTTGGCCCGATAGGGACGACAGGCGCGCGGAACGAAGCGATAATGCCCCGCCAGAGCCAGCAATGATCGATTGTAGATGATGTGACCCTGATCGTCTTCCCCGGTCACGGCGGTTTTCATGCGATCGTAGAGGATCTCGATCGGGACGCCTCCGATCGCTTCAAAGGCCTGTATATGACAGCGCAACAGGGTTTGGAGATCCTGGTGCATGACATAGCGTGCAAACAGGAAGCGCGAATGCCCCAGCACCAGGCTGAACAGCCAGACGATCCGGCTGACGCCAGGCTCATCGGTAAAATCAACGACGAACCGGGCGAAGTCGATCTGCGCCTGCACGCCTGGCGGCGTCTCGAACCGCACCTCGAAGGGCTTGGGGCCGTTTTCCGGCCGGATCGCGGCCAGGAACCGCTTCACGGCAGTATAGGCGCCCATATAACCCAGCTCACGGATTTCCCGCGTCAGGCGCGCCGCTGTCAGATCGGGAAAGGCCGCCACCCGCTCGCGCAGAAATTCCAGATAGGGCGCCAGCTTGTTCGGCCGTCCCAATGCGCGTGGGCCATAGACCGGAGCTTCGACGCCCCGTTCGATATATTTGCGGATGGTCTTGGGATCGCGGCCAGTGCGTCGGGCGATGGCTGATATGGATACGCCCTGCCGATGTAGCTCGAGGATCATCATCAATTCTCCAAGTCGGATCATCGGCCCCGTCTCCGCGTCTGCAAAGGAGATGAGGACGATGTCGGCTCATCTCATTCTGCCGGGGCTAGCCCCGGCAGAATGAGATGAAGGGGCCACCAACTAGGGAATTTTCAAAGCCCACTTTTGCGGAGAATTGCAGGACCGATGACACAGGCCAAGGCGAGCGTCGCCAAAGTCATCGAGCGCAATCTTCACCAGCTCTCCCGGACGCGCGGCTTCCTCGCGGCGGAGCCGGGATTCGCCGTCATCGATGGCACGCTCGTCCGCGAGCCGGCGATCGTCGCCTATGTGCGCCGCTGGCTGCCGCCGGAAAGCCTGCTGCCGGAGGAACGGCTGCCGGAAGCGGTCGAAGGCGTCCGCATTGATGTCGTCCAGGCTGACCCGTGGAAGGCGCTGGAGCTCGCGCAGGACCGCCTGCCCGTTGCGGCCGGCCTCGATGCCGCCGCTGCCTCGGCCCTGCGCTATGAAGGAATCGAGGGCGATCCCATCGACGAAGAGGTGACCTTCCATGGAACACTGGTCTGTCATGCCGGCCCCGACACCGGCTGGACGACGCTGCAAGGCTTCCTCGGCGGCGTCGAGGAGCGGCTCACCGTTGCAATGTACGACTTCTCGGCCGACTACATCGCCAATGCCCTGATCGACGCCGTTACGGCGGCCAACGCTGAGGTTGCCCTCACTATTGACGATGACCTGCGCGAGAACCTCGGAGACGGGGAGGAAAGCATTCAGGAGCGGCTCGAAAGCCGTCTCGGCGCCCGCTACAGCGCCTCGATCATCTTCTGCAACTCCAGCCGCCGCTTCCCCTCCGCCTACCATCCCAAGGTCGCGGTCCGCGACGACACGGTGATGTGGCTATCGAGCGGCAACTGGTCCCCGGCGAGTCAGCCTCCACTCGACCCGCTCGGCAAGCCCGCCGATGCCCGCACAATGTTCCGGCGCGGTAACCGCGAATGGCATGTTATCGCTGAGGATGCGGGGCTCGCCCAGCTGTTCCAGCGCTACATCCTCCACGACAAGGCCATGGCTGACTCCGACAATGCCGCAGAGCCCGGCACCTCGCTCGCGATGCCCGACCTCTTCGTCTCGATCGACGAGCTGGCAGATCGCGCAGCGCTCGATCTGGCCGCTCCGCCCGAGCCGGTCGCGCCAGCCAGGCTTCCCTCGGCGCCCCGCCCGATCCGTATTCAGCCTCTGCTGTCACCCGATAACTATGCGCGGCGTATAACCGAATGGATCGAGGGCGCTGAGCGCAGCCTCTATCTTCAATACTCCTATATCAAATGGAGCGACCTCGGCATCGACGCAGGCCTGAAGCACGTGCTCGCGCACCTTGCCGAGCGCTCGCAGGACGAAGATTTCGACCTGCGCATAATCATCGGCGACAGCTCGGCGCGCGAGAATGCGCGGCTGCTCGCGCAGAACGGCTTCGACGAGAGCTGCCTTCGCGCGCAATCCAAGATTCACAACAATGTTATCGAATATCTGCGCGATTTCATAACTTTACGCCCAACCGCGCACAGGTCTCCCTAGAGCGTTTGGCGTGAAATAGGAATCGGCGGGGATTCCCATGCCAGGCAAATTATGATTCATTCGCTGCTGGAGGTGGATGATTGGAAAAGCCTATTCGAGCGATCTTCGGGAACGGATTTCAGCGCATGTATCAGCGGGTTATTCGCGGCGTGATGCAGCGCGGCGTTTTGGGGTTAGTCCAAGCTGTGCCGTTAAACTCGCACAGAGGGTTTCAAAGACGGCCCAGCTTCCCCTGCCAAACAGGGACGCCCACCAGGTGCCGGTAAGCTCGCTCCGTACGCCAGCATATTGAGCCGCTGGGTTGATGAAAAGTCAGACATCGCGATGGCCGAACTGGCTCCGAAGCTAAAAGCCCATAGTGGTCTTGAAGTTCATCCGGCATCGCTGTCACGGGCGCTCCTTGCTGCGGGCTTTCGATATAAAAAAGCCCTGATGGCGTCGGAATGCGGACGCGATGATGTGGCCCAAGCCCGTCGGCGTTGGCGCCTGGATCGACAACCACGCATGCGCGAGGAGCGGCATCGGCTTCACTTCATTGATGAGACAGCTACCACGACGGAGATGACAAGGTTACGTGGCCGTGCCCTGCATGGCAGGCGTCTCAAGTGTCAATCGGCGTGCAAACGGGACCCCCTTTCAAGGATGGCACGACTGTCAAGGAACGCGCCTTGCGCTGCGCGCGGCGTAGGGAGGGCGGAGCCCGACCGGAGGCGCGCGCAGCGCAAAGCATCTTCATCCTGACCTGCGGCGAGGATCAGTTTCGGTTCTTGAAGCGCCAGCTGTCATTGCCGGTTTCGATGATGTCGCAATGATGGGTGACGCGATCGAGGAGAGCGGTGGTCATCTTGGGATCGCCGAACACGGTCGGCCATTCCCCGAACGCCAGGTTGGTCGTGATGATGACGCTGGTTTGCTCGTAAAGCTTGCTGACGAGATGGAACAGCAACTGCCCGCCTGAACGGGCGAATGGCAGATAGCCAAGCTCGTCCAGAACCACGAGATCGAGCCGAGAGAGCTGGGCGGCAAGCGCGCCGCTTTTGCCGATCCGGGCTTCCTCTTCGAGGCGGGTCACCAGATCCACGGTGTTGAAGTAACGCCCCCGCGCCCCGGCGCGAACGACATTGGCGGTGATGGCGATGGCCAGATGGGTCTTGCCGGTGCCGGTGCCGCCGACCAGGACAATATTGCGCCGTGCGGGCAGGAACGCGCCACCGTGCAGCGAACGGACCAGCCCCTCGTTGATCGGCGTCCCTTCGAAGCGGAACGCATCGATATCCTTCACCACCGGCAGCTTGGCGGCCGCCATCCGGTATCGGATCGAGGCCGCGTGGCGGTGCGTTGCTTCCGCGCGCAGCAGATCGGTCAGTATCTCCATCGTTGTGCGCTGACGCTGGAGGCCCGTGGTGACGGCCTCATCGAACGCGCCGGCCATCCCCTTGAGCCTAAGCCCGCGCATCGCGTCGATCATGTCATGCCGCTGCATGGAAGTTCCTCAGTTGGTCGTAACGGGCACAGTCAGCGATCGGCGGATGCCGCAGGGTATTGTCCTCTGAAGTGACGATCGTCAGCGGTCGCGGCGGTTCGCGGCGCCGTGCCAGGATATTGAGGATCAGATCGTCGCTCGCCGTGCCGGTCGCCAGCGCCTCCCGCACGGCGGCCTCGACGAGTTCCAGGCCGTCGGTCAGCACGGCCGCCAGCACGCGCACGAACCGCCGGTCAGAATCATCGCCGTTGCCCAGCTTGCGTCGCAACCGCGCCAAGGCTGGCGGCAACTCCCAGTCCTGGAAAGGGGCGCCGTTGCGTAAAGCGCCGGGCTTGCGGGCCAGCACCGGCAGATAGTGCCAGGGATCATAGATGGTGCGGTTCCGCCCGAAGAAGCGGGGATGCTCGGCGACGACCTCATCGCCGCATCGCACGACAATGCGGTCGGCATAGGCCCGAACCTGCACCGTGCGCCGCGCCACCGTCGAGAGGACCGAGTATCGGTTGCGATCGTAGCTGATCAGGCAGGTGCCCGACACGCCGTGCTCGCTCTCGTTGAAGCCATCGAACGGCCCCAGCATCGACTGTAATGCAGGGCGTTCCATCTCCAGCATCTGCGCCACGGTCTGGTCGCCCTGCTCAGGATGGGCTTGTCGTTCGGCCCAGCGCCGGCACTCAGCTTCCAGCCAGCCATTGAGCTCCTCGAGGCTGGCGAACCGCAGACGGGGCTGGAAGAAGCGCCCTCGGATGGTCTGCACCTGGTTCTCGACCTGGCCCTTCTCCCAGCCCGCCGCCGGCGAGCAGGCCGTGGGCTCGACCATGTAATGGTCGGCCATGATCAGGGACCGCCGGTTGAACACCCGGTCCTTACCGGTGAACACGCTCGTCACCGCCGTCTTCATATTATCGTAGATGCCGCGCCTGGGCACGCCGCCGAAAAAGGCAAAGCCGCGCGCATGCGCGTCAAACAGCATCTCCTGGGTCTCGCGTGGATAGGCTCGGACATACACCGCCCGCGACGCGCACAGCCGCATGTGCGCGACCTTTACCCGCATCGGCTTGCCGGCGATCTCGACATCCTCGTGGCTCCAGTCGAACTGGTAGGCCTCGCCGGGCTGGAACAGCATCGGAATAAAGGCCGTCGTCCCGTCGCCGACATCCCTGCGCCGCTCGATCTTCCACCGTGCCGCATAGCGGCGCACGGCATCGTAAGAGCCCTCGAAACCCTCATGCACCAGAAGGTCGTGGATATGGGGCATCCGAAGCCGGTCACGCCGGCCCCGTACCTCGTTCTCTTCCAACAGCACATCCAGCCGATCCTGAAACGGACCGATCCGCGGCAGCGGCTGAACCTTGCGTCGATAATCAAATGCGCCTTCAGGCGCTCGGATCGCCTTGCGGATTACCTACCGCGACACATGCAGATCACGCGCGATCGCCTTGATCGCCTTCCCGCCGGCATACTCACGCCGGATACGAACCACTGTCTCCAAAACCAACATCCCGATCTCGCCGCATGAACTTCCACGCGACTGTGTAAGCTATCGAAATGAGGGGTCCCTTTTAGACGCCGATCACCCCGCTA
>NZ_SEON01000009.1 GCF_004152845.1 Sphingobium fuliginis
ACGAACTCCCGCAGCCGCTCCCACTGATCATCCCGCAGCACTTCGCCTTCCACGCCAGCCTCCAAAAGCCAGCCTTGAATCACAAATCCAAACCGTCGTGAATCCCTAAAATGTCACTACTGCCTAGGGCGCGCTGCGTTGAATCGGGCCCGTTGCCGCCATAAGGCGTGCCGTGCCCCCGCGCTTGCGGGAACACGGCATCGTCCTTGGCTGAATTAACGCAACTTCGCGATGTTCAGCCCATCCTGCTTGGCGCGGGCCTTCACGGATTCCTCGCTGCGGGTCAGGGCCTTGGCGATGGCTTTCAGCGCCATGCCCTTCTTCGCCAGCGTGTGGAGCTTTTGCAGCTCGTCCGCCGTCCAGGGTTGCTTGTGACGCTCGAAGCGGTCGCCGGCCATCGGATTTCCTTCTAGAGCAGATTCCGATCCGATTGCGTCGGCTCGACTGCTCTAAGTTTTTGTTTTGTCGCGTTTTCCGAGTCAGCAGATGATTCCATCTGCTTGGAAAACGCTCTAGGTGACCGCTCCGGCCCGCTCCCCCACCTGGCCACCCATGTGATACTGCCCTTAGGTGGCCGGGTGGGGGAGCGAGCCGGAACCGAACGGTTTCAGCCTCGCTGAAACCGCAAAAGACGTCAATCCGCGAAGGGATCGCGGACGAGGATGGTGTCCTCGCGCTCGGGGCTGGTGGAGACGAGCGTGACCGGGCAGCCGATCAATTCCTCGATCCGGCGGATATATTTGATCGCCTGCGCGGGCAGTTCGGCCCAGCTCCGGGCGCCTGCCGTCGTGTCCTGCCAGCCTTCGATCGTCTCATAGACCGGTTCCGCCTTGGCCTGGTCCTGCGCATGGGCGGGCAGATAGTCGAAGCTCTGGTCCCCGATCCTGTAGCCGACGCAGATCTTCAGTTCTTCGAAACCGTCCAGCACGTCCAGCTTGGTAAGGGCGATGCCGGTGACGCCCGATACGGCGACCGACTGGCGCACCAGCACGGCGTCGAACCAGCCGCAGCGGCGCTTGCGGCCGGTGACGGTGCCGAATTCATGGCCGCGCTCTCCCAGACGCTGGCCGACGTCATTTTCCTGCTCGGTCGGGAAAGGACCGGAGCCGACGCGGGTGGTATAGGCCTTGACGATGCCCAGCACGAAGCCCGCGCCCGATGGGCCAAGGCCGGTGCCGCTCGCCGCCGTGCCCGCCACGGTGTTGGACGAGGTGACGAAGGGATAGGTGCCATGGTCGATGTCGAGCAGCGTGCCCTGCGCCCCTTCGAACAGGATGCGCCTGCCTTCCGCCTTCGCCTTGTTCAGCGTCAGCCAGACGGGCTTGACGAAGGGCAGGATGAAGCCGGCGATGTCGCGCAGCTCCGCCATCAGGGCGTCGCGGTCGATCGGCGCTTCGTTGAACCCGGCGCGCAGCGCGTCGTGATGCGCGGTGAGGCGGTCGAGTTGCGGGCCCAGATCGTCCAGATGGGCGAGGTCGCAGACGCGGATGGCGCGGCGGCCGACCTTGTCCTCATAGGCCGGGCCGATGCCGCGGCGGGTGGTGCCGATCTTGCCCGCGCCCGAAGCATCCTCCCGCAGGCCGTCCAGGTCGCGGTGGAAAGGCAGGATCAGCGGGCAGGTTTCCGCGATCTGGAGATTGTCGGGCGTGATCTCCACGCCCTGCCCCTTCAGCTTCGCGACCTCGTCGCGGAAGTGCCAGGGGTCCAGCACCACGCCATTGCCGATCACCGACAGCGTGCCGCGCACGATGCCGGAGGGGAGCAGGGAGAGCTTGTACACCTTCTCGCCCACGACCAGCGTGTGGCCGGCATTGTGGCCGCCCTGGAACCGGGCGACGACGTCGGCGCGTTCCGACAGCCAGTCGACGATCTTGCCCTTGCCTTCGTCGCCCCATTGGGCGCCGATCACGGTCACATTTGCCACAGTTACAGTCCTCCGCCCGCCGCGCGGACCGGCCATGCCCTTCGACGGGACTCGGCATGCCGGTGGGATAGGGTGGACGCCCCGGTTGATGATGGCCGTCCTGTGCGGGGCGCGCGTTAGCGGGGCATGGCGGGCGCGTCAAGGCGAAGGGGTTACACTTTGATACAGCGGGATGGCTTTACGCGGCCGGCCGGTCTGGCAAGCTTCCGCTCGGGAACGCGAAAGGGCGGCTGAATGCGGCAATTGACGACGGGAGCGATGCTGGCCCTGATGCTGGTCGCATCGGGCAGCGAGGCGCAGGGCCTGCGCGAACGCTGGCGGGCGCGGATGGCGGAGGGGCAGCAGAATGCGCCGGGCGGACAGACCATGGCCTATGGCAGGGATGGCCTGCAGGTTCTGGACTATTGGCCCGCCCAATCGCAAAAGGCGCCACTGGTCGTCTTCGTGCACGGCGGCGGGTGGAAACGCGGGAGCAAGGACAATGCCACCGGAGCCGCCAAGGCCGAACATTATCATGGGCTTGGCTATGCCTTCGCCTCCGTCGACTACAGGCTGGTGCCGGACGCGACGGTGGAACAACAGGCGCAGGACGTGGCCGACGCGCTGGCCTTCCTGCGAGCGAAGGCAATGGACCTGGGCTTCGATGCGGACCGGATCGTGCTGATGGGGCATAGCGCGGGTGCGCATCTGGCCGCATTGGTGGGGACGGACATGCGCTATTTCGCCAAGGCGGGGCTGAGGCCGGATGCCGTGCGTGGGGTGATCCTGCTGGACGGCGCGGCCTATGATGTCGGCAGGCAAATGGCGGAGGGCGGGCGTTTCATGGCGGGCACCTATGAACAGGCCTTCGGCACCGATCCGGCGCGGCAGAAGGCGCTGTCGCCGACATTGCGCGCCGGGCAACCCAATGCGCCCGGCTTCCTGATCCTGCATGTCGACCGCGCGGACGGCACGGCGCAGTCGGAGGCGCTGGCGGCGGCGCTGCGCAAGGCGGGAACGCCGGTGGAGATGACTGCGCTGGCGGGCCGGGGCCTGCGCGGGCATATGCAGATCAACCGGGCGATGGGCGATCCCGGTTATCCCGGAACCGCCATCGTCGACCAATATCTGAGCCGCCGCTTCGGTCAGTAAGGCCGGGGTTCTGCGCCGTCGAGCCAGTGGGAGCAGCGCAGCGTTTCGCCATTCTCCTCCCCTGTCAGCGCGGCGATGGTCTGCCAGCCTTCGGCGCGCAACTGCGCCGCGCGCGCGGCGTCATGGTGCAGCGGCAGGAACAGGCGCTTGGGGGATTGGCCGCCGAAGCCGGCATCGATCAACGGATCGGGATAGAGGGAGAAGCCCATGGCCGGTTCCTCCGACCCGTCGGCGCGGATGATCGCATAGCTGCCGCCCCGGCCGATCTCTCCGGTGAAGCCGTCCGCGAAGATCGAGAAGCCGAACCAGTTCTGATATTCGAAGCCATGCCGCTCGGTGGGATCGAGCGTCAGGGTGATGTCCCAGCCGATGGGCCTGGCAATGGCGCGCAGGCCGGCGATCCGGCTGTCGATGGCGCCGCCCAGTTCCGCGTTGAGCGCTTCCAGACGCTCCATCGCCGCGTGGAAGGGGCCGGTGCCCTCTATCAGCGGCAGATAGGCGGCGGCGGCCGGGCTGATCGCCGCGAGCGCGCCCGCATCCTTGGCGTCCAGCTCGGCGCGGACGGCTTCTATCTCTTCCGGGGCGAGAGGCAGCGGACCGGCGGCCAGCGTGTCGATCAGGTCCGGCAAGGTGAAGTCGATGGTGATGCCGGTGACGCCCGCCGCCTGCAGCGCTTCGATGGCGACGTTCACGATCTCCACGGCCGCGGCGACGCTGTCGCTGCCGATGAGTTCGGCGCCGACCTGGAAGCGCTCCCGTTCCGGCCGAAGCTGATTCGCGCGCAGGCGGATCACCGGCCCGGCATAGGACAGGCGCAGCGGACGCGGTGCGGCAGCCAGCCGGGTGGCGGCGATGCGGCCCACCTGCGCGGTCATGTCCGGACGCAGCGCCAGGCTGCGCTGGGATACGGGATCGATGGCGCGGACAAGATCCTGCGCCTTCATCGATTTCAGGCGGCCGACCAGCGAATCCTCGAACTCCGCGATCGGCGGCATCACCCGCTCATAGCCATGGGCGGCGACGGTATCGAGCACGCGGCGCGCAAGACGCGCGGAAGCCTCTGCCTGCGGCGGCAGGCGGTCGGAAAGTCCTTCGGGAAGAAGGCCGGGCGGGATCGTGGTCATGGGCTGGCCTTTAGCGGATTATGCGCGCAAGGCCAGCCCGAACCATATCAGGCCCGAACCGTGCCAGGCCCGAACCGGTGTCAGGCCCGAACCGGTGTCAGGCGAAGCGGAGGAGCTTCACCGTCTTGACGCCTGCCAGCTTGCAGATGTCGTTGAGGACGGTTTCATTGACCACGCCGTCGACCGACAGCAGCAGCACGGCTTCACCGCCCTGGTTGCGGCGGCCAAGGTGGAAGGTGCCGATGTTGACGTTCGCCTCGCCCAGAGTGGAGCCCAGGCGGCCGATGAAGCCCGGCGCGTCCTGGTTGACGATGTAGAGCATGTGCCCCGCAAGATCCGCCTCGACCTTGATCCCGAACAGTTCGACCAGGCGCGCCTGCGCATTGCCGAACAGCGTGCCGGCGACGGATTTGTCGCCGCCTTCGGTCTTCACGGTCACGCGCACCAGCGTCTGATAGTCGCCCTCACGGTCATGGCGCACTTCGCGCACGTCGAGGCCGCGTTCCTTCGCCAGGAAGGGCGCGTTGACCATGTTCACCGTGTCCGAATAGACGCGCATCAGCCCGGCCAGCACCGCGGCCGTGATCGGCTTCTGGTTGAGTTCGGCGGCATGGCCCTCGACCTCGACCGAGACGCTCTGGATGCGGTCGCCCTCAAGCTGGCCCACAAGGCTGCCCAGTTCTTCAGCCAGCGCCATATAGGGCTTGAGCTTCGGCGCTTCCTCCGCCGACAGGCTGGGCACGTTCAGCGCATTGGTGATGCCGCCGTCGAGCAGATAGTCGCTGAGCTGTTCCGCCACCTGGAGCGCGACATTGACCTGCGCTTCGTCGGTCGACGCGCCCAGATGCGGGGTGCAGATGAAGTTCGGCGTGCCGAACAGCGGCGATTCCTTCGCCGGCTCGGTCACGAACACGTCGAGCGCGGCGCCAGCGACATGGCCCGAATCCAGCGCTTCCTTGAGCGCGGCTTCGTCGATCAGGCCGCCGCGCGCGCAGTTGATGATGCGCACGCCCTTCTTCGTCTTGGCCAGATTTTCCTTGCTCAGGATGTTGCGGGTCTGGTCGGTCAGCGGCGTGTGCAGGGTAATGAAGTCCGCCTTCGCCAGCAGCGTGTCCAGATCGGCCTTTTCCACGCCCATCTCGACGGCGCGTTCCGGGGTCAGGAAGGGGTCGAAGGCGACGACCTTCATCTTGAGGCCCAGGGCGCGGCTGGCGACGATGGAGCCGATATTGCCCGCGCCGATCAGGCCCAGCGTCTTGCCGGTGACTTCCACGCCCATAAAGCCGTTCTTCGGCCACAGGCCCTGCTGCGTCTGGGCATTGGCTTCGGGCAACTGGCGGGCCAGTGCGAACATCAGCGCGATGGCGTGTTCGGCGGTGGTAATGGAATTGCCGAACGGCGTGTTCATGACGATCACGCCCTTGGACGAGGCGGCCGGGATGTCGACATTGTCGACGCCGATGCCGGCGCGGCCGATGACCTTCAGATTGGTGGCGTGGTCGAGAATGTCCTTCGTCACCTTGGTCGAGCTGCGGATGGCGAGGCCGTCATATTGGCCTATGATCGCCTTCAGCTCGTCCGGGGTCTTACCGGTGATTTCGTCGACTTCCACGCCGCGCTCCCGGAAGATCGCGGCGGCGCGGGGGTCCATCTTGTCGCTGATGAGTACCTTGGGCATCTGTGTTTCCTTTGGAAATATGCCCGTCATCCCCGCGGAAGCGGGGACCCATCTCCCATAAGAAGCCTCAAGCGGGACGTTCAGGAGATGGGTTCCCGCCTTGCGCGGGAATGACGGCTTCAAATAGAGATCAAGCAGCCTTGACGGTGGCGTAGGCCCAGTCGAGCCAAGGCCCCAGCGCTTCGATGTCGGCGGTCTCGACCGTCGCGCCGCACCAGATGCGCAGGCCCGCCGGGGCGTCGCGATAGCCCGCGACGTCGTAGGCGGCGCCTTCCTTCTCCAGCAGGGCCGCGAAGCTCTTGATGAAGGCTTCGTCGGCGCCCTCGACGGTCAGGCAGACGCTGGTGGTCGAGCGGGAGGCGGGATCGGCGGCGAGATGGCCAAGCCAGTCGCGTTCCTCGACGATCCTGTTCAGCGCCGCCGCATTGGCGTTGCTGCGCGCGATCAGCCCCGTGAGGCCGCCGATCGACTTGCCCCATTCCAGCGCGAAGATCGCATCCTCGACCGCCAGCATGGAGGGGGTGTTGATCGTCTCGCCCTTGAACACGCCCTCGGCCAGCTTGCCCTTCGAGACCAGGCGGAACACCTTCGGCAGCGGCCAGGCGGGGGTGTGGGTTTCCAGGCGCTCGACCGCGCGGGGACCGAGGATCAGCACGCCATGGCCGCCCTCGCCGCCCAGCACCTTCTGCCAGGAGAAGGTGGCGACGTCGATCTTGGTCCAGTCGATCTCATAGGCGAAGACCGCGCTGGTGGCGTCGGCGAAGGTCAGGCCTTCGCGGTCGGCCGGAATCCAGTCGGCGTTCGGCACGCGCACGCCGGAGGTGGTGCCGTTCCAGGTGAACAGCACGTCATGGGCGAAGTTCACACCGTTCAGGTCGGGCAATTGGCCATAGTCGGCGCGGATGATCGTCGGATCGAGCTTGAGCTGCTTGGCGGCGTCCGTCACCCAGCCCTCGCCGAAGCTTTCCCAGGCCAGCGTCGTCACCGGACGGGCGCCCAGCATCGTCCACATCGCCATTTCGAAGGCGCCGGTGTCGGAACCCGGCACGATGCCGATGCGGTGGGTTTCGGGCAGGTTCAGCAGCTCGCGCATCAGGTCGATGCAATAAGCGAGGCGGGTCTTGCCGATCTTGGCGCGGTGCGAGCGGCCGAGGGAGTCGGCGCTCAGCTTGTCGGCGCTCCAGCCCGGAGGCTTGGCGCAGGGACCGGAAGAGAAATAGGGGCGCTCGGGTTTCTTGGCCGGACGGTTGGCGGGCTTTTCAGCAGGCGCAAGGGTGGCGTCAACGGCAGTCAGGTCAGTCATGTAATGCGTCTCCTTACAGAGAGCACGCGCGGCGTTGGGACCGCGTGGCCCGCTGGCCGCCCTAAAGTCTCCGGCCAAAGAGTCAAGTTGAATGTCTGGACGCGATGAACCGAGCATGCCGTTAACCCTTGGGCCAGCCGGACGTGGTAAATGGTCCCGTCATGATCGAGCGGGTTAGGGGGAAAGCGATTTTTCGCGGCCTGGCGCTGGCGGCCGCAGCGGCTGCCGCGCTGACGCTGGCAGGCTGCGGCGGCGACCTCGTCCCGCGCGGCCGGGTGGAACGCCCGGCAAGGCCCGCGAAGACCGCCCGGCCGGCCGCCCCGCCGCCCATGGAAGTGCGGCAGTGCATGGCGAAGCTGCAATCGCAATCCGTCCTCTTCACGCCCCTTCCAGACCAGAATTTCGGCGGCGGGTGCAGCGCCTATGGCAGCGTCAAGCTGCTCGACATCGGCGTGCCCGCGACCAATCTAGGGGCGATGACCTGCAATCTGGCGGCCAATTTCGCGGCCTGGGCCCGCTTCGGCGTGCAGCCTGCCGCCCGGTTGATCCTGGGGGCGGAGGTAGAGAAGATCGAGACGTTCGGCACCTATAATTGCCGGCCGATCGCGGGCAGCGGCAAGCTGAGCGAACATGCCCACAGCAATGCGGTCGACGTGTCGGGATTCGTGCTGAGCGACGGGCGGCGCATCACCATCCAGAACGACTGGAACGGCGACCGGCGCGTCCGCCAGTTTCTGGAGATCATCCACGCCAGCGCCTGCAAGCGGTTCCGCACGGTGCTGAGCCCCGATTACAACGCCGCCCATCACGACCATTTTCACTTCGACATGGGCGGCCGCGGCGGCTTTTGCCGCTAAGCGGAAACGGGAACGCGGCGGCTTTTGCCGCTGGGCGGGCGGAAGAAGCGGGCCGAACTTAACGGCATTTAATCTTAACCGCCTTGGCTTTGCCGCCTTGGCCGCCTACCTTGGTGAAAATGACCAGAAAAGAAATCGAAGAACGCAAATTCCGCCCCGCCCGTCAGGAAGCCGCCGACGCCCGCAAGGGGGTGGAAACACCGCAGACCAGCAGCGCTGCCTACCGCCTGGCCTTTCAGGACACCGAATTCCTGCTGCGGGAGGATTTGCGGCCGGTGCGGTTCCAGCTGGAATTGCTGAAACCCCAATTGCTGATGGACGAGGCGAAGATCGAATCGACCTTCGTCTTCTACGGATCGGCGCGCATTCCCGAACCGGAGCAGGCGCAGGCGCGCATCGACGCCGCGACCACGCCCGAACAGCGGCGGATCGCGGAAAATCTGGGCAAAAAGGCGCGCTATTATGACGAGGCGCGCAAGCTGGCCCGGATCGCGGCGCAATATCCGGTGAACGAGGCGGGATGCCGCCATTTCGTCGTCTGCTCGGGCGGCGGCCCCTCGATCATGGAGGCGGCCAATCGCGGCGCCGACGATGTGGGCGCCGCCACCATCGGCATGAACATCGTGCTGCCCCATGAACAGGCGCCCAACCGCTTCGTCACGCCGGAGCTGAGCTTCCAGTTCCACTATTTCGCGCTGCGCAAGATGCATTTCCTGCTGCGGGCGCGGGCGCTGGCGGTGTTCCCCGGCGGCTTCGGCACGTTCGACGAGATGTTCGAACTGCTGACGCTGATCCAGACCGGCAAGATGAAACCGATCCCGATCCTGCTGTTCGGGCGCCAATTCTGGACGCGCGTGGTGGATTTCGAGGCGCTGGCGGACGAAGGCGTGATCTCTCCGTCGGACCTCAACCTGCTGACCTGGGTGGAAACGGCCGAGGAAGCGTGGAAAGCGGTGCAGAGCTTTTACCAGGATTCGGAAGCGCCGGGCTGCGGGTGATGCGCGTCGCGCTCCTGCGCGCGCAGGAGCGTGGTCGGGATTGGCTGTCGGGAAGTAGGCCATGGCCCTTGCCCTGCCCGCCGCACGGGACTAGGGCCCGGCCATGCGCGCCGATCTCGCCCATGTCGACACCTGGATCTTCGATCTGGACAACACGCTCTACCCGGCGAAGGCGGACCTTTTCGCGCTGATCGACGTGAAGATGGGGGAGTTCATCCAGGGCCTGCTCGGCTGCGATCCGGTCGTCGCGAAGGAAACGCAGAAGCGCTATTTCCTGGAGCATGGCACCACCCTGTCCGGCCTGATGCACCATCATGGGATCGAGCCGCACGCCTTTCTGGACTATGTCCACGACATTTCCATGGACCGGCTGGAGGTGGACGAGGCGCTGAACGCCCATATCGCGGCGCTGCCGGGGCGGCGGCTGATCTTCACCAATGGCGACGGCGCCTATGCGACGCGGGTGCTCGACAAGCTGGGCCTGACCGGCGCATTTGAGCTGATCCACGACATCCATGCCTGCCAATATGTGCCCAAGCCCGATCCGTCGGGCTATGCCGAACTGTGCCGGATGCACCATGTGGAGCCGGGCCGCGCCGCCTTTTTCGAGGATATGGCCCGCAACCTGCGCCCGGCCAAGGCGATCGGCATGACCACCATCTGGGTCAATAACGGGTCCGAGGCGGGCAATCACGAGCATCATCCCGACTTCATCGACTTCGAAACCGACCATCTGACGCCGTTTCTGGCGGATATTTTTGGGGAGCAGCCATGAGCAACGAACTGATCGCTACCATCGACGCCGCCTGGGAGGACCGGGCCAATGTCAATCTGCAGACGCAGGGCGAGGTCCGTCAGGCGGTGGACAGGGCGCTTGCCCTGCTGGACAAGGGCGAACTGCGCGTGGCGGAGCCGGTCGCTGAAGGCTGGCAGGTCAATCAATGGGCGAAGAAGGCGGTGCTGCTGTCCTTCCGCCTCAACGACAATGTCATGATCGACAACGGGCCGGGCGCGGGCCATTGGTGGGACAAGGTGCCGAGCAAGTTCGCGGGCTGGGACGAGGCCGCCTTCCGCGCCGCCGGTTTCCGCGCGGTGCCGGGGTCGTTCGCCCGCGCGGGCGCGCATATCGCCAGGAATGTGATCCTGATGCCGAGTTTCGTGAACATCGGCGCCTTCGTCGATGAGGGCACGATGGTCGATACCTGGGTGACGGTGGGAAGCTGCGCGCAGATCGGCAAGAATGTCCATCTGTCGGGCGGCGTCGGCATCGGCGGCGTGCTGGAGCCGTTGCAGGCCGATCCGGTGATCATCGAGGACGACTGCTTCATCGGCGCCCGGTCCGAAGTCGTGGAGGGCGTGCGCGTCGGCAAGGGTTCGGTGCTGTCGATGGGCGTGTTCATCGGCATGTCCACCAAGATCATCGACCGCGCCACGGGCGAAGTGTTCATCGGCGAAGTGCCGCCCTATTCGGTGGTCGTGCCCGGCTCGCTGCCCGGCAAGCCCCTGCCCGACGGGACGCCGGGGCCGAGCCTTTATTGCGCGGTGATCGTGAAACGGGTCGACGCGCAGACGCGGTCGAAGACCGGGATCAACGAGCTGCTGCGGGATTGAAGGCTGCCTCACTCCCCTCCCCTGAAGGGGAGGGGCTTATTGTGAGGTGAAGGCTTCCCCATTACATAACCCCCATGCCGCCATCCACGCCCGACAATAGCCCCCTTCCGCCCGTCTGGGCGACGATGCGGCGCTTCTTTCCCTATCTCTGGCCGGCCGACGCCCCGGCCCTGCGGCGGCGCGTCGCCATCGCCATGGCGCTGGTGCTGGTGGCGAAGGTCGTCAGCCTTGCCATGCCCTTCGCCTATAAGGGCGCGATCGACCGCATGGCGCCGGGAATGGAATCCGGCGCGGGCCTCGCCATCGCCTTGGTCGTCGCCTATGCGGGCGCGCGCTTCGGCAGCGTGCTGTTCGACAATCTGCGTAACGCCATTTTCGAGCGGGTCGGGCAGGAAGCCGGACGGCGGCTGGCCGACGATGTGTTCGTCCACCTGCACCGGCTGTCGCTGCGCTTCCATCTCGACCGGCGTACCGGGGCCGTCACCAAGATCGTCGAGCGCGGCACCAAGAGCATCGATACGATGCTCTATTTCCTCCTCTTCAACATCGCGCCGACGGTGCTGGAACTGGCGGCGGTGTGCGTGATCTTCTTCGTGAAGTTCGGAGCCGGGCTGGTCGCGGCGACGCTGGTCATGGTGGCGCTCTATATCTGGTTCACCCGGACCATCACCGAATGGCGCAACCAGCTTCGCCGCGACATGGTGGACATGGACACCAATGCGGTCGCCCATGCCGTCGATAGCCTGCTGAATTTCGAGACGGTCAAATATTTCGGCGCGGAGGAGCGCGAAGCCACCCGTTACGGCAAGGCGATGCGGCGGTACGCCGACGCGGCGGTGAAGTCGGAAAACAGCCTTGCCTGGCTGAACATCGGCCAGTCGCTGATCACCAACCTGATGATGGCGGGGGCGATGGGCTACACCGTCTGGGGGTGGAGCCACGGGCAGTTCTCGACCGGCGACGTGGTGCTGGTGAACACGCTGCTGAGCCAGCTTTTCCGGCCGCTCGACCTGTTGGGCATGGTGTATCGCACCATCCGCCAAGGGCTGATCGACATGGAGGCGATGTACAGGCTGATCGACACGCAGGCGGAGATCGGCGACGCGCCCGGCGCGCCGATGCTGCATGTGGAGGCGGGCGAGGTGCGCTTCGACCATGTGCATTTCGGCTATGATCCGGAGCGGGAGATATTGCACGGGGTGAGCTTCACCGTGCCCGCCGGCAAGACATTGGCGATTGTGGGGCCTTCGGGCGCGGGCAAGTCCACCATCGCGCGGCTGCTGTTCCGTTTCTACGACATACAGGGCGGGCAGATCAGCATCGACGGGCAGGATATTGCCGCGGTGACGCAGCAGTCCCTGCGTTCAGCGATCGGCATCGTGCCGCAGGACATGGTGCTGTTCAACGATACGGTCGGCTATAATATCGGCTATGGGCGCGAGGGCGCGACGCAGGAAGAGATCGAGGCGGCGGCAAAGGCTGCATCGATCCATGATTTCATCATGGGCCTGCCGCAGGGCTATGAGACGCGGGTGGGCGAGCGGGGATTGAAGCTGTCCGGCGGCGAAAAGCAGCGGGTGGCGATTGCGCGGACGTTGCTGAAGGACCCGCCGGTGCTGGTGCTGGACGAGGCGACCAGCGCGCTCGACAGCCGGACCGAGACGGAGATTCAGGACGTGCTGCGCAGCATTGCGCGCAAGCGCACGACGCTGATCGTCGCGCACCGGCTTTCCACCGTGGTCGATGCCGATGAGATCATCGTCATGGAGAAGGGCTGCGTGGTCGAGCGCGGGCGGCATGGCGATCTGGTGCGGGCGGACGGGCTTTATGCGGCGATGTGGGCGCGGCAGGCGACCGAGCGGGACGATATGCCGGTTGAGCCGGGGATCGAGCCGAAGATCGAAGATGTGTTCGAGGTGGTGGAAGGGCTTGGCGGGAGAGGGTGACGGCTGATTGGGGTGGAATCAGGACATTCCCCCTCCCGCAGGCGGGAGGGGGCTAGGGGGTGGGCTGGCGCGGCATCTGCGTGAATTTTCAACGGCTAAGCTGGAAGCTCGCTACGCTCGCACCCACCCCTAACCCCTCCCGCCTGCGGGAGGGGAAGGTCTTGGATTGGCCAAAACCCGCCGGAACACCTCAGGCCGGTTGATTTTTGCCGCCTCACCCTTTATCCTCCCCTCTCGCGGACCGGGCCCCTCTGGCGCGCTTTTCCCAGCGCGTGATGTCGGACCGCATCGGACTATCCGATGCGCATGGCGGTCTGGCTCACCCCCTCCCCGATTCATGGCAGCGGATTTCTCCGATCGACCTTTGTCGTTGAACGAGAGGAGCATATCCCATGGAATTTCTCGTCACGGACTGGCTGGGGACGCCCGCCTGGTTCTGGCTCGCCTTTTTCGCCATCGTCGTGGCGCTGACCGCCTTCGACCTTGGTTTCCTGCACAAGGAGAATAAGGAAATCGGCATCAGGGAGAGCCTGAAACTTTCCGTCTTCTACATCAGCATCGCCTGCGCATTCGGCCTCTGGGTCTGGTTCGTCCGCGGGCCTGAGCCGGGCATGCAATATTTCACCGGCTTCTTCATCGAGAAGGCGCTGTCCATCGACAATGTCTTCGTCATCAGCCTGATCTTCTCCACTTTCGCGATTCCGGCGAAATATCAGTATCGGGCGCTGCTCTGGGGCATCATCGGCGTGATCGTGCTGCGCGGGCTGATGATCGCGGGCGGGGCGATGCTGCTGCATCAGGCCTATTGGGTGCTGTACCTGTTCGCCGCCTTCCTGATCTTCACCGGCATCAGGATGATGTTCACCGGGGACAAGCCGATGGACGTCGGCAACAATCCGGCGATCCGCTTCATTTCCCGCCATATGCGGGTGACGCCGGAGCTGCATGGCGAGCATTTCCTGGCGCGCATGACCGATCCGAAGACCGGCCGGGCGGTGACGGCGGCGACGCCCCTGCTGCTGGCGCTGGTGGTGATCAATTTCGCGGACCTGGTGTTCGCGGTGGACAGCGTGCCCGCGATCTTCGCGATCACGACGGACACCTTCATCGTCTACACGTCGAACGTGATGGCGATATTGGGCCTGCGGGCGCTCTATTTCGCGCTGGCGGCGATGGTGCACCGCTTCCACTATCTGAAATATGCGCTGGCCACGATCCTGGTGTTCATCGGAGCGAAGATCTTCGTGGCGGATTTCCTGCTGGATGAAGGGAAGTTCCCTCCGGCGCTGAGCCTGGGCGTGACCTTTGCGCTGATCGGCGCGGGGGTGGGCTGGTCGCTGTGGAAGACGCGGGAAGAGGGAAGGCGGGTGGCGTAAGCGACACCTCGGCCTTGCGTCCAGACCTTATGCCGGGAGATGGATCCCCGCCTGCGCGGGGATGACGGACATGGGTTAGGGGCGGTCAGGAGGTGAGGAAGCGAGCCGCGACTTCGGGGGGAACCCGGAGGATGCGGCCCGTTTCACGGTCGATGATCGCCCAGGTGGACTTGGCCGCGACCTTCACCTTGCCGTCCGGGCCGGTGAATTCCATGTGCCGGTCGAAACGGGCGCCACGCGGGCCTTCGGGAATCCACGTGCGGGCGGTGACGGTTTCGCCTTCCCGAACATTGCCGCGATAGTCGATCTCATGCCGGGTCACGACCCAGACATAGGCGTCGAGATGCTCCGGCGCGGCGTCGCGGGTCCAATGCTCGGTGGCGACCTGCTCCATCCACTGGACCCAGACAGCGTTGTTCACATGGCCGAGTATGTCGATATGCTCCGGGCCTGCGGTGAATTGGGTGGTGTAGGTGGAGGACATTATCCTCTCCCTCCGTTCGGGCTGAGCCTGCCGAAGCCCCTTCCTTCTTCGAGAAAAGAGAGCCCCTTCGACAAGCTCAGGGCGAACGGAGGAGAGGCGGGCGCCTTCATGCCTCGTCTATGCCCAGTTGCCAGAGGATGAAGGCGAATTCCTCCGCCGTTTCGTGGAGGCTTTCGAAGCGGCCCGACTTGCCGCCATGGCCCGCGCCCATATTGGTCTTGAGCAGCAGGATGTTGCCGTCCGTCTTGGTGGCGCGCAGCTTCGCCACCCATTTGGCCGGTTCCCAATAGGTCACGCGCGGGTCGTTGAGCCCCGCCGTCACCATCAGCGGCGGATAGGCCTGGGCGCTGACATTGCTGTAGGGATCGTAGGACAGGATCGTCTCGAACGCCACCTTGTCCTCGATCGGATTGCCCCATTCGGGCCATTCGCCCGGCGTCAGCGGCAGCGTTTCGTCCAGCATGGTGTTGAGCACGTCCACGAAGGGCACATGGGCCACCACCGCGCCCCACAGGTCGGGGTCCGAATTGATGACTGCCCCCATCAGTTCGCCGCCCGCCGATCCGCCGGAAATGCTGATCCGTCCCTTCGAGGTGTAGCCACGCTCGATCAGCCCCTTCGCCACGTCCACGAAATCGGTGAAGGTGTTGGTGCGCTTGTCGAGCTTCCCGTCCAGATACCATTGCTGGCCAAGGTCGTCGCCGCCCCGGATATGGGCGAGCGCAAAGGCGAAGCCCCGGTCCAGCAGCGACAGGCGGCTGGTGGAAAAGCCCGGCTCCATCGCAATGCCATAGGCGCCATAGCCATAGAGGTGCAGCGGCGCGCTGCCGTCGCGGGGCAGATCCCTGGGATAGACGATCGACACCGGGATCGGCGTGCCGTCGCGGGCCGGGATCATGAGACGCTCGGTCGCGTAGCGGGTCGCATCATAGCCGGAGGGAATCTCCTGCACCTTCAGCACTTCCAGCTCACCGGTGGCGAGGTGATAGTCGTAGATGGTGTCGGGCGTGACCATCGATTCATAGCCGATGCGCAGCTTCGTCACGTCATATTCGGGATTATCGTCCAGCGACGCCGAATAGCTCGCCTCCGGGAAGGGAATGCGCCTGGCGCTGTGGGTCGGATAGTCGCGCAGTTCGATCTGGTCGAGGCCGTCCTGCCGCCCCTCCGTGACGTAGAAGCCCTTGAACAGCGTGAAGTCGGTCAGGTAGAAATGCGCGTCCGGGGCGATCACTTCGGCCCAGTCGCCGGGATTTTCCAGCGACGCCTTCACCAACCGGAAATTGGGATGCGTGTCGTTGGTGCGGATGTAGAGCGTGCCCTCATGCTCATCCACCTCATATTCGCGGCCCACCTTGCGCGGGGCGACGAGCAGCGGCTGGGCGGTGGGATTGTCGGCGGGGAGCAGCCAGACCTCGCTGGTCACATGGTCGCCGGTCGCGATCACGATCCATTTTTCGGATGAGGTGAGGCCGACCGAGACGCGGAAGCCCTCATCATCCTCATGGAAGAGTTCGACGTCGCTTTCCACCGGCTGGCCCAGCCAGTGGAGGCGGGCATTGTCGGTGCGCCATTGTTCATTGGCGATGCCGTAGAGCAGGCCCCTGCTGTCGCTCGTCCAGACCAGCGAGGATAGGGTATCGGGGATCACCTCCGGCAGGATTTCGCCGGTGAAGAGGTCCTTGATCCGCGCCTCGAACCGTTCGGAGCCATTATTGTCGATGGCATAGGCGAGGTAGCGGCCGTCCGGGCTGACCGACAGGGCGCCCAGGCGGAAATAGTCATGCCCCTCCGCCAGCGCGGGTTCGTCCAGGATGAGCTGATCCTCGGCGCCGTCGTCCCGGGCGGCCACGGGTCTGCGATACCATTTGCGATATTGGGCGCCGACCTCGAACGCGCGCCAGTAGATATAGTCGCCGTCCTTCTGCGGGACCGAGCTGTCATCTTCCTTGATGCGGCCCTTCATCTCCTCGAACAGGCGGTCGGTCAGCGCCTTGTGCGGCTGCATCGCGGCCTCGAAGAAGCCATTCTCCTCCTCCAGATAGGAGAGCACGTCCCTGTCCTTCACCTCCGGATAGCCGGGATCGCGCAGCCAGGCATAGGGGTCCTGCACGGTGATGCCGTGACGGGTGAAGCTGTACGGGCGGCGGGCGGCGGCAGGGACTTGGGCGGGAACGGTCATTCAATGTCCTGATCTGGCGAAACTGTGCTGGTCTGCTTATGTTGGCGGCCATAGGCCCTGCGCAAGAGGGCCGGCAAGTCCAAGGGAAATTTGATGTCTAGCTATGAAGACCGGCTGAAAGCCCTGCGCGCCCAACTGGTGCGCGATGAATTGCATGGCTTTGTCGTGCCGCTGACCGATGAGCATATGAGCGAATATGTCGGCGCCTATGCGCAGCGGCTGGCCTGGCTGACCGGTTTCCAGGGGTCTGCGGGCAGCGCGGTGGTGCTGCCGGAGGAGGCCGCGATCTTCGTGGACGGCCGCTATACCTTGCAGGTGCGCGAGCAGGTGGATGGCGCGCACTGGCAATATGAGAGCGTGCCGCAAACCTCCGTCGCGGCGTGGCTGGGCGAGCATGCGCCGGTCGGCGGACGGATCGGCTATGATCCCTGGCTGCATACGCGCGCCTGGGTGAAGGCCGCGAGCGAGGCTTTGGCCGAACGCGGCGCGGAACTGGTGGCGGTGGACACCAATCCGGTCGACGCCATATGGCCCGACCGCCCCGCGCCCAGCGACGCCAAGCTGGTAGTGCATGAGGACCGCTATGCCGGGCAGTCGGCGGCGGAGAAGCGGCAGGCCATGGCCGACTGGCTGGTGGCGAAGCATGCCGATGCGGCGGTGCTGTCCGCACTCGATTCGCTGGCCTGGACCTTCAACATCCGGGGCAAGGATGTGGAGCGGACGCCGGTCGCGCTCGCCTATGCCATCGTCCATGCCGATGCGACCGCGGACCTCTATGTCGCGCCGGAGAAGATCGACGAAGCGGTGGTGAAGCATCTGGGCAATGCGGTGCGGGTGCATGACCGCAAGGCGTTCGCGGATGCGCTGGCGGGCTTTGCGGGCAAGACGGTCGCCGCCGATCCCGAACGGGCGGTGGCGGCGATCTTCACGGGCCTGGAGGCCGGCGGCGCGCATGTGCTGGCGTTGCGCGATCCGGCGGTGCTGCCCAAGGCGGTGAAGAACCCGGTCGAGATCGCCGGGCACAAGGCGGCGCAGGCGCGGGACGGCGCGGCGCTCAGCCGTTTCCTGCACTGGATCGCGACCGAGGCGCCCAAGGGCGGCGTCGACGAACTGGGCGCGGCGGCGAAGCTGGAGACGTTCCGCAAGGAGACCGGGCTGCTGGAGGACCTGTCCTTCGACACCATTTCCGGAGCGGGCCCCAATGGCGCGGTGGTGCATTACAGGGTGGAGGAGAAGACGAACCGGCCGATCGAGACGGGCAGCTTCTATCTGGTCGATTCGGGCGGGCAATATCGCGACGGCACGACCGACGTGACCCGCACCGTCGCCATCGGCACACCGACGCAGGAGATGAAGCGCCGCTTCACGCTGGTGCTGAAGGGGCATGTCGCCCTTGCCCGCGCGCAGTTTCCCAAGGGGACGCGGGGCGGGCAGCTCGACGTGCTGGCGCGTCAGTTCCTTTGGGCGGAAGGGCTGGATTATGCCCATGGCACCGGGCATGGCGTCGGCAGCTTCCTGTCGGTGCACGAAGGGCCGCAGCGGATCGCGACCTTCGGCGGCGGGGACGAAGCGCTTCAGGCGGGGATGATCCTTTCCAACGAGCCGGGCTATTACAAGACCGGCGAATATGGCATCCGCATCGAGAATCTGGTGCTGGTCGAACCCCGCGACGTGCCGGGAGCGGAGCGGGAGATGCTGGGCTTCGAAACGCTGACCTTCGCGCCCATCGACCGGAACGCGATCGCGACGGAGTTGCTGACGGACGAGGAGCGCGCATGGCTGGATGCCTATCACGCCCGGGTGCTGGAGATCGTCGGCCCGCAGTTGGAGGGCGGCGCGCTCGAATGGCTGAAGGCGGCCTGCGCCCCGCTATAATGGATCGGAATTACCCCTTGGCGCCGTCGGGGTGTCGGGGGGTTTCCGCGTCGCGCGATTCGCGGGATTGTGCCTTGCGGCGACGCAGATTGTCCCGCAACGCCTGCGCCAAGCGCTCTTTCCGTTCGTCCTGACCGTTTGTCATGGCCCGCCCATAATCAAATTGCATCTTCTGCCGCAAGCCGCCTTGACATGGCGCGAGGAGGCAGCCATAGGCCCGGCTCCGCCGACGCGATAAGCCGGATGGAACTGAAAATAGTGCTGCCGTAGCTCAGTGGTAGAGCGCATCCTTGGTAAGGCTGAGGTCGCGAGTTCAATCCTCGCCGGCAGCACCATTTTTCCTGATCTGTCTGTGATGCAGATTTTCCCAAAGCCGAAATAAGCGCCTGGCTTGAACGGGTGCGCAAGTATCGTCGCGGAGCCATCACCCGGATGGCAGTGGACGATATACCGCCAGCCAGCCAAATATATACCGTCATTCCCGACGGTCATAGGCCTATGGAATATAGGGGAAATGGTGCCGGGGACGGCATCGAACTAGAACTTCAAGTATTTGAATAAAAGTGTATTTATTCCGCTTGACATTTGACGATACCATGAAAAATGCCATCAAAATTCGTTCATTTTTAGTTCGACGTTTGTTCACGCTAAGTCGCAGCTATTTTACGGCGAAGCGCTTCTCCGGCGACGCTTTTGTCAATTTGCGCGAAGATGTCCAGAAGAGCTTTCTCAAGCGTCGTCCAAGCATTTAATTTATTGATCAAATCATACACTTGACAACTCGCCATAGGCATCAACAGCATGATCTGGATTGGTAGAGACGGTTAGACGTATATGGTCGAGAATGATTGAGACCTGGCGCTTGGCAATTCGCATTTGGGCTTGGGATGATTTGCTCAGTCCGCTTTCGAGAGCGGAACTGGAAAAGCGGACGTTAAGGCCACTCTTGGAGCACCGGTTAGAAGCTGAAAGGGCGCATTGCGCCGACATCACGGACCTTCCCGGGAAATCCCCTGCTTGGAGGGTGGTCATCATCGACCTATATAACCCGATCGTGGGGGCACGAAGTCTAAGGACAACTGGGAACTCCATCGACGCAAGATTTTGAGGGCGCTACAGCTGTTACGGTGATGGCAGGTGTCAGCAGGGGGGGTGACATTGGGGCTTGGAAACGTAAGACCGCTTACCAAATGTCGATCCAATGGCGCGCCATACACGCGCCGCGTAGACGTCGAAGAGGATCTAAAGAGGCTCGTCGCATTGCCGCGTGAGAAGATTGTCGCCGCCCTCAAGATTCGCGACAGGTCGTCACCGCATTATCTGAAGTCGGAATGCATTGTCTATCTGATACGGGAGACGCGTGCCAATAATGACGAGCGATATTTCGACGAACTTTTCAGGGAGCTGATGCGCCGCATCGATGCCTCCTTGCCTCGCGTCGTCGGCGAGCGGGCCAATGGGTCGGAGAACGTCCATGCCGCAGCCGCGCGAGATCATATCACTGGCAAATTCATCGGTAATTTGGTTGAAGACCGATCCAGCCCTGGATCTTGGCTAGACTATTATGAGGTCATGTTTGCCGACGCCATCGCTGGGCTCCGCACAACATATATGTACCGAGCTAGGAGAGATTCCGCCCGCAACGAGCCGATCGCGGCCGACGATGAAACTAACGAGCCATCACTCGCCGTCGAACGCGCCGTTGGGAGTTTCGACATCAAAAAGGAACTGCTTTCCGAAGACCCAATTTACCGGTCGCGCCTCATTGCAGCGATAAGGAACCTACCAGACAAGCACCGCAGAGTTATCGAGCTGACCATGACGGAAATGCCCATCGATTCGTCCGACGATAGTGTCATGACGATCCGAAAGATGATCGGCGTCAAATCCGAGAAGACCGTTCGGAATCGACGCGATGAGGCTCACCGAATGTTACGCGAGGCTCTGTCGATTGGAGACCACAATGACTGACAGCCATGACGCCGCCGAGGATATCCTCCTCGCGTTCGCGGTCGAGCCACGGCGAGATAGCGCGACATTGGAGCGCTATCTTAAAGCATATCCCGATCTTGCCGACCAACTGATCGACCTGTCTCTCGAGCTGCGACTTCAGCATGCGACCGAGGAGATGACAGCGCCGACCGACGAAGCATGGGTCGAAGCCTCCCTCGCAGCCTTCCGGGTGGCTTCAAGTTCCCAGGCGTCCGAGCCTGTCGTCGATCCCTTCGCAAGCATCAAGCCCGTCGAACTCGTGGCTATACGCCAGTCGCTCGGTGTGCCCAGTGGTGTCATCAGGGGCTTCAGCTCCAGACTAGTCGACATAGTCAGCGTGCCCGGATCGTTCATCGACGCCCTCGCGCAGGAACTGCGGACCACTGCTGACAACCTGCGCCGCTTCATGGCGGGGCCGCCCCGCCTCGAGCTCGGAGTCAGGTACAAGGCCGACAAGGCCCCGGCTGCCGAGCAGGAGAAGATCTCGTTCGAGGATTTGCTCAAGCAGAACAAGGTTCCGGACGAGCAACTCCAGCGGCTTCTTGCATCGCGAGACTGATCCATGGACGCTGTCGAACTCGCGCGGCAGCGTGCCGCGGCGCTTCATAAGAAGGTGGTTTCGAAGGGCGCAGACCCGTGGAATCCGGAAGCGGTAGTCGCAGTCGTCGCAGCCGATCTGGGACTCGACATCGAGCCGGTCGAGCCAGGTAGCGCCGTCCTCGACGGTGGTCGGGCCCAGTTCGACCCGACCTACAGGGCCATCCGACACGAGGATGCGGGCTCGACTTTCTACAAGGCCTTCCTCGTGGGTCACGAACTCGGTCACGCCACACTTGGCGATGACCGCGTCGAGCATGTGGCGCACGACGTTGATCCGACGCGACCGTCCGAGGCGGCACCGGTCGGTGAGGATCGTGTCGTCGATTATAGTCGGCGGCAGCGCCGTGAGATCCAGATGGACCTCTTCGGTCGCGAACTCCTACTGCCGCGCGGATGGGTGCGGTCGCTCCATCTGGAAGGGATGACGGCCTCGCAGATCGCCGAAAAGATCGGCGCTCCATACGATGTCGTGGCACTTCAGCTTCTTGACGCCCTGCTCCTCCCGCAGATTGAGCTTGAATCAGAGGAAGTTGAGGCCAAGCCGCCCAAGCCCCTCAACAGCGAGCAGCGCGACGCTGCGGCACACCGTGGCATACCCTATCTTCTGGAAGCCGGTCCGGGGACGGGCAAGACCCAGACGCTGGTCGGACGGGTGGCCGGCCTCGTCGACGAAGGCATTGATCCGCGCAAGATCCTCATCCTGACATTCTCGAACAAGGCCGCTGGAGAGCTGACCGAACGCATCGCTGATCTCCGTCCCGAGGCGGCCCCGGCAATGTGGATCGGCACGTTCCATGCATTCGGTCTCGACCTTGTGCGCCGGTATCACAGTCGGCTGGACTTCCCCAAGGAACCCAGGATGATGGATCGCAGCGAGGCGATTACCATCATGGAACGAGAATATCTCGCTCTCGATCTGGTGCACCATCGGGAATTCATGAATCCCGACCGCCCTCTCAAGGACATGTTCACGGCGATTTCGCGCGCCAAGGACGAAGTAGCCGATGCCGATCGCTACGCCGCCCTTGCAAAAGATATGCTGGACAGGGCGACCGATCCGGCCACACGCCAAGCGGCAGAGAGCTGTGCTGAAGTGGCGCTCGTCTACCGAAGATACGAAGAACTGAAGCGCGGCGAGTGCGCGGTCGACTTCGGCGACCTAGTGGCCCTGCCCGTGAAACTCCTCGACTCCGCGCCCGATGTCATCTCCATCCTGCGCTGTACCTACAGCCACATCCTCGTCGACGAGTATCAGGACGTAAACCGAAGCAGCGTGCGGCTCCTCCAGCATCTGACGGACGGTGGACAGAACCTCTGGGCCGTCGGCGATGCACGGCAGGCCATCTACCGATTCCGTGGCGCCTCCTCTTTCAACATGTCGCGGTTCAGAAGCGAGGACTTCCCCGGCGGCACCGGCAGTCGTCTCCGGCTCAACTATCGGTCGACACCAGAGATCGTCGGGGCCTTCTCCCGTTTCGGCGCCACCATGCAGGCCGGCACCACCGATGCAAAGCTCGACGCTCATCGACCGTCCAGCGGAATATCGCCTGAACACGTGAGCTTCGGCGACAACGACGATGAGGCGGCAGCCTTAGCCGATGAGATCCTGCGCTGCTCCCAGGACGTGGCCTTCCGGGACCAGGCCGTGCTCTGCTCCGGCAACGATCGGCTCAATCGCATGGGACGTGAACTGGAGCGTCGCGGTATACCGGTCCTCTATCTGGGAAACCTCTTCGAGCGGCCCGAGGTGAAGGACCTGCTGTCCGTCCTGTCACTGCTCGTTGACCGGCGCGCAATGGGCCTCGTTCGCAACCCCTCGCTGCCGGATTTGGCAACAGGCATCAGCCTGAAGGGTGCCGCGGCAATGGTTGGCCATCTTCGGCTGACCGAAGCTGACCCACTCACGTGGACCGGCGTCTCACCGTCGATCCCAATGCTCGATGCGGCCGATATGGCGGCGGTGAATAAGGCTAGGGCCATGGTCGCCGGCTTCGATAGTGGCTCGAAGCCCTGGACTGTGCTTGCGCAGGTCCTTCTGGACCGTACGCGCGCCGCAGCATCTCTAGCTTCAGCGGACGATGTGGCCAGCCGATCGATGGGCGTCGCAGTCTGGCAGCTGATGGGCTTTCTGCGGGCTGAGCGTCCAGGACCGGGGCTGCCAATTCAACGCACTCTCGATGGCATCAGGCGACTAATCCAGCTCGCCGATGAGCGGGACCTTCGCCAACTGCCCCAGGCGGCGCAAGGCATAGACGCGGTCCGGCTCATGACCATCCATGGGAGCAAGGGGCTCGAATTTCCCGTCGTTCACGTGATGGGGCTGAACAAGAACAGCATGCCGAACTCGTGGCGAAAGCCTGCCTGCCCTGTGCCCGATGGCATGATCGAGGGCGGTAAGGGTGGCACGATGGAGATAGGTGCCGCCGATCACGCTATCGAGCAGGAATGCTTGTTCTATGTAGCCACCTCCCGCGCACGCGACCGGCTCCTGCTCTATTCGGCAAGGCAGACATCAGCAAAGGCGCGACGTGATCCATCGGCCTTCATCGGCAAGCTGGGCATCAGCGCCATGCGGAAGGCGAAGGACAACACCAACCAGTGTCCTGATCCAGACGATCTGCCGCTGCCGATCACCCTGGGTTCTGCTATCAGGATCACGATTGCCCAACTGAACCTTTATGAGCGCTGCCCCCGTCGCTTCCTCTACACCCATGTCCTTGGGGTGGGCGGACGACGTACACCCACGACCATGACGAGGATGCACGACCTGGTGCGTGACGTCGTGACGGAGATCGCCTCTACGCAGCCCTCCTCGACCTCACTCGGCGATATGGAGGGGCTACTGGAGCAGCGCTGGTCCGAAGGGCCGTTGGCCGGTGAGGAGTATCGGAAGCACCGCGACGTGGCAGCGACGCTTCTGCAGCGGTTCGTGAGGATGAGGGCGGGCACGACTCGGATGAGCGCCGTGGACCTCAAGGCGACTATCGGAACGAACACGATCACGGCAGAGGCGGACGATGTCGTGGCCATGGCTGGCGGACGGCATGCTGTCCGCATGGTCAGAACAGGACACACCTCGTCGTCGACCGGAAAGAGTCTTGCGGATGCCGCCTTTCAGATCGCAGCATCTTCCGCTCTGCCGGGATGCAGTGCCGAGATCGTTCACCTCGGGGACGACGAATTATCAACGCCGGTCGCCTTCAATCCGAAACAGCTCGGCATAAGGGGTGAGAAGCTGGTCGAGATGTTCACGGCCATGGGCAAAGGGAGCTTCGCACCCGATCGGTCGGATCGCATCTGCCCGTTCTGCCCTGCCTTCTTCACCTGCGGTCCGGTGGTTGACGGCAGCCTGGAAAAAAATCTCTGACGCAAATTACCGGTCGGCTGATGCTGGCGAGATTGACCCTGTGAGACCGACGCAATCATGCCTAGGTCCGCAGGAATACAATAAACCATGCCCCTTATCGAAACCCCCGACATCGACGATGTCGCCCTCGCCGTGCAGGAGGACCGCCCCCTGCGCCCCGGACGCTACCGTGTCTCGTTCGCCCTCGACAGCATCGACTTCAACTCGCTCATCCTGGACGATCCCGTTCCGCTCGGCCGCCAGATCCTGAAGAAGGCTGGCATCAAGGACATCGACGGCAATTCCCTCTTCCTCATCACTCCCGAAGGCGACTTCGAGGATGTCCGGGCGGACGAGGAAGTCGATCTGCGTGACCGTGGCGCTTACCGCTTCATCGCGTTCAGCACCGACCCCCTCTACCGCATCAAGCTCAATGAAGCCCGCATCGTATGGGGCCGCTCGTCGATCCCCGAAGCAGCGCTGCGTGCGCTCGCCGACATCGGTGACGACGAAGCCGTGTTCCTGGAGGTCCGCGGTGGGAAGGACAAGCTGATCGAACCGGCCACCGAGGCGGATCTCAATGGAGACGGCGTCGAGAAGTTCATCACGGCGCCCAACAAGGTCACCTATACCTTCTTCGTCAACGGCAAACCCTATGAGACCGACAAGAAAAAGCTGACCGGCGCCCAGATCAAGGCGATGGTTTCGGAATGGGATCCGCAGCATGACCTCTCGCTGGAGGGTGAAGGCGACGATCCGGATCGCATCATCCCTGATGACGAGTCCGTGAGCCTCGTCCCGAAGCACGGTGTCCGCCGCTTCTCGTCGGTCCCGAAGGCGAACTTCGGCTGATGTCCGGCATTCTTGCCATGCAGCTGGAGCAGCTGCGGGAGCGCTTCGGCGACGTTCAGACCCGGCAGTTGCCGAGCGGCACCACGCTCGTCACCGTGCCGGGGGTTCGCCTGCCGGAGGGGTGGTCGAAGACTTCGGCCACCATCCACTTCATCGTTCCGTCCGGCTATCCGTTCGCGCAACTCGACTGCTTCTGGGCGGATCCTGAGTTGCGCCTCGCTCACGGTGGCCCGCCGCAGAACTCGGCACCCACCCCGATCCCCGAGACCGTCGAGCCAGCACTGTGGTTTTCATGGCATCTGACGGGCCCCTGGAATCCCAACCGCGACACCCTGTCGACATGGATGAACGTGGTGATCGATCGCATGAGGCAAATCCAATGAGCCGCGTCCGCTTCCCTGCACCTCTCTATTCCGACTTGGCATCGACGCTGCTCGACGCCAGCGATCTGGAGAGCTGCGCCATCGGCTATGCCCATTACGATGCGCATAGTGATACATGGATCGTTGCCGATGCCAGCCCGGTGCCGGTGGATGCGTATGAGGACCGCACCTGCGTATCTGCGGTCCTCAAACCGTCCTTCCTCATCGAGGTGGCGCACCGTAGCCGGGTCACCGGTATGTCCGTCATCGGCATCCATACCCATCCCGACAGTCCGGGACATCCTCGTTTTTCGCCGATCGACGACGCGGGTGAAACCGAATTGGGTTCATATCTTGGCCGGCGCGCGGCTCCGATGCCGCATGTCGCGTTGGTGATCGGGCCGCACGGCTGCCGCGCTCGTCGTCTTGGAAGGGAAGAAGAGGTGGAAGTATGGGAGGTGGGACAAGTCCTCAAGCTTCTTTCGCCCATGCAAGGTGTGACCGACCAGGAACGCGATGATCGGCAGGTCCGGGCATTCGGGGCACCGGGGCAGCGGCTGCTGCGTCGTCTACGCTTCGGCGTGATCGGCGCTGGTGGAACGGGGTCTCTGGTGTGCCAGCAGCTTGCTCATCTCGGTGCGTCGTGGATAACGGTGATCGACCCTGACCTGGTAGAGGAGACCAACCTTAACCGACTTGTCGGATCGATCCCCGCTGATGTCAGGCAGCCGAAAGTCGAGGTTGCGGCTAGGATGATCCGAGCCATCAATCCCGAAGCAACGGTGCTTCCGCACCGGGCGGACATCGTCGATGAGGAGGTAGCGAATCTCATCGCGACATTCGACTTCGTGCTTCTATGCACCGATTCCCACGCGAGCCGGGCGGTCGTCAACCAAGCTGCCTACCAGTATCTTGTGCCCGTGATCGACATGGGGGTCAGCATCACCGTCGCGAATGAGGCCGTCAGCCACATCACTGGGCGGGTGCAGATGCTCGCCACGGGTCTTCCCTGCCTGACTTGCTCGGGTGCCCTCGATGGCGAGGCGATCCGGCGGGAGATGCTGACCCCCGAGCAGCGAGCAGCAGATCCCTATGTCCATGGTGAGCGCGAACCCCAGCCTGCCGTCCTGTCGATCAATTCGACCGTGAGCTCGCTTGCGATGACCATGTTGCTCGGGGCCGTCACGCCAGTTCCGGTCAAGCCGCGCTATCAAATATACGATGGTATTCGCGGACGAGTGAAGGAAATGGCCGTCCCGGTGCAATCCGACTGTGTGGTGTGCTCATCCATGGGCGCTTTGACCAAGGGCTCAACATGGAACCTCCCCGTGCGGCCTACCAACTTCCATAGGAGCGACAAATGACGGAACCCGCACGCATGGTCCGTATGCTTGAACCCGCAGAATACCGTGATCAGGCCGAGACATCACTAACCGCGCCCGGCGACGCCTCGATGGTCGTGCGTGTCAGGCCAAGATCCATCATCATGGCCTGCCCGGACGGATGCGGCGAAACGCTGGTCATCAACCTGGATAGTCGCGCTGACAAGGCCTGGCGCTTTGATATGCGCGGCGAAGGGCTCACGCTCTTCCCGTCAGTCTGGCGCGAAGGCGGATGCGAGAGCCACTTCATCGTGTGGCGCGGCCACATCCTTTGGTGCGATCGGTTCGAGCGAGGAAACCGCGAGCCAACCTATAATCCCGCCATCGAGGATGCGGTTCTCGGTGCAATGGATGAGGTCGAACTGCGCAGCGCCGTCGAGCTTGCCGACGCCATAGACGAACTCGTTTGGGACGTTAATCGTGTGGCTGGCCGTCTCGTCGGGCGCGGATTGGCCCGGTCGCAAAAGATCAACGGGGGGTGGATGTTTGTACGGGCGATGTGATTATGTAAAATAAGCGGCGAAATCTGCTCGGAGAGATTGTGTGCGGGCGGAGATACGGGGCCCGCGCACTTCGCCAGGAGTGACGTTACTTCGGATCATGCGAATGACCGCCTGATAGCGTGCAGAATCCAGCCTATTCCTCGACACGCGTGACCTCAGGGGCTATCGGCCTGTCTGGTGGACATAGCGGCTACGCTGACTCCCGGTGGCTATAATCCTACTGGCGAGGTCTTTTTCGCTCGCGGTTTGCGGCTCGGAACATTTGCAGGCTGGGCCGAACTGGCGGCAGCGTGCCGCAGGCGTTCCTGCCCGAGATCGAGCACGCGAAAGACAACTTGGATGACCTGTCCACGAACCCGGTAGCGGACGGTGAAGCCGTCAGGTTCATTGCCCGCGCGCGTGCGCACTTCCATACCCTCAAAGGCATGGTCCGATGGCGCTTCGTCTGTTGCGATGCTTTGCAGGACCTTAATCAGCCGCGTCGTATCGTTGAGCCAAGCATAGGTCAGGTGGACGTACAGCGGGCAATCGCCATAGCCCAGCATTTTGCGGAAATGCTTGACCAGTTCCTCTTTGGGCACGCTACCATCTGCGATCACTGCTTCCATGATCGCGAGTTCGGTATTGCCGTCGACTATTATCAGGTCGCGTTCGCCGTAATTGCCATTCGGCGTATAGCCGCCTTTGCATTGGTCGGGCGTCGAGAAACCGAGAAAGTGCAGCGCGCCGTTGAGCAACTGCTTGAGGATCGCAGTGATATCATCTTCATCGTCGCGAAGCGTACCGCGTTTCAGCAAGGGCGCGAGGTTAGAGACCCCCGCGAGCGCATTGTCGACATAGTCGATCACCAGCGCGGGGAGCGCTTCAGGCCCCTCGCGCAGGACCGCCGCCTTGTCACGCGACGGGGCGTTCCTAAAGCGCGCCATCGCATCTCGCAGATGCCGCATTTCCTCGGGAGCGGGCGTGAAGATCAACCTATCGGTCGCCCCCAGGCCGCCGGCCGACTGATCGCCGACCAAATGGGCGCGGGCCGCCACCAGCAACGCATTGTCGCCAAACAGCTCGAAGGCTCGGTCCAGTATGATATGCGCATCGTTGCCACGGTCGAGCCGGGCTTGGGCGATTGCCATATAAGCCATGCGTGGCGCACTTTCAGTATCGGCAGGCAAGCTCTGCAACCGCTCGAGCGCGCGCCTCGGATCGCCGATAGAGAGATCCAGCGGCGCCAAGTTGGAGGCGCAGATATCGCGGTCACGTGGAGTCACACCAACGGTCGTCGCCATCCAAGTCTCGATCTCGGCGATTAGCTGGCGCGCCGCTCTCTTTTCGCTGAGGACTAGGTTGGGAAAGCTGGCAGGCCCTAGTCTTGCCGACGCCTTCGCGGCAAAGAGATTGACTTGGTGACCAAGCTCCGCCGGGTTGTCCGTTGCCAAGCGCTCCAGCCGGGCGACCGCCGCATGCGGGTTGGCGTTGACATCTTGGAGCAAAGCTATCGCCTGGAAGCTCGTCAGGATGCGACCGCAGATCTTGCGCTCGATCTGCGGAAGACCAGCGGGGACCTTCGCCGCTGCGATCGCCTGCCAATCGCCTTTCTGAAATAGAAGGCGCATGTCATGGTTGAATTCGATACGGGGGCGCTCGGTTACCTTACCCATGGTCGTCGCGTCGCGCGTGTCCTTGATATGGCGTTCCGCGGCGGCGGTCAGACCGGCGTCGAGCAAGGCATCGATGCGGAGATTGATGGTGTCCAGCGAATAGATGGAGATTGCCCGATCGGTGCCGATCGCGTCGATGCGCGCCAAGATTCGGGCCCGGCAGTCGCGCGGCGCCGCGCTGTAGAGATTGGCGAGAACTGCCGGCTCGCGAAGCTCGAGGCAAGCGATCAGCAGCTTTTCCCGGCTGGGTTTGTCGAGTGCAAACAGCGCGTCGCCGAGCAAGCTCCCCATGGTTACCTCGGCCGCGCTCAACCAGGGCAGCCTCAGCCTTCGGCTAGCAAAGGCCCAAACCTTGCCGTTCGCCCAGTCGTCCTCGGATCCGGCGGAGACATGCGCAGCGAGTGCATCGACCAACTCGCTGTGCGTCTCTCCGGCCAAACCGCTGACCGCGGCCGCCAGATAACGGGTAGCAGCCTCAATTGAGCGAACGATCTTTTGCCGCTCTTCAAACTTTTCGTCGTCAAGCGCGGCTAGCGCGCTGCGCCAGTCGAACGGATAAAGGAATTTCATTAAGAACGGGACGCCGCAGCGCTTTGCTAAGCGGAACAGGGCCGCAGCTCGTTCGGACGAGACGCGGTCGGCCGATAATTGGCGATCGCCGGTCCGCACCGCGCAGATATACATGTCAGGAAGCGGGTTGGGGGCGATGGCATCCTCAAGCGTCGCGGCCGCAACCAGTTCGAGCCCGGCGACAAAGCTCGGGGCGTCGAGCGAGTCAGGGGCGGCGGCCCCCGCGAGGGCTTCAACAATGGGCACGGCTCTCGCCCCAAGCTGCTGTAGCGCACCAAGTACCATCGTCTCGGCCTCGATCAACGAACCCAGCCGCCGCGGCCGCCCAGTGGTGTCAAACGCGGCCTCCAGCAACGCGGCGGCCTCAGCTGGGACACCGCCCGTCGTTTCCTCTTCCAGGAAACGCTGGAGCAGGGCGAGGGATTGCTGAAGCGCAGCGAGCGCATATTCCCTTGCTTGCGGATCTTCAGCCGTAGACATCTGGCCGAGTGATCGAAGCGTGAGAAGCCAGCAGCCCAGCGCGCAGGTGGCGGGCTGTACAAGGAATTCGGCGACGAGCAGCGCATGGCGCAACGCTCGATGTATGAGCACGTACTTCAGGTCCGGACGCTCAAGCGCGATGCCAGTCAGGCGCACGAACTGGTCGTCCGGAGCTGCGGAGTAGCGCCGCCTCTCGATGTCGCCAGTGATCAGGTCGATCAAAAGACGCACCTCTTCGAATGTTTCGGCGCGCATTCGCGGGACTTCGCCCAGCAACGGATCACCAAGCCAGCGCGCCCGCCCGATCACGGTATCGGGAATAGCGGGTATAAGATCGAGCGAGCCGAGCCCCACCTGCCGCGCCATGCGCATCGACTGATCGGCAACGGCCTGCCGGATGTCGGGCCAACCGACCAACGCAGGTTCGGCCTCGAGCCGGTCCAAGACAAGGTGGACAAATGCCTGCGCCTCGTTGCCCTCCCAGGCCTCGGTTGGAGAGAACAGCGGTTGTCCAAGCAAATCCCAGCGATCGAGCCACCAACGCAAGGCATCGCCCATCGTGGGCCGCCGTTCCCAGAGCCGTGCGGCCACCCATTCCGGCGTCCTGCATTCGATGTCGAGAAAGCGAAGGTACTGAGTTGTGAGCCCGGCGATCGCGTCATCGACAGCCTTGACGCCGCGAGGAACAGCCGAAAAGTCATGGTCCACCGCAAATCGCTGGCTGATCAAAGCGGGCAACCCCGGCGAGACCGATGTCGCGTGGCTTGCCGCGACAGATATATTGATTGGGGTGACGACGCGCCCCAGCAGAATCTGGAACCAGCCATCTTGGCGAAGCACATCAAAGGTCGGGGCGTCGGCAACGCCGGCAATGGCTGCGGCGTACCGGGTGCGCGACGCCTCTTCGTCCGCTGCATAGTCCAGCACTATATGCTCAAGCAGCAGGAGCATTTCCGTGTCGCTCAGCGTGAGCTCGGCATTCAAGGCTACCGGGTTGGGCTCGGGTTCGAGCGGACGCAAGCGCGCGCGCAACGCCGACCTCGCATCGTACAAATTGGTTCTTGGATTGCGCATGTCTTTCATCGCGAACGATATAGAGAATGAGAAGTCATTGCGACACTCGCTCGCACACGCCCTTTTGCAAACGCGAATCGGCGCCCATTAATGTAGCGCTCGAACAGAATTTTGACGCTTGAATCCCGTGAGCAAACCTGAAGGACAACACGGCCCTGATCGAGAGGGCGCAAATTGCCCGATGAGCGGAAGCCGTACAGCAACTTTGCGCGATGTATATACGGCCGCTCGCGGCCTCAGCGGTTATCCTGTGCTTCACACGGAACGCGACCCTAGTTTGGTCGGAAGACGCCTGTGGCATGTCAAATTCAGCACCAAGGTCGGCGCGCACCGTCCCAACGCCGGGCCAGCCCCTCATCGATGAGTTGTTGACCTAAAGAACGACCGTCTCTCATCAATACCCGCAGCTGCCGCCCGTACCGGTCCTGCGCCCGACCGTTCACGACCACCTCAAATGGGCCCGTGTTCATCAGTTCGGCCAAACGCTCAGTGGCCCGCTCGCCCAATCTGGCTTCCTCTTCACAACGGGGCGGATGCGTCTCGGGCGCGTCGATGTCGGCAATGCGAACTTTGACGCCAGTGATCCAAGCCGTGTCACCATCCACGACACAGTTCACCCCGCCACCGGTGCGGCAGATGGAAAAATTACCCGACGAGAATGCCACTTCGGGTTCGCCCGACTGGAGCGCCGGAAGAGGGGGGGCTGCGCTTGATGCCATTTGCGCCGTCCTATCGGGCACGACCGCCAACCCTGCCTGATCGACCGGCCGTTCGACGGCCTTGGGGCGGATGATGTCGGTGTAGCTGAAAGTCACGGCGAATACCGCGACGAAAACCAGAGATACCGCCACCAGCAGGATCCTTTCGACCGGCCCGATCCGTCCAGCTTCAGACCGCCTCCCTTCCGACCGTCGTCCGCGACGCCGGCCGCCTCCACGGCGCCCCACCCCAATCAACCGCCAAAGATGCGCGCGAACCATCCACGCGGCAATTCGCCCGTCGATGCCGTCGGCGCGGGCATACCGGTTTCATTCGAAACCGATAATGGCTGCGGAACATGTGTACGAGCCCTTTCGGCCCGTCGTTCCCTAGCTGCGACCGCCGCCTTTAGCGCGGTGAGATTCTGATCGAGCTGGTCCATCAGCGGCGAATCGACGGCGAGGCTTGTTGCGTCGAACGTCGCATCCGAATCTCGATGCGCCGCCGACGCTGATCGTCACCTCGTGCCGAACCGTCAGCCACCCGATCGACTGGCACGATCATCTGCGCACCCGAAAGCGGTAGGATCGCCACGTTTCGCAGGCGCGGATCAGACCGCAGCACATGGACTACTGCCACGGCACGCGCCATGGCTAGACCCGCGTTGTCGGTGGAACGCAGCCCGGAGATCGGAGAGCGTCCGACAGAGGCAGCGATGAGGGAGGAATCCAGATTGCTGTTCCCGGACATCGGCACCTCATCGGTATGGCCGATCACCTCGACCACATCGACATCGTAGTCGACCACGCTCTTAGCTAACATGGGAATGACCTCCCCTCGCAGGTTCCGGTCAAACTCCGGACGTAGTGTTGCCTTGCCGCTGTCGAAGAAGTAGCCACCCGCCTCGCTCAGGCTGAAAAACGGCGGCCACTGCCCCTTTCGACCCTTAGATGAAGCGGCGACGATCTCCTTCACGAACTTCTCGGAATCTTTCACCCCGCTGGCGGCGGCAGCCTCGCGCACCTGTCGCCCAACTTCCGCATCGGCCATCAGGTTCTCGGCTCCGTCCTTGGCACCAGCTGCCTCAATCTGACGGCGGGCTTCGATCGCACGCGTCAGTTCCTTGAAGTATTCTTCAGAATTCTTCGCCTGGGGGTATGCGCGTTGGAGCTCTTCCACGAGCCGGGACGCTCCGCCGCTATCCAGCGCTTGAATACGCTCGTCGCGATTTTGGAGCGCTGCGGCCAATGCCATGAGCAGGACAAAGAGCAGAAGGATCATGATCTCGGCCATGGTGAGGCCCAAGACCAGTCCGCGGCGATAGGACTTATCCTGCCTTAGATCGAGCTGCGGATCGCTCACGCTTCAGTGGCCTGAACACGGTTGACCAGCGAACCCGTCATCTCGACGAGTGCGGTGTGGACCTTGCCGACGTTCTCACGGGAGCGACCCAAATCCTGCTCCAGCGCGGCGTTGTGCCGGTCGAGCATCGCAGCGCTTTCCTCGGCGCGCCGCGAGAGATCCTCGACGAAATTCTCCTGCGCGCGGGCGATGGTGGCGAACTGCTCCTCCATCGCCTCGGCCGCCTTCGCGAATGCCTCGGCGGTCCGCTTGGCGGTGTTCGCCGGTACCCCTTTGACCTCCTCAAGGCGCATGTTGACGTTGGTGTCGAAGCGGGTCGCCGTCTCGTCGAAACTTTTCACCTGCGCGGCCATGTCCGCGACAGCCTGTCGGAGATCACCTCCGGCCTGGACCAATGACGTCTGGGTGCCAGCCAGTTCCTCTGTGCGAGCAGACAGTTCGCCCAGATTCTTCTGCGTGCTTTCCGCCACACCTTCCAAGGTGATCAAGCTCGCCCCGATGGCCTTGGTCGAACGCTCGATTCCGGACATCGCCTCGGAGTGTTTCTCAATTCCAGTGATGACCTTATCGGTGGCCGTTGAAAGACGCCGTGACCGTGCCACCGCCTCGTTCGCCTGCTGCGTGACGGTCGCCGTCGCCGCCGTGGACATGGTCGACAGCGCATCCGTGGCCGACGTTGCAACGGACCTGATCGCTTCGCTTGCCGTCGCAGCGGTTTCGCTCATCGACTTGGCGGCATCCCCCTGCACGGCACCAAGCGCTTCAACCACCTGGCCACGCAGTTCCTCCAGCGCCTGCCGGGTTTCCCGACCGTAGTCGCTCATGCTGACCGTGATTGCCTGGAGCTCGGACTTCAGCCGGCCCGCCGCGTCGGCAAGCTCGATGCGCGCAGTGTCTTCGGTCTGCACCAGATCAACCCGAGTCTGATTGAAGAAGACGCGAAGCACCAGACCCATGATCGTCGTGGCGAGCGCGATCCCGAACCCTTGCACGACGGTGGTGGCCGTCGTGGCGGGGTCGAAAAAGAAGATGGCATAGGCCAGGCTGATCAGCGTGTAGATCAGTCCAAGATAGTAGCAGTTGTCGCCAGCCTGATCGGCACGCAGCTTCCCGGTACCCGACGCTTGCACGATGTAGGCGTACGCGACCATAGCCGCTGCCGCGAACGCTGCCACTGGAATAGCGGCTAACCCGATCGACTTGGCAACGAGAATCGCGGCACCGCCGCCGAAGGCGAACAGCAGGAAGCCCCACCTATCGATCCAGCTCCGATCCTCGAGTACATCCCGCTGAAATTCTGCCCCCTCGTTCATCGTCACCCACTCACATTGTAGATACGTCGCACATCGCCACCCTCGGCTCCTATGATGCGCTCCCAAAGATCGGCCAGCGAACGCGGCTGCGTCGTGGCAGCGTCCGACCGCTCCAGCATCCAGAGTTCCACCTCGACGCCGCGGAGATCGGTCCGTATGCGTCTGAAAACGGCACCATCGGTAAAGGACTTGGGTTCAGGAAGCCCACGATAGAAGGTCACGTCGGCCGTGTTCTGAAGAAGGTCGGATGCCACGATCAAACGCTTCGGCAGCGTCTCCTGCCCCGGCTTCTGGAGTTCGGTCAGCGCCACCGACTGGATGCTCTCCAGGATCGGTGATTGGTTTGCACCTGTCGCGCCGCCGAGACGCGTGAAGGCTGCGGTCAGAGGGACGTCGAAGCCCTCGTCCCATTGTTTCTGGACCGACGCAGGATCACCGGTCGCCGAACTGACGTCATCCGCCGTCCCCGGATTACATCGCGTAATCACCGGAGCGAGTAACCTGTCCGCTGTCGCATCGACCTTCGCGACGACCAGCTTGCCGTAGCGGGGTATCGAGTTCTTCAGCTTTGTGAGCTGATTCTCGAAATCCTGACGCTGCGCCATGTTCATGGGATCGGTGACATCAACCAACAGCACGGTGATGCTGTCCGGCGTCGTAGGACAGAGCTGATCGTCAAGCGTCCGACGTGATGACGCCGCCCAGAAATAGATTCCACCAACCAAAAGCACGACGGCCACGACCAACGCAATCTTCATGGACGCCTTGCGGTTTTCGGACGAAGCCCGCTGCGCGGCGGCGGAGCCACGACGGTCGCGCGAACGACCGCGATTGCGATCCCTAGCCATCTGCTATCCTTCTCTTCAGTTCGTCCAGCGGCTCGAAGCTATCAATCGCATCGTCAAAGGCACTTGAGATCTGGGACACGGTTGCCTCAAGGTCCTGCTCGGCGGCGTCGATCGCAGAACGAGGGATGTCCTCTCCCGGGGCGATCGGCAGCGGCTCGTGCGACAACTTCCAGGGTTGGTTGAAGCGAGACGGAGCCACAGTCGAGCGGGCGGCCCGGTTCGCGGCCCGATATTCTTGCAGCAGCGCGTTCGCGGTGGATTCGAGCTGTTCAGCGTATTCCTCATAGCGGCGGCGGAACGCGTCGCGCGCCGACATGATCTGTTGGCGCTGGGTCAACTGTCGACTTAGCTCCATACGGATATCTGTCGCCTCCCCTATGGCGTCGTCACGAATGTCCAGCAGTTCATCGGTCGCCGCCTTCACGTCTGCGACATAATCCTCGCAGCGCTTGGCATGACGGCGCCAGACGGGGCCATAGCCAGGATATGGATCATCCATTTTGTAGGCGGCGATCGCGGCCCCGAACGCGAATATAAGCCCAGCCAGAAGGAGACCGTAGGAATAGATGCTCTCCAGCCCGGAACCGAGCATGCCGAGCGCCGCTGCCTCCGGATTGGCCACACCGAGCGACTTCGCATCACGATAGTGACCCGCCATCAGGTTCCAACCGACGGTCAGGACGAGCCAGGCGGCACTGCCGATCCAACCCAGCATCCGCACGCCAGCCTCGCGATGGTTTATCTTCGGCCAGACCTGTCGTCCTACGAAGGCGGCGAAGCCCACGTTAATCGCGCCGACTACGGCGGCCGCGATCACGCCGCCCAGCCACCCCATGCTGTCGCCAAGCCGGAGGAACATGGAGTTGGCGATCGTCTCTAGCAGCCAGAAGACCATCATCGAGCCGACGGTCGCGCTAGTCGGGGGCACGTCATGGGCAGGACGCCGTAACCTGTTATCCTTGCGGAAATCACGCAATTCCTCGTAGCTGTCCCGAATCGCATCCCGGCTCGGGGTCAGCTTCCCACGTCGATTTACGACTTCGGTCTTGAACTCGCCCACCGCGATGCTCGCTTGGGTCCTGATCGAACTGAGGTTGGCGATTAGCGCTAGCCCGCTCAGGCGGGAATCGTACGTACGGATACTGTTGGCGGCATCGATCTGAGCCCGCTTAAAATGATCGCGGATTCTCGCCTCGACTTCAGCCTCGACAACATCGGGCGCCTGCATCGACGTGTCGGGAAGTTCGAGCGCTCCTTGTTCTTTACCACGCTCGCGTAGGCGTAGTTCGCTTGACAGTACGTCCCTATCCAACTGAATGAACGGGTCATCCATCGGCGCGCGCAACTGCTCACCCCGATCGAAAAATCCACGCATTTTAGACCATGCCCCCATGACTTGACCACTAGCCGGGGAAACGACGGGATTCCAAGCGACATTTGTCGGGCTCATGTAATTTTGATAGTTGAATGGTCGGCAGGCAGGGTTTCGTATTGACGCGATCTCGCCTCGTCTCTCAGATGATTGAGTTGATCCTTTCCTTACACCGACTAGGCTCTGCTTGCTTGAATCCAGTTAAAATGCTCTTCTTGAATTTCGAGATCAGCAGCTTCCAGCAGGAGCTGCCGTTGACGGCTTACCGGGTGAAGGGCATTTTTTGGTCGACAGCCGCCACAAACCGAACGGTCGGCAATCTGGGTAGCTAAAATTCGCGCCTGAACGTCTCATGGGTCGTGATTAAGGGCCAAAATTCATGCCGAAGCTTGGATCACCAGCCGAGCACGGATGGCATCTGCTGGATGACTAATGCAGCGTCATGGCTTCGGTAAGAATGGATCCTGCGGATCCAGTTCTGCCGCCACATAAGCACAAGCTCGCAACTGTTCTGCTGCGCGCGACGAGCCATCGAGTTCGATAGCGGAGACCAGTGCGCCCTGCGGAGTCAGCACCGCCATGAAGCCGGACCTGGCAAAATCGGCCAGGAAATCTTTGTAAGTGGGGGATGCGCTGAGAATACGCTGTGCATCCACCTCATGGACCTCGAAGGGCATCACATGTTTGCTGGTAAAAGGCCGTCCAGGTTCTCTGCCAAAGACAAGCACCAGCGACTTCACCTCGCCCGCCCGTAGCGATGTGGCGTGCTTGTTGGTGATCATGACGCTGGTGCCGATGCGCGGCTTATACCCAATGGTGACATATTCGCCGGAAGCCGTTGGAAATCCCAGGTCGCACATCTCCTCGTCGGGATAGGCGAAAACGCGCCAGCCCTCATCACCTGACCAATATGGCGTAAGGTTTGAATCTACTCGTGCGGTGCTGTCCTGCATAGCAGCGAGCAGAGCAACCGCGGCGATCATTGCAAATGATGGCATAGTCGTCAGATCCAATTTAATATGAGAGCGCCGACCGCTCAGCAGATGCTCTCGCAAGGCACTCCATCGCCATCACCATCCAACCGACCAACCCCGCACTCGTTGAGATAATGATAGGCTTCCTCGCAGCTGTTCATTTGGCGGCATAAATGCTTGCTTCCACAGCTTGGTCCCTCATTGCGCGACCCTAGTTCTTCCAAGGCCCTGCTTGAGACTAAAGCTGCCTGCTCGGGTGCGGGCTCGGGCGGTGCCTCGACAGGCGTATCCGAAGAGTTGCCTTGAGAAGCAACAGCATCGGATGACATCAACGCTACGGGGGCGGGGTCAGTGACGGGCTTAGGGCCTTCTGCGGAACATCGGCCGAGCGCAAACAGAAAGGCACCAATGGCGATGAAACCGATCAGGTTGTCATTTTTCTTTCCCCGCATGGATCTGCCCTATGCCACGCAATCCTTTATACGCCGTATCGCTTGTTGCCACTGCGCGTGATGCAATAACGTCCTCCTCTTGGACCGACGCAGACTTTGCCGCCGTTACATGGGCATTCGCCATCATCTGTCGTGCCGCGGCCAAATAAAGGCGTGGACGCGCCGCTGCGGGTCCGGTGCCGGGCCTTGCGACTGCGGCGCTTGGCTTCGCCATCGCTTTCAAGTCCAGTGATTGCTAGCGCAAAAATGCCAGCCAAAAACGCGCGTCGATGCATCTCGTCCCCCTCCCCATAGCAAGATCAATCGACAGCAAAGTTGACAATAAGTCAAACAGGCTTGGATCGAAGATGCAGGTCTTTCATCTTGGGAAAGAGATTGCTGCCTTGTACGGCTTTCATGCAGCAGTGGCGCCGCCCGGTAACATGATGGTGGCTATACGAAGTCAGGCAGCATGCCGGCCCGCGATCAGATCATCGAGCCGATGAGCCACCGCCTGCCATAGGGCAACGCCACCATCCTCGCCATGATGTGCCAATCTCGCGATCCGGCCGGCGACTTCGGATGGCGCTTTATCGCTATGCTGCCGCAGCATCATAAGGGCCATGCCCCAAAGCTCTTCGTCTCGCGTCATGCGGGTTCGATTTTCTGCACGGCGAGCAAATCGAAGCCATCGCGGACGCCGACAACCCTCACGCGTGTGCCGAAAAGATGTTCGTGGCGCTTGGTGATGTCTAACCGCCATTCGCCACCGCCTGGCATACGCAGGATGGGGTAGAATCCGTTTTCGAGCAGGATCCCAGTCAGATCATGTTCGCTTCCCCGTGGCATCGAGCGTGATCATAATCCTGTTCGGCGCCGGAGGTCCATATCACTATGACCATTCCCTGTGCTCAACTGCCATAAGCAACCGGACTAGGGCTGGCATTTGGCTGGGCTGCATTGTAGTTCGCTTTGGAATGAGGTGCGGGCAATGAGACTGTGAAGGGTGTCTTCGAGATCAGCGGGGCGTCGCGCTATGACGATCTCATTGCTGAGCGTTATCACTTCCCACGCATTTACCTGCGGGCCGCGCAAGCCTGTATCGGCGACTGGATCATTTACCGCGAGACGGGATCAGGTGGTGGTCGCAAAGCCTATGTCGCAGCAGGTCATGTCGACCGAATTGACGCCGACCCGGCCGCACCTGGCCTCTATTATGCGCGGATCAGCCAGTTCGTGTCGCATAATAAGGTGCCGTCCGAGCTCAGCCGCCTCTTCCCGCCTTCCGGCATGCCTATTCACTTGCCTACCAATCCTAAATTCCGGCCCCGGCCTGAATATGTCGCGCGGCACCGGGCCCGCTTCATGGGTGACCTGCACTGACCTCTTACGCCCGCACGATCGCAGCTTATGATGCGGCAGCGGCAGATCTGGCTGCGCGATATGAGGCGTTGCCTGGCGGCGCTGCCTTTGTGCAGGCCCATGGCCTGTTGCCCAAAAAGGGATTGGCGCTCGATGTAGGGGCCGGATCTGGACGAGATGCTGCCTGGCTGAAGGCGCAGGGATATGATGTCGTCGCTGTAGAGCCTGCTGACGGATTTCGCCTGGAGGGCCGCGCGCGTCATAGCCCAGACATTCGTTGGCTCGACGACCAGCTGCCCAGTCTGGACCAGGTGCATCGGCTCGGCTTGGCGTTCGATCTGATCGTGCTGTCAGCCGTTTGGCAGCATGTCGTGCCAACAGACCGGGCGCGCGCCTTTCGAAAATTGGTTACCCTGCTCCGTGCGGGTGGCGTTATGGTCCTCACTTTACGGTCCGGGCCGGCGCCTGAAGACCGGCCGATGTTCTCTACCTCGAGTGGCGAGATCGAAGGCCTGGCACGAACCTATGGCATGGAGATCCTCAAGGTCCATGCGTCTCACGATCTACAAGGACGCGAAGGCGTCAGCTGGACCACTGTCTGTCTGCGTCTGCCTGATGATGGCACCAGTGCGCTGCCTCTGATCCGCGGCATTGTGCTGGGCGACGAAAAGTCATCAACCTACAAGCTCGGCCTATTGCGGGCAGTGGCCCGGATCGCAGAGCAGACGCCAGCGGCCGCCACGCCGTCGCGGGAACTGGATGATGCTGTCGACCTTCCTCTCGGCCTCGTGGCACTGACCTGGGTTCGCCTCTATTTGCCTCTGATTCGCCTGGGCATGCCCCAGGCTCCGCGCAACAGCGGTCCTGACGGGTTGAGCTTTGCCAAAGCGGGGTTCCGGGCGCTTCTCGCTGATGGCACGGATGCTTCCGACCTGCGTGTGGGCTCGGTCTTTGACGCAGAGCGCGGCGGTGCGATCGCGGCAGCGATTACCGAGACAGCGCGCACCATCACTGCAATGCCCGCCCATTTTACGCGCTTTCCCAATTCAGAGCAGCCTGTCTTCGCTGTGCAGCGTGGGCGATACGGGCGCCAGCAGGGTCTGGAACTTGGTGTTGATCAACTGCGATCATGGGGAACCCTCACCGTCCCTGGCAATATGTGGCGTGCGCTTTCTCGCTTCGGCCCATGGATCGAGCCGATGCTCGTGACGGAATGGGCAAGGCTCATTCGCCGATATGCTGATCATATCGGGTTCGCGGTCCCAGCCGGCAGTGCCGAGGCTGCACTCGAATGGCGCGAACCCGTGCGCAGCACGACAACCGCTCGGTTTGCGGCGCAGAAGCTCGTGGCTGGAGGGCCGGGGCTATCCTGTGTCTGGACCGCCCGGAGACTGAGCGAAGCCAAATTGGATGTGGATCACTGCCTGCCTTGGTCGGCATGGCCATGTGGCGATCTTTGGAATCTTGCGCCCTGCGATTCTCGGATAAACCGCCACGAAAAGCGCGATCGGTTACCCTCTGCTGCCATGTTCGCGGAGAGCCGCGAGCGGATTATCACATGGTGGCATGATGCCTACCTCGACGATGCGGCCCTGCGCCACCGATTCCTGCGCGAAGCAGCAGCCGCACTGCCTGTCCTCCAAGGGGAGGATCTGGGCGACATTTTCACTGCCTTTGATTGGCGGCGCCTGAGGCTCTTGCAGGAACAGCGCGTGCCGGAATGGCATTGGTCGGCCTGATTGCTGCCTCAATGCCTTTGGCGAATTGACCAGAAGAGACCTGACATGTTGCTGAGGAGTACATCCTCATGCTTTAGGAGATGGTCGGCCCCGCTCTACCGCGCCCGAATTGCCAACTGATCCCATCCGTACGCATGATGCCCGAAGCGGCTTTGCCGATGTTTCGTTCGAGCACGTCGCGCCACGGCACCAACGTGAAGTCCCGTGATCGCTCAACAACAGCGAAACTCCCACTTTCCAGATCAATGCGCCGGGCGATCTTTCCCTCGATCCGCTCGCCGATCTGGGCCGGTTCAAACCGTTTCCCGATATCGTCGCCGAGCCGCTCGCCGGTGTGCTGCAATTCACGCTGGCGCAGCGCGTCCAGCGCACCGTCCCGATATCGGAACCCGGACTGCTCGCCGTCCGCCAATTGCTGCTCGATCAGCCACTGCCGCCGCGCCGCGAGCGCGGTCCGTACCTCCCGCCCATATCCCACATCGCGCACGGTGCCATGACCACCCTCGGCAAGCTCCCGATCGAGCCAGGTCGGCGATTCCTTGCCTGTCAGTTCGTCGACCGGGGACCGCGACAGGAACTCCAGCGTGACTGGCCGGTCGCGCTGCTGGGCTCTCGCATAAGCATCGGCGCGAGCAAGATGGTCATCGGTGATCGTCCAGCTTCCATCCGCCAGGCGCTGGGGCCCAGTGCCCGCGCGCCGCATCGCCTCGAGCCGCCGGACATGACTGGTTGCAAACGCCTCGGTGGCGCCCGGATCGTGGGCCAAGTGCAGGTCGATCGAGTAGCGCCCACCATTGGCGCGAGCGACCGCATCGACGGTGCGATCAGCCTGGGTCGCCTCGATCCGCGACGGCGCGACCCGTACCGTCGATCCTTCGGGAACCGATGGCGTGGCATCCCCTCGGCCGATATCGACATAATGGACCCGGCCATCGACTCCGTCGACCATGAGGTAATGTCGATCGCGATGCTCATCGGAAAAGCCACGCTGAATCACCCGGCCGACGATCGGTTCTCGAAGGTCATTTGCCACGACCTGCTCGACGCCGGCACGGTCAAGCCTGCGGGCGGTCAGTTCACGCTGCATGAGGCGGATGATGTCGCCGCGCTCACCCATTTGGCGAAGCGTGTCCTCCAGCCCGTCGGCGAGCCTGTAGCGTCCGCCACCAACATCGTCGGCCAGGCCCATCGCCTTGAGCTTGCGCAGCCGTCCGGCCGCGACCGACTGCTGGAAGGAATCGTTGTCTGCCGGTGACACCGTTCGGTCGGCGTCCATGCGGCGGACCAGCCGGCGGTCGATCGCGGTCAGCCGTTCCTGGTCGACATCATGGCGCAGGCGCGCCTCGATCTCATGGTCGGTACGAGGGCCGAGGTCGAGCGTCACAAGCTCGGACGCGCGCTCTCTAAGCCCGTGCGAAATATACTCCCGCGCGATGACCAGATTGTCGCCCTGATCATCGACCCCGCGCAGCACGATGTGGGTATGCGGACGTTCGGTGTTGAAGTGGTCGACCGCGACCCAATCGAGCTTCGTGCCGAGGTCCTGCTCGACCTGGGTCATCAGTCGCCGGACATAGGGCTTGAGATCGGGATATTCCGCGCCGTCTTCGGCGGAGACGATGAAGCGAAACTGATGGCGGTCGCCGGCGGTCCGCTTCAGGAAATCGCCGCCATCTGCACGGTCGGTTTCCGGGCCGTAAAGTTCGCCCGGCAAGCCCTCGCGCGTCACCCCGTCGCGCTGAATGTAGCGCATGTGCGCGCGGGCGGCCTGGCCGCCCTTGCCAGCCAAGCGGATCAGGCTCGCCTTCACCACGGCACGGCGCCCGCGAAAGCCCGCGAGCCGGTCGCGGCTCGACAGCAATCGCCCCATGCTCGCGCCGCGCCCTATCCGACTGCCGTCGAACCGCCGCGAGCGTTGTCCGCCTTTCGCTCCAGTCTTGATGCCCGCAAGACGCGAGGCGGCAAGGATGCGCCCGCCATATTTGACGACCTTCTTGCCATCTTTACCGCGCTGGCTGCCGAGCCTGGGGGTGAAATCATCGTCAGGCATTACAACATACCCCAGTCTCGCGATTTCGGGGAGAAGATGGCTGATTTTCGCCATTCTTGCCCTGACTGTCTCGCGGTCGCGATTGCTTGTCTCGTGAAAAAAGGATGTGCAGACAAAGGCTTGGCAGGGCTCGCGAGACACTGCCTTTATCTTGTTTCCCCTTTCTTCTCCCTCTGCTTCCATCCCGGCTCAAAAAAAGGGGAGAGACGAACGCCTTGCGCCGTCGCCTCTCTCCGCAAATTTCCGGTGCGTCAGTGCGCATCGGACATCGCCTTGCGCGCCTGCATTTTCGACCCGTACTGGCGACATCCAGTCATCCCATGGGCCTGCGCATCGCCATCCACGAGCATGGTGGCGCAGAACCATTCCCCATTCAGCTGCCCGCAGATCGCTATCCGGTCGAGTTCAAAATCCTCGTCGTCGGCGCTCTGATAGGCGCCGATCCAGCGCTCCAGGGCCCTTGCATCCCAGTGAAAATCGACCTCCTCGGCATCCAGGAAACGGCGCACCAAGGCCTCCCCGACACCGCGTCCAAACTCCAATTCCAGTCCGGCAACCAGCGTGTCCGATATACGATTTGACGCCGTTCCGATGCCCTGAACCATGCCCATGCTGATCTCCAATGCTACCGTCCTCACTATCGAGAACGGCGTCTGGGAGACGGGTGGCGGAGGGGCTGTCAGGGCCGCGGAGCGGAGCGTAGCGCCGCGAAGCGGACGTGGGGGGAACCGATTTTCGCAGAAAATTGGGGGGCACCCACGGGCCTTGATAGCCGCTTCGCCACCCGTCATGCTGGGTCTGTCGAGACGAGCTTCCTTCCTCTCGGTTGAGCGCATCATCACCTCATTTCTCCTGCGACAAGGCAATAAAAAGCGGCGATGAAGGCGGGGCCGCCTGCCCATCCAATTGGGCCGCGCCACCATCCTTGCGCACGACAAAGATCGACAGTGGCGGCCTTGGCCGGGCGGCGATACCGGTCGAAATCGGCGCCGAATACGCAACGCTCGCTATGTAGCCGACAGTCTCTGTTGGTAGCGGTCGGCGCCCAGTGAGGTGCTCGACATAGCGTCCAGGGCCCGCATTATAGGCTGCGAAAAGCCCGGGATAGCCGAAGCGATCATACATCAACCGCAGGTAGCAAGTCCCTGCCAGGATATTGTCGCGGGGATCATCTGGATCATCCCCAAGCCCGAGACGTGCGCGCATCTCGATCCATGTGCCAGGCATCAGTTGCATAAGCCCCATGGCACCGGCCGACGAGCGGATCGGGCGCCCGGCGAGATGTGTCCGGCCTCTACTCTCGGCTTGCATGACCCGCTCGATCCACGCGAGGGGTACGCCGAATCGGCTCGATGCCTCACTGATGAATGGCCGCCATTGGGCAACGGTCTGGGCGGTTGCCGGCTCTGCAAAGAACAGTCCTCCAATCGCCAACATCAGCCTCAGCGTGCCCACAACTGTTGCGCCTTGCCGAGCACCAGGCCTCCCTCTGTGACGCCAAAATAGCGACCGTCGAAAGATGCCGACGCATCCATCAAAAGGAAAAGCTGCCGCCCGCGCAGGCGGATGCAGCCCGACCAGCGCGGCATGATGCGCCCCGCGCCGTCGCGCGTGCTGCGCGTCGCGATCCGTCGCCGATTGAGGAAGATTTCGCTCCCAAATGCGCAGACCTCATCGCCGGCGACAGCCACCACACGCTTCACCAGAGGCACGTTCATCGGCAGATAACGGCGCTGTGCAGCTATCTGCCGGACGCCCCGGGGAAGCCGCGCGATCACCATGTCGCCAGGGTCAATCTCGGCACCGGGCCGGACCCAATAGAGGCCGATCGGTGCACTGGCGCTGACATTCCAGACCAGGCGCGGCGTAGGCGGCAGCGCTACCGATGCCAGCATGATGAGCGCACCGATGCCTGTGGCAGCGATACCGCGACCGAGCCGCCCTCGCCGTACAGATTGTGCCCGCAAGGCCTCGCCCCAGGCAAGAAGCGGTGCCTCGCCCACGCTGGTTCGACGCCGGTTCATCGTTCAAATTCCCGGCCGGCATGGTCACTCGACCAGTTCTCCAGGTCGTCGATATGATATTGGACGAAGCGGCTATGACGACGAAATACCGGCCCCTTTCCCGCGCGCCGAAGCCGCTTCAACGTGCGGGCCGATATCTTCAGATAGGCCGCGGCCTGGTCGGTATTGAGGAAGGGAGAGCCCCGCTTGGCGCGGTTGGCTCGCTGGATTTCATCGTCGTCCATGTGCCCGTCATCCCGATACGAGGCGGCCGCAGAAGCGCGGGCCGCGACACCAGGCATGCAAGGGCCGACACCCGGTGAAGAGTGTCGGAAACGAGGATGTGAAATTCGACACCCCAGCCGGATAGGCCCCGCGCCAATTGACGCGGGGCCGCCGGATCAGCGGGACCAGATGAGCTTGTGCTCGCCTTCGTCTCCTTGGGTCAGGGTTGCATAGATCGGCGCTGGGAAGGACGGATCGTCGAGCTTGAGGCTCAGATATTCGGCCCCGGTCTCGCGTGCGGCCTTGGTCCAACCCGCCCCGAACTCGACGCCGCCGGCATTCACGCGATGGTCGGGCGCCTTGTCATTCTCACGCTCGACGGGCCGGATGGTGGCCTTGACGCGCAGGGTCAGGGTACGGATTTCGCCTGTGTAGATGCCGTTCTCGCCGCGGATGAAGCTGCCGATTTGTGCCATATTAACCTCCATTCAATGGTTCGATGCCGCCCCATGCGGCCTCGATGCGGTTGTCAGGCTGCAAGTCTTTCGACGTGCATCTTTAGGCCGGAGCGAAGCGGAGGATGGCCCGAGCCAAGCTTCTTGTCTCGCGAGGAAGGCGCGGGCACCGCGCCGGGGAAGAAACTTGGCGAAGCCGTTGCACGGCAAAGGAAGGCTTGCGGCAGACCGCGATCAATCGGAGCCGCTGGGGCAACATCACCAGCAGAAACTGGGGTGTAGGCGGACGATTCGGTACAGTCATAGTGATGGTGAGAACGTCGCATCGCAGCAAATTCGAATACCCCGCCTGCTTGATTGGCCGCTCTGCTGACATGAGCTAGACGGCTCAACAAAGGGGGTGGCAATGACAGTATTGGATCAGGTTCGCGGGTTAATTGAACGGCTGTCGCCCGACCCGATTTGCGACGACTGCATCAGCGAGCGACTTGGCCTTTCGGTCCGACAGCATGCGAACCACAAGACGCGCGAGCTCGCCGGCACAGGAGGGTTTGAGCGGCAAAAAGACGCTTGTTCACTCTGCGGCGGTATCAAGATCGTCATCCGGAAACGCTGATCGCTGCGTTTCGATGCTCGACTGAACCGCGCCGACGCCCGGAACGGCGGCGGCGCGCGCCCGGATTTTCAGGCAAGGAAGCGAGCGGGTTTCCCCGCTCGCACGCCTCGTAGCCGTCGTACGAGGGCTTCCTCACTGCCCGCATCCACTTCGCAGGCAGTCCCGCGTTTAGGTTTCTCTCAGCCGGATTGGGCGGCACGACGTAACAAGGTTTCAGCCCAGAGAATGGACCCCGCGCGGCGCGACCAATTGGCCCATTCCGAGAGAAACAACTCGCTTTTGAAACCCGTGTCGCGCTCAATGAAAAGGCCATAGGGCAGGCGGATGGCGGAAAGCTCCGACAAGCTGAAATAACCCATCTCCGGGCAACCAAAGCCAAGGTCGGCAAGACCGAACAGGGCGTCGCCATCCTCTGCCAGTTCAGTCGCGAGCCAAGTCGCGGCCCCAATTGGATTGAACAGCTTGATGACGGGCGGTGAATCGAACCGGTCGCCCTTGGCTTCGCAGGCCCGACGCGAAACGTCGTTTGCACGCAGTGCAAAGCGCAGTTCGTGGGGAAGATCGATCATGCGGCCAGTCTCCCTTCTTCACGCGCCGCCAGTGCTTCGCGATGCCGGGCGAGCAGCCAGTCCGCCGCCTTGCTCGCAGCGCTGGCGGCACGAAAGATCGCCCGATTGTCCTCGCGCAGAACGGCCAGCCAAACGCCGATATAGTCGGCATGGCGAATGGTCGGCTGGATACCGAGCGCGGCGCACAGGAAGGCCGATCCCATTTCCGCGATCAGCTCCTCACGGGCATAGTCCTTGCTGCCAAACTCGTTGCGCAAATCACGCCCCAGCCGCTTGGCATGGCCGGTCGCATGGGTCAGTTCATGGAGGCAGGTCCGGTAATAATTGACCTGCTCGAAGAAGGCGGGCTGCGGCGGCACCTGCACGAAGTCTGGGTCCGGCGCATAAAAAGCCATGCCGCCGCCGATGCGAAACTCAACGCCCGATGCCGCGATCACTTCCTCGGCAACCGGCACGATCTCGCGCTCGGGTAGCGGAGTGGGGTCATCAACAAGCCCCGCCCGGAGACCCTCGCACTGCGCGACATTGAAGACCGTGAAGCGCTTGAGGAATGGCACCGCCCGGGGATCGTCCCCCTCTCGCGAGGCGCGTTCCTTCTCGGCCTCGGGCGTAAAGCGGTCGGCATAGACGACCGTCTGCCCGCGTTCGCCCTTGCGAACACAACCGCCTGCCTCGAACGCCTGACGAAATGTGAGCCAGCTTTGCGAGGGCCAGCCATGCTCGATCACCGCGCCCCAAAGGATCAGCACGTTGACGCCAGAATAGGGCCGCGCCGTCAGCGCATTGCGCGGTAGGCAGGGGTTGGTTGCGCCATCCTTCCCCCAAGGCTGGACCCAAGGGAGGCGCCCCGCCTCCAACTCGGTGATGATGCGGGCGGTCACCTCGTCGTAGAGGCTGGTCCGACTGCCTTCCTGACGATCTTCGCGAGCCCCCTTTTCACGGGCGCGACGGCTGAGAGGTTCACACATGGTCTGTCTCCTGCGCCACCCCAAAAAAGCACAAGGCCTCCCCGCAAAGGCGGGGGTGGGCGGCACGAGCGACCAAGAGGCCCGGCTCCAGCGGCCGGGGGCACCGTCAGGGCGAAACGCAAGTGGAGCACCTCAAGCGAAGCGCCGGGGTTGCCCCAGGTCGCGACGGGCCTAGCCGGGAGCGCCGCCTACACCCGCCGAAACGGGAGAGGCCACGAACAACACCGCCGCGCCAAGCGCGGCGACCATGGCTAAGCGTCAGTGATCGTGACCGTCAGGCCGAGACCCAAGGGGGCTCGGCGGCGAATGGAGTGAGCCGTAGAGCGCGGTCGCGGCGATTCCGCGAGGCGCCGCTTAGCTGATGTCGTGGGGAGATGCTGACTGCGGCGATTGATCAAAAGCCCGAAGGGCAGAACTTAGCCCTTCCCCCGTAATCCAACGGGCACGAGCAAGATGGCTTTCCCAGCACCCTTGCGCGGTCATGCTATCAACCTTGTCGTCGAGACCAAGTATAGAGCGTGCGCCCTCGACCCATCCGATGCCGGCCGCATCGGCGTCAAGCAAGGCTGCATAAACTGCGAGGTTCTGCCTATCATAGGCGACAACCTGGCCACTCGGCGCTACATTTCGCAGCACAAAAAACTCCAAATGTGATGTTTACTCATCAATTTGAAGACCATACGCCATGGCGCAATTAGCTGCAACCGGGCTCAACATGGCTCATGTCGAGCCGGAAAACCCTTGCCCATAATTTGCGTGTTCTTCGCGCTGCGAGAGGTTTGTCACAGGAGGCGCTGGCAGATGCAGCAAAGGTTGATCGGACCTACATCAGCGCGCTCGAACGACAGAAATACAGCGTGACCATTGATCGGCTCGATGAGATTGCAAAGGAGCTCGGCGTCGAAACCTACGTCTTGCTGATGAAAGATCTGCCACCTGAAGCGCTAAGCGGTGACCGAGCATAGGGCTGCAGGCGGTCAGCCAAGCGACCTCGTCAACGCAACAACTTGAGATAGCCTCCAGCGGCCATGTCGCGAGCCAGGGCGATCAGCCGTCGACATTGCGACTTGAGCGATCCACCAACCCAGTCGTCCCGAACACGTTCATGTCCAAAGATCGAGATCCCGACATCCCGGATGCTCGCCCCTTCGGCGAGCGCATCATGGACATGGAGGGCAAGGGCCTGTCTTTCCATGCCGTGGCTGGCCGGCACAGGACGTGCCGGCAACTGGCCGTTCCGCCATAAATGAAAGAAGCGCCGCAGCGCGGCGACCATCGGCTCCAGCCCACTGCCATCCTCAAAATCATGGACCAGCGATACCGGCCCATTGAGAAGCGACCCGCTAACGACATCAATTCTAAGGGTTTCAGCGCCATCGCGTAGCAGAACATGCTCGACGCCTGTCCTGCACACGATCCGCGCGCTTGCGCCGCAATGGGCAAGGTCGAAGGGCGGACTTCGTGATCCCGACAATGGCAAGGCCATGACCTTCAGGACCGATGGATCACAGTCCGCACTCCACAAGATGGATGTATCGCTCCAGGGAAGAGCGGCGTCCGGCAGGTTTAGGCAGCCCCAGCGCGCGATGCTCGCATCCGACGCTGCAGCCACGATCACTTGATGCCCAGGCGTTTGCCGGCATGGCGAAAGCTGCCGGTAAACCGGATCCCGCCGAAGCCATTCCCAGGCAAGATCGGCAGGACCGGCGGCAGACAGGCGGCAAGGAGAGACGGCGGAAGGCCAGGCACATGTCGCGATCCCGGACATCGCGCTTCACCAGCGATGTTACGCCTTAGCGCTGTTCGCCTAGCTGCCCCCTGACAAAAGCCGCGACCGCCGCTTCTTGGTCTGGGCGGAGCGCATCAACCGCCGGAAGATGGTCGGGCACATCGCCGCGCAACAGGATCGAGGGGCACTGTCCTTCGACATTGCCGAGATTGGGTCGATGCTGGGCGTAACCGACCAGCGCTGCGAGATCGGGCGAGAAATGGCGCGCGACTGCCGGCGGATAGACGAGCCACTGCAACTCGAAGGGTTTGAGCCATCCAAGACAATAGCTGATGACGATCCCGCGGCGGGGCGCTACACTATGGTTGCCACCCCCGCCATGGACGGTCGAGCCAAGGAAAAGCAGCGTGTCGCCTGGCCAGAGGTCAGGCACGTACGCATCAGCCTCGTCCATTTCGACAAGGTCTGGTTCGACATGGCTCCCGGGCCAAAGCCGGGTGCCACCATTCGCCCGGGTGAAGGCGTCAAGCGGCCACATGACGTTGACCAGATATTCCAGCATTCCCTTGGGACCCGCCCACATGTCCTGGTCACGGTGCGGGACCTGCGCCAAGGCGCCGGGATGGATCTCGATCGCCTGCGTGAGATTGAGGGCGATCCGGTCGCACCATGGCAAAAGCATTGTCTCGACAATGGCCCTTATGCGCGCATGCATGACCAGATCGGCAACAAGCGGCTCGCGGGCGATCAAGGCTCCAAATCGCTTTGTCCGTCGCCCGTAGAAATCCCCTTGGCACATGGGCGTCGCAGCGAAGGTCGAATCGAGGCTGCGATTGATCCCGTCGATCAATTCGGGCGCGACCGCCTGCCGGATGACGCAATAGCCCTCGCGGGCAAGCGTGCCGCTTGTCCGATCGATGCGGGCGCTCATAGCTGCACCTGGGATTGGGTATCGACATAGATGCCGGTCCAGCGCAGTCGCGCAGGCGTATCAGGACGAATATGGGCCGCGAAGGCGCCGACCAGGCTACCATGAACATGCATGGCGGGACCCAGTGGCTCGGCAGACCAGCCCATCGCCAACACTTCTTTGCGGAAGGGTTCGGGGATAATGCCGGTGAGACAGGTGATGCCACGCGCCAAGGCGAAATCCACCATGGCGGAGATGAGGATGTTGCGGAGCTGCCGGCGGCGCTCCGCCCCATGGCGCTGCGGCAGGCAGAGCCGCGTTGTTTCCCAGATGGTCGGCCCAACCGGCACGCCGCCGGGACAAAAATGCGAGAACAGCTCGGCGAGCATATGCGGGCGGGTAGAGGGAATCAGCCGAATCGAGGCCTCATGCTCGCCGTTCTCATTTGCCGATATGATATAGGTCGTGCCGACGGTATCGAACTGGTCGATCTCGCACTTTCGATTTATCACTGGGACGTCCCAGCCGAGGCAATCCACGAAAAGGCGCTTTCGGTCTGCAAACATGGACCGAAGCAGTTGCTGGTGCCCCGCTGAGAGGTGATCTTCGACAAGGTGGATCATGGTCGTCTCCGCTGCCTTGGTTCAGGACCAAGGAAAGCAGCGGGACTGCAGCGCAGATAGAACGAGCATTTACTCGGTTTGACGAGGCTTGAGTTCGTCCAATCCGATCTCTCCAGCCAATACGGCACTTACCACCAGTTCGGCGCGGTCATGGGCGTCGAACAGCCGGCGGGCTTCGGTCAGATAGCCGTCGACAGTGCGTGGCGTCAGGCCCAGCTCCCGGGCAATTTCTTTGTTCGAAAAGCCCCTGCCAGCGAGCACGACACAATCCCTGGGCCTGGGATGGAGCCTTGGCGCCGGTCCGATCAAGGGGCTGGCCAGCAGCATCCGGCGTGCCGCCTGGAAGGCAAAGATGCCTGTGATCTGGGCGAATCCCAGGTAGCGCGAGGCAAGTTCTGGATTGGATACGCCGGCAAATGTGCAGGAACCAATGCACTCTCCGAGCAGGATATGAGGCACAGTTATTCCCTCGTTCAGGCCATGCCCAGCGCCGAATTCGAGGGAATGGCGATCTTGCCGGGTGAAGGTGATGATCTTGTCGAGATCGGACCAGAGGAAGGCCCCATCAGAAAAGAGGCAGCCCCGAATGACGGGATCGCGCCGAAGCTGGCCTTGATCGAACAAGCGGTCAACAATGGCCGCGGGATAGTCCCTGATATCGACCCGGTCGGGACGCTCGCCGGCAAGAGGGTCATGATGGATGAGGGCAAAGTGCCGAAAGCCGATTTCGCCCGCCAAGCATGTCATCAATGCCGCAAGTTCCTCGCGCGACGCGACCTTCCGCAGCGCGCGAAGCAAATCATCGGCCAAGGTTGCCAGTTGGCCCGCGTCACCGATCAAGGCGAGCCCAGAGGGCGTCCTCCATTCGGGCCTGTAGACAGCGCATCAGGCGAGCATGTGTCCCGACAAAGGTGGAAGGCATTTCATCATTCCTGATGGAGCCAATGTCTGGCCGGCCTTGCAGCCGGACCGAAGCGGGGGATTGAGAAAGGTCAGGGCTGGAAACGCGGCTCACGCGGCGTTTCCAGCCCCTCCAGTTCGGTCAGATAAACGGAACCACGGCAGGTTCTGAGGGGGCTTGGTCCTCCAACTGAGCCGGCCGGTTTGAAAGCCGTGGAAGCAGGGCGGCCAGGATGGCGGACCCGACCGAGAACAGCCCCAGGGCCAGGAAGGTCAGATCGATACCGCTCGTGATGTTGGTGAGCGTCATGATGACCAGCGGACAGACAAACTGGCCGAGGAACATGAAGGTAATGAGCAAGCCGCCGCCTCGGCCCCGCGCGTGCGGGGGAAGGTCTCGCATGGCGGCCGCCTGAAGGGCGGGCGTCAGCAAGCCACACCCAAGTTGATTGACGAAGGCACAGAGCCCGACTGCGAGCACAGATGGCGAGATGGCCATCCCGACGAGTCCGGCGCCGCCGACAATATAAGATCGCGCCAATAACTGCGGCAGCGTCCGACTGGAGAGGAAGCGGAATAGATAGGAACCGATGGGATTGCCGATGCTGGCCACAGCAATGATTGCACCGATCATGACGGTGGAGGCTTCGCCACGTGCCGAGAGGAAGACCGACATCTGGAGTGGAATGATGAAGAAGAGGATGGAGGACAGGAAACCCAGCGCGCAAACAGCGATGAACTGCCTTGAGCGCAATATCTTCGGCATGGCCTTTGCTAAGGCGCTGTCCCTCGCCGATCGCGCCGCAGGTTCCCAAGCTGCCAGCGCCACGAAAACAGCGATGAAGAAGCTGAACCCATAGGCGGCGAAGGGCGCACGCCAACCATATTGACCGAGCGCGCCCCCTGCCAGGTAGAGAAGGGTCGCGGCGAAGGCGCTGAAGGCGCCATTATAGGCAAGCCAGCGATTGCGGCGTTCACCCTCGAAATAATCGCCGAACAAGGCGAAAGCGGCCGTCATGATGACGGATTCGACGAGGCCGACGCCTGCCCGCGATGCGATGATCGCGGGCAAGCCGTCCAGGACGAGCGGCGCCATGCCGAATAGACCGTAGAGCAGCAGTGCTCCCAGCAAGGCACGCCGGCGGCCGAAGCGATCCACGATTAACCCGGCAAAAGGGGAGAACAGCGCGATGCACAAGGCAGGCGCCGTCATGGCGATCGACACGAGATAGGCTCCGCCCGGCACATCGGCGAAGGCTGCATTGAGCAGCGACAGGTTGGGCGAGACAAGCACCACGCCCATGGCGGGAAGCGTCCCCGACAGGAGCAGGGCGATGCCCTGCAAAGGGCCGGCTTCCCTGGTTTGCGGTTGTAGGCTCATGGTGGCTTCTGCTTCTGTCTCGCCCATCTTTCGCCTCACATCCGATAGTTCAGCGAGATGCCGACGGTGCGGAAGGACGTGGTCCCGAACTGGTGCCAATAGTCACCGCCCCCTGCCGCGTCGCCATAGGCACCGGCGACTGGATCGGCGGTGATCCAGGTGGGGATCCGCTTGTCGAACAGGTTTCTGACGAAGAGGCTGGCATCGACGCTGTCACCGAACAGCTTGGCGCCGATGGACGCCCCGACAATCACCGAACCTCCGATACGCATCTGCGGATCGAGGTCCGCCGTGTAGCGGAATGCGCTACGATAATAGCCGTCCGCCTGGACGTAGATGGTGGCATCTGACGAAACCGCGGCCTCGTACCGTCCCGCGAGTGTCCCAGTCAGCTTGGGCGCAACGACCAACTGGTTACCGCTGACGTTCGTGGACCCGTTGGGCAAGCAGACATTGGTGCCCGACGTACCGGTCGGCTGGCCCGGGTAACAGGGAACCGACCCGAAGTTGCGATATTCCGCCCGATTGTAGGTAAGACCGCCATTGAAGGTCAGGCCATCAATCGGCAGGGCGCTGAATTCGAGTTCGACGCCCCGGGTGCGCAGGTCGCCTGCGTTGACGGTCCGGTAGGCCAGGGTGCTGCCTGCCAGAACCTGCGCCTGGTATCCGGAGAAATCGGTCCGGAACAGCGCCAGGTTCAGCCGCAGCCGATTGTCCAGCAAGGTCGACTTGATGCCGATCTCGTAGCTTTTCGCGATTTCCTCGTCGACCGGTGTGACGGCTACCTGGTCGAAGGTCGGGCCCTTATAACCGCGAGAATAGGTGGCGTAGGCCAGGGTCTGGTTGTTGACCTCATATTGCAGACCGAGGCGGTAGGAGAAGTCGTCATTCTTCACTGCCACATTGTCGACGCCAAGGTCGGCAAGCGGGGCGAAGGCATTGGGGTTCGTCCGCGAACTGTAAAAGCGCAGCTCATCATGGGTGAAGCGTCCACCCGCCATGAGCTTGACCTTGTCCGTGATCGCCCACTGGCCTTCGGCAAAGGCCGCGGCCGATTTCGAGCGAGCCTGGAAATCGAGGACGACGCCAAGATTGCTCATCCCCGCGGGCGGCGCCGGAAGCAGCGTTTCGAGATTGCCCCCCTGGGTCAGGAACTCGCGCGCATTCACATAGAGATAATAAAGGCCGGCCTGGAAGGTGAAGGGACCGGTGCCGGGCGAGGTCAGGCGCAGTTCATTGGAGAACTGCCAATAATCCCGTCCACCCTGGTTCTGGTCGAACAGCGAAAGCGAGGTCGAGTCCGTGTCGAACTGGAGGCTGTCCTTGTAGCTGCGATAGGCAGTGATATTCGAAAGCGAATAGCCATCGCCCAGGTCATAGCCCAGCGTTGCCTGGATTCCGCCCAAGTCAAAGCTGTTGGTCGTGCGGGCATTGCCCGAAACCAAGCCATTATCCTTTGAGGGGATGACGCCGTCGGCGCGGCTGGCCGTGTCGATGACCCCGCCGGGCGCCGCGAAGCGACGGATCAGGACGCTGCCGCCAGGACCTTCCTCATGCGCGATGTCGGCCGCAACATAGAGTTGCAGGACATCGCCCTCGACCAGATATTTGGCCCGGGCGCCATATTCGGTGAGGCCGAGGTTCTCGGACTGGTAGACATTCTTCGCAAAGCCGTCCTGCCGGGTGACGAACCCGCTGACGCGCAATGCTGAATTGGACGACACTGGCACGTTGCCCGCCATTTCGAGCGTCGCCTCGTTCCCGGAAGTGACGGAGTTGGTCTTGCCCCAGGTGGCATGCGCAAGAAATTCCGTCTTGCCGATCTTCGGCTTGGCGGTGACGATGTTGATAAGGCCTGCAGACGCATTCTTGCCGAACAACATGCCCTGCGGACCGCGAAGGACTTCGACGCGATCGAGGTCGAAGAACTGCACGACGCCCATCGACGGGCGGCTCATCACGACATCATCGATGACGACGGCGACGCTCGATTCCACCTGGGGGCCATAGACGGCCGTACCGACACCGCGGATCGAGAAATTCTTGGCACCGACCTGGCTATTGACGGTCTGCACCTGGAGGCTTGGGGCCAGCTGCGGCAGCTGGGCTGCCTCGAAAATCTGATGCTGCTCCAGTGCATCAGCGCTGGCAACACTCACGGCCACCGGCACCTTCTGCATGCTTTCACTGCGCTTTCGCGCGGTGACAACGATATCGGACAATCCGCCCGTGGCGACGCCCGTTTCCTGGGCGAAGGTTGGGATCGAACCGCAGAGCACCACGGCCGTTCCCCCCAAAAGCCAAAATCGAAGACTACCCATCATATCTCCCCTACTCATATTAGCGCTAATTTTATTAAAGCTGACTTGTTTTTTCGATCTTCCGCGGGCGCTCAGTCGAGCGCCCAGCGAACCGCTCGCGCGATGTCCCCGAAAGCCTCTCGGACAGCCGGAAGTTCGGCGGAAGCGGACAGGAACCCATGCGGGGCGCCAAGATAGCGTCGCGCCATTACCGGCACCCCCGCCTCGAGCAACCGACGCGCATAATCCTCCCCATCATCGCAAAGGGGATCAATTTCGGCGGTAAGGACGAACGCTGGCGGCAGGCCTGAGAGGTCACGGCAAAGATGGGGCGCCGCCTGCGGGTCGACCGCATCGGCCTCGTCGCGCAGATAGTTGCCCATGGCCCAGGCGACATCAGCAGTGGTGAGGCCCGGGGCATCCGCATGGCGCCGGAAGGAATCGCGCTCGCGCGAAAAGTCTGTGGCCGGGTAGATCAGGATCTGGAACGCAATAGCCGTACCTTCACGGCCACGTATACGCTGGGAGACGAGAGCCGCGAGATTGCCGCCAGCACTATCCCCGCTAATGATAACCCGACGCGGATCGCATCCAAGTGCCTCGCAATTGTCCAGCAACCACTCGACGGCAGCCTGGCTATCATCGGCCGCGGCCGGATATTTATGCTCAGGCGCGAGGCGATATTCAAAGCCGGCTACGACCGCGCCCACCGCTTCGGCGAGGCTCCGGCAGACATGGTCGTGGGTCTCTAGATCGCCGAAGGTCCATCCTCCCCCATGGATAAAAATGAGGAGTGGGGCACCCTTGGCATTCTCCGGATAATAGATTCGAACAGGCATCTCTCCTGCCGGACCCGCGATCACGCGATCCTCCACATGAGCAACTTGCGCTTTGGGCATGGAAGCCGAGGCTTCGCGCATCAACTGCCGGGATTCCTCCAACGGGATCTCGGTCAACGGAGCCTGGAGGACAAAAGCCTCGAACTGTGGGTCAAGCGGCACGCATCATCTCCTTGGTGATTCGCACCATCTAACAGTGCAGCAAAAGCCTTGCCAGCAAAATCACATTAGCGCTAATGTTTTTGTTGCATCGACACTGTCGGGTGCCGCTGTTATCGAGCCATGTCCAAGAGGCAGGGTGAAGCCTGCTTGCAGATCAGATGCCTGGAGGTCGAGATTTCCGAAGCAACCACGACGGGTAGAGCACGGCGTAAGCGCGCTGGCGGCGTCACCATGAAGGATGTTGCCGATCGTGCGGGCGTCTCGCAGATGACCGTCTCCAGCATCCTCAATGGCCAAGGATCTTATCGCGACGCCACCAAGCGCGCCGTCATGGCCGCGATCGAGGAGCTTGGCTACACTCCGAACCTGGCCGCCAAGCGCCTCGCAAGTGCTGCGGACAATCGAATTGGCGTGCTGCTGCTGACACCTGCGACACCATATATGCTTGCTGTCGTCACCGCAGCGGTGGAAGCCAGCGGCAATCTCGCCGCCCAGTTGCAGATCGAGCGATGGACCAGCCTGACCGATGCCTTTCTCGCGGTTCGCAAGCTCCTGGCTGCCGGCACCCGAGGCGTCATCGTCCCACCACCGCTTTCGGCTTCAACGCAATTGCTCGACATGATCGCAGCAAGCGGCGCCATTCCTGTCAGCATCGCGCCTGGCGGCGCGCCGCCAGCGGCTCATTCTTGCGTATGGATCGACGACGAGGCCGCGACAGCCGAAATGACGTCCTGGCTGGTCGGCATGGGCCATCGCCGAATCGCTTTCATCACAGGCGATCCCGAACATGCTTCCACAGGCTTTCGCCTCGAGGGGTATCGAAGGGCAATGGAAGCGGCCGGGATCGATCCCTCCGACCAATTGGTCGTTCAGGGAGACTATAAATGGAAGTCGGGGCTTGAGGCAGCAGAGATGCTCCTTGGGCAAGCTGATCGCCCAACTGCGATCTTTGCGGGCAATGACGATATGGCGGCAGCGGTCCTGTCATTCGCCCATGGCAAGGGCATCTCGGTGCCGGACGAGCTATCAGTCGTGGGCTTCGACGACACGGTTCTCGCAACGGCGGTCTGGCCAAAGATCACGACCGTCAAACAGCCCGTCGAACAGATGGTACAGCTAGGCGCCGAAATTCTGCTCAAGGAACTCCAGTCCGGCCGCAAGAGCCCGAAGATCGTCCATCGCCAGCTCGATTTCACGATCATGGCCCGAGAGTCTGCGGCCCCGCCTCGGTAGGGCGCGCGCAGCCAAAAATTTCCGCCTGCCCAAAAAAACCATCGACAAAGCTTCGTCACACAATACATTAGCGCTAATGTGATTCGCTGAAGGAGAGGTCATGAGGGAGTTGAAGATCGTCTCGGACGATGGCGCAAAATCAGTGCCGTTCGAGCCGGAGCAGCTGGTCATCGCTGGGTGGACCGGGCGCGATGAAGCTGTGCTTGAGGCACATATTCAGGAATTGGAGGAGCTTGGGGTAAAGCGTCCAAGCTCGGTCCCTGTTTACTATCGCGTAGACCATGCGCTCCTATCGACCCGCCCTGCCATCCAGGTGGTTGGCCGCGAAAGCAGCGGCGAGGCCGAGGTCGTCTTGTTCAAGCATGAGGGCGCCCTCTATGTCGGCCTTGGGTCGGACCATACCGACCGGGCGCTTGAGGCTTTTGGGATCAGCCTATCCAAGCAGGCCTGCGCCAAGCCGATCGCCGCCTCGGCATGGCGCTGGCAGGATGTATGCGGACATTGGGACCAGCTGCAGCTCTCATCGCATACGGTCGAAGACGGCGAACAGTTCTACCAGCATGGTTCGGTGGCCGGGCTGCGTCGCCCGGACGAGTTGCTGGCGCTCTATGAACGCCAGCATGGCACAGTGCCGAACGGCTTCGCCATGTTCTGCGGCACGCTGCCGGTCTCGGGCGAAATTCGATTTTCCGATCGCTTCACCATTGTCCTCCATGACCCGGTCCTCGGACGTACTCTGCGGCATAGCTATGCGATCGAGGCACTGCCGGTGGCCGAAGCATGATTGGCTGCGCCAGCCAGGTCCGCGTCGAGGAGGCGCTCGCAAGGCTCGATAGCGATGCCATGCGCTTTGTCCTGACGACCAGGCTCGACGAGGAGGCAAGGGGATTTGCCGAAGCGGCAGACGCGCGCCGAGCCGCAAGATCGCGCGCGCCCTATCTGGGCATGCCGGTGACGGTGAAGGACAATTTTGACCTCATGGGGCATCCCACCACGGCAGGCTCGCGCCTCCTGGGCGACGCTCCCGTGGCTAGACGCGACGCTGTCGTCGTCCAGCGGCTACGCGCCGCCGGCTTCGTCCTGCTCGGCCGCACGAACATGACGGAGTTTGCCTTCTCCGGCCTTGGCATCAACCCGCATTTCGGAACCCCGGCCAACCCTGCCTATCCCGGCGAGTGGCGTATCCCCGGCGGCTCATCCTCCGGCGCAGCCGTCTCGGTCGCGCTCGGTCTGACGCGGGTTGCGGTGGGCACTGACACAGGTGGGTCCATCCGCATCCCGGCTGCGCTCTGCGGAGTAACAGGCTTTAAGCCAACCGCGGCTGCCATCAGCCGGGATGGCGTCCTACCGCTCTCGACCACCCTCGACGCGGTCGGGATCATCGGCGAATCAGCCGCGGATTGTCGGGCACTCTTCGACGTGCTGCGCGATGTTCCGGGCAAGCCGTTCGCAGTGCCTGCCCATCGCATTCGCCTTGGCGTGGTCACCAATTATGTGATGGAGGGCGTCCAACCTGAGGTGGCAGGCCCGTTCCATGCGGCCCTTGCTCGGCTTGCGGCGGCAGGAGTGGCGATCGAGCCTATCGAACTGCCACCACTCGACTGCCTTCCGTCCCTTATGAAGGATGCGACCTTCCCGGCGAGCGAGGCCGCAGCCTGGCACCAACCCTATCTCGATGCGGGCAGGGGCGCCGAATATGACCCCAAGGTCCTGGCACGGATCGAGGCAGGAAACAGGATGGGCGCGGCAGCCTATGCGCGCCTCGTCGAGGGCCGCAACGCCTTCATCGCCGACATGGCCGAGCATCTCAACGGCTTGCACGGCATCGTCTGGCCGACCGTACCCGCGCTCGCTCCCAACATCTCGGAACTTGAGGATGATTCGGCCTACCACGCCGCCAACGCCTTGATGCTGCGCAATTCCACGATCGCAAACCTGCTCGATGGCTGTGCGATCTCCCTCCCTTGCCCCGAGGCTGCACGCCCCGTGGGCCTGACCATCGCCGCCCTGGCCGGCTCGGACGACCTCCTCCTGGGGGTGGCCGAGACATGCCAGCGCGTGCTCAACCAGAAGGACTGATGATATGCCCGTGACAAAAGAACATCGCGAATTCCACGCGATCGCCATGTCGGGAGACGGCTGGCAGCTGCCCGAGGGCTATAAGCCAGGCGGCGGCGTCGACGAGAAGATCCTGTCAGGAAGCCTTGACCCTGAACGGCAGCAGGGAAGCCGCACGCGTCTCCTGCGCTTTCAGCCTGGCGTATTCACCACCAAGCCCTTCGTGCATGACTATTGGGAGGAAGTTTTTCTCCTCGAGGGCGACCTCACCGTCGGCAATGACGAAGAAGGCAATGGTGGCGAAGCCTTTGTCGCCCCGACCTACGCCTGCCGTCCCCCCGGCGTCTACCACGGTCCCTTCAAGTCCGAGGGCGGCTGCCTGCTGCTTGAGATCCATTATTATGACCCGGCCTGACCAAGCCGACGGCCGCCTGCACGCTAGGCAAGAAAGGCCAGCCCTGGAGATGACCGCCAGCCGACCGGAACTGCTGGTCGACGGTTCTGATCAGTTACTGCGCAGGACAATCCAGGACGCTCTGGGCTTCAGCATCCACCTGCAGGAGCTGCGCGCAGGGCTGGGCCAAGCAGCCGGACTTTCGGGTCCGGCCTATTCCATCCTGGTCGCCGTCGAGCATCTCAGCCGACAGGGAGACATCGGGATCAACCTGCTGAGTGACTATCTCCACCTGTCGGGCGCCTTTGTTACCACGGAGGTGAACAAGCTGGTTGGCGCCGGACTGGTTGCCAAGGAGCCCCATCCAGCGGACCGCCGCCGGGTGGTCATGACATTGACCACGCAAGGACGGGGTTTGCTGGCGGCGGTCGGCGATCTGCAGCGCTCCGTCAACGACACCATTTTCGGTGCACTGGCACCGGGAGAGTTGCGCGCCCTTTCCGACAGCCTCGCCAAGCTCGTCGGGGGTTCGCAGGACGCCCTTGCACTGCTGCATGTCCAGGCCCGTCGAAGGAAGACAGCATGACGACACAACAGATGGCCGGCTTCGAAGCCCGCGCCTTTCGTGACGCCCTCGGTCAGTTCGCAACCGGCGTCACGGTCATAACCGCCGCAGCCGATGGGCGCGAACCCATTGCTATGACAGTGAGTTCGTTCAACTCGGTCTCGCTCGATCCTCCGCTCGTTCTCTTCAGCGTCGGGCGCGAGGCGCCAAGCCTTTCCGACCTGCTTCAAGCCGAGACTTTCGGGATCAACATCCTTGGCGCCCGGCAAGCAGCCATATCCAACCAGTTTGCCGGGGGAAGACCCGACAAGTGGGCCGGCATTGATCCGATCACCGGGACTACCGGCTGCCCCTTGATCGAACCTTCCCTCGCGGCGTTCGAATGTCGGCATTTTGCGACCTACGATGGCGGCGACCACGTCATCATCGTCGGACAGGTCCTGGATTTCCGGACCGAGCCCGAAACCACCCCCCTCATTTTCTTCCGCGGCGGATATCACGCGATCGCCTGCGGCCCGGCCCAATGATGATCGAAAGGCACAAGATATGAAAACAGGAAGCCAACACCTCGCCACGCTCCGCGACGGCCGTTCCATCTACATCGACGGCAAGCTTGCAGGCGACGTCACCCAGCATCCCGCATTCTGCAATTCGGTCGCGTCGGCCGCCCGGCTCTACGATTTCCAGGCCGCGAATTCCGATTTGATGACTTTCACGAGCCTGTCGAGTGGCGAGCGGGTAAATCGGGCGTGGGACCTGCCGACCGACTATGAAGGCCTGGTGATGCGCCGCAAGGCGATGGAGGCCTGGGCAGGCACGCATTACGGATTCATGGGGCGATCCCCCGACCATGTCGCCTCCTGCTTCGCCGGGATGATGATGGGCATCGACCTGTTCGAGAATCATGACCGGGCGCGCGCTGGGGCGCTTGCGGACTATTTCCGCTACGCCCGGGACAATGACCTCTTCCTCACCTATGTGATCATCAATCCGCAGGCGGATCGCTCCAAGTCCGCGCATGAGCAGGCTGACCCTTATCTGACCGCCGGGATTGTCGACGAGGATTCGACCGGGATCACGATCCGGGGTGCCAAGATGCTGGCGACCAGCGGGATCATGGCCAACGAGGTCTTCGTCAGCTGCGTCCAGCCGCTTGGCGTTGGGGACGAGAAATATGCGATCTCGCTGGCGGTGCCGATGAACGCGCCCGGCGTGAAGCTCCTGTCCCGCAAGTCCTATGAGGCGGCGTCGCCCAGCCAATTCGACAACCCGTTAGCCAGCCGTTTCGACGAGAATGATGCCGTCATCTACTTCGATGACGTCAAGGTTCCCTGGGATCGGGTATTCATCGCTGGCGATACCGCAATGGTGATGAAGCAGTTCCATGCGACGCCTGCGCACGTACTGCAGAATTATCAGTGCCAGGTCCGGCTGATGGTCAAGATGCGCTTCCTCATGGGCATCGCGCGCCGCACGGCCGAGATCAACGGGACGCTTGCCCTACCGCCGGTCCGCGACATGCTCGGCCAGTTGGCCGCCGAAGCCGCGCTCGTGGAAGGAATGGTCCATGGCATGGAGGCGAAGGGCAAGGTTCGCAACGGCTATTACATACCGGACGGCCACCTTCTCTATGCGTCCCAGGTTCTCACGCAGCAGCTCTATTCCAAGGTCATCACCTCGCTGCGCGACCTGGCTGGAGGCGGCCTCATCATGCTGCCCTCGAGCATTGCGGATTTCGCGAATCCGGAAACGGCCGCTCTCATCGGGAAAACGCAGCAGTCGCCAGTGGCCAATTCGCAGGACCGCGTAAAATTCTTCAAGCTCGCCTGGGATGCAATCGGCTCTGAATTTGCGAGCCGGCACAACCAGTATGAGATGTTCTACGCGGGAGCCACCTTCGTCACGAAGGGCCACAGCTTCCGGACCTTCGACTGGGAAAGCTCAACCAATCTCGTCGACACCATGCTCGCCAGCTATGATCTGCACGATGCTGGCATGGGTGTGGCCGCCTGATTGCCAACACCTCTCCTTGGCAATCGGCAACACTGTGGGCCGGGAAGCATTTCCCGGCCCCTTTTCATGATCCGCCCTCACGCAGCTTCGGCCAAAGGACCGACGAGGCCTGCGGGCGTCTCAATTATTCATTCCTGCGCCTGAGACTTAAGATCCGGGTCAATGCAGGGGCCGCACTGGCACCGCAAAGGTAGCCAGCGGCATCGGCCGGTGCCTGCTGCGCCACGCACCTTTACGCGATGCTTGGCCAGCCCGCAGACCAATGAGTCGAGTGCGGGTGGAGGCCCGCATGACCCCTACGAAACTCCTGATCGGCCAAATCCTGATCGTGCTTGCCATCATTGTCGCGAGCATATGGATCGCGACCCAGTGGGCAGCAGCGCAGCTCGCCTACCAGCCTGAGCTTGGTGCGCCCTGGCTCCTGCTTTTCGGGCAGCCGATCTACCCGCCCTGGTCGCTATTCCCCTGGTGGTTTTCGTTCGACGCTTATGCGCCGGCGATCTTCGATGAAGCAGGGACAATCGCGGCGGCGGGCGGCCTCATTGGCTGCGTCGCTGCCATCTTCGGATCAATCTGGCGGGCTCGGCAGTCAAGCAACGTCACCACCTATGGCTCGGCGCGCTGGGCAACGCACAAGGATATCAAGGATGCCGGCCTTCTCGTCGACCGCGGCGTCGCGATCGGTCGCGTCGGACCCGACGACCTTCGCCACGATGGTCCCGAGCATGTCATGGCTTTCGCGCCGACCCGCTCGGGCAAGGGCGTGGGCCTCGTCGTACCGACGCTGCTCTCTTGGACAGGCTCGACCGTCGTTCATGACATCAAGGGCGAAAATTGGCAGCTGACCGCCGGCTGGCGCTCGCGCTTCTCGCACTGCCTGCTGTTCAATCCGACCGATGCCCGCTCGGCGCGATACAACCCGCTGCGCGAGGTGCGGCGCGGCATTAACGAAGTCCGCGACGTCCAGAATATCGCCGACATCCTTGTCGATCCGGAAGGCGCCTTGGAGCGCCGCAGTCACTGGGAGAAGACCAGCCACGCTCTGCTGGTCGGCGCGATCCTCCATGTCCTCTATGCGGAAGAGGAGAAGACCCTCGCCCGGGTCGCCACATTCCTCTCCGATCCGCAGCGCAGCTTCGCAGCGACCCTGCGCCGGATGATGGTCACCAACCATGTGGGCACGGCGGATGCACCGCTTGTTCATCCGGTTGTCGCCTCGGCCGCCCGTGAACTGCTCAACAAGAGCGAAAACGAGCGCTCTGGCGTGCTGTCGACGGCCATGTCGTTCCTCGGCCTCTATCGCGACCCCACTGTTGCGGCAGTGACCGCGGCCTCTGACTGGCGGATCGCCGACCTCGTCGAGGCCCGGCATCCGGTGTCCCTCTACCTGGTGGTACCCCCGTCCGACATCAGCCGTACGAAGCCACTGGTCCGTCTGATCCTCAACCAGATCGGCCGTCGCCTGACCGAAGAGCTTCACGTTCCTGGTAGTGGGGGAGAGATTGGCAACCGCCGTCATCGCCTGCTGATGATGCTCGATGAGTTTCCGGCACTCGGGCGGCTCGACTTCTTCGAGACGAGCCTTGCCTTCCTCGCCGGCTATGGCGTGCGCGCCTTCCTCATCGCGCAGAGCCTAAACCAGATCGAAAAGGCTTACGGCGAACACAACGCCATACTGGATAACTGCCACGTCCGTATCGCCTTTGCGACCAATGACGAGCGCACCGCCAAGCGCATCTCAGACGCACTCGGCACCGCGACCGAACAGCGGTCGATGCGAAACTATGCCGGGCATCGCCTCGCGCCTTGGCTCGCCCATGTCATGGTCAGCCGTCAGGAGACTGCGCGCGCGTTGCTGACGCCGGGCGAGGTGATGCAACTGGCGCCAACCGACGAACTGGTGCTGGTCTCGGGCAGCCCGCCGATCCGCGCCAGGAAGCTGCGCTACTATGCGGATCGGCGGTTTGCCGCGCGCGTCCTGCCGCCACCGTCGCTGGACGCAGCCCGCGATCAAGACCTCCCCGAGGCACGTCCTGATGACTGGGCGGGGCAGATTCGCGGGGCGGACATGCGCCTCGCTGCGCAAGCCGACGCCGGCGAAGATGGCGATACCGGAGGGCTTGAACAGGCCCGTCACCCTGGGCACGAGATCCAGCCGACAATCACGCCCGAACCGGAGGTCGCCGACCCCCTGGGCCTGGGCGAAGACGACACCGATCAGGCGGCCGAACGCCGCACGATGGACCGCGTCCAGGCGCTGGGCACTGCGCGGACCGTCTATGGCATCGACGCAGCCTCCATCCGTCCTGACGACCTGCAGTTGGGGCTTTGACCATGGAGAAGATCCGCCACCAGCTTTTCCTGCCGCGCCCGCTCTCCGACCGGCTCGAGGCCCTCGCCGCCAAGCCCGGCGCCACCAAGTCGGCAATTCTTGTCGATGCGCTGACCGCCTGGCTCAATCGTCGGGGCGCCTCAGAACTTGAGGACCGGTTCTCGATCAGGCTGGACCGGATGACCCGGTCGATCGGCCGGGTGGAAGCCGACACGCATGTGATGCTCGAGACATTGGCGCTGTTCATCCGGTTCGAGCTCGCGATCCAGACGCCACTTGCAGAGAATGACCAGGCCGGGCGCGCGCTGGGAGCGAAGCGTTTCGAAGCCTTCGTGACCCAGGTTGGCCGCCATGTCGCCAGTGGACGACGGACGCTCGGGTCGGAGGATGGGCAATGAGTCCACACCAGCCTCCTTCGCTCGCCTCCGACCGGCGGCGTGCCATGCTGCGGACAGCCATGGGCGAGGATATCGCAGCCCTCCTTGCCGATCCTCTGACGCAGGAGATCATGGTCAATCCGGATGGGGCTCTGCGGGTGGACCGGCTTGGCGAGGGACGGGTCGACACGGGCATATCGATCGAACCTTCCCAGGTCGAAAGGATCATCCGGCTCGTCGCCGCCTATGGCCGCGCGGAAATCCACGCCGACCGGCCCATCATTTCTGCCGAGCTGCCGCCCCATGCGGAGGGTCATGCAGGCGAGCGCTTCGAGGGCGTGCTGCCCCCGATTGCCCCAGCCCCCTGTTTCTCGATCCGGAAACCTGCCGAGCGGCTCTACACGCTCGACGACTATGTCGCCGACGGCCTCATGCCGCCGGCCTTGGCAGAGGCGCTGAGGGCCGCGGTAACGCAGCGCCTCAACATTCTCATCGCCGGCGGCACCAGTTCGGGCAAGACGACGCTCGCTAATGCGCTGCTTGCCGAGATGGCCTGGGTCGATGCCAGGGTGATTCTCATCGAGGACACGCGTGAGCTCCAATGCCCGCTGCCCGACACGGTCGCGCTCCGTACCAAGGCTGGCGTGGCATCCATGACCGATCTCGTGCGCTCTACGATGCGCCTGCGGCCCGATCGGATCGTCGTCGGCGAGGTCCGCGGCCCCGAGGCACTCGACATGCTCAAGGCCTGGAACACCGGCCATCCGGGTGGGATCGCCACAGTCCACGCCAATGGCGCGCAGGCCGCGCTGACCCGGATCGAGCAACTGGTCCAGGAGGCGGTGGTCACCGTGCCACGCCAGCTCATCGCCGAGGCCATCGACCTCATCGTCTTCATTTCAGGACGTGGCAGCGCCCGGCGCATCGCCAGCATCGCTCGGATGGCCGGGCTCGATCCCGACACCGGCGCCTATCGCCTTTCCAACCTTCTCAAATCCCAAACCCAAGGAGATGCTTCATGACGGCCCAAACTCGCTTCCTATCTTTGTCGGCTCGCCTCGCTGGCGCGGCGACAGGCCTCGCATTCGCCCTCGCAATCTCCATCCAGGCGCGGGCAGCCGGTTCCGGCATGCCTTGGGAGGAGCCGCTCCAGCAGGTGCTGGAATCCGTACAGGGACCGGTCGCGAAGATCATCGCGGTGATCGTCATCATCGTCACCGGTCTCAGCCTGGCATTCGGGGAGTCATCCGGAGGCTTCCGGCGACTGATTCAGATCGTCTTCGGCCTGTCGATCGCCTTTGCTGCCTCCAGCTTTTTCCTCAGCTTCTTCAGCTTCGGTGGCGGAGCGCTGATCGCATGACCGGCGATGGCCAGCATATGGAGGGATTTGAGGTGCCGATCCACGGCGCGCTCGGAAGTCCCATTCTCCTGGGCGGCGCACCGCGCATGCTCGCCATCGTCAACGGCACGCTGGCCGCCGCTGTTGGCCTTGGCCTCCAGCAATGGCTCGCCGGGGTGCTGCTCTGGGCCGCTGGCCACAGCCTCGCCGTACTCGCGGCGCGGCGTGATCCGAGCTTCGCCCCGGTGCTCCTTCGCCATCTTCGCCAGAAAGGGCATATTTCGTGCTGAACCTTGCCGAATATCGGCGGCACGCCGACCGTCTTGCCGATCACCTGCCCTGGGCCGCCCTGGTCGCCCCGGGCATCGTCCTCAACAAGGATGGCAGCTTCCAGCGCACGCTCGCCTTCCGGGGACCGGATCTTGAATCGGCAACCGAGGCCGAACTCATTGCGGCCTGCGCCCGCGCCAATAATGTTCTGAAGCGCCTGGGTTCAGGCTGGGCGCTCTACTTCGATGCCGAGCGGCTCGAGAGCCAGGGCTACCCCGACAGCGTCTTTCCTGATCCCGCGAGCGCTCTCGTCGATCGGGAAAGACGTGCCGCGTTCGAGGCTGCCGGCCTGCATTTCGAGAGCCGCTACCACCTGACGCTGCAATGGCTGCCGCCTGCCGACAGCATCGACAGCGCCGGCCGCGCGCTGGTCGAACGACCGGATGCTGACAAGGGACGAGACTGGCGCGGGACGCTCGGGCAGTTTGCGGCGGAGACCGATCGGATCCTCGACCTCCTGTCGGGCTTCATGCCAGAGGTGCGGGCGCTCGACGATACCGAGACGCTGACCTACCTCCATGGCTGCATCTCCGAAAGGCCGCATCCGGTCAGCGTCCCCGAGACCCCGGTCTATCTCGACGCATTGCTGGTCGACACGCCGCTCGCTGGCGGGCTCGAGCCGCGTCTTGGCCAGAAGCACCTGCGGACCCTGAGCGTGCTTGGCTTCCCCAGCCTCAGCCGCCCCGGAATCCTCGACGCGCTCAACCACCAGGATTTCGGCTATCGCTGGGTCACGCGCTTCATTGCGCTCGACAAGACGCAGGCCACCAAGGCGCTCACCAGCATCCGCCGCCAATGGTTCAACAAGCGCAAGTCGATTACCGCCCTCCTTCGGGAGGTACTCTACAACCAGCCGAGCCAATTGCTCGACAGCGATGCCGACAACAAGGTTTCAGACGCCGATGCCGCGCTGCAGGTGCTGGGGCAGGACCATGTCGCCTTCGGCTACCTGACCATGACGATCACGGTAGCCGACGAGGACCGGGCGCGGGTCGAGGAAAAGGTCCGCCGCGTCGAGCGGATCGTCAACGGCCTTGGCTTCACGACGATCCGCGAAGGCACCAATGCCGTGGAGGCATGGCTTTCCTCCCTGCCAGGCCAGGCTTATGCCAATGTTCGCCAGCCGCTCGTCCATACGCTCAATCTCGCGCACCTGATGCCGCTGTCGAGCGTCTGGGCTGGCCCCGCGCGCAACGCCCATCTCGACGGGCCTCCGCTGCTGGTCGCCAGAACCGCCGGTTCCACCCCCTTCAGGCTTTCAACCCATGTGGGGGACGTCGGCCATATGCTGGTCGCAGGGCCGACCGGTGCCGGAAAGTCCGTCCTCCTCTCCGCGATCATGCTGCAGTTCCGGCGCTACGAGAAGGCGCAGGTCTTCATCTTCGACAAGGGTTTTTCCGCTCGTGCGGCTGTGCTCGCGTGCGGCGGGGCGCATCACGAACTGGGCGTCGGCAATGGGGAGGCGCTCGCCTTCCAGCCCCTGGCGGGGATTGATGGCGATGCCGAACGGAGCTGGGCCGCTGAATGGATCGGTGCGCTTCTCGAGCATGAGGGCGCGACGCTGACGCCGGATGCCAAGGACATGGTCTGGTCGGCACTTGGCAGCCTCGCCTCCGCCCCGGTCGAACAACGCACCCTGACGGGCCTGGCGCTGCTGCTCCAGTCCAATGCGCTCAGAACCGCGCTGCAACCCTATACTCTGGACGGGCCCCATGGCCGCCTCCTCGACGCGGCCGAGCAACAGCTTGCGCTCGGCGACATGGAATGTTTCGAGACCGAAGCGCTGATGGGCCAGCCCAGCGTGATTGCGCCCGTCCTTGCCTATCTTTTCCATCGCCTCGAGGCCCACTTCGACGGGCGACCAACTTTGCTCATCCTCGACGAAGCCTGGATCTTCCTCGACCATCCGCTGTTCGCAGCCCGGATCCGCGAATGGCTCAAGGTCCTGCGCAAGAAGAATGTCGCGGTCCTGTTCGCGACCCAGAGCCTCGCTGACATCGCAGGATCGACGATCGCGCCAGCTATCATCGAGAGCTGTCCACAGCGCGTCCTCCTGCCGAACGACCGCGCGATCGAGCCACAATCCCGCGCTATCTATGAGAGCTTTGGCCTCAATGCGCGCCAGATTGAACTCGTCGCGCGCGCCACGCCCAAGCGCCAATATTACCTGCAATCGGCGCGCGGCAACCGCCTGTTCGAACTGGGCCTGGGGCCGATTGCCCTGGCGCTCTGCGCAACGTCCGATCCGTCGACCCAGTCCCGCATCAATGCGCTGATCGAGGCGGGTGGCAGCGAGGACTTCGCCGCGCGCTTCCTCGCTTCGGCCGGGCTCGACTGGGCTGCCGATTTGCTCGGCCATTCCTCCAATCTTCCATCCCCCCTGCAAGGAGACCAATAATGCGCGCTATTACCGCCAAGCACCTCGTCGCGGCTGCTCTAGCCACAGGCGCTGCCAGCTCGCTCGCGTTTGGCCTCATAGCCCCCTCGACGCCAGCGCATGCCATCACCGTGTTCGACCCCAGCAACTATGCGCAGAATATCCTGACAGCGGCCCGGACGCTACAACAGGTCAACCAGCAGATCAGGCAGCTTCAAAACGAGGCGCAGATGCTGGTCAACATGGGCAAGAATCTCTCGCGAATCGATTTTCCGCAGCTCGATGCACTTCGAGCGAAACTGGCTGCGATCGATCGCCTGATGGGACAGGCGCAGGGCATCGACTTCCATGTCAGCGAACTCGACGCAAAATTCGCCAAGCTCTTCCCCCGGGACTTTGCCGACGCCCTTCGCACCGACCAGCGCGTCCAGGATGCGCGCAGCCGACTCGATGGCAGCATGGACGGGTTTCGTCATGCGATGACGGTCCAGGCGCAGGTGGTTGAGAATGTCCGCGACGATACGCAGGCCCTCGCCGATATCGTCGCCCGCAGCCAGGGCGCCGAAGGATCGCTGCAGGCGACTCAGGCCACCAACCAGTTACTGGCGCTCACCGCCAAGCAGCAGCTCCAGCTCCAGCAGATGATGGCCGCCCAGTTCCGCAGCGAAAGCCAGGAACAGGCGAGGCGCGCAACGCAGGCGCTCGAGGCGCGTGCCGCCACCAGGAAGTTCCTCGGCTCCGGATCGGCCTACACGCCGCAATAGCCCCTCTCCTGCGGGCGCCAGCCCGATCCGGTCCAAGGCGGCAATGCGGTTTCCCCCTCCCGCCTGCCGCCGCCGCGGGGCGTGGCTCTGCTCCCCCAGCCATGCCCCGCGGTCCCCGGCCAAGTGCAGGACGCCCAAGCCCCAGGATGCCCAAGCCCATGAACGACCTCAATGTCATCGACCGCTTCCTGGCAGCCTTCATCACCTATATCGACAGCGGGTTCGGCCTGCTCGGCCCCGACGTCGGCTTCCTGACCTCCACGCTCATCGGCATCGACATCACGCTCGCCGGCCTGTTCTGGGCCATGGGCGGCGAGGACAATGTCATCGGCCGGTTCGTGCGGAAGATCCTCTACATCGGCGCGTTCGCGTTCATCCTGAACAGCTTCGCGACACTCGCCGACATCATCTTCCGCTCCTTCGCCCAGGCGGGTCTCACCGCGGGCGGCGGAAGCCTCAGCGCCGACGACCTGCTGAAGCCCGGACGTCTTGCCGGTATCGGCTTCCAGGCGGCGTGGCCGCTGCTCGACCAAGCCAGCGAGATGGTCGGCTTCACGACCTTCTTCGACAATTTCCTCTCCATCATGATCCTGCTGCTCGCCTGGGCGCTCGTGATCATCGCCTTCTTCATCCTTGCGGTGCAGATGTTCGTGACGATCCTCGAGTTCAAGCTCACCAGCCTGGCCGGCTTCATCCTCGTGCCGTTCGCTCTGTGGAACCGCACCAGCTTCCTTGCCGAACGCGTGTTGGGGAATGTCGTTTCCTCAGGGATCAAGGTGATGGTGCTCGCCGTCATCGTGGGCATCGGCTCCAATTTCTTCGCCGAATTCACCGCTGCGCTCCAGGGACAGGAGCCCGACATCGGCCAGGCCATGAGCCTCGTGCTCGCGTCCCTCGCGCTCTTCGGCCTCGGCATCTTCGGCCCGTCGATTGCCAGCGGCCTCGTCGCCGGCGCCCCCCAGTTGGGTGCAGGGGCTGCGCTTGGCACGGGCGTAGGTGCTGCGGGCGCCGCCATGATCGGCGGCGGCGCAGCCATTGGCGGCGCGCGGGCTCTTGGAGGCGCAACTCTCGGTGCCGTGCGGGCAGGAACATCCATGGGCGCTGCTGCCAGCACCGCCTACAGCCTCGGCCGGGAGACTGGCAATCCACCGTCGGTGGGTGCGGGTCTCGCCGGCGTTGCGCGTGCAGCAGGCAATGCGGCACGAACCCGAATGTCGGACACGCTGGGCCTTGGCGAAGCAGCAAGCAGCGGTCGCGAGGCAGCCTGGAACGCCATCAATGGCCGCACACCGTCCTCCGGCGGAGCGAGCGCCAGCGAGGCCATGCCCGGCTGGGCGCGCGCGATGCAAAACGAACAGACGAAACGTCACCACCGCCAGGTCGCCCTTCACGCCCTGCAGCAAGGGGATCGCGGCGGCGCCTCCGCCACACCCGACATCAAGGAAAGGAATGACTGAGCCATGATCTTCAAGCGCAGCGCCCAGCGCTATGGCCGCACCCCGCCACCCGAAACGCCCTATGCACGAGCGGGCCAGGTCTGGGACGAACGGATCGGGTCGGCGCGCGTCCAGGCCCGAAACTGGCGCCTGATAGCCTTGGCCAGCCTCGCCCTTGCTGGCGGAACATCGGCCGGGCTCGTCTGGCAATCGGCGCAAAGTCGGCTCGTCCCCTATGTCGTCGAAGTTGATCGGCTAGGCGAAGCGAGGGCGGTCAATGAGGCGGTCACCGACTATCGCCCAACCGACCCGCAGGTGGCATGGCATCTCGCCCGCTTCATCACCAATGTGCGGGGCAGCTCGCTCGATCCGGTCCTGGTGCGGCGCGGCTGGTTCGAAGCCTATGAATTCACCACCCAGCGCGGCGCACAGTTCCTTGGCGACTATGCCCGCGCCAATGATCCCTTCTCCCGGATCGGCGAGCGGACTGTCTCGGTCCAGGTGACGAGCGTCGTCCGGGCCTCTGACAGGTCTTTCCAGGTCAAGTGGACCGAGACTGTCTTCGAGAGAGGCGTGCAGGCTGGGACCAGCCGCTGGACCGCGATCCTGACAATCGTGACCAAGGCGCCCGCCAACGCTGATGTCCTGCGAAAGAACCCGCTCGGCATCTATGTCGATGCGATCAACTGGAGCCGCGAACTCGACAGCGACGTCCGGCCCGCACCCCTGCGACCGCCTACTCGGCCAGGCGAGGCCCTCAGTTCGCCATTTCCGCCAGCGCTGGCGGCATCGAACCTCCAGAACAGCCAGGAGATCCAGCCATGAAGACCCGCACCCTTCTCCTATCCGCAATCTTTCTTGTCACCTCACAGGCCGAGGCGCAGACGGGGCCGTCCCCCCTGCGCAGCGTCGCCTCCGCCAACCGTAAGGCGACGGCGCAACCGGTCGTCCAGGGCTTCGTCAATGCAATCCAGGTCTATCCCTACGATGAGGGCTCGATCTTCCTGGCCTATACAGCACCAGGGTCAGTGACGGATATCGCGCTGCAGCCAGGCGAGACGCTGGTCGCAGTGGCAAGCGGCGACACGACGCGCTGGGTGATCGGCGACACCACTTCTGGAGGGGGTGGCAATGGCGATGGCGCGTCCAAGCGAACGCATATCCTCGTAAAGCCCTTCTCGGCAGGCCTTGCGACTAACCTCGTCATAACCACGAGCCGTCGAACCTATCACCTGCGCCTTGCGAGCACGGCCGCGACAGCCATGGCCGGCATAAGCTGGACTTATCCACAGGATGATCTCATCGCTTTCAAGAGCAAGGAAGAGGCCGCGCGCGCTGCCGAACCCGTTGCCGCCGGGCTCGACATCGCCCAGCTTCATTTCGACTATGCGATTTCCGGCGACCGGCCGTCGTGGCGACCGTTGCGCGCCTTTGACGACGGCCGGCAGACCTATATCGAATTCCCGCCGTCGCTTACCCAGGGCGATGCGCCGCCGCTCTTCGTCCTGGGGGCAGACGGCAAGGCAGAACTCGTCAACTACCGCCTGCGCGATCGCTACTATGTCGTCGATCGACTGTTCGGCGCGGCGGAACTGAGGTTGGGGCTCAAAAAGCAGGAAGTTGTCCGCATCACCCGCATCGAGAGCACAAAGCGCCGGAGGGGCGCATGAGTGTGGCCGACACCACGATCCAGCCAGTTCCGCCCCAGGCCAAGGTCGATCCCGAGACCTTGGTCCTGAGAGCGCAACCGATGAAAGCGATCCGCTTCCGCCGCGGCGCCATCATAGGCATCGCGGCGTTGGGGTCGGCAAGCCTCATGGGTGTCGCGTGGATGGCCCTTAAGCCCCAGGTCTTCCGGCAAGTGGCGCAGGAGAGCGAGCTTTCAAAACCATCGACGAACCCCAGCGACGCATTGGCCGGCCTGCCGGCAGGCTATGGGGCTGCTCCGAGACTAGGTCCACCATTGCCGGGTGATCTCGGGCGACCGATTCTGCGCGCCCAGCAACAGCATCTGGGCGGCGACACACCGGGCGGCAATCGGCCGATTGCGGACGCCGCAGAAGCTGAGAGGCTAGCAAGACTGGCGGAACTGAAGGCCGCCCGCGAGTCCGAAATCCTTTTCCAGACAAAGGCCGGCGACCATGCCGCCGAGGTACCGGCGACGCCGATCGCAATGGTTCCGCCGGATCCAACGGCGCCGCAACCCCCACAGGATCGCAAGGTCGCGTTTACGGAACGTCCCAATACCGGCAGCGACGTGAACACATCCATGTTGTCACCACCCGCGTCACCCTTCCTCCTGGCTGCCGGCAGCATCATATCCGGCAGCCTGATCACCGGGCTGAATTCTGACCTACCCGGGCTCGTGACCGCCCAGGTGACACAGAATGTCTTCGACAGCACAACTGGCCAGATCCTACTCGTGCCGCAGGGCGCTCGCCTGATCGGGAAATATGACAGCATCGTCGCCTTCGGCCAGCGACGCGCGCTTGTCATCTGGCAACGTCTCATCCTGCCGGACGGCAGTTCGCTCCGCCTCGACAATTTCCCGGCCGCGGACGCGGCGGGCTATGCGGGGCTGGCGGACAAGGTCGACTTCCATAGCTGGTCGCTGCTCAAGGGCGTCGCGATCACAACACTCCTCGGTGTTGGATCGGAACTGACCATCAATGGTGAGAGCGACCTTGTCGAGGCGATCCGGGAATCAACGCAGCAGAATGTCTCGCGGGCCGGCGACCAGATTACGTCGCGCAGCCTCGACATCCAGCCGACGATTACGGTGCGCTCTGGGACACCGGTCCGCCTGCTGGTCAGCCGCGATCTCATCCTCGCGCCTTGGCGCGGGTCGACAGGAGGATAAGCATGGTGGAGTTGAAATTGGCCAAGCTGCCGGACAGGACACCGGTCAAGCTGGCAATCACCGTTACGCCCGACCTGCTCAATGCGCTGCGCGATTATGCAGCAATCTACGCGCAGACCTATGGGACCGAGGAACCGGTGGCCGATCTCATCCCAGCGATGCTGACCGCCTTCCTAGAGAGCGACCGCAATTTTATCCGGGCACGAGAAACTGCGCAGCGAGGACAATCATGACGGACGCTTCCGACCAGGGCCTTGCTCCCATCACCGTGCGCGTGGCGATGGCTGTGCGTCTTACCGGTCTCAGCCGGTCCCGCATCTATGAACTGATCCAGGCTGGCGATATCGAGATCGTGAAGGTCGGAAGAGCGACCTTGGTCCGCTATGACAGCCTCCAGCGCTTGACCAGCAGATGAAGCATGCACGCTGTCCTCACGCTCGAGCTTGAAACCCACGGACGCTGGAAATTGGCTAGCGGTGGCGATCCATTGCGGTGACGGTAAGGAAGGCCGGGCTACCATGACCGACATAGACGTCGCTCAGTAGCCAGGCCTCCTCCGCCTCCTTGTCGGCCTCCGCGATCGCCTTCCACCAGAAGCGCAGGGCCGAATCCCACCGATATCCCCGAGATTTCAGCCGGTCCTTCGCGTCAAAAGGCGCATCGATCGCATTGACACGATAGGTGGGTTTTTCCGAACAGGCGATGAGCTTGGCGAGGATGGTTTCGCCGTCCAGCAGGCCATGAGCCAGCAGATAGATAAGCGCCAGGATATCGTTTTCTGCCCGATGGCCTTCATAGAACCAACCACATTGCGACACGAGGTGTGCAAGGGCTCGGCCATCGAAGCCAAGCTCGAGCCAATCCAGTTCGGCCATGGAGCAGGCCCATGGCTTGCCTGCGATCGCAGGCAGGCGCCGGTCGATAAATGGCCTGTCGAACGCCGCATTGTGGGCGACGATGATGTCGGCGGACGAAAGGACCTCGACGGCTGCCGCCTCGTCTATGACCTGACCAGCAAGGTCATCCGCCGTAAGCCCGGTCAATTTGGTGATCCTGGGGTCGAGCGCGATGCCCGGATCCTCACGCCAGACCCGAGGCACGCCGACCTGAATCACGCGCCCCAGAGCATCGAACCGAAAACGCTGGACTGCCAGTTCGATAATCCTGTCGGTTTCTCGATCGAGGCCGGTCGTTTCCACGTCAACCGCAACGCCAATCCTGCTGGGCGCCCGTGGATCAGCATCATGGAAAGCCGTCACAGGCATCAACCGGCGCAGGACCCGATAATCAGGATGACTGCTTAGCGCCTCAGCAGCGCGCTCGTGACGACCGTCAGCAGAGAACGTCATGATGCCAACGATCCCTTTGTCATTCTTCCACCACCCGGAAAACCGCGCCGCTGCCGGCATCCCTGACCAGATCGACCCGTTTACCGTCCCAATGATAGTCGAGATGCCTGCCCTGGACCGGGCTGGAGGCACAGTCGGGATAAAAGAGCCCTACACATTCTCCCCCAGCTTGCCGCACGCTCGGATAGGCTATTCCATCAGAACCAGCCTTTCGTAGAGTAGTACCCAGCAACTGGGCGGCCGCGTAATCATCTGGATCGAGGCAAGCGGCGAACTGATCGTCCTGGCCGCGCAGATCGTGAAGGTCCGCGCAAACTGTCAGGATGATTTCCCGAAACTGGGAGGTCCAACCGGGTGATTCAGCCGTGCACGCCATGAACCGCGCATGATGATGGATCGTCTCGAACAGGGCAGTCTCATAGCAATCGGCGATGTAAAGAACGCCATAGCTCCCATCGGAAAACCGGCTGGGACGGTCGACACTGACATGGGTGAAGGACGCCATCAGATAGGAAGCCCCGTTGCCACCCACCCGTCGTTCGGGAGGCACAAGGTCGAGATTCCCGATCGCCACTCTAATGCGCGGATTGGTCTTCTGCTCGGCCGACAGCAACAGAGGCCAATCCGCCGGATCGGCAATATCCTCGAACAGGTCGATGGGCGGGTAGACACTGCGGATGATCCGCACTGCGCCGTCCCATTCCACTCTGCAAATTGGCGGTTCGTTAGCCAGAGTCACCAGCCGCCACGTTCCGCATCAAGATAGCGCCGCACACGCATCAAGTCCGTCAGTTCACCGCCCAGCATGACATCAAGGGCGCTGGCGCCCTCAAAGGCAGTATTGTTCGCCTTCACCCAGCTATAGCCCCGCTGCGGCTCCTGAAAGATCAGCCGAAGGGCCTTGTGAATACCCATGAGATTGGAGAGGCGCGCGAGACCATCGCGAGACATGCGACCTGGCCCCTCGGCCTTCCAACGCCGATAGGTGCGCACAGGCATGTCGGTCAGGATTGCTGCCTGCTCGTCTGTTATACCCCATTTCCCGAAAAGGGTCATGGCCGCACGAAACATCGCTGCCCCCTCTTCCTGAGTAACGGGGCTATTCTGGAAGGGCCCAGACGCCGTATCCACCAACTCAAGCATCGACATGCCATATCTCCATATGGCATCATTTAATCAATTTCAGGACATTTGGCAATAATGCGTCATGGAGCGTTAGATAACTCTCCGGCCGACATCCGTACCTAGCCTGTTGCAAGCCGAACCACGGGTTCTCGATCCAGATTGATGATCGCTAAGTCTTCGAGACCGCAGTCTTTCAGAAAGGCATAAATGGCCTGGTAAACCGCGGGAGTCCGTGTTGCGTCTTCCTCTGAGCCTTCCGGCACGAAAACAACCATGCCTTGCCGACCGCGGGTCAGCAGCACGCGATAGGCATTGGCCACATAAGCTTTGCGCGCTTCGTCATTCACCGCCTGCCATCGCGTGCCTTTGAACTGCATGGCCTGCCATTGATCATCGACGCGTCGATAATTGGCATCCCAGCACAAACAGGTCCAATCCAACTCCAGGCCCTGAACGTCGAACTCCGTGGCAGCGTCTTCAAGCGCATCCGACGATCGCACGTCGTAATTTGGTGCCAAGAACCATTTTGCCGGCTCAATTTTGGCTTTAACGAACACCCCATGCGGTTTGAGACGGGCGGCATTAGACGAGGCGAGCAGGCCTGTCCGTTCAGCGCCACGGCGTTTGGAACGAAGCCAGCGCCTAGCTTGTTCGAGGTCCCTCGTGACGTAGAGCGGAAAATTTGACAGCGTGCCTTTAACCGCGCGCGCTGAGGAGGCATCGCCGGCAATCAAATGGCCAACGAAATCAGACAGGCGCTCGGCTCGAAACGACCGTAGCGACGTGGCCAAATGCAACGCGGGCGCCGTTACTTCTTTAGCCAATGGGCAGGAATGAACGAGGCTGTCGGGGATGTGCGCTTCCCAATGCGGGAAGCTGCGCCCGAGCGCGCGCAGCCATTCCTCAATACCGGCCTCCCCGGTGTTAATTTCCTGCCCATTACCAACCAGGCAGATAATCGCGCACCAGTCGTCATGGCGATCCATCACCGATAGCAGGAACTCCGGTTCCGACATGGAAAAGCCAAGTTGGCCCTTCTTCTGCTGCATGAATTTTGAGGTCTGCTCGACATCCCAAGCCCGTTGCGCCTCGTCAAACACGGCGACTTTTTCCACCGGAGCATCTTGAGAGACCAGTGCATCGTCGCGGAAGTGGTGGATGTTTTGGATGAAGGCTGCCGCACGGCGGTCCTCCTGCACCTTGGACGTGCTGGTACCGACCTCACGTGCCCTTGCTACGGCATCAATGGCCAGCGCCTCGCGTAAAACATCCACCAAGGGCCCGTTGCCTGAAAGGAAGACGGCATGCTCGTCGCTATGCGCACGCTGGCGCGCTGTAGCGAGATTGAGGCCTGCCAGCGTCTTGCCAGAACCTGGGACGCCGGTGACGAAGCAGATGATCTTCCGCTTATGGCGCTTCGCTGCCTCGATCGCATTGGACACGTATTCCGCGGTTTTTGTGAGATTTTCAGCTCCTGCTTCAGAGCGAGAGATGTCTTCAACCGCATGTCCGCGATAGAGCGCCTGTGCCGCCTCTACGATCGTTGGCGTTGGGCGGTAGCGCCCGGCTTCCCACACTGCGGCATCGATCGGTGCACTATGCCAAACATGGCATATATGTTGGATGGCTGGCAAAAGACCCGCGGCATTGACGCCCAAAGGTCGCGCGAGCCCATCTTCATCCCATTGCATATGCAGGTCGCCACTGAGCGGCGCATGGGTGGCGACCAAAATTGGTATGATCGGCAGACCATGGCTGGTCTCGTGGAAATGCTTGAGGTCGAGGCCATAACCATAGACTTGGTCCAAGCTGGAACGATCAAATTGGCTGGCGCCCAGCTTATATTCGATCACAAACACAATGCCATGGGTCAGCAAAATCAGGTCCGCCCGCCGCCCCACGCGCGGAATCAGAAATTCCATAAAGGCATGGGCATCGGGCAAGTCCCGCGCCAGTTCGCGCAAATGCTGGATTTGATAATCCCATGCGGCGCGCTGGGTCGGTTCTATCGCAAACGGTGAGCGCAAGGCCAGACGCCCCAACAACTCCGCATCGCTGAGGGTAATTGCGTCTCGGGCGAGCAAGGAGAGGTAAGCGCGGCTCATGGGCTTGTCCTGACGAGGCATGAGAAGGATGGCAAGCACCCCATGCACAACCCCGCCCGACGGATACGTGTGCTGGCAACCACACGTGCGCCTGGATTGGCCGACCGCTGACCGGCGGCTTTGAGAATGAAGCACGGGATAGCTGCCTTTCGGGCCGCTTGGCAGAACACGGAATCGAATCAGTTTGATCGCGAACGAAATTTCGGCCAGTTTTCTCGGCAGTGCGAACAGGGAAGGAGCGGACGATGGCATTCCATGAAGATCGTCTGATCCTACACCTAACGCACAGCGAACTCGAAGATTTGATCAAGAAATGGCTCGCGAAAGGTTGCGGACACCTATGCCGGATTCGAACGTCCTACGGCATCGTCTGACATGGGCCGCGACGCTGTCGGCTATCTCTCTCTGCGTACCTGTACGATGGCGAATGGCACAATCATCAGTACAAGCACCTGAAGGCGCCTCTTGGAAAGGCTGGGGCAATTCGCATTCGAGAGGGAAGATGGGATGTCAGCTTCCATGCAATTTTGCACCCCTGCTGTCGAGTTCAACCTATGGCTGAACCGTTATCTACGAGGGATTTCGAGAACGCCTTTGGTGCGTTGCGCCGGGCGTTGCCTTTCGCTCCACCTCGCGCACCACAGCAATTTTACGCGCTTCGCGATTTACAGGCGGCATTTCGAGCACTCAAGGAACCTCTTGCCACTGCGAAAAAAATGGGAGGGCTAATAAATCCGTGGGCTGTTGCTAGCCTTGGACGTGACGAAGTGCGGAATACCGCCGCTCTTGCAGGGCTCTGGATGTCAGAGTTCGGCGGAGAGGCCTCTCGAAATTTCCTTGGGAGCTACCTTTCGAGCGCCATCGCGGGCATCGACTGGTCTCGTGAGCTCGAGCGGGGGTATCGGATCGAGACGGAGATTTGTCCTTTGGGTGATGCGGCCGATCGCGTAGATTTGATTGTTGAAACGACGAGCCACCTGATCGGTGTGGAGGTGAAAATTCGCGCCGGTTTGGGCCGACAACAGTTGGAGCGATATACGGCATCCATTGCTCGCCGAGCTGAACTTCAAAATCTATCTCCGCAGATCGTGCTTCTCGCGCCGTTTCGGACGAAACTGCCTGAAGTTGTCTCCACTACGTGGTTTGACGTTGCGCGGGCAGCTCAGGTCGCGTCGTATGACCGCGCTGCTGATCGATCTTTCGTTCAGCGCCTCATCGACAGCTTTGCAGCCCATATCCGGAAATTTTAGGAGCACTTTGCCTATGTCGGAACCCGCCGTCGGTGCCGTTATCGTCAACCACATCAATGAGTTGGAGGCGGCTCTTCGATATGCCCACTCAACCATGGAGCCAATGCTCGAGAAGGCGGTGGCGAATGTCATGGAAGAGAAGCGGCATGAATTAGGCTGGGCAGGCGAGGCGCCGGCTGATTTCGACGAAACACAGTGGCTAGCGCCAGAAGAATGGCGAATGGATGGGGCCGTTGCCAATGATGATTTCTATTTGTCTTTCGTCCTCGACACGAGGTCGTGCATTGATGGCAACGAACCTGAAACGTGGGTCGGGACCATTGCCGGCTTTGCCGGCGCCGGGATCAGCCTCTCCGCGGCCACGGATGCGCTGAAACAGCGGCCTTGGAAAGCGCTCATGAAATCGCAACGAGCCCTGCTCGACGAGTTGGTTGGGAAAGGATTCCTCTGTGATCCTAAGACCGGCGATATTGCGCTGACAATCTCAATTAATCGCGAAGACCTGGCAGCTGGGTTCGAGGATGTCTCACTAGAAACAGCGCTGGAGCCGATTGTTGTCGCAATCGAACGCATTAACACGGCTAGGCCGGAACTCGATCGATTAGTCGATGCCATCAAGCAGAACGCCGACAAATGAGCCGTCGTCTAAACAATTGTGGGAAGGCGAACGGTCCAGACAAAGGCCGAATGACTGTCAGGATGTATCGTGGTCATTGATTTTGATCAGTCCGAATCATGGCCGCCCGTGCTCATTGCCTACATTCGAGGCATCGTAATATTCGAAGCGCCAGAATTTGCGGACCTGACCGGCTGCGGCCGCTACTTCGAACTTTTAATGCCGCAATAGCATCGCAAGCACCGCGCGCTAAAACTGCGCGGGAAGGTAGGGAAATGCCACTAATGGATTTGAGTATGGATGGGTTGACGAACCGTGACTGGGCTCATTTCTACTTTGATGATTACGACCTCGAAGCCCAACTGATCGCCATTCGGGCCTTTCTCGCCACATCGAGAGAAGCGGAAGCGGGGCAACGGGTAGAGATCGAAGCCTTGGCGAACCGTGCAAAGGTCGCGCAATCGGAGCATCTCGGCGGCATGTGGACCGATGCTGTCCATGCCTCAGTCTATCACGATGCTGCGAGAAGTGCCGCTGCGGTCGGCATGCTCGCTCCCTTCGTTGAGAATCTGTTCACGGGCATTTTTCGAGGCATCGGAAAGTTGGGTGTCGACTCTTTAGGGCACGGCTCGGACGCTCCGCGCTCGGAGCGAGCAAAGGCACTTTTCTGGGATCCTCACCATTATTTTGGCGACGGCGAGGTCAAGAGCGACTTGATCCGTGGCATCGTGCAGCTGGCAGATTCAACCGAGTTGAGGCCGCATTTGCCGAGCGACTTGGAGCCGGTTCTGCAGGCGCTGCTGAGCTATCGAAATAACATCCTGCACAATGGTCTGGAGTGGCCCGTCGAGCGCCGGGAAAAGTTCGCGAACCAGGTCACCCGATGGCCAAAAGGATGGTTCCAGAAGGCAGAGAGCAACCACAAGCCATGGGTCTGGTATATGTCGGAGGCGTTCATTCAGCGCGTATTTGGGGTTCATCGACGAGGTGCTCGACGCTGCCGGGCAGCATATCCGGCTGCATTACGTTCCGGTGGGCGCGGCGGATCATGAGGGTGCAGAGCCCGAATCCTTTAAGCCTTAATATTCTCGCGACTTGATCGGCCGCACCGGCATGACGCCCATAATTTCCTCAGCTTCGGCACCCGATATGGGATAGCCATGAGCAACACATGCGCCAAGATCGAGATCAATAGCGAGGTGTCGGAACGGAACACCATTTTGCTGACCAATCTCGAAGCAGGTGTCGAGAGCGATCCTAAAATTTCTGCCGCAACAAAAGGTATCCCACAATCCACTGACATCGAACGAAAAGTCGATCGGCCCCTCTCGCGATGGGATTTCGTTGACGCTCATAATGTCCGAAAACCAAGACCAGAACAGGTTCGATAGTGTACTCGATTTCCAATTTTTATTGAAATAGGAGATATTCCTGCTCGCCATTTTTGGGCCCGCGCTCGAAAAATGCTTTCCATGCTCTCCGGGGCTTAGGAAGTGCAACCTTCCAAGCCGTCCGACTCCCTTCAGGTAGAAATCTTCTGCAGCGGGCCTGCGCTCCTCGAGGTTTAACCGTGTACCTTCGTCAGGGATGTCGTAGACATCATTTTCAAATAAGACCGTCTCCACAAGCTTGAGCTCCTCGCTCGACACCGATACCCTCGCAATCGATCGCACCCACTCATAGTGGAGAAGTTCGAGGGCGTCGGGGCACTCATCTTCGAACCCTTCAATGGCTTCCCAGTCGACCGGGCATGCGCAGAGTGCCCGGATTTCCGGCGTCGGTTCGTTGATGTCATGCGGCATGCAAGAGACCTTCCGCGCGGCTATCAAAAACTGCCGATACGCGAGAGGGTCTCGCGAAAGCTGTCCTGCAGGCGGCCGATCTCGGTCGTGACGGTGTAGATATTTCGATAGTGCCCAATTGAATAATGCCCTGCGAGGGTGGTCGCGCCAGATTGAAAATGGCCTGCCCGCACGATGCCAAATGTTCCTTTCTGGAAGAAGGAGATGTAGCGCGAGCTCTTCCGGCCCCATCTGGTGTGTGTGTTCGTCTCGAAAATGCGGCAGGACCAACCCGGGATAGGCTGTGTCACCAGGACGAGGTCGTACATCCGCGCCAGTGTCTGCCGTGTCTCGTCGAGTGGGCCATAGCCACCCTTGTCTTTGCATTCGACGGCAACGATAGGCAGCCCGTGAGGATATCCGCCCCCGTTGTTACGTATCGCCTCGCCAATTGCCGCAGGAAGCATCGAGACGTCGATCTCGTGCTTCGCAGCACTACGCCCCTTCCATTGCACGCTCCCTCGCAGTTCGAACCGTCGATCAGTGTCGGTCACATGCTCAATAAGCACATATCCTGGTGCGGTTGGGCTGCTGGGCTGGATGCGAGAGCGCTGGCTTGGGAAGTTGAAGCTCGCGCCGGCAGGCAGGACCGTGCCATCTCCCTGACGGAGTGAGACGCGCCAGAAGCGCGTCATGTGACGACGAACAGTATAGGCCAGCTTCATCAGGACCCAAGCCTCAAGTGCCTTGCCCTCGCCAGTGGGTACGGCCATGCCTCCATGGGCTGCGCGGAATGCCCTTAACATATTTCTCAGCTCTGTTTCGGCTGCACTGCTGAATGCCACGTCAGACGCCGTCGGCTTGAGGCGGCGCGATCATATTCGGCAGTCGCATCAGGAGCGCGTCGAGCGCGTCCGCGACACTGGTATCACCCACGTCCCGCGTGCTGATTGGCGATGTCGCAGCACGCTGTTCGGGATCGATGAATTCTATACGGACTTGACCATCACCCGCAATCTCATTGGCGATTTTCTCAGCCTCGACAAATGCTCTAACAGGGAGCACGAGACGTGCTCGCAGGATGTCTATGGCTGTACGTAGCTGATCGGTTTCCTCGATCGGCACGCGCGTGATTACTGTCTCGGCTAGATCGGCTTTGTCCGATTGGTTCTCGACATAGACCTCCTTCTCAATCTCGCGCCCGAGGCTGATCTCAGTGAGGAGCTCGCCCGCGAGTGCCCCGAAGCCCTCTTCTTCTAGGACGAAGATGATCTGCCGCACTTCTTCGCTTATTGCCAATTAACCGCCCCTGATTTGTTGAATTACCACAATGCGTTAAACGAGTTTTACCTCAAAAGCGATATCGGCGTTCACCAACTTAAGGAAGATTGGAAAACCGTGCTCCCAGGCAAGCCAACTTTGATAGTAACGAAATTCGATGGCGCCGTTGGCCTTCTTGAGAAGGCGCCCGGCTAGACAGTTGTTGGTGAATGTGTTGAGCGGCGGGTGCGCTCTGCACCGGCCCATCAGAAGATGTTCTCAATATCAGGCACAGATTTGCCGGACCTCTGATCAATGACCATCTCCAGATCGAGAGCGGCAAACAGCGCATAAATAGAGGATAAACGGGTGCCTTCTTGTCCGGTCTCGATCTTGGAAACGAGTTCCTGCCGCAGGCCTGCCAAGCGAGCCAGTTCCGTCTGGCTCATGCCCTTCTGCTTACGCGCCCTGTGGATGGCGACGCCGAGCTGCTTAGGTGATCGCGCGATATGGGGCATTAGCCAACCTCCTGGCCGTTCTTATGCTCCAAATCGCATAATTCCGTAATATGCTGTTTTTAGCATAAGGCCGTCTTATGCGTTAATTTGCATAAAACGCTATTACGCGATCTTTCACATTGCCTCACTGACAGAGGGACCAGCAAGATACGCGCTAGCGCCGCCCAAACCTGACCTTGATGATTTCTCAGCCTGGAACTGGTTGAGATAGTCGCTCCAATAATGCATCATTTCGAACCGGCCATTCTAATGCTCGCTGCGCGCATAAGACCGTGGAGGGCATCGCATGCGCCAACTGCCGTTCGATCGCGGCCGAATGCCATTTGCCCATTTCTTTCAGAAGATTGCTCACAGTGGTGCAAAACCTATGCGCCGTCACCTTGTCTTTTCTAAACCCGGGCCGACGCGCTGCGGCTTTAGGATATTATCAATAATCGGCCGATCAGCGTAGCGAACGCTTCTGGGATTGGGACCTAGCGGCCACCGCTATCATTCATGCCCAGATAACAATTTTGATCATGCGTTATGCTCTGTAAGCGGGGTCTGACGACCGCCTTGCACGCCGGGCATCCGCCGGGATGATTGCCGCTCTTTGAGCGGGGTGGCGGGTGTCGGACGAGATCGAGGATTCAGCGAGCGGTGCAGCGACTACTCATACGAGCGGTCGTATGAGTAGTCGGATAGAGGTCGTTAGCCGGGTGTCGGGTCGGCGGCGCTGGACGGTGGAGCAGAAGCTGGCCGTGCTGCGGGATGCATTCGGCCCGGAGGGCTGCGTGCGCGCGGCCTGTGAACGCCATGATGTCGGCAGCGGATCGATCTACACATGGCGGCGACAGGCGATGTCCGGTGAACTGGCCGGGGTGCGCAAGCCGATCGAGCCCGTTTTTGCGGAGGTGCAGATCAGCGAGCAACCAGCCTTACCCGCCCCAACGGTCGCGGCGCGCAGCGGCAGCGTGATTGGCATCGAGCTGCCGTCGGGTATCAGGGTAAGCGTGGATGCCACGGTCGATGCCGATGCCCTGTCGCGGGTGATCGGCATCCTGACGCGATGATCCCGCTGCCACCATCGACGCGGATATTCCTGGCCTGCGGCGCGACAGACATGCGCAAGGGTTTTGACGGCCTGGCCGTGATGGCGCAGCAGGTTCTGGAGCAAAGCCCGCATTCCGGCGCGCTGTTCGCCTTTCGAGGGAAGCGCGGCGATCTGGTGAAGCTGCTCTGGTATGACGGTCAGGGCATGTGCCTGTTTTCCAAGCGGATGGACCGGGGCCGGTTCGTGTGGCCATCGACCAAGACCGGGTCGGTGGTGATGACGGCGGCCCAGCTTTCCATGCTTCTGGAAGGCATCGACTGGCGGCGGCCGGAACGCACTTTTACCCCATCACTCGCGGGCTAAAACGCCCATTTTCCGGCGCTTTTGCTGGCATTTCGTCGGCTGTTCCGCTATAGGATCGCGGTGTCGGACGCAGGCCTTTCCACCGCTGACAAAGACGCTCGGATCGCCGAGCTCGAAGCTGCTTTGGCGGCCGCCCACGCCGATATTTCTGCCCGCGACATCCTGATCGACACGCTGCGTGTGCAGATCGCGCGCCTCAAGCGGATGCAGTTCGGCAAGTCGTCCGAGAAGCTCGATACCCAGATCGCACAGCTTGAACTGGCGCTCGAGGAACTGGAAGGTGAGGCCATTGTCGCCGCCGCGCGTCGAGGCGGTCCAGTAGCCATCGATCGGCCATCGCCGGTTCGGGCGCTGCCCGCCCATTTGCCACGCGAAGAGCAGCGGATCGAACCTGAGAAGGGCAACTGCGCCTGTCCCGACTGCGGCGGCGCGTTGCGGCCCTTGGGGCAGGATAGCGACGAGATGCTTGATGCGGTGCCGGTACAGTGGCGCGTCGTTCGGACCATCCGGCCCAAGTATAGCTGCCGGTCCTGCGAGAAGATCGTGCAGGCGCCCGCGCCGGTAAAAGCCATTGCCCGGGGGAAGGCGACCTTCGGCACGTTGGCCTACGTCGTCGTCTCCAAGTTCGATCATCATCTGCCGCTTTACCGCCAGGCCGAGATCATGGCTGCGCAGGGGATCGAGATCGACCGCTCGACGCTGGCGGGCTGGGTTGGACAGGCATCCGTGCTGCTCGACCCGATCGTCAGTCGCATCCGCGAGGTCGGCCTGACCGCTTCGAAGATCCATACTGACGATACGCCGGTTCCCATGCTTGATCCGGGCCGCGGCAAGACGGCAACCGGCAGGCTCTGGGCTTACGCCGTCGACGATCGCGGCTCCGGCGCCACCAACCCCTCACTCGTCTGGTATGAGTTCACCACCGATCGCACAGGCGCGCACCCCCAGCGTCAACTGGCCAACTTCACCGGGTATCTCCAGGCCGACGGCTATGCGGGTTATGACAAGCTCTACGACACGAACCGCGTCACCGAGGTTGCTTGCTGGGCGCATTTCCGGCGGAAGATATTCGACATCCACGCCACCAAGCCGACGTCGCTTACCGCTGATCTGCTGGAACGCATCGGTGAGCTTTACGAGATCGAGGCAGAAGTTCGAGGCCAGCAACCCGATCTCCGACGACGAAGCCGGCAGGACCGCACCCAGCCATTGATCGACGAGTTGCGCCAGACACTCGACGATGCCCTGCGCCGCCTCTCGCCCAAGTCTGAGATGGCCAAGGCGATCGCATATGGGCGCAAACGCTGGGTCGCGCTGACACGTTTCCTCGACGATGGGCGCTTGGAGATCGACAACAACATTGCAGAGCGCGCCATGCGCTGCGTGGCCCTGGGCCGTAAAAACTGGCTGTTCGCTGGCTCAAAGGCGGGCGGCGATCGCGCCGCTGCCGTCTATTCCGTCATCGAGAGCGCCAAACTCAATGGCCTCGAACCACAGGCCTATATCGCCGACGTCATCGCCAAGATCGCGGGCGAATGGCCTGCTGCCCGCTGGGATGAACTCATGCCGTGGAACTGGCGGCCAGATCAGCAACCGATCGCCGAAGCCGCCTGATCTGCGGCCTCCAGCCCACGCTTACTATGCTCTAGCCCGGAAAGCCAGTCGCTTCTCAACGCCCGTCATGCGGCAACGCCAATGGCACAAGTCATCGCTTACGCCGAAATGGCGCGCGATATCAGTCACAGACTTCCCAGCACTGCGGTGATGATAGAGTGCTGCTTGAGGCAGCAGGAGTGCGCCTCCCAGCCAATCAGCTTCCTCTTCCTGTTCATCTGAATAGTCGGAGAGCAGTACCAAGCCCGCGGGCGAGACCTGTACGCTTGCCGGGGTGTGATCCAGAATTGAGTGTGCGAGTTCGTGCATCAACGTCGAGGCTTGGCGACGTTTGCTATGGACTGAATTTAGCACGATCAGGAGGAGGCCATCTTCTGCCAACGTCATTCCCGACCAACTGTCCGGATCCCGCTCGAGAAGTTGGGCTGCATGCTGTGGGGGCAAGTCTAGTTCGTTTGCTGCGAGAACGTATGCTCCCAGCGATTCGGCATATACCCAGGGATCAAGTTTTTCGAGCGCGCCTAAACCCAGCGAAGCCCGAGCAGCCTCTGATAGTCTCTCAGACTCAGCCTTAAACCCCCTGCGCATTCTTATTGTTGCTGCAATGCCAACCGAGCCTCTTTAGCCCGTTGTGCAGCCAAGATAAGTTCTGCCAACGATTCGGCGGTTTCCGGTGAGAAGGTCTTCTTCTTGCGGAAATGGACAACCGCAGCTTTTTTGCTCGGCTCTTCGCTCGTCTCAATTCCTAGGAAGATCGCCGGATCGACGCCAAGCCAACGGCAGATCTTAGCGAAAGTTGCCAAGTCAGGCACATTTCCATTCTCTACCCTGGACAAGGTCGCCGAACTTACCCCCGCCTCGGCAGCAGCCGATCTTATCCCACGGTTGCCCCGTTTCTTTGCGATCAGGCGCCCCAGATCCTGGATAGGAAGGGTTTCCATAAAATTCTCCAACAGCGCCCCTTGACTCTCAAGGACCGCCGGCGATAGTGTCTCACGTGTAAGACAAGTCGTCTCATGATTGATACTGCCTTACACAAGAGACGGGGAATCACGCCGAGCTCTCTGAGTCAAGAGATAGTGCGGCCGGGCGCCCCTTCAACGTGCAGAAAGGCAGTAAATATGAGTGGTAAGAATCAATACGTCGTGCGGAATGGAAACGGTTGGGGCGTTCGGGGCGAAGGCAATAGCCGTCTCACCGGCTCGTTCGAGACGCAAGCCCAGGCTATCGAACGTGGGCGCGAAATCGCCCAAAATCAAGGTGCCGAACTCCGCATCCAGGGCGCGAATGGCCAGTTCCGTGAAGCTTGGTCCTATGGGAACGATCCCTATCCGCCGAAAGGCTGAACTGTTAGGCCGCTCCCGTCGGAGCGGCCCTTTTTTGGAGGCGCTGATGCGCAAATTGCCTAAGCTGAAGCCGCTCCGTCCGCTGAAGCCGCTTGATCGAATGCAGAACATGAAAACGCTGCGGCCGCTCGGAAAGACGAAGTGGGTAAGGGCGCATTGGCGCTACGACTATGCCCGTCATCAGTGGGAATGGGTTCTTGGACACTGGGCGAAATAGGAGAATTCGATGGTGAAGATCACTGGTTTCGATAAGCTGACTAAGACGCTTGACGACGCATCCCGTGCGTTCAAGGAACTTGACGGCACGATCACGGAGGTCCGTTTTGACCCAAACGATCAAGCCAGCATCGATGAAGCGATCAGGGCGATGGAGAACGCGATCGATCAGAAAGTGGGTGCTTTTCGGAGCAATCCAATGGTGGCCCAACTGATCCCGCAAATGAAGGCCAGGTACCGGGATGGCATTCTCGCCCGCGCGGAAAACGCTCGGACCTGTTCGAACTAAGCGGGAACGCTTCGTCTGATTTGTGAAACGATTAGTTGAAATGTAGGAATTTGCCTTCTATCTTGAGCGCAATCGAACCCGCCAGGCCTCTACCCGAAAGGGCATGCACACTTGGCGGGTCTTTTATTTTCAGCACCACAGAAGCTAAGTAGCTTGGTGACTCGCCCTTTCAATAAACCCGCAACGACGATCGCCCAGCAGATTGCGCACCTGACAGCGCAAGGCATGGCGATCGCAGATGTTCCTCGTGCAGAGCATTGGCTCCGCCATGTCAGCTACTATCGCTTGAGCGCTTATTGGCTCCCATTCGAAAAGCCTAAGGGCCAGCCCGGTCCAAGATTCCTGCCCGGTACTGACTTCGATACAATTACCGCCCTTTACGAGTTTGACCGCCGCTTGAGGCTGTTGCTGTTGAATGCGATTGAAAGAATTGAAGTCGCAGTTAGAGGAAGCTGGGCTTATGCGCTGGCACAGCATGGCGGCCCGCACGGCTATCTGGATGCTGCGCTCTACACCGACCGTCGCCAGTTCCACGACAATCTTTCACGCCTTGCGCGCGAGGTCGGTACGTCCCCCGAAACCTATATCGATCATTACCGAAAGACATATGATGATCCGGCAATGCCCCCGGTATGGATGGTGGCTGAGATGATGTCTTTCGGCCAACTATCCCGCTGGTATTCCTCTTTGGATGACAGGGCTCTACGGAATGTAATTGCCCAACCCTTGGGTTTACCCGAAGCGCTCCTCGTTCCCATTCTCAAACATCTCTCGATCGTACGAAATAGCTGCGCGCATCACGCTCGTCTGTGGAACCGCGGATTTCTGATCAGGCCGAAACTGCCTAACAAGCCCGCCGACCTAGCCGCAACCTTGGAACCGCCGGCTGGAAATGGCCCTGCTATGCTTTACAATTCGCTGGTCTTGATCGGCTTTCTTGCTGGAAAGGTGGATCCGACTTCTACTTGGGCGGCCGATCTGAAGGCGTTGCTAGCGACCCATCCGACAGGTCACCTTACGATGATGGGATTTCCGGCTGGGTGGTCTGGCCGTCCTTTATGGCTTTAGGGCAGGCGGCGATGGCAAGACATTCGATGCGATCTCCCACATTAGCGCGACACCGGCGACTAGGCCTGCCGAAGCAATACGAAACTGCAAATTCGAAACCTCAGTTTTTACCGCGACTTCAAATCCGCGCATAAAGTTCTGGATGTGCCTGAGCCAGCTTGAGCCTCGCGGCGCGCGCCACCTCGAGTCGAGGAATGGTCGCCTCCCAGGCTGCCAACGCCGCAACCAGATGCCCGGATCGTTGCAGAATTCGATCAGCCAATTCCACGACAACGAGATTGGGTGTAGCCTCAGGGGTAGGCATTCGGTGAAGGCCACGGATCAGGCGGCTTCGCGTTGATCCTCGGGCGCGCACCAATTCCAGGGCAGCAGTTCGTGAAGACGGTTCTGGGGGATGTCGGCGATGCGCGCGAGAACGTCGGCAAGCCAAGCCTGCGGATCGATGTCGTTGAGCTTCGCCGTGCCGATGAGGCTCAGCATGAAGGCAGTGCGCTGACCGCCGCGATCTGAACCGGCGAAGAGCCATGATTTTCTGCCCAGGGCTATACCTCTGAGCGCCCGTTCCGCCGCGTTGTTCGAGAGGCATATGCGGCCGTCGTCGAGGAAGGCTGCGAAGGCGGGCCATGTCTTGAGCATGTAATCCATGGCCTCGGCCACATCGCTGTTCTTCGATAGCTTCAACCGGCTGTCGCGCATCCATTCTTCCAGATCGGCAACCAGCGGTGCGCTGAGTTCCTGCCGAAGAGCAAGGCGCTCCTGGGCCGATCTGCCGTTGATGGCGCGCTCGATATCGAAAATCGCGTCGATGCGGCGGACCGCCTCCACTGCCAGCGGCGAGATAACGGCCTTTTTGCGGCGCTTCTTGAGCTGCGCGGCGACATCGGCAAGCTCGAAGAAATAGCGGCGCGCGTGGCTCCAGCACAGGGCACGGGTGAGCGGCGCCGGCAGGCGATCGCCATGGAACAGCGCATTATAACCGGCATAGGCGTCAGCCTGAAGGATGCCTCTCCAACTACGAAGATGGCCCACGGGATGCTCGCCCCGCCGGTCGCGGGAATAATGGAAGATCGCCGCAGGCGGCGCGGGTCCGCCAAAAGGTCGATCATCCCGGACATAGGTCCAGATCCGGCCCGTATCGGTCTTGGTCTTGGCCAGCACCGGCACCGTCGTATCGTCGCCATGCAGCCGCTCCGCGACCAGGACATGCGCCTCGATCAACAGATAGAGCGGCATCAGCGCAGCGGTGCAGGTGCCGACTTGATCGGCCAGGGTGGATAGGCTCAGGTCCACGCCCTCCCGGGCATAGCGGTCACGCTGGCGGTTGAGCGGCTGATGCGCGCCGAACTTCTCGAACAGCAGCATCGCCAGGAAGCTGGGGCCAAAGAGCCCGCGGGGCGTGACGTGGAAAGGCGCCGGCGGTTGGGTGATCTTCTCGCAATCACGGCAGGAGAACTTCTCCCGCACGGTCTGAACCACCTTCCACTGGCGCGGCACGACCTCAAGTGTCTCGGTAATATCCTCACCCAGCTTGCACAGCCGATCCGAGCCGCAGCAGGGGCACGCATCGGGCGCGGCGATGACGACGCGTTCGCGTGGCAGATGCTCAGGCAAGGGCTTGCGGGCGGGCCGCTTGCGTTCAAACGGTGCGACGTTGGTCTTCGCCGCTGCCAGGGCAGCCAGAAGCTCATCTTCGCTGGCAGCGGTCTCGCACTCCTCGAAGGTCAGTTCCATCTGGTCGAGCAGATGGCGCGTGCGTTCGGATCGCTGGCCAAAAAGGGTACGACGCATCTTCTCGTTCTGCAGTTCGAGAAGGGCGTTGCGGGCTTCCAGGTCAGCGTTGATGGCCTTGATGCGGGCGACTTCAGCGGCGACAGCCTCGGCAGCGGCAAGCCGCTCGCGAAGGCTGTCGATCTCTGCTTGCGCTTCGGTCCCCATGGCCAATGGCATAGCCGAAAAGCACCGAAATCCCTAGCTTCTTAGGTCATGCCGGGGCTTTTATCCGGCCAATGTCGGGCGCCAGGTGGCCTGCGGATTACGCCAGTCGATCGCCTCCAACATGCAGGCCATCTGCGAGGGGGAAATGGCAATCACCCCGTTCACCGCAGAGGGCCAGATGTACTTCCCGCGCTCCAGCCGCTTGGCATAAAGCGACATGCCGACACCATCATGCCAGATGATCTTGCAGAGGTCGCCGCGGCGTCCCCTGAAAATGTAGAGGTCGCCCGCGAAGGGATCACGTCCGAAACTTTGCTGCACCTGCAGGGCCAGGCTGCGCATGCCGCGCCGCATGTCCGTGTGCCCCGTTGCAATCCATATCCGAACGCCGGAGGGGACTGGGATCACGGCTTGACCGACCGCAGCACCGCCGACACCAGCCCCGGCGAGGCGCCAGCAGTTATGCGCACGATCGCCCGCTCGAACTCCACGATGATCGCCGATCCGCTCGTTGGCATCGGATCGGGCTGCACCTGCACTTCTGCAAAGCCTTGGGCTGCCTGCCCCATCTCTCGCCGCCATCTGTAGATCTGGTTCGGCCGAAGATCGGCGCGGCGGGCAATCTCCGCCACGTTCGCACCGGGCGCCGAAACCGCCGCGACCAGTTCGCGCTTCTGCTGGTCGGTCCATACACGCCGCCGCTCCGGCCCCGAAATTACCGTAATCTGGCTCATCGCACCGTCCTTAGTATCGGTGCAAACACCGGCGTTTGCACCGGTGCCATGTCAAAATATCAGCCGATCACCGCAAGGCGGCCCTCACCGGAGCGATACCCTCAGGGCGGACCGCCAGCAGGCGATCGAGCGCTTCGCGTTCTGCGCCCGGACCAAGCCGGTCGGCAATTATGGCTAGAGCGATCGCGGTCGAGCGCCCGACGCCGTGAAAGCAGTGAACTAGCAAAGAACCTTCCATATGGAGCCGAGCAAATTCTATCGCCGCGCCAACCTGCTCAGCGGTTGCAACGCGGATGCCAAGGCTCGTGACATCCACATCCTCAAACGTCAGGACAAGATGCGCTGGCGCAGGCTTACCTCCAAATCGAAGCCGCAAATTCTGCCGTGCATGCGGATCTTCAAGAGTGATGATGGCATCAAATCGTCGCTTGTGCCTCTTTGCCTGAGCAAGGCTTCCTACCGCGATCGAGCCAGGGACAGGTTCACTAATTTCCGAAGACATGCTTCGATCTCCCCCAGTTCGCCCAGCCTACGACGCTCACTTCGTTGCGCGCCTGAAATTCGCCTTCAGCACCTTCCCGCCGGTCTGCAAGTCATCAAGGTAGTTCGACCAGTGCCGCATCATCCTGACACGCTCGTCCCAATGAGTGCCGCGCGCATACGCTCGTCGAACATCATTGGATTCGACATGCGCCAACTGGCGTTCGATGGCGTCCGGATGCCACTTGCCCATTTCGTTCAGGAGCGTGCTTGCGGTGGCCCGGAACCCATGGGCCGTCACCTCGTCTTTCCCGAACCCGAGCCGTCGCAGCGCGGCATTGAGAGTATTGTCGGTAATCGGTCGATCAGCGGAACGAACGCTGGGGAAGAGATATTTGCCGCTGCCGGTAATCGGTTCCAGTTCGGCCAGCATGTCCAGGACTTGCTGCGTGAGCGGCACTTTATGGGGACGACGCATCTTCGTCTTCGCCGCCGGGATGGTCCAGACGGCCGCCTCGAAATCGAATTCCTTCCATTCAGCCATTCGCAGTTCGCCAGGGCGCGGGAACATATGCGGCAGCATCTTCAGCGCGATTCGCACAGTGGGCTGGCCGTCATGGGCATCGACCGCGCGAAGGAGGCCGCCAAGTGCCTTGGGCTCCAGGATCGCCGCCCGGTGTTGCGGCTTCGGCGTTATTAGCGCGCCGCGAAGATCGACGGCCACGTCCCGCTGCGCGCGCCCGGTCACGATCGCGTAGCGAAAGATCGTGCCGAAGGTGCTGCGAAGGCGGTTTGCCGTCTCATACCGCCCGCGCACCTCAACCGTGCGGAGGACTTCCAGCAATTCGGGTGCAGTGAGGTCTGCGATGGGCCGGTTGCCAATGAGTGGGTAGGCGAGATCGAGCAGCCAGCGCATCTTCTGGAGCGTCTTGGACGCACGCCCCTCGATCTCAAGGCGGGCAAGCCACTCATCGGCGATCGCCTTGAAGGTTTCCTCTGATTTGGCCTTTGCCTCGCGAACCTTGGCCTTCCGCACTTCAGCCGGGTCTTGCCCGTCCGCCAGCGCTTCCCGCGCCGCCGTTCTCTTCTCGCGAGCCTTGGCGAGAGATACTTCGGGGTAGCTGCCAAAGGAGAGCGTCTTCTGTTTTCCGAGGAAGCTGTAGTTCATCCGCCAGAGGCGGCCGCCCGTCTCCTTGACCAGAAGATATAGGCCCAAGCCATCGGTCAGCTTGTATGGCTTATCCTTTGATTTTGCTGCATTTATCGCCGTCACCGTGAGGGCCATCATGGTATCTCCGAAATGGCAAATTGCCGGATACCATGAAAATACCATGATCAGGGGGTGGCTGACAGTGCACCCCCGGGGACGTGGGGGGACGAGGGGCTATTGAAAAACCCACGTTTTCCGCCATTTTCTGGATGGCACTGGACGCTGCTGGATGAGGAAAAAAGAACAAATGGTGCCCGGGGACGGAGTCGAACCGCCGACACTGCGATTTTCAGTCGCATGCTCTACCAACTGAGCTACCCGGGCACGGGCGACGGTGAGGACCACCTGTCGTTTGGTGAGGCGTGCCTATAGGCATCAGGCCGGGGTGCTGTCTACCCCATCTTCGTCACTTTTTTTCATCTCGTCTGAAGCAGGTGCGCCGGGGACGCGGTAGCCCTCGCCCAGCCATTGCAGAAGGTCGCGATCGCGGCAGGCCTTTCCGCAGAAAGGGCGGGTTTCGGGGTGCGAGGGCTGGCCGCAGATCGGGCAGGAGGAGGCTTTAGAAGACATGGCCGGCCGATATGGTTAGTGCCGCGTCCGCCTTCAAGCCGATCACGCCGCCGCGGCGTTTGGCGAGCTGTTCGATCCAGTCGGTCGCCTTGTGCAGGCGGTCGATGATCGCAGGCGCTGCCGTGATCGTCGCGGGGCCGCCATTGCCGTGGCGCTCGGCGCGGCGCAGCAGCGCCAGGGCCGCCGTCTCGACCGGGTCGGCGCGGAGCAGTTCCATGAGGTTCATGCGTTCCCGGCGGCGGATGATCTGGACGAAGCCGAAGCCGTTGACCGCCGTGCGCTCGAAGGGGAGCGGCAGATATTTGTCGATCTGGGCGGAGGCGACGGCGCGCTCGTCCTTGTTGTTCATCGTCGGCAGGTCGATGCCGATCGAGCCGGTCAGGCCCATGCGGCGGATCGCCTGCGCCGCCAGCTTCGCGCCCTTGGGGCCGAGCTTGGCCGGGGGCAGGGAGCCGTCGACGTCGATCAGGATCATCGCGGGCGTGGGGAAGATGCGCAGCGCCGCTTCCTCCGTGCCGATCTCGCCGGAGATCGCCTCTTCCATCAGTTCGCTCCAGCCATGGGCTTCGAAGCGGTCTTCCTCATGCGCGGGGCAGGGGATGATGGGCAGGCCGGTGGCGCGCAGGCGCTGGAGCAGGCTGGGGGCGGGATGCGCCTTGGAGCCGGGCTGGGCAATGCGCGCCTTGGCGAGCTTGGCGCGCCCTTCCTCCGGGATGGCTTCGCGCAGGATTTCGAGGAGGATTGTCGCGCCCTCCGCGATCTTCGGGGGGATGGGTTCGACCAGCACTTCCTCGCCGGAGATCAGGCGGGCGATGCCGCGCTTCTTCGGGATGACGGTGCGGATAAGCTTGCCCTGTATGACCGCACCGGCACGGGCGGCGTCGCTTTCCCGCTCGATCTGCGCTTCGACCAGCCGGCCCTTTTCGATCAGCGCGGCGCGGGCCTCGCCAATGCCTTCTTCGTAGAGCCATTCGGCCATGTGTGGTTAGTCCAGTGGATAGCCCGCTGCCTTGAGCAGCGCGCGGGTTTCGTAGAGGGGCAGGCCCATGATCGCGCTGTGGCTGCCCTGCATGGCGCGGATGAGTCCGGCGGCGCGGCCCTGTATCGCATAGCCGCCCGCCTTGCCGCGCCATTCTTCAGAAGCGATATAGGCTTCGATTTCGGGGCGATCGAGCCGTTTGAACGTGACGATATTGGTCGAGAGGCGGTGGCGGGCCTTGCCCTCCGCGTCGATCAGGGTGATTGCGCTGAAGACGCGATGGCGGCGGCCGGACAGGAGTTGGAGGCACTCGCGCGCTTCGGCTTCCGTTTCCGTCTTGGGCAGGATGCGGCGACCGGCGGCGACCACCGTGTCGCCAGACAGGACCAAGGCGCCGGGGTGACGCCCTGCCACCAGCGCGCCCTTTTCGGCGGCGACGCGAGCGGCGTAGGCGGCGGGAAGTTCGCCCTTCCGGGGTGTTTCGTCGAGGTCGGCCGGGTCCACCGCGTCCGGAGACGCGCCGATCTGACCCAGAAGTTCACACCGTCTGGGAGAAGCCGAAGCAAGGATGAGCCGCATGCGTGAGGCGGCTTATTTGAAGCGGTAGGTGATCCGACCCTTGGTCAGGTCGTAGGGGGTCAGTTCGACCAGCACTTCGTCGCCCACCAGCACGCGGATGCGATTCTTGCGCATCTTGCCGGCAGTGTGGCCGAGGATCTCGTGATCATTTTCAAGCCGCACGCGGAACATGGCGTTGGGGAGAAGCTCCACAACCTGTCCGCGCATTTCAAGCAGTTCTTCTTTTGCCATAATATCCTGGAAAGCCGAAAAATCGCGCCGCCATAGCGCCAAAATGCGGAAAAAGAAAGTCAGGCGGGACGTCCGAACTTTTCACCGGCTTTTTGAAGCACCGCGAAGACGTGATCGAGCTGATCTGCGTCAAGGCAATAGGGCGGCATCAGATAGATGGTGTTTCCCAGCGGCCGCAGCAAGAGGCCGTTTTCATGGGCAAAGGCGCGCAGGCGCGGCGCGACGTCGGACAGATAGCCGGCGTCCGGCGTGATCAGGTCGATGGCGGCGATGGCGCCCAGCCGGCGAGCCTTGGCAAAGGCGGGATGCGCGCCGAGTTCTTCGAGTCGATCCGCCATGGCCTGGCCGAGAGTTGCGATGCGGCCAAGCACATCCTCCTCCCGCCAGATGGCGAGATTGGCGGCGGCGGCGGCGCAGGCGATGGCGTTGGCCGTGTAGCTGCTGGAATGGTAGAAAAGGCGGGCGCGGTCGGTGGACCTGTGCGCGTCGAAGATGCGCGGCGTGGCGAGCGTCGCGGCGAGCGGGATCGCGCCGCCGGTGATGCCCTTCGCCACGGCCATGATGTCCGGCACCACGCCGGCCTGATCGCAGGCGAAAAGGGCGCCGGTGCGGCCCCAGCCGGTCATCACCTCGTCCGCGATGAAAAGGACGTCGTGGCGCGCGCAGATCGCCGCCATGTCCCGCAGGACGGAAGGCGGGTAGATCAGCATCCCCCCTGCCCCCAGGATCAGCGGTTCGACGATGAAGGCGGCCGGCCTTTGCGCGCAGGCGGCCTCCAGCGCGTCGAGCGTCGCCTGTTCCTTGCCCTCATGGGGAAAGGGGACCGTGTCCACATCGAACAGCAGCGGCGACCAGGCGGCGTTATAGACCCCGCGTTCCCCCACCGACATGGCGCCGATGGTGTCGCCATGATAGCTGTGCTGGAGGACGAGGATGCGGTGGCGCGGGTCGGAAAGGCCGTCCAGCGCCCGGTTGTGCCAGTAGCCAAGCGCCATTTTCAGCGCCACTTCGACCGCCGTGGAGCCGCTGTCCGAGAAGAAGGCATGAGCGAGCGGGTCGCGGTCCGCGGCCCTGGGGGCCAGTTCGATCAGCCCGCGCGCCACCTCCTCCGCTGGTTCATGGGTGTAGCCGGCGAAGATCAGCTGGTCGAGCCGCCCGGCCTGCCCGGCGATCGCCGCGGCGATCCGGGGATGGCAATGGCCGTGGGTCGTGACCCACCAGCTTGAAATGCAGTCGATCAGCGTGCCGCCGTCGGCCAGATGCAGCAAAGCCCCCTCGGCCCGGCGGACGAGGGGGATCGGCTCGTTCAAGCCATGCTGGAAAAAAGGGTGCCAGACGGGAGAGGTCATGGCCGCTGCTTAGGCCGATGACCTCCCCCAATGCAATGATGCTTCCAACGCCGCGCTTACTGGGCGGGCGGCGTGGTCGGCGAAGCCGGAGCCGCACCGGCCGCAGGCGCCGCCGGAGCGGCGGGCGCGGACGGAGCCGCCGCCTGGATCTTCTGCTGGAGCGCGGGGTCAGCCGCAGCCGCCTGGCCGATCTGGTTGAACTTTTCCGGCGGAATGCCGGACGCCTGAAGCGCGGCCAGCATCTTGGGCTGCTTGTCGGCTTCAGCGATGGACGTATCCTGCTGAATTTTCGTCACCTCGACCGCAGCGGCGGCGAACTGCTTGATCTCCGCATCGCTGAACGTGCTCGCGCCCGCCGCCGCTGGAGCAGCCGGGGCGGCGGGAGCGGCAGCGCCCTGCGCCAGCGCCGGGCCTGCGACCGCCAGCGCGATCGAGGCCATGCCGCTTTTCAGAATGATTGATTTCAGACCCGTCAAAATGCTTCTCCTCAAACTTGCACAGACTTTGAACGCCAAGCTGAGGAAGAGGTTGAACCGATAAAAGGGCGATCCGACAAAATGTTGCATTTAAGAGACGGTCAACAAAGAAAATGCGGTTAATCGCCCGTAACTCACGATTCATCGTCCGATGAAATCATTACGTAACAAGAACGAAAATGGGGCCGGAATCACTTCCGGCCCCCGCTCCATATCCTTACCAGATCTTCACGCGATCTTGCGGTGCAAGATAGATCTTGCCGCCCGCATCAGGCTTGAAAGCCGCATACCACTGATCGAAGTTGCGTACGGTGTCGGTACGATATTGCGATGGCGAATGCGGATCGGTGACGAGCCGCTGGCGCAGATTGGGTTCGCGATAATTGCGCCGCCACACCTGCGCCCAGCCCAGGAAGAAGCGCTCGTCGCCGGTGGTGCCGTCGATCACCGGCGCGGGCTTGCCGCCCAGGGATGCGTGATAGGCGTCGAGCGCCACCGCGACTCCGGCCAGGTCCCCGATATTCTCGCCCAGGGTGAAGGCGCCCTTCACATGCGCGCCCGGGAAGGGTTCATAGGCGTCATATTGCTTGACCAGCCTGTCGGTCAGCGCCTTGAAATTGGCGACGTCCTGATCGCTCCACCATTGGTTGAGCTTGCCGGTCTCATCATATTTCGCGCCCTGATCGTCGAAATGATGGCTGAGTTCATGGCCGATCACCGCGCCGATGCCGCCATAATTGACCGCCGGATCGGCATGGGGATCGAAGAAGGGCGGTTGCAGAATGGCGGCGGGGAAGACGATCTCCACCATGCCGAAATTGGCGTAGGCGTTGATCTCCATCGGGGTCATGCCCCATTCCCAGCGATAAATGGGCTTGCCGAGCTTGCCCATCTGATAGTCGAACTCATACTGGTTCGACCGCAGCGCATTGCCGAACAGGTCGCCGCGCTGCATCGTCAGGCCGCTATAGTCGCGCCATTTGTCGGGATAGCCGATCTTGGGCGTGAAGGCCGCCAGCTTCTTGTGGGCGCGGGCCTTGGCGGCGTCGCTCATCCAGGTGAGACCGTCGATGCGGCGGCCCATGGCGGCGATCACGTTCCTGACGAGCTGGTCCATCGCCGCCTTGGTTTCGGGCGGAAAATATTTGGCGACATAGACCTTGCCCACTTCCTCTCCCATGGAGGATTTGAGGAAGTCCACCGCCCGCTTCCAGCGCGCCTCGCGCTCCGGCGTGCCTGAGAGGGTGGTGCCGTAGAAGGCGAAATTCTCATTGGCGACCGCGTCCGGCAACTGGTCGGCAAAGCCGTGCAGCGTGCGCAGCAGCAGCGCGTCCTTGAGCACGCCGACCGGGGTCTTGGCGATCAGCGCGGCTTCCCCGGCCACGGCGCTGGGCTGCGACACCAGCAGATCCTTGGGCGCGAGCCTGTTGGCGGCGAAAAAGGCGGCGAAGTCGAAGCCCGGCGCGGCCTTTTGCAGATCGGCCAGCGTCATCTTGTTATAGGTCTTGTCGGCGTCGCGGCTGTCGACCTGGGTCCAGTGGACCTTGGCCACTTCCGTTTCGAACGCCATCAGCGCGGCGGCGCGGGCCTTGGCATCACTTTCTCCCGCTAGGGTCAGCATCTTTTCCAGATGCGCGACATAGGCGGTGCGGATCGCCGCCATCTTGGCGTCGGGTTCCAGGTAGAAGTCGCGGTCGGGCAGGCCCAGGCCCGACTGGTGCAGGACGAGGATGTAGGTTTCCGGGTCCTTGTCGTCCTGATTGACGTAGAAGCCGAAGGGGCCGTCGATGCCGGCGCGGGCGGCTTCGGCGGCGAGCCGGGCATAGGACGCCTTGTCCTTCACCGCCCCGATCTTCGCGAGCCACGGCTTGACGGGGTTCAGGCCCTTCTTCTCCACCGTCGCGGCGTCGAGATAGCTGGCATAGGCATTGCCGATCTTGCTGTTCGGATCGCCCTGCGCGGCGTCGAGAATGGCCTTGGTCCGTTCGCGGGACAGATCGTCCAGCGTGTTGAAAGCGCCGTAATTGGACTTGTCGGCGGGGATGGGCGTGTTCTTCGCCCAGCTACCGTTGGCGTAGTCGTAGAAATCGTCGCCGGGCTTCACCGACCTGTCCATGCCGGCGCTGTCGAAGCCGTAGCTGCCATAGGTGGGCTTTGCGGCGGGGTCGGTCGTCTGACCGGTCTGGGCCACGGACGCGCCTGCGGCCAGCGCAACTGCCGCCGCGCCGAGGAGGAGATATTTCATCAAAGCTTTCCCTTGCTTTATGCGATGCAGGGAATTGAGCGCTTCGAAGCGAGGATGTCCATGTCGTTTGTCGAAAAACTTGGGCGTTTTCCGCTTTGCCTCACCGGTCTTTAGCCGGGCAGACGGATCGATGCTGCGAAAGCCGTCCGCAACTGCCCCGCATCCAGCGGATCGAGACAGGGCAGGCGGCCAAGGCTGGGCACCTGGCCCAGCAGCGGAACGATCCGTTCATTTTCCTCATGCGGTTCGCCGATGAAGACGATGCCGGCGATGGGGATGGCCCGCGCCCGCAGGGCCTCCAGGCTGAGCAGGCTGTGGTTGATGGTGCCAAGCCCCGTCCGCGCGCAAAGGATCGCGGGCAGGCCCCAATGCGCGAACAGGTCGATCATCAGCATCCTGTCGCTGACCGGCACCATCAGGCCGCCGGCGCCCTCGACCACCAGCGGGCCGTCCACCTTCGGCAGGGCAAGCCGGTCAAGCGCGATCTCCACCCCGTCGATCCGCGCCGCCAGATGGGGGGAGGCGGGCGTGGTGAGGCGATAGGCTTCGGGCAGGATATGCGCCGGAGGCAGGCCCGACAGCGCGGCGACCCGCTCCCTGTCGCCCTCCGGATCGACGCCCGCCTGCACCGGCTTCCAATAATGGGCGCCAAGGGCACCCGCCAGGCCGGCGGCAAAGACCGTCTTGCCGATGTCCGTATCGGTGCCCGTGACGATGAAGCCGCTCACGTCGCCACCCGCCGCAAAATGTCGCCCAGGGCGGCGATGTCGGCGCGCCCCACGTTCAGCGTCAGCGAGATGCGCAGCCGGCTGGTGCCCGGCGGCACCGTCGGCGGACGGATGCCGCGCACGTCGAAGCCGGCCTCCTGCAAGGCGGCGGCGGTGGCCATGGCGCGGCGGTCCTCGCCCAATATCACCGGCACGATCTGGCTGCGCGGGCTTGGCAGGCCGAGCGGCGCGCAGATATTCTCGCCCGCATCGACCATCAGCGTCTTCAGCCGCTCGCGCAGGTCGCCCGCCTGCTCGATCCGGTCCAGCGCGGCGGAGACCGCCACCGCCATCAGCGGCGACGGCGCGGTCGAGAAGATGAAGGCGCGCGCCCGGTTGATGAGGTAATCGATCAGAATGCGCGGCCCGCAGATCAGCGCGCCCTCCACGCCCATCGCCTTGCCGCAGGTGTGCAGCGTCACGACATTGTGCAGCCCGTCCAGCCCGGCCGACAGGCCCCGTCCGGAAGGGCCGAAGACGCCGGTGCCATGGGCCTCGTCCAGGATCAGCATGGCGTCATGCCTGGCCGCCAGCGTCGCGAGGTCGCCGAGCGGCGCCATGTCGCCGTCCATCGAATAGAGCGTTTCGACCGCGATCCACACCCGCCCCTTGCCGCCCTCCTGCCGCCAGGCGGCGATCAGGTCGGCAAAGCTTTGCACATCATTGTGGCGGGCGAAGACGGCCGCGGCCTTCGACATGCGGATGCCGTCATGGACGCTGGCGTGAATCAGCTCGTCCGCGACGATTAGGTCGCCGCGCTGCGGCAGGGTGGAGAACAGCGCCAGATTGGCGGCAAAGCCGTTGGCCATGAACAGCGCCGCCTGGGTCCGGAAGAAAGCGGCGGCCTTCGCCTCCAGCCCTTCATGTTCGGGCGCGTTGCCGCGCAGCAGGCGCGATCCGCCGGACCCCACCGGCACCCCGCGCGCCACGGCATCGGCCACGGCCTGACCGATGATCGGATCGCCCGCCAAGCCGAGATAGTCGTTGGAAGCGAAGTCGCGCCCGGCGCGAGGCGTCAGGCTGCGCAGGCGGCCGCGCTTTTCCAGCGCGGCGAGCTGCGAACGGAAGGGTTCGCTGGTCATGGCGCGGCCTATAGGCCCGCGGAGCGGGAGCGGGCAAGCCCGACCGCCGATCCGCCGTCCGGCTTTGGCACGGTGGGGCGGATAGCGGGCGTTCGCGTTCGGTTCAGGTGAACCGTGCCCCTGCCTTCGCGGGAGCACGGCGCATTATGAGAAAAGCTGAAAGGCAGAAACCACCCTATTCCGCCGGTTGCGCCGTCGCAGCGCGGTTGTCGCCGGGCTTGTAGGTCAGCAGGCGGCGGCCCAGGCGCGGGCCGACCCATTCCTCGATCCCCAGCGCCAGGCTGAATGTCGCGGGCACGATCACCAGCGTCAGCACGGTCGAGAGGATGAGCCCACCGATCACGGTGATGCCCATGGGCGCGCGCCATGCGCCGTCGCCGCCCAGCGACAGGGCCGTGGGCACCATCCCCGCCACCATCGCCACGGTGGTCATGACGATGGGCTGGGCGCGCTTGTGCCCGGCGTCGATGATCGCCTCCAGCTTCGGCACGCCCTTGCCCATCTCCTCCAGCGCGAAGTCGATGACGAGGATCGAGTTCTTGGCGACGATGCCCAGCAGCATCAGCAGGCCGATCAGCACGGGCATGGACACCGGATTGCCGGTCAGGTGCAGCGCCACCGCCCCGCCCAGCGGCGCCAGCAGCAGCGACCCCAGGTTGACGAACGGAGGCATCAGCCGCTTGTAGAGCAGCGTCAGCACCGCCAGCACCAGCATGATGCCGGAAATGACGGCGATGACGAAATTCTGGATCATCTCCGCCTGCCACTTGCTGTCGCCGGTATTCAGCTTCTGCACGCCCAGTATCTTGCCGGCGGCGATGGCCTTCATGGTCGGCAGGGCGTCGATCTTGGCCATGGCCTGGCTGGTCACGATGCCCGGCGCCAGGTCCGCGCCCACGACGATGCGGCGGATCTGGTTGTAGCGGCGGATCTGCGTCGGGCCCGCGCCGAATTCTATGTCGGCCACGACCTTCAGCGGTACGGACCCGCCGCTGACCGTGGGCACCGGCATGTTCTGGATCGTCGCAAGGTCGCGCCGGCTGTTTTCCGCGACCGCCACGCGGATCGGAATCTGCCGGTCGGACAGCGAGAATTTGGCGCTGTTCTGGTCGATGTCGCCGATCGTCGCGACGCGGATCGTCTGGCTGAGCGCGGCGGTGGTGACGCCCAGGCTGGCGGCCAGGTCGAAGCGCGGCTTGATGACGATTTCCGGCCGGTTCATGTCGCCCGCCACCCGCGGCGCACGGATTTCATGGATGCCCGCCATTTCCGCCACCAGCCTGTTGGCGGTTTCCTCCAGCTTCACCGGATCGTCGCTGCCGAACATGATGATGATGTCGCGGCCGAAGCCGCCGCCCGATTGCGACTGGAAATTGACGCGGGCGTCGGCCACCTGCTGGAATTTGGGCGCGACCTTGCGTTCCCATTCGACGGAGGAGATGGGCCGGTCCTTCCTCAATGTCAGAAAGATGTCGGCGCCCGTCGTCTGGATGTCGGCAAAGGCGGCCTCTACCATATCCTTGTCGGCGGCGAGCATGTCCGCGACCTTGCGCGTGATCGCCGTCGTCTGTTGCAGGGTGCTGCCGGGCACGGTTTCGATCTTCACCTGGCTGAAATCGGTGTCGATCGTCGGCTGGAACGACATGGGCAGCGTGCCGAAGGCGAAGATCGTGGCGACAAAGGCCAGGAAACCCATGCCCAGCGTCCAGATGCGGTGGTCGCGAATCCAGGCGGTGAAGCGGGCCATGCCGCCACGGGCGCGATGGGCGACGGCCTTGCGCTCGTCCAGCGACCAGCGCAGCACGGCCATATAGGCGTCCATCAGCCAGCCCTCGCCATGGCTTTCCTGGCCATGCGCCTTCAGGAAATAGGCCGCGATCATCGGCGTGATCAGGCGCGCGACGGCCAGGCTGAGCAGCACCGCGACCACCACGGTCATGCCGAACTGAATGAAGAACTGGCCCGAAATGCCCGGCATCAGCGCGACGGGCAGGAACACCGCGACGATCGCCATGGTGGTCGCCAGCACCGCGAGGCCGATTTCGTCGGCGGCGTCGATGGAGGCCTGATAGGCGCTTTTGCCCATGCGCATGTGGCGCACGATATTCTCGATCTCGACAATGGCGTCGTCGACCAGCACGCCCGCCACCAGGCTGAGCGCCAGCAGCGAGATGCCGTTCAGCGTGAAGCCCATCATGTCCATGAACCAGAAGGCCGGGATCGCGGACAGCGGAATGGCGAGCGCGGAGATCATGGTCGCGCGCCAGTCGCGCAGGAACAGGAAGACGATGACGACGGCCAGCACCGCGCCCTCGATCATCGCCTGCATGGCGCTGTGATACTGGCCCTTGGTATATTCGACGCTGGTGTAGAGCTGCTTGTACTGGACCTTCGGATTTTCCTTCCGGAGCTGGTCCAGCACCTTCATCGCCTCGTCGAAGACGGTGACGTCGGACGATCCCTTGGCCTTTTCCATGCTGAAGCTGGTCACCTGCCGCCCGTTCATCAGGGACAGCGAACGCTGTTCGGCATACATGTCGCGCACGTCGGCCAGATCGGCCAGCTTGACGGTGCGGCCGCCGGAAATGGCGATCTGGGTCTGGCCCAGGGCATAGGCGTCGCGGGCGTTGCCGAGCACGCGGATCGCCTGTTCGGCGCCCGCGATTTCGGTGCGGCCGCCCGCCGCGTTGAGGTTCACCTGCTGAAGCTGCTGGTTGACCTGGGACGCCGTGATGCCATGCGACTGCAGCTTGGCCGGGTCCAAGATGACGCGGATTTCGCGGGACACGCCGCCGCCGCGCTTGACCGCCGCCATGCCCGGCACGGCCAGCAGCCGCTTCGCCACCGTATTGTCGACATACCAGGACAGCTCCTCCAGCGTCATGTCGGTCGCTTCGGCGCTGAAATAGGCGATAGGCCCGCCGTCGATGTCCACCCGGCTGACCTGCGGCTCCAATATCCCTTCGGGCAGGTCGCTGCGGATCTGGTCGACGGCGTTCTTCACATCGTTGACGGCGCGGTCGACGGGCGTGCCGATCTGGAACTGCACATTGGTGTTGGATTCGCCCTCCGACACCCAGGAAGTGATCTCGTCCACGCCGCTGATGCCGCGCACTGCGGCCTCGACGCGCTGCGTCACCTGCGTCTCCAGCTCTGTCGGCGCGGCGCCGGGCTGGCGCACGACGACGCTGGCCATGGGGAAGCTGACGTCGGGATTCTGGTTGACGTCCATCCGGCTGAAGCTGACCAGGCCGGCCAGCAGCAGCGCGACGAACAGGACGATCGGCGACACCGGGTTGCGGATGGCCCAGGCGGAGATATTACGAAAACTCATGACGGCTTCCTCGCCTGCCGGTGGATGCGCCGGTCAGACGCATCCCGCCGCTTCATTTCGACTTGCCGGCTTCCGGCTTCACCTTCTGCCCCGGCGTCAGGAACGCGCCGGCCGAAGCCACGATGCGTTCGTCGCCGTTGAGGCCGTTCAGGATCGACACGCCCGCATCGGTCACCTGACCGATCTTGACGTCGCGCCGCTGCACCTCGTCCCGGCCGTTGACGACATAGACGAAATTGCCCTTCTCGTCGCTCTGCACCGCCGATTCCGGCAGCATCGGCGCGGAGCCGGTGCCGCTGACGATCGCGGCGGATGCGAAGCCGCCCGGACGGATCGCCGGATTATAGGGGATGGCGATGCGGGCGATGCCCTGCCGGGTCTGATTGTCGACCACCGGCGACACCTGCCAGACGCGCCCGGCAAATTGCGCCGTGCCGCCGACCGGGGTCACGGTGGCGCTGTTGCCCGGACGGATCGCGGCCAGATCGCCCTCGCTGACCTGGGCCAGCATCTCCATCTCCCCGCCCTTCGCCATGCGGAACAGCACGGCGCTGCCCGAACTCACGATCTGGCCAGGTTCCACCGCGCGGGTCAGCACCAGGCCCGCGGCGGGCGCGCGGATGTCGAGGCGGCCAGTGCGAGCGCGCTGTTCGGCCAGCTGCGCGACGGCGACGCTGACGCGGGCATTGGCGGCGTCGCGGGTGGCGGTGCGCTGGTCGATGTCGGCCTGGCTGATGAAGCCGCGCGACACCAGCGCCCGGGCGCGGTCGAGCTGCGCCTGCGCCAGCTTGGCGTCGGCGCGGTTGACCTCCACCTGCGCGGCGAGGGAGCGGATCTGCTCGGTCTGGACGGAGCGTTCGACCGTCGCCAGCACCTGGCCGGCGCGCACCCAGTCGCCCGGCTGGACCAGCACGCGCGTCACCGCGCCGCCTTCCCCGACCACGCCCACCGGCATCTCCACCCGCGCCGCGAGCGATCCGGTGGCGCTGACGGTGTTGGATACGGTCGACCGGCCCGGGCTGATCACCGTCACGACCGGCGCCTGCACGGCGCCGGCGGGCGCCTCCGCCCCTTTGCCGTGCATGCTGACCCAGGTGGCGGCGGCGATCAGGATGATCGCGATCACGGCGCCGATCGTCAGCCGACGGCGCCAGACGGAGCGTTCCTCCTGCTCGCCAAGGACATTTGCCGGAGCGTCGCCGACCAATGAAGTTTCGTAATTCATCCTGAACCCATCTTTCGGCCATAGGCGCCGTTCGGGTGCTGTATTATATGAATACATCACCCGGCTCAAGCCCCCATTATCACGGCGGTGCGGAGGACGGCAAAGCCCTTCCGTCGTACCTGCTGGCCCTTGCCAAAGCGGCGCGACTATGGCGCTATGCCCTGTATGGCGGCTGGAGGGCGGCGATGGAATTGCTCGGATGGATCATGGTCGGCCTGTTCGCGGGCGCCATCGCGCGGCTGGTCATGCCCGGGCGCGATCCGGGCGGCTGCGTCGTCACCATATTGCTGGGCATCGCCGGCGCGCTGCTGGCGGGCTATGTCGGGCGGCTGCTGGGCGTCTATGCGCCCGGCGAGCAGGCGAGCTTCATCGCGGCGGTGCTGGGGGCGATCGGCGTGCTGGCGCTCTATCGCTTCTTCTCCGGGCGGGGCTGAACGCAAAAAAGGGCCGCGCCCTTTCGGAGCACGGCCCTTTTGATCGTCTCCGGCGCTGTTTAGCGGACCGAACCGCGACGGACCAGATTAACGATCGCGAGCAGGATGATGGCGCCGACCAGCGACACGAGGAAGCTGTAAAGCGTCAGGCCGTCATTGATCGAACCGCCGCTGAAGATCAGGCCGCCGATGAACGCGCCGACGATGCCGACGACGATGTTCAGCAGGATGCCCTGTTGTGCGTCGGTCCGCATGACCATGCTGGCAAGCCAGCCGATGATGCCGCCGACAACGAGCCACAAGATGATGCCCATTTCTCACTCTCCTTGGACCATAGCCCCTTTCGGGTGGGCTGATCTGTTCAACGGAGAAGTCGGCGTTACGTTCCCTTTCGCACTTGACAAAGAAGAAGGCCGCCGGATGACATATCCGGCGGCCTTCCTGTGCGACCCTTCATTGCTGAAACGGATGATCAGTATTTCTGCTGCCGTTCGTAGAGGGACTTGTAATATTGGATGCGCGTCACGCGCAGGCCGTGCATGCCCGAACGGTCGACGGCGCGCTGCCAGCTCGCAAATTCCTCCAGCGTCAGCGAATAGCGCGCGCAGGCTTCGTCCACGGTCAGCAGGCCGCCGTTCACGGCCGCCACGACTTCAGCCTTGCGGCGCACGACCCAGCGAGTCGTATCGACGGGCGGCAGGCTTTCCAGAGTCAGGGGTTCTCCCAGCGGCCCGACGACCTGTGCAGGTCTGATTTTCTGGTTTTCGATCATTATCACCCTCAATAAGCGGCACTGGCGTTGCCGATTTCAGCAGTGCTTGCCTGTTTGCGCTTCAAGCCCTGAACAGGCCCTAAAGCGCCACGGTAAACGCCCCCTTCATCATCCTTTCCCCACCTTTAAACGGTTCGCGATCAACGGGTTAAAGCTGCCCGCGAGCCCCACGGCCTCGATCTTGCCGCCGGAACGTGGCGCGAGAATATCGGCCAGTTCCTGAACCCAGTCTCCCTCGATCTCCTGCCCCCGCAGGACGCCTGCGACCGCCTGCGCGGTGGGGCTGGCCGCCTGCGCCGCCGCCGAAGCGGCCCGCAAGGACGGCCAGACCGGCACGCGCCGCCGGCCCGAAGGCTTGACGAAGCCGGCCTTGAGCCCGCCCGTCCTGAGGAATCCCAGATCCATGGGAGAGCGGTTTACGGAGCAAAGGATAAGGTCCGGTAAATTTGCCCCCAAAATGGGGTATGGAATGCGACGAAACGTTGAATTCGTCTGGCACCCCGAAGGGCGGGCGACTATATGCGCGCGCATGCAGCCCCAGTTCCAGCTCAACGAGCCGCTCGATGCGCGGCGCATCGTCGTCGCCATGTCCGGCGGCGTGGACAGCAGCGTCGTCGCCGCGCTCGCCGCGCGCACGGGGGCGGAGACCATCGGCGTCACGCTCCAGCTCTACGATCATGGCGCGGCGGTCGGGCGGACGGGAAGCTGCTGCGCCGGGCAGGACATACGCGACGCGCGGGCGGTCGCGGACCGCATCGGCATCGCCCATTATGTCTTTGATTATGAAAGCCGGTTCCGGGATTCGGTGATCGCTGATTTTGCCGACGAATATATGGCCGGGCGCACGCCCATCCCCTGCGTGAAGTGCAATATGGGGGTGAAGTTCACCGATCTGTTTGCAATAGCCCGCGATCTGGGCGCCGACTGCCTGGCCACCGGCCATTATGTGCGTCGGGTGGAGGGAGCGCAGGGCGCCGAACTGCATCGCGCCGCCGATCCGGCGCGGGACCAGAGCTATTTCCTGTTCGCCACGACTCAGGCGCAGCTCGACTATCTGCGCTTCCCGTTGGGCGGCCTGCCCAAGCCGCAGGTGCGGGAGATCGCGGCCGAACTGGGCCTGTCGGTGGCGATGAAGCCCGACAGCCAGGACATCTGCTTCGTGCCGGACGGCGACTATGCGAAGATCGTGCGCAAGCTGCGGCCGGATGCCGATGAGGGCGGCGACATCGTCCATATCGACGGCCGCGTGATGGGCACGCACAAGGGGATGATCCACTATACCGTCGGCCAGCGCAAAGGGCTGGAGATCGGCGGCCAGGCCGAACCGCTCTATGTCGTGCGGCTGGATGCGCAGGCGCGGCGGGTGATCGTCGGGCCGAAGGCGGCGCTCGCGGTTTCGGCGGCAAGGCTGAGCGACATCAACTGGCTGGGCGGGGATTTTTCCGGGCCCTTGACGGCCAAGGTGCGCTCCATGGCCAAACCCGTCCCGGCCCGGCTGGAGGGCGAGCGGCTGGTCTTCGACGCGCCCGAATATGGCGTCGCGCCCGGGCAGGCGGCGGTGCTCTATGCCGGGGACCGGGTGCTGGGCGGCGGCTGGATCGCCGCGACGGAAGCGGCGCTGGCGGAGGCGGCGTAGATAGCCCGGCGCGTTCCTGCGCACGCAAGTGCCGCGCTTGCCGGAACCAGCGCCACCTTGCCCTTTCCCGCCTCGCCCAGTAAGGCCCGCGCGTCATGACTCGTCCGCTCACCTTCGCCATTCCCAAGGGCCGCATCCTCGATGAGGCGCTGCCCCTGCTTGCCAAAGCCGGTATCGAGCCGGAGACGGAATTCCATGACAAGAAGAGCCGCGCGCTGCGCTTCGCCACCAATCGGCCGGACGTGGCGATCATCCGCGTGCGCGCCTTCGACGTGGCGACCTTCGTCGCGCATGGCGCGGCGCAGATCGGCATCGTCGGATCGGACGTGCTGGAAGAGTTCGACTATTCGGAAATCTATGCGCCCGTCGACCTCGACATGGGGCATTGCCGCCTGTCGGTGGCGGAACCCGAAGGTCTTGCCGACGAGGACGAAGCGGCGATGAGCCATGTGCGCGTGGCGACCAAATATCCCCACCTGACGCGCAAATATTATGAGGCGCGTGGCATTCAGGCGGAATGCGTGAAGCTGAACGGCGCGATGGAGCTGGCCCCTTCGCTGGGCCTGTCGCGGCGGATCGTGGACCTTGTGTCCTCGGGCGCGACGCTGAAGGCCAATGGGCTGGTGGAAACCAATGTCATCATGCAGGTGTCGGCGCGGCTGATCGTCAATCGCGCCGCGTTCAAGATGCGATCGGCGGAACTGACGCCGCTGGTGGATGCCTTCCGCAAGGCCGTGGGGGTCAAGGATGCGGCGTGATCCCTTCACCGTCGTTCGCGCGCAGGTGGGAACCCGTCTCCCGCACGTTGCGCTTGGTGCGTCTTATGGGAGATGGATCCCCGCCTCCGCGGGGATGACGGAAGGAGGTTGGGGCCTATGAACTTCCGCCTTTCCACCGCCGACAGCGATTTCGCAGCCGCCTTCGCCGCCCTGGTCGATGCCCGGCGCGAGGCCGATGAGGATGTGTCGCGCGACGTCACCGCGATCCTGAAGCGCGTGCGCGCCCAGGGCGATACGGCGCTGGCCGACTATACCAGCCGTTTCGATCGGCATGATTTGAACGTCAGCGGCTGGGCGGTCGAACCCGCCGAATGCCGCAAGGCGCTGGACGGTCTTTCGACCGAATTGCGCGACGCGCTGGAACTCGCGGCGGCGCGCATCGCGGCCTATCATGAAAAGCAGAAGCCGCAGGACAGCGACAGCGTGGACGCGGCGGGCGTCCGTCTCGGCGCGCGCTGGAATGCGGTGGATGCGGCTGGACTGTACGTGCCGGGCGGGCGGGCAGCCTATCCCAGTTCGCTGCTGATGAACGTCATCCCCGCCAGGGTCGCGGGCGTCGAGCGCATCGCCATGGTCACGCCCACCCCCCATGGCGAGATCAACCCGCTGGTGCTGGCCGCGGCCGCCATCGCCGGGATCGAGGAGATCTGGCGCGTCGGTGGGGCGCAGGCGGTGGCGGCGCTGGCCTATGGCACGGACCGGATCAGGCCGGTCGACGTCATCACCGGCCCCGGCAACGCCTGGGTGGCGGAGGCGAAGCGCCAGCTTTACGGCGTGGTCGGCATCGACATGGTCGCGGGTCCGTCGGAGATCGTCGTGGTGGCCGACGGCAAGAACAATCCCGACTGGATCGCCGCCGACCTGCTCAGCCAGTCGGAGCATGACCCGACCAGCCAGTCGATCCTGTTCACCGACGACGCGGCCTTTGCCGATGCGGTGGCGGCGGCGGTGGAGCGGCGCCTGCCCCTGCTCGCCACGCAGGCGGTCGCGACCGCGAGCTGGAACGCCAATGGCGCGATCATCGTCGTGCGCGACTTCGAGGAAGCCATGCCGCTGGTCGACCGCCTCGCCGCCGAGCATCTGGAACTGGCGGTCGACGATCCCGACGCGCTCTTCAAGCAGGTGCGCCATGCCGGTTCCGTCTTCCTGGGCCGGATGACGCCGGAAGCGGTGGGCGATTATGTCGCCGGGCCGAACCATGTGCTGCCGACCGGCCGCCGGGCGCGATTCTCCTCCGGCCTTTCGGTGCTGGATTTCATGAAGCGCACCAGCTTCCTCAGCCTCAACCAGAGCAGCATCGACGCCATCGGCCCCGCCGCCTTCGCGCTGGCGGAGGCGGAGGGGCTTCCGGCCCATGCGGCTTCGGTGGCGCTGCGTTTGAAATAATTTCCCCTTCACTGCGTTCGGCAAAGGGCTTCGACAGGCTCAGCCCGAACGGTTATGGAAAGACTATGAACGACCGCTCCAAATCCCGCTCCGCCGCGCGCCTCGCCGCGGTGCAGGCGCTCTACCAGCTTGAGATGGAGGGCACGCCGCTCCACCTGTTGCTGCATGAATTCCACCAGCACCGCCTGGGCGCGACTATAGAGGATGTCACCTATGCGCAGGCGGAGGAAAGCTTCTTCGACGATGTCGTGCAGGGCGTGGACCGGCGGCGCGAGGAGATTGACGGGCTGATCGTGGCGCGGCTCTCCAAGGGCTGGAGCCTGGAGCGGCTCGACAAGCCGATGCGGCAGATCCTGCGCGCCGGCACCTATGAACTGCTCGCCCGCAAGGATGTGGCGACCGGCACGGTGATCAGCGAATATGTCGACGTCGCCCATGCCTTCTACGACAAGCGCGAGGCGGGTTTCGTGAACGGGCTGCTGGACGCCGTGGCCAAGGACGTGCGGAAATAGGAACAGAAAATATCCGTTCGGGCTGAGCTTGTCGAAGCCCCTCACTTCCTTAAAAAGGAGAAAAAGCCGTTGGCTTCGCCGGCCTTCGGCTCGACAAGCTCAGGGTGAACGGATTTCATTTCAATGTCCGCTGAATCCCGTTTCCTGACCCTTCTCCGCCTGCTGGCGAACGATCCCGCCGCCCGGGGCTTGCGGGACGATGTGGCGGTCCTCGAAATCGGCAGCGCCCGCCTGATCCTCACCAGCGATACGATGGTGGAGGGGGTGCATTATCTGCCGGCCGATCCGCCCGCGGATATCGGCTGGAAACTGGCCGCCGTGAACCTGTCCGACCTCGCTGCCAAGGGCGCGAAGCCGGTCGGCTGCCTGCTCAACTATGCGCTGTCCGGCGACGACGCCTGGGACGCGGCTTTCCTTGAAGGATTGGGCGAGGCGCTTGGCCGCCATGCCATGCCCTTGCTGGGCGGCGACACGGTGCAGATGCCCCGGGGCGCCCCGCGCAGCTACAGCCTGACCGCGCTGGGCGAAGCGACCGGCCCGATCCCGGCGCGGAGCGGCGCGAAGGCCGGCGACCGGCTCTATCTGACCGGTCCTGTCGGGGATGCGGGCGTGGGCCTCGACCTGCTCAGGAACATGCCCGGCGCTTCGGGGCCGCTGGTGGAGGCCTATCGCCGCCCGCGTCCGCGTCTGGCGGAGGGCGCGCTGCTCGCCCGCCATGTCCATGCGATGATGGACGTGTCCGACGGCCTGCTGATCGACGCCGCCCGCATGGCGGAGGCGAGCGGCCTTGCCGTCACCATCGACCATATCCCGCTCTCCCCCGCGCTGGAGGCGACGCGCGGGGCCAGCAACGCCGTTCAGATCGCTGCGGCTCGGGCGGGGGACGATTATGAACTGCTCTTCGCCCTTCCCGCCGCGGTGAAGCCGCCCGTGCGCGCCATACCCGTCGGCCGCCTCGCCAAGGGCGGGGGACTGACGCTGACGATAGACGGCGTGGCGATCCCGCTGCCGGACCGGCTCGGCTGGGAACATGGCTGATTTGCCTTAATATCGTAACGGGTTGACGCGCGCCGTCCGCCCTGTAGCTTCACCCCCGACCTTTCTCAGCCCGGTAGGACCGCATGATGTGCGTGAGCTACGATGCTGATTGACGCGGTGCCCGACGCCGGAAGCGCATGTTCCGGCCGCCCGCCCTTACGCCCTTCGCCCGCCCGTCATTCCCTGCGGAGCGGCCGATGACAGGCATAACAGGGGGAGAGGAACATCCATGCAGATTGTCACGATTGCCATAGGGTGCGGCCTGCTGGCCGTGCTCTACGGCCTCATCACCAGTCGACAGGTGCTGGCGGCGTCCGCCGGCAATGAAACCATGCAACAGATTGCGGGCGCGATTCAGGAGGGGGCGAAGGCCTATCTCGGCCGCCAATATACGACCATCGCCATGGTCGGCGTCGTCGTCGCGGCGCTGGTCTTCTTCTTCCTTGGCGTGACATCGGCGGTCGGCTTCCTGATCGGCGCGATCCTGTCGGGGGCGGCGGGCTTCATCGGCATGAACATCTCGGTCCGCGCCAATGTCCGCACGGCGGAGGCCGCGCGCGGCACGCTGCAAAGCGGGTTGACCGTCGCCTTCCGGGCGGGCGCGATCACCGGCATGCTGGTGGCGGGTCTGGCCCTGCTCGCGATCAGCGTCTTCTTCTGGTATCTGACCGGACCCGCGGGCCATGCGCCCGACGACCGGATCGTGATCGACTCCCTCGTCGCGCTGGCCTTCGGCGCCAGCCTCATCTCCATCTTCGCGCGGCTTGGCGGCGGCATCTTCACCAAGGCGGCCGATGTCGGCGCGGACCTGGTCGGCAAGGTGGAAGCGGGCATTCCGGAGGACGATCCCCGCAACCCCGCCGTCATCGCGGACAATGTCGGCGACAATGTCGGCGACTGCGCGGGCATGGCGGCCGACCTGTTCGAAACCTATGTGGTGACGGTCGGCGCGACCATGGTGCTGACCGCGCTGCTGGTGACGGGCGTCGACAACGCCTTCCTGATGCGCCTGATGTCATTGCCGCTGATCGTCGGCGGGGTATGCATCATCACCTCGATCATCGGCACCTATATGGTGCGGCTGGGCGCGAGCCAGTCGATCATGGGCGCGCTCTACAAGGGGTTCTGGACCACCGCGATCCTGTCCATCCCGGCGCTCTATGCCGTGACGCAGTTCGCGCTGGGCGACCTCAACGCCCGTTTCGGTACCGATCTGGACGGCGCGGGGGGGTATACCGGCATGGCGCTGTTCTGGGCGATGATGGTCGGCCTCGCGGTCACGGGCCTGATCGTCTGGATCACCGAATATTATACCGGCACCAACTACCGTCCGGTGCGCAGCATCGCCCGCGCGTCGGAAACCGGCCATGGCACCAACGTCATCCAGGGGCTGGCCGTCAGTCTGGAGGCGACGGCCCTGCCGACGCTGGTGATCGTCGTGGGCATCATCGTCGCCTATCAGCTTGCGGGCCTGATCGGCATCGCCTTCGCCGCGACCGCGATGCTGGCGCTTGCCGGGATGGTGGTGGCGCTGGATGCCTATGGCCCCGTCACCGACAATGCGGGCGGCATCGCGGAAATGTCGCATCTCGACGACAGCGTGCGGGTCAAGACCGATGCGCTCGACGCCGTGGGCAACACCACGAAGGCGGTGACGAAGGGCTATGCCATCGGATCGGCGGGCCTGGCCGCGCTGGTGCTGTTCGGCGCCTATACGGAGGATCTGAAATTCTACAACTCGGCTCTCGGCCTGACCGAGCCGGTCGATTTCAGCCTCTCCAACCCCTATGTCATCGTCGGCCTGCTGCTGGGCGCGCTGCTGCCCTATCTGTTCGGCGCGATGGGCATGACGGCGGTGGGCCGCGCGGCGGGCGACGTGGTCAAGGACGTGCGCGACCAGTTCGCCACCAACAAGGGGATCATGGAGGGCACCTCGCGTCCCGATTATGCCCGTACGGTGGACCTCGTCACCCGCGCCGCGATCAAGGAGATGATCGTCCCCAGCCTGCTGCCGGTGCTGGCGCCGATTTTCGTCTATTTCGCGATCTCCGCGGTGGCTGGCACGCCCAACGGCTTTGCGGCCCTGGGCGCGTTGCTGCTGGGCGTCATCGTCTCCGGCCTGTTCGTCGCGCTGTCCATGACCTCCGGCGGCGGGGCCTGGGACAATGCCAAGAAATATATCGAGGACGGCCATCATGGCGGCAAGGGCAGCGAAGCCCATAAGGCGGCCGTGACCGGCGATACGGTGGGCGATCCCTACAAGGACACGGCTGGCCCCGCGGTCAATCCGATGATCAAGATCACCAACATCGTCGCCCTGCTGCTGCTGGCCGCCCTGGCGCACGGCGCGTAATGCCCCGTTAAAAAAGGGAAAGACAGGAAAATGGCTCCGCCCTATAGAAAGGCGGGGCCATTATATTATGGGGGTAAGATTGAGGGGGCTTTCTGTCGTCGCGGGCATGGCGCTCGCGCAGCTTTGCGTGTCGGCCAGTGCGCAAATGGCGCCTGTACCGCGCAAGGAATGGCCGATCGAGGCCTTTGCCGAACTGCCGATGATGGTGGAACCGCAACTCTCGCCCGATGGGATGCGCCTCGCCGCCAGGGTGTCGCGCAATGGCGAACTGCTGCTGATGATCGCCTCCATCATCGAAGAGCCCAACCGTATCCGCACCCTGCAACTGGGGGAAAACGATCTCAACTGGTGGCGTTGGGTCAATGACGACTGGCTGATCGCGGGCATAGGCAGCGAAACCAACGTCCAGGGCATGCCCTGGTCGATCAGCCGCGTCGTCAGCATCAAGCGCGACGGGTCGAAGATCAACCTGCTGGCCAAGAATGTGGCGGCGCAGAATGGCGATGACGTCATCTGGGTCGCCCGCGATGGCACGCCGCGCATCCTGCTCGCCTATCAATCGTCCATCTTCGGCAGTGAACTCGGCTTCTGGCCGCAGGTGGACGAGGTGGATGTCGCCACCGGCAAGATGCGCCCGGTGGTGCAGTCGCGCCAGAATGTCATGTCCTGGTATGCCGATGCGACCGGCACGGTGCGCATGGGTGTGGGCTATGACGATGCCACGCGCATGTCGAAGCTGCTCTATCGCGTCGACGGCCGGTCCGGTTTCCGCACGATCGACCGGGCGAATCGCCGCCGCGACGAATCCATGGTCGTGCCGCTGCTGTTCACGGCCGATCCGGGCAAGGCGATTGCCAGCGATGATCATGAGGGTACTGACGCGCTGTACGAATATGACCTGACAAGGCTGGAACTGGGCAAGAAGATTTTCGCCGCGCCCGGCTTCGACATAGACGGGATCGAACGCGACACCGCCGGCACCGGCCTCGCCGGGGTGCGCTATACCGCCGAAGGACCGGGGGTGCACTGGTTCGACGAGGGGTTGGCGAAGATCCAGGCCGACATCGACAAGGCGGTGGGCGCCCATCGCCGCGCCCGGATCGTGTCCACCAGCCGGGATCATCAGCGCATGATCGTTCACGTCGGCAGCGCGGACCAGCCGGGCACCTATTATTATTACGACACCGCCGCCGGCGCGATGAGCATCCTGTCGAAGATCAGCGAAAATTTCGGGCCCGGCGTCCATCTCTCCCCGGTCAGGACGATCCGTTACAAGGCGCGCGACGGGCTGGAGATCGCGGCGGTGCTGACCGTGCCGGCGGGCAAGGACCCCAAGGGTCTGCCGTTGATCCTGATGCCGCATGGCGGCCCCTTCGCACGGGACAGCGAGGAATGGGACTGGTGGGTGCAGTTCCTGGCCTATCGCGGCTATGCGGTGCTGCAGCCCAATTATCGCGGCTCCTCCGGCTATGGCACCGCCTTTGCGGACAAGGGCGAGGGGCAGTGGGGCCTTGCCATGCAGGACGACCTCAACGACGCGGTCGACTGGGCGGTGAAGGAAGGGATTGCCGATGCGAAGCGCGTCTGCATCGTCGGCGCCTCCTATGGCGGCTATGCGGCGATGCGCGGCGCACAGCGCGACGGCGCGCGCTATCGCTGCGCGGTCTCCTATGCCGGCGTGTCGGACCTCTCGGCCATGATGCGCTATGACCGCCGCTTCCTCAATCATGGTTCGCGCAAGGACTGGATGAAGGAGCAGGCGCCCGATTTCGCCGCCGTTTCTCCGATCAATTTCGCCGCGCAATTCTCAACGCCGATCCTGCTGATGCATGGCAGGAAGGACCGGCGGGTGCAGGTGAACCAGTCGCGCGAAATGGCGGAGAAGCTGAAGGCGGCGGGCAAGGTCGCCGGACGCGACTATATCTATGTCGAACAGCCTTTGGCCGACCATTTCTTTTCCCGCCAGGCCGATCGGCTGGAATTCCTCCAACGGCTCGACGTCTTTTTGAAGGACCATAATCCGGCCTGAAACCGGGCCTGCGACGCCGAACCGCGCGCTATAGCGGGTCGAACGGTTCGGCGTCGGGCGAGATTGTCATAAATTAGAAATGAGATAGTCACATGAATGTAACGCATCGGTCATAGTTCGCCCGCGTCCGCCACGATGGCGAGGGGAGATTGACTTCATGCGACTGACCCACAAGCTGCTGCCCGCGCTTGCCCTGCTGGCCGTCCCGGCCGTGGCGCATGCCAGCGAGGACGAACAGCTCTGGACCACAGCGAACGCGACGGTGAAGCTGAGCGATCATTGGCGCTTTTCGCAAGAGGTCGTCGCCCGGTTCAGCAACGATCGCGACGGGCTGTACGAGGTCGAGATGAATTCGCTGGTCGGCTACAGGATCGGCAAGAAGGTGACGGTCTGGGCGGGCTATACCCATGACCCGCAATATGACGCCGGCCATTTTTCCGTGATGGAGCATCGCGGGCGGCAGCAGGTCACCTTCGACAATATCGTGAAGATCGGGCCCGGCCAGCTCAGCGCGCGCCTCCGGCTGGAGGAGCGCTGGCGCGAGGGGATCGACGGCACCGCCTGGCGGCTGCGTCCCTATGTCAAATATGTGCTGCCGTTCAGGGAAGGCGGCAAGACCGCGCTGCTCCTCAGCCATGAGAGCTTCATCGACTTCAACACCACCAATTTCCAGCGGGTGCAGGGGGAGGAGCGGATGCGCAACCTGATCGCCATCACCACCCCCGTGGCGAAGAATGTGAATGCGGAGATCGGCTATCTGCACCAGCACGGCTTCCGCCCGGACGCTGACGACAGCAATGACAATGTCGCGTCCTTCTCGCTGAACTTCTCCTTCTGATCTGCGGCGCGGGGGTGCGATCGAACCGCATCTCCGCGCGGAAAGCCGGAAAAGCCGAGGGTTGAGGACCGCACCATAGTCTCGGACATTCTCCCTCGTCGCCATCGTGGCTCAAATGGCTCAATATTGTCCCCAATAAGACCCTCCCTTCGTGCCTTACCCCATCGGAATCCGGCCACTGACTTCTCAGGAACACGGTGCATTTGACCGTAGCAAATGGCCAGTTATGTACGTTCGCACTTCCCCTCGCCTTCAGGGGAGAGTGGGGCTTAGCATCCACTTTCCACCCAATATCAACCTGCGCGCTCTACCCTAGGCCGAGCGCCGTCGCCGTCCAGTAGGTAAGGCCCGCCGCGACATAGGCCAGGATGAACAGATAGCCGATCATGAACAGCGGCCATTTCCAGCCGTTGGTCTCGCGCCGCGTCACCGCGATGGTGGAGATGCACTGGGGCGCGAAGACGAACCAGGCGAGGAAGGCGAGTGCGGTCGGCAGCGGCCAATTGTCCTTCAGCCGGTCGCCCAGGCTGCGTTCCAGCTTCGCTTCATCCTCGTCGGCGTCCAGCGAATAGACGGTGGCGAGCGCGGACACGGCCACTTCGCGCGCCGCCATGGCCGGGATCAGCGCGAGCGAGATGTCGCGGTTGAAGCCGATCGGCGCGAGTACTAGGTTGAGCCCGTTGGCGACACGTCCCGCGACCGAATAGTTGACCTGGCTGATGCCGCTATCTTCCGGCGCCTTGGGAAAGCTCAGCAGCACCCAGAGGATCACCGTCGAGGTGAAGATGATCGTGCCCGCGCGCTTGAGGAAGATCACCGCGCGCTGCCAAAGGCCAAGCAATATGTCCTGTGGGCGCGGCCATTGATATTTGGGCATCTCCATCAGGAAGCCGCCGCTCGCGCCCTTGGTGACGGTGCGGCGCAGCACCAGCGCGGCCAGCATCGCGCCGACGATGCCGGAAATGTAGAGGCAGAACAGTACCAGCCCCTGCAAGCCAATGCCGAGCGCCACCGTTCGGGCCGGGATGAAGGCGCCGATGATCACCGCATAGACCGGCAGGCGCGCCGAACAGGTCATCAGCGGCGCGATCAATATGGTGGTCAGCCGGTCCTTCGGGTCCGCGATGGTGCGGGTCGCCATGATTCCCGGCACCGCGCAGGCGAAGGAGGAGAGCAGCGGGATGAAGGCCCGCCCAGACAGCCCCACCTTGGCCATCAGCCCGTCCATCAGGAAGGCGGCGCGGACCATATAGCCGGTCGCCTCCAGCATCAGGATGAAGAAGAAGAGGATCAGGATCTGCGGCAGGAACACGATGACCGATCCAACGCCGTTCAGCACCCCGTCGACCAGGAAGGAACGCAGCAGCCCATCGGGCAGCGCGGCCGTCACGGCGTCGCTGGCGCTGGCGACAAAGCCCTCGATCATGGCGATCGGCGCTGCGGACCAGGCATAGACCGCCTGGAACATGATGAAGAGCAGCGCGAGCAGCAGGATCAGCCCCGCCACGGGATGCAGCGCCACCCGGTCGACAGCCGCGGTCAGCCGGCGGGAGGGGGTTTCGCGCACGATGGCCGCGCGGGCAATCCGGCGCGCTTCCCGGCGCAGCCCTTCGAAATCGCGCTGTTCGGCTGAAGCGCGGACCTTGCCTGCGCTGCCGTCGAGCATCGATTCCAGCTCCCCGCGCAGATGATCCAGGCCGCGCTTGCGCACCGCCACGGTGGAGATCACCGGCACGCCCAGTTCACGGGAGAGGATATGGGCGTCCAGTTCCAGCCCGTCGCGGGTGGCGAGATCGACCATGTTGAGCGCCACGATGGTCGGCAGACCAAGCGCGATCAGTTCCAGCGCGAAGCGGAGGTGATTGTCGAGATTGGACGCGTCGACCACCACGACCAGCGCGTCAGGCAGGCGCTCGCCCGCCTGCCTGCCCAATATGACGTCGCGCGTCACCTGTTCGTCGGGACTGGTGGGGTTGAGGCTGTAGGTGCCGGGCAGGTCGACCAGTTCGATCGGGCGGCCGTCCGACAGGGAAAAGCGGCCCGCCTTGCGCTCCACGGTGACGCCGGGATAATTGCCCAGCTTCTGCCGCGCCCCGGTCAGGGCGTTGAACAGGGCGCTCTTGCCGGCATTGGGATTGCCGACCAGCGCGATCAGCGGCAGGTTCGTCACAGATCGCTGTCCGAGGGGCCGGTGCGGACCGTGATGGCGGCGGCATGGTTGCGGCGCATGGCGATGGTCATGCGGCCGACCTTGCAGGCGATGGGCCCGCGGCCCAGCAACCCGCCATGGTGCAGCGCTTCCACGCTCGCGCCCTCGCACAGGCCGAATTCACGCAGCCTTTGCCCGTCGGACGCGGACAGCGCGTTCCAGTCGATCAGGTCCACATAAGCGGGTTGGCGCAGCGGCAGGTCGGTCAGGCGCAAGGGTAAGGCACTCGTCATTTACTTCTGCGAGTGACTATCAATACCGATTGGAAAAGGCCAGCGCGAATCGGTGCGGCGGCGCGGCAGATTATATGGCCGGGTAGCGCAGCCGCCCGATGAAGCGGGCGAAGCTCAGCCGTTCGCCGCCGCCAATGCCCTTCCACTGGGCCTTGGCGCGCTCGAAGCGCATCACGCCTTCGATCCGCCGCGCCAGGAAAGCGCGGGTTTCCGCCCAGTCATCGCTCTCATCATCGACGAAGACCAGCAGGGTCGCGGCATAAACCCCCGCCAGCGTCAGGCGCTTGCTGTAGTGATTGAGGTCCGTCGACTCGTCGCCCGCGGCGCGCCACATCACGTCCGCCGCGCGCCAGCCGAGTTTGGCGGCGCGGGCCGCGTTGCGGGGCATGGCCATGACCGCCTGCGCCCGGCGCAGCGCTTCCCGGTCGCGCGCGAGCAGGGTCAGGCGGCTTTCCACCAGCCGCGTTATGCGCTGGCGGATCGACAGGGCCGCCAGCTTCTCAGCCGGCAGCGCCTCCAGCATCCGCGCATCGATGCTTTCGAACCAGGCATCGATCATGTCCATCGCGCCCCCTGGAAAGGCCAGCGCGGCGATGTCGGCATCGATGCCGCACTGCTCCGCCGCCATGGCCACCGCTTCCCGGCGCCAGCCGTCGAAGGCGGCATGGCGGGGCAGGATCGGGGCGAGCGCGGCCCGCATTTCGTCGAGCGTCATGTCTTGATGCGTCGGGGTCATGGCCCGTTATTACGCCCCGCCGCGCAGGCGTACAAGCGCGCGGACGCATTAGCCGAGATGAAGGCGGGGAAAGCAAAACTTGGCGGCATGGCGGCGGCCAGGGTCTTGAAGCGGCTCGCCAGGCATCCTAGCTGGCTTTGGCAGGCAAGTCCCGTTGCAATCTGCAACTTTGAAAAGGGAGTATTTCATGGCGAATCTGTTCGAACCGGTACAACTCGGGGCGATCCATGCCCCCAATCGCGTGCTGATGGCGCCGCTCACGCGCGGCCGCGCGACACGCGACCATGTGCCGACGCCGATCATGGCGGACTATTATCGCCAGCGCGCTTCGGCGGGCCTCATCATCAGCGAGGCGACGGGCATTTCGCGGCAGGGGCTGGGATGGCCCTTCGCGCCGGGGCTGTGGTCGGAAGAGCAGGTTGAGGCCTGGCGGCCGGTGACGGAGGCCGTGCATGAGGCAGGCGGCCGGATCGTCGCGCAACTCTGGCATATGGGGCGCGTGGTGCACAGCAGCGTGACCGGCGAGCAGCCCGTCTCGGCCAGCGCCACCGCGGGACCGGGCGACGCGCACACCTATGAGGGCAAGAAGCCCTATGAACAGGCGCGGCCTTTGGCCATAGACGAAATTCCGGGCGTGATCGCGGATTATGTCCGCGCTGCCAAAAACGCCATCGCGGCCGGCTTCGACGGTGTACAGATCCATGCCGCGAACGGCTATCTGATCGACCAGTTCCTGCGCGACGGCAGCAACCATCGCGACGATATTTATGGCGGTTCGATCGAAAATCGCGTGCGCCTGCTGCGGGAGGTGACGCAGGCGGTGGCCGACGCCATCGGTGCGGACCGCGTGTCGGTGCGGCTGTCCCCCAATGGCGAGACGCAGGGCGTCGACGACAGCAATCCTTCCGCACTGTTCGCGGCGGCCGCGGACGTGCTGCAGCAGATCGGCATCGCCTTCCTGGAACTTCGGGAGCCGGGGCCGGACGGGTCCTTCGGCCGGACCGACGTGCCGCGCCAGTCGCCGGTCATCCGCCGGCATTTTTCCGGGCCGCTGATCCTGAACAGCGATTACGACCTGGAGCGGGCGCAGCGGGATCTGGACAGCGGTCTGGCAGACGGCGTGAGCTTCGGGCGCGCTTTCCTGGCCAATCCGGACCTGCCCAAGCGCCTGCGGATCAATGCGCCGCTCAATGGCGCGAACATGGCGACCTTCTACAGCCAGGGCGAGGAAGGCTATGTCGACTATCCGGCGCTGGAGGAAGCGGCCTGAATAGAGGTCTGGGGGGTGAAAAGTGGACACCCCCCTTCACGCCTTAGGAAAGCGGGCGGGATCGGCCAACTTCGGCCTCCCATCCTGGCCCGCCGCAACCTCGAACCGCATAAAGAAAGGGGCCGCCCGGCAGCAGCCCCTTTGCAGACCTTCATCCGGCGTCTCAGGCGCTGAATCTCTCCCGCAGCGCCAGCATGGCGATGGCCGCCTTCGCCGCCTCGCCGCCCTTGTCCTTCTCGTCCCGCCTGGCGCGGGTCAGCGCCTGGGCTTCGTTCTCGACCGTCAATATGCCGTTGCCGATCGGGATGCCGTCCATGCTGAGCGCCATCAGGCCGCGCGCGCTTTCGTTCGACACGACTTCGAAATGATAGGTTTCGCCCCGGATCACCACGCCGATGGCGATGAAGCCGTCATAGCGCCCGGTTTCCGCCGCCAGCGCCACCGCGCCGGGAATCTCCAGCGCGCCGGGAACCGTCACCACCTCATATTTATGCCCCTCATCCTCCAGCGCGGCGACCGCGCCCTCGATCAGCAGGTCGTTGAGATGGTCGTAGAAGCGCGCTTCGACGATCAGGAATTTTGCCATGGATAGGTTCCTTAAAGCTCGATCGACCGTTGCCCAACCACGGCCAGGTCATAGCCGTCAAGCGCGATCAGGCTGTGGTGCGTGTTGCTGAGCAGGATCATGTCATGAACGCCCAGTTCGGCCAGAATCTGCGCCCCCACGCCATAGTCGCGCAATTCGTCCATGCCGGAGTCGGGCTGGCCCGCATGATGGCGCAGGCTGCGGCTCATGAAATCGCCCGGCGCCTGGGCGGCGAGGACGACGACGATGCCGGCTCCCTGCCGGGCGATGATCTCCATCGACTTGGCAAGCAGGCCGTTGCGCGGCCCGGTCGATCCATAGACGTCGTCCAGCAGGGAGAGCTGGTGCATGCGGACCAGCGTCGGCTCGTCGGGGGAGACATGGCCCTTCTGCAGCACGAGCTGTTCGGTCTGGGTCGCCTTGTTGTAGAAGCTGATCGCCTTCCAGTCGCCGCCCCACTGGCTGTTGAAGACCGTTTCGGCGCGGCGTTCCACCATATGGTCATGCCGGCGGCGATAGGCGATCAGGTCGCGGATCGTGCCGATCTTCATCCTGTGCTTCTGGGCGAAGGGGATGAGGTCGTCCAGCCGCGCCATGGTGCCGTCGTCCTTCATCACCTCGCAGATGACGCCCGACGGATTGAGCCCGGCCAGACGGGCGACATCCACCGCCGCCTCGGTATGGCCGGTGCGGACCAGCACGCCGCCATCCTTCGCCACCAGCGGGAAGACATGACCGGGCGTCACGATGTCTTCGGGCCCCTTCGACCCGTCGATCGCGACGGAGATGGTGCGGGCGCGGTCGGCGGCGCTGATGCCGGTGGTCACGCCCTCGCGCGCCTCGATCGACACGGTGAAGGCGGTTTCGTGGCGGGTGCCGTTGTTGCGGCTCATCAGTCCCAGGCCCAGATGGTCGACCCGCTCCTTGCTCAACGCCAGGCAGATGAGGCCGCGGCCATGGGTGGCCATGAAGTTGATCGCGTCGGGCGTCGCCATCTGCGCGGGAATGACCAGGTCGCCCTCATTTTCCCGGTCCTCGTCATCGACCAGGATGAACATGCGGCCGTTGCGGGCCTCATTGATGATCTCCTCGGGAGAGGCGAGCGCGGTGCCGCCCTCCCGCTTGGCGAGATAGCTTTCCAGCTTGCCCAGCGTTTCCGCCGTCGGATTCCAGTCCGCCTCGCCCAGCTTGCGCAGGGAATTGGCATGGAGACCCGCCGCGCGGGCAAGGCCGGATCGCGACATGCCGCCCTCCGTAACCAGCGAACGGACCGTATCGATAAGGGCTGACGACATGCTGAAGACTCCTTCCCACGGCGGGATGGAGCGGCATATCACATCAAGATGTGATTATGGCAAGCAATAATCACATTGAGCGAGAGCGAAGGCTCTGCATCCGGTCGAGATAGCGCGCCAGCACATCGATCTCCAGATTGAAGGCGCGGCCCCGCGTCAGGCTGTCCAGCGTCGTCGCGGCGGCCGTGTGCGGGATGATGTTCAGGCCGAAATGGACGGAGCCGTCCGCCTGATCCTCCACCGTGTTGACGGTCAGCGAAATGCCGTCGACGGTGATCGAACCCTTGGCCGCCAGAGCGGGGGCCAGCGCGGCGGGCGCGGCGATGACAAGGCGGGTCGAATCGCCCTCATGCGCGGCGGACACCAAAGTGCCGATGCCGTCGACATGGCCAGTGACGATATGGCCGCCCAACTCATCCCCGACCTTGAGCGCGCGTTCCAGGTTGAGGCGGCCGCCCTGGTCCCACAGGCCCGGCGCCGTGCGAGCGACGGTTTCGGCCGACAGGTCGACCGCGAACCAGTCGGCGCCCTTCTCCACCACCGTCAGGCAGGCGCCCGAACAGGCGATGGACGCGCCGATGGCGACCGATTCCATGTCATAGGCGCAGCCGATCGCCAGCCGCAGGTCGCCGCGCTGTTCATGGGTGCGGATGGTGCCGATGTCGGTGATGATGCCGGTGAACATGAGGAGCGCCTTGCTTGTGTTCCGTTGGCCGCGCCCGGAAGGGGCGGGGCTTTCGGGGTGATCTAGGCGTTCCGGCTGCGGAGGTAAACCTCCAGCCGATCATCGCCCAGCCGCCGTTCGTCGTCGAGCCGCCAGCGGCCATGCGCGCCGGCCAGATCGGTCAGGCCGATGTCACCCATCCCGGCAAGCCCGGCGCCGATCAGGATCGGCGCGCGATAGAGCAGCAGGCGGTCGACCAGATCGGCGCGCAGGAAGGCGGCGGCGGTCTGTGCCCCCCCCTCGACCAGCAGATGGTCGACATGCGGCAGGGCGGCGATGTCTTCCGGCGCGGCAATGCTATCCCACCCCTCAGGCGCGTCGCCATGGCTGAGCAGCACGCGCCGGGGCGAGCGGTCCTCCAGGCCGGCCAGGCGCACATCCAGCCGGGGCGCGTCGGTGCGCAGCGTGCCGCCGCCAACCAATATGGCGTCATGCCGTGCCCGTTCCACATGGGCATGGGCACGGGCGTCCGGACCGGTGATCCAGCGGCTGGACCCATCGGCCAGCGCGATCCGGCCGTCGAGCGACAGGCCCAGCTTGAGCGTCACGGCCGGGCGGCCCAATGTCTGGCGCAGCACGAAACCGCGCATCGCGGCGGCGGCTTCCTGCGCCATCAGCCCCATTTCGACCACGATGCCGCGCTTGCGCAGCCAGGCGGCGCCCTGCCCGTCGGTGCGCGGATCGGGATCGCGCAGGGCGATGACGACGCGGCGGACGCCTGCCCGCGCCATCAGGTCGGCACAGCGCGGACCGCGCGGGGAAAGGTGGAAACAGGGCTCCAGCGTCACATAGGCGGTGGCGCCGCGGGCGCGGTCCATGGCCTCCTCAAGCGCCTGCGCCTCGGCATGGGGGCGGCCGCCCTTTTGCGTCCAGCCGCGCCCGACCACATGCCCGTCCTTCACGATCAGGCAGCCGACATTGGGATTGGGCGTGGAAAGGCCGCGTCCCCGTTCGGAAAGCGCAATGGCGGCGGCCATGAAGCGCCGGTCCTGAGCGGGATCGGCGGGGGGCAGGACGCTTTTGGATCGGGCGCTCAGGGCTGGGCCGCCCCGCTCTGGGCTGCTCCGGGGACGGATTTCTCCGCAGCCTCGGCCTTGGCCAGCCGGGCGTCGAGCTGGGCGTTGATCTGCTTCAATGCTTCCTTGCGGCGGGCGGTGTTGCGGGCCTCGTCCTTCTTCCAGTCGATGCCGAAAATATCGGCCACGCCCTGCATTTCCTTCTGCTTCTTCTCGATCGCCGCCTCCCGCTTGGCGAGGTCGATCTTCTGCTGGAGGATGATCGCCGCGTCGGACCGGCTGGAGTCCCAGCTCTGGACATAGAATATCTGGTTGCGCGTCGGCATGGTGTTGGTGTTGGCGTCGACGATGAAGGCCCAGATGATGACCCAGGTGACCGCGACGGACAGGCCGAGCAGCGGCCATTTATGAGGCCGGTTCTCACGAAAATAGCTCCACAGGTCGCTCATCGCGCTCTTGGGAGACACCGGACGGGGGAAGATCGCCATCGCGCCGATATAGGGTAAGGCGGGGCCGGATGCAAAAGCGCTGTTGCTGTCCGTCATGATTTCCGGCCCCTTCCTGTTGGATTTCAGACGTCTGCCAGGCGGAAATGGACGGTCAGCACCTTGGTCGAACTGACCGGCACGCCATCCCGAGTCGCCGGGCGGAAGCGCCATTTGCGCAGGGCATGGCGCTGGGTGGCGATCCAGAAGGCCTCGTCCGCCGCCGACAGCCGCTCTATGTCGGTGACGCGCCCGTCGGGGCCGATGGTGACGCGGACCACCACCTTGCCCTCCATCCCCTGCCGGATCATCGCACCGGGATAGTCGGGCTGGAACGCGGCCAGCGCGCGGGGATCGATGGTGGCATCGGCCAGCACCGGTTCGGGCGTCGGCGGGACTATGGGCGGCATGATCGTGCCCGTGCCGGAATCGCCGGCGGCCATGCCATCGTCCGCCTTCGTCGTGAAGCCCGTCGGCGGCGGCGGGACGACGGGCTTGTCCACCACGGTCGGATGGGATTTGGTTCGCGGCAGGGGTTTGGAGTCGTTTTCCGGCTGCTGCTGTTCCGGGGGCGGCGGCGTATCGTCCACCGGATAGGTCAGCAGCGGCGGTGGATCGCGGAAGACATCGACCACTTCCTTGGGCATCAGCAGATAGGCCCCGACCACCAGCGCATGGACGGCGATCGCCCCGCCTATGCCGAAGGAAGATCGGTTGCCGCCGCTATAGCCGGAAACCTGAGCCTGCCCACCTGCTGTCCGCAACGTCATCAGTCGCATATCGCACCCTCCTGTCATGCGATCCTTCCCGGATCGACATGTCATGTTACAACATATTTCCATGATATGTTGCAACATTAATTTTTGGGCATTTCCAACGGTGACAGCCCCAGGTGCTGCCTCAAATTGCCCGAGAACGCTCCAGCTTGTAGTCATTGGCGGGAGGAGACGAATTGGGCGCTGACAGACCGCTTTCCCCCGTTTGCCCTGAGCCTGTCGAGCCGAAGGCGGCGAAGCCAAGGACTTCATTTCTCCTTGAAACTGTGGCGCCGGTCGTACCCCCCGTGGCTGTGCCGATCGCGGCGTCCCGGCTCGCCTTGCTGTCGGGCGCCTGCTGCTGGGCATCATCGCGCACTGATTTGTGGACCTTCCAAGACAGCCCGCTATAAGGGCCTGCTAACGCTTCGGAGGAAACATGGCGGGTTCGGTCAACAAGGTTATTCTGGTGGGCAATCTGGGCGCGGACCCGGAGGTGAAGAGCTTTCAGAATGGCGGCAAGGTGTGCAACCTGCGGATCGCGACCTCCGAAAGCTGGAAGGACCGCATGTCGGGCGAGCGCAAGGAACGCACCGAATGGCACAGCGTCGCCATCTTCTCCGAGGGGCTGGCGGGCGTGGCGGAACGCTTCCTGCGCAAGGGATCGAAAGTCTATCTGGAAGGCCAGCTGCGCACCCGCAAATGGCAGGACCAGTCGGGCAATGACCGCTATACCACCGAAGTGGTGCTGCAGGGGCCGGGCGCGGTGCTGACCATGCTGGACGGCGCGCCGGGCGGCGGCGGTCAGGGAGGCGGCTTCGGCGGTGGCGGCCGCTCGCAGGGCGGCGGCGACTGGAGCGGCGGGTCGAGCGGCTTTGGCGGCGGCGATTATGACGATTTCGGCGGCGGCGGCTTTGGCGGCGGTTCCGGCCGCTCTTCCGGCGGCGGACGCGGCGGCGCTGGCGGGCCCAATTTCGACAATGACCTGGACGATGAAGTGCCGTTCTGAGGGCATTTTCCTGAAAGAAGGATGAGCGCCCCCGCCCGGAAGGATGGGGCGTTTTTCTTTTGGTGGTCGGGCGGGATGGCGAAGGTCGATGGCCGGCCTGGTGAACCGCGTTGCTGCGCCGGCGTCGGGACGAGCCTGGCGCGCGTGATCCCCGCGACCGGCAAATATGCGCCAGCCGCCAACAAAACTTACTTTCCCCGGCATTTTGCCCTAGGCGCTTCCCATGCCCCGCCCTTTCCGCCCCGAGGACGTCCCCGGCCTCCCCGCCCGCCGCGCAGCGCTTCGCCTGCTCGACGCCGTGCTTCGGCGCGGCGATCCGCTTGAGCTGGCGCTGCATGGCGCGGCGCAGGGGCTTGCTCCCGCCGACCGGGCGCTGGTTCACGCCATCGCTGCCGAGACGCTGCGCCACCTGCCCGATCTCGACGCGCTGATCGACAGCGCCACGCGCCAGCCGCTGCCGCACGACGCCAAGGCGCGCATGGTCCTGCGCATCGCCCTTATCCAGGTGCTGGCGCTGGGCACCGCGCCGCACGCCGCCATCGCCACCGCCCTGCCGCTGGTGGATGGCGGTCCGCGCAAGCTGGTGCATGGCGTCTTCGGCACGCTGACCCGCGCCGATCCGGCGCTTCCCTCACCCCCCACCCTGCCGCCGGAGACCGCCAGCCGCTGGGCCGCGCAATGGGGGGACGCCATGCCGCAGGCCGCCGCGCACGCCTATGGCCAGCGTCCGCCGGTCGACATCAGCCTTCGCGATCCCGCCCGGACCGCGCATTGGGCCGAAGCGCTCAACGGCCGGAGCCTTGCCCCCGGGCATGTCCGCCTGCCCGAAGGTGCAGCGATCCCCGACCTGCCCGGCTTCAGCGAAGGCGCCTGGTGGGTGCAGGATCTGGCCGCCTCCACCCCCGCGCGCCTGTTGGGCTTGGGCGAGGGACGCCACGTCCTCGACCTCTGTGCCGCGCCCGGCGGCAAGACGATGCAGCTCGCCGCCGCGGGGTGGCGCGTCACGGCGGTCGACCAGTCGAAGAAGCGCCTTGAACGATTGGACGAAAATCTGGCGCGTACCGGCCTTTCCGCCGCCATCGTGCAGGGCGACCTGCGCGCATGGGAACCCGATGGGGCGGCCGACGCCATCCTGCTCGACGCGCCCTGCACCGCAACCGGCATCTATCGCCGGCATCCCGACGTGCTGCACCGCATCGGCCCGCGCCAGATCGCGGAGCTGGCCGAACTCCAGACCGAACTGCTGGCTCGCGCTGCGGCATGGCTGAAGCCGGGCGGCACGCTGATCTACGCCACCTGCTCGCTCGAACGGGCCGAGGGCGAGGAGCAGGTCGCCCGCTTCATCGACGCCCGGCCGGATTTCAGCCCGCTGCCCGCGACGCCCGGCGAGCTGCCCGACGGCATCGTGCCGACGGCGCAAGGATGGGTCCGCACCCTGCCGGACAGCCTTGCCGCGCAGGGCGGAACCGACGGCTTTTTCGTTGCAAGGCTGATACGATCCACTAAGCCTTAACCAAGCAACCCTATGGTGCGATCCGGCATTCAGAAAGACCTGCCTTGCGCCCGACCGAGCCCCTTCCCCTGAACCATAGCTGGCCGCTCTATGCGTTGCGCGACCATCTTGCGCCGGTGATGCTGGACGACCGGATCGCCCGCGACGATGGGGCGCTGGCGGAGCGCGGCCTGGGCCTGTGGCATTGCGACCTCAGCGACGACAGCCTGAACTGGACGGACGGGGTCTATGACATTTTCGGGCTGGAACGCGGGATGACGGTCCCCCGCCCGCTGGCCGTGTCGCTCTACACGCCCGAAAGCCGTGCCGCGATGGAGCAGTTGCGCGCCTATGCGATACGCCACAGGCGCGGCTTCACGGTGGATGTCGACATCCGCCCGGCGGACGGCGGCGAATGCGCCATGCGCCTGATCGCCGCGCCCATCATCCAGCGAAATCAGGTGGTTGCGCTGCACGGCGTCAAGCAGTTTCTGCCCAGGGGTTCCAGGTCGTCGACCGGCCTTGATCCCACGCTGTTCATCCTGTCCTGACAGGCCGGGCGAGTCCGCACGCCGACGCCTGTCGCCAAAAGCCTGTGGATAGCGTTAATCGGGCGTTGCCCTGACTTGCGGCCAAGGCTAAGGCCGATGGTCAAATGACCAGCCCGATCCTGATCTCACCCTCCATCCTGTCCGCCGATTTCGCCCGTCTGGGCGAGGAGGTCCGCGCCATCGACGAAGCGGGTGCGGACTGGATCCATATCGACGTGATGGACGGCCATTTCGTACCCAACATCACCATTGGTCCCGGCGTGGTGAAGGCGCTGCGTCCGCACACGAAGAAGCCGTTCGACGTCCATCTGATGATTTCCCCGGTGGACCAGTATCTGAACGCCTTTGCGGAGGCGGGCGCCGACATATTGACCGTCCATCCGGAGGCCGGGCCGCATATCCACCGCTCCATCCAGCACATCAAGTCGCTGGGCGTGCAGGCGGGCGTGGTGCTGAACCCCGGCACCCCGGCCAAGATGCTGGATTACCTGATCGACGATGTCGACCTGATCCTGGTGATGAGCGTCAATCCGGGCTTCGGCGGACAGAGCTTCATCGCCAGCCAGCTCCGCAAGATCGAGGCGATCCGGAAGATGATCGAGAAGTCCGGCCGCGACATTCGTCTGCAGGTGGACGGCGGCATCGACTTCGCCACCGCGCCACAGGCGATCGGGGCGGGCGCCGACGTTCTGGTGGCCGGCACCGCGACCTTCCGGGACGGCCCGTCCGCCTATGCCGACAACATCCGGACGCTGCGCGGCGGGTGAGCGACCGCCGCCGCCCTTCCCCCCATTCCGCCCCCGAGGAGGCCGGACCCGGCCCGGAGGACGGGATCGAACAGGGCAAGCGGCTCATCCGCATCGCGGATGACAAGGGACTTTCGCTGGCGCAGCGCATCGCCAACCGCTTCTATCTGCTGAGCTGGAAGACGCCGATCCACGGCCGCCGGCTGAAGGGCAAATATCCGCTCAAGCTGCTTGCCGTGCCCGACGATGAAATCCCGGGCAATGCCCATGCGGGTCAGGCGATCCGCGCCGGCTATTTCCTGTTCCGGGGCCTGAAACTGCCTCTCGACAGGCTGGATTTCGCCAATCCGGGCGTGACGGCGGGCTTTGCCGATTATCTGCACGGCTTCCATTGGCTGCGCGACCTTGCCACCGTGGCCACCCGCGAACAGGCCGCGCCGATTGCCGAAGGCGTGATGCGCAAATGGCTCGCCGCCCATGCCGACACGCCCAGCGAACCCGCATGGCGCGCCGACAATGCGGGCTGGCGCCTGCTCTTCTGGTCGGCCCATGCGCCGCTGATCCTTTCGTCGAGCGACCTCGTCTATCGCTCTCTGGTGCTGAACTGCATCGCCCGCACCGCCCGTCATCTGGACCGCAGCGCGGACAAGGCGCCGGTCGGCCTGCCGCGCCTGGTCGCCTGGGGCGGGATCGTCGCGGCGTCGATGCTGCTGCCGGGCGGCGCGGCGCGCAAGCTGTTCGGAGAAGCCGGCCTCAAGCGCGCGCTCGACAGCGGCCTCCATGGCGACGGCGGCATCATCTCGCGCTCGCCGCTGGACCAGCTGGAAGCGATCATGCTGCTGACCATGGTCGCCGCCGTCTATGAAGTGCGACGAGAACAGACGCCTGCCTTGCTGAAGGAGGCACTGGCCAAGGCCGTGCCGGCCCTGCTCGGCCTCACCCATGGCGATGGCGGGCTTGGCAACTGGCAGGGCGCGGGCGCCATCGATCCCGCCACGATCGACGCCGTCATCCGCGCCAGCCGCGTGCGCGCCCGTCCGCTGCGGCAGGCCAATGGCTGGGGCTATCAGCGGCTCGCCGCCGGGGGCACCGTGGTGCAGGTCGATGCCGCCCCGCCCCCTGTCGCCCAACTGGCCGATGCGGGCTGCGCCTCCACCGGCGCGGTCGAGATCAGCGACGGGCAGCAACGGCTGATCGTCAACTGCGGCGGCGCCGCGCTGGAGGGCGCGTGGATGCCGCGCGATCTGGCGCAGGGGCTGCGCACCACCGCGGCGCACAGCACATTGGTGCTGGACGACAGCAATTCCACCGCCTTGCTGCCCGACGGCACGCTGGGCAAGGGCGTGACCGAGGTGGAGATCAACCGGCAGGAGACGGAAAGCGGCAGCCGCCTCGACCTCAGCCATGACGGCTATGTGCGGCGCATGGGCTATGTCCACCGCCGCCTGCTGCTGATGAGCGCGGACGGCAAGGAAATCCGTGGCGAGGACATGCTGACGCCCGCGGTGCGGCGGCGCAAGCCGGTGAAGCTGCCGGTCCAGCTTCGATTCCACCTCGCCCCCGGCGTCGAGCCCACGCCCACCGCCGACGGCATGGGCGCCCTGCTGCGCATCGACACCGGCGCGACATGGCAGTTCCGCGCCAATGCGGGGAAGCTGGCGATCGAGGAAAGCCTGTGGGTGGATGCCCAAGGCCGTCCCCATGGCACAAAGCAGCTGGCTGTCACCAGCGAGGCCCTTCCGGGCGGCTCGACCGTGGGGTGGTTGCTGAAAAAGGTGAGCTGAGCGCCTCGCGGTCCGTGCAATGGGGTGGCCGGCTTGCCCCATGGCGATTGCCGCGATTTCCGGGACGGCGAATGTTCCCTTTCACTCGGAATCGCTCTAGAGGCCTGCGGCAAGCCTGAGCGGCACCCGAACAGCAGCAGGAAGCACCTCCATGTCAGACGTCATCATCAAGCGCGCCCTTCTTTCCGTTTCGGACAAGTCCGGCCTCATCGAACTGGGTCAGGCGCTGGGCAGGCATGGGGTCGAGCTGGTGTCGACCGGCGGCACGGCCAAGGCGCTGCGCGAGGCGGGTCTGGAGGTCAAGGACATCTCTGACCTCACCGGCTTCCCGGAAATGATGGACGGCCGCGTCAAGACGCTGCATCCGAAGGTCCATGGCGGCCTGCTCGCCGTGCGGAACAATCCCGATCATGTCGCCTCCATGCAGGCGCACGACATCGGCGCGATCGACCTGGTGGTCGTCAACCTCTATCCCTTCGCCGCCACCGTCGCCAAGGGCGCGGAGCGCGAGGAGATCATCGAGAATATCGACATTGGCGGCCCCTCCATGGTCCGTTCCGCCGCGAAGAATCATGAGAGCGTGGCCATCGTCACCGACCCCGCCGACTATGCCAGGCTGATCGCGGAAATGGAGGAGAAGGGCGGCGCGACCAGCTACGACTTCCGCCGCATGCTGGCGGCCAAGGCCTATGCCGCCACCACCGCTTACGACGCGATGATCGCAAGCTGGTTCGCCTTTGCCGATCAGGGCGTGCAGTTCCCCGAAAGCCTCTCGGTCTCCAGCACGCTGGGTTCGACCCTGCGCTATGGCGAAAATCCGCATCAGTCGGCTGCCCTCTACCTGCCCGTCGGCCCGTCGGCCAACGGTATCGCCCAGGCGAAGCAGATCCAGGGCAAGGAACTCAGCTACAATAATTACAACGACGCCGACGCCGCGCTGGAGCTGGTCAGCGAGTTCCGCGACGGCCCGCCGACCGTGGTGATCGTCAAGCATGCCAATCCCTGCGGCGTCGCCACCGGCGCCACGCTGATCGAAGCCTATGAAGCCGCGCTTGCCTGCGACAGCGTGTCGGCCTTCGGCGGCATCATCGCCGTCAACCGCCCGCTTGACGGCCCGACCGCCGAGGCGATCAGCGGCATCTTCACCGAAGTCGTCGCCGCCCCCGATGCGGACGAGGACGCGAAGGCGATCTTCGCCAGGAAGAAGAACCTCCGCCTGCTGCTGACCGGCGACCTGCCCGATCCGGCCCGTGCCGGCCTCCAGATCAAGAGCATTGCCGGCGGTCTGCTGGTGCAGGGCCGCGACAATGGCCGCGTCAGCCGCGATCAGCTGAAGGTGGTGACGAAGCGCGCGCCTACCGAGCAGGAGCTGAACGACTGCCTGTTCGCCTGGACCGTCGCCAAGCATGTGAAGTCGAACGCCATCGTCTATGCCAAGGGCAACAGCACCGCCGGCATCGGCGCGGGACAGATGAACCGGCTGGAATCCGCGCGCATCGCCGCGTGGAAGGCGAAGGATGCCGCGGAAAAGGCCGGCTGGGCGGAGGCCCGGACCATCGGTTCGGCGGTTGCGTCGGACGCCTTCTTCCCCTTTGCCGACGGCCTGCTGGCGGCGGTCGAGGCGGGCGCGACGGCGGTGATCCAGCCCGGCGGCTCCATCCGCGACGAGGAAGTGATCGCCGCCGCTGACGAAGCGGGTCTGGCGATGGTCTTCACCGGCATGCGCCACTTCCGCCACTAAGGGCGATTGATGCGGATGCGAAAGGGCGCCGATCCTTTCGCATCCGCAAAAATAGCGGTTTTCAGCCACTTTCTGCCAAGTGGCCCCTTTTCATATGCCTTCGCGAAGCCTATTTAGAAGAGGACCCTACTCCCACGTCAGGCGTTGGGCAGATCCGATAAGAGTTCGACAGGAGATACAGGATGACCAGAAAGACGTTGGTGGCGCTGACCGCCGCGATGACCCTTGCCTTGCCCGCAGCAAATGCCTTTGCCGGCATCAACGATATGGACGTGGTGGTCGACGGCCGCACCGGGACGGAAACCCGCAGCATCGCCGTGTCGATGGCTGACCTGAACCTTGCCAGCACCCATGGCGTCCGCGTGGCCGACTCCCGCATCACCAAGGCGGCGAAGAAGGTCTGCGGCTGGATGAACGGATCGATCCTGCCCGCCACGCCGGACTATCGCGCCTGTTTCGGCGAGGCGCTCGACGGTGCCCGCACGGACCTCAACACGCTGATCCAGGCACAGCGCCAGGGCTGATCCGCCCTTTTGAAAAGAGTGGAGGCCGGCGGCTCACCATGGCCGCCGGCCTTGCCTTATCTTGCATTGTTACCGGCTATTAACTACTCCTTAGAAGATTTCCTTCACCTAAACCGGCGAAGATTTCACCGGGGGGCCTTTGATGCCGCAGAACGACCACCATGTGGATGTCGCCATCATTGGCGCGGGGCCGGCTGGGTTGACGGCCGCCTATCTGCTGACCAAGAAGGGCTATTCGGTCAGCATCATCGAAAAAGACCCGGTCTATGTCGGCGGCATCAGCCGAACGGTGGAACTGAACGGCTTCCGTTTCGACATTGGCGGCCACCGGTTCTTTTCCAAGTCGAAGGAGGTCGTCGACCTCTGGAACGAGATACTGCCCGACGACTTCATCCAGCGCCCGCGGATGAGCCGCATCTATTATGAAGGCAAATTCTACAGCTATCCGCTGCGCGCCTTCGAAGCGCTCGGCAATCTGGGGCTGTGGCGATCGGCGCTCTGCATGGCGAGCTTCGCCAAGGCGAAGCTGTTCCCCAATCGCGATGTCCGTTCCTTCCAGGACTGGACGGTCAACGCCTTCGGCCACAAGCTGTTCTCGATCTTCTTCAAGACCTATACGGAGAAGGTGTGGGGCATGCCCTGCGACGAGATGTCGGCGGACTGGGCGGCGCAGCGCATCAAGGGCCTGTCGCTCTGGGGCGCAGTGACCGACGGCCTCAGGCGATCCCTGGGCCTCAACAAAAAGCCCAATGACGGCATGGCGACCAAGACGCTGCTGGAAAGCTTCCGCTATCCGCGGCTTGGCCCCGGCATGATGTGGGAAGCGGCCCGCGACTTCGTGGTCGCGCGGGGCAACCGCGTGCTGATGGCGCACAGCCTGGAGCAATTGTCGCAGGATCAGGCGAGCGGCGGCTGGCGCATGGTGGCGCGCGGCCCGGACGGCGAAGTCGCCATCACCGCCGGCCATGTCATCAGTTCCGCCCCGATGCGCGAGCTGGCCGGCCGCATCCGTCCGCTGCCCGCGACGCTGGCCCAGGCGATGGACCTTAAATATCGCGATTTCCTGACCGTGGCGCTGATGGTGAAGGGCGAGGACATCTTCCCCGACAACTGGATCTACATCCACGATCCGAAGGTGCAGGTCGGCCGCATCCAGAATTTTCGGAGCTGGTCCCCCGAAATGGTGCCGGACCCCGATCTGGCCTGCGTGGGCCTGGAATATTTCTGCTTCGAGGGCGATGGCCTCTGGTCGTCGAGCGACGCCGATCTGATCGAACTGGCGAAGAAGGAAATGGCGACCCTGGGCCTGTGCGACCCCGCCGATGTCGTCGGCGGCGCGGTGGTGCGGCAGGAAAAGGCCTATCCGGTCTATGATGACGGCTATGCCGACAATGTCCTTGCGATGCGCACCGAATTGCAGCGGCTTTATCCGACGCTGCATCTGGTCGGCCGCAACGGCATGCACCGCTACAATAATCAGGACCATGCGATGATGACGGCGATGCTGACGGTCCGCAATATCGAGGCGGGCGAGCAGCTTTACGACATCTGGGCGGTCAATGAGGATGCCGAATATCACGAAGCGGGCGAGGAAGGGCAGGACGCAGCCGGCCGGCGCGCCGCGCTCGCCAGCGAAAGGCTGGTGCCCAATCGTCTGAAGGCGGCCTGAACCCCATGCCCCATTGGGTGCGGAGCATGGCCGGGCCTTTCAACGCCGTCTTCGGCCGTTTCACCTTCACGCGCTATCTTCTGGCCAGCATCTGCGCGCTGTCGGCCGATTTCGCTCTGTTCATGCTGTTCCACCGGCTGGGCGTGCCGCCTGCCATTGCTGCGTTCGCCGGCTATTCGGGCGGACTGGTCCTGCACTGGATGATCAGCACGCAATTCGTGTTCGACATGCAGCAGCCAGCGACGCATGGACAGCGGATCGCCTTCATCCTCAGCGCCCTGATCGGCATGGCGATCACCATGGGGCTGGTGGGCGGGCTGAGCAGCCTGGGGCTTCCGCCCGCCATGGCCAAGCTGGCGGCCGTGCCGGTGAGCTTCCTGTCCGTCTATGCGATCCGGAAATATGGCATCTTCGCCCGCGCCTGACAGCGGCCCCCTTCCCAAGACAGCCTCTATCGCCGGTTGGCAGATCGGCGTGGCGGTCCTGCTGCTCTGGGCCCTGTGCTGCGCGGTCATGCTCTGGCTGTTCCGCAACGGGCTGACCACACTCGAATTCCGCGATCCCGATGACGCCATGCGGCTGCAACAGGTCCGCGACTGGCTGCATGGCCAGGATTTCTGGGACGTCAGCCAGCACCGGGTAAACCCGCCGGCGGGCGGACCGATGCACTGGTCGCGCATCGTCGACATGCCGATCGCCGCGCTGATCCTGATGCTGCAACCGCTGCTTGGGCCTACAAGGGCCGAAATCGCCGCCTGTGCGCTGGTGCCGCTGCTGCTGCTGGGCGGGCTGACGGGCACGGTCTTCCTGGCGGCGCGGCGCGCTGCCGGCGGCGTCTTCGTCCCGATGCTGGCGGTTGCGCTGCTGCTGACCACGCCGACCATCCTGGTCCAGTTCACCCCGTTCCGGATCGACCATCACGGCTGGCAGATCTGGATGGCGGCCATGGCCCTGTGCGGCGCACTGGATGCCCGTCGCCTGAGGGGCGGCATCACGGCCGGCCTCGCGCTGGCGGTGTGGCTTCAGATTTCCAGCGAGGCGCTGCCCTATGCCGCGCTGTTCGCCGGCGCCTTCGCCCTGCGGACCTGGTTCGACCGGCGGGAGGCGGCGCGGATCGCCGCCTATGCCGCCACGCTGGGCGGCGGCGCGCTCCTCCTGCTGCTGCTGCTGCGCGGCCCCGGTGCGGCGCTGGCCCGATATTGCGACAGCCTTTCGGCAGCCTATATCTGGCCGCTCGTGGCTTTTGCGCTGGCGATGCCGCTTGCCCTGCGCCTGATCGGCACGACCAGCGTCCGGCGACGCTTCATGGCGACGGCGGCGGCAGGAGTCACGGCGGCCGGCGTGTTCCTGCTGAGCGGCGGAACCTGCCTTTCCGGCGATCCCTTCAAGGCGCTCGGTCCGGTGGCCTATCGCTTATGGTATCTCCAGGTGAAGGAGGGCCGCCCGGTCTGGGAACAGGGTCTTCTGATGGCGGGGATCATCCTGCTGCCGGCGGCCATGGGGCTGGTCAGCACGATCGTCGCGGCTTGGCGCGCCACGGAAAGGGAGGCGCGGGACCGCTGGATCGTCATTGCCCTGCTGCTGACCGGAGCGCTGGCGGTCGCGATCCTCGTCCTGCGCGCCATGTCGGTGGCGCATGTCCTGGCGCTGCCCGGCACGGCCTGGCTGCTGCTGGCGATCTTTCAGCATATCCAGAGCTGGAGTAGGGCCGTGGCGCGCATCCTGGTGACGGCGAGCGTCGCCATATTGCTCACCCCGGCGGGCCTGTGCGGCGCCTGGATATTGATCACGAGCGGCGCGGCGGAAAAGGAGCAGCCCGAAACCGTCAATTGCCGGACGGCGGCGCTGCTGGCTCCCTTGCGGGCGCTGCCCCGCTCGACCCTGTTCGCGCCGCTCGATCTGGGGCCCGACATCCTCGTGCGAACCGGGCACAGCGTGATCGGCACGGCCCATCACCGCAATGCCGCCGGCATCACCGCGGTCATCGACGGTTTCACGGAAGCGCCCGAAAAGGCCTTTGCGACCATCATGCGCCTGAATGGCGGCAGGGGCGCGGATTATCTGCTGATCTGCAACGAGATGAACGAGATCAAACATTATCGCGCCGACTTCCCGAAGGGCCTGGCCGCGGCGTTGAAGCGCAACCGGCCGCTGCGCTGGCTGCAGCCGGTTCCCACCAAGGGGCCGCTCCGCATCTACAAGGTGATCGCTCAGCCGGCGACGAAGGCCAGCGCAACGCCGTTCATGCAATAGCGCTTGCCGGTGGGCTTCGGCCCGTCATCGAACACATGGCCCAGATGGCCGCCGCAGCGGGCGCAATGCACCTCCGTTCGCGGATAGCCCAGTTCGAAATCGCGCGAAGTGCCGACGGCGCGGGGCAGCGGCGCCCAGAAGCTGGGCCAGCCCGTGCCGCTGTCGAACTTGGTCTTCGAGCTGAAAAGCCGTTGCCCGCAACCGGCGCACGCGAAGATACCGGTGCGATGTTCCTTGTTGAGGGGACTGGTGAAGGGATATTCGGTCGATCGCTTGCGCAGCACCTGATAGGCGGGCGGGCTCAGGCGCTTGCGCCATTCGGCATCGCTGAGCGTGAAGGGATAGGCGGCGGCCCTGCCCAGCCCAGCCTGCCAGAGGACGATCGTCGTTGCGGCACAGCCGCCCATGCCCAGAAAGCGCCGCCGGTTCATGGGCCCCGCCATAGCAGGGTCAGCCTGTCGCGCTTCTGAACAGCTGCTTCCACCAGCCGCCGCCCGATTTCAGCACATGGCGGCGGAACAGCAGCACGCCGATGCGGATGATGAGGCCGACCCAGAGCATCTGCCAGGCTATGGCCAGGAGATGGGGCCAGAGCGTGTCCACCTGCGCCGCGCGGGCGATCATGGCGAAGGGGGAGGAGAAGGGCAGGATCACCGCCGCGACCTCCGGCGGCGATCCCATCTTGTCGACGGCATAGGTGGCGAAGAAGAAGATCAGCATCTGCCCCATGGTCACGGGCATGTTGAGCGTCTGCACCTCCCGCACGGTCGCCGCCTGCGCGCCGATGCCCAGGAAGAGGGAACCGAGCAGCGTATAGGCCATGGCGAAATAGATGACGGCCAGCATCAGGAAGAGGGGCCAGCCGATGGCGGGCTCCGGCAGGCTGACGCCAGGGGTCTTCAGCGCCAGGAACACGCAGAAGGCGGTCCCGCCCCAGAAGAGGATGCCGACGAAGCTCATCGCCAGCATCGCCATCAGCTTGCCCAGGAAGATCGCATCGACCGGCACGGCGGCGGCGAGGATCTCTATGATCTTGTTGGTCTTTTCCTCGACCAGATTGGACAGGATCATGCCCGCGAGCAGGATGGTGAGGAAGAAGACGACGATCTGCGCGATCCGGCCGATCACCAGCCTGCCCTGGGTCTGCGCGCCGACGCTGGTGGCGACCTGTTGCGCCTCCACCTGGACCATGTGCAGCGACTTTTCGGCCACGGCGGCGCTGGCGAGCAGGCTGATGTCCCCTTCCAGCCGCCGGATGTCCTGCGGCTGGCCGGTCATCACCGGCCGGGCGGGCGATCCCGACACGATCACCATGACGTCCGCATTCGCCCCGGCCAACTGAACGCGGGGCGCGGGAGACAGCGGCACGCGGCGCAGCGCCGGCAGCGCCTGCGGCCCCATGCGCTCCGCCAGCCGGGCATGGGCGCGCTCCATCCGCGCCGCATCGGCGGGGGACATGGCGACGCCGACGACCGGGCGCAGGTCGGTCGTCGAAATCTTGTCGCCCAGCCCGCCGAACGCCATGCCGATGACGATCGGGAACAGCGGGCCCAGCAGGAAGAAGATGAAGGTGCGCGACAGCACCACGGCGGTGAAATCCCGCCGGGCGATGACGAAGGCGGCGCGCATCAATTCGGTCATGCCGCTTCCTCCCTCTGCTGGTCGTCCTCCATCTGCCGGGCGGCCGCCTCGCCCGCAATGGCGACGAAGGCGTCGTGCAGGCCGGGGCGTTCGATCGACAGGCTTTCTATCCCGGCGTTGCCGTCGAGCAGGGCGCGCAGCAGCGGTTCTATGCCCTCCTGCGGCAGGGCGAAATGCCAGGTTCCATCCTGCGCCATGGTTTCGGCGGGCAGGGCGCGGCGCCAGCCGCCATCGCTGGCGCGGGTGCGCAGGCGCACCTGCGGGCGCAGCCGGTTGCGGGCGTCGTCCACCGTGCCCTCGAAGCGGACGCGGCCGCCCGCGACGATGGCGACCCGCTCGCACAGCCGTTCGGCATGGGCGATGACATGGGTGGAGAACAGCACCGTGACGCCGCGCCGGGCCTGATCCCGGATCAGCGCCTCCAGCTTGCCCTGGTTGAAGGCGTCGAGGCCGGAAAAGGGTTCGTCCAGCACGATCAGGCGCGGTTCGTGAACGATGGTGCCGAAAAGCTGCACGGTCTGGGCCATGCCCTTCGACAATTGGCGGATCGGCTTTTCGGCGGAGGCGCCCATGCCATAGTCCGCCAGCATGGCGCGGGCGCGTTCCCGCCCGATCCTGAGCGGCAGGCCACGCAGCGCGCCCATGAAGGCGATGGCTTCGAACGCCTTCATCGAAGGATAGAGGCCGCGTTCCTCCGGCAGATAGCCGACATTGCGCGCCTGGCGCAGCGGCGCGGGATCGCCCAGCAGGCTGCGATGCCCCTCATCGGGATCGATGATGCCGAGCAGCGTGCGCAGCATCGTCGTCTTGCCCGCGCCATTGGGGCCCAGAATGCCGTAGATCGACCCGGCGGGCACCGCGATGTCGATGCCGTCCACCGCCCGGAAATCACCGAATGTCTTGACAAGACCACGCCCTTCGACGGCATAGGTCGGTTGAGGAGCCCCGATCATCGGCCTCTGATAGTCGCATCGCATGCCAACGCAAAACGAAACCTTGGAACAGCGGCTTAAGGCCGAAGCGTTGCGGCTGGGCTTCGCCGCCTGCGCCATAGCGCCCGCCAATGCGGCGCCGCGTTCGGCCGAAAGGCTGCGACAATGGCTGGACGCCGGCCATCATGGCGAGATGCTGTGGATGGAGGAGCGCGCCGGGCAGCGCGGATCGCCGCAAGGGCTCTGGCCGGACGTGCGCAGCGTCGTCATGCTGGGGATGAGCTATGCGCCGGGGCGCGATCCGCTGGCGCTGGCGGATGTGCCGGACCGGGGGCGGATTTCGGTCTATGCGCAGGGACGCGACTATCATGACGTGGTCAAGAAGGGGTTGAAGGCCCTCGCCCGCTGGCTGGTTGAGCAGCATCCCGGCGCGCTCAAGGTCTTTGTCGATACCGCCCCGGTGATGGAAAAGCCGCTGGCGGAGGCTGCGGGTCTGGGCTGGCAGGGGAAGCACAGCAATCTCGTCAGCCTTGCGCATGGAAGCTGGCTGTTCCTGGGGGCGATCTACAGCGAGATCGCGCTGGCGCCCGATGCGCCGGAGAAGGACCATTGCGGCAGTTGCACCGCCTGTCAGGCGGCCTGCCCCACCGACGCCTTTCCCGCGCCCTATATGGTCGACGCGCGCCGGTGCATTTCCTACCTGACCATCGAGCATAAAGGGCCGATACCGGAGGAGTTTCGAGCCGGGATCGGCAATCGCATCTATGGCTGCGACGATTGTCTGGCCGTCTGTCCGTGGAACAAGTTCGCGGACGCGGCGGCGGCGAACCGCGCCTTTATCGGGCGGGCGGAGCTGGCGGCCCCGGAACTGGGCGACCTGCTGGCGCTGGACGATGCGGGCTTTCGCGAGATTTTCTCAGGCTCCCCCATCAAGCGGATCGGACGGAACCGGATGGTGCGCAATGCCGCCATCGCGGCGGGGAACAGTGGCGACAGGCGGTTGGCGGGCCGGTTGCGGGCGCTGGTGGCGGACGACGATCCGGTGGTGGCGGAGGCGGCTCGCTGGGCGCTGGAACGGCTGGCCTAGCGCTTGTCCTGTTCAAGCGCATGAACGGGGCTCCCGCCTTCCGCGGGAGCGCCTCCCTCTCCCATCGAAAAGATCATTTCGCCTGCAAGGCGGCAGAACAACTTGCGGGGTCGACGTCCGTGCCCGTGGGCGTACGCGCATCGACATGGGTGACGAGCGGCTCCTTCCCCTGCGGCGGCAGGTAGAGATAGGCGTCCAGCACGCAGCGGCCATTGGCGAATTGCAGCTTGCGCATGGTGCTTTCGCGAATGTCGAGCCGGGGTTGGCCGAACAGGTGCATGAGCTGCTTCGCGTCCGATCCGATCAGCGGACCGGGGCGGGTGAAGGCGCTGGCCGGGGGACCGGCGGGCGGACGGGCGATCTGGGTCGCGGGCGGCGGCACGACACCTCCGCAAGCCGCGAGGGTCAAGAGCGAAGCCAGGACGAGCGCCGGATGAGGACGGGTCATGGCATGTTCCTTCGGGCACCGTGCAGCATGTGGACCGCCATAGCCGCGCTCCAGATCGGTGCAAGCAGGTTGAGCAGCGGCACGAGGAAGATCAGCGCCGAAGCGAGGCCCATGAGCCACCGGCTGCCGCGCGGGATCGGCGGCAGGTCGGGATGGCGGGGCTCGACCATGTCGGCCATGTCCCGGCCAAGCAGGGCGGCGTTCAGGATCAGGAACAGGCCCAGCGTGCCGATGCCGGTCGCCAGCAGCAGCAGATAGGCCGTCAGGGCAAGCAGGTTCCAGCCGACGGTCCGCAGGATGGAGCGCAGCGCGAAACGAAGGCTGCGGCCCCAGCCGACCGGCCGGGCGCGGGCGGCCGCCGCGGGGTAGCTGTCCCGTTCTACGGCAATGACGATGTCGTCGGCAAAGAGGCTCATGATCGCCATGGCGGTGGCGCGGAACAGCAGCCAGCCGGCGGCGATCACGCCGATGGCGGTCGCGGTCGCCTCCGCCACCCCGCCCCAGCCCGCGCCCGGCATCCAGCCATAATGCAGGCGGGCGGCGTGGATGCCGGTCCACAAGGCGGCGGCGAGGACCGCGAAGGCGAGCAGGGTCAGGAGCAGCGTCCTGAACAGCAGCCGGAGGGCGGCACCGTGGAAGATGGAAGGGAATGCGCGAAGGACGGCGGCAAGGACCATGACACCGCTATTCCCGCCCTGGCGCGCAGCGTCAATCAGCGCCGTTGCGCAGCGCGCCCCGGATCGGTAGAGACGGCGGGATTTTTCCCCTTATTCACGAAGGATTTTGCGTGACCGCTGCTGCCCCCACGCTTGATGTTGTCGCCATCGGCAATGCCATTGTCGACGTGCTCGCCCGGAGCGACGACGCTTTCCTGGCCGAACATGCGCTGACCAAGGGCGGCATGCAGCTGATCGACGCGGAAACGGCGGAAAGCCTTTATGCCGACATGGGCGCGGGCAAGGAGATCAGCGGCGGATCGGCGGCGAACACGCTGGCGGGGCTGGCCGCGCTGGGCAAGAAATGCGGCTTCATCGGGCAGGTCAATGACGACCAGTTGGGCGCCGTCTTCGCCCATGACGTGCGCGCGCTCGGCATACGCTACGATACGCCGGCGATGCAGGGCGACGTTCCGACGGCCCGCTGCCTGATCCTGGTGACGCCCGATGCGCAGCGGACGATGAACACCTTCCTGGGGGCGTCGCAGTTCCTGCCCGAGACGGCGCTGGACCTGGACCTTATCCGTTCCGCGTCTATCCTCTATCTCGAAGGCTATCTCTGGGATCCGGAGCAGCCGCGCGCGGCGATGCGCGCCGCCATCGACGCGGCGCGGGGCGCGGGGCGGAAGGTCGCCTTCACCCTGTCGGACAATTTCGTGATCGACCGCCATCGCGCCGACTTCATCGACCTGATCGACCAAGGGCTGATCGACATCCTCTTCTCCAATGAAGGCGAAATCCAGTCGCTGGCCGGGGTGCATGATTTCGACGCCGCCGTGGCCGCCATCGCCGCGAAAGTGCCGGTGCTGGTCTCGACCCGCAGCGAAAAGGGCGCGATCGCCATGGTCGACGGCGTGCGGTACGAAGCGCATGCGGCGCCGGTGGCCGAAGTGATCGACACGACCGGTGCGGGCGACCTGTTCGCGGCGGGTTTCCTGGCGGGCCATCTGGAAGGGCTGGAGGTCGAGAAGTGCCTGAAGCTGGGGGCGGCGGCGGCGGCCGAAGTAATCTCCCACTGGGGCGCGCGGCCGGAGGACGACCTGAAGGCGATCCGGGCGAAGACGCTGGGGTAAGATGGGAGGCCGGGCGAAAGTCCGGCCTTTTCCTTTGCGTCAGGCCGGCTTCTGCTTTCGGAACAGCGCGCGGTCGTCGGGGCCGAACCCCCAGCGCCAGATGACGAAGCCGTAGACGCCGAGGATGGTGAAGACGCCGAAGACAAGCTCCACCCACTCGAAATGAGGTGGCAATGCGACGAAAGCCGCGCCAACGATGCAGGCGACGCCGGAAGCGCTGAGCAACGGCCAGCGCCAGGCGTTGACCCTGGCGCCCAGCAGGTTCGACAGCAGGCGCGCCTTGACCAGCGCACTGACGCCCAGCGCTATGCTGAGCGCCAGCGCAGGCGCGGCGGCGATGGCCATGTCGTGCAGGCCCAGGCGCCGCGCCACGAAGATCAGAGCGAAGCTGAGCGCCGCTTGAAGCCCGATCATCAGCAGCGAGATCATCAGATTGCGGTGCCGCGCGATATAGACCAGCGCCGATTCGCTGACCACGGCGGTCGCCGCCACGACTTCGGCCAGCAGCAGGAAGGCGAGCGCGCCCGTTCCGCCGACGAAATGCGGACCGACCAGCCCCATCACCGCTTCGCCCGGAATGCCGAGCGCAAGCGCGATGCCCGCCTGCGCCGCGATGATCCAGAAGCCGACCTGGCTCACCTGCCGCGCTATGGCGGTGAGATTGCCCTCCGAAAGATTGCGGGTGATGACCGGGCCCAGGATCGGGTCGAAGCTGGTCTTCAGTTTCTGGGGCAGGGAGGCGACCTGTTGCGCCACATAATAGATGCCGACGACGGCCGGGCTGACGAACAGGCCGAGGATCGCCATGTCCAGCCGGCGCGACCCCCATTCCACGCCGTCCGCCGCCGCCAGCGGCAGATTGCGGCGCGCCAGCCGCCACAGCCGTCCGAAATCCGGGCGCCAGCCATAGGGAATGCCGTAATGGCGGGTCATCGGAATGATCGAGGCGACCAGCGCGGCGATCATCGAGACCACATAGGAGAGGATCAGGCCGTCGCGGGTCGAATAATAAGCGAAGCCGAAGGCGCCGATGCTGATCGCCCAGGGTTCGATGATGGACCGGGCCCGCACCGTGGCGCCGATGTCGAAGCGATAGGCGCAGGCGGCCAGCGCCACGTCGGACCCGGCGACCGCGATCACGATCAGGGCGAGCAGGCGGTCGAGGCCGTTGATGCCGCTGTTCGGGAACATGGCCTGGGGGAAGGCGACCAGGAGCGCGCTGCCGATCAGGGAGGCGATCAGCGTCACCACCATGGCGTCGGTCACGACATGGCTGTGCGGCCGCTCGGTCTGGGCGAGCGCGCCCGCAAGGCCGCGTTTCAGGCCGAGCGTCGCGAGCTGGGCGACGAACTCCACCACCAGCACCGCATAGGCGAAGCGGCCCAGCGCGTCGGCGCCATACCAGCGGCCGGCGATGAACAGGAACGGCAGGCGCGCCGCGAGGCGGAGCAGGAAACCGAACACATTGGTCCGTCCACCCTTGGCGAGCGCCGCAATATCGTCCTGCTGCGCGGGAGAGGCCCCTTCAGCCGCCAAAGAATTATGATCCCCCTGTGACATCAATGCTGTCGCGTCATTTTGTGGAGCCGGACTGTAGCAACAAATGATGATAGGGCGATGAATTTATTCGGCGCGCAGCGGACGGGCGAGCAGCGCATCCATCACCTGGGCGAGCGGCGCGGCATCTTCCAGCAGGGCGCAGACCGCCTCGACCACGGGCATTTCGACATGGGCGGCGCGGGCGGCTTCCCGCAGCACGGGCGCGGTAAAGGCCCCTTCCGCGACGGTCCGGCGGTTGGCCAGCAGATCGCTGGCAGCCCGCCCCTCCCCCAGCCCCTTGCCGAGCGAGAAGTTGCGGCTGTTGGTCGAGGAACAGGTAAGGACGAGATCGCCCAGTCCGGAAAGGCCAGCCAGCGTTTCGGCGCGGGCGCCCCTGGCCAGACCGAAGCGGGTCATTTCGGCAAAGCCCCGGCTGATCAGCGAGGCGCGGGCATTGAGGCCCAGGCCCGCGCCCTCCGCGACGCCGCAGGCGATCGCGAGGACGTTCTTCACCGCCCCGCCAATCTCCGCGCCGACGACATCGTCGGACAGATAGGGGCGGAAGGCAGGCCGCGCAATGCGGCCCGCAATCTTCGCGGCAAGAGCGGCGTCGGCGCAGGCGAGGGTGATCGCGGTGGGCAGGCCCCTGGCGACCTCATGCGCGAAGGTCGGCCCCGAAAGGACGGCGATGGGCGAGGTCGGCTGCGCTTCCATCGCCACCTCGGACATCAGCAGGCTGGTGCCCGCCTCGATCCCCTTGGAACAGAGGACGAGCGGCGTGCCCGCCGGCGCCTGCGCCACGACGGTGCGCAGATGCTGGGCAGGGCTGACGATCAGCAGCAGATCGCGGTCGGCCATGGCGGCCATGTCGCCGGTCGCCTCGATCGAGGCGCTGAGCGGGATATGGGGCAGGTAGAGCGGGTTCTGGCGGTCGCCGTTGACCGCCGCCACGACTTCGGGTTCCAGCGCCCAGAGGCGGACATGCCGGCCGTCCGCCGCCAGCGTCTGGGCCAGCGCGGTGCCCCAGGCGCCTGCTCCGATGACGCCTGCCTTCAGGGAGGGAGCCTTCATGCTTTCACTCCTGCGCCGCGCGCCTTTTCCGCGCCGGGGTCCAGCGGCCAGCGCGGGCGCGCCGGGACCGTGAGGTCGTCGATAAGGCCCGCCGCATAGCGTTCCGCCCCGGCCCACGCGATCATCGCCGCATTGTCCGTGCAGAGCCAGAGCGGCGGCGCGACAAAGGGCAGATCATGCTTTGCGGCGAGCGCTTCCAACGCGGCGCGGATCGACTGGTTGGCGGCGACGCCCCCCGCGACGACGAGGGCGGTGATGTCCTGAAGGCCCGCCAACTGCCGCTCGGTGCGGTCGATCAGGCAGTCGATGACGGCCTGCTGGAAGCTGGCGGCGATGTCCTCGGTCGAATATCGGCCGGACTGGGCCGCGCGCATGACCGCGCTCTTGAGGCCGGCGAAGGAGAAATGCGGCTCGGCGGTGCCGACCAGCGGGCGTGGCAGGGGAACGGCCCTCGAATTGCCATCGGCGGCGGCCTTCTCCACCGCCGGTCCACCGGGATAGCCCAGTCCGAGCAGCTTGGCGGTCTTGTCGAAGGCCTCGCCGCTGGCGTCATCGATGGTGGTGGCCAGGCGGGCATAGTCGCCCGGCCCCCGCACATGCAGCAACTGGCAATGGCCGCCCGACACCAGCAGCAGCAGATAGGGGAATTGCAGCGTCGGATCGGCCAGGCGCGGCGAAAGGGCATGGCCTTCCAGGTGGTTGACCGCGATCAGGGGCTTGTTCGCGGCATGGGCGAGCGCCTTGCCGGTGACGAGGCCGACCATCACGCCGCCGATCAGGCCGGGGCCGGCGGTGGCGGCGATCACGTCCACATCGGCAAGCGTGAGGTCGGCGTCCTTCAGCGCCGCCTCTATCAAGGGCGAAAGCGCCTCGACATGGGCGCGGGCAGCGATTTCCGGGACGACGCCGCCATAGGGGCGATGCGCCTCCTCCTGCGTGGCGAGGCGGTGGGCCAGGATCCTGCCCTCCGCCGTCACCAGCGCCGCCGCGGTTTCGTCGCAGCTTGATTCCAGGCCGAGGATGATCGTCATTGCCGCTTCCATCTAATGCCCGCGATCATTAGAGCAAGCGGGATCATGCAAAAGCCTTCCCGTCCGCCCCACACGCCCCTTCGCCTTGGCACGCGTGGCTCCCCGCTCGCGCTGGCGCAGGCCCATATGACGGTGGCGGCGCTGCGGGCGCGCCACGGCTGGGACGAGGGCGCGGTCGAGATCGTCGTGGTGCAGACCAGCGGCGACCGCATTCAGGACCGGGCGCTCGCGGAAATCGGCGGCAAAGCGCTTTGGACCAAGGAGCTGGACCGCGCGCTGGCCAGTGGCGAGATCGATTTCGCCGTGCACTCGATGAAGGATGTGGAGACGATCCGGCCCGCCGAAATCCGCATCGCCGCCATGCTGCCCCGCGCCGATGTGCGTGACCGCCTTGTGGGTGCGGACAGTTTCGCGGCGCTCCCCGAAAGGCCGCTGGTGGGCACCAGCTCGCCGCGCCGGGCGGCGCAGGTCAGGCGGCTTCGGCCCGACGCGGAGGTCATCCTGTTCCGCGGCAATGTCGCGACGCGGCTCGCCAAGCTGGAAAGGGGGGAGGCGCATGCGACCCTGCTGGCGGCGGCCGGGCTCGACCGGCTGGGCCAGGGCGATGTAGGCGTCACCATCCCAGTCGAGGTCATGCTGCCCGCGCCGTCCCAGGGCGCCGTGGGCATCGAGACGCTGAGCGACAATGAAGCGGTGCTCGATCTGCTGGCGTCGATCAGCGACGCCGACACCTTCGATTGCGTGATGGCGGAGCGCGCGGTGCTGGCCGGGCTCGGCGGCACCTGCCATTCGCCCATTGCGGCGCTGGCCCGGCTGGAGGATGGGCGGGTCCATCTGCGGGCCGAGATCATCAGCCCCGACGGGCAGGAGACGGTCAGCGATGCGCTGCGGATCGGGCGGGGCGATGCCGCCGCCGCGGAAAGGATGGGACGCGCTTTGCTGGACAGGGCCAGTCCGACGCTGCGGGCTTTGTTCGAGGCGTGAGGCCTCTCGTCATCCTGCGGCCTGAACCGGGGGCGGGCAAGACCGCGGCGCGGGCGGCGGAACTAGGGCTGAAAACGCGGGTCTTTCCGCTGTTCGCGCCCCGGGCGCTGCAATGGGAGGCCCCTGCCCCGGAAAGATTCGATGCCCTGTTGCTGACCAGTGCCAATGCGGCCCGACTGGCAGGGGAAGGGCTGGCCCGCTATCGGAAGTTGCCCGTCTATGCGGTCGGACAGGCGACGGCGAAGGCGCTGGAGGAAGCCGGATTCGCAGATGTCGTCGCCGGAGATGGCGACGGCACCGCCATTGCGCGGCGGATCGCGGCGGACGGGCATGGCGATGTGCTGCATCTGGCGGGGCGGACGGTGGCGCCGATCGACGCGGGCGCGCTGCGGATCGAGCGGGTCGTCGTCTATGAAATGCTGCGGACCGGCGATGAGGGATGGGTGGAGCGGCTGGAGGCCGGCAGCGTCCTTCTGGTCCATTCCCCGCGTGCCGGCGAATTGCTGGCGCGCCATGTGGGTCCGGGGCTGCGCAGATCACTCCACCTGATCGCCATCAGCCCTGCGGCGCTGGTCGCCTGCGGCACCGGATGGGCCAGCGCTCAGGCGCCCGATAAGCCCGATGATGAGAGGATGCTGGCCCTTGCCGTCCGATTATGCGAATGATTCGCCTCATATGGAAGAAAAGCCCTTGATGAGCGACACGGATGGCCCGTCCGGCGGCGTTGCGCCGCCGCCCCCGGCGCGACGCGGATCCTGGCTGCTGGTGCTGCTGGTCTTGCTCGCCTTTGCGGTCGGGGTCGTGCTGACCGTCCTCGCCCTGCCGCGCATCCAGCGGTGGAATGCACCGCAACGGCCGTCGGTGCTGAGCGATCCGTTGCTGAATGCCGCCGCGCCGGGCGTGCCGATGCGGCCGCTGTCCGCCGATGCCGGGCAGATGCTGGACGCGCGCGTCGTGCAGCTGGAGGAACGGCTCAACCGCATCACGGTGGAGGCGCAGGCGGCGTCGGGCAATGCGGCGCGCGCGGAGGGCCTGCTGGTCGCCTTCGCGGCGCGGCGGGCGCTCGATAGCGGGACGCCGCTCGGCTATATCGAAGGCCAGTTGCGCCTTCGTTTCGGACAGGCGCAGCCGCGCGCGGTGGCGACCATCATCAACGCCGCGCGGGAACCGGTGACGCTGGCCGACCTGCGCGCCGGGCTGACGGCCCTGGCCAACCGGGTCACCGTCCCGCCCGCCGACGCGAGCTGGTGGGAAGCGCTGGAACATGAGGCGCGGGAGATCATCACCATTCACCGGGCGTCCACCCCCTCCCCCCGGCCGCAGGCAGCGCTGGACCGGGCGCTGCGCTATCTGGACGGATCGCAGGTCGGCGCGGCTCTGGCCGAGGTGGAGCAGATGCCGGGGCGCGCGGCGGCCGACCGATGGATGCAATATGCGCGGCGCTATATGGAAGCGCGGCGGGCGCTGGACCTGATCGAAACGGCCGCGATATTGGAGCCGCGCCAGTTGCGGGCGGCCGACGGCGCGCCGGTGGCGCAGACCTCTCCATTGGCGCCCTGATCCTTCCATAAGCCGCTGTCACAAACGGCGAACCGTTCATGCCCGTGGATAAATCTCCATGGACTCGGGAGCCTGTGTCATGAGAATGTCATTTTTCCTGTTGGAAGAAGGAAGACATTTTCGTGCCGCCCTATGCCGACGCCATTGCCAGTTTCTGGAAGAGCCGCCTGGCCAGCGGACCTCGCGCGGCCGAGCGGCCGTCGCTCCAGCATCTGTTGGGCAATGCATCGGTGCCTTTCGATCTGGCGCGGACACGGGCGCAGGCCGCCCAACTGGCGCGGGCCATCCATGGCGACGGACGGCAGATCCTGCTGATCCCGGGCCTGCTCGCAAGCGAGCAGCGGATGGAGCCTTTACGCGCCGTGCTGAACGCGGCGGGCTATGAGGCGCATGGCTGGGGCATGGGCCGCAATTTCGGACCCAAGCCGGACAGTCTGGAACAGATCGACCGCCGGGTGGATGCCATAAGGCGTGAGACCGGAGCGCCCGTCACTCTGGTGGGCTGGAGCCTGGGCGGGCTGTTTGCGCGGGAATATGCCAAGTTCGCCATGCATAAGGTCGGCGGCGTCGTGACGATGGGTACGCCCTTTTCCGGCGATCCCCGCGCCAATCATGCGTGGCGGCTCTATCAGCTCGTTTCCGGATTTCCAGTCGACCGGCCGCCCTTCACCTGCCGGCGCGAGGAAAAACCGCCGGTGCCGACCGTGGCGCTCTGGTCGCGTCGGGATGGCGTGATATTGCCCCAATGCGCCAAGGGGCGCGTCGGCGAACGGGATCGGGCAATCGAGGTCGACTGCACCCATATGGGCTTCGCAGCCGCGCCGGAAGGGATTTTGGCCGTGGGCCGGGCGCTGGAGCTTATGCAGCGGTAGGGCTTTCGGAGCGCCGGGATAGTGGCCCGGGTGGAGAGCGGACAGGCCTGCTTTCTCCCACCGGTCTTGCTTGGGACTGTGGCGCAAAAACAGGCATAAAGGGCTTCGACAAGCTCGGCCCGAACGGTCTTCTGGTCCGCTCCTCGCCAAATCTCCCGATCAGACCGACAGACGCGCCAAGGCTTCTTCCCGCCCGATCAGTGGCAGGAGCTGGCCCATGTCCGGTCCATGGTCCAGTCCGGTCAGTGCCCGGCGTAGCGGCAGGAACAGCGCCTTGCCCTTGCGGCCGGTTTCCGTCTTCAGCGCTTCGGTCAGGGTTCGCCAGATGGCGGCATCGAAGCTCGCCTCCGCCAGCCGGGCATGCGCCAGGGCGAGGAAGTCGCGATCTTCGTCCACCGGGAATGGCGCGTCGATCGGGCCGGTGACGATCCGCCACCAGTCAGCCGCCCCCGCCACGGTTTCCAGATTGGGGCGGATGGCGTCCCAGGCCGCTTCGTCCATGCCCTGGGGCAAATGATCCACAACAGCCGCATAGGGCAGCAGGTGGACGATCTTCTGGTTGAGGCTCGCCAGTTCCCCTTCATCGAAGCGTGCTGGCGCACGGCCGAAATGGGCGAAGTCGAAGCTGTCGATCAGCGGTTGCAGGTCCGTAAAGGGTTCCACTGGCATGGAACTGCCCAGCCGCGCCAGCAGGGAGGCGATGGCCATCGGTTCAAGACCGCTCTCGCGAAAATGCGCGACGCCAAGCGACCCCAGCCGCTTGGAAAGCTTGCCCTCGCTCCCGGTCAGCAGCGCTTCATGGGCAAAGGCGGGCAGTGTCGCGCCCAGCGCCGCGAACATCTGGATCTGCGTCGCGGTGTTGGACACATGGTCTTCCCCGCGCAGAACATGGGTGACGCCCATGGCGATGTCGTCGATCACCGACGGCAGCATATAGAGCCAGCTTCCATCAGCGCGGCGGATCACCGGATCGGACAATAGTTTCGGGTCGAAGCGCTGGTCGCCGCGGATCAGGTCGGTCCAGCCGATGGGCAGGTCATGATCCAGTCTGAAGCGCCAGTGCGGCCGACGCCCTTCGGCTTCATAGGCCGCAATCTGGTCCGCGCTCAGGGCCAGCGCCGCCCGGTCATAGACCGGCGGCAGGCCACGACCCAGCAGCACCTTGCGGCGCAGGTCCAGTTCCTGCGCGGTTTCATAGGCCGGATAGACATGACCCGACGCCTTGAGCGCTTCGAACTTTTCCTCATAGAGGGCGAAGCGGTCGGACTGCTTCTCCTCCCCGTCCCAATGCAGGCCGAGCCAGTTCAGGTCCGCCTTAATGCCGTCGACATATTCGGGGCGCGAGCGTTCGAGATCGGTGTCGTCGAGGCGCAGCAGGAACTGGCCGCCATATTTGCGCGCGAACAGCCAGTTGTGCAGCGCGGCGCGGATATTGCCGACATGGAGGTTGCCGGTGGGCGACGGAGCGAAGCGGGTGATGACTGTCATGCGGTTTACAGCGTGCGGAAGGCGTTGGTTATCGGGTAGCGGCGGTCGCGGCCGAAATTGCGGATGCCAAGCTTCACGCCCGGGGGCGACTGCCGGCGCTTATATTCCGCGACATAGAGCAGCCGTTCGATACGGGCGACCGTGTCGCGTTCGAATCCGCGGGCGACCAGTTGCTCGACCGACAGTTCCTCCTCCACCAAACCGTAGAGGATGGGGTCCAGCACCTCATAGGGGGGCAGGCTGTCCTCGTCCTTCTGGTTGTCGCGCAATTCGGCGCTGGGCGGCTTGGTGATGACGCGCTCGGGCATGACGGGGCCATGGGGGCCGAACCCCTCGCCCAGCGACGGGACATTCTCGTTGCGCCAGCGGCAAAGGTCGAACACCGTCGTCTTATAGGCGTCCTTCAGCACCGAATAGCCGCCCGCCATGTCGCCATAGATGGTGGCATAGCCGACCGACATCTCGCTCTTGTTGCCGGTGGTGAGCAGCATATGACCGAATTTGTTGGACAGGCCCATCAGCGTCACGCCCCGGATGCGGGACTGGATATTCTCCTCCGTCAGGTCGCGCTGGCGGCCGGCGAAGACGTCGGCCAGCATCGCATCGAAAGCCTCCACCGCGGGTTCGATGGGGATGCTGTCGTAGCGGACGCCCAGCAGGCGGGCGCATTCGATGGCATCGTCCAGGCTTTCCCGGCTGGTGAAGCGCGATGGCATCATCACGCACCACACCCGGTCGGCGCCCAGCGCGTCCACCGCGACGGCAGCGGAAAGGGCCGAGTCGATGCCGCCCGACAGGCCAAGCACGACTCCGGGAAAGCGGTTCCCATTCACATAGTCGCGCAGGCCCAGGACCATGGCGTTGTAGATGTCGGCGGGGCGATCATCGAGCGCGTGGCGCTCGCCGGGAAGGCAGACCCACTGGCCTTCCCATTTTTCCCAGTGCGTCAGGACCAGCGCCTCTTCCCAGTCGGGAAGCTGGTGCGCCAGGCTGAGGTCGCCGTTCATGACGAAGGAGGCGCCGTCGAACACCAGCTCGTCCTGCCCGCCAACGCGGTTCAGATAGACGAGCGGCAGGCCGGTTTCACGAACCCGGGTCCCGGCGACGGCGTTGATGCGGCGGTCGTCCTTGTCGACCTCGAACGGGGAGCCGTTGGGGCTGATCAGGATTTCCGCGCCTTCCGCCCGCAAATGGGCGGTGACGAAGGGAAACCAGATGTCCTCGCAGATCGGGACGCCGATGCGAACGCCCCGGAACTCGATGGGCGCGGGCAGCGGACCGGGGGCGAACAGGCGCTTTTCGTCGAAGGTGCCGTAATTGGGCAGTTCCCGCTTCTGCCGGATGGCGGTGACCGCGCCATTCTCCAGCAGGGCGACGACGTTGAACAGGACGCCTTGCGACGCCACGACCGTGCCCACCAGCATGGCGGGGCCGCCGTCGGCGGTCGCCTGCGCCAGCCGGTCCAGCTCATGATTGGCCCGGTCCACCAGCGCGGGCTTCAACACCAGATCCTCGGGCGGATAGCCGATCAGTTGCAGTTCGGGATAGACGATGAGGTCCGCTTCCATCGCCCGCGCACGCCATTCCAGCATCGCGTCGGCATTGGCGGACAAGTCGCCCACCGACTGCGTCATCTGGGCCAGGGCTATCACGAGTTTGTCGGTCATGGTCCGCGCCCCTAGAGCATTTTGCAGCAGCGCGCAAAAGCGCCTTTTCAGGAGGGGCCTCCGCCGCTAAAGGGGCCGCGTTCCGACAGCGTCACCAATTTGTCACGCCATTTAGTTCTAGGGGTTTGGCCATGAAGCTCATGACCGGCAATTCCAACAAGCCGCTCGCGGCCGCCATCGCCGACTATATCGAGATTCCCCTGACCGACGCGAGCGTCCGCCGCTTCGCCGACGAAGAGGTTTTCGTGGAAATTCACGAGAATGTCCGCGGCGAGGACGTGTTCGTGATCCAGTCGACCAGCTATCCGACGAACGACAATCTGATGGAGCTGCTGATCATGATCGACGCGCTGAAGCGCGCGTCGGCCAAGCGAATCACGGCGGTGGTCCCCTATTTCGGCTATGCCCGGCAGGATCGGAAGCCCGGCCCCCGCACGCCGATCTCGGCCAAGCTGGTCGCCAATCTCATCACCACCGCAGGCGCCAACCGCGTGCTGTCGGTGGACCTGCACGCCGGGCAGATCCAGGGCTTCTTCGACATTCCGACCGACAATCTGTTCGGCGCGCCGGTCATGTCGGCCGACATCCAGGCGCGCTTCGGCGACCGCAACCTGATGGTCGTGTCGCCGGACGTGGGCGGCGTGGTGCGCGCCCGCGCCCTTGCCAAGCGGCTGGACAACGCCCCCCTCGCCATCGTCGACAAGCGGCGTGAGCGCGCGGGCGAATCGGAGGTCATGAACATCATCGGCGACGTGAAGGGTCGCTTCTGCGTGCTGATCGACGACATCGTCGATTCGGCGGGCACGCTCTGCAACGCCGCAGCCGCGCTCAAGGTGGCGGGGGCTGAAGAGGTGGCCGCCTATGTCAGCCATGGCGTGCTGTCGGGCGGCGCGGTGGCGCGGGTCGAGGCGTCGGAACTCAAGGAACTGGTCATCACCGACTCGATCCAGGGTACGGATGCGGTCTGCGGCGCGAAGAGCATCCGCCATCTGCCGATCGCTCCCCTGTTGGGCGAGGCGATCAAGCGCATCGCGGACGAAAGCTCCGTTTCCAGCCTGTTCGACTGAGATCGCCGCGAGGAAGTCGAAAAAAAGGCTGCCGATGGTCCCATCGGCGGCCTTTTTCATGTCCGTTCGGCAAAGTCGCGCGGCGCGACTTTGCTCAGTTGCGCGGAAACAACAGCAGCGGCAGGCTGCAAACCAGCGCCATCGCCAGGAAGATGCGCTGGCTGAGTGAAATGCCGAGCGGCTTGTCGCGCCACAACCAGGGGCAGGTCAGCAGGGCCAGCATGAACAGGATGTTCGCCAATGCGGGCGAACCGTCGGCCGGGAGATCCTGCCACAGCGCCAGCCCTCCGAACAGGGCCATGAAACTTACAATCCAGCCGACCAGCGCCACCAGCAACTCCTTCGAGACATGTCGAAGGATAGGACGGCGCGAACCGGCGGAAGTTTAGGCGGAATGCGCCCAGGGGTCGTAAGTGCCGAAGCTCCAGACATTGCCTTCCGGATCGAGCGCTTCATAGCCGCGACCGGGATAGCCGTCATTGTCGTGCGGCTCGCTGACCACCACCGCGCCTTCATTCCGTGCGTGAAGGCAGTGGGCGTCGGCGTCGGGCACGACCACATAGATGCAGGTGGTGACGCCGCCCAGTTCCCTGGGCGTGCTCCAGCTATAGAGCGATTCCATCGCTCCGTCGCGGACGCTGCCCAGCATGACCATGCCCTCCCCCAGCACCAGCTGGGCATGATGGACGATGTGCGGGTCGTCCGCATCTTCGTAGCTGGCCTGCACTTCGAAACCAAAAGCCCGGCAGAGAAACCGGATGGCGGCGGGCGCATCGGCATAGCGCAGGCCGGGGATGACGGGAGAACCGGGCATCACATCCCTCCTTCAGGGAATCGGAGAGACCCAGCCTATCCTTTAACTCCGCCCGTCGCGACAGCCCTTTGCATTTTCCCGGCGGTCGACCGTTCCGCCGGGCGGGAAAATGCTCTAGGCCCATGGCATGACGACCCGCGACGATCTGGCCCTTGCCAACCGCCTTGCCGACGCCGCCCGCGCGGCGATCCGCCCCTTTTTCCGCGCGCGCTACGACATGGAATTCAAATCCGACAAGTCCCCCGTGACGGAGGCGGACAGGGCCGCGGAAGCAGCGATCCGCGCGATCCTGGAGAAGGAACGGCCGCAGGACGGCATCATCGGGGAGGAATATGGCGCGAGCCGCGAGGATGCGGAACGGGTATGGATCCTCGATCCCATCGACGGTACGCGCAGCTTCATCGCCGGGCGGCCGATCTTCGGCACGCTGATCGCGCTGACCCAGGCGGGTTGGCCGACCGTCGGGATCATCGACCAGCCCATTGCGGAGGAACGCTGGGCGGGAATGATGGGGCAGCCGACGACCTTCAACGGCAAGCCGGTGACCACCCGCGCCTGCCGCGCCCTGGACGAGGCGATCCTGGCATCCACCGCGCCGCAGCTTTTTCCGGGCTGCAGCGGCGAGCATTTCTCACGCCTTGCGGGGCAGTGCCGCGACACGGTCTGGGGCGGGGACTGCTATAATTATGGGCTGGTCGCGTCGGGTCATGTCGACATCGTGGTCGAGGCGGGTCTCAAGCTGCACGATCTGGCGGCGCTGGTGCCGGTGGTGGAGGGCGCGGGCGGGCGGATGTGCGACTGGACCGGCGAGCCGCTCACGCATGACAGCGACGGTCAGGTGATAGCGCTGGGCGACGCCGCGCGGCTGGATGACGTGCTGGAGGCGTTGGCCGAGGGGCATGAGGGTCATTAGGGCGCTAATTATTTCAGGAGGGTGTATCACTCGTCCAGCTCGGACGGCGATCTGTTAGCTGGGAAATGAGCCTGTCGCCGCTCAGCACCCCGCGATTGGTGCAGGGCGCCAGTGCATCAGAAGATGCCCAGGAATTTCTTCTTCTGGCTCTTATTTTCGCGGGCATTGCCCTTACCGGCTTCATCCTTGGCCGTGGTGCCGCGGCCGACATCGTCGCGGGGCTTGCCGCCCTTGGTGCGCTGGGCGGCGGCCGTCGCGCCGGCAAGGACCGGACCGCAGGCGGCGCTCTTCGCATCCCCGACATCGACGAAGGCAAGTACCGAGGCAAGCGGCGTGGCCGCTATGCCGAGCGCCGCCGCCGCGCCGCCGCGCGCGACCAGTTCGGGGCTGATCACGTCGATGCCCGGCCTGGCGAAATATCCGGTGATGCCGACGGGCGACTGACCCGAGAACAGGCTGAACTTCTTGCCGTCAGCGCGGAAGGCGAGGTCCAGGCTTTCGTTGCGGAAGGAGAAGCCGCCCCGGCCCAGCATCACATTCTTGCGCGTATCGATGATGATCGGATCGGCGGCGGCCACGCCGTTGCGCACGGTGAAGGCGATCAGGCCGCAATTGATCTCCACCGGGTCCTTCAGCTTCTTCTGGAACATCTTGGTGATGAAGGTGCCGATGTCGAGTTCCGCCAGTTGGACGTTGCGCGCCCACATGGAGCCCGCCGGCAGGATCACGGCGATGCGACCGTTGGACGTGCTGAGCGAATCGTGCAGCGTGTTGCCGAGGCCGGTCATCTGGACGCGCGCCTTGATCGTGCCGGTGGTGCCGGATTCCTCCACGCCCCAGCGGGAAAGCAGCTTGCCCATGGGCGTAGGAGACAGTCGGATGTCGTAGCTGGTGCGAACGGGTTCTGTCCGGGCATTGATGCTGATGTCGGAACTGACATGACCGCCCGACATGTCGAATGTCAGCGGCGACAGCCTGAGCAGGCTGCGGTCGAGCGAGAGCGTCAGGCCGATATTGGACACCGGCAGATTGTCGGCGCGGACCCGGCGGACGTCATAGCGGACGCGCGCATCGAAATTGCGCAGCGCCTCCACTCGCAGCGGCGCGTCGGGCAGGACGCGCGGCGTGCCGCCCACCGTCTGGATCGCGCCCGCCTTGCCCTGCCTCTCCAGCCGCTGGGGGTCATAGCCGATGAACGGGCCGACATCGACGATGTCGAGGCTTTGGGTGGCGAGGTCGGCCTTCAGCAGCAGGCGATCGTCGGGCAGGGACACGGTCATGCGCCCCGCCAGGTCGCTGTCGCCGAAACGGCCCTTGAGATGGGTGAACCGCCACTCCTCGCCAGCCTTGGTCAGCGCGGAGGTAAAGCGATAGGCGCGCGTTTCGGGAATGGCGACGCCCAGGAAATCGAACAGCCGCGCAAGATTGGGGCCATGGGTGAGCAGGCGCAGGTCCGCCCCCTCGATCTCGGTCGCGCCGGGAAGCGTGCCGCTGACCTCCAGCACGGTCGCGCCAGCCTCGGCCCGGAGGGCAAGCCTGTTCCGGCCGCCCGTCACCGTCTGGTTGGGCGAGAGCAGGCCGCCGCGCAGCCTGAAGGGGCGGCCCCGCATCGTGCCGGTGCCGGAAAAGCGCACGTCGCTGGCAAAGCGGGTGTCCTGCGCCTTCACCGTCTCGAATCCGATGTCGGCGTCAAGCTGCATGCGGGGGTCGCGATAGCGCAGCGTCGTACCGGCCAGGAGGGCGCGGCGGATCAACGGCAGGTTGAGCGGTTCGCCCTTCCTGCCGGGATCGCCGAAGGTCCATGTGTTGCTCCTGCCGTCGCGCGACCATTCCAGATCGGCGGCGGCATTGCGCAGTTCGAGCCAGCGGACCTTGTACTTGTCCCCGAAGAGAAGGCTGAGGGGCGCGATCCGGCTATCGATCAGATCGGCCCGGAAAAAGGCGGGCCGGCTGGCCCAGGGCGTATTGGCGACGGCCATATGCTCGGCGCGGAACTTGATCGTGATGGGGTCGAAATAGAGCTGGAAGTCGCCGCCGACGCGCACGGGGCGTTCAAGGCGGTTGCCGAGCATCCGTTCGAAGGGATGCTTGAGGAAGCGGCCCTTGGTGATGAAGAGCATGAGCCAGAGCGCGAAGAGAATGCCGACGATCCAGAGCAGGATGCGCACCGGCAGGGGGAGCCTTCGCCAGCCCTCTCTGGCGCGCTGGACATAATGGCCCGTGCCGCGGGGGCGCGGCATTTCGCTTGTCGGCCTATCCGGCCGATCGGGGCTTGCCGGCATGTCCGGCCGGAGGGGATCGGCGTCGGCCATGGCGGTTCAACGCCGATCCGCCTTTTTGGGTCCGAATCGCTTGCGTTCGGGGATGCTTCCGACTATGGGCCGCCCTTCGCGATATTTGGAAGGACCGCCCGGCTAACTAGGGCTGCCGTGGCTGTCCGTAATCGTCGCGCTTTGAAAAGGAGACGAAAATGCCCAAGCTCAAGACCAAGAGCGGTGTGAAGAAGCGCTTCAAGTTCACCGCTTCCGGCAAGGTCAAGCACGGCGTCGCTGGCAAGCGTCACCGCCTGATCAGCCACAATGCGAAATATATCCGCCAGAATCGCGGCACCTCGGTCATGTCCGACGCCGACGTGGCCCATGTGCGCCTCTGGGCGCCCTATGGCCTGAAGTAAGGGAGGGCTGACCAATGGCACGTGTCAAGCGTGGTACGACCACCAAGGCGAAGCATAAGAGGATATTGGATCAGGCGAAGGGCTATTATGGCCGTCGCAAGAACACGATCCGCATCGCCCGTCAGGCCGTCGAAAAGGCCGGCCAGTACGCCTATCGCGACCGCAAGGTCAAGAAGCGGACCTTCCGCGGCCTGTGGATCCAGCGCATCAACGCCGGTGTCCGCGCCGAGGGCCTGACCTATTCGCAGTTCATGCACGGCCTGAAGCTGGCCGGCGTGGATCTGGACCGCAAGGTCCTGGCCGACATTGCGATGCACGAAGGCGAGGCGTTTAGCGCCATCATCGCCCAGGCGAAGGCTGCGCTGCCCGCGGCCTGAGCTTAGAACGGTCGCAAGATCGTCCAAAGGGGCGCCGGGGCAGATGCCTTCGGCGCCCTTTTTGATTGGCGTGAACCCCCATCTCCGCTCACCCTGGGCGAAGTCGAAGGTTCTGCTGAGCCGCAGGCGAACGGTTTCGCCAGGCTCAAGCGCTGGCTTCGGCTTCGCTCAGCCCGAACGGTATTGAAGGAATATCCCTCATGTCGCTGCATGTCTGGTGGCTCTATGTCACGGCGGTCTTCCTGATCTCGGCCACGCCGGGACCGAACATGCTGCATGTGATGACGCAGAGCATTCATCATGGCCCGCGTCGGGCGCTTGCCACCATGGCCGGGCTGATGAGCGCGATCCTGCTGTGCCTGATCGCCTCCGCGCTGGGGCTGGGGGCGTTGCTGAAAGCCTCTCCGCGCCTGTTCGACGGGTTGCGCTATGCAGGTGTCGCCTATCTGATCTGGCTGGGCGTCAAGGCCTGGCGCGCGCCGGTGGGTGAAGCAGGCGAGGTGGGCGCCACGCGGGCGCGGTCGCTGCGGGCGCTCTATGGCACCGGGTTGCTCACCGGCCTCAGCAATCCCAAGCTCATCATCTTCGCGGCCGCGCTGTTTCCGCAGTTCATCGATACCGATCGGCCCTTTGCGGTGCAGCTGGGCATATTGGTGGCGAGCTTCGTCGCCATCGAGTTCGGCTGGCAGTGCGTCTATGCGCTGGGGGGCATGAAGCTCGCCCGCTGGTTGGCGCCCGCGAACCGGCAGCGGTTGTTCAACCGGGGAACGGGGCTGATGTTCATCGGCTTCGGCGGGGCGTTGCTGGGGGCGCGGGCGTAAGTCCCCGCTTTTCCACCTCGTCATTCCCGCGAAAGCGGGAACCCATCTCCCGAGGAATGCATGAAACGCGAAATCAGCCCAACGGTCTACATATTGGCGAGCCGCCGAAATGGGACGCTGTACACCGGCGTTACCTCCGACCTTGTAAAGCGTCTATACGAACATCGAAACGGCTTGATTGAAGGCTTCACGAGCGACTACGGCGTCAAGCGCCTTGTCTGGTTCGAAATGCATGACGCGATCGATGGCGCGATATTGCGGGAAAAGCGGATCAAGAAATGGAACAGGCAATGGAAGATCGAGCTGATCGAGGCTGGAAATCCCGAATGGGATGATCTGGCCCTGGCTTTCGGCTTTGAACCCCTCCGCGAGAGGGCAGGAGATGGGTTCCCGCTTTCGCGGGAATGACGGGAAAGTGGAACGACGTTCGATGACTGAGATTGCCAATCTGAAAGCCGGCCTGATCGCGGATATTGCCGCCGCCGACACGCTCGACGCGCTGGAGGCGCTGCGGGTCGGCGCCTTGGGCAAGAATGGCGTGGTGACGGGGTTGCTCAAGACGCTGGGCCCGATGAGCCCGGAGGAGCGGCTGGAGAAAGGCCCCCCGATCCAGGATTTGCGGGAGAGCGTGACGGCGGCGCTGGCGGAAAGGAAGGCGGCGCTGGAGCAGGCGGCGCTCGATGCGAAGCTTGCGGCCGAGAAGATCGACATGACCCTGCCCGCCGACACCGGTCCACAGGGGTCCGTGCATCCGGTCAGCCAGGTGATGGACGAACTGGCGGAGATTTTCGCCGATCTGGGCTTCTCCGTGGCGACGGGGCCGGAGATCGAGGACGACTGGCATAATTTCACCGCGCTCAACATTCCGGAGACGCATCCGGCGCGGGCGATGCACGACACTTTCTACTTCCCCGACACCACCGATGGGAATGGGGACGGGAAGAAGATGCTGCTGCGCACCCACACCTCCCCCGTGCAGATCCGGACCATGATGAACGGCGAACCGCCGATCCGCATCATCGCGCCGGGCCGCGTCTATCGGTCGGACAGCGACGCGACGCATACGCCGATGTTCCATCAGATCGAGGGGCTGGTGATCGACAAGGGCATCACGCTCGGTCATCTCAAATGGACGCTGGAGACTTTCCTGAAGGCCTTTTTCGAGCGCGACGACATCGTCCTGCGCCTGCGGCCCAGCTATTTCCCCTTCACCGAACCTTCGGTGGAGGTCGACGTCGGCTATACGCTGGTGAACGGCCAGCGGGTGATCGGGGGCGACGGCGACGCGCCGGGTGGCGGCTGGCTGGAGGTGCTGGGCAGCGGCATGGTGAACCGGCGGGTGATCGAGGCCTGCGGGCTCGATCCGGATGAATGGCAGGGCTTTGCCTTCGGGACGGGCGTCGACCGGCTCGCCATGCTGAAATATGGGATGAACGACTTGCGCGCTTTCTTCGACGGCGATCTGCGCTGGCTGAAACATTATGGCTTTTCGGCGCTGGATGTGCCCACTTTGAGCGGGGGAGTGGGCGCATGAAGTTCACGCTGAGCTGGCTCAAGACGCATCTTAATAGCGATGCCGACCTGCCGACGATCCTCAAGGGGCTGACGAACATCGGTCTTGAGGTCGAGGGCGCGGAGAATCCGGCGGAGAAGCTGGGCGCCTTCCGCATTGCGAAGGTGCTGACGGCGGAGCGTCATCCGCAGGCGGACAAGCTGCAGGTGCTGACCGTGGATGCGGGCGACGGCCCGTTGCAGGTGGTCTGCGGCGCTCCCAATGCGCGGGCCGGGCTGGTCGGCGTGTTCGGGACCGAGGGCGCGGTGGTGCCGGTCAACGGCATGGTGCTGAAAAAGACCGCCATTCGCGGCGTCGAATCCAACGGCATGATGTGCTCGTTCCGGGAGCTGGAACTGGGCGAGGATCATGACGGGATCATCGAACTCAGCGCCGATGCGCCGGTGGGACGGGTCTATGCGGAATGGGCGGGGCTGGACGATCCGGTCATCGACGTGTCGATCACGCCCAACCGGCAGGACTGCATGGGCGTGCGCGGCATCGCGCGCGACCTGGCGGCGGCGGGGCTGGGCACGCTGAACGCGCTGATCGTGCCAACGATCGAGGCCGCCGGGCCCGGACCGGACGTGCGGATCGAGGATGCGGAGGGCTGCCCCGCCTTCTTCGCCCGGACAGTGCGCGGCGTGAAGAACGGCAGCTCGCCCGAATGGATGGCGAAGCAGTTGAAGGCCATCGGGCAGAAGCCGATCAGCACGCTGGTCGACATCACCAATTACATCATGATCGATCTGGGCCGGCCGCTGCACGTCTATGACATGGCGACGCTCAAGGGCGGGCTGGTGGCGCGGCGCGGCAGACCGGGCGAGCAGGTGCTGGCGCTGAACGGCAAGACCTACACGGTCGATGAGAGCATGACCGTGATCGCCGACGACGAAGCGGTGCACGACATTGGCGGCATCATGGGCGGCGAGCATTCGGGCGCCACGGAAGCCACGACCGACGTGCTGATCGAATGCGCCTATTTCACGCCGGAACGGATCGCGGTGACGGGGCAGAAGCTGGGGCTGACCAGCGACGCGCGCGGACGGTTCGAGCGTGGGGTGGACCCGGCCTTCCTGGACGACGGCCTGTCGATAGCGACCTATCTGGTGACGCATCTGTGCGGCGGCAGCGCCAGCGAGGCGACGCGCGCCGGCAGTCCGCCGCTGGCCGTGAAGACCGTGACCTACGATCCGGCGCAATGCCTGGCGCTTGCCGGCGTCGACGTCGCGGATTCGGAGCAGAAACGCATTCTTGAAAGCCTGGGATTCGAGGTGGAAGGCAATGACGCCACCTTCGAATATCAGGACGGCGTGCCGGTCACGACCCCTGCCACATGGACCGTGACGGTGCCGAGCTGGCGGCGTGATGTCGACGGCTGGCCCGACATCGTCGAGGAGGTGGTGCGCATCGTCGGGCTGGATCAGGTGCCCTCCACCCCCCTGCCCCGCGCCCCCGGCGTCGCCAAGCCGACCGCCACGCCGGAACAGGCCATCGAACGGCGCGTGCGCCGGACGGCGGCGGCGCGTGGGCTGGCCGAAGCGGTCAACTGGTCCTTCATTTCGGAGAGGGAGGCCGCCGCGGTCGGCGGCGGGGCATGGACCCTCGCCAACCCGATTTCGGAGGATCTGAAGGTCATGCGTCCTTCCCTGCTGCCCGGTCTGCTTTCGGCCACGCGGCGGAATGTGGACCGCGGCGCGGCTTCGGTGCGGTTGTTCGAGCTGGGCCGCCGCTATCTGGCGGACAAGGAGCGGCCGACCGTCGGCTTCGTGCTGGCGGGCGAGAAGGTGGCGCGGGGCTGGCAGACCGGGAAGGCGCAGCCCTTCTCCGCCTTCGACGCCAAGGGCGAGGCGATCGCGCTGCTCACCGCCGCGGGCGCGCCCGTCGCCAATCTCCAGAGCTTCGGCGAGGCCTCGGGCGCCTATCATCCGGGCCAGTCGGGCACGTTGCGGCTGGGGCCGAAAACGGTTCTGGCGGAGTTCGGCGTGCTGCATCCCAGCCTCGCCAGGCAGTTCGGGCTGACCGGCGCGGTGGTCGCGGGCGAGATCTTCCTCGACGCGATCCCCGCCCGACGGGCCAGCGGCTTCATGCGCCCGCCCTATGCGCCGCCAGCCTTGCAGGCGGTGAAACGCGATTTCGCGTTCCTCGTCGATCAGACTGTCGAAGCCGACGCACTGGTCCGTGCGGTCAGGAACGCGGACAAGAAAGCGATCGTTGACGCGCGGCTGTTCGACGTCTTCGTCGGCCCCGGCGTGGATGAGGGCAAGAAGAGCCTTGCCGTCGAGATCACGCTGCAACCCGGCGACAAGAGCTTTTCCCAGGAAGAGCTGGACGCGATCAGCGCGGCCGTGGTGAAGGCGGCGGAAAAGCTGGGCGGCACTCTGCGGGGATGAGGCTGTTCGCCGGGATCGAGGGGAAAGCGCGGCTTGCCGGTCTCTTCCTTCTCGGCGGCATGGCGGCGCGCGGCGTGGGTGAGGCCATGATCCGCGCCGCTCTGGTCGTGCCCGGTTCCGGGCGGGAAACGGCGCGGAACATAAAGGACTTTCCCTGGGCCTATCGCGCGGCGGAGGCGACCGATCTGGCGATGGCTTGCGCCATGCTGGGGGCGACCGTCCTGCTTTATGCGCTGTTCGCGCCGGGCGGGAGGCATGTTGCGCGGATGGCGGCTTCGCTTTCCGTCATCGGCATTGCGACGCTGGGGGCAGGCAGCCTGCTCTCCATCGCGCCGCTCATCCTGCTGGACGGGGCGCCGCATCCGGGCATCGGCATGGCGCAGACCTATTCGCTCGTGGAACTGACGCTGCTGCTGCGGGATCAGGTTCAACACGTCGCACGCATCTTCCTGGGGCTGTATCTGCTGCTGATCGGTCTGCTGGCTTTCCGCTCGCGGCGGTTTCCCCGCGCATTGGGCGCGGCGCTGATGTTCGGCGGCTCGGTACAGGCGGTGGCGCGCCTGATGGCGCTGATCGCGCCGGACCTGGCCGACGCGACGGTGATTCAGGCGGACATCGTGGCGGTGCTGGCGGAGGCGGTCTTCGCGCTATGGCTTATTTTTTCGGCTCGTCGGCCTTTTCCTGCGCCGTCGGCGGCGGACTCATGATCTTGCAACCCTTGGCGTCGGCCAGGCCGCGCAAATAGCCGCGCCGGGCTATGCCGGCGGTGACGGCGGCTTCCAGACGACGCTCGGCAGGGGCCGCGCCGCTGATCTCCCGCACGAGGCCGCGAAAGGGAATGATCGAATTGACGATCGTCTTGCCGACGGCTTCGGCTATCTTGCCGGTGCGGTTCTCATTCGCCTTCTGCCCCACGGTGAAGTCGGGGCCAAGCACCGCGTTGAGTTCTTCGAGCGAGGTCTTGAGCGCCTTGCAGCTCCGCAAGGGCGGGCGCTTATAGGGGTCTTCGACCGCCTGCTGGAGCACATCGGGAATCTTGTCCTTGTCGATGCCGACATCCCGCGCGGGCTGGGTCGCGATGGTGCCCGCCTTCTTCAACGTGTCGTCCTTCTTCTCCTGTTCCTGCGCCAGAGCGCCCGTCGAACAGAGCAGCAGCGCAGCCACGCCGATCCATTTCATCCGATTTCTCCCTGCTGCTTCTTCAACCCCTTGAGACTGGGCGTGGTTCCGCGCAGGCCTGGCCGCTCCGGACTCTTTCTTTTCCGCGATTTCCTGACCGGCGGTCGGTTCCGGTCGCCGGGAAATCGCTCTATGCCGGACGGCAAGGAGATTGCAGCATATGGCGGACGAATTCATCACCATCGGTTCAGGCGATCTGAGCGCCGTCGTCAACCCGCTGGGGGCGGAGCTCTGGTCGCTGAAGGACCGGCAGGGGCGCGAGTTGATGACCGATGCGGACCCGCGCTGGTGGACGGGACACGCGCCGTTGCTCTTCCCCTTCGTCGGGCGCTCTCGCGGGGATGCCTATCGCTTCGAGGGGCGGGATTACGCGATGCCGCAGCATGGCTTTGCGCGGCGCAGGGCTTTCGCGCTGGTGGAGCGGAGCGGCGAGGCCGTGACCTTCCGGCTGGAGGCGGATGCGGAGACGCGGGCGGTCTATCCCTTCGACTTCCGGCTGGACATGCGCTTCGCGGTCGAGGGAGCGGCGCTGCGGATGAAGGCGACGGTGGCCAATATCGGCGAGGGCAACCTGCCCTTCTCCTTCGGCTATCATCCTGCCTTTGCATGGCCGCTGCCCTATGGCGGGGCGGCGGAGGATCACCGGGTGCTGTTCGAGAAGGCGGAACCCGCGCCGATCCGCAAGGTGGGGGACGAGCCGGGCCTGATCGCGCGGGAAAGCATTGCTTCACCCGTGGATGGCCAGGTGCTGGTGCCCACCCATGCGATGTTTGAGGGCGACGCGCTGGTCTGGGACCGGCTGGAGAGCCGCAGCCTGTTCTGGGGCGTGCCGGGCGGCAAGGGGCTGAGGATCGATTTTCCCGATACGCCCTGGCTGGGGCTGTGGCAAAAGCCGGGGGCGCATTATCTTTGCGTGGAACCCTGGGCGGGGATGGCCGATCCGGTGGGTTTTACCGGAGATGTTTGGGAGAAGCAGGGGATCATGCGGCTGGCGCCGGGGAAGGAACGGGCCTTCCGGATGGACGTGACGGTGGTGGGCGGCTGAATTCGAGTTGCCTTCCAAAAACGGCCTTACTGGCGCGGCGGCAAAGAATCGCTATATGGGCCGCCCATGAGCATTCCTTCCCGCCGTACCTTCGCCATCATCTCGCACCCTGACGCGGGCAAGACCACGCTGACCGAGAAGCTGCTGCTGGAAGGCGGCGCGATCCATCTGGCGGGGGAGGTCAAGGCGCGCGGGGCGAACCGGCGCGCGCGGTCCGACTGGATGAAGATCGAGCAGCAGCGCGGCATTTCCGTGACCAGCTCCGTCATGACCTTCGAACGCGACGGGGTGACGTTCAACCTGCTCGACACGCCGGGGCACGAGGATTTTTCCGAGGACACCTATCGCACGCTGACGGCGGTGGACTCGGCCGTGATGGTGATCGACGCCGCCAAGGGCATCGAGCCGCAGACGCGCAAGCTGTTCGAGGTGTGCCGCCTGCGCAACGTCCCCATCATCACCTTCGTCAACAAGGTGGATCGTGAAGGGCGCGACGCCTTCGCCCTGCTGGATGAAGTGGCGGACGCGCTGGCGCTGGACGTGTGTCCGATGAGCTGGCCGGTCGGCATGGGCGGCGAGTTCGAGGGGATTTACGACTTCGCCCGGAACCGCCTGCGCCAGCCTTCGGGCGCGAGCAAGGAATTTGAGGGGAAGGAAGCCTCCTTCTCCGGCATCGACGATGATGCTCTGGCCGGGCATCTGTCCGGACAGGGGCTGGCGCGGCTGCGGGAGGAGGCGGAACTGGCTGTGGGCGGCTATGCCGATTTCGACCTTGCCGCCTATCGCCATGGCGACCTGACGCCGGTCTATTTCGGGTCGGCGCTCAAGCTGTTCGGCGTGACCGAACTGATCGACGCGCTGGCCGCCCATGCGCCGCCGCCGCGTGCCCAGCCCGCCGAGCCCGCGCCCGTCGAGCCGGAGAATAGCGAAGTCACCGGCTTCATCTTCAAGGTCCAGGCCAATATGGACCCGCAGCATCGCGACCGGATCGCCTTCATGCGGCTCTGTTCGGGCAAGTTCCGGCGGGGCATGAAGCTGACGCCAAGCGGCAGCGGCAAGCCGATCGCCGTGCATTCCCCGATCCTCTTCTTCGCGCAGGACCGCGAGATTGCGGACGAGGCCTTTCCGGGCGACATCATCGGCATTCCCAACCATGGAACGCTGCGCGTCGGCGATACGCTGAGCGAGAAGGCCGGGGTCCGCTTCACCGGCCTGCCGAACTTCGCGCCTGAAATCCTGCGGCGCGTGGCGCTGAAGGACCCGACCAAGACGAAGCAGCTCCGCAAGGCGCTGGATGACCTGTCCGAAGAGGGCGTGATCCAGGTCTTCTATCCGGAAATCGGATCGAACTGGATCGTCGGCGTGGTCGGGCAGTTGCAGCTCGACGTGCTGATCTCCCGGCTGGAGGCGGAATATAAGGTCGCGGCCGGGCTGGAGGCTTCGCCCTTCGACACGGCGCGATGGATTTCGGGGGACGACGCCGCGATCAGGGACCTGGTGTCGTTCAACGGCGCCAATATGGCCAAGGATCGCGACGGCAACCTCGTCTTCATGGCGAAGAGCGCCTGGGACATCGGCTATCAGCAGGAGCGGCACCCCAAGGTCAAGTTCAGCGCGACCAAGGAGCGTTGAACGGGGTACGGCCGAATTTGGCCAATTCAAGACATTCCCCTCCCGTAAACGGGAGGGGTTAGGGGTGGGCGCGAGCGTAGCGAGCTTCTGACTTAGCCGTTGCAAAACAGCGCAGGTGCCGCGCCAGCTCACCCCCTAACCCCCTCCCGCCTGCGGGAGGGGGCATGTCCTGATTCCACCCCTCCCGCTTACCGCCGCAGCAGGAACACCGCATGTTCCGCGAACAGATTGGCGTTCGCATGGGTGGTTTCCCGGTCGCCCTTCAGGAACCATTGGCCGTCTATGGTCCAGCCGCGATCCTTCACCAGGGCGCGGAAATCGTCGACCGTGACATGGTGGATGTTGAGCGTGTCGTACCATGTGTCGGGCAGCAGGCGCGTCACCGGCATGCGCCCGCCCCAGAACAGCGACAGCCGCCCGCGCCAATGGGCGAAATTGGGGAAGGATACGAAGGCCTGACGGCCAATGCGCAGCAGTTCCTCCACCACGCGGTCCGGGCGTCGGGTGGTCTGGAGCGTCTGGCTCAAGATCGCATAGTCGAAGCTGGCTTCGGGATAAGTGACAAGGTCGGTGTCGGCGTCCCCCTGCACCACCGAAAGTCCCCGGCCAACGGCGGCGGCGACATTGTGCGGGTCGATTTCAAGGCCGCGCGCGTCGACCCGTTTGGTGTCGCGCAGCGCCGCCATCAGCGCGCCGTCGCCGCAGCCCACGTCCAGCACCCGCGCGCCGGGGGTCACGGTACGGGCGATCAGGGCGAGGTCGGGACGCAGGCTCATGCGCGGCCGCCCTTCAGGAAGCCGTCCACCACCCGGTTCAGTTCCGGGCATTCCAGCAGGAAGGCGTCATGGCCGAAGGGGCTGGAGAGTTCGACGAAGCTCGCCTGCGCGCCGCCGGCATTGAGCGCGTGGACGATCAGGCGGGATTCCGCCGTGGGATAGAGCCAGTCCGTGTCGAAGCTGACGAGGCAGAAACGCGCCCTGGATGCCGTAAAGGCCTTGGCAAGGCTGCCGCCATGATCCTCCGCAATGTCATAATAGTCCATGGCGCGGGTGATGTAGAGATAGCTGTTGGCGTCGAACCGCTCGACGAAGCTCAGCCCCTGGTGGCGCAGATAGGATTCCACCTGGAAATCGGCGTCGAAGCCGAAGGTCTTGGACCCATTCGGGTTTTCCGGGCGCCCCTGAAGACGACGCCCGAATTTCTCTGTGAGGCCCGCTTCGGAAAGATAGGTGATGTGCGCGGCCATGCGCGCCACCGCCAGGCCCGCGCTGGGGATCGCGCCGTCCGCATAATAGTCGCCGCCGCGCCAGTTGGGGTCGGCCATGATCGCCTGCCGCCCGACTTCGTGGAAGGCGATGTTCTGGGCGCTGTGTCGCGCCGTGGAGGCGATGACGACGCAGCTTTTGACGCGTTCCGGATAAAGGGTGGGCCAGATCAGCGCCTGCATGCCGCCCATGGAACCGCCGATCACGGCATGAAGCCGGTCCACGCCCAGATGATCGAGCAGCATCGCCTGGGCGCGGACCATGTCGGCGATGGTGATCACCGGAAAGCGCATCGCATGGGGGTCGCCGGTCGCGGGGTCCAGGCTGGCAGGCCCGCTGGAGCCCATGCAACTGCCGATGACATTGGCGCAGACGATGAAATGACGGGCGGGGTCGACCGGCTTCCCCTCCCCCACCAGCCGCCACCACCAACCGGGCTTGCCGGTGACGGGATGGTCCGACGCGACATATTGATCGCCGGTCAGCGCGTGGCAGATGAGGATGACGTTGGAACGGTCCGCATTCATCCGCCCGTAGGTTTCATAGGCGATGTCCACCGGCCCCAGCGCGGCTCCGCTGTCCAGCCGCAGCGGGCCGGGCAGCCGCGCCTGCCGGCGCAGGCCGAAACGGGTGTCATCGGGAAAGGACGCGCTGGCCATATCGGTTCGGGCTAGGACCGGGGCCGGGCTCTGTCAATCGGCCCTTCCTTCGCCTAGATGACGGGCATGACCGACCATTCTTCCATCCCTATCCTCACCTATGGCCCGCTCTATCCCTATCTGGACGATGGGCTGGCACGGCGCTTTGCGGTTCACGCCCTTGCGGCGGATGCCGATCCGGATGCGCTGCCGCCCGAAGCGCGGGAGGCGCGGGCGCTGGTATCCTTCGGATCGGTCGGCGCCTCCGCGGCGATCATGGACGCCTTGCCGAAGCTGGAGATGATCGGGCTGTTTTCGGTTGGCTATGACAAGGTCGATGTCGATCATGCACGGGCGAAGGGCATTCGCGTCACCAATACGCCGGACGTGCTGACCGATGACGTGGCCGACCTGGCGGTGGGGCTGCTCTATGCGACGGTGCGCAATATCGCGGCCAATGACCGGATGGTGCGGGCCGGGGATTGGGCGCGGGGCGTGAAGCCGCCGCTGTGCGGGCGCGTGACGGGCAAGCGGATCGGGATTTTGGGACTGGGCCGGATCGGGCGCGCCATCGCCCGGCGGCTGGAGCCGGTGGCGGGGGAGATTATCTACCACAGCCGGCGGGCGGTGGCGGATACGACCTGTCGCTATGTGGCCGATCCGCTGGATTTCGCGCGGCAGAGCGATGTCGTCATTGTCGCGACCTCCGGCGGGCCGGAGGCGCGCGGGCTGGTCGATGCGGCGATGCTGGATGCGCTGGGCCCCGAGGGCGTGATCATCAACATCAGCCGGGGCAGCGTGATCGATGAGGACGCGCTGGTGGCGGCGCTGGGGGAAAGACGGATTGCGGGCGCGGGTCTCGACGTGTTCGCGAACGAGCCGCATGTGCCGGAAGCGCTGTTGGAAATGGATCATGTGGTGCTGCAACCGCATCAGGGCAGCGCGACCGTCGAGACGCGCAAGGCGATGGCCGATCTGGTGCTTGCCAATCTGGATGCCTGGGCGGCGGGCGAACCCCTGCTGACCCCCGTGGTGTGAGAAGCGGACGCCCGCATCCAAGCGCTTTGCGTTTCGCTTCGATGACGCTAAAGCGCGGCGCATGACAAAGCTTGCCCCCAAAGACTGGATCCTCGGCATTTCACCCTATGTTCCCGGCAAGTCGGCCGCCGATGACGGGCGACCGCTGGTGAAGCTGTCCGCCAATGAAAATCCGCTGGGCACCGGGGAAGCGGCGCGGGCCGCACTGGTCGCGGCAACGGCGGATCTGGCGACCTATCCCGATCCCGGCGCGGCCAGGCTGCGCGAGGCGATCGCGGCGGCGCATGGGCTGGACCCGGCGCGGGTGATCTACGGCACCGGGTCGGACGAATTGCTGCATATCGCGGCGAGCGCCTATGCCGGGCCGGGGGATGAGGTGCTCTACGTCCGCTACGGCTTTTCGGTGTACGACATCGCGGCGCGGCGCGTGGGGGCGACGCCGGTCATCGCGCCGGACGCCGATTATGCGACCGATGTGGATGCGCTGCTCGCGGCGGTGACGGAGAAGACCAAGGTCGTCTTCCTCGCCAACCCCAACAACCCGACCGGCACCATGACGTCGCGGGAAGAGATTGCGCGGCTGCATGCCGGTCTGCGGCCCGACATATTGTTCGTGCTGGATCAGGCCTATGCCGAATATCTGGACGCGGACGAGGATGATGGCGGGCTGGAACTGGCGAAGAATGCCGCCAATATGTTCGTGACCCGGACATTTTCGAAGATTTACGGGCTTGCCGCCGAGCGGATCGGCTGGGGCTATGCCAGCGCCGAGGTGATCGACGTGCTGCACCGCATCCGCGCGCCGTTCAACGTGACGACGGCCGGGCAGGCCGCTGCGGTGGCGGCGATCGAGGACGTCGCCTGGGTCGAGGCGAGCCGGACACATAACCGGAAATGGCGCGAATGGCTGGCGGGCGAGATCGCCGCGCTGTCCAACCATGGGCTGCGCGCCGTGCCGAGCAAGGCGAATTTCCTGCTTATCCTGTTCGACGGCCGGCTGACGGCCGAGGCGGCGATGAAGGGCCTGTGGGACGAAGGCTTCGCCACCCGCTGGCTGCCGGGGCAGGGTCTGCCCAACGGACTGCGCATCACCATCGGCACCGAGGATCAGATGCGCAAGGTCGCGGCCAAGCTGCGCGCCATGGCGGAAGCGGCCTGATGCTGCCATTCTCGCGCGTCACGATCATTGGGCTGGGCCTGATCGGCTCCTCGCTGGCGCGGGCGATCCGCGAAGCCATGCCAACCGTTCGGGTGACGGGCCATGATGCCGATGCCGGCGTGCGGGAGATCGCGCGGGCCATCGATCTGTGCGACGACGTGACCGATACGGCGGGCGCTTCGGTGACGGATGCCGATCTGGTCGTGCTGTGCGTGCCGGTGCGGGCCATGGGCGCGGCGGCGGCGGAGATTGCCGACGATCTGCCTGCGGAGGCGATCATCAGCGATGTCGGCTCCTGCAAGGCCGATGTGCTGGCGCAGTTGAACATTGCCTTGCCCGGGCGCACGGTCATTCCCGCCCATCCCGTCGCGGGCACGGAGAATAGCGGGCCGGAAGCGGGCTTCGCCTCCCTGTTCCGGGGCCGCTGGTGCATCGTGACGCCGCCCGCCGACGCCGATCCGGCGGCGGTCGAGCGCGTGTCGGAGCTGTGGCGGCGCGTCGGCGCGGATGTCGAGACGATGGACCCGGCGCATCATGACCTGGTGCTGGCGGTGACCAGCCATCTGCCGCACCTTATCGCCTATACCATCGTCGGCACCGCCAGCGATCTGGAGGATGTGACCCAGTCGGAAGTCATCAAATATTCCGCCGGCGGCTTCCGCGACTTCACCCGCATCGCCGCGTCCGATCCGACCATGTGGCGCGACGTGTTCCTGGCGAACAAGGATGCGGTGCTGGAGATGCTCCAGCGCTTTTCGGAGGATCTGTCGGCCTTGCAGCGGGCGATCCGCTGGAATGACGGGGATGCGCTGTTCAACCTGTTCACCCGCACGCGGGCGATCCGGCGGTCGATCATCGAACAGGGACAGGACGATCCCAAGCCCGACTTCGGGCGTTCACATTGAATAGCGGCGAGCGCCTGCCTTCGCAGGAGCATATCAGCCTATAAAGGCTCGTTCAGCGCATTGATGGCCGCATGGACGCGAACTTCCGCTTCCCGTCGATCCAGGCCGGGCGGAACGATCTCGCCCACCTTGTAAGTGATCGTGCCGCTGCGCTTCATGAACTTGCCGCGGGGCGAGACGCGGCCGCTGTCGACCGCGATGGGCACGACCGGCAGGCCCAGCAACACGTAGAGCCCGGCGAAACCGGCGCGCAAGGGCGGGCTTTCGCCATGGGGAACGCGGGTGCCTTCGGGAAAGAGGCAGATGGCGCGGCCCTCCGCCGTGGCGGCCTTGGCGGCGGTGCGAAGAGCGCGCAGCGCGCTCGCCCCGGCGCTGCGTTCGATGGGGATCAGGCCATAGCGGCGGGCGATGCCGCCCCAGAGCGGAATGTCGAACAGCTCGCGCTTGGCGGCGATGGCGGGACGATCCAGCAGGCAGAGCAGGTCGATCGTCTCGAACATCGATTCATGCTTGAGGATGTAGAGATAGGGACCGTCCTCCAGCCTTCCCTCGACCCGGACCTTCTGCCCCAGCAGCCAGCGCGCGCAGCCGCGATGGAAGCGGCTCCACGCGGTGGCGACGCGGGGAATGGAGCGGGGCGCGACCAGATTGACCGCCATGGCCGCAAGGACGAACAGCAGCGATCCCGGATAGAAGATCGACATGAAGGCGAGGGATCGCAGCGCGGTCAGCATTCCGGGTGAACCGTTCAGATACCAATAAGCGCCGCCGCCCGGCGCAGCAGATATTTATTATATTCACGCGCCAGCATGGTGAGGCTGGGGCGGCTGGGCACGGCGTCGTAGACCAGCGTGACCCGTTCGGGCAAGGCCTGCCGCAGTTCGAGCGCGGAACGCCGCATGTGCCAGTCGGTGGTGATGAGGCGCACCGTCTTGAAATCCCGCCGTTCCAGCCAGTGCGCTGTCTCTATGGCGTTGGACCGGGTGTCGATGGCTTCGCGGCCAAGCGTGATGCAACAGGAGAAGAGGCGTTCAGGCGCCTTATATTGCGCGGCCAGCTCCGCCGGGCGGACCGAGCGGTCGACGCCGGAGATCAGCATCCGCTTGGCCGCGCCGTCCTGAAGCAGGGAAAGGCCGCGGTCGATACGCCCGGCCCCGCCGGTCAGCACGACGATCGCGTCGGTCTGGCGACCGTCCAGCGGCTGGGGCAGGAAGATCGCGAACCAGGCGAAGCCCAGCATCCATCCCAACAGGGTGACGGCGATGAAGCGGACGATCACAGCAGCCGCCCCAGCGACCGCAGCACCGTCCAGCGCGCCGCGATCCGCGCCAGCAGCACGCAGCCCATGGGTATCGCGGCCAGCGCGGCCCAGCTTGTCCACGGCAGCTGGACGCCGCTCAGCAGTTCCGATCCCGTCGCCAGCAGCCGCGCGCCCAGCAGCAGGATCACCAGCAATGCGCAGGCAAAGCCGAGCGCGCCCCCGAACAGCGCGTCGAGGCCGATGCGCCGCTGGAACAGCCGGGCGATCTGCACGTCGGTCGCGCCCATCAGGTGCAGCACGTCGATGGTGCCGCGATGGCTGTCATGCGCGGCGCGGGCGGCGAGGACGACCACCGCGCCGGTCGCCAGCGTCATCAGCACGACGATGCCCGCCGCCAGCCAGCCAAGCGCGGAAAGCAGATCCGCGAGCGGCGCGAGGAAGGCGGCATGGGGTTCGATGCGGGCCTTTGGCGAGAGGGCATGGAGCTGTCGGCGGAGCCGCTCGACCTTCGCGTCCGTCTGGCCCGGCGTGAGTTCGATGTCGATCAGCGCTGGTATCGGCAGGTCGCCGCTGGCCGCGTCCTGCCCAAGCCAGGGACGGATCTGCTCCGCCAGCGCGGCGGACGGGACCGGACGAACGGCGCGGACGGTCGCGTCCTTGCGCAGTGCGGCGGCCATGGCGGCGCTGAGGCGCTCGCGCTGTTCGGCATTGGCTTCCACGATCTGCACCGTCGCGCGCCCGGCAAGGTCGGCGCCCATCGCCTTCACCGCCGCGCCCAGGCCCAGACCGGCAGCGGCCGACAGGACCGTCAGGAACATCATGATGGCAATGATCCAGGGCATGGGGCCGGCCACCCGCCCCTCCGGCAGCAGCCGGTGGCGCGCGGCGGCGGCGGCGCGGCGATTGCCCATGGCGCCGGGGGACGCCATCAACCGGCCGCCTGCGGTCGGGGCGGGTAGCGCAGCGATCCGGTCGGATCGGACAGACGGCCCTTGTCCAGCTTCATCATCTGCGCGCTGCCCACCTGCGCGATCAGCGGCAGGTCGTGGGTGGCGACGACGATGGTGGTGCCCAGCCGGTTGAGCGCTTCGAACAGGGTCATGAGGCGGCGGGCCATGTCGGCGTCGACATTGCCGGTCGGCTCGTCCGCCACCAGTATTTCCGGGCGGCCGATGACGGCGCGGGCGATGGCGACGCGCTGCTGTTCCCCGCCCGACAGGGTGGCGGGGCGGGCCTGGCCGCGATCGCCCAGCCCCACCCAGTTCAGCATCTCGCTGACGGGCAGGTCGATCTCGCTCTCCTCCATGCCCGCGACCCGCAGCGGCAGGGCGATATTGTCATAGACCGACAGATGCGGGACCAGCCGGAAATCCTGGAACACCACCCCGATGCGCCGGCGGAACCCCGGCAGGCGCTTGCGGGGCAGTGTCACGACATCCTCCCCGAACAGGCGGATGACGCCGCGGCTGGGCCGCTGGGCGAGGTAGAGGAGCTTCAGCAGCGATGTCTTGCCCGCGCCCGACGCGCCGGTCAGGAAATAGAAGCCGCCGCTCGCCAGGGAGAAGCTGACGTCGGACAGCGTCTCGCTATCCAGACCATAGCGCAGGCCGACATTTTCGAACTGTACGATGGCCGACATGCGTCTATTTCAGCGCCCGCGCGCTCCCTGCTTCCCCGATGGCCTAGCCATGGCACAGCGGACGGGCGGCCGTAAAGCCCATCCGGCCTGAGTCCGCGAGTCGCGCCCGGGTGAACGGGCATGTTTGAAGCCGCTTGCCCTCGAATCCAACTCATGCCTATGAAGCGTCATGATCCTGGTGTGTCCCAATTGCGCCACGCGCTATATCGTGCCGGACAGCGCCGTCGGCCCGAACGGCCGCCAGGTTCGCTGCGCCGCCTGCAAACATAGCTGGTTCCAGGAAGGCGCCGCGCTCGCCCCGCGAGAGGAAGCATTGGCGACGGCAGGCGTGCCCGAAGTCGCGGCGCCATCGCCTCCGCCTCCGCCGCCCCCCCCGGCGCCGCCCCCACCGCCGCCTCCGGTTGAGGAGTCCGCCCCGCCAGCGGTGGAGCCCGTCGCAGCGCCCGTGGAGCCCGAACCCGTCGCGCAAGCCGCACCCCCGGAAACCGCAAGGCCGGACTATCGGTTCGACGATATTTACGGGCGCGCCGAAGCGGATGCGCGCGACGATTGGGCCGAACCCGCGCCGGTAGCGGCGAAGCCCCGGCGCAACCGGCTGAAGATATGGACCTATGCGGCGCTCGCCTTCTGCCTGGCGATCGGCGCGGCCGGCGGGGCGCTCTGGTATTTCGGAACGCCTGGCTGGGCGGTCAATCTGGGCCTGGTGCCCGAGGAAGGCGACCCGGACCTGCTCTTCTATCTTTCCAAGCCTGCCGAGCGGCGCAAGCTGCCGACCGGGGAGGAATATTTCGCCTTTGGAGCGCGGATCGTGAACAGCGGCAAGCAGGTGCTGCCGGTGCCCCCCGTGCTGGTGCAACTGCGCGACAGGCAGAACCGGCTGGTGTTCAGCTGGACCACCAAGGCGGACCGGACCAGCCTGAAACCGGGTGAGGAAGCGTCGATCAACGAAAGCCGGATCGACATTCCGAAAAATGCCGAGAATCTGTCGCTGACCTTCGTCCAGTGATCCGTTCGTCGTTCCTGCGCAGGCGGGAACCCATCTCCTGAACGTGCCGCCTGGGACGACTTATGGGAGATGGATCCCCGCCTTCGCGGGGATGACGATCTCAAAAAATCACGGATAGCTCACCGTCTTCGGCCGTCCCTGGGGGATCGGGATGAATTCCCGGTCGTCGCCAGGGATCAGGGGAAAGCGCATGGCTTCCCAATCCTCGCGGGCCTGCATCAGGCGGTCGGTGGAGGATGACACGAAATTCCACCAGACATGGCGAGGCGTCCGGAACGCCTCTCCCCCGCAAAGTATGACGCGGCCGCCGTCCACGCTCATCAACGTCGCCCTGATGCCGGGCCGCAGGACGTAGAGCATCTGCGGCTGGAGCATCACCCCGTCCAGCGCTGCGTCGCCGCCGGAGACATAGATCGCCCGCTCCTCCGCATCCGCGTCGATGGGGACCGAACCGCCGGGCGAGAGCTGGATGTCGGCATAGATGGTGTTCGCATAGGTGGTGACCGGTGAGGTTGCGCCCCACAGGCTGCCCATGATCACGCGTGCCCGCGCCCCAGCGCCATCGATGACGGGCAGACCGCCTTCACCGACATGCTCGAAGGCCGGGTCCATCTCCTCATAACGGTCGGGAAGCGCGAGCCAGGTCTGGATGGCGGACAGTTTCGACAGCTTTGCCCGGTCCTCGTCCGGCGACCGCTCGCTGTGGACGATGCCCTTGCCAGCGGTCATCAGGTTGACCGCGCCCGGCTCGATCAACTGCTCCGTGCCCAGGGAATCGCGGTGGAGGAAGCTGCCTTCATACATATAGGTGACGGTGGCGAGGTTGATGTGCGGGTGGGGGCGCACGTCCACGCCCTGCCCCGGTTCGATCCGGGCGGGACCGGCCTGGTCGAAGAAGATGAAGGGGCCGACCATGGTGCGATCCTTCACCGGCAGGGAACGATGGACGCGGAAATCGCCCAGGTCATGGGTGGTGGGCGTGATCGTCTGGATGATCGGATCGTTCTGGATGATCGGTTCGGGCGGGGTCATGCTGCGTCCAGTTCGGGATAGTGGCGGAAGACATCTTCGTCGGTGAACGGCAGGCGCCGTTCGCTTGCCAGATAGTCCTGCAATTCGGGCAGCGCCGCAACCCGGTCATGCAGATCGGCAAGGCGCGGGAAGGATGGCGTCAGCGTCGCCATGCGCAGCGGAAAGGCATAGCGCAATCCCGCGATCAGGTGAAAGAGCGAGAGATCGGCATAGCTCCAGCTTCGGCCTGCCAGCCAGTCGCCCGTCTCCGCGCTCAGGGCATGTTCGAAATAGGTCAGGAATTTGGGGATGCGGCCGGCGCGAAACCCCTGGGCGGCGCGCAGGGCCTCGGCCTTCTGATTCTCATAATAGAGATGGGCGCCGACCGGATGGTGGACGTCATGCGCCTCCGCCACCATATCCATGATGGTGAGCTGCACCTGGGCGAGCCAATAGCGCGGCTTAAGGCCGGTGGGGCCGCATTCATGGCGTTCGGCCAGATAGAACAGGATGTTGGCGGTCTGCGCCACGGTGCGGCCGTCCGTCACCAGATAGGGCGGGGCGAAGGCGGGACCGGCGTCGTGACGCTCCATGTCCGCCATCAGCGCTTCGTCGCCGTCGGTGCGGGCGCGGTCGCGATAGGCGATGCCGCACGCCTCCATCGTCAGCCGCACGAACTCGCCGCGCCCGGCTATGGTGGACCAGTACCAGAAATCATAGGCCATGATGCGCGCCTCCTTCGACGGCGGCACAACGTTCGAACAGGCGCTATGGTGTCATTCGCCCGGCGCGCGAGCCTTTATCGCCAGGGCGTGGACCTTTTCGCGCAGCAGGTCGGCCAGCGCGGCATTGACCATCCGCTGGCGGGCGACGCGGTTCTGGCCCGTGAAGCGGCCGGAGACGATCTCCACGGTGAAGTGGCTCTCCCCCGATCCGTCATGCCCGGCATGGCCGCGATGCTTCTCGCTGTCATCGATCACGGCGAGCCGTTCGGGGCTGAGGGCGGCCTGCAGCCGGGCTTCGATTTCGGTGGCGACAGGGCCTTTTAGAATCTCGGTCATGGCCCCTATATAGGCCCTTTATTCCCCGTTGCATCAGGACAATCTTGGCTAGCGATCCCTTCTCGACCCGGCGTTTCAACCGTTTCCACGGCCGCGTGGAAGGCGACCGCCCCTGCGCGGTGCCCGGCTGCGAGGAACCGGGGGAATTTCGCGCGCCGCCCCTGGAAGGAGGCCGGCCGAACCAGGAAGGCCCACGCTGGCGCTGGCTGTGCCTCGACCATGTGCGGGAATTCAACCAGGGCTATAATTTCTTCACCGGCATGAGCCCGGAGGAGATCGCCGCCGCCCAGCGCCCCTATGCTGGGTGGGAGCGGGAAACGCGGGCCTTTTCGTCCAACGCCGCCAGTCCGCCGCCCAGATGGTCGGACTTTCAGGACCCGCTGGACGCAATCGGCGCCAAGTTCAGGGAGCGGGTGGCGAAGGCGCGGGCCGACAACCAGACGCGGCAGGACGGAAAATTCCTGTCGCGGGACGACCGGCGGGCGCTGGAGGTGATGGGGTTGCCGATCGACGCCGACCGAAGGGCGCTGCGGCAGCGCTACACCGAATTGCTGCGGCGCTTTCATCCCGATCATAATGGCGGCGACCGGAGCCATGAGGCTTTGTTGCAGGGAGTGATCGAGGCCTATCAATTGTTGAGGAAGGCTGAGGCTTTCGCTTGAACATCGTCGTTCCCGCACAGGCGGGAATGACTTGTGATCGGTTCATCGCGCTGTCATAGGCGCCGACCCTTCCCCGGAGATTCCTATGACAACCCGCGCCCTGGGCCTCGATTTCGGCACGACCAACAGCGTGGCCGCGCTCGCTGGCGGGGGCGGGTCGGAACTGGTGGAATTTGCCGGCAAGGAAGCAACCGGCGCGGTGTTCCGCTCCGCGCTCTGCTTCTGGCATGACAGCGGCGTGAAGGGCGGCATGGCGCATGAGGCGGGACCATGGGCGATAGCGGAATATCTGGAATTTCCGGAGGACAGCCGCTTCCTGCAAAGCTTCAAGTCGGTGGCGGCCAGCCCGGTCTTCGAAAGCGCGAATGTGTTCGAGAAGCGCTTCCGCTTCGAGGAACTGGGGCAGATGTTCCTCTCCCGCATGGTCGGCCATGCGGGCGGCGCGCTGGACCGGCGGCCGGAGCGGATCGTGGTCGGGCGGCCGGTGGAATATGCCGGATCACGGCCCGACGAGGCGCTCGCCCGGCGGCGCTATGACGCCATGTTCGCAGGGTTCGGGGACGAGATTCACTATGTCTACGAACCGCTGGGCGCCGCGTTCAGCTATGCCAGCCGCCTGACCGAAGCGGCGACGATATTGGTGGCGGACTTTGGCGGGGGCACCAGCGACTTTTCCATCGTCCGGGTCGAGGCGCCGGGCGCGGCGCGGCGTTGCGTGCCGCTCGGCTCGGCGGGCATCGGCCTTGCCGGGGACCGCTTCGACTATCGGATCGTCGATCATCTGGTGCTGCCGATGCTGGGCAAGGGCGGCAGCTATCACAGCTTCGGCAAGGAACTGGAGATTCCGCGCAGCTATTTTGCCGATTTTGCCGACTGGTCGCGGCTGGCGCTGATGCGCAACCGGCGGACCATGGACGAGCTGGCGCGGTTGCAGAAGGCCGCCCATGATCCCGACGCAATCGGACGGATGATCACGGTGATCGAGAAGGAACTGGGCTATCCGCTCTACGATGCGGTGGGGTCATTGAAACGGCGGCTGTCGGAGGCGGAGAGCGCGACTTTCCGCTTCGAAGGCGGCGGGCTCACCATCGAAAAGCAGGTAACGCGCGCCGATTTCGAGGGGTGGATCGCGCCCGACATCGCCCGGATCGAAGCCACGGTGGACAAGGCGCTCGACAGGGCGGGCGTGGCGCCCGATGCCATCGACCGGGTGTTCCTGACCGGCGGCACGTCCCTGATCCCGGCGATCCGGCGCATTTTCGACCGGCGCTTCGGGAAAGACCATATTGCAACCGGCGGAGAATTGACGTCCATCGCCCATGGGCTGGCGCTGGTCGGGCAGGAGGCCAATTTGGCCGAATGGGCCGCTTGATCCCGGCGTGTTAAGGCCCCACTCTATCGACATGCCTGTCCCTGATGGTTAGGGCAGTGCCGACCAGATCGTTCAAAGAGATTAGAAGATGACCGACATCCCGAACGTCCAGCCCGATACCCGCGCCGAAACGCTGTTGGCCTCGCCCGACCGCGAAGTCGACGCGCGCGAAGTGTTCGGCATCGATGTCGACATGAAGATCCCGGCCTTTTCGGAAGCCGACGAGCGGGTGCCCGATCTCGACCCCGCCTATGTGTTCGATCCGGACACCACGCTCGCGATCCTGGCTGGTTTCGCCTATAACCGCCGCGTGATGGTGCAGGGCTATCACGGCACCGGCAAGTCGAGCCATATCGAACAGGTCGCCGCGCGCCTGCGCTGGCCGTGCATCCGCATCAACCTGGACGCGCATATCAGCCGCATCGACCTGGTCGGGCGCGACGCCATCGTCCTGAAGGACGGGCAGCAGGTGACGGAATTCCGCGAAGGCCTGCTCCCCTGGGCGTTGCAGCGGCCTGTGGCTTTGGTGTTCGACGAATATGATGCGGGCCGCCCGGACGTGATGTTCGTGATCCAGCGCGTGCTGGAAACCGACGGCAAGATGACGCTGCTCGACCAGAACCGGGTGATTCGGCCCAATCCCTGGTTCCGCCTGTTCGCGACCGCCAACACCGTGGGTCTGGGCGACACCACCGGCCTTTATCACGGCACGCAGCAGATCAACCAGGGCCAGATGGACCGCTGGAACCTGGTGGTGGCGCTCAACTATCTGCCCGCCGCGACCGAGGCGCAGGTGGTGCTGGCCAAGTCCGGCGAGTACGACCATGAGGGCGGCCGCAAGGAAGTCGAGAATATGATCAAGGTGGCGGAACTGACGCGTCAGGGCTTCGTCAACGGCGACATATCGACCGTCATGAGCCCGCGCACCGTGATAAGCTGGGCGCAGAATGCGCTGATCTTCAAGAATATCGGCTTCGCCTTCCGCCTGAGCTTCCTCAACAAATGCGATGAGGCGGAGCGGCCGCTGGTGGCCGAATATTATCAGCGCGTCTTCGGCAAGGACCTGCCCGAAAGCGTCGCGCACCGGGCGGCGTGACGTGATCGTCGTCGAACGGATCGATCCGGAGGGCGGGACCGCCCATCGGATCAGCATTCGCGGGCATGAACTGATCGCGGACATGTCGGCGCCGGACGGCCATGATGCCGGGCCGGACCCGCATGACCTTTACGATTCGGCCTTGGGCGCGTGCAAGGCGATGACGATGCTCTGGTATGCGCAGCGCAACGGCATTCCGGTGGAGGGCATCCATGTCGGCGTGGTGCGCGACGCGAGCCAGGAACGGCAGGGCATCTACAGGCTGACCACGCGCATCGCGCTGTCCGGTCCGCTCACCGAGGAGCAGCATGACAGACTGATCGCCGTCGCCGCGAAATGCCCGGTGCACAAGCTGATGAGCGAGGTCGAAACGCAGATCGAAACCATCGCCGTGCCCATGGTCGGGGAGGGCGAGCGGCCGTGAGCGAGCCTGTCGCCCTGACGCCGGAAAAAGCCCGCCTGCCGCTGGAGAGCGCGTTCAACCTGCGCGACTTCGGTGGTTATGCGACCGCCGATGGGCGCTGCGTGAAGCGCGGCATGCTCTACCGGTCGGGGACGATGGCGCTGCTGACGGACGCGGATGCGGACCATCTCCGCTCGCTCGGCATCAAGGCGATCTGCGATTTCCGCCGCGGCAACGAACGGACCGCCGAACCCACGCTCTGGCATGGGAGCGAGGTCGATTATTTCTGCCGCGACTATGCGGAAAGCAGCGGGCTCCTCGGAGAGATGCTGAAGCGCGACGGCGCGACCGCGGACGATATGCGGCAGACGATGATCGCCCTCTATCGCGTCATTCCGGTCGACCATGCCGAATCCTACCGCGCCATGTTCGCGCGGATCGCGGATGGGCGCGTGCCGTTGCTGATCAACTGTTCGGCGGGCAAGGACCGGACCGGCGTGGGCGCGGCGCTGGTTCTGGCGGCGCTGGGCGTCCCGCGTCCGACCATCGTTCAGGATTATCTGGCGACCAACGCCCATGCCGATTGGGACTGGCTGCTGGCGCAGCGCAACACGCTGGTGGCGCGGATGCGGCTGACCAGAACCGACATGCTCGAACCGCTGCTGAAGGCGGAATCCGTCTATCTGGATACATTGTTCGCGACGCTGGATGAAAGCCATGGCGGCGTGGACGGCTATCTGAACGATGTGCTGGGCGTCGACGCCGCGGCACGGGATTCGATGCGCGGAATGTTGCTCGACTGATGGCCGACCGTTCGCCCCTCGACGCCTTCAAGGACGTGCTGTCCGGCGCGGCGCGGTCGATCGCGCGCGACGCGGAGGTGGAGGTGAGCTTCACCGCCGACACGCCGCATATGGCGGGCAAGGCGATCAAGGTGCCGACGCCCGGACGCAATCTGCCCGCCGATCAGGTGGCGCTGGCGCGGGGTTTCGCGGACGCCAATGCGCTGCGGCTGCGGCACCATAATGCCCGGATTCACAATGCCGCCGCGCCTGCCGACGCGACGGCGCGGGCCGTCTATGACGCGGTCGAGCAGGCGCGGGTAGAAGCGATCGGTTCGCGGGCGATGGAGGGGGTAAGGGCGAACCTCAACCATGCGCTCGACCTGAAATTGAAGTCCGATCCGATCCGCCGGGCGCGTTCCGCCGATGAGGTGCCCTTGTCGACCGCGCTGGCGCTCAAGGTGCGCGAGCGGCTGACCGGGCAGGCCGCGCCCAAGGATGTGCGGGCGGGCCTCGCCATGGTCGACCAGTGGATCGAGGACAAGGCGGGCGCGGATCTCGACGCGCTGGCCATGGCCATCGACGACCAGCGCGCTTTCCAGAAGCTGACCTCGGCCATGCTGGAGCATCTCCAGTTGATCGACGCCGACGTGCCGCCCGAAACCGACGATTCCGAACCGCAGGAAGAGGGGGAGGACGAAGAGCAGCAACAGGAAGAGGGTGACAGCGGCGAGGATCAGGCGGGCGACAGCGACGCCTTTGCCGAGGCGCGCGCCGAGGACCAGGGCGGCGACACCGAGGACGGCGAAACCGAATATAGCGACGAGTTCGACGCCGACAGCGAAGAAGGCGCGGAGGATATGGGCGAGGAGGGCATGATGCCCGTCCGCCCCAACCGGCCGATGGGCGACCTGCCGCCGGGCTTCGACTATAAGCCCTATACGCAGCTTCACGATGAGGTCGTGACCGCCGAGGATCTGTGCGACGAGGATGAATTGCTGCGCCTGCGCGGCTTCCTCGACCAGCAATTGGTGAGCCTGCAGGGCGCGGTGACGAAGCTTGCCAACCGGCTGCAGCGGCGGCTGATGGCGCAGCAGTCGCGGAGCTGGGACTTCGATCAGGAAGAGGGGCTGCTCGACGCGGCGCGGCTGGCGCGGATCGTGATCGATCCGACGCGCTCGCTCTCCTACAAGATCGAGCGGGACACCGAGTTCCGCGATACGGTCGTGACGCTGCTGATCGACAATAGCGGGTCGATGCGCGGGCGGCCGATCTCCATTGCGGCGATCAGCGCCGACATCATGGCCCGCACGCTGGAACGTTGCGGGGTGAAGACCGAGATATTGGGCTTCACCACCCGCGCCTGGAAGGGCGGGCAGAGCCGGGAGGACTGGCTCGCCGCCGGGCGTCCGCCGATGCCGGGGCGTCTCAACGACCTGCGCCACATCATCTACAAGAAGGCCGATGAACCCTGGCGCCGGGCGCGCAAGAATCTGGGCCTGATGATGCGCGAGGGGCTTCTCAAGGAGAATATCGACGGCGAGGCGCTGCTCTGGGCGCATAACCGGCTGATCGCCCGCAATGAGGAACGCCGCATATTGATGGTGATCTCCGACGGCGCGCCGGTCGACGATTCCACCCTGTCGGTGAACAGCGGCACCTATCTGGAGCGCCATTTGCGGCAGGTGATCGAGTGGATCGAGAACCGCTCGCCCGTGCAGCTCGTCGCCATCGGCATCGGCCATGACGTCACGCGCTATTATCGCCGCGCGGTGACCATCATGGATGCCGAACAGCTCGGCGGGACCATGGTGGAGCAGCTCGCCGGACTGTTCGACGAAGATTAGAGGCCCTGCTCGTTCGGGCTTCCGCGATGTCGAAGCCCGGACCTTCCCTTGAAAAGAAGATCGGCAGTTTCGACCTCGTGTCAGCGCGAACAAGCGTTTTGACAGGAGAGTGCAATGAGTGTCGCCTTTCGTCGCGAGAGTGACGAGGAGCATCTGGAACCCACTTTCGAGATTCCCTTACCGCCCGGACCCAATTGGGTGACGGCGCGCGGCCTGCGGCTGACGCGGGAGAAGGTGGAAGCGCTGGAGGCGGTCGATACCGAAGCCATGGCCGAGGAGGACGCCAAGAAGCTGAAGCGCGAGCTGCGCTATTGGCGCACGCGCCTGGCGACGGCGGAATTGCGGCCGGTGCCGGATGCGGAGGCCGTGGCCTTCGGCAGCCGCGTCACCTACCGGTTGAACGGCAAGGAGAAGCGGGTCGCCATCGTCGGGGACGACGAGGCCGAGCCGACGGAAGGGCGTATCGCCTTTTCCGCGCCGCTCGCCCGGGCGATGATGGATGCGGAAGAAGGCGAAAGCGTCGATTTCGGCGGTAAGCCGGGCGCGATCATGATCCTCGCGATCGAAGCGATATTGGAGGAGTAGACCTCGCAATATGCCGGATTGTGTTCCTGCAAAGGCAGGAACCCAGTTCCGACGGCAGGACTGGGCTCCTGCCTTCGCAGGAGCACACTGCAAAAAGATCGGTATCGTTCAAACGGATAAATGCTGATCAAAAAAGCCCTCCAGTTTCGGCTGGAGGGCTTTCGTCTATTCAATCAAGCGTTGCGGCTTGCTTCGAACAGGAACCAGGCGCGTTCCTCGGCCTCGTCGGTCCAGTCGTCGATAATGCCCTCGGTCGCATTGTCGCCCGCTTCGGTCGCGGCCGCCTTGGCGGCGCGCAGCGCCTCGACCAGCTTCAGATTGTCCTCGCGCAGCTCATTCAGCATGTCGCCGGGGCTTACATAATCGGCGTCATTGTCGACCAGCGACTGGTGGCGCGAAATGTCTCCGATGGAACGCAGCGTCGTGTTGCCGGTCTTGCGCACCCGCTCCGCGATCAGGTCGGTGGTCGCCAGGATCTGCGTCGCCTGCTCGTCGAACATCAGATGATAGTCGCGGAAATGCGGGCCGGAGACGTGCCAGTGGAAATTCTTGGTCTTGAAATACAGTGCATAGCTGTCGGCGAGCACGCCGTTCAGCGCCTCTGCGACCGACTTGGTGGCGTTGCTGCGCAGGTCCGTCGGGGTCTTGAGATCGGGGGCTGTCATGCTTGGCTCCTGCTGGGGGACTTGGTTTCGGACATATAATGGTCTGTCCCCGATAAGGTGCCATGACAAGACAGGAATTTTGCCGGGATAATGCCGGTCAATGTGATGCAGCCAATCGATCAGGCGAGATGCAGGGCCGACACCGCCGCCGCCATGCCCGCCAGCAGCACCAGCACGCCCCCGCCCAGCCGGATCGCGCGAAGCGGCAGCGCCTTGAACGACGGACCGCGCATCAGAATGGCGGGCACGGTCGCGGCGATGATGCCGATCGCCCCGCCCGTCGCGGCCAGGAAAGGATCGGCGGTCCGCACGGCGATTCCCAGGATCAGGAACTGCGCGCCGTCCCCGAAGCCGAGGATGAAGAGGCCGAGCGCGCTGGTCGGAAAGGGCCCCAGCCGCCAGCTTGCCAGGGGATCAGGCCGTTTCGTCGGCCAGAACATGCCGACCGCCAGGAAGATCAGCGCCAGCGCCAGGAAAAGGAGCCGCCCGTCCGTACCCAGCATCGGCGCGATGAAGGCGCCTGCCGCCGCGCCGATGGCCGCATTGGCGAGCGCCGCCGCCACGATCCCCGCTATCACCGCTCCGTCGCGGCGGAACCGTTCGGCCAGCGCAAGCGCCAGCAACTGCCCCTTGTCGCCCGTCTCCGCCATCAGGCAGCCGAGCAATGCGATCAGCAATGCATCCATTCAGCCGGCCAGACAGTCAGACGGTCAGGTGCGCGCCGGGCCCTGCCGCCGGCTTGGCGGCGACGGGCATGGCGATGACGTCCGCCTCCGGCATTTTGGCCGCGATCGCGTCGCGCATCAGGTCGAGATAGGACATGATGACCGGTCCGGCGCCTTGCAGCGACAGCGCCGATTGCAATGTGCCGGCCAGGCTTTCCACGCTGTCGAGGTGAAAGGCGCGGGCAATATGGCGAATGCGGTCGATCTCGTCGCGCAACCGCACCACCGATACATGGCCCCTTTCCCCCGCAAGCCCGTCGACCCGCCTCAGCAGATCGGCAAGAATGGCCAGCATCGGATCATGTCGCATGGAGAAGACTCCCCCGTCCTGTAACTCCGTCTCCCTGATAGAGCGAAGCGGGTTAAGGCCACGTAAAGTGTAGCATAACCCCCGCGCCTGGGCCACGAGCCTTGACATGGGGCCGAATCTGCCTCATGGGGCACCGCTGAAACGGGGCGGTCCCTTCCTCGCAAGAGAATTGGGGCCGCTCTTCTTTTTCACGATATTCACGACCAGGGACTAAGGCCATGGCCAAGCCAGCAACCGTCAAGATTCGCCTCGTCAGCTCGGCTGACACCGGCTTCTTCTACGTCACCAAGAAGAATCCGCGCACCAAGACCGAGAAGCTGAGCTTCCGGAAGTACGATCCCGTCGTGCGCAAGCATGTCGAGTTCAAGGAAGCCAAGATCAAGTGATCTGACGGCGGCTGCGGCCGCCCGACGATTGCAGCTTCGCGGCATCATGCCCGAACGAAGAGGCCCGTCCCCCATGGGGAACGGGCCTTTCCTTGTTGGCTGGAAATGCGGGTCGGGGGCGGATTTTGGGTGGTTTCCTGCCATTCCCCCTCCCGCAGGCGGGAGGGGGCTAGGGGGTGGGCTGGCGCGGCATCTGCGCTGTTTTGCAACGGCTAAGCTGGAAGCTCGCTGCGCTCGCGTCCACCCCTAACCCCTCCCGCTTGCGGGAGGGGAATGTCTTGGATTAGCCAAAATCCGCCAAGCCGGATCGATCAATTACCGACCGGCTGGCCATCCGTACGGCGCACCACGATGGTCGAGGAGCGTGGCTGCTGCCCCGATACCGGCCAGTTGCCGGTCGGATGCTGGATGTTGATGAAGAAGCTCTTGAGGTCCGGCGTATAGGCGATGCCGGTGATCTCGCAACCCACGGGACCGACCAGGAAGCGCTTGGATGCATTGCTCGTCTGGTCGACATGGTACATCGAATTGTTGCCGAAGGCCTGGGTCATGTTGACCGCCGCACCGTTCAGCGTGCCCGCATTGCCGGTGAGGTTGTGATCCGTCTGGACCCACAGGCGGCCCTGCGGATCGATGCGGAGGCCATCGGGGCTGGAGAAATAATCGCCGCTGATGTTCCCCTTCAGATTCGCTTCGGCCAGATTGGGATTGCCCGCCAGCAGGAAGACTTCCCAGGTGAAGCGGGTCGCCAGCGGCGAATCGCCATTTTCGCGGAACTTCAGGATATGACCGTGCAGGTTGGTCGTGCGCGGATTGGGGTTATCGGTGACGCGGCGGCCGCTATTGTTGGTGAGCGTGACGAAGATCGCCTGGCGGTTCGGCGCGACCGTGATCCATTCCGGCCGGTCCATCAGCGTGCCGCCGGCGACGCGCGCCGCCGACTGGGCGTTGATGAGCACATCGGCCGTACTGTTGAAGCTGACCGTCGTGGGGGTCGGCGGGGTGGTCGACTGGCTGACATTGCCCGGGTCGGAGGCATTGGCGACCAAGCCATTCTGCCCCTGCACCAGCGCCCGCCATTCACCCGTGCCATCCGCGTTGAAGCGCGCCACATAAAGCGTGCCATAGTCGAGCATGTCGATGTTCGACGCGCGGTTGCCGGTGCTGTAGGCGCGGTCGGGCACGAATTTGTAGATGCATCCCGGCGTCGAATCGTCGCCCATATAGAAGGCGACGCGGTTGTTGGCATCGTCCATATAGGCGGTATTCTCATGGGAGAAGCGGCCCATGGCGGTGCGCTTGGTCGGCGCGGCCAGCTCCTGATAGGGGTCGATCTCTACCACCCAGCCATAATTGTTGTTGGGCTGCGTCGGGTCGAGATAGTTGTTGGTCGTCTCCTCGCAGGTCAGATAGGTGCCCCAGGGCGTGCGGCCCGAGGAGCAGTTGTTGAGCGTGCCGCGGATGGTCGGGGAGAGCAGGCCCGCGGCGGGGCCGCCGACGCGATAGTCCGTGTTGCCGCTATAGCGCCTGTTGAAGCGCGAGCCAGCCTTGACCGCGAACTTGCCGTCCGTGCCCTTGGCGACCTCCACGACGGAAACGCCGACCGCCGACAGGGCGATGGCCTTCTGGTCGGCCGTAGCGGTGGCGGCATTATAGGCGCCGCTGGAAAAGAGGATGTTGTAATCCGGCAGTTCATGGTTGATCGCCAGCAGGCCGCCGCTGTTGGGGTCGACGCCCGACAGTTCGAAAAATTCCATGCCGTCATGATTGCCGCCCGCCCAGAAATTGGTCTGAGCCGCGCTGCCGGGGAAGCTGCCGGAGGCATAGGCGGCGCCGGTTTCGACCGAGTCGCCTGCTTTCAGCAGCACATCGACGGTGTAGCCGGCGGGAACCGTGACCGTGTCGTTGCCGTTGATCGCGACCGGTGCGAAGTTGATGGCGTAGCTGGGCGCCGGGGCTGGCGTCGGCGTGGGCGTGGGTGTCGGCGAGCCGGAATCGTCATCGTCGCCGCAGGCCGTGAGCGCACCCAGCATCGGCAGCATGGAAAGGCCGAGCAGGCCGTTCTTCAGCACGGTGCGGCGCGCCGGATTGGCGGCAACGATCGATTCCAGGCTGTCTTCGCCGGCAGTGATCTTGGGCTGCGCATCGCGGAAAGCCGCGCGCGCCTCGTCGGTCAGATGAGACATGGATGAATACCCCTGTGTACAATCCGGGCTGTCGGCTGAACGCCGCGCCCTTGGCGACGGCGGCATGGCAGAGCCGCGTGACGACATGGCTGCAAAAGGGAGACGGATCGATGAAAGCCGTATGACCGGGCGGTGACAATCCCGGCTTCAGGCGGCGGAGAGGGAGGATTTCATGGCCGCAACGGGCAAACCCGCGCCCTAGAGCAGAGCGTTCACCTGCTCTATGAAGCGCAGCACGGAAATCGGCTTGGACACATAGGCCTGCGCGCCTGCCCCGCGAATCCGTTCCTCATCGCCATGGCCCGCATAGGCGGTGACCGCCATGATCGGCACCGACGACAATTGCGCGTCCCGCTTCAGCGAGATGATGAGGTCGAGCCCGCTGATATGCGGCAGGTGAATGTCGGTGATCACCAGGTCCGGATGGAATTCGCGCGCCTGCGCCAGCAGGTCCCGCCCGTCGCGCAGCGGCAGCACCTCATGCCCGTGCGCGCGCAGCAGGTCACAAAAAAGTTTGAGATTGAGTTCGTTGTCCTCGACAACGAGCACGCGCTTTGCCACCAGTCACCCGCGTTTGGAGAAATCCGCAAACATAATGGAAGTGCGTCCACCTAGGCCCGCCCTTCGTTGAGATCAATCATGCGTCCCGACATTAACCATGGCAAGCAACATATCCCAGACGAGACCCGGGAGCCATCCGTTCTGGCCCTGATGGCGCTGGCCTGGACACTGGCGGACGATCGCCGCGCCGACCGGCTGCTGGCGCTGACCGGGCTGGACGCCGATACGCTGAGGAACGGCGTGGGCGATCCGGCGATATTGAGTGCGGTGCTGGGCTTCCTGGCCGATCATGAACCGGATCTGATCGCCTGTGCCGAAAGCATCGACAGCAGGCCGGAGGCGCTGATCGCCGCAAGGGAGTCCCTGATCGCATGACCCGCCCCCTGATCATCACCGACTGCGACGAGGTGCTGCTGCATATGGTGGTGCCCTTCCGGCAATGGCTGGGCGAGAACCACAATGTCCATTTCGACATGCGTGAGCGCGGCTTTGGCGGGGCGCTGCGGCACAAGGACAGCGGCCAGCCGCTGGAGCGCGCGCTGGTGTGGGAATTGCTGATCGGTTTCTTCGATACGGAAATGCATCGCCAGACGCCGATCGCCGGGGCGGTGGAGGCGATGCGCCGCCTGAGCGGGATCGCGGACATCGTTGTCCTCACCAATATCACGGAGCGGCATCACCGGCAGAGGGAGGAGCAGCTCGCGACCCATGGCCTCCCCTTCACCGTCTATTGGAACCAGGGCGGCAAGGGTCAGCCGCTGGCCGCCATCGTCGCGGAGCGCCGGCCCAGCGTCGCCCTGTTCATCGACGACCTGGCCGAGCATCATGGCTCGGTGGCGGATCATGCGCCGGGCGTCTGGCGCCTGCACATGGTGGGTGAGCCGGAGATCGCCGGCACGATAGCCGCCGCGCCGCGGGCCCACGCCCGGATCGACGACTGGGCGGCCGCCGAAGCCTGGATCGCGGCCCGGTTGGCCGAGGGTCCGGCGCCCGAAACCTTACCGACCACTCAAGGAGCATCCGCATGAGCATCGAAGCCCACCTGACCGAATTGGGCATCACCCTGCCCGCCGCCGCCGCGCCGGTCGCCGCCTATGTCGCGGCGGTGGAAGCGAACGGCCTGCTGCATATCTCCGGGCAGATCTCGCTGTCCGACGGCCAGTTGATGACGGGCCGGCTGGGCGAGGACCGCGACCTCGACTATGGCGTCAAGGCGGCGCGGGCCTGCGGCCTCAACCTGATCGCCCAGATGAAGGCGGCGCTTGGCAGCCTGGACCGGGTCGAACGGATCGTGAAGCTGGGCGCCTTCATCAGCAGCACGCCCGAATTCACCGACCAGCCCAAGGTCGCCAATGGCGCATCCGAACTGATGGTCGAGGTCTTCGGGGAAGCGGGCAAGCATGCCCGCAGCGCGGTGGGCGTGCCGGTGCTGCCGCTGGGCGCGGTGGTCGAGATCGACGCGATCGTCCTTGTCCGCCCGGCCTGACGCCTTCCCCTTCCTGATCGCCCGCCCCTTCGCCCATCGCGGGCTGCATGGGGGCCGGATCAGCGAGAACGGCATGGCGGCTTTCGCGGCCGCCATCGCCGGCGGTTTCGGCATCGAATGCGATGTCCGCCTCAGCCGCGATAATGTGGCGATTGTCTTCCACGACGCCGTGCTGCGCCGCATGACGGGCGAGAATGGGGCTGTGCAGGATCATGATGCCGGAGCGATAGACCGGCTGATGCTGCCGGACGGCGGCGGCGTTCCCCGCCTTCGCGCCCTGCTCGACCTGTGCGGGACGGACGTTCCGCTGCTCATCGAGATCAAGGTGGACGGGCGGCATGTCGAACCGATCTGCGTGGCGGTTGCCGACGATCTCGCGCGGCGGCCCAAGACGCCGGCGGCCGTCATGTCCTTCAATCCCGTGGCGATGCGCTGGTTCCGGCGTCACCGTCCCATGGTCGCGCGCGGGCTGGTGATCACGGAGCAGGGCAAGCGCGGCTGGCGCGACAGAATCGGGCGCGCCCTTGCACTTTGGGCGGCGAAACCCGATTTTATCGCCTGTGACATTCGCGACCTGCCTTCCTCCTTATCCGTTGACGCCCGCCGGAGGGGCCTGCCCGTGCTGACATGGACGGTGCGTGGCGAGGAGCAGCGTGCCCGCGCGGCGCTGCACGCGGACCAGATCATCTTCGAGCGGTCGCATGACTGAGTGCGTGGCGCGCCTTGCCCAAGGCGTGGCCGAATTGCCGCGCGACGAGTGGGATGCCTGCGCGGGGGATGCCAATCCCTTCATGAGCTGGGATTTCCTGACGGCGCTGGAACGGTCCGGCAGCGTCGGCGGAAATAGCGGCTGGCAGCCCCTGCCGCTGGTCATCGACGGGCCGGATGGGCGGATCGCCGGCGCTGCGCCGCTCTATGGCAAGACCCATAGCCAGGGCGAATATGTGTTCGACCATGGCTGGGCCGATGCCTGGGAGCGGGCCGGCGGGCAATATTATCCGAAGATTCAGATCGCCGCGCCCTTTTCGCCGGTGCCGGGCCCCCGGCTGCTGCTGCGCGACGAAGCCCTCGCCCCGGCGCTGATCGCCGGGATCGAGGCGGTGGTGCAGCAGAATGAGCTGTCCTCCGCCCATGCGACCTTCATCGCGCCGGAGCAGGTGCCGCTGTTCGAGGCGGCAGGCTGGCTGATCCGGGAAGACAGCCAGTTCCACTGGACCAATCGCGGCTATGGCGATTTCGGCGACTTCCTGGCCGACCTGTCGAGCGCCAAGCGCAAGAATATCCGCAAGGAACGTGAAAGGGCGGTCGAGGGACTGGAGATCGTCCACCTGACCGGGGCCGCGCTGACGGAGGCGCATTGGGACATATTCTGGACCTTCTACCAGGATACCGGCGCGCGCAAATGGGGGCGCCCCTATCTGACCCGCGCCTTCTTCTCCATGCTGGGGGAAAGCATGGCGGACCGGGTGCTGCTGGTGCTGGCGCTGCGGCATGGGCAACCGATCGCCGGCGCGCTCAACCTGATCGGCGCGGATACGCTCTATGGACGCTATTGGGGATGTACCGAGGACGTGCCCAATCTGCATTTCGAGCTATGCTATTATCAGGCGATCGACATCGCCATCGCCCGCCGGCTGAAACGGGTGGAGGCCGGCGCACAGGGTGGCCACAAGCTGGCGCGCGGCTATGCGCCGGAACCGACCTTTTCCGCGCATTTCATACCCAATGCCAGCTTCCGCCGCGCCGTTGCCGACTTCCTGGCGGCAGAGCGGCAGGGCGTGCAGCGCGACAGGACGTGGCTGACCGAAAGGACACCCTTTCGAAAGGGCGAGGCACGACCGGACTGATGCAAAGGGGCTGTGGGCAGACGGTCAGGTCCGATCAAAGGCGCCCCGTGCTCCTGCAAAGGCTGGAGAGTAGCCCCGTTATTTCCCGGTGGATCATCGCACCGATCCGTTTGCATCGGCGCGACCGCCCCAGGCTTTTGCCTTGTCGCCATTTCCGGGCGGTCAGGCGATGCCCCTGCTGGAAATGCCTAGGCAGCCCGCAGTTGCGTCGCGGCGATCAGCGCACGCGCCTGCCGCTGCGCTTCGGCGATTTCGCGCGCCGACATTTCCCCGGCCACTTCCGCGCGCATCGTCTGCCCTTCCTCGCTGCCCTTGAGCGCAGCGAGATTGAACCATTTATGCGCTTCGATCAGATCGACGGGCAGACCACCCGTGCCACAGCTATAGGCGACACCCAGATCGAAACAGGCCTCCGCCGTTCGGTCGGCTGCTCCCGCGAAGCGGCTTTCCATCAGAAACTGCGCACTCTTCAGTCCATTAGCCATAACCGAATCCCCCTCATGGATTTCGACGCGATGGTTTTCGACGAGCGGCAGGCTGCACCGGCAGCGGATAAAAAATGGTTAACACGGCAGATACCATAGATCGGAGCCGCGATGATGCCATGGGCGGCAAAGGCAATGCCCCGCGAAGGCACTAAAGGGGTGGCGCGTCCGCGCGATTGTCCCCATAGCCACCGGCATGACCGATCAACGCGACGTCGCCGCAGCACAGCCGCAAAAGGACATAGCGTTCCATGAGTTCGTGATGCTCTGCGCCTGCCTGATGGCGATGAACGCGCTGTCGATCGATCCCATGCTGCCCGCCTTGCCCGACATCGGCCGGGATCTTTCGGTCCCGCACCCCAATGACCGGCAGTTGATCATCAGCGCCTATTTCATGGGATTGGGGGTCGGATCGCTATTGTTCGGCGTGCTGTCCGACCGATATGGGCGAAAGCGGGTGCTGGGCAGCGCGATGGCGCTGTTCATCCTCGCCTCCATCGCCTGCGCGGGCGCGCACAGCTTCGCCATGATGCTCGTCGGCCGGGTCAGCGCCGGCTTCTTCGCGGGGGCCAGCCGGGTGATCACCGTCGGCATCGTCCGCGACCGGTTCAGGGGCGATGCGATGGCCCGGGTGATGTCGCTGATCTTCGCCGTTTTCATGCTGATCCCGGTCATGGCGCCGACATTCGGCCAAGCGATATTGTGGATCGCGCCCTGGCGCTGGATCTTCTGGGCGCTCGCGATCCTGGCGACGGCCGTCCTGCTGTGGATGAGCATGCGCCTGCCGGAAACGCTGCTGCCCGAAAATCGCCTGCGCATGAGCGCGGGCACGATTTTCCGCACGGTCGGCACCATCCTGCGCACCCGCACCTCGATCGGCTATATGCTGGCGAGCGGCGTCGTGATGAGTGGCCTGATCGGCTTCATCCTCTCGATACAGCAGATTTTCTTCGACATATTCGGGGCGCAGAGGATCTTCCCCTTCGCCTTCGCTGCCATCGCCGGCAGCATGGGGATCGGCAGCCTGCTCAACAGCCGGCTCGTCTCGCGCTTCGGTGCGCGGCGGTTGAGCCAGACGGCGCTGCTCTGTCTGGTGGCGATCAATGTCACGCATCTGGCGGTGATCCTGACGGGGCATGAAACCATCGTCAGCTTCATGATCCTGCAGGCGGCGACGATGATGACCATCGCCTTCACCGCATCGAATTTCAGCGCGATCTCGATGGAACCCTTCGCAAGGGGCGCGGGCGTCGCCTCCTCCTTCCAGGCGTTCCTGACCACGGCCGTGTCGAGCGCGCTGGGCAGCCTGATCGGCCGCGCCTTCGACGGAACGACATTGCCTTTGACCCTGGGGCTGGCGGTGTTCGGCTCGATCTCCTTCCTGATCGTCGCCTGGGCCGAACGGGGCAATTTGTTCACGCGCCCCCATCATGGCGCGCTGCGCGATCCGGAATTCGAACCGCTGCACTGAAAAGGGGGCGGTGTGGCCGCCCCCTTCGTCGATCAGGCGTCCCGGCCGCCGGGCGTATGCGCGCCCGGCAAAGGCGGCACGGGCTGAGGCGGAATGCCGGCATCCTGTTCGTGGGTTTCGATCAGGCCGCGTCCCACATGGCTCTTGCGATAGCCATAGATGAAATAAAGCACGAGGCCGAGGCCGCCCCAGACCGGCAGGACCAGCTGGGCATCGAAGGGCAGGTTGAAGAAGAGGAAGATGCAGCCGATGGCCGCCATCGGGGCGATCACCCACACCAGCGGCGTGCGGAAAGGACGGGCGCGGCCCGGTTCCTTCACGCGCAACACCAGCACGGCGATCGACACCATGAAGAAGGCGAAGAGCGTGCCGGAATTGGAGATGTCCGCGAGCTGACCCACGGGCAGCAGCGCGGCGCCGATGGCGACGAAGACGCCCGTCACCATGGTGACGACATGGGGCGTCTTGAACCGGGGATGGATGCTGGCCAGCTTTTCCGGCAGCAGGCCGTCGCGCGCCATCACGAAGAAGATGCGGGTCTGGCCGAACATCATCATCAGGATGACCGAGGGCAGCGCCAGATTGGCGGCAAGGCCCAGGGCGTTGCCCACCACGGTCCAGTTGATCTCACGCAGCACATGGGCGAGCGCTTCGTTGGAGCAGACAAGGTCCTTCGCATGGGCCGCGGTGGCGCAGGCGGCGGCAAAACCCTGCGATCCGGGCGCGACGACGGCGCCGTCCGGGCCGAGCACCGGCTGCGCGCCGATGGCGCCGATCGCGCCGCCAGCCACCAGCAGATAGAAGATGGTGCACAGCGCAAGGCTGCCGATCAGGCCGATGGGCACGTTGCGCTGCGGGTTCTTGGTTTCCTCCGCCGCGGTCGAGACGGCGTCGAAACCGACATAGGCGAAGAAGATCGAGGCGGCCGCGCCGACGATGCCCATGCCGCTTGTGCCTTCCGGGCCGAACCAGCCATTGGGCGCGAAGGGCGAGAAATTGCCGGTGTCCAGCACGGGCAGCGTCAAGAGGATGAAGGCGGTGAGCGCTGTCACCTTGATGGCGACGAGCACGGCATTGACGCGGGCGCTTTCCGTGGTGCCGATCACCAGCAGAGCGGTGACGGCGAGCGCAACGACGATGGCGGGAATGTTGATGACGCCATGGGAGAAATCGGCATGCGGGATGAGGCCGTTCATCGTCCAGACGGGTCCCGCCGAAAGCGCCTGTGGCAGTTCCAGTCCCGTTATGCTTTTGAGCAATCCCATGAAATAGCCGGACCAGCCCACCGAAACGGCGCTGGCCGCGACCGCATATTCCAGGATCAGCGCCCAGCCCACCATCCAGGCGAGCAATTCCCCGACGACCGCATAGGTATAGGTATAGGCGGAACCCGATACGGGTACCATCGAGGCGATCTCGGAATAGCAGAGCGCCGCGAAGGCGCAGACGGCGCCCGCGATGACGAAGCTCCACATCATGCCCGGCCCGGCCTTCTGCGCGGCGGCGGCGGTCAGAACGAAAATACCGGTGCCGATAATCGCACCGACACCCAACAGCGTCAGTTGAACCGGCCCCAGGGTACGGACGAGAGATTTCTTCTCGGCCGTGGCCAATATGGCATCCAATGGCTTTATGCGCCCGAAAATCATGGTGGAGCCCTTTATCTTTGAAGTCTTTTGCCCAGGCGACCGTTGCGGCCGCTCCCCTTTTGTGATGGAACGGAGACTATCGCCTAATCCGCCGTGCGCAAGTATGTTGCGCATTCAGGACATGGTGCAAAAGCGGTTCCCATGACGATGTTGAGGAGTGAAGCGTGGTCGAGTTGCTGCGGGCTGCGGGTTTGGGCGACGTCCTGCACGGTTTCGCAGGGCGGCGCGGTGGCGTTTCGACCGGAATTCATGCGGGCCTGAACGTCGGACTGGGTTCGGAGGACGAACGCGGCGCGGTTCTGCGCAACCGGGATCTCGCCCGCGACGCGCTGCTGCCGGGTGCGACGCTGGTGACGGTCCACCAGGTTCATTCGCCCGATGTGGTCACGGTCACGGCGCCTGTCGAAGCCGACGAACGGCCGGCAGCCGATGCGATGGTGACCGATCGGCCTGGTTTGATATTGGGGATTCTCACCGCCGATTGCGTGCCGGTGCTGTTTGCCGATGCTTCCGCCGGAGTCGTTGGCGCGGCGCATGCAGGGTGGAAGGGTGCCTTGGGCGGTGTCACGGATCGGACGATCGAGGCGATGGAGGCGCTGGGCGCCGCACGCGACCGGATCGCCTGCGCGATAGGGCCTTGCATCGGGCGCTCATCCTATGAAGTAACCCTGGATTTCGCAGAGCGCTTCGCGGCGGCGGATGCGGAAAATGATCGCTTCTTCTCAGCAGGGCGCGAGGGGCATTGCCAGTTCGACATCGCCGCCTATGTAGCTGCGCGGCTGGCAGATGCGGGAATCGGCCAGATCGAACTGCTGGACGAGGACACCTATGGCCAGCCGGATCGCTTTTACAGTTACCGCCGTTCCTGCCATCGGGGAGAAGCCGACTATGGCCGGCAGATTTCGATGATCGCGTTGCAGGATTAGGAGCGGGAATCGGCCGCTCAAAGTATCGCTCCGGTGAGGGCCGCCTTGCGGTGATCCGCTGATATTCTGACATGGCACCGGTGCAAGCGCCGGTGTTTGCACCGGTACTAGGGACGGTGCGATGAGTCAGATCACGGTAATTTCGGGGCCGGAGCGGCGGCGGGTATGGACCGACCAGCAGAAGCGCGAGTTGGTCGCGGCGGTATCGGCGCCCGGTGCGAACGTGGCGGAGATTGCCCGCCGTGCTGATCTTCGGCCGAACCAGATCTACAGATGGCGGCGGCAGATGGAGCAGGCAGCGCAGGGCTTTGCAGAGGTGCAGGTGCATCCTGATCCGGCACCGGCCATTGGGACGGCGATCACCGTGGAGTTCGAGCGGGCGATCGTGCATATTCCCGCTGGCGCATCGCCCGGGCTGGTGTCGGCAGTGCTGCGGTCGGTCAAGCCGTGATCCCAGTCCCCTCCGGCGTTCGGATATGGATCGCGACGGGGCACACGGACATGCGGCGTGGGATGCGCAGCCTGGCCCTGCAGGTGCAGCAGAGTTTCGGACGCGATCCCTTTGCTGGCGATCTCTATATTTTCAGAGGGCGGCGCGGCGACCTCTGCAAGATCATCTGGCATGATGGTGTCGGCATGTCGCTTTATGCCAAGCGTCTCGAGCGCGGGAAGTACATCTGGCCTTCGGCCGTGGACGGCGTGATTGCCATCTCCCCCTCGCAGATGGCCTGCATGTTGGAGGCGATCGACTGGCGTAATCCGCAGGCCACATGGCGCCCGACATTGGCCGGATAAAAGCCCCGGCATGACCTAAAAAGCTAGAGATTCCGGTGCTTTTTGGCTATGCTATTGGCCATGGGGAACGAGGCACAGGCAGAGATCGACAGCCTTCGCGAGCGGCTTGCCGCTGCCGAGGCTGTCGCCGCTGAAGTCGCCCGCATCAAGGCCATCAACGCCGACCTGGAAGCCCGTAACGCCCTTCTCGAACTGCAAAACGAGAAGATGCGCCGCACCCTTTTTGGCCAGCGATCCGAACGCACGCGCCATCTGCTCGACCAGATGGAACTGACCTTCGAGGAGTGCGAGAGCGCTGCCAGCGAAGATGAGCTTCTGGCTGCCCTGGCCGCGGCGAAGACCAACGTCGCGCCGTTCGAGCGCAAGCGCCCCGCCCGCAAGCCCTTGCCCGAACATCTGCCACGCGAACGCGTTGTCATCGCCGCGCCCGAGACCTGCCCCTGCTGCGGCTCGGATCGGCTGTGCAAGCTGGGTGAGGATATCACCGAGACACTCGAGGTCGTGCCGCGCCAGTGGAAGGTGATCCAGACCGTGCGGGAGAAGTTCTCCTGCCGGGATTGTGAGAAGATCACCCAACCGCCAGCGCCGTTCCATGTGACGCCCCGCGGGCTCTTTGGCCCCAGCTTCCTGGCGATGCTGCTGTTCGAGAAGTTTGGCGCGCATCAGCCGCTCAACCGCCAGCGTGATCGCTATGCCCGCGAGGGCGTGGAACTGAGCCTTTCCACCTTGGCCGATCAGGTTGGCGCCTGCACCGCCGCGCTGATGCCGCTCTACCTTCTGATCGAAGCCCACGTCCTAGCCGCCGAACGGCTGCATGGCGACGATACGACGGTGCCGGTTCTGGCCAAGACCAAGACCGATACGGGCCGGATCTGGACCTATGTCCGGGATGATCGACCTTTTGGCGGGCCCGCGCCGCCCGCGGCGATCTTCCATTATTCCCGCGACCGGCGGGGCGAGCATCCCGTGGGACATCTGCGCAATTGGAGAGGCATCCTTCAGGCTGACGCATATGCCGGCTACAATGCGTTGTTCCATGCCGACCGCCTGCCGGCGCCGTTGACCCGCGCCCTGTGCTGGAGCCACGCGCGCCGTTATTTCTTCGAGCTGGCCGATGTCGCCGCGCAGCTCAAGAAGCGCCGCAAGAAGGCCGTCATCTCGCCGCTGGCAGTGGAAGCGGTCCGCCGCATCGACGCGATCTTCGACATTGAGCGCGCCATCAACGGCAGGCCGGCACAGGAGCGACACGCCCTTCGGCAGGAACTCAGCGCACCGCTGGTTGCCAATCTGGAAGAATGGATGCGGGAGAACCGCTCAAAGTTATCGAAGAACAGCGATGTGGCCGAGGCCATGGATTACATGCTCAAGGCATGGCCGGCCTTCGCCGCGTTCCTCGATGACGGCCGCATCTGCCTCTCGAACAACGCGGCGGAACGCGCGCTCAGAGGTATAGCCCTGGGCAGAAAATCATGGCTATTCGCCGGTTCAGACCGCGGCGGCCAGCGCACGGCCTTCATGCTGAGCCTTATCGGCACGGCAAAGCTCAACGACATCGATCCGCAGGCTTGGCTCGCCGACGTTCTCGCGCGCATCGCCGACATCCCCCAGAACCGTCTCCATGAGCTGCTTCCCTGGAACTGGAAAGCCGATCATCAGAGGGCTCCGGTAGAGGAACTGGCAGCCTGATGCAGCGGAACAAGGTCTATGCAGTGACAACCCTCGCGAAAGTCGCCCAAGAATGGGAGGAAAGCGAGGACCTGCTCCACGAACTCACCGAGCAAATGGACACCGAAGACGGCGTTATCTGGGTTTACGGCGTCGAAGAGCATGCGGTGCTGGCCCTGTCCGAAGACGGCATCGAGTGCCTTCGCGACCTGCTCGGCGAGCATAAACGCGATCACCAGTAGCCCGCGGTCTTCACCGAATGCCTACCGCTCAAAGGACCGTGGCGGGATTCAAACCTCCGCGCACGCCTGCCGTGCGATTTTGCGCCGGAACCTATTCGGGGAACAGGTGACGCATGTCGGCGCAATGAAAGTCCGACACCGATCCGAAAGATCGATGGGACATGTTCATGGCTGATGAAATGGCAGTTGAATTGCGGCCTCTGGTTGCGGGAGTAGGATTTGAACCTACGACCTTCAGGTTATGAGCCTGACGAGCTACCGGGCTGCTCCATCCCGCGACACTAGAGATCGCTGCGGAGGCCGCATTTATTGCGAATGGGTTAATGTGAAGCGCGAGCTATAATGCCTGGCGACGCCCTACTCTTCCGGGGCTTGAGCCACAGTACCATCGGCGCAGACTGGTTTCACGTCCGAGTTCGGGAAGGGATCGGGTGG